>NZ_JACYWE010000002.1:0-34417 GCF_014841105.1 Lolliginicoccus lacisalsi
CGAGGCGCTCGAGGCGGTTCTTCTCGATCTCCCAGGCGGAGACGAGGGCGCCCCTAACGGTGCGCGGCCAGAAGCGGTAGAACGACTCGCCGATGCGCGAGGAAGCGGGATCCTCGGGGGTGGCGACGCGGACGTGGTGGCCACGGTTGTGCTCGATGTAGAAGTGCCCGTAGAAGGACTGCGCGAGGACGATGCGCGAGAACCAGCGCTCGTGCTCCTCCTTCTTGTGGCCGAGCTCGTGGGCAACGTTGATGCCGATGCCGGAGGTGATGGCGACCGTGGTGGCCAGGCCGATGCTATCGAGGACGCTCAGGTTGCCGCTGGCCCACAGCCAGCTGGCGAGGAGCAGGCCACCGTACTGCAGTGGCAGGTAGAGGTAGGTGACCCAGCGGTAGAAGGGGTCGTTCTCGAGCTCCTCGATGAACTCGTCCGGCGCGTTCTCCCCGTCATCACCGATGATCATGTCGAGCAGCGGGATGAGCCCGAACACGATCGGGAAGCCGGCCCACCAGAAGGCGCCGATGCCGGTCAGCTCGACGAGTCCCCAGGCGAGGAAGGCGGCGGTCGCCGGGATCAGCGAGAGCGGCCACAGGAGCTTCTTCTTGTCGCGCCAGCGCTGCAGTTCCTCCGCGCTGGTGTCGACAGCCGCGGCCGTCGTGTCCTGGTTCAAGGATGTGGTCATGGGAGTAACACCTCATCGTGTTCGTGTGCTCGGCCCCGATGCCGAAGCCGCTTGTGGATTTGACTATAAGGGGTACCCCGTTCCTTGGCTAGACACGATCTACGGTTTTGTCCACTCGGGGGACATCTCGAGCGATTTGACGCTAGCTCCAGCAAGCATGATTGCAGCACGATGATCAAGAACTGGTAACAAACAAGCAGGTCAACATGATTTGTTCACTGGTTCCCTTTTCGCGGCCGAGCGCCGGAATGCTAGCCCCCAGGAGCATGCGACGTTCATCACACCGTCGCCAGAACCCCCTGCCGCCGCCGCGACCCCGGTGCAATGGGCATGCCATCGACTGGCCGGCCTTGGACAAGCCGCTGCGCCGCGGACCGAGCGCGCCCGTCCTGACGCTCGCGCGATTTCGCCATTAGGCTGGAGGGGCCCTGCCCCGCAGCGCGCCGTTCGTTCGAGTCATCACCATGTTTGGGGGTCTTGCCGTGTTGCCGTTCCGGCACGTTTTCCGCAGCCCGGAGCCCGAGATCCTGCCTCCGCAGCGAAAGAGTGGCAGAATTGGTCGGCACTTGCCTGCCCTGCCGCCAGGTGCTCGGCGCTCGCACGAGCTGGCGGGCCGTCCCAAGCAGAGCCTGCTGGACCAGCGCAGGCCCGTCCGCAACGATCGAGCCATGATTCCCAGCGTGCCCTCGAAGACCCAGTACTCTGGGGGGATGCTGCTGGTGGATGTCGCATTGTTGCCGGTTCGCGCGAGCATCGTCGGCGTGCGGGTCACGGTGATGGCGAGCCAGTGGGTACGCCCGGATGGGCCGCTGCGCCGCGAGAACGGCCTGATCGACATGGCCGATGTGATCGTCGGCAAGAATGGCGTCGCCGAGCAAGTGATGACGCTGCTCTCCAATCCCTACGGTCCCGTCGCGCTGCTGCGCGCGATAACGTCGGCGACCTCGCCGGAGCGGCCGCTAGGCAAGGCCATCCAGGATGGCGGCTTCGTGGATTCCGCGCTCGCTCCTGACGGCATGGTCGACCGGGTGTTCCAATCAGGTGGCTTCGTGGAGCGGGTCGTGATGGAGAACGGTCTCGCGGAGCGCGTGCTTGCCCTGCTCGAGAACATGGTGGCGATCGCGCCGACCATCGAGGGCTTGCAGGATCCGCTGGCACGCATCGAATCGGCGTCCCGCTACATCACCGAGGCCGCGGAGCCGTTGACCGATCTCGCGGCACGCCTGCCCCGCCCCCGGTTCCCGCGAGTGGCGTGGCCGAATGGTGTCCGCGAGGACTTGGTCGAGCCACCAGTCGAGGTGAAGCCTCCGTCGCGGAGCAAGCCCGTTCCAGGAACTCCGCCGAGGACGAGCAAGCGTCCACCGGCGAAGCCCTAGTCCGAAGCCCTGGCCCGGCCCTCTTGCCCTCAGCCTCCGAAGACCCGCTCGACGACGGTGCGCGCCCTGCGGGTGATGCGGCGGTAGTTCTCGACGAACTCGCCGGGATCCCCGCGCCAGCCCGCGACATAGGCGACCGCGCGGAGGTCCGGTCCCCCGGCAGGGATCTGGTCGGACGGCTTGCCACGGGACAGGACGAGCGCATTGCGCACCTTGGTCGCCGTGACCCAGGCTTCCCGGAGCAGGTCGGTGTCCTCCTCGCTGAGCAGCCCCTCGGCGGCAATGGCGTCGAGCGTCTCCAGTGTCGAGGTATTGCGGAGGCTGGTGAGCTCGTGCGCGTGCTGCAATTGCAATAGCTGCACGGTCCATTCGACGTCCGCGCGCCCGCCACGGCCGAGCTTGGTATGCGTCTTGGGATCGGCGCCGCGCGGCAGCCGCTCCGAGTCGATCCGCGCCTTGATGCGCCGGATCTCGCGCACCGCGTTGCTCGACACCCCACCCTGCGGGTATCGGGCCTTGTCGGCAATGTGCAGGAACTCGATGCCGAGATCGTGATCGCCAGCGACCTGGTGCGCGCGCAGCAATGCTTGCACTTCCCAGATCTGAGCCCACTGGCTGTAGTAGGCATCGTAGGCGGCGAGGGTGCGCACCATGGGTCCGCTGCGTCCCTCGGGGCGAAGGTTGGTGTCCACCTCGAGGGGCGGGTCCGTGCTCGGCGCGCCGAGATGCTTGCGGAGTGCCTCGGCGATGCCGGTCGCCCACTTGACCGCGACGGTCTCGTCGATGCCCGGTTGCGGCTCGCACACGAACAGCACGTCGGCGTCGGAGCCGTAGCTGATCTCTGCCCCACCGAGGCGTCCCATCCCGATGACCGCGATGCGGGCCGGCGCTGGCTCGCCCCGTTCCTCGACGCTCGAGGCGATGGTGGCACCAAGGGCGGCCTCGAGCACGGCCACCCACACCGAGGAGAGCGCGTGGCATACCGCGGGCACGGAGAGCATGCCGAGGATGTCGGCGGAAGCGACCCGCGCGAGCTCGGCCCGGCGCAACGAGCGGGCCGCGGAGATCGCCCGCTGGGCGGAGCCGTGCCGCGTGGCGGAGGCGAGCAGCCCCTTGGAGACATCGTCGGGATCAGTGCCGATGAGCTTGGGCCCGTGAGCACCGTCGGCGTAGAGCCGCAGCACATCAGGCGCGCGCAGCAGCAGCTCGGGCACGTAGGCGGAGCAGCCGAGGATGTGCATCAGCCGACGGGCGGCAGCGCCCTCGTCGCGCAGCGTCCGCAGGAACCATTGCTTGTCGCGCAGTTCCTCGGACATGCGGCGGTAGGCGAGCAGGCCAGCATCCTGGTTGGGCGTATCGCTCAGCCAATCCAGCAAGGTGGGCAGCAGCAGTGCCTGGATGCGATTGCTGCGCGTGACGCCACCGGAGAGCGCCTGGAGGTGGCCGAGGGCGTTGCGGGGCGCCGAGTAGCCGAGGGCGGCGAGCTGGCGGGTCGCTGCCTCCTCGGGGAGGCGCAGCGCATCGGTGTCGAGCTTGGAAACGGATTCGAGCAGCGGCCGGTAGAACAGCTTGGTGTGGATGCGGCGGACGCGGGAGATGTTGCGCTTGATGTCCTGGATGAGCATGCCCGCCGCGTCGGTCTTGCCGTCGGGGCGGATGTGCGCGGCGCGGGCGAGCCACCGCAGGGCCTCGCCGTCGTCGAGGGCAGGCAGGGTGTGGGTGCGGGAGAGCCGCTGCATCTGGAGGCGATGCTCGAGCAGGCGAAGGAACTCGTAGGAGGCGGTGAGGTTGGCGGCATCCTCGCGGCCGATGTAGCCGCCGGAGGCGAGCGCGGTGAGCGCCTCGGTGGTGGCAGTGACGTGGAGGGTGTCGTCGACGCGGCCATGCACGAGCTGGAGCAGTTGCACGGCGAACTCGACGTCGCGCAGCCCGCCGGCACCGAGCTTGATCTCGCGGTCGCGGATGTCATCGGGGATGAGCGATTCGACGCGACGGCGCATCTTGCGGACGTTGTCGACGAAGTCATCGCGCTCGGAGACGACCCACACCATCGGGTTCAGCGCCGTCACGTACTGCTCGCCGAGCGTCATGTCGCCGGTCATCGGGCGCGCCTTGAGGAGCGCCTGGAACTCCCAGGTGTGCGCCCATCGCTTGTAATAGGCGATATGGGCGTCGAGGGTGCGGACGAGCGCTCCGGACTTGCCCTCGGGACGCAGGGCGGCATCGACCTCGAAGAAGGCTGCCGAGCCGATGCGCATCATCTCGCTAGCGAGCCGGGTGGCGGTGCTGTCGGCGGGCTCGGCGATGAAGATGACGTCGACGTCGGAGACGTAGTTGAGCTCGCGGGCCCCGCATTTTCCCATAGCGATCACGGAGAGCCGGGAGGGGCAGGGCTTGTCAGGGCACACAGTGGCCACGGCCACGGCAAGGGCGGCGGTGAGCGCGGCGGCAGCGAGATCGCTGAGGTGCCGGACCACCGAGGGGTAGGGCAGGACCGGTTCGTTCTGCACGGTGGCCGCGAGGTCGGCGGCGGCGAGGAGCAGCAGCTCGTCGCGGTAGGCGTTGCGCAGCGCCGGGATCGCCGCGTGCCCGGTGGTGGCGGCGCGATAGATCAGTGACCGTGCTAGGTCTATCCCGTCGATCTGCTCGGGCTCGGCCCCGGCCTCGACCGCGGCGAGCATGTTCGCCCGCAGGCCCTCGGCATCGGGGAGATCGAGGTCCTGGCCGCGCAGCTTGTGCCACAGGTGGGGCCTGGCGATGAGGTGATCGGCGAGGGCGGTGGAGGATCCGACAACGCTGAGCAACCGTCCGCGCAGGCCAGTGTCCTCGCGCAGCGCTGCATCGAGTTCCTCCCACTCGCTGGCGAGGGCATCGCGCAGCCGGTCGATGGCGAGCAACGCACGATCGGGGTCCGGGGCGCGCGACAGGGCCCAGAGCAGGTCGATGTCCTCATCGCGGTCCCAGCCCAGCGAGGCGAGGCGGTCGGCGGCTTGCGGATCGACCATGCCGAGGCGAGCAGGGCCGGGGATCAGCGATCGGCCTTGTGGTGGCCGGGCCATCACGAGGAACCTCTCTTCTCGGGGAGCCTCTTACAGGGAGAGATAGGTCTTCAGCTCGAACGGGGTGACCTGGCTGCGGTATTGCTCCCACTCGGCACGCTTGTTGCGGAGGAAGAAGTCGAACACATGCTCGCCGAGTGCTTCCGCGACGAGCTCGGACTTCTCCATCTCGCGCAGCGCCTGGTCGAGGTTGCCAGGCAGCTCCTGGTAGCCCATGGCGCGCCGCTCGGCCCGGGTCAGCGACCACACATCGTCCTCGGCCTCGACGGGAAGCTCGTACTCCTTCTCGATGCCCTTGAGCCCGGCGGCGAGGAGCACGGCGAACGTGAGATACGGGTTGCAGGCCGAATCGGGGCTGCGGACCTCGATGCGGCGGGAGCCAGCCTTGTTGGGGGTATACATGGGCACTCGCACGAGCGCCGAGCGGTTGGCCCTGCCCCAGGACGCCGCGGTCGGTGCCTCGCCACCGTGGATGAGCCGCTTGTAGCTGTTCACCCACTGGTTGGTGACCGCGCTGATCTCGCTGGCGTGAGTGAGGATGCCGGCGATGAAGTGCTTGGCGGTGTCCGAGAGCTCCATCGGATCGTCAGGATTGAAGAAGGCGTTGTTGTCGCCCTCGAAGAGGCTCATGTGCGTGTGCATGGCCGAGCCGGCGTGCTGGCTGAAAGGCTTCGGCATGAACGAGGCATTCACTCCCTCGAGCAGCGCGACCTCCTTGACCGCGTACCGGAAGGTCATGATGTTGTCGGCCATCGAGAGCGCATCGGCGTAGCGCAGGTCGATCTCCTGCTGGCCCGGCGCCGTCTCGTGGTGGCTGAACTCGACGGAGATGCCCATCGATTCCAAGGCCTCGATGGCATGGCGCCGGAAGTTCGGGGCAGTGTCGTGCACGGCCTGGTCGAAGTAGCCGCCCTTGTCCGCGGGCAAGGGCTCGGTGCCATCCTCGGGAGAGTCCTTGAGCAGGAAGAACTCGATCTCGGGGTGCACGTAGCAGGTGAAGCCGAGATCCCCGGCCTTGTTGAGCTGGCGACGCAGCACGTGCCGCGGATCAGCCCAGGAGGGCGAGCCATCCGGCATGGTGATGTCGCAGAAGATGCGCGCGGTGTGGGGCTTGCCGTCCTTGTGGACCCACGGCAGGATCTGGAACGTCGAGGGGTCCGGCTTGGCGACGGTGTCGGCCTCGGAGACGCGCGAGAAGCCCTCGATGGAGGAACCGTCGAAGCCGATGCCCTCGGTGAAGGCACCCTCGAGCTCCGCCGGGGCGATCGCCACCGACTTCAGGTAGCCGAGTACATCGGTGAACCACAGCCGGACGAACCGGATGTCGCGCTCCTCGATCGTGCGAAGCACGAATTCCTTCTGGCGATCCATACCGGCGAGGTTATCACTTGACGGCCCTGGCACACCTGAATCCGCTAGCAGCGCTCGCCCTCTGGTGGTAGGCGCAGGTCCACGAGGTAGCGGGTGACGTGCGTGTCGACGCACTCGTCGAGGCCGAGCACAACGGTGTGCTGATCGCCCTCGTAGGTGAGCATGCCGCCACCGAGCTGCTGGGCGAGCTCGACACCAGCCTCATAGGGGGTGGCGGGATCGCCGGTGGTGGACACGACCAGCGACGGTGGCACCGAATCGGGGATGTCGAGCTGCGCTGGCCCGCTAGTGGGATCGACCGGCCAGAACGCGCAGATGTCGAGCGGCGCCTGGCCCGTGCCTCGCCCGTCGTCGGTGAACGGCGCCACGGACCGGTAGCGCGTGTCGTACTGGCCCCACTGCTCGCGGTCCGTCACGGCAACAGTGTCAACGCAGTTCACGGCATGGAACGCCGAGGTGGAGTTGAAGTAGCTGCCATCGTCCTGGCGGCCCTCATAGGTATCGGCGAGCAGCAGCAGGGGATCCCCGATGCCATCACCGAGCTCGATGAGGCCCGAGCGCAGCAGCCGCCACAGCTGGGGCGAGTACAGCGCCTGGATGACTCCCGACATCGCATCGCTGTAGCCGAGGCCGCGACCGTCGGACGTCCACGCCGGGCTGTCGACGAGGGGATCCACGAGGGCCCGGAACTCCTTGATGGCCACGTCGCGGTCATCGCTGAGCGGGCACTCGGGCCGGGGCCCGCAATCGGCGACGAACGCATCGAAGGATCGCTGGAAGCCCTGTCCCTGCTGGACGATCGAATCACCGAGATCCATCGCTGGATCGACGGCACCATCGAGCACCATGGCCCGCACCGATCCCGGGAACCGCTCCGCGTAGCGCGCGCCGAGGTAGGTGCCGTAGGAGTAGCCGAGATAGTTCAGCTCGTCATCGCCGAGGACCGAGCGCAGGATGTCGAGATCAAGGACGTTCTCCCGCGTTCCCACGTTGGTCAGCAGCTCCATCCCGGAGCGCTCGGCGCACGCATCGATGTAGCGCTGCATGTCCGCCTCGGTGCGGGCGATGCCCTCCGCGGACATGTCCACGTGGTCGAGGCGGCGGTACTCGTCCATCTCCGTTCCGGTGAGGCACTGCACCTCGGGGGTGGAGGCCGCGACCCCCCTCGGGTCCCAGCTCACCAGGTCGAACCGGTCGGCGAGCTCGGTCCCGCTCCACACCTGCGCGAGGTTCGCTGCCGTGCCAATGCCACTCGCGCCCGGGCCGCCCGGATTCACCACCAGCGAGCCGATCTTGCTCGTCGCGGTCGCCAGCCGGGTCACCGCGAGCTCCGCTGTGGCCCCGCCCGGATCGCCATAGTCGAGCGGGACGGTGACGCGGGCGCACTCGAAGCCGGTTGATTCCAGCGCCCTGCCGGTGGCGGGATCCTCCGCGTATCCGGCGCACGCCCCCCAGTCCACGGCTTGCTCATAGAACCGCGCGAGACCGCGATCGCCGTCGCCCCCCGCGGGCTCCGCGCACGCGGTGGCACCGATGCCGAAGACCGTGCCCAGCGCCACAGCAATCACAGCGCGCCGCCGCCAGGGCGCCAGGCCGGCGCGCGAGCGGGGCATTGCGGGGGGAGTGCCGAAGACCATGCCGAGAATCGTGCCATGGCCTGCCCCGGCTTCACCACGCGCGCCACACTGGCGGCCGATCCGTAATCCACGTCACATCCGTGCCCAGCAGCGGAGGATTGACCGTGGCAGTGGCAGACTGTGAAGTGTCACCACACCATTCCCGGGGACCCGCTGGCCGGGCCTCGAGGCGCGAAGGGACATCCATGACGAACGCATCGCCCGAGAACCCGGTATACGGAACCGCCGCGGAAGCTCCCAAGCGGACCCGCACGCGCATCCATCACTTGCAGGGGTGGAAGGCCGAGGGGCAGGCCTGGCCCATGCTCACCGCCTACGACTACCCCTCCGCGCGCATCTTCGACGAAGCCGGGATCCCTGTCCTGCTCGTGGGCGATTCCGCGGCAAACGTGGTCTATGGATATGACACGACAGTGCCCATCTCTATCGATGAGCTGATTCCCCTCGTGCGGGCCGTCGTGCGGGGCGCGCCGAATGCCCTCGTCGTCGCCGACCTGCCGTTCGGGTCCTACGAGGTGTCCCCGCAGCAGGCTGTGGAGAGCGCCATCCGCTTCATGAAGGAAGGCGGGGCGCATGCCGTCAAGCTCGAGGGCGGCGAGCGAATGGCACCGCAGATCGAGGCCCTCGTGATCGCGGGCCTCCCCGTGATGGCACACATCGGGTTCACGCCCCAGTCCGTCAATAGCCTCGGCGGCTTCCGCGTCCAGGGTCGCGGCGAGGGGGCCGAGCAACTCGTGACCGACGCCGAGGCAGTGCAGGCAGCGGGCGCGTTCTCGGTAGTGATGGAAATGGTGCCCGCGGTGCTCGCGCGCAGCATCACGAAGTCCCTCCCCATCCCCACCATCGGGATCGGCGCGGGCAACGAGTGCGACGCGCAGGTACTTGTGTGGCAGGACATGGCCGGGATGAGCGGAGGCCGCACCGCGGAGTTCGTCCGCCGCTTTGGTGATGTCGGCGCCGTCCTGAGCGAGGCCGCCCGCGAATACGGCGCAGCGGTGCGCGAGCGGTCGTTCCCCGGGCCCGAGCACACGTTCGACGAGTAAAGACACCGCTCCACCGACCACCGATCCGTAGGAGGCCCCCATGCGCCATCGTCGAATGATCGCCCTCGCGATCCTGCCCGTGGCGCTCGTCGCCGGCGGCTGCTCGGTGGAGGTCAACAACAACGGCCCGGCCACCGGCACGCCCTCCCCCGCGCCCGGGCCCAGCGCGGGATTCACCTTGCCGGACGCCTCGGAGCTGTGCACCGACCTCGAGGAACGCGGGCAGGAGATGCGCACCTACACGCGCACCATCGGGCGCATCACCCTCAACGGGCTCGTCATCGACTGGGCCAGCCGCAACCAGGTCGACCTGGTCGCGCTCGCCAGCAACCGGGGCGCGGTCGATGAAGCACTCGAGGCGGCCTGCCCAGGCGTACGGTCGAATGTGATGGACGACCTGGAGATCGAATCGATCGCCTCGGCCCTCGTGGGGCTACCCGAATAGAGGAGGCGCGCATGGCTGTGACGGAATCGATCGAGCGGGAGCTGAAGTTCGAGGCAGGGATCGATATCGCCTTCCCCCGCCTCGACACGGTCAAGCGGGTGGCAGAGGCCCGCGGCCCCGACCGCGCCCAGCTCAGCGCGACGTACTTCGACACCCCGGGGCTCGACCTGTCACGAGCCCGGATCACCTTGCGCCACCGCACGGGCGGGAGCGACGCGGGCTGGCACCTGAAGCTTCCCTCCAGCGAGGGCGCGCGGCGCGAGGTCCACTCGCCCCTCACTGATCTCGCATCGGGCCCGCCCAGCGACCTCATCGACCACATCCAGGTGCACGTTCGCGGGCAGGAACTGTTCCCCATCGCCGTGATCGTCAACCAGCGATCCACCACGACGCTCATCGGCAAGGACGGTGCCGCGCTCGCCGAGGTCACCGACGACCACGTCACCGGGCTCTCCGTGCGCCCCGGCCTCCGGCACGAGACGCACTGGCGGGAATGGGAGGCCGCGCTCATCACCGGCGATGAGAAGCTGCTCGACGCGATCCGCGAACGGGTCCTCGCCGCGGGCGCGCACGACTCGCCGAGCCCGTCCAAGCTAGCCCGCACGATCGGGCCGCTCACTGACTCGCCAGCGAGAGGCACGAGCCCTGGGCATGGTGATGCTGGGTCTGATCCCGCTGGGTCTGATCCCGCTGGGTCCGATCCCGCTGGCTCCGAGGATGCGCGGTTCCCGCGCGGAACCGCCGGAGCGCTCGCCGTGGACTCCCTGCGCACTCATCGCGCCGCGTTCCTCGCGCACGACCCCCTCGTCCGCGCCAACGCCCCCGATGCGATCCACCAGATGCGCGTGGCGGCCCGCCGCATGCGCAGCGTGCTCCGGGCATACCGGCCCATCCTCGACCGCTCCCGCACCGACCCCGTCGAGTCCGAGCTGAAATGGCTCGCCAAGGTGCTCGGCGAAGCGCGCGACGCCGAAGTGATGCACCGCCGGCTCGCCGCGCTGATCGACACCCAGGCCCCCGGAACCATCGCCACCTCCACGCGCAAGAGCTTGCTAGGCACTCAGCAGGAAGCATTCGACGCCGCCTTCGCCGCTGTCGTCGAAGCGCTCCGCTCCGACCGCTACTTCGACCTGCTCACGTCGCTCGATCAACTGCTCGGCGCGGAATCCTTCAACCGAAAAGCCCGGTCCGACGCGGAGGAGATCGTCGACAAAGCACTCCTGCGCCTGTTCCGGCGCATCCGAGGGCATGTCCGCGACGCCGCGGCCGCGGCAAGCCAGCAGGAACGCGACCCGCTGCTGCACACGGTGCGCAAGGAGTCCAAGCGGCTGCGCTACGCGGCCGAGGTCGCCAGCAAGCATCACGTAGGACGGAAGCCGCTCAAGCGCATCAAGCGAGCGCGCAACGCCGCCGAGGACGTGCAGGAGATCCTTGGTGAGCACCAGGACGGCGTGATCACCCGGGCATTGCTCGACGACTACTCCGGGCGCGCGGCCGCGATCAGCGTTCCCGCCAACGAGCTAGCGCGCCTCGCCGGTTACGAGCAAGCGCTCGCGGACATCGCCGAAGCGCGGTTCAAGCCAGCCTGGAAGAAGCTCCGCAAGGCCATCCGCCAGCTGTAGGGGGTCGTTCGGGAGAAATCTGCGAGCGAAAGTCAACAAACCAGCCTTCGAATTCGGACATCTGTTGACTTTCGCTCGCAGATCCGAGGGTGGTGCGTGTGAGCGGCAACCCTAGGCGTCGCGGAATGACACTGATCCTGGTCTGCACCTCCCATGGCGGGGATCCTTTCCACGCCACGGCCAGATGGATCCTGTCTCGTTCGCCGCGCTGCTGCCTCTCCTGGTGGAGGCCACCCAGCGTGCGGACGGTTCCGTGTTCGGGTTCTGGTCCGGCCACAACGACGTTCGCCCTCGGCAGAGCGGTGGCTTCACGCAGGGTGAGTTTGACCCTGCGCGCCATGTGCTCGCTGGCCGCGAGTTGATCCTGTTGCAGGGGGACATCTCCGCGCTGGCCGACCAGGTGACTCAGCATCCGAACAGTGTGGCGCGTCCCCCGACGGTGATGTGGCCGCGCCATAGGTCCTGGCATGTGTTGTCCGACATTGATTTCGACTCGACCATTATTGGCGGGGGATCGGGGCTCTGGTAGCTGATCCGGACCTCGAGTTGTTCCAGGTCCCACCTGACCTTGACCTCAGCTACCGGGGCGACCCAGTGAACTTGGGACGACGAACTAGGGAGAGCGAACTAGGGAGCGGAGCCTGCTGCGCGTCGCCATGACATGGCCGGTTGCGCCCCACACACCGACCATGGCGCGCCATCAGGCGTGCCCGTTCCCGCCCTGGCTACCGCCAGTCCTTGTCCTGCTCGTCCGCGGCCTTGTTGCGCTCCCGCGCGATCTCGAGCGCGCGCCGCGCGGTTGCCTCGTCCGGGTAGGGGCCCATGCGCTCGAGGCCCCGGGATTCCTTGCCCAGGCGCACGGTGCCATCGGATACGCAGTAGAACCATTCGTTGTCATCGCTCATGACACCAGTGTGCCGCACGGATCGATCGCGGGGGCGCCAACCTCGGCCGGTTCCTCCGGCCCGCCTGTGGACTCTCCCCCGCGCCCGGGTTGCCCTGGTCGCGGATCCGGCTCGCGGATCCGGCTCGCGGACCACTTGTGTGCGAAAAGCGACCGGCCTGGGCACATTTCCTGTCGCTTTTCGCGCTCTTCGACGGGAATGGCACGCCCCCACCGCCGAGACCGGTCTCCGACCCGCGGGCGTCCGGAGTGCATATTGTCGGGGGTGGCGGGCATGATGGTGGACCGGACGATTTTGCTGCCACGTGGGGAGGATTCAGGAGGCATGGCCTGGGTGGGGAACGTGACGTGGTTGGCCGATGTACTGCGGGCCGAGGGCTTGCGGGTCATCGAGCAGGATGGGTGGCGCGCGCGGGGCCATGGCACATTCCGGGATATCCGTGGGGTGATGGCGCATCACACGGCGGGGGGCTCGCCCAACGATTGGCGCGTGGTGCTCGAGGGGCGCCCGGATCTGCCGGGTCCGCTCTCGAACCTGGTGCTGGAGAAGGACGGTACGTACCGCGTGATCGCCGCGGGCGTGTGCTGGCACGCGGGACGCGGGAGCTGGCCAGGCTGGCCTGTCAACAACGCGAACTTCCATGTGCTGGGCATCGAGGCGGTGAGCTCGGGGCGGCCGGATTCCCAGGGCCGGTATGACTGGACTCTGGTGCAGCTTGATGCGTACGCACGGGGGTGCGCGGCGCTGGCGGTGCGGGCGGGCTTCCCCGTTCGCGATGTAGTGGGCCACAAGGAGTACAGCGCGGAGGGCAAGATCGATCCGGCGGGCATTGACATGAATGTGTTCCGTGCCGAGGTGGGCCGAATCGTGGATCGGATCCGGGCGGGCATTCCTTCCTCGGATCGTTCAGTTTTCCCGCTGCCGTCCGGTTACTACTTCGGGCCACTGGACGGCCCGGATGAGTCGATATCCGGGCAGCATTTCTCGGAGTGGCCGATGTGGCGGGTGGGCCTGCGGCAATGGCAGGAAGCCGTGGGTGCCCCCGTGACAGGCGTGTGGGACGCGGCGACGGTCTCGGCCGCGCGGGCGGTACAGCGAGCGAATGGGTGGGAGCCGACGGGATTGATCGGCCCGGGCACCTGGTCGGCGGGCCTGCGGGATGGCCTTCCCGCTGAGCCTGTCCCACCGGCCCCGGTGCCTCCCGCTGAGCCTGCCCCACCGGCCCCGATGCCACCCCAGCCCCCGGCCCCGGCACCTCCTGCCGAACCCGCGCCCCCTGGTGGCGATGGCCCGTCGCCGGGTCCATGGTGGCGCCGCATCCTGGAGCGCGTATGGCGATCGCTGCGTGATGCGCTGCGCTGGGTGCTGCGCCGGTTGGGTCTGCGATGAGGCCGCTGGCGCGCCGGGTCGCATCGGTGGCGGGCACGGTGCGGCAGGTCGCCTCGTCCGCGGGGGCGGCGGGCCGACGGATCCTGCCGGTGCGCGGGTACGGTGCGGGCATGGCACGACTGAGCAAGGCAAGCGATCTCACGGGCCCGGGCACCTCGAGCGAGCGGTTTGGCGTGGTGGGCACCGATCTAGGGATCCCGGTGGAACTGCCCGGCGGCGAGGAGCTGGGGTGGTTCTTCGGCGATACGTTCTCGGGGCTGGGGCCGGGCAGCGGGCATTGGCGGTCCCCGGTGCTGCTGCGCTCGCCGATGCCCCGTCCCGGAGAGGACGTCGCTGCGGATGAGGCAGTGAAGTTCTGCTCGTGCGCGGGCCGCAAGCACGCGCGGCGGTTGATCCGGGAGAGCAACCATCGCGGAGTGACGTGGTTGCCCGCCGATGCGATGACCGTGGGCGGCACCACCTATTTGTGGGCGATGCGCAATGCCGGGCTGCACAACGTGACGGAGGCCCGGATCTTTTCCTCGCGGGATGGCGAGCGGTGGAAGCGGACTCGCGCGGCGTGGCCGGGTCACCATCTCGGCGGGACGATGCAGCTGATCACCTGGGCGGAAGGCGCTGCGGGCGACGATCATGTGTATGTGTTCAGCTCGGGTTTCCAGCGGGACAAGCCGTTGTTCCTGCACCGGGCGCCCACTGATGGATTGCTGCGACCGGGTCGCTGGGAGTCGTGGGGCTTCCGGCCGGAGTCGGGCTGGCAGTGGGGCAATCCGCCCACGCCAGTCCTTGATGGCGCGTGGGGCGAGATGTGCTTGCGCCGGATCGACGGCAAGTTCGTGCTGGTCTGGTTCGATGCTTCGGCGTACGCGATCCGCGCCATGGTCCTCGACCATCCCACGGACAACCTGTTCGAGGCACGCAAGCTGACATTGCTGACGGGCTGCGGGTGGGAGGACGAGGACCATGCGGCCGGCAAGGTGGCGCAGCTCTATGGCGGCTACATCGTGCCCGGTTCGACGTTGGATACGTTCACGGTGTCGGTGAGCCAGTGGAACACCGCTACCAACGAGACCTACAAGGCGATGTTGTTCACCGGGAGCCTGCGCGGCTGAAACGGCTGAAACGGCTGGTGCGCCCGCCTCATTGACGACCTCGCGCTGGTGCTCAGGGGCGCCCTCCGAAGGTGGGCAGCGCGAGGAGCTCCGCCGGGGCAGGGGGCGCGGAGCAGCATCCGCCGGAGCTCGCGGCATCGGGGTCGTCGAACACGCCCGCTCCCCCGCAGACACCGGTCTCGGGCAGGGTCAGCTCGACGGCTTCCGCGGCCGCGAGGTCGCCGTCGATGGCGGCGACGATGCTGCGCACCTGCTCGTACCCGGTGAGGGCGAGGAATGTCGGAGCCCGGCCGTAGCTCTTCATGCCCGCGATGAAGTAACCCGGCTCGGGGTGGGCGAGCTCGCGGTGCCCGTGCGGGTAGACAGTGCCGCAGGAGTGCACGTTGGGGTCGATCAGCGGGGCGAGGGCGCGCGGCGCTTCGAGGACGGGATCGAGATCGAGGCGGAGCTCGCTGGTGATGCGATGGTCGGGCCGGAACCCGGTCAGCGCGAGGACGGTATCGACCCCGTCGAGTCGCTGCCCGTCATCGCTGATCAGGGACAGGCCCGGTCCGGTGCTGACGATCTCGGTGACCCGAAAGCCGGGGCGGGGGTGGATGAGCCCGGCATCGACGGCTTCGCGGGCCCGGATGCCCAGGGCGCCACGCTGCGGCAGCTCATCGTTGGTCGCGGCGTCGGGCTGCGAGCTGGCGCGGCGCAGGATCCAGGTGATGGTGGTGGCGGGGTCCTCGGCCGCGAGGTCGGCGAGGAGCCCGATCGCGGTGAGCGCGGAGTGGCCGCTGCCAGCGATGGCGATGTGCTTGCCTAGCAATGCTGCGCGCTGGCCAGGGTCGGTGAGGTCGGGGATGCGGTAGTGGATGCCGTCGCGGGCAGCGGTCTCGCCGATCGCGGGAATTCCCTCCGTGCCGAGCGGGTTGGGCCGGCTCCAGGTGCCGGATGCGTCGATGACGGCGCGGGCGAGGATGCGCTCGGTGCTGCCATTGCTGCTCGTGGCGTGAACGACGAGGGGCGCGGTATCGCGGCCGGAGTCAACGACGCGGTCGCGGGATTGGCGGGTGATGGCGGTGACGGTGGTGCCCGTCCGCACCACTTCGGGCCCGAGGGCCTGGGCGAGGGGCTGGAGGTAGCGGGTCGCCCAATCCTGGCCGGTGGGGTAGGCATCGGGGTCGGGCTCGGTCCAGCCGGTGCTGGCGAGGAGCTGGCGCGCAGCGGGGTCGATGAGCTCGCCCCATCGGGAGAACAGCCGGACGTGGTTCCATTCGGAGACTGCTGCGCCGGCGATGGGGCCGCGCTCGAGGACGAGGGCGGGGATGCCGCGCTCGGCGAGGCGCGTAGCGGCAGCGAGACCGATGGGGCCGGCGCCGATGACGAGGACAGGTAGCTCGCTCATGCTCACTCCATTGATAGATGTCTATACAAGCGCCAGGATATAGATATCTATCTATACAGGCAAGGGGCGGACGAGCCAGCCTGTAAGCCGGATTCTGTGCCCCGCCACGCGGGCAGGGGCGGCGATCATCCATCTGGGCACACCGTTGCCGGGTACCTCGAGCAGCCCACCCACGAACTCGGGCGAGCAGCCCTCGAGCGTTCGTGCAGCCGCACCACCAGGATGCGGCCTTTGGCCTTGCTCCGGACGGGGTTTACCAAGCCACCCTGGTCACCCAGGGTGCTGGTGCGCTCTTACCGCACCGTTTCACCCTTGCCAGCCCAGCCACGGCCGGGCGGCGGTCTGTTTTCTGTGGCACTTTCCCGCGGGTCTCCCCGGGTTGCCGTTAGCAACCGTCCTGCTCTGCGGAGTCCGGACTTTCCTCGGCAGGAAGCACACCACCATCATGGTGGCAGTCCTTCCCGACGCGATCGCCCAGCTGACTCGTCCATCACCACCATAGCCCGTCGGCGCACCCCGCCCCGCATCGGCGAACCGGCGGCGGATCAGGACCAAGCGTGGCTTGTATCGTTGACCAGCCGCACCGACGCTCCCCCATCCGGGTAGAACTCCGCGATGCTCAGCGACACCAGATCAAGGTGCAGCCGGTACAGCAACGACGGCCCCGCATCCAGCGCCATGCGCAGCATCGTCTTGATCGGCGTCACATGGCTCACGACGAGCACATTCGCACCACCATGCGCAGCGATGAGCTCGTCGCGCGCCCGCCGCACGCGCCGATGCACCACATCGAAGCTCTCCCCGCCCGGCGGTGCCACCGACGTATCCGACAACCACCGCTCGAACAGCACAGGATCGCGCTGCGATGCCTCCGCGAACGTCAGGCCCTCCCAAGCGCCGAAGTCGGTCTCGATCAGCCCCTCGTGCACCTGCACCTCCAGGCCGAGCACGTCGGCGGCCGCGGCGGCGGTGGCACGGGACCGTTGCAGCGGGGACGACACCACCGCGGCTATGCGCCCCCGCTGCCTCGCCATGCGCTGCGCCGCCGCAGCAGCCTGGCGCTCGCCCTCCTCGGTGAGCGGGTGATCGCCACGACCGGAGTAGCGGCGCTCCACCGACAGGCGCGTCTGCCCGTGGCGCAGCAGCAGCAGGCGGGTGGGATCCCCCGTGGGGCGCGTCCATCCGGCGGCGGGAGCGCTTGCCGGCGCGGGGTCCGCTGGCTCTGCCGCTTGCTCGGGAGCACTGCTCGGGGCAGTGCCCGTTCGTGGCTCTCGCGGCGCCGCACCGCGATCCATCGCGCGGTTGGCCAGGGCATCAGCGTGCTTGTTCTCCGCGCGCGGGATCCAGGTGTAGCTCACCGACTCGAAGCCGGCGGCGATCTCGCGGGCCCGGCGGGACAGCGGGATCATGTCGGGGTGCTTGACCTTCCACCGGCCCGACATCTGCTCGACGATGAGCTTCGAGTCCAGGCGCGCCTCGACGATGCGCGCGCCGATCCCCGCGGCGGCCTCGAGGCCAGCGATCAGGCCCTGGTACTCCGCGACGTTGTTGGTGGCCTCGCCGATGTACTCATCGCGCTCGGCGAGCACCGCGCCGGTGGTGCTGTCGCGCACGACAGCGCCGAACCCAGCGGGCCCGGGGTTGCCCCGCGATCCACCGTCCGCTTCCAGGATGACCCTGCGGTGGGCCGCGGGCTCAGTGCTGCTCATTGCCTGCCTCGCGCATCGTCACTTGCGGACCAGGATGGCATCGCACTCGGGGCATTGCAGCACCCGGTCGGCGGGGGCGGCGTTGATCCGCGCGAGCTCGCCGCGGTCGAGCTCGATGCGGCACGCGCCGCACTTGCCGCCGTTCAGCACGCCCGCGCCCAGTCCGCCCGCCCGCACGCGTGACTCGTAGAGCGCGAGCAGCTCCGCCGGGAAGGAGCCCGCGATGGCGTCGCGATCGGTGGCGCAGCGCCGCTCCGCGGTCTCGATGTCCGCGAGGGCCTCATCGCGATGACGCTTCACCTCAGCGATCTGCGACTCGACGTGGGAGACCTGCGCTCCCGCGTGCTGGAGGTCGGCCTCCGCTGCCTCGCGCTGCTCCATCACTTCGAGGGTCTCGTCCTCGATGATCGATTTGCGGCGCGCGAGGCTGTCGAGCTCATGCTGCAGCTCGGTGAGCTGCTTGGCAGGCAGCGTCCCGCCACGCTGCAGCTCAGTGTCCTTCTCCTCGCGCATGCGCACCTGGGAGAGTTCCTTCTCGTGGCGCTTGATATCGCGGTCGAGATCGTCGAGCACGATCTCCTTGCCCACCGCGTCGTCCTTGCGGGCGCGGAGCTCCTCGGCGAGACGATCAAGCTCCTTGTCCTCGGGCAGGGTGCGGCGCCGGTGCCTCAGCCGCAGCATCTCTGCGTCCACGGCGGCGAGGTCGAGGAGCCGTAGTTGAGTCTGGGGTTCGGCGTTCAAGTCTCTGCGCTCCGTTATTCAGGTCTAGGTGGTCGTGCAGTGCTGGCTAATCGCACTACCCTACCGCCTCGGTCGTGACGCTTCCGCTGCCTTCCATACCGCTTTTGCTCAGCTTGGCCCGACCGATGCCACGGTCCAGGGGTCGGTGCGCAGCCCGGTCACGGCCACGTGCACACCGCGCGAAGCCAGGGCTTCATCGAGGAGCCGCCGCGCCTGGTCGCACCAGGGAAACTCGCTGGCCCAGTGCGCGACATCGATGAGCGCCGGGCCACCTGCCCGCAGGTTCTCGTCGGTGGGGTGATGGCGGAGGTCAGAGGTGACGTACGCATCGACACCGAGCCGTGCCACCGTGGCGAGCAGGGAGTCCCCCGCTCCGCCGCAGACAGCGACGCGGCGCACCAGCCGCTCGGGATCCCCGGCAGCGCGCACGCCCCACACCGTGGACGGCAGCGCCCGCGCCACGCGCTCGGTGAACTGGCGCAGGGGCTCGGGCTCGGGCAGCTCCCCCACGCGGCCGAGGCCTTCCCGCGAGTGGAGGGAAGCATGCTCGAACACGTCGTAAGCCGGTTCCTCGTAGGGGTGCGCATCGAGCAAGGCCGAGCGGACCAGTTCACGCTTGCCTCGCGGGGCGACAACCTCGAGGCGGTCCTCGGTGACGCGCTCGAGCTCCCCGATCTCCCCGAGGGTCGGATTGGCTCCCGCAACGGGCCGGAACTGCCCGGTGCCGGTGACGCGCCAGCCGCATTCGCGGTAGTCGCCGAGCTCTCCGGCACCGGCGGCGAACATCCCGTCGGCAACAGCAGCAGTGTCCTCCACGGGCACGAACACGATCCACTTGTCGAGCTGCGCCGTCGGCTTGGGCGCGATGGGGCGCTCGACCCGCAGGCCCAGCGCCTCCGCGAGAGCATCCGAGACCCCGGGGCTCGCCGAGTCCGCATTGGTGTGCGCGGTATAGAGCGCGCACCCGGCGGTGATCAACCGATGGATGTGGGCGCCCTTCGGAGTGCTCGCCGCGACGGTGTCGACACCGCGCAGGAGCAGCGGGTGGTGGGCCACGATGAGGTCGGTGCCCAGCTCGATCGCTTCCTCCACGACAGCGCCGGTCACATCCACGCACAGCAGGATGCGGCGCACGGGCGCGGCGAGATCGCCGCACACCAGGCCGACGGAGTCCCAGTCCTCTGCAAGGCGCGGCGGGTAGGCGGACTCGAGCACGGCGATGGCATCCGCGATGGTGGCGGGACGCTCGTTCACGCTAGGTTGCTGCACTGCTGCTCCTCATCCAGGGCGTCGATGGCCTGCACCAGCGTGTCTACCAGAGGCTGCTCGCGCACCGCGACCCGGATGACGCGGTCGTCGAGGCCGGGAAAGGTATCGCAGCGGCGGACGGCCACGCCACGCCCGCGCAGGCCCTGCCGCAGGCCTTCGGGAACGCCCAGCAGCACAAAGGGAGCGCTGGCGGGAGCGACCACCGAGATGCCGCGATGGCGCAGTCCACCCAGCCTGGCGAGGAGGTACTCCCGGTCCGCCGCGATGCGTTCGGCGATCCGCGCGGTCTCTGTGATCGCGCGATCGCTGGAGCACGCGGCGAGCGCCGTCATCGCGAGGGTGCCCACCGGCCAGTGCGGTCTCGGCCGCGCCAGGCTTTGCAGCAGCTCCGGGGCGCCGAGCGCGTAGCCCGCTCGCAGCCCGGCCAGCCCCCAGGTCTTGGTGATGCTGCGCAGCACCAGCACATCATCCGCACCCTCCGCCGCGCAGGATCCGATCTCCCCCGGTACGACGTCCATGAACGCCTCGTCGACCACCACGAGTCGTCCTGGCGCACGCAAGGCCTCGATGCTCGACCGCGGGTGCAGTACCGACGTCGGATTGGTCGGGTTGCCCACGACCACGAGATCAGCATCGCGCGGGATGGTGGCCTGGGCGAGGTCGAACGGCGGGCGCAGGATCACGCGCGTCACCGGGATGCCTGCGGAGGCAAGGACATGCTCGGGCTCGGTGAAGGACGGGTGGATCACCACAGCGTGGCGCGGCGCGAGGCCGGGCAGCAGCGCGAACCCCTCGGCGGCACCGTTGAGCAGCAGCACCTCGTCGGGGTGGCGCCCGTGCCGCGCCGCGATGACAGCCCGCGTTGCCCAGTCCTCCGCCCGGTCGGGATATCTCGCGAGATCCGGCAGCCGGTCGCGCAGCGCATGCTGCAACCAAGGCGGCGGCTCGGCGCCATGCACGTTCACCGCGAGATCCAGCAGTCCGGGCGCCGCGTCGATGTCGCCATGGTGGCGCAGCGCATCCGCCCCGGCTCCCCGTCCGGGATCGAGCGACTGCCGCGCGATGATGCTCACGGGGCACCAGCCTAGTGCGGTGGCGATGCGGGACGGCATGATGGTCAGCATGGCTCGCAGGTCCCGCTTCCCCGTTGTCCTCGTCGATCTCGACGGCACGATGACGGATTCAGCTCCGGGAGTGATCGCGAGCTTCCGCCATGCCGTCGAAGCGGTCGGCTTTGAGGTGCCCGCGGCGTTCCCGGTGCTGGACGTGGTGGGCCCGCCCATGATCGACACGCTCGCCTCGCTGGGCGTGGAGGGCGCCATCGCGGAGCGGGCGCTCGCCGCCTACTTCGAGCGCTACGGCACGCTGGGCTGGCAGGAGTCCACCGTCTACGACGGCATTCCCGAGGCGCTGGCGGCATTGCGCGGCGCGGGCGCCCGGCTCGCGGTCGCGACATCGAAAGCCGAGACCAACTCCCTGAAGATGCTGCGCCACCACGGTCTCGAGCAGTTCTTCGAGGTGATCGGGACGGCGAGCGACGACGGCACGAGGCGGCGCAAGGCCGATGTGATCGCGCACGCGCTGCGCGAGCTAGGCATTCCGGTCGAGCGCGCTGCCCGTGATGTGGTGATGGTGGGCGATCGGATCCACGATGTGGAAGGCGCCTCGGCCCATGGCATCAGCACCATCTCGGTCACCTGGGGCTACGGCAGCGACACCGAGCATGCCGGGGCGCGATGGGTCGCCAGCTCCCCCGAGCGCCTGATCGACTTGTTGCTCGACGCCAGCAGGTAGAGTCGGATTCGTGCACATTACTTTCATCTGCACCGGCAACATCTGCCGCTCCCCGATGGCCGAGCGGATCCTCGCCGACGCGCTGCGCGAGCAGGGGCTGCACGATCAGGTCCAGGTGAGCAGCGCCGGGACCGGCTCGTGGCATGTCGGCGAGCCAGCGGATCACCGCACCGTCGCGGCGCTGCGGGACGCGGGCTACACCACCGAGCACGTGGCCGCCACGGTCGCGGCGGAGCACCTGCGGGCTGACCTGATCCTCGCGCTCGACAAGGGCCATGTCCGCGAGCTGCGCAAGCGCGGCGCGGACTTCGCACGGGTGCGATTGCTGCGCGAGTTCGATCCCGATGCGCAGTCCTGGGAGGTCTCCGACCCCTACTGGGGCAGCCAGCGGGAGTTCGAGGAAGTGCGCGAGCAGATCGAGGCCGCGATACCCGGCATCCTCGACTGGATCCGCGCGCGGCTGTAGACCGCGCGCCTGTGATCTTGGCGGCGTTCGGTGGCCGACGGTTTCGACCTGCCCGCCCCGCGCGGCTACCGTGGTAGCGTGCGCCGACTCGGTTTCCTCGTCCGCCCAGGCTGGGTGGTCCTCATCATCATCGTGGGCGTGTTCGCCTACCTCGCCTTCACCGTCCTCGCGCCGTGGCAGCTCGGCAAGAACGCGGAGACGGAGCAGCGGAACTCCCTGATCGAGCAGTCGCTCGACGCCGAGCCCGTGCCGGTCGATGAGCTGATGTCCGGCCAGGACGCGCTAGCCGCGGACGACGAATGGCGGCGGGTCCTGCTCAACGGCTCGTACCTGCCCGCCGACGAGGTGGTCGCGCGGTTGCGGTCGGTCGATGCGACGCCCGGTTTCGAGGTGCTCACGCCGTTCCAGCTCGATAGCGGCCCGGTGGTGCTCGTCAACCGGGGTTTCGTGCCCACCGATGTGGGCACCGAGGTTCCCTCGTTCGCCGCGCCACCCGAGGGCCAGGTCCGGCTCGAGGGCCGGGTGCGCATGCCCGAGGGCTCGACCGGCCGGGATGTCATCGACGGCGACGACGGCGTGATGCAGGTGTACTCGATCAACACCGAGGAGATCAGCGCGGCCACCGGCACGGACCTTCCTGCCGTCTACGTGCAGCTCGCGGCCGATCAGCCGGGCGGCCTCGGCGTGATCGGCTTGCCGCAGCTCGATGCGGGCCCGTTCCTGTCATACGGGTTGCAGTGGATCGCGTTCGGGATCATGGCGCCGCTCGGGCTGCTGTACTTCGTGCGCGCCGAGCTCCGGGAGCGCCGGGGCCGCGGCACCCGAAAGCACGAGGAGGCCACCGAGCCCGCGGCGCCCTCACGCCCGCGCGATGCGCTGGCCGATCGGTACGGCCACCACCGCTAGCACCGCCAGCACGGCCGCACCAGCCTGCACGCGCCGGGAGAGGCGCACAGCGCGCCGCACATCAGCGACGCGAGGTGGCGGGCCCTCCCCCAGTGCTGGCCGCTCCTCCGTGCCATGCCAATACCTCGTGGTGCCGCCGAGCCGGATACCGAGCGCGCCCGCGGCGCTGGCCTCCGCCACTCCGGCGTTGGGGCTCGGGTGCGAGCGCGCATCCCGCCGCCACGCCCGCCAGGACCGCGCCGGGGATCCCCCCACGACGGGAGCCGAAGCGACGGTGATCATGCCGCAGCAGCGGGCCGGGAGCAGGTTCGCGGCATCATCAGCGCGGGCCGAGAACCAGCCGAAGCGCCCGTAGCGCTCCGAGCGATAGCCCACCATCGCGTCGAGGGTGTTGATCGCCCGGTAGGCGAGCGCTCCGGGAGCGCCCAGCAATCCCGCCCAGACGAGCGGGCCGATCGTGGCATCGGAGGTGTTCTCCGCGATGGATTCCACCGTCGCCCGGGCGATGCCCGGCAGGTCGAGCAGGGCTGGATCGCGCCCGCACAGCGAGGGCAGCAGGTCGCGGGCCGCCTCCAGGTCACCTGCCTCGAGATGCCCCGCCATGCGCTCGCCCACCCGGGCCAGGCTCATGCCACCCAGGGTTGCCCACGTGGCACCGGCGGTCCACCCGATCCTCGCCAGCCGGGGCATTCCGTCCCGGGCCAGCGCGAGCTCCACCAGGCAGGCAGCACCCGTCGTTCCGCCCACCAGAACCAGCCAGTGCACAGCGCCCCGGCCACGGGAATCCCGGTACCAGGCTTGCTCGGCGCGGTGCGCGATAGTCCCGAATCCCGCGACGGGATGGAATCGCTGCGGGTCGCCCAGCCAGTGGTCCGCGAGGAAGCCCAGGGCTAGCCCCGCGGCCCTGCCCGCCGCCCACGAATGACGCATGCTCGTGCCCGCTCCCGCCTGCCCGTCGTCCTGGTTCGCATCCTGCCCGCGTCCTACCCTGGCATGACGGGGCCGCAGCGAGGATCGGACCGTGGCCCGACGCTTCTGCCCGCCCGCCACGGCACCGTGGAGAGCATGACACACACTGCGGTTCTCAGCGGGCGTGGCCTCACCAAGCGCTACGGTCCCCGCACCGTCCTGCACGACACCAGCATCGACGTCGAGCCACGGGGCACCCTCGCCATCATGGGACCCTCCGGCTCCGGCAAGTCCACCCTGCTGCATCTGCTGAGCGGCATCGTGCAGCCCGATGCGGGCGAGGTCCTCCTCGAAGGCACCGCCATCAGTGCCTTGCGGGAATCCGAGCGGACCGCGCTGCGGCGACGCGCGTTCGGGTTTGTCTTCCAGTCCGGCCAGCTCCTGCCCGAGCTGCCCGCGATCGAGAATGTCGCGCTGCCCCTCATCCTCGACGGCATGGCCGTGCGCGCCGCCCGCGATCGGGCAGCCACGTTCTTCGCGCCGCTCGGCATCGCCGGGCTCGAGGAGCGCCGTCCCGGCGAGATGTCCGGCGGGCAGGCCCAGCGCGTCGCCATCGCCCGCGCGATGGTGGCCCGGCCGACGGTGTTGTTCGCCGATGAGCCCACCGGCGCCCTCGACGCCCGCACGTCCCAGGACGTGATGGGCATCCTCGTGGAGGCAAGCCGCCACCTCGGGACCGCGCTGGTCGTGGTGACCCATGATCCGCAGGTGGCGGGCAACTGCGAGCACATAGTCCACATGCACGATGGCCGCCTCGCGCAGCGGAGCGCGTCATGAGCGCGGCCACGATCCTGCGCGTGACACGGATGACCGCGCGCGCCGAGGGTCCGCGGATGCTCGCGGCACTGGCGTTGCCGATCCTCGCGTTCGCTGCCGCGACAGCGCTGGCGCTGACGGTGATCGGTGGGCACGGCGCGTTCGCGGGCCGCGATTCCCATCCCGATGCAGAGTTCTACCTGAACCTTGCCTCGATCGCGAGCATCCTGGTGATCGTCCCCTGCATCACCCTCGGGCTCGCCGCCGCCCGGCTGGGTGCCCGCAAGCGCGACGCGCGCCTGGCGTCGTTGCGGCTAGCTGGCGCCACCCCCGGCGATGTCGAGGGAATGGCGATGCTCGAGGCGGCGATCGCGGGACTGCTGGGAGCACTGATGGGCGCGTTGATCAACGCGGCGCTGCTGCCGGTGGTCGCGCTGCTGCCGTTCCAGGGCGAGCCGTTCGCCGCCAGCGAGCTGTGGGTGGGGCCGTGGATGCTGCTGGCCACCCTCGCGGGCGTAGTGCTGCTCGCGGCAGCCACGTCGCTGCTCGGGCTGCGAAGCATCGCCATCACACCGCTCGGCGTCACCCAGCGGCACGCGCCCCGGCCTCACGGCCTGGTGCTGCTGGTGGTGGCCGGTGGTCTCCTGCTGCTGTGGACGCAGGCCGCCACGGTGGCCGCGGGCATCACCGCACTGCTCGTCGCGCTCGCGATCACCTTCGCGATGCTCAACGTCGTGGGGCCGGTCATCGTCTCGCTCGTCGGCCGTGCCATGCTCGCGCGGGCCAGCGACGCCGCGTCCTTGATCGCCGCGCGCCGTGTGCTCGACGCCCCGGCGCAGTCGTGGCGCGCCGTCAGCGGCGTGGCCGTCGCCAGCTTCGTCGCCGCGGGGACCGCGCTGCTCACCGCGATTGGCAGCGACACTGGCCAGGATCAGATGATGAGCGATATGCGGCTTGGTGTCGCCTTCACCGTGGTGGTGACGTTCCTGCTCGCCGCGATCTCGTCGGCGCTCACCCAGGCCGCGGCGATCCTCGAGCATCGCGACCTGTATGTGGCGCTGCACCATGCGGGCACGCCGGTCGCTGTCATGCAGGCGGCGCGCTCGCGGCAGGCTCGTGGGCCGGTGCTGGTGCTGTCGGTTGTCTCCGCGGGCGCCGCGCTGGCGTTCCTGTTCCCCATCACGGGTGCCGTGGTCCTCGTTGATCCGTTGGCGCTCGGCCAGGTGCTGGCGCTGCTCGCGCTCGGCAATGCGCTTGTCCTCGGGGGCGTGCTCGCCACGCGACCGGTGCTGCGCAGGGCCGTTCGCGCGGGCTAGGCCCGGCGTGCGGCGAGCTCCCTGGCCCACCGCGCGCGGCCCTTGCGAGCGCTGGATGCTCGCGGATGATCGCTGCCCAGCACTCGCTCGAGCAGCGGGATGAGCTCCTCGTAGGCGCGGAGCGCAGCAGCGGCATCACCGTTGCGCCCCTTGATCCAGGCGAGGTTCGCGCGCGTGGTCAGGGTGGCGGGATGCTCGGGCCCGAGCACGCGCTCCCGGTCCGCGAGCACTTGACCGAACTCGCGCAGCGAGCGCGGGATCTCGCCGAGCTTTCCGCGCGACAGCGCGAGATTGTTGCGCGCGGCCAGGGTTTCGGGATGGTCGGGCCCGAGCACGCGCTGCTGGAGAGGGATGAGATCCTCGAGCTCCTTGATCGCGCCGTGCAGCTCGCCGGCATCGGCTTTGGCGAGGGCCAGGCTACCGCGGGCAGCGAGGGTGTCCGGGTGGTCGGGCCCGAGGAGCTGCGCCCGGCCCTCGGCGAGCGCGATCAGGTCGCCCAGTGCACCATGGTGGTCTCCCGAGCGGAGCCGCCAGGACGCGAGCGAATACAGGGTCTCCAGCACGTCCGGGTGCGCGGCGCCCAGGGCCCGGCGCTGATCGCGGAGGAGCTGTTCGGCCTCGGAGATCGCTGCGGCATGGTCGCCGGGGGCGGCGCTCATCGCGGCGAGCCGGAAACGGGTGGCGAGGGTGGCGCGATGATCGTGGCCGAGCATCCGCTGCTGGTCCCGAAGGGTGGCCCGCGCCGCGTCCGGTGTCGTGGCGGTGGCGGCCATGCTGGCGAGGTAGTGGCTGAGGTGGTCGCGCATGGCGACGGTGGCCGGGTGCGCGGGACCGTGCAGCCGCTCGAGCACGGGAAGCATGGCGGCGAACTCGGCGGTGGCGGCCCGGTGCTGGCCAGACTTTCCCAGCCAGACAGCGACGTTGTTGCGGGTGGCGATCGTATCGGGATGCTCGGCGCCGAGGAGTTGCTCACGATCGGCGGCGAGCGCGGTGAAGTCCTCGGCGGCGCCGGCGGGGTCCCCGGCGATGCCCCGGGCACCGGCGGAGTTGCCGCGCAGCGACAGCACCACGGGATGGCCCGGGCCGAGGATACCGCTGGCGAGGCTGCTCCAGCGCGACCAGCGGGCATGGTTGTCCGCGGCGTGCGAGTTCCCCGCTGCGGTGGAGAGCAGCGCCAGCGCCTGCTCGGGCTGGCCGACGTGCAGGCAGTGGAGGGGCAGGGCGAGTCGTTTATACGTGGCGAGGGCCACGGCGGCGGTGGAGAGGCGCTGGACCGCATCCACGATCGCTCGGTGCGCCACCACCATCGCCGTGCCCGCCGGATCCACGACGGACCGGAGCGCTGGGGCCAGTACATGCCTGCGGAGGCCGACGGTCTCCTCGCTCGTGCCCGGCGCGGCTCGTTCCACGAGGGGATCGGCCAGGGCGAGGACCTCGCCGACGAATGCCCGGGCAGCAGGGAGCCCCCGCGTGGCGAGCGCCGTCTCGATGGCCGACCGGGGCAGGATCGGCGCCGCGCCCGTGGCAAGGAGCAGGGCGAGCACGAAGCGCGCGGCCTCCGGGTCCCGGCTGGCTGCCATGATGTGCCGGGCCTGGCGCACGGCCAGCTCATCGTGCTCTCCCGCTGGCTCTCCGGACGGCGCGCCCCGCCACGCCGGGTCGCCGAGCAGGCAGACGCGCAGGCCCGCGGCCAGCGACGGCAGCGTTGCCACGTCAATGGTGTCGCGGATGCTCGCGATGATCCGCAGCCGCGCGAGCGCGCCCTCGTGCCGGTCTAGCAGCGTGCCGATGGCGTCGTCGAGGCGCTTCATCTCTGGTGGGGGCAGGTGGTCGATTCCGTCGAGGATGACGAGGATGGGTCGCCGCCATGCCGTGGCGCACTCAGCGAGCGGGTTTTCCAGGAGCCGCTCGGTGGCCATGGCGGGCACTGTCCCGTTGACGGGGCGCGGCTCGAGGCCCGGGATGCGCGCGTGCAGCTGGGTCGCTATCTCGGCAGCGATCTCCTCGACGGAGTGCCATGCGTGGATGAGCACGATGGCCGCGACATGGCGCGGGCTGCAATGGTCGATCGGTGCGACCTGGTCGGGCCTGGTGAGGGCGGCGAGAACGGTGGACTTGCCGCATCCGGGAGCACCAGTGATCGTGACGAGCCGGTGGTCCCGTGCCTCGATGGCATTTTCTGCGGCGCGTTGCTGCGCTGGGGAGAGCACGATTCCCGCGAGCCGCGCATCGATGAGGGTCGCCCGCGCGGACCCGGCGGTCGCATCGTGCGCGCGGGCCTGGTTGGGGAGGACCCACAAGGATGGATCGCGCGTCGCCGCGGGTAGGCCCTGCCCGCTGGCAGCGGCGCGGATGTCGCTGGCCGTGATGCACGACGCCGCGGAGCCGATGCCCGTCGCCGCGATCCGGGCTACTTCGGCAGCCAGCCCGTTGCCCACTACCACTTCGATGCGCCCACCTCCGAGCGCGCTGGCACCGAGCGCGCTGGTCCAGCCCGGCGGCAGCATGATCGGGAGATCGAGCAGCAGGACCAGCCCGTCGATGCCGCGGTAGTGCTCGCGCAGCTCCCGCACGCATGCGCCCAGGTCCAGGCCGCCGGGCCCAAGCAGCACGGTGGCGTCCTCGGCCTTCACGTCATCGCTGATGATCCCGAGCAGCAAGGTCGCGCCGTCGCTGTGCGCAGCGGCGAACGCGCGGTCGATCAGAGCGCGCGAGCTTGCCACTCCTGGTGCGAGCGCGATTCCTTCCGGGCCTGCCGAGTCCTGCCAGACGCCGGTGCTGAGGAGGGCACGGCGCAGTTCCAGAGCACGGCCTGGCACGCCGGGATCGATGCCGCCCGCCATTGCGAGGACCAGCGCGTGCCGCTTGCCGTCGCTGGCCGGAGCCTCGGGGTCGCCGCGCATCACGTCATGCGAGCATCCGGCGCACGCGCTCGGATTCGACGAAGTCGCGGAACTGGCGGCGCACGAAGCTCTCGAGCATGCCGTTCTCCTGGACGATCCCCAGCACGCGCGGGGCGAAGCGCAGCGCTTCCTCGATCATGTCCTCCCGGCTCACGCCCAGCTCCTCGAGGAGATCGGCGAGGGTGTAGTGGGAGTATTTCTGGAAGAACACCGCGACGCCTTCCTCCACGGCGGCGCGCAGGGCCCGGGTGCCGCGCATGTCGTTCCAGATCTCGAAGCCAAGGACGAGCAGGTCCTCGAGCTCCTGCGCGGTGAGCGACGAGCCGATGTGTGCCTCGAGCAGCTCAGCGGTGGATGCGCCCGCTGCGGGCCGGGGGGCGGCGAGGTCCGGGGTCTCGGCGGCGTCGAGGGCTCCGGCGACGATCCGTTCCACTGCTCCCCGCACCGCGCGGTCGACGTGCGCGGGGGCCGCGGGTGCGACCCGGTTGCCCAGCGCGCCAGTGAGTCGCACCAGCATCCCGAGCCCCGGGGTGCTCGCCATGAGGTCACGGTTGCGGTTGACCGACTCCACGGCGGCCCGGTAGAGGAACCACGCCACCGAGCCGCGCACCGCCGGGCTGTGGTAGACCAGGTCGATGATGCGATGGAAGGCTGGCATCGCGAGGAACTTCTCCGCGGCGACGGCGACGTCCCGGGCATCGTGATCGTGCAGCAGCCTCTCGTGGATGCGGCCGGCGATGTCGCCCGCGAGCTCCGGGATCGCACCCTCGATGCGCCATTCGAGCGCGTACTTGATCGCAGCGCCACTGACCTGCTGCGGGGTCACGACCTCCCCCAGCGTGAGCTGCTCCGCGGCCGCGAGCGCGTGCCCGACCTCCACGTGCACCAGTTCAGCGAGCGTGTCGCCACGGAGCTTGTCGCTGACGAACTCGGTCAACGCGTCCAGCAGTTCCTCGGGGTCGCCATATCCGGCGATCGGCTGTTTTCTCGCCACGGACCTGACAATAGTGCCTAACCGTGCGTACGCGTGGGCGCCACGGGCCAGGCAAGCCGCGTGAGCTTGCTGCGGCCACGCAGCTCCACGAGGTCTCCGCTCGTCCACAAGGCTTGCTCCGCCTCGGAGGCGAAGCCCACTGCCGTTGCCGAGGCCAGGACGTGGCCGGGATGCTTCTTGGCCAGCTCGGTCAAGCGGGCTGCCTCGTTGACCGGGTCCCCGATGACGGTGTACTCGAACCGCTCGGCCGCCCCGACGTTGCCGGCGGTGACCGTTCCCGCGGAGACGCCGATGCCTACTTGGATCTCCGGCATGCCCGCGAGGGCGTCGACGAGCTCCCGCGCTGTCGCGAGGGCCTGGGTGACGGCCTCCACCTGGAACACGGGGGCACCGAACACGATGAGCGCCTCATCGCCGACGAACTTGTTGACGAATCCCCGGTGCTGATCGACCACGCGGATCACGGTGTCGAAGAAGCGGTTGAGCATCGCCACGACCTCGCCCGGGCGCATCGTGGATGCCGCGCGCGTGGAGCCCACGAGGTCAACGAACATCACGGCCACGAAGCGGGTCTCGGCGCGCAGCTCGGTACCGTGCTCGAGCGCCTGCCGTGCCACGTCGCGACCCACGTGCTGCCCGAAGAGCTCCTGTGATGCCTGCGAGCGGACGGACTCGTCGATCAGCTCGCCCACCACCGCCTGCAGCGCGCCAGCCTCCGTCACCGAGTCCACTACCGGTCGGCGGCGGTCCCGGATCGCGTGGCGCATCGCGGCGAGCCTCCTGGCGGACATGCCACCGAGCAACAACGACGACACCACGGCGGTGGCCGCTCCCGCCATGATCGCCGCTTGGGCGGCACCGCCGGATCCGCCGCCACCAGCGAGGGCACCGGCGAGCAGCAGCAGGGGAACCGCGGGCACGGACACCACCCGCACGGTCCACATCCGCTCCGACCATGCCCGCGACGTGGCGACCGAGCCGACGGCGGCCCGCCCGAACTCGCGCAGCAGCGCTGGCCGCAGCCACCACACGGCGATCCAATGGTTGATGCCCGCTGCCAGCCAAGCGACGGAGCCGACGATCCACCACGGCGCCGGATCGCCTGGCATCGCCCCGGTGCCCACGTAGTGATCCAGCACGATGATGCTGCCGAAGAGGAAACCGCAGCCCAGCGCGACGAAGGTCGCTGCGGCCAGGGCCTGGCGCAGGTCGGCGTCGGTGGGGGCCACGCTCGAGCTCGTCCACGCCCGGATGAAGCGATCGACGCGCAGCGCGATCACGGCAGCACCGAGCACCGCCACCGTGGCGATTGCCCAGTGCTCGGCGGGGCTGGCCGTGCTGTCATCGAGCAGCCATGCGCTCGTCCACCACCAGGCGACGACGAAAGCGTTTCCCAGGAGCAGCGCGACCAGCAGCGCGGCACGGGAGGACTTCATGCGTTTGCCTCGATGCCACGCGCGGCGCGGATCACGAATCCTCGTCCTGGCCGGCCTCCAGCGCGCCGAGCACGATCTGCGCGAGGCGAACCATGCGGTGCACCGCTACGTCCTGGCCGTGGGTTGGCGCGATCGCATGCGCTACCGCCAGCCGGGCGATGGAATCCGCGAGGATGACCGCATCGTCCTCGCACACCGTGGGGGTCAGTTCCCGGATGAGGCTCGCCAGCCGCTCGACCGTGCGCTCGTTGACCTGGCGCAGCAGCTCGGTGAGGCTCGACCGGTCTCCCCCGCCCGACAGGACAGTGCGGATCAACGGCTCGTCGGCCATGTCCAGGAACATCACCAGCGCGGAGCGGAATCCCTCCTCCAGCGTGGAGGAGGTTCGCACGACGGTCGAGACAGAGTCCAGCACCTGGTCGAGGCGATGCAGGATGTAGGCCTCCGCCAGCGATTGTCGTGATCCGAACTCGTTGTACACGGTCTGGCGGCTGATACCGACGGTCTTGGCCACCCGGTCGATCGTCGTCGCGGCCCAGCCGTCGTGGCGGACCAGCTCATCAACCGCTGTCAGAACGGATTCGCGCAGCAGCGACCGGGCGGCCTGCGCGTACGAGGAACGCGAGCGAGGCCTTCCGATCATGACAATCCTCCACAGGTACTTCGAACGGGCATCGCAAGCCTACCGGCGCGCGGCATGGGCCGTTGCGCATCCTGTGACCGCAGCCGTTTCTAGCGCGTATCGCTATCGATCAGCAACCGGCCATCGGCATCGACCACCCGCACCTCGAGATCGCGGCTCTGCCCGTCGTAGGCGAGCCCGTTGATGCGGAGGTCCACCGATCCGTCCGGGTTGTTGGCACGCTTGTACGCCTCGATCTGCCCGAAGCTCTGCACGACGCGGGAGGACCAGTACGCCTCGAAGCCCGCGGCATCGCCATAGACCTGCTGAGCGGCCGGGGTGAGCAGGGACCACGAGCCCGCGGGATTGCTGTAGAACCGAGCCACGACCTCGCCTGCCGCGCCCCACGCCACATTGCCACCCGAGCTTGGCGTCTGCTCGAGGCCCGGCGCCGCGGATTCGGAGGTCGTGCCCGCTCCGCTGCCCACGTTGCCGCCGGACATGGTGACGATGCCGTACACCAGGCCCAGCACCATCAGCAGCACGATCACGACCGCGCCGGTGAACACCACGGGCCGCGAGCCTGATCTCGCTGCGGGGACGGGTCGCGCATCGGTCACGAAGGGGGCCATCGCGGTAGCCCGGTCGCCCCGCCGCGGGGTCGTATCAGCCGGGTAGGTGTGGGCCTGCGCGGTATCGGTTCGCACGGGGCGCGCTGGCGCGGACTGCGCTGGGGGCACGAGCTGCGTGGTCGCCGACCGTGCCGCTGATACCCCCGCCGGAACGCTCGCGCGGACAGCGTCGATCAGGCCGCGCCGGCGCCCCTGCTGAGGTGCTGCGGCACCACGCGCGCCATTGCTCTCGGCCACGCCAGCAAGCTCGGCCCGGGCTTCCCGCAGCGAGGGCCGCTGCTCCGGATCCGACGCCAGCATCCGCCGCAGCAGGACGGTCGCCTCGCCCGCGCGCCGTGGCTCGGCCATCTCCCCGCTCGCGGCCTTGTACAGCACCGCCAGGGGGTTCTGGTCCCGCCCATAGGGCGGCTCGCCCTCCAGCGCGTGGAACAACGTCGCGCCGAGCCCGAAAACATCGGATGCGGGGGTCGGCTCGGCACCGCGCGCGATCTCCGGCGGCAGGTAGGCCACCGTGCCCGAGACCAGTCCCGTCGCTGTCAGCGTCACGTCCCCGGCCGCCTTCGAGATGCCAAAGTCGGTGATCTTCACGAGCCCGGCGTCATTGATCAGCACATTGCCCGGCTTCACATCGCGGTGAACGATGCCGGCGTTGTGGGCCGACATCAGGGCCGACGCGACCTGCCGACCGATCCGCGCTACCTGGGGCAAGGGCAGCGTGCCCTCCGCGGACAGCACCTCCGCCAGGCTGCGCGACCTGAAGTACTCCATCACCAGGCACGGGTTGCCCTCGTGCTCGGCGATGTCGAACACGACGATCGCGTTCGGGTGCTGGAACCTCGCGGCGTTGCGGGCCTCGCGCATCGCGCGGTGGCGCAGCATCTCGCGCTCGCTCTCCGGCAAGCCGGGCTGCACGAGGATCTCCTTGACCGCCACGGGGCGCTCGAGGCGCTCATCGATCGCGCGCCACACCACGCCCGCGCCGCCGCTGCCAATGCGCTCGACGAGGCGATAGTTCTTCGCGATCAACTCCCCGGCCTTGATGACAATCACTCCGAACTCTGCGTCTTGAACTCCTGAGGGCCCGCGCCGGATGGCGCAGGCCGAAGGACGCGGGATCCCGGCATCCGGTCCCGTGCCCGGCACGTTCCGTCCTGGGGCAAGCCCTGCCCGGGGGCTCCCGGTGTCCGAAACCGGTGCCCGAAACGCGCACTGTCGAGAATACCGCCGGAACCACCCGATACCGCTAGGACACGAGTCACACCCGAGCGGATCGGTGAGGCAGCGCCCTGCCTTTGCGCGCCCTGCCTTCGCGCGGGCCGCTCGCCGCCGGAAGTCGCTGGTGATCGCCGGGTTGCCGGACGCGCGCCACAGCGTGGTCAATGTGGTCACCAGCGGATGCCTGGCCGGTGATGAGCTAGGGAGGGCTGGCGAGCTACCGAATGGTGGGCGCAGAGGGATTTGAACCCCCGACCACTGCTGTGTAAGAGCAGCGCTCTACCGCTGAGCTATACGCCCGGATGCCGCGCGACCACTTTACACCGGCGCGCACACCTGACCTAGTCGGCGCTCGACGGGGGCTGCGCGCCTCCCCGGTCCCGGTCGCCCGCGGACCGCTAGTGCTGGCTGGCGAGCGCCTCGATGGCCGCTTGCCATTGCTGCTGGTCGCGCGGCTTCCCGGGCGGGCCGATCTCCGCATAGCGAATGATGCCCTCGCGATCCACGAGGAAGGTGCCGCGGTCGGGCGTCCCGTTCTTCATATTGAGCACGCCGTAGCGCGCGGAGACCTCGCCGTGCGGCCAGAAATCGGCGAGGATCGGGAAGAGGTATCCCTGCTCGGCGGACCAGATCTTGTGGACGGGCGGAGCACTCACGGAGA
>NZ_JACYWE010000002.1:34433-474947 GCF_014841105.1 Lolliginicoccus lacisalsi
AGGATCTCGGTGGTGTCGTTCCGGAAGGTGTCGATGTTGTCGCGGATCTGCCCTACCTCGCCCTGGCAGGTGCCGGTGTAGGCAAGGGGGAAGAACACGAGAAGGACGTTCTTGCGGCCCCGGTAGCTGGCGAGCTCGATGTGCTGGTTGTTCTGGTCGCGCAGGGCGAAACCGGGGGCAAGGTCCCCCACAGCGGGCGAGCGTTCCTCGCCCTGGCTGGGTGAGCTGGGGCTCATTGCCGCTTTCCGGCCTTGGCGCGGGGCTGCTCGAGGCGTGCTCCGGTCCAGGCTCCGAGGTTGACGGTGGAGGTCTGGGTGAGTCCGGCCGTGGGCGCGGACTCCGCGATCTCACTGGGCTCGACATATCCGGGGGTGCCGGTCTTGGGGGTGAGCACCCAGATGGCGCCATCCTCCGAGAGCGGGCCGATGGCATCCACGAGCTCGTCGATGAGGTCTCCATCGCCGTCGCGCCACCACAGGAGGACGATGTCGATTACCTCGTCGGTGTCCTCGTCGAGGAGCTCGTCGCCACAGGTCTCCTCGATCGAGTCGCGGATCTCCTCGCTGGCATCGTCGTCCCAGCCGATCTCCTGGACGATCATTCCCTGGGTGATGCCCAGCATTTGTGCGTAGTTCCGAGTGTCCGTCCCGGCCACGTTCGTATGTCCTCCTGCTTCTGTGCCTGGGTGTGCTGGTCCCGTGATCATTGTGCGGTGCGGGGGCTGGTTTGTCAGCAGCGTGGTGCGCTCGCTGTTCCGGTTCCCGCTGTACCGATTCCCGCTGCGGCGTGCGGCGCGGCTTGTCGCGCGATGGCACTGTCCTGGCGGGGCGTGCCGGGGGGATGGTGTTCGTGCTCCTGCTTCACGGAGGTCACCCTACCGGCTTGGGGGTGGTGCTGTCGTCGTTTGCGGTGCGGGCGGGCCGCTGGGCGCGTGCTGGAGGCCGCTGGGCGTGGTGTTTTCGCTGTGGCCCTGCACCGGGGGTGGTCGCGAAAGTAATGTGGGTCATAGGCCGGGCCGCGCTGCGAACCGCGGGGCGTCGCGGTTGTCCACGAGGTACATGCCCACAAGGAGTGATCGAGTGCCTGAGCAGTCATCGAGCGATGGTGTATCACGGGATCGGGATCGCGTGCGGGTGATCCGGGAAGGGATCGCATCGTACTTGCCGGATATCGATCCGGAGGAGACGTCGGAGTGGCTGGAGTCCTTCGATGGGATGCTCGAGCATTCGACGCCGGATCGGGCCAGGTACTTGCTGCTGAGGCTGCTCGAGCGCGCGAACGAGCGGCGTGTCGCGGTCCCGGCGCTGACGTCGACCGATTACGTGAACACCATCACCACGGAGCTCGAGCCAGCCTTCCCTGGTGATGAGGACGTCGAGCGGCGATACCGGGCATGGATCCGCTGGAACGCGGCGATCATGGTGCACCGGGCGCAGCGGCCGGGCGTCGGCGTCGGCGGGCACATCTCGACGTATGCGTCCTCTGCGGCGCTGTACGAGGTCGGCTTCAATCATTTCTTCCGCGGGAAGGACCACCCGGGCGGCGGCGACCACATCTTCATCCAGGGCCATGCCTCGCCGGGGATCTATGCTCGCGCGTTCCTCGAGGGCCGGCTGACCGCCGAGCAGCTCGACGGATTCCGGCAGGAGCACAGTCATCGCGGCGCGGGCGGCGGCCTGCCGTCGTACCCGCACCCGCGCCTGATGCCGGATTTCTGGGAGTTCCCGACGGTCTCGATGGGCCTCGGCCCGATGAACGCGATCTACCAGGCACGCTTCAACCACTACCTGCGGGACCGCGGCATCAAGGACACCTCGGACCAGCACGTGTGGGCCTTCCTCGGCGATGGCGAGATGGATGAGCCGGAGTCGCGGGGGCTGGTGCATGTGGCAGCGATGGAGGGCCTGGACAACCTGACATTCGTGATCAACTGCAACCTGCAGCGGCTCGATGGCCCGGTACGCGGCAATGGCAAGATCATCCAGGAGCTGGAGTCGTTCTTCCGGGGAGCGGGCTGGCATGTGATCAAGGTGATCTGGGGCCGCGAGTGGGACCGCTTGTTCTACGCGGACAAGGACGGGGCGCTGGTGAACCTGATGAACACCACGCCCGACGGTGATTTCCAGACCTACAAGGCCAACGATGGCGGCTACGTCCGGGAGCACTTCTTTGGTCGTGATCCGCGCACGAAGGCGCTGGTGGAGGATCTCTCCGATGCCGAGATCTGGAACCTCAAGCGCGGCGGGCATGACTATCGCAAGGTGTATGCGGCGTACCGCGCGGCGACGGAGCACACTGGCCAGCCGACGGTGATCCTGGCGCACACGATCAAGGGCTACGCTCTCGGCGAGCACTTCGAGGCGCGCAACGCGACGCACCAGATGAAGAAGCTGACGCTCGATGACCTGAAGCATTTCCGCGATACGCAGCGCATCCCGATCAGCGACGAGGAGCTGGAGAAGGACCCGTACCTGCCGCCCTATTACCACCCGGGCGAGGATGCACCGGAGATCAAGTACCTGCTCGAGCGGCGCGAGCAGCTCGGCGGGTTCGTGCCGCAGCGGCGCACCAGGGCGCGGGAGCTGAAGCTGCCGGGCGACAAGCCGTATGCGTCGATCCGCAAGGGATCGGGCAAGCAGGACGTGGCCACGACGATGGCGGTCGTGCGCTTGTTCAAGGAGCTGCTGCGCGATGACGAGATCGGCAAGCGGATCGTGCCGATCATCCCGGACGAGGCACGAACCTTCGGCATGGACTCGTGGTTCCCGACCTTGAAGATCTACAACCGGCATGGGCAGCTGTATACCTCGGTGGATGCGGAACTGATGCTGGCCTACAAGGAGTCGGAGCGCGGGCAGATCCTGCACGAGGGGATCAATGAGGCGGGCTCGGCCGGGTCGTTCATCGCCGCTGGCACCGCGTACGCGACGCACGACGAGCCGATGATCCCGATCTACATCTTCTACTCGATGTTCGGGTTCCAGCGCACCGGTGACAGCTTCTGGGCGGCAGCCGACCAGATGACCAGGGGCTTCATCCTCGGCGCCACCGCGGGCCGCACGACGTTGACGGGCGAGGGCCTGCAGCACGCGGATGGGCATTCGCTCACGCTCGCCTCGACCAACCCGGCGGTGGTGACCTACGATCCGGCGTTCTCGTTCGAGATCGCGCACATCGTCAAGGACGGCCTGCGCCGCATGTTCGGGCCCGAGCCGGAGAACATCTACTACTACATCACCCTGTACAACGAGCCGTTCGTGCAGCCCGCCGAGCCGGAGGGCCTTGACGTGGAGGCGCTGCTACGGGGCATGCACTGCTACTCCCCCGCCACGAGCGGCGGGAAGCGGGCGAGCATCCTGGCCTCGGGGGTCTCGGTGCCGTGGGCCCTGCGCGCGCAGGAGATCCTCGCGAGCGAGTGGGATGTTGCCGCGGACGTGTGGTCGGTGACGTCCTGGACCGAGCTGCGGCGAGACGGTCGCCGCTGCGAGGACGCCGCGCTGCGGGATCCGGGAACCGATAAGGCGGGGGCGTTCGTGACGGCGGCGCTGGGCGACTCGGAAGGACCCTTCGTGGGCGTCTCGGACTTCGAGAGCGCGGTGCCCGACCAGATCCGCACCTGGGTCCCGGGGCACTACGTGACGCTCGGGGCGGATGGCTTCGGCTTCTCGGACACGCGCCCAGCCGCGCGGCGGTTCTTCAACATCGATGCCGAGTCGATCGTGGTCGGCGTGCTGCTCGCGCTGGCCGAGAACGGGGATCTTGACCGGGAGCGCGCGGCCGAGGCTGCCCGCCGCTACCGGATCGACGACGTGGCCGGGGTCTCGGAGCAGACGACCGATCCTGGGGTGGCATGACGAGCACGGCACGGCCGCCGCGCGTTCCGAGCGCGGACAACCCGCTCTCCGACGCGCTGCTGCGACGACTCAAGCAATACTCGGGCCGGCTCTCCACCGAGGCGGTCAAGTCGATGCAGGAGCAGCTCGACTTCTTCGCCGATCTTGATGCCGAGCAGCGCTCGACCGTGCACTTGCTGGTGCAGAACGCGGTGTCGAACTTCGTGGACTGGATGAAGGACCCGGACCGCGACATCTGGAAGACGGTGGACTCCTTCCGCGTGGTCCCCAACGATCTGGCGCGCGGGGTGACGCTGCGGCAGACGGTGGAGATGGTGCGGGTGGCCATGGAGTTCTTCGAGAACTACTTGTCCCGGATCACCCGCAATGATCAACAGCTCCAGGCCTTGACCGTGGCGGTCCTGCGCTACCGGGTGGAGGTCGGCTTCGCGGCCGCGGCGGTCTACGCGACAGCAGCGGAATCGCGGGGCGCGTGGGACACCCGGCTCGAGGCCCTCGTGGTCGATGCGGTGGTGCGCGGCGACTCTGATTCGTCGATGCTGTCACGGGCCGCGACGCTGAACTGGGAGGCGAACGCCCCCGCGACGGTGATTGTAGGTACCCCACCACCGGACAGCGGGGTGTCGGCGGTGTCGACGGTGCACGCGGCGGCGGAGAAGCACCGCCGCTCGGCGCTCTCGGTGGTGCAGGGATCGACCCTGGTGGCGATCATCAATGGCGAGGTTCCGGTGCGCGGGGAATTCATCTCGGACCTGCTCGAGGCATTCTCGGACAGCCATGTGGTGATCGGCCCGACCGCCCCCTCGTTGTCGACAGCGCACACGAGCTGGCGCGAGGCGAACATCGCGTTGCGCGCGGCACCGGGGTGGCGGATGGCTCCCCGGCCGGCGCTGGCATCGGACTTGCTGCCCGAGCGGGCGCTGCTTGGCGACGCCCATGCGGTGCGGGCGCTCAATACGCAGATCGTGACCCCGCTGGCCAAGGCTGCGAACTCGCTGAGCGAGACGCTGGACGTGTACCTCGATGCCGGTGGCGCGGTGGAAGCATGCGCCCGGGCTTTGTTCGTTCATCCCAATACGGTGCGGTACCGGTTGAAGAAGATCGCGGAGATCACGGGCCTCGAGCCGAACAATCCCAGGGATGCGTATGTACTTCGCGTGGCGGAATCCGTGGGTCGATTGATGCGCTCTGATGCTGAACCGTTACTCCAGTTCCCAGACATCACTTCCGTAACATTGTGAAAAAGTTCTCTGTAACGTTCCCAGCGGTGCTGGCGATGCCTGGCCTTACAGGACCCGTTTGTAGGGTTCCCACAAACTATTGCCCCAAGGTTGGTGCTTAAAAACACCTGAGAAACAGGCCTCGAGGGTGTTCCCTGGAGCACGTGATAGCACTACTCGCCCCAGGACAAGGCTCGCAGAAGCCAGGCATGCTCGCGCCATGGCTCGAGCTGCCCTCGGTGCATGACCGGGTTGCCCAGTGGTCCAAGGCCGCTGGGCTCGATCTCGTGCGCCTCGGCACCGTCGCCGAGGCCGACGAGATCACTGACACCGCCGTCACCCAGCCACTGGTAGTCGCATCGGCACTGATCGCGTTCGAGGAGATCGCCCAGCGCGGCTTGCTCGACAAGCTCCCCGAGCTCGGCGGCATCGTGGCCGGCCACTCGGTCGGGGAGCTCGCTGCGGCCGCGATGGCCGGGGTCATCTCGAGCGACGACGCCGTCGCCCTCGCTGCCCTGCGCGGCCGCGAGATGGCCAAGGCATGCGCGGCCGTCGAGACCGGCATGACCGCGGTGCTCGGTGGCGCGGAGGACGATGTCCTTGCCCGCCTCGCCGAGCTGGGCCTCACCCCGGCCAACCGCAATGCCCCCGGGCAGATCGTGGCGGCCGGGCCGATGGAGGCGCTCGCCAAGCTGGCGGAGAACCCGCCCGAGCGCGCCAAGCTGCGCCCCCTCGCTGTCGCGGGAGCGTTCCACACCGAGTTCATGGCACCCGCCCAGGACGCGGTGGCCGAGGCCGCGGCGGACATCGCCACCGAGGATCCGCGCCGGACCCTGCTGTCCAACGCGGACGGGCAGCCCGTGCGGTCGGGAAGCGAAGCGCTCGACCGGATCGTCGCCCAGATCACACGTCCCGTGCGCTGGGACCTGTGCAGTGACACGATCCGCGATAGCGGCGCGGCAGGCCTGGCCGAGCTGGCCCCGGCGGGCACGCTCGCCGGGATCGCGAAGCGCACCATGCGCGGCGTGCCCCAGCTGGCCATCAACACCCCACAGGACCTCGACGAGATCGAAGCCCGCTTCGATCTCGCCGACTGACAACTCAATATCGCCAACTCCAACGAGAAGAAAAATGAGAAGGGAGCCATATTCCATGGCCGCAACCCAGGAAGATATCGTCACCGGCCTTGCCTCGATCATCGAAGAGGTCACGGGCATCGAGCCGTCCGAGGTGACGATCGAGAAGTCCTTCGTTGACGACCTTGATATCGACTCCCTGTCGATGGTGGAGATCGCCGTTCAGACCGAGGACAAGTACGGCATCAAGATCCCCGACGAGGACCTCGCCTCGCTGCGCACCGTCGGCGATGCCGTCTCCTACATCCAGAAGCTCGAGGCCGAGGGTGTTGAAGGCGTCAACACCGATGCCCTCAAGGGTGCTAGCGAGAACTGACCGTGACTGATTCCGCTACTACGTCCACAAGCACCGGGTCCACCAGCTCCACCCGGCCTTCCGTTGTCGTCACCGGCATCGCCGCGACCACGTCGCTCGCTGGCGATATCGATGGCACCTGGAAGAGCCTGCTCGCGGGCGAGAGCGGCATCGAGACGCTCACCGATCCCTGGGTCGAGAAACTCGGCATGCCAGTAACGATCGGTGGGCGGCTCAAGGTCCGGCCCGAGGAGTCACTGACCAAGGTGCAGGTGCGCCGGATGGACTTCGTCGAGCAGCTCGCGCTCGTCCAGGGCCGTAATGCCTGGGCGCACGCGGGCAGCCCGGAGGTCGACAAGGAGCGCCTCGCTGTCGTGCTCGGCACCGGCATCGGTGGCTACGACACGATCGTCAACTCGCACGTCGCCATGCTGGAGGGCGGGGCCCGCAAGGTCTCCCCGATGGCCGTGCCGATGATGATGCCGAACGGGCCCGCCGCCACCATCGCTCTCGAGTACGGCGCCCAGGCAGGCGTCCACACGCCGGTCTCCGCCTGCGCATCCGGCAGCGAGGCCATCGCGCAGGCCTGGCGCATGATCCGGGACGGCGAGGCCGATGTCATCATCACCGGTGGCGTCGAGTCGCAGCTACAGCCCATGGCGATCGCCGGGTTCGCGATGATGCGTGCCATGAGCACGCGCAACGACGATCCCAAGGGTGCCTCGCGCCCGTTCGACAAGGACCGGGACGGGTTCGTCTTCGGCGAGGCCGGCGCGGTCCTCATCCTCGAGCGGGAGGACTTCGCCCGGGCGCGAGGAGCAACGATCCACGCGCGCGTGCTCGGCGCGGGCATCACCTCGGACGGGTTCCACATCGTGGCGCCCGAGCCCGAGGGCACCGGAGCCGCTAGGGCCATGCGCAAGGCGATGGCGCTCGCGGGCGTGGAGGCCAGCGACGTGAGCCACGTCAATGCCCACGCCACTGCCACGCCCGTCGGCGACGTGGCCGAGGCACGCGCGATCAACTCCGCGGTCGGCAACCACGCCGCCATCTACGCGGCGAAGTCAGCGCTCGGCCACTCCATCGGAGCGGTGGGCGCTCTCGAATCGATCCTGACCATCCTGGCAATCCGGGACGGAGTGATTCCTCCGACCCTCAACCTCGACAACCAGGACCCCGATGTCGATCTCGATGTGGTCGCGGGCGAGCCCCGCTACGGCCAGTTCGACATCGCCATCAAGAACTCGTTCGGCTTCGGCGGGCACAACGTCTCGATCGTGTTTGGCCGCGCCTAGGCGCGGGCACGCACCCGGACGTTCGCTGCCAACGGCGTCAGCGAACAGCACGAGCAGCACCACGTAACACATATCGAGACAGAACAGACATAACTAACGAAGCAGTTCGACCGGACTGGGATTTGGAGGAGCGATGACCGTCTTGGCGCCGAGGACCACACGGGATACCACACCCGACCCGCGCGACCCGATGGGCCGCTTGCAGCGATTCTTCGATCCCGGTTCGATCACCCTGCTCCACGCCCGGGACAACTCCGGCGTGCTCGCGGCCGCTGGCCGCGTCGATGGGGTGCGCACCATCGCCTTCTGCACCGACGGCACCATCATGGGTGGCGCCATGGGCGTGGATGGCTGCGCGCACATCGTCAACGCGATCAACACCGCCCTCGAGGAGGAAGTGCCCATCGTAGGGCTGTGGCACTCCGGTGGTGCACGCCTCGCCGAGGGAGTCGAGGCACTGCACGCCGTGGGCCTGATGTTCGAGGCCATGGTGCGCGCCTCCGGCGTGATCCCCCAGATCTCCGTGGTGCTGGGATTCGCTGCCGGCGGTGCCGCCTACGGGCCCGCGCTGACCGACGTCGTCATCATGGCGCCGGATAGCCGCGTCTTCGTCACCGGGCCGGACGTGGTGCGCTCGGTCACCGGCGAGCAGGTCGACATGGAGGCCCTCGGTGGCCCGGCCACCCACACCCGCAAGTCCGGGGTCGCGCACATCGCCGCAGCCGACGAGATGGATGCGATGCACCAGGCGCGCAGCCTCGTCTCGCTGCTCGCCGACCAGGGCGAGATGGACCTCGACGCCGCGCGCCGGGGCGATTCCGACCTGCGCGCCCTGCTGCCCGAGTCCAACCGCCGTGCCTACGACATCCATCCCATCGTGCGCCAGCTGCTCGATCAGGTCGATGCCGGCGACGGCCAGCAGATGTCGAGCTTCATCGAGCTGCAGGCCAAGTGGGCGCCCAATGTGGTCGTGGGATTCGGTCGCCTCGGTGGCCGCACCGTAGGTGTTCTCGCGAACAACCCGCTCCGTCTTGGCGGTTGCCTCAACTCCGAGAGCGCCGAGAAGGCCGCGCGCTTCGTGCGCATCTGCGACCAGTTCGGTGTGCCGCTCGTCGTCCTCGTTGATGTTCCCGGATACCTGCCCGGAGTGAGCCAGGAGTGGGAGGGCGTGGTGCGCCGCGGCGCCAAGCTGCTGCATGCCTTCGCCGATGCCTCGGTGCCCCGGGTGACGCTCGTCCTGCGCAAGGCCTACGGCGGCGCCTACATCGCCATGAACTCCCGCGCTCTCGGCGCGACCAAGGTGTTCGCGTGGCCGGGCGGCGAGGTCGCCGTCATGGGCGCCAAGGCCGCGGTAGGCATCCTCCACAAGCGCGCCCTCGCGGCCGCTGGCACCGAGGAGGAGCGCGAGGCCCTGCACCAGCGCCTCGCCGAGGAGCACGAGGCCATCACCGGCGGTGTCGGCCGCGCGATGGACATCGGTGTCGTTGACGAGCAGATCGATCCATCCGTGACCCGCAGCCGTATCGCGCAGGCCATCGCGGAGACCCCGATCAAGCGGGGCCGCCACAAGAACATCCCGTTGTGATCAGCCAACGCGGCGACTGATCCAGGTCACCTCGGCGCCATCACCAGCGAACCGGTAGGGCTCGAGCTCGTCATCCCAGTCCGTGCCCATCGCTTCATCCAGCGCAGCCGCTAGGTCGTGGGCCCGCTCGGCCATGAGGGCGCGCAGGCGCATCTCGCCGATCACCGTGTCGCCGTTAGCGCTCATCGTGCCGCGCCACAGCCCCAGCGCAGGGGTGTGGCAGAAGCGCTCGCCATCGATGCCCTCGCTCGCGTCCTCGGTGACCTCGAAGCGAAGGTCCTCCCAGACGGACAAGGACATGGCAATCCGTGCGCCGGTCCCCACGGGGCCAACCCAGTTGATGGTCGCGCGCAGCTCGCCGCCCGCGGCCGGTTGTGCCGACCAGCGCACGCGCGAGCGGCAGCCCAGGGTCGCGGCGATCGCCCAGTCCACATGCGGGCACAAGGCGGTCGGCGACGAGTGGACGTGCACAACGCCCGTAGTCGCATCAGCGGTCTGCATCAATGCCGACACTCAAAACACCTCCGGTATCTGGAACAGACGAGAAACGTCTTCCCCAAACGGCTCTCGCACCAGTATCCGGTGGCATGCTCAACGACACGGGCCCGGACGATGCCGGACTGGTGCCGCTGCGTGGACCGCGCGTCGGCGCGGCCCCAGCGAACGCGGCCTGATCCACCCGTGAATCCGGGCTTCCCGTTAGCACAGCGCTTGCTGTTGCAAGATAGTGTGCACACGTGTCGCCGGTCTCGCTAGCGTTTCGACTGATTTTTGTTACTTCTTCGCGATTTCTTCAACTACGGCATCGGACAGCTCCGGCCACCTCGGCTTGGCCCAATCACCGAAGTCCCGATTAGTCAACACGATGAGAGAAATTCGCGGCTGCGGATCGGCCCAGAGGAACGTTCCCGATTGACCGAAATGCCCGAATGTTGCCGAAGTGTTGCGAGAGCCGGTCCAGTGCGGGCGCTTGGCCCCGCGAAGCTCGAAGCCCAGCCCCCAGTCGCACGGCCGCTGCATCCCATATCCTGGGACAATCCCATCGAGCTCAGGGAACACCACTTGTGTTGCCGCGCTAAGAGTCTCGCTAGCCAGCAATCGTGGAGCGAGCAACTCCCCCGCGAACGCCGACAGGTCCGCCAGCGTTGACTCCGCCCCATGTCCCGCTGGGCCGGCCAAGCGAGTGCTCTCCATGCCCAGCGGGGCGAGCACGCCCTCGGACAAGTAATCCGCGAACCGGATATTCGTCTCATTCTCAATCAATTCGGCGAGAACCTCGAATCCCGCGCTCGAATAGATTCGCTTCGCACCCGGCTCCGCGACGCTATTCCGCTCCCCGAAAGCCAGCCCCGAGGCATGCGACAGCAGGTGCCGCACCGTCGCTCCCGGCGGTCCCGCAGGCTGGTCGAGGGCGATCGCGCCCTCCTCCACTGCTAGCAGGACCCCATACGCCACGAGCAGTTTCGTCACCGAAGCCAACGGCACCACACGATCCGGATCGCCCACCGAACCCACCATGCCATCATCGGAGACCACCGCAGCGGCCGCGAAATCCACTGGCCATTCCTCGATCAGCGCAAGACTCTCCACGCCCACCAGGGTAGCCAGTTGCTGCGTCGCCTGGTTGGGTCGCGGGCGGTTGGCGGGCGGGCGGTTGGCGGGCGGGCGGTTGGCGGGCGGGCGGTCCACCACTGGTGGAAACTTTTCCCCCTCCAAGCGGGAAAAGTTTCCACTGGCGGACGAGCTAGCTCTCGACGGCGCCGCGCGCCTCCCGCACCGCTCCGAGCACGCGCTCCACCGCATCGCCGAGCCGCTCGTGCTCCCACACGACGATCAGCGACCAACCGCGCTCCTCGAGCAGCCGCTCCTTGCGCTCATCGCGCGCCACGTTGCCCGCGATCTTGCCCGACCAGTACGTGACGTTGCTCGAGGCCTGCCGATAGTGGTCGGGGCACCCGTGCCAGTAGCAGCCCCGCACCTCAACCGCGATCCGGAGCCGCGTGAACGCGACATCGACCGACATGCGGCGATTTTCCGGGAACGGGCGGTACCGCACCCGGTAGCGCAGGCCCTCGGCGAACAGGGCGCGGCGCAGCGCGAGCTCCGGACCCGTATCCTTGCCACGGATGCGCGCCATGCGCTCCGAGCGTTCCGCCGGGGTCAGGAAATCCGCCACGCCTCCAGTGTCACTCGTGCAAGCGTCTCGGGTGCGCTCCGGTGCACCCCGCCACCCCGCGAGTGTGCGAAAAACGCCGCCCGCACGCGGAAACCGTGTCGTAGATCGCACACTCGCGCAGCCAACCAGCGGAGCACACTCGCGCAGCCAATCCGCGGCCAGCTAGTGCCCGCGCGCGATCCACTCCTCGAGGTGTGGTGCTTCTCCGCCGACAGTGGTGGCCTCGCCGTGGCCGGTGTGCACGCGTGTCTCGCCGGGCAGGGTGAGGATGCGTTCGCGGAGGGAGCGGATGATCGTCGGGAAGTCGGAGAATGATCGCCCGGTGGCGCCAGGTCCGCCGGAGAACAGCGTGTCGCCCGAGAAGAGGGTGCGAGCCTCGGGCAGGTAGAGGCAGATCGAGCCGGGCGAGTGCCCTGGAGTGCGAATGACTTCGAGGTCGGTGCCGGCGATCGCGATGCGCTGCTCGTCCTCGAGGGCGCGGTAGGGCTCCTCGGGATGAGTCATCCGCCATAGCGGATCGTCGCCGGGATGCAGCAGGATGGGCGCGTCGAGCCTCCGGGAGAGCTCCGGGGCGACGGTGACGTGGTCGTTGTGCCCGTGGGTGCAGATCACCGCCCGCACGTGCCGTCCATCCACGGAGTCGATGATGGGCGCGGCCACATGTGCCGCATCGATGATGATCACCTCGTCGTCATCGCCGACGAGCCAGATGTTGTTGTCGACGTCCCACGCGCCGCCGTCGAGCTCGAAGGTGCCGGACGTGGTCACGTGGTCGATCCGCAGTGTGCCGCTCACAGGATCACCACCGAGCGCAGGACTGCACCCTCGTGCATGGCGTGGAAGGCTTTCTCGACCGAATCAAGGCTGATGCGCTCGGTGACGAACTTCTCCAGCGGCAGGCGCCCCTGCAGGTAGAGGTCGACGAGCGCGGGGAAATCCCGCTCGGGCAGGCAGTCGCCGTACCAGGATGACTTCAGCGCGCCGCCGTGGGAGAAGAAGTCGAGCATCGGCATCTCCAGCCGCATGTCCGGGGTGGGCACGCCCACCAGCACCACTGTCCCGGCGAGGTCGCGCGCGTAGAAGGCTTGCTTCCAGGTCTCGGGCCGGCCCACGGCATCGATCACGACGTCCGCGCCGAAGCCTCCGGTGAGCTGCTGCACCGCTTCCACGACGTCGGCGGAGCCCGCATCAACGACGTGGGTGGCGCCGAGCTCGCGCGCCCAGTCGAGCTTCCGTCGGTCTCGGTCCACCGCGATGATGGTGCGTGCCCCAGCGAGCCAGGCGCCCATGATCGCGGCATCCCCCACGCCACCACAGCCGATGACGGCGACGGTGTCCCCGCGTGCCACCCCGCCGGTGTTGACGGCTGCTCCGAGACCAGCCATCACTCCGCAGCCAAGTAGCCCCGCCACGGCAGGATCGGCAGCGGGATCGACCTTGGTGCACTGGCCGGCGTGGACGAGTGTCTTGTCAGCGAACGCGCCGATGCCCAGCGCCGGGGTGAGCTCGGTGCCGTCGGCGAGCGTCATGGGCTGCTCCGCGTTGAACGTGTCGAAGCAGTACTGGGGGCGCCCGCGCTTGCACGCCCGGCATTGGCCGCAGACGGCGCGCCAGTTGAGGATCGCGAAATCACCCGGTGCGACGGATTCCACTCCCTCGCCGACGCTCTCGACGGTCCCTGCGGCCTCGTGGCCGAGGAGGAAGGGGAACTCGTCGTTGATCCCGTCGTCCCGGTAGGCCAGATCGGTGTGGCAGACCCCACAGGCTGCGATGTCGACGACGACCTCGCCCGGGCCTGGGTCGGGGATGGTGATGTCCACGAGCTCCACGGGAGAGCCTTTCGCGCGAGCGATCACGCCCCGCACCTGTTGCGGCATGGTCGTTCCCTTCCTTCCACCGGCTTGGCATTCATGCGCATGAACGCATGGTCCCCACGCTAGCGGCATCGGCTGGCCCCGGCGAGGATCCTGCCCGACAGGCGCGGCACTCCCGCGCGAGTGTGCGCGAAACGACGCCCGAACGCCCGAAATCGGTCGTTTTTCGCACACTCGCATGCCCTAGCCAGCCGCCTACCCGCGCGTGATCCGGAAGTGGCGGTCGTCGGGCGTGCTGAGCATCGCGGTCAGGGTCTTGCGGTCGAACGGCCACAGGTCGATGGTGCCGTCCTCGTTCTGGTACCAGGAGTTGCAGCCGCCGGTGTTCCAGATGGTCGGCCCGATGGCCTCGCGCACCTGCTCGTTGAACTCGCGGGTGGCTTCCTCCGTGGGCTCGGCGGCGGTGAGCTCGCCGGCGCGGAACCGCTGGATGAACTGCAGGATGTAGCGGGACGTCAGTTCCGCGGTGTATTGCAGCGAGATCGATCCGATGGGCGAGTTGGGGCCGAGCAGGGTGAAGAAGTTCGGGAATCCCGGCATGGCGGTCATGCGGTAGGCGCGGGGGCCTTTGACCCACGCCTCGTCGAGGGTGATGCCGTCGCGGCCGGTCAGCTGCATGGGGCGCATGTAGTGGTGGGCCTCGAAGCCGGTCGCGAGGATGATGACGTCGAACTCCCGCTCGATGCCATCGGTGGTGATGATCGACGTCTCGGTGACGCGCTCGATGCCGGCGCTGACGATGTCGACGTTGGGCTGCTGCACGGCCTTGTAGTAGCTGCCGGAGACGACTTGCCGCTTGCAGAGCGGCTCGTACCCGGGGGTGAGCTGTGCCCGCAGCGCGGGGTCACGGACGCTGCGCAAGTGCAGGCGCGCGAGGGATTGCACGAGGCTTCTCCGCCAGCTCGGCCGGGTGGTGATGTCGGCGAGGATGCCCGACGCCCAGAGCGCGGTGCCGTAGACGCGGCGGTTGACCGAGGGCATGCGGGCGAGCGCCTTGCTGATCGCAGCGCTCTGGCGGAGCCCGGTGGGGCCCCACAGCACCCATTGCGGGGTGCGCGCGAACTGGGTGACCTGCCGCGCCTCTGGCTGCAGCGCCGAGACCACTTGCACCCCGGTCGATCCGGTGCCGATGAGCGCTACCCGCTGGCCGCGCGTGGTGACCGTGTCGTCCCATCGCGCGGTATGCACGACCGGTCCGGCGAACGTGTCGAGCCCGTCGATGGCGGGGATGCTGGGGTGGTGCAGGACGCCGGTGGCGGCGATGAGGAAATCGCACTCGTAGCGATCCCCGCTGGCGGTCTCGACGACCCACCCGGGATCGGTGTAGCGCGCCGAGGTGACGGTCGTGCCGGTGCGGAGGCGGGGGCCGAGGCCGAACTGCTCGACCACATCGCGGTGGTACTGCTGGATCTCGGGTCCGGTGGCGAAGACGCGCTTCCAGTCCGGCTTCGGGGCGAACGAGTATTGGTACAGGTGGGAGGGCACGTCACACGTGAGCCCGGGGTAGCGGTTCCAGTGCCACACTCCCCCGACGTCGGTGCCCTTCTCGAGGATCAGGAAGTCCTCGATCCCGGCCTGGCGCAATGTCGTGCCCATGGCGATGCCGGACATTCCCGCGCCGATGATGACGGCAAGAACTCGGTGGCTCATCGCAGTCCTTCCAGGGTCGCGACGCGCTGCGGGAGCGTGGCGAGAGCATGCTCGGATACGGCTTCGCGGCGCCGGTGGTCCATGAGGTTGCCGCCCCTCACCTCGAGATCGCTCGCGATGGCATCGAGCACGACGACGCGGGTTGCCGCCTGCTCCAGGCGCGTGATCTCGGCGCGCAGGCCACGGGTCATGCCGCGGCGCAGCAGCCGGTCCTCGCCGCGGCCGAGCAGGCCGGGCGCTCGATCCCCCGACAGCGAGGCCATCGGCGCGATCACGATGGCTTCATCGATCCTGTTACCGACGGGATCGTCCGCGAGCAGGTCAACGGATGCGGTGGACGCTGCCCCGCCATCGATGTAGCGCCGCCCGTCGATCTCCACGGGCGGGAACCAGCCAGGGATCGCCCACGACGCCTGCAGTGCCTCGCCGACGGAGGCCGACGGGCTTCCAGGGGCGCCGAACGCGACGCGCTCGCCGGTGTCGTAGTCCATGGCGACCAGGCGCAGCCCGGCATGGTCGGGCCAGCTAGCGCGAGGGTTGAGGGAGATGGCGAGTCGCTCGAGCCAGGCGGGATCACCACTGCCGCGGGGCGCGATCCCCGACAGTGCCGCGAGTCCGCGAGCGCGGCGCAGCAGCCCGAGGGAGCCCAGGCGGGCACGTGGCAGGGGCGGGAAGCGGCCGGGAGCGTCGGCGAGATGAGCACGCAGCCGCTTGTCGTCGGTGGTGCCGAGTTGCATCGCGACGAGTTGGTCGACGCTGATGCCACTGCCGAGCATGGTGGCGAGCTCCGCTCCCGCGGACGTTCCCTGGATGACGTCGGCGGTGCGCGGGTCCCACTCGAGGTGGTCGGCGAGCGCCTTGAGCGCAGCGATGGTCCAGGCCCCGCCGAGGGTCCCGCCGCAGCCGAGGACGAGCGCGCGTCGTGTCGTGATGCTCATTCGTTGCCTCCGAGCTGGCTGGCGATACGGTCCTCGTAGGGGCGGCGGGCGTGATGGTCGAGCTGGTCGAGGGCGCGCCGGTCGTTGATGAGCGCGCGCCCGATGCGCTCGATCAGCTCGGGCACCAGGGCATTCATCAGTGCTACCGCGGGATGGACGAAGCGGGGCACGGAGACCTCGGCGGCACGGGTCCGGACGGTGCGGACGATCGCCCGGGCGACGTCCTCGGGATCGACGGTGGGCAGCGCTCCACCGAGCTGGGCGCCGGAGGACAGCTCGGTGCGCACGGCACTGGGCATGACGCAGCTGAAGCTGACGCCGGTTCGCGCGTTCTCGGCCCGCAGCGCGCTGGAGAGTCCGACGGCGGCGAACTTGCTGGCGTTGTACATCGCCATGCCGGGGATCGGGAGCTTGCCCGCCATCGAGGCGACAGTGACGATATGGCCGCTACGGCGCTCGAGCATCCCGGGCAGGACAGCGCGCGTGCCATGCGCGGGACCGTGCACGTTGATGTCGATCATGAGGCGGGAGAGCGCGTCGGGCTGGTCGAGGAACGGACCCAGCGGCATGATCCCGGCATTGTTGACGAGCACGTCGATGCCACCGGTGTGCTCGGTGACCGCTGCGACGAAGTCTATCCACGACCCAGGCTTGGTGACGTCGAGGTGCGCGGCGTGGGCGTTGTCCAGGGTGGCTGCGGTCTCCTCGGCGAGGCGGGTGTCGAGATCGCCGATCCAGACGGTGGCGCCACGCTCGCTGAAGGCGCGGGCGGTGGCGGCACCGATGCCTCGTGCGCCGCCCGTCACGATGACCGTGGCGCCGTCGAGGCGTATTGCGGGGTAGCGAGGCATGGGGAGGCTCCGATCCAGATACACAACGTTTCTCGCTTCTCGCAGATGAGAGTACAGAGTGTTTCTCGGATGTCAATGGGCGGCGATAGGGCTTGCTGTCGTGGTGGCGGCGCCCAGGCATGACGCGTGCGACCGGCGTCGGTGGCGGCACGGGCGGAAGCAGCCCTGGCCCACCAGCCCCGCCTCAGTGGAAGCTTTTCCCCCTCCCAGCGGAAAAAGTTTCCACTCCCCGCGCAGGTGCCGCCGGGAGCAGGTGCCGCCCGCGCAGGTGCCGCCGGAACCCAGCCCGATCAGCCGAGCTCGAACGAGGTGACCCCGAAGATCCGAGGCAACGGCAAACCGGGATCCGGGCCCCGATACATCCGGCCCGTCTCGAACACGACCTCCATTCCACGCTCGGCCGCCAGTCGCCCCGCGGCGCCGTTGGGCTCGGGCGCATCCAGGAAAACCCGTGCCCTGCCGCCCGCGCACGCCACGAGGTCATCGAGCAATTCCTCCGCGAGGCCAGGAGAATCCGCGAAAAGGGGCCCCACCTTCCAGCCGTCGCGGCAACGCCGGATCGTTCCGGATGCCACTACCGCGCCCTCGACCGCGATGAACCGGGTGTGCGAATCCGGCAGCGACCACCACGCCTCGAGGAAGGCCCGGCGCCCCGCCGGGAAATGCTGCCGGTCATGGGCGACGAGAGCGTCGCGCACGGCCCCGGTGACCGATCGTGCCCGCGCGGAGGCGCGCCCCTCGAGGACGCCGCCATGCCGGAACGAGGAGAAGGCGCGAACGAAGCCGGAGCGCGCGTAAGCCTCCTGCTGCTCGACCACCGCGTCGAGGCCCACTGTGGGAACGTCCGCGAGCGATGCCATCGCCTCGCCCCACAGGCGGTAGCCGATGCCACGGCCTCGCCAGTGCGGGCTCACGATGTAGAAGCCGATGAACCCGAGCTCCGCGCCGTAGCGCACCGCGGAGATCGTCGCGACCAGTTCATCGCCCCACCAAGCGCCACGAAACCCCGTGGTATCCGCCGCTGCGAACGCGTCAGCATCATGCAGGCCGGGGTTCCAGCCCTCCGCTGCCGCCCACTCGACGGCCGTCCGCACCCCGCCGATGTCGAGGATCCTGCTGGCATACCCGCCCATCCGGCCTCCCGCCATTCGCTTCCCAGGATATTGCCGCGCCGCTGCGCGCGACAAGGCCCCGGGACCGGCGATCACCACGCACTACACTGTCGTTCGACCATCCGAGACCGCGCCAACCAGGACCGCGCCAACCAGTACCGCGCCAACCAGGACCGAAGGGAGCATCGTGCCCGACAGCCGGCAACGCTCCCTCGTCCCCGACGAGTTCGACGGGCACCTCCCTCGCCACCGGCACAACCTCACGCGCGAGCAGGTCAAGCAGAGCCAATCGGCGCGGATCATCAACGCGGCCATCGAGCTGTTCGCCTCCCGCGGCTATGCCGCCACCACGGTTCTCGACATCGTCAAGCGCGCCGGGGTATCCCGCAAGACGTTCTACGAGCTATTCGACACCAAGGAAGCCGTGATCGTCGCCGCCTACCGCGCCTTCGATACCTTCCTCCGCGACGCTGGCATGACGGCGAGCAACAACACCTCCCTCACCACGCCCGAGCAACTGCGCGAGCTCGTGCGAGCACTGCTCACCCTCCTCGGTGCCTATCCCGCTGGGGCGCGCATGTTCTTCCTCGAGGTCCTTGGCGCGGGCGATGATGTGCGGCGGCGCCGCGCTGCCGCGATCACCCAGTTCACCGATGTCCTCGGGCTGCCCTTGCAGCACCTCCGCGCGAGCCTCGATCCCGGCCTGCCGCCCCTCGATGCAATCCTCGTGCGCGGCCTCGTCGGTGGGGGCATGGAGATGATCGTCGATCACCTCGTCCACCACGAGCCCGGTACCATCGCCGACCTCACCGAGGACGTCACCCACCTCATCCTCGGAGTCACCGCGCCGAGACACGAGGCTCCCCGCTAGGGCACGCGGAACCCGGCCTCGGCCATCACTCGCTGCCCGTCCTGACTGGTGAGCAGTTCAACGAACTTCCGGGCGGCCGGGCTCTCCCCGGCGAGGCCGAGCAGCGCCACCGGGTAGGTGTTCACGGCTCGCGCCGCCTCGGGAAATGCCACTGCGCTGACCCTATCCCCAACGGCACGAGCGTCGGTGACGTAGACGAGCCCAGCATCCGCCTGGCCGGAGCTCACTTTGGCGAGAACCCCTGCCACCGAGGATTCCTCACTCAGCGGACTGAGGGTGACTCCCGCCTGGCTCGCTGCAGCCTGGGCGGCCGCGCCGCAGGGAACCTGGGGCGCGCACGTCACGACGAGCAATGAAGGATCCGTGAGGTCAGCAAGCGAACTGATTCCTTCCGGGTTGCCGGGCGCGGTGATGATCGTCAGCACGTTCGCGGCGAAATCCACCGGATCGCTAGCAACGAGGCCGGCGTCAACGACCTTCTGCATGTTCGCCTCGTTCGCGGAGGCGAACACATCCGCCGAGGCGCCGGCGATCAGCTGGGCGGCGAGATCCGAGGAGCCCGCGAAGCTCAGCTCGACATCGATCCCGGGATTGCGGGCCTCGAAGATCCCGGCAAGCTCGGTGAAGGATGCTTGCAGGGATGCCGCCGCGTATACGGTGATCCGCTCCCCTGACCTGGGTTGGTCCGCGCATCCACTGACAACCACCGCCGCGACCGCGAGCAACCCCGCTAGCGCTCCCCTCACCCCGTACCCCTTCCGCAGAAACGGACCCAAAAGCCGTTTTTCCCCGTGCATGCGTCAGGATAGCCCGTTGCGACTAGGATCGTGCGTATGGTGGCAGTGCGAATCCGGCAAGCGGCCGAGCTCCTGGGCGTCAGCGACGACACCGTGCGTCGCTGGATCGATAGCGGCACCCTGCCGAGCCACAAGGACAAATCCGGGCGCAAGGTGATCGACGGGCGCGACCTCGCCGAGTTCGCGCGCTCGCACGCCGCGGCCCCCACCGATCCGATCGGCATCGGCAGCTCCGCGCGCAACCGCCTCACCGGCCTCGTCACGCGCGTCACCTCCGACACCGTCATGTCCCAGGTGGAGATGCAGTGCGGGCCCTTCACCATCGTCTCGCTGATGAGCACCGACTCCGTCCACGATCTCGGTCTCGAACCGGGCAGCATCGCGGTAGCCGTGGTCAAGGCAACAACCGTGATCGTGGAGACTCCTCGCCCGTGATGCCGCGCTGGATACTCCTCCCGGCCGCCGCGGGCGCACTCTTCATCCTCGTTCCGATCGTCGCGCTCACCGGTGTGGTCGACTGGCCCCGGTTCATCAGCCTCATCACCTCCGAATCGTCGCTCGCCGCGCTGGGGCTGAGCCTGCGCACCGCCACCGCGAGCACCCTGTTGTGCCTCATCCTCGGCACCCCGATGGCTCTGGTGCTGGCACGCGGCTCGTTCCCCGGCCTGCGCCTGGTCCGAGCATTGATCCTGCTGCCGCTGGTGCTGCCCCCGGTCGTGGGAGGCATCGCGCTGCTCTACGCCTTCGGCCGCCAGGGGCTGCTCGGCGAGCACCTCGAGGCATTGGGCATCCGCATTGCCTTCAGCACCACCGCGGTCGTGCTCGCCCAGGCCTTCGTTGCGATGCCGTTCCTCGTGCTCAGCATCGAGGGTGCGCTACGGACCGCAGGCACGCGCTACGAGGCAGTCGCCGCCACCCTCGGGGCCCGGCCCACCACCGTGCTGCGGCGCGTCACGGTGCCGCTCGTCCTGCCCGGCTTCCTCTCCGGCACCGTGCTGGCATTCGCGCGGGCGCTCGGCGAGTTCGGCGCCACGCTCACCTTCGCCGGCAGCCTGCAGGGCGTCACCCGCACCCTGCCTCTGGAGATCTACTTGCAGCGCGAGACCGACCCTGATGCGGCGGTCGCGCTGTCGCTCGTCCTCGTGGCAGTGGCGGTCGTGATCGTGGCCTCGGTGTACCGGCGGGCCGCATGAGCAGCCTGCACGCGCGGGTCACCGACCCCGACCGCGGCATCGACGCTGAGCTGGCTGTCGAAGCGGAAACAGTGACGGCCATCCTCGGGCCGAACGGGGCTGGCAAATCGACCCTTCTCACCACGATCGCCGGGCTGCACCATCCCCCGGTTGCCCACATCGAGCTCGGTGGCAGGAACCTCGAAGGCATCCCGCCGCATCGGCGCCGTGTCGCGTTGCTCGCGCAGCAGCCACTGTTGTTCCCGCACATGACCGTGCTCGAGAATGTCGCCTTCGCACCCCGCAGCGCAGGCGCGAGCAGGTCCGAGTCACGCACGATCGCCGCCCAGTGGCTCGAAGAGGTCGAAGCCACCGAGCTCGCGGCGCGCAAGCCGCACCAGATCTCCGGGGGCCAAGCACAGCGGATCGCGGTCGCTCGCGCGCTCGCTGCCGGTCCCGAGCTGCTGCTGCTCGACGAACCCATGGCCGCGCTCGACGTCGCGGCCGCGCCCGCGTTGCGGTCACTGCTGCGCAGGGTCCTTCGCGAGGCGGGAGAAACGGCCATCCTCGTCACCCACGATCCGCTCGACGCGCTCGGCCTTGCTGACCGGGCGATCATCGTCGACAACGGCCGCATCGTCGAGGACGGAAGCGTCCACACCGTCCTCTCGCACCCCCGCAGCAGCTTCGGGGCGCGCATCGCGGGAGTCAACATCTGTTTCGGCCGCGTCGTCGAGCCCGGTTGCCTACGCACTGTGACAGGCCAGCATGTCCACGGGATAGCGGCGGAACCTCTGCCCACCGGCAGCAACGCGGTCGCGATATTCTCGCCCACCGCGGTCGCGGTCTACGCCCAGGCGCCCCACGGCAGCCCCCGCAACCACTTCACCGTCACCGTCTCCGGGCAGGAGCATCGCGGCAGCCTCATTCGCATCACCGGCCAGGACAGTGACGAACAGCCCGGGCTCATGGCCGACATCACCCCCGCCGCCGCGGCAGAGCTCGACCTCGCGCCCGGCGCGGAAGTGCAGCTCGTGGTCAAAGCGACCGAGACGCGGATCTATCCGGCGTGAAGCGAGGGTTGAAAGTGGGGCGGGCGGGGCTCGAACCCGCGACCAGCGGATTATGAGTCCGCGGCTCTAACCGACTGAGCTACCGCCCCTCGAAGGCAGACCTACCTTACACACAAGATCAGGCCCCTCAGTGCATTGAGGGGCCTGATGGCGTGCTCCTCCGGCTGGACTCGAACCAGCAACCGTCCGATTAACAGTCGGATGCTCTGCCAATTGAGCTACGGAGGACCGTTCATTGCCTGCTTGTAGGCCTTGACGACAATAGCGCATCGGGGGGCGGTTGCGCCAACCGGTTCGTGATGTAGTCGATGAGCTGCGAAGTTGTGTCCCGACCGGACTATGGGCGCTCGCTAGGGCAAGATGGGGGCGGTCGGATCAACGAGCAACGGGAGCCCCGGGAGGCTTGGCAGATGATTGGTGTTGTTGTAGGCGTGGCTGCCGGCTACGTGCTGGGTACCCGAGCGGGGCGCGAGCGGTACGAGCAGCTCAACCGCGTCGCCCGCACGATCGCGACGAGCCCCGCGACCAAGAAGGCCGTAGCCGTGGGACGCCAGAAGCTCTCCGAGGCACTCTCGACGGCGCCACAGCTCGAGCGGGTGGCGGAGATCGACGAGACCACCTCGGTGTACGCCCCGCAGGGTGCCACCAGAAATGGGATGGCGGATCGTGATGGCGCTGCGCGGAGCCCGCGCGGCTAGGTTTTTCGGGCTGAATCTTCCGGGCTGGGTCGGTGGCCGAGGCTGGGTTCTCCGGGCTGGGTTCTCCGGGCTGGGTTCTCCGGGCTGGGTTCTCCGGGCTGGGTTCTCCGGGCTGGGTCGGTGGCCGAGGCTGGTGTCCGACGAGCTAGCTGGCGCGCTCCCGCCACCTGTACAGCATTCCGGCTACCGTAGCGGCGCTCCGACCACCGATATATGGGTGGCTGCTTCCCGCAGACGTGGCAGCTGGCCTCTTTGGGTGGCAGCTCGCGGCGAGCGAGCCCGCCCAGCCAGCAGAGCCCGCCCAGCAGAGCGGCCGACCCGTTGCCCCGTGGCCTCAGTAGCCGCTGATGGCGGGGTCGGCGTCGCCCACAGCCTTGGTCAACAGGCTCCGCCGGTACTCCTCGAGCGCCACGAGGTCACCGAACAACCCGTGGTAAGCGTCCGGGTCCTCGGTGGGGGACATGCGCTGCAGCCGCGACTTGAGCTCGGCGATCTGCCCGCCTACCCATACTTCCTGGAGCCGGGCGAGGACTCCGCCGATGTAGCGCGGCACGGCATCCTCGTCGACGGGCATGTTCTCGATGGCGAGCTCGGAGACCAGCCGGATGTGGGGAGCGTCGAGGCTGGCGGTCACCGCGCTGATCCAGTCGGCGCCGCTCATCCCGGCGGTGGTGCCTCCCGCGCGGAGAATAGCTTCGTGCACGGCGTGGTAAGCCGGATGGGTGAACGTCTCGTCGGGCAGGGCGGCGAAGATCGTTCCGGCGATCGCGGGGTATTGCAGAGCGGCCTTGAGCGCTTCCCGCTCGGGCCAGAAGGCTGGGTCGCGCGGGGCTGGCATGCGCGGGGCGGCGGGAGCGCTGGTGGCCTCCTCCGCAGGCGATGCCGCAGGACTCTTGGCGGGGGTGGTCGCGGCGGTGGATCGGGCGTGCTGCGCTTCCTCGCGAACGCGCTTGCGGACTTGCGCCACCTTGTCCCAGCCGACCCATTCAGCAAGCTGGCGGGCGTAGTCGTCGCGCAGGGCGCTGTCCTTGATGCGGGCGACGATGGGCACGGTGCGGCGCAGGGCCTCGACGCGGCCTTCCGGGGTGTCGAGGTCATGCTCGGCGAGGATGGATTGCACGGCGAACGCGAACATCGGGGTGCGCCGGGCGATCAGGTCACGCACGGCGGCGTCGCCGCGCTCCTTGCGGAGGTCGCACGGGTCCATGCCATCGGGGGCGATGGCGACAAACGTCCGCCCGGTGATCTTCTGGTCGCCGTCGAATGCCTTCAGGGCGGCGTTGCGACCCGCGTCATCACCGTCGAAGGTGAAGATCATCTCGCCGCGGAAGTAGTCGTCGTCCATCAGCAGGCGACGCAGCACCGAGGTGTGCTCATCGCCGAACGCGGTCCCGCACGCCGCCACGGCTGTGGTGATGCCGGCGAGATGCAGCGCCATCACATCGGTGTAGCCCTCGACGATCACGGCCTGGTGCTGGCGGGCGATGTCGCGCTTGGCGAGGTCGAGCCCGAACAGCACGTTGGACTTCTTGTACAGCATCGTCTCGGGGGTGTTCAGGTACTTGGCCTGTGGGTCGTCGTCGAAGATCTTGCGCGCGCCGAAACCGATGACGTCGCCCGAGAGGGTGCGGATGGGCCACACGAGGCGCCGGTGGAAGCGGTCCATGGGGCCGCGCTTGCCCTCGCGGGACAGCCCCGCCGCCTCGAGCTCCTTGAACTCGAAGCCATTGCGCAGCAGGTGCTTGGTGAGGGTGTCCCAGCCCGATGGCGCGTACCCGCACCCGAAGCGTGCCGCCGCGGCCTGGTCGAAATCGCGCTCGGTGAGGTAGCGGCGGGCGGTCTCGGCCTCCGGTGAGACGAGCTGCTGCGCGTAGAACTCCTGCGCGGCTGCGTTGGCGGCGACGAGCCGGGCGCGGGTGCCGCGGTCGCGCTGCACGGAGGGCCCGCCCCCCTCGTAGCTGATGCGGTAGCCCACCCGGTCCGCGAGCTGCTCGACGGCCTCGGTGAAGCTGACGTGCTCGATCTTCTGCAGGAAGGAGTAGACATCGCCGCCCTCGCCGCAGCCGAAGCAGTGGAAGTGCCCGTGGCTGGGGCGCACGTGGAACGACGGGGTCTTCTCGTCGTGGAACGGGCAGAGTCCCTTCATCGACGTTCCGGCGCGACGCAGGGACACGTATTCGCCGATGAGCTCGTCGATCGCTATGCGCTCGCGGATCGCCGCGATGTCTCTGTCAGGGATACGGCCGGCCACGCGACGAGTGTACGGCCCGGCGCGGGGATTGCCGACCGGCTGCGGCTAGCCCCAGGCTGCCTGTGCGCCGCGGCTCGACTTGTCTACCCGCTCGAGCCGGTGCTCGGTGTAGGAGGCGATCTGGTCGACGATGACGCGCATCCGGGCAGCGTCGCTCGTCGCGTTCTCCCAGGAGGGGACGAACAGCGCATCGAGCCCCACCGGCGCGGTGTGCAGGAGGTACTGCGCGACCCGGTGGATGCGGTCGCGCTCGCGCTCCTGCCCGGCCCGGTGCTGCGGGTTGGTCATGACGTAGCGCAGGGCCATCGTCTTGAGCAGGATCACCTCGGCCTCCACGACGGGAGGGATGCGCAGGCCGCTGGCGTAGCGGCCGATCGGCCCGTCCCCCGCGGCCGAGCGGGTGGCGAGGATCGCGGCGGAGGCGAAACGGCCCACGAGCTCGCTGGTCATGGTCTTCATCGCGACCGAGCAGGCGAGCGTGCCGTCATATTTGCCGACCGCTTCGACCACCGGGAGCGCCGCGAGCCGATTGGCCGCCTCGACGAGCACAGCGGGGTCGGCGAACCCGAACTCGCGGCAGCCGACCTCGGCAAGGTCGCGCTGCTCGGTGGGGTCGGTGAGCGCCCGCAGGTCCAGCCTGCCCTCGATCACCCCATCCTCCACGTCATGCACCGAGTAGGCGACATCGTCGGACCAGTCCATGATCTGCGCCTCGAGCGCCCGCTCGGCATCCGGAGCGCCATCGCGCAGCCATGCCAGGGTGGCGGCGTCGTCATCATAGGCACCGAACTTTCGGGAGCCGCCCGGGGCAGCCGAGGCCGTCCACGGATACTTCGTCGCCGCGTCGAGCGAGGCCCGCGTCAGGTTGAGGCCCACGCTGCGCCCCTCGTCATCGAGCACCTTCGGCTCGAGCCGGGCAAGGATGCGAAGGCTCTGGGCATTGCCCTCGAACCCCCCGCACCCGGCAGCGACTTCCTCGAGGGCCCGCTCGCCGTTGTGCCCGTACGGGGGGTGGCCCAGATCGTGAGCGAGGCCAGCGAGATCCACGAGGTCCGGGTCGGCACCGAGACCCTCAGCGATGCTGCGGCCGATCTGCGCGACCTCCATCGAATGGGTCAAGCGGGTGCGCGGTGTATCGCCCTCCCCGGGGCCGACGACCTGGGTCTTGTCGGCGAGCCGGCGCAGCGCCGCGGAATGCAGCACGCGCGCGCGGTCGCGGCTGAACTGACCCCGGTGCGTCGAGGTTGCCCCGGGAAGGGCCGAGCGCTTCGGCGCCTCGTCGACCCGGCGCTCGAGGTCGTGCTCGGCATAGATGTACCGGCGTTGCGTCATGATGCACCGTCCTCGGTCTCGGGGAGCTCGCGCTCCTACAGGCTGGGCGCGTACGGCAGGTCCTGCGAAGAGTGCGTCACCTGGTAGTAGAGCAGGGCGGCGGTCTCCCGCGCTATTCCCTTGAACTGGGACTCGCGGGTCCACACCGCGGGACCGGACCGCACCGGGGCAGTCGTCGCGTCGAGCCCGGCATCGCGGGCCATGATGCGGGTGCGGAGGCTGTGCCACGGATCGGTGGTGATGATGATCGAGCCGAGGCCCCGCTCGGCGAGCTCCCTGGCCACGGCGTCAACGCTCTCGATGGTGTCGCTGCCCTCCTCCACGGCGAGGATATGAGCAGCCGGGACATCCTGCCCGATCAGGTAGGTGCGACCGGCCGCGGCCTCGGTGAAGGCATCGCCCTCCTGCTTCCCCCCGACCGTGACGATGAGGGCCGCGGCGCCATCGCGGTAGAGCGATGCGGCCTGGTCGAGGCGCGCCTGGAACACATCGGTGGGAACCCCGTTGTACTGGGCGGCCCCGAGGACGACGATCGCATCCGCCGGCCCGTTGTCGCTCATGCGGGCAACCTGCCACACCCGCCCCGCGGTGCCGAGCACGACGACCAGCGCGATCAGGATCGCCCCGATCACGAACCGCCCGATCCACCGTAGGATCACCGCCGCATTCCTCCTGCCTGGCTCGCGATGCCAGCGCGCCCGCTGCTGCATCCGTGCTCACCAGTGTGCCAGCTTGCCCCGGCTCCGGAGAGTGACGTCGTTCACCGTCGGGGCGAATCGGCTAGATTCAACGCCATGCATCGCCCGCGCCCCGCCCCTCGCACCGGTCCTCGCCGCGCAGCATGGGCCACGCTGCTCGCGCTCCTGCTCGTGATCGCCCCGGGCCTCGTCCTCGCGCCGGGACTCCCGGTGGCCCAGGCCGAGCAGCCCTTCGAGCTCCGCGATCGCATCACCGACAATGCAGGCGTGCTCGCCCCCGAGGAGGCCGAGTCGGTGCGGGAAGCGATGAACGGGCTCTCCGACGCGCATGGAATCCGGTTGTGGGTGGTCTTCACCGATAGCTTCTCCGGCATCGACGCGGCCACCTGGACGGACAGCGTGGCCGAGCTGAGCAGGCTCGGCGACCAGGATGTCGTGCTGGCGGTGGCGGTGGGCGATCGCGAGTACTACCTGGGCCTGGCATCGGCACTGACCAGCGTGAGCAGCGCCGAGGAGCAGTCGATCGCCCGCGACGATATCGAGCCCCACCTGGCCGCGGACCGGTGGGCAGCCGCGGCACTGGGGGCGGTGGAGGGCCTCGAGCGGGCCGTGGCGCCCTCCACGGGCAGCGGCGCGGCCGGGATCATCGTCCTGGTCGCGATCATCGCCGGCGGCGCGGTCCTCGTCGTGCTGCTAGTGCGCCGGCGCAGGTCCCGTGCCGATCAGCAGGCGGCGCGGCTCGCTGCGCTCGACCTGACCAATCGAGCGGTGGTGGCCCAGCAGCCCGTGACCGCCCTCGAGCCGCTCTCGCGCACCATGCTCGTCGACACCGACAACGCCATCAGCTCCAGCGCCGAGGAGCTCGCGCGCGCCGCCGACGAGTTCGGCGACCGAGGCGCGGCAGGCTTCCGCGCCGCCGTCGATGCCGCCCGCAACGATCTCGCGCGAGCGTTCCAAATACGCCAGCAGCTCGATACCGGCACCGGCATCCCGATGCTCCAGCGCCACGCCATGCTCGTCGATCTCGTGACGCTCTGCGCGCGCGCCGACGCCGCGCTCGACGAGCAGGTCGAGGCGTTCGACGCCAAGCGCGACCTGCTCGTGCATGCCCCCGACACCCTCGATGCCGTGGCGCGCGACATCGTCACGATCAACGTCCGCCTCCCCGAGGCGGAAAAGACCCTCGCCACCCTGAAGGAACAGTTCGCCCCCGAGGCCCTCGCCACGATCATCACCAATCCCGGCCTCGCCCGGGACCACGTGCAGCTCGCGGAATCCGCGAGCAGCAAGGCCCACGAGGCCCTCGGCCGCGGCGACGCGGAGGCCGCCGTCTCCCAGGTGCGTGCCGCCGAGTCCGCCGTCAGCCACGCCAACGCCCTGATCGCTGGAGTGGAGAACGCCGAGAACGATATCCGCGCCGCGATCGACAAGCTGCCCGCCGCCATGGCAGATCTCGACCAGGACATCGCCGAGGCGCACCGCCTCGGCTCGCGCGGCGGCACCCGCCTCGCGGAGGCCCGCGCCCGAGCCGAAGCAGCCCTCGCGCACGCCCGCCGCGCCCAGGGCAGCGACCCCCTCGGCAGCATGAAGCACATCGTGCTCGCCGACGACGCCCTCGACGACGTGCTCGCCGAGGCCACCGAGAACGAGCGGCGCCGCCAGCATGCCGCCCGCGCCCTCGCGAACGATCTCGCCGCCGCCAAGGCGCACGCCAGCGCGACGCGGGACTACATCTCCACCCGGCGCGGAGCCGTGAGCGCGCAGCCGCGCACCAAGCTCTCCGAGGCCATGCGGCACCTCGCCGATGCCGAGGCGAAGTCCGCCGCCGACCCGGTCGCGGCGCTGAACCTCGCGCGGGCCGCGATGCAACTGGCCCAGCAAGCCCTCGCCGAAGCGCAGAACGAGGTGCGCACCTGGGAAGGCCAGCAGCAGCGCGCGTTCGGCTATGCCCCGGGCGGCGGCTCCACCTATCGGAACACCCGCAACCCCGCGACCGGTGCCGTCCTTGGCGGCGTGCTCGGAGGCGCCCTCGCGCACGGGATGCAGAACCGCAGCAGGCCAAGCAGGGCCGCCCGCCCCGCGCGCCGGCACGGACGCACCGCGCAGACCCGCTCGTTCGGGGGACCCCGCACTTCCGGTCGGCGCGGCACCGGTGGTCGCTTCTAAGATCGGTGGCACCGACCCGAAGGAGCCCCGTGCACACCAGATCACGAGCACCCTGGCCACCGGAATGGCCGCGCACCGCACCGCTAGGCAGGACGTGGCTCGGCATCGTCGTGCTGGCCCTGCTCGCCGTCGGCGCGCTCGCCGCGGGAATCACCGGGCTCGCAGACGGCACGCCCGTGGTCCTGGTGATCGGCCTGCTCTTCGGGATCGCGCTCGGACTGACCGCGGCGTACCTCGTGGCGCGCAGCATCCGGCCCCGGTTCCGGCGCAGCGATATTCTCACCACGACCGACCGGGATGGCACCCCGGTGACCCGCATCCGCCAGTCCGCGCTCTTGTTCCACCTGCGCACCGCGATCATTGCCGCGCTCGCTCTCGCCTTTGCCATCTCCGCGATCGACCACTACGCGAGCACCGGCAGCGAGGGCCTGCTCGGGGTCCTGATCTACGTGCTGCTCGCCGGGTTCTTCGGCTCCTACGTGCTCGCCGCCACCACCGGCGCCCTGGCACCTGGGCACCTCGACCTCTCCGCGCACAGCGTGCATCACCGCGGCTGGAGCTTCGAGGCCACCATGCCCTGGCGCACCCTGCTCGTCGCCCAGCCCGTCTTCGAGGACCGGCACCACGGCATCCAGTTGATCGGCGATCCCGGCAAGAAGTGGGAGCACGCCTACACCGTGCGGCTGTGGCGCATCGACCGCGTTGCCCTGGTCCCGATCATCGACCTCGACACCCGGCGATTCCGCATCCCGCCGGACGTGCTGGCCGCCTGCCTCGCCCACTACGCGATGGCCGCCCCCGACCGGGCCGAGCTCGGCACCGATCGGGCGCTCGCCCGCATCGCCCGATGGTGGCCAGAACCATGACCTGCCCGACCTCACATCGCGCGCCCCACGCGCGTCTACCTTGGTGATGTCCACCCGATCGCGCGATGCCCCGCCTTTCGAGAGCGTCGTGGAGCAACATGGCCCGATGGTGCTGCGCGTGTGCCGCGCCCTCCTCGGACCCAGTCCAGATGCCGATGATGCCTGGTCCGAGACGTTCCTCTCCGCGCTGCGCGCCTACCCCGCGCTGCCCGCCGGGGCGAACACCGAGGCGTGGCTGGTGACCATCGCGCACCGCAAGGCCATCGACGTGGTCCGCGCCCGGCAACGGCGGCCTGTTCCCGTTCCGGACGTGCCCGAGCCGCCCCGGCACGATGCACCAGAAGCCGCGGGCACCGGCATCTGGCAGCAGGTAGCCGCGCTGCCGCCCCGACAGCGGCAGGTGATCGCCTACCGGTACCTCGCCGGCCTCCCCTACTCCGATATCGCCGCCATCACCGGAGGCACTGCTGCCGCGGCCCGCCGCGCCGCCGCCGACGGGATCGCCGCCCTCCGCCGTACGCTCAGCACCTCCGAGGAATCCCGATGAACCAGCCTCTCGAGACCTTGCCTCCTGACCTTCTGCGATCGCTCGCCGCGAGCAGTCCGGCCCACCTCGCCACGCTGCGCGACCGCCCTGGCCAGCAGGCCGCCCGCGAGGAACTGCTCGACGTCGCGATCTGCACCACCGACACCCCCGTGGGCGAGCTGCTCCTCGCCGCCACGACCACCGGGCTCGCCCGGATCGCCTTCGCCAACGAGGACCGCGACCATGTCCTCGAGCAGCTCTCCCGCGTTCTCGGCCCGCGCATCCTCACCAGCCCCCGAGCCCTGGACCAGGCACGGCGCGAGCTCGACGAGTACTTCGCCCGCAGCCGCACCAGCTTCACCATTCCGCTGGACTGGTCGCTCACGCACGGGTTCCGCCGCACCGTGCAGGAGTACCTCCCCCGCATCGCCTACGGGCGCACCAGCTCCTACAAGGACGTCGCCGACGCCGTCGGCAACGCGCGCGCCATTCGCGCCGTCGGCACCGCCTGCGCCACCAATCCCCTGCCCATCGTGGTGCCCTGCCACCGCGTGCTGCGCAGCGACGGCTCGCTCGGCGGTTATCTCGGGGGGCTCGACTCCAAGACTTTGCTGCTGGAGCTCGAGCGTGGCTGACGAGATCCCCGACCTGCTCGGCGCCAGCCCCGTCCCCGTCGCGGATGGTGCTACCTGGCTGCCCGGATGGCTCGCCCCGGCCCAGCAACGATGGTTGGCCGACCAGTTCCGCGCCTGGGCCGCCGGACCCGTCCCGGCCTCCTCGCCGCTGATCCACGGCAACCGCATGTCCACCCGCATGGTGTGCCTGGGCTGGCACTGGACCGCCACGGGATACCGCCGCGAGGCCAGCGACGTCAACGGGCAGCGGGTGCTCGCCGTGCCGGAATGGGCACAGCGGCTTGGCCGGGCTGCCGTCGCTGCCGCCCGGGGCGCGCCTGCCCCCGATTACCAGCCCGATGTCATCCTCGCGAACTACTACTCGGCCGAGGCCCGCATGGGCATGCACCAGGACAAGGACGAGCAAGCCGACGCGCCCGTCGTGTCCCTCTCCATCGGCGATACCTGCACCTTCCGGTTCGGCAACACCCGTACTCGCGCCCGCCCCTACGCGGACATCCCGCTTGCCTCGGGAGACGCATTCGTCTTCGAGGGGCCCGCGCGGCTTGCCTACCACGGCGTCACCCGCATCCATCCCGGCACCGCTCCCCCAGGCTGCGGCCTCGACAGCGGACGCATCAGCATGACCTTCCGCATGACAGGGCTACCCGGATGACACGGCCCAGCGACCTCGTCATCGGCGCCGACGGCCTCGCTCGTCCACCTTGGGCCGCCAGCGACGCGCTGCTGCGCGACTACTACGACACCGAGTGGGGCATGCCCGTCACCACCGAGCGGGGCGTCCTCGAGCGGCTATGCCTCGAAGGATTCCAGGCCGGCCTGTCCTGGGCCACGATCCTGCGCAAGCGCCCTGCCTTCCGGGACGCCTTCGCTGGCTTCGAGCCCGAAGCTCTCGCTGGATTCGGGGAACGCGATGCCGACCGGCTCATGGGCGACGCGCGGATCGTGCGGAACCGCCGCAAGATCGAGGCCACCATCACCAACGCTCGCGCCACCCTCGCGCTTCGCGACGATCCGGTGCTGCGTGCGCTCGCCACGCGTTCGGTGCGCGCTCCCGTGCTCGAGCGCGGGCTGCCAGTCCTGGTGTGGTCGTTCCAGCCCTCGCGGACTCCCGCCCCGCGCGCCCTCGCCGAGATCCCGACCACCTCGCCCGAGTCCGTGGCATTGAGCCGGGAGCTGAAGCGTCGCGGGTTCCGGTTCGTCGGCCCCACCACGATGCATGCGCTCATGGAAGCGATCGGGGTGATCGATACCCATCTGGTGGGCAGCCACCGCCGCGGCAGCTCCGGGGTGTGGGGGTGATAGGCCTCGGCCGGGGCTGGCGGGGGCTGGCGGGGGCTGGCCCTGCTGCGACCCCGCTGCGCCGGCCCGGCCAGGCAAACGCGATAGAAGCCCTCCGCCCAACGGCGTGTCACCCCGGCGTGTCGGCCAGTTTCCGGTGCGTTTGGCCGGTGCGTTTGGCACCCTCACCCGGACAAGCGAGAAGTCCCCGCGCGGGGCCGAGGAAATGGGCTCCGCGCGGGGACTTCCGCTAGCTGGCGACCGGGACGCCGCTCAGGCGCCGATCAAGCGCTGGGCGAGGGACTCCTCGACCTTGTCGAGGGCGATCCGCTCCTGCGCCATGGTGTCGCGCTCGCGGATGGTGACGGCGTGATCGTCGAGGGTGTCGAAGTCGACGGTGATGCAGAACGGGGTACCGATCTCGTCCTGGCGGCGGTAGCGGCGACCGATGGCCCCGGCGTCGTCGAACTCGACGTTCCAGTGCTGGCGCAGCTGCGCGGCGAGATCCTTGGCCTTGGGCGTGAGGTCAGCGTTGCGGCTCAGGGGCAGCACCGCGGCCTTGACGGGGGCGAGGCGCCGGTCGAGGCGCAGCACGACGCGGGTGTCCACGCCACCCTTCGAGTTGGGTGCCTCGTCCTCGCTATAGGCGTCGACGAGGAACGCCATGAGCGAGCGGGTGAGCCCGGCCGCGGGCTCGATGACGAACGGGGTGTAGCGCGTCCCGGTGGCCTGGTCGTAGTACGACAGGTCCACGCCGGAGTGCTTGGCGTGGGTGGAGAGGTCGTAGTCGGTGCGGTTGGCGACGCCCTCGAGCTCGCCCCAGCCGCTGCCGGAGAAGCCGAAGAGGTACTCGATGTCGACGGTGCGCTTCGAGTAGTGCGAGAGCTTGTCCTTCGGGTGCTCGAACAGGCGCAGGTTCTCGGGGTTGATGCCGAGGGCGGTGTACCACTTGAGGCGGTAGTCGATCCAGTACTGGTGCCATTCCTCGTCGGTTCCGGGCTCGACGAAGAACTCCATCTCCATCTGCTCGAACTCGCGGGTGCGGAAGATGAAGTTGCCGGGGGTGATCTCGTTGCGGAAGCTCTTGCCGATCTGCCCGATGCCGAACGGGGGCTTCTTGCGCGCGGAGGTCATCACGTTGGCGAAGTTGACGAAGATGCCCTGGGCGGTCTCGGGCCGCAGGTAGTGCAGGCCTTCCTCGTCGTCGACAGGACCAAGGAAGGTCTTGAGGAGCCCGGAGAAGGCGCGCGGCTCGGTCCACTTGCCAGGTTGGCCGGTATCGGGATCGTTGATGTCGGCGAGGCCATTCTCGGGCGGATGGCCATGCTTGGCCTCGTACGCCTCGATGAGATGGTCGGCGCGGTAGCGCTTGTGGGTGGGCAGCGACTCGACGAGCGGGTCGGTGAACACAGCGACGTGGCCGGAGGCTTCCCAGACCTGGCGGGGCAGGATGACCGAGGAATCGAGGCCGACGACGTCATCGCGGCTCGTGACGATGTTGCGCCACCACTGCTTCTTGATGTTGTCCTTGAGCTCGACACCGAGGGGGCCATAGTCCCAGGCGGACCGGGTGCCGCCGTAGATCTCGCCGCAGGGGTATACGAGGCCGCGGCGCTTGCATAGGTTGACGACCGTGTCGATACGGTTGGACTTGCCTGCCACTGGGGGTGCACTCCATCTTGTCGCGAGGTCACTGATCTCTTCAGCGCTGCCGGCCAGCACTGTGGGGCCAGCCGGGAGACTTCTCAGTCCCGGTCAGTCTAGGCAACGCGGGGACGAACGCTAAACCGGCCCGGCCTGCTGCGCTAGGCTTGACCCTTGACATGCACGTCCATGCATATAATCATGGTTATTATTTCCATTAATCGTGAGGAGCTTACCCTGACCGGCACCGGCATCTTCGACGACAGCAGCGAGGTCGAGCACACCAAGCCGACCACGCCCGCGGCCCCGCTGCCCCCGCAGCGCACCCTCATCGCCGCCGGCGAGCTCCTCCGCGCTCTCGCCGCTCCCGTGCGCATCGGAATCGTCCTGCAACTGCGCGAGTCCGAGCGCTGCGTGCACGAGCTCAAGGACGCGCTCGGTGTCACCCAGCCACTGATCAGCCAGCACCTGCGCGTGCTGAAGTCCGCAGGCGTCGTAGAGGGCGAGCGCTCCGGCCGCGAGGTCCTGTACCGCCTCGTCGACGACCATCTCGCTCACATCGTCGCCGACGCCATCGCACACTCGGAGGAAACCCGATGAGCACTAATCCCCCCACCAGCACCGGCAAGCGCGCTGCGCCCACCATCGGGGTCCGGTCTACCCGCCAGCGCAGCACCATCACCGCCCTGCTCGACGATGTCGACGAGTTCCGCTCCGCCCAGGAACTCCACGACGTGCTACGCCAGCGCGGCGAGACCATCGGCCTCACCACCGTCTACCGCACCTTGCAATCCATGGCCGACACCGGCGCGGTCGATGTCCTGCGCACCGACACCGGCGAGGCGATGTACCGCCGCTGCTCGAGCTCGCATCACCATCACGTGGTGTGCCGCGAATGCGGGTACACCGTGGAGGTGCACGGCGACGTCGTCGAGAAATGGACCGCGTCGGTGGCCAAGGCGAACGGGTTCGCGGACGTCTCTCATATCGTGGAAATCTTCGGCGTGTGCGGGGAATGCCAGCGCAAGGGGTAGGCGCCCGCCCGCGGGTGGGCTCGAGCACGTGCGGCGGCCCGGCCAGCGCGCAGCGGCCCGGCCAGCGCGCAGCGGCCCTGCCCTGCCCGGCGAGTGTGCGAAGAACGGCAGCTTTTCGCGCTAGAGGTGTCGCTTTTCGCACACTCGAGGCCGAAACGGGCGCACCCAGCCACCGAGGCCGAAGTACCGAGGCCGAAGCACCCAGCCACCGAGGCCGAAGCCACTAGCTGGTGTTGACCCCGCCGTAGCGGCGATCCCGCTTGGCGTACTCGACGCAGGCAGCCCAGAGGTCGCGGCGGTCGAAGTCCGGGAACAGGGTCTGCTGGAACACGAACTCGGCGTAGGCGGACTGCCACAGCAGGAAGTTGGAGGTGCGCATCTCGCCGGACGGCCGCAGGAAGAGGTCGACGTCCGGCATGTCGGGCTCGTCGAGGTGGCGGGCGAGCATGGCCTCGGTGATGCGGTCGGGGTTGAGCTGCCCCGCGGCGGCCTTGCGGGCGAGCTCGCGGGCGGCGTCGACGATCTCCGCGCGCCCCCCGTAGTTGACGCACATGGTGAGGGTGAGCCGGGTGTTGTCCTTGGTCATCTCCTCCGCGATCTCGAGCTCGCGGATGACGCTGCGCCACAGCCTCGGCCTGCGCCCGGCCCAGCGCACGCGCACGCCCATCTCGTGCATCTCGTCGCGGCGGTTGCGGATGACATCGCGGTTGAAGCCCATGAGGAAGCGGACCTCCTCGGGACTGCGGCGCCAGTTCTCGGTGGAGAAGGCGTACGCGGAGAGCCATTGGACACCGATCTCGAGGGATCCGCACACGACGTCCATGAGAACGGATTCGCCGCGCTTGTGGCCCTCGGTGCGGGGCAGTCCACGTTCCTCGGCCCAGCGGCCGTTGCCTTCCATGACGAGGGCGACGTGGTGGGGCACGAGCTCGGCGGGCAGGCGGGGCGGTGTCGCGCCGGAGGGGTGCGGGTCCGGGGGCCGGATCTCGCGCTCGTCGATTGCTGCTGTCCTACGCCAGGAGGATCGTCGCTGTGCCACGGTTCTCATCTTGCCTGACGGTCGCTGCGGCCCGGGAACGGGCACCACCGCGGCCGAGCCCGCGCCGTCTAGGCGGGCGCGCCGACCGGATCCGGCGCGGGACCCGCGTGGGGGCGGGACCGCTCGATGAGGGGCAGCGTGCGCAGTTGCCGCTCGAGGTGCCATTGCAGGTGCGCGGCGGTGAGTCCACTGGCCTGGCTGCGCACCGCGGGCGTCGTGGCGATGGCCTGTTCCCAGTGGCCGTGCACCAGCGCGGTCATCAGGGCGAGCACGTCCGCGCTGGGCGTGGCAGCACCGGCGGGGCGGCAGGCCACGCACACCATGCCGCCCGCGGCGACGTGGAAGGCGCGGTGCGGGCCACTGGTGCCGCAGCGCGCGCAGTCCCACAGTGCGGGCGCCCATCCGGCGAGGCCCATGGCGCGCAGGAGGTAGGCGTCGAGGATCAGCTCGGTGGGGCGCTCCTCGGCGACGAGGGCACGCAGCGCGCCGACGGTGAGGTGGAAGAGTCGCGGAGCGGGGGCATGCTCCTCCCCGGCGAGGCGCTCAGCGGTCTCGAGGATCGCGCAGGCGGTGGTGTAGATGCCGTAGTCGGTGACGGTCTCGGCGGCGAACCCGTCGAGCACCTGCACCTGGGTGACGATGTCGAGGTTGCGGCCGGGGTAGAGCAGCACATCGACGTGGTTGCCGGGCTCCAGCCGCGCGCCGAACTTGGAGCGGGTGCGGCGGATCCCCTTGGCGACGGCACGGACAATGCCGTGCTCGCGGGTGAGCAGGGTGAGAATACGGTCAGCCTCGCCCAGCTTGTGCTGGCGAAGCACGATCGCGCGTTCCCGGTATAACCTCACGTCCCTAGTGTGCCACCGTGGTCGGACATGTTCAGCGCGGCTCGCGCTGGGCGGGGATCGCGTGGCTCGCCGGGGATGAGGGGTGCCGCTCGGGCACCTGGAACTGGTAGCCGAGCCCGCGGATGGCGCGCAGCCACTGCGGATCATGCTCGTCATCGCCGAAGCGCTTGCGCAGCCGCGCGATGTGCACGGTAAGGGTATTGCTGTTGGTGGCGCTGCTCCCCCACACGGCGTGAACGAGCTCGGTGCGGGGCACCACCATGCCGGGCCGCTCGGCGAGGTAGCGCAGCAGCAAATACTCGCGCGGTGGCAGGCGGAGGCAGTCACCGTCGATCCACATCTGGGGCGCCGCGCCATCGATGCGGAGCCTGCCGAGATCTATGGTGCTCCGCCGGGCCTCGTGGGCAACGACGTTGTTGAGGTAGGACTGCACGATCACCGCGAGCTCCTGGGTGCGGTACGGCTTGGGCACCACGATGTTCGCCGCGGCGGAGGCCCGGGCGACGAAGTCCCCGTCGCTGGGTGCCGCGGCGACAAGGATCGGCAGGTCCGGGTCGCCCTGGCGCACGAGGTCGAGGAACTCCAGGGAACTGATCAGGCCGCCGACGGGGGCGAGGACCACGAGGTCGGGCCGGAGCCTGCCGACGATGAGGAGCGCCTCGGCGGGCTCGAGGCACGCGTGAACGGTGTAGGACTGCCCGCGCAGGCCCTCGGCGAGCGCGGTGACGGCGTCCTTGTCATCGTCGACGACGAGGACCATCGGATGGTGGCGGACGGTTGCCGGATCACTGAGCTCGGAAAGCTTGCGCGCGCCCACGAACGCGACATCGATGTTCGCCACCACCGCGTTGTCACTTCACTTTCTGCTCGGGGCCCTGCCTGTAGCGAACGGCGAGGGAGCGGACCATCAGCCGAAGCGACCGGAGATGTAGTCCTCGGTCCGCTGGTCACTGGGGTTGGAGAACATCTTGGCGGTGTCGTCGTACTCGACGAGGCGACCGGTGCGATCACCATGCTCATCGGCCTCGGCGGTGAAGAAGGCAGTGCGCTGCGAGACGCGCGCGGCCTGCTGCATGTTGTGGGTGACGATGACGATGGTGAACTCCTCGGCGAGATCGGCCATCAGGTCCTCGATCTTGAGGGTGGCGATGGGATCGAGCGCGGAGCAAGGCTCATCCATGAGGATGACCTCGGGCTTGGTGGCGATGGCCCGAGCGATGCACAGGCGCTGCTGCTGCCCGCCGGAGAGCGCGAGGGCACTGTCCTTGAGCATCGTCTTCACCTCGTCCCAGATGGCGGCCTTGCGGAGCGCCTCCTCGACGAGGTCATCCATGTTGTCGACCTGCATGTTGGTCACCCGGGGGCCGTAGGCGACGTTCTCGTAGATCGACTTGGGGAACGGGTTGGGCTTCTGGAAGACCATGCCGATGCGGCGGCGCACCTCGGTGGCGTCGACGCCCTCGCCGTAGATGTCGGTGCCCTCGAAGCGGATCATGCCCTCGACGCGGGCGCCGGGGATGAGGTCGTTCATGCGGTTGAGCGCCCGGAGCACGGTGGACTTGCCGCAGCCCGAGGGGCCGATGAGCGCGGAGACCTCGTTGCGCGCGAAGGTCATGTTCACGTCGCGCACGGCAAGGTGCTTCTTGTAGAAGACCCGGACGTCGTCGCAGGTGATGGCGGGGCCGCTGCGGCTCGCGGAGCGCGCCGGGCGTGCATGCCCCAGGTCAAGACGGACGCCAGGCTTCTCGCCAGCGTCGGTGGATTGGGACAGGTCCTTGCCGGATGACGTCACGTGGGCCATGGGGTTTGCTCCTCGGGTGGTGGGGTTCTCGTCGGTCCGGACGGTAGGGGTCCCCTGCCCGTCCGGTGACGCGGCATCAGCCGAAGCGGCCACTGATGTAGTCCTCGGTCCGCTTGTTGGTGGTCTTGGTGAAGATGTAGTCGGTGCTAGCGAACTCCACGAGCTCTCCCGCGCGGCGGTCGCCATCGCCATCCTCGACGCTGAAGAAGGCGGTCTTGTCGGATACGCGCGCCGCCTGCTGCATGTTGTGCGTCACGATCACGATGCTGAAGGATCCCGCGAGCTCCCGGATGAGATCCTCGATCTTCAGGGTAGCGATCGGATCGAGCGCTGAACAGGGCTCGTCCATGAGCAGCACTTCCGGCTCCACCGCGATCGCGCGCGCGATGCACAGGCGCTGCTGCTGCCCGCCGGAGATGGCGGTGCCGCTTTCCTTGAGCTTCTTGTACACCTCGTCCCAGAGGCCAGCGCGCCGCAGCGACTGCTCGACGAGGTCATCCATGTTGCCCTTGTAGCCATTGAGGCGGGGGCCGAAGGCGACGTTGTCGTAGATCGACATCTGGAATGGGTTGGGGCGCTGGAAGACCATGCCGATGCGGCGGCGCACCTCTCCCCCGTCGATATCGGACTCATAGATGTTCTCGCCATTGAACCGGATCTCGCCGTCGACGCTGGCGCCGGGCACAAGATCGTTCATGCGGTTGAGCGACCGGAGCAACGTGGACTTGCCGCAGCCCGAGGGGCCGATGAACGCGGTGACCTCGTTGCGGGCAATGGCGAAGCTCACATCGCGGAGCGCTGTGAAGCTGCCGTACTTGACCGATACCTGGTCGATCTCGAACACGGCATCGTCAGCGCCCGCGGGCGAGACGGTCGAGCCGGTGGATTCCTGCACTGTCATGGCTATCACTTCCGCTTGTTGGCCCGGGCACCGATGACGCGGGCGGCGATGATCATGAACAGGACAAGCCCGAACAGGCTCAGTGCACCACCGAAGGCACGCTCGAGGCCCGCCTCGAAGGGCTGCCGGGCACCGTTGTAGATCTGCAGCGGCACGGCGGCCTGGGGATCGCCCTGGAAGGCTGTGACGAGGAACACGGAGCCGAGCGCGGTGAGGATCAGCGGCGCGGTCTCGCCGATGCCTCGCGCAACCGCCAGCATGGAGCCGGTGATGAGTCCCGGTGCCGCAGCGGGCAGCACGGTCCGCATGATGGTCTGCGCCTTGCCCGCACCGAGGCCGTAGGAGGCGTTGCGCCACTCGTCGGGGACGAGCTTGAGCATTTCCTCGGCCGAGCGGGTGACGATCGGCAGCATGATGATGGCGATGGCGACGGCGGCAGCGAAGGTACCGAAGCCGAGCGAGATCCAGCCCGAGACCATGAGGCCATAGACGAACAGGCCCACGAAGATCGAGGGGATGCCGGTCATGACGTCAGTGAAGAACCGGACCACCGTGGACAGCTTGCCCGTGCCGTATTCCACCAGGTAGATCGCAGTGGCGATGCCCAGTGGCACAGCCATGAGGATGGCGAGGGCCATGATGTAGAGGGTACCGAAGAAGCCGGCCAGGTAGCCGCCGCCCTCGCGGGTGTAGGGAGGCTCGTTCTCGGTGAAGAACTCGATGCCGATCACGCCCGCGCCGCGGTAGACGACATAGGCGATGATGAGGAACAGCGGGATCACCGCGATCGCCATGCCCACGGTGAGCAGGCTGCTGAATGCCTTGTTCGATACGGTGCGCCGACCGGCATTGCCGGCCCGGTTGCGCAGGCTGCGATGCTCCGCACGGGGGGTAGGTCTATCAAGCTGGGTGGTCATACTGCTGAGTCTCCCGTCATGCGACCGAGCCGCCACACAATGAGGCGAGCGACAACGTTGACGATCATGGTGACGACGAACAGTGCGACACCGATCGCCATCAGGCCCCGGATGGCCTCGGGGGCAGCGTCCTGGAAGGTCGCGGCGATGTGCGCCGCCATGGAGTCACCGCCCTGGACCAGGCTGGAACTGACCTTCTGGGTACTGCCAATGAGGAACAGGACGGCGACGGTCTCGCCGAGCGCGCGGCCAAGCCCGAGCATGCTTCCACCGACGATGCCGGACAAGCTCGAGGGCAGGATGACCTTGCGGATGACCTCGAAGCGGGTCGCCCCGAGGCCGTAGGCGGCGTGCTGCTGTTCGATCGGATTGACGAGGAATACCTCGCGGAAGATCGCGGTCATGATCGGCAGGATCATGATGGCGAGCACGATGCCAGCGCTGAGGTAGCTAGTACCGAAGACAGGCCCGTCGAGGAGGAAGAACCAGCCGAACACATCCGCGAGCGGCTCGAGCACGTAGGGCCGGAGCACGTTGGGCATGAACCAGAAGAAGCCCCACATGCCGAAGATGATGGACGGCACCGCGGCGAGCAGCTCGACGCTGTAGGAGAGCGGGCCACGAAGCCTGTTCGGGGCGAGCTGGGTGAGGTACAGCGCGACCGCGATGGCGAGCGGCAGCGCGATGACGATGGCGATCAGCGAGGTGACCAGCGTTCCGTAGATGAACGGCCAGGCACCATAGGTGCCGGTGATCTCGTTGCGGGAGTACCCGGCTTCCCAGTCCTGGCCGAAGAGGAAGCCGAAGAAGCCTTCCTTCTGGAAGATCGGCATTGCGTCCTGGGTGGTGCGGATGACCATCAGCGCCAGGATGATCAGGACGGTGGTGGCCGCGATGGCCATCGTCCAGCGGAAGATGGGGTCTGCGAATCGGCCGCGGGAGCGGTTTCGCAATTCGGGACCACTAGGTGGTGTGAGTACCGACATGGGGTCTTGTCTCCGTATGTCTGCGTCGGGGCAAGGGTGGTGCTGGGGACGCGGTCCAGCGCGGCCGGCGATCACCGACCGCGCTGGGGTTCTACCGCCTAGCAGTCACTGCGCTCAGGTCTCGAGGACGTCAGTTCTGCGAGTTGATGCGCTCGACCTGCTCAAGGACGCGATCCTTGAGGCCGTCGCCCATCGGGGCGTAGCCAAGCTCGAGGGCGAGGTCATCCGCTTCCTGGTCGGTGAGCACCCAGGTCCAGTAGTCCTTGAGCATCTCAGCGGTGTTGTCGTCGTAGCCGCACTCGTACGCGAAGATCCAGTTGGTGCCGGTGATCGGGTAGCCCTCGCCACCGATGCCATCGATGGTGAACTGGAACGACTCGGGGATCTCCGCTTCCTCGGAGGCCGCGGTGGTGGCCTCGAGGGTCGGGTAGATCTCGTTGCCATCCGAGTTGACGACAGCAGCCTGCGGCAGGCCCAGCTCGAGCGCGTACGCCTGGTTCACGTAGCCGATCGCGCCATTGTTCTGCTCGACCTGTCCGGAGACGCCCTCGTTGCCCTGTCCACCGATGGTGCCGTTGGCCCACTGGACCTCGGTGCCCTCGCCGAAATCGCTGGCCCAGTCCTCGTCCTCGGTGGTGAGGAAGTGGGTGAACACGAAGGTCGTGCCGGAGCCGTCGGACCGGTGCACGGGGATGATGTCGAGGTCAGGCAGATCCATGTCTGGGTTCAGTTCCTGGATCGCCTGGTCGTTGTAGTTGGTGATGTCACGTGCGTAGATGTCAGCGATCACCGCGGGGGTGAGCACCAGGCCATCGAGCGCGGGATCGTTGAACACCATGGCAACGGAACCGAAGATGACGGGGAACTGGATGGCCTCGCAGCCGCGGCCGTCGGAGGCCTCCTGGAGGGCCTCGTCGGTGAGGAATCGCTCGGAGGAGCCGAAGTCGACCGTCTGGCGCAGGAACTGCTCGATGCCGCCGCCGGAGCCGATGCTCTGGTAGTTGATGCGCACACCAGGCTGGGTCTGCTGGTAGGAAGCAGCCCACTCCTGGAAGACCGGGTTCGGGAAGGATGCGCCGGCACCAGTCAGGGTGCCGTTGAGCGAGCCCTCGCCCCCGCCGTTATCACTGCCGCAGGCCGCGCCGAATGCAACGACCGGCACGGTCGCGCCGAGGGCGACCAGGGAACGCCACTTGCCCATGCTTTTTCTCCTTGGAAGAGTTCGTTCTCGGTTTCGGCGGTTTCGCCAACCAACGTGAACGTATCCGGTTCGCATGAACGAGGAGTGCCTGTAGGCAAACGAAAGGTGAACAGAGCTGATCGCCGTCATGAACCCCTGCTCGGGACGTGTCCTGGAACACTAGGACAGGCTCATCCCAATAGTCCTAGAAGCCCAGTTTTCCGAGCTGTTTGGGATCCCGTTGCCAATCCTTTGCCACCTTGACATGCATATCGAGGAACACCTTGGTGCCAAAGATCCGCTCGAGCTGCGCCCGCGCCGCGCTTCCCACGGCACGCAGCCGGGTGCCGCCCTTGCCAATGATGATGGACTTCTGGCTGGGCCGCTCGACATACAGGTTCGCGAAGATCGTCAGCACCGGCTGGCCCTTCTTGTTGGTGCTGTCCTTGAGCTCCTCGATGACCACCGCGAGGGAGTGGGGCAGCTCCTCGCGCACGCCCTCGAGGGCGGCCTCGCGGATCAGCTCCGCCATGAGCACCGTCTCGGGCTCGTCGGTCAGCTCGCCCTCGGGATACAGAGCCGGGCCCTCGGGCATCATCGTGCGCAGCAGCTCGGTGAAGCGCTCGACGTTCTCGCCGGTCTTCGCCGAGACCGGGATGACCGCGGCCTTGTCCCCGAGCTCCTTGGACACAGCGACCAGTTGCTCGAGGACCTCGTTCCTCGACACCTTGTCGATCTTGGTGACCACCCCGAGCACGGGCGTGCGGGGGGCCACCGACCGGAGCTGCTCGAGGATCCAGCGATCGCCCGGGCCGATCTTCTCGTTCGCCGGGATGCACACGCCCACGGCATCGACCTCTGCATAGGTATCGCGCACGAGGTCATTGAGCCGCTGGCCGAGCAGCGTGCGGGGGCGATGCAGGCCGGGGGTGTCGACCATCACGATCTGCCCGTCCTCGCGATGGATGATGCCGCGGATGGTGTGCCGGGTGGTCTGCGGGCGCGAGGAGGTGATCGCGATCTTGGCGCCCACGAGCGCATTGGTGAGCGTTGACTTGCCCGTGTTGGGGCGGCCCACGAGGCACACGAACCCGGATCGGAAGTCAGTGGTCATGGTGGTGTTCCTTCGTTTCGTCCAGGTGCGGGCCCACGCTAGCCGTGGCATCGCGCGGGAGAGCTTCGTCGCGCTCGGCAGCCTCGAGCTCATCGTCGAGGTCCCGGCTCGCGAGCACGGTATGGATCCGGACCCTCCCGCGTAGATCCTTGCCGCCCTCGGCCACCAGCTTGATGCCGTTGATCCGCACCTCGGAACCGGGCAGCGGGACACGTCCGAGCTCGTGCGCGAGCAGCCCGCCCACGGTCTCGACATCCTCCTCGATCCGCCCGTCGAACAGCTCGCCGAGGTCGTCGATGGAGATGCGCGCCGATACACGGAACATGCCGTCCTCGAGCGGGACCACGGGCGGCGTCTCGTCCGTATCGTACTCGTCGGCGATCTCGCCCACGATCTCCTCGAGGATGTCCTCGATCGTCACGATGCCCGCCACGCCACCATACTCATCGACCAGCACGACCATATGGTTGCGATCGCGCTGCATGTCAGCGAGCAGGATATCGAGCGGCTTGGTGTCCGGGACGAACACCGCGGGCCTCATGAGCTCGCGCACCAGGACGCTGCGCCCGCCATCGACGGCCGTGTAAGTCTTGGTCACGAGGTCCTTCAGGTAGACGACACCGGTGATGTCGTCGATGTTCGAGCCGACCACAGGGATGCGCGAGTGACCGCTGCGGATCGCCAGCGAGGTCGCCTGGCCCGCATGCTTGTCCTGCTCGATCCACACCATCTCGGTGCGCGGCACCATCACCTCGCGCGCGATCGTGTCACCCAGCTCGAACACGGACTGGATCATGCGATGCTCGTCGTCCGCGACGACTCCCCGCTCCTGCGCGAGGTCCACGAGCTCGCGGAGCTCGATCTCGGAGGTGAACGGGCCATGCCGGAAGCCCTTGCCCGGCGTGACGGCATTGCCTAGCAGGATCATGCCTCGCATCAGTGGGCCGAGCAGCGTGCCCAGGATGCGCAGGGGGATCGCGACCGCCACCGAGACCATGTAGGCGTGCTGCCTGCCCAGGGTGCGCGGCCCCACGCCGATGAGCACGTAGGACACCACGACCATGATGATCGCGCTGAGCACGAGCGCCCAATGCGTCTCGAGCTGGTCGAGAAGAAGGGAGGCGAGGAGCACTGTCGAGGCGATCTCGCAGACCACCCGGAGAAGCACCGCGAGGTTGACGTACTGCGCGCGATCATCGACGAGGCGGCGCAGCGCCCGGGAACCGGTGGCGCCCGTCTCGGCGAGCTCCTGAACGCGAGCCACGGACAACGTATTGAGACCGGCATCGATGGCGGCGAAGACCCCGCCGAGGAGGACAAGAAGGACAATGGTGGCGAGCAGCATGACGTCGAGGCTTTCCGTGGCTGGTCCCGTCACCGATCCGAGGAGTCGTCGAGCAGGCCGACCTTGCCAAGCAGCCGCCGGTCCCGCTCGACCTGCGCGGCCTTGCGGGCCTTCTCCTCCTGCGCCGCGACCCAGTCCGCGAGCAACTGGTTCTGCAGCCCGAACATCTCTTTCTCCTCGTCCGGCTCGGCATGGTCATAGCCGAGCAGGTGCAGCACCCCGTGCACGGTGAGGACCGCGAGCTCGTGCTCCGGCGAATGGCCAGCCTGCTCGGCCTGCTCCGCCGCCACCTGGGGGCAGATGATGATGTCGCCGAGCATCGCTGGACCGGGATCCGCGGCGTCGGGGCGCCCGCCCGGGGTCAGCTCGTCCATCGGGAAGGACATCACGTCCGTCGGCCCGGGCAGGTCCATCCACTGGACGTGCAGCTCGGCCATCGTGTCCTTGTCCACGAACACCATCGACAACTCCGCCGCCGGGTGCACATCAAGGCGGTCGAGGACGTACCGGGCCACCGCCATGAGGCGTTTCGCCGGTACTGCCGTGCCGCTCTCGTTGCTGACTTCGATGCTCACCCTGCGGTGCTACCTTTCATGGTTCTGCTGGCCCAATGCCCGTGCCGCGCGCGATGCGCTGCCGACGGTGCTCATACCCTACCGCCCGCCGGGGGCGGCTCCTACCTGCGCGGCAACCGGTGATCAGGACCACGACGGCGCGGACCATCCCCGACCGGCCGCGGCCCGGTGGAGCGCTCGGCATCCTCGAACCGCGCGTAGGCGTCGACGATGTCAGAGACGAGCCGGTGGCGCACCACATCCTTGCTGGTGAGGTGGATGCGAGCGATGCCATCGATGCCGTCGAGGATCTCCGAGGCCACGTGCAGGCCAGACCGCGTGCCCGAGGGCAGGTCCACCTGCGTGACGTCCCCGGTGACGACGATCTTCGAGCCGAAGCCGAGGCGGGTGAGGAACATCTTCATCTGCTCGGGGGTCGTGTTCTGTGCCTCGTCGAGGATGATGAAAGCATCGTTGAGGGTGCGGCCGCGCATGTAGGCCAGCGGCGCCACCTCGATCACCCCTGCCTGCATGAGCTTGGGGATCGCAGCGGGATCGAGCATGTCATGCAGCGCGTCGTAGAGGGGACGCAGGTAGGGGTCGATCTTCTCGTTGAGGGTGCCCGGCAGGAACCCGAGCCGCTCCCCCGCCTCCACCGCGGGACGGGTGAGGATGATGCGCGTGACGTTCTTGGCCTGCAGCGCCTGCACGGCCTTGGCCATGGCAAGGTACGTCTTGCCCGTGCCCGCCGGCCCGACCCCGAAGACGATCGTGGACTCGTCGATCGCATCGACATAGGTCTTCTGGTTGACGGTCTTCGGGCGGATCGTCTTGCCGCGGCGGGAGACGATATCGAGGCTGAGCACCTCGGCGGGCGAATCATGCGTGCCCTCAGTAAGCATCGCCACGCTGCGCTCCACGGCATCGAGGGTGAGCGCCTGGTCCCTCCCCACGATGGTGAGCAGCTCATCGAGCACGCGCTCGGCGAGCGCCACGTCCGAGGCGTGGCCCGTGAGGGTCACCTCGTTGCCACGCACATGGATATCGGCGTGGAGCAAGCGCTCGAGCAGGCGAAGGTTCTCGTCGGCCGAGCCGAGCAGCGGGAGCACTGTGTGGGGCGGGAGCTGCACGCTCGAGCGCACCGAGCGCTCCATGGCAGCGCGCGCCGCCGACTGGAGGGACGCCGAAGGGGTCGACGCGTTCTGGTCATCGTCCTGGGCCGACACGATGGGTCGCGAACCTGCTTCCTGGTAGCGATACGGGGACCACGCGGGGCGCGTGATCGGATGGAATCAGTCTATGCCGGGTTGCCGCCCGGCGTCGCGCGAGAATCCCCGCGCGCCCATGTCGCGAGCAGAATCAGTCGATGGGCGTGGTGCTCCACTTGGAGGTCAGCACGCCGAGCGCACCGAGCGCGACCGCCCCCGCGGTGGAGGTGCGCAGGACCGTCGGCCCGAGCAGCGCGCAGCGCGCGCCCGCGCCCACGAACAGGTCGAGCTCCTCCGGCGCGACCCCGCCCTCGGGGCCGATGACGAGCAGCAGCTCGGAAGCCTCCGCGAGCGGGATGTCATTGATGTGGCGCATGGAGGACTCATGCAGGACCAGGGCGATGCCGCCCGCGCCGACGGTGGCCTCGATGAGCTCAACGACCTGCCGCGACGAGTGCTGGTCGCGGACCTCGGGGAAGTGGGTGCGGCGGGCCTGCTTGGCCGCGGCGAACGCGGTCTTGCGCCACTTGTCCACGCCCTTCTTCATCTTCAGGCCGTCCCACCGGGCCACGCAGCGCGATGCCGACCACGGCACGATCACATCGGCCCCGGCCTCGGTGACGAGCTCTACCGCGAGCTCGGATCGCTCCGACTTGGGCAGGGCCTGCACGATGGTGATGCGCGGACCGTGCGGCGGCACCTGCGCGCGCTCGGTCACGCGGATCTCGACGAGATCCTTCGCGGTGCGCTCCACGATGCCCCGCGCGGTGCCGCCCGTCCCGTCGGTGAGCACGAGCTCCTCGCCCACGCGCATGCGGCGAACGGTGGCCGCGTGGTGGCCCTCCGGGCCCGCGAGCACCACGAGCCCGCCATTGTGCTCGGGCAGGACATCAAGGTGAAAGATCGATGCGGCCACGGTGCTAGTGACCACTCACGAAGTCGCGCAGCTTCGAGAAGATCTTGCTCCCATGGTGGGAGCCGCTGGTCACGACCTCGGCAGTATCACGGTGGCGGGAATCACGGAACGATCGCAGCAGGTCAGCCTGCTTGTGATCGAGCTTGGTCGGCACGACCACCTCGAGATGCACGTAGAGATCGCCGCGGCTATCGGTACGCAGCCGGGGCATTCCCTGGCGCGGGACAGTGGCCACCGCGCCCGGCTGGGTGCCGGCCTCGACATCGATCTCGATCGGCCCATCAATGAGGCTCTCGAGGGTGACGGTGGTGCCGAGCGCGGCATCGACCATGGGCACGCGCGCGGTGCAGTGCAGGGCATCGCCATCACGGACGAAGGTGTCATGGGGCTGCTCGACGACCTCGACGTAGAGATCACCAGCGGGGCCGCCGCCCGTGCCGACCTCGCCCTGGCTGGCGAGCCGGACCCGCATGCCATTGGCCACCCCGGCGGGAATGCGCACGCTGATGTCGCGGCGGGCCCGCACGCGCCCATCGCCACTGCACTTGCGGCAAGGATCAGGGATGATGCTGCCAAACCCGTTGCACGTGGGGCAGGGCCGGCTGGTCATGACCTGGCCGAGGAAGCTGCGCTGCACCGACTGGATCTCGCCCGCACCACGGCACGTATCGCACTGCACGGGCTTGGAGTCGCCGTTGGAGCCGGAGCCGTGGCAGGTGTCGCACAGGATGGCGGTATCGACGGTGACCTGCTTGGTGACGCCGCGCGCGCACTCCGCGAGATCGAGGCGAACCTTGATCAGGGCATCGGCACCGGGCTGCACACGGCTGCGAGGCCCGCGCGAACCCATTCCCTGGCCGCCGAAGAACGCCTCGAACACGTCGCCGAGGCCGCCGAATCCCTGGCCGTTGAAGCCGCCGCCAGCGCCCGCGCCGGCGGGTCCCTCGAGCGGGTCGCCGCCCATGTCCACGATCTTGCGCTTCTGGGGGTCGCTGAGCACCTCGTAGGCCGTGGTGGCTTCCTTGAAGCGGTCCTGCGCGGCTGGGTCAGGGTTGACGTCCGGGTGATACTCGCGCGCGAGCTTGCGATACGCGCGCTTGATCTCCTGCTCGGTCGCCGACTTAGTCAGTCCCAGCGTCCCGTAGTAGTCACGTGCCACGTCTGTGTCTCGTCCTGTTCTCGCTCTGCGGATCGTTTGGCCTGCCGCCGCAGCGGACGACGGCCATTGACCGACGGTACTCGCTCATGCCCGAGTTGCCACATCGCCAGCGCTCCGTCATCGCGCTGACAGCACCTCGCCGACGTATCGGGCCACCGCGGAGACCGCCGCGATGCCCCACGGATAGTCCATCCGGGTTGGTCCCAGCACGCCCACGCCACCGAAGGTGGTGCCCGCGGACCCATAGCCCGTGGTGATCATGGACGCGCTCCGGATCTGCTCGTCCTCCATCTCCTCGCCGATGCGAACGGTCACCATGCCTGGTTGCTGCACCGCCGCGAGCAGCTTGAGCACCACGGCCTGCTCCTCGAGGGCCTCGAGCACCGTGAGCATTCCGGTCGGCGTGCCGCCGAAGTCCGCGGCGTTCGCGGTGAGGTTCGCGGTGCCGCCGAGCACCAGCCGGTCCTCGCTGCGCTCCACGAGCGTCTCCACCAGCACCGTTGCCGAGCGCACGACCGCATCGCGCACGTCGTGCGGCGCCTGCGAGGCGAGCTCCGCCACCGCCACGGATGCCGCGGCGAGCCGCTTGCCCTCCAGCGCGGTGCCGAGCAGCGAGCGCAGCCGGGAGACCTGCTCGTCGTTGATGACATCGCCCAGCTCGACCAGGCGCTGGTCCACGCGCCCGGTGTCCATGATGACCACGAGCAGCAGCCGCGCCGGGTTCAGCGGCACCACCTCGATATGGCGCACCGTGGAGGAGGTCAATCGCGGGTACTGCATCACCGCTACCTGCCGGGTGAGCTGCGCGAGCAGCCGGACGGCGCGGTGCAGCACGTCATCGAGGTCCACGCCGCCCTCGAGGAACTCCATGATGGCGCGGCGCTCCGGCGGCGAGAGCGGCTTGATCTCGGCGAGCCGGTCGACGAACTGGCGGTAGCCCCGGTCGGTCGGCACGCGCCCCGAGGAGGTGTGGGGCTGCCGGATGTAGCCCTCGGCCTCGAGCACGGCCATGTCGTTGCGCACCGTCGCCGAGGACACCCCCAGGCTGTGCCGGTCCACGAGCGTCTTCGAGCCCACGGGCTCATGCGTGGAAATGTAGTCGGACACGATCGCCTGCAGCACGGCAAATCGCCTGTCCTCCGGGCTTGGCATGCGTCCACCACCTCCCCGTTTTCCTTGGTCTGCCTCGGCCTCGCTAACATCCGGATCGCCCTGGCCGGGCACCCCTGCGAGGGAGGCTCCGGCGTTGTCGCCGAGCGATCCGTGGTCGACCTCCTATTTTAGCGCCACCGACGATGCTGCCGGGGTTGCCTCGGACACACCCGCCCCCGCCGCGGCTCAGCCTGCGCTCGCGATGCGCCGCACCACGGCATCGGCGAGCAAGCGCCCCCGGCCGGTGAGCACCAGCCGGTCGCCGTCCTCGACGCCCAGGCCCTCGTCGATGCACGCCCGCGCGACCGCGAGCTCGTGGGCCCCGAGCAACGACAGATCGAGGCCGCGCCGCATGCGGACCTGCAGCATGATCTGCTCGAGATGCTGATCGTCCGTGGTGAGCTCCTCCCGCCCGGCGATGGGCAGCGCGCCACTGGCGAGGGATTCGGCATAGCGCGCCGGATGCTTGGCGTTCCACCAGCGGACGCCCCCGAGGTGACCGTGCGCCCCCGGGCCCGCGCCCCACCAGTTGTCGCCGTTCCAGTAGCCCAGGTTGTGCCGGCACTGGGCATCCGGGCCCGAGGCCCAGTTGGAGACCTCGTACCACTCGAGCCCCGCGCCGGACAGCCGCTCGTCGATCAGCTCGTAGCGGGCGGCGAGCACGTCATCATCGGGCGCGGGCACCACGCCCTTGCGGACGCGCCGGGCCAGCGCCGTGCCCTCCTCGACGATCAGCGCGTACGCGGAGACGTGGTCGACCCCCGCGTCGAGCACCGCATCGAGGGTGGCCGCGAGGTCCGCATCGGTCTCCCCCGGCGTGCCATAGATCATGTCGAGGTTGATGTGCTCGAATCCCGCTGCCCGCGCCTCCCGGGCCGCGGCCACCGCCCGCCCCGGCGTGTGCGTGCGGTCGAGAACGGCAAGGACGTGCGGGGCGACCGATTGCATGCCCAGCGAGACCCTGGTGAATCCTGCCTCGCGCAGCGAGCCAAAGAACTCCGGCGGGGGCGACTCGGGGTTGGATTCAGTGGTGACCTCGGCTCCCTCGGCGAGCCCCAGGGTGCGACGGATCACGCCGAGGACGTCTCCGAGCATGTCCGCGCCGATCAGCGACGGGGTCCCGCCACCGATGAACACCGTGCTCGCCGCCGGGGCATCCGGCGCGCACGCCGTCGCTGCGAGCTCGAGCTCGTGGGCCAGCGCGCCGAACCAGGACTCCGGCGAGGCGCTGGTGCCGAGCTCGCCCGCGGTGTAGGTGTTGAAGTCGCAGTACCCGCAGCGCGTGGCGCAGAACGGCACGTGCACATAGATCCCGAGCGGCCGGTCCGGCAGGCTGGCGCGCGCCCGCTCGGGAAAGACGGATCGGGCGTCGCTGCTCACGGGCATGTCCTCGCTGTCGTTCTGGGCTGTCGTTCTGGCCGGGCCTGCCGGGGCTCGCTGCGGGCCCCTCGTGCCAGTGTGCCCGCCCGCGACCCTGCTTGGAAATCGGTGTTCTAGCTGCACGTTGTGGTGGTCGTCGGTGTTCATGGCACAATGAACGCGTGAGTGGACCACGAGAATGGCTGGCAGGGATGCACCTGGTGCAGCGCCGCCATATCGATTTCAAGCGTGTTTGCAGCTGCTGCTGTCGCAGCATGCCTGCCTGAACGCGCGTCCGCTCCCCCTTGCGTGGCTGGCCGAGCCCGCGCGCCTGGCCCTTGGCCCCGCAGTTTTCCGCTTGCTGCCAGGGAGTGCCGTGCATGCCCTGCACCGCCCCGTGGCATCGTCCCCAGCACACCATTTCCCAGGAGACTTGAATGTCGTCAGCCCACGACGCCACCGCGCGCAGTGACCGTGGCGGCCGTGCCCGCTCGACGCGGCCGCGCCGCCGCAAGTCCGAGGGCCAGTGGAAGCTCGGCTACCGCGAGCCGCTCAATGCCAACGAGCAGTCCAAGAAGGACGACAACCCCCTCAACGTCCGCCAGCGCATCGAGAACATCTACGCGGTGCGCGGATTCGACAGCATCGACAAGGCCGACCTTCGCGGCAGGTTCCGCTGGTACGGCCTCTACACCCAGCGCGCCCAGGGCTACGACGGCACGTGGACGGGCGACGAGAACATCGATGTGCTCGAGGACAGCCACTTCATGCTGCGCATCCGCTGCGATGGCGGCCTGCTCGACCTCGCGCAACTGCGCGTGATCGGCGGGATCTCCAAGGAGTTCGGCCGCGACACCGCGGACCTGTCCGATCGCCAGAACGTGCAGTGCCACTGGATCCGCGTCGAGGACATGCCCGAGATCTGGCGGCGCATCGAGGGCGTCGGCCTGACCACCACCGAGGCGTGCGGCGACACCCCGCGCATCATCCTCGGCTCCCCGCTCGCCGGGCTCGCCGTCGACGAGGTGATCGATCCCACCCCGGCGATCAAGGAGATCACCCGCCGCTACGTCGGTGACCCGCGCTACTCGAACCTCCCCCGCAAGTTCAAGACCGCCATCTCGGGCCTGCAGGACGTCGCGCACGAGATCAACGATTGCGCGTTCATCGGAGTGGACCACCCCGAGCACGGGCCCGGCCTCGATGTGTGGGTCGGCGGCGGCCTTTCCACGAACCCGATGTTCGCGCAGCGCCTCGGCGCCTGGGTGCCCCTCGACGAGGTTCCGGACGTGTGGGAGGGCATCGTCGCGATCTTCCGCGACTACGGCTACCGGCGGCTGCGCGGCAAGGCACGCCTGAAGTTCCTGGTCAAGGACTGGGGCGTGGAGAAGTTCCGCCAGGTCCTCGAGGACGAGTACCTCGGGCGCAAGCTCCTCGACGGCCCCGCGCCCGAGGAACAGACCATGCCGCGCGACCACGTCGGCATCCAGAAGCTCAAGAACGGCAACTACTCGGTGGGCGTGGCCCCGATCGCCGGCCGCGTCTCGGGCACCAAGCTGCTCGCGGTCGCGGATGCCGCCGAGCGGGCCGGCTCGGATGCGGTGCGGCTCACGCCCTACCAGAAGCTGATCATCGTTGATGTGCCCGAGGACAAGGTCGAGGCGCTCGTCGCGGAGCTCGCCGAGCTCGGACTGCCCGCCCGGCCGTCGCTGTGGCGCAAGAACCTCATGGCCTGCACCGGCATCGAGTTCTGCAAGCTCTCGTTCGTCGAGACGCGCAAGCGCTCGCAGGATCTCGTCCCCGAGCTCGAGGAACGGCTCAAGGACCTCAACGACCAGCTCGACGTGCCGGTGACGATCAACATCAACGGCTGCCCCAACTCGTGCGCGCGCGCCCAGGTCGCCGATATCGGCTTCAAGGGCCAGCTCGTGCTCGACGAGGACGAGAACCAGGTCGAGGGCTTCCAGGTGCACCTCGGTGGCCACCTCGGCCTCGCTGCGGACTTCGGTCGCAAGCTGCGCCAGCACAAGGTCACCACCGACGAGCTCGGTGACTACGTCGACCGCGTGGTGCGACAGTTCATCGACGACCGCCACCAGGGCGAGCGATTCGCTGACTGGGTATTGCGGGCCGGCGAGGACAAGCTGCGCTGAGCAGGAACGATCGAGGAAGAGGCACGCATGAGAACGGATAGCGGCGGCCCCCGGCAGCGGGGCGGCGGGAACAGAACCCGCCCCCGCGCCGTTCCAACGTATTGCCCCCTCCCGCGCCCCTCGAACGCACGTGGCCGGCAGCGCAGCCCCGCTGGCCGGCACCCGGAACAGGGTCATGCGGCCGGCACCGTCGGCCACGGGCCCGTTCCCGACCGAAAGGTGAGATCATGAGTATCGCGACCGAGAGCGAGCTGCGCCGCATCGCGGAGCGCGGCGCTGCCGATCTCGACGGCGCCTCCGCCGAGGAACTGCTCCAGTGGACCGAGGACACCTTCGGATCCCGCTACATCGTGGCCTCCAACATGCAGGATGCCGTGCTCGTGCATCTGGCCGCGAAGATCCACCCCGGCGTCGACGTGCTATTCCTCGATACGGGCTACCACTTCGCCGAGACCCTCGGCACCCGCGATGCTGTCGAGCAGGTCTACGGCGTGAACATCATCAACGCCACGCCCGAGCACACGGTCGCCGAGCAGGACAGCATCGAGGGCAAGGACCTGTTCGCGCGCGAGCCCAACCGGTGCTGCTTCCTGCGCAAGGTCATGCCGCTGCGCGAGAACCTCGCGGGCTATGATGCCTGGGTCACCGGGATCCGCCGCGTCGAGGCGCCCACCCGTGCCAATGCGCCGCTGGTGTCCTACGACGAGGGCTTCGGACTCGTGAAGATCAACCCGCTGGCGGCCTGGACCGACGAGCAGATGCAGGACTACATCGACACGCACGGCATACTGGTGAACCCACTGGTCGACGAAGGCTACCCTTCGATCGGCTGCGCGCCGTGCACGGCAAAGCCCGCGCCTGGCACCGACCCGCGCAGCGGGCGCTGGGCGGGCAAGAACAAGATCGAATGCGGCCTGCACGCATCATGACACCATCACAGACCACCGGACTGGCGTCCGCACGAGAGATGAACGGGGTGTTGCCTGACGTGGGCACGCACAGCGCTGACGAAGATTCACCACAGCACCACGCGGCAGCAACGGACTTCGACACGTTGACCGCCCTCGAATCAGAAGCGATCCACGTCTTCCGCGAGGTAGCGGGCGAGTTCGAGCGCCCCGTCATCCTCTTCTCCGGTGGCAAGGACTCCACCGTGCTGCTGCACCTCGCCATCAAGGCGTTCTGGCCAGCACCGCTGCCCTTCCCCGTCCTCCATGTCGACACCGGGCACAACTTCCAGGAGGTGCTCGACTTCCGCGATCGCATGGTCGAGCGGTACAACCTGCGCCTGCACGTCGCCAGCGTCGAGGAGTACATCGCCGACGGGCGCCTCGAGGAGCGCGCCGACGGCATCCGCAACCCGCTGCAAACCGTTCCCCTGCTCGACGCGATCAGCGAGCACCGCTTCGACGCCGTGTTCGGTGGCGGCCGCCGTGACGAGGAGCGCTCCCGCGCCAAGGAGCGCATCTTCAGCCTCCGCAACGCCTTCGGCCAGTGGGATCCCAAGAAGCAGCGCCCCGAGCTATGGAACCTCTACAACGGCCGCCACTCCCCCGGCGAGCACGTCCGGGTATTCCCCCTCTCCAACTGGACCGAGCTCGACATCTGGCGCTACATCGCGCGCGACAACGTCGAGCTCTGCCCGATCTACTACGCGCACGAGCGCGAGGTCTACCAGCGCGACGGCATGTGGCTCGCTCCCGGCCCCTGGGGCGGGCCCGCCGACGGCGAGCAGCTCCAGCACCTCTCGGTGCGCTACCGCACCGTGGGCGACGGATCCACTACCGGCGCGGTGCTTTCGGGCGCCACCGATAACTTCGCGATCCTCGCCGCGGTGGCCGCGTCCCGGCTCACCGAGCGAGGCGCGACCCGCGGCGACGACCGCGTCTCCGAGGCCGCCATGGAAGACCGCAAGCGAGAGGGATATTTCTGAGCATGAGCGACCTACTTCGCCTCGCCACCGCCGGCAGCGTCGATGACGGCAAGTCCACGCTCGTCGGGCGGCTGCTCTACGACACCAAGTCCGTGCTCGCCGACCAGATCGACGCCGTCACCCGCGCGTCCGTGGATCGCGGCCTCTCCACGCCCGACCTGTCGCTGCTCGTCGACGGCCTGCGCGCCGAGCGGGAGCAAGGCATCACCATCGACGTTGCCTACCGCTACTTCGCCACCCCGCGTCGTTCCTTCGTGCTCGCCGACACACCCGGCCACGTCCAGTACACGCGCAACACCGTTTCTGGCGCATCCACCGCGCAGCTCGTGATCCTCCTCGTCGACGCGCGCAAGGGCGTCATCGAGCAGACGCGCCGCCACGCCGCGGTGATGGCGCTCCTCGGGGTGCCCCGCCTCGTGCTCGCGGTCAACAAGATCGACCTCGTGGACAATCCTGGCGAGGTCTTCATCCAGATCTGCACCGAGTTCACCGCGCTGACCACCCAGCTCGGATGGGCGCCGGAGAACGTGCAAGAGATCCCCGTCTCCGCCCTGCACGGCGACAACATCGCCAGCCCGTCCGACCGCACCCCCTACTACAGCGGCCCCACCCTCATCGAGCACCTCGAGTCCGTGCCCGTCGATGCCGAGCCGCACAACGTGGGCCTGCGCTTCCCCGTGCAATACGTCATCCGCCCCCGCACCGCCGAGCACCCCGACTACCGCGGCTACGCCGGCCAGATCGCCGCTGGAGAAGTCCGCCCCGGCGATGAGGTGCTCGTGCTGCCCGCGGGGATCCGCAGCACCATCGCGAAGATCGACACCATGGATGGCGAGCTCGACCACGCCGAGGCGGGCCGGTCCGTCACCCTCCTGCTCACCGACGACATCGACATCTCGCGCGGGGACGTCATCACGTCTCCCGGCGACGCCCCCGAGCCCATCAGCGAGTTCGAGGCCACCGTGTGCGTGCTCGCGGACAAGGCATTGCGTCCCGGCGCCCGGCTGCTGCTCAAGCACGGCACGCACACCACCCAGGCGATCGTGGGTTCCCTCATCGAGCGCTTCAACGAGCAGGAGCTCCGCGCCGATCCCGCGCCCGAGACCCTGGCGCTCAACGACATCGGGCGCGTCCAGATCCGTGTTGCCAGCCCTATCGTCGCCGATGACTACGCGATCAACCGCCACACGGGCAGCTTCCTGCTCATCGACCCCGCTAGCGGCAACACTCTCGCCGCCGGGCTCGTGGGCGATGTGCTCTCGGCTGTGGAGATCGGCGAACGGCGCAACAGCTAGGGCGGTAGCCACTCGCCAGTGCGCGGTAGCCACTCGCCAGTGGAAGCTTTTCCCGCTCCAGTGAGGAAAAGCTTCCACTGGCGACGGGCATGCATCCACCAGCGCAGCCGGGCTACTGGTCCCGACCCCCGCGAGGACTACTCGCCGCCGCCGTTCGGCGCGAAGTCGAGCTGCTCGACGACCTGCACGGGGTGGCCGACCTCGGAATCCATAGTGATAGCAATGCCGTCGCGGAAGGGCTGGACGGCCCGGACGAGCCCGTCGCTGCGGGAGGGAACGCGCCACGGCTCCCACCGGGCACCGTGCTCGGAGAGCCACACGACGGGTCCGCTGGCTTCGTTGGAGGTGTAGCGGCCAGCCGCGGCGAATCCTCCTGCGACGCGGACTGGCTCGCGCATGGTGGCGCCGAACCCGGTTCGGAAGGTGCCCTCGAACTCGATGCCATCCTCGGTGCGGAGCACGATGTTGCGACCACCGGTAGTGGCGCTGAGGACGGCTTCCTCGTCGCTTGCGGCGCAGCCCGTCAGCTCTCCCTGGCCGCTGCCGAGGATGTCCGCGGTGGCGCGGGTCCATCCGTCGGTGTCCTTGCGCCAGATCGCGGGCACGGACGCGCCACCGTCCAAGGTGGATCCGGCAACGAGCACGGGACCGCCACCGATCTGGCAGACGGCGCTCGCGGCGCTGCCCTCATCGCTGCCGCCGAGGATCTGCTCCATGGTCCAGCCGCGTCCGTCCGGGGATGACCAGACCGTGGCAGTGGGCGGTTGGTCGGCTTCGGGGCCGGTGGAGGTGCCGACGGCGTACCAGGCCTCATCGGTCCGGGTGACGGCGGCCAGGCTGGCGTCCGCGACCGCTCCGAATCCCTCGACGGGGATCCAGGGCTGGTCGTTGGCGGGCTGGAACCAGCCGCGCGCCTCGATGCGGTTGCTCTCGAGGCTGAACTGGGAGCCCAGCGCGATGATCTCGTCGGCATCGGTGCTAGAGACGACGCCGCCGATGAGCCCGGCGACCTCGGGCGGGTCGAGGGTGATCGGAGCGAGGACAAGCGGATCCTCCGGCGCGGTGCCACCGCGGAGCTCAAGGAGGTCGCGCTGCTCGGAGCTGCTGAAGTCCGCTCCGTCGATCTCGTAGCGCACCTGCAAGGTGGTGGCGAGCACGCGACCGGCAGCGGAAACGATATCCTCCACCTGCGCGACCTGTTCGCTGGTGCCGACGCGCTGGACCTCGCGCCATTCCTCGCCGGGGCCCTTGACCCCCATCACGACCTCTCCGACGGCGAACGAGCCGAGCAGCACGGCGCGTTGCTCGGGGTTCATGCCGAGGACGACTCCGCCGACCCCAGGGAAGTCCATGGGCTCGGAGACTCCGTTGAAGAACCATTGGCCGTCGGCGGTGCGGTGGTAGAAGCCGGCCCGGAGGGAATCGTTGTTGCTCGCGACGGCGAAGAGGTCACCGCCGCGGGCAGAGGGCCGGCCGAGGGTGGTGTCGACCCCTTCTGCGACATAGAAGACCGATTCGGCGGGTGGCGCGGGCACCGTCTCGGCGTTCCACTCGGCGCCGTCGCCGGAGGACCACGCGGCGGGGACCTGCCCGCGCTCAGCCTGGGGGTTGAGCGTTCCGCCGGTCATGACGAATTGATCGCCGATGCTCTCGACGCCCGAGATGACCATCTCGTTGCTGCTGCCGATGGGGTGCGGGCCATCCCAGGTGCTGCCCGCATCGCTGGAGGTGTAGGAGACGAACGTGCCGGCTGCTCCCTCGTCGCCGCGCTGCGCGATGAGCACGACAGTGTCGCCGTGGGCCGCCATGTCCACGATGAGGCGTTGCTCCCGGTCCGGGATGCCGGGGAGCAGCGTGTACTCGATCGAGTCACCCTCGACGATGGCAACGCCAATTTCCTTGTCCAGCGAGTTGCCCGCAGTGATGATCTTGGTGGCGGTGACGGTTCCGGTGACGACCCTGAACTCGTTGGCATACTCCGGCGGCAGCGGCACGGCCGACCAACCGCGGCGATCGGTGGAGCGCCAGATGCGGGATACGAGGGAGCCCTCCTCGAAGGCGGTTCCCACCACGGCGCTGACAGCCTCGTTGCCAACAAGGCCTCCGGAGAACGCGTGCGGATAATCGGGCGCTACCTCGACGGGTGTCCACGCCTCACCATTGTCCGCGACCCACACCACCGGACGGGTGGAGCGCCCCGGGGCAGCCATGTTGAGGGCGACGGCATACGGCGCGTTCTCGCTGGGAGGCAGCAGATCGAGGCCGCGGCCGGCGAACTCCCCTGCCCGGAAGAGCGAGCCGGGCACATCGACGGGCACGCTGTTGAGCTCGCGCAGCTCCACGGGCTGCGCCTCGGTGGTCTCCGTGGTGGGCTCGGTGGAAGCTTCGGGGGCCTCGTCCGGCGTGGAGGCGCACGAGGCGGCGAGCAGCGCGGCCGCGAGGACAGCGAAGTGGCGCCGAGCCTTGAGACGATTCGGCGGAGCGTGGTGTGTCCTGTTCGCGTGCCCAGGGTGCGCCATGATTCCGACACTAATGCGTATCGCTCGCGGCTATGACTAGATTGCCCGAGTTCACCACGGGATCTTGCCGGTCCCGCGCCGTCCTCGCTGAGCTGGGCGCCGGCGATCAGACGCGGGCGGTGGCCGCTCCGGGGATGTGGGCGGCGCGCACGTAGATCTGCTCCCCCCGCTCGAGGCCGAGATCGTCAGCGTCGCCCCGGGTGATCTGCGCGGACAGGCGCGGATCGCCGTTGAGGGGCGCGAGCTCCACGCGCACCTCGAAGCCGAGCCGGACGATGCGATCAACGGTGGCCTCGACGGCCCCCGGGTGGAATATCCGGTCGAGGTGAAGATCGTGCGGCCGGACGAGGTTGCCGTTGATGGTGGCCACGGGCCCGAGGAAGGACATGACGAAGTCGTTGGCGGGCCGCTCGTAGAGATCGTCGGGCGAGCCGACCTGCTCGATGTTGCCGCGATTCATGACCGCGATGCGATCGGCGACGTCGAGGGCTTCCTCCTGGTCATGGGTGACGAGGACGGTCGTGACATGCACCTCGTCATGGAGCCGGCGGAGCCATTCACGAAGATCGGCCCGCACCTTGGCATCGAGCGCGCCGAATGGCTCGTCGAGCAGCAGCACCTTCGGATCGACGGCCAGCGCCCGGGCGAGGGCCATGCGCTGCCGCTGCCCGCCGGAGAGCTGCGAGGGGTAGCGGCGCTGGAAGCCGTCGAGGCCCACGATGCGCAGCAGCTCGTCCACACGATCATTGATCTCGTTCTTGGGGCGGCGGCGGATGCGCAGGCCGAAGGCGATGTTGTCGCGCACGGTCATGTGCTTGAACGCCGCGTAGTGCTGGAACACGAACCCGATGCCCCGCTTCTGCGGCGGCACCCCGGTGACGTCCTCCCCACTAATGGTGATGATGCCCGAGTCGGGGCTCTCGAGCCCAGCGATGGATCGCAGCAGCGTGGACTTGCCGGAACCGGAGGGGCCGAGCAGCGCGGTGAGGCTGCCGGAGGGGATGTCGAGGTTGATGCCGTCGAGAGCGACAAAATCCCCATAGTTCTTCCGAACGTCGGTCACGGTGATCATGGTGTGCTCCGCTTGCGGTCGAGTAGGGTCATGAGCAGCAACGTCAGGATCGCGATGCCCATCAGCAGGGTCGCGGCGCTGTAGGCACCGAAGGTGTTGTGATCGTCGATGTAGCGGGCATGGACGAGCAGGGTGAGGGTTTGCGACACTCCCGCGAACCCGGACGAGACCATCAGCACGGCGCCGAACTCGCCGAGCGCTCGCGCCACGGTCAGCACCACCCCGTAGGTGAGCCCCCAGCGGATCGCGGGCAGGGTGATCAGCAGGAACGTCTGCCACTTGCTCGCCCCGAGGGTGGCGGCGGCCTGCTCCTGCTCCTCCCCGATCTCGCGCAGCACCGGCTCGACCTCGCGCACCACGAACGGCAGGGTCACGAAGATCGTCGCGAGCACCATGCCGGGCAGGCCGAAGATGACGCGCACCCCCGTGAGCTCCACGAGGCTGCCGAACCAGCCACCGACGCCCCACAAGGTGATGAGCGCGACGCCCACCACCACGGGCGAGACCGCGAACGGGATGTCCACCACGGCCTCGAGGAGCCGCCGCCCGGGGAACCGTCCCCGAACGAGCGCGAGAGCGGTGACGATCCCGAAGATCACGTTGATGGGCACGACGATGGCGACGATCAGCAGCGACAGGTTCAGCGCGGAGATCGCGGCGGGGGTACTGATGGCCTCCCAGAACGCGATGAAGCCATTCTCGAAGGACCGGTACAGGATCATGCCGATCGGGATGAGCAGCAGCAGCGCGAGATAGGCCAGCGAGACGAAGCGCAGCAGGTAGCGGGCGTTCTTGCTCAGGATCATGTGTCCTGCTCCTCCCGCCGCGTAGCGCGGTTGGACAGGATGCGCAGCACGAGCAGCGTGACGAACGCGATGGCGAGCAGCACCACGGAGGTGGCGGCCGCATCGCTGGGCCGGTCCATCTCGAGGAGTTGCTGGATGTACTGGGAGGTCACCTGCGTCTCGCCGCGGATGTTGCCGCCGATGAGGATGATCGAGCCGAACTCGCCGATCGCGCGGGCGAACGCCAGCCCCGCGCCGCCCAGGATGGCGGGGGCGAGCACGGGCAGCACGACCTTCCGCAGGATCGTCAGGTTGCCCGCTCCGAGCGAGGCCGCTGCCTGCTCGACATCCCGGTCAAGCTCCATCAGCACGGGCTGCACCGAGCGCACCACGAACGGCAGGGTGACGAAGGCGAGCGCCACCACGAGGCCCGCCTTGGTGGCATTGAGGTGCACGTTGATGGGGCTGGCCGGGCCATAGAGGGACAGCAGCACGATGCTCGCCACGATGGTGGGCAGCGCGAACGGCAGATCGATGAGGCCGTTGACGAACCGCTTGCCGGGGAACTCATCGCGCACCAGCACCCAGGCGATCATCGTGCCGAACACGACATTGATCAGGGCGACCACGACCGAGACGAAAACGGTGATGCGCAGCGACGCGAGCGCGCCGGGGGCGGTGATGGCCTCCCAGAATCCTCCGATGCCACCGTCGAGCGCGGTGGCGGCGAGCGCGGCCAGCGGCAGCAGCACGATGATGCTGAGCCACAGGACGGCCATGCCGACGCCGAGCGAGCCGAAGCTCGGTGATCGGCGCCGGGGCCTCGCCGGGGCTGATGTCGTGGTCATGCTGCTACCTCAATGCCTCGTAGTAGATGACGGAGATGAAGCCCTCGTCGGGATCGAACAAGGTGGCGTTGACCTCGTCCCAGCCACCGAGATCATCGATCGACCACAGGCGCTCGGGCTCGGGGAACTCCTCGGCGAACTCATCGAGGACCCCGGGCACCACCGGCCGGTAGCCGGCCTCGGCCCAGGCGCGCTGTCCCGCCACGGTGTACTGGAACCGGATGAAGTCCTCCGCGAGCGGGCGGGTGGCCGCGCCGGGACGATCGATGATCGCCACCGGGTTGTCGATGCGCAGCGTGCGCGGCGGGATCACATGCTCGAGCGGATCGCCATTGCGCTCGAGGAAGATCGCCTCGTTCTCATAGGTGATCAGAACGTCGCCGCGGCCCTGCAGGAAGGCCTCGGTGGCTTCGCGCGCCGAGCCCGGCTGGATAGTGATGTGATCGTTGACCAGGCGCTCGACATACTCGAGGCCTGCCTCGGGATCCTCGCCCCCATTGCTGGCCACCGCATAGGGCGCGAGCAGGTTCCACTTCGCCGAGCCGGAGCTGAACGGGTTCGGGGTGATGACCTCGAGGCCGGGACGGAGCAGATCCTCCCACTCCTCGATGCCGAGCGGGTTGCCCTCCCGCACCACCAGCGTCACCACGGAGCCGAAGGGAACACCACCGTGCTGGCCGTCGTTCCAGTCCTCGCGCACGAGCCCCTCGTCGACGAGACGGTCCACATCGGGCTCGGTGGAGAACGTCACGACATCGGCCGGGGCGCCGAAGGCGACCTTGCGGGACTGGTCGGCGGAGGCGCCGAACGATTGGAGGAACGAGATGCCCGAGCCTTCGGGGGTCTCCGCGAACGCGGGGATGACCTCGTCGAAGCCCGGCTTGGCGACCGCGTAGGCGAACAGCCCGAGCGTGCCGCGGCTGCCGTCGCCGCCGATGGTGGACTGGCCGGGGATATCGCTTGGCCCGCCCGCGCAGCCTGCCAGCAATAGGGCGGCTGCGGCGGCCAGGACAGGCAACCGCCTCGCCCAGTATCCGCGCGGCTGAGGTCGCATTGGTGAACTAGCCTTCCCGTCTCGACTGACATGACACTAAGCGGTTCATATCGGAGGCGTGCAGCCACGATCACTCCAGGGATATGAACTGCCGCCATGATTCGGGGGCGGCGCCCGGCCAGCTCCTATGCACGCAACGCGTGACGAGCAAGGCTCAGCTCAGCGACAACACATGATGTCAGCGACGGCGGGCAGGCCGACAGCAATGAGCGCCAATCGATGGCGTACTACATACTGCTCGGCTGCTTCCACGGGGCCAATCCTAACAGGGGCAGCCGCATGCGGGAAAACGCACGACGACCTCCCACGGGCCCTCGCGTGTCTCACAGCATCGATAGCCCCCACGCGATGAGCACCAGCACCAGCAGCGCCACCAGCGCCAGCGACACACGGGACCTCGGCATCAGTGCTCTCCATTCCTTGCCTCTGCAGCACCATCGCCCAGCTGCGGACCCGTCTCGCCTGCGCGATGCGCGCCCCGCCGGAGCACCCGGTAATACACCGCGCTGCCCACGGCATCGAGCCAGCGAGCGAGCACGAAGCACAGCGGCACCACGATCAGGGCAACGATCGCGACCTGCGGCAGGAACGGCAAGCCGATGATCCACAGCTCGGCTCCATCCCACCAACGGGCCACCATTTCCACGCCACCACTCTAGCTGCCGCCACGCCTGGCCACCCCGCGGGATCGCTCCAGGGGTCCGCCGCCTGCCCGGCCCCGCCGTGGAAACCGCCGGACGCCGAATGCGCGCGAGCGTCCCCTGGCCGGGCCACAATAGGACCATGGCGACACCCCCCAAGGAGACTCCCCCGGAGGAGACATCCCCGAACCGCCGCGATCGAGGCGCTGCCGATCCTGGCCTGCCCGCCCCGCCGCGCGCCCACCACACCGGGTTCCCCCCGATCGGCGAGTACGGGTTCCTCTCCGACTGCGAGACGACCTGCCTCATCGCCCCCAACGGCGCGGTCGAATGGATGTGCGTGCCCCGCCCCGACTCGCCCTCGGTGTTCGCCGCGATCCTCGACCGCAGCGCCGGGCACTTCCGCCTCGGCCCCTACGGCCAGACCGTGCCCGCCGCGCGCCGATACCTGCCAGGCGGGCTGATCCTGGAGACGACCTGGCAGACCGAGACCGGCTGGCTGACCGTGCGAGATGCCCTCGTCATGGGCCCCTGGCACAACACCGAGGAGCGCTCCCGCACCCACCGCCGCACCCCCACCGACTGGGACGCGGAGCACATGCTGCTCCGCACCGTCAAGTGCGTCAGCGGCACCGTGGAGCTCGAGCTGACCTGCGAGCCCGCGTTCGACTACCACCGCAAGTCCGCGGCCTGGGACTACTCGGGGAAGGTGTACGAGCAAGCCACCGCGTACTGCATCGAGTCCCCCGACGGGGAGCCCCAGCTGACGCTCACCACGAACCTGCGGCTGGGGCTCGAGGGCAGGGAGGCCCGCGCCCGCACCCGCATGAGCGAGGGCGACCGTGCCTACGTCGCGCTCTCCTGGGGCGACCTCGCCGCGCCGCCGACCTACGACGAGGCCGCGGAGAAGATGTGGCAGACAGCCGAGTGCTGGCGGCAATGGATCACCATCGGTCGCTTCCCCGACCACCCGTGGCGCAGCTACCTGCAACGCAGCGCCCTCACCCTGAAAGGCCTCACCTACGCGCCGACCGGGGCGCTGCTCGCCGCCGCCACCACCTCGCTGCCCGAGACCCCGGGCGGCGAGCGCAACTGGGACTACCGCTACGCCTGGATCCGCGACTCCACGTTCGCCCTGTGGGGCCTCTACACGCTCGGCCTGGACCGGGAGGCGAACGACTTCTTCGCCTTCATCTCGGACATGGGCGTCAACGAGCAGGGCGAGCCCGTGTCCCTGCAAGTGATGTACGGCGTCGGGGGCGAGAAGACCCTCACCGAGGCCGAGCTCGGCCACCTCACCGGCTACGAGGGAGCCCGGCCCGTCCGCATCGGCAACGGCGCGTTCGATCAGCAGCAGCATGATATCTGGGGCATCATCCTCGACTCGGTCTACCTGCACGTCCGGTCCCGCAACCAGGTTCCCGAGTCGCTCTGGCCCCTGCTCAAGAGGCAGGTCGAGGAGGCCATCGACAACTGGCGCAAGCCCGACCGGGGCATCTGGGAGGTCCGCGGCGCCAAGCAGCACTTCACCTCCTCGAAGATCATGTGCTGGGTGGCCCTCGATCGGGGCGCCAAGCTCGCCGCGATGCACGGCGAGGACGACTACGCCACGAGCTGGTCGGCGATCGCCACCGAGATCAAGGAGGACATCCTCGCCCACGGCGTCGACGACCGGGGCGTGTTCACCCAGCGCTACGGCGACCCCGCGCTCGACGCATCGCTGCTGCTCGTGCCGCTGATGCGATTCCTGCCTGCCGACGACTACCGCGTGCGCAACACCGTGCTCGCCATCGCCGACGAGCTCACCGAGGAGGGGCTCGTCCTGCGCTACCGCGTCGAGGAGACCGACGACGGGCTCAGTGGCGAAGAGGGAACGTTCACGATCTGCTCGTTCTGGCTGGTCTCGGCACTGGTCGAGATCGGCGAGGTGCAGCGCGCCAAGCACTTGCTCGAGCGGCTCCTCGGCTTCGCGAGCCCCCTCGAGCTCTACGCCGAGGAGATCGATCCCCGCACCGGCCGGCACCTCGGGAACTTCCCGCAAGCTTTCACGCACCTCGCGCTGATCAATGCTGTCGTGCATGTGATCCGCGCGGAGGAGGAGCAGGAGGCCGGGGCGTTCAGCCCGGCTCACTCGCACTAGCCGCGCGAGCTCGCCGGGCCGGGGCGAGGCGCCCTTTTCGGATTCGCTAGCCAATGTCACGTTTCGAGCCACGTGTCGCGGCGTGTCGCGTGACGTTGGCTAGCAGATTCCACGGCCGCTCAGCGCAGCCACCGAGCCAGGGCCGGGCCGAGCCGCGAAAGCAGATCCCGCCCTGCCGCCGCAAGGACTAGGCGGTGGCAGGGCGGGATCGCGAACGAGCAGCAGGGTGGTCACGGCATGGTGGCCACCTCCGCGCTCCTACTTCTCGAGCTCGGTGTCCTTCTCCTCCTCGTCACGGACGACGATCGCTTCCTTGCCGCCGCGGGAGGTGAACCGCTTGAGCGGCTTGCGCAGGGATTGCGCCGGGCTGAGCATCCAATCAGCGTTGTCGAGCACGTTGTCGAGCCGACCGAGCGACTCGTTCAGCGAATCGAGCGACGAGTTCAGGGTGTTCAGGCTGCCATCGAGCTTGCCAAGGGTGTTGTCGAGCTTCTCGAGCACGAGGAGCAAGCGATCGGTGATGATGTCGAGCCGACCGAGGGTCTCGTCCAGGTTGAGCACCGCATTGGTCAGCTGCTTGATCTTGCGGCCCGGGCCCCAGCCCTTCGTGGTCTCCTGCGGTGAATCAGTCATGGGTTCTCCTTAGCTAGCACGCCGGCCCTGGTCTCGGGATCCGCCCTGGGGCGAATCCGTATGCCTGAATCCTAGGGCACTGCGACCGGATCGGCGCAGGCGAGTGAACGTAGTGCCGGTCACATGCCGCAAAACCGGCTCAACAGTTTCTCCGCGTCACTTCCGATGCCCGACACCACTTCCGCCACTGGCCGGGACGCCTTCACCAGGCCCGCGGCCTGCCCGGCATACACCACGCCGTGGTCCGGATCGTCCGCTTCATACTCGGCCGCGATCTGGTCCTCCCCCGCCCCCGAGCCATGGAACTGGTCGCTGAAGCTGTTGCGGATCGCGCGCCCGAACCAGCGCGGCGACCACGGCTGGTGCCGGGCCTTGTCGAACACGTCGGTATACACGGTGTCCGTGCTTGCCGCCCGCAGCAGCCGGTCCACCGCATACGCGGGGCCGATGGTCTCCGGGCTACCGAGCAGCACCGTCCCGATCAATGCACCCGCGCCTCCCGCGGCGAGCACCGCGGCCAGCCCGCGTCCCGTCGCTATGCCACCCGCCGCGAGCACGGGCAGCGTCGTCGATTCCAGGACCTCCTGCAGCAGCGGCAGGGTCGCTATGCGCCCGGTATGCCCGCCGGCCTCCGCGCCCTGCGCCACTACCGCGTCCACTCCGGCGTTCTCCGCCACGCGCAGGTCCTCGATCGTGTTGACCTGGGCGATGGCGAGCACCCCAGCCTCGTGCACGCGCGGGACGTACGGCGCGGGGTCGCCGAAGGACAGGGATACCAGCGCGGGCCGCGCCGCGAGGGCCGCATCGAGCAGCGCGTCATCGTCGTCGAGCGCCCAGGTCATCAGGCCCACGCCGAACACCCCGCCGATGTCCCGCGCCACGGTCGCCTCCGCCGCGATCCACTCCGGCGTGGTGTAGCGGGCCGCGCCGAGCATGCCGATGCCTCCCGCGCGGCTCACTTCCCCCGTCAGCTTGCCGCCCGCGCGACCGCCCATGGGCGCGCCCACGATCGGATAGGTGATACCAAGCTCCCGCGTCAACCATGTCGTCAGCACATGTTCTGCCTACCACAGCACCGCGCCGGCCCCTACAGGTTCGCGATCGGAGAGTGGCCATGATCCGCGGCGTACGACTGGCAGACCTGGTGCGCGCTCTCCCCATCGCGCAGGTAGTAGTCGGCCAGGCGGCGCGCTAGCCGCACCAGCTGATCATCGAGCATCTCCGCGGCACGCCGTACCTCGAACGCGGACGAGGACCGGCCAGCATCGACGAGCCGCGGCACGAAGGACAGCGTGGCCGCGAGCGAGCGATCGGAATCAGCCTCGCTGAAGAAGTACGTCTCGCCGTACTGGGCGAGATCCATCTCGACCGTTGCCAGTGCATCGGACATCGAGACCAACCACTGGGCCGCGATGCTCGCTTCCCCTCCAGCTACCACCTCCTCCGCTCCCGTGGTGGCCATCAGCGAGAGCTGACGAGCGACGGTCCGGCGCCGCCCCAGCGCCGGATAGACCTGGAGCACCCAGGTGATCGCAGCCGTGAACAACCAGAAGCCAGCCAGGGCCTGCAGTGGCACGAGAACCCGCAAGGCAGGTAGTACGGGCGTGATGTCACCGAAGCCCAATGTCGCGACAGTCACTAGCGAGAGATACAGCGCGGCCAAGGGATCCGACGAGCTCGCTGGTTGCAACGAGGAGCTGAACACGAATCCCGCGGGCATGTGCGGTAGGTAGAGAAGCGCCCAGCCGAGGACGAGCATCACCGCCCACGTGACCGTGGTGACAGCCAGACCGAGCGGCCCCACCGACGCCATCTTGCGCCCGTTCCCCAGCTTGCCCGCCACGCGCCACAGGAGCTCGAACACCCCCCGGCAGATGGTGCCCAGCCCCTGTGGATGCCAGAGGGTCGCATAGATGTCGCGGAGGCCAACGCACACCAGCAATGCCCCGCACACACTGACCAGCCAGTTCGCGAGAGTGCTCACGACTCACCCGCTCGACCCGCCGGGCCAGCGTCGACTATCGTCGCGCCTCCGCTTGCAGCCCTCATTCCCAGGGCCTACCCCGGCCGGTCCGCAAATAATCCTGCTCGCGCGCCCCCATCCGGCATGGTCGACGCAGCGAGCGGCCAGGCAAGCTGGAGGGACAACTACTTCTTCGGCTTGTCGGTCGAGGAGTCGGTCGAGAGGGCGGCCACGAAGGCTTCCTGCGGGACCTCGACGCGACCGATGGTCTTCATCCGCTTCTTGCCCTCCTTCTGCTTCTCGAGCAGCTTGCGCTTGCGGCTGATGTCACCGCCATAGCACTTGGCCAGCACGTCCTTGCGGATGGCGCGGATGTTCTCGCGGGCGATGACCTTCGAGCCGATGGCTGCCTGGATGGGCACCTCGAAATGCTGGCGCGGGATCAGCTCCTTGAGCTTGGTGCACATCTTGTTGCCGTAGGTGTGCGCGGCATCGCGGTGGACGATGGCGCTGAACGCATCAACGGCCTCGCCCTGCAGCAGGATGTCGACCTTGACGAGCTGCGCCTCCTGCTCTCCGGACTCCTCGTAGTCCATCGAGGCGTAGCCGCGGGTGCGGGACTTCAGCGCGTCGAAGAAGTCGAAGATGATCTCCGCCATCGGCATCCGGTAGCGCATCTCGACGCGGGTCTCCGAGAGGTAGTCCATGCCGCTGAGATCGCCACGGCGGGACTGGCACAGCTCCATGACGGTGCCCACGAACTCCGACGGGGTGATGATGGTGCACTTGACCAGGGGCTCGTGCACGGAGCGGACCTTGCCGTCGGGCCAGTCCGAGGGGTTGGTGACGGTCAGCTCGGTACCATCGTCGAGCACCACCCGGTAGATCACGTTGGGCGCGGTGGAGATGAGGTCGAGGTTGAACTCGCGCTCGAGCCGGTCGCGGGTGATCTCCATGTGCAGCAGGCCAAGGAACCCGCAGCGGAAGCCGAAGCCGAGCGCCACGGACGTCTCGGGCTCATAGGTGAGGGCGGCATCGTTGAGCTGCAGCTTGTCGAGGGCATCGCGCAGCACGGGATAGTCGGAGCCATCAACGGGGTACAGGCCCGAGTACACCATCGGCCTCGGGTCCCGGTAGCCCACGAGCGCTTGGGTGGCACTGTTCCTGGCGGCGGTGACGGTATCGCCGACGCGCGACTGGCGCACATCCTTCACCCCGGTGATGAGGTAGCCGACCTCGCCGACACCGAGCCCGTCGCACTTCTTCGGCTCGGGCGAGATGATGCCGACCTCGAGCAGGTCGTGGGTGGCCCCGGTGGACATCATGAGGATCTTCTGCTTGGGGGTGATGCGTCCGTCCACCACACGGACGTAGGTGACCACGCCGCGGTAGGTGTCATACACGGAGTCGAAGATCATCGCGCGCGGGGGGGCCTCGTCCTCGCCGACCGGCGGCGGGATCTTCTTCACCACGGCGTCGAGGAGCTCCTTGACGCCGATGCCAGTCTTGCCGGAGACGCGCAGCACATCCTCGGCCTCGCAGTCGATGATGTGCGCGATCTCGTCGGCGTACCGGTCGGGGTCCGCCGAGGGCAGGTCGATCTTGTTGAGCACCGGGATGATCTCGAGATCCCGCTCGAGCGCCATGTACAGGTTCGCGAGCGTCTGCGCCTCGATGCCCTGGGCCGCGTCGACGAGCAGGATCGCGCCCTCGCAGGCCTCGAGCGCGCGGGAGACCTCATAAGTGAAGTCCACGTGGCCCGGGGTGTCGATCACCTGCAGGACATAGTCCTCCTCGGTGCCGTCCTCGAGGGTGATCTGCCAGGGCAGCCGCACGTTCTGTGCCTTGATGGTGATGCCACGCTCGCGCTCGATGTCCATCCGATCGAGGTACTGGTCACGCATCAAGCGCTCGTCCACAACGCCGGTGATCTGCAGCATGCGGTCGGCCAGGGTGGACTTGCCGTGGTCGATGTGCGCGATGATGCAGAAGTTCCTGATCCGCGCGGGATCGGTGAACGTCGTGTCCGCGAAGCTAGGCACTCGGCTCCTTACCATGCTGTCGTGTGGGGTCGGCTCTCGGCTGACGAGCCTACGTGCTCGATTCTATGGCTTCGGGTGCCCGGATCGATATTCGGTGACCCAGCGCCCCGGGCTCCTGGCCATGCACATGCCCAGGGACGGGCGCCCGTTGCGCTTTGCTAACGAGTGGGTTGCGTCCGTGCAGCCCCGCCACGCCCCCGGACCCGTGCCCCCTACGGTGGGGGCGCAGAAGCACACCTCGCACCGACACCTCCCGGGATGCCATCGTGACGAACCATCACCAGCCGCGCGCCCACCATCACCACCCGTTGCCCCTTGATCGCCGCGGCTTCATGATCGCTGGCTCCAGCGCTGCCCTGGGCCTGACCACCCTCGGCCTAGCGTCCCTGGGCACAGGGACGGCCTCGGCCCGCACCACCCCGGTGCTCGGTCCGGACGAGCCGTTCTCGGCCATCCCGCTCGGCTCCCCGGTGACGCCGCCCCCGGCCGCGGAATACGTCGGCATGACGTTCTCCCGCCCCACGACCGCCCCCGCCCGCGTGCGCTTCACCAGTGGTGGCGGCACGGGCCGCTGGCATCAGCTGGGCCCGAGCAGCCATTGCCCGGACTCGGTCCCGCTCGGGATCTCCACCGACCTGCTGCGCATTCCCGAGGGCTGCACCGGCATCGAGGTGGCCCACGACGACGCGGCCGCCGGAGCGAGCGCGATGACGATCAGTGGGGGCGTGCGACCGATCGCCAACGCTGGCACCACCACCGATTTCCTCGGCCTGCCGGTGGTCACGCGTCCCGGCTGGGGCGCGCAGACCAGCCTCGTCGAGAGTCCCTGGCAGCAGCAGTTCACCCCCGCCCAGATGATCACGGTGCACCATTCCGCGTCGGCGCCGTGGTCGACCGGGCCCGCATCCGTGCGGGCGATCTACCGGTACCACGCGTGGATGCTCGGCTGGGGCGATGTCGGCTACCACCTGATCATTGATCCGGCAGGGGCGGTTTATGCCGGGCGCGACACCGGATCGGATGCGTCCCCGGTCTTCCAGCCGGGCACCAGCAACGTGGTGACCGCCGGGCACTCCTACGCCGTCAACGGCGGCAACATCGGCATCTGCGTGGTCGGCGACTACGAGACGCAGCGCCCCAGCGCCGCTGCCCAGCGCTCCCTCGTCACGGTACTCGCCGCGCTGTGCCAGCACCTCGGCCTCGATGCGGCTGGCCGCCTCACCTACGTCGAGCCGGACTTCGGTGCCCGGCACGCGGTGCCCATCATCGCCCAGCACCGCGATCTCAATGACACGTCCTGCCCGGGCGAGGGCTTCGCGGCGATCTTCGGCGCGCTGCGCGCCGTGGTCCCGGCCCGCATGGCATCGCGGCGCGCGGCCAGCGAGGACGTCGCGAGCCCCGCAACGCCCGAGCCCCAGCCGCTAGCGCCCGCCGCGCCCACGCACGCCTCGGCCGAGACCGCTGCGATCCAGCTCGCCCCCGGCGCTGCGGGAACGGCACCTACGCCAGGCGGGTGATGTCGACCACGACATCGAGGGCCGTGGACTTGCCGCCGATGAAGATGCCCCGCAGCGGGGGAACATCGCGGTAGTCGCGCCCCACACCGATCGCGACGTGCTGCTCGGTGACGTCCATCGCATTGGTCGGATCGAATCCCCACCAGCCGCCGGTCCATGCCTCGATCCAGGCGTGGCTCTCCCCCGAGACCGTCTCGCCCACTTCGCCATCCGGCTTGGGATACAGGTAGCCGGACACATAGCGGCACGGGACACCAATGCCGCGCAGCATCAGCAAGGTCAGGTGCGCGTAGTCCTGGCAGACGCCCTTGCGCTCCTCCCAGGCCTCCACCGCGGAGGTGTGCACGCCCGTGGTTCCGGGCACGTACGACATCTGCTCATGCACCCAGCGCGAGATGATCTCGACAGCCTCATCGGGCCGATGGCCCTTGCGCAAGCCCTCGGCGATCGCGGTGAGCTCGTTGTCGCGCGGCACATAGTTGGTGTTGAGAAGCGACTCATTGAACCAGTCGAGGATCCGGTCGGTGCCCAGGTCCTTCCAGGTGACCCGTTCCTCCGGCCGGGTGGACGGATCGGTCTCGACCACCGACGAGCCCACCACCGCGAGCTCGGTGTGCGGCGCGTGCAGATCGAACGCCGTCACATGAGTGCCCCAGTCATCGGTGTAGCGGTAGGACCGCGTGGCCGGGTTGGTCTCCACCCGGTTGAGGATCACGTTCTGCCGCGGCTCGCTTCGCGGGCTCAGCCGGGCCTCGTTGTACGACCTCGTCACCGACGTCTCATAGGCATAGCCCGTCGTGTGGACGATTCGCATCCGCCAGGTCACAGCTCCGCCTCCACGTGCATCTCGTCCTGCCGCGCATCGGCATCGGTCCACGCCACCCACGGCGCCGAATGGAAGTACTGCAGCGCCACTGCCTCATTGACCTCGGTGCACGTATCAAGCAGGGCCAGCAAGCGCGGCTGCAGCTCCTCCAGCAGCATGCCCGGGCGCAGGAACTCCAGCTCGCTGCGCGCGCGGCCCAGCAGTCGCGGCGCCTCCGCCCGCGCCCCGATCCGGCTGCGCGGACGATTGTCCAGCTCCTCGAGCGCGGTCTCCGCGGTACGCATCGCATGGAAGACAGAGCGCGGGAACAAGCGATCAAGCAGCAGGAACTCCACCACGCGGCCCGCATCGAGCGCGCCGCGGTAGGTGCGCAGATAGGTATCGTGCGCGCCCGCCGAGCGCAGCACCGTCACCCACGACGGCGACAAAGTCCGGTCCCCCGCGCGTGACAGCAGCAACCGCACCAGCATGTCCACGCGCTCCACCGAGCGACCGAGCAGCAGGAACCGGTAGCCGTCGTCCCGGCTGAGGGTGCTATCGGCGAGCCCAGCGAACATCGCGGCCCGCTCCTCCACATACCGGAAGAACTCGTGCGGGCCCAGCAACCGGGCCGCCCGCTCCCGCGACGCCAGCCCGTTGACCGTCGTGTTCAGGCACTCCCACATCTCCGTCGACGTCACCTCGCGGGCACCGCGCGCGTTCTCCCGCGCCCGCGCCAGCGAATCAACGATCGAGCCCGAGTTCTCCCGGCTATAGGCCACCCGCTCCGTCAGCGACCACACATCGAGCGTCCCGTCCGGAGGCTCTACCCCCAGGACCTTGAGCAAGCTCCGCGACGTGCGATCCGGATCCACCGTGGAATCCTCGAGGAGGTGGTGGACCGCCACGTCGAGGATCCGGGCGAGATCATCGGCCCGCTCGACGTACCGGCCGATCCAGTACAGCGATTCCGCGTTGCGCGCAAGCATGATCCCCCACCTCCTATTGCTGCTGCTGTTGCTGTTGTTCCTGCTCAGTGCCAGGATCGGGCCCCACCTCGGAACGATGCGCCGTCGTCGGCTCGGAGACCAGCTCATCACCGACGAGCTCCCGGTCCTCCGCGGCCGAGCGCGTCGTCGCCAGCACCCAGGTGTCCTTGCTGCCACCGCCCTGGCTGGAGTTGACCACCAGCGAGCTCTCCTTGAGGGCCACCCGCGTCAGCCCGCCTGGCAGCACCACCACATCCTCGCCATCATTGACCGCGAACGGCCGCAGGTCCACATGCCGCGGGGCGAGCTCATCGCCCACCTTCGTGGGCACGGTCGACAATTGCACCACCGGCTGCGCGATCCAATCACGAGGATGCGCGCGCACCTGCTGGGAGATGGACTTGAGCTCCGCGGGCGAGGCATCCGGGCCAAACACGATGCCATAGCCGCCCGAGCCCTCCACCGGCTTGATCACCAGCTCATCAACCCGGTCGAGGACCTCCTCGAGCTCGTCGGGGATCCAGCAGCGGAACGTATCGACATTCGGCAAGCTCGGCTTCTCATTGAGGTAGTACTCGATGATCGTGGGCACATAGGTATAGACGAGCTTGTCATCGCCGACGCCGTTGCCGACCGCGCTCGAGATCACCACGTTGCCCGCGCGCGCCGCGTTCAGCACCCCCGGTACGCCCAGCACCGAGTTCGGGCGGAACTGCAACGGATCCAGGAAGTCATCATCGATGCGCCGGTAGATCACATCCACCTGCTGCTCGCCCTCGGTGGTGCGCATGTAGACCACATTGTCGCGGCAGAACAAGTCCCGGCCCTCGACCAGCTCCACGCCCATCGTGCGGGCCAGCAGCGAATGCTCGAAGTACGCCGAGTTCGCCACGCCCGGCGTCAGCACCACCACCGTCGGATCAGCCTCGTTCAACGCCGCCGAGTTCCGCAACGCCCGCAACAGGTGCGACGGGTAGTCCCCCACCGCGCGCACCCGATGGCTCGCGAACAGATCGGGGAACACACGCGTCATGGTCCGCCGGTTCTCCAGCACGTACGACACCCCCGACGGCGAGCGCAGGTTGTCCTCGAGAACCCGGAACGTGCCCTTCTCATCCTTGATCAGATCGATTCCCGCGACATGGATGCGCACCTCGTTCGGCGGGACAATACCCATCGCCTCACGATGGAAATGCTGGCAGGACGTCACCAGCCTGCGGGGCAGGACACCATCGCGCAGGATGTTCTGCTCGCCGTAGATATCGTCGAGGAACAGCTCGAGCGCCTTCACGCGCTGCTTGATGCCCTTCTCCAGGCGCGTCCACTCCGCGGCCGCGATGACGCGCGGCACGAGGTCCAGCGGGAACGGGCGCTCCTGCCCCGACAAGGAGAAGGTGATCCCCTGATCGAGGAACGCGCGCCCGAGCGCATCCGCGCGGGCCGCCAGATCCATCGCCGAGACCGGGGCCAGCGCCGAGAAGATGCCCTTGTAGGCCGAGCGGACATCGCCCTGCTTGTCGAACATCTCGTCATACGCCTTGGCGTAATGCTCATGCACGGGACCCGTGCCCGCGTAACCGCTGAACACGTACTCGCCATGCCCCGCCTCATCGGCTTGCTGGAGCGCCTCGAACAAAGCGCTATGGGCACGAGGTGACCTTGAACCGGAACTCACTCACTCCATGGTGCTACACCCGCGCGATCACAGCACGCGGAACCGCGGGAGATCGCGTTAAAGTCTCGTTTCCGCCCGGCGTGGCCAGTCCGCCACGCCGGAATTGGGGTGCCGAGGGGGTTCCTCGCAGGGGTTCGGCTTCGGGGTTCGGGTGCCGCCGGGGTTCCTGGCGATGATGCTTAGCAGGGGTGTCCGGCGGGGCGGACCCAGGTGATCACTCCCGTGGCTCGAGCAGCGTCGCCCCGCCCAGGCCGACCATCACCGCGAGCACCACACCGACCACCATGCCGCTGCCGGACGGCTGAGCAGCCAGCGATGCATCCTCCAGGCCGCGCTGGCCAGACAGCATCACCAGGGTCCCCGCCGAGATGAACACCGTGATCGCCCAGGACGTCCCCGCCGTGAACCGCGCCGCACCGCGCCGCACAACCGAGCCCCGCGTCTCGAGCAACACCGCGAGCACCGCCAGCAACACCGTGAACAAAGCGGGCACCACGTAAGACAGCACCGCCGTGGTCGTACTGCTCAGCGACGTGGGCTGCCCGGTCGTCGGCGACCATTGCGTCACGACCGGATCCGGCAACGAGGGCAACCACACCATCATCACTACGGTGCTCGCCGCGATCACAAGGATCGGGATAGCGATGAGCACGCCATTCCGCACGCCGGTCGCGGGCCGGGGTGCGCGGTTCTTGCCGCTACCGTTCGCAGCGGCCGGGCCTTTCGCGGCGGCCGGGCCTTTCGCGGCGGCCGGGCCTTTCGCGGCGGCCGGGCCTGGGAGGGATCGCTCGTCGTCGCTCACGCGAACCACCTTATCCGCGGGTGGCGCGGGGGCAGCGCCATTGCGCCAGCAGGTCGCGCTGCTGCGGCGGCGGGAGCGGCGGGAGGCACGGCTGGAGCAGCGGCTCTGGATGGGGGCGGCGGCTCCGGGTGGGGGCGGCGGGAGGCACGGCTGGAAGCGGCGGCTACGGATGGGGGCGGCGGCTCCGGGTGGGGGCGGCGGGAGGCACGGCTGGAAGCGGCGGCTCCGGATGGGGGCGGCGGCTCCGGATGGGGGCGGCGGCTCAGAGAGTGGAAACTTTTCCCGCCCAGAGCGGGAATAGTTTCCCCTCCCGGCAAAGCCCCCGCCGCAAAGCCCCCGCCGCAAAGGCCCCGCCCCTCCGTAGGGCCCCGCCGCAAAGGCCCGCGCCCCGGGCCTCCCGCCGGAGCCGCCCTCCGCGCCTCGCGCAGGAGACATCCCCGACCGCGTCAACCGGGGATTGGCCTGTTCGCACCGCCGGTGGTAGTCTTGCCCTTCGGCGCGCACGGTCAGCCAGTGGCTGCTGCGCACGCACTCCCGGCGCAGGCGACGCTTCGAGCCACCCACACTGTGGGGACGAGCGAAGCGGCCTGCAAAAAGAGTGCCAAGTCATCCATTAGACGAATCTGACCAGAGGTTGTACGCGTGGCCAACATCAAGTCCCAGATGAAGCGGATCGGCACCAACGAGCGTAACCGGCTCCGCAACCAGTCGGTGAGGTCTGCGCTGCGCACTGCCATCCGGAACTTCCGGGAAGCAGTTGCCGCAGGCGACAAGAGCACCGCCGAGGAGCGGCTCCGTGCGGCTAGCCGCAAGCTCGACAAGGCTGCCACCAAGGGTGTCATCCACCGGAACCAGGCCGCCAACAAGAAGTCGGCCATGGCATCGGCGTTCAACAAGATCGCCTGATCCAAGCTTTCCCGGAACGACCCAGCCTGACGAGCGCCCGGTTCACGAACCGCGCCGCTTGGTCGGCCTGGGTCGTTTCGTCGTATTCGCGCAATGGCTCCCACAGCGCTTTCAGCATGCCCCGATTGCCACCACCCCAAGGCGATTGCCACCACCCCGAGGCGGGCGCAGCCACGGCGGGTCAGCCAGCGAGGCCCGTGATCTCCACGATTGCCCGCTCGAGCGCGTAGTCAGGATCGGCCGCCCCGCCCTTCACATCCCCGTTGAGCCGCGCCACCGCGCGCAGGGCCACGGCGAGGGTGTCGGGCCGCCAGGCGCGGGCCTGCTGCTGGGTCTTGCGAACCTTCCATGGCGGCATCCCTAGCTGGCCCGCTAGTCGTCCGGGGTCTCCCCTGCCTGCCGCGGCCACGCGGGCGATCGAACGAACTGCTTCGCCGAGTGCGTCTGCGAGCAGGACGTGCGGCACTCCGGTGTGCAGTGCCCACCGGACCGATTCGAGGGCGGCAGCGCGATTTCCGGCGACGGCCTTGTCCGCGACGTCGAACCCGGTGACCTCGGCCTTCCCCGAGTAGTAGCGCTGCACGGCCGCGGCTGTCACGGCACCGCCGGTGTCGGCGGCGAGCTGGGAGCAGGCGGAGGCGAGCTCGCGCAGGCTGGAGCCGACCCCTTCGAGAATCAAGGTAATCACGTCCGGGCTGGCGCGCACCCCGTGATCGCGGAGCTCGGTGCGCACGAACTCCACGCGCTCGCTCGCGTTGAGCTTGGCGCAGCGGTGGGTTTCCGCGCCGAGTTTCTGCAGCGTTCCGGCTAGTGCCTTGGCGCGCCCTCCGCCGGTGTGGTGGACGATGAGCGTGACCCCGTCCGGCATGTCCCGCGCAGTGCCGGAGATGACCTCGACGGCGTCCTTGCCTGCTTCATGGGCATCGTCGAGCGCGACGATGCGGTCCTCACCGAAGAGGGACGGGCTGAGCATCTCCGCGAGGATGGCGCTGCTGGCGTCACCGGCGCGCATACGGGTGAGCTGCATGCCAGCGGCGTCGTCGCTGGCTGCCCGGGCCGCGTCGATGAGCCGGCGCAGGGATCGTTCGACGAGGTATTCCTCGTCCCCGAGCAGCAGGTGGAGGGGCACGCTAAGACATTCCCACACCAGCGTGCTCGGCCACAATCCCGAGGCCTTCGGGGGTGAGCCGCACGGTGCTCGTGCCGTGCTTGTCGGTCCGAGCGACGACGGTTCCGTGGCGGCGCAGCTCGTCAAGGATCGTGGCACGCGGATGCCCGTGGGGATTGTCCGAGCCGACTCCGATGAGCGCGAGGCTCGGTCTCACAGCGGCGAGGAATCGTGGCTCGGTGGTGGCGGCGCCGTGGTGCGGGACGGTCATGATGTCGGCGCGCAGTTCCTCGGCGGGATAGGTGTCGAGCAGCCATTGCTGGGCGGGCTGCTCGGCATCACCCGCCGCGAGGAGGGGCGGCCCGTCCTCGTGGAGCGTCATCGAGAGGACAAGGGATGGGTCGTTGGGATCGTGGTGGAGCGCGAGCTGCGGATCTGGGCCGAGGACGGTGGCACGGAGTGCCCCGAAGGCGAGGGTGTCCCCGGCGGAGACGGTCCGCACGGGAATGCCGTGTTCCTGGGCGAGGGCGTGGAGGTCTTCGAGTGCCGGCTTGGGGTCGCGGCCGGGGCCGATGACGAGTGTGCTGGGGCCACGGGCGGCGAGAGCCTCGAGCCCGTTGACGTGATCGGCATGCAGGTGGGTGAGGAGCACGGCATCGAGGGTGCGGATGCCGAGGCGGTCGAGGCATTGGCCCGCGGCGGCGGGGTCCGGCCCGGCGTCGATCACGATGGCGCTGCGGTCTCCGGTGGCGACGGCGAACATATCGCCCTGCCCGACATCGCAGGCGGCCACGAGCCAGCCCGGCGGCACGCTCGGGGGCAGCGCGACCCGCATGAGGACGAGGCATGCGGGGATGGTCGTGGCCAGCACGAGCACGCAGCGATGGTGCAGCGGTGCCCGGCGCCACCAGGCCAGGCAGGGGCGGGCCCACATTGTCGCCACGCACAGGACGGTGAGGCCAAGCATGAGCGCGAGACCTCCGATGCCCGTGGGGACGCTGATGCTCGAGCGGGGCAGCGCGGCGCACCAGGTTGCCACGGTGACGATCCACGCTGTCGGGTGCCCGGCGATCCAGATCGGCACCGCTGCGAGCGTGGTGGAGACGGGGGCGAGCAGCAGGCCAAGGTAACCGCAGACGATCACCACGGTCACGATGGGGGCAACCAGCAGGTTTGCCAGCACGCCGACGACGCTGAACTGGCCGAAGGCGGCGGCGATCAGGGGCGCGGTGACGATCTGCGCGGCGATGGCGACCGCGAGCACGGCCGCGATCCGCCTGGGCAGCCCGCGGCGTTGCAGCCAGTCCGCGACTGGCGGCGCGAGCAGCACGAGCCCGGCGGTAGCGATGACCGATAGCGCGAACCCGATGTGGACGGCGAGTTGCGGCAGCAGGAGCAGCAGCACGATCACTGCGGTGCAGAGCGCGGGCAGTGCGTGCCGGCGCCGTCCGGACAGGATCGCTAGCAGCGTGACTGATCCCATGGCCGCGGCGCGCAGCACGCTTGGCTCTGGCCGGCACACGATGACCAGGGCGAGCAGCGCTATCCCCGCGGTGATGGCCGCGGCGCGGCGGGAGCCTGTGGCTAGCCGGGCGGCGAGCAGGATCGCGCCGCACACGATGGTGACGTGCGTGCCGGAGACCACGGTGAGGTGGGTGAGGCTGCTGGTCACGAATGCCTCGCGCAGTTCCGGTGGCATGGCGGACCGGTCCCCGATGACGATTCCCGGCAGCACCGCGGCCGTTTCCTCGTCGAGGGTGGCGGCCACCGCCTCGCGGTAGCGGTCGCGCACGTGCCCGGCGGCCCGTCCCCACCAAGGCGTGCTCGCGGTGAGGTCCGGGGCTCCCCGGGCGAAGATGGTGGCGACGGTGAGGTCGTTGCGGCTCGGCTCTGTGATCGCTCCGGTGAAGCGCACGTGGTCCCCGGGGAGCAGTGTCGCCCAGTTCGGGGTCCTGTCGGTGCTGGACGTGTCCGTGGCGCCCGCGAGCACGGTCACTGTGCCGCCGACGACCGTGGTGCGGTTCTCGGCGGTGAATGCTTCGAGGCGGGCCCGCAGCATCCACATGGGCCGCGCAGGACCGTCGAGGGCCCGCGGGTCGCTCAGCACACGTGCTTGCACGTTGATCGGCTCGCCGGTGGCGTGCGCGCGCAGCGGATGGGCTGCGACAGCCTGCGCATGCAGGGCGCCCGCTGCGGCGAGCGCGATCCAGAACAGGCAGGCGGTGGCGATGATGGACCGCCTCCGCGGGGAGGCCCTCCCTCGCCCGAGCAGCACGATGGCGAGGGACGCGACGACGGCCATGCTCGCGAGCGCGGCGCGCGGACCGTGCGCGATCGCTAGGGCCGTGGCCGCCCAGGCCGCGACGGCGCAGGGCACGAGACGGACATCGATGGTCGCTGCGTCAGAACGTGAGGTGGTCACGGAACTGCTCGAGCTTGGCGGGGCCGATCCCCCGAATCTCGCGGAGCTGATCGATCGATCGGAACGGACCGTTGTCCTCTCGCCATTGCACGATCGCTGCGGCAGTCACGGGGCCGATGCCAGGCAGCGCCTCGAGCTGCGTCGCTGTGGCGGTGTTGGCGTTGACGAGCGTTGGCGCATCGTCCCCGGGGCTGGCGGGCGAGGGCGTGGCTGCGCCGAGGATGACGCTCACCACGGGCTTGGTTGCTCCGTCGGCGTTCCGGTCCCCGACGATGATGTGGTCGCCGTCGCGCAGTGGCTGTGCCAGGTTGAGCGTGAGCGTGTCGGCCCCCGGGAGGGGACCTCCGGCCTCGTCCAGGGCATTGGCGACGCGGGCTCCGGGGTGCACGGTGACCAGTCCTGGCCGGGTGACGTGCCCTGCCACGCTGACGATCAGGCGCTCGGGCTGCTCGGGGGCCTTCTCCTCGCTTGCCACGGGCGCGGGCCGCGGAACCTCGCGCGCGGGTGTGGCGCTGGCCTGGCTGCTTTCGGTTCCGTGCGTGGCCTGCGCGAGCACGGGCGACTCGCGCGGGGCCGCGGACCTGGTCAGCAGGACGGCGATGAGGACGCCGATCAGGCCGGTCGCGATCAGTGCCACTGCCCCCGCGCGGGAGAGGTCGATGCGCGCACGCGCGGCCGGGGCAGCGGGCGTGCTCCATTCGGCGGGCGCCGCGCTTCCCTCGCCAGGCGCCGCATCCCGGCTGCCCGAAGCGTCGCGCGGTGCGCCGGAGTCGTTAGGCGCGCCGGAGTCGTTGGGCGCGCCGGAAGGAGTGGTCCCGGGGTCTGGCTCGCGTGGCAGGGACATGACAGCGCGGAACCTCTCCCGCGCCGCGTCAGCGTCATAGGGCATGGTGCGACGCTAGGGCAGCGGGGTCCTGGGACCGGGGGCCGAGCGCGGTCCTGTGGAGAAGCGGGCTGCCTGGGGATAACCCCCAGCGCCCAGCTATTCGTGGTAGAGGGAGACGCTGATCGCGCCGGGGCCGAGGTGCACGCCAAGCACCGCCCCGAGCTCCGAGATGTGGGTCGAGTGCACCTTCCCTAGCCGGGTCGTGATGCGATCGAGGACCTGGCGGGCGCGGTCCTCGGCCTCGATGTGCTGGACGGCGATGCGGATATCGCGGTGCGGCGCCCCGGCATCGACGGCAAGGTCCACGAGGTGATTGAGGGCCTTGGTGGCGGTGCGGGCCTTGTCCCGCACGGCGAGCGCACCGTCGGAGAGGTGCAGGACGGGCTTGATGGCCAGCGCCGTGCCGAGGATGGCGGACGCGGCGCCGATGCGTCCTCCACGCCGCAGGTTGTCGAGCTGGTTGACGTAGACGAACGATCGCGTGCGAGTAGCCGCGCGGACAGCCGTCTCGTAGACCGCGTCACGATCGCATCCCTCCTGGGCAGCGCGGGCGGCCGCGAGGACGATGAAGGCAAGGCTGAACGCCGCGGCCTGGGAGTCGACGACGCGCACGTGCGGCCCGGCCTGCCCTGCTGCCTGGTGGGCGGCTTCCCAGGTGGAGGAGAGCTTGCGCGACAGGAAGATGCCCACGACGCCGTCTCCATCGCTGGCGGCCTGGGCTTCCTCGAACGCGCTGAGGAGCTCCTGCGGGGAGGCGCCCGCGGTGGAGACGCCACTGCCCCGCCACGCATCGGAGGGCATGGGGTCGATGCCTTCGCGGAGGTCCTCGCCGTGATAGATGATGTGCAGCGGCACGACATGGATGCCGTGCCGGCGAACGAGATCGATCGGTAGCGTTGCTGACGAGTCCGTTACTACTGTGACTGCCATTGCATGTCCTCTCTCGCTACCGCGCCGCCCTGGCACTTCCGGGCGAATCACTCTCACCGGACACGATAGCGGTGTGCATCAGCCTGGCGACGCGGCGATGGGCCGCGAAGCCCCAATGGATTCCGTCCGGGTTGCCCTCGTGCGCGCGGAGGTGGTCGATGGTGGCGGCAGGTATGTCGATGAGCGGGACGCCCTTCTCGCTGGCCCACTGGGTAATGGCGCGGGAGGTGCGGGGCTGCCCGGGCTGGGTGTAGCCGTAGTAGCGGCTGTGGTGCTGTGCCGGCAGCACGGCGAGGATGGGGATATCGGGCCGCACGGCGTCGATCGCGCCCCGGATCCGCTCCAGGTACGCGACGGTCACCGCGGGTGGCAGCGCCATGGGCCAGCCGAGGGGCGCGAGCACGGGCTGCACCCGCGCGTAGGTGGCGCGCACTCGTCTGCGCAGCCAGGAGGGACGCACGTACCGGATCTGCTCCCGCAGCGCGGTGGGCAGGGGCGATGGCAGGGAATCCATGCCCGCGACCGCGATGACGACGGCCCCTGCGCGCGGGATCGCTGACCATACGAGCGGGTCCTGGGTCAGCGCCCACCAAGCGTCGCGGCTCGTCCAGCCCACGCGCGCGCACAGGTGCGTGCGCCAGCCGAGCTCGGCGGCGACCAGGCTGGGCCAGATGCGGTGGTCATCAGCAGGCAAGCCACCGGATGGGCCGTAGAACGCGAGGGAGTCGCCCAGGACGAGCAGTGTTGGTGTGGTGCTGGGCTCAGGCAGCATCGGGCGCCACCTGGGCCGAGGAGTTCCAGACATCGAGGCGCCATTGGCCGGTGCCGTCGGGCGCGCCGTAGTGGCTGAGCTGGACCCAGCTAGCGTTGCCCAGCGCACCGAGGACCGGCCAGCTGCTCACCGGGAGGTCGAGGAGCTGGGCGGTGAGGGCCGCGATCAGGCCGCCGTGGGCGACCAGCACGATGGGATGCTCTGGCCAATGCTCGAGCCCGGGGTCGCCCTCGATGGAGCGCGCTACCAGCTCCTCGATCAGCGGCGTGGCGCGGGCAGCCACATCAACGCGGCTCTCGCCGCCCGGCGGCGCCAGGGTGGGCTCGAGGCGCCAGGCCGCCCGGGCGCCCGGGTGGAGCGCATCGACCTCGGCGTGGGTACGGCCCTGCCACTCGCCGAGGTGTGTCTCGCGGAGCCGCTTGTCCGTGCTGACGGCCAGCCCGGTCGCCGCGCCGAGCGCGAGGGCGGTGTCGTAGGCACGATGCAGGTCGGAGGAGACGATCGCGAGCGGATCGCACTGGGCGAGAACCTCGGCGGCGCGCTTGGCCTGCTCGATGCCAAGGCTCGAGAGCGCGGTGTCGAGCTGCCCCTGCATGCGGCTCTCCGCGTTGTACACCGTCTGTCCGTGGCGGAGCAGCACGATCCTGCGGATCGTGACTGGTGGCGCCATGGTGACTCCTCGTTCCTTGTGCTGCGGCGGCCCGCGGGCCCCGGATCACTCTAGCCGCTGGCCCCGCCTCGTCGGGCGGGACGCCGCGTCAGGCCTGCTCGGCCTCGTCGTCGGCGCGGGCCTCGTCGAGCCCGTCGACGGTGATGGCGGGGCAGTCCTTCCAGAGCCGCTCGAGGCCGTAGTAGGAACGCTCCTCGCCGTGCTGGATGTGGACGACGAAATCGACGTAGTCGAGCAGGGCCCAGCGCCCCTCGCTCGCCCCTTCGCGGCGGGTGGGCTTGCGGCCGATCGCGCGCAGCTTCTCCTCGACATTGTCGACGATGGAGCTGACGTGCCGCTCGTTGCCGCCGGTGGCGATGACGAAGCAGTCGGTGATGACGAGCTGCTCGGAAACGTCGAGGACGATGACGTCGGTGGCCTTCTTCTCGGATGCGGCGCGCGCCGCTACGGCGCTGGCCTCGATCGCCTCGTGCGTGGCGGTCATGGGTTCTCCTCATGTGGGGTTGCCCGCGCGGACGCGGGCCGTATGTCTGCGGATGCCGGGGCGATCTCGGGCTTCGCGCCTGCTACCGGGGCGTCGGTGGCTCTCCGGTAGAGATCGCGCTTGGCGATGTACTGCACCACTCCATCGGGCACCAGGTACCAGACGGGCCGCCCTTCGAGGGCCCTGGCCCGGCAGTCGCTCGAGGAGATCGCCAGGGCCGGGATCTCGATCAGGGTGATGATGTCATCGGGACGATCATCGAGGTGGGCGGAGAGATGCTCGGCGTGTAGATCATAGCCGGGCCTGCTCACGCCGACGAATTTCGCGAGATCGAAGATCTCCTCCCAGCTCTGCCAGGACAGGATGTTCGCGAGGGCATCGGCTCCGGTGATGAAGAACAGCTCATCCTCGGGATAGGTGGCGCGCAGGTCCCGCAGGGTATCCGCCGTGCGGGTGATGCCGGGCCGGTCGATGTCGACACGGCTGACCGAGAAGCGCGGGTTCGACGCGGTCGCGATGACGGTCATCAGGTAGCGGTCCTCGGCGGGGCTCACCGCGCCGGCCGCCTTCTGCCAGGGCTGCCCGGTGGGCACGAAGATCACCTCGTCGAGGGCGAACCGGTCGGCCACCTCGCTCGCTGCCACGAGGTGGCCATGGTGGATGGGATCGAAGGTGCCACCCATGACTCCGAGGCGTCGTGTGTCTGCGCGCATGGAACTCGACAATACGGCGCCCCGCCGCCGAGCGGGTGCGCCGGTGGCACTGCCTGGCGGTAGCGATGACCTATTCGTCGAACAACCATTCGAGGTGATGCAGCGCCAGCGCCCGGAACTCACGGGTCCGCCCCTGGGCAATGGCGCCAGGCCCGGGGCTTCCCTGGCTTGGGCGGGGCGAACCGTGCAGGGTCCGCTGCTCGCTGGCAACAAGGTCCTGGTCGAGGACCCGCGCTACCTCGCTCGCGGTCCAGCACAGCGAGGCGCGCTCGGCGAACTCGATGAGCCGGTCCACGGACGGATAGGGGCGGTGGGCCACGATGGTGTCCACCCATCTGGGGATCGCCGCGCATGTAGCGAGCATTGTTGCCGCGCGCTGCCCGGTCAATGCGTTGAACTGGGCGATCCTCATGGCCAACCACCTCCAGCGGAGCGATCCACATGCCGATGGGATGACCGTATTGCGGGCGATGGCCGCAATTTTTTCGCCACTGTGAAGGTTGCGTTAACTACCTCGGCCCACGGAGCCAATCCCCCGCGTGTGTGCGAAAAGCGACACATCCAGGCGCAAGAGCTGTCGTTTCACGCACTCTCGCAAGCTTCTTTCTAGCTCATCCCCGGCCAGTTCTCCTCCGCGATGGATACGATCGGGAGGTGGCCATCATGGACGGCAGGGAACCCGCGCCGCGGCCATCTGGCACGGTCTCGGCGCTGGACGAGGAGTTCGAGCGCGCGGGCTTGCTCGATGGCCTGAGCGGCGAGCCGCGCTCGCTCCGGCTCGCGGCCCTGCGGGCGCTCGCGGGCGACGGCGTGCCCATCGAGGATCTCGTGGTCGCGGCGCGCGCGGGACGGCTCGCGAGCCTCATCCTCGAGAAAGCTCTGGACCCGCCCGGGGTGTTCACCATCCATCAGCTCTCCCGCAAGTCGGGCGTGGAGGCGGGGCAGCTGCGCTCCTGGTTCCGGGCCCTCGGCCGTGGCGTGCCCGCCACCGACGCGCCGGTCTATAGCCACGACGATCTACTGATCGCGGAACGTTTCCGCGAGTACCTGAGGCTGGGGTTCGACACCGAGAAGCTGTTCGCCACGGCCCGCGTGTGGGGACGCAATCTCGGGAGCTTCGTCGATGCGATGTCCGGCATGGTCGAGGATGTGCTCCTGGCCTCGCACGACGATCCGGATGTTGTCCTGCGCTATGCGATGGAGGTGCGTCGCTTCGCCGAGGCAGAGGCGCAGATCGTCGCCCATCTGCTCGGCACCATGCTTGCCCAGCGCATTCGGTCGGATGCCGTGAGCGCGGCGGGCTCCCGGGACATCGCGATCACGGGTGCCCAGGAGGTCGCGTTCTGCTTCGCTGATCTCGTCGGCTTCACCCGCCTGGGCGAGAAGCTGCCCGTGGATATCCTCGGGGAGATGGCCGACGATCTCGGCGCGCTGGCCACCGATCTGGCCGAGGCCCCGGTGCGGGTGGTCAAGGCCATCGGGGACGCGGTGATGCTGATGAGCCTGGATCCCGTCGCCCTCGCCCGGACCGCGGTGGACATCGTTGACCAGGCGCAGGCTCGTGGCTTGCCACCGCTGCGCGCGTCGGTGACCCTCGGCACCGCGATCTCGCGGGCGGGCGACTGGTACGGGCGTCCGATCAACCTGGCGAGCCGGGTGCTCTCTGCCGCCCTGCCCCACCAGGTTCTGGTCACCGAGAGCGTGAGCCAGGCGCTCCAGCAAGCGGGCTGGAGCACTGCTCCCGCTGGCGCGTTCGACTTCAAGGGAGTGCCGGGGCCGACTCCCCTGTTCACCGTCGGGGCGCCGCCGGGAGCGCGCCCCTGAGCCGCCTCACGCCTCGGCGATCTCGAGGGCGACGGTCACGGTGTCGCCCTCGGCGATGCCTTCCGCGGCGCGCACTTGCTTCTTGATCGGCAGCAGGAAGCTGCCTGTCGGCTTGTCGGGGAACACTGATGTGTGCCAGGTGGTGGCGCCGATCGTCGCGGCGACGCGGACGGATCCGAAGCCAGCGCGGGGCCCGGCCTGCCGGTCATCGATCTCCTCGGCGACGTCGAGGGGCAGGCGCAGGAACGTCCAGGAGACGGCATCGCCGTGCCAGAGGAACAGGTCCGCATCGAACACCCAGCGCATGGCTCGATGCTAGCTCGCGAGGCCCGTGCGCAGCGGGTGCTACACGGGCAGCAGTCGCGCCACGACAGCCGCGAGGTGCTCGGCGGTACGGCATTCATGCATGGGAATGATCTGCTGGTAGAGGTCGGCGGCGGAGTCGCCGCTGCCCCATTGGGCGGCGGGCTCCGGATTGAGCCAGTGCGCCTGCCGGGCCGTGGTGACCATGCCGGCGAGGGCGGCGAGATTGGGGTCGCGATAGTTGGTGCGACCATCGCCGAGGATGAGCAGCGACGCGCGATGGGTGAGCGCGTGGCCGAACTCGTTGGTGAAGGTGGCGAAGGCATTGCCGTAGTCGGAGTGGCCGTCGTAGGTGATCAGCCGGGATTCGGCCATCATCCGCGAGATGGCGGTGCCGAGGCCGGACTGGGCGTCGAGGTACGCGGTGACCTCGTCGGTGGCGTCGATGAAGGCAAAGATCCGCACCCGGGAGAACTGCTCGCGCAGCGCATGGACGAGTTGCAGGGTGAAGTTGCTGAAGCCAGCGACGGAGCCGGAGATGTCGCAGAGCACGACGAGCTCGGGCCGGGTGCGCTTGGGGCGCTGCGCGACGAGGTCGATGGGCACGCCCCCGGTGGTCATGGACTTGCGCATGGTCTTGCGCACGTCGATGGAGCCGGCCCGCATGCGCTTGCGGCGCGCGGCGAGCCTGCTGGCGAGCAGCCGGGCGAGCGGGGCAACACTGGCGCGCAGGGCTTGCAGCTCGGTATCGCTGGCGCGGAGGAAATCGACCTGCTCGGCGACCTTCGGCACCGCGTAGGTCGTGACTTTCTGCACGCCAAGGCGCTGGGCGACGCGGCGCTGCGTCTCGGACTCGACCTGGGCGCGGAACCGCGCGACGAGGGCGGCGGCATTGCGCTTGGCCACCTCGAGGGCGAACGGCTCGGGGGTGCCTCCCGCCGTCGGCGCGATGCGCTCGAGGAGTCCCTTGAGGACCTTGTCGAGGACCTGGTCGGGAGCCATGGCCTGCATCGCCTGGTAGGCGGAGAAGGACTCGCCGTTCATCGAGCGGTAGCGGCCTAGCTCATCGACGATGAGGGTGATGGTCTCGTCGAGCTCGTCCTTCGCATTCAGGGACGTGCTAGCGAGCAGGTCGGCCACGGTATCGCGCAGCGCGGCGACATCGAGCGCACCGTCCTCGTCGCGCTGATGCTCGGCGACCGCGTCCTCGGTGGCGGCCCGGGCGCCGGTCGCGGCGGGGAACCACAGGTCGAAGGTGGTATCGAAGGTCGGCCGATGGGTATCGCGGCGCACGAGGGCGCAGGCGAGCCCCTCGCGCACCACGTCGCGCTCGTCGAGGCCCAGGTGGGTGAGGACGCGGGCGGCATCCACGGTCTCGGCGGGGCCGACTGGCATGCCCTTGGCGCGGAGGGCCTCGACGAAGCCCGCGAGGTGCCCGGTGATCCGGGGATGCTCCGCGGGGCGGGCCGGCATGTCGGGGCTGTCCATGCGGGCCTGGCTAAGCGAGCTTCAGGTCGGCGAGCGCGCGCTGGTGATCGGCGCGATGCTTGAGCACCACGCCGAGGGTGGTGCGGATCGCCTCGTCGTCGAGCTTCCCCGCGCCGAGCGCGAGCAGCGTGCGGGCCCAGTCGATGGTCTCGGCGACTGATGGCGATTTCTTCAGCTGCAGCGCACGGAGCGCACCGATCACGTCGACGATGCGGGCGGCGAACGCTGCTGGCAGCTCGGGCACCCGCGCGGCGAGGATGCGTCGCTCGCGGTCGGGATCGGGATAGTCCATGTGGAGGAACAGGCACCGTCGCTTGAGAGCCTCCGAGAGCTCGCGAGTGGCGTTGGAGGTAAGGATCGTCAGCGGTCGGCGCGTCGCGGTGATGGTGCCGAGCTCGGGGACGGTGACCGCGAAGTCGCTGAGCACCTCGAGCAGCAGCCCCTCGAACTCGACGTCGGCCTTGTCGGTCTCGTCGATCAGCAGCACGGTGGGATCGGTGCGGCGGATCGCGGCGAGCAGGGGCCGGGCCAGCAGGAACTCCTCGGAGAAGACGTCGTCGCGCGTGTCCTCCCAGCTGTTCTCGTGCGCGGCCTGGATGCGCAGGATCTGCTTGGCGTGGTTCCACTCGTAGAGGGCCCGTGCCTCGTCGACGCCCTCGTAGCATTGCAGCCGGATCAGGCCTGCCCCCGTGGCCGTGGCGATCGCGCGCGCCAGCTCGGTCTTGCCGACCCCGGCGGGCCCCTCGATGAGCAGCGGCTTGCCCAGCCGGTCGGCGAGGAACACAGCGGTCGCGGTGGCGGTATCGGCGAGGTAGCCGGTGGACGCGAGCCGGTCGATGACCTCGGCGGGCGAGGCGAACGCGGGGGTGGTCACGCTGAGGGGATCCATGGGTGCCTTTCGGGCGCGCTGGCCAGTAGGTGGGCCCGATGCGTGGGCCCGTCGAGCTGCTAGGCGGGCCTGGTGTGGCCGCTCCCCCATACGATCCACTTGGTGGAGGTGAGCTCCGGCAGGCCCATGGGGCCGCGGGCATGCAGCTTCTGCGTGGAGATGCCGATCTCGGCACCGAAGACGAACTGCTCGCCATCGGTGAACGCGGTGGAGGCGTTGACCATCACGGCCGCGGCGTCGACGCGATTGGTGAACTCGCGGGCCGCGGCGAGATCACTGGTGATGATCGCCTCGGTGTGGCTGGTGCCGTACTTATCGATGTGCTCGATGGCGGCATCGATGCCGTCGACGACCTTCACCGCGATATCGAGGCTCAGGTACTCGTCGGTCCAGTCCTGGTCGGTGGCGGGCACCATGCCGGGCAGCTCGCCGTGCAGGGTGACGCTCTGCTCCTGGAGCGCCTGGGTGAGCCGCGGGATGGCGGTGGTGGCGATAGACTGGTCGATCAGCAGCGTCTCGGCCGTGTTGCACACGCTGGGGCGCCGGGTCTTGGAGTTGAGCACGACCTTCTCGGCGATGTCGAGATCAGCGGCCGCGTGGACATAGACGTGCACGTTGCCGACGCCGGTCTCGATGGTGGGCACGGTGGCGTCGCGCACCACCGCATTGATGAGCCCGGCCCCGCCTCGGGGGATGACCACATCGACGAGCCCGCGGGCCTGGATGAGGTGGGTCACCGACGCCCGGTCCTCTGCGGGGAGGAGCTGCACCGCATCGGCTGGCAGGCCCTGCTCCGTCAGCGCGCCGCGCAGGGTCTCGACGAGGGTGGCGTTGGAGGAGGCCGCGGATCCGGACCCGCGCAGGAGCACGGCATTGCCGGACTTGAGCGACAGGCCGAACCCGTCGACAGTGACGTTGGGCCGGGCCTCGTAGACGATGCCGATGACGCCGAGCGGGACACGCTTCTGCACGAGCTCGAGGCCGTTGGGGAGGGTCTTGCCCTGCACGATCTCGCCGATCGGGTCGGCGAGCCCCGCGACCTGCCGCAGCCCGGAAGCGATGCCCTCCACCCGGGCCCCTGTGAGGCGCAGCCGGTCTATGAGCGACTCCGCTGTCCCTGCGGCGCGGGCGCGCTCGATGTCCTCGTCGTTCGCGGCCAGGATGGCGCTCGTGGCGGCAAGGATGGCATCAGCGGCGGCGTGCAGCGCCGCGTTCTTCTGCTCGGTGGTGAGCAGCGCCAGCACGCGGGACGCGGAGCGGGCGCGCCGGGCCGCGTCGTGGACGTGCGTGCGCAGGTCGGTGGAGGTGTGGCTGGGCGAGCCCGCGAGGGTGGAGCCGGTCGTCATGGCCTCCAGGGTAGCGGGTCAGGATCGCGCGCGGATCGTGCCTCGTGCCCTGGAGGCGCGTGGGATGCTAGGTGGATGAGCCGCATCGCAGTGCTGGGCAGCGTGAACATGGACCTGGTGACGCGGGCTCCCCGCATCCCTGCCGTGGGCGAGACCGTGCTGGGCGAGTCGCTGGCGGAGATCCCTGGCGGCAAGGGCGCCAACCAGGCGAAGGCGGCGGCGCGGCTTGGCGGGGAGGTGTGGTTCCTGGGCGCGCTGGGCGCCGACCGCTTCGCCGGGACGCTCCGGGAGTCGCTGGAGCAGGCCGGGGTGCATCTTCCCGAGGCCCGCGCGGTGGACGCCGCCAGCGGGCTCGCGGCCATCAGTGTCGATCATGCCGGCGACAACGCGATCATCGTTGTCCCGGGCGCGAACGCCGCCATGACAGCACTGCTGCCGGAGGAGCGGCGCCGGATCGTTGAGTGCGATGTGCTTCTGATGCAGTGCGAGCTACCGATCAGCATCGTCACGGAGGCAGCGATGGCCGCGAGCGCGGCAGGCGCCACGGTGATGCTGAACCCCTCCCCTGCCCGGGAGCTGCCAAGCGATCTCGCGTCGAGCACGGACGTGCTGATCGTCAATGAGCATGAGGCCGCGGTCCTGCACGCGGACCTGCGGCATGTCCGGCATGTGGTGACCACCCGTGGTGGCGCGGGAGCGTCCTACCGGGGGCCTGGCGGGGGCGAGATCGAGACGGCGCCGCCAGCCGTTGATGTGGTCGATACGACCGGGGCGGGCGATGCGTTCGCTGGCGCTCTCGCGGCTTTCTGGCACACTGGACCTCGCACGGCGCTGCGCTGGGCGACTGCCGCTGGCGCGGTGGCAACCACGCGGCCCGGAGCTTTCGCGCCACCGTTGACGCTGGTAGCGGAGTATGTCGAGCACGATGAGGTTTGAGCAGCGACCGCTACGGATGCCGTCCGTGCATATGTGAACTATGATCACAATGTGACGATGGCCACATTGCATGGCTGTCCAGCGAAAACAGGCTCTAAAGTCCCCTGCCCGCGCGACGCACCCTGACAACGGGGCGCCGCATTGTTAATCTCAGGTTACCGATGAAATCTGACATCGAAAACACAGACACCGCCCGCCGTGCGGTGCGATTCCGCTTTCCAGAAATCTCGGATGGGATTCGACTCTGGGAAATCGCCCGCGATTCACAAGTGCTAGACCTGAACTCGAGCTACGCCTATGTGCTCTGGTGCCGCGACTTCCGGGAGTCCTCGGTGGTCGCGGAGGTCGATGGCCGCGTGGCCGGATTCGTCACCGGCTACTTCCGTCCGCCGGACCCGCTCACCATCATGGTGTGGCAGGTCGCCGTGGACGGCGACTACCGGGGCCTCAAGATCGCCCACAACATGCTCGATTGGCTGCTCGACCAGCCACCGGTGCAGCGCGCGACCCATCTCGAGACGACCATCAGCCCGGACAATGAAGCGTCCATCAAGCTGTTCAGCTCGCTCGCGCGCTCCCGTGACACCGAGATCGTGCGCAGCGATCTGTTCCCGCCGGACCTCTTCCCCGATAGCCACGAGGCGGAGGATCTCTACCGGATCGGTGAGTTCGCCCCGCGCTGACCTGGGCCGCCCGAGCGCGGCCACGGCATCACCATCACGTCCCTGACGTCGATTCGCATTTTCAAGGAGATAGACATGACCATCGCTGACTTGCCTACTGACGATAAGTCCGAGAAGCCCGGTACCGGACCGGGCGTCCCGTCGATCATCCTCAACCGGGAGTCCGAGGTCCGGGGCTACTGCCGTGGCTGGCCCACGACGTTCACGACCGCCAAGGGTTCCTGGATCACCGACACCTCCGGCCGCAAGTACCTCGATTTCTTCGCCGGTGCTGGTTCCCTCAACTACGGGCACAACCACCCCGTGCTCAAGGAAGCACTCCTCGACTACCTCAGCAAGGACGGCATCACCCACGGGCTCGACATGGCCACCGTGGCGAAGAAGGAGTTCCTCGAGACGTTCGAGGAGAAGCTCCTCAAGCCGCGCGGCCTCGATTACAAGGTGCAGTTCCCCGGCCCCACCGGGACCAACTCCGTCGAGGCTGCCCTCAAGCTCGCCCGCAAGGCCACCGGCCGCGAGGCAATCATCAACTTCACCAATGCCTTCCACGGCATGACGCTCGGTGCCCTCTCCGTCACCGGCAACTCCATGAAGCGCGCCGGCGCTGGCATCCCGCTGGTCCACGCCACGCCGATGCCGTACGACAACTACTTCGGCGGAGTCACCGAGGACTTCCAGTGGTTCGAGCGGGTCCTCGATGACTCCGGCTCGGGCCTCAACCGCCCCGCCGCCGTGATCGTCGAGACCGTGCAGGGCGAGGGTGGCGTCAACGTTGCCCGCTACGAGTGGCTGCGCGCCCTCGCGGACCTCTGCGCCCGCCGCGACATCCTGCTGATCGTCGATGATGTGCAGATGGGCTGCGGCCGCACCGGCCCGTTCTTCTCCTTCGAGGCGGCTGGCATCAAGCCAGACATCGTGACCATCTCCAAGTCCATCAGTGGCTACGGCCTCCCGATGGCGCTGACCCTGTTCAAGCCTGAGCTCGACATCTGGACCCCGGGCGAGCACAACGGCACCTTCCGCGGCAACAACCCGGCCTTCGTCACCGCGAGGCTCGCCATCGAGACGTTCTGGGCGGACAACGCCATCGAGCTCGAGACGGCCCGCAAGGGGGAGAAGATCGCCGAGCGGTTCGAGGCGCTCGCGCAAGAGATCGGCGGGCTCCAGCACCGTGGTCGTGGCATGGTCCAGGGCCTCGTGTTCGACGAGCCCGAGCTTGCCTCGGCCGCATGCGAGATCGCGTTCAACAACGGCATGCTCGCCGAGACCTCCGGCCCGTCCGACGAGGTGGTCAAGCTGCTTCCGCCGCTGACCCTCACCGATGAGGAGCTCAACCTCGGGCTCGACATCCTCAGCGATGCAGCCCGACAGGTCCTGCGCTGACCCGGGCCACCCCATCATCAGGCCGTCGCCGCGCGATATCCAGCGCGGCGGCGCGCTGCTAGAGCGGACCGCAGAGAAAGGCACCCAGCATGATCGTTCGCACCACCCAGGACATCACCAACACCGAGCGCGACGTCGAGGCCGAGAACGGCAACTGGCGCTCCAAGCGCATCGTCCTCGCTGACGATCGGGTCGGCTTCTCGTTCCACGAGACCGTCATCAAGGCCGGCACGGTCAACGACTTCTGGTACGCGAACCATGTCGAGGCGGTCTGGCTCGTCGAGGGGCGCGGCAGGCTCACCGACCTCGAGACCGGCACCATCTACGACATCGGCCCGGGTTCCATGTACCTGCTCAATGGCTTCGAGAAGCACCGCCTCGAGGTCGATGAGCAGATGCGCATGATGTGCGTGTTCAACCCGCCCGTCACGGGACGCGAGGTGCATGACGAGCACGGCGTGTACCCGCTCATCACGCTCGACGAGTAATCCCCCAGCGCGCGTAAGGCCCGGCGGCCCAGCATCAACCCAGCCGCCGGGCCTTTCGCGCGCGGCACGCCTTCCTGCTCAACGTTGACGGTTTCGCATCGACCGGAAACGAAATATGAATTCTAGGCCGGGAATGATGTCGGGGTATAACAAATCCGGGACTGATGGCCGGATGATCCACGATTCCGCTGGCTGGGCTGGTATACCGGAAGAGGACGCGGGGCAGCTGGGGAAGGTGCCCCGCGTCTCTCCATGTGCGCCAAGCCCCCATTCGCGGAGCGGGGTGCGGCGATGCTGCCCCCCGGCCTATCCTGGGCGGGGTGAGAAGCCCGATGCCGCCCGCACCGATGCCCCTCGAGCCCCAGGCGCCCGTGCCGCGCCCCAGAGCCATTGGGCACGAAGGCCTCGCCCGGGCCATCGAGATTCTCGCGGGCCGCAACGCGGTCGCCCTGACCGGGGCGGGCTTGTCCACCGACTCGGGCATACCCGACTATCGCAGCCCCTCGGCGCCCCGGCGCACGCCCATGACGATCTCACAGTTCCTCGGCAGCCGGGAGGCGCGCCAGCAATACTGGGCCCGCAACCATATCGGTTGGCGATTCATCGAATCTCGCTCGCCCAACCCTGGGCATCGCGCGCTGGCCACGCTCGAGGACGCAGGCGTGATCCGCTCGGTGATCACCCAGAACGTCGACCTGCTGCACACCCGCGCCGGGCACCGCGATGTCATCAACCTGCATGGCACGTACCGCACCGTGGTGTGCCTCGATTGCGGGGCTCGCACCAATCGGGCTTTGCTCGCGAAGCAGCTCGAGCAGCTCAACCCCGAGTTCGCGCGGGCCGCGACCATCGACGGCCTCGAGATCGCCCCGGACGCAGATGCCCTGGTCAAGGACGTGGCACGGTTCCGCATGGTGGATTGCGCTGATTGCGGGGGCATCCTCAAGCCCGACATCGTGTTCTTCGGCGAGTCGGTTCCGCGCCCGACCGTCGAGCGCTGCTACGCCGAGGTCGAGGCCGCCGATGGCTTGCTCGTCGCGGGCTCCTCGCTGACGGTCATGTCGGGACTCCGGTTCGTGCGCCGCGCGGCCCGGCGTGGCATCCCCATCGTCGTCATCAATCGCGGCGGCACCCGGGGCGATGAGCTCGCGAGCGCGCGCATCGACGGGGGCTGCTCGGAGACGCTGGGTGCCCTCGCCGCGGTCTTGCTCTAGAGGTCTTGCTCTGGGGCTCCCCCGGGGAGGTGGCCGCCGCCTCGGATTGCCGACTATATCGACTTCTGTCAATATAGATACATGTCGAACCAGACCGAGGATCTCGCCGCGCTGCTCAAGGCACTCGGCGACCCCATCCGGCTCCAGATAGCCACCACCCTGGCGGCGAGCACCGACAGCGTCTGTGTCTGCGACATCACCAGCCTGTTCACCGTCTCGCAGCCCACCGTCTCCCACCACCTCAAGGTGCTGCGCGACGCTGGCATGGTCACCGCGGAACGGCACGGCACATGGATGCACTACACCCTCCCCCCCCGCGCCAAGGAGATCATCACCGCGATCCTCTCCGCCAGTGGTGCCAGCACAGCCACCACACTGCCCCTCGCGACCACCACCGAATGCTGCTAGCCCCGCCCGCACGGCACTCGAGAAGGACTTCACAGTGACCGCTCCCCCGAGCACCGGAACCCACGTCGTCGACAAGCTCTCCACCCTCGACCGCTACCTGCCCGTCTGGATCGGCGCCGCGATGATCCTCGGCCTGCTCCTCGGCCGCTTCGTCCCCGGCATCAACACCGCCATCGACAGCATCACCGTCGACGGCATCTCGCTGCCCATCGCGCTCGGCCTGCTCATCATGATGTACCCCGTCCTCGCGAAGGTCCGGTACGACCGCCTCGATACCGTCACCGGCGACCGCCGACTGCTCGCCAGCTCGATCATCCTCAACTGGGTCGTCGGCCCGGCCATCATGTTCGCGCTGGCCTGGATGCTCCTGCCTGACCTTCCCGAGTACCGCACCGGGCTCATCATCGTCGGGCTGGCCCGCTGCATCGCCATGGTCATCATCTGGAACGACCTGGCCTGCGGCGACCGCGAGGCGGCAGCCGTGCTCGTGGCCCTGAACTCGGTCTTCCAGATCGTCATGTTCGCCTTGCTCGGCTGGTTCTACCTCGACCTGCTGCCCGGCTGGCTCGGGCTCGGCCAGGCCACCATCGACGCATCACCGTGGGACATCGCTCGCTCCGTGCTGATCTTCCTCGGCCTTCCGCTGGCCGCCGGCTACCTCACCCGCAGGCTCGGCGAGCGCGCTCGCGGCCGCGAGTGGTACGAGGCAACCTTCCTGCCGCGCATCGGCCCCTGGGCGCTCTACGGGCTGCTGTTCACCATCGTGATGCTCTTCGCGCTGCAGGGCGAGCAGATCGCCGCCAACCCCCTCGACGTCGTGCGCATCGCGCTGCCGCTGCTGCTGTACTTCGCGATCATGTGGGGCAGCGGCTACCTCACCGGCATCATGCTGGGCCTCAGCTACGAGCGGACGACGACCCTCGCGTTCACCGCGGCGGGCAACAACTTCGAGCTGGCCATCGCCGTTGCCATCGCCACGTTCGGCGTGACCTCCGGGCAGGCGCTCGCAGGCGTGGTAGGACCGCTCATCGAGGTACCGGTGCTCGTGGGCCTCGTCTACGTCTCCCTGTGGCTGCGCCGCCGCTACTGGAGCAATACGTCGAGCCCGGAGAGGACCACGGCATGAGCGACCGACCCAGCGTCCTGTTCGTCTGCGTCCACAACGCGGGACGCTCCCAGATGGCCGCCGCCTACCTCGCCCACCTCTCCGCGGGCCGCATCGAGGTCCGATCCGCCGGTAGCGCCCCCGCCGATGCGATCAATCCAGCCGCTGTGGCCGCGATGGCCGAGGACGGCATCGACATGAGCGGATCGCTGCCCAAGGTCCTCACCGTCGACTCGGTCCAGGCTTCCGACGTGATCATCACCATGGGGTGCGGCGACGCCTGCCCGGTGTTCCCCGGCAAGTCCTACCGCGACTGGGTGCTCGACGATCCCGCCGGACAAGGCATCGACGCGGTCCGTCCGATCCGGGACGAGATCCGCCGCCGCGTCGAGGAGCTCATCGCCGAGCTCACCGGGGCGCGCCAATGATCCCGGTGGCCGCGCCGAGCGTGCTGTTCGTGTGCGCCCGGAATGGTGGCAAATCCCAAATGGCAGCGGCGTTGCTGCGCCACCATGCCGGAGACGCCGTGGTCGTGCACTCGGCGGGAACGGACCCCGGCACCGCGCTCAACACTGAATCAGCCCGCAGCATCGCCGAGCTGGGCGCCTCGATGGAGGGCGAGCATCCCAAGCCGATCGACCCGCACCTGCTCGCCGCCGCTGATGTCGTCGTGATCCTCGGCGAGGAGGCCACCATCGACAATGCCCCGGCCACGGTGGAGCGATGGATCACAGATGAACCATCCGAGCGCGGCATCACCGGAATGGAGCGCATGCGGCTCGTGCGCGACGATATCGATGCGCACGTCCGCGAGCTCGCCACCCGCCTCGGCGTGGCGCTGGGCGACTCCTAGGCCTGGCTACGGACGAGGCCTGCTAGTGCGCGACCAGGTCGTCGGCATGGATGACGGGCCGTCGCAGCTCCGGGGATAGCTCAGCGGTGGACCGGCCCAGCATGCCCGCGAGCTCGGACGCATCGTAGGCCACGACCCCGCGTGCGATGCGGCTGCCGTCGGGCGCGCACAGCTCCACCACATCGCCGCCGTAGAAGCGCCCATCGACGGCGGTGATGCCCGCGGCCAGCAGCGACCGGCGATGCCCCAGGACTGCCTTCACGGCGCCGTCGTCGAGATGCAGCGAGCCATTGGTATCCGCGGCGTGCCGCACCCAGAACTTGCGCGCGGACATGCGCTCGGGCCGGGCCACGAAGGCCGTGCCGATAGTGGCGGAGGCGAGCGCCGCGGACGCATCGGTGGCAGCGGCGAGCAGCACGGGAATGCCGGAGTCCGCGGCGAGGCGCGCTGCCGATAGCTTCGAGGCCATCCCGCCCGTGCCCAGCGCCCCACCACTGCCCGCGATCACACCATCGAGGTCCGCGGGGCCATCCACCTGGTTGATGAGCCTCGCTCCCCCTTTGCGGGGATCACCGTCGTAGAGCCCGTCGACATCGGAGAGCAGGACGAGCGCGTCCGCGCCCACGAGATGCGCGACGAGGGCCGCGAGCCGGTCATTGTCACCAAAGCGCAGCTCGGTGGTCGCGACGGTGTCATTCTCGTTGACCACGGGGACGGCGTGCAGCGCGCGCAACCGATCGAGGGTGCGCTGCGCGTTGCGATGCTGGGCGCGCCGGGCGATATCGTCGGCGGTCAGCAGGACCTGCCCAACGGTGCGCCCGTAGCGCGCGAACGACACGCTCCACGCCTCGACGAGCGCGAGCTGCCCGACGCTGGCCGCGGCCTGCTTCGTGGCGAGATCCTGGGGACGCTTGCGCAGTCCGAGCGGCGCGATACCGGCCCCCACCGCGCCGGAGGACACCACAACCAGGTCGGAGCCTGCTTGCATGCGAGCCTCGAACGCGTCCACGAGCGCATCGATCCGCTCGGTGACAAGTCCGCCCTCGACGGTGGTGATCGCCGAGGAGCCGACCTTGACGACCACGCTGCGCGCTCCGGCAATGGTCGCGCGGATGCTCACTGCTCGAGCTCGCTCTCGTTCTCCTCCAGTCCCCGGCGAATTCGGCTAGCGAGCTTGCGCTCCTTCGCGCCCACGCGCTCGGTCTGCTCGAGGCGCGCATCAGTGCCGCGACCCGTGGGCACGACATCCGCCCCGGCCGGGGTCTGCGGATCAAAATCGAACGTGACATCGCCGACCGTGACCGACGCGCCAGGCTGCGCTCCGAGCCGCAGCAACTCGTCCTCCACGCCGAGCTTGTTCAACCGGTCCGCGAGGAAGCCCACGGCCTCGTCATTGTCGAACTGCGTCTGCTTGATCCACCGCTCCGGCTTGGCACCGCGCACGATGAACCCGCCCGGCTCCGACGGGTCAGGAGTGACGGTGAAGCTGTCCTCGGCGGACTGCACGGGACGGATGATCTGCCTGCGCTCGGTCGCCCTCGGGTGGGCTGCCCGGTACTCCGCGACGATCCGGGCGAGCGCGAACGACAGCTCGCGCAGGCCAGTGCGCGCCACCGCCGAGACGATGTGCACGGGCCAGCCGCGTTCCTCGAGCTCGGACTGGACGAACTCCGCGAGCTCAGCGGCCTCGGGCACATCGGCCTTGTTGAGGACCACGATGCGCGGACGATCACGCAGGTCGCCGAGGCTCGCGTCGCCCTCCAGGGACGGCGTGTACGCCTCCAGCTCGGCCTCGAGGGCATCGATGTCGGAGATGGGATCGCGCCCCGGGTCCATCGTGGCGCAATCGACGACGTGAGCGAGCACCGCGCACCGCTCGATGTGCCGCAGGAAGTCCAGGCCCAGGCCCTTGCCCTCGCTCGCGCCGGGGATCAGGCCCGGCACGTCGGCGATGGTGTAGGTGACATCGCCCGCCTCGACAACGCCCAGGTTCGGTCGCAGCGTGGTGAAGGGGTAATCAGCGATCTTCGGCTTGGCCGCCGAGAGCACCGAGATGAGCGAGGACTTCCCGGCGGAAGGAAAGCCAACCAGTCCGACGTCGGCAACCGATTTCAGCTCCAGCACGACCTCGGCCTGCTCGCCGTCCTCGCCGAGCAGCGCGAACCCGGGGGCGCGGCGGGCGCGGGAGACCAGCGCGGCGTTGCCGAGGCCACCGCGGCCCCCGCGAGCGATGACAAGCTCCGTACCGGCGCCCACCATGTCCGCGAGGAGCTCGCCATTCTTGTCGAGGACAACGGTGCCCTCGGGGACGTGCAGGATCAGGTCCTCGCCCTCCGCGCCATTGCGGTTGCTGCCCATGCCGGACTTGCCGTTGGACGCCTTCGCGTGCGGGCGGAAGTGGAAATCAAGGAGGGTGTGCACGTTCGGGTCAACAACGAGGATGACACTGCCACCGCGGCCGCCGTTGCCCCCGTCGGGCCCACCAAGGGGCTTGAACTTCTCGCGGTGGACGGAGGCACAGCCGTGCCCGCCGTTTCCTGCCTGGGTGTGCAGAACGACGCGGTCGATGAATCGTGCCACGAGTGGATCCTCCTCCCACCGGGATCGCCGGTGGTACTGGTCCGCGCGGCGGTGCCGCGCCTGGTGCCCCTTGGCTCTGGGGTCGCTTGGTGCTGGGTATCAATCGGCGCTCTGTATCAGTGAGCGCTCTGGGCGGGACCGCTGCATGTCGTCCGCTGCGTTCCCGATCTCGGCGGGCGGTAATGCAAACAGGGGCGGGCTGTCGGGCGTGCTGCCCGGGCCCGCCCCTGCGAGAGCGTGAACGCTGCGCTGAACGCGTGTCCCTGCGAGGTGCTTGGTGTCGCTACGCCGATACCTCGACGGGGACGACGTTGATGGTCTTGCGGCCACGCTTGCGGCCGAACTCGACCACTCCGCCGTCGAGAGCGAAGAGAGTATCGTCGCCACCGCGGCCGACGCCGACACCGGGGTGGAAGTGCGTGCCACGCTGGCGGACGAGGATCTCGCCACCGTTGACGAGCTGGCCACCGTAGCGCTTGACGCCGAGCCGCTTGGAGTTCGAGTCGCGCCCGTTGCGCGAGCTGGAAGCACCCTTCTTATGTGCCATTGCTGGTCCTCCTTGAAGGCCTGAAGTACTGAGATCGAGACAGTGACTTACGCGTTGATGCCGGTGACCTTCAAGACGGTCAGCTTCTGCCGGTGACCCTGACGCTTGTGGTAGCCGGTCTTGTTCTTGAACTTGTGGATGCGGATCTTCGGGCCCTTGGTCTGCTCGACGACCTCACCGGTGACCGAGGCCTTGGCCAGCGCGGCGGAATCGGAGGTGACTTCTGCGCCATTCACGACGAGGGCGACAGGAAGCTCAACTGCAGTGCCCGGAGCACCCTCGATCTTCTCGACCTTCACGAGGTCACCAACAGCAACCTTGTACTGCTTGCCGCCGGACTTGACGATCGCGTACATGGAGGGCTACCCCTTGCTTCATCAAACGTGTGTGCTCGTACCGCAGGGCGCGATACGACTGGTCCATCATGCTAGCCACCCAGTTCACCAATGCACCTGCGGCGAACACGGGGGTTCACACCGTCACCACGTCTCGCGGGCACATCGTGCGCACGGGAGACGGGGCTCCCATGACCACTTGACTATGCGCGATCGCAGCATGAAGGGGCATCGCCGGGCAGCGACTTTCCAAGGCTAGTGGACAGGGGGCAGCCTGGTCAAACCAGGCTCCGCCGCCCCTCCCCCGAGCCAGGCCGATCCAGCGCGATCCCGGCCGTTCCAGCCAGAGCCAGGCCGATCCAGCGCGATCCAGCCCCAAACGCGATAGAAGCAGCAGTGAATCCACTGCTGCTTCTATCGCGTTTGACGGTATCCGGTGCTTTTGCGGCCACGGACGCCTTGCGGCCACGACCCCATCAAGCGGCGCACCGCCGCTCAACGGATCAGGACTCGGCGGCGCCCCCAACTGCATCGGCGCCAGCTGCCTCGGACCCAGCCGCTTCGGAACCCGCGGTCTCCCGGCTTGCATCGGCCGTGTCCGCGGGCGGGCCCGACGGCCGTCCTGCTGCGCGCCGACGGCGTTGCACAGGCCTAGCGACCACTTCGGCCTCTTGCGCCGGAACGACCGTCACGACTGGCGCAGGCTCGACGGGCGCAGGCTCCTCGCTGGCAGCCGAGACCGGGCCAGCCGGGGCCGAGGCAGCCGAGACCGGGCCAGCCGATGCCGAGGCTGCGGCCTCCGGGGACTCCGGAGCCGAGGGAGCCGAAGGAGTCGAAGGAGCCGCCCCGCCCGCGGGACGCCGCGCGCGTCGCCGACGTGGGGGGCGCACGGGCTCCGCGGCTGCTCCCGCAGGAGCATCGGACCCGGCGCTGGTGGCTGAACTGCCGCTCGTCGTATCAGCCGCGGCGGGTTCCTGGGCGGCTGCCGGCCCGCTCGTATCGCCCGGTTCGGATGCGGTGGCCGCGGCTTCCCGCTCCTGCGGCTCCGCAGCCTGCGATGCGGTGTCCTGCTGCTCGGCCTCGGGCTTGGCGGCGCTGGTAGAGCCACTCGAACGGCTGCGCCGACGAGACCTCGATGGCCTGCTTGCCTGCTCGGGTGCAGCATCCTCGGTCGCGTCCGGCGCCTTGTCCGGCGAGCTCGCCCCAGCGGATGCCGCTCCAGCATCGTCCTCGTCGGCGTCCTCCGGCGACGTTGACATCGCGAGGATCATCGGATGCTTCGAGTGGTTCTCCGCCTGTGCCTTGAGGTCATCGGGCGAGGATTGCTGCGTGTGCTGCTTCGGGGCCTCGGGCGCCTCTGCCTCTGGCTTGGCGGGGCGTGTGCGGCGCGAGCGGCGGGAACTGGTGCCCCGGTCCGGCTCGGCCTGCGCGTCGACGGGCTCGTCGTGCATGACGATGCCCCGGCCGTGGCAGTGCTCGCAGGTGGTGGAGAACGCCTCGACGAGTCCGGTGCCGATGCGCTTGCGCGTCATCTGGACGAGTCCGAGCGAGGTGACCTCGGAGACCTGGTGCCGGGTCCGGTCCCGCGCCAATGCCTCGGTGAGGCGCCGGAGCACGAGGTCCCGGTTGGACTCGAGCACCATGTCGATGAAGTCGATGACGATCATCCCGCCGACGTCGCGCAGGCGCAGCTGCCGCACGATCTCCTCGGCGGACTCGAGGTTGTTCCTCGTGACCGTCTCCTCGAGGTTGCCGCCGGAACCGGTGAACTTGCCAGTGTTGACATCGATCACCGTCATCGCCTCGGTGCGGTCGATGACCAGTGTTCCGCCGCTGGGAAGCCAGACCTTGCGGTCGAGTGCCTTCGAGATCTGCTCATCTATGCGGAACCGCTCGAACACATCGATCTTCTCCTCGTGCTTGTGCACGCGGTCGAGCAGATCGGGCGCGACCTTGCGGACATACCCCTCGACGGTCTCCCACACTCGATCGCCCTGGACGACGAGCTGCGCGAAGTCCTCGTTGAACATGTCGCGCACGACCTTCACGAGCAGGTCCGGCTCCTCGTACAGCGCTCGTGGCGCCTTGCCCTTGTCGGCTTTCGACTCCTCGGAGATCGATGCCCACAGCTTGCGGAGCCGATCGACGTCCCGGGCGAGCTCCTCGGCCGGCACGCCCTCGGATGCCGTGCGAACAATAACGCCAGCATCGTCGGGGACGATCTCGCGAAGGATCTCCTTGAGCCTGCGGCGCTCGTTGTCGGGCAGCTTGCGGCTGATCCCGGTGGACGAGCCCTCGGGCACGTACACGAGGAAACGGCCAGCGAGCGAGACCTGGGTGGTCAGGCGGGCACCCTTGTGGCCGACGGGATCCTTGGAGACCTGCACGAGCACCTGGTCGCCAGGCCGCAGCGCCTGCTCGATCTTGCGCGCGCCACCATCGAGCCCGGCGGCATCCCAGTTGACCTCGCCGGCGTACAGCACGCCATTGCGGCCGCGGCCGATATCCACGAACGCGGCTTCCATGCTGGGCAGGACGTTCTGGACGCGCCCCAGGTAGATATTGCCCACGATCGAGCCGGATGCGGCGCTGGTCACGAAGTGCTCGACGAGCATCCCGTCCTCGAGAACGCCGATCTGGGTGGTCGTGCCGGGCTGGTTGCTGGCACGCTTCTCGCGCACCACCATCACACGCTCGACCGATTCGCGGCGCGCGAGGAACTCGGCCTCGGTCAGGATCGGCGGGCGGCGGCGGACTGCTTCCCGTCCGTCCCGGCGACGCTGGCGCTTGGCCTCAAGGCGGGTCGATCCGCTGATCCCCTGCACCTCGTCCTTGCGGGGCTTGCTGCGCGGCTCTCGCTCGTGCACGACGGTGTTCGGCGGGTCCTCGCCCGGGGTGGCATCGCTCGCATCATCACCGCTGCCCCGGCGACGACGACGGCGACGGCGACGGCGACTGCTCGAGGAGCCGGACGTCTCATCGCTGTCGTCCCCCGAGGATTCGTCGGTGGATTCGCTGTCGCCGGGCTCATCCGCCGCGGCCTTGGCCGTGTCGCTACCGCCCTGCGCAGGCTCGGCCTTACCAGGCTGGTCCGTGCCCGACGAGCCCGAGTCCTTGGCGCTGGGGGCATCGTCGGACTGCTCGGCGCTAGTGTCGCTGTCGCTCTCCGAGGATCCCTCGTCGCCCGAGGTGTTCTCGCCCTTGCCCCGGCCCCGGCCGCGGCGTCCCCGGCGACGGCGCCTGTTCCGCTTGCCGCCGTCATCGTCGTCGGTACCGGATTCCGAGGTCTCGTCCTCGTCCTCGTCGGGCTCGCTGGCCTTGGCGCTGGCGCCCTTGCCGCCATCCCCCTTGCCACTGGCAGCCTTGGCGCCGTCCGACTTGGCCGGCTCGGCCTTGGCATCACTGGTCGTGCTCGACTCGCCCTGCTCCGGTGCTTGCTCCTCACTCGCGCGCTTGGGCTTGCGAGCCCGGGACCGGGACCGGGGCTCCTCATCGCGGTCCACTTCCGGCGGCGACAGGAACAGGGGCGGGCCCACGTCGACCGCGGGCTCGTCGACCGAGCCCTGCTGGGCCGCTGCGGCCTCGCGCTTTGCCGCTGGCTCCGAGAAGAGCGAGGGAGAGCCCTCGGGTCCTGATCGCTTCGCGGGCCCCTCCGCCTCGGCCGACGGCGCGGGCTCGGTAGTGCTCGGGCCTGGTTCTGCGGCAGCAGCCTTCTCGGGGCCCGCGGTTGCTTGCGCATCGTCCCACAGCTGCTCGGCGAGCGATCGTTCCACGGTGGAATGCGCGCTGCGCATCTCGTGGCCCTGTTCCTTGAGGCTGGCGAGCAGTTGCTTGCTGGTCTGCCCTAGAAGCTTGGCGAGCGCGTGAACGCGCATCTTGGCGGGGAACACTGGGCGTGAGTCCTCACTGTCGGCGGACTGAGCTGCGGATTCACCGCTGGTGTTCAGTTGGGTAGCGTCATCGGGCGCCACGTGATCAGCCACGTATACTCCTCGCGCCCCCGGGCGCGTAGGACGCGGCCACACAGGGGCATAAGCCTTCTCGCGCGCGTACCGGCGCGAGTTCATTGTCAGGTCTGCCAGCGGTGCCTCGCCGGGAAAAAGGATCCAGCGGGTCATCGCTGCGGGCACCGTGGCTCGCCCGGCTCGATCCTCCGTTGGGCTCGGCGCCTGGCATGACCGTCATGCCGCGCCTGAACCGGTACCGGGAACGTGCCGGGCTCCCCCTCGGAAGCCCTGCAGCGGCACCGTGTCATCCTCGCTGGAACGAGATCGTTCCCCGTCCCGTCGCGGCGGATGTGATGCCACTGCCTCCTACTATCCCACACTCCTCGGGCCAGGCTCGCCACGATGGGAAAGACTCGGCAGCGTGGCTGGTGCGCATGCACGCAGCCGGTGCTGCCGAGCCTCGGTGTGGCACGGCCCTGCGCGGGCCGCGATGGGGGCCTGGGTCAGCCCAGGCCGGGGAACCAGAGGGCGATCTCGCGCACGGCGGACTCGGTGGAATCCGATCCGTGCACGATGTTCTCCTGGACCTCGAGGGCGAAGTCACCACGGACGGAACCGGGCGCGGCCTTCTCCACGGGGTCGGTGCCACCGGCGATCTGGCGGAACGCGGCGATCGCGCGCGGTCCCTCGATCACTGCGGCCACGAGGGGCCCGGAGGTGATGAAGTCGATCAGGGACTGGTAGAAGGGCTTGCCCTGGTGCTCGGCGTAGTGCTGGGCGGCAGTCTCCTCGGTGACATTCTTCAGCTCCAGCGCAGCGAGGCTCAGGCCGCGCCGCTCGATGCGGGAGATGACTTCACCGACGAGGCCGCGGGCCACGCCGTCGGGCTTGATCAGTACTAGGGTGCGCTCACTCACGCGCTTAGCCTAGCGGCTCCCGCCACGCGTTGCGTCATCGCCCTTGCGCATCGTTCTCCCTGGCAGCCGTGTCCGCTTGGTCGTGTCGCTGAGCGGGGAGCAATCCCTCGGCCATGCGCTTGCGGATGTCGTTGCGCAGGTACAGGATATACACCCACACCGCGAGGAAGATCAGGCCAAGGACGCCGAGCGCGATGCTGAAGAAGAACGTGGCGACCATCAGCGCTTGCAGGGCGAAGTCGAAGCGCAGCGCCCACGGGCGGCGCTGCAGGCCGGATCCGATGATCATCAAGCCAGCGAGCCCGAGGATGTAGCTGCCCGATAGCCAGGTGATGCCGTCGCCGACTCGCCATACGGCGGGCAGGGCGAGCAGCACGACGATCGCCTGAAGGATCAGCGTGCCGGCCATCACGCCCCGCAGGCCCTTCCAGGGGTCGGGGGCCGCCCCGGGACCAGTGCTTGCGGTTGTCTCGGTCACAAGGGTTCCTTTCCGAACAGGCTGCGCGCGTTGCCGGCGGTGACGACGGAACCGGTGATGACGATTCCCGCCCCGGATACGTGCTCGTCGCCCGTGGCGACTTCCTCGGCCCGCTCCACCGCGGTCTCGATGGCATCGGCCAGCACGGGCGCGATGATGACGCGATCGTCGCCGAACCGCGGCATGGCGAGCTCGGCGAGATCTTGGGCAGGCATGGCGCGGGGCGAGGAGTTGGTGGTCACGACGATCTCGTCGAGCACTGGCTCGAGGGCGTCGAGGATGCCGGCCGCGTCCTTGTCCGCCATGACGGCGACCACGCCAACGAGGCGTCGGAAATCGAACTCGTCGGTGAGCGTGCGGGCAAGGGCCTGAGCGCCGTGGGGATTGTGCGCTGCGTCGAGGAACACGGTGGGGGCGGGCCGGACCCGCTCGAGCCGTCCGGGGCTGGCCACGGTGGCGAAGGCCTCGCGCACCGCGTCGATATCGAGCCGGCGATCCTTGCCCGCTCCGAAGAACGCTTCGACCGCGGCGAGCGCGAGGGAGGCATTGCGTGCCTGGTGCTCGCCGTGCAGCGGCAGGAAGATGTCGTCGTAGACGCCGCCGAGCCCCTGGAGGGTGATCTGCTGGCCCCCGATCGCCACGCGCCGCTCGAGGACGAGGAACTCGCTGCCGGCCCGGGCCACCGCGGCATCGGCGTCGACGGCCTGGTGCAGCAGCACATCCATCGCCTCGGGCTCCTGCTCGGCGATGACCGCGACGGTGTCGGTGGGGATCAGCTTCTCGGGAGCGCGCTTGATGATGCCGGCCTTCTCGGAAGCGATGGCCGTGAGCGTCGACCCGAGGTACTCGGTGTGGTCGAGGCCGATCGGGGTGATCACCGCGACGTCCCCGGTGACGACGTTGGTCGCGTCCCAGGTGCCGCCGAGGCCGACCTCGATGACACCGACGTCGATGGGGGCATCAGCGAAGACGGTGAACGCCATCGCGGTGAGCACCTCGAACTTGCTCATGCGTGGACCGCCGGCGGCGACCGATTTCTCATCGATCATGCCGATGTAGGGCTCGAGCTCGCGGTAGGTATCGATGTAGGTGCGCGGACTGATGGGCGCGTTATCGACACTGATGCGCTCGGTGACGAGCTGCAGGTGCGGGCTCGTGGTGCGGCCGGTGCGCTGCCCCATGCGAGTGAGCAGCGCATCGATCATGCGGGCCACCGAGGTCTTGCCGTTGGTCCCGGCGATGTGGATCGACGGGTACGCCGTGTGCGGGCCGCCGAGCACGTCGAGCAGCAGGGAGATCCGCGTCAGGCTCGGCTCGATCTTGGTCTCGGGCCAGCGCTGGTCGAGCTCGGCCTCCACCTCGGCGAGCTCGGCGAGGTCCTCCGCGGTGGGCGGGATGTAGATCGGTGTATCGGGGTCCGGCTTGGACTCGTCGTCCGGCACCCCGAGCGCCTTGAGGAGGTCGGGTCCGTCGAGGTCATCGATATTCATCGTGCTCCCATGTTGGTGGCGTGCCCGGCCTCGAGGTGCGCTTGCTTCATCATGCACCACGGTTCATCGTGCGCCCAGCGCGGCGAGCCGCTCGCCGATGCGCTGCACTTCCTCCTCGGCGATTGCCTTGCGGGTGGTGATCTTCTCGACGACGTGCGCCGGCGCCTTGGCGAGGAATGCCTCGTTGCCGAGCTTGGCGGAGGTCTGCGCGAGCTCCTTTTCCGCGGCGGCGAGGTCCTTGGCGAGGCGACGCTTCTCCGCCTCGAGGTCCACGGTGCCGGAGGTGTCGAGCTCCACGTGCAGGGTCGTGCGGCTGGTGCGCACCTCGATTGCGGCCGACGCGGTGAACCCTTCCTCGGCGGGGGTGAGCCGCGAGAGACTGGCGATGTAGGGGTCGAGCGCCGCGAGGTCCGCCTGGTCGAGGCCGACGATGCGGGCGGGCACGCGCTGGCCGGGGCGCAGGCCCTGGTCGGAGCGGAACCTGCGGATCTCGGTCACTAGGTGCTGGACGTCCTCGATGCGGCGGGCGGCGTGCTCGTCGCGGTCCGCGCCCAGCGTTCCGGGCCAGTCCGCGATGACGACGGATTCCTGGCCGGTGAGCTTGGTCCACAGCGTCTCGGTGACGAACGGGATGACGGGATGCAGCAGGCGCAGCAAGGTGTCGAGGACGGTGCCGACGACGATGCGCGTGGCGGGGGCGATGGCGTCGTCGGCGAACTGCACCTTGGCGAGCTCGAGGTACCAGTCGCAGAACTCGTCCCACGCGAAGTGGTAGAGGGCCTCGCATGCCTTGCCGAACTCGTAGCGATCGAACGCGGCATCGACCTCTCCGCGCACGTGCTCGAGGCGGTCGAGGATCCACCGGTCCGGGTCGGTGAGGGATTCCCGGGCCGGCAGGTCGCCGGGGGCGGCCCCGTTCATCAGGGCCAGCTTGGTGGCGTTGAACAGCTTGGTGGCGAAGTTGCGGGCCGCCTGCGCGTGGTCCTCGCCGACGGGCAGGTCAGCGCCCGGGTTGGCGCCCCGGGCCAGGGTGAAGCGCAGGGCGTCCGCGCCGAATCGCTCCACCCAGTCGAGCGGGTCGATGCCGTTGCCGCGCGACTTCGACATCTTGCGGCCCTGCTCGTCGCGCACGAGGCCGTGCAGGAACACATCGTGGAACGGGACCTTGCCGCCCGGGCCCTGCTCGGTGTCCTCGCCGACGAACCGGCCGAACATCATCATGCGAGCGACCCAGAAGAACAGGATGTCGTAGCCGGTGACGAGCACGCTCGTGGGATAGAACTTGGCAAGCTCATCGGTGCGCTCGGGCCAGCCCATCGTGGAGAACGGCCACAGCCCCGAGGAGAACCAGGTGTCGAGCACGTCGGGGTCCTGCACGTAGCCCTCGGGCGCTGTCTCCCCGGGCGCGGGGCACACGACATCGCCGTCGGGCCCGTACCAGATCGGGATGCGGTGGCCCCACCACAGCTGGCGGGAGATGCACCAGTCGTGCATGTCGTCGACCCAGGAGAACCACCGCGGCTCCAGCGACTTGGGGTGGATGACGGTATCGCCATCGCGGACGGCATCGCCTGCCATCCGTGCGAGCTCGTCCACCTTGACCCACCACTGCTTGGACAGTCGCGGCTCGATGACCTCGCCACCACGCTCGGAGTGGCCGACGCTGTGCACGTAGGGGCGTTTCTCGGCGACCACGCGGCCTTCGGCGGCGAGCTGCTCGCGGATGCGGGCGCGGGCCTCGAAACGATCCATGCCGTCGAACTCGGTGCCAGTTCCTGCGATGCGGGCGTGCTCGTCCATGATCGTGGGCATGGGCAGGTCGTGGCGCAGGCCGAGCTCGAAGTCGTTGGGATCGTGCGCGGGGGTGATCTTCACCGCGCCGGACCCGAAGGAGGGGTCGACGTAGTCGTCGGCGACGATGGGGATCTGGTTCTCGGTGATCGGGTGGTAGACGGTGATGCCGATCAGGTGCTGGTAGCGCTCGTCCTCGGGATGGACCGCGACGGCGGTATCGCCGAGCATCGTCTCGACACGGGTGGTGGCGACGATGACGTGCGGCTCGTCGTCGTCGAGGGATCCGTAGCGCAGCGACACCAGCTCGCCCTCGACCTCCTCGTGCTTGACCTCGATGTCGGAGATCGCGGTCTGCAGCACCGGTGACCAGTTGACCAGCCGCTCGGCGCGGAAGATCAGGCCGGCGTCGTAGAGCTTCTTGAAGATCGTGTGCACCGCGCGCGAGAGGCCCTCGTCGAGGGTGAAGCGCTCGCGGCCCCAGTCGACCCCGTCTCCTATGCGGCGCATCTGCTCCATGATGGCGCCGCCCGACTCGGCCTTCCACTGCCACACCCGCTCCACGAACGCCTCGCGGCCCAGCTCGTGGCGGCTGGTGCCCGCGGCGTCGAGCTGCTTCTCCACGACCATCTGGGTGGCGATGCCGGCGTGGTCCATCCCGGGCAGCCACAGCACCTCGAAGCCCTGCATGCGCTTGCGGCGGCACAGGATGTCCATGAGCGTGTGATCGAGCGCGTGTCCCATGTGCAGGCTGCCGGTGACGTTGGGCGGCGGCAGCACGATCGAGAAGCCCGGCTTGTCGCTGCGCGGGTCCGCGGTGAAGTATCCCGCGTCGACCCAGCGCTGGTACAGCCCGGCCTCCACGGCCTGCGGCTCCCACGCCTTGGGCAGGTCCACGGCGGGGCTGGACCCTTCGGGGCTCGAGCCTTGCGGGCTCGTGCCGCTGGGGGTGGCGGTGTCCTGGGGGTCTGGCGCTGCACTGGTCACCCCGCGATTCTAGGGAACAGCACTGCCCGGGGTCACATCCGTTCCTCCAAGAGCAGCAAAGCACACGATCTACTACAGTGCGTCGTATGGATATCGCGATCGGGTTCCTCGCCGCCCTGCACATCATCGGCATCGTCGCCCTGCTCGGCGGGGTGCTCTACCAGATGAAGGACATCAAGGCGGGGACAGCCCGGATCGCCCCCGGCATGCTGCACGGTGCCCTCACGATGCTCGTGACGGGACTGCTCCTCGTCGGGCTCAACGAGATGAACGACGCGGACGTCAACCACATGAAGATCGGCATCAAGCTGATCGTGCTGCTCGCCGTCCTCGTGCTCGTCGTCGCCAAGCGCAAGGCCACCACGGTGGCCCCCGCCGTGCTCGGCAGCATCGGCGCGCTCACCACCATCAATATCCTCCTCGCCACCATGTGGTAGACCACGCTGGATGGTCGCCCATCGGAGGCCCCGGCGCGCCACATATGATCGGACTCGGAGCCGATCCGCACCGGGCCCCGCCCTGGGCCCACGAAGCCGGGAGCATAGCCATGAGCAACACCGAAGCCCACCCCGCGGAACTCACCTGCACCGCCACGAGCAGCCACGGCGAGGTCGAGATCCTCGAACCGCGCGACGTGCCCCTCGGTGGCCCCCGGGCCATGCGCGTGCGCCGCACCCTCCCCCAGCGCCAGCGCTCCTTCACCGGCGCGTGGTGCTTCACCGACCACTACGGCCCCGAGGACGTCGCCAGCAGCGGCGGGATGGACGTCGCCCCCCACCCCCATACCGGGCTGCAAACCGTGAGCTGGCTGTTCACCGGCGAGATCGAGCATCGCGACAGCGGCGGCGTGCACGGCTTCGTCCGGCCGGGCGAGATCAACCTGATGACCGGCGGCCACGGCATCTGCCACTCCGAGGTCTCCACCAGCAACACCCCCACCCTGCACGGCGTGCAGCTCTGGGTGGCGCTGCCCGCGCACGCGCGCGATGCCCCCCGCGAGTTCCAGCACCACTCCCCCGATCTCGTGGAGCTCGACGGCGCCAGCCTCCGGGTCTTTCTCGGCAGCCTCGCCGGTAGCACCTCGCCGGTCAGCACCCACACCCCCCTCCTGGGCGCCGAGCTCGTGCTCGAGCCCGGCGGCACCGTCGAGCTCGAGGTCGACCCCGCTTTCGAGCACGGCATCCTCGTCGACACCGGCCAGGCCCGCGCCGGGGCCACGAGCATCGCCCCGGGCGCTCTCGCCTACCTGCCCACGGGGCGCAGCACGATCACGCTGGAAAACACGCACGAAGGCCCCACCCGGATCATCCTGCTCGGCGGCACTCCCTTCGAGGAGGAGATCATCATGTGGTGGAACTTCGTCGGCCGCACCCATGAGGAGATCGCCCGCTTCCGCGAGGACTGGGAAGAGCGCTCCGATCGGTTCGGCGCCGTGGAGGGCTACGTCGGCAAGACCGAGCGCATCCCGGCTCCCCCGCTGCCCAACGCCCAGCTCAAGCCACGCCGCAACCCGTCGAGCCGGTAGGCATCACTCCTCGTCGTCCTCGGGCAACTCGACGCCCAGCACATCCGGCAGCGCGGCGGCACCGGCCCCCATCCGGTCCGCGAGGAACGCCAGGATCGTCTCATACCAGACCTTGGTGTGCTGCGGCTTGAGGATCCAATGGTTCTCATCGGGGAAGCACAGGAACTGATGCTCGGAGATGCCGTGATCATCGGAGGGCAGCCCGGACTCGGAATTGAGCTCGTACCACAGTCGCAGCGCCTCCCCGATGGGCACGCGGTAGTCCTTGTCACCATGGATGACCAGCATGGGAGTGGTGATATCAGCGACGTAGAGGTGGGGCGAGTTCTCCACTGCCATCTCTGGCGTCATCTCCCGGGCCCAGTACCACGCCGCATCGGTGGTGGGCCCGAACTGATCGAGAGCCCACAGGCCCGCATGGCTGATGATGGCCTGGAACCGGTTGGTGTGCCCAGCGATCCAGTTGGCCATGTAGCCACCGAACGAGCCACCCATCGCGGCGGTGCGCGCCTCATCGATCTCCGGCAGTTGCTCCGTCGCATCGGTCAGCGCCATCAGGTCCGTGAACGGCGCCTTGCCCCACTCGCCCCAGCCACGCTGGATGAACCTGCGCCCGAATCCTGTCGACAGCGCAGGGTCCGGCAGGAGGACCGCGTATCCGCGCGCGACCATCAGCCACGGGTTCCACCGCCACTGCCAGGTGTTCCACGAGCCGAGCGGGCCACCGTGGATCCACAGCAGCAGCGGGGCCGGGGAATCCTCGCTGGCGGAGGCAGGCAGCGCGAGCCACGCCCGGATCGGGGTGCCGTCGTCGCCGCTGGTCAGCACCTCGGTGACGCGCCCCGGGACAGCAGGAACGGTGGCCGGCGCGGGCAGCCGCGCGATCTCGCCCGTCTCGAGGTCGATCCGCACCGGCGCGGGCGGCACGGAGATCGCCGCCCGCAAGGCGTAGGCGTAGCGGCCAGCAGGATCGATGCACGCATCGCTGTACGCGGCATCGTCGGTGGTGAGGTCCCGCACCGCTGCCTTCGGGCTCGAGGCGGAGACAAGGAACAAGGGCGCGCGGCCGTACTGGTCGGCGGTGACCACGAGACCGCTGGCATCTGGAAGCCAGGCCAGCGCGGTGGCCCACCGGTCCCAGCCCACGGCCAGGCGCGTCTGCTTGCCGGTGGTGAGGTCATGGACATGGATGGTCACATCGGGCGCGTTCTCGGGATCCGCGTGGGCCTCGCGGACGTACGCGACCTTCGTCCCGTCTGGCGAGATCGTGGGCAGCCCGAAGTCGGCGTCGTTCTCGCGCGCGATCACCGAGCGCTCCCCTGAAGCGAGGTCGATGCGCATCAGTTGCGCGCGCGTCACGCCCAGCGGCCCGGCCTCGTTCCACACAGTGATCGCGAACGCGCCCGAAGGGTCCACGTCGACCGCCGCGTTGCGCAACGCCGCGTCCTGCACGATCCGCTGCCCCGCACCGTCGTCACCGGCCACCGCGAGGCAGGGCACCTCGGGGCCGAGGTCGTGATCCCAGTAGCGCACGGGGTAGCCAGTATGCAGGACCGCCGAGACCTTGCCAGACCGGCGGGCATCCCGGATCCGCTCATCACCGGCGTCGTCGCTCGCCGACGGGTACACCGCCATCGTCACGATCGCCGTGTCCCGCTCGCGCGGCACCGTGACCGCGCTGATCCCCAGCGGCGCCCGTGCCACCTCGACGGCCTCGGCGCCATCACGGGGCAGCCGCCATGCCGTAGCGGGATCCTCGTCCGACTTGCCCCGCGCGGCAACGAAAAGCAGATCGCCATTGGGCGCGAACACCGGCGAGCTCTCCCCCCGGGCGCCCTGGGTCAGTCGGCGGGCCGCGCGCTCCCCTGCGGGGTCGATCTCCCACAGCGCGGGCACATGCTTGGTCGCCTCATCGTTCAGCTCGCTGGCGACCGTGACCAAGCGGGACCTGTCCGGCGAGAGCCGCAGCCCGGACAGACGGGGCAGTCGCAGGAACGCATCGAGATCATGGAACGGGGTTTCGCTGGGGGCGCTAGCGCCACTCTTCGCATCGGTCACAGTGATGTTGTTACCACGAGCGCGTCCCACCCTGCCGCGTGATGCCCGGCACGACCGCTGCCGACAATGCCTGGCGCGCCGTAGAGTAGGCCGGTGAGCACTCCTTTCTCCCCTCGGCGGAACGGCGCCGCCCCGCCCGCAGCGGACAGGATCGCAGCGTTGTTCTCCGCGCTCTCCACGCCCGCTCGGGTAGCGCTCGTCCACCACGTCGCCAGCACGCCCGGCGGCGTCACGAGCACCGCGCCGCTCCCCCGCGGCTGCGCCCGCACCGACCTCGCAGCCCTCGTCGAAGCCGGGATCCTCGCCGAGCAGGGCGGCATGATCGTGGTTCCCGGGGCCGCCCGCGCGGCCGGGTCCGAGCTCACCGACCTGCTGCTCGGTCTCGCCACGATCGGCATCGGCAGTGCCATCCCGACCACCTCGCACCATGTCACCATCCGGGCGGCGGCCGCGCCGGACTGGGATGCGATCGTCGCGATCTACGAGGACGGCATCGCCACGGGCAATGCCACGTTCGACACGCGCTCCGCGGGAGCTGATGCGTTCGATGGCCGCTGGCTGCGCGAGCATCGCTGGGTGGCCGAGCGCGATGGCACGATCCTGGGATGGGCGGCACTGAGCCCCACCTCGGTGCGACCGTTCTTCTCCGGAGTGCTCGAGGTGTCCATCTATATCGGCGGGAGCGCCTCCGGGCAAGGGGGGGGCGCTCGACTGCTCGATCACCTGGTGCGGCATGCGGACGCGGCGGGACTGTGGACGTTGCAGTCCTCGATCTTCCCGGAGAACAGGGCGAGCCTTGCGCTGCATCGCAAGGCTGGCTTTCGCACGGTGGGGGTGCGGCAGGCGATCGCGCGCCATCATGACCACTGGCGGGACACCGTGATAGTGGAGCGCCGCAGCCCTTCCGTCTGGTAACCACGCACCGGGGCTAGGGACCAGGCGATTCCTCGGCGAGCGCCGCGTCATACTCCGCAGGCGTGTTGAGGTTGCGAAGGTGCTGCTCGAGCCCAGGGACAGGAACCTCGAGAGTGCGCGCCCCCGCGAGGAAGCGTCGCGGTGATCGCTGGCCCTGGGCAAGCGCGGCCTCCATCCCGGGCGCGAGCCGGGTGCGATACAGCGCGGCCAAGGGTTGCGCGGACACCCCATCGTGGGCGGCGATGATGTCGTGCTGCCCCGGGATATGACGGGCGAGCTCGTCGATGAGTCCCGCCCCGACATGGGGCATGTCGATCGCGCAGGCAAAGGCCCACTCGGCGGGACGGGCGGCGGCGAGGCCTGTCGCGAGCCCGCGCAGCGGCCCCTGGTGCGCGACGGGATCTTCGACGGTGCGCGCGCCGAGCACGGGCAGCGCCTGGCCGGGAGCTGCCACCACGATGATCGGCGCGCAGCGCTGCGCGAGGCGGGCGACGAGATGCTCGGCGAGCGTGGCTTCGCCCCATCGGAGGGTGGCCTTATCGCGGCCCATCCGGCGGGATTGCCCGCCCACGAGGACGATCCCAGCTATGTCAGGCATGCGGAGGGTTCACGCCCTGGGGACAGCGCGGGCAAGATGGTCGATGGCAGCGAGGTAGCCATGCGTGCCAAGGCCCGCGATCACTCCGGAAGCGATGCCCGAGATGTAGGAGTGATGGCGAAAGTCCTCGCGGGAATGGATGTTGCTGATGTGGACCTCAAGGACGGGTGCCGCGACGGTGACGACCGCATCGCGCAGCGCCACGGACGTGTGGGTGAGCCCGCCCGGGTTGATGATCAGCCCGGCGCAGGTCAGGCGGATCTCGTGGATCCAGTCGATCAGCGTGCCCTCGTGATTGCTCTGGCGGGCATCGAGGGCGAACCCATGCGCGCGCGCATGGTCCCGGCACTGGTCCTCGACGTCCGCGAGGGTGGTGTGGCCGTAGATGTCGGGCTGCCGCCTCCCGAGGAGGTTGAGGTTGGGCCCGTTGAGCACGACAATGGTGCCGCGATCCGGCTGTGGCATGGTCACTGTGGTGCTCAGGCGGACTTGTCGCGCCGCTCGGGATCCTCCGCGCGCCGCGGCACGATGGTCGGGTTCACGTTCTCCCGGACGGTCGATCCGGTGACCACAACCTTCGCCACATCATCACGGCTGGGGATGTCATACATGACGGGCAGCAGGACTTCCTCCATGATGGCGCGCAGGCCGCGTGCACCGGTGCCCCGCAGGATCGCCTGGTCCGCGACGGCTTCGAGGGCCTCGGGGGTGAACTCGAGCTCGACGTTGTCCATCTCGAACAGGCGGGTGTACTGCTTGACCAGTGCGTTCTTCGGCTCCGACAGGATGGAGACGAGCGATTCCTTGTCGAGGTTGGTCACCGATGCCACCACGGGGAGGCGACCGATGAACTCGGGGATCAGCCCGAACTTGATGAGGTCCTCGGGCATGACGTCCGCGAAGCGATCAGCGGTGTCGACATCGGTCTTGGAGCGCACCTCGGAGCCGAACCCGATACCGCGCTTGCCGACCCGGTCGGCAACGATCTTCTCGAGGCCAGCGAAGGCGCCAGCGACGATGAACAGCACATTGCTGGTATCGATCTGGATGAATTCCTGGTGGGGATGCTTGCGTCCCCCCTGCGGCGGCACGCTGGCCTGCGTGCCCTCGAGGATCTTCAGCAAGGCCTGCTGCACGCCTTCGCCGGAGACGTCGCGGGTGATCGACGGGTTCTCGCTCTTGCGGGCGATCTTGTCGACCTCATCGATGTAGATGATGCCGGTCTCGGCGCGCTTGACGTCGTAGTCAGCAGCCTGGATGAGCTTGAGCAGGATGTTCTCGACATCCTCGCCAACGTAGCCAGCCTCGGTGAGCGCAGTGGCATCCGCGATGGCGAAGGGCACGTTGAGCATCTTCGCGAGGGTCTGGGCGAGGTAGGTCTTGCCGCAGCCAGTCGGTCCGAGCATCAGGATGTTCGACTTCTGCAGGTCCACATGCTCGTGGCGGGAGTCCCGGGCCTTCTCCCCTGCCTGCACGCGCTTGTAGTGGTTGTACACGGCGACAGCGAGGGTGCGCTTGGCGTTGCTCTGCCCGATGACGTACTGCTCGAGGAAATCGTGGATCTCGACCGGCTTGGGCAACTGATCGAGCTTGACGTCGCTGGACTCAGCGAGCTCTTCCTCGATGATCTCGTTGCACAGGTCGATGCACTCGTCGCAGATGTACACCCCGGGGCCCGCGATGAGCTTCTTGACCTGCTTCTGGCTCTTTCCGCAGAAAGAGCACTTCAACAAGTCGCCGCCGTCACCGATGCGCGCCATACCCGTGCTCCCAACTTCCTGATACTCGCCACGCCTACCGGGAATCCCCGGCTATTACAGCATCGTGGTCATGTGCAGCATGCCCTGACAGTACCCGCCGCGAACGATCCACGACGTCCTAGTTCCTGCCAGCTACCTATCGTCAGCGCCCCGGCGACGCCTCACGACCCTCTCGGAGGCTCTAGCGTCACCGTTCGATACCGATTCGTGCGGTATCTGCCGTCATGCGGCGTGTCGTCCCAGCATACAACCGGGACGACCCGTCAGCATGTCGGTTTTGTCACTGGTTTGACAGCGAAAGCTTGCGGTACTCAAGCACGTTGTCGATGATCCCGTACGCCTTGGCTTCCTCCGCCGTGAGGATGAGGTCGCGATCGCTGTCCTTGCGGATCTGCTCCGCGGACTTGCCCGTATGCCGGGAGAGGGTGTCCTCCATCTGCTTGCGCATCCGCTCGATCTCCCGTGCCTGGATCTCGAGGTCGGAGACCTGGCCCTGCATGCCGCCCGTGGCCGGCTGGTGGATGAGGATGCGGGCGTTGGGCAGCGCGAGCCGCTTGCCAGCGGATCCCGCGGCGAGCAGGATCGCTGCGGCGGAGGCCGCCTGGCCCAGGCACACGGTGGTGATGTCAGCGCGCACGTACTGCATGGTGTCGTAGATCGCCATCAGCGAGGTGAAAGATCCACCCGGCGAGTTGATGTACATCGTGATGTCACGGTCGGGATCCTGCGACTCAAGGACGAGGAGCTGCGCCATCACATCGTTCGCGGAGGCGTCGTCGACCTGCACGCCGAGGAAGATGATGCGCTCCTCGAAGAGCTTGTTGTACGGGTTGGATTCCTTGACGCCGTAGCTGGAATGCTCGATGAAGGAGGGCAGGATGTAGCGGGCCTGCGGGCCCATGTGCTGCGGAAGCGGATTGCGGTTGACGGTCATGTCTTCTCCACGTTTCTATCAGGCGAGGACAACAGGTGGGGGTTCGGTGCGGCCCCAGCGGCCGGCGGCCGCCGATGGCTCAGCGGCGTGGCCGCTGGATGGATCAGCGGCCGATGCCGCCGGACTGGCCGGCACGGGAGATGACGTGGTCGACAAAGCCGTAGTCCTTCGCCTGAGCGGCGGTGAACCAGCGATCGCGATCGGAGTCCTTGGTGATCTGCTCGACGGTCTGGCCGGTGTGCAGCGCGATCAGCTCGGCCATCTCTCGCTTGGTATGGGCGTACTGCTCGGCCTGGATAGCGATATCCGCCGCCGTGCCTCCGATGCCTGCGGACGGCTGGTGCATCATGATCCGAGCGTGCGGGAGCGCGAACCGCTTGCCCGCGGTACCCGCCGAGAGCAGGAACTGCCCCATGGATGCCGCGAGGCCCATCGCGTAGGTAGCGACATCGCACTCGGCGAACTGCATGGTGTCGAAGATCGCCATGCCCGCTGTGACCGAGCCACCCGGCGAGTTGATGTAAAGCGAGATATCGCGGGTGGGATCCTCCGCGGACAGCAGGAGGATCTGAGCGCACAGCTTGTTGGCGATGTCGTCGTCGACCTGAGTGCCCAGGAAGATGATGCGCTCCTGCAACAGCCGCTCGAACACCGAGTCGCTGAGGTTCATACCGTATGTGCCTGAACGCATCGATGGGGTGCGCGCGGGAGTGTGCACGGTCACGGGTGCCTGCCTTCCGGATACCTGGACGTTGTTTCCCCGGCGCCGGGGCTTGGGCGGGGATTCCCACCATGTCGTCGAGCTCGTGGGCGCCGATGTGCATTGGGTCTGTCACTGACAGTAACGAACTAGGGCGGCGCCGGTATCCCGGCACCGCCCTAGTTCGCTGTAAGCGTCAAGAAATACGGCCTACTTGTTGTCGGCCTCGGTCTCCTCGACCTCGCCGGTCTCGCCAACCGCGTCGTCGGAGCCCTCGGTCGGAAGCGCATCATCCTCATCGTCCCCGGCTGCGCCGAAGTACTCGGTGACGTCGAGCTCCGTGCCGTTCTGATCCTTCACCACGACCGCCCGGATCACCTCGACGAGCGCCTTGGTGCGGCGCGCATCGGCGAAGATCGTGGCAAGGCCGTTGGGCTGCTTCTGGATCTCCTGGATAAACTGCTGCGGCTCCATGCCGTAGCGCTGGGCCTCGGAGAAGATCCGCTCGAACAGCTCCTGCTGCCCCACGGTGATGTCATCGGCGTCAGCGATCGCGTCGAGTAGCAACTGCGCGCGGACGGCACGCTCGGCGGCCTCGCGGGACTCCGTGTCGAACTCCTCGCGGGACTTGCCCTGCGCCTCGAGGAGACGGTTGAGGGTGTCCTCCTCGCCCCCGAGCGAGTGGAGCGCGCTGTGCAGCTGCTCGTGCACCTGCTCGTCGACAACCTTCTGCGGCGCCTCGAAATCCACGACCTCGAGGAGCTTCTCGAGCACCTTGTCGCGGATCGAGTTGGTCAGCTGGATCTTCTTGGACTGCTCGGCCTTCTCGCGAAGATCGGCGCGCAGCTCCTCGACCGTGTCGAAGGCACTGGCCAGCGAGGCGAAATCGTCGTCCACCTCGGGCAGCTCGCGGGTCTTCACAGAGGTCACCGTGACAGCCACGACAGCGTCCTCGCCCGCGAAATCGCCGGCCAGCAGCTTGGTGGGGAACTCAGCGGTCCCGCCGGCCTCGACACCGAGGATCGCCTCATCGAGCCCCTCGATGAGCTCGCCCGAGCCCACCTCGTGGGAAAGGCCATCCGCGGTCGCGTCCTCGACCGGCTTGCCGTCGACAGTGGCCGCGAGATCAAGAGTGACAAGGTCACCCTTCTCGGTGCCACGCTCGACCGGAACCACGGTGCCGAAGCGCTTGCGCAGCTCCTCGAGCTGCTCCTCGACGTCCTCGTCAGTGGCTTCCTCGGCCTCGACGGAGACCTCGAGCGAGGCGTACTCGGGAAGGGTGATCTCGGGGCGCACATCCACCGCGGCAGTGAAGCCGAAGTGGTCATCCTCGATCTTGGTCACCTCGATCTCGGGCTGCCCGATGGCCTTGATGTCCCCCTCGGAGACAGCCTCCGAGTACTTGCCCGGAACAGTGTCGTTGATGACCTGCTCGAGCACGGCACTGCGGCCAACGCGCGCGTCGATGATGCGGGGCGGCACCTTTCCAGGGCGGAAGCCGGGTACCCGGACCTGCTGGGCGAGCGCCTTGTAGGCGCGGTCGAAGTCCGACTTCAGCTCCTCGAAGGGCACCTCGACACTGATACGTACTCGCGTCGCGCTCAGCTGCTCGACGGTGCTTTTCACGGACATGCTCCTACCTGGTTTTTTGAATCTTACAAGGGGGTGGCAATGCGAATCCCGGATCACCGGCCCCGGTTGCGCGGCCCGCCGGCCCATCTTGGCGCCAAGATCACGATTCACGACCGGAGGCCACAACGTCGGGGTGACAGGATTTGAACCTGCGACCCTCCGCTCCCAAAGCGGATGCGCTACCAAGCTGCGCTACACCCCGTTTGCTCCAACCCGAGAGACTACATGGAAAAAGCCCCGAGTTGCAGCCCGGGCAATGTTACGTGCTTGGCTTGGCGTTTCCAAAGCAGGTTAGGTACAGTCACTTGTCGCACGCACCAAGGTGCGAGCGCGGGTGTAGTTCAATGGTAGAACCTCAGCCTTCCAAGCTGATGGTGCGGGTTCGATTCCCGTCACCCGCTCCATGTGCGTGAAGCCCCTGGCTTGCGGAAACGCGGCCAGGGGCTTTCTCGTTTCCGCTGAACGCCGCGCGACCCCCGCGAGTGTTCGAAAAACGACCGCTCAGCGCCGGGAACCTGTCCTTCTTGGCACTACGGCGGGGCCGAGGCCGCGCACCCCACCCGCTCCTCACCAGCGGGCCCGATGGTCCTCCACCACGCCGCGCCCCCGCAGCTCGTGCACCTCGCCGCCCGGCGACCGGAACGTTCCTTCGAACCAGCCGAACGGCTGGACGAACTTGCTGGCGATCACGCCAGCCTCGAGATGCTCGCGCCGCTGCCCCTCCGGGTGGAACACAAGATCGAGCTCTCCCCCGGCCGTGCGCAGCCGCCAGGGATCGAGCGGCGCCGAGCGGTCGAGCTCGAAGGTGGCCTGCGGCAGAGGCACGATCCCGTCTTGCCACCAGGCGGCATTCTCGAGACCGTTCAGGAAATGCGCGACGAGGTTGATCGCGATGGGCTGGCCCGATTCCGTGGTGCCGTCGAGGCTGGCCCAGTTCCACAGCGTCTCGCGGGGCGGGTAGCCGAGGGTGAAATCGACCGAGGCACGCCCCTCGAGCGGGATCACCGAGCCGCGGGCGCTCGCGGTGCCCGATGCGGGCAGCCCAGCGACCTTGTAGGTGTGGTGGAACGGGCGGCCGGGCGCGGAGCTGATCGCGGAGAGGCCGGCGTGCCCGTCCGGTCCGCCGAGGATGGCTGACAATTCCAGGTCACGCCCGCGGTGATGCACATGCCACGCGCCGCCTTCGTGGTGGATCCGCCATGTGCCCCGTCCGCGCCCCAGGGTCCATTCCGCGCGCCAGTCCGGTGCGAACGAGCGCGGGAATCCTGCAGGGACGAGGATCTTGTCCTCGGTGAGCCGCCCGGTTCTGCGGTCGTGCACGTAGCAGAAAGCGGTCGCGGTATGGCCGGCGTCCACGATCGCGATACCGGCCGAGGCTTGCTCGGCAAAGATCCCGGCGTACACCCACGCCTTGCGCTGAGCGCGGCGACGGAACGGCAGGCCGTGGTCCCATTCACGGGTGGACAGGTCTGCGATGGGCCCGAGGTAGCACCCGTCGAGCGCACCCGCGCGCTCCCCCGGACGGGGAAGCCTGGCGGGCGCGGGCGGCAGGTCCATGGTCAGGCCAGCAGATCCTTGTACTCGGGATTCTTCGCGATGAATCCGTCGACGAACGGGCAGGAGGGGATGATCGAGAAGCCGGTGGCGCGGCTATCGTCGAGCGCGTACCGCACGACCCTGCCCGCGACTCCCTTGCCCCGGTGGTCGGGGTCGGTGACCGTGCGGTTGAAGTCCCGGATCGAGCCGGTCTCGACGTAGTCGGCGTAGCCGGCCTCTGTGCCATCGATGATGAGTGAGTAGCGGCGGGCAGCGGCATCGTGCTTCATCGTTTCGGTCATGTTCCCCCCAACAAGCGCGCCGCGCGGGTTTGTTCCCCACGCTAGCGCTGGCACCGCGGGCACCAGTACAGCTTCCGCCCTCGGAGCTCCTCCTGCTTGACGGTCGTGGCGCAGATTCGGCAGGGCTCCGCGGCGCGCCGGTATACGTAGGTCCGAGGCCTCCCGGGCGCGTAAGGCGGGGCACCGTGGTCGTGCTCGGGCCGGACGGTGATCATGCGCCCCTCCCGCACACCGACCGGCATGAGGGTTACCAGATCGCTCCAGAGCGCGTTCCACTGGCGACGATCGAGGTCGCGTCCAGGCCGGTGGGGCGCGATTCGCTGCCGGAACAACACCTCGGCGCGGTAGACGTTGCCCACCCCGGCGATCACTTCCTGGTCCATCAGCAAGGCCCCGATGGGCACCCGCGACCGCGAGACGCGATCCCAGGCGAGGCCCGGTTCGGCATCACGGCGCAATGGGTCGGGCCCGAGCCGGTCGAGCAGCGCCGCGAGCCGCGGCTGCCCCATCAGCTCGCACCGCGTGGGGCCCCGCAGGTCAATGACGTGCGATCCCGTGGCAAGCCGCATGCGGACCTGGCCCACGGGTGGCTCGGCAGGCGTGGGAAGTGTCGTGAAAGAGCCGTAGAGACCGAGGTGGATGTGCACGAGGGTCCCGCCCTCGTAGCGGTGCAGCAGGTGCTTGCCCCATGCCTCGGCAAGCTCGAACGCCTGGCCGTCGATGATCCGGGATCCCTCGGCGAAACGCCCCTGGGGGCTGCTTGCCCGGACATGCTCGCCGGCCAGCAGCCGGGTGTGCTCGGCGGCGAGCCGGGGGAGAGTGTGTCCCTCAGGCACGGGTCGCGTCCGCCGCGACGCGCGGCATCATGCGCCAGGAACGGCCGGGGCCTCGCCGGTCTGCTCGTACTGGGCGAGGATGTCGATGCGCCGCTGGTGGCGGTCCTCGTTGGACCACTCCGTGGCCAGGAACGCCTCGACGATGGCGATGGCCTCCTCGGTGCTGTGCATGCGGCCACCGAGGCCGATGAGCTGCGCGTTGTTGTGCTGGCGGGCAAGCTGGGCGGTCTCGACGCTCCAGGCGAGCGCGCAGCGCGCACCGGGCACCTTGTTGGCGGCGATCTGCTCGCCATTGCCCGAGCCGCCGAGGACGATGCCGAGGCTGCCGGGGTCAGCGACGACCTTGCGGGCCGCATCGATGCAGAAGGCGGGATAATCGTCGAGGGCGTCGTACTCGAAGGCACCGCAGTCGGTGACATCGTGCCCGAGGGTGGTGAGGTGGTCCTTGATGAGGTTCTTCAGCTCGAAGCCGGCATGGTCGGCACCTAGGTAAACGCGCATGGCTCCGATTCTGCCAGCCCCGGCGCGGAATCGATGCATCGACCCGGCGCGGTGGCTGGAGCCGTCGGTGGAACCCGCGCGGTGGCCTCGGTGGAACCCGCGCGGTGGCTGGCGCGGTGGCCTCGGTGGAACCCGCGCGGTGGCCGGCGCGGTGGCCTCGGTGGAACCCGCGCGGTGGCCGGCGCGGTGGCCTCGGTGGAACCCGCGCGGTGGCAAAAGCACCGGAAACTGGCAAACGCGATAGAAGCCGACCTGGTCTCGAGGCAGTTTCTATCGCGTTTGCGGACGGGGCACCAGCCCGGGCACCCGCGGACGGGGCACCAGCCCGGGCACCGGAGGACGGGGCACCAGCACCAGCCCGGGCTCCCGCGGACGGGGCACCAGCCCGGGCACCCGCGGACGGGGCACCAGCCCGGGCACCGGAGGACGGGGCACCAGCACCAGCCCGGGCTCCCGCGGACGGGGCACCAGCCCGGGCACCCGCGGACGGGGCACCAGCCCGGGCACCGGAGGACGGGGCACCAGCACCAGCCCGGGCTCCCGCGGACGGGGCACCAGCCCGGGCACCCGCGGACGGGGCACCAGACGAGGCCCGGCGGCTACAACGCCACGAGGTTCACGACATCGCGCCGATGTGCTGCTCGGACTCGATGAGCCCCTCGTCGCTCGGTGCCTCGCCCTTGGCGAACACACGGTCATGCTGGCGCGCCCGCAAGTCTTGATGGGCATGGACTGGCAGCTCGTAGCCATACTTGGCCTGCGCCTCGCGCGGGGTCATCGTGATCGGATTGTCCGCGGGGATGTCGAGCAGGACGGGCATCGCGATCTCGAGAGCCGCTGGAGCGATCATCCTCATCAGCAGCATCGAGAGGTTGATCGACCGATGCATCGCCGCGTGGAAGATCTTGTTCGGCGGCACGATCAGCATGTCGAGCAGCGGGCCCTGCCGCAGGCCGCACATCTGGCGCATGTACTGCGGGTAGGGGGAAATGATGCCGTGGCGCAGAACGTACAGCATCGGGCTCATCGCTCTCTTCTGCCATGCGGGCATGTCTGGCGGGAGCGCCACATCGAGGCCGAGGATGAAGTGCACCATGTCCTGCGCGGCCTCGGAGGCGGCGAGGTGCGGGCGCCAGTCCTCGAAGTACCGGATGACGTCCTCGCGGGTGCGCGGGACCGTCGCGGGGTCGATGGTTTGCAGCTCGGCGGCCCGGGCGCACTCCTCCCAGAATTGTGCTTCCTCGTGGGGAGAGAGGCGACCGGGGCCGAACTTCTCGTAGCAATAGAGGATCGAGTGCCAGGCTGTCATGTGGATCCACAGCTGGGAGCTCGGCTTGTTGGCGTCATAGGTCGAGCCGGTCACTGGGTCGTTGCCGATGGCTTTCGAGTGGATCTTGACGAGCACGTCCGCTGCCTTGGCGGTGGGCTCGGTGGCGCCGAAGGCGACCAAGGCGAAGTAGCGCATGGTGCGTCCGTAGCGGGTGTGGGGGCGGTACCTGACCCCGCCGGCCTGCACCACCGCGGCAGCGAGGTTGGGGTCGAGGTGCTCGATCGTCACGGCGCGCGCGAAGCCAAGGATGTATGAGGTGGGGTGGCTCCACACCTTCCAGGCGACCGAGCCTGGTCCGAAGAAGCCATAGTCAGCGTGCGGCGCGAACTCCTCGCGAAGCGCGGCCCTGGTCTTGATCCCGAGCATCAGTTGTTCCTCCTAGAATTACTACAGCGTTGTAGGTTCAGCGAACTTTACACTACTGCAGTAACGTCAAGGAGTGACTTCAGGCACGGAACCGCCCCCACGAAAGCGCCGACGCTACGCCCAGCGCATGCCCGTCGAGCAACGCCGCGAGCAACTGCTCGATGCCGCGCTGCACGTGGTCGTCCGCGATGGGTACGACCACGTCTCGATCGAAGCGATCGCGCACGAGGCCGGGGTCACCCGCCCGGTCGTCTACAGCGCCTATGACGGCCTCGAGCCACTGCTCCACGCCCTCCTCGACCGCACCCAGCGCCGCGCGCTCGCGTCCGCCCTCCGGCTGATCCCCACCGACGCCTGGACGGGCGACGTCGACGAATGGATCCTCGACGGCGTTTCCGGCCTCATCGACCTCGTGCGCGAGCAACCTGAGATCTGGAAGCCCGTGCTCGGGATCACCACTAACACGCCAGCGATGGTCCGCGATCGGATCGAGTCGACCCGCGAGCTGATTCGCGGCTACATCGCCGACGCCCTGCAGCACGGCCTCGAGCAGCGCGGCGGCCCGTGGCTCGACGTCGAAGTGCTCTCGCACCTCGTGCTCGTCACCACGGAGCACTTCGGCAGGCTCATGCTCGAGGATCCGCCCCGCTACGCCAGGGACCGCCTCGTCGATGCCCTCCGGGGGCTCCTCGACGCGACCCGGCCGCCTAGCGAGGACTAGCTGCTAGTCGAACACCGGATCCTCGGTGCGGGTGCGCTTGAGCTCGAAGAAGTGCGGGTAGGAAGCGAGCGCGACAGCTCCGTCCCATAGCTTGCCCGCGGTCTCCCCGCGCGGGATCCGGGAGAGCACCGGCCCGAAGAACGCTGTGCCATTGATGTGGATCGTGGGCGTGCCGACATCATCGCCGACAACGTCCATTCCCGCGTGGTGGCTAGCCCGTAGCGCGTCGTCATGCGCGTCGCTCGTGGCGGCATCAGCGAGGCTCGCGGGCAAGCCGGTCTCGGCGAGCGCCTCGCGCACCACCTCCATGCGGTCGCTCATGCCCTTGTTGTGGATGCGCTCCCCCATCGCCGTATAGAGAGGGGCCAGCACCTCGGGGCCGTGCTGCTGCTCGGCGGCGATGAGCACCCGCACCGGCCCGAGCGTGCTGTCGAGCTTGTCCCGATAGCCCGCAGGGATGTCCTTGTCCTCGTTGAGCACGTACAGGCTCATCACATGGAACCGGACCTCGATATCGCGCACGTCCTCGCCCTCGAGGATCCAGCGGGAGGTGATCCAGCACCAAGGACAAGCCGGGTCGAACCAGAAATCAACGCGGTCAAGGGAATTATCCATTGGTCGTCCTCTCGATTGGTCGCATCGCGGTCAGCACGCGCTGGCTACCTCAACGCACGCGCTTGCGGAACTCTTCCTTGATGTATCCCTGAAAGATCCTGGAGAAGCCCGCGTTTCCCGTGTTGTTGGGATGCATGCTCAGCGAGGTGGAGGTAGTGACGTTGCCCTCGTACCACTTGCGCGCCTTGGGCTGGCAGGCATCGTGGCCCTCGCTGCGCGAGGCCAGATCGACATAGGTCACGCCTGCGTGGTCCGCGGCGGCCTCGATGATGGCGTTCATCCGATCCTGGTAGCCGGCGATGAACCGTGCATCGGCGTCACTGGCGGGGACCGACGGCCAGCATCCCCGGTTGCCCACCGTCCCGCCGTGGCTCGCGAGGAAGATCAATGCCTTGGGCGCGCGCTCCTGGAGCGTGCCGAGGAGCCGATCGAGCCGTGGCCGCAGCGGTCGCAGCGACTCCATCGCGGCAATGCGGGTCTCGGGATCGTTGCGGCACTCGCGGTCGCCGCCCTCGTCCTTGGTGAAGCATCGGCGGGCGATGTCATACCAGCGAACGTCGTTGCCTCCGATGCTGATCGTGATGAGCGTCGTCTCGGGAGTGACCGCGTCGAGCTGCAGCGCCCTGGGGCCACTGCGGGTCTCCTGCGGCTCGTCGAGGATGTCCTCGACCGTGGCGCCGCTGCACGCGGCAAAGGTGAAGAACTCGGGGCGCAGCCACTCCGCGAGCAACCGGGGATACGACTCCGCCGTGCGGCCGCAGCTGTCGTTGAGGAACTGCAGCGTCGAGGGCCCTGCGGCGCGGGAGTCCCCCAGCGCCACGTAGTGCTCGCTCGTGCGCGGCGAGCTCGCTCCAGGCATGGCGACCAGCGCTAGCCCCAGGACGAGGAGCAGGCCGATCGCGGCGAGCACGCGGCGGATCACGCGCGGGGGCCGTGCTGGCGGCATCGGGGTGGGTCTCCTCGGTTCTCGCGGCAAGGTCGACGCGGCGGTCTCGACGAACCAACGTACACATCGCGGCCCGCGGGCGCATGGCCCTCCGCGCCCTGCCAGGGACTGCCTGGCCGGGAAAAGAAAATCCGGCCCGGTCACGCTTGCATGTCGTGACCAGGCCGGGTCTTCCCGCGCCCCCACAAATACAGCTGCGGGTCCGCCAAGTGGGCTACGCGGTTCGCGCTACACCATCACCCGACGCATCGCCGATGTTGACTGCACGTTGAGTTGCAGGCACCCCTCGCGGTGGCGATCGCATCGCTGCATGGACTCATCTTCGCACGTCGCGCGCTTGCGCGGGATGGGCCTCGTGAATTTGTGAGTGGATTCACCGAACGGTGCGCACGCGGATTTTCCTGTGAGCGGAAAACACCGCCACGCCTGGTGTCCACGGTGACGCGCGTCGCTGCGCGGCGCATGATGGGGGGTGCTGGATCGACATGGCCCGCACCGGGCATGCCTGATGACCATCCGAACACCACGGCAGAAAGGCGCTCCTCGTGGCAGCTCCAAACCTGACCCGGGACCAAGCGCGGGAACGCGCGGGAATCGTCTCGGTCGAAAGCTACACCGTGCAGATCGACGTCACTGATGGCCAGGGCCAGCCGGGCGCGGACACTTTCCGCTCGCGCACCGTCGTTCGCTTCGCCGCCACGCCGGGAGCCTCTACCTTCATCGACCTGATCGCGACGACGATCCACGAGGCCTCTCTCAACGGCGCGAAGGTCGATACGTCCGGCTATTCCCATGAGGAGGGGCTGCGGCTCGAGGGGCTGGCAGCCTCGAACGAGCTCGTCATCGAGGCGGATCTTGCCTACTCGCATACCGGCGCGGGCCTGCACCGCTTCGTCGACCCCGCCGACGGGGAGGTCTATCTCTACTCGCAGTTCCAGACCGCCGATGCCAAGCGCATGCTTGCTTGCTTCGACCAGCCCGACCTTAAGGCCGTGTTCGATTTCTCCGTGACCGCCCCCGAGCACTGGGAGGTCATCACCAACGGTGCCGAGACCAGCCGGGATGGGCTCGTGCGCGCCTTCGCGACCACCCCACGGATGAGCACCTACCTCGCGGCGCTCGTGGCGGGCCCCTACGCGAAGTGGACCGACACCTACCACGATGAGCATGGCGAGATCCCGCTGGGCATCTTCTGCCGCGCTTCGCTGGCCGAGCACATGGATGCGGACCGGTTGTTCACCGAGACCAAGCAGGGCTTCGGCTTCTACCACCGCAACTTCGAGATCCCCTATGCCTTCGGCAAGTACGACCAGCTTTTCGTTCCCGAGTTCAACGCGGGCGCGATGGAGAACGCGGGCGCGGTCACCTACCTCGAGGACTATGTCTTCCGCAGCCGCGTCACCCACGACCTCTACGAGCGGCGCGCGGAGACAGTGCTGCACGAGATGGCGCACATGTGGTTCGGCGATCTCGTGACCATGCTCTGGTGGGATGACCTGTGGCTCAACGAATCGTTCGCGACCTTCGCTTCCGTGCTGTGCCAGGCCGAGGCCACCGAGTACACCAACGCCTGGACCTCCTTCGCGAACGTGGAGAAGGCGTGGGCCTACCGGCAGGACCAGCTGCCCTCCACGCACCCCATCGCCGCGGACATGCCTGACCTCGAGGCGGTGGAGGTCAACTTCGATGGCATCACCTACGCCAAGGGCGCCAGCGTGCTCAAGCAGCTCGTCGCGTACGTGGGGCTCGAGGACTTCCTCGCGGGCCTGCGCGCCTACTTCCGCGAGCACGCCTACGGCAACGCGACCTTCGATGACCTGCTGCGCGCCCTGGAGGCATCCTCGGGCCGCGACCTCTCCGACTGGGGCGACCAGTGGCTGCGCACCACGGGCCTGAACACCCTGGCGCCCGAGTTCACCGTCGACGAGGACGGCAACTATGCCTCGTTCGCCGTTGTCCAGGGCGGCGCGGAGCCCGGCGCGGGCGAGCGACGCACCCACCGCATCGCGGTCGGTGTGTACGGCGATGACGAATCCGGACGCCTGGTACGACAGCGTCGCATCGAGCTCGACATCGCTGGCGAGCGCACCGAGGTGCCTGATCTCGTCGGCGCGCCGCGCGGCGCGCTCGTGCTCGTCAATGATGACGACCTTACTTACTGCTCGCTGCGCCTCGACGAGGACTCCCTGCGCACCGCCATCGACCGCATCGGCGACATCGCCGAATCGCTCCCCCGCACCCTCGTTTGGTCGGCGGCGTGGGAGATGACCCGCAACGCGCAGATGCGGGCCCGTGACTTCGCGGCACTCGTGCAGCGCGGGATCGGCACCGAGAGCGAGGTCGGCGTGGTGCAGCGCCTGCTGCTCCAGGCCACCACGGCGATCGGCTCGTACGCGGACCCGACCTGGGCCGACGAGACTGGTTGGCCCGGCTTCGCCGACCTGCTGCTCGAGCAGGCCCGAGCCGCCGAGGCAGGCTCCGATCACCAGCTCGCGTTCGTCAACGCCTTGTGCGCCGCCCGCCTCGAGGACCGCCACGCCGACGTGCTCGGGACCGTGCTCTCCGACAGCCCCGATGCCGCCGAGCTCCCTGGCCTCGCTGTCGATACGGACCTCCGCTGGCGCCTCATCCAGGCCCTCGCCGCGGCCGGACGCATCGACGCGGACACCGACGGGACCCCACGCATCGACGAGGAAGCGGCGCGCGACAACACCGCTACCGGTGCCCGGCAGGCCGCGAAGGCCGCCGTCATGCGTCCGCGCGCCGACGCGAAGAGCCAGGCGTGGGAGAGCGTCATGAACGACAGCGCCCTCTCGCACACGCTCGCGCGATCGATGATCGCCGGCTTCGCCCGGCCGGGGCAGGCCACGTTGCTCGAAGGCTACGCGGATCGCTACTTCGCGGAGATCCCCGGCATCTGGCGGGAACGCGAGAGCGAGGTCGCGCAGACCATCGTGACTGGCCTCTACCCGACCTGGGACATCAGCGAGGCCGGTTTGCAGCGCGCCGATGAATTCCTTGCCGAGGATCGCTCCCCCGCGCTGCGCCGCCTCGTCAGCGAGGGCAGGTCCGGGATCGAGCGGTCCCTGCGGGCCCGGGAGTTCGACTCGAGCACCAAGCAGTAGTCCACGCACCAAAAAGGGCCGCCCCCGGCAAGCGGGGGCGGCCCACGTGAATGTCCAGCATCACGCTGGATCGAGCATCACGGATGGATCAGGAGCGCACGGGGGTCGTCGCGGCAGACATCACCTTCACCGCTGCCACGAGTCCGTCCAGGAGGTCACCCTCCCGCAGCAACGGCAACGCCGCGGTGATGCCGAGCTGGCAGATGCGGTCCGTCACGCGGTGAGCCACCGCGGAGCCGGACACGACCTCGATCCGCCGCTCGCCCGGGGCCACCGCGATCAGCGCGCTGTGGGCGGCGTCGTCAAGGCTGTCGAGCAGCTCGAACGCCTTGTCATTCGACTCCGCGCCGAGATCACCGAGATAGATCGTGAACTTGATGCCGGTGTCGCGGGTAGCGCGGATCAGCGCCTCGTCGAGACGAATGCGGTGGTCCCGATCGAACGGCAGCTTGTCCACTGGCTCATCGAGGAAGCGGACAGCGGAGATCCGGCCACTTGGGGTCTGCCCCGAACCCATGGGCAGGTCCTCCACGGGTAGCGCGGAAGGGACGACGATCTCACCATGTTGCACTTGCGGATCCTCCAATCGGCTGCGCATCGGACGTGTCGCCATGGCCACCGTGGCTGTGTCCATGCTCATCGACGGCGCTCCACCACAACGGGCCATACGGCCACGGGTCACCCAGCCGGTACGGCTCGGGACGGAGCTCGGGCTTCTTCAACATCGCGGCAAGCCCGAGGACGGCAATGACCGCCGCCGGAATGACCACGAACACGAGGACTGTCTCCATGATGCTCACACATAAAAGGTAATCGAAGCGCTACCGGTCGCGCGCGCCGGGTCGGCAAAAATACCCGAGCCAGGCCGATCGGGCCACCACGGCTGGGCCCCGCGCCGCTCAGGCCGAGGCCAGGGCCGGCACATAGTCCGACCACACCGGGTCATGAGCGCGGATCTTCGACACCAGGTGCCAATGGCGTCCCGCGGGGGCGCGCAGCGGCGCGGCCAGCGTCCAGCCGATCTCGCTGAGCAGCTTGTCGGCCTTTCGGTGGTTGCATCGCGTGCAGCACGCCACGCAGTTCTCCCAGGCATGGGCGCCGCCCCGGCTCCGTGGGATCACATGATCGATCGTGTCCGCGCGGCCACCGCAGTACCCGCACCTGTTCCGGTCGCGCTGCATGAGCGTGGTCCGGGTCAACGGCACGCGCGCGATGTAGGGCACGCGCACATAGGTGGTGAGGCGGATCACCGATGGGACCGGGATAGGCCCATCCGCGGCATGGATGATCATGCCCGACGCATCGGGATGCAGTACTTCCGCGCGGCCTCGCAGGACCAGGATGATCGCGCGACGGGCCGGCACGGTGGTCAACGGCTCGAAGCTGGCATTGAGGAGCAGGACACGTCGGTTGCTCCAGCCCTGGCGCGACGGGGTGCTCGATCGGGCCCGCAGTGACTCGTCGGCGTGGTCACCGCTAGGCATGCATTGTCGGTGGTGGGCTTCCCTCGCGTGACGTCTGGACATCCGGCCTCCCATGAGCGCTGCTTACCAGTGAACCGAAAAAATTCGTTTCGCGCACGGCGAATAACGCAAGCAGCCAGGTAATACCCGGTGAACTTCGCCCCGCGCGCTCCCCCTGCGCCTCGCAGGTGGGATGCGCGCCGCCTGATCCGTACGATGGGCGCCGTGCTCGCCAACGTCACGGAAGCTTTCGAATGGACCGACACCAACCGCGAATGGCTGATCCAGAAACCCTTGGAACTCCTCGCGTACATCGTGGTGGCGCTGCTGCTGCGGTGGGCGGCGCACCGCTTCATCGACCGCGTCACCACTCGCAAGCGCAAGCCCCCACCTGGCAACGGGCGCCGCAACACCGACGCCGCACGGCGCGACGAGCGCCGCGACCAGCGCCGCAAGACCCTCGCCTCGGTGTTCAAGTCCACCGTCTCGCTGCTCCTGCTCACGTGGGTGGCGCTGACGGTGCTCAGCATCATCGGCCTCAACGTCGCACCGTTCATCGCCTCCGCGGGCATCGTCGGCATCGCCGTCGGCTGGGGTGCCCAGAGCCTGGTCCGCGACTTCCTGTCCGGCATCTTCATGCTGCTCGAGGACCAGTACGGGGTGGGTGATGTCGTTGATCTCGGCGATGCCATCGGCACCGTCGAGACCGTCGGGCTGCGCGTCACCACTGTCCGGGGCATCGACGGCACGCTCTGGTACGTGCGCAACGGCGAGGTGCTGCGGGTCGGCAACTTCAGCCAGGGCTACGCCGTGGCGGTCATCGATGTCGCGCTCGCCCGCCCGGTCAATGTCACCGAGGCCGCCCGCATCGTCGAGGAGACCGCTGCCGCCGCCGTCCTCGACGATCCCGTCCGCGATCACATGCTCGAGGCCCCGGCCATGCTGGGCGTGGACCAGACCACCGCCTACACCGTGACGCTGCGGTTGACCGCGCGCGTGCGGGCTGGCAGCCAATGGGCGGTGCAAAGGTACATCAACAGCAAGGTACTGACGGCGCGCGAGGCAGCGGACATCACCATCCACGCGGAGAAGGCCCACCAGTGATCGCACGATCATGCCCCCGCAAGGCATGATGGAGGGCAATGGCCATGAACGAGACCCCTTACCGGACCTTCTACGAGGAAGTCGGCGGCGCGGAGACCTTCCGCAAGCTCGTCGGGCGCTTCTACGAGGAGGTCGCACGCGATGAGATCCTGCGCCCCATGTACCCCGAGGAGGACCTGGGCCCCGCCGAGCGCAGGTTCCGCATGTTCCTCGAGCAGTACTGGGGCGGACCACGCGACTACTCCGACGAGCGGGGACATCCCCGCCTGCGCATGCGGCACATGCCCTTCGTGATCGGACCCGTTCCGCGCGACGCCTGGCTGCGCTGCATGCACATCGCGATCGCCTCCATCGACTCCGAGACCCTCGATGAGGAGCACCGGCGCGAGCTGACGCAATACATGGAGATGGCCGCGCACTCCATGGTCAATAGCGCCTTCTAGGTCACTGCGCGCGCGGCTTCCCGCCATCAAGCCCATGTTGTCGGCCTGGGCGCCGAGGCGCGGTACTGGCGGTCGGAGGCCGACGACCTCGGCGGAACCACTACCCCCGCGCGGCGGGGCTGGCACCATGGAATGATGACGGCCAACGCGCGCTCGTGGTGGCAGGATGCGGTGATCTACCAGATCTACCCACGATCATTCGCCGACAGCGATGACGACGGCATCGGCGATCTCGGTGGCGTGCGGTCCCGGCTCGGCTACATCAAGGCCCTCGGGATCGACGCGGTGTGGCTCTGCCCAGTAATGCGCTCCCCCATGATCGACCACGGCTACGACGTATCCGACCCCCGCGATATCGATCCAGTGTTCGGGGACCTCGCCGAGATGGACGCGCTGCTCGAGGACGCGCACGAGCACGGCCTGCGCGTCCTCATGGACCTCGTGCCGAACCACACCAGCAGCGAGCACCCCTGGTTCGAGGAAGCCCTGCGGTCCGGACCGGGCAGCCCAGCGCGGGCTCGCTACCTGTTCCGGCGCGGCAAGGGCCCCGAGGGGTCCGAGCCACCGAACAACTGGGCAAGCGTGTTCGGCGGACCAGCATGGACACGGATCACCGAGCCCGACGGCAGCCCCGGCGAATGGTACCTTCACCTGTTCGCGCCCGAGCAGCCTGACCTCGACTGGACCAACCCAGAAGTCCTCGATGACCTAGCGACGACCATGCGGTTCTGGCTCGATCGCGGCGTGGACGGCTTCCGCATCGATGTGGCCCACGGCATGGCCAAGCCCGAGGGGCTCCCCGACGGCGACCCGACAACCATGACACCGCTCTACAACGGCGACGGCGATGCCCGCTTCGACCACGACGACGTTCACGACCTCCACCGCCGCCTGCGCGCAGTGATCGACGAGTACGAGGACCGGGTGCTCATCGGCGAGATCTGGGTGCGCGATCCGCGACGCTTCGCCCGCTACGTCTCCGATGGGGAGCTGCACCTCGGGTTCAACTTCCAGCTTCTCGAGGCCAAGTACAAGCCCGACGAGCTCCGCAGCGCCATCGACCGCTCGCTCGACGCGGTGCAGGGCACCCCGGCACCGCCGACGTGGACACTGTCGAACCACGATGTCCCGCGCGAGGTCACCCGCTACGGCAGCGGCGACCACGAGCGCGGCTCCAACCGCGCGGCCGCGGCCCTGATGCTCGAGCTAGCGCTGCCCGGGGTCGTGTTCCTCTACAACGGCGCCGAGCTCGGCCTCCCCAACGTCGACGACCTCCCCGACGAGGCCCTCCAGGACCCCGTGTGGGAACGATCCGGCCACACCGACCGAGGACGCGATGGAGCCAGGATCCCGCTGCCCTGGTGGGGCACCGAGCCGCCCTACGGATTCAGCGGCGCCCGCGATACTTGGCTGCCGATGCCCGCGGACTGGACCGGCCTCACCGTCAAGGCGCAGAGCTCGGACCCTGGCTCGTTCCTCACCCGCTGCCGGCACGCCATCCGCATGCGCCACGAGTTGCTGCGCGACACGAGGCACGCCATCGAATGGCTCGACGGCCCCGGCGCTGTGTTGCAGTTCCGGCGCGGCCGGGTGCTCTGCATGATGAACCTCGGATCGCAGCCCGTCGCGGCGCCGGAGGGACGGATCGCGGCGGCCAGCAGCCCCCTCGCGGATGGTGCCGTGCCACCGGATACGACCGTGTGGGTGATTGCCTAGCGGGTGTGTGGGCGCCCAGCCGCGAGTGCGTCGGCGCCCAGCCGCGGGTGTGTTGGCGCCCAGCCGCGGGTGCGCGAAAAACGACCGCATTCTTCACGGAAGCTGTCGTTTTTCGCACTCTTGCGGGGTCGGCGTGGCAACCCAGCCCCGCGCGCGGGCGATCGAGAGCGGGGCGGGCTAGCGGGTGAACAGGGGCATCGAGGCGCGGCGGGCGTAGATGCTGCCATAGCGCGCGTCGATACGGGTCCAGGCGGGGTGGTGGCGCACGCGGACACGCTCGTCCTCGCTGGGCGCGCGCGGCACGAAGCCCATCCCAGCGACAGCGAACACGCTCCGCATGGTGATGGCCGCTGTGACGTCCGCGCCGTCGGTGACGGTGATGACTTCCTGATCGAGCAGGGAAACGGGCGGGCCCTGGCTGCTGCCATGCTCGCGCGCTACGGCTTGGCCCTGCTCGGCGAGGGCAATGATGCGGCTGGCGGGGATGTCGTCGATGTGGGTGAACCCGTCATGGGGCGGGAGGGCTCCTTGCCAGGCGGAGTCGAGGCTGTAGCCGGGGTCTACGGTGAGGCCGTGGGCGCCGCGGAGGTTGTGCAGGAGGTGCTCGGCGGCGGCAACGAGGTCGGCGGGCGTGCTGCGGCCGGGGATGGTGCGGGCGGCGAGCACGTCGAACCCGGTCCGGGACCAGATGGTGAAGTGCTTGGGGCCGCGGTTGGTGATCCGCACGACAGCCGCGTCGTCGAGGCGGAGCGCTCGGGTGAGGAACGTGCCGAGGTCAGCGGTCGCGGAGGGGCTGCCAATGAGGATTTGTCTCTCGCCGGTCATGGTTGGTGGATCAGCTCCGCACGTAGTGCTGCAGGTAGTCGCGCTCGGCCGCGGTGAGGCGCCGGAGCCGCTGGGTGTCGATGTCGAAGGCCGCGAGCTGGATCGTGGCCGTGACCGCTGGCGGTGTGGCGATGTTGGCGTCACGGGCGCGCACTTCGTAGCCGATGGTCCAGTCGGCGCTGCGGAGCCGGTCGACCCACATGTCGACGGTGAGGGGCCCATCACTATGCCGGAGCTGCCCGCGGTAGCGGACGTGCATGTCGACGACGACGGCCCCTGCCCCGAGCGCCGCGGTGGGCCGGTCCGGGGTGAGCAGCCAAGGAATGCGGGCTTCCTCGAGGAGGGTGACCATGCGGGCATGGTTGATGTGCTGGAAGACATCCATATCGGACCAGCGGACGGGCACGAAGGCCCGGTAGGTAGTGTCCGTCGCGGGGGTGCCTTCTTCACGTGATGCTGGTGTGGCGTGGGGCTCCCCCGCGGATGTCACCTTCCGGCCTCCGATCTCAGGCTGCGTGAATAGACCATGCTGCGTATCTGGCGTGCCGCGACCGACAAGGTGGCGAGGTCAAGGGTGCCGGAGTTCGCGATCTGGGTGAGCGATGACCGTGCCCGCTCGAGGCGGGACGCATTGGACAGTTCCCATTCGTCGATCTTTTCCTCGGCACTCTCATCCGGTTCCCCATAGTCGAGGACGTCGAGGCAGAGCGCTCGGGTTGAACCATACAGGTCGTCGCGGAGGGCGAGGCGGGCGAGCGCGTGCCAGCGGTCGCCGCGGGCGAGTCGGGAGACGGCCCCGTGGAGGGTGTCGATGCCCAGGTGCGCGGTGAGGGTGTAGTACAGCTCGGCGACCTCGCCGAGTTCCCGCTCCGCGAGGTCGGCGACCTCGACGATGTCGAGCAGGCAGTACTCGTGGAGCAGGCCGTGGACGCGGGTGGCGAGGTCGCGCGGGGCGCCGATCCCAACAGCTTCGTCTACGCGCATCTTGAGGAACTTGGCATCGTTGCCGTGCAGCCAGTCGGGGACCTTGGGCCCGAGCTCCCGCACACTGATGGCGAATCGGTTGATCTCGGCCCCCACGGCGATGGGCTGGGGCCGATTGGCGAGCAGCCAGCGCGATGCCCGGTCGAGCAGCCTCCGGCTTCCCAGCATGAGCTGATCGGATGCCTGCGTGGGCATGTCGGCGTGGCGGATCTCCTCCCACAGCTCGCGGAGCCCGAAGATCTCGGTGACGGCGGCGAATGCCCGGATCGAGTCGGTGGTCGTGGCGCCAGCATCCTCGGCGAGGCGGAACGTGAAGGTGATTCCGCCATTGTCGATCGCCTGGTTGGCGAGCATGGTCGTTACGATCTCGCGGCTCAGGGGGTGCTTGCGGATGGCCTGGTAGTGGTTCTCGCTCAGCGCCGTGGGGAAATAGGCCGGCAGCCGCGTGGCGAATACCTCATTGTCCGGGAGATCGCTGGCCATCAGGTCATCCTTGATGGCGAGCTTGACGTGCGCGAGGAGGGTGGAGAGCTCCGGGGAGGAGAGCCCCTCGTTGTTCTGCATGCGCTCGTTGATGGCCTCGTCCTCGGGCAGTGCCTCGATCTCGCGGTCGAGGCCGCGGTTGGCGGCGAGGTCGGCGATCTGCCGGGAATGCACGCTGAGGAGCTGCGCGGCGTTGGCACGGCTGGTGCCCATGAGCTCGTTCTGCATGCGGTTGTCGTACAGCACGAGCTCGGCCACCTCCTCGGTCATGGAGGCGAGCAGGTCGTTGCGGTCCTCGGGCTCGAGGGCGCCGGTGCTGATGAGCGACTCGAGAAGGATCTTGATATTGACCTCGTGGTCGGAGCAGTCGACTCCGGCGGAGTTGTCGAGGGCGTCGGAGTTGACCTTGCCGCCGTTGCGGGCGAACTCGATGCGTCCCTTCTGGGTGAGGCCGAGGTTGCCGCCTTCGCCGACGGCCTTGACGCGCAGGTCCGCTCCATTGACGCGGATGTTGTCGTTGGCCTTGTCGCCGACATCGCCGTGGGTTTCCGCGGAGGACTTGATGTAGGTACCGATGCCGCCGTTCCAGAGCAGGTCGGCAGGCGCGAGGAGGATCGCCTTCATCAGTTCGGGCGGCGACATGCTGGACTGGTGCGCGGGCAGCCCGAGCGCGGAGCGCATCTGCTCGCTGACGGGGATGGACTTGACGCTACGGGGCCAGACCCCGCCCCCTTCGCTGATGAGGTCCTTGTTGTAGTCCTCCCAGGACGAGCGCGGGAGGTCGAACATGCGGCGCCGCTCCTGGTAGGAGGTGGCGGTGTCCGGGCTGGGATCGATGAAGATGTGCCGGTGGTCGAAGGCGGCGAGGAGTCGGATGTGCTCGCTGAGCAGCATGCCGTTGCCGAATACATCGCCACTCATGTCGCCGATGCCGACGACGGTGAAGTCCTGCGTTTGCGTGTCCACACCGATCTCGCGGAAGTGTCGCTTGACGGATTCCCACGCTCCGCGCGCGGTGATGCCCATGACCTTGTGGTCGTAGCCGGCGGAGCCGCCGGAGGCAAAGGCATCGCCAAGCCAGAAGTTGTAGATGCCCGCAACCTCGTTCGCGATGTCGGAGAACGTGGCGGTGCCCTTGTCCGCCGCGACCACGAGATAGGAGTCGTCCTTGTCGCGGCGCACCACGTCGCTGGGAGAGAGGGTGGCTTCGGTGACCTGGTCAAGGTTGTCAGTGATGTCGAGGAGACCGGAGATGAAGAGCCGGTAGCAACGGATCCCCTCGGCGCGGAATGCCTCGCGGTCGGCGCCCGGGTCGCCGGTGGGCACGGGCGGCTTCTTGACGACGAACCCGCCCTTGGCGCCCACGGGCACGATGACGGCGTTCTTCACTGCCTGCGCCTTGGCGAGGCCGAGGACCTCGGTGCGGAAGTCCTCGCGGCGATCCGACCAGCGCAGGCCACCACGGGCGACCTCGCCGAATCGCAGGTGCACGCCCTCGATGTGCGGGGCGTAGACGAAGATCTCGAAGCGGGGCCGTGGCTTGGGGATCTCCGGGACGTTGCGCGGGTCGAACTTGAACGACAGCACCTCGCGGTAGCGATGCTTGGGCACCATCGTGTCGATTCCGGGCCGGGCGCCGACGAAGTAGTTGGTGCGCAGGGTGGCTTGCATGAGGCGCAGGTAGGCACGCAGGATGCGGTCGGCATCGAGGCTGACGACCTTGTCGAGCCGGGCGTTGACGTCCTTGCTGAGCTCCTCTGCCCGCGACTTGGAATGGTTGACCGGGTCGAACGTGGCCTCGAACAGCTCGACGAGCACGGCCGCGGTGGGGGCGTTCTCGAGCAAGACCTCTTCGATGTGCGCCTGGCTGTACGGGAAGGTGATCTGCCGCAGGTAGCGCGCGTAGGCGCGCAGCATCGCGGCTTGCCGCCAGTCGAGCCCCGCGCGCAGGATCAGCTCGTTGAACCGGTCGGCCTCGGCGAGACCGTTCCAGATGGCGATGAACGCGTCGGTGAAGCGCTTCTCGAGGTCGCCGCCCACGTGCGGCTCGTTGATAGTGCCAACAGGCATGGTGGGCAGGGTCTGGGCGAGCTCCATGACAGATTCGCTCTGCCGGGTCTCGGGATGGACGAGCAGGCTGAAGTCGTAGATCCAGCTCGGCTCGCCGTCGAGACGATCAAGGTGGTAGGGCCGCTCGTCGAGCACCTCGACGCCCATCGATTGCAGCACCGGCAGGATTCGGCTGAGCGAGACCCCGTCACCGGTGAGGTAGAGGGAGAGCTGCCAGCGGCCCGGCTCGGCATCGCGCTTGCGATACAGCGCTAGGTCGATATCGCCTTCACCGAGCGCCTCGATGCGGCGCAGGTCCGCGATGGCCCGCGAGGGAGCGAAGTCCTCCTTGTAAGCCTGCGGGAAGGCTCCCGCGAACCGGTTCGCCTGGGTGGTGGGGGCGGTGGGCTCGCGGTGCGCGACCTCGTCGGCGAGGTGGTCCTCCCAGCTGCGGGTGGCCTCGCTGAGCGTTTGCTGGAGACGCTCGCGGGCTTCCTCGGACACGTCGGGGGCGGTGCTGGCGCTCCAGCCGTCGGGAATGCGAATAGTGAAATGCACCTGCGCGACCACGGATTCGGTGACGCGGGCGGTGTAGTCCACGCTGGAGCCGGCGAACTCAGCGCGCAGGATGTCCTGCATGGCGTGTCGCACACCAGTGCGGTAGCGATCGCGCGGCATATAGACGAGCGCGGAGACGAACCGGCCGTTGGGATCCGCGCGCAGGAACAGGCGAAGCTCCCGGCTCAGCCCGATCGCCACGACCTCGGTGACGGTGCGATGCAGCGTATCGACGTCGACCGTGAAGAGCTCGGTGCGCGGGTAGGACTGGATGATCTCCAGCATCGATTGGCCGGTGAAGGAATCGAGCGAATGCCCGGCGTTGCGCAGGACCTCGTGCACGCGCGAGGCAAGGACGGGCACGTCAAGAACATTCTCGTGGAGACCCGTGACGGTGAAGATACCGAGGAAGCGGTGCTCCCCCGTGATCGTGCCGTCGTCCGCGAAAATGCGCACGCACACGAAGAACGGGTAGACCACGCGCAGGGACATCGCCGGCGCCTGCCCCTGGGCGAACACCAGGATCCGCTGGGCCTCCGACTCGTCGGAGTAGAGCCGGAACCGAAGATCGGTCATCTCCGGGGAGCGCAGCACGCCGAGCCCGCTACCGGGCACCATGCTGAGGTGCTGGCCATCCGCGGCGCCCGTCTCGTAGCGGCGGTAACCGAGGACGCGGAAGTTGCCCGCCGCGAGCCACCGGAGCAGCCCGGCTGCCTCGTTGGCCTCGGAGCTTGGCGCGGGCCCGGTGCCGCGGCCCGATTCGAGCTCGGTCGCGATGTCCGCGAGCGTGCTGCGCATCGTGGGGGTGTCCGAGACGACCTGGCGGACGTCGCTGAGCAGCTCGCGGATGCGGTGGGCGATCTGGTCGAGCACCTGGCGCTGCGTCCCGGAAAGCTGTAGATGCATCCAGGACTCGGCGATGGCGTCGTCAGGCTTGGTGAAGGTGGTGCGATCGGCGAGGACCTCGAGGAGGTTGCCGTCGCCGTCACGCCGCACGATAAGCACGGGATGCACGATCTGCTCGACGCTGATGCCTACTCCGCCGAGCAGCGCGGTGACTGATTCAACGAGGTAGGGCACGTCATCGGTGACGATCTGCAGCACTGATCGGGTGGAAGCGCTGCCATTGGGTTGGCCGTTGCCCTCGGCCCAGATGGCGACGGCTGGAGCACCAGGGTCGCGGCGGGCGGCGAGGTCCCGATGCTTGGCGAGCAGGTCGTAGGCGCGCTGCTGGTGAGCTCCCGAGGCTTCGCTGGGCTTCTGCCGGGCGGTGTCCGCTGTGGTCGCGGGGATCGCATCCTGCCGGTAGTAGGTGCGGTAGAGCCGGGTCAGGTCGCCGTCCGCGCTGGTGTCCGGTTCCACTGGCTGTGATCCTGTCTCCGGCTCGGTGTCGAGGGCAGTGTTTGCCGTGGCGTGTACGCGGGAATCACTCATTGCCTTTTGCCTCCTGACGCAGCACCATCTGCCACGAGGCTATTAGGCGTGACCAAGTTATGGGCACACTTGAGCAAAGTTCACCGGGGGGCGAACATTTCGCGGCTAGGTGGCGTGATACTTCGTAAGTGCTGCACGTTCGGTGTCGGCGAGCGGCCGCGATGAGTTCGTCGTGGCGTCGAACGCGACGAGGATCGCATCGACCGATCCGGCGCGCTTGCCCTGGCTATCGAACATAGTGTGACGAATGGTGAACGAGCTGCGTCCGATCGCAACGACAGCAAGCTCGACGGTGAGCGGCCCCGACTCGGTGAACAGGGGCCGCTCGAAATCGGCTTCCATGCGACGGACGACGATGGCCCGCTCAGGACCGAAGCCCTCCGAGAACTCCTCGCCGATGAAGCGAACGCGCGCTTCCTGGGCGTACTCGATGAACTTGGTGTTATTGACGTGCCCAAGCATGTCGGAGTCGCCCCACCGGATCTCGACGGTGGTGGCGTAGGGCGCGATCGCTTCAGCCATGCCCCTAGTCCCTTGTCAGCTTGCGGTGGGTTACTCGGTGGGGGCGCGCCGCTTCGGGCCCCATGCGCTCGATCTTGTTCGCCTCGTAGGCCTCGAAGTTGCCCTCGAACCAGAACCACTTGGCCTCATTGGTCTCATCCCCTTCCCACGCGAGGATGTGGGTGCAGGTGCGATCGAGGAACCAGCGATCGTGGGAAATGACCACCGCGCAGCCGGGGAACTGCTCGAGAGCGTTCTCCAGCGAGCCGAGGGTCTCGACGTCGAGGTCATTGGTGGGCTCATCGAGCAGGATGAGGTTGCCGCCCTGCTTGAGGGTCAGGGCAAGGTTGAGGCGGTTGCGCTCGCCACCGGACAGCACGCCTGCGGGCTTCTGCTGGTCGGGCCCCTTGAACCCGAACGCGCTGACGTAGGCGCGGGAGGGCATCTCGGTGTTGCCGACGTGGATGAAGTCGAGCCCCTCGGAGACGATCTGCCAGACGGTCTTCTTGGGGTCGATGCCGCCGCGGTGCTGGTCGACGTAGCTGAGCTTGACCGTGTCACCGATCTTGACGACGCCGGAGTCCGCTTCCTCGAGGCCAATGATCGTCTTGAACAGCGTGGTCTTGCCGACACCGTTGGGGCCGATGACACCAACAATGCCGTTGCGAGGCAGGGTGAAGGAGAGATCCTTGATGAGCATGCGGTCGCCGTAGCCCTTGTCGAGGTTCTTGACCTCGACGACCACGCTGCCGAGCCGGGGCCCGGCCGGGATCTGGATCTCCTCCATGTCGAGCTTGCGCGACTTCTCGGCCTCGGCGGCCATCTCCTCGTAGCGCGCGAGGCGGGACTTGCTCTTGGCCTGGCGGGCCTTCGCGCCCGAACGGACCCATGCGAGCTCATCCTTGAGCCGCTTCTGCAGCTTCTGGTCCTTCTTGCCCTGGACCTCAAGCCGCTCGGCCTTCTTCTCCAGGTAGGTGGAGTAGTTGCCCTCGTAGCCGTGCGCCTTGCCACGCTCGAGCTCAAGGATCCACTCAGCGACGTGGTCGAGGAAGTACCGGTCGTGTGTCACGGCCAGGACCGCGCCGGCATAGCTCGCGAGGTGCTGCTCGAGCCAGAGCACGCTCTCCGCATCAAGGTGGTTGGTGGGCTCGTCAAGGAGCAGCAGGTCAGGCTTGCTCAGCAGCAGCTTGCACAGCGCGACGCGGCGGCGCTCGCCACCGGAGAGCTGGGTGACGGGCTCGTCCGGCGGCGGGCAACGAAGCGCGTCCATCGCCTGCTCGAGCTGCGACTCGATGTCCCAGGCGTCGGCATGGTCGAGCTCCTCCTGGAGCTTGCCCATTTCCTCCATCAGCTCATCGGAGTAATCGGTGGCCATGAGCTCAGCGATCTCGTTGAACCGGTCAAGCTTGACCTTGAGCTCGCCGAGGCCCTCCTCGACGTTCTGCCGAACGGTCTTCTCCTCGTTGAGCGGTGGCTCCTGCTGCAGGATCCCCACGGTCTTGCCCGGAGCGATGAACGCGTCGCCGTTGCTGGGCTGATCAAGTCCCGCCATGATCTTGAGCACGCTGGACTTGCCGGCACCGTTGGGGCCGACGACACCAATCTTCGCTCCGGGCAGGAACGCCAGGGTGACGTCATCCAGGATGACCTTGTCACCGTGCGCCTTCCGCACGCGCTTCATGGTGTAGATGAACTCAGCCACAGTTACCTCTCGACTTCGACATGTTTGCGTTCTTGAGGATGCACGCGCCGACGCCGGCGTGAGGCAGGCGCAAAGCTGCCAGTTTCCGGCGGGCGAGCCGCATCGCGCGGTGGCCACCAGGGGTGGAAACCCTCGCGTTGAAGGTTAGCGCAGATGGCCTCCAGGCTCACACCGCGCGACTCCGGTGCCCGACCCTACGCCGCCACAGGCTCGCTGGCACCGTCCAGTTCGGGAGAATCGTCCCCAGCGGTGTTGGCTTGCTCGTGCCCGGTAGGCACATCTGTCGCGAGGAAGCTCGTCTCGTCGCTGTCCTCGACCGCGACGCCCGCGTCCGGCGCATCGACGTCAGCGGTGGCAGCAGGAGCATGGCGGGCGAGATCGACCCCGATGGCGCGGGCCCGCATCTCCAGTGCGGAGCGCTCGACACCATCCTTGTCGGTATAGGTACTGCTGTAGAGATCGCCATGCACGATCACCGGATCGCCCTTGGCCACGGCACCTGCGACGTTGGTGGCGGACCGGTTCCAGCAGTTGACGCGCACGAACAGCTTGGTGCCGTCACGCCATTCGCTGCTGGCCCGGTCGTAGACGCGCGAGGTGGAGACGACGGTGAATCCGGCGACCCGGTCACCACGTGAGTTCACGGTGCGCGGCGCAACGGGAGTGATGACCGTGCCGATGACTGTGGTGCTGCATTCGTACATGAGTGCTCCCTGGATGAGTTCCTGCCCGCTGGCGGTCAGCAGGCAGTACTAGCGTCGCGGGGACGGTCCGGCCGATCCACTGCTCAAGCGGATCTGTGGATAAGCCGGGCCCTGTGGATAACTGGGGCGGGGGTACGTGCGACCGCCGCACCGTGGTGAAGCGCGCGCGAGTGGGCCGGGACAGGGCGGGCAGTCGCCATCGGTCGCGCGCGGGCGGGCCGGGGCAGGGCGGGCGGTCGCCACCGGTCGAGCGCGGGCGGGCCGGGACAGGGCGGGCGGTCGCCATCGGTCGCGCGCGAGTGGAAACTTTTCCTCCCTCACGCGGGCAAAGTTTCCACTCCCGCGAGGGCGCCACCCGCGCCACCGGCGGTCCAAACCACCCGCGGGCCAAACCACCCGGGCGCAACCGTTCCTAGCGCTCCCGCCTGGCGAGCTCGGCGAGCATGGCGTTGTAGGCAGCGAGATCAGCGTCGTCATCCTTGTCCGCGGCGCGATCGACGCGGCGCGCTACCCGGCGATCACTAGCGGACCATTGCACGAGCAGCGCGAGCATGACGATCACGATGGGGATCTCGCCAGTGCCCCAGGCGATGCTCCCGCCGATGGCTTGGTCGTCGAGCAGGTCGGGCACCCATGGCAGCGCGAGCTGCTGGTAGAAGTCGCGGCCCATTACCGTGTCCATGTTCATCAGCGCGATGCCGAAGAACGCGTGGAACGGCAGCGTCGCCCACAGCAATGCCAGCTTGCCGAAGGGCTGCAAGGGGTGCGGTGAGGGGTCGACGCCGATGATGACCCAATAGAAGAGGTATCCGGTGAGGAGGAAGTGCACGTTCATCAGCACGTGCGCGGTGTGGCTGTCCGCGGCGGCGCTGAAGATGCCGCCGAAGTAGAGGATGTAGAAGCTGGAGACGAACAGCACCGCCGCGACGATCGGCTGCGTGAGGGCTCGCGAGACGGGGCTGTGCACGCCGGCGACGATCCATTCACGCGGCCCGGGCACTCCCCCGCGGCCGGCTGGCGGGAGGGCGCGCAGCGCGAGCGTCACGGGGCCTCCGAGCGCAAGGAGGGTGGGCACCAGCATGGACAGGATCATGTGGGAGCTCATGTGGACGCTGAACATCGCGTGGGAGTACTTGCCCATGCCGGAGGAGGTGGCGAGCAGCAGTGCCGCGCAGCCGGAGAGCCAGGCTATGGTGCGGCCGATCGGCCAGGCGTCGCCGCGCCCGGAGAGCCGTCGCACGCCGAGGATGTAGAGGGTGGCGAGAACGATGGCGGCGGTGCCGAATATCAGGTCGAAGCGCCACTGGGTGAGGAAGACCCACAGTGATGGCCCTTGCTCGAGCTGGTAGCCGAGGGCGACCTCCTGGAAGCTCGGGATGCTGCTCGGCGCGGGTGGCGGGGTGCGAGCAAGCCCGACACCCAGGCCGACGGTGGCGGCAAGAAGCAGCACTTCGATCGCGGCGAGGCTCACGAACGGCCCGCGTGCGCGCGGATCGGTGGCAAGGCGATCGACGACGCGGCGGCGCTGCATGTACCCGAAGGCTCCGAGGATGCCGAGCATGATCGCCTTGGCGACGAGGAGCCATCCGTAGGTTGTGGTGAACACGTCGCCTGGGGCCACGCGAACCAGCGCATTGATGACACCGGATACCCCGACGGCGAGGAAGGCGATGCCGGCGATCCAGGAGTAGCGCCGCACCGCCACGTCGAGATGAGCGCCCTTGAACCAGGCGTGGACGAGCAGCGCGAACAGTCCGCCGAGCCAGACGGCAGATCCGACGACGTGCCAGAAGAAGCTGTTGGTGGCGATGTCATGGCTGCCGCCGGATGAGGAGTGCCCGGTGACGACGAGCGGCATGAGTGCCAGCAGCGCGCCCGCGAGCACGAGCGGGGTCCAGCCCCAGCGCAGCACGATCCGCGCGCCGAGCGCGACTGCTGCGGCGAGGATACCGGTCCACGCCCACGCGAGCGCGGATTCCACCAGCGGGATGCTGGGCCACAGGTTGCCTGGCTGGAGCGCGACCCGGAACGGCTGGCCCGTGGTGTCGGACAGGACGAGCGGGACCAGGACGAATGCACTGGCGGCTTGCAGCGCGGCGGCACCGGAGGCGATCCGCAGGGAGCGGTAGCCGGCCACATCGACGAGGCCGTTGGCCTGCGGCGCGGCGAGGAATGCCGCATGCAGCGCGGCTCCGACGGCGGCGACCCCGGAGACGATCGCGATCGCCTGCATCGCGGGCAGCCCGTAGCGGGTGACGATGCCGGGATCGGGCAGTCCGAGCTGGGCTAGCGCCTCGGTCGCGGAGAGTCCACCGAGCGCCATCGCGACGAGCGCGGCGAGCCCGAGGGCACCGAGCGCCACAGTGGCGAGCCCGGCGCGCGGGGACGCGATCGCCGGGGGTTTCTGATCGTCATCGGCGCCCAGTGGCGACGCGGTGGACGGTGCGGAGGCCATGCCTCACAGGGTACGGGCGAGTGGCCCTCGTGCTGAAACGCCAGGAGCGAGATCTTCGTGACAACGAATTGCGAATATTTGTCCACAATATGTAATGAATGGGACGAACCGTGTGATAGTTCACAATAGGACCCGCGCCCGACACACATCACACGTGTGCCTCACGAACCAGGAAGCAGCCCATGACATCCACCCAGACCTCCCCCGCGCGCGCCGCGGACCGCAAGCGCAAGATCCGCGCAGTCCTCGCGGGCGGCGTCGTCCTCGGCGTCGGCGCGACCGTCACCCTCGCGGCCTGGAATGACTCCGTCTTCGTCCAGGGCGACTTCGCGGTCGGCGACTTCAACATCCAGGGCGACGTGCACGACGGTTCGGGCTTCCAGGAATACGACGACGAACTGGCTCCGGGCATCCTCCAGCTCCCATTGATCGCCGAGAACCTCGCGCCCGGCGATACCGTCCACGCTCCCGTCTCGCTCCGGGTCGACCCCGCCCGCAACAGCTACGACGCGGATGTCGAGCTGCGCGGCGGCACCTGGGCCGCGAGCCTCCTCGCCGACGAGCTCCGCTATACCGTCTACACCGACGTCCCCGTAGCAAGCTGCGAGAACGGCGACCTCTCCGCGGGCAGCCCACTCGTGGGCTCGGACGCGACCCCTGTCACCCTCGATACTGGTGCCGGCACCGTCCCCGGGAGCCCCGCGTTCACGCTGCCCAATGACTCCACCATTCTCGACCTCTGCTTCGCCGTCACCCTTCCCGCGACGGTCGACATGACCAGCGTGCCGCCCAACTCGACTGCCACCGTGCTGTGGGAGTTCTACTCCGAGCCCGTCAGCTGATCCATGGCACCACGCGATACCCTGCTGCGGCGCGGCCGCGTCGTCGCCGCAGCAGGCATCGTCCTCGGCACCGGTGCCACTCTCACGCTGGCGTCGTGGAGCGATGCGACCTTCACCACGGGAACCTTCGGTGTGGGCTCGTTCGGCATCGAGGCCAGCACCGACAACGGCGCCACCTGGTACCAGGACGAGGACATCCTCGCGTTCACCGTTGCCGCCGCAGGAGTCCGGCCAGGCGATACGCGCTACGCGCCACTGAGCGTGCGCACCGAATCCGGCTCGCTGGGCGCGCTCGCCACCCTGGGCGGAGCCACCAGCGAAGGCGCGACCGCAATATTCGACGCCCTGCGCTACCGCGTCGTCGAGACCAACACATGCGACGCGAGCGCGTTCACCGCGGGCGCGAGCTACTTGGTCGGGGCCAGCAGCGTTCGCGCCACCCTCGGCACCGGATCCGCCCCCGAGGCGATCGCCCTCGACGCGGCCACAGCCTCACCGGGAACAGCGAGGCACTACTGCTTCGAGCTGCACCTGCCGGACACGACGCCCAACTGGACCAACCCTGCCCTGCCCGGCACCACCGCCCTGGCCCGCTGGCCGCTCACCGCCAGCTCCATAAGCTAGCCACCCACCGACACCCGGGAAACACATCATGTCCTCACGCAGCGCCACCCGGCGCAGCATCCCCGCGCGCATCGGCCACCTCGTGCGCGAGTCACTGCTCAACCTGCTCGCCGTCTCGGGACTGGTCTGCATCGTCCTCGTCATCATTGCGGTCGTCTTCAACATCTCCCTCATCATGTTCAAGACCGGCTCGATGAACCCCACCATTCCCCAGGGCTCCCTCGCCGTGGTCCGCGAGGTTCCCGCCACCAGTGTGGAGGTCGGCGACATCGTCACCGTGGACCGTGGCCGCGGCAGGCTCCCCGTTACCCACCGCGTCATCGGAATGGAACCTGGGCCGGATGGCACCACCCACCTGACCATGCAGGGCGACGCCAACCCCCAGCCTGATCCCGCGATCTACCGCGTCAGCACCGTGCGGGAGATGGTGACCAGCTTCCCGGGGCTCGCGCACGTCGTTGTGCGGCTCTCCGATCCCCGCGTGATGGGGCTCATCACGATCCTCGCGGCGCTGCTCGTCGGCTGGGCGTTCTGGCCCCTCCGCGAATACACCGACGATGATGCTGACGGCGAGGGCACCACCCCCGCAGTACCGACCACCACTGGAACCTCGGCATGATGCCTCGCGCTCGCCTCGCGCTCGCCACCGTGGGCGTGCTCGCGCTTGCCTTCCCTGCCGCCGCCGGGATCGTCACCCCGACCGATGCGGCATTCACTGATCAGGTCGATGCGCTCGGCGAGGTCACTGCCGGCGCCTGGCCCACCTCGGGATACGCCCGCGGCACCGCCGGGAACACGGTTGTCAGCGGCACCAGCGTCAATGGGTCCACCTCGTTCCGGGACGAGGACCCTCCAGGGCAGAGCACCGCGGGTGGCGGCTTCAGCAACACGGGGCTGCTGTTCTCCCTCAACGGCGATGCCAACACTTGCGCCGCCTACGCCGTCGGCACCGGCGGCCCGCACAGCAACTGCGCGACGCCGCCACCATCCGATACTGACTCGACGAGCACGCTCAACAGCTATAACTTCAACCTCGCCGTCGCTGGACTGCTCACGATCGATACCCTGATCCGCCTCTCCAGTCCCATCACCACCAGGACCACTTGCGCCCTCGACCCCGCAGGGACGACCACGAGCGCGCCGACCGGAACGGTACAACTGCGCCGCACCGCTCTCGGTGCATACAACTCATACCCCATGCCCACCCCCGGCACTCCCACCACATTCAACTTCAACTACGTCGCTCTCACAGCCGCCAACATCAGCGGCCAGGTGGAGACCACCACCCACCTCGATACGACCAATGGCGTCGCAGTGTCCGAGGCCCGCCTCTACGTCGAGGTCCGATCCTTGGCGCTGGTCACCCTCGCCACCATCGATACCGTGCTCGGTCGCTCCGAATGCTCCCTCTCCGGGCCAGCCCCGGCCGCCATCGGCATGCGCAGCCAGCCCGCCGACATCGATGCCGCGCGGGCAGAGGCAGAGGCAGAGGCACTGGAAGCCGAGGCGCTGGAAGCCGAAGCTCTGGAAGCCGAAGCGTTGGAGGCCGATCCGTTGGCGACCGAGCAGCCGCAGGAGGAACCGCTCGCACGAGACGACGAACCAGCCACCACCGAGGCGACCAGCGAGCCATCACCCGAGGCGGCAACCGGGAACGACACCACGATCACCGAGACGAGGATCCCCACCACAACAATCGCACCGGCACCACCCACAACCACCGCGCCAGCGCGGGAACCCACCACGTCGACCGCTCCCCCGCCACCCGAGCCACCGGGGACGACAAGCGCTCCGGCACCCGCGGAATCCACCACAACGGCCCCGGTGACGAGCCCCGAGACAACCTCCACGCCCACCACCAGCGAGGCCCTCGAATGAGCCGTGGCCTGGCCCCGAGGGGCCCCGGCAGCGATCCGCTACACTGCCAACGCGCCTAACAACGCACGCCTCCGTAGCTCAGGTGGATAGAGCAAGGGCCTTCTAATCCCTAGGTCGCAGGTTCGAGTCCTGCCGGGGGCGCTCACCGGGCAGGTCCGGGCACCCTCGGGCCACTCCCGCCGACTCTGGAGGCCCTGGAGGCTCGCTTCCCAGCCGCTCGATCCGCAAGTGTGCGGTTTCGCACCCTTCTGGGCGCTTCCGAGGGTGCATTCGGTAACACTTCCGGCCTGCCCCAGACCGGCCGACCGACGAACCGGCCCGGGAGCCGACCGACGAACCGACCGACGAACCGGCCCGGGAGCCGACCGACGAACCAGCCGACGAGCCAACCTGGGACTAGCCCACGATGCTCGCGACGCTAGCGCGGGCAGTCCTGCCCACACCGAGGATGGTGGCGGAGCCCGGGCCCGTCCAGTCCCCGTATCCGAGCAGGTGAAGCCGGGGCTCGCGGGCGGCGCGCGTCCCGGTCATGGTGATGGTGCCATCGTGCTCGCGCAGCCGAAGGGGCCGGAGATGATCGAGGGCTGGGCGGAACCCGGTGGACCAGATGATGGCGTCGACGGGAGTCTCGGTGGTGCCCCAGCGCGCTCCGTCGCGGGTGAGGGCGTCGAACATCGGTTGCGGGCGCAGGTCGCCGCGGTCGCGAGCGGCGCGGACCTCGGGGACCATGACGATATCGCCGAGCCCGGAGATCCCGCCGGGGTCTGGTTGCCCGGATTCGAGCGCGATGGCTCGGCGGGTAGCGAGCTGGAAGAGGACCCGTCCGTCTACGTCGTCGGGCAGGTATCGCGGCGGCCGGTGGGTGGCCCAGGTTGTCCTGGTGATCGCGGATAGCTCGGCGACGATCTGCGCTCCGGAGTTGCCTCCGCCGACGACGAGCACGTGCTGACCGGTGAACTCGTCAGGTGCCCGGTAGTGGACGGTGTGGAGCTGCCGGCCCCGGTAGGCGCGCGCGCCGGGGTAGGCGGGCCAGAAGGGGTGGGTCCAGGTGCCGGTGGCGCTGATGACGTGCTGGGCGTGCCATTCTCCGCGAGTGGTGCCGACGATCAGTCCGTCTGCTCCAGCGGTGACGGAGCGGACGTAGGTGGGGCGCTCGATGGGAAGCTGGTAGCGCTCCTCGTACCGGGCGAGGTAGTCGACGACGTGGCTGGCCGGGGGAAATCCGTCGTGCCATGGCGGCATGGGCCAGCCCGGCAGCCTGGCGTAATCCGCTGGGGAGAACAGGCGCAGCGACGGCCAGGTGCGTGGCCAGGCTCCGCCCGGTCCGGTGCTGGCATCGAGAATGACGAAGGGAACCTGTGCGCGGCGCAGGTAGTAGCCCGCCGCGAGCCCGGCCTGTCCCCCGCCGATGACGAGGACGCCGGTGGTGCTGGGTTCCATCCAGGGGCCTCCTGCCGGGATTGCGCGCACTCCAGGCTATTCCGTCGTCAGCGACGCAGCGCGAGCGGCACGGTGGCGAGCGCGATGGCGGCGAGCGCGAGCAGCGCGAGGGGAAACCCGTGCTGCGCAGCGAGGTATCCAGTGGTGATCGCGCCGAGCCCGGTGCCTGCGTCGAACCCGATGTTCCAGGTCGTGCTGGCAGTGCTGTAGTGGCGGGGGCCGACGGCGGCGAAGGAGTCGATGAGAGTCAGGTTCTGCAGCCCCCCGTAGGCGATGCCGATGAGGGCGAGGCCGATGATGAGCGCGAGCGCTCGCGTGCTGGTGGGCGTGGTGACGGCCCACGCGGCGAGGAGCAGCCCGGCGAGGGTGAGGGCGATCAGGGGCGCGCGGTAGGGGCGGGTGCCATGACGATCGGCGAGGATGCCGAACCACCAGCGGCTGATGGCGGCGATGCCGGTCAGCGCGAGCAGGCCGAGCAGCGCGGCGGTGACGGAGGTTGTCATCTGCGGGGTGAAGGTGAGCAGCGCCCCGCCTGCCGCGGTGACGCCGAGCAGGATCAGCATCGGCGCGAGCAGCCGCCGGAGGGTTTCGCGCAGCGCGGGGCGCGCGGCGGGCGTGGTGCTGGTCGCGACGCGTTTGTCGATGGCGGCGTGGACGGCCCGGCCGAGGCGGAGGGCGGGGACGACCGCGAGGATGGGGCAGGCGCCGGCGAGGAAGACCAAGCCGTATCCGAGGTTCTGCGCGGCCCAGGGCGCGGCGGGCGTGAGCACGAACTGGGGCGCGGCGATCGCGAACCCGTAGGCGCCGATGGCGGCTCCGCGGCGGGCGGGATCGGCGAGCTCGGCGACGGCGGTGGCGCCGCAGACGGTGATGATGCCAAAGCCGATTCCGCGCAGCGCTGCGAGCGCGAGCGCGGTGCCGAGGTCCTGGGCGAGGAGTTGCAGCATGGACGGCACGCCGAGGAGCAGGACACCGAGCACGAGGGTGGGTGGCCAGCCGAGCCGCCGGAGCGCGGTGGGCATGGCGAGCTGGGTGAGCACGGTGAACAGCATGAGCACGGCGTTGACGGCGCCGGCGCCGACGGTGCTGGCGCCGTTCTCGACGACCCACAGGGGCACGGTGGGAAACAGGATGGCGTGCCCGCCGAAGGCGAGCGCCGTCATCAGCAGCAGCGCGGCGAGGCCGGTGCCGTGCTTCCTGGTCTCCACGCGGGCAACGCTAGCGCAGGAGGTAGCCGTTCCCGTCGCGGGTGCGGCTGACCATGAGGACGATGCCGTCGATGAACGCCCAGATGCCGAGGAAGAACCAGATGACGAGGCCAAGGCCGAAAACGGGAACGCTGATCAGGCCGAGGCACCAGGTGGCGATCTGCAGCAGGCCAATGGTGTTGGAGCCGATGTAGAAGCGCCCGATGCCGAATACGCCAAGGAAGATCTGCAGGATGCCGGCAACGATCTTGGACTTGCTCGACAGCGGCTCGCCAGTCATGGGGTCGCGGCCGAACGGCGCGTAGGGGTCGCCCATCATCGGGCCCCTCATCGGGTTGCCCGGCGCGCCGTACTGGCCCTGGCCGGAGTACGGGTACTGGCTGGGGTACGGGTACTGGCCTGGGTGCGGGTGCTGCGGAGGTGGCGTGGTCATGGGCGCGCTGGCCTTTCGTCGGTCGCAAGGGGCTGCGGAGCGGATGCCGGCCTCGTGGGATCGAGCGTGGGCACGACGTTGCACGCTATATCGGCCGGAGCGCGGCGTGTCGTTACTGTTCCGTGCTCCTGCGGCATGGACAAGGCGGGCCGCGCGGATCACCGTTAGGGAATGAGCGGATCGGTGGACCGCGGCGAGGTCGCGGCGCCGGCTTTGCGGCGAGTGCTCGGCACGAAGCTGCTGCTGCTGTTCATCGTCGGCGACATCCTAGGAACCGGGGTGTACGCGCTCACCGGCGAGGTCGCCGCCGAGGTGGGCGGGGCGGCGTGGCTGCCGTTCCTGCTCGCGTTCGGGGTAGCCACCATCACGGCTTTCTCGTACCTGGAGCTGGTGACGAAGTACCCGCATGCCGGCGGGGCGGGCGTCTACGTGCACAAGGCGTTCGGTGTGCATTTCGTGACGTTCGTGGTCGTGTTCGCGGTCATGGCCTCGGGCGTCACGTCGGCGGCGACAGCGGCTACCGCGTTCGCCGCGAACTTCTCGATCGCGCTGGGGCTCGAGGCGGGGCGCTCGGGCGTGATGCTGGTTGCCCTGCTGTTCCTGTGCCTGCTAGCGGCGATCAATCTGTGGGGCGTCGCGGAGTCGGTCCGCGCGAATGTCGTGCTGACGATGGTGGAGCTCTCCGGCTTGCTGCTGGTGATACTAGTGGGCGTATGGGCCATTGCTGGGGGCAATGCTGAGTTCTCGCGCGTGGTGGTGTTCGAGTCGCCGTCGGGCAAGAACGTGTTCCTCGCGGTGACGGCGGCGACGTCGCTGGCGTTCTTCGCGATGGTGGGCTTCGAGGACTCGGTGAACATGGCGGAGGAGACGCGCGATCCGGTGCGGATCTTCCCGCGCGTGATGTTCACTGGGCTGGCGCTGACGGGAACGATCTACGTCCTTGTCTCGCTCTGCGTGGTGGCGCTGGTGCCGGTGGGTGATCTGGCGAGCAATCCCGCCCCGCTGGTGACGGTGGTGGAACGGGGCGCGCCTGGGGTGCCGATTGGCGAGTTGATGCCGATCATCTCGATGTTCGCGGTGGCGAACTCTGCCCTGATCAACATGATGATGGCGAGCCGCCTGCTGTACGGGATGGCGCGGCAGCAAGTGCTGCCACGCCAGCTTGGCGTCGTGTGGGATTCGCGCCGCACCCCGTGGCTGTCGATCCTGGTGACGACGGGGATCGCGATGGCCTTGCTGGTGCTCGTCACCTATGGGCCGGGCGAGGTGACGAAGAACCTGGGTGGCACGACGTCCCTGCTCCTGCTCGGGGTCTTCACCGTGGTGAACCTCGCAGTGATCGTGCTGCGTCGCGATGAGCCCGCCGCAGAGCATTTCCGCAGCCCCCGCTGGCTGCCGTATCTCGGCATGGCCACCTGCTTCTTCCTGGTGACCCCGCTCTCCGGGAGGCCGTCATCGCACTACGAGATAGCGGGATGGCTGCTGCTGCTTGGCGTGCTCGCATGGGCCGGGGCGCGAGCGACCACGCCCCGGCAGCAGCGTCAGCCTTCCGGAAGGATGAGGCGGTAGAAGCGGAAGAAGTCGTTGTCGAGGGGAAGGACCTCGAGCCCGTCGAATCCGGCGGACCGCCCGTAGGCCTCGAGCGTGGAGGGGCGCATGACGGTTCCGGTGCCCACGGAGGGCTGGTGGGACATGCCGTCGGGCAGGCAGCAGAGGATGCTGAAGCCGTACATGAGGCGCTCGGTGTCGTCGCCTGGCGCGGTGAATGCCTCGGCGACCTTCTCGTCCATGATCATGACCGTGCCGCCGGGCTTCGCCATGCGCCGCATGGTGGCGAGCACCGAGACAGGATCAGGCATGTCGTGGATGCATTCGAACGCGCACACGAGGTCGTAGTGGCCGTCCTGGCCCGCCTCAGCCGCATCGCCCAAGTGGAAGCCAAGATTCGTTGGATTGCCCGATGCCCGTGCGTTGCGTCGCGCTTGCTCGATGGAGGCCTCGTCGATGTCGTAGCCGTCGATGGTGCTCGCGGGGTAGCGGGTCGCCATAGCGATGCTCGACCATCCTGTTCCGCAGCCGATATCCGCGACGGCAGCGCCCGCGGAGAGCCTCTCGTGGATCGCGCCCAGCGAGGGGATGTACTCGTTGACGAGCGGTCCGAGATATAGCGGCTTGTTCGCGGCGCCCTGGCCTTCCCTGGCGTCGTCTCCGAGCTGCTTCCAGCTCACTCCCCCACCCGTTCGGTAGGCGTGGACGAGCGCGTCGAGGTGGCTCGCGGTGGCAGCGGCGAGGGAGGCGAACGGGGCCATGTAGGTGAGGTCGGAGTCGCGGGCGAGCACCGCTGCCGCGCCCTCGGTCAGCGTGTACTGGCGGGCGTCCGGCGCCGCGCGCGGTTCATCGACGAGCACGTAGCCATTGACTGCCTGGTGCTCGAGCCATTCGCGGGCGTAGCGCGGGTGGGTGCCGGTGATGCTCGCGAGGGCGGGGGCGGTCAGCGCGCCGTGGTCGTCGAGCGCGCGGTAGTAGCCGAGCTTGTCGCCGAGATAGATGGCCTGGGTCTCGAGGGCCCCGAGCAGCGCGGCAAAGACCTTGCCAGCGAAGGCCTCCGCGCTTGCGCCCGGCCCTGGAGGGCTCTCCCCGGCCGCAGGAGCATCAACAGTTGGTGACGCCACACCTTGATCGTACTCCCGGCCCCGGCCAGGGGGAATGGCCCCTGCCGTAGCGGCCGGGACCAATCTGCCGCCCCTTGCGCTGCGAATACCCGCTGAATCACGTTGGAGCGTGTACTCACGATGAGCGGGGAGGGAACAGGTAGTGCGAAGCGTGAACCAGCCCGTGGGCATGGTCCTGGGCGTTGCATTCGTCGCTGTTGGCATCGTGGGCGTCACGGTGTCGGGGGGGCATCCGGTCGTTGGTCCAGAGGGCGGCGAGCTGTTCGGAGTGCGGGGCGTGAATGCCCTGCACAACGTCGCCCATCTGCTGATCGGCACGGTGTTGATCGTCGGTGCGGCGGCGGGAGTGCAGGTGGCCCGCCGCACGAACACGGTGGTCGGCGTGGGGTATGCATTGCTGGGCCTCGTGGGTCCGATCGTGTCGACGACCTCATGGAACGTGCTGGCCCTGAACGGGGCCGCGCATGTGGTTCATGTGCTGGCCGCACTGGTCCTGGTCGGGGTAGGCGTGCTGGCCGACAGCCCGGTGATCCGGGCCCGGTCGCCGCAGCGCCCGCTACGACGGAATCACGGGGTGGCATGAGTTTGATGGTGCTTCGCACGAGGTCCGTGGTGGATGGCGCATGCTGGTGCCACCATAGGAAGGATGGCATCCATGCCAGAACATGACAGGTTCCGCGCCATCTCGCCGCAGCCGGACCCGCAGGTGGATACGCCCGAGGTGTTGCTGTCGCGTGCCGCGCTGGGCGATGAGGCAGCGTTCGCGCAGTTCTACGACATCATCTCGCCGTCGGTGTTCGGCATGGTGTGCCGGGTGGTGCGGGATCGTGCGCAGTCCGAGGAAGTGACGCAGGACGTCATGGTCGAGCTGTGGCGCACCGCATCGCGATTCGATGCGAGCAAGGGATCGGCGACGGGATGGTCGTTGACGCTGGCTCACCGGCGGGCCATCGATCGGGTGCGATCGGCGCAGGCCTCGACGGACCGCGAGCATCGCTCGGCGATGTTGTCGGAGCGGCGCGAGTATGACGAGGTGAGCGAGGCCGTCGATGCAAGCATGGAGCGCCATCAGGTGCAGCGTTGTCTTGGTTCCTTGACCGAGCTGCAGCGTGAATCGGTGATGCTGGCGTTCTACCAGGGGTACACCTACCCCGAGGTCGCGTCGTTGCTAAAGGTGCCGCTAGGCACCGTGAAGACCCGGATGCGGGATGGTCTCATCCGGCTAAGGGATTGTCTGGGGGTATCGCGATGAGGATCGATTTTCATTCTTTGACGGGGGCTTACGTTCTTGATGCATTGCCCGCCTTCGAGCGGGAGCGCTTCGAGGTGCACCTGAAGAGGTGCCCGATGTGCGCCCATGAGGTTGCAGAGCTGCGCGAGGCCACGGCCCGCATCGGCGCTGCCTCGGCGCTGGCTCCGCCACCGGAGCTGAAGGAACGCGTCATGGCAGAGGTCGCGCAAACGCGGCAGCGGCCACCGGAGGTCAAGCCTGACCGCTCGCACCGCTCGTGGATCCCTGCGGCATCGGTGGTTCTTGCCGCGGCGAGCATGGTCGTCGCGATCGGGCTGGGCATCCAGCTCGGCCAGGTCAACCAGCAGTTGTCGGAGGAGACCCAGGCCCGGGAGCTACTGGCGCAGCAGTACGAGCAGTTCGCTGGCCTGGTGACCGCCGATGATGCGCGCATTGTGGTCACCGAGATCGAGGGCGGCGGCACGGCGTCGGCGGTGTTCGCGATGAGCCACGACTCGGCGCTGTTCGTCACGCATGATCTCGCTCCGCTGCCGCCGGACCTTGCCTACCAGTTGTGGGTGATCCAGCCCGATGGCACGCATTCCCCGGGCGTGATGAACCCGGATCCGGGCAGCGAGTCCGCATCGATGCTCGCGCAGGGCATCGGCGATGAGGCGCAGCTCGCCCTGACGGTGGAGCCGGCCGGTGGGTCGCCGCAGGGCACCACGCCGCCGATCATGGTTCTTCCCCTCGAATGACCGCATGACCAAGCGAAAGCAGGTATCTCTCATGGCACGAACTGGCAAAGCCGCCTGGTGGAGGGGGGCCGTGGCGGGTGTGCTTGCTGTCGCGGCCGCCCTCGCGGTGGGCCACTTGGTCGCGGGGCTCGTCCGCCTGGAGTCGTCGCCGATCTTCGCGGTCGGTGATGCGGTCATCGATGTGACTCCGGCTCCGATGAAGGAGTTCGCGATCCAGCAGTTCGGGGAGGACAACAAGAAGGTCCTTCTCGCGTCGATGGCGATCATGCTGGTCGTTCTCGCCGCGGCCGTGGGGGCGTTGTCCCGGCGGACCGCGACGCTCGGCGTGGTGCTGCTGGGCGGGCTGGGCGTAGTCGCTGTGCTCGCTACCACCACGCGGCCGACGTTCGAGGTGACTGACCTGCTCGCCCCCGTGGCGAGCGCGGTGGTCGGAGTGGCGGTCTTCCTGCTGCTGCACAAGGCCGCCCAGCAGGGGCCGGTCCAGCAGGGTCCGGCCCAGTCACCAGAAGGGGCCAGCGATCCCGGGCCAGCTACGGGCATTGCTCCCGGCGGCGAGGGCGAGGCACGCACGAAGGAGTTCACCTGGGAGATCCCAGGCCTGGGCAGGCGCACCTTCCTGGTCACCTCCACCGCCGTTGCCCTGGGCGCCGGGGCAGCGGCGCTCGGAGGAAGGCTTGCTGGCCAGAGCATCGACGTGGAGGCCTCCCGGCGCGCGCTGGACCTCGTTCCGGACGAGCCCGCTCCGCCGATCCCCCAGGGCGCGGACTTCGCGGCCGACGGTACCCCGACGTTCCTGACCGACAATGCTGACTTCTACCGGGTGGACACGGCCCTGACCGTGCCGCGGCTGCGTGCCGAGGACTGGGAGATGCGCATCCATGGCCTCGTGGACGAGGAGATCACCCTGACCTACCAGGATCTCCTGGACATGCCGTTGGTCGAGCGCACCATCACCCTGGTGTGCGTCTCGAACGAGGTGGGGGGTCCTTACATCTCTACTTCCAACTTCATCGGCGTGGATCTCGCCGAGGTGCTGCGGCGCGCCGGGGTCGATCCCCGCGCGGACCAGATCGCCACCCGCAGCGACGACGGCTGGACCTGCGGCACGCCCACGGAGGTCGTCATGGCGGAGGGCAGCAATGCGATGCTGGCCATCGGCATGAACGGCGAGCCGCTGCCCGCCGAGCATGGCTTCCCGGTGCGCATGGTCGTTCCGGGCCTCTATGGCTACGTCTCGGCGACCAAGTGGCTGGTGGACATGGAGCTGACCACCTTCGCGGACTTCGATGCGTACTGGGTGCGCCGCAATTGGGCGGAGCGCGGCCCGGTGAAGACGATGTCGCGCATCGACCGGCCACGATCGTTCGCCCGAGTGCCGTCGGGGGGCTTCATCGCCGCGGGCATCGCTTGGGCGCAGCATATCGGCATCGACAAGGTCGAGGTGCAGGTCGATGACGGCCCGTGGCAGGAGGCCGAGCTGACCACCGAGGTGAACGTCGACTGCTGGCGCATGTGGCGCGCGGAGCTCGCTCTTGAACCTGGTTCGCACCGCATCACCTGCCGTGCCACCGACCGCAACGGCAACACCCAGACCAGCGAGCGCGTGCCTCCTATTCCGGATGGCGCGTCGGGCTGGCACTCGATCGCCTTCACGGCTGAGTAGAAAAAAGGAAAAACTTTCTCGGCGAACCAATCCACGCCGAAGGCAGCCGCGAATTACGCTTGAAGGCACCGGATAGAGTCCCCGGGGTCCCCGTCCGAACAAGGAGATTGACTCAATGCGCGCAACCACGAAGATCGCTGCCCTTTCCGCGGCATCTGCCCTTGCCCTGACCCTTTCCGCATGCGGCAACGACGATACCGAGTCGACCATCGATGATGCCCAGACCACCGCGGGCGACACGATGTCCGAGGCCACCGACACCATGGGCGACATGATGGGTGGCGGCGACGGAGTCACCACTGTTGACGACGTGTTCGGCTCGGCGTGCGACGCCATCCCGCAAGACTCTGCCGACCAGGGCTCCCTCGACGGCATGGTCGACGACCCGGTAGCCACCGCGGCCAGCAACAACCCGCTGCTCAGCACCCTGGCCACCGCGGTCACCGAGGCTGACCTCGTCGACACCCTGAACGACACGGATGCCGAGTACACGGTGTTCGCGCCGTACAACCCGGCCTTTGAGGCACTCGGCCAGGAGACCCTCGACGCCGTGCTCGCCGATCAGGAGCAGCTCACCGACATCCTCACCTACCACGTGGTGGGCGAGCGCCTTGATCGTGACGGCATCCTCGACGGCGGCACCCTCGACACTGTCCAGGGCGGCACCCTCGAGGTCACCGGATCCGGCGATGACATCCAGGTCAACGGCGCGACCGTGCTGTGCGGCAACATCCCCACCGCCAACGCGACCGTGTTCGTCATTGACACCGTCATGATGCCGGAGTGACCTTCTAGGCACTGGTAATGCTGCGAATGCCCCGGGCTACTCCCGGGGCATTCGCGCGTTCTGCGCTGTAGTAATTTGCGCGAAACGCCTCCCGGGGTAGCGCCGCCTCGGCTATCATTGCCCGAATTATCCCGTTCGCGCGATAATGCAAGCATGAGTTCCCTGCCGAGCATCCAGATAATCCATGGCGACATCACCAGAATTCCCGCCGATGCGATCGTCAATGCCGCGAACTCCACCCTCCTCGGCGGCGGCGGGGTGGATGGCGCGATCCATCGCGCGGGAGGCCCCCGCATCCTCGCGGAGTGCCGCCGCCTCCGGGCCACCTCGCTGCCCAGCGGCCTGCCCGCCGGGCACGCGGTCGCCACGACAGCCGGTGGGCTGCCCGCGACCTGGGTCATCCACACGGTGGGCCCCGTGCATTCGCGTTCCGAGGATCGCTCCCCCATACTTCGCGCTGCCTATACCGCCAGCCTGGGAATCGCCGACGAGCTTGGCGCCGAGACGGTCTCGTTCCCGCTCATCTCGAGCGGCGCCTACGGCTGGCCCCGCGAAGATGCCGCCCACCAGGCCGTGAGCGCGATCCGATCTGCCCGCACCACCGTCTCCATGGTGCAGCTCGTCGCCTACAGCGAGGACATGGTGGCGCTGCTGCGCCGCGCCCTGGGCTAGCCCGGTCGTCCGTGTCCCGGGTTTTGGCAGACTCCCCTGGCCTCGTTAGACTAGCCAAACCTTATGTCCGCTATGCGGTGAGGATCGGCTTCGCGCCGCCCCACCGACGGACGGCACCTGGAGCCATGCGGAGGACGGTCCATGCCCTCGACGACCACGATCAGCGCGATGCCCGCCACCGAGCATCGCGGAGTCCCGTTCGCCCGCGAACTGCGGGCATTCGGCGATGCCCCCGCGATCCTCGGCGCCGATGGGCCGGTGCTGTCCTATAGCGAGCTCGCCGACCGTGTCGATTCCGCCGCAGCCCGGCTCGGCTCGGCGCCACGCCTCGTGCTCATCGCCATGACCCCCACCGTTGATGCGCTCGCTACCTACCTCGCGGCGCTCGGGAACGGGCATCCCGCCATCCTCGCCCCCGCCGACGATCCGGCCATGGTCGAGCGACTGCGATCCGCGTACTCCCCCGATGTCATCTGCTCCGCGCGCCACGAGCACTGGTCGATCGACCATCTCACGCGATCACCGGCCCACGAGCTGCATCCCGGCCTCGCGCTCCTGCTCTCGACATCCGGCTCCACCGGCTCGCCCAAGCTCGTGCGGCTCTCGGCGGCCAGCGTCACCGCCAACGCCGAGGCCATCGCCGACTACCTGGGCATCCGGTCCACGGACCGTGCTGTGGCCTCGCTGCCCCTGCACTATTGCTACGGGCTGTCCATCGTCAATTCCAACCTCGCGCGCGGCGCCGCGCTGGTGCTCAGCGACCAATCCGTGGCCGAGCCTGGCTTCTGGCAGATGGTCCGGGCCGTCCGCGCCACCAGCTTGCATGGCGTGCCCCATACCTTCGATCTGCTCGATCGCGGCGGGTTCGACAGCACCGATGCCCCCGATCTGCGCTACATCACCCAGGCCGGCGGGCGCCTGGCCCCCGAGCGGGTGCGCCGCTATGCGCGCATGGGCGCCGCGAACGGCTGGCGCTTCTACGTCATGTACGGCCAGACCGAGGCAACCGCGCGGATGGCGTACCTGCCGCCCGAGCTCGCCGAGGAGCACCCCGAGTGCGTGGGCATTCCCGTTCCCGGCGGCAGCTTCCGCATCGACGCCGGGCCCGGGGAGCAATCCGGGGAGCTCGTCTACTCCGGTCCCAATGTGATGATGGGCTACGCCGAATCCCCCCGCGATCTCGCACGCGGCCGCGACATCCACGAGCTGCGAACCGGCGACCTGGCGATGCGCACCGAGGAAGGCCTGATCCGCATCACCGGCCGCGCCAGCCGCTTCCTCAAGCTGTACGGCCTGCGCGTCGACCTCGATCGCATCGAGCAGCAGCTCACGGCTCCAGGAGCAGACGTCGCCTGCACCGGGGACGACACGACCCTCGTCATCGCGTGCAGTGGCAGCACCAGCCCCCAGGTCGTGCGCGAGGAACTGCGGTCGATCATCTCCCTGCCCGCCGCGGCCATCGACATCCAGGAGTGGGACCAGCTCCCCCGGCTCGCGAGCGGCAAGGTCGATTACCCCGCCATCCGCGCCGCCAGCTCCGGCACGGCGGGGGCGCTGCCAGAAGCAGCATCCGTGGCCGATCTCTATCGCCGCGTCCTGCGCGTCGAGCAGGTGCGCGATGACCAGTCCTTCGTGGACCTCGGCGGCGATTCGCTGAGCTACGTCAGCACCTCGATCGGCCTGGAGCGCATCATCGGCACGCCGCCGCGCGGCTGGCCCACGATGAGCATCTCCGAGCTCGAGGCCCAGGCCACGCGACCACGCCGCTTCCTCCAGATGGTCGAGACCAATGTGGTGCTGCGCGCGCTCGCCATCATCGCCATCGTGGGCTCCCACATCGGCGCGTTCAAGCTCGTCGGTGGCGCCCACATCCTGCTCGTGATCGCGGGGTGGAGCTTCGCGCGCTTCGCGCTCGCCCCCGCCGCCGACTCCCCAGCGGGCCGCATCCTGCGCAGCGCCACCCGCATCGCCATTCCTACGATGCTGTGGCTGCTGCTCGCGCGCGTGCCGTTCGCCGGGGATGTCGGCTGGTCGAACGTGCTGCTGATCAACAACATCACGCTGGTATCGGAATCGTGGGGCTACTGGTTCGTCGAGGCCCTGGTGCAGCTGCTGCTCGTCGTGGCCATCCTTCTCGCGCTGCCACCCGTGCGGGCGCTCGAGGCCCGCTTCCCGCTCGGCTTCCCCACCGTCCTGCTGGCCCTGTCGCTCGTGGCCCACTTCCTTGCGCAGGATCGAGCCTCGAAGTTCCCCGAGCATGAGATGCACACCCTGGGCGTTGCCTGGTTCTTCCTGCTCGGATGGGTGGCGTTCCGGGCCTCGCGGTGGTGGCACACCGCGCTGGTACTCGCCGTCGCCGCGGCGATGCTGCCTGGCTACTTCGGCAACCCCTCCCGCGAGCTCGCCGTGGCGGTGGGGATCCTCGCGGTGGTGCTCGTGCACCGGCTGCCCGTTCCGCGACTGCTCGTGCCCGTGCTCGGGCTGCTGGCGAGCGCGTCTCTCTACATCTATGTCACGCACTACGCGTTCTACCCGGAGATGCTCCGCCACGGCCTGCCCGCGCCCGCCGTGGTGCTGGCTTGCCTCGCGATCGGCGCGACACTGTGGTTGCTCTCCGAGGAGCTACACCACCGCGTCGGTCGCGCGATCGCCCTTCGGCGCCGGGATCGCGAGGAGGGCGAGCAGTCCCACCACGAGCACCAGCACCAGGCCGATGATGCCGCCGCGCGCCCCATCGAGCAGCCAGGAGAACAGGCCGAACAACGCGGGTGACAGGAACGAGGCGGCCCGTCCGGTAGTGGCGTAGAGCCCATACATCTCGCCCTCCTTGCCCGGCGGGGTCAATCGCCCGAGGAAGGTGCGCGACGCCGACTGGGCCGGGCCGACGAAGATCGTCAGGATCAGCCCGAGGAACCAGAACGCCGCGGGCCCGTCGGCGAGGAACAGGCCGATCCCGGCGGCGATCATCGCGGCCAGCGATACCACGATCACGATCTTCGGGCCGATGGTGTCATCGAGCCGCCCGCCGATCAGCGCGCCGATGCCGGCGAGCACGTTGGCGGCCACGCCGAACAGGATCACGTCAGCCTCGTTGATGCCGTAGACGAGCACCGCGAGCACCGCGCCGAACGCGAACACCCCGGCGAGCCCGTCGCGGAAGATCGCGCTGACGATGAGGAACTTGACGGTGCGCGGGTCCTCCCGCCACAGCACCCGCACGTCGTGGAAGAGCTTGGCGTAGGCGGCCTTGACGCCCTTCCCGTGCCCGGCGCGCTCCGGCTCCGGGGGCAGCTCGGGGATCGAGAGGAACAGCGGTAGCGCGAACACCGCGAACCAGATCGCCGAGACGAGCACCGCCATGCGTACGTTGAAGCCGCCCTCGGTGGTGAGCCCGAGCAGGCCGCGCGTGTCGCCATCGCCGGCGATGAAGCCGAAGTAGACCACCAGCAGCAGGATGATGCCGCCGAAGTACCCCATCGCCCAGCCGAATCCCGACACCCGCCCGATGGTGCGCGGCGTGGATACCTGCCGCAGCATCGCGAAGTACGGCACGTTGGACAGCTCGAAGGCGATCGATCCGAGGGCCAGCAGCGCCAGGCCGAGCCACAGGTAGTGGTAGTCGGCCTGGACGAAGGTCATCCCGAGCATCATCACGATCACGAACGTGGTGAGCAGCGCCAGTGAGCGCTTGCGGCGCCCGGCGGCGTCGGAGCGTTGTCCCATCACCGGCGCGAGCAGCGCGACGAACAAGCCAGAGATTGCCAGCGTCCACGCCAGCCAGGTCTCGGCGCCGACCGTGCCGGGCAGATCGCGCCCCACTGCATCGGTGAGGTACACGGTGAAGACGAACGTGACGATCACGGCGTTGAAGGCCGCTGATCCCCAGTCCCAGAACGACCAGGCCGTGATCTGGCGCCGGCTCGTTGCTGTCGCGATGCGGCCCTCGGCCGGCGCGCCGAAGCTGTCAGGGTGCATGATCGAAGCCTAGGGCAATACGGGCACGGTGGGAGGCGCAGCGCTGCACGACGCACCGATGCTTCCGGCACCCTTGCTATGAAACAAGTTGCATAGCTACTATTGGTCCATGTCGCTCGAGCACGCCATTCTCATCTCGCTCCAGGAACGCACCGGTTCCGGGTACGAGCTCGCGCGCCGCTTTGACCGCTCCATCGGCTACTTCTGGTCCGCCAGCCACCAGCAGATCTACCGCACGCTCAAGCGCATGGCCGAGACCGGATGGGTCAGCGGCGAGCAGGTCCCCCAGACAGGACGCCCCGACAAGACCATCTACCGGCCCAGCCAGGCCGGGCTCGATGCGCTCCGCGACTGGATCGCCGAGCCCGTCGACACCACCAACTTCCGCAGCATCCTCGCCGTCAAGCTCCGCGGCGCCGCCTATGGCGATCCCTCCGCCCTCGCGTTCGAGTTCAAGCGCCACCGCGCGCTCGCCGAGCAACGCCTCGCCACCTACCTCGACATCGAGGCTCGCGACCTCGCGAGGACCGGTCACGCCAGCCCCGAGGAACTGACCGGCACCCCGCTGCACCAATACCTCGTCCTCCGCGCCGGCATCATCGAGGCCGAGTCGTTCCTCGCCTGGTGCGATGAAGTGCTCGCCGCCCTCGACGCCACCGCGCCCGCGCCCCAGGACCAGCCCCACGCTTGACCACCTTCCCCGCAAAGAGCCCCGCCAGGCACAGCCCGCCCGGCGGACACCACACAGAAAGTGATCCACAGATGGCACAGCCCGCCACCGAGCACCCCGCGAGCCAGCACCCCACGTATCCGCACCTCATGCAGCCCCTCGACCTCGGCTTCACAACGCTGAAGAACCGCGTCATCATGGGCTCGATGCACACTGGCCTCGAGGATCGCGCCAAGCACATCCCGGCCCTCGCCGAGTACTTCGCCGAGCGTGCCCGCGGTGGCGTCGCCCTGATCGTCACCGGTGGATACTCCCCCAACCTGCAAGGCAGCCTCTACCCCTTGGCGGGCAAGCTCACCACCAAGAAGGAAGCCAAGCAGCACCGCCGGATCACCGGGGCCGTCCACGAGGCAGGCGGCAAGATCGCGCTGCAGATCCTCCACGGCGGCCACTACAGCTACCACCCGTTGAGCGGCTCCGCCTCCCGCATCAAGTCGCCGATCAACCCGTTCACACCGATCGCCCTGCCCTCCCTCGCGATCAAGAAGACCATCCGCGACTACGCCCGCTGCGCCAAGCTCGCTCAGGAAGCCGGCTACGACGGCGTGGAGATCATGGGCGGCGAGGGCTACTTCATCAACCAGTTCCTCGCCAAGCGCACCAACAAGCGCACCGACAAGTGGGGCGGGTCGCCCGAGAACCGGCGACGCATCGCCGTGGAGATCTCCCAGGCAATCCGCGAGGCCGTCGGCACCAACTTCATCGTCATCTTCCGGCTCTCCATGGCTGACCTCGTCGAGGACGGCCAGACGTTCGACGAGATCATCGCGCTCGCCAAGGACCTCGAGAGCTCCGGAATCAACATCATCAACACCGACATCGGCTGGCACGAGGCCCGCGTCCCCACCATCGTCACTTCCGTGCCGCGCGGCGCGTTCGTCGAGGTCACCTCCAAGATCGAGAAGTACGTCGGCATCCCCGTGTGCGCGTCGAACCGCATCAACATGCCGGAGATGGCCGAGGAGATCCTCGCCAACGGCGACGCCCAGCTCATTTCCATGGCACGGCCCATGCTCGCCGACCCCGACTGGGTGAACAAGGCCGCCGAGCAGCGCGAGGACGAGATCAACACCTGCATCGCCTGCAACCAGGCCTGCCTCGACCACGCCTTCGTCAACAAGAAGGTCTCCTGCCTGCTCAACCCCCGCGCCGGGCGCGAGACCGAGCTCGTCCTGCTGCCCACCAAGCGGGCCAAGAAGATCGCCGTCGTCGGAGCAGGCCCCGCTGGTCTTTCCGCGGCAGTCAACCTCGCCGACCGCGGCCATGACGTCGAGCTGTTCGAGGCCGACGCCGAGATCGGCGGCCAGTTCGCCATCGCCAAGGAGATCCCCGGCAAGGAGGAGTTCTCCGAGACCATCCGCTATTACAAGCGGCAGCTCGAGGTCAAGAAGGTGCTGGTCCACCTGGGCCACCGGGTCACCGCGGCCGAGCTGACCGGCTTCGACGAGGTCATCCTCGCCACCGGCGTCACCCCTCGCGTCCCCGGCATCCCCGGCGTCGACCACCCCAAGGTCGTCACCTACGCCGAGGCCGTCAAGGCCCAGAAGCCCGTCGGCAAGAAGGTGGCCGTCATCGGGGCCGGCGGCATCGGAGTCGACGTCTCCGAGTTCCTCACCCACGACACCCGCCCTTCCCTCGACCTCGAGGAGTGGAAGGAGGAATGGGGCATCGACTACACCGAGGACAACCCCGGGTACGTCGCCAAGCGCAAGCCCTCCCCCTCGCCCCGCGACGTCTACCTCCTCCAGCGCAAGGACACCCGCATCGGCAAGGGCCTCGGCAAGACCACCGGCTGGGTGCACCTCGCCGCCATCAAGGGCAAGAAGGTCAACCAGCTCACCGGGGTGAACTACGAGCGCATCGACGATGAGGGCCTGCACATCTCCTTCGGCGAGGAGCGCAAGGACAAGAAGGTCCTCGACGTCGACACCATCGTGTTGTGCGCCGGGCAGGAATCCGTGCGCGATCTCGAGGCCGAGCTGAAGGCCGCCGGCACGAGCCTGCACATCATCGGCGGCGCGGACGTGGCCGCCGAGATCGACGCCAAGCGCGCCATCCGGCAAGGAACCGAGCTCGCCGCCGCGCTCTGACACGAGGCTCCTGGGGCTAGGTCCGCTGGCAGCCGGGCCCTGGCAGCGGCCGGCAGTGGCTGGCAGTGGCTGGCGGCACGGCCCTGGCAGTGGAAACTTTTCCGTCCTCAGCGAGGAAAAGGTTCCACTCGCCAGGGCCTCTCGCTGCCACTTCATGCGCGCGAGGTTTAGGCGCGCGAGGTCTTGCGCTCCCGCCGATACGGGCGAAACATGGGACATGCAGTGGTCGCGGCGGCAAGGCCGGCACCCGCGGTCGCTACCGCGCGACGACCACCACGACGACTCAACGCGGATCACCAAACCGCACGAGGAGTTCTGCACCATGTACATGCAAGTATTCCAGGGCCACGTCGCCGACGAACAACGCCTCCGCGACTGCCTCGACCAATGGACCCGCGACGTCCGCCCCGATGCCACTGGCTACCTCGGCGCCACCTGGGGATTCAGCGACGACGGCACGTTCGTAGCGATGGTGAGGTTCGACTCCGAGGAATCCGCCCGCCGCAACAGCGAGCGCCCCGAGCAGGGTCGCTGGTGGGCCGAGGCCGAGCAATGCTTCGACGGCGAGGTCACCTTCATGGACTGCCCCGACGTCAGCGAATGGCTCGGCGGGCCTTCCAACAAGGCCGGCTACGTCCAGGTCATGGAAGGCCACTCCCCTGACATCGACCGCCTGCGCGCCATCATGAACGAGGAAGGCCAGCGGATGCACGAGCTGCGCCCCGAGATCATCGGCGGAACGCTCGCCCGCTACGGCGACGACGGCTACATCGAAGCCGTCTACTTCACCAGCGAGGCCGAGGCACGCGAGCACGAGCGGCTCCAGATCCCCGCGTCATGGAAGCCCGCGATGGACGAGGAACGGCGCCTCATGGGCGACGTGCGCTACCTCGACCTGCACCGGCCGCTCGCCATGAGCTAGGAGTTCCCGGGGCGAGGCGTGCCTCGGCGCGCCCCGCCGCTCCCGCCGCTCCCACCGCTCCACGAGTGTGCGAAAAGCGACCAGTTTCCAGTCGCGAGCTGTCGTATTTCGCACTCCCCGCGGCGGCGGGGCTGTTCCGGCGTGCCGCTAGCATCCGCAGTCGTGCGAGCCGGTGACCGCAACGAGCGGGTCGGCCTGAGCCCGAGCACGCGCGCCCGCGGCGATATAAGGCAGCCCCTCGCGGACCCAGTACTCGAATCCGCCAATCATCTCGCGTGCCACGACTCCCGCCTGGCTCAGTCGCAGAGCGGCCTTGGTGGCCCCGTTGCAGCCGGGACCCCAGCAATGCACCACCACCGGCACGCGAGTGTCGTGGGTGGTGATCCACTCGTCGAGATGGGCGCGTGGCACATGCTGCGCGTGCGGGATGTGCCCCTGTTTCCACGCGTCGTCGTTCCGGACGTCGATGAGCACGAATGGGGAATCCAGGGTGGCGAGATCAGCAGGGTCGATCTCGTGCCGGAGCTTTGCGGCGAAGTAGTCGATGGCTTCCATGCGCTCCAGCATTCCGCGGGAACCCCGCTGGCAACAGGCTTGATCCGTGGCAGATCCCGCTATGGACCGCCGATTCCCTGGCATCATGGTGGCATTGCCAGGGAATCGATGGAGGCGCGATGGAGCTCGATCGGACCGATGCCGGGATCCTCGCGGCCATGCAGGAGAACGCCCGGCTCACCCTCGCCGAGCTGGGCAGGAGGGTGAACCTGTCAGCGAGCGCCGCGACGGATCGGTTGCGCAAGCTCGAGGAAGCTGGCGTTATCACTGCCTACACGGCCACCGTCGATCCACAGCAGATCGGCTATCCAATCATGGCTTTCCTGCGCCTTCGGTACCCGTCGAGCAACTACCGGCCCCTGCACGAGGTACTTGCCGCGACTCCCGAGATCATCGAGGCGCACCATGTCACGGGCGACGACTGCTTCATCATGAAGGCGGTGGCGAGCTCGATGGCCCACCTCGAGCAGGTCTCCGGGCGCATCGGGGCTCTCGGCAGCGTCACCACCAGCGTCGTGTACTCCAGCCCGTTGCCGCCGCGAGCGCTGCGCCCCCTCGACCGCCACTAAGCCCGCGTGCCCCGCGCCCGTCCGCGAACCGCGGCCCGCGAGCGTGCGAAAAACGACAGTCCACCCGCCGAGAGCTGTCGTTTTGCGCACACAGGCGACTCCAGCGCAAAGCCAAACGGCGCCCTAGTAGAGAGTGCCGCGCATCGTTTCGGCGCTGTAGACCCGCTCGACTTCCGAGGCCTCTCCAGCGCTGGGCTGCACCTCGCTGACGAGGCGCGCTGTCGATGGCAGCGCATCGGGTTCCCACGTGTCGTGCTGCCACAGCCGCGAGCGGAGGAAGGCGCGAGCGCAATGAAAGAAGATCGTGTCGATGTCGACGATGATCGCGAGGATGGGTCGATTGCCCTGCACGATCAGGTCGTCGAAGAAGGGAGCGTCGCGCACGAGGCGGGCGCGTCCATTGATGCGGAGCGTCTCGGTGCGGCCGGGGATGATCGACAGGATCCCGATCCGCGGGTTCTGCAGGATATTGAAGTAGCCGTCGCCGCGCCTGTTGCCGGGCCGCTCCGGGATCGCGATGGTGCTGTCGTCGAGGACATGCACGAATCCGGGCGGGTCGCCCTTGGGGGAGGCGTCGCAGTTGCCGTGCGCGTCGCTGGTGGCGATGACGCAGAATGGCGACCGCGCGAGCCATTGCCGGTCGCGCTCATGGAGACGCGCGCGTTCCTTGGTGGCCGCGCGCGGATGCACGTCACCGAGAATGCCACGCAGCGCGTTGGCGTCAGTGATGGGCTTCTCGTCTGTCGTGGTCGCCTCCTCGGCAGTCCGCCCCGCCCCGCGAATCCTATCCCGCACTCCAGCCCGCTGCCGCCGCGAGCGCTGCGCCCGGGCCCGTCCACGAGGCGCGCGCCCCCGAGAGTGCGAAAAACGACAGGCCACCCGCCACGAGCTGTCGCAAATCGCACTCGCGAGCAGCGAAGGCTCCCGAGCATCGAAGCAACCAGGAGCAGCGAAGGCTCCCGAGCAGCACGAGCCCTGGCACGCCGCCCACGCGAGGGCTAGCGTGTGGTCATGCGCTCCACGTTGATTCATGCCCCTGGTGATGTGCGGATCGAGAATGTGCCGGACCCCCGGATCGCCGCGCCGACGGACGCCATCGTGCGGATCGTGCGCACCTGCGTGTGCGGCTCGGACCTGTGGGCCTATCGCGGCACGGAACCGGTCGATCAGCCACACCCGATCGGGCACGAGTTCATCGGTGTTGTCGAGGAATCCGGGCCGGAGTCGTCGATCAAGCCGGGAACATTCGTGATCTCGCCGTTCACCGATAGCGACGGCACCTGCCAGCACTGCACCAACGGCATCTTCACTTCCTGCGTGCAGGGCGGGTTCTGGGGCGGGCTGAACCGGGCGGGCGAGCAGCTCGGCGGGGCGCAGTCGGAGTACATCCGCGTCCCGTTCGCCGATGGCACGTTGGTGGCGCTGGACGATCATCCGGACGATGCGATGCTGCCGTCGCTGCTGACGTTGTCGGATGTGATGGGCACGGGTCATCACGCGGCGCTGATGGCGAACGTGCGGCCTGGCGCGTCGGTGGTGGTCGTCGGCGACGGCGCCGTCGGGCTATGCGGTGTGCTGGCGGCGAAGCGGCTGGGCGCGGAGCGGATCATCGCGATGTCACGGCACGAGTCCCGGCAGCAGCTCGCGCGGGAGTTCGGAGCGACCGATATCGTGGCGGAGCGCGGCAGGGAAGGCGTGGCGCGGGTGAAGGAGCTGCTAGGCGGCTCGGGGGCCGATTGCGCTCTCGAGTGCGTGGGCACGGAGGCGTCGATGGCGCAGGCGTTGTCATCGTTGCGCCCGGGCGGCCATCTCGGATTCGTCGGCGTGCCCGCCGGAGGGCCGGAACTGCCGGTGGGGCAGATCTTCTCGAAGAACCTCCGCGTGGCCGGCGGCGTCGCCCCGGTGCGGGACTATATCCGGGACTTGCTGCCTGATGTGACGGCCGGCATCATTGATCCGGGGCGCGTTTTCGACGCCGTGCGGCCGCTCGATGAGGTCGCGGGCGCGTACACGGACATGGATGGCCGGACGGCGATCAAGGTGTTGCTCGAGCCGTGACGCGATCCGCGCGTAGCGGTCTCGTCACGAAAGCCTGAGGCGCGGCCTCGCGCGCAGTCTAGCCCGTAGGTTCGGGGACAAGCGTGTTGCCGATCGAGGAGCTGCCATGCCTGTCCTGCCCCGTATTGCTCGAGCCGCTTTTGTTGGCTCGACGGTGATGGCTACCTCGTTGGCGACCATGGGCGTGGCGTGCTCGTCACCATTCGATGCGCTCGGCTCGGGCAGCATGTCGCCGTCGATGGGCGACGAGGATCTCGCGGAGACCCCACCGTTGACGGTGTCGACGGAGATCGATGGCCTGTCGGTGCCGTGGGATGTGGTGACGGCCCCGGACGGAACGTTGCTGACGGGCGAGCGCGCGGGCAGGTTCGTGGCCCGGCTGCCGGGCGGCGCGGTGCGCGAGGTGGCGGCGGACCTCTCGGACCTTTGGGCGCAGGGCGAGACCGGGCTGATGGGCCTGGCGCTGGACGAGGACTTCGCCGCCAATCGCATCCTGTATGCCTGCCATGGCTTCGAGGAAGGCGCCACCCGCGATATCCGGGTCACGTCCTGGACCGTGGCGCAGGACTGGTCGCGGCTCACCCCGGTGGGGACGGTCATCGCGGGCTTCCCCACCGTGACGGGCCGGCATGGCGGGTGCCGCATCCTCGTGGCCGAGGACGGCAGCCTCTACATCGCGACGGGCGATGCAGCGGTGGGCACGAACCCGCAGGATCCCGCCGGCCTCGGCGGCAAGGTGCTGCATGTGACGACGAGCGGTGATCCCGCAGCGGGCAACCCCGATCCGGCGAGCGCGGTATTCACTCTGGGGCACCGCAACCCCCAGGGACTTGCTCGGGATCCCGCATCCGGCGACATCTATAGCGTCGAGCACGGCCCGGACCGGGACGACGAGGTGAATCGCCTGGTAGCGGGCGGCAACTACGGCTGGCGGCCAGATCGGGCCGGCTTCTATGACGAGTCGGTTCCAATGACTGATCCGGTGCGGGTCCCCGGCGCCATCGAGGCGGTGTGGAGCTCGGGCACGCCCCCGATCGCCCCTGGCGGCATGGCGTTCCTGCAGGGGTCGCAGTGGGGCGAGTGGGAAGGCGCCGTGGTGATCAGCGCGCTGCGCGGCCAGCAACTGCGCTTCCTCAGGCTCTCCGACGACGGCGCATCGGTGGTGGCTGAGGGCAAGCCGCAGGAGCTCGATGGGGCTGTGGGGCGCATCCGCAGCGTGCATTCCCAGCCGGATGGCTCCCTGCTGCTGACGACCTCGAACAGGTCGGGCGATCGCGTCCTGCGGGTGCGCCCCTCCTGATCCGGGATCGCGTGCCCGTCGCGCGGGTTCCGGCCATCGCCGGGCCGCTGCGCGCGAACGCACAGTACGATCTCCGGTATGGCTGTTCCACATCCCACTGCGGAGAACTGTGCTGTCGTGACGGGAGCGTCGTCCGGTATCGGGATGGCTCTTGCGGAGGACCTGGCGTCGCGCGGCTACAACCTCGTGACCGTTGCGCGCCGGGCCGAGGTGCTCGAGGAGCTCGCCGGGGGCATGCGCGAGAAATATGGCGTCAACGTCGATGTGCGCGGCGTGGACCTCGCGGACCGGGGCCAGCGAAGCAAGCTGGCGGAGGAGATCGCGGCGCGCGATGTGGCGATCCTGTGCCTGAACGCGGGCATCGCGACGTTCGGCCCCCTGGAGCGCCTGGACCCGGACTATGAGCGGTTCATCGTGGACCTGAACGCGGTATCGGTGCATGACCTCGCGCTCGCGGCGCTGCCGGGGATGATCGAGCGCGGTGGCGGTGGCATCCTGATGACCGGCTCGGCGGCAGGAAACATGCCCATCCCCAACAACGCGACGTATGCGGCGTCGAAGGCGTTCGTGAACTCGTTCTCGGAGTCGCTGCGGGGCGAGCTGAAGCCGCGCGGCATCCATGTGACGCTCCTGGCCCCGGGACCGGTGCGGCTGGACGCGCCCGAGCCGGAGGACGCCTCGCTGGTGGACCGCCTGGTGCCGGACTTCCTGTGGATCGATGCGCGGTACACGGCGCGCTTGTCGATCGATGGCTTGTTCCGCAACAAGATGCGCGTCGTTCCGGGCGTGCTGAGCAAGGCCATGTCCGCGGCGGGCAATTACACGCCGCGCGGCGTGATGGCACCTATCGTGGGTGGAATCTACAAGAAGCTCGGCGGAGAATGAGAGGTTCATCCATGGTTTCGATGTCTGAAGCAGTCGACCTGGTGAAGGGCCTGGTGCCCATCACCAAGGCCGGGATCGTCGCGCCAATGCGGCCCGACAGGCTCGGCAAGGTCGCGGCCGCGTGGTTCAGGTTCGACTTCACCCCCGGTGGCCTGATCGCGTTCGCCGCGCACCGGAGTCCCGATCAGCCCGCCGTCATCGACGACGCGGGCACCGTCACCTACAAGCAGCTCAATGATGCCGCGGACGCGCTGGCACGCAGCCTTCGCGCTGCGGGGGTGAAGGAGCGCGACCGGATCGGCATCCTGGCGCGCAATCACCGTGGCTTCCTGCAAGCCATCGGCGCGTCGGCACGGCTGGGCACCGACCTGGTGATGCTGAACACCGGCGCGTCCGCGGGGCAGCTCGCGGCCGTCATCAGCGAGCAGAAGCTCGCTTGGCTTTTCCTCGATGAGGAGTTCGTCGAGCTGCTCGCCGACGACTTCGACGAAGCCCGGGTCGCGCTGTCCTGGGTCGATTCGGACGAGTCGGTGCTGCGCGAGGGCTGGACAACGCTCGAGCGCCTCATCAACGACGCCCCCGAACGGCGCAGTGCCGGGGCGAAGCTGCCAGCGCGGCCGCGGCGCGGCAAGACGATCGTGCTGACCTCCGGCACCACGGGCACGCCGAAGGGCGCGCGCCGCCCCGAACCGCGAAGCTGGATGCCCGCCTCCGCGCTGTTGTCGAAGTTCCCCCTGACGAGCGGCGAGACGTCGTTCATCGCCGCGCCGATCTTCCACACCTGGGGATTCGCCACGGTGCAGATCAACCTGGCGCTGCGCTCCACGCTGCTGATGCAGCGCAAGTTCGATCCGGCCGAAACGCTCCGGCTCGTCGCCGAGCAGCAGGCGGTGTCGCTGTTCCTGGTGCCCACGATGCTGCAGCGCATCATCGACCTGCCAGACGAGCAGCGCGAGGTGGATCTCTCCGCGCTGCGGGTGGTCGCCGCGAGCGGCTCGGCCATCCCGACAGCGCTGGTCAAGCGCACCCTCGAGGAGCTCGGTCCCGTGCTGTACAACCTGTACGGCTCCACCGAGGTGAGCTGGGCGGCGATCGCGACGCCCGAGGAGATGATGGAGCATCCCACCACCGCAGGGCGGGCACCGCTGGGCACCGTGGTGAAGATCCTCGACGATGACGGCAACGATGTCCCCACCGATACCGTCGGCAACGTGTTCGTCGGAAACGGCATGATCTTCGAGGGCTACACGCGCGAGGGCGCCGATCAGCAGGTCAGCGAGAAGCTGATGTCCACCGGCGATCTCGGCCACTTCAATGCCGATGGCCTGCTGTTCATCGACGGCCGTTCCGACGACATGATCGTCTCCGGCGGGGAGAACGTCTACCCGCGCGAGGTGGAGAACGTGCTCAGCGAGATGGACGGCGTGCTCGAGTGCGCGGTGGTCGGCGTGGACGATGAGAAGTTCGGCAAGCGTCTCGCCGCCTACGTGGTGCGCAAGGACACCGAGGCAGGCAAGGCCCTGACCGTCGACAGCATCGAGGCCGAGGTCAAGGACCGGCTCGCACGGTTCAGCGTGCCACGTGATGTGGTGTTCCTGGAGGAGCTGCCGCGCAACGCCACCGGCAAGGTCGTGCCCCGGGAGCTGCCCGATCCGACCGAGGCCGCCTCCGAGTAATCACAGCCGCAGCAACCCGGGCCGGGCTCCCTCACCACGGGGGCCCGGCCCTGTGCGCTGCCCCGAACCGCCACGGCGGACTGGTTCGCCCACCCTGCCAGCGCGACCTGGCATGCTGAAGGGCGTGAATGACGTGCAGGAACGACTCGTGTGGATCGATTGCGAGATGACTGGCCTCGACCTCGGCGGCGACAAGCTGATCGAGATCGCCGCCCTGGTCACCGACAAGGACCTCAACATCCTCGGAGAGGGGGTGGACATAGTCATCCATGCCGACGACGAGGCCCTCGACACCATGGTTCCCGTCGTGACGGAGATGCATCGCAACTCCGGGCTCACCGACGAGGTGCGCGCCTCCACGGTCACCGTAGCCGAGGCGGAGAAGATGGTCCTCGACTACATCCGCGAGCACGTTCCCGCCCCTCGCACCGCGCCGCTCGCGGGGAACTCCATCGCCACCGATCGCGGGTTCATCGCCCGCGACATGCCCGAGCTCGACGCGCACCTGCACTACCGGATGATCGACGTCAGCTCCATCAAGGAACTGTGCCGCCGCTGGTACCCGCGCATCTACCAGGGGCAGCCACGGAAGGGCCTCGCGCATCGCGCTCTCGCCGACATCAAGGAATCCATCCTTGAGCTCGAGTACTACCGGCGCACCGCCTTCATCCCCCAGCCCGGCCCCTCCAGCAGCGAGGTCAATCGCATCGCCAAGGACCTGTCGGAGGGCAAAAAGGTCGATCGAGCAGCCGATTCGGCAAACCAGCCCCCTACGCGATAGTATCGGGGAGCCGACAGCGCGGTGATTGCCGTGCACGTTTGGTAATGGTGGGCGTAGCTCAGCTGGTAGAGCACTGGGTTGTGATCCCAGATGTCGCGGGTTCGAGCCCCGTCGCTCACCCTTCACGAAGGCCCGGCACCTCCTGGTGCCGGGCCTTCGTCGTGCCTGCTGCTGTCCCCGGTATTGTCATGCTGGTGGCCCGCGCCGCTGCCGCGTGCCCCATCGAGACGACCCGGAAAGCCACACCATGCCACGTATCGCCTCCCCCGCCCGCGGCCTTGTCCTGCTGTCTGCCACCGCGGTGCTGCTTGTCCCCGCATGCACCGGCGACGCCACCCCTGGCATGCTCCCTGCCGATCGGGCGACCACCGCCTCGGCACCTGCCACGACAACCGCAGCCGACACCACGACAGCTCCGGCGACCACCAACGGCACCACGCGCGACGCCACCTCCGGAGGCACGACCGTCTCGGCCGGGCAGAACGGCGAGGGAAGCATCGTCATCGTGTCCGAGACCCTCGCCGGCACCGCGATCCCGGACGTCACCTACGCGGTGGATCGCGTCGAGCCCTGTCCCGAGGATGACGCACGGCCCGACGGCCGGGAGCTGCTGACGGTGCGCACTAACAACGCCGGCACGGCCACCGCCACCGACCTCGACCCGGGCTGCTTCTCGGTCCGCTTCGACCGCGTGCCGGCGAGCTACTACCCGCTCGAGGAAGGCCCCTTCCCCGGCATCATCGAGGAGGACGGCGAGACCGGACTGCTGCGCGTCCAGTTCGCGCAAGGCCCCGCCCGGTCCGGCGAGGCCGCCGTCTCCGGCGCGCTCCGGATCGTCGACTCCGGCAGCGGCGAGCCCATCGGTGGCCTCGGCCTGATCCTCGCGCGCTGCGGCTCGCAGATCCCGCTCGCCACGAGCACCGCCGCCGAAGACGGCACCATCCAGCTCTCCCTCGCCACCACCTGCTACGAGGTCGTGGGCCTGCCCGGCAGCACGGCCCCCTGCTCGGTGGAGGGGCCGATCGAGTTCACCCCGGATGTGGGCCGCGCGTTCTCGGTGGAGGTGCCGATCGAGCGTTCCGACGACCCGCCCGGGACCTGCGGCACGTAATCGCAGCAGGGCCGGACGGATCGCGCGGAGCCGTGGGCATGGCTCGCAGCCACTCCGGGCTCCTGGGGCTCCTGGGGCCTGAGTCCCGGGGCGCCTGGCACCCGGGGCGCCTGGGTCCCGGGGCGCCTGGCGCTCGCACGGCAGCTGCCACCCATGAGGCACTGTTGCCATGTCTAGGCCGTAGCTGCCACCGAAATTTCGGTGGCAGCTACGCGCTAAGGGTGGGAGGAGCGCACCAAGCGTGGCAGTTACCGGCGCCCAGCGGACGAATGACCCGCGCTAGGACGCCAATCCCCGGTCACGCCTCGGCGTTGCCGGCCTTCCACTGCGACCACGGGATGTTCCAGTCGCCGAGCCCGTCGAGCCCGTTGAGCGTGCCGCCAACGGTCTTGCGCACCACCGCGATATCGCCGGGCTTGGTGTTGTAGTAGAACCAGCGCGCGTTGGCCGGGCTCACGTTCAAGCAACCGTGGCTGACGTTGCGCCGGCCCTGGTCGGCGATGGACCACGGCGCCGAATGCACAAAGATGCCGCTATAGGACATGCGGGTGGCCCATTCGACATCCGTGCGGTAGCCGTCGGCCGAGCTGACGGGCACGCCGTAGGTGGAGGAATCCATGACGATCTCGCGGTGGCGCTCCGCGATCACATAGGTGCCGTTGGGCGTCGGCGCGGAAGCCTTGCCGAAGGAGGTGGGCATCGTCATGACCACGGTGCCGTTCACCGAGACCGTGATGGTCTTCGCATAGTCGTCCGCCACCGCGATCACAGCGTCACCAATGGTGAACTCGGATCGCTGGTCAGACTGCCCGTACAGGCCGTTGCCGAGGTCCTGGCCGTACACATTGGCATCGACGGTGATGCGCGTGCCGGGCTCCCAGTAGTTCTCCGGGCGCCACCGCACCTCGCGATTGTTCACCCAGTAGAAGGCGCCCTCCACGGGTGGGTCCGTGGTCACGGTGATCAGTTCCTGCGCGCGTGCGCGATCAGGGATCGGCTCGTCGAACTGCACCGCGACGGGCTGCCCGATGCCAACCACCGCGCCGTCCCATGGCATGAGGTAGGGCATGGTCAGGTTGTCGGGAACAACCGTGGTGAACGTGCTGCGCAGCTCGGATGTGCCACCCGGGCCGGTCGCGGTGGCCGCGAGCGTATAGGTGCGCCCGTAGCCGAGGACTTCGGTGGTGGTCCAGGAGGTACCGTCTGGCGCCATCTCGGCGTCCACGGGCTTGCCCTCGGGATTGAGGAGCTCCACGGAGTCCAGCGTTCCCTCGGCCGCGGCGAGGGTGATGGGCTCGAGCGGGGAGACGCCTTGCGCCCCGTCGGGCTCGGACAAGCTTATGGCAGGGAGCGGCGGCGGCTCGGGCGCGGTGCTCGAACTCGTCGGGATCGTGCAGGCGGATATCAGGGACAGTGCTGCTGCCAGCGCGACCGCAGCGGTGCTCGATCGCCAGGCGCGTCGTGAATCGGGGATCAATGTCATGCGGACCTCACCTCCCGGTGCTCCGGGCCCACGCCGCCAAGCACGCGTACATCGGCCCATCATCTGGCAAGTATGCGGGACTGCTCATCTGTTTTCACCCCGGGGTGGCGTACGCAACAACATGTCACCAAACCCTCGGCGTGCTCGCGTGAAGCACAGACCGGCAACCCATCCGCCGCAGGCGCCCCGGCACGAGGCAAGTCCGCCGCGCACATCCCCTACCAGCGGATTTCCGATCGGGCGGCAAACCTGTTAATGTCTTTCCCGCAACGAGCACACGCGCCATTAGCTCAATTGGCAGAGCAGCTGACTCTTAATCAGCGGGTTCGGGGTTCGAGTCCCTGATGGCGCACTTCGAGTTCCCCTTCCGGACGATGTCCGGGAGGGGAACTTTCTTTTTCCCGCCTGTCGATCCGCTCGGTCCCCGTTCGACGTCATAGTAGAAGCACCGCACGGGCGCTCCTGGACGAGAGGGAAGACCAATGAAGTACATGCTGATCATGCGCGTGACCGACGCCGCCATCGAGGCCTCGAAGGATGTGCCGTTCGAGGAGATCATCAACGCGATGGGCGCCTACAACGAGTCGATGATGAAGGCTGGCGTGCTGCGCGCGGGCGAGGGCCTCGTCGGCCCCGAGGAAGGGTTCGTCGTTGACTTCTCGGCGGAGGAACCGGTCATCACCGATGGCCCCTACGGGGAGACGCACGAGTTGTTCAACGGCTTCTGGATCATCCAGGTCTCCTCGAAGGACGAGGCCGCGGAGCGGGCGCGCCGCTGTCCGCTCGGACCGGGCACGAAGCTCGAGGTGCGGCGCGTCAGCGATGAGAGCGACTTCGAGGATTACGCCGACAACGAGTACATCCAGAAGGAGGTCGGCTGGCGCGAGGAGCTCGGCACCAAGTGATTGCCACCCGGGCGATCGCGGGGCAGCCGGGGGGACACCGCGCCGGGACACCGCGCCGGGACGCTGGCGGGACACCGCGCTGGGACACCGCGCCGGGCAGCTGGGGGGACACCGCGCCAGGCAGCTGGGGGGGGGACACCGCGCCGGGAGTGGAAAGAAAACCCCCTCCAAGCGGGAAAACTTTCCACTCCCGGTCCGCCGAAGCCCGAGCCGCGGCCGCCGAACCCCGAGCCGCGGCCGCCGAAGCCCGCAGCAGCCCGAGCCGCCCCCGCCAGCCCCCTACAGCCGCGGGTACTCGATCTTCGGGCAGGTGTCCATGACGACGCCGAGCCCGGCATCCTTGGCACGCTGGGCGGCGCCCTCGTCGATCACCCCGAGCTGCAGCCAGACGGCCGTGATGCCGAGCCGCTGGGCATTGGCGATGGCCTCGTCGACGATGCCGCCCACGCGATGCGAGGTGACGAAGCAATCCACGACGTCGATGCGCTCCCCGTCGGGGATGTCCGAGAGGCTGGCGTGTCCATCCTCGCCGAACACGTTCTCGGCGAGGGGGTGCACGGGCACGATGCGATGCCCGAGCTGCTCCTTCATCCAGCGGGACACCCCGTGGGCGGTGCGCCCAGTGTGGGTGGAGAGCCCCACTACCGCCCAGGTGCCGGGCGTCGTCAGGAGCTGGCGGATGAGCGCGGGATCATTCGAGTGTGTCGCGGTGCCGGTCATGCCTCCATTGTGGCGCAGCGGCGCGCTGCCGGGCGGGAGGAACGGGCAAACCCTATCCCCGGAGCCGCTGCCCGGTCGCGGCATCGAAGAACAGCACGCTGCCGGGACGGGGACGTACCCGCAGCGTCTCGCCGACGGTGACGGCGGTACGCGCCTCGACCCGCACGACGACCTCGCCGGCCACTGATTCCCACTCCCCTGGCGCATCGGGGCTGCCGTGGACGAAGCCTTCGGAGCCAAGCTCCTCGTGGAGGGTGACGCGCAGGGCGAGGGATTGCTCCTCGGGCACGAGGGCGAGGTCCTCGGGCCGCACTCCCAGAGTGACCGCGCCGGGCACCGATGCCGCGTCGATGACGGCGCGGGGCACGGGCACGCGGACGCCCCCAGCAACGGCCCACCCTTCCTCCACGCGCGCCTTGAGCAGGTTCATGGCTGGCGAGCCAATGAAGGAGGCAACAAACGTGTTCGCGGGATCGTCATAGAGCGCGCGGGGCGAATCGACCTGCTGGAGCATGCCGCGGTCGAGAACGGCGACACGATCGCCCATGGTCATGGCCTCGACCTGATCGTGGGTCACGTAGACGGTGGTGACACCGAGCCGGCGTTGCAGCGCGGCGATCTGGGAACGGGTGCTGACGCGCAGCTTGGCATCGAGGTTGGACAGTGGCTCGTCCATGCAGAACACCTTGGGGTGACGGACGATCGCTCGGCCCATGGCGACGCGCTGGCGCTGGCCGCCGGAGAGCTTGCCGGGCTTGCGGTCGAGCAGGTCCTGGAGATCGAGCATGGCGGCCGCCTCGCGCACCTTGGTCTCCCTCTCGGCGCGCGGCACCCCGGCGTTGCGGAGCGCGAAGCCCATGTTCTCGGCGACGGTCATGCTGGGGTAGAGCGCGTAGTTCTGGAACACCATCGCCACATCGCGCTGCCGTGGTGGGAGGCTGGTGACGTCGCGGTCGCCGATGTGGACGCGGCCGGACTCGATGGGCTCGAGCCCGGCGAGCATTCGCAGGGTGGTGGACTTCCCGCAGCCGGACGGCCCGACAAGGACAAGGAACTCTCCGTCGTCGATGGCGAGGTCGAGCGCGTCCACCGCGGCCGTGGTGCTGCCGGGATAGCGGTGGGTGACGCCGTCGAAGCGGATTCCGGCCATGGGCCTGGGCCTCCATGCGTGGGATGCCCGGGGTGCGGCGAGGGGCGTGCCGCGCCCCGGGGCGAGGGCGATGGTCAGTTGGGGAGCTTGGGCGTGATCTGCCGGTCGATGATGCCCTGGAGCTGGTCGCGCACGCCGGGCAGCACGTCGGCGGGGTTCTCGTTGCGCAGGCCGATGCGCTCGAGCCCACCGTTGATGAACTGGTCGGAGCCGGGAACGAACACGCGCGCGTTGTCCTGCGGGGACGTCAGCGGCAGTTGCTCGACGGCGGTGCGGGCGTTGGGGTTGGCGTCGAGGTGCTCGCGGAACTCGCCGATCTCGGAGGCGTTGGAGCGCACGGGCATGTAGCCGACGTTCTGCGAGAAGTATCCGGTGTTCTCGGGGTTGGTGATGAACTCGATGAAGCGCATGGCGTTGCGCTTGCGCTCGTCGGGGATTCCGGCGGGGATGGCAAGCCCGGCGCCGCCGGTGGGGCACGAGTCGCGGCCCTCGGTGCGGGGCAGGAAGGCGGTGCCGACCTCGAAGCTCGCGGCCGCCTGGATCTGGGCGAGGCTGCCGGTGGAGGCGAGCGTCGAGGCGCACAGCCCGGCACCGAAGTCGTTGGCATTGTCGGGGGTGATGTTGGCCCAGCGTCCATCGTGGATGGTGCCGCGGAACCATTCGGCGGCCTCGATGGCCTGCTCGTCAGCGATGGTGACGGTCCAGTCGTCGGAGTAGCGCCCGTCGAACGTCCAGTTGACCCCCTGGTAGTACCAGGCGAGGTACTCGGCGCCATTGGCCCAGGAGTGAGCAGGCCGGTCGCCGTTGGCACCCACTAGCTCGGGGGCCCATTCGGCCATCTCGTCCCAGGTGCGGGGGCCACGGTCGGGCAGTCCTGCCTCCTGCCAAGCGTCGCGGTTGTAGTAGAACAGCGGGGTGGAGCGGGCGTAGGGCACGGCCCACCTGTTGCCGTTGAAGGCATAGTCGGCGAGCAGTGCCTCCACGTAGCTGCCGGTATCGACGCCGAGGTCGTCGAAGAGCCCGTCGAGCGGCTCGATGGTGTTGTTGAGCGCGTAGTTGAACCACCACACGTCGGAGAGCACCACCACATCGGGCAGGTCTCCCCCGGCGAGGGAGGCGTTGAACTTCTGCGCCACCTCCTCGTAGTTGCGGCCCGAGGAGACGAGCTGCACGGTCAGCCCTGGGTTGGCGGCCTCGAAGCGGCGGATCAGCTCGAGCTCGGTGTCGCGCGACGTGCCGGGGTGGTTCGACCAGAACTGGATGGTGCTGGGGTCGCCACTGCTCGTACCGCTGCCACCGCCAGCGCAGGCCGTGAGGGCGAGGCCCGCGGCGGCGATGCCGGTGTAGCCAAGGAAGGCCCGCCTGTTGAGAGGGCGGAATCCGGTCATGTGGTGTGCTCCTTCGACGGTGGGGTCAGCCCTTGACTGCGCCCGAGGTGAGGCCCTTGATCATCTGCTTCTGCAGGATGATGAAGACGATGAGAATGGGTATGGCCGCGAGGATGGTGCCCGCCATGACGGGCCCCCAGTTGGTGAGCCCTTCGTTGTTCTGCAGGAACGTCAGGCCGACCGGGATCGGTGCCACACGATAGTCGTCAGCGATGAGGAATGGCCACAGGTACTCGTTCCATTCGTTGACGAGCGTGATGAGCGCGAACGCGACCATGGTCGGCCGGGAAGCGGGCAGGATGACCCGCCACAGCAGCATGGCGTGGCCCGAGCCGTCCATGCGGGCGGCCTCGATGATCTCCGCGGGGATCGACAGGAAGTGGTTGCGCATCAGGAACGTTCCGAACGCCACTCCGGCCAGCGGGATGATGATGCCCTGGAACGTGTTGCGCCAGCCCAGCTCGGCCACGAGCGCATAGTTGGAGATGACGGTGATCTGGTTGGGCACCATCAATGCCGCGATGACCGTGACGAACACCAGCGTCTTGCCGGGGAAGCGCAGGAACACCAGCGCGTACGCGGTGAGGATGCCGAGGGCGAACTTGAGCGTGCCGAGGATCGTGGTGATGAGCAGGGAGTTGCGCAGGAACGTCCAGAACGGGATCAGGCTCGTGGCGTCCGCGTAGTTGTCGAGGTAGAGACTTCCGGGCCACCAGGTGACGGGCTGGGTGTAGACCTCGCCGCGCGTCTTGAACGAGGTGAGCGCGATCCACAGCAGCGGCAGCACGATGATGGCGAGCGCGGCGAGCATCGCGGTGTAGCCGGCGATGCGGATCAGGCGCTGGCGCCGGGCGTGGGCGGCGGAATCGTGCCGGTCGAGCGCGAGCATCGTCATCGGGCGTCTCCCCGGTCCATCATGCGCACCTGGATGACAGTGACGATCAGCAGCGCGAGGAATAGCAGGGTCGCGACAGTGGCTCCGTACCCGGCCCGGAAGTTCACGAACGACTCCTGGTACACCTGGAAGACCATCGTGGTGGTGCCGTTGCCCAGCGGCCCGCCTCGGGTCATCACGTAGATGATGTCGAACACTTGCAACGTGGAGAGCAGCACGGTGATCGACAGGAAGTACGTGGTGGGCCGCAGCTGCGGCATGAGCACCCGCCAGAAAGTGGTCCACCGGCTCGCCCCGTCGATCTCGGCGGCCTCGAGCAGATCCTGGCGCACCCCCTGCAACGCAGCGAGATAGATGACGAAGCTGTAGCCGAGGTACTTCCAGATGAACGTCAGCGTGATCATCAGCAGCGCCCAGCGCGGCTCCTGGTAGAAATCGGGCGCCGGGATGGCGGGGATCCCGACCTGCCCGAGCAGCACGTTGGCACGCCGGATGAGGTCCTGGACGAGACCGAAGCTCGGGTCGAACACGAACTGGAACGCGATGCCGATGGCAGCTCCAGAGATGACGAACGGGGCGAAGATCGCGCCACGCACGAGGTTGCGGCCCTTGAGCTGCTGATCGAGCAGCAGCGCGAGCGCGAGGCCGAGGACCATGCACCCGCCGACCGCGAGAACGGTGAACAGCACGGTGTTCTGCACGATCGTCCACGAGTCACCTCGGGTGAACCACTCGCGGTAGTTGTCGAGCCCGACGAACACCAGGTCCGGCGAGGCGAGGTTCCAGTCGAACAGTGACAACCGCAGGTTGTCGGCCAGCGGGCGATAGGTGAACAGGGCCAGCAGCAGCAGGTTGGGCCCGGCCAGGGCGAGGAAGAGCAGGTAGTCGCGCCACGGCCGCCCCCGGAATCCGCGCTGGCCGGTCGCGGGCAGCACGCGTTCGGTCGTGGAGGTCACCCGGGTGATCGTGATCGACACGCGCCAACAGCGGATGAATGCCGGTGAACGCGTCCGTGACGGCGTCGTGAAACCGATCGCGCAGTGCAATCGAGCGATGAGTTTCCGGGACCGGCGGGGTCAATAATCGTGAGTGGAAAAACCTTCGGTGTGCCCCTTGCCACAGCGCACCCGATGGCCTAGAGTTCCACTTGTTCGAACGTGTGTTCGAGTTTTGCTTCACCCAGCATCAGGCAAGCAGCACCGAGAGGACCCATCATGAGCAGCACCTCCCCCAGCGTTACCCCGTACCTGACCATCAAGGGCGCCGATGCCGCGATCGCGTTCTACAAGGAGGTCTTCGGCGCTACCGAGGGGCTCCGCCTTTCCATGCCTGACGGTGGCGTGGGGCACGCGGAGCTGACGATCGGGAACGGAATGATCATGCTGGCCGACGAGAACCTGGACTGGGGCAATCGCAGCCCGGTGACGCTCGGCGGCTCCCCCGTGACGATCGCCCTGAGCGTCGAGGACGTCGATGCCGTGGTGGAGAAAGCGGTCGCGAAGGGCTCCACGCTCCAGATGCCCGTCAGCAACGAGTTCTACGGCGAGCGCGTCGGCGTGATCACCGACCCATTCGGCCACGCATGGCACATCTCCACCCACATCGAGGACGTCAGCGAAGAGGAGCTGCACAAGCGCATGGCCGCCATGTTCGAGAACGCCGAATAATCCGCTGAGCAGCCTGCCCCCGAACAGCCTGGGATGCCGCGCCAACCCTTGCTCCGAGCCCCAACCCGGAGCGGCGCGGCACCCCGGGCCCCTTTCCACCAGGGCGGATACCCGCGGATGCCCCCGCTGGCGGCGGGCTGCTGGTAGGCGGCGGGCTGCTGGCTCGAACCCAATCTGCTGGTTAATGTCTCGTTCTCAAGCCCGTGTCGTTGCGTGTCGCGTGACATTAGCTAGCAGATCCGAACTGCCCGATTCGGCAATGCGGGCCCGAGTCGGCCAGGTCCAGCTACCGGGCCGCGGCGTGGGCGAGCGCGGATTCCGTGCGGCAGCCGACGATCGCCGGGGCCTCGCGGATCAGTTCGTCGTTCACGAGCGCCTCGACCATGAACAGGGCGAAGTCGATTCGCCGGGTGATGTTGCTCGCGAGGACGGGGTCTCCGACGTGACGGCTCCACACGGGCAGTCCCTGGCTCTCGCCCTCCTCGAGGTCGCTTCCGCGCACCACTGTCCATAGCGTGTCGCTGGCGAAGATCCGGTCGCAGGCCCGCACTTGGTCGCGCACATCGACGAGCCGGGCGAGCCGCGCAAGGGCCGATATCGCCGCCACCGTGGCCCGGAACGTGCGGGAGTACTGATCCTTGCCGTCGCGGGTGATGTGCCAGCCGCACGAGAACACCAGCCGGGCGCCCGGCTCCGCATGGTCGAGCACGGCCTGGGCGGTGCCGCTCGCGTAGTCGTGCACGCCCCAGGGGACCAGGACGACGAGAACGCCATCGCATCCGGCGACGGCTTGCTTGATCACGTCCGGGTCATTGGTGCGGCCTGGGACGACGGTGATGCGGCCGGCGAACTCGTCGAGCTTGCCGACGCTCTGCTCGCGGCAGACCCCCACGACCTCGTAGCCGCGCTCGAGGGCGTGGCGGATCATGTACGTCCCCAGCTTCCCTGATGCACCGACAATGCATACCTTGCGCATTTCGCGTGACGACATCCCTGGCTCCTTCACTGAGCTCCAGCAACCTTTGCCTTACGTCGTAAGATACGCCTTATGGCGTAAGGTAGTCAATGGTTGATCACCGTCATCCCGAGAGGAGCGCCATGCCAGGCACCGTTGGGGCACCCCGCCGCCGCGCGCGGCCCGGGCTCACTCGCGACCAGATCCTCGCCGCCGCCATCCGGCTCGCAGACCACACCGGCACCGCCGGGCTCACCATGCGGGCACTGGCCAAGGACCTCGGCGTCGAGGCCATGTCGCTCTATCACCACATCGCCAGCAAGGACGCACTGCTCGATGCCATGGTCGACCACGTCTTCAGCGAGATCAGCCTCCCCGAGACCGGAACCGGCTGGCGCGACGGGATGCTCCAGCGCGCCCACTCCGCCCGCGCCACGCTCCGCGACCATCCGTGGGCGCTCGGCCTCATGGCCTCCCGCTCCACCCCAGGCCCCGCCACGCTCCGCCACCACGACGCCGTGCTTGGCTGCCTGAGGCACAACGGCTTCAGCCTCCCCCTCGCCGCGCGCGCGGTCGCCCTCCTCGACAGCTACATCTACGGGTTCGTCCTGCAAGAGAACGGACTCCCGTTCGCCAGCGCCGAGGAGCTCGCCACCATCGCCGACGGCATCCTCGCCACGCCCGCCATCGCCGAGGAATACCCGCACCTGACCGAGCTGATCACCGAGCACGCGCTCAAGCCCGGCTACGCCTACAGCGACGAGTTCGACCACGGGCTCGACCTCATCCTCGACGGCCTCGAGCGCCAGCGCCTCGCTAGCGAAGACCGCCCAGCATCCTCGCCAGCTCCGCGCGGTACGCCGCGACCGTCCGCATCTTGATGTCCTCGTATCCGCGCACCATGTCCGGCAGGTCAGCGATCGCCACGGCCTCGCCCAGGTTGCCAGCGTCAAGGACGGCACGGACCTCCCGGATCGCGGCGATGTACTCGTCGATAAGCGCCCGCTCGGTGCGCCGCACCTCGGTGTGGCCGAACGGATCGAGCCGGGTGCCACGCACGCGCTTCATCGTCGCCAGTCCGCGGAACGCAGGCGTGAACCACCCGCCCACGCCGATCTTGCGGTCCATGCCCAGCGCCCGCAGCACCGGCGGATGCAACTGGTTGACCACCGTCGCACCCTCACCAAACTCGGCCTCGATCTCCGCGCGCACGCTCGGATCCAGCGCCAGCCGGGCCACCTCGTACTCATCCTTGTAGGCCATCAGCTTGTGCAGCCCGCGCCCTACCGCCTCGGTCAGCGCGGTCGAGCCGGCATCCACGCGCGCCTCGGCCCGCCGGGCCTCGGCAAGGAGGCCGACGAAGCGTCGCGCGTACTTGTCGTCCTGGAAATCGATCAGCTCTTCGATGCGCAGATCGATCGCGTCGGATGGCGCGGGCAAGCCGATCAGCGCGCCCAGCTGCCGCGCCCGCTCAGAGATCCGCGGCGCGGCCTGCTCGGGCTGCATCATCCGCGACAGCGCTTCCGGGTCGGCCACAGCCTGCCGGCCACGCCGCAGTGCCTGGAGGTTGCGGTCCACCGCCACGCCGTTGAGCATGATCGCCTGCTCGATCGCGGACTCGCTCACCGGCAGCACCCCGGTCTGCAAGGCAGCGCCGACGAGGATCATGTTCGCGTACTGCTCGTCGCCGAACAGCCGGTGCGCGAGATCCGCCGCATCGAGGTAGTGCACCTCGCGGGCCACCTCATCGATCGCGCCGTGGATGGCGTCATCGCGGGGGTAGTCCTCGCTCGTGGTCGTCACCATCTTGCCGGTGGGCACATGGTGGGTGGAGATCACCGCGACGGTACGGGCGGGATCGGCGACGCGCAGGTTGGCGGGATCGGTGGCCACGAGGGCATCGCAGCCGAGATAGAGGTCCGCGCGGCCCTCGCCGACCTTCGCGGAGACCTCCTCGGGCGCGTCGGTCATCGTGATGTCGGAGACCACCGCGCCGCCCTTCTGCGCGAGGCCAGTCTGGTCGAGGGTGCGCACGGCATGACCGTCGATGACAGCAGCGATAGCGAGGACCTGGCTGATGGTGACCACGCCCGTGCCGCCGATGCCCATGATGCGCATGTCGAACTCGTCGCGGCCGGTCGCATACCGCGGAGTCGGCAGCTCATCGAGAGCCAGCGGCTGCAGGTCCTGGTGCTTCGAGCGGCCGGGAGTGATCGTCATGAACGACGGGCAATCGCCCTTCAGGCACGAGTAATCGAGGTTGCAGGAGGACTGGTTGATGCGGGTCTTGCGCCCGAACTCGGTGTCCACCGGTTGCACGGACAGGCAGTTGGACTTCTCGCCGCAATCGCCGCAGCCCTCGCAGATGCGCTCGTTGATCATCACCTTCGTGGTCGGTGTGGGCAGCGTGCCCCTCTTGCGCTTGCGGCGCTTCTGCGCGGCGCACTCCTGATCATGGATGAGCACCGTCACTCCAGGCACGGCGGCGAGCTCGCGCTCCACGTCGAGCAGCTCCTCGCGCGGACGCACTTGCACGCCGCGCGGGAGGCGACGCCGCTGGATGCGCGACGGATCCTCGCTGGTGATGACGATGCGAGCGACGCCCTCGTCATGGAGCAGGCGGGCCATCTGCTCCACCGGCATCTCCCCCACGGGCCGCTGCCCGCCGGTCATGGCGACAGCACTGTTCGCGAGGAGCTTGTAGGTGATGTTGACGTTGGCGGCGATGGCAGCCCGGATCGCGAGCGATCCCGAATGCAGGAACGTGCCGTCGCCGATGTTCTGCACCAGGTGGCGCTCGGTGACGTAGGGGGCCATGCCGATCCACTGCGCGCCCTCGCCGCCCATCTGCGTGGTGCCCAGGACGTTGCCTGTCTGCTTCGGATCCATCAGCAGCACCATCGCGTGGCACCCGATGCCACCGCCCACGAGCGTGCCCTCGTTGACGCGGGTGGAGGAGTTGTGCGGGCAGCCCGAGCAGTAGTACGGGCTGCGCACCGCGAGCGGAACAGAGATGCGATGCGGGCGCGACCGGTGCTGCCAGGCCCGCACGCCCTCGACGTCCCGCCCCGCCAATGCCCGCGCCAGGCCACGGGTGACGGTGTCGATATCGAGCTCGCCGATAGCAGGGAACAGGACACTGCCGTCGGCGGTGCGGCGGCCCACGATCCGCGGCGCCGATCGGCGTCCGTACAGCACGGAGCGGATGGCGGACTCGAGGAAGTCATGCTTCTCCTCGATCACGATGATCTCGTCAAGGCCGTCAGCGAACTGCTCGACGATGCGGGGCTCGAGCGGCCACAGCATGCCGATCTTCAGCAACCGGATGCCATGGCGGGCGAGCTCATCCTCGCCGAGACCCAGGGTCCGCAGCGCGCTGCGAAGATCGAGATAGGTCTTGCCCGCGGCGACGATGCCCACCTGATCGCCGGTGCCGCTGCGCGTGATGCGGTTCAGGCCGTTGTTGCGCGCGTACTCGAGCGCGCGGGGCAAGCGGGTCTCGTGGAGGCTGCGCTCGAGCGCGGCGAGGCTGGCGCCGAGAACCCGTCCCGACGGCTCATGCGTGCTGGGGCCGGAACCACCGAGGATCGGCAAGGACTGGTGCGGATGGACCCGCACCGTGCTGGCTCCATCAGCGACCGCGGTGACGATCTTCAACCCTGCCCAGGTGCCGGTGAAGCGAGAGAGGTACTGGGCGTGCAGGCCCATCTCCAGCACTTCCTGGCTATCCGCCGGATACAGCACGGGAATGCGCAAGTCCGCGAAGAGCCGCTCGGTGGCGGACGGAAGGGTCGAGGACTTGGCACCCGGATCGTCGCCCACGATAGCCACCGCCCCGCCCCGCGGGTCCGTGCCCATCATGTTGGCGTGGCGCAACGCATCGGCTGCGCGATCGAGCCCCGGCGCCTTGCCGTACCAGATGCTGGTGATGCCATCGACGCCGTCAACGGTGGCGGCCGAGCGAGCAAGCTGCGCGCCCATGCACGCGGTGGCGCCATGCTCCTCGTTCAGGCCCGGTTGCAGGCGCACGTCGAGAGGCTCGAGCAAGGCGCGCTGCCGCATCAGCTCGAGGTCATAGCCCGCGAGCGGCGAGCCCTCGTAGCCCGAGACGAACGTGGCCGTGCGCAGACCAGCGCGGCGATCCTGGCGGGCCCGATCGAGCAGCATCCGCACGAGGCCCTGGATGCCGGTGAGGAAGACGACTCCGTCCTCCCGCTCGTAGCGCTCATCGAGGTAGAACCCGTCCGGGCTTGCCTTGCGGCTCGCGCCGGGAGCGCCGTAGCGGGATTGCTCGTGGCGTGGTCGGTCGTGCTGCGGGATCGTCATGGCGGGCACCTCCTGTGGTCGCCCCACCGGGGTGTGGTGGCGGCGGCGAGCACGCATCGGGTGTGATGCAGCTCATAGTTGTCCATGTGACTACCATTCAGCGCCCAAACCGCGCCACCGCGCAACCGTGCGGCGATACATTGAGCCAATGGCCCATTCGCGCCCTTCCAGACGACGCACCAGCCGGCCAGGTGACCAATCCGCCCGTACGCCCGGAAGGCACTCATGAGCGCCACGTTCGACAAGCTCGACCTCACCATCCTGAGGCTGCTGCTCGAGCAACCACGCGCCGGGGTCCGCGAGTACGCCCGGCAGCTCGGCATCGCCCGCGGCACCGCCCAGGCCCGCATCGACAAGCTGCAACGCTCCGGCGTCATCGCCAGCTACGCGCCCCGCATCTCCCCCACCGCCCTCGGCTTCGGCGGGCTCGCCTACATCCACATCCACCTCGCCCAGGGCCAGCTCGACACCACCAGCCGCTTGCTCGCCGCGATCCCCGAGATCATCGCCGCGGACTCCATCGCCGGCGAGGGCGACCTCATCTGCCACGTCGTCGCCAAGGACAACCATGAGCTCGAGCGCGTCATCCAGCGCATCATCGCCACGCCCGGCGTCGTGCGCACCCGCACCGAGATCGTGCTCAGCCGCCGCATCGAGAACCGCGTGATCCCGCTGATCGAATCGCTCGCCGCCGAGCTCGGGTGAGGCTGGGCGGTTGGATTGGTCGACTGGTTGGTGGGTTGGCCGGCTGGTTGCTCAGTTGCGGCCGGTGGAAACTTTTCCCGCTCTGAGCGGGAAAAGTTTCCACTGGCGGGGGGGGACACTGGCGGCGGCGGCGGGAACCAAGCGGCGGGAACACTGGCGGCACCGGCGGGGACACTGGCGGCGGGAACCAGGCGGCGGGAACCAGGCGGCACCGGGCGCAACCAGTGGGGACAACCGACCCCAGCTGCCACCCCAAGCTCCCAGGCGCCACGAATCGCCAGAGCTGCCACCGAAATTTCGGTGGCAGCTGTCCACTGAGGGTGGGATCATCAGCGGAAGGGTGGCTGCAACCGGCATCGGCCGCAGGCCCGGTGAAGGACGCTCCGCCCAGCACCTCCCGGCCAGTGGAAACTTTTCCTCCCCTGAGCGGGAAAAGCTTCCACCACCAGCCCAGGCAACCACCAGCCCAGCAACCAGGAACAACCACCAGCCCAGCAACCACCAGCCCAAGAACCACCACCAGCCCCGGAACCACCCGCGGACCCAGCCGCGCCAGGAGTCCTACCGCCGCCCGCTACGCACCAGGGCGAAACCGGCGGCTCCGAGCGCGAGGACCGCGACGAAGAGGGCACTGACCGGCAGCACATTGCTGTCGTCGCCGCCATCGGCAGCGGTAGTGTCGACGTCCGCGTCGCTGCCACTGGAGTCCATCGCTACGGTGACATACGGCGCTGGAGCGTCGAGCTCGCCCCACTGGTCGATGCTGTCGGGGATCTCGATCCAGCGGTTGGCGCCTTCCTCGCATTCCTGGATGACGGGCAGCCACAAGACTTCGGGGGCGTCGTCGGCGAGGGTGAGGCTGAGGCCGAACTCCTGGAACTGGTCATCAGGAAGGCTGTTGCCGCTGAACACGACTTCGGAGACGCGATCGGTGATGGGACCGTGCGCGCCTTCGATGGGCTCAGGGAGGTCCTCGCGAATGACCTCGGCGTCCCATCCGGCGATCTGCTCGGCGCCAGCGTTCTCGACGCCTTCGGGGATCTGGACGCGCACGGCGGTGGTGGGCGAGCCGTCGCAGCCATGGCCCACGCGCAGCGCGGTGCGGAAGTAGCGCGAGCTGGCCTCGTCCGGGTTGGCGGTGACATGCGCGAGCGCGGGCGTGGCGAGCGCGGGAGCGAGGAGCAGCCCGGCGAGCGCGGCGGCGGCCTTGCGGTTGGTGCTGGTCATGGTGTCCTTTCCTGGATGCGGGCGGTGGTGGCGGCGGTCAGCAGCTCGAATTCGCTGACGAGGACGCGCACCTCGATCTCCCAGTCGCCCGGGATCGCGAGGTCGCTGCCCTCGTAGTGGAAATCCGCAGTGCCTGCAGAGTGCTGGGCGGCGGGCCGCTCGATGTTCTCGATGCCCGATGCGGGATGGCTGAAGCGCAGGGTCACCGCGTCCAGCCCGGTCACCGGCTCGCCCTGGTCGTCGCGTATCTGCAGCTCGATGCTGTTGCTGCCTACGACGGCAGGGGTGACGGAAATGGTGGTTTCGAGGCTGTCGCTGAGCTCGAGCGTCTCGGTGTGGGGTCCGACCGTAGGCCTCGGCGGTGGCGTGGCAACCAGGGCAGCGGTGAGGGCGAGCACGATCAGCAGGCCGAGTGCTTCGATCCGCAGGGTGCGAGCGAGTTGTCGCGGTGCTGAGCTGGAGCGCCGTTGAATGCGTGGGAGCAGGCGCCACCGGTTGTAGCCGGCCACCGCGATCACGAGGACGACAACCGCAACCTTGGCGAGGAGGATCCACCCGTACCGGGTATCGAGGCTGCTCCAGTCGCGGATCTCGGCCCAGGCCATCGCGGTGCCGGACAGCGCGAGCAGCGCCACCAGGATCGCGGCGATCGTGGAGAACCGGGCCACCGTGCGCGCCTTTGACTCCACCGGCATACCGCTGCGAAGGAGGATGAGCAGTCCTATCAGGCCCCCGAGCCATATCGCGGCGGCGACAACGTGCAGCAGGTCGGAGGCTAGGACAAGGCTTCGCGGCTGGGCTGTCACGGAGTGCCCGGCTAGCACGAAGGCACTGGTGGCGAGCGCGGCTCCAAGGAGGGGGAGCACTCCCCGGGCCGGGGCGAGGATGAGCACGAGCCCGACGATGCCGAGCAGGGCAGATGCGCCGAACGACGATCCGAGCACCGTGGACAGGGCGTTCCAGCTGAGGCCAGGGCCGGCGACGATGATCGTGTTGACCGGCAGCGACACGAGGCTGGCGAGCAGCGCGGCCACCGCCGTGATCCGGGTCGCGCCCACAAGCTCCCGCGCCAAGTGCTGCTGGCCAGCGGGCAGGATGAATCGTCCCAGCACAACGAGGCCCGCCGCGGCGAGGGCGCCAACGTAGATGATCCAGCGGAGCCCCAGCGCGACACCGTCCCACACGCTGCTGGCGTCGTCCGCGAGATCGGAATGGAGCACCGTGGAGGTGTCGGCCGGGTCGCCGAGCGTGAAGGTGAACGATCCGCGGATGGGGTGGGAGTCCGCGGAGACGACTCGCCAGGCCACTGTGTAGACGCCATCGGGCAGGCTGGGGCGCAGGGCCACGCGCGCATGGTCGGGGCCGGGTTCCTGGCGGATCTCACCGGTCTCGACACGCTCGGCATTGCGGTCGAGCACCCGGATCGAATCCTCGACCAGCGTGATGGGCTCGCTGAAGCGCAGGACCACTGCGTCCGGCTGATGATCGACCCGGCTGCCGTCGCTAGGCGTGGTCTCGACGAGCGATGCGTGCGCGGATGCCGGGGGCGGGGCAACGAGGAACGCGGGAGCGACGAACGCAGCGACAAGCGCGAGCGCAAGCAGCCACGAACGTGCCCGGGCGCTGCTCATGACAGTCCCCACCACGCCCCCTCGTCCTGATGCGACCGAACCGTTTCCCCGTTAGTCGCAGCAGAGGCGCCAGTAGTTCCCGGGGATCGCAGCGCACCGGATCAGGCGTTCTTGCGCGCGGATCCCGCCGATCGCTGCCCGGGCTCGTTGCTCATCGCGATGAGGTCGCTGCGGGCGCGCGCCACGCGGGACCGGATGGTGCCCACGGCGCATTCGCACACGGTGGCCGCCTCGTCATAGCTCATGCCGAACACCTGGGTGAGCACGAACGCCTCACGGCGATCCCTATCGAGCGCGGCGATGAGCACCGTCATCGCGATATGCCCGGACAGGTCGCTGGCCGCGCGCGGGGTGCTTTCGGTGCCCGTCTCGTGCCCGCGGCGGCGGATGCGTCGGCGCAACTCGTCGTGGCACGCGTGCCGGGCGATCGACAGCAACCAGGTGAGCACGGTCGAGGCAGCCCGGAACCGGGGCAGCGCGCCCATCATCCGCAGGTAGGTGTCCTGCACGAGGTCATCGGCGGAGGCAGTGTCGACGAGGTGCGCGCAGAACCGCCACACATCGGCCTGGGTGGCGCGGACCAGGTCATCGAGCGCGCCGCGGTCGCCATCGCGGGCAGCGAGCGCAAGCGGCAGCAGCGGATCGTGCACGCCGTCACGCTACCGGACGGCGCTCGCGACCGATCCCGCGGGAACTCAGCACCACGCCCATGCGACTACTAGTGCATGGTGGAGAAAGACTGCTCGGCAGTGCGGGAATCCCTGTCCGCGCGGCTCGACGGCGAGCCCGCGCCGCTAGCATCCGATGCGGTGGAAACGCACCTCGCTGGGTGCGCGGGATGCCAGGCATGGCAGAACGCTGCGGTGGACCTGCGCCGGCGCAGTCGGCTCATGCCCCTGCCGGTCGTGCCCGACAGGTCCGCGAGACTCGTAGCAGGCCTCCAAGCCCCGCCACGGCCCCGCCTGCTGCGGACATGGTGGCCACGCATCGCCCTGGTCACGCTCGCCCTGGTCCAGGTCGCCGTTGTCATTTCCGCGATGTCGCACCATCACGGCCACGCATCCCATGAGGTCACCGTGCTCAAGGTCGCGCTCGCCGCGGGCTTCCTCGCCGCCGCGATCCAGCCGTCCCGCGCTCGCGGCATGCTCGCCCTCATGGGCGTGGCATCGCTCGGTCTGCTGGTTTCCGCCGCGATCGGAGTGGCCGGCGCGACCACGACCGTCACCGGGGAGCTCGGCCACCTCACAGTGATCGCGGGGTGGGTAGTGCTGATGGTGCTCGCGCGTCGCGACACCCACGATGGCCCGCTCCGTCCGCGCACCGCTCGCTCCGCGCGGTCCTTGGCTGTCACCACCACCCAGAGCTTCGACGAACCGGCTTCCGGCGCATCGCGCGAGTCCGCGCGCGCCGCATAGATCACGCGCCGTAGGGTGACACGCATGAAGATCCGCGGTGCCGTCCTCGAGACCATCGGCGCGCCACTGCCCTATGCGGACAGTGCACCGATCACCGTCAGCGAGCTCGACCTCGACCCGCCAGGCGACGGAGAGATCCTCGTCGAGATCGAGGCCGCAAGCCTGTGCCACTCCGACCTATCGGTCGTCAACGGCAGCCGCGTGCGCCCCGTGCCGATGCTGCTCGGCCACGAATCTGCTGGACGGATCCGCGAGATCGGCCCCGGCGTCGACGATCTCGCACTGGGCCAGCGGGTCATCATGACGTTCCTCCCCCGCTGCGGCTCCTGCCCCGGCTGCGCCACCAACGGCAAGCTGCCCTGCCAGCCCGGAACCGTCGCCAACCACGCGGGCTCCCTCCTCGGCAACGCGATGCGGCTCCACCGCGGCGGAGCCGCGGTCCACCACCATCTCGGAGTGTCCGGGTTCGCGACCCACGCCGTCGTCAACCATCGCTCCGTGGTGCCTGTCGACGACGATGTACCGCCCGAGATCGCAGCGCTGCTCGGCTGTGCCGTCCTCACCGGCGGCGGTGCCGTCATCAACGCGGGGCGGCCCGGGCCAGGCGACACCGTCCTCGTCGTCGGGCTCGGAGGGGTCGGCCTCGCCGCCGTGCTCACCGCCGTCGCGCTCGGCCACCACGTCATCGGGGTCGATGCGCTGCCCGCCAAGCTCGACATCGCCCGCCAGCTCGGCGCCCGATCCGCCTACACCCCGGACGACGCGATCGAGAAAGGGGTGCGCGCGCCCGTGGTCATCGAGGCTGCGGGGCACCCGCGCGCGTTCGAGACTGCCATCGCCCTCACCGCCGCGGGTGGAACCACCGTCACCGTCGGATTGCCCTCCCCCGATGCACGATCACAGATCGCTCCCCTCCAGCTCACCGCCGAAGCCCGCACCATCATCGGCTCCTACCTCGGCTCCGCCGTCCCCGCGCGCGACATCCCGCGCTACGTCGACATGTGGCGCAACGGGCAGCTACCGCTCGAGAAGCTCATCTCCGGCACCCTCCCCCTCGACCGCATCAACGACGCCATGGACCAGCTCCACACCGGCCAGGCGCTCCGACAGATCATCAAGGTTGCCCCGTGAACACCGACACCTACCCCGTGCTGTGGCCGATCGAGACCCGCTGGGCCGACAACGACCACTACGGCCATGTCAACAACGTCACCTACTACGCCTACTTCGACACCGCCGTCAACGCCTGGCTCATGCGTGAGACCGGCTGCGATATCCGCACGATCGGCGCCATCGGCATCGTCGCCGAGACATCCTGCACGTACGTGCGCGAACTGTCATTCCCGGACTCGCTGCGCGTCGGGCTGTCGGTGAGCAGGCTCGGCAATCGCAGCATCACCTATGGGCTCGCGATCTTCCGCGCCGACGGGGACACCCTCGAGCTCGCCGCCACCGGGCGATTCGTCCACGTCTACATCGACGCCATCGCCCGCGCCCCCGTCCCCATCCCGGATGTGGTGCGCGCAGCCGCCGAGAAGCTGGTGGTGGAGGCTTGACGGGGCTTGACGGGGCTGGACCCGCTGGCCTGGCCCCGCTGGCCTGGCCTGGACCGCCGATCGTGAAGATCCAGCCACGCGGGAGGTGGCGAGACCTTCACGATCGCGCACGTTTGCGGGACCCGGATCGGCCACGCCCACCTTCACGATCAGTCGAAGTCCAGGCTGACGGCAGCATCCAGGGCAACCGTGTTGAGCAAGGTAAGGCCCGCGGCGCTCGCCCGCACCCCGAGCACGAACTGGCCGGTGACCCCGGTCAGCGTCGCATCACGCGGAAAGACCTGCGTCACCCGCTGCCGAGCCGGGTCCGCGCTTCCTGAAGTCGTGCATTCGGCGAGGCTGATTGCCTGCACACCGCCTGTCGTGTCAATTGCTTCCGTCACCTGGCCTGATGCGAAAGGGTCGGCAGCCCCCAAGAAGGCGTTCCCCGCGACCACGGAGGCCTCGACCAGCAGCAAGGCCCGGTTCAAGCAGTTCATGTGTTGCTCCGGTCTTCGGCATCAGGAACGGCATCGGGAACGGCATCACGAAAGGTGGAGCAAGCTGAATGCAAGTGAGCCTTCAATGCTCGGACTCCATCGCAGGACTGGAACAATCACCGCGACTGGCCTACGCAATCGAATCCAGCCGCACCACAGCGTCGGCCTAGTCCCGATGCCCAGCGCCCCCAACAAACGGTGTTCGGCGCCGCCTACCGGGTACGCTGCGCCCACAAGCGCGTCAACGAAAGGGAGTGCACGATGAGCGGACCCAACCATGACGCAGGCGGCCGGATGCATTTCGTCCGCACCGGGGCGGGACGGCCGCTGCTGCTTGTGCACGGCCTCGGGTCGAGCCTGGGCAACTGGGACCCGGTGCTGTCCACGCTGGTCGGCGAGCGGGAGGTCTTCGCGGTGGACCTGCCCGGGTTCGGGGACAGCCCAGCCTTGCCTGGCGAGGTCACTATCGCGGCGCTCACCGATGCGGTCGAGGGGTTCATCGCCGAGCACGGACTGGGCGATGTGGATATCGTGGGCAGCTCGATGGGCGCCCGCATGGTGCTGGAGATGGCACGGCGTGGATACGCGGGCAGGGTTGTGGCCCTTGCCCCTGGCGGCTTCTGGACCGATCGGGAGGTCACGGTGTTCGGCGCGTCCATCAAGGCGTCGGTCGCACTGGTTCGCCGCATCCAACCGATGCTTCCCACGTTGACTCGCAGCAAGGCCGGGCGCACTGCCCTGCTGCTGCAGTTCTCCGCCAAGCCGTGGCGCCTTGACCCGCGGCTGGTGCTCAACGAGCTGCGCGGCTTCGCGGCCTCCCCCAGTCTCGACGAGGCGCTGCATTCCCTGGTGCACGGCCCCAAGCAGGACGGGCCGGCAGCGGGGATGCGGCATGGCGCGGTGACCATCGGCTGGGGGCGCAACGACCGGGTCACCCTTCCGCGGCAGGCGAAGCGGGCGCAGGACCTGTTCCCCGGTGCGGAGCTGCACTGGTTCGACGATTGCGGTCACTTCCCGCACTGGGACCAGCCCGAGGAGGCGGCGCGACTGATCCTCGACGCCACCGGGGCTGACCCGTCGGCAGGACCCGAGAGCTAGGTCCGTCAGGAAGCGAGCTGCGGGATGATGCCGCCGGCAAGGACGGTGTCCACCTGGCGCTTCGACATCCGATGCCGCACCTCGATCTCCGTGCCCTTGGTCGTGTTGCGGATCGTGAAGCTCGGCCTGGTTGCTATTGCCTCCCTGAGCCCGTCGATGTCGAGCTCATCGCCCTCGTCGATGAGGTCATAGTCGGCCGGGTCGCCGAACTCGAGGGGAACAACACCAAAGTTGGCGAGGTTCTGCCAATGAATGCGGGCAAACGATTTCGCGATCACGAGGCGCAGGCCCAGATATCGGGGAGCGATGGCAGCGTGCTCCCGCGAGGATCCCTGGCCGTAGTTCTCGCCGCCGACGATGATGTGCGGATCGGTGGCCCGGTCCGGGTAGGTCGCGTCGACGCGGGTGAAGCTGAACTCCGCGAGCTTGGGAATGTTCGACCGGTAGGGCAGCGCCCGCGCGCCCGCCGGGGAGATGTCATCGGTCGAGATGTCGTCTCCGACCTTGAGCAGCACCGGCGCCTCGAGCCGGTCCGGGAGCGGCTCGAACTCCGGCAAGGAACTGATGTTCGGCCCTCGGACCAGCTCGGTCCTCTCGTCGCGGTCGGGCGGTGGGGTGAGCATGGCCCGGTTGACCGCGGATCGCTGCGGCAACCGGAGGGCGGGATAGTCGACGTTGTTCTCGCTCGCCCACGCGCGCGGATCGGTGATCCTGCCGGTCAGCGCTGACGCCGCCGCGGTCTCCGGGCTGCACAGCCATACGGAATCCTCCTTGGTGCCCGATCGGCCAGGGAAGTTCCGCGGGAAGGTGCGCAGCGAGTTGTGGCCTGTCGCGGGCGCCTGGCCGATCCCGATGCAGCCCATGCAGCCGGACTGGTGGATCCGGGCGCCGGCCTTGATGAGGTCCGTCGTGGCGCCCATGTCAGTGAGGTCGGCGAGGATCTGGCGGGAGGAGGGGTTCACATCGAAGCTGACCGCCGCATCGGTCTGCCGTCCCGCGACCATCGCCGCGACGATGGCGAAGTCGCGCAGTCCCGGGTTCGCCGATGATCCGACCACTACTTGGCTGACCGGTTCCCCGGCGACCTCGCTCACCGGCACCACCTTGTCGGGCGCGGAGGGCATCGCGATCAAGGGTTCGATCGTCGACAGATCGATGTGCTCAGTGACGTCGTAGGTCGCTCCGGGGTCGGCGCGCAGCTCCTCGAAGTCATCCTCCCGATCCTCGGCACGGAGGAACTCGCGCACCGCATCGTCGGCCGGGAACACCGAGGTGGTGGCGCCCAGCTCGGCGCCCATGTTGGCGATCACGTGCCGGTCCATCGCGGCAAGGTTCTCGAGGCCCGGTCCGTAGTACTCGATGATCCGCCCGACACCGCCCTTGACGCTGTGCCTGCGCAGCATCTCAAGGATCACATCCTTCGCCGAGCACCACGGGGGCAGCTCCCCCGTCAGCTCGACGCCCCAGATCTCGGGCATCCTCAGGTAGACGGGCCGCCCGGCGATGGCGAGGGCCACCTCGAGCCCACCCACGCCGATGGCGAGCATGCCGAGCGAGCCCGCCGCGGGCGTGTGCGAGTCCGAGCCCACCATCGTCTTCCCGGGCTTGCCGAACCGCTGCATGTGCGTTGGGTGGGAAACGCCGTTGCCTGCCTTGGAATACCAGATCCCGAAGCGCTCGCAGGCGCTGCGCAGGAAATCGTGGTCCTCGGCGTTGCGCTCGTCGGCCTGCAGCAGGTTGTGGTCCACGTACTGCACGCTCACCTCGGCGTGGGTGCGGTCGAGGCCGAGCGCCTCGAGCTCCTGCATGACCAGTGTCCCGGTCGCGTCCTGGGTCAGCGTCTGGTCCACGCGCAGCGCGATCTCGGCGCCGGGCGTCAGATCACCTGATTCGAGATGGGACGCGATGAGCTTCGTCGCGAGATTCATCAACACTCCTTGGTCGGATTCGATCGTCTGCCCGGCCGGGGCCACATGTGGCGTGCGCCACACTCATCCCTCCAGTGTGGTGCAAGGACCCAGTCACTTCCACCCTTGCCGTGCGAACGCCGCGATCGAGGATGATGCTCGCCGTGCGGGCAGCGGACGCGAATCGGGCATTCCACCGGGGGTATGCCTGGGCCGCCACCCCGGCCCGCACGAGGCAGCGATCCGGTCCGGCCCGGGCAGGCGGGAATCCCGCCGCCCTTGGACGCGCCGCTCAAGCATGGAAATCTAGCCACACGTGGCGTGGCTGAAACTTCACGATCGCGGTTCGCGGAATTAACTTGCGAGACCTTTTGGAGAACTGCTCGCACAAGCTAGACCGAAGCAGCGGAAGCAGAATCCTCGCTGTCCCTCAATGCTGCATTGAAAATGCTGCCAATTGCTGCACCAAGAAGCCCTGGATCCGCGACCTTTGCATTGTGCGCAGCCGCGGATCCAGGTTCGTCGGTCCTGGCTCAGAAGAGCCCTCCCAGGAAGCCGAAACCCTGGCCTATCACGTCGACTGTGCCCGTGATCGCGGTCTCACCGAGGTCGAAGGCCGGGCCCGCCCAGCCGTATCCATAGTAGGGATAGTAATAGTTGGGCGTGTAGACGCTGAGCAGAGGAAGCAATTCCATGCTGCCGATCGACAATGTCGACGAGAGGTCCTGAGCATTGGCCACGGACGGGGCGCCAGCAATAACTATTGCGCTCGCAACAGCAGCGACAGCCGCTCGAGTCGGGTTCTTCATGCCATCTCCTTTGAGCTTGCCCCACCCTGAATTAAAGGGTAGTGATGCACATCACATTTGTATGTCCTGTTTTCGCCTTACATAGGAATTGGGGGCTTACCGGATACTGTCCCCGCGTGCGCCGCTGCCTCGCCCCACCTCGATCGCGCGGCCAGGTTCGCGCGGCCAGTGGAAACTAATCCCCCGTGGAGCGGGAAAAGTTTCCACTGGAAGCGACGGGCCGAAGGACGCCGCCACCCGAAGGACGCCGCCACCCGAAGGAGCTCCGCCCACCGCCGCTGCCCCGCCTACCCGATCGTGAAAACCTGGCCACGCCCCGCGTGGCTGGATCTTCACGATCGCGCGCGACACCGCCGCTACTGCGCGTGGCGAGGACCCACGCGGCCCCAGGATGCGGTTTAGTGGTGGTATGGCGTCGCTGCGGTCTCCGGAAGTTGTCATTGTTGGTGCTGGGCTGGCTGGCCTGGTCGCGGCCCATGAGCTTGCGCGCGCGGGCAAGCGGGTGGTGATCGTTGACCAGGAGAACCGGGGCAACCTGGGTGGCCAGGCGTTCTGGTCGCTGGGCGGCTTGTTCCTGGTGAATTCCCCGGAGCAGCGGCGCATGGGCATCAAGGACTCGGTCGAGCTGGCGTGGCAGGACTGGCAGGGGTCGGCGGGATTCGATCGGCCGGATGAGGATTCGTGGGGCGAGCGGTGGGCGCGGGCGTACGTGGAGTTCGCAGCGACGGTGAAGCGCCAGTACCTGCATGATCTGGGCTTGCGATTCACGCCTCTGGTGGGGTGGGCGGAGCGCGGCGGAGGACTTGCTGGCGGGCATGGCAATTCGGTGCCGCGTTTTCACCTGGCGTGGGGCACGGGCCCTGCCGTGATGGGCATCTTCGCGGATCGTGTGCTGGACGCCGAGAAGCGGGGGCTGGTGGAGCTGCGGTTCCGGCATCGGGTCGATGAGCTGATCGTCGAGGACGGCGCCGTGGTGGGGATTCGCGGCGCGGTGCTGGAACCGTCGGACGCGGAGCGCGGGGTGGCGTCGTCGCGGACGGTGGTCGATGACTTCGAGGTGCGCGCGCCGGCGGTGATCGTCGCCGCGGGCGGGATCGGCCACAATCATGAGCTGATCCGACGCAATTGGCCGACGGAGCGACTGGGCCCGTGCCCGAAGTCGATGATCTCGGGCGTGCCGGCCCATGTGGACGGGCGCATGCTGGGCATCGCGGAGGACGCGGGCGGGCGGATCGTCAACCGGGACCGCATGTGGCACTACACCGAGGGCATCAACAATTGGGATCCGATCTGGCCGGATCATGCGATCCGCATCATCCCGGGGCCGTCGTCGATGTGGTTCGACGCGGCAGGCAATCGGCTGGCTGCTCCGAACTTCCCGGGCTTCGATACGAACGCAACGATGAAGGCGATCCTGGCCACGGGTCATGACTACTCGTGGTTCGTGCTGACGCAGACGATCATCGAGAAGGAGTTCGCGCTCTCGGGCTCGGAGCAGAACCCGGACATCACCGGCAAGGACTTGAAGCTGACGCTCGCGACACGCATCCGCAAAGGCGCGCCGGGCCCGGTGGAGGCGTTCAAGCAGCATGGGTCGGACTTCGTGGTCGCGGACTCGCTGCCCGAGCTGGTGGCTGGGATGAATCGCATCGCGCGCGGCCCGGAGATCGAGCTCGCCCGCCTCGAGGAGCAGATCGTGGCGCGGGACCGGGAGGTTGCCAACAAGTTCTCGAAGGACGCGCAGGTCATGGCCATCCACAACGCGCGCCGCTACCTGGGCGACAAGCTGGCGCGCGCGGTGCCGCCGCATCGCATTCTCGATCCGGAGCATGGCCCGTTGATCGCGGTGCGGTTGAACATCCTGACTCGCAAGACGCTCGGTGGCTTGCAGACCAATCTTGATTCGCAGGTGCTGCGCGCGGATGGCACGCCCATGCCGGGCCTGTACGCGGCGGGCGAGGTCGCCGGATTCGGCGGTGGTGGCGTCCATGGCTACAACGCGCTGGAGGGCACGTTCCTCGGTGGCTGCATCTTCTCGGGCCGCGCGGCTGGGCTCGCTCTCGGAAAAGAGCAGGCATGAGCACGACTAAGACAGCGCTTGTCACGGGCGCATCCTCGGGGATCGGCCTGGCCACGGCCGCGGCGCTGGTGCAGCGTGGCTACCGGGTGATCGGCACGAGCCGAGATCCGGCGTCGATCCCGGAACGGCTGCGGGTGCCGGGCGTGGAGTACTTGCCGCTCGATCTGGCGGACGAGGCGTCGCTCACGGCGCTCGCCGCGCAGGCTGGCGCGGTGGATGTGCTGGTCAACAATGCCGGGGAGAGCCAGTCCGGCCCGCTCGAGGAGCTTCCTCGCGAGGCCCTGGAGCGACTGTTCCAGGTCAACGTGCTGGGCGCGGTGCGGCTGACCCAGTTGTTGCTGCCGGGGATGCGCGAGCGCCGCTACGGCCGGGTGGTGATGGTCGGCTCGATGCTGGCGAGCTTCCCGCTGGCGTACCGCTCGTCGTACGTAGCGTCGAAGGCCGCGATCAAGGGGTTCGCGGAAGCGGCCCGGCTCGAGCTCGCCCCGTTCGGCGTGGGCATCACCACTGTCGAGCCTGGTTCGATCAACACCGGGATCAGTGAGCGGCGCACCAAGTACCTGCGCGACAATTCGCCCTACCGCGAGGGCTTCGAGACGGCGATCTCCGCGCTCGACGCGAAGGAAGCGACCGGCATCACCGCCGATGAGGTGGCTGCCACTATCCTCGAGGCGATCGAGGCCGCGTCGCCCGCGCCGTTCTACGCGGTGGGCTCGAATGCACCGGTCGTGTTCGCGCTCAAGCGCCTAGCGCCGCGCGGGATGGTGGAGAAGATCGTGGCCCGGAAATTCGGGCTGGCCTGAGCCCCTCCATCTTCCGCCCGGGACAAGGGCACGGAAACGGTTCCCCGCGGCTGCTATGAGCCTCGCCACAGTGGCAGCTCGAGGAGTCCGGTCATCACGCGAGCGAGCACGCGCCCCACTATTGTCGGATGCGTACGACTCCAATGCACGTCGTGGTCGATCGAGGGAAAGGTTGGTGCAGTGCCACCGAGCTGGGATGACTCGCCCTATCCGGAGCCCGAGACGTTTCTCGCACCCCTGGCCGACCCCCAGCACGATGGTCGCTCCTTGCGGCGCGCCCCTGTGATCGCCGTCAGCCTGCTCGCCGTGCTCGCTGCCGGAATAGGGGTGCTCGCGCTGTGGCAGCCCGCCCCGCCCGCCGAGGATCCCGCGCAGCCGTCCGGGACGGAGCTCGCGGTGAGCGTGCCGATGACCCGCCCCTCATGCGGAAGCTCCGAGGCCATCGGGATCGTGGTGCTGGGCAATGCCGTCACGCCAGGCCACTACGAGGAGGAGGTGCAGCGCCTGCTCGATCAGAATCCGGGCGCGCACTACCTGCGGACGGACCGGGCCTGTCCATCCCTGCGGCAGTCCGTGGACGGGCATCCGATTTATGCGGTCTTCCAGTTCGCGGGCACGACCAAGGAAGCGATGTGCCAGGCGGTGCGCGAGGCCGGGGATGGCGCCTACGGCCGCTGGCTGAGCACGTTTCATGATCCGAACGAGCTCGTTACCTGCTGATCCGGCCTGCGCGCGATAGTCCCGATAGTGGTCTACTGCCCGGCAGGTGCGGCATCGTCATAGAACGTGAAGCGCACTGATTGCTGCTGGCCGGCGTGAGTGATCTCGCCACCGTGCAGGCCGGAGGGCTCGGGCACCTGGTCGTCGGGAACCACGTCGAGGCTGAACCCGTAGCAGCCCTGCGGCACCTCCACGGACGCGGTGCCATCAGCACCAGTAGTGACCGTGGCGACGACGCGGGCGTTGAGGACCTTGTCGGGACCCTCGGAGTAGCAGTGGTCGAGCCTGGCCACGCCGATGGTCACGCCCGGCACGGGCCCGCCCGACGCAGTAGCCGCGGTGAACGTGAACATGCCCGGCCTCGAGTTCTCCTCGTCCTCCTCGACCACGTCGAGCCATGCATCCGAGACAGTGAGGGTGACATTCCGCTGCTCGCCGGGCTCGTCAAGGTCGGTGAGGGCGAACGTGATGGGGCCGAGCAAGGTGCCGAAGCCGTAGCAGCCGAGCGGCAGCGTCGTGGTGGCGGTGCCGTCCTCACCCGTGACGATGGTCTCGACCCGGCGGCCAAGGTTGTCGTCGCTAGCGGTGGTGCAGCGGTCGAACTCGGCGATGTTGACGGTGATGCCCCGCACGGGCGTACCAGCCTCGGTGGCGGTGGTGACGGTGAACGTGCCGGTGGCGGGCGGGTTGCCACAATTGCCGGGCTGCTCGCAGGGCTGGTGCAGCGTGAGCGGCACGTCAACGAATCCGGTGGCGACGTCGAAGCTTACGGCGTTGCTGGCGAGCTCCCAATCGGTGGTACCTGCTACCCCGGTCGCGGCATAGCAGTCCGGATCGAGAGCCAGCGGGATGCGCCCGTCCTCGCGGGAGGGGGGCGTGACGTAGCCGGTACCGTCGGTTCCACATCGCAGGAGCCGCACCTGCATGCCTGCGAGTGGCTCGCCCGTTTCGGCGTGGAGGGCGCGCAGGCTGCCGAAGCGCCAGTCATCGCCGAGGCCGCGCGGGCCATCGAGGAATTGCAGCTCGCCGTTCGCTGTGGCATCCGCGTCGGGGAGCTCGGCCCAGTGCATGCCCGTCGGCGCGGGATAGGCATGCGCCGGCACGTCGTCGATGCTGTAGTGGAAGCAGCCGGGGGTGACTTCGAGCGCGGCGTATCCAGCGGCATCGGTGACGCCCTGGTAGGTGTCCACGATGGTCGAGCCGGGAGCTGACACGCACGGCTCCATCCGGGTTGCCTGCACCCCGACCCCGGGAATGGGTCTCCCGGCGAGGGTGCGGGCGGCGATGACCAGGGTGGACGTGGGGCCGGAGATGTCTGTCACGCCTGGCTTAGCCCCATCCGGCTTTGCCCCGCCTGGCTTGGCTCGATCTGGCTTAGCCCGATCTGGCTTGGCTTCCCCGGTGCTGCCGCGGGCACCGTCGGAGTTGGCGCGGGCGGACGCTGTCGCGCGAGCGGCCGCGAAGTCCGATGTCGCGCGCGGGCTGCTGCCCTCCGGCGCGGCATCTGGCGCTGGGCTAACCTCGCTGCTCGCTGAGCCGTTGCCAGGCATGGTGCGGGTGTCGTACCGGTAGGACAGCGTATCGGTATCGTTCGCGCACGCTGTCGCGGAGAGAGCGAGGACGAGCAAGCCCGCTGCTACGGCTCGGTGCTGGCGTCGCGCCACTGGAACTCCTCTGTGCTGGGGATCACGGGTATACCCGTTACATCGCCCGGGCTACAGCGGGGCGTTTCCTTGTTTGCGCTGCTCACCGGGGATCGTTACCAGCCCGTTGCCGGGTGCCCACCATCGGGAGGGCACTTTCTTCGCCCGCCCGCAGGGGGCATTCACGAAGGCGCACGGGGCGGTGCGGGCGCGGTGCGGTTTGGCGGCAAAAGCACCAGAAACGGCCAAACGCGATAGAAACTATCCTGGGATTCGGGCAGCTTCTATCGCGTTTGCATCGCGCGCACCCCAGCCAGCCATCGCGCGCACCCCAGCCAGCCACCGCGCACCCCAGCCAGCAGGCAGCCAGCGACCCGACCGCGCTCAATCCATGGCGTCGAACTTCTCCAGCGACTTGCGCAGGTCGCCCTTGAGCGCCTTCGATACGCCGAACCCGACCGGCCCGGCGACCAGGGGCCCGGAGAACTGGACGTCGAGCTCGACGCGCGAGCCAGCCCCGGCGGGCGCGACCTCGAGCGCGAGGACGACCTTGGTGCCGCCCACGCCATGGCCGGACAGCGCGACGCGGCGCGGCGCGTCATACTCCTCGACCGTCCACTCGATGCGGTTGCGCATGCCCTTCACCGAGATCACGGACGTCGCGGTGGTGCCGGTGCCGGGTTGCTCGGGGAGCTCGCCGCGCCAGCCGTCGTGCAGCAGCAGCCAGTCGCCGTACCGCGAGAGGTCGGAGGCCCGCTCCCAGGCCTCCTGCGGGGTGAAGTGCGTGTCGAGTGAGTCGTTGGTGCGAGCCATGCGGGGCTGCCTTTCGGAGGTGGATGCGGGTGCCGTGGCACGGCACGGTTCACCGGTAGGTCCGGTACCCGTTCCAGGCTAGGCGGCGGGCGGCCCGCGGGTCGCGATCGACGCGATCCTGCACATCGAAGATCATCGTGCGGCGCGCGGTGGTGTCGTAGCGCGGCCAGTCCGGCCGGGGCTCGCCGTCGCGCGCGAAGGATGTCCAGTGCTGGCGCATGCGCTGGCTCACCGCTGCGAGGTCGCGGCGTCCCCCGACGGAGGTGAGGACCTTGGCGGCACGGCTGTCGAGCGTGCCGAACACGGCGGGCAGATCGGTGGCGTGGGTGGCACCCATGCGCAGCAGGCGCAGCATTCGGGGGGCGTAGTCGTAGCGGTACATGAAGGTCGGTGCCACGGCGCTGTGGCCGGAGGCAGCCTCGAGAGTGGGGTGCCAGAACATGGCGTCGCCGCCGAGCTCGATCGCGGCCGGGCGCCCCGGGTAGCCCCGGTAGGCGGCGGCGACCGCGTCCCGGCGGTCCGGATCGGTGCGGGCGAACATGCGCTCGATCGACGGAATGGTCGTAGGGATCACCTCCGGCCCTCGCGCGAACAGCGCGCCCTCCCGATCGGTGGTACCGATCAGCAGCGGCACCGTCGGCCCGCGCCCGCTGGACAGCACGTCGAGGGGTCGCTCCGGCAGGAGGTCATCGAGCACATGGCCGAACGCCATCGCTCCTGGCGCGGTGCGCATCACGCGCTGCTTGAGCTCGTCGGCGGCCGCGACGAACTCGGCGGCGGGGATGCCCCGCAGCACCTCGGCAGCGTGGTGCTCGCACACGTCGAGGATATCGAGGAACTCGGCCGCGACGGCGCGTGCCCGCTGCGGCTCGTAGGTGGTGGCGATGGCGGGGCTCTGCGCGATGGCCCGGTGGAACAATCCCTGGGCGCGGGGAGAACAGAGAAGGGCGGTAACGGCGATGCCGCCCGCTGATTCGCCGAAGATGGTGACGTTGCTGGGGTCTCCACCGAACGCGGCGATATTGTCCCGCACCCATTCGAGCGCGGCGATCTGGTCGCGCAGTCCGAGGTTGGTGTCGAAGGCCTGCCGGGAGGTGGCGTAGCCGGAGAAGTCGAGGAACCCGAGCGCGCCGAGCCGGTAGTTGAACGAGACGACCACGACGTTGCCGTCGCGAGCAAGGGCGCTCCCCTCGTAGAGGTCGAGAGCGGCCGAGCCGCTGGTGTTGGAACCGCCGTAGATGTAGACCATCACGGGTAGTGGCTCGCTGCGGGCACCGGCGGGCGCGGTGACATTGATGCTGAGGCAGTCCTCGCTGGCCTCGACGTCGGCGCCCGGGTCCGCGAGCTTGCGGGAGATCTCCTGGGGAGGGATGGGCCCGAACCGCGAGGCGTCGAGGGTGCCGGTCCACGGTTGCGGGGGCTCGGGGGCTCGGAAGCGCAGCTCCCCGACCGGCGCGGCCGCGTAGGGGATGCCCCGCCACAGCGTCACCCCGCCGACCCTGGTGCCACGCACGCGGCCACCGTCGATGCTGGTCTCGACGGCGGCCCTGGGGATGTCGAGCTGCCCGGTCACGCCTTCCACTGTGGCGATGCCGGGGGTGGGGTGTCCACGCCGGAGCAAGGTTCGAGACCAGAGCGAGATCTGGCAGTGACCCGATCGTCGCCCTGTCTTGTTATGGCTCACACCGCGGTCCCATGGGGGCATGAGTCACAGCATGCCGCAACGGGCGCCGGAGCGTGGTGCAGCTCCGGCGCCCTTCGCGGGGGTGGGCGGGATTCAGTGCGAGATGGCCTTCTCGGCACCGACCCCGGTCAGGGATCGGACCTCCATCTCGGCGTTCTTCGCGAGGTTGCCCTGGTCCGAGGAAAGAACGGAACCGAGGTAGCCGAGGAGGAATGCCAGCGGGATGGAGACGATGCCCGGGTTGGACAGCGGGAACCAGGCGAAATCCATCGATGGGATCATCGAGGTGGGCGAGCCCGACACCGCCGGGGAGAAGACGATCAGCACCAGCACGGAGACGAGGCCGCCGTAGATGCTCCACAGGGAGCCGGTGGTGTTGAGCCGCTTCCAGAACAGCGAGTACAGGATCGTCGGCAGGTTCGCCGAGGCGGCGACCGCGAAGGCGAGCGCCACGAGGAAGGCGATGTTCTGCCCGTTTGCGAGGATGCCGAGCACGATGGCCAGCGCGCCGATCACCACTGCGGTGATGCGGGATACCCGCACCTGCTGCTTCTCGTCCACGTCGCCGTTCTTGATGACGTTGGCGTAGATGTCGTGGGCGAACGAGGCCGAGGCGGTGATGGTGAGCCCCGCGACGACGGCAAGGATCGTCGCGAACGCGACGGCGGCGATGATGCCTAGCAGGATCGTGCCACCGAGCTCGTAGGCGAGCAGCGGCGCGGCGGAGTTCTGCCCGCCAGCAGCGCCGAGGATGCGCTCCGGGCCGACGATCGCGGCGGCGCCATAGCCGAGGATGAGGGTGAACAGGTAGAACGCGCCGATGAGGGCGATGGCCCACACCACCGAGCGGCGGGCTTCCTTCGCAGTGGGCACGGTGTAGAAGCGCATCAGCACGTGCGGCAGGCCTGCGGTGCCGAGGACGAGGGCAAGGGCGAGGGACAGCATGTTCAGCTTCGAGATCTCGGTGCCGCCGAACTGCGCCCCGGGCGCGAGCACGTCCCGGCCTCCCTCGACCGAGCTGTTAACGGTTTCCTGGGCGGAGCCGAGCAGCCCGGAGATGTTGAAGCCGAACTTCCACAGCACCAGGGCCGACATGATGCCCGCGCCGGTGATGAGCAGGATGGCCTTGATGATCTGCACCCAGGTGGTGCCCTTCATGCCGCCGACGAGCACGTAGACGATCATCAGGGCGCCGACGACCGCGATGATCAGCGACTGGGTGGCGCGGTCGTTGATGTCGAGCAGCAGCGCGACGAGGCCACCGGCACCGGCCATCTGGGCGAGCAGGTAGAACAGCGAAACGGTGAGAGTGGATGCCGCGGCGGCGGTGCGCACGGGCTTCTGCCTGAGCCGGAAGCTCAGCACGTCCGCCATGGTGAACTTGCCGGTGTTGCGCAGCAGCTCGGCGACGAGCAGGAGCGCTACGAGCCAGGCGACGAGGAAGCCGACCGAGTAGAGGAAGCCGTCGTAGCCGAAGACCGCGATGGCGCCAGCGATGCCGAGGAACGATGCAGCGGAGAGGTAGTCACCGGCGATGGCGACACCGTTCTGGGGGCCGGTGAATCCGCGGCCGCCGGTGTAGAAGTCGGAGGCGGTCTTGTTCGTGCGGCCGGCGCGGATGACGAAAGCCATCGTGGCGGCGACGAACAGCGCGAAGATCGAGATATTGATCAGGGGGTTGCCGACCATCGCCGTGCTTTCCTGCGCGAGGAGGCTCATGCTCCTGCTCCTTCCATCTCGTCACGGATGGCTGCAGCGCGTGGATCGAGCTCGCGGTTGGCGAACACGATGTACCAGGCGGTGATGCCGAACGTGGTGACGAACTGCCCGAGGCCGAGCAGTATTCCGATATTGATGTTGCCGAGCACCGGGGTGCCCATGAAGCCGGTGGCGTAGATGCCAAGCAGCACGTAGAGCAGGTACCAGCCGATGAAGAACGCCGTCATGGGGAACACGAAGCGGCGCAGCCTGCGGCGCAGTTCCTGGAACTCCGGGCTGGCCTGCATGCGCTCGAAGTCCTCGGGCGACGGGGTCCGGGGCTGCCCGGCGTGCGGGGACGGGGATGCGGGTGCGGCGGGCGGTGCGGGGGGCACTGCGTCCACCGTCCCGGTACGGGTTGCGGGCGGGGTGGTCACTGCGACTCTCCTCGACGTTGGGATGCGATATCCCGACGTTAATGAGATGCAGGTCACAAGGGTCGGCTGTGGCTTGTATCACAGGCCGAGGGGTTGATCCGTGCGACGAGCGGCATTGCAGCCACGACGAGCGGCAGGGCCATCACACCAATTCCCGATGGCTAGCCGATCAGCTCGAGGCGTGCTGGAACGTGCTTGTGCCATGGCGTCCCGGCGAAGCTGTCCTTCCAGTGGCTCGAGGTCAGCTCATTGGGCGCCGTGCCCGTCGCCATGGCAGCGTCCAGATTTGCACCGTCCGTGCCGTCGTCGCCACCGGGGAAATCAACGCCAAGACCGTTGGGCAAGGCGATGTTTCCCGGTTGCATCATGTCGCTGATCTCGACCTGAACGGCGGCGGCACCGCTGGCGGTGACGAGCCGTGCACGATCGCCCGTGGAGAGGCCGAGCCCGGTGGCATCGTGCTCGCTGATGCGCAGCGCCCCGGAGCGGTCGCGGCGGCGCCAATCGGGATTCCGGATGATGGTGTTTGCCGTGAACGAGCGCCGCTCTCCTGCTGCCAGGACGAGGGGAAACTCCGCGGTTGTCCAGGAGTTCCGGGCCGAGCCAAGGTTCCGCGCCTGCTCCAGCAGCTCATCGATCGCGATGGTGAAGCGACGGTCGGGGCGACGCACGTAATCCCAGACGGAGTCCCAGGTGTCCTCGGTGAACACAACGCCGCTGCCCGCCGCCATGATCGCATCGAAGAGCGCGTTGCCGGGAGCGAGGCCTGGTCCGTCGAATCCCGCCCGTGCGACGGCCTTCCGGTTGCCCATCGCGCACATCTGCGCGGCGCCCCAGAGCACCGCGGCCCCGCGCTCGTTGGCGGGCAGATCCTGGCCCAGCGACTCATGGAGCAGGTAGGGGGCAAGCTTCGCGACCTCGGGCCGCGCGGCCGAGAGAGCCATGAAGACCGCGCCGAACGTTTCCCGTCCAGCCTTCGCGGCGTCGCGCAATCGGTCAACCACGTCGGTCTCGACAACCCCGAGGCGCCTGATCAGCCCGGCATAGATCTCAGGCTCGGGCAGCGTTCCCGGCAGGGGTTCGAGAAGAGGCTTGCGCAGGTGGAACACATTGCGGGGGAACTCGAAGTTGAAGAATGTCGCCTCGGCCTTCTCGAACTGGCTCGCGGCGGGAAGGACATAGTCGGCCATGCGAGCGGTCTCGGTGAACGCCACATCAACGACCACGGTGAGGTCGAGCTCGCGCATGGCCTCGCGGAATCGCGCCGAGCCCGGCAACGAGTGCGCGGGATTCACGCTATCCATCCACATCGCGCGAAAGCGACCCGGATGATCCGTGAGGATCTCATCAGCGATCGAGTTGCAGGGCACGAGCCCCGCGATGATGCGTGCCCCGGTGACGGGCGTGCGGCGCTCACCACCTGCTGCCGGCCCCATGTCACCGGCCAGCATGCCACCGGCAAGGGGGACGAGCGCCTCGAGCATCGCGCGGGATCCCCGCTCGACCACCGGTCGGAGCATCTCCTGCCGGGCGAGCGCGGGCAATGCCGTGGCCGCTCCCGATGCCGCGATCGCCATCGCGCGGGACAGCGCGCGCGCCCGGGCTTTCCGGAACCGAGCACCCGGACCGCTCCGGCGCTGCTTGCTCTTGCCGCCGCTGGAGCTTCCCGCGATCGCGACGAAGCTGGAGTGGAGGAACATCGTGCCTGGCTTGGCGAAGTTGCCGGTCAGGATCCACAGGAGCTTGTTGAGGTAGGAGACGAGCGTGCTGTGCGGGGCTTGCTGAGTACCGAGATCCTCGTAGACAGTGACGCTGCTCGCTGTCCCGATCCGTCGCGCCGCAGTCCGGACCTGGTCCTCCGGCACTCCACTGATCGCCGCGAACGCGGGGATGTCGAGCTTGGCGAACACTTGGTGCACTTGCTCGTACCCCGTGGTGTGCTCGGCCAGGAATTCCTGGTCGATCAGGTCCTCCTGCACGAGCGTCGCGACGAGGGCGGCGATGAGCCAGGCATCGCGGCCCGGAAGCACTTGCAGGTGATGGTCGGCTAGCGCGGCCGTCTCGCTGCGCCGCGGGTCGACCACGATGATCGAGCGTTGCGGATCGCTCGCGGCGGCTTTCAGGACCGGCCTGGCCCGCGGGAAGCTATGCGACTGCCAGGGATTCTTCCCGATGAAGACCATCACTTCGGCATGCTCGAAGTCGCCCTTGGTGTGGCCTCCGTAGAGCTTGCCATCGACCCACATCTCGCCCGTCTTCTCCTGGGCAAGCGCGTTGGAGTAGTACTTGGACCCCAGCGCCCCCCGCAGCGCGATCGAGTTCGCCGAGCCCAGATGGTTCCCCTGCCCGCCACCTCCGTAGAAGAAGATCGACTCGCCACCGTGCTGGTGCTTGATGTCCACGAGCTTGGCGGCGATCTCGTCGAGGGCCACGTCCCAGTCGATCTCGGCATAGGTGCCATCAGCCTGGCGCTTGAGCGGCTTGGTCAACCGATGGTGACCGTTCTGGTAGAGGTCCAGCCGCATCGCCTTCTCGCAGGTGTACCCCTCGGACGCGGGGTGGTCCTTGTCGCCGCGGATCTTGGCGAGCCGCCGTCCATCGAGCTCGACGGTGATTCCACAGTTGCACTCGCACAGGATGCACGCGGTGCTGCGGGCGGCTTCCGTGCTCGCGGGCTTGGCCGTGCTCGGGCCAGTTCGAGCCGTCATGGTCGCACCTCCTCGATAGCAGCTACGTGATATGGACTATACAATAGAAGTGATATGCCATGGGCCGCGCAACGCGCACTAGTCTGGGGGAGCACGGCAGGAACCAAGGAGGACGACCAGTGGCACCGCAGAGCAACACACGGCAGCGAATGCTCACCAGTGCCGTCGAGCTATTGCAGGAGCGCGGCGCCGCCGGTGTCACCATCGACGCCATCCTGTCCCGCAGCAACGCCCCCCGCGGATCCGTGTACTACCACTTCCCTGGCGGGCGAAACCAGATCATGACCGAGAGCCCCGGCATCGCCGGGGACACCATCACCGCCATCATCAACGACTCCGCCCAAAAAGGGCCGCTCGCCACGCTGCACACCTTCGGCAGGTTCTGGACCCGCATCCTTCGCGACAGCGACTACGCCGCGGGCTGCCCCGTCGTCGCGGCAGCAGTCGGCGGCTCCCCCGAGGACCAGCACCTCGCGCCCCTCGTCGCCAGCATCTTCACCAACTGGCACGAGGCCCTCGCCCAGGCGCTCGAGAACGAGGGCGTCGACCCTGCCCGCGCGGCCCGCCTCGCGCGCACGGCCGTCGCCGCCGTCGAGGGCGCGGTCATCCTCGCCCGCTCCGCCCGCTCCACCGAGCCGGTGGACGACGTCATCACCGAGCTCGAGGCCGTCCTCGCCAGCGTCATGGCGTAAGAAGGGGCGCGGCTGCCCAGGCGTCCCCGGGTCGGCCGCGCGGGATCGGTGGCCGCGCGGGATCGGTGGCCGCGCGGGATCTGTGGCCGCGCGGGATCTGCGGGGGCGCGGGACCTGCCACCCATCGCTTGCCCCTGCCACCGTTGCGCGCAGCTACCACCGAAATATGGGTGGCTGTTGGCCGATTTTCGTGGCAGCTGTCGAACAAGGGTGGCAGCCTTGCCGTCCGCCGTCCAGCCGTCCACCGCCCAGCCGTCCATAGTGGGCCCGGATGCTCGATCCGCGGGTGATTACCAGTGCTCGATCCCCGAATTCAGATCGATTAATCGAGCCCCCAACCACGGCGCCCCAGCAAGCATCAGCCGCCTCAATTATTTTTCACGAAGTAATTAACAATCTGTGGAATTCATGGGCGCGCGACGCAGGCCGCCTTCAGCCGGGACAACATACAGCTCTGGCCCACCCCCCTGGGAGGATGGGCCAGGCCAGCGCTCTGGGGCCTACGAGCCGAAGCCACCCTCGGCACCGGCACCGCCGCCGAAGAAGGCGGAGAAGAAGTCTGTGACGAATGAGAACATGGTTCCCGCCTCGCCGCCGAGAAGAAGTTCAATGGACATGGGCTGCCTACATGGTTGAGAATTTGTCATCGTGTTTCCAGGCCTGCAGAACCTCTATTTATTAGAGCACATCATTAGCCCCCAGAAAGGGGGGCAACCGATAAAAACGCGTACAAATTCATTAGTCCTAATAGTTGGACTCAGGAATCACTATTTGAGACGGCGCACCCCGGTCGAGCCGCACAGCCACCGCCTCACCCCCACCGCTCGGCATCGCGATCGCGCACCATGCCAAACCGCTCGGGCACGTGCATGCGCGCGAGCACGGCCGCGACATCGTCGCGCACTGACGCGCGGGTGGCCAGACTGACCCCGACCATGACGGTGAACGCCAGTGGCACCGTCCACGCCGCGGGATGCGCGAGCAGTGCCGCTCCCCAGCCCGTGCCCGCCCCGCCGCGCGCCACCACGATGAGCACCGCCGCGAGGCTCGTGGTTCCCCCCGCGATGAGGCCGGCCGCGGCACCGGCGACGGTCAGCCCGCGCCACCAGATGCCGAGCAGCAGCAGGGGCGCGAAGGTGGAGGCGGCGACGGCGAAGACCATCCCGACGGATTGGGAGATGTCGAGGCGCGTGCCCGCGAGCGCGAGCCCCATCACCACCGCCCCGGCAGCCAGGGCGCTGATGCGGAAGTCCCGGACGGAGCCGCGGAGCACGTCGGTGGAGATCACGCCCGCGGCGCACACGAGCAGGCCAGATGCGGTGGAAAGGAACGCGGCGATCGCGCCCGCGGCAACCAGCGCGGCGAGCAACTGCCCGCCGAGGCCGTCGAACACGGCGTTGGGCAGGAGCAGCACCGTGGCATCAGTGGCGCCCGTGAGCAGCACCTGGAGAACGTAGGCGCGGGAGAGCACGCCGAGCAGCACGGGGAACAGGTAGAACACCGCCAGCATCGCGATGACGATGAGGCTGGTCCAGCGGGCAAGGCTCCCGGTGCGATTGGTGTAGAAGCGCACCAGGACATGGGGAAGCCCTAGCGTGCCGAGGAAGATCGCCAGGATCACCGAGTACACCTCGTACAGCGCGAGCCCGGCACCCTGCCCGTCGGTGGCGCCCAGCCCGGAGCCGGGTCGCAGCCAGTCATCGCCGTCTCGTGGGATGCCAGCGATGGTGGGCATCGCCTCCCCGGCCCGCAGGCGCAGTTCCGTTCCCTCGCCCAGCACGCGCTCGCCCGGCTCGAACGTGACGCGACCATCGATGTCCGCGCCGTCGATCTGCCCGGTCAGGTCGAGCACGGTGGACGCATCGACCTCCACGACGATCCCGTCCGCGATGGTGACCGTCAGATCCGTGGGCGCGCGGGGCGGCATCGGCTCCCCCACTGGCTGCGGGCCGGCCAGGAAGTGCATGCCAATCGCCAGGGCCGGGATCGCGATGGCCGTGAGCTTCAGCCAGTACTGGAACGCCTGCACGAACGTGATCGACCGCATGCCCCCCGCGATGACGTTGGCCATCACGATGCCCGCCACCGCTACTACTCCCACCCACTCGGGCACGCCGAGCATGATGCGCAGCGCGAGCCCCGCCCCGTGGAACTGCGGCACCATGTACAGGCCCACGATCAGCACGACGAGAATCATCGCGAGCAGGCGCAGCCGCGCGGAGCCCAGCCGGAATTCCGCGAAGTCCGGCACCGTGTAGGCGCCGGAGCGTCGCAGTGGCGCGGCGACCAGCATCAGCAGGAACAGGTAGCCAGCGGTGAAGCCAACCGGGTACCAGAGGGCGTCGGCGCCATGCTTGGCGATCAGGCCCGCCACGCCCAGGAACGACGCGGCCGAGAGGTACTCGCCCGAGATCGCCGCGGCATTCGTGCGGGGCCCCACGCTGCGCGCCGCGACAAGGAAGTCAGACGTCGTGCGCGCGAGCCGCACCCCGAACGTGCCGATCACCACGGTGGCGAGGGCGGCGAGCAGCACGGCCGCGAGGACGAGCATCGTGCCGACGGAGCCGGTGGCGGGCATGGTCAGTCGTCGACCAGTTCGCTGAAGCGCTGCTCATTGCGCTCGGCCTGCCTCAAGTACAGCCAGCCCACGCCCAGCAGCAACGGATAGACCGCCCCGGCGAGCAACAACCACGGCAGCAGCACACCGCCCACCGTCACCCCCGCGAGGCCAGGCACCAGCACGAACGCCGCGGGCAGCACCAGCACGCACGCGAGCACGAGGGCGGCCATCCGCAGGGCGAGGCGTCGTTGCGTGGTCATCAGCCCCCGGACGAGCACATCCCCCACCGCCGTGCTCTCGGTGAGCTCCACGCGGGTGCGCACGGGCCGGGCACCGGCGCGGGCGGAGAGCACCACGCGCTCGCGCCGGGGCCGCGGGCGCGTCATCGGTCCTGCCAGGACTGCTTGTGGCTGCGCACCAGGAGATCCTTGAGCGCGCGGGTGTGTCGACGGCTCACTGGCAGTTCCACGGGCCGCAGGTCACGCTCCCCGCGCAGCGTGACGACATACCCGCTGCCCACTGACCTCAACCCGGTGACCAGCCGCAGCGACACCAGGTACGAGCGGTGCACCCGCACGAACCCAGCGGACGCCCACCGTTCCTCCAGCGCACTGATGGGGATGCGCACGAGGTGCGAGCCAGCGGTGGTGTGCAGGCGGGCGTAGTCTCCGTCGGCCTCGACCCAGCCAACCGACGAGCGGCGCACCAGGGTGGTGGTGCCGCCCAGCTCGACGGGAATGACCTCATCGGACGGCGTGGCCGCGCGCGGTGGAGCGGCGTCCTGCCGCGCGCGGCGGGCACGTTGCTCCAGGATCCGCTCGATGGCCTGCCCCAGCCGGGGCACCCGGATCGGCTTGAGCAGGTAGTCGACGGCGCCGATGTCGAACGCATCGACGGCGCGGTCCTCGTGGGCGGTCACGAAGACCACGAACGGGGGCTGCTTGAACTCGCTGATGATGCCGGCGAGCTCCACCCCGTCGAGACCGGGCATGCGGATATCGCTGAACACCGCATCCACCCGCTCGGTCCGCAGCAGCCGCAGCGCGGTGGTGGCATCGCTGGCGGCGTGCACGGTGCCGATGTGGGGCTGGGCGCTGAGCAGGTAGACGATCTCATCGAGCGCGGGCGCCTCGTCGTCCACGGCCAGCACGGTCAGCGGCGCCGCATCGGTGGTCGTCATGCGATCCATCATGCACGCACGCCGGGACGGAATTTGGGAAGTCGCAGAATCACCTTGGTGCCCGCGCCCGGTGCCGTCTCCACCACGATGCCGTACTCGTCGCCGAACACTTGCCGCATGCGCTCATCGACATTGTTCAGGCCCACATGGATATCGGCGGGGTCATGATCAAGCTCCCCCGAGCGCAACCGCTGCGGATCCATGCCCGCGCCATCGTCCTCGATCGTGAGCAAGCATTCCGTGCCCGCATCAGCCGCCGTGATGACAACAGTGCCCCCGCCCTCCTGCCCGGCCAGGCCATGCCGCACGGCGTTCTCCACGAGCGGCTGCAGCACCAGGAACGGGATCACGATGCCCAGCGTCTCGGGGGCGACGTGCAAGCGGGCGCGCAGGCGATCCCCGAAGCGGGCCTGCTCGAGCGCGAGGTAGCGCTCCACGTTCTGCAGCTCCTCGGCCAGAGTGGTGAACTGCCCGGCCTTGCGGAACGAGTAGCGCGTGAAATCCGCGAAATCGAGGATGAGCTCGCGCGCCCGATCGGGATTGGTGCGCACGAACGCGGCGATGGTGGTGAGCGCGTTGTAGATGAAGTGCGGGCTGATCTGGGCGCGCAGGGCCAGCATCTCGGCGTGGGCGAGGCGCTCGCGGGAGGCGTCGAGCTCGGCGAGGGCAAGCTGGCTCTCCACATAGCGACCGACCTCGGTGAGCGTGCGCAGCAGGCCCGGGGTAGGGCTGGCGCGCAGCACGGCAACGAGCACACCGATGCACGCGCGATCATCGCTGGCGCCATCGGAGAACAACGGCTGGCACACCACCGCGCGCCCGGGGCCGTCACGATGATCAACGAGGTGCTGCCGCCCGGTACGGGCGCTCGTGGTGGCGGCGTCGAGCAGCGCGGATCGGGAAACGTCGGCGGAGTCCCCGTCGATGGCGAGCAGGGTGCCCGAGGCATCGCACAGCGCCACCGCGCTCGCGTCGATGAGCTCGCGCAGGTAGGGCGCGGCCTCGGCGGCACCCTTCTCGGTGAGCCCACCGGTCAGCGCGCGGGCCGCGGCCCCGGCGGTGGCAAGCGTGGCATGCACGGCCCGCTCGGCCGGAGTGGTGAACCCAGCGCGGGAGCGCAGCCACGCGGCGATCGCGAGGACCGCGACAACGGCCAGCCCGACGGTGACCAGCACCGCCACGATGGAGGACATGACTGCCAGTCTGCCGATCCGGTGCCGACTTGTGACGCAAACGGTGCCCCTCGTGTTGCTGAGAGTCCCATCGTTGACCAGACTCTAGTGCAATGCCCGGATTGACCGACGCAAGGAGTACCGCATGACGCAGTATCCACCGCCCCCGCCCGGGAGCAACCCCTGGGGCAATGAGCCCCAGGACAATGATCCCCAGGACAATGATCCCCAGGACAAGAACCCGCAAGGTGCTGGCCCCCAGGGCGACAACCCCTACGGCGGCTACCCACCGCCACCGCCGATGGGCGACGGTGGCACCGGGTACCCGCCACCACCGCCGATGGGCGCCCAGGGATACGGCTACGACCCCCAGGGCGGCTACCCAGCCGGTGGAGCTGGAGGCTTCGATGTGATGGAGGCCGGCCGCTGGGCATGGAGCCGCTTCGCCGACAACGCCCCTGTATGGCTCGGCTTCGTCGCCATCCTCGCGGTACTGCAGATCGTTAGCTTCGTCTCCAGCCTGGGCCAGGATCAGGGCTCGATCAGTGCCTCGATCCTCAGCTTCCTCATCAGCATCGCGGGAACCGTGATCGGCTGGATGATGCTGCGCGGCGCACTGCTCACCGCCGATGGCCGCAAGCCCGCGTTCGGCGAGTTCGCGCAGCTCAACAACGTCCTGCACCTCGTGCTGGCCTCGATCCTGGTCGGCATCATGGTGGTCCTCGGCTTGATCCTGCTGATCATCCCCGGCCTGGTGATCGCGTTCCTCACGATGTTCACCGTTCACTCGGTGCTCGACCACGACATGGACGTCATCAGCGCCATCAAGAACTCGTTCAAGCTGGTGTCCGCCAACGTTGGCCCGGCACTGCTGCTGGTCGTCGCGTTCATCGTGCTCGGCGTCCTCACGCTGATCACTTGTGGCCTTGGCGCCTTCGTCACGATCCCCCTCGGCACGATGATGTCGGCGTATGCCTTCCGTACGTTCTCGGGCCGCCAGCCGGTACAGTAATCGCTATCCGGGACCTCCATGCTGGCGCGGGATCTTGTCATCCCGCGCCAGCATTCTTTCCGCCAAGACGGTGGCGGCAAGACACCATGCGCGCCCTCCCGGCCTGCGAGGCGCCGCGCATGCCCGCCCGCCGCAGCGGACGACCGAAGGAACAGGATCGATGACCAACGACTTCCCCGGTGACAGCCCGTCCTCGAGCGGGGAGGGCTTCCCAACACCCGAGGACATCCCCCAGCCGGGCGCCACGCCCACGCCGGGTGGCTACCCGCACCAGGGCGAGTACCCCCCGCCGGGCGGCTACCGCGGCGAAGGGCTGCAGCCGCCGCCGGGCTCCTACCCGCCCGCTGACGATGCGCCCGTGCAGTACGGGGTGGCGTCGAGCCATCGGCACTTCCCGTCCCTGCGACGCAGTGATGCGGAGACGCCGTTCAGGATCCGCCAGTTGCTGAAGCTGTCGTGGCGGCGCTTCGCGGGCAATGCCGGCGCCTGGCTCGGATTCGTCGTGCTCGCGATCATCGTGACCGGCCTCGTGGCATTCCCCCTATCGCTGGTGTTCTACGCCCCGCTCGAGAGCCCCACCGCCAATCCGATCCTGGCGGTATCGCTCGCCGCGGCAGGCACGGCGCTCTTCGTGCTGCTCGGCATCCTCGTGCAGTCCGCCATGGTCAGCGCCGCGCTGGCCGAGAGCGCGGGCCAGCGGCCCTCGCTGCGCGAGTTCATGCGCGTGCCGAACGTCGCGCAAGTAGTGCTCACCGCGATCCTGGTGGCGGCCATGACATTCCTCGGCACGCTGCTGTGCATCGTGCCTGGCCTGCTCGCGGCATTCTTCAGCATGTTCGCGGTGCACTTCGTGATCGACCGCGGCCAGTCGGCGGTGGAAGCGATCCGCTCGAGCTGGCGGACCGTCGGCGCGAACGTTGGTCCGCTCCTCATCCTCGTGCTCGTGCTCTATGTTGTCACCGTGGCGGGCGCGTTGACGATCATCGGGATGCTGGTGGTCGTGCCCTTCTCGATGATCGCGGTGGCGCAGGCCTACCGCACCGTCGCGCGCTGAATCGGGGCTGGGCTGCTCCCAGCGAGGCCGGGTTGCCGCCGGCAGGTCCTGGCCGCTCCCCCGGGGCTGGGCTGCGGCCCGCCGAGGCCGGGTTGCCCCCGGGGCTGGGCTGCGGCCCGCCGAGGCCGGGTTGCCCCCGGAAGTGTGCGGTATTGCCCCCTCCCAGGCGCGAAACGGGGTGCAAAACTGCACACTTCCGAGCCCGCCGCGCGAGCCCGCCGCGCGCTAGCGCCACACCCGCGGCCGAGCGATCCACCCGCTCGAAGGAACGGCGCGAGTGATTGGGTTTGCCGCATTCCGGTAAACTTTCCAAACCAATTTCGATGATCATCACGCCGACGATCCATGCCGAGCCTAGAGTCGGCGCATGACCGATTCTGGCGAACCGCTCGTCGTGCTCGATGGCGTCAACAAGCATTTCGGCGACCTGCACGTGCTGCAAGACATCAACCTGACCGTCCGGCGCGGCGAGGTCGTTGTGGTCATCGGGCCCTCCGGATCTGGCAAGTCCACGCTATGCCGCGCGATCAACCGGCTCGAGACGATCGACTCCGGCACCATCACCATTGATGGCAAGGTGCTCCCCGAGGAAGGCAAGGAGCTCGCGCAGCTCCGCTCGGACGTGGGCATGGTGTTCCAGTCGTTCAACCTCTTCGCCCACAAGACGGTGCTCGACAATGTCACGCTCGGCCCCATCAAGGTCCGCAAGATCAACAAGGCCAAGGCGGTGGAGCGGGCTCGCGAGCTGCTCAAGCGGGTCGGGGTGGACGCGCAGGAGCGCAAGTTCCCCGCGCAGATGTCGGGCGGGCAGCAGCAGCGCGTCGCGATCGCCCGGTCGCTGGCGATGGACCCGAAGGTGATGCTGTTCGACGAGCCCACCTCGGCGCTGGATCCGGAGATGATCAACGAGGTCCTCGACGTCATGGCCGCCCTCGCGAAGGAGGGCATGACGATGGTGGTGGTGACGCACGAGATGGGATTCGCGCGCCGCGCCGCCGATCGCGTGGTGTTCATGGCCGACGGACAGATCGTGGAGGAGAACACCCCGGAGGAGTTCTTCACCAATCCGCGCAGCGACCGCGCCAAGGACTTCCTGTCCAAGATCCTCGCCCATTGACCTCCGCAAAGCCCTGGCCCGAAAGCCCTGTCAACGAGAAGCTGGGACATCGCCAATGAATCGTCGAATAGTCGCCGGCGCGGCGGCACTGATGATGATGCTCACCGCGTGCGGCAGCGTCAGCGGCACCGACATCGAATCCCGCGTCCCCGTCGCCGAGGATCCCACGTTCCCCGAGGACACCGCCATGGCCCGCATCGTCGAGGATGGCAAGTTCCGGGTGGGCATCAAGTTCGATCAGCCCGGGTTCGGGCTGCTGCGCCTCGAGGGTGGTTTCACCGGCTTCGATGTCGAGATCGCCCAGTTCGTTGCCGCGGGACTCGGGTTCGAGCCCGAGGACATCGAGTACTACGAGGCGCCGTCGCAGCGCCGCGAGGAACTCATCGAGTACAACAACGTCGACATGGTCGTCGCCACCTACACGATCAATGATCGACGCCGCGAGCGCATCAGCTTCGCTGGTCCCTACTACTTGGCCGGCCAGCAGCTCATGGTCGCCGCGGACGATCAACGCATCACCGGGCCCGAGGCGTTCCGCGAGAACACCGACGCGAAGGTGTGCTCGGTCACTGGCTCCACGCCTAGCCAGACGATCCAGGAATACCTCGCTAGCAGCGATCAGCTCGTGCTGTTCGATGTGTACTCCAAGTGCGCCGATGCGCTGCGCACGGGGCAGGTCGATGCGGTCACCACCGATAACGTGATCCTGCTTGGCCTGGTCGCGAAATCCGGTGGGGAGTTCAGGATGGCTGGCCAGCAGTTCACCGAGGAGCCGTATGGCATCGGCATCCCCAAGGGGGAGGTCGCGTTCTGCGAGTTCATCAACGAGCAGGTGCGCCTCGCCTACGAGTCCGGCGCGTACACCGAGGCGTGGGAAGCCACGGCCGGCTCGGTCGAGGGCGCGCAGACCCCCGAGCTCCCGGAGCCTGACCCATGCACCTGACCTGCTCTCGCCCTGAATCCCGCCGCCCTGAATCCCGCGCGATGATCGGAGGAACCATTCGATGAGCGCGATCACCGACAACCTCGACCTGTATTGGTCGGGCTTCCTCACCTCGGTGGGAATCTGCTTCTTCGGCCTGGTGGGCTCGCTGCTGCTGGGCACCGTCATCGCGACGTTCCGGGTCTCCCCCATCCCGATCCTTCAATGGGTGGGCTCGGCGTACGTCACGATCGTCCGCAACACTCCCCTCACGCTGGTGCTGTTCTTCTTCGCGTTCGGCCTGCCGGAGATCGGCATCAATAGTTCCTTCTACCGGTTCGGGCTTGCCGCGCTGATCATCTACACCTCGGCGTTCGTGTGCGAGGCCATCCGCTCCGGCATCAACTCGGTCGCGTCGGGGCAGGCCGAGGCGGCCCGATCCATCGGCCTCGGCTTCGGCCAGTCCCTCACGCTGGTCGTGCTGCCGCAGGCGCTGCGAACCGTAGTCCCGCCGCTCGGCAGCGTGCTCATCGCGATGTTCAAGAACTCGGCGGTGCTCGGCGCGTTCGGTGTCGGCGGTGATCTCTGGAGCAACGGCCTGAACCTGTCGAGCGCCCAGGGCTACGCCCCGCTGCCCGTGTTCCTCGGAGTCGCGGTCGGATACCTGTGCATCACTATCCCGGCAGGCATCGCCCTGCAGGTCATCGAGCGGAAGGCGGCGATCGCGCGATGAGCACGCCCACCATCTCACCCGGCCAGCAGCGCCCCCGCGGCAAGGCACCCGAGCGGGCCGCCACCGTCCTGTTCGACGCGCCCGGGCCCCGCGCCCGTCGGCGCATCGCGATCTTCACCGTCATCGCGCTCATCGCGGTGCTCGGCGTACTCGGGCTGGCACTGTTCCGGCTCGTCGATGGCGGGCAGTTCACCTGGGAGAAGTGGGCGCCGCTGCTCGACCCGACCAATGACAGCTTCGTGCATGTCTGGGCGCGGCTCGGCGACGGTTTCCTGCGCACCCTCATCGCTGCCGCGCTCGCCATCGTGCTGTCGCTCATCCTGGGCGTGGCGATCGGCGTGGCCCGCCTCACCGCGGGCAAGTTCGCCCGGCCCCCGATCGTCGCGGCGATCGAGCTGCTGCGCGGCCTCCCTGTCATTCTTGCCATCTACCTCGTCTCACGGATCGCTGACGAGATGCGCGTGGGCATTCCGCTGCCCGGCGGCGGCGAGTTCCGGTTCGACCTCGATGTGCTGCCCGGCGGCGGCCTGCTGTGGGTGCTCGTCATCGGCCTCACCGCCTACAACTCGGTGATCATCGCCGAGATCGTGCGCAGCGGCGTGGCCTCGCTCCCCCGCGGGCAGAACGAGGCGGGCCTCGCGCTCGGCCTCACCCGCTGGCAGAGCCTCCGCATGATCCTGCTGCCGCAGGCGTTCCGCGTCATGCTGCCCGCGCTCATCAGCCAGCTCGTGGTCGTGCTGAAGGACACTTCGCTGATCGCGGTGCTCGGTGGCTACATCGAGCTGCTCAAGATGAGCCGCCTTGTCATCGAGAACCTCTCCAACCCCATCCAGGTGTACATCGTCGTGGCGGCGATGTTCATCATCACCAACTATGCGCTGACCAAGCTCGCGCAGTACGTGGAGAAGAAGGTCGCGGCCCGCACCAGCGGATAGCCCCCGCGGTGCTGCGATAGCGCCGACCCCCTCCAGGCCCCCTGGATCTGCGAGCGAGAGTCAACGAATCAAGGCGATCTCAGCCTGATCTGTTGACTCTCGCTCGCAGATTTCGCGCTGGCGGCCGCCTAGCCCGTCTCAGCAGGTGGATGCAGCGGGCTGCCCGTCGAAGCGCTCGTCCAGCCAGTCGATCATCACGTCGGTCTGCCCGATGGAGAAGTGATCGGCACCGGGGATGAGCCGGGCATCAACGGTCATGCCCTCGGCGCAGGCCCGCTGCACGGCCTCCTCGGTCCAGGCCGCGGGGATGACGGTGTCGCGATCTCCATAGAGGACAAGCAGCGGCTCGTCGGTGGGATCGAGGGGCAGCGCGTTTCGCTCGAGCCAGTCGCGGATGTCGGCCGCTGCTTCCTCGGTGAAGGGCCCCACCTCATCGGGGGTGCTGCCGAGGATGGTCAGCGCCGAGGCAAAGCCCGTCGTGCTGGTGCAGCCATCGAGCGCGCCGAACCCGTCGGCGAGGGAGCCGCGCAGGTAATCGTCGAAGTCCAGGCTGGGATCGACCGCGCGATAACCGTCGAGCACGTACGGCAGCAATCCGAGCTGGAAGGGCCCGAGGCTCCACGGGGGCGGCCCGTCGGTGATGGGCGTGAGGTCGGCCGCGGGCGCGATCGCTACCCCGCCGACGAAGCTCAGCCCGTCACCATAGTGGGGGGCGGCCTCGAGCGCGGCCCATGCGGCTTGACCACCCTGGGAGACCCCGATGCTGGCCCATTGGTCGCTGAGCTCGTCGTTGATCGCGCGGGCGGCGCGGACGGCGTCGATCATGTTGTAGGCGGTGGTGACGGGCTCGAGGTAGGGGTGATCGGGCCCGTCGGGCGCGGGGATGCCGTCGAGGCCCTCGTAGTCGGTGGCGGCGACGGCATAGCCCGCGTCGAGGTAGGCGGCGATGCGGGTGCCCTGGCCGAGCAGATCCCGGGCCTGGGACGGTCCGCACTGCGCGGCGACGCCAGTGGTCCCGTGGCCGTAGGCGAGGATGGGCCAGCCCCCTTCGGGCGGAGTGCCCGTCGGGGTGAGGATCGCGGCGGTGACTGACGTGGCGGTGCCGTCGATGCCCGAGGGGGAGCGATAGGTGACGCGCTGCGCGTCCGAGGCACGTTGCGCGATAAGCGGATCGAGTGAGTCGAGAGGCGTCGATTCGACTATCGAGCCGCGCTCGTCCGCATCGGTAGCGGCGATGGAGTAGGGGCCGCGGGGCGGTTCGCTCGCACTGGGCCCGACGTCCGGCCCAGTGGGATCGGAGCCACGCGCGGCGTCACGATCGGGGTCGGCGGTGCACCCGGCGAGGAGGGTTGCGGCAAGGACAGCGAGGGCTGCGCGGGACGAGAGGTGGTTCACCTAGCCCAGTGTGCAGGTTTTCGAGCCGCCTGGCATCAGGTGCCGATGGTCGGCGACCCATTGGTAGACGCGGTCCTGCACCTGCCGGACGAGCGGGAGGTGGTAGACACGCAGCGGGAGCCGGGTGCCGAGCGCTGCGGAGAGGCCCGCGTTGATCGCTCCGGCGCCGCGGTGGCGCGTGCCGTCGGGATCGAGCGCCCACGCGGCCGCGGCGGCATCGTCCTCGGTGACATCGAACTGCTCGACCGCGCCCGGGTGCTGGTAAGCGATCGCGGTGACGCGGTGGTGCCGGTCGAGGCGAGCGAGCAGGTTGAGGCAGGAAACGCAGAAGCCGCAATCCCGGTCATACAGCACTTTCGTGGTGTCCGGCATTGCGGCTCCTTGGCGTTCATCGCTGGCGCACGGGGCGCCGGTGTTCACGCGAGTGAATTACTCAGCGGGAACGATCTTCTTGGCCGTGTCCTGCACCTTGGTGACCTGGGCGTTGAACTTGCCCTTGGTCTTGGTGTCAACGAAGGTGGCAGCCTTGTCGACGGCCGAGTCGATCTGGCCCTTGCGGCTGGCGACAGCGGCCTTGGCCTTGCTGGCGTTGGCGTCGAAAGCGGCCTTGGCCTTGGTGCTGTTCGCCTCGAAGGCGGCCTTGGCCTTGGTGCTGTTGGCCTCGAAGGCAGCCTTCGCCTTGGTGGCGTTCGCGTCGACGGTTGCCTTTGCCTTGGTGGCGATGTCCTTGACCGAATCAATCGTGTTCATGTTGCTCCTAAAAAACTGCGGCACCTTGAGAATCGTGCCAGCTGCGGTCGGGGGGGTTGTCCCCGCTTGGCATTTAGTGTCGCAGCAAGTTGGACAAAACTCCACCCGATGTGTCCAGTACCACCATTGGCGTGTCATGCACCGCCCGCGCGAGCCTGCCGCGCGTTGCTTGCGGGACGGATTCCGGGATGACCTGGCAGTTAGCGATGATCGACGAAGGTTGACATGGCGAGCGCTCCGGATGATCCGGACAGCCTTCGCGGCCTTGCGGAACGGAGGGGGAATCGTGGGGAGGAAATTGTTCTTCGCTTTTTCGCCTGGCGTAACCGAGTGTTCACGAAGCAATTATTAATCAAGCGTCAGTAACTTTTTAGGCAGCCCCCGGGGCCGCTTGATTTATTGGGACAATGCGTCCCAAACACTTCGGAAAGCGCTGGCCGCCAACACTCCCTGGTTCCAGGCCGCGCCCACCTCGATCACCAGCCGACGATGTGACCAACCCGTCAACCAGGCTGATTAGGCGCCACCATCACTCGCCGCCACCAACGTGACCAATCAGGCGCCAAGGCACGCACGGCCCGGGCGGGACTGTTCAACGTTAGAATCAGCCAGCGTGAACATCCAGCCAGAGCCGCCGGACCGGCGCGCGCCGCGAGCTCCAGACTTCACCGTGACCACGGAGGAACTCCGGGCAGTGACGGCCTTCGCCCTGGCCTCGGCAGATCTGGTGCTTCTGATGTTCGAGACGCATCACCCCGACGACAACAGACCACGCGACGCGCTCGTCGCCGCCGCGGCGTTCGTCCACGGAGGCAAACGCTCCCGCGCCCAGCGTGTGACGGCAACCGCTGCCCACCGGGCTGGAAGCGAAGCGACCGCGCCCGTGCCGTTCCACGCCGCGATGGCCGCAGGCGATGCCGCCGCGTCGGCGTACCTGCATCCGCTGGCCGATGCCGTCCAGGTCAATCACATCCTGCGCGCATCCGCACACACGATCCGAGTGCTCGAGCTGTGCCCTAGCGACGAAGACATCGGCGACCCGATCGAGCGCATCGTCGGCCTCGCGACACCACGGTTGATCGACGTCCTCAGCCGCTACCCACGGATCGACGCCGGCACGAACCGGGTCAGCCAGCTCGTGCACGAGCTCGACAACCGTTTGCGGGACTAGCGGCCTCACACGCCTAGCCGCAACGACCCCTAGCCGCAGCGCAGCCACCAGCGATCCGTCGGCAAGGGCTTGACCATATCCACCCGCTGCCCCGGCCGCGGCACCACCACCCGCGCCCCCGCGGCCTCCGACGCAGCCTGCAGACGCACCATCGGATCGACCCACGAATGGAACGCCAGGTTGAAGGTCCCCCAATGCACGGGAAGCAGAACACCCCCGCGCGGCGCCGTCAGATCGCCGTGCGCCCGCACCGCCTCCTCCGGATTCATGTGCACATCCGGCCACTGCTCCGCATACGCGCCCACCGGCAGCACCGTCAGATCGAACGGCCCATGCTCGGCACCAATGCGCGCGAACTCCGCCATATAGCCCGAATCACCACCGAAGAACACCCGGTGCCGCGGGCCCGCGAGCACGAACGACGACCACAACGTCGTATTGCGCGACAGGCCCCGACCCGAGAAATGCCGCGCCGGAGTGCACGTAACCTCCACCGGGCTCGACTCCCCCACCGTCGTCGACTCGTTCCAATCCAGCTCCGTGATCCGATGCGACGCCACGCCCCACGACCGCAGATGCGCCCCAACGCCCAACGGAACAATGAACCGCACCGGCTGCGCCGCCGCGATAGCCCGCACCGACCACTCATCGAGATGGTCATAGTGATCGTGCGAGATCAGCACCGCGTCCAGCTTCGGCAACTGGCCCACCCGCACCGGCACCGGATGGAACCGCCGCGGCCCCATAGCCTGCGAGGGCGACACACGATCGCTCCACACCGGATCCGTCAAGAACCGATGCCGATCCACCTCCACCAACGTCGACGCATGGCCCAGCCACGTCACCCCTAGATCAGCCGCCACCGCTGGAGCTAGCGGCACCAGCACCGGGATCGGCCGCGACGGCGAGCCCTCCGAGCCCCGCCGCGCCATCGCCTTCACCAGGTCAACCACCTGCTCACGCGAGAACGCCGACACCGGCTCCAAGTTATGGAAGCGACCATCCCGGAAATGCTCAGAACCAGCGGTATAGGGCCTGATCCTCGCGCGCGAGGCACCCGTGGCCCGCGCTATCCGAGCCGAGGCAACCGCCCCGGCCGCCGCGCTAGCAGTCAACGCTCCACCGAGCGCAATGCGTCGAATCACACTGCCACTCTATGACGATCAGCGCCCGCGCGCCCACCGGGAGCAGGGGCGGGTCGGGGGCGGCGCGGGGCGCGGGGCGTGCCCTACCGCACAGCGATCCCTAGGTCCTTCGCGGTGCGACGCACGATATCGCGGATCTCGCCGAGGAGCTCGTTGCTGTTGCGGTCCTGCGGCTCCTCCCCCGTCGAGCCACCTGCCCTGGCAGCGGTAGCACCGGGGATGGGTGCGGCATGCTCATAGATGTCGTCCTGGATCCTGCGGGCCCGCTCGAAGGTGGAGCCCTTGCCCGCGAGCCAGTAAACGTCGAGCCACTGCGCCTCGTGATTGTCCAGGATGCGCGTGGTGACGAGGTCGAGGAGGTCGTTGCCGAGCTCCTGCATGTACTCGTCGTAGAGGTTCTGCGCGTCGGCGCTGGTGGGTTCTCCGGCTGACCACGCGGCGGGGTGCTGAATGGCTTTGCCTAGCTCGTCGAGGAGCATCCGGTGGAGGTCCGCGATGGGGCGCAGGTGCTTGTACTCGGTCTCGGAATTCTCGGCGAGGCGTCGGCTGAGCGCTTTCACTGTCCCCCAGTGCGCCCTGTCCACGCCTTCCGCAGCCTGGATGCCCAGGAGGGCTTTCCACTGGTGGTGAAATCGGGCGATCCCATCCCGCACCGCGATGATGGCATTGGCCTCGTCATAGATCGGCCGGGTATCAGCGAGGGTGGGTCGTCCGCCACTAGACGCGAGCTGCTTGATGAGATCCTGGAGCGATTCGATGGTCTCGAAGTGCTCGTCGTCGTTGAGGGTGTTCTGGAGGCCTCCGAGATAGTAGGTGTTGTTCCGGATGCGCTCGACGAGCGGCTGCACGGCCGCCTCACCAAGATCCTGCCGGATCGCCCGCACCACTCCGAGGCAAGGGTTGACGACGTGGCGCTGGCGGTCCTCGAGGGTGGGAAGGTTCTCGCCAGCAACGTGGTCGAAGTGGGTGAAGCCGAGGAACAGCTTGCGGCCGTGACCACTGCGGACGAGCGCCTGCATGAGGGCCGCTGGCGCGGCCTGCATGGGTTGCTGCGCGTTGTCCACGAGCAGCACGGCGTCGGCTTCAGCGATCTGGCGGCTGACCTTGACAGGGATGCTCGCGGAGGAGCTCTGGACGTGGCCGAGACCCTCGGTGTCGAGCAGGATAAGGGGAATCTCGTTGCCGTCGTGCCAGGTGGGGGCGAACGGGCCGCTGACCCGCACTCCGCTGACGAGCGGGGTGAGCAGTCGTCCCCATCCGGGCTTGGCGATGCTGGTGAGGCGCTTCAGCTCGGCGATGAGCTGCTCGCGGTTGTTGGTGGCGAACGTCCAGGAGGCGGGCCAGCCAAGCTCGGTGTGGAGCTCGCCCCGGGGGATCAGGCCGGTGCGGGAGAGCATCGCGCCAACGAGTTCGTCCGCGAGGCTGGCAAGGGCTTCGTCAGCCCGGATGGCAGCCTCGAGCTCGTCGTCCACACGCTCGCTGAGCGGGCGGTCATCGTCGTCATCGGGCTCCGCGGCGAGACGGTCGCGCAGTTCCGCTCCGATGGCCCGAGCGCGTTCGGTGGTGAGGTCGAGAACGGTCGCGATGAGGGTGTTCGTCGGGTCGAGGTCGAGCTCACCGAGCTCCGCCATGCCACGCGTGGGGCGGGCGGACCGCGAGGGGGCGAGCAAGTCGGTGGCGAGGTCGTCGGCAGCGACCTCCCGCGCGGGGCCTTCGCCGAGCGTGTACTTGAACCTGAAGCGCTGCTCGGGATGCTCGAGCAGCGCACGCTGGAGATCGGTACGGTCGTCGCCCCGGTGCGCAGCGAGCGCAGCCTCGACAATGCAGTCGCGGACCTGCTCGACGATGTACCCACGCTCGAAGAAGGTCACCACAGCCTGATAGGGACCAGGCGCCAGGATGATCTCGGTGTCAGCGATGGTGGTTCGCGCAGTGGAGGTGGTGGGGAAGCTCTCGCGCGAACTGCCGCCGATGAGCTGGCGGATGAGGGTGGATTTCCCCGATCCGGTGGTCCCAAGGAGCAGCACCTTGCGGTACTCCTCGCCCTCGGGGAAGGGAAGGATGCGGTCGCGAAGCTCGCGGGAGTTAATCATTGGATCTCCTAAGTTGTTTACGCGGACGAAGGGCAAGGGGGACGATTCAACCACACGATGCCGACAATTCGGATACTCGCAGGTGTAAGCGGGTGTTCAGAGGCAGATATGTGGGGGCCGCTCGGCCTGCGCCCTGCGGTTGTGTGCGGTTTTGCACCCTCGGACGGCCGCGCAAGGGTGCATTCGGTAACACTTCCGGGGGCGCGGGGGCACGCAGCGGGGGCAGCGAACCCAGCAGCTACCCGCCCGCCCGGGCGCTAGCGAGGCGTGGCGCCATTGTTTCCATTTGCTGCATGACAAGCTTGATAGCCTCGGGCTGCTTGTCGGGAGGGTACTTGTAGATGACGAGGAGCCGCTTGATGGAGGAGCGCAGCTTGGCGCGGACGTCCTCGCGCACGGTCCAGTCGGTGCGCACGTCTCGTTGCATGACCTTGACGAGGTCGCGGGCGATCTTGGCGAGGACGTCGGTGCCTTGGATATCGACCGCGGATTCGTTCTGGGCAACCGCGTCATAGAACGCCAGCTCGTCCTCGGTCAGCTCCGGGGTGAAGTCCTTGCCCCGATTCGCCTCGCTGGCCACTTCCTTGGCCATCTCGATCATCTCGGCGATGACCTCGGCGGCGGTGAGCTGCTGGTTGGTGTAGCGGCGCATGAGCTCGTCGATGCGGTCGGAGAAGTCGCGCTGGCGGACGATGTTGTGGCGGGTGACGTGCCGGGCTTCCTCGGCGATGCCCTTGCGCAGTGCTTCGATGGCGAGGTGGGGGTGGGAGGCGTTCTTGGTCTTGGTGATGTAGTCGGGGTTGAGGTCGTCGAGGCTCGGTCGGGGGATGCCAGCGGCGTCATAGATATCGATGACGCCGTCGGTGTCGGTGGCGGTGGCGATGAGCTCGCCGAGCTGGCGGGCGATCTCCTCGGGGATGGGCTCGCCGGCGGCGGCGCGGTCCTCGGCGTCGAACTTGGCCATCCAGACGCGCACTTCCTCGTAGAAGCGCACTTCGCGCTGCACGGCGGAGAGGTTCTGGGAGCCGCTGCAGAGTGCCCAGGCGCGGGAGAGCTGGCGGGCGAGCTGCCGGTAGCGGTCGGCCACCGTGGTCTCGTCACCTGCGGAGCTGCGCGGTTCGCGGAGCCATTCGACGGTGCCCATGACGGCGTTGGTCCAGCACTTGGGGCCTCCGTCGGCGAGGCGGGCTTTCCAGTCGTGGTCCTTGAGCAGCGCACGGAGCTGGTCGAGGAGTGTTTCGGTGAGCGCGATGGCTTCGTTGATGTCCTTGCCGACGGGCTTCTCGGCGCGGTCCTTGGCGGTGTATTCGGCGAGGGCCTTGTGCAGGTTGTCGACGAGCGGGGCGTACCCGACCATGAGGCCGTCCTGCTTGTCGCGGAAGGTGCGGTTGACGCGGGCGAGGGTCTGCATGAGCAGCGCGCCCTTGAGCGGCCGGTCGAGGTAGAGGGTGTGCAGGGGTGGGGAGTCGTAGCCGGTGAGCATCATGTCCTTGACGAGGACGATCTCGAGCTCGTCGGCGGGGTCCTTGAGGCGGGCCTTGATGGCGGCGTTCTCTCCGTCGCGGCGCACGTGGTCGGAGATGGGTGGCTCGTCGGAGGCAGTGCCGGAGTAGACGACCTTGATGCGGCCCTGGTCGAGCGCGTCGGCATGCCAGTCGGGGCGGATATCCACGATGGCGCTGTACAGGTCGGCGCAGATCTTGCGGGTGGAGCACACGATCATCGCTTTGCCATGCACTGGCCGCTCGCCAGGTTGGCTGAGGAACTTCCGCATGACGATGCGCCGGTTCTCCCAGTGCGCCACGATGTCCTCGGCGAGAGCGGCAAGCCGCTCGGGGGCACCGTAGACGGCGTTGACAACGGCGACGGACTTCTCGATGCGGTCGCGCTCGGCATCGTCGAGACCGGCGGTGGCCTCGTCGGCGGCGGTGTCGAGCTGCTCCTGGGTCACACCCTCGGCGAGGGTGACCTTGACCAGGCGGGGCTCGAAGTAGACAGGTACGGTGGCGCCGTCCTCGACAGCACGGGTGAGGTCGTAGACGTCGATGTAGTCGCCGAACACTTCGCGGGTGTCGCGCTCGGCATCGGAGATGGGGGTGCCGGTGAACGCGATGAGGGTGGCGTTGGGCAGGGCGTCCTTGAGGTGGCGGGCGTAGCCGTCGAGGTCGTCGTAGTGGCTGCGGTGGGCCTCGTCGACGATGACGATGATGTTGCGCCGATCGGAGAGCTGCGGATGCTCCTGGCCGGAATCACGCTCCTCGAGGGAACGCCCGAACTTCTGCAGGGTGGGGAAGAAGATGCCGCCGGTGGCGATGTCCTGCAACGAGGAGCGCAGCTCGGCGCGACGCTTGATCTGCTTCGGCTTCTCGGGCAGCAGCAGGCTCTGGTCGAACGCGGCGAACAACTGGCCGTCAAGCTCGTTGCGGTCGGTGATGACAACGATGGTGGGGTTAAGCAGCTGCGGATGTCTCGCCACGAGGTTCGCGTACAGCTCCATTTCCATCGACTTGCCGGATCCCTGGGTGTGCCAGACCACACCGGCCTTGCCGTTGGAGCGGACGGCCTGCACGGTGGAACCGACAGCCTTGGTGACGGCGAAGTACTGGTGCGGCTTGGCGATTCGCTTGACCAGCCCGTCCCCACCCTGATCGAACGCGGTGAAGCTACGGAGCAGTTGCAGGAAACGTTCCTGGTTGTACAAACCATCGAGGGCCACATCGAGGCTGGTGGCGGCATCACCGGATTCGGTGAGCGCGCCCGGCTCGACGGGCTGGCCGTTGTCATCGACGTTCCACGGCGAATAGTGGTTCAGCGGCGTGAACGGGGTGCCGTACTTGGTGATGACGCCATCCGAGATGAGCGTGAACACACAGAACCGGAACACCAGCGGGAACTCACGCACATAAGTGCGGAGCTGGGCATGCGCAGACGCGACAGTGGCGTTCTCGTTGCTCGCGCGCTTCAGCTCGACAATGCTGACGGGCATGCCGTTGCAGTACAGCACCACGTCGAAACGGCGCTCATGCTCGGCGGTACGCACGGTGACCTGATTGACGACGAGCCAATCATTATCGCTCGGCTCGCTGCTGACCAGCCGGATCGTCGGATTATGCTCCTGCCCATCCGCATCGAAATACGACACCCCGCGATAGCCATCGACGAGGAACGTGTGGATGCGATGATTCTCCGCGATCGCATCCTGTGACTTCGGCGTCACCACCTCCGCCGCCGCCTGCTTGAGATGCTGCGCGGGCACACCCGGATTGAGTTGCTGTATCGCCGCGAGCAGGCGCGACGGGATCACCGCATCCGCCCAATCCTCCCGCTCCCCCGACCCCGGAGCTACCTCATCCGCCCCCGCCGGACGCCAATCCAATCCGCCCAGAGTATCCAGAACAGACTGCTCCCAATCAGCCTCAGACATTCCGTAGCGTGTCATCGGGATCCTTTCGGGGGGTGGGGGGCAATGAGAGCAGGAAGATCGGACGAACGGTAGCTAGAACAGAGTCGCAACCTCACGTTCGACATCCTTCACCCGGATACGGCCCGACATCAGGGCGGGGAGGAGGGTGTCGCGAGTGGTGGCTAGGGTTTGGTTTTCGGCACGAGCGCTTGCTGCTGCAAGACACAGTGCCGTCACTGAATCCGCCACCTCGCCTGGCAAAGCACCTGGATCGATCACGTCTGTATCCAAGAGATCCGCAGGACGGACGCGTTGGTGGCTCCCCGACGTTCCAGCCACCTTGCCCTGGAGAGCGGTGGAAAAGTCTGGTTGCCGCAAGATCGACCACAGCACTGACGTCGTGGATGTCTCCGGCTCTAGCACCAAGAACTCCGTAGAGGCCAGAGCGTCCGGCCCGTGACCATCGCTAATATTCCATACCCGGGGAAAACGGGGATTGAGCTTGGAAATCAGCACGCTCGGATTCTCCACCAGATACTTGGAACTCTTGATGGCGATCGGTTCCACTTCTTCAGGGGCACCATTAGCATCGAACGCGGGGAGACTGTAGTGGCGCACACGCACAACATCGAGAGTCGTTGGATCGACCGAAAGCTTCGCATGACGAACCACAGAGCCCAAAGGAACACGTGCTCCCCCGCGACTTCCGACCAGTGCGACTGCCAACTCCTCCGCCGTCTCCGCGAGCTTCCGGTTCGCCGCGATCTTGTCGTCGAGCGCGCCAAGCACCTCAGCGATGGCTTGCTGCTCGGGGAGAGGTGGGATACTAATTAAGATTTCCTGCATCTGATCCGTGTTCAACCGCCCAGTACCATGCCCAGCCTCGTCAACCAGGCCGAGAATGTATTGAGTCTGCGACTTAATGGCATACGCAAGATAGATTGGAGATACCACACTTTTGGCGACAAGAGCCTTGCAGTCCTGACCAAAAGCCACTTCACGCTGAGTAATTCCGACACGGAACTCCGTTTTCAGGCTCATTCCTCGGACAACAAAAATTACTGTGCCCGGGCCCACGAGCCTGGAACCATTCGCAGCGCCTAGACTTGTAAGCATCCTTTCCGAACTCTCGATTCGGAAATCTTTAAGGCTACCGGATCCAATCCAAGGTATGTTGCCGCCCCAATATTCAGGCTCACTGGTGCGCGGCGTACCCCCGGAGAGCCAGCGCGCAACGTCGCCGAGCGACATTTCTTTCCAACCTGTCAGCTCCCCCATCAAATCCTCCCCAGCTGCTCGCGCACGACCGCCGCCAACCGCTCGGATTCCCCAAACTGCGCGAACAGTTCCTTCTTCAACCGGGCGATCTTCTCGTCGATGGGTTCGCCGTCGTCTTCGATCTCGGCGGCTCCGACGTATCGTCCGGGTGTGAGGGCGTAGTCGGCGGCTTTGATGTCGGCAATGGTGGCGGACTTACAGAAGCCAGCCACGTCTTCATACGAAAGGCCCTCGGCGACGGCGGAGTCGGATCCGCGCCAGGCGTGGTAGGTGCTGGCGATCTTGGCGATGTCGTCGTCGGAGAGGGCGCGCTCGGCCCGGTCGATCATGTAGCCGAGGTTGCGGGCGTCGATGAACAGCACTTGGCCTGCGCGGTCGGTGGCGCCGCTGCTCTTGTTCTTGGCGAAGAACCACACGCACACGGGGATGCCGGTCGAGCGGAAGAGCTGGGTGGGCAGGGCGATCATGCAGGAGACGAGGTCGGCCTCGACGATGCGGGCACGAATGTCGCCTTCGCCGCTGCTGTTGGACGACATGGAGCCGTTGGCCATGACGACGCCTGCGCTGCCAGCCGGCGAGAGCTTCGCGAGGATGTGCTGGATCCACGCGTAGTTGGCGTTCTTGATCGGCGGCACGCCGTAGCGCCAGCGAGGGTCGTTCTCGTTGCGCGACCAGTCCTTGATGTTGAACGGCGGGTTGGAAATCACGTAGTCGGCGACGAGGTCGGGGTGCAGGTCACGGGCGAAGGTGTCGCCCCACATCGATCCGAGGTTGCCGTTGAGCCCGTGGATGGCGAGGTTCATCTTCGCCATGCGCCAGGTGCGCTCGTTGAGCTCCTGCCCGTAGACGGAGATGTCGGAGCCCTCTTTGTTGTGCGCTTCGAGGAACTTCTCGGCCTGCACGAACATGCCACCCGATCCGCAGCAGGGGTCGTACACGCGCCCGCCGGTGGGTTCGAGGCCCTCGACGAGGACGCGCACCACGCTGGCGGGGGTGTAGAACTCGCCGCCGCGCTTGCCCTCGGCGCGAGCGAACTTCTCGAGGAAGTATTCATACACCTCGCCGAGCAGGTCGCGGGCCTTGGAGACGCCGTGGCCGGTGAAGCGAGCGTTGTTGAACAGGTCGATGAGCTCGCCGAGGCGGCGCTGGTCGACGTTGTCGCGGTTGTAGATGCGCGGCAGTGTGCCGTCGAGCGCCTTGTTGGCGCCCATGAGTTCCGCCATGGCGGTGTCGATGATCTCGCCGATGGACTTCGGCGGCTCCCCTGCCTCGGCGGCCTTGCCCTTGGCGTGCTTCGCGAGGTATCCCCAGCGTGCTTCGGCGGGAACCCAGAACACCCCGTGGCCGATGTATTCGTCGGCGTCGTCGATGATCGCGTCGATCTGTTCCTCATCGAGGCCGTCGGCTTCGAGCTCGGCGGTGATCTGTGCGCGCCGCTCGGTGAAGGCATCCGAGACGTACTTGAGGAACACCAGGCCGAGGATGACGTCCTTGTACTGGGATGCGTCCATGGATCCGCGTAGCTTGTCCGCGGCCTTCCACAGGGTCTCCTTGAGCTCCTTCATCGTCGATGCCGCTGCGGGGCTGGTGGTATCGACGGTGGTGGCGCGCTTTCTCGGTGGCACAGGTGGTTCCTCTCGGTGGGGCTTACGCCGCTACCCTAGCGCGATGCCGGTAAGCGCTCTTGAGGCGGTTCGATAACCCGGTTATCGGCGTTAACTAACTGCGAAGCGCACCACCAGACCGGATCACAGGGTGGGCGGCTCCCACACGCCGAGCTCGCGAGCTACGCGAAGGCAGAGGTGATCGTTGCCCGGTGCCGCGACGACCTGGACCCCGATCGGTAGCCCGTCGCTATTCATCCCCAGCGGTACTTGGGTCGCAGGGAGGCCGAGGAAGTTGAAGACAGTTGTGTTGGCGACGCTCCATGGGCGGAGATAGGTGCCGAAGTGCTTCGGCGCGACCCGAGGAAATGGCGGGTACAGCACAACCCCATCTCCCAAAGTTTCCGCAATATGATCAGCTGCATGGTGCGCTGCACTGATCAGCCGGCGCACGCTCTTTGTCCGCACCCATTTGACCGGTGCAGTCTCAGTCAGGTTGATCACGGCCAAGGGCGAGCTAGCGAGGTGGTGCACGAGTCGCCGCTTCCGCAACTCCGGCAGCCCCATGATCTCGGCCAACGTCGCCGCGAAATCCATCTCGCCCGCGACAGTGGCCAACGCATATCCCATAGCCCTGCGCATGCGTGGCAACTCGAGCTCAGAAACATGCGCCCCGGCACGGTCCATCTGCGCCGCGGCACGCAGTCGCGCCTGCTCGATCTCGGGGCTCGCCTTGTGCGCCGCAGAATGCACGGCAACGTACACATTGAGGCCGGTGAGCGACACATCATCGGGATTGCCAAGCGGGACATCACTCATGCCCGAGTGCGATTCGTGGGGGCCCGAGATGGCTTTCAGCGCCGCATAAAGGTCCTCGGCATGGTGAGCGATGGGCCCGAGCTGGAGCGCATCACGGATCCCGGCAGTCATCGGAAAATGGCCAGTGTTCGGTACCAGACCAGGGGTGGGAAGGTGCGCGAAAATGCCATTGAACATGGCAGGGATGCGGAGCGAACCGCCCAGATCCGACCCCAGCCCGAATGCCGCGCCGCCAATCGACACGGCAACCCCGTCGCCGCCGGACGAGCCACCGGCAGTGCGCCGGGGATCGTAGGGATTGCGGGCGATACCGTACAAGGGATTGTGCGTCTCCACCCAGAACAGCGGCCCCGCCGAGTTGGTTCCCGCGAGGACAATGGCCCCCGCTTCCTTGATCCGCGTCACGATCGGTGCGTCAGCTTCGGCGCGCAGCGTCCTCCTGTGGTGGAACCCGCCCGCGTGAGGCATACCTTCAACCGCGATCAGTTCTTTCACCGTGACCGGCACACCGAGCAACGGCGGCAGCTCCTCCGGCGAGCCCGAACTGATTCGAGCGTCTGCGGCATCGGCCTCGGCGCGCGCGTAATCGAAGCGAGGCTTGGCCAGCGCGCCGAGGCTCCGGCCGCGCTTCAACACGGCGATGTGGGCCTCCACCGCGTCGCGGGCACTGATCTGCCCAGCCTTGATCGCGGCAGCCAGTGCTACGCCAGAAATTCGCGTGGGATCGATCATTCTTACGAACCTACGCATGCCCTTGCCGGAAGGCACGTTTTCCCGCCAGATGGCGAGGGCCAGGCGGGCGAACCTCCGTGACCAGACCCCGGTCGTGTGCGATTTCGCACCCTCGCGTGGCCGGATGTGGGTGCACCAGGTAACACTTCCGAGGCCACAACACGGGGCACGAGCCCAGGACCCGGGGCGAGAAGCCAGGAGGCGTCAAGCGGGACGCTCGTTGCACGGCCTAGCGTTGCACCTCGCAACCCCGCTCCCGCATACTCGGCCAATGGGGGAAACATTCAACGGCACGGGGGCGTGCGCCATTCCGATTCGAGCGATCGAGCGGACGCGCCTGACACGGGAAGACCGTGAGCACCGCTACAAGCGCTATCCGGATATCGCTCCGGGCTCGTACGAGCTTGTCACCAGCCTTCCTGCGGTTTGTGTGCCGCACGGGCAATCGTCATCGCGGAGCCATGAGTTCGTGGTCGAGTCCTATCCCCGGCCAAGCTTCGGGATCTGGGAGGTCCCTTTTCGCACGGTTTTTCACCGGGCGGAGCAGCGGATGCGCGGGAAGGCCTGGCTCCATGCGGATTTCGCGATGTGTGACCGTTGCGTCGCACGCCTGCAATTCTTCTACTGGCGTGCCATCGCGTTCGTCCTGCTGGGGATTGCGGCATTGATCGCGTTCTGGATTGGTGCTGGAATGGCCGACACACCGCGGATCTTCATGCTTCCCTTGTTCGCGGGGATCCTTTTGATCTGGGGCGGGATCGTCTCCCTCCGCTCAGCGCGGGCGAAGAACCTGTTCGGGGCCGAGCTCCTCGTGGATGGATCGGCGATGGTGCTGGAGAACCCGCACCCCGCGTTTGTCGCATCTGTGCTCCAGGCCCCGGGCACTACCTAGTCCCCCGCGAGCGCGATGCTGCGGCGGGTCACGCCATCGTATGCGGTGTGTGCGAGCTGCGCGAGGAGGCTGAGTTGCTGCCGGAGCGCGTGCTGCTCGTTGTCGATGCGGCGCAGGTGGCGCTCTAGCTCGTCGGCCTGGTCGGGGGGCGTGTAGCGGACGGGCCAAGCGCGCACGTTCTTGGCATGAGGCGGCTGCGTGTTGATGCCGGCGGCGACGACTCCGGGCAGCAGTACTCCCCGCTGGTCGACGGGCTGTTTCGCCGCGAGGCGCAGCACGCGGGCGGGGGCCTCGACAACGCTGGTGCCCTCATAGTCCACGATTGCGGCGATGCGCGGACTCGTGGCGAAGACGATGTCACCTGGCTCGGTGTAGCGCGCGTTGGGGTACTCAAGCGCGAACCGGGCGGCGTCGATGGTGCGTTCGCCGAGCGGGCGGCGTCCAGTGAGCTCGTCGCACCCGATGATGCGCACGCCTCCGGTGGCACCGATGTGGCCGGGGTCGAGGCGGGTTCCCGGCACCGGCCGGAGGATCTTCTCGGTGATCAGCCAGCCGATGGTGGCAGTGGGCGGCCGCTGCCCCGCCGTTGCGCGCCCTACCGGGATGTCGATCATCACCGATCGGCTGTTCTGTTCCGTGAAGGCCCGGGTGAGCGTGTTGAGGCGCTTGGCCACCTCGTCGCCGGTGATGGGATCGCGCGGCGTCGGGGCTCCGGTGTCGGTGAGGTCGCCGCGATAGGTGAGCAGCGACGGCAAGCTGACGAGTCGGCTGAAGCGGAACGCGTGGGCGTGCGCGAGGGCTGGTGCCCGCAGCCCTGCCTCGAGATCGGTCAGCAGGTATTCGAGGTCGGCCCCGTCGAAGCGCGCGTTGGCCATGTCGGCGGTCAGCACGTAGCGCTGTTCAGGGGTTGTCCCGCGAGGCGTTGGCGCGAGGATCCACAAGGTGAGGTGTTCCTGCGGGGTGGTGCGTACCCATCCCTTGGGCAGGGCGACGATGGCGCGGACGCTGCCTGAGCGCAGCAGTCCCGATCGGATCTCGTCGCTGGGTCCGCTCAGCGGCTTTGCGAGGACGCTGGCCGGGGCCGCCACGAGCGCGACCTGGCCTTCCGTGAGTTGCAGCGCGATCTCGTCCACGGCCCGCAGCATCGCGTCGCGGTCCATCGTCGGCGCGGACGGCGCGGGCAGGTGAGCAACGACCAGCGCATCGCCGGGGGCCTGGAACGCGCCGTCCCCGTCAACGAGCAGCGCCTGGCAGTGGATGTCATGCGCCCGCAATCGGCGTCGGGCCAGTCGGGACGCCGGGTCCTGGCGCTGCACGGTTCGCGCGGTGACGCCCGCGCCCGCCGCGGCAGCGTTGCAGGCCACCAGGAGGTCCGACCCGCCCGGCGTGGGGTCCACGACGGTGGTCGCTCCCCCGCTCGCCGCGTGCGCGACGCGTGCCAGTACCGCGGCGGCGTGGTCGGTGAGCGCCACCGCCGGATCGCGCGGCGTGGCGAGCTCGATGTGCCGCCCGATGAATCGCTCCATCGCTGCGACGGGACTGTAAGCGGCACTCGCGGCCTGGTCGGCCCATGCGGCGAGCGCGGGGGCGAGATCGTCGACGGCCGCGATCTCGCGATACAGGTAGGCATCGTCTGGATCGGCATCGTCAGCGAGATCCAGCAGTTCTTCGGTGCCTAGATCCCCGAGCTGCTCGCCCACTGCCACTTTCAGGCACAGCAACGCCGTGAGCGCCTGGAACATCACCTGATCCTCGACGCCCCCGCTTCCCGCCAGTTCCGCGAACGCGACCGCATCCTCCGGCGCTGTGGGGTTGTTGCCCCTTCCTGTGGCGCGCAGCCACTCGCTCACCTCGCGGGCGTCGAACAGCTCGCCCTGTCCCTCGGCGCGCACGGGCTGCGGGGACGGTGTACTGCTCCCGGTGCTTCTCGTGCGCCACACCGGGACCACCGGCCGTTGCACCTGGGCGAGTGTGGCGATGCGGGATAGCGACAGGGTCGGCCTCTCGAGCGGCACGGCTTGGTCTCCTCGGCGGGGTCTCGATGGCGGTTCTATGCAACCAGCCTAGCCTCCACCTGAGTAAGTTACGTCCATTTGGTGATAACCGGGTTATCAGTCAGTTGATTCAGAACTGTCAGACGTATGCGTCAGTCTAGGTCGGCACCAGAAGAAGGAGTCGCCATGAACCACCCTCCACCTCGACCACCGCCCGTCTGCGGCAGCAAGGTCCGCTACCAGACCCGCGCCGATGCCCTGCGCACCATCGAGTCGCTCACCAACGCCGACGAGTACGACGCCTACTTCTGCCACCGCTGCCGCGGCCACCACCTCTCGTCGATCCACGACACCTAGAGCCCGCCCCGTGCCCTGAGCCCCGAGCCCTCAGCCCTCAGCCCTCAGAAAGGAATCCGCCATGCCCGTCCGCTGGTCCGTCCTCACCAACACTGTCCGCCGTGGCCTCACCGGCCGGATCGCGCCCGCCCCGCTGCCGCAGGGAGCACCGCGCTGGCGTGCCGTCATCCGCACCTTCCACGCCCCCTGCTTCACCGGCGAGTCGATCGCCCCCCCCGCGTGGGCCGTCGCCGCTGTGACCGACGGCGCGCACCTGACCACCCATGTGACGAGCGCGCGATTGCCCGGAACGCAGGGCCGCGCCGTCGAGAACGCCACAGCGCTGGCCGGCCTGAACTGCTTCGCCGGGCTGTACGAGGCCATCCAGGCCGCGGACGGGGAGATCTCCCTGCACATCCACAACCCCGCGCTGCAATCGCTGCTGCGCGATGCCGCGGAATCGTTCCCCCTCGCGACAATGTCGGGGAGCTTCACCCGCAGCGTCGAGCGCCAGAAGCTCAGCGAGGCCACCGTTCGCGCGATGCGCTCCATCGCCGCCCACCACGAGGCCCTCCTGCGCGAGCACCACGCCAGGCAGACTGTCCTGCTGATCGGAACCGACGCCTCGATCGACAAGCTGCGACCAGGCGCGGGAATCGCCGCGATCGATGCCGAGGGCCGCACCGCCACCAGGTTCCTCCCCGCCATCGCCGACACCTTCCACGCCGAGCTCGCCGCCATCGAGCTGGCCATCGACTCCGCGCCCCGCGACCTTCCGTTGCGCATCCTCAGCGACAACCAGCACGCGGTCCGCGCCCTGGGCAAGAAGGCCAACCTGCACCGCATCAGCAACGCTTCCACTCGCAGGCTCGTCCAGCGGATCACGAGCAAGCGCAACGGCCGACGCATCGAGATCTCCTGGGTGCGCGGGCACAACGGGCACAGCCTCAACGAGGCCGCCCACCGGCTCGCCGTCGCCACCCGCCGCTGCCGCACCGCCAACGCCACCCCGGAAGCTCTGCGCGCCATCAGCCACACCATCGCCAGCGACTTGCTCGTGGCCCAGCCCGCCTGACCCAGCCCGCCTGAACCCAGCCCGCCTGAACCCAGCCCGCTTGACCCGACCGAAGGAAACCCCATGGCAAACCCCGGCACGCCCCTCATCGCCGTACTGCTCGACCGCTCCGGATCGATGGCCACGATCAAGAAGGACATGGAAGCTGGCTTCGCCGCGCTCATCGCCAAGCAGGCAGAGTTGCCCGGCACCGCCCTCGTCACCCTGTCGCAGTTCGACACCCACTACGAGGACGTCTTCCCGCCCATCCCCGCCAGCGAGGTCACCGGCCTGAACCTCCAGCCTCGCGGGCTCACCGCCCTCCTCGACGCCCTCGGCCGCTTCGTCACCGAGATCCGCGACGAGCTCCACCGCGCCGAGACCATGCACGCGGATACCGGGCCCGACAAGGTGATCGTGGTCGTGATCACCGACGGGCACGAGAACGCCAGCAACACCTGGACCGTCGAAGGCGTCCGGGACCTCGTTTCCGGGCAGCAGGACAACCACGGCTGGGAATTCGTCTTCCTTGGCGCGAACCTCGATGCCGTCGAAGTGGGCCGCGACCTCGGCTTCCACGCCGATCGCTCGCTGACCTACAGCGCCGACCCCGACGGAGTGGAGGATGCGATGGAGTTGCTGTCCGACTACGTCGAACGGTCCCGCAGCACCCCTGGATCCCCCACCGGATTCAGCGCCGACGACCGGCGCCGCGCCATCGGCGAACAGGACTGATCCCTACGCCCACCGCTGCGCCGCGGCCCTGCGCGACGCGAACACCGCAAGACCATCCAGAAGAAAGTAGGACACCATGAAGAACACCCTCCCCACCGCATCGGCGGCCCTCGCGCTCGCCGTGCTCCTCACCGGCTGCGCCACCACCCCGGCCGATGGCTCCGGAACCCGCGCCGTCGAGGATGCACCCGCTGCTTCCGCCCCGGGCGCCGAGCCCGCCGCTGATGCTCCGGCCAGCGAGCCGGAAGGCAGCACCAGCACCGCGTTCGGCACGCGCGGCAACCCGATCCCGGTCGGCACCACTGTCGAGCTCGGACCTGACTGGCAGGTCAACGTCGTATCGGTCACCGCGGACGCGACACCCATCGTGCTTGCCCAGAATCCGTTCAACGATGAGCCCGTTCCCGGCCGCCAGTTCGTGATGGCCCGGCTCTCGCTCACTTACACCGGCGACGAGTCCGGCACCCCCTGGCTCGACCTCACCACCAAGTACGTCGGAGCGGACGGCAACGCCTACGCCCATGGCTCCAACGACTACTGCGGCGTCTTCCCCGAGCCGATCAGCGACGTCAACGAGCAGTTCCCGGGCGCGACCCGCGAGGCCAACCAGTGCTGGTCCGTGCCGTCCGAAGCCGTCGCGGGCGGAGTCATCCTCATCGAGGAGAGCTTCAGCTTCGATGACACCCGCGTGTTCTTCCAGGGCGGATAGCCGCGCCCGCGCCCGCGGTCCCCGCGCCCGCGCCCGCGGTCCCCGCGCCCGCTTCCGGGAGCCAGCGGATGTGTGCGGTTTTGCATCCACCCCCTGAACCCACGGGCCGTCCGAGGGGGCATTCGGTAACACATGCGAGGTCCGGAACGGCGCGGTGCCAGACCCCGGCGCCCGCCGCGCCCGCCGCGCCCGCCGCGCCCGCCGCGCAGATGAAACTGGCCTGCTTCCCGGAGGAGGCAGGCCAGTTCACGCCGCTGCTAGCGGCAGTAGACGGTGGGCAGCGGGTCGTAGACGACGGTGCGGGTGTTGCGGGAGATCTCGGCACCGGTGCCGGCGTTGCGGATGATGCGGGTGTCGCTGGTGGTGAAGCCAGGCGATCCGTTGGTGGGGATGCAGTTGGGTCCGGCGGCCAGGGTGATGGTCCCGGGCTGGGTGTAGTTCCAGCGGCCACCGTTCACGGATTCGACGTTGACGGTCTTGGTGCCGATGATGCGCACGGTGACGGAGCTGGCGTTGGCGAAGGCCTCGATGCGCACGCTATTGGGCGAGGTGTTGCGGAACTTCACGTCGAGCACTCCCTGCCAGACGGTGGCCTCGCGCCCGGCCGGGTAGCGCGAGATGTAGTAGGAGTGCTCGTGGTGCTCCACGTCCTGCATGCCCGCGAAGTACGAGGCATTGAACAAGGTGGTGGCGAACTGGGAGATGCCGCCGCCGATGGCCTTGCCCGGGCGACCGTTGGAGATCACGCCGGCTTCGATGTAGCCCTGCGCGGTTCCGCGCGGGCCGGTGTAGCCGTTGAGCGAGAAGACCGCGCCCGGAGCCACGACAGCCCCATTGACCTGCTCGGCAACACGACGGATGTTCACGCCCGAGTCGGCCGCGAAGCCGCTCGTGGTGAACTCGCCGATCACCTGGTTGGTCTGCGGCGTGGCAACGGGCGGCTGCGGCGCTGAGGGCGCGGGCGGCGCGGGAGGAGCCTGAGGCGCTGGCGGGAGGAGGCCCTCGGAGCCATTGGGCGGCACCGGGATCTCCGGCAGCTCGATCACGGGAGCCGGACCTGGCAGGTTCAACGAGTCCCACAGATCACCCAGCGGATCGGCCGCGGCCGGGGCAGCCCCAGCAAGAACAAGTGCGACTCCGGCACCCGCTGCAGACAACTTTCCCAACAACCGCATTTCTACTCCTCAGCCGAATCGCGTACTTGCTCAACATAGTGCATCCCCGACCAAAGCCGCACGTTGAGGGGTTGTGGCGAGACATTGGACCCGGTACGGCAACGCCCGCGCGCGACCACTGCCCTTGGCTCGCAGCCACACTCGGCCGCAGCTCCGCTCTTTGTCGCGTCGCTTCTCGTCGCGTCGCTGCCCGATCAGTCCCTGGCCGCCGGTTCGCCGCGCTCCAATCCGCCGCGCTCCGTCCGAGTGGAAACTTTTCCCCCGTGGAGCGGGAAAATCTTCCACCAACGCGGCATCCTCGCTCGTCAGCCAGCAGCTCCCGGGCCACCAGCTCACACCCCACCGCCGTGCGGGAACAGCGCGTCGCCGGGTAACCCCACCTCGCGATGACAACTTTTCTTGACATCCGATGTCAAGTTCTCTTTACTTGAAGTGTGCCTCGCGAATCACACCCCACCGCCGTGCGGGAACAGCGCATCGCCGCGGGAATCACCCAGGCCGATCTTGCCCACGCGTGCGGGACGAGCCGCCAGACGATCGTGTCGATCGAGGGTGGGCAATACAGCCCGAGCGTGTGGCTGGCCCTGCGGATCGCGCGCGCCCTCCATGCCGACGTGGAATCCCTGTTCCCACTCCCCACCATCGAGGAAGCCCCATGAGCAACTCCGTGTTCATCCGCGCCATGCACGCCATTGGCGACTTCGAGAGCCCGTTCTACAGCGAGGAACGCGACCGCGACGTGTGGAACGAAGCCTCTGCCGCGGGGTTCCAGCTGATGCTGTGGTCCGGCCTCGTCGCAGCCGTCGCCCTTCCCTGGATCGCGGGCAGCACCGGAACCTGGATAGCGATGGGCATCCTCGTTGTCGTCGGGGCGATCTCTTGGTGCACCATGCTGTACGCGAGCGCCCTGAACGTCGACCCCATGGCACGCACCCGCCTCGGTGCCCGTGCGATCCTCGCTTTCACGCTGGTCATCGCCGCGATCATCAGCATTGCGATCCATCTGCGCAGCACCTACTCCGGCGCGAGCGGCGTCGCAGGCAGCCTCACCGATGGCTTCCTGACGGGCGCGATCATCGGCGCTATCGGTGGTGCCATTGCCCTCGCAGTGGTGCGCAAGCGGAGCCGGGGCTAGCGCTCCTCGGGAGAACGCGCCCACCGGTTGTGTTCACTGTTGCACCCTCGAACGTGGTGATCCGGGCGCAAAACCGCACACTTCCGGGCGCGGTGCCACGACCCGCTGGGCCTGCTGGCGCCGCCCGCGGAATCCCGCCGCTGGGCCGCCCCCCGCCGCCGGAGTGGAAACTTTTCCCCCGTGGAGCGGGAAAAGTTTCCACCAGAGCGGACACCACCAGAGCGGACACCACCAGCGCGGACACCACCAGAGCGGACACCACCAGAGCGGACACCACCAGAGCACGGAGGCCACGCAGCCACCGCCGGAACCCCCTAGTCGCCGGTGAAGGTGGGGCGGCGGCCTTCCATGCGGGCCTGGCGGGCCTCGGCAACGTCGGAGCTGGCCCACGCGGCGCGGTGGGCCGCCTGCTGCTCGGCGGTGGGCTCGCTCTGGGGCGTGTGGTTGAACACGAGCTTGAGGTGGCGGATGGTCAGTGGCGCGAGCTGGGCGATCTCGGCGGCCCACTGCTGCGCGACGGCGAGGTCCCCGTGCCGGTTGGCGAGCCCGCACTGGAGGGCCTGGTCGGCGGCGAGCGGCTCGGCGGCCATGAGCATGGCGCGGGCGGAGGATCCGCCAGCGAGCTCGCTGAGGCGGTTGATGGTCCAGTTATCCATGGCGAGGCCGAGCTTGGCGATGGGCACCATGAAGTAGGCGTCCTCGGCGACCACGCGCAGGTCGGCTGCGACAGTGAGCTGCACCCCTGCGCCGATGGCCGGCCCGTTGACCGCCGCGATCACGGGCAAGGGGGTGTGCTGCAGTGCGTGGAGCATGGCGTAGAGGGAGCCGATGAAGTCGCGGTCGTAGGCTGCGCTGCCGAGGTCGGCTCCGGCGCAGAACGCGGCGCCGCGCCCGGTGAGGACGATGGCACGGGCGCCGGTCTCCTCGGCCTCGCGCACCATCTCGGTGATGCCGGTGCAGATGGTGGTGTTGAGCGCGTTGCGGCGGTCCTCGCGCTGCAGCTCAATGGTCACGACGTCCTGGTCACGGCTGTACCCGAGCATTCCTACCTCGTTCGTTCGTGGTTCGCGGTCCTCGTTGCGCGAAGCTTCGCGGGCCCTGTTCCTTGAACCCTACTGCGGGCGCCCGCCCGGGACGCGACGCAGCCCCCGGTCCTCGTGGCGCCGGGGGCTGCGGGCGGGGGGGGGCGGTGATGACCTAGAACGTGTCGGGGTCGGGACCGATGCGCCCGTCCGCGACGTCGAGCGCGGTGATGCGGTCGACCTGCTCATCGGTGAGCTCGAAGCCGAAGATGTCGAAGTTCTCCTTGATGCGTCCGGGCGTGACGGACTTGGGGATGACGACGTTGCCGAGCTGGAGGTGCCAGCGCAGGATGACCTGCGCGACGGTGGCCCCGGTCTCGGTGGCGATCCCGGTGAGGACGGGGTCCTGGAGGATCTGGCCCTGCCCGAGCGGACTCCACGCCTCGGTGGCGATGCCGTGCCGGGCGTGGAACTCGCGCAGCTCGGGCTGGGAGAACCGGGGGTGCAGCTCGATCTGGTTGATGACGGGCACCTCGCCGGTGGCCTCGATGAGCCGCTCGAGGTGGGGGATCTGGAAGTTGGAGACACCGACGGAGCGCACCTTGCCCTCTGCCTTGAGCTGCTGGAGCGCAGCAAACGTCTCGGTGTAGAGCCCTTCGGCCGGCTTGGGCCAGTGGATGAGGTAGAGGTCGATGTGGTCGAGGCCGAGCCGGACGAGGCTGTCGTCAAAGGCTCGGAGGGCACGGTCGCGGCCCTGGTCGTCGTTCCACAGCTTGGTGGTGACGTAGACCTGGTCGCGGGGGATGCCGGATTCGCGGATCGCCTGGCCGGTGCCGGCCTCGTTGTCGTAGATGCGGGCGGTGTCGATGTGGCGGTAGCCGGTCGCGAGCGCTGTCGCCACGGCTTCTTGGGCCTGGCCGTCCGGAATCTGCCAGACGCCGTATCCGAGCTGGGGGATGGTGTGGCCATCTTGGAGTCGCACGTTGGGAACATTCACGGCTTGGTCAACGCGTGCGTGCCGCAGTGGATTCCACCTCGGGCGCAATCGCCCGAAGGATCCTGTTTCGCCCGCTCGCGCATGCGGATTGGCGGTAGCGTTGCGGCCAAGAACCGATGCCCACCGGCCCCGGGAGCGTATCGCCATGCCCACAGTGACCACGTCCATGCAATTGTGCGACAACGTCCTCGACCTCGGATCCTTCATGTCCTGGGACACCGAGCCCGTCCAGGTCGCGATGTCCGAGCAGTACCGGGCCGACCTCGAGGCGGCGCGCGAGAAGTCCGGCCTCGATGAGTCGGTGGTCACCGGCGAGGGACGCATCCGCGGACGTCGTGTCGCGGTGATCGCGTGCGAGTTCGGCTTCCTCGCCGGCTCGGTGGGCGTCGCCGCGGCGGAACGCATCGTCTCGGCCATCGAGCGAGCGACCGCGGAGCGCCTTCCCCTGCTGGCCTCCCCCACCTCGGGCGGCACCCGAATGCAAGAGGGCACGGTCGCGTTCCTGCAGATGGTGAAGATCGCCGCGGCCATCAAGATCCACAAGGAAGCGCACCTGCCCTACCTGGTTTACCTGCGGCATCCCACCACTGGCGGGGTGTTCGCCTCGTGGGGCTCCCTCGGCCATGTGACCGTCGCCGAGCCTGGCGCGCTCGTCGGCTTCCTCGGCCCGCGCGTGTATGAATCGCTGCACGGGGCGACCTTCCCCGAGGGCGTGCAGACGTCGGAGAACCTGTACCAGCGTGGCGTCATCGACGGCGTGGTGCCGGTGCGGTGGCTGCGCCCGATCCTCGACCGGGTGCTGCGCGTGCTCGGTGGCACGCCGAAGCTGCCGGACCGGTTCGAGCCCGCGCCGCTGATCGAGGAGCTGCCCGACATTCCCGCCTGGGAATCCGTGCTGGCATCCCGCAGCCCCATCCGGCCCGGCTCGCGCAGCGTCCTGCGCCACGGCGCCACCACCTTGACCCCATTGAGCGGCACTGGCCAGGGCGAGTCGGATCGCTCCATGCTGCTGTACCTGGCCCGCCTCTCCGGCACCCCCTGCGTGGTGCTGGCGCAGGATCGCGCCGTCTCCGCCGACAGCGACGCGTTCGGTCCTGCCGCGCTGCGCGAGGCCCGGCGCGGAATGCGGCTCGCGGAGGAACTGCGCCTGCCGCTGGTGCTGATCATCGACACCATGGGTGCTGCCCTGTCCAAGGACGCCGAGGAACGCGGCCTGGCCGGGGAGATCGCTCGCTGCCTCGCCGAACTGGTCACACTGCGTTGCCCCACCGTGTCGGTGCTGCTAGGCCAGGGAACCGGCGGCGGCGCGCTCGCCATGCTTCCGGCCGACCGGGTACTGTGCGCGCTCAACGGCTGGCTCGCGCCACTGCCGCCGGAGGGGGCCAGCGCGATCGTGTATCGCAGCACCGGGCGCGCCGCGGACATCGCCGCGCAGCAGGGCATCCGCTCGCGCGATCTGATGCGCTCCGGCATCGTCGACGCCATCATCCCCGAGGTCCCCGATGCCGCGCAGGAGCCGATCCCGTTCAGCCAGCGGGTCGCCGCCGCCATCGCCCGCGAGATCCGGGAGCTCGCGCTGAGGCCACCGCAGCAGCGCCATGCCGCGCGCTTGCGCCGCTACCGCGAGTTCGGGCTGCCCACCGGCTGAACGGGGCACGCGGGCCGACCAGCCACAGGTGCCCAATCCAACGCACTGTGAGAATCGGGAGAAAACTGGCACTATGACGACATGCCCGAGTCCGCGCTGGTGCTGATCGTCGATGACGACGCCGAGATCCTCGCGTCCCTCGAACGCGGCCTGCGCCTGTCCGGGTTCAACACCACCACCGCCGAGGATGGCGAGATCGCGCTGCGCCGCATCCGCGAGTACCAGCCCGATGCAGTGATCCTCGACGTCACCATGCCCCGGCTCGACGGCGTCAGCGTCGTCACCGCGCTGCGCGCCATGGGCAGCGACGTGCCGATCTGCGTGCTCAGCGCCCGCAGCTCCGTGGACGACCGCATCGCTGGGCTCGAGGCCGGCGCCGACGACTATCTCACCAAGCCCTTCGCGCTCGGGGAGCTCGTCGCCCGCGTCCGCGCGATGCTGCGGCGCCGCACGGACGTCCCTTCCGCGCCGCGCGAGACCCTCGCCGCGGGCCCCATCGCCATCGATGTCACCGCTCGCCGGGCCACGAGCAACGAGCGCGAGCTCGACCTCACCAAGCGGGAGTTCGAGCTGCTCACCACCCTCGTCCAGCACAAGGATGCGGTACTGTCGCGCAAGCAACTGCTCGAGATCGTATGGGGCTACGACTTCACCGCCGACACCAACGTCGTCGATGTGTTCGTTGGGTACCTGCGCAAGAAGCTCGAGGCCGACGGCACGCCACGCATGCTGCACACCGTGCGGGGAATCGGATTCATCCTCCGCACCGAATGAGCACCTTCTCGACGACCACCGATCCCTAGGGCCCCGCATCGATGACCAGGACCGCGCTGCAACGCCTCACCCACCAGCTAGCGCGCTGGTTCGGCACCTCGAGGCTGCCGTCGTTCTCCCTGGCCACCCGGGTGGCCATCGCCTCGGCCCTCGGCGCCACCATCATCGTCGCTACCGTTGGTTCCTTCATGTGGTACCGCATCGGCACGGACAAGCACGCCACCCTCGACCAGCACCTCAGTGCCGTCACCTCGATCGCCGCGAGCATCTCCGCCAACTCGCTCTTCGCCGCCCGCACCCAGTTGCCCGAGGGCTTCGAAGCCACCTACCACGCTGACCGGATCCTCATCGCCGCCCGCAGCGTCAAGATCCCCCGGCTGCCCGACGGCCTCGCCACCCTCACCATCGAGGGCGAGGAGTACCGCATCCTCACCGTCACGCTCGTCGAGGACCCTCGCGCCTTCCTCTCCGTGGCCTCCCCCACCGCCACCACCGTCGAGCAGATCAACGCCGAGCGACGGCTCACCGTCATCGTCTCCATGCTCGCCATCGCCGCCGCCGCCGCCCTCGGCTGGCTGTTCGCTGGTTTCGCGGTCCGCCCGCTGCGCCAGCTCACCGAGCAGACCCGCCGCATCACCGCCGACGACCTTCGCCCCATCCCGATCATCACCGGCGCCACCGAGGCCGAGGAGCTCTCGCGCGCCATCTCCTCGATGCTCGCCCGCATCACCCGCGAGCAACGCCGCAAGAACCATGCCCTCGAGACTGCCCGCGACTTCTCGTCGGTCTCCGCCCACGAGCTCCGCACCCCGCTGACCGCGCTGCGCACCAACCTCGAGGTGCTCGATACCCTTGACCCGCCGCCGGAGGACCGGCGTGCCATCATCGCCGAGACGCTGAGCTCTATCACCCGCATCGAGCAGACCCTCAAGGCGCTCGAGCGCCTTGCCGCCGGTGACCTCGCCCGCAAGGCCGACTACGAGGACGTCAACATCCCGGACCTCCTCGATCGCGTCGTCCACGAGGCCAGTCGCATCCACCCCCCCGCCTCCATCGAGCTCGGCGACGTCGACAACGTCACCATGCGCGGCCTGCCCGCGGGCCTGCGCCTCTGCCTCGACAACGCCATCACCAACGCCATCAAGCATGGCCGGGCCACCATCGTGCAGCTCGCCACCAAGCCGCAGCGCAACCACTACTTCGACATCACCATCGACGACAACGGCTGCGGCATTCCGATGAAGGAATGGGAATCGGTGTTCCAGCGATTCAGCCGCGGCTCCAACACCACGAGCTCCGGATCCGGGCTGGGCCTGTCCCTCGTCGCGCAGCAGGCCGAGCTGCACGGTGGCCGCGCGTTCATCACCACCAGCCCGCTCGGCGGCGCCCGGCTCACGCTGCGCATCCGAATCCCGCGGGAGGGTCGGCACTCCGCAGCAGTGGGGGCGGCGGCGAGCAGCGGGAGTGGCGACGGGACCAGCATGAGCGAATCGTGAAGGATCAGCTACGCGGCACGTGGCCAGATCTTCACGATCCGCCGGGCAACTTGGCTCAGCGGGCCTGCTTGACGTGCTCGTAGCGGGCGAGGGCCTCGCGACGCTCGACGGCATGGTCCACGATGGGCGCGGGATAGCCGGGCACTTCGATGCCGCGCTGGCCCACGGTGTGGACTTCCTTGCCGGGAATTTCGCGTAGCTCGGGCACCCAGCGGCGCACATAGTCACCCTGGGGGTCGTAGCGCTGCCCCTGCGTGATGGGATTGAAGATGCGGAAATACGGAGCAGCGTCCGTGCCGGAGCCCGCGACCCACTGCCAGCCGTGCTGGTTGGCAGGCAGGTCGCCGTCGACCAGGTGCCGCATGAAGAACCGCGCGCCCCACCACCACGGCAGATGCAGGTCCTTGACGAGGAACGACGCGACGATCATGCGCACGCGGTTGTGCATCCAGCCCTCGTGGAGGAGCTGTCGCATTCCTGCATCAACGATGGGATACCCGGTGCGCCCGGCCTTCCACGCAGCGAGCAGCACCTGCGCCTCGGGGGTGTCCGTGCTGATCGGCATGCGATCGAAGTCCGGGTTCAGGTTGTGGCGGGCCGAGCGGGGCTCGCGAGCGAGCACGTCCGCGTAGAAGTCCCGCCACGCGAGCTGGCGGCGGAGCTCGCGCGCGCTGTCGCTGTCGTGGTCGCGAAGGTCGGCGAGCATGGTGCGGGGGTGGATGGTGCCCCATTTGAGGTGGACGGACATGCGGGTGGTGTCGTCGAGATCCGGGCGGTCGCGGTGCTCCTTGTACTGATCGACACCATTGGCGAGGTACTCGTCCCACTGCTCCCGTGCCGCGTGCTCGCCGACCGGGCAGACAGGCTTGACATTGGCAGGCAGCTCCGCGCGCTCGACACCCGTGACCGCAGCGGGATCAATCCAGGAGTTGGTGCTGGCACTGGTGCTCGCGGGGGCGCGCCAGCCATGATCCAGCCACCGCTTGTAGAACGGCGTGAACACGCGGTAGGCAGTGCCGTCGTCCTTGACGATGCGGCCGGGCGCGATGGCGAACGGCGAGCCGGTACGAACGAGCGGGATGTGCTGCTCGACGGCCGCGTCGCGGCGGGTGCCGTACGGGCCATGGTCCGAGCTGATGTGCACCTGGGTCGCTTCGATGCGCCGCGCGAGGTCCGGGATGATCTCGACAGGGTTGCCACGGACCACGAGGAGTCGTCCGTCGAGTGCTTCGTCGAGGCTGTTGAGGCACGCGATGAGGGCGGTGCGGCGGCGCACGCCGGAAGGCTTGATCAATGCTGGATCGAGCACGAACACCGCGAGGGCGTTGCGGGCGGAATCGGCGGCGGCGAGCAGCGTCGGGAGGTCGACGAGCCGCAGATCGCGGCGGAACCAGACGATTGTGTTCTCGGTCGCACTATGAGTCGGGATTGTCCTTTTCCTTTCACTGCTGCCCATACTGGGAACCATATGGTGCTCGCGCCATGCGGCGGGCTGCGCTCGCTGCGCTGGACCACCCTCGCTGGACCACTACCGGCTGGACCACTACCGGCAGGGGCACAACCGGCTGGGGCACAACCGGCTGGGGCACGCCTACTGGGCATCGGTTGGCTGGGCCCCGGTTAGCTGGGCCCCGTCTAGCTGGCGCTGCGCCTCACGACCTGGTTGCCCCGCGTTGGGACAACGGTCACAGCAACCAATACTGCCCGCTCGCGGCGCCGAATACACACGGACCGCAAACGGGCCGCGATCACCGGTGCCGCGCTGGCGCCGCCCCGGACCACACAGCTTAGGGAGTTCTCCATGGCACGCACACGGCCGAAGTCAACGATCCGACGGTACCGCTTTCCCGCGGCGCTGGCGATCACCGCCACCGCGCTCGCCGCTGGCTCCTCCGCGACCCTCGCTGCCACTCCCCCGACGGAAACCGCAAAGACCACCCAGGTCGTGGAGGGCAGCGGCCCGGACCTGACCCGGCTCGAGGATGCCTTGCGCCAGTTGCAGCGCGACAAGCTCGCCGCGACGTTCCTCGCCGCTGGATCCGGGCAGGCACGGGACGGAGCGGAGCAGCTCGAAGCCGGCGCTGCCGAGCTCGCCGCAGGAATCGGGCAGGCCCGCGGGGGCTCCGAGCAGCTCGCGGCAGGCACCGGGGAGCTCGCGGCCGGAGCAGGCCAGCTGAAGGACGGCACCAGCCAGCTGCGCACGGGAATGACCGAGTTCCAGGGCGGTATCGGCCAGCTCGGCGATGGTGCTTCGCAGATCAGCGGTGGCGTGGACGAGCTCGTCGCGCAACTGCTTCCCCTGAAGTCCGCGGACGCGCCGTTCGCTCCGGAGATCGCCGCCGCGCTGATCCAGCTCGAGCAGCTCCGCGATGGCGCCCGCCAGCTCGCGTTCCAGCTCAATGACCCATCCAGCGACTTCCGAGTGGGCGCGGCACAGCTCTCCGATGGTGCCAACCAGGTCGATTCGGGCGCCGGACAGCTCGCAACCGGTTCAGCCGAGCTGCGCGACGGCGCCGGGCAGCTCCGCGATGGGCTCGTCCAGCTCGACGACGGTTCCGGCCAGCTCACTGAGGGCTCCCGGCAGCTCGTCGCGGGCCTCGGCCAGCTCGGCAGCACCGCCGAGCAGGTGAGCACCAGCGTCAACGGGGTGGTCAGCGTGACCCCGCGCGCCAGCTTGACGGCCGATCCGGTCGAGGTAGCGGTGGCCCAGCCTCTCGGCGAGGGCCGCGTGCTGGATGCCACCACCATGCTGGCGCTGCTCGGCCTCGGCGCTGGCGGCATGCTGCTGCTGGTCGCGGTCGGGCTCGGTGGCTACCGGTGGCGGGCCGCGCGCCAGGCGGCGTAGCTTTCGCGGCCGCCGGGTGGCTTCGCGGCTGGCGGCTTTGCGTCTCGCGGCTTCGCGGCTCGCGGTCGGTCGGCTGCGGCTCGCGGTCGGTCGGCGGCGGCTTTGGGGGTAAACGCACCGGATATCGGTAAACGCGATAGAAACTGGGCCGCTTTCTCGGCGGTTTCTATCGCGTTTGCGGCGCGAGGCGGCGGCGCGAGGCGGGGGCGCGGCGCGAGAGGCGGCGGCGGAAGCGGCGGCACCGCGAAGCGCGAGGGCCCTGGCTTCCCGGGGGTTCCGGGAGGCCAGGGCCCTGGTCGAGACTTGCTGCGCCTACTGCACGTCGAGCAGATCGATGATGAAGACGAGGGTTCGTCCGGCGAGGCGGTGCCCCGATCCGCTCGGCCCGTAGGCCAGCGCGGGCGGGATGGTGAGCTGGCGACGGCCACCGACCTTCATGCCGGGGATCCCGTCCTGCCAGCCCTTGATAAGGCCGCGCAGCGGGAAGCTGATCGATTCGCCACGGTTCCAGGAGGAGTCGAACTCCTCTCCGGTCTCGTAATCAACGCCTACGTAGTGCACCTCGACGGTGGCGCCGGGCACTGCTTCCGCGCCGTCGCCTTCCACGAGGTCCTTGGTGACAAGCTCGGTGGGAGGGGGGCCTGGCTGGAACTCAACTTCTGGTTTTGTCATGGTTTATCGCGCCGAAACCTCTGTGTAGTCGCGTTCGGTGTATCCGGTGTAGATCTGGCGGGGACGCCCGATCTTGGTGGTGGGGTCCGCGTGCATTTCCCGCCAGTGCGCGATCCAGCCGGGCAACCGGCCGAGCGCGAACATGACGGTGAACATGCGCGTGGGGAACCCCATGGCCCGGTAGATCAGGCCGGTGTAGAAATCTACGTTCGGGTAGAGCTTGCGATCGACGAAGTAGTCGTCGGTGAGGGCGGCCTCCTCGAGCTTCATGGCGATCTCGAGCAGCTCATCGCGCGCACCGAGCTTGTCGAGGATGTCGTGCGCGGTCTTCTTGACGATGGCGGCGCGCGGGTCATAGTTGCGGTAGACGCGGTGCCCGAAGCCCATGAGCTTCACGCCGTCTTCCTTGTCCTTGACCTTGCGGATGAAGTCGCTCACGTCGAGGCCCTGCCCCTTGATGTCGTCGAGCATCTCGAGCACGGCCTGGTTGGCGCCGCCGTGCAGCGGGCCCCACAGGGCGTTGATGCCGCCGGAGATCGAGGTGAACAGGTTCGCGTTCGAGGAGCCAACGAGGCGCACCGTCGAGGTGGAGCAGTTCTGCTCGTGATCGGCATGCAGGATGAGCAGCATGTCGAGCGCCTTGACCACCTCGGGATCCACCTCGTATGGCTCGGCGGGGAAGCCGAACGTCATGCGCAGGAAGTTCTCGACGAGGGTCATCGAGTTGTCCGGGTACAGGAAGGGCTGGCCCACTGACTTCTTGTAGGCGTAGGCGGCGATCGTCGGCAGCTTGGCGAGCAACCGGATCGTGGAGACCTCGACCTGCTCGGGATCGTTGGGGTCGAGCGAGTCCTGGTAGTAGGCCGACAGCGCGTTCGCGGCGGACGACAGCACCGGCATGGGGTGCGCGTTGCGCGGGAAGCCGTCGAAGAAGCGCTTCAGGTCCTCGTGCAGCATGGTGTGCCGCTCGATGCGATAGGTGAAGTCCGAGAGCTGGTCCGCGGAGGGGAGCTCGCCGTAGATCAACAGGTAGGACACCTCGAGGAAGCTGGATTGCTGCGCCAGCTGCTCGATGGGGTAGCCCCGGTAGCGCAGGATTCCCTTCTCGCCGTCGATGTAGGTGATCGCCGATGACGTGGAGGCCGTGTTGACGAAGCCCCCATCGAGGGTGGTGTATCCGGTATCGCTGAGCAATTTACCGAGGTTGAACCCATCATTGCCCTCGGTCGCCCGAGTGATCGGCATCTCGTACTCACCACCGGGGTAACTGAGTACCACTTTGTCTTCATTCTCAGCGGGCACGAGGGCTCCTTCTCAGACTCAACTGGTCAGTAGCGTATCGGCACATGCGCGACCACTCAACGCACAACCATATCCACGAACCTAGTCGAAACCCACCTGACCCGGCGAACCCGGGTCGTCGTGCGGTCATGGTTGCACGCGCGAAACCTGGCAGGTCCCGTCCTTAGGCTCGCAACGGATCCGGTTATGCAATCTGTCCTGTCCACCCTGCCAGAACTCGACCACGAATGGGCGGATTCGGTAGCCGCCCCAGAATGGAGGCACGGGAAGCTCGTCCAGATCGTGGAACCGCTCGCGCACATCCTCCGCCGCGGCGAGCAGCTCGTCCCTCGACCCCAGGGGCTGGGACTGCCGCGACGCCCACGCCCCCACCTGCGAGCCGCGGGACCGGGTGCGCCAGTAGGCCAGGGTCTCCTCCGATGAGATCTTCTCCACAGCACCGCGGAAGTGAACCTGCCTGGCCAGCGGTATCCACGGGAACGTCGCCGACGCCGCCGGATTCGCCGAAAGATGCTGCGCCTTAGCGGATTCGTAGTTCGTGAAGAACACGATGCCTCGCTCGTCGACGCCCTTGCACAGCACCGTCCGAGTGGCTGGAACGCCCGCCGCATCGACCGTGCCGAGCACCATTGCATTGGGTTCGGTGATGCGCCCTCCGTCCGATGCGACATACTCAGTAGCGTCGAGCAACCACCGGGCGAACAACGGCAACCAGCCGTCCTTGAGCCACGCCTCATCGAGATCAGCATGTTCGCCCAACATGCTTGGCACTGGTCTGTCCCCATAACTGACCCGCATGCGCGCGAGATCGAGAGAATCGGAAGGGTTACGCACCACACCCATACGCTACGCCCGAGCATCCCCGGAGCATGAGCCCCATTGCGCCCCTGCCCGGATCGCACCATCGTGGAACCCGCCCACCAGGCTCCGGTTCCACCGGGCGCGCCGCATACGAACCAGAACGACAACAGGAGCGTCATACATGGCAGTCGAACTTCCCGAAGGCTTCTCACCCGGGCTCGAAGGAGTCCTCGCCTTCACCACCGAGATCGCGGAACCCGACAAGGATGGCGGCGCGCTTCGCTACCGAGGCGTGGATATCGAGGACCTAGTCGGCAACGACGTCACCTTCGGCGATGCCTGGGCGCTCCTCGTGGACGGCCGGTTCGGCGACGCCCTGCCGCCCGCCGAGCCATTCCCCATCCCCGTGCACACCGGCGACGTGCGCGTGGACGTGCAGGCCGGGCTGGCCATGCTCGCCCCCATCTGGGGATACCAGCCACTGCTCGACATCGACGACGAGACCGCCCGCGACAACCTCGCCCGCGCCTCCGTCATGGCACTGTCCTACGTCGCCCAGTCCGCTCGCGGACTCCACCAGCCGGCCGTGCCGCAGAAGATCATCGACGAATGCCCCACCGTTACCGCGCGATTCATGACGCGCTGGCAGGGCGAGCCCGATCCCGACCATATCCGCGCGATCGACGCCTACTGGGTGTCCGCCGCCGAGCATGGCCTCAATGCCTCCACCTTCACCGCCCGCGTCATCGCCTCCACCGGCGCTGATGTCGCCGCCAGCCTCTCGGGTGCCATCGGTGCCATGTCCGGGCCGCTGCACGGCGGCGCGCCCGCCCGCGTGCTGCCCATGATCGACGAGGCCGAGCGCACCGGCGATCCCCGTGCCATGGTCAAGGGAATCCTTGATCGCAAGGAGCGCCTCATGGGCTTCGGGCACCGCGTCTACCGCGCCGAGGATCCCCGCGCCCGCGTGCTCCGCGACACCTGCAAGAAGCTCAACGCGCCGCGCTTCGAAGCTGCCGCCGCCCTGGAGCAGGCAGCCCTCGCCGAGCTGCGCGAGCGCCGCCCTGATCGCGCCATCGAGACCAACGTCGAGTTCTGGGCCGCGGTCATCCTCGACTTCGCCGGCGTTCCGCCGCACATGATGCCCGCCATGTTCACCTGTGCCCGCACCGCCGGCTGGTGCGCGCACATCATGGAGCAGAAGCGGCTCGGCAAGCTCGTCCGGCCCGCCGCCCTCTACACCGGGCCCGCTCCCCGCCTCGCCAGCGAGGTCGAGGGCTGGGCGCTTATCCGCGGCGAGGGCGGGCAATCGCAGCAAGGCCTGCTGCGCCGCATCCTGCGCTAGGTTCCCCGCGCGGAACACCCACTGGTGGCTCTGGCCATGATCGGCCGGAGCCACCGGGCGGGATCGCGACAGGCACGAGGGGGCCGGGAGCGTCCTGCAGCATGAGACCCGTGCCACCTCGATCGACTATCCTGGACCAGCGATACCGTCCAGAACGAAGCCTCCAGACCAAGTAAGGAATGCATCGACCGTGACTGGAACCACCGACATCACCATTCCCGGCGACCTCAAGCCCGCGGATGGCCGTTTCGGCTGCGGGCCCTCCAAGGTCCGCCCCGAGCAGCTCCAGTCGCTCGTCGACACCGGCGCCTCCGTCTTCGGCACCAGCCACCGGCAGCCCCCGGTCAAGAACGTTGTCGGACGGGTCCGCGAGGGCCTTGGCTCGCTGTTCTCCCTGCCCGACGGCTACGAGGTCATCCTCGGCAACGGTGGCACCACCGCGTTCTGGGACGCCGCCGCGTTCGGCCTCATCCGCGAGCGCTCGCTGCACCTCACCTACGGCGAGTTCAGCAACAAGTTCGCCTCCGTCGCCAAGAAGGCACCGCACCTCGGCGATCCCATCGTCATCAGCGCCGATCCCGGTCGCGCCCCCGAGCCGACCTCCGACCCATCCGTCGACCTCATCGGCTGGGCCCACAACGAGACCTCCACCGGTGTCGCCGTGCCCGTCAGCCGCCCCGCGGGCTCCGATAACGCGCTCATCGCCATCGATGCCACCTCCGGCGCCGGCGGTCTGCCCGTGAACATCGCCGACACCGACGTCTATTACTTCGCGCCGCAGAAGTGCTTCGCCGCCGACGGTGGCCTCTGGGTCGCCATCATGAGCCCGGCCGCGCTCGCCCGCGTCGAGGAGATCAAGGCCAGCGGCCGCTGGACACCGGACTTCCTGTCGCTGCCCATCGCCGTCGAGAACAGCCTCAAGAACCAGACGTACAACACGCCAGCGCTGGCCACCCTGCTGATGTTCGCCGACCAGATCGAGTGGATGAACAAGAACGGCGGGCTCGACTGGGCCGTGCAACGCACCGCCGACTCGTCCTCGCGCGTCTACGCCTGGGCCGAGAAGACCGCGTACACCAAGCCCTTCGTCACCGACCCCGCGCACCGCTCGCAGGTCGTCGGCACCATCGACTTCAGCGATGACGTGGATGCCGCCGCCGTCGCGAAGGTGCTGCGCGCCAACGGCATCGTCGACACCGAGCCGTACCGCAAGCTCGGCCGCAACCAGCTTCGCATCGGCATGTTCCCGGCCATCGACCCCGAGGACGTCACCAAGCTCACTGAGTGCATCGAGTACGTCGTCAGCAAGCTCGGCTAGCAGCCGCGGCCGCTCCGCGACGGGCTGGATCGGGGGGCTGGATCGGGGGGCTGGATCGGGGGGCTGGATCGCTCTGTGGTCCAGCCCCTTTCGCATGGGTGCGGCGCCTCGGCTGCGCGGCGAGACTCCGCCGGGAGTGGAAACTTTTCCTCCTCCCAGCGGGAAAAGCTTCCACTTTCGGCCGAGGCCGGGCACCCCACGCCGGACACCCCCGCAAGCCCGGCACCCCCCACGACGCCGAAGCTGCCAGCCACCCCCGAAGCGGCACGGATACCACACGACGCGGCATTTGCACGAAACCTCCGCCTGCGCAACGACTCTCCGCGTGTCGCGCCGGTGATTATTGTCACGACACCATTACAGTGCAATAAAGAAGCTGAAGTTCGCTGAGCTGCACTGCGGCAAGGCAACGCAAGGGCACAGCGGCACAAGGAGGTCAGGGTGCGGGAACTCAAGGTCGTCGGTATCGAGCCGGGCGGCAACGCTATTGTTTGCGCCGATGTCAACACGGGCGCCAAGTTCAGGATCCTCGCCGATGATCGCCTCCGCGCCGCCGCCAATGGTGACGTGAGCCGCCTTGGCCAGGTCGAGATCGCGATGGAGGCCAAGCTGCGCCCCCGCGAGATCCAGGACCGGATCCGCGCGGGCGCCAGCGTGCAGGAGATCGTGGAGGCTTCCGGCATCCACAAGTCGCGGGTGGAGACGTTCGCGCATCCTGTGCTGCTCGAGCGGGCCCGCATCGCCACCCTTGCCCAGAGCGCGTACCCGTTGCGCGAGGACGGCCCCGCCCAGCATCCGCTCTCGACGGTGGTCGCGATCGCGTTCGGCTCGCGTGGCCGCAAGCTTGATGATGCATCGTGGGATGCGTGGCGCAACAGCGAGGGCCGCTGGGTCGTGCAGCTGCGGTGGACCGCTGGCCGGACCGAGAACAAGGCACTGTGGCGCTTCAACGCCGGCGCTGATGGCGGCACGGCTGCTCCCCTGAACGATCTCGCTCGTGAGCTGGTCGCAGCGGATGCCCCGCGGTCACGGCCGTCGCTGAGCCCGGTCACCCCGATCGCCACCGCCAAGCAGCAGTCCGCGAAGCAGCAGGCCCCCCAGCACCCGGCGGCACAGCACCAAGCGGCACAGGCAAAGGCACCGGCGGCAACGACCGCCTCTGCCGAGCAGGGAAGCCGGAGCCAGCAGGAACGCGCCACGACCGGTCAGCCCCGGCCCGCGGCCGAGCATGACGCCGAGCCGAAGCGCGACCGCAAGCCGAGCAAGCCCGCGATGCCGTCCTGGGAGGATGTCCTGCTCGGAGTGCGCGCCGGAGCCCAGTAGTAGCTAGTGGCGGCGAATGCCCCAGGAAAAGTCCTGGGGCATTCGCCGTTCCAGGCCGTCGGCGAGCCTCTGGGTGTTCCGCATGCGGTGGCAGATCTGGCCCGAACCGGAGAGCCCCCGCGGCCCGCGCGCAATCCGCGGCGGCGGAGCCACCGGTCCCACCCTGTGCTAGTGGAAACTTTTCCCCTGTAGAGCGGGAAAAGTTTCCACTAGCGGCGCGGCACCCCCTCCGGCACCGCCACCGGCACCCCCACCGGCACCCCCACCGGCACCGCCACCGGCACCCCCACCGGCACCCCCACCGGGTTCACCTCCGGCCCGCTCACCCGCCGAGCGCGATGCCGACGAGCGCGATCCAGGCGACCACCGTGCCCGCACCGAGGCCGAGCGCCGCCCAGCGCTGCACGGGCTCGTGGCGGCGTTCCCACAGCGCGGGCGCCGCACCGGCGGCGACGAGCCCGTTGAGGGCCAGTGCGACGAGAGGATGGATGGCGAGCAGGCCCCACCCGATGATTCCGACGAGCAGTCCCGTGGTGACCGCGACGAACGCAGCGAACGCGAGCCCGGTTCCCCATGGGGTTGGGGAGGTCATGCGAGCTCGCTCGTGGCGAGGGCATCGCGCTCGCGGCTGCGCTCGTAGAAGGCGATCGCGCCGGCGGTGGCGACGTTGAGGGAGTCCACGCCGACCGTCATCGGGATGCGGGCGCGGATGCTCGCGAGCTGCAGCGCATGGTCGCTGAGGCCGGGGCCCTCGGCTCCGAGGAGGAAAGCGATGCGCGGCGCGCCTAGGGCAGCGGACAGCGCCACGGATGGCTCCTGCGGCGTGAGGGCAACGGTGTGGAATCCATGGCGGTCGAGCGACCCCGCGAGCACGTCCCAGTCGGTGACGGTGGTGTGGGGCACGCGCAGGACATGGCCCATGGAGACCCGGATGGCCCGGCGGTAGAGCGGATCGGAGCAGCGGGGTCCCACGATGATGGCGTCGACCTGCAGCGCGGCCGCATGCCGGAAGAGCGCGCCCAGGTTCTCGTGATCGCCAATCCCTTCGAGGACGGCGACGGTATGAGCATCGCGGAGGATGTCATCGAGGTCGAGAGGCCGTGGCTTGGGTGCGATCGCCAGCACGCCCCGGTTTAGGTGGAAGCCCACGACCTCGGCCATGACGTCGGCGCTGGCCCGGTAGTACGGCGCGTCGATCGCGGCGAGAGCGTCACGGAGCTCGTCGTAGCGCCGCAGCACACCCAGGAGCGCGGTCGGCGCATAGCGGCTGTGGATCATGCGCTCGACGACAATGGTGCCCTCCCCGATGGCGAGGCCACGCCCGCCAGGCCGATCGGGCCGACGATCCGCTGTGGTCAGGTCGCGGAAGCTGTCGACGCGGGGGTCTCGGGGGTCGGTGATGTCTACGGGATGAGCCACTCCCCCATCTTGCCGGTATCGCGCAAGCCCCCGCGAGGCGGCATTGGGGGTGTGCGGGCGGCGCGGCTGTGCCAAGGTTGAAGGGTGACGACTGAGCAAGCTTCCGCGGTCCAGGTCCGCACTGCCACCGAGGAGGATTGGCCCCACATCCTCAAGCTCGACAATTTCGCGTTCGGCGCGCATATCGCTGACCTGAAGACGGGGATCACCCGGGACCTGGCTCCGGACGACAACGTGCTGGTAGCCACGATCGGTGATGAGGTCGTGGGCGTGACCATGCACTACGAGCTGCAGATCACGGTTCCCGGCGGGGGCCTGGTGGACGCACCGGGCGTGACGTGGGTGTCGGTGGCGCCGACGCCTCGCCGAAAGGGCATCCTGCGGTCGATGCTGACCGAGCAGCACCAGCGGTGCCGCGCCTCGGGCGCTCCGGTCTCCATCCTGACGGCGTCGGAGGGCGGGATCTACGGCCGGTTCGGGTACGGGCCGATCACGATGGAGTACACGCGCACGCTGGATCGGCGCTTCGCGCGTTTCCGGGATACGACGGCGGATCCGGGCGGGGTCCGGCTGGCGAGGGTCGAGGAGGCCCGAGAGGTGGTTCCGGCGATCTATGACCGGTGGCGGCGCACCTGCGCGGGAGCGGTGCGGCGCCCGGATGCGTTCTGGCGGGGCGTGTTCGCGGATCCGGAGTCGGACCGCGGTGGCGCGTCCGCATTGTTCTACATGGTGCATGCGGATGGCTTCGTGTCGTACCGGGTGCGCGACCATGCCAAGCGCATGACCGTGGAGGTGTCGGATCTCTTCGCCGTCACGCCCGAGGCATACATCGCGTTGTGGCGGGCGTTGTGCGCCCTGGACCTGATGCAGACGATCACGGTCTCGGAGCCGCGCACTTCACTGCTCCCCTATTTGCTGGACAATCCGCGGTTGCCGCGGATCACGGGCTCGTTCGATCTGCTGTGGGCGCGCATCCTCGATGTTCCCGCGGTGCTGTCGGCGCGGGCCTACTTCTCGGACCTGGATCTGCCGTTCGAGGTCGTGGACGACTTCCTCGACCAGGGCGGGGTCTATCGGTTGCGCGCGGCGGGCGGTGGCGAGCCGGGCGAGTGCTACCGGGTGGACGAGGAGCCTCGTGTGCGGATCACCGCGGGCGATCTGGCGTCGATCTATTTCGGTGAGCATCGGGCCGACACCCTGGCGCAGGCGGGCCGGGTGTGGGCGGTCGACGAGGAATCCCTGGATGTCTTCGATCGGGCGTTCGCGACGGCAGCCACCCCACAGGGCGGCATGTTCTTCTGATCCCGCGACCGGGGCGCTTCTCGGCTGTCGCTACCGATCCAGGCTAGTGGTCGAGCCGCTGGACCATGGGGCGTGCTGCTCCCCGTGACGCGATCGTCCGGGTGATCAGGGTGTTCATCGTGGGCAGAGCGGCGCGGAGGATCTCGCGCTGGCCCGGGTCGAGGCTGGCCAGCTGCTGCTCCAGCCAGCCGTCCCGAGCGGTTTTCTCCGCGGTGGTGGCTTCCCGCCCCGCCTCGGTGAGGGATATCAGTGCTTGCCTGCCATCGGTTGGGTGCGGGAGGCGTTGCGCGAGACCAGCGTTGATGAGGCTGGCAATGGTGCGGGTCATCGATGGTGGCTGCACGCGTTCTCGATGAGCCAGCTCGGTGGGGGTCATGGGCCCGTCGTAGCAGATCGCGGTGAGCACGGAGACCTGGGTGAGGGAAAGCGCGGACGCATGGTCCTGGTGGCCTCGGAGGTAGCGGGCCAGGCGCACGACAGCCAGGGCGAGGTCGCCGGCGAGTTGCTTGTCCTCATCGCTCACGAATCCGGACAATACGGTAGCCACCTCGTGCATGTACGCGTTTCCCCGCTTTTGCCCGCGCCGGAACATGGTGCGCGGCATGGGGGTTGCGCCACTCGCTGGCGGTGATCGTCCGCGACGCGCTAAGTTGGCGCTGTGGGTACACATCCCGAACCTCCTCCGCTGCCGCCGCGCCTCGCGGATCCGCGCCCCGTGATCATCGTAGGCCTGCTCAGCTGGATCGTCGCGACGATCATTGTCGTGGCCTCGGGTGATTCCCTGGAGCAGTATGTGCCGTTGTGCATCGCCGGACTCGGTGTCGCCGCCTTCGGGGGCCTCATTTTCCTGCTTCAGCGACGGGCGGTGCGGAGGGGCGATCGATCCGCGCAGAGTGGCCTGTGACGGCGGCTATCGCGTGGCCCGCGGCCTGACCGCGGCGCGCTAGTTCCGCTGGAGCTGGCGATGGGCCGGCCTCGTTGGCCGCAGCGCGGCGTGCAGCATGAGGCAGGCGAGCGCCCACAGGACGCCGATGAACCAGCCCGCCAGCACATCGGTGGGCCAATGCACCCCCAGGTACACGCGGGAGATCCCTACGAGCACCGGCAGCGCGGCGACTACTGGCCAGGCCCACCGCGCCCGCACGACTGTCGCGGCGAGCGCGATGGCGAACATGCTGCTCATCATGGCGTGACCGGACGGGAACGACGAGCTCGTGGCCTCGACGAGGGCCAGCTCGGCACCGGGACGGTCGCGCCGCATGATGAACTTGAGGATCCACATCAGGACCCATCCGCTGACCAGCACGCAGAGGATGATCAGTGCGTCATGAGGTTGCCGCCGCGCGATTGACCACGCCATGGCCGCGCCACCCATGAGGAAGACACCGATCGAGCTCCCGAGGAGCGTGATCACGGTGAAGATCGTGTCCCACGCTGGTTCGCGCGCGCGGAGGAACCACTCCAGCACTGCCACATCAAGTTCGATGACCATGGGGGTCAGCTACGCATCGACGTCAAGGATGCCGTCATCGTAAGGCTGGTACAGGGGCGAGCCGGCGCCCGTGGGCAGGGTGCTGTCGGAATGCGCCCCGCAGCCGAACCGGGCATGCACGACGTGCCCATCCGCGGAGTACTCGTTGCCGCACACTCCGAACGAGTGACCGAGCGGGCCGGCAAGAGGCAGGTAGAAGCCGCAATCGTGGCATGCGCCGGGCGCGGACTTGGCCATGCGCGCTTCCGGGCCGAAATCGCTGGCGAGCCAGCGCTCCGCTGCGGACGCGCGGCCCTCGACGCTGAGCACCTGCTTGCGGCTGAGCCCGAGGCCACTAGCGATGTCCTCGACATCAGGAACATCGGCCTCGAGGCTGCCGGGCACGAGCCGCTCGTCATGCTCCTTCGGCGGAAGGATGTCGCCGGGGGCGAGGTCACCGGCATCGATGCGATCCTCCCACGGCACCCAGGGGGGCGCGAGGAGGGCGCCTCTTCCGGGCAGGAGAGCGAACTCGCTGATGGTGGCCGAATCAGAGCCGGGGCACGCCGCTACGACGACGTTCCACTCCCAGCCCCGGTAACCGGGCAGGTGGGCGACGAAGCGATGGGAGGCGGCCCACTCCGCCTCGGGGACAATGCCCAGGTGCTCCCCGACCGAGGACGGGTCAGCGACCTCGCACACTGCCGCGCGCGCGAGATCAATAGCATGTGCCAGCACCGCGGGAACGTCCGCTGCGGCACTGGAGTCCGCGGCAGAACTGTGCGGGCGCGACACGACGGATGCGTTCACGCCGTCCATCTTGCCTCATTCCGTTGCGAAATCTCGACTCCGTGCCGCTGCGATGTCAGGCAATCTTGATCACATGCATGCAATCGCCCCTCCAGCCCGCCCGCTCGTCGCCGCGGCACTGCTCGTCCCGCTCCTCGGCGCAGGGTGCGTGGAGCCACGCGTGCCCGGCACCGGCTCGCAGTCACCATCGACGACCAGCCTCGAGCCCGTGACTCCCGGCCCCGAGGACGCGACATTGACCGTGGCGGTCGTGGAGCGTCATCCGCACGGGCGGGACTCGTTCACCCAGGGGCTCGAGCTGAGCGACGGCGTGCTCTATGAATCGACCGGGCTGGTCGGTTCCTCCTGGATCGAGGCACGGACCTTCCCCGGCGGCGAGGTGCTGGCGCGGGCGGACCTGACCGATCCCTTCTTCGGCGAGGGCCTGACCGTCACCGAGGAGATCGCCTGGCAGGTGACGTGGCAGGACGGGGTGGCGATCGCGCGGGATCCCGCGACCCTCGAGGAGCGCTCCCGCACCACCTACGAGGGCGAGGGCTGGGGCCTGTGCTCGTACGACGATGACGCCGAGCGTGGTGCCCACCTCGTGATGAGCGACGGCACCAGCACCCTCACCGTGCGTGATCCGGCGACGTTCGACGCCCGCGAGACGATTCCCGTCACTCTCGACGGAGCACCGGTCGAGCTGCTCAACGAGCTCGAATGCACGCCCGACGGGGTATATGCCAACGTGTGGACGACGGACATGATCGTGCGCATCGATCCGCGCACCGGCGCCATCGAGGACGTGATCGACGCCTCGGGCCTGCTCTCCCGTGCCGAGCGGCAGGGCGCCGATGTGCTCAATGGGATCGCCGCGATACCCGGCACGGATCGCTTCCTCATCACGGGCAAGCTGTGGCCGGTGATGCTCGAGGCCCGGTTCGTCCCCCGCTAGGCAGCGCGCCAGCCCCCGGCGGACCAGGCCGAGTTCCGCTGGGGGCGGCGCGCGCGGCCCGGATGCGCGAGAATTGACCGGTGAACCATTCCGCGACGCCACCAGATGATGACGCCGAGGCACGGTTCGGGGCGCATCCAGGCTTCTACAACTACCCGCCGCCTGGCCTCGATGAGCCCGGCACCGGTCCCGCCGCGGCCACTGACGATCCTTCGGACCTCGCAGCGCCCACGGATCCCACAGCGCCCACGGATCCCACAGCGCCGCGCCTGCCCCGCAGGATCACGGTGACGCGCGTCGCGGCGATGCGGTCGCGCCAGCTCACGATGCAGGGCGTCGGGGCCTTCCGCCGCGCCGCCACCGCCGACGGGGCCGACAAGTCCGGACTGACCGCGCTGACCTATGCGACCATCGCGAACTTCGCCGCGGACGCTGCCCTGGCGGTAGCGCTGGCCAATACCCTCTTCTTCTCGGCGACCACGGGCGAGAGCCGCGGCATGGTAGCGCTGTACCTGCTCGTGACGATCGCGCCGTTCGCGGTGATCGCGCCGCTGATCGGGCCAGCCCTGGACCGGTTGCAGCGGGGGCGACGGCTCGCGCTCGCCCTGTCGTTCGCCCTGCGTGGCGTCCTCGTGCTCGTGCTCATCAGCAGTTTCGACACCTCCACGGAGAGCTTCATCCCGTGGGTGCTCTACCCCGCGGCGCTGGGGATGCTGGTGCTGTCCAAATCCTTTGGCGTGCTCAAGGCCGCCGTCACGCCCCGCGTGCTTCCACCGGGGATCGACCTGGTGCGGACCAACTCGCGGCTCACCGTATTCGGGCTCGTGGTCGGCACCATCGCGGTGGGCGCCCTGGCGGCGCTGACCGAAGTGGTGCTCGGGGCGATCTCCGGATGGCCGGGGGCGCTGCTCCTGCTGCTGGTCATCTCGGCATGCGGGGCATGGCTGAGCATCCGCATCCCGGCGTGGGTGGAGGTCACCGAGGGCGAGGTCCCGGCATCGCTCACCTACCGGGAGCATCCGCGGCCCGGATCATTGCCCTCGTGGCGGGTCCGGCTCACCGCGGTGCGGCGGCAACCCCTCGGACGCCTGGTGATCGTGGGCCTGTGGGGCACGTGCACCATCCGGCTCGTCACCGGGTTCCTCACGTTGTTCGTAGCGTTCGTCGCGAAGTCCCGCACCGAGCACGACCCCACCATGCAGGTAGCGATGCTCGCGGTCATCGGCATCGCCGCTGCCCTGGGCAACTTCGGCGGCAACGCGGTGGGTGCTCGGATCCGGCTGGCCCGCCCCGCGACGGTCGTGGTGCGCTGCACCATCGTGGTGGCGGCGATGGTGGTGGTCGTGGCAGTGACCAACGCGTTCGCCGTGGTGGCGCTGCTCGCTGCGGTGCTCGCCGCCTCCAGTGCCCTCGCGAAGGTATCGCTGGACGCGCTCATCCAGGATGACGTGCCCGATGCGTCGCGGGCGTCCGCGTTCGGGCGCTCGGAGACCGCGCTGCAACTGAGCTGGGGATTCGGCGGCGCGCTGGGCATCCTCATGCCCACGGAGCTGTGGATCGGGTTCAGCGCGGTGGGCGTGTGCGTGGCGGCCGGACTGGCACAGGCTATCCTGACGCAGCGGGGACGATCACTGGTCCCGGGCCTGGGCGGCCACCGCCCCGAGCACACGGGCGACGAACCCACGCAGCCCTGAACCGCACCATTTTCGCGACACGCCTTGGGAGAGCTCCTCGATGTCAATCATTCCCCGCAAGTTCCTGATGATCGCCATCGCGGTGGTGGTCGTGTCCACGCTGGCGGTGGCGACGATCGTGGGGCTCCAGGTGCGCTTCGGCCGCGATGACGTGCATCGCCCCCATCTCGCGGTGTTCGCGAGCGGCGAGAACCACCAGATCGGCCCCATCCAGTACTGCGACCCCGACGGCATCCGCGAGACCGTGAGCGAGTTCTCGGACATGCCGATGGACTCCATCGAGCAGCAGACCGCCTTCAATGACGCCCTGGCGGAGGTGTGCGACGAGCCGCAGATGCCCACCATCATCGAGGCAGCGCAGGGCGATACGGTGCAGATCTCCCTCCCCAAGGAAATGACGCGCAACTCGCTGCGCGTCCAGGCCCTCTACGAGCCCGCCGACTCCGAGGATGCCTTCCTCGACACGACCTACGGCCCCGGTGACCGGCACTCCCTCTCCATCCCCGTCAACGACGAGGAGGGCCGAGTCCTCGGCGGCATCCAGCTCGACATGCCCACCGTGTTCGTCGACAACACCGGCGCCGAGCAGCTCGGCACCTTCGCCACCTGGATCATGTTCGTCGACATCGCCCAGGAGCCCGCTTCCTCGTAGGGCACCGGGCGCGCCGCATGCAGGGGTGCGCGCGCGCCGGGCCCGCGGAACTGGAATGCTGGGGACTTGTGAACAACTCGGATGTTTCGCCCGTCTATCGGGCCGTAATGCGCGTGTCCTCCCCCGTGGTCAAGCATTGGGGCAGGCTCGAGGTCATCGGGGAGGAGCACCTTCCGGCCGAGGGCCCCGTGCTGCTCGTCGGCAATCATGACAGCTACTGGGATCCGGTAGCGTTCGGAACCGGATTGATCGGACGGCGCCAGGTGCGCGCCCTCGCGAAGTCAACGCTCTGGAAGTACCGCCCCGTTGCCTGGGTGGTCGATCGCATGGGCCAGATCCCGATCGAGCGCGGCAAGGGCGATGCCACCGCGCTCAGCTCAGCGATCGCCGAGCTCAAGGGCGGCGCATGCATCGGAATCTTCCCCGAGGGAACTATCTCGCGGGGCGCCCCGATGCGCGCGCGCAGTGGCGTGGGCCGGCTGGCGCAGGCCGTTCCCGAGGCGAAGGTCGTGCTCGGAACGATCACCGGCAGCGTGGACATCGTGCGCTTCCCCAAGCGGCCGGCCATCCGCATCGAGCTTTTCGAGCCCGAGCAGGGGCAGATGCGGCCGGATGAATCCCCGTCCGAGTTCTCGGATCGGGTGATGGCGGACATCCGCCGCCGTGCGCCGTACGCGCTGCCGGGCCGGAAGCGCACCTCCAGCCGGTACCGCACGCGCATCGAGGCGGGATTGCCCCCGAAGGAGGGCCGCGGCTAGCTGGCCGCTTGGCGGGCACCCGATCCGCCCGGCCCGATCCGCCCGGCCCAGGCCGCATGTGTGCGGGTTTGCACCCTCTAGCGGCGCTGGAAGGGTGCAAAACCGCACACTTCCGGCGGTCGCTGCCGCCCCGGGCTTGGGTGTCCCCGAGCCTGTCGGCACGTCCAGCGGTTGCTGCGCATGCAGGTCGGGCGCCAGCCACGATGCATGGCTGGCGCCCGAACTCATGTTCAGCGCTGGTGTGCTGCCCTGGGCAAGGCGCTCCGGAGGCGCAGCTCGCGCTCTGGGCGCCGCGCTCGCGGGGCTAGGCGTCGAGCTCGCGGGCCACGGCGCGCATCACTTCGGCGAGCCGCTGCGCGGTCTTGCGCTCGGGGTAGCGTCCCTTGCCGAGCGTGGACTGCGCCGAGGCCTCGAGCAGCTTGATCATGTCCTCGATCATGCCGTGGAGCTCCTCGGGCTCGCGGCGCTTGACCGGGGCTTCCTTCTTCGGAGCGTTGCTGCGCACGGAGGGGATCGGGTCGAGCACCTTGACGCTCAACGCCTGCGGGCCCCGTCGGCCGACGGCCATGCCGAACTCGACGCGCTGCCCCGCCTTGCGCGTCTCCACGCCAGCAGGCAGCGCGGAGGCACGCACGTGCACGTCCTCGCCGTCGTCTTGGGAGAGGAAGCCGAAGCCCTTCTCCGCATCGAACCACTTCACCTTGCCGCTAGGCACTGTGTCACCCGCTCATCACTCGAATGCTTCATCGATGCTGGTCGCGAGATCGCGCCAGCCGCGCAGCCCGCCAGTGGGCGGAGCGCGCCTGCAATGGTAGCGCTTTCGCGGTAGTTCGGGCATTTCCCGTGCTAGGCCGCTCGCCCGCGGGACGCGGCGGGGGCTAGAGCCATTTGTTGTGCTTGAACACCGCGAAGAGGGTGAGCCCGGTGAGGAGCATCATCGAGATCGCCATCGGGTAGCCGAAGGACCAGTGCAGCTCGGGGATGTTCTCGAAGTTCATGCCGTACACGGTTCCGACGAGGGTGGGCGCGAACAGGATCGCCGCCCATGACGAGATGTTCTTGACCTGCTCGTTCTGGGCGAGGCTCGCGGCTGTCATGTTCCGCATCTCCTCGTTCTGCTGCTGCGCGACGAGCGTGAAGTGCACGGTCAGCGCGGTCTGCAGGGTCGCGCGGAACTGGTCGACGTGGTCTGCGAGGCGCAGGGCGTGGTCGAGCACGTCGCGGAGGTAGCGCTGCAGCTCGACGTCCACCTGGTACTTGCCGAACCCCCGCTGCAGCGCCTCGATGATGGTGGGGATGGGCCGGATCGCGCGCTGGAACTCGATGACGGTCTCCGACAGCGCATAGATGCGGCGAGCCACCTGGGTGTCGCCGGTGAAGATCTGGTTCTCGATCTCGTCGATATCGTTCTCGAGCCCGCGCGCCACGGGCTCGTACTCGTCGACGATGCGGTCGAGGATGGCATAGAGGATCGCCTCGGGCCCCATGCGCAGCAGTTCCGGCGCCTTCTCGAGGCGGGAGCGAACACCGCCTACCTGCGTGGATTCGGCGTGGCGGATGGTGATGACAAAATCGGGGCCGACGAAGATGTGCAGCTCGCCGAACTCGACGCGCTCCTCTGCGTCAATGTAGCGAGCGGGGCGCAGCACGGTGAACAGGACGTTGTCGTAGCGCTCGATCTTGGGGCGCTGGTGCGCGGAGATCGCATCCTCCACCGCGAGGTGGTGCAGGCCGAATTCATCGGCGAGGGAGGAGATGTCCTCGGTGTTGGGGCGGTAGAGACCGATCCAGGCGATGCCATTGTGCTGGCGGATCAGGCCGTAGGTCTGCGCGAGGGTGCGAGGCTCGGCGACCCGCACTCCGTCGACGTAGATCGCGTTGTCGATGATCGTCATCGATCCCCCTGCCCGCTTAGGTGTTGGCCGATGGAGCGGCCCGCGCATGAGCTTGCCATAGGTGTTGACCGACGCGCCCGGTACCGTAGGGGACGTGGGAAACGAGTATGGACGCTGGACGCGGACGCGCGAGCCGCAGGCACGGGCCGAGACCTTGGCGCTTCGGGCGGGCGTGGTGATGTTCGTGGTGGGCGCGCTCGCGCTGGCCGCGATCTTCGTGCTGCACGTCACGGGCGGGGAGCCGCTCCTCGCGCTCTACCTGGCGAGCCTGCTGTGCCCGCTCGGCTTCATCATGGCCGTGATGGTGCCAGTGCTCAGCACGGCCCGGGCGCGCGCGGGCGGGGCGCGATCCCGGCGGCGCTAGCGCGGGAACCTGGACCGATCTGATTGACCAGGGTTTGATCCCCGCTGTTGGGGCACACTAGGAGGGGGAGGTAACCATGCTGCGCATCATTCTGAACATCATCTGGCTCGTCTTCGGCGGCTTGTGGCTGGCGCTGCTGTACGTGCTGGCCGGGATCATCTGCTTTGTGCTGATCATCACGATTCCGTTCGGCATCGCGTCGTTCCGCATCGCGCTGTATGCCTTGTGGCCCTTCGGCAGCACCACTGTGGATCGGCCTACCTCAGGGACATTCACCCTGGTTGGCAATGTCATCTGGTTGCTGGTTGCGGGCATCTGGATTGCCATCGGGCATGTCGTGACCGCGTTCGCGCAGGCCATCACGATCATTGGCATCCCGCTGGCGATCGCGAACCTGAAGATGATCCCGATCTCGCTGATGCCGCTGGGCAAGCGCATCGTTCCCGTCGACGAAGCGGGCAACTACCGGTATGGGTACGCGCCGGATCCGTACCAGGGAGCGCAGCGCTATCCGCGCTAGTCGGCCCTCACTGCTTCCGCGAGCATGCAGTGAGGTTGAGGGAATACGGCCATAACGCCGCAAAGGTACGCTGGTGGTCACTATGGCAACTGTCAGACTGGGAATCCCGATGCCCGCGCGACCGTCCTCACCGACGAGCGCGGCGGGGCGCAGTGCCGCCATGACCGCAACGGGCGCGCCCACCACGGGCGGCCTGCTTGACCAGCACGGCCGCACTGCCAAGGACCTGCGCGTCTCCCTCACCGATCGCTGCAACCTGCGCTGCACCTACTGCATGCCCGCGGAGGGCCTTGACTGGATGGACCGCGACGAGGCCCTGGAGCTGACCGAGCTGCAGCGCCTCCTGCGCATTGCGGTAACCATGCTCGGTATCGAGGAGATCCGCTTCACTGGCGGCGAGCCACTTCTCTACAGCAGGCTCACCGAGCTGATCAGCTACACGGCCAGCCTCTCCCCCCGGCCCGAGATCTCCCTGACCACCAATGCCCTCGGGCTCGCCCGCAAGGCCGCGGACCTGAAAGCGGCGGGACTCGACAGGGTCAACGTCTCCCTCGACACCATCGACCCGGACCACTTCCACGCGATCACGCGCCGCGACCGACTCAACGACGTGCTCGTCGGGCTCGACGCCGCCCACCAGGCAGGACTGCGGCCCGTCAAGGTCAATGCGGTGATCCAGCCTGGCATCAACGAGTCCGATGCCGCCGAGCTGCTCCGGTTCTGCCTTGACCACGGCTATGAGCTGCGCTTCATCGAGCAGATGCCGCTCGACGCGGGACACGAGTGGCAGCGCGAGACCTTCATTACCGCCGAGCGGATCCTCGAGCTCCTGTCCGCACGGTTCGACCTCGCGCCCCATCCCGAGCATCGCGGGGCAGCACCGGCGGAACGGTTCGTGGTCAACGGCGGGCCCGCCACCGTTGGGATCATCGCGTCCGTCACCCGCCCGTTCTGCGGCGATTGCGACCGGACCCGCCTCACCGCCGATGGACAAATCCGCAACTGCTTGTTCTCCCACGGCGAGATGGACCTGCGCGCCCTGCTGCGCGGCCCCAGCGCCGTCACTGATGACGAGGCCGGGGATAGCGTGATCGCGCAGGCATGGCGGGACGCGACCTGGGGCAAGCTGCCCGGGCACGCGATCAATGACCCGTCGTTCCTGCAGCCCGCACGCTCCATGAGCGCGATCGGAGGCTGACATGACGGTGACCATGCGCTACTTCGCCGCAGCGGGCCGCGCCGCCGGGATGGACGAGGAGGAGCTCGACATCGAAGGCGGGGCGACGCTCGCCGAGCTCGTCGCCAGCCTGGCCGAGCGGAGCCCCGAGCTGGCCCGGGTGCTGGGCCGCTGCCAGTTCCTCGTCGACGAGCAGGCTGTCTCCGATCAATCCATCGCTCTAGCCCCGGGCTGCACCGTTGATGCGCTGCCCCCGTTTGCTGGCGGCTGACCTACCGCGCCGCGCTGCCTCTCTTCAAGCCCTGCCTGATCTTCTTGCCCGGCAACCTGGGCTCATCCCGGCGCGTGCTTGGCTCTCGACCGTGGGGGCTATCGCTGCCCGGCGCCCGCGATGGCACTGGGCCGCTTGCGGTCGCCCAGCAGGCCCTACGGGCGGACTTTTCGCCCAATCCGCTATCTCCCAGCAAATGCCGTTCCACATATTGAGACGTCGCGAGGCCCATCTAGTGTGACCCCGGTTACATCACGAACGGATAACAGTAATGCAACGAATCGTGACTTTCCGCGTCCCACCTGGTCTTTTCTCCAACTCGGACGCGTACTTGATTGAAAGTGGCATCTGAGAGCCACGTCACCAGAACCCTTTACGACCCCCACGACCCTCCGTAGCGTCACTGCCAGTCAAGCGGAACACCCCGCACGGCGCCCCACCTGCTAGCTACAGCGATCCCCCGACGATCACCACTAGCACGCACCACACGGGGCACCACGGGCCGCATGCCACAGACACCACCAGGCACACCGACACGCACGCAGAAGCGCAACCGAGAGGAACACCGTAACCATGAACGCACAGCCCACCAAGACCGCCCGCCGCAGCTTTTCCAAGAAGGCCCTGCTGACCGGCGCAGCGATCTCCGCAGCTGGCGTCCTCTTCGCCGCTCCAGCGAACGCCGCCCCTGACTCCGACTGGGACCGCCTCGCGCAGTGCGAGTCCGGCGGCAACTGGAACATCAACACCGGAAACGGCTACTACGGCGGCCTCCAGTTCTCGCAGAGCACCTGGTCCGGCTACGGCGGCACCGAGTTCGCGCCCCGCGCCGACCTCGCCACCCGCCAGCAGCAGATCGCCGTCGCCGAGCGCACCCTCGCCGGCCAGGGCTGGGGCGCATGGCCCTCCTGCTCGAGCCGCCTCGGCCTGAACAGCGCGCCCACCCCGCGCGACAACCCGAGCCAGCCCACCAACATCGCAGCGCCCGCGCAGGCCGCTCCCGAGCTGATCGACGCCAGCCCCGTGCGCGCCGAGCTCCTCCGCCTCATCGGCGAGGCACGCGCAGCCGGCCTGCCCGTCGCTCCCGAGCTGCTCGACCTGGTCAACAGCCTCTGAGCCTCACCGCGAGGCAGCAGCACTGCTGACCCAGTGACGCGCTGAACCAACGCAAAAGGCCCGCCCTGCCCAGGGCGGGCCTTTCGCGTTGCCGCGGCGGTGGCAGATCGTGAAGATCTAGCCACGCCCGATGTGGCTAGATCTTCACGATCGCGCGCGGACAGCGGTGTGCGCGCCACCGCGAGTGATCTAGGCGCTGTTGACCCATTCGTCGGTGCCATCGGTGAAGACCTGGCGCTTCCAGACAGGGAGCTGGGCCTTAATCTCGTCGACGAGCTTCGCGCAGGTGGCGAAGGCCTCGGCGCGGTGATCCGCGGCGACGGCACAAACGAGGGCCGCGTCGCCGATGGCGAGGGGCCCGATGCGGTGACTGACGGCGATGGCGCGGACTCCGCGCGCGTGCTCGGCGATGTCCGCGACGACTCGTTCGACGATGCTGCCCGCGGTGGGGTGAGCGGTGTAGTCGAGGGCGGTCACGTCGCGCCCGCCGTCGTGGTCGCGCACGACTCCAGCGAAGGTGACGATCGCGCCGGCCGCGGGATGCTCGACGAGCCTCTCGTGCTCGGTGGTGTCGAGGGGGTCGGTGGTCACGCTGGCGCGCCGCACCTCAGCCGGACCGGGTGCCCCGCCCACGTTCTCCGGTTCGGGCGTGCCGCGTCCGCTAGTCATGGTTGCCGTGTCCTTGGATCTGGTCGAGGGCGTGCTCGAGGATGGGGTCGAGGATGGCGAGGCCGTCCTTGACCCCACCGCGGGATCCCGGGAGGTTGACGATGAGCGTCCTTCCGGCGATGCCGGCGATGCCTCGGGAGAGGATCGCGGTGGGGACCCGGGCGCCGGCGGACTGGCGGAGGGTCTCAGCGATGCCGGGTATCTCGTAGTCGAGGAGCGCGGCGGTGTGCTGGGGGGTGGTGTCGGTGGGGCTGAGCCCGGTGCCGCCGGTGGTGAGGATGACGCCGCAGCCACTGTCGAGGGCGTCGCGGAGTGCGTGCGCGACGGGCTCGCCGTCCGCCACGACGGTGGGATCGCCCACGGCGAAGCCGCGGCCCTGGAGCCATTCGGCGATGAGCGGGCCGGTGCGGTCGGTGTAGGTCCCGGCTGCGGCGCGGGTGGAGGCGACGATGACGGCGGCCTTCATGGTTGCTGCCAGTCCCCGGATTTGCCGCCGTGCTTGCTGGTGACGCGGATGTTGTTCATGGTCGCGGCGGGATCGACGGCCTTGACCATGTCGTGAAGGGTGAGTCCGGTGACGGCGACGGCGGTGAGGGCTTCCATCTCAGCGCCGGTCTTGCCGGTGGTGGTGATGCGCGCGGTGATGCTGACGGCGTCACCGTCGAGCTCGAGATCGACGGTGACACCGGTCAGCGCGAGTGGATGACAGAGCGGGATCAGGTCGGGGGTGCGCTTGGCGGCCATGATGCCGGCGATGCGGGCGGTCGCGAGCGCATCGCCCTTGGGGAGCCCGTCCTCGGCGAGGAGCGCGGTCACCTCGGCGGTGGTGTGAAAGGTGCCTTGCGCGATGGCGGTGCGGGCGGTGACCTTCTTGTCGCTGATGTCGACCATGCGCGCAGCGCCCCGACTGTCGACGTGGGTCAATCGGGGCTGGTGCTGCGGTTCGCTTGTGTCGTCCACGGCTGGTGCTGCGGTCAGCGGTTCACCACGGTGTAGGGGTGCACGTAGGACAGCTTGTCGGCGGGCAGCGGGAAGCTGGTCTCGCCGAACGGGGACAGCGCGCCGGCCACATCGGACGCAAGCTCGGAGACGGCGTGGGCGCCCTCGGGGAGCGCGGGCCAGCCGGAATCGACGTATTGGTTCTTCTTCTTGTCAGCCACGTGTCTATTTTGACAGGTCTGGGTCGTTGGCGCGCGGGCGCGGTCCCATTTGGGGGTGCGGAGTCTCTACGCTGGTACTCGATGACGCGAACAAGCTCGGGTGATGCTGCATTTGATGCGTGGCTTTTGGAGCGTGGCGAGCCCTGGCTCGTGACGCTGCTCTCGGTGCGCCCGGATGTGGCCGTGCCGCCGCCGCTGAACGGTCGCGTGCTGTGCGAGCGGCTGCGGTTGCGGGCGTCGGTGCAGCGCGCCATGGACGAGGCGGACTATTTCACGCTGTCGGTGGTGGAGGCGTTCGTGATCGCGGGGGCGGTGCGGGCGAGGGTGTCGCCGGATGCCGCGGCCGAGGTGCTGCGTGCTACCGGGCTGGTGGTGCCGGAGGTAGGTTTCGCGGAGCGCGTGGAGTGGTTGCGGCAGCGCGCCTTGTTGTGGGGCGATGATCCGGACGGTGCCGGCACGGATTCTGATCCCGTGGAATCCGCCCCTGCGGTGCGGTTGCTGGCGGGCGTGGCGGAGTGCGTGCCGTGGCGGGCGGGCCGGCTTGGCTCGTTGCGCGAGGTCGCTCCGATGGATGCTGTGCCGGGGCTCGTGGCGTCGACCGATGAGGCGCAGCGATCGATCCTGGAGACGCTGGCGCATGGCTCGCCGGTGGGTTCCACGCGGGATGCCGATCCCCGGGCGGATGCGGATCGGCCGGTTCCGCGCCTGATCGAGGCCGGTTTGCTGGTGCGGGTGGATGAGCGGACGGTGGAGCTGCCGCATCACGTGGGCCAGTGGCTGCGCGGCGATGCGATGGTGGATCCGCACGCGGTGGCCGAGCCCGATGGCGGCGCTGGCCGCGTGCCTGGCCAGCAGCAAGTGGACGGCGCGGCGGCGGGCGAGGTGGCGGACCTGCTCCGGGAGTGCGATGCGCTCGTCACGGCGCTGGGCGACGCCCCGTTGCAGGGGTTGCGCGCGGGCGGGGTGGGCGTGCGGGAGCTGCGCCGGATCGCCAAGCACCCGGGTGTGGCGGAGGAGCGGTCGGCGCTGCTGCTGGAGGTGCTGGTGGAGGCCGGGCTGGTGGGGAGCCAGCCGGCGACGAGCGGCTTGGTGCTGGAGTGGGCACCGACGGACGCGGTGGATGCGTGGAGCCGGGCGGACATGGCGCACCGCTGGTCGGTGCTCGCGCGGGCGTGGTGGTTGATGCCGCGCAGGCCGTGGCTGGTGGGTGCCCGGGATCGCGATGGCAAGCCGGTGGTGGTGCTGTCGGATGAGGTGGGGCAGGTGTCTGCTCCAGCGGATCGCCGGGTGATCGTGGAGGCGGTCGCGGCGGGCCGTGGCGCGGGCGAGCTCGACGTGCAGCGGTGGCTGCTGTGGCGGTGGCCGCGCTTGTCGCGCCGCTTCGGTGGCGTGGTGGTGCGATCGGTTCTGGCGGAGGCTCGGCAGCTCGGCGTGGTGGCGAGCGGTGTCCTTTCCGGGCTGGGCGTCTCTGCTCCAGGCCGGGTGCTGCTGGACGACGGCGATCTGACGGCGCTGGCGCGCGCGGTCGATGGGATCCTGCCGGAGCCGCTGGATCATGTGCTGGTGCAGGCGGACTTGACCGTGGTGGCGCCGGGGCCGTTGATGCCAGAGCTGCAGGAGCAGATGGCACTGGTCGCGGATGTGGAGTCGGCGGGCGCGGCGACGGTGTTCCGGGTGACGGAGCGGAGCGTGCTGCGGGCACTGGACGCGGGCTGGTCGGCGGCGCAGGTGCATCAATTGTTCGAGCGGCGGTCGCGCACCCCGGTGCCGCAGGCGATGTCGTACCTGGTCGATGACATGGCGCGGCGGCATGGCCGGTTGCGCGTCGGGGTGGGTTCGGCTTTCGTGCGGTGCGAGGACGCGGCGTTGTTGTCGGAGATCCTGGCGTCGTCGGTGGCCGATGAGCTGGGCCTGCGGGCGCTGGCGCCGACCGTGGCGGTGTCGCAGGCGCCGTTGACGGAGGTGCTGGAGCGCTTGCGGACGGCGGGCTTCTCCCCCGCTGGCGAGGGTGTCGACGGGGCGATCGTGGATATGCGGCCGCGGGGAACGCGTGTCCCGCCGCATCGGATGCCGCGGCGCGCGGCCGTGGGCGTGCTGCGGGTGCCGCCGCGGGAGCAGCTCGAGCAGGTGGTGCGGAACGTGCGGGCGGCAGCGGCGGAGCCGGGCCGGGTGGGCGCGTCGATGTCGGAGACCCTGGCGATGCTGCAACTAGCCGTGGGGAGCCGGTCGCGGGTGACGATCGGGTATGTCGACGCTCAGGGCGTGGCGGGCGTCCGGACGGTGGACCCGGTGTCGGTGGCGGGCGGGCAGCTCGAGGCGGTGGATGCGTCGGCGGGCGTGGTGCGGCGCTTCCCGGTGCATAGGATCAGTGCGGTGACGGTGCACGACGCTTGATTTTCGGCACAATGGAAGGTCTGTTGCCAAGAGCGTGAGGAGCGTGTGCGTGTCGGGTGGTCCGCTGATCGTGCAGTCTGACAAGACCCTGCTGCTGGAGATCGACCATGAGTCGTCGGATGCGGCCCGGTCGGCTATCGCGCCGTTCGCGGAGCTGGAGCGCGCGCCGGAGCATGTGCACACCTACCGGGTGACGCCGCTGGCCCTGTGGAACGCGCGGGCGGCCGGCCATGATGCCGAGCAGGTGGTCGATGCGCTGGTGCGGTTCTCCCGCTATCCGGTGCCGCAGGCGCTGCTGGTGGACATCGTGGACACGATGGGCCGCTATGGCCGATTGCAGCTGGTGAAGCATCCCGCGCAGGGGTTGACGCTGGTGAGCCTGGACCGGGCGGTGCTGACCGAGGTGATGCGGCACAAGAAGATCGCCCCGATGCTGGGGGCGCGCCTCGATGAGGACACCGTGGCGGTGCATCCGTCGGAGCGGGGCCGGCTCAAGCAGATGCTGCTGAAGGTGGGCTGGCCGGCGGAGGATCTCGCGGGCTATGTGAACGGGGAGGCGCATCCGATCGCGCTCGATACCAGCGCGGGCTGGCACCTGCGGGACTACCAGCAGATGGCGGCGGACTCGTTCTGGGATGGCGGCTCGGGCGTGGTGGTGCTGCCGTGCGGCTCGGGCAAGACCATCGTGGGCGCGGCGGCGATGGCGCGGGCCTCGGCGACGACGCTGATCCTGGTGACGAACACCGTCTCGGGCCGGCAGTGGAAGCGGGAACTGCTGGCGCGGACGTCGCTGACGGAGGAGGAGATCGGCGAGTACTCGGGCGAGCGCAAGGAGGTCCGCCCGGTGACGATCGCCACCTACCAGGTGATCACGCGCCGCTCGAAGGGCGAGTACAAGCACCTCGAGCTGTTCGACTCGCGCGACTGGGGCCTGGTGATCTATGACGAGGTGCATTTGCTCCCGGCGCCGGTGTTCCGCATGACCGCCGACCTGCAATCGCGCCGCCGCCTGGGCCTGACGGCGACACTCGTGCGCGAGGACGGTCGCGAGGGCGACGTGTTCTCGCTGATCGGGCCGAAGCGGTACGACGCGCCATGGAAGGACATCGAGGCGCAGGGCTGGATCGCGCCGGCCGATTGCGTGGAGGTGCGGGTGACGCTCACCGAGGCGGAGCGCATGGCGTACGCGGTGGCCGAGCCCGAGGAGCGGTACAAGCTGTGCTCGACGGCGCGCACGAAGATCGCGGTTGTCAAGTCGATCCTGGCGCGGCATGAGGGAGCGCAGACGCTGGTGATCGGTGCCTACCTGGACCAGTTGGAGGAGCTGGGCGCGGAGCTCGACGCCCCGGTGATCCAGGGGTCCACCCGCAACAAGGAGCGCGAGGAGCTGTTCGACGCATTCCGCCGGGGCGAGGTGAGCACGCTGGTGGTGAGCAAGGTCGCGAACTTCTCGATCGACCTGCCGGAGGCTTCGGTGGCGGTGCAGGTCTCGGGGACGTTCGGGTCACGGCAGGAGGAGGCGCAGCGGCTCGGCCGGTTGCTGCGACCGAAGAAGGACGGGCACCAGGCGCACTTCTATTCGGTGGTCTCGCGCGACACCCTCGATACGGAGTACGCGGCACACCGGCAGCGGTTCCTCGCCGAGCAGGGCTATGCGTACCGGATCGTGGATGCCGATGATCTGCTGGGGCCCGCGATCGGGGACGCGGCATCCGAGTAGGGCCGGCTGGCGAAGTAGGCTGTTAGGCGTGCGAACCCTGGATTTCCTTGTTGATGTGCCCCATGCCCGTCGTGTGAACGAGATGCTCGCCGACCTGCGTCGCGTGCAGTTCTCGGCGTTGATCATGATCGCGCTGCTGATCGGTGGCGCGGTCGGCTTGTTCTTCGTGGGCGAGCCCTGGGCGATGATCCTCGCGGGCGCGCTGCTGGTGGCCGCGGTCGGCATGGGCTACGCGGGCATCTACGCGCCACGCCGCGCCACGGACCTGCAGAAGCTGTACAGCGAGTACGAGCTGGTCCCGTCGGTAGTGACGGCGGTGCGGCCGCGCGGGGTGACGCTGCTAGCGCTGGTGAACGTGGCGCGGGACCGATCCGGGCCACCGGTGTGGGCGCTCGTGCCGCGGCGCGTGCAGAACCTGCCTGGCCATGAGCGTCGCGAGGGCGAGCGGGTGGCCTGCGTGGCGGTGACCTCGGGCGCGCCTGGGTCGAAGGTATGGCAGCAAGTCCGCCCGGTACCGATCGCGTGGGCCGCCCGGGATGTGGATGTGCTCGCGCGGGCCGTCCGGGCGATCCCCCATGTGGAGTGGGAAGTCTTGCGCAAGAACATGGTTCGCACGGAGGAAGCGGAGAAGTCGCGTAGCTATCCGATCCTCAAGGAGAAGGAACTGCCACCGGAGCTGCGCTGAATAGCGCGCACCGCACACTCCCCCAACTACTATTCGCATTCGCATATCGCTATGTCACCAATGTGAACTGAGATGCGCATCACATTACAATTTTTTTGTGAGCCAGCGTTTCGCCTTACTCACTGGCCTCATGTGGCCTAGATTGCTGATGTAGCAACCCCGCGACATGCCCCGATTCGCCCGTATTGCCGGATGCCGCGCGGGCGAACCTCCAGCAACCGCTCCGCGTCCCACAGGTTGGGACGCTGGTAAACCGTGAGTTAACTGAACGGGAAACCCTTCCGTGACGTCGCTCACAATATGCCGGGTGACGTCACAGTAAACACTCAGAAAACGCACAGGTTATCCGCGTACGAATCTGCGCGTGCCCAGAATGTGATAGCCGCGAGATCCGCGTCATTTGCGTTAACAACACCAGACGGAGGCTCCCGCATTCCCGTGCGGTGCGGTAGAAATTTCACCGAGCGCCAAACCGGCGCAGCACCATTCACGTAGCACGACCCGAACCAAGGAGCCAGACCATGGACGCACTTGCCCAGATCGCAGCCGACGCCGAGCTGTTCATCTCCGCCCTCTCCGCTGGCGGCGACTTCTTCTCCGGCCTCGGTGACTACAACGGCGGCACCGGCGACCTCCTCTCCGGCATCGCTGAGCTTCTCGGCGGCACCGATGGCGATGGCGTCCGCTACGGCGTCGTTGGCTCGATGGAGAGCTTCGGCAGCATCGGTGCTGACGACTGATCCGCACCCCCTGAGTGATCCCGCCACCCCTGGGCGCGCCAGCGCGCTCGGGGGTGCGGTGTATCACGAGCCGCCGATTGGGACGCTGCCGACCGGGATCCTGCCTAACGGAGCACCCTGGCACGAGCACCTGGTACAGGGAGAACACAGCACGGTCGCGGTCGTGCACCAATCTCCTGTAACGCCCGGTATGCCCTGAAGCGATCGATTAATGTTCCCCGCGAACTACTTCTGTTCCGCATTCAACAAGGTGAGGTCTCATTCATGCGCCGAGCATCGTTCCGACGCAGGCTGGTCACCGCGGCCGCTGCCACCGCCTTGCTGGTCGCCCCCGTCGTGGGCACCAGCACCTCTGCTCTTGGCCAGACGTCCGGCGCGTATGTGGTGTCCACCGAGGTCACGGGCACGCAGAAGTTGACGGTCAACGTCTACTCCCCGTCGATGGACCGGGTCATCCCCATCGAGGTGCTGCGCCCCGCCGACACTTCGGTACCGCGCCCCACCCTGTACCTGCTCAATGGGGCGGGCGGCGGAGAGGATTCCGCCACCTGGTCCGCGCGGACCGACGCTGACGAGTTCTTCTCCGACAAGAACGTCAACGTCATCACGCCCATCGGGGGCCGGCTGTCCTACTACACCGACTGGGAGCGCGACGATCCCACCCTCGGTCGCCACAAGTGGGAGACCTTCCTCACCGAGGAGCTTCCCCCCGTGATCGACAACGCGCTCGGAGCCAATGGCGTGAACGCGGTCGCCGGGATCTCCACCTCTGCGACCAGCGTGTTCAACCTCGCCATCGCCCGGCCCGGCCTGTTCAACGCCGTCGCCGCCTACAGTGGCTGCGCGCAGACCGCCGACCCGATCGGCCAGCAGTACATCCGCACCGTCGTCGAGGGCCGCGGCAATGCCGACGCCACCAACATGTGGGGCCCCTACGGCGGCCCCGGCTGGGTGGCGCATGATCCGGTGATCAACGCGGAGAAGCTGCGCGGCACCACGATCTACGTCTCCAACGACACGGGAATCGCTGGGCATCACGACACCATCGAGGATTCGCGCATCGCCGGTGACCAGGCGACCTTGACCAACCAGATCATCGTTGGTGGCGCTATCGAGCTCGCCACGATCCCCTGCACCATCAACCTGCAGTCCAGGCTGGCCCAGCTCGACATCCCGGCCACCTTCAACTGGCGTCCCACCGGCACCCACTCGTGGGGCTACTGGGAGGACGACCTGCACGATTCGTGGGCCGTCATCGCCGACGCCATCGGCGCCTGACCCGCATCTGATCCCGAAAGGACAACCATGGGTTCCATCACTGACCTCGCTGACATGTTCTACTCCCTCGCCGAGGTCTCCTACAGCATCGAGGGCCTCTTCGATGGGGCAGCGTTCATCGCTGACCTGATCAGCCAGTTCCAGGGCTGAGCCAGCAACGACGAAGGGCCCCGGCGGTGGATGCGCTCCACTGCCGGGGCCCTTCTCCTTGTTCACGCCAGTACCCCCGCGAGTGTGCGAACGGCGACATCGCCAGTGCGAAAACGTGTCGTTTCTCGCACACTCGCGGGGCTGGTGCGGGTGCTAGAACCGGATCTTGCCGCCCGCGACGTCAGCCGGATAGTCCGCGTAGTACTCGATGTAGCCGCGCTCCGCGTCCGCGAGCACGTACAGCGGGTCGTCCACCTGCTCGGGGTCGTAGCCGGCGTTGCGCAGCTCCACCTTCTGCGACTTGAACGTCGAGGTCTGCTGCACCTCGTCGATCAGCCGCACGAACAACGGCACCGCGTATGAGGGCAAGCTGTCGATCAGGTGATCGGCGAGCCTCTTCCCATCGAACGAGGCGCCATCGTGCAACTGGATCGCCGCCATGCCAGCCTTGCCGTCAGCGCCGGGCACCTCCACGCCGTACACCACCGCCTGATCGACCTCCGACAGCGATCCGAGCGCGCCCTCCACCTCGGTCGTGGCGACGTTCTCGCCCTTCCAGCGGAAGGTATCCCCCAGGCGATCGGCGAACGCGATGTGCCGGAAACCCTGGTTGTAGACGAGGTCACCGGTGTTGAAGTAGGCGTCGCCCTCCTTGAAAGCGTCGCGCAGCACCTTCTTCTCGGTGGCCTTCGGGTCGGTGTAGCCATCGAACGGGGCCCGGCTGGTGATCTTCGTGATCAGCAGGCCCTTGCCGCCCTTCTTGACCTTGCGCAGCTTGCCATCGGCACCGCGGCGCGGCTGCTCATTCTCCTCGTCGTACTCCACGATCGAGAAGGGCAGCGGGCAGATCCCGGCCGTGCGTTCCACGTTCAGCGCGTTGACGAACGCGAGGTTGCACTCGCTCGCGCCATAGAACTCGGCGATCCGCTCGATCCCGAACCGCTCCTGGAACTCCTCCCAGATCTCCGGGCGGAGGCCATTGCCCACCACCACCCGGACCCGATGATGCCGCTCGATGGGCTTCGGATCCTGGTTCAGCAGGTACCGGCACAGCTCGCCGATGTAGCAGAACGACGTCGCCTCCGCCTGCACCACCTCGTCCCAGAACCGCGACACCGAGAACGACCGGCCGATCGCCAGCGTCGCGCCCGCCCCCAGCACCGACGACAGCGACACCGTCAGAGCGTTGTTGTGATACAGCGGCAGGCAGGAGTACAGCACGTCATCGCCGTCGAGGCGCACGCCGAGCCCCCCGAGCCCCGCCATGCTCTTCAGCCAGCGCATGTTCGACATCGTGCTGGCCTTCGGCATGCCGGTGGTGCCCGAGGTGAAGATGTAGAACGCCTTCTCCTTCGCGCGCAGATCCGCCGTCACCGGACGATCCTCCGTCGGCTCCCCCGCCGCGAGCTCGTCGAGGTCCGCGAAGCCCCCGAGCTTCTCGTTCTCGTCGCGCAAGCCCAGCACCGTGCCCTTGACCTTGCCCGCTGGCAAGGAGTCGAACGCTTCGCGGGCAGCCGCGCTGACCACGAGCACGGTCGCATCGAGCAGCTTCAGGCTGTGCTCCAGCACCTCGCCGCGCTGGTTGTAGTTCAGCATGCCCGCCACTGCGCCGAGCTTCACCGCGGCCAATGCCGCTAGCAGCGTCGATGGACGGTTGGGGGCGAGAACGCCCACCACTGAGCCGCGCTTGACGCCGTGGCTCGCGAACACGGCCGCATACTGGTTCACCAGCGCGTTCGCGTCGCCATACGAGATGTCACTGCCCTCGAACCGCAGGAACGGCCGGTCCGGGTGCTTCGCGGCAGCATCCTGGAATACCTTGCCGACAGACTTGCGGGTGGTCGCCCGGATCGACAGCAGCTGCACCGCATCGACCAGCATGCCCGGCGCGTCCGGGATCAACGCGGGCAATGCCTTCGCGGCATCGAGCAGGCTAACGGGCTTGATCGGGGAACGAGTCGATTGCTCCATGGCCCTACCCTACGGCTCCATGGCCCTGTACTGGAACAACATCCCGCTACGTGCCGCGCGAGAGCAATTTCCCGCTCCCGCGCTGCAAAAGGGATGTTCTGCGCAATCGCGGCTTGGTTGATGTGACCAGGATGACCCTGCGGGGTGTGACCAAGCTCCTAACGGGAAGGAGAACCCATCCACCACTCTGGATGCAGCGACAAGCACCACAGACAGCGGAGGACGCACATCACCATGAACACGCCCAGCGAGAAGTACGAAACCCTCATCAGTGTCGTTTTCGTTGCTTACTCCGCTGTGATGCTCATGCTCTACACCGTGCTCCTCGTGCAAGGCATCAACGCCTGGTGGCTCATCGCCTCCGTCGGCCTCTTCGGCCTGATCATCATCGGATTCCTCGTCATGCCCAAGGTCAACGGCCGCCACCGCGGCGGGCTCGACGCCGAGGTCCGCCTCCACGCCCGCAAGCTGCAAGCCAGCCAGACCGCGCGCGACTGAGCGCCCTCGCTCCGGGCTCCCCATCCTCTCCGCCGGAACTGTTACCTTTTGCACCCTTCCGAGCCGCTAGCAGGGTGCAAAACCGCACACAACCGGCGGGATCTCGGACCGCGACTGTGATCCGCGCCGCATCCGCGAACCTCCGCGCGCCCGCGTGCGTCGAATCTAGGCGTGGATCCCTTCAAGCCCCGCAGCGCTGGATATACCCGCTGCCAGCTCCGCAAGTACCAGCGCGTCCTCAGCGGCGTCTATGTCGATCGAGATGCAGAGCTGACCCCACTCCTCAAGGCCCGCGCCGCGTGGGTGTGGGCCGATGGCGAATGCGTGCTCTCGGGGATCTCCGCGGCCGCGGTGCTGGGCACCCGCTGGTTGCCCGAACGCCCTCCCGAGATCGTGCATCCGCGCGTGGTGCGCGCGACTGGATTGATCGCGCACCGCGACGAGCTGCGGGAGGGCGACGTAGCGACGGCGCGAGGGATGCGGGTGACCACGCCTGCGCGCACCGCGTTCGACCTAGCCCGCCGCCAGCCTCTCGATGAGGCGGTCGTCCTCGTTGATGCGCTCTACCAGGCGACGAGGCTCACCCCCGCCCAGCTTGCCCGCTACGCCTCGGACGGGCGCGGCGCGAGGGGCATCACTGCACTGCGCGCCGTGCTCGACCTCGCGGATCCGGGGGCGGAATCACCGCAGGAGACCAGGCTCCGGCTGCTCATCGTGCGCGCGGGCCTGCCGAGGCCGCGGACCCAGCACGTCATCCGCGACGAGCGCGGGCTCTTCAGCGCTCGCACAGACCTCGCATGGCCTGAGTGGAAGGTCGCGGTGGAGTATGACGGCGCGCATCACTTCACCGATCCACGGCAGGCACGCCGCGATGCGCACCGGGCCAATGACTGCCTGCGCGCGGGGTGGCGGGTGATCCGCGTGCTGCCCGAGTCGTTGCGGGCCCCCGAGGCATTGCTGGAGCACATCCGCGAGGCCCTCGCCGCGGCCGGTTACCGGGGGTAGGCCCAGCTCCCAGCTCCACCCTCGGAAGTGTTACCTTCTGTACCTTCCCAAGCCGCTGAGAGGGTGCAAAACCGCACACATCCGGGGGCGCCCCACGCAAAGAACCAGCCCGGCCCCCGCGCGAACGGGAACCGGGCTGGCGAGACAACCAGGACTGCTAGCCGCGGGCGAGCACATCCTTGATGGACGCGGGCGGCGCGAAGCGCTCACCGTGCTTGGCGGCGAGCTCCTCGGCGCGGGCGATGAAGGCATCGACGCCGCCGGGGTATCCCTTGATGAACTGGATGACGCCACCGGTCCAGGCGGGGAACCCGATGCCGAAGATGGAGCCGATGTTGGCATCCGCGTGGGTCATGAGGACGCCTTCGTCGAAGCATCGGATGGTGTCGATGGCCTCGGCGAACATCATGCGGTCGCTGAGCTCCTCAAGGGAGACGCCCGCGTCAGGGCTCGAGTTGAACGTCTCGCGCAGCCCCGGCCACAGTCCGGTGCGCTTGCCGTCGCTGTAGTCGTAGAAGCCGGCCCCGCCGGACTTGCCGGTGCGGTCGAACTCGGACACCATGCGGTCGACGATGGCTCCGGCCTTGATGGCGGCGTCGTCGATCTTCTTGCCCTCGGCCTCGAGCGCCTCGCGGGTCTCCTTGAAGATCTTCTGCATGGTGAGGAAGTTCAGCTCATCGCACAGCTGCAGCGGCGCCGCGGGGTATCCGGCCTGGAGCCCGGCCTGCTCGATGGTGGACGGCTCGACGCCTTCCTCGAGAGCGACGATGGCCTCATTGAGGAAGGTGCTGATGACGCGGGAAGTGAAGAACCCGCGGCTGTCGTTGACCACGATCGGGGTCTTCTTGATCGCGAGGACGTAGTCGAAGACGCGGGCGAGGGCCTCCGCGGAGGTCTTCTCCCCCTTTACGATCTCGACGAGGGGCATCTTGTCCACGGGAGAGAAGAAGTGGATGCCGATGAAGTCCTCTTGCCGCTTGACGCCCTGCGCGAGGCCGGTGATGGGCAAGGTGGAGGTGTTGGAGCCAAGCAGCGCGTCGGGCTCGACGATGTCCTCGATCTCCTGGAAGACCTTGTTCTTCAGCTCGGGGTTCTCGAAGACGGCCTCGATGACGAAGTCCACTCCCGCGAGGTCCGCGGCGTCAGCGGTGGGGGTGATGCGGCCGAGGAGCTCCGCGGACTTCTCCTCGGTGGTCTTGCCGCGGGAGAGTGCCTTGGCCTCGATGTTCTCGGAGTAGGCCTTGCCCTTGTTGGCGGCCTCGATGCTGATGTCCTTGAGCACGACCTCCATGCCCGCCTTGGCGGAGACGTAGGCGATGCCCGCGCCCATCATGCCGGCACCGAGCACGCCGACCTTCTTGGCCTGGCGCTGCGGGATGCCCTCGGGGCGCGAGGCACCCTTGTTGATGGCCTGCAGGTCGAAGAAGAACGCCTGCGTCATGTTCTTCGCGGTCTGCCCGGTGGCGAGCTGCACGAAGTAGCGGGACTCGATAGTCGAGGCGTTGTCGAAGTCCACCTGCGAGCCCTCGACGGCGGCCGCCATGATGGCGCGCGGCGCGGGCATGGGAGCGCCCTTGATCTGCTTGCGGAGGTTCGCGGGGAACGCCGGCAGCATCTGCGCGAGCTTGGGGCTCGACGGGGTGCCGCCGGGGATGCGGTAGCCCTTGACGTCCCACGGCTGCTGCGCCTCGGGGTTGGCCTTGATCCAAGCCTTCGCGGCGGGGATCAGCTCCTCGACCGAGCCGACGACCTCGTTGACGAGGCCGAGCTCCAGCGCCTTGGCGGGCTTGAGCCGCTGGCCCTGCAGCAGCACCTGCATCAGCGCGTTCTGCAATCCGAGCATGCGGACGGTGCGGGTCACGCCACCGCCGCCGGGGAGCAGGCCAAGCTGCACCTCGGGGAGGCCAAGCTGCACGCCGCGCACATCGGCGACGACGCGGTAGTGGGTGGCGAGAGCGAGCTCGAGGCCACCGCCGAGTGCCGCGCCGTTGATGGCAGCAACGACAGGCTTGCCGAGGGTCTCGAGGGTGCGCATCGCGGCCTTGAGCGCCTGCACCTGATCGAACATCTGCTGTGCATCGGAGGGCTGCACGGCGATCAGGGAGTCGAGGTCACCACCGGCGAAGAAGGTCTTCTTCGCGGAAGCGAGGATGACGCCGCTGATGCTGTCCTTCTCGGCGACGACGCGGTCGACGGTCGCCTGGAACGACGAGCCGAAGAGGTCGTTCATGGTGTTGGCGCCCTGGTTGGGGTCGTCCATGGTGAGCGTGACGATGCCGTCGCCGTCCTGCTCCCACGCGATCATGTTGTCAGTCACGATTGTTGCCTTTCGAGAAGTTTCGGAGGTGGTCAGACGCGCTCGATGATGGTGGCGACGCCCATGCCGCCGCCGATGCACAGGGTGACGAGCGCGCGGCGCGCGTTGCGGCGCTCGAGCTCGTCGACCATGGTGCCGAGGATCATGGCGCCGGTCGCGCCAAGCGGGTGGCCCATGGCGATCGCGCCACCGTTGACGTTGAGCTTCTCGTCGGGGATGTTGAGGTCCCGCTGGAACTTCAGCACGACGGAGGCGAAGGCCTCGTTCAGCTCGAACAGGTCGATGTCATCGACGGTGAGCCCGGCGTTGGCGAGCGCCTTCCGCGCGGCCGGGGTGGGGCCGGTGAGCATGATGGTGGAATCAGCGCCGCTGGTGGCGGTGGAGATGACGCGGGCACGGGGGGTGAGGCCGAGATCCTGGCCAGCCTTCTCGGTGCCGAGCAGCACGAGGGCGGCGCCATCGACGATGCCGGAGCTGTTGCCGCCGTGGTGGACGTGGTTGATCTTCTCCACCTGGTGGAACTTCTGCAGCGCCACGGCGTCGAAGCCACCCATCTCGCCCATCGCGGCGAAGGACGGGTTGAGCTTGGCGAGGTTGTCGGCGGTGGTGCCGGGCCGCATGTGCTCGTCGTGGTCGAGGATCAGCAGGCCGTTCTGGTCCGTGACGGGCACGACGGACTTGGCGAAGTAGCCGCCGGTCCAGGCCTTGGCGGCGAGGTCCTGCGAGCGCACCGCGTAAGCGTCGACGTCATCGCGGGTGAAGCCCTCGATCGTGGCGATGAGGTCCGCGCTGATGCCCTGCGGCACGAAGTAGGTGTCGAAGGAGGTAGCGGGGTCCATCGCCCAGGCGCCGCCATCGGAGGCCATGGGCACGCGGGACATGGATTCGACGCCACCGGCGATGACCATCTCGTCCCAGCCGGAACGAACCTTCTGCGCGGCCATGTTGACGGCCTCGAGGCCCGAGGCGCAGAACCGGTTGATCTGCACGCCACCGACGGTGTCGGGCATGCCCGCGAGGAGGGTGACGGTGCGGGCGATGTCGGCGCCCTGGTCACCGACCGGGGTGACGCAGCCGAGGATGAGGTCGGAGATGCGGTTCTCGTCGAGGTCGGGGAAGCGGCGGCGCAGCTCCTCGACAAGCCCGACGAGCAGGGAGACGGGCTTGACGCCGTGCAGCGAGCCGTTGGCCTTGCCGCGCCCGCGCGGGGTGCGGATCGCTTCGTAGATGAATGCCTCGTTAGTGGTCACGAGTGCTTTCCTTTCCTTAGTGGTTGATGCTGGTGATGGCTACAGTGGCGGGATGCTCGTACCTCGTCTCGAACCGTTCCGCTCCACCGTATTCGCCGAGATGACCGAACTGGCGGTGCGGCACGGGGCGATCAATCTCGGCCAGGGCTTTCCGGACGAGGACGGGCCGAGCGCGATGCTCGAAGCCGCGCGGGAGGCGATCGCGAGCGGGGCGAACCAGTACCCGCCGGGGGCTGGGCGCGTGGAGCTGCGGGAGGCCATCGCGGAGGACCGTGCTACCCGCTATGGCACCGCCTACGATCCCGCGGACGAGGTATTGGTGACGGTCGGTGCGACCGAGGGCATCACCGCCTCGATCATCGCGCTGGCCGACCGGGGCGACGAGGTGGTGCTGGTGGCGCCCTATTTCGACTCGTACCCGGCGGCGGTCGCGATGGCCGGGGCACGGCATCGCTGCGCGCGGCTCGTCGAGGACGGCGATCGCTTCGTCCTGGACGTGGATTCGCTGCGGGCGGCGATCACCCCCGCGACGCGGCTGCTGGTGATCAACTCGCCGCACAACCCGACCGGCAGCGTGCTCGAGGAGGCCGAGCTCGCGCAGGTCGCGGGGCTTGCGATCGAGCATGACCTCATCGTGATCACCGATGAGGTGTATGAGCGCCTGGTGTTCGACGGAGCGGAGCATCGCCCGCTCGCCGCGCTGCCCGGCATGCGCGAGCGCACCCTGTGCGTGTCGAGCGCGGGCAAGACGTTCAACTGCACCGGCTGGAAGATCGGCTGGGTGTGCGGGCCGCGCGAGCTCGTCGCGGCGGTGCGGGCGGCCAAGCAGTTCATGAGTTTCGTGTCGGGCGGGCCGCTGCAGCCCGCCGTGGCGACGGCCCTGCGCGGCGAGCAGCCGTGGGTGGATGGGCTGCGGGAGGAGTTGCAGGGCAAGCGCGATGCCCTCGCGGCGGCGCTCTCGCAAGCCGGGTTCGCAGTGCGCGCCAGTGCTGGCACGTACTTCGTGATCGCTGACCCGCGCCCCCTCGGGCACGGTGATGCGCGTGCCCTGTGCCGGGCGATGCCGGGCAGCATCGGGGTGGGCGCGGTGCCGGTCAGCGCGTTCGTCGATGCCCGTGACCAGGCGGACTGGCGGCACCTCGTGCGCTTCGCGTTCTGCAAGCGGCACGAGGTGCTCGCCGAGGCCGGGCGCCGGCTGGCCGGGGCATCCCGGCTGTCCACCGATCATGAGGGTTGACTCCCCGCTGCGCCTTGCGGTTATCAGAGGTTCAGCCCCCGGCCGATGATCTCCTTCATGATCTCGGTGGTGCCGCCGTAGATGGTCTGCACGCGCGAGTCGAGGTACGCCTTGGCGATGGGGTACTCGCGCATGTAGCCGTAGCCGCCGTGCAGCTGCAGGCAGCGGTCGATCAGCTTGACCTGGTTCTCGGTGGACCACCACTTGATCATCGCGGCATCCTGCACGGAGAGCTTCTGCTCGTTGAGCTGCTCGATGCACTTGTCCACGGCCAGGCGCACCATCTGGGTCTCGGTGGCGAGCTCGGCGAGCACGAAGCGGGTGTTCTGGAACTTGCCGATGCCCCGGCCGAACGCCTTGCGGTCCCGGCAGTAGTCGATCGTCAGGTCCAGGCATGCCTCCATGGCTGCTGCCGCGACGACGGCGATGGAGAGTCGCTCCTGCGGGAGGTTCTTCATGAGGTAGATGAATCCCATGCCCTCCTCGCCGAGGAGGTTGGCCGCGGGCACGCGCACGTTGTCGAAGTGCAGCTCGGCCGTGTCCTGGGCCTTCATGCCGATCTTGTCGAGGTTGCGGCCCCGCTCGAAGCCCTCCATGCCACGCTCGACGACAAAGAGGCTGAAGCCCTGGGCGCCCGCGTCCGGGTTGGTCTTGGCGACCACGATGATGAGGTCGGCGTTGATGCCGTTGGTGATGAACGTCTTGGACCCGTTGAGGATCCAGTCGTCGCCATCCTTCTTCGCGGTGGTCTTGATGCCCTGCAGGTCCGATCCGGTGCCAGGCTCGGTCATCGCGATGGCGGTGATGATCTCGCCGGAGACGAAGCCAGGCAGCCAGCGCTGCTTCTGCTCGTCGTTGCACAGCTCGATCAGGTAGGGCTGCACCACATCGTTGTGCAGGGTGAAGCCGAGGCCGCTGAAGCCACCGCGGGCAGTCTCCTCGGAGACGATGGCGTTGAAGCGGAAGTCAGGATCGCCGCCCCCGCCGTACTGCTCGTCCACCGCGGTGCCGAGGAACCCGAGCTTGCCCGCTTCCGCCCACACCTCGCGTGGCACGACCTCGTCCTTCTCCCACTGCTCATGGTGGGGGGCAACGTGCTCCTTGAGGAATCCACGGTAGGAATCGCGGAACATGATCTGCTCGGGGGTGTAGATGGTGCGCTCCACGCTGGGTGGCTCCTTCTGGAATGTAGACACAATCGTTGGTGTCACAGTACGCCCCACTTAAATGCTTGGCGATGACCAAACCGCCCAATGTCCATGACCGAAACGATCACATAGGGTGAGGGGACCATGCCGCACCGCATCCCCACCGAATACGTCCGGCGCACCGTGCACGCCGCCGACACCCGCGGAATCGACCTGCGGCCCGCCCTCGACGCCGCCCGCATACCCAGGGGCGTCCTCGAGGCCAGCGGCCCCGCCGTCAAGCCCAGCGAGGCCTCCGCCTTCACCCGGGCCGTCTGGGCACTGACCAACGATGAGCTCGGCGGCCTCGGTGCCGCCCCCGTCCCCCGCGGCACCTTCCGCCTCGTCACCCTCGCCCTCATCCACTCCCCCGACCTCGGGCACGCCCTCGCCCGGATGATCTCCTCCCTGCCCGCGCTGCCCGCCATGACCCCCATTACCTTCAGCATCGACACCACCACCGGGGCCGTCACCCTCGACCTGCGCGGCCACCGCCCCGACGAAGCCACCCAGCTGCTCATCGAGCTCGCGTTCCTGCTGATCCACCGCTTCGCCGCCTGGCTGATCGACCACCCGCTCGCCCCGGTGCGCGTCGCGCTGCCCTACCCCGCCCGCGATGACTACGCGCCCACCTTCTACCGCGCGCTCTTCGGCGTGACGCCCACCCTCGGCGCACCCACCGCCGCCATCGTGTTCGAGCCCCGCGCCCTCCACGCCCCCATCGTGCAGACCGAGCACACCCTCCTCGAGTTCCTCCGCACCGCGCCCGCCCGGCTCTTCACCGCGCCCGCCGGCAACACGCCCCGCACCACGCAAGTGCTCCGCATGCTGCAGCGCTCGCCGCTGCACGCGCTGCCCAGCAACGCACAGATCGCCACCCGGCTCGCGCTGAGCGAATCACACCTGCGGCGGCTGCTGAACCGCGAGGGCACCAGCGCCGGCCGCATCCGCGACGAAGTCCTGCGCGAGGCCGCGATCGCCCGGCTCCGGCGGGGCGAGTCGATCGATCAGATCGCCACCGCGCTCGGGTTCTCCGAGCCCAGCGCGTTCCGCCGAGCATTCAGGAGATGGACCGGAGCCACGCCGCGCGCCTTCCAGCCCGCCACTCCCGACGCCCCCTCCCCGTAGCGCACCTCCAGCAGGCCGCGCCACAAGCCCCAGCCGAACGCCACATCATCGAGGCGCCGCAGCACCACGAAACGCGCCACATCGATCCGGTCCGGCACGTCCCGGCGCGCCAGCCAATCCGCCACGCCCTCCGCCATCATCACGGCCAGCACCGCGCGCCGGGCCCGCGGGAACAGCACCGTCGCCAGCATCGTCACCGGCCACACATTGCGCAGCATCAGCACCGCGCAGCGCTGCGCCAGGCCGCTCAGACCCAGCGCGCTCATCGACATCGCCGTCCACAGCGGACGCTCGTCCACCGGGATCGCCCGCGCCAGCCGGAATGTATGCACCATGCTCATCACGGCCGAGACCAGCGCCGCCCGCCGCGCCCCCGCCAGCAGCAGCGTCAGGCCCAGCACGAACCACGAGCGCGCCATAGCCGCGATCCGCTCCGGGCTCGACTTCGTCGCATACAGCCGCGCCGAGCCGTAGCCCGTGGCCGCCCGCATGTGCAGCCACGGAACCATCGACACCGGCGGCGATGCGCGCACGACCGCTACCGGATCGAACCGCGCCCGCCAGCCCGCGCGACCGAGCCGCACGCACAAGTCCGTCGCGTTGAATGCCGGGAAAGCCCCGTCGAAGCCGCCCACCTTCACCGCCGCGTCCCGCCGCACCACCAGCGCCGTCGTCGGCACGCTGTAATCCCACCGGCGGGTGTTCAGGTCGCACTCGCGCCGCCCCGGATCCATCGCCGGGCGCATCGATTCATACTGCTCGATCCAACGCTTGCGGCCCGGCAGCGGCAGCACCCGCGGCACCACCATCGCCACGTCGGGGTCCGCGAAATGCGCGAGCGTCGCCTCGATCCACAACACATCCGGCACGACACCCGGATCGAGGAACGCAACGTACGGCGTGCGCGCCGCCCGCAGGCCCGTGTTGCGCGCCTCCGCCAGGCCAAACACGCGGTCGTGCCGGATCACCGTGGCGCGCGCGCACTCGATCGGGACATCCGAGCAATCATCCACCACGATCACCGCCACCCCGCCGAGGCCGGCCACCACCTCGCGCACCGCGTCAGCATCGTCGCGCGCCGGGATCACCACCGTCAGATCGTCGCGCCCCGGGCCCTTCAGCGGGCGCGGATGCGCGAACTGCTCGTCGAGCAGCATGCGCGCCAACCGTGAGGACGCTTCATCCACGACCTCGACCACGCCATCCTCGAGGAACCCGGCCTGCGCGACCGACAAGCGAAGCACAGTGCCCCACGGAGCGAGCAGCACGCAGCCATCATCGACGATGCGGACCTTGCCATCGAGGCGCACCGAGAAGCCAGTGGGAAGCATGCGTGATGCCGCGCTCAGGATGCCCACCCCCAGTCTTGTGCCATGCAATCTTGTGCCATGGTTCCGTGCCCGCGATCCGCCGATTCCGCGCCTGTCCCGGCTGTGCCTGTCCCAATTGGGCCGACGCACCGCAGCGCGAGACTGTTCCTGTGCAGCTAGCCCAAGGCGATCACCGGGTCATCGGCGCTGACGAATGTCATACACCACCCCGGTGAGCGCTTCGGATTCTTCCCAAAGCCGACCAGCAACCGCAACATCACGGGAATGACGATTCGATCTCGCCAGCACCGGCGCGCCCCGCATGCCCCGGAAGCCACCCGGCCCCACGAAGCTGCCACCCGGGATCGACGGCGCCGTCGCCGCGTACAAGCTCGGCTGCGCGCCCGCGAAGGCGCTCTGCGCCAGGATCAGATTGGTGATACCCATCAGCTTGTCCTGCACCGATTGCGTGTGCGATTGCAGATTCGTCGACGCATAGCCCGGATGCGCGGCCACCGAGCGCACCGGCGAGCCAGCCGCCGCGAGCCGGCGCTGCAACTCATACGCGAACAACAAGTTGGCCAGCTTCGACTGCCCATACGCGCGCCACCGCTGATAGTTGCGCTTTTCCCAGTTCAAGTCATCAAAATCGATCGAGCCGAGGGTGTGCGCCATGCTCGAGACCGTCACCACCCGATCGCGGATGCGACCCAGCAGCAAGCCCGTCAGCGCGAAATGCCCCAGATGGTTGGTGCCGAACTGCATCTCGAAGCCGTCCTTGGTGCGCGACTTCGGCACCGCCATCACGCCCGCGTTGTTGATCAGCACATCGAACGTCGACACATCCTTCGCGAACTCATAGACCGAGCTCAGGTCCGCGAGATCGAGCGCGCGCACCTCAACGTCGGCGCCAGGATGATCCTTGACGATGGCCTCCCGCGCCTGCTCGCCCTTCCCGACATCGCGGCACGCCATCACCACGGACGCGCCGTGCGCCGCGAGCTCGCGAGCAGTCACCGCGCCCAGGCCACTATTGGCACCCGTCACGATCACCGTGCGACCCGCCTGGTCACCCATCTCCGCCGAAGACCATCCACTCATGCCCCAAACATTACGATCTAGGGCCTCGAATCGCCAGACGCTCGCCAGTTGGCTGGACGGTCGTGGGGGGCGCGACCGACGCCCTCGTGCTGGTGGAAACTTTTCCCGTTGCAGGCGGGAGAAGTTTCCACTCGCGGCGCGGAAGCGGCAGCCCCCCCCCCCCCCCCCCCCCCCCCCGCGCCAGTCGCTGCGGCGCAGCTTGTGGCAGCAGGCGGGGACGTCCGGGGCCCGCTCCTGGCATACAAAAAGTCCCCCAGGTAATCCTGGGGGACTTGATGTGGCCAAGGCCGGGATCGAACCGGCGACCTTCCGCTTTTCAGGCGGACGCTCGTACCAACTGAGCTACCTGGCCGGATCAACGCCGTTCCCGGCGATGAAAACATGCCCATTACTGGACTTGCGACCCTGACGGGACTCGAACCCGCGACCTCCGCCGTGACAGGGCGGCGCGCTAACCAACTGCGCCACAGGGCCATGCATTGTTACTCTACTACGCCGAGACCTAGGAGAGCGTACCCCCTACGGGATTCGAACCCGCGTTACCGCCTTGAAAGGGCGGCGTCCTAGGCCTCTAGACGAAGGGGGCCTGCCAGTTTCCTGGCCGGCATCCCCAACAGGTTTCCGTTGGGAGCGGGACTAGCATAGGACAGATCTTGGAGAAAACACAAAACACGTGGTCAATTGCTGTTTCAGCTGGTAGTCGCACCACGAGTCGGCGGCACGGCACCGTCGGCGCCGCGCCCAGCTGGGGCTTTCCGGATGCTGCGGAGCAGCTTGCGCGCCGGTCCGCGGTCCACCAGCCACAAGCGGTGCATGGGGCCGCGCGCCGGGCGCATGATGGTGTGGCGATGAGCGTGTGCGCCGCGCCATAGACCTAAATACCCCCTAGGGTATAAACTGGGGCGGGCATCAACCACGGGCGACCGGACGGGAGACAGCATGGTCACCACCATCACCGTTGCCACGCTCGGGCTCGCCATCGGCATACTCCTTGGCCTCCTCGGCGGAGGCGGCGCCATCCTTGCCGTTCCCGCCCTCGTCTACGTCGTCGGCATGCCCATCCACCAAGCCGTGCCACTGTCGCTCATCGTCGTCGCCCTCGCCTCCGCCACCGGCGCGATCTCCCGCGTCCGCGCCCGCGCCGTCAATTGGCGCCTCGCGGGCATCTTCGCCGCCACCGGCGTCCCCGCCGCGCTGCTCGGCGGCTGGCTCGGCCGCGCCATCCCCGAGGATCTGCTCCTCGCTGGGTTCGCCACCATCATGATCCTCGCCGCCTACCGCATGCTCCACAGTCCCGACCACACCGGAACCGCGTGCGCAGTCACCGACGAGGGCGGCGGGCCACCGCACATCAACTGGAAGCGATGCTCCTCCCGATCCATCCCCGCCGGGCTCGGCGTCGGCGTGCTCACCGGCATGTTCGGCGTCGGCGGTGGATTCCTCATCGTCCCCGCGCTCGTCCTGCTCCTCGGCCTGCCCATGGCCACCGCTGTCGGCACGTCGCTGCTCATCATCATCGCGAACTCGCTCGCCGGGCTCGGTTCCCACCTCGGATCCGTAGAGCTCGACTGGAGAGTCACAGCCGTCTTCGCCGCCACGGCCGTCGTCGGCTCGCTCGCCGCGCAGCGCTTCGCCAAGCGGATCAGCGCCCACCAGCTCCAGAAGTGGTTTGCCTACCTCGTCCTCGTGCTCGCCGCGGTGATCCTCGGTGACGTCATCATCGGCCTATTCCGCTAGAAACCCGGCTCCGCTAGCCGACCGGCTCCGCTAGAAACCCGGCTCCGCTAGCGGACCGGAGCGGGGATCCTCGCGGGGCTCCGCGCCCTTGCAGAACTCCACGACATCGGCACCGGCGAGCACCACTGCCGCGTCCGAGCCGCTGCGCAGCCTCGCCCCCAGCGCCACCGAGTCGAGCGGCGCATCACTGGCCAGCACCACGACATTCCCTGGACGACGACCCTTCAACGTGGCCTGATCGCCCACGACAAGCACCTGCGCGAACCGCTCCAGCACTGTCGCGAGGTCCTCGCGGGCCTCGCGCAGGCCACGCAGCACTCCGCAATTGACGGCATACATCCCGCCCGGGGCGAGCACCCGTCGCGCCTCATCGAGGAAACCCGTCGTCGTCAGCGCTCGCGGCGTCTCGTCCCCCGCGAAGACATCCCGCACGATCACGTCCCTCGTGCCCGGCGAGAGCCCCTGCACCACCTCGCGGGCCTCCCCCACCCGGATCCGCAGCCTCGGCGCCCGCGGCAAGTCCGACCACTGCCGGGCCAGCCGCGCCAGCTCCGCATCGATCTCCACCACGAGCTGCCGCGCCCCGGGAAAGACCTCCGCCACATAGCGCGGCAAGGTGCACGCGCCCCCGCCGAGGTGCAGGACCCGCAACCCCGCGCCGTCGCCCGACCACTGGCATTCGATAGCGGCCGCGATCCACTGCATGTAGCCAAACCCGAGACGGAGCGGGTCCCCCGACGAGATGAACGAGCTCGGGGCGCCATTCACGTACAGCACCCAGCCACCGTCGCCCTCCGCCACGAGCTCGCAGGTGCCCGAATCGACGGGGCGGGCACCAGCGGCCCAGGGATCCTGGTCGCTGGGATCCTGGTCGCTGGGATCCTGGCGGCGGACGGCCTGGCGGCGGACGGCCTGGCGGGCAGCCGGTGGGCGGTAACCCTTGCTTCGGCGGGACTGGCGGCTCATCGGCCCATTGTCGCGCACCCGGCCGCAGGGGCCTCGATCGTGAAGATCTGGCCACGTGGGAGGTGGCTGGATCTTCACGATCGGCGCGAGACCCAGGCGGGTGGAACCATCCGGTGCCCGGCTGCGTCCATCTCGTCATGCACCGACCCCGGATCACCCGGCTGCTTGCCGACCAGGATGGCGTCATCACCCGCGCGCAGGCCCGCGCCGCTGGCCTCACCGGCCGCCAGGTCGACCTGCGCGCCCAGCGCGAGGAATGGAGCCGGGTGGCGCCCGGCATCTATCTAGCGGCGGACCGACCGCGAACTGCCCGCGCCGACCTACGGATCGCCCTCCACCACGCGGGGGCAGGCGCGATCGCCCATGGTCCGAGCGCCGCATGGTGGCACGGAATGCTCGACAATCCGCCGCGACGGCACCATGCGACCATCCCTCGCCATCGCCGGACCCGGGTGCCAGGTTGCCGGATCCGCCACCGCGACCTCGACGAGCGCGATGTCACCCACCGCGACGGACTGCCCCTCACCGCGCGGGCGCTCACGGTCCTCGAGACCGCGATCTCGATACCCGGTGGCACGGTGTTCCTGGATCGGGCGTTGCAGCGTCACGTCTCGCTGCCACAGCTGCATGCCGCGCATCGACGCAACCGCTATCGCGCGGGCGCCACGCAAGCCGGACGGATGCTGCGGATCGCCCGTGAGGGCGGAGCATCGGAGGCGGAGCGACTGCTGCAACGGCTCCTTCGGCGCGGCGGCTTCACGGGTTGGCGCGCGCACGTCCGGGCGCTCGGGTACGAGCTCGATGTGGCATTCGAGCGCGAGCGGGTCGCCATCGAGGTGGATGGCTGGGCGTGGCATCGCGATGCGGAGCGGTTCGCTCGCGACATGGACCGCCAGAACGCGCTGGTCAACGCGGGGTGGCAGGTACTGCGGTTCTCGTGGCACCACCTCGCCACCGCCCCGGACCAAGTGGTGCGGGACATCCGAGCGGCCCTGGCAGCACGGCGGTAGCCCGGCCTCCGGACCGTGAATCGTGAAGATCCAGCCACGCGGGATGTGGCTGGATCTTCACGATCGGAGACGGGCCGCGCACCTACACCGCGGCGTGCTCCTCGAGCCAGGCGTTGTAGCCGCCCACGAGGTCGCTGACACCGTCGATGCCGCGGGCGCGCAGCAGGCTGGCGGCGACGCTGGAGCGCCATCCGCCGGCGCAGTGCACCACGATGGGCTTGCCCGCGGGCAGCTCGCCGATGCGCGCGTCGAGCTGGGCGAGCGGGATGTGCACGGAGCCCTCGATGTAACCGCCCTCGCGCTCGCCGGGGTTGCGGATGTCGACGAGCGTCACCGCGTCGAGGTCGGCGGCGAGCTCTCGCACCGTGTAGCGCGGCGCGGGAGCCACCTGCTCGGCGAGCGCGGCGGGGAAGCTGGCGCCGGTCACGTTGAGGTAGCCGACGACGGTGTCGTAGCCGATGCGGGAGAGGCGCATCGCGGCGTCCTGCTCCTCGCCGGGGTAGGTGATGACGACGATCTCGTCGTGCAGCCCGGCGACCATGCCGCCGGTCTCGGCGAAGCGGCCGTCGAAGCCGACGTTGACGGAGCCACGAACGTGGCCTTCGGCGTAGTCGTCGGGCGAGCGGGCGTCGAGGACCACGCCGCCGCTGCGGAGGTGCTGGGCCACGTAGGCGGCGGTGAGCTCGGGGACCTGGCGGTCCTGAGCGAGCAGGGCGTGGTTGCGGCGGTTGAGCTCGGCGTCGGTGAGGAAGTAGCCGGGCACCGCGGGCTGTCCGTCGGTGATGAGCTTGACGAACTCGTCCTCGCTCATGGGCTGGACGGACAGGTTGGTGCGGCGCTGCTCGCCGATGGTGGAGGTGAGCTCGTCCGAGAGGTTCTTGCCGCACGAGGAGCCTGCACCGTGCGCGGGCATGACGATAACGTCATCGGGCAGGGGCAGCAGGACGTTGTGGACGGTGCTGTACATGGCGCGGGCGAGGTCGGTGTTGCTGCCATCGCCGAGGTTGGCGAGATCGGGGCGGCCCACGTCGCCGATGAACAACGAGTCGCCGGTGAGCACGGCCGTGGGGCTGGCGTGGGCGTTCTCGCGGACGAGGAGGCTGATGGATTCCCAGGTGTGGCCGGGTGTCTCGAGGATCTCGATGTCGACATCGCCGAGGCTGATGCGATCGCCGTGGTGGAGCCGCTTGATGGGGTACTCGGTGTCGGCGCGGTGACCGAAGCCGATCCAGGCGCCGGTGGCGTCGACGAGCTCGAGGTGGCCGGAGACGAAGGCGGCGGGGAAGTGGGTGTTGATGATGCCGATGATGGTCAGCCCGTTGGTATTGGCGTCGGTGAGGTACTCGGTGATGTCGCGCCGGGGGTCGACGACGATCGCGTTGCCGGTCTTCTCGTCGCCGATCAGGTAGGACGCGTGCGAGAGGCAGTCGATGTAGTACTGCTCCAGGATCATCCTGGCCTCCTCGTGGTGGGGTTCGCTCGGGGATTCTGGTTGCATAACCCCCTGGGGTATGTACCCAATGTAACCATATACCCCCAGGGGTATACAAGAGGCAGGGTGCCGCGCCCGCCACGCGCCCCCCTACCGGTGTGCTAAACGACCGCCGCGTTCGCTAGCATGAGTGCGTTCCCACAGAACACGCCCCTTTAGCTCAGTTGGTAGAGCTACGGACTTTTAATCCGCAGGTCCTCGGTTCGAGCCCGAGAGGGGGCACACCACTCCCCCGCCTGGGCAAACCCGGCGGGGGCTCGCTTCCTCCGCGCTCCTCGCGCTGCCACCCCGCCGGAAGTGTTACCGAATGCACCCTCCAGCCCGCCGTGAAGGGTGCAAAACCGCACACATCCGCGGCAGGAGCACCTCGCGGCCCGCCGCAGGAGCACCTCGCGGCTAGTCCGGTTCCACCCCGCGCGGTTATTGTCGTACGTGATTGCCCGCTTCGAGGAAAGGTCCCGCCATGGCCGCTTTCGACGATCTGCTCCGCCAGGTCCCCATCAGCCAGATCGCCCAGAAGCTCGGGGTGGACGACGCCACCGCCGAGGGCGTAGTGAAGCAGGCCCTGCCCACGCTGCTCGGCCGGCTCGACCGCAACGCGCAGGATTCGCAGGGCGCGGAGTCGCTGGCCCACGCGCTCGATGGCCGGGACACGACGCTGGCGGACCGCGAGATCGACATGGACGAGGTCGACACGAACGATGGCGAGAAGATCGTTGATCGGATCCTCGGCGAGGACAAGGACACCGCCATCCATGCGCTCGCGGGCAGCTCCGGCGGTGGCGATGAGTCGCTGGTATCGAAGGTGCTGCCGATGATCGCTCCGATCGTCATGGCCTACCTGGCGAAGCAGTACATGGGCAGCAAGGGTGGCCTAGGGGGCGTGCTGGGCAGCGTGCTGGGCGGGCAGCAGTCGCAGGGCGGGCTCGGCGGCATGCTGGGCGGCCTGCTCGGCGGGGGCAAGAACTAGCAGATGGTGGCATCCATGACTTCCCGCGCTCCGCTGCACATCGGATCGCTCGAGCTCGGCAGCCCGGTGGTGCTCGCCCCGATGGCGGGCATCACCAATGTGGCGTTCCGCACGTTGTGCCGGGAGATCGAGACAGCGCGGGCGGGGTCCACGGCGGGCCTTTATGTGTGCGAGATGGTCACGGCGCGCGCCCTGGTGGAGCGCAACGAGGCGACGATGCACATGACGACCTTCGGCCCGACCGAGACGCCACGCTCGCTGCAGCTGTACACGGTGGATCCGCGCTACACCTACGAGGCGGCGCGGATGATCGTCGAGGAGGATCTCGCCGATCACATCGACATGAACTTCGGCTGCCCCGTGCCGAAGGTGACGCGCAAGGGCGGTGGCGCGGCGCTGCCGTACAAGCGCAACCTGTTCGGCCAGATCGTGGCTGCGGCGGTGCGGGCGACGGAGGGAACGTCGATCCCGGTGACGGTGAAGTTCCGCATCGGCATCGACGCCGACCACCCCACGCATCTCGATGCCGGGCGGATCGCGGAGGGCGAGGGCGCGGCCGCGGTGGCCCTGCATGCCCGCACGGCGGCGCAGCGCTATTCGGGTGTCGCTGACTGGGACGAGATCGCGCGCCTCAAGCAACATGTCACCACCATCCCGGTGCTGGGCAATGGCGACATCTTCGCGGCGGAGGATGCCGAGCGGATGATGACGAGCACGGGCTGCGATGGCGTGGTGGTCGGGCGGGGATGCCTGGGTCGGCCGTGGTTGTTCGCGGAGCTGAGCTCCCGGTTGAATGGCAAGCCGGTGCCGGAGCCGCCGCGGCTGGGAGAAGTGGCAGAGATCATGCATCGGCATGCCGAGCTGCTGGTGGATCATCATGGCGAGCACAAGGGCACGCGGGAGATGCGCAAGCACATCGCGTGGTACTTGCGGGGGTTCCCGGCTGGCTCGGACCTGCGTTCGGCGCTGGCGCTGGTGGAGAGCCTCGCTCAGTTGAAATCGCTGCTCAGCGAGCTTGACCCCGAGGTGCCGTACCCGGCGGCGGCGGAGGGCCCGCGGGGGCGGCAGGGATCCCCGGGCAAGGTGATGCTGCCGGACGGCTGGCTGGAGGATCCGGATGATTGCGCAGTGCCGCAGGGCGCGGACCTGATGCACTCGGGCGGCTAGCTCGCCTGCCACATTCGCACCATGGGTCACGCGAGCCCCCAGGACTGGGGTATCGATACCGCCATGATGGCGCGTGCACTGGTATGCATGCTTACTCTAGTAGGTAGAAGCTTGCCCGCGGACCGGCCCCGTCGCCGGGATCGTGGTGCGCACTAGGACCCGAGGATGGATGAGTGAGCGATTCGCCTAGCAGCGGCACGCCCCGCGCGGCTGGACAGGTCGGCGTGGTCATGCCGCCCGCTGCCGTCGCGCACCGGCACCCGCGGATCCTCATCGCCGCCCGCATCATGATCGCGCTGGTCTCGCTGAGCGCGCTCGTCATCACCGGCACGGTGTGGAACTACATCCGCAGCACGGACAACAACCTTACCGTCGTCGAGGCGCTCGATATCGGTTCCGAGGATGTCCGCGGCATGGAGGACCAGGTCGGCGATGAGACTTTCCTCGTGGTCGGCGTCGATAGCCGCGCGGGCATCAACGCGCAGATCGGCGGAACCGGATGGATGCATGAGGGCGCCCGATCGGACACGATCATGCTGGTCACCATCCCCGCGGACCGCCGACGGGTGGTGGCGGTGTCGTTCCCCCGCGATCTGAACATCACCCGCCCCGAGTGCCAGCGCTTCGACAACGATTCCGCCACCTATTCCGAGGACTACGTGCCCTCGCAGCCCAACGTCAAGCTGAATGACGCCTACTTCACGGGCGGTCCGAAATGCTTGATCAAGTCGGTGCAGCAGATCTCGGGAATGAACATCACACGCTTCGTCGGAATCGACTTCGCGGGCTTCCAGGACATGGTCGACACCATCGGCGGCGTCGAGGTGTGCGTCACCCAGCCGATGTGGGATGACGAGCTCGGCCTGATCATTCCCGAGGCAGGCGAGCAGGTCATCGACGGGCCCACCGCCCTCGACTATGTGCGCGCCCGCCATGTGCCCACCGAGGGCACCAATGACTACGGTCGCATGCACCGCCAGCAGGTACTGCTGTCCTCGCTGCTGCGGGAGGTCCTCTCCAACCGTGTGCTGCTAGACCCCACCAAGCTCAACAACTTCATCGAGGCATTCGTCAGCCACACGTTCGTCGAGAACGTCGGCGCGGAGTCCTTGCTGATGCTCGCCCGCTCCATGCAAGGCGTCGACGCTGGCCAGGTCACGTTCCTCACCATTCCCACGGCGGGCCCGAACGAGCAGATGAACGAGATCCCCCGGGACCGCGACATCGATGCGATCTTCGACTCGATCATCTACGACTTGCCGCTCCCCGGCGAGGAGGATCCTGCCCCGAGCAGCAATGACAACGCCGACGATGCACCAGCCACCTCCAACGGCGAGCGGCCCGCCCCCAGGCAGGCCGAGCAACTCGACCTCGAGGCGCAGGAACCCAGCCAGGTCAGCGTGCAGGTCTCGAACGGTTCGCGCACCCTTGGCATCGCTGGGAGCGCAGCGAGCGCTCTCGCCGGGCATGGCTTCCAGATCTACAGCGTTGGCGACCACTCGCGCGTGCTCAACCAGACCGTGATCCGCTACTCGGCGGGCAACGAGGCCGAGGCCGCGACCCTAGCGTCCTCCTTCCCTGGGGCGATCCTGCAGGAACGCCGCGGGCTCGGCAGCATCGGCGAGGTCATCCTGGGCACCGACTTCGAGGCTTCGGTCTCGTCGCCGACGAGCCCCGGTGCCACCGTGTCGATCATGGAGGACGGTGTGGTCGTGCCGCAGGTGGCGCTGCCCGAGGATCTCTCCGTCACCAACGCTGGCGACCTTTCCTGCACGTGAATTCACGCGTCGTTCAACGCGCGCGAATGACGATTCCCACTCGGCAACGTAGGCTAAGTCACCATGCGAGCTGCCTACACCGAGAAGATCGCCGACCTGTCGTTCTCCCTCGCCACGATGTGCCGACAGGCCGATGCGGCGATGGCTTCGGCCACCCAGGCGTTGCTGCAGGCCGATCTCGCGATCGCCGAGAAGGTCATCTCCGACCACGACGAGCTTGATGCGATGCGCGCCTCGTGCGAGGAGAAGGCGTTCGCGCTCCTCGCCCTCCAGGCGCCCGTGGCCGGGGACCTTCGCTCCGTGGTCTCTGGCATCCAAGCCGTCAACGACCTTGATCGGATGGGGCGCCTCGCCCTCCACGTCGCGAAGATCACCCGGCGGCGCCACCCCAAGCAGGCGCTCCCGGAGGAGGTCAAGGCGTACTTCGCTGAGATGGGCCGCGTGGCCGCGCACCTCGCCAAGGGTGCCGCGGAGGTGCTGGAGAACCACGATGCCGAGCAGGCGCTGCAACTGCTCGACGAGGACGATGCCATGGACGACCTGCACCGTCACCTGTTCAGCGTGCTCATGGATCGCGAGTGGAAGCACGGCGTGGCCGCGGCCGTCGATGTCACGCTGCTCGGTCGCTACTACGAGCGATTCGCCGACCACTCCGTCGAGGTTGCCCGCAAGGTCATCTATCTCGTGACGGGAAAGATCCCGGAGGACGCGGTCTAGCACGCCCTTCATCTAGCCAGGGGCGCTGCGTCTAGCCGAGGGTGTAGGCCACGTCGGTGAAGAACCGCTCGAAGCCCAGGCCCTCATACGTGCGCAGGGCTGCCGTGTTATCCGACTCGACGTAGAGAATGACCGCGGCCAGCCCCTGGTCCTGCAAGTAGCGCAGGCCCTCGAGAGTGAGCGAGCGCCCGACGCCACGCCCGTGCGCGTCGGGATCCACCCCGACGATGTACACCTCGCCCTTCGCTGGCTCCGTGGCATCCGCGGGGTGCACCTTGGTCCAGTGGAAACCCAGCAGCCGAGCAGGATCGTCCTCATCAACGGCCAGCAGCAGGCCGCGCGGATCGAACCACGGCAAGCCGCGGCGCTCCTGCACATCATTGGTCGTCCAGCCGCCCTGCTCGGGATGCCAGGCGAATGCCGCGTTGTTGACCCGAACGATCTCGCTGTCCAGGGCCTGGGCGTCGGCGCCCAGATCGGCGTACGTGGTGATCCGGGCCCCCTCGAGCGGCGCCGGATCGGGCAACGGCTGCGCACCCTGGCCGAGCGGGCGCCGCATCTGCAGCAGCTCCCGGGTGCGCGCGAGTCCCCGGACCCCGGCCATCGCCCGGGCCGCGGCAAGATCGCCATGCGACCACACCTGGGCGCCCGTTCCCGTGATCGCGCGAATGGCCGAGAGCAACTTGCTGCCCACGCCGCGCCGCCGCTCCCCCGGATGCACCACGAGCTCGACGTTGGCCGTGCCGTTCTCCCAGCGCACGGGGGCAACCCCCACGACCGCGCCGTCGTCGACAACCGCGACGTTTCGTGATTCGATCTCCCCCGCGAGCGCGCGCAGCCCCTGCTCGGAGACCGGATCGACTTGATCGTGATCCCGCGCCGCCCCGAGCATCGCGGCCACCTCGGCCTCGCGGTCCTGGTCGAGCGGCACGATCTCCATCAGCGGCACTGCCTCACTGGTCCTCGTTGGTCGCTTCGTCGTCTGCCGCGCCCGGGTCGTCGTCGGCCGCGCGGGCGCTGGCGCTCGCATCCTGCGCCGCCTTGCTCGCCTTGGTCGGCCGCACTGCCTTGTAGCCGACGTTGCGCACCGTGCCGATCAACGACTCGTACTCGGCACCGAGCTTGGCGCGCAGGCGCCGGACATGCACATCGACGGTTCGGGTACCGCCGAAGAAGTCGTAGCCCCATACCTCCTGGAGCAGCTGCGCGCGCGTGAATACCCGGCCGGCATTGACCACCAGGTACTTGAGGAGCTCGAACTCCTTGTAGGTGAGGTCCAGCGGCCTGCCCCGGAGGCGCGCCGTGTAGGTGCCCTCGTCGATGATCAGATCGCCCAGGGTGACCATCCCGGTCTCCTCCTCGGGCGCCTGCATCGTCGTTCGGCCCACTAGCAGCCGCAAGCGCGCGTCCAGCTCCGCCGGGCCCGTCCCGGGGAGCAGGATGTCCTGGCTCCCCCAATCGGAGCTCACGGCGACCAGGCCGCCCTCGTTGAGCACCGCGACCACCGGTACCGAGGCGCCCGTGTTCGCGAGGATCCGGCACAGTCCCCGCGCCGAGGCAAGGTCACTGCGCGCGTCGACGAGCGCCACGTCCGCGTTGCTCGTCTCCAGCAAGGACGACACATCGGCCGCCGCGGGCCGGACCGTATGGGGCAGTAGAGCCAAGGACGGCAGGACCGCTTCCGGGTTTGGATCGGCCGTCAGCAAGAGCAGCTCCACGCCGTCCCCTTTCCTCTCTCCACTGGTAGCCAGCAGTCCGATCGTGTCCGGCCACGAGGCATGAACATCGCTCGAACCCACACAGACTAACGCGTCAGTCTCACAGTACGGACGTTGTACCGCCCGGTGTCAGTAACAATAAGGGAGTGCGCAAGTTGATCCTAGGTGTCCTCGTCCTCCTCGCCGCTGCCATCCTCGCCGAGCTCGGCACCGCAGCGTATACCGAGCACAGGATCTCCCGTGCCCTGCGCGACAGCGCCCAGCTCGACTCCGATCCACACGTCATCCTGCGGGGATTCCCGGTGCTCCCGCAGATCATCACCGGCGAGTACGACAAGATCGACATCCAGGTCGAGCGGGTGCCCACCGACTACGCCGGGCGTGTCTCGCTGGAGGCCGCCCTCACCGGTGCGCGGATCACCCCGGGCCGCTGGTACCAGCAGCGCATCACCGCCCTCGCCGCCGACGAGCTGACCGGCCGGGTGGTCATGGGACAGACCGAGCTCGGACGCCGCTTCGACCTTCCCGACCTGCGGCTCTCCTTCTTCCCCGTGACGTTCATCGACGCGTTCGACGCCGCCACCGAGGAGGTCATCAACCGCTTCCGCCCCGTCATGCTCACCGCCACGCCACCTGAGTCCATCGACGACGAGCCCGTCACCGTCGAGGCCCGCCTCCGCCTCGACGGCAATGTGCTCACCATCGAGCCCCTGCGCTTCTACAACGGCCCCTACCGCGACCGGGACATCCCCATCCCCGAGGAATTGCGCGAGCGAGCCCTGCGTTCCTTCAAGATGACCATGACCATTCCCGAGGTGCCCTTCAGCCAGCAGCCCGCCTACGCGTACCCGCAGGGCGGGCGCATCGTCGTCGAGGCTGCCGTCGAGAACGTCACGCTCGACCTCGACCACGACAGGGCATCGACCACGGCAGGACGGCCATGACCGGAATCATCATCCTCGGCAGCGCCACCGCGATCGCCACCGCGGTGGGGCTGCTCTGGCAGCGCCGGCACGGCAGCGTCATCGCGACCGGCCCCGCTACCCATGAGCGCGCGCCGCACCACGAGGGGCTCGCCGAGGCCGGAGTGCTCCCCGGCCACCCCACCGTCGTGCACTTCACCGCCGTCTGGTGCGGCCCGTGCGCGGCCGTGCGCCGGGTCATCGAGGACACCCTGCCGGAGTTCCCGGAGGTCACCCACATCGAGCTCGACATCGACGAGCACGCGCAGCTCGGCCGGGATCTCAGCATCCTCTCGCTACCTACCACGTTGCTGTTCGATACCCACGGCCACCAGCGCTTTCGCATACCCGGAGTACCCACGCGAGAAGCGCTGTCCGAAGCGCTCGTCTCAGTAAGTGGACAGCAAGGCTGACAAAACGAGAGAGCGCGGTATGGTGAGAAACGTGCAGACCAACCATGAGCTCATGCTCACCCGACGCCGCACGGTAGACCTGTGCCGCCTCGGTGGTTGTTGTTGTCTCTGTTCCTGAACCGGAACAGCATGTGACGCCCTAGGCGCCGCTGTTCCGCCACGCCCAGACGAATACCCGTCCAGGCCCATCGTTGACCCCGCGCCACGCGCGGGCGAATCAACACCAGGAGCAGATCTTCATGGCACTCACCCAGACCACACCCGGCATCGACGTGCGCGGTCCCCGCTTCTCCGCGTGGATCACCACCGCCGTCCTCGCCATCGTTCTCGCCACCAACTGGTGGCCACTCCTCGCTGCCCAGGCCATCATCTTCGGCATCGGCGCCACCCGCGGCCCCCGGCACACCCCCTCCGGGATGCTCTTTGGCCGCATCGTCGCGCCGCGCCTCGGCCCGGTCACCGAGCGAGAGCCCGCGGCACCGGTACAGTTCGCCCAGTTCGTCGGGCTCGTCTTTGCTGCCGCCGGACTCATCGCCTACCTCGCCGGCGCCGTCCTCGCCGCGCAGGTCCTCGTTGGGTTCGCGTTCGCCGCGGCGTTCCTCAACGCGGCATTCGGCATTTGCCTGGGCTGCCAGATCTACCCCCTCGCGGCACGCCTCGCCCCCACCGGGCGCGGAACCGCAGCGTAACCACCCGCGCACACCCCTCACGAAAGGAAACCCATGGCTCGCTCCGACGTCCTGGTCACAGCTGACTGGGCCGAGCAGAACCTGAACCAGCCCAAGATCGTGTTCGTCGAGGTCGACGAGGACACGTCGGCCTACGACGGAGGCCACATCGAGGGCGCCGTCAAGATCGACTGGAAGCAGGACCTGCAGGACCCCGTACGCCGCGACTTCGTCAACCAGGAGCAGTTCAACGCGCTGCTGTCCGAGAAGGGCATCGCCAACGAGGACACCGTCATCCTCTACGGCGGCAACAACAACTGGTTCGCCGCCTACGCCTACTGGTACTTCAAGCTGTACGGCCACGAGGACGTCAAGCTCCTCGACGGCGGCCGCAAGAAGTGGGAGCTCGACGGGCGCCCCCTCGTCACCGAGGTCCCCCGCCGCGAGACCACCGACTACAAGGCGCAGCCGCAGGACGTCACCATCCGCGCCTTCCGCGACGAGGTCATCGCCGCGATCGGTGGCAAGAACCTCATCGACGTGCGCTCGCCCGACGAGTTCTCCGGCAAGATCCTCGCCCCCGCGCACCTCCCCCAGGAGCAGTCGCAGCGCGCCGGCCACATCCCCACCGCCATCAACGTGCCGTGGAGCAAGGCCGCCAACGAGGACGGCACCTTCAAGAGCGACGACGAGCTGCGCGACCTCTACAAGACCGAGGGCCTCGACGACGGCAAGGACATCATCGCCTACTGCCGCATCGGCGAGCGCTCCAGCCACACCTGGTTCGCGCTCCGCGAGCTCCTCGGCTACGACAATGTCAAGAACTACGACGGCAGCTGGACCGAATACGGCTCACTCGTCGGCGTACCGATCGAACTGGGAGCAGCAAAGTAATGTGCGGAGCACCTGTACAGGGCCACAACCTGCCCTCCGGCGTTGACGCCGAGAAGGAAACAGTCATCACCGGCAAGGTCGTCAACCAGGACGGCACCGCGGTGGGCGGCGCCTACGTCCGCCTCCTCGACTCCACCGGCGAGTTCACCGCCGAGGTCGTCGCGTCCGGCAGCGGGGACTTCCGCTTCTTCGCCGCCCCCGGCAGCTGGACCGTGCGCGCCCTCTCCAACGCCGGCAACGGGCAGGCCACCGTCGCTCCCGAGAGCAACGGCGTCCACGAGGTGAACATCACCATCGGCGCATAGCAGCACCCAGCGCTAGCCACCTGCTAGCGCGCGCTAGCCACCGGCGCAGCCATCTTTGGATGGCGACACCGGAACCAACGCTGGCCCGGACCGTCACGCACGGTCCGGGCCAGTGTGCTGTTTTCGGGGCTTTGGGGCCTTGGGGCCGGCCTCCCCCCGCTGTGGCTGGTCGGCTGGCTCGGGACGGCTTCCCCCGCTGTGGTTGGCCGGCTGGCTCGGGCTGGCCGCCCCCGCTGTGGTTGGCCGGCTGGCTGGCTCGGGCCGGCCTCCCCCCGCGGTAGTGGAAACTTTTCCCGCTGGGAGGGGGAAAAGCTTCCACTGAGAGAGCAGCACAGCGCCGCCAGCGCAGCACACGCACCGCGGCGGGCGCGCCCCTCCTGGCGCGCAATGCTCGTGTAGCCACCACCCACCACCGGCTGTTGCCACCCTTGCGCTTTCCAGCCATGCAAATACCCGTGGCAGCTCAGCGGGTTCCCTGGCAGCTGCGCGCCAAGGGTGGCACCTCAGCCAGTAGCGAAGCACCCCGCGCCCCCATTGAACCAACCCCGCGTGGAAGGGCTCCGGGCGAGCCGATAGAATCACGGTCGTGGTGGTTTATATCTTCGAGGCCCTCCTGGTCCTGTCCAGCGTGCTGATCACATGGTTCGCCGTGTACGTGGTGTATCGCCTCGTCACGGACGAGCAGAAGCAGTGAGTGACGCGCACAATTCGAGCGATGGCGGCGCCGCTCACGAGCCAGCTGGTCACGAGCCAGCCGCTCACGAGCCAGCTGGTCACGAGCCAGCTGGTCACGACCCAGCGGGCCTGAGCGCGGCGGCACAGGCTGACGGTTCCGGCATAGCGCCGGCGCCGGGCAGCGGCAATGCCGCGGTCGAGGCCGCGGCGAAGCGCGCCCGGGAGACCGCTGCGCGCAATGTTCCGTCGCTGGGCGGCTTGCCCCTGCCCGCGGATACCGCCAACCTGCGCGAGGGCGAGAACCTCAACGATGCGTTGTTGGCGCTGATCCCGCTGGTGGGAGTGTGGCGAGGCACGGGCGAGGGCAATCACCCCGAATCTGGCGATTATCGCTTCGGCCAGGAGATCATCGTCGCCCACAACGGCGGCGAGTACCTGGCGTGGGATTCGCGCACGTGGGTGCTTGATGATGAGCAGAACTTCGTGGGGCCGGACCTGCGCGAGTCAGGCTTCTGGCGCGTGGCCGATCAGGATGGCGAGGAAGTCATCGAGCTGCTGCTGACCCACACCTCGGGCGTCGTGGAGCTGTACTACGGCGAGGCGTTGTCGCAGTCGTCGTGGGAGCTAGCCACTGATGTGGTGATCCGTTCGCAGTCGGCGGCCTTGATGGGCGGCGCGAAGCGCCTGTACGGGATCGTCGAGGGTGGCGATCTGGCGTACGTGGAGGAGCGCATCAACCCCGATGGGGAGCTGGTTCCACGCTTGTCCGCGCGCTTGCAGCGGTTCGTCGGCTAGAGCTCGCCCCCTCGCAGCTAGCCGCGCCCTGGCCGAGGGCGCAAGCACGCCCTCCCCTCGCAGCTAGCCGCGCCCGATGTAGGGCATCGTGGTGGCCATGAGCGTCATGAACTGCACGTTCGCGTTGAGCGGCAGATCCGCCATGTGCCGGACGGCCTCAGCGACGTGGCGGGCGTCAAAGGTTGGTTCCTGCTTGGTGGTGCCGTCGGCCTGGCGGGCTCCCGCCGCGAACCCGTGGGTCATGTCGGTGGCGGCGTTGCCGATGTCGATCTGCCCGCACGCGATGTTGTCGGGGCGACCATCCAGGGAGATCGATTTCGTGAGCCCAGTGATGGCGTGCTTCGTGGTGGTGTAGGCGGCCGTGCCGGGGCGCGGGACGTAGGCGGAGATCGAGCCGTTGTTGATGATGCGTCCGCCGTGGGGCCGCTGCTTCCGCATGGCCCGCATGGCTTCCGCCGCGCACAAGTAGTAGCCAGTCACGTTGGTGGTGAGGGTAGCTGTCCAGTCCTCGAACGCGATCTCGTCGAGGTTGCCGACGGGCCCGAACGTTCCCGCGTTGTTGACGAGCACGTCCACCCTCCCCCAGGCATCGAGCACCGCGGCGAACAATGCGCGCACGGATTCGGGATCGGTGACGTCGGCGGGGACGACGAGCGCGCCAGGATGATCGTTGGCGGTCTCGGCGAGGGTCGCGGCGTTGCGCCCGGCGAGGGCAACGCGGTAGCCGTGGTCGAGCAGCTCGCGGGTGATCGCGCGGCCAAGCCCGCTGCCGGCTCCGGTGACGACCGCTGCCGCTGGCGTCGCGGCGACCTGGACTGCGTCAGTGGTTCCCACCGTGGGCTCCTTATAGGATCAACGTCAATGATTGCGCCTTCCTATACTGTCAATTGCTCGATCCTGCTGACGCATCTGCCCCTGCTCGAGCGGCCAGCGGCGGCCCGGCGGGCGGGATTCAGCGCGGTGGAGTTCTGGTGGCCGTTTGATGTGCCTTGCCCGCCGGATCGCGAAGTGGATGCGTTCGTGGGCGCGGTCCGCGACGCGGGGGTGCGGTTGTCGACGCTGAACTTCGCTGCTGGCGATCTCGCAGCGGGCGAGCGGGGGCTATTGTCTGATCCGCGGCACCGCCGGGATTTCCTCGACAACGTCGATGTCGTGGTGGGCATCGGCGAGCAACTGGGGGCCACAGGATTCAACGCCTTGCCAGGCAATCGCAGGGGTGGGCTCTCCGCGGACGAGCAGGATGAGCTCGCGGTGGAGAATCTCGGGCTCGCGGCGCGCGCGGCCGAGAGGATCGGTGCCACAGTGCTGCTGGAGCCGCTGAGTGGTGCTCCGCGCTACCCGATCCGCACGCCGGGTGATGCCGTCACGCTCATCGATCGCGTCGAGTCCGCCTGGGGCGCCCGGCTGGGACTGCTCGCGGACCTGTACCACTGGGCGGTCAACGAGGTCGAGATCACGGCGGCCATCGACAAGCATCGGGCGGATATCCGGCATGTGCAGGTCGCCGATTTCCCTGGCCGGGGCGCGCCGGGCACAGGAACGGTGCCGTTGCGCGAGCACGTGGAAGACCTGCGCGCGGGCGGCTACGACGGTTGGGTGTCGCTGGAGTACCTTCCTGGCGACGCGACCGGCAACGGGCATGATTTTGCCTGGATGAGAGAGTGGCCATGAGCATGCGATGCCCCTGCGGCAGCGGCAGGGACCTCGACGGGTGCTGCGGCATGTTGCTGAGCGGTGAGCGAAAGGCTGGCACTGCCGAGGCGTTGATGCGTTCGCGGTACACGGCGTTCATGCTGGGAGATACGTCATACCTGCATCGGACATGGCACCCCACGACGCGACCGCGCCGCCTCGAGCTCGACCCCGCGCAGGAATGGCTCGGGCTTCGCATTCTCGGGGCCCAGCGGGGCAGCCTGCTCGATTCGACCGGCACCGTGGAGTTCGTCGCGGAGTACCGCTACCGCGGCCGACGCGATGCCCTGCACGAGCGGAGCCGGTTCACCCGCGAGAAGGGGCAGTGGTTGTACGTGGATGGGGTGTTTCCAGACGAGGCGTAGGGGCAGCGGCCTAGCCGGTGGAGCCGCCGCGCCCGTTGCGCCCCGCGCGCCCGCTGCGCCCGTTGCGCCCGCTGCGCCCGCCGCGCCCGTTGCGCCCGTTGCGCCCGCCAAACGCGATAGAAGCCGCCAAACGCGATAGAAGCTGACCTGGGTTTTCCGCAGCTTCTATCGCGTTTGCAGTGGTGGTGGGGAGGGTTACTCGCGGATGGTCATGCGCGAGACCCGCGCTCCGGACACATCGAAGATGAACGTGCTCGGCCCGTTGTATCCATTGCCGCCGACGATCGTCGTGACCGTCGCGGAGTCGCCCGCCACGGCGGAGCTGGTCAGGTCGAGCGTGATCTGCTTGCCGATGTATTCACGATCGCTCCACTCCCTGATCGCTTCCCGGCCGCGGAACTCGCGGCCCCAGTCGTCGACGACGCCATCGTCGGAAAAGCTCCCGAGGAACCCTTCGACATCTCCAGAGTTGGTCGCGGCGATCAGTTGCTGGACTGCTGCGGGCAGTTCGCTGGTCATCGTTCCTCCATCTGGATCAGCGGGTGGTGTATCCACCGTTGGCGAAGATCGTCTGACCGGTGATCCAGCGGCCCCCGTCGACAAGGAATTCGACGATGGGGGCGATGTCCTCGATGCGCGTCAGGCGGTTGCCCATGGCCTGGGACTTGTGGAAGGCAACACGCTCGGGCGTCTCCTGCCCGTAGAAGAAGGGCGTGTCCATGGGCCCCGGGGCGATGTTGTTCACGGAGATGCCTCGACCGGCGAACTCCTTCGCAGCGGCGCGGGCGAAGTGCTCGACGGGCGACTTCCCGCCAGCGTAGGTGGAGTACCCATCCGTGAATGCCGCCAGGAGGGCGGTCAGGATGGTGACGACGCTGCCGTCGTCGTTGAGCCGGCGACCAGCTTCCTTGATGAAGAAGTAGGCCGACTTCGCGTTGATGTCGAACATCGAGTCGTATTCATCCTCGCTGGTCTCGACGATGGGCTTGCGCAGTACTTTGCCCACCGTGTTGATCGCGATGTCGACGCCACCAAAGTCGCTTTCCGCGGCGTCGAAGAGCTCATCGATGCTGGCGGGCCGGGTCAGGTCCGCCTGGAACTTGAATGCCTTGACGCCGGCGGCCTGTGCTGCGGCCACGGTCTGGTCAGCATCGGCCTCAGTGCTGTCGCTGTTGTAGTGGACCGCCACGTTGACGCCCCGCTGCGCGAGCGTCGTGCTGATCAAGCCTCCGAGGTTCTTCGCTCCGGCCGCGATGACCGCCGACTTGCCTTCCAATGTATTCATGCCACTGCTCCTGGTCGATTGGCTGATTGCGTACTCCACGCTAGGAGCGGCAAGCACAAATAGGAAACATGATTTTGGGGTAGATTAACAATCTATGGTTGTTTATCGTCAGCCGCTGGACCTGCGCCGCCTGCAGCAGTTCCTCGCGGTCGCGGACGCGGCCGGATTCACGCGCGCGGCCCAAGAGCTCCACCTGAGCCAGCAGGCACTGAGCAGTTCCATTGCCCGGCTCGAAGCAGAGATGGGTGTCGCGCTCTTCGATCGCACGACGCGCCAGGTCCAGCTCACCAAGGCCGGCCGGGCACTGCACGACGGTGCGGGAGTCCTGCTCGCGGCCGCCGAGCACCTCGTGCGGCAGGCGCGCGACGCACCGGCCCAATCGCTGCGGCCCTTTGTCATCGGGCACACCCCTGCCGTTACGCCTGCTGAAGTCCATAGCCTTATCGAGCCGGTCCTGGCCGCGCTGCCAGAACTGCCGATCACCGTGATCCAGATGTACCCAGGATCCTTCCACCAGGCCCTTCTCGAAGGCCGGATCGATGCAGCTCTGCGGCGCGGCGTCGCAGTCCCCCAGGATCTAGCAGCCGCCACCATCGCTTACACCCCGGCGCGGATCGCCGTCCGGGCGAGCCATCGCCTCGCTGCCCGCCGATCAATCTCCGTGAGCGACCTGCGCGGCGAGCGAATCATCGTCTGGGGGCCGCCTGGAGCCTCCTTCTACACCGATTTCATCCTCAGTACCTGCCGGCGGGCCGGGTTCGAGCCGACGATCACGGTCAACCGCGTGCAAGGCACGCCTCCGGCATCGGCTGTCCTGGACAACGAGGGAATCGCGTTCGTCACCGACCCGCCCGGGCCCACGATGGACCATCAAGCAATCGTCATCGACCTGGCGGAGCCGCCCCTGGTTCCCGTCCAGATGCTGTGGCTACCGAACACGGTGTCGGCCGCGCGCGATCTGCTAGTCACGCAATCGCAAGGACGGTGAACCCCCTGCCGCCAGCGGCACAGCGGGCCGCCGCCCCCGAATCTGCGAGCGAAAGTCAACTAATCCGGCCCCGGAATCGGACATTTGTTGACTTTCGCTCGCAGATTCCCGCCGCAGGGCCGGCCTCGACCCGACCACGCAACAGCCCCCGGGACAGTGCGCGCTCACAAGGCGGGAGCGCGGTGCCAGCTGGACGTGCTGGCAGTCCCGGGGGCTGGGTTGCTGCTGTGGATTCGCTCGCCGCTCGCGCGACAGGGCGGACCCTGGCGCGGCTGCTAGCGGGCAGCCACCTCACGTGTCCTATAGCCAATCAACTCTGGACCACCTCCTCTCTCGTGTACCTCCTTGTTTACTCCCGGCCCTGGGGCGGCGGCAAGTGTTTTTTTCGGGGAGCAGCAGGTGGCACCCAGCCCCCTCCACCGTCGCCGCCCGGCCATTACGCCCCGCGTCGCTGCCACTCAGGAGTTAACGACAATAGACTTTTCGTTTCATCGGTTGACACAAGGCAGATCTATGTCAAAATCAAGGTGTGATGTGCTGCACACCGAAGTGCGCACGGAGAGGATCACCATGAGCGTCCCCCACCCCACCCCCGCCGACCCGGGCATGACCTGGCGGGATCGCAAGCGCTACTTGTTCATCATCAGCGGGCTGCTGCCGCTGCTCATCTTTGTCGGTTGGGGCCTGGTCGAGCTGACCGGCTGGGAGGTCTTCTGGTTCATTGGCCCCATCGTGTTCCACGTCCTGATGCCGCTGGCCGACACCTTGGTGCGCAAGGATCCAGAGAATCCTCCGCCGGAGCTGGTGGGGTGGCTGGAGAATGATCGCTACTACCGGGCGATCATCTACATGCTGATCCCGCTGCAATACGTGGCGACGTTCCTGGCCGCATGGATCGTCACGCAGCAGGACATCTCGTGGATTGGCTACCTCGGCCTGAGCTGGTCGGTGGGCTACCTCACCGCGCTGGCGATCAACGCTGCCCATGAGCTCGGCCACAAGAAGGAAACCGTGAACCGCTGGATCGCCCGGATCGCCCTCGCGCCGTGCTGCTACGGGCACTTCTACGTCGAGCACAACCGGGGCCATCACGTTCGCGTCGCTACGCCCGAGGATCCCGCCTCGTCGCGGCTCGGGGAGGCGTTCTGGACGTTCCTGCCCCGCACAGCCATCGGAGGCATCCGCTCCGCCTGGAACCTGGAGGCCACCCGGCTGCGCCGCCGTGGCGATCGGGTGCTGAGCGTGCACAACGACGTGCTCAACGCCTGGGCGATGAGCGTCGTGCTGTGGGGCGCCATGATCGCGCTGCTGGGGCCTGCCCTCATCCCGTTCATCGTGATCTCGGCAGGGGTGAGCATCCTGATATTCGAGTCGGTGAACTATCTCGAGCACTATGGCCTGCTGCGCCAGAAGACCGAATCAGGCCGCTACGAGCGCTGCGCGCCGCGCCACAGCTGGAACTCGTGCGCCATGCCGAGCAACCTGATGCTGCTGCAGCTGCAGCGCCACTCGGACCACCACGCGAATCCCACGCGCGACTACCAGGCACTGCAGCACATGGAGGACGCGCCACAGCTACCGAGCGGCTACGGCACCGTGATGACACTCGCGATGTTCCCACCGCTGTGGCGCCACGTCATGGACAAGCGCGTGTTCGATTTCTACGATCATGATCCGTCGCTGATGAACATCCATCCGCCGAAGCGGGAGAAGGTCCTCGCGCGCATCGCGAAGCACAAGGCTCGGGCCTGACCCTCGGCACGAGCACCACTGCCGGTGCCTGCACCACCTCCGGTGCGGGCACCGCCGCCGTTGGAGGCCCCGCCGCCCGTGTAGAACAGAAGAGTGCCGAACACTTCCGATGACGCCCCACGCCCCTACCCGGAGCAGGCGCGCGAGCTCCTGGTCGACGTGGTGCTCGACTCCGCTGATCGCCTGATCCGCGCCGGCGGCTGGGCAAGGACCCGGATGGAGGCCATCGCGCAGGCATCGGGGGTGAGCAAGCCGACCCTGTACCGGGTGTTCGGCACCCGCGAGCAACTCGCGAGCGCCTACCTGGACCGGGAGGTCGATCGGCTCACCGGAGTGCTCCGCGGGGCGCTTCCCGGTCCAGCCCACCGCAAGGATGATCCGGTGGGCACGGTGCGCAGGATGCTGGTGCTGGTCCTCGAGGCGCTGTCGGACAACCCGATCGTGAACGCGATCCTGACCGAGGATTCCTCGGCCGCGAGCCTGCTGCCCCTGCTGACCGTCCACGGTGACCGGCTGCTCGAAAGGGCCGCCGCGCGGCTCGTGGAACTCTCCTCGGAGTGGCTTCCCGAGATCGAGGAAGCGGACCGGCGGGTCCTCGCCGATACGATCATTCGCTTGCTGCTGAGCTACAGCGTGCTACCCGGGCGCAGCATCGAGGACACCGCCGACACCATCATTGCCCTGGTGCGCCCCTTCCTCGAAGATGCGCTGGGAAGCTAGTCGCCTGGTCGGCGGGGGCGGCGTGTGTGGCGTGGGCGGCGTAGGCGTGGGGGCCACCGGTCGCCAAAAGCACCGGATACTGCCAAACGCGATAGAAACTGACCTGGTTTTCAGCCGACTTCTATCGCGTTTGCCGCGAGCCAACCCACCAGCTAGCCCAGCCGCACCCACTCATCCGGCTCAACCGTCGGCGCGAGGTGGCTGGCAACGATGACGGTGCGTTGCGCATCCATCAACCCACTGCCACGGTCGAGCAGCGCGTCGAGCACTCGGACGGCGCTCGCGGCATCGAGGTGCTCGGAGGGCTCGTCGAGCAACAGGACCGGCGCGGGCGAGAGCACTGCGCGGGCGAGGAGAAGCCGGCGCCGTTGCCCGCCGGAGAGTGCTTCCTCGCCGCCTTCGAGGACGGTGCCGAGGCCGTCCGGGAGGGTGGCGAGCCACTCCCCCAGCCCGACTGCTTCGCAGGCCGCGAGCAGGTCCGCATCGGTGGCATCGCCGCGCGCGAGCAGCAGGTTGTCGCGCACGGTGGTGGCGAAGATGTGCGCGTCCTCGGCGAGGAACAGCGATTGCTCGCGCGCACCCGCCCAACCAGGCTCCATGCTCCCGGCGAGGGGCGGGATCAGTCCGGTGAGGGTGAGCAGAAGAGTGGTCTTGCCGGTGCCGCTGGACCCGGTGCCGAGGATGCGGCTGCCGGGTGGCCAGGTCGCGTCGAGGGGCGGGGCGAGCGGGGTGGTCCAGCCATGCTGGATACCGCGTAGCTCGAGACCCTCAGCCGGGGCGCTGGAGGCTACCGGGGCAACGTCACCCGTCCCGGCGTCGTCGAGCAGACCGAGCAACCGGTGGGAGGCGTTGCGGGCGCGCAGCGCGTGGATGGCGGCCTCAGGGAGGGCGCTGGTGGCCTCGAACGCGGCGAGCGGCAGTAGCACGAGGATGCCGAGCGAGGTCAGTGCGATGGCGCCGTTGCCGTAGAGCTCGAGGCCGATCAGGAGCGAGCCGATGACGCTCGCGGCGATGGCGAGCGGCACAGTGGCGCTGGCGACAGCGGTGGTGGTGGCCGCCCGGTCGATGCTCGTGTCGGTGTGGCGCAGCGCGCGGGCAGCGCGGTCGAGGGCGGGGCGGAGCTGGCCGGTGACGCGGAGCTCGGCAGCGTGATCGAGGACGGCCATGGTGGCGTCGCGGTGCTCGCCGCGATGCGTGTCGGCGGCGTGCTCGCGGATGGTGGCGGCGCGCGCGGCAAGGGCGGGAGCCACTGTTCCGGAGAGCAGCAGCGCGATGGCGAGGATGGCGGCGGCGAGCGGCGAGATGAGGGCGAGCCCGCCGACGGCGATGAGCGCGAGGAGCAGTGCCACGGCGACGGGGATGAGGACGCGGACGACGGTCTCGCCGAGGGTGTCGATGTCCTCGCCGGTGCGGGCGAGGAGCTGTCCGCGGCGGGCGGCGAGGGCGGTGCGGGGGTTTCCGGTGGCGAGGCGCCGGTAGAGGGTGGTGCGGGCGGCGACGGTGCCGCGCAGGGCGATGTCGTGGGTGGCGAGGCGGTCGAGGTAGCGGAAGACGCCGCGGCTGATGCCCAGTGCCCGGACGGCGACGACGGCGACGGTGAGGTCGAGGACGGGCGGCATGGCGAAGGCGCGCATGATGAGCCAGGCGGAGACGGCGGCGAGGGCGAGGGCGGATCCGAGGGTGATGGTGGCGGCGAGGATGGCGAGGAGGGTGCGGTCACGGGGGATGTCAAGCAGGGCGAGGCCACGGCGGAGATCTCGCCAGGTGGGTCGATTGCCGTTGGGGCGGAGGTCGGTGCCCTGTTGGGGCCTCTGCCGACCAGGCTTATCCAGTCTGCGTTGGGTCTTCATGCGAGCGCCCCGGCAGGCGAGCTGTGAGCCCCAGCAGCACGTGGTCCAGCATTGGTTGACGCGCTCACGTCGATGATGCGGTCCGCGGCGGCGAGCACGCTGGGATCGTGGCCGATAAGGATGACGGTCGCCCCGTCCTGGTGGGCGCGCCGCCGGACCGCATCGAGGACGCGGAGCGCGGCGCGCTTGTCGAGGTGGGCGGTGGGCTCGTCGAGCAGCAGCACCGTGGCCTGCCGCGCGAATGCCCGGGCGAGCGCGAGGCGCTGCCGCTGCCCCACCGAAAGCCCTGTGCCGCCGCTGCCGAGGACGGTGTCGATCCCCCCGGGCAGCTCGGCGAGTACCTCGCCGAATCCCGCCTCCTCGATGCCGCGCGCGAGCGCCTCGGGCGGCAGCGGGCCGGTGAGCTCGAGGTTGTCGCGCACGGTCCCGGGGACGAGCACGGGCCGCTGCGGCACCCATGCCACATTGCTCCACCAGGCGTCGAGGCCGAGACGGATGACATCGATGCCGTTGATCACCACTGCACCCTCGTCCGGGCTGGCGAGCCCGAGGATGGCATGCAACGCAGTCGACTTGCCGGATCCGTTCGGCCCGGCCAGCACGGTGATCTGGCCGGGCTCGCACACCGCATCGAGAGCATGCGGGGCATGGCCGTCCCGTGCCCGCATCGACAGCCCGCGCACACGGATGGTGAACGGCGCCGCGACCGTGTCGTGCGCCTCCGGGCCCGCGTGATCCTCCCGGTCCTCGTGGTCAAGGACGGCGAGGGCGCGCTGGGCGGCCTCGGCCCCGTCCTCGGCGGCATGGAACTGGGCGCCCACCATCCGCAATGGCAGGTACGCCTCGGCGGCAAGGATCAGCGCGACGAGCGCATCGTCTAGCTGCATGTGGCCGAAGACGAGCCGGAGCCCGACGCTGACGGCGACGAGGGCAACGCACAGCGTGGCGAGCGCCTCGAGCACCATTGATGACAGGAACGCGATGCGCAACGATCCCATCGTCGCGGTGCGATGATTCTCGCCGAGCTCCTGCACCCGCTCGGCCTGCCCGGCCTCGCGGCGGTGCGCGCGCAGCGTCGGCAGGCCCGCGATCAGATCGAGCAGCTGCGCCTGCAGCGCGGTCATCGCGCGCAGCTTGTTGCGGGCCCGGTTCCTGGTGAGCAGGCCGATGAGGATCATGAACAGCGGCACCAGCGGCAAGGTCGCCGCGATGATGATGGCCGAGGCGAGGTCATGCAGCGCGATGGTGACGAGCACCGCCGTGGGCACGAGGACCGCGAGCACCAGCGTGGGCAGGTAGCCCGAGAGGTACGGCAGGAGGCCGTCGAGGCCGCGGGTGACCAGCAGCGCTGCCTCGTCGCGGGTTTCCGCGCGGCGCCGCGGCGGTAGGTCCGCGACGGCATCGAGCACATCGGACTTGAGGCCGGATACCACTGCCGCGGCACTGCGCTGCGCATGGCGGGCCTGCGCCCACGCTGCCGCGGCGCGGATCGCGGCGATCACCGCGAGCGCGATGAGCTCGGTGGTCCAGGCATCGAGGGCGCGCAGCGCGGGGTCGTGGGCGGCCCCGGCGAGGATGCGGGCGAGCAGGATCGCGGTGGCCAGGATCGTCGCGGTGGTGATCGCGCCGGTGACGACGGTGAGCACCAGGTAGGGGCGCACCGGCCGGGAGAGCCGCCACAGGCGCGGATCGAAGGGCTTCACCGCGGCCCGCTCACCGCGAGGCCTTCAGCCCGATCGAGTCGGGGATCTGCTCGACGCTGATGCGCTGGCGGAACACCCAGTATGTCCAGCCCTGGTAGATCATCACCACCGGCGCGAGGAACGCGGCCGCCCAGGTCATCACGGTCAACGTGTAGGGCGACGAGGCCGCGGACTCCACGGTGAGGCTGAACGCGGGATCGATGGTGGAGGGCATGACGTTCGGGAACAGTGCCGCGAAGAGCATCGCGGTCGCCGAGAGCACCGCGAGGAACGTCGCGACGAAGGCCCAGCCCTCGCGCTCGCGGGCGGTCAGCACGACTGCGGCGACGAGCCCGGCCGCCGCGAGCGCCACGAACACCAGCGACAACGAGGAGCCGTAGGCGAGCTGGGTCCACACCGCGAAGCCACCCGCGACGACGAGAGTGATCGGGGCGAGGTGGGCGGCGATGCGCACGGCGTCGGCGCGGACCTCGCCGCCGGTCTTCAGCGAGACGAACACTGCCCCATGCAGGAGGAACAGCAGGGTGGTGGCGAGCCCGCCGAGCAGTGCGTACGGGGTGAGGATGGCCTCCCACACGCCGACGATCTGCTTGTCGTCGTTGATGGGCGTACCGGCGAGGATCGTCGCGAACGCCACGCCCCACAGCACCGCCGGGATCCACGAGCCGATGATGATCCCGGCATCGCAGCGCGCGCGCCAGCGATCGTCGTCGATCTTGCCGCGGAACTCGATGGCCACCGCGCGGAAGATCAGCGCGAGCAGGATCAGCAGCAGCGGCAGGTAGAAGCCGGAGAAAAGCGTCGCGTACCAGTCGGGGAACGCGGCGAACATGGCACCGCCGGCAGTGATGAGCCACACCTCGTTGCCGTCCCACACGGGCCCGATCGTGTTGAGCACGGTGCGGCGGCGCTTGTCGGCGTTCATGCGGCTGTTGCGGCCGAGGATCGGCATGAGCATGCCGACACCGAAGTCGAAGCCCTCGAGCACGAAGTATCCGACGAACAGGAAGGCGATGAGGATGAACCAGAGCGTCGTGAGTTCCATCGTGGCGATCCGTCCTAGTAGGCGAACGACAGCGGCTTCACGCCGTCGTCCTCGTCGTGGTCGTCATCGTGGTGGGGGTGGCGGTCATGCTCGAGCGGTCCTTCCATGACGTAGCGCCGCATCAGGGTGAACCAGACGAGCGCGAGCGCCCCGTAGACGGCGGTGAACGTGAGCAGCGAGAGCAGCACGAGCGCCGGGGGGTGCCCGGAGACAGCCTGGTCAACGGTGAGCCGGATCTGGTCCACGCCGTTGAGGTTGGGCGCGACCACCCACGGCTGGCGGCCCATCTCGGTGAACACCCAGCCCGCGCTGTTGGCGAGGAACGGGGTGGGGATGGCGATCAGGGACAGCTTGGCGTACCAGTCCTGGTCGGGGACGCGCCCGCGGCGGGTGGCCCAGAGCCCGGCGGCCGCGAGGATGGCGGATCCGGCGGCGAGGCCGATCATCATGCGGAACGACCAGTAGGTGACAAAGAGGTTGGGACGATAGTTGCCGGGACCGAAGCGCTCCTCGTACTCGGCCTGCAGCTCGGTGACGCCCGGCAGCTCGGCGTTGAAGTCGTTGGTGGCAAGGAACGAGGTGAGCGCAGGAATGGTGATCCAGTGGCGGACGCTCTCGCAATCGTTGTGGTCCCCGACGGTGAGGATGGAGAAGGCGGCGGGCTGCTCGGTGTGGCACAGCGCCTCGGCCGAGGCCATCTTCATGGGTTGCTGCTCGAACATCAGCTTGGCCTGGATGTCACCGGTGACGCCGAGGGCGACGCCGGAGGCGATCATCACCAGGAGGGCGACGCGGGTGACGGGCCGCCACATCACGCGGGCCTCCTCGCGCAGCTCCGCGGCCATCTCGGGGGTGGCGTCGCGGGCCTGCTTCATGCGGCGGACCATCCACCAGCCGCCGATGCCGGCGACGAACGTGCCCGCGGTGAGGAATGATCCCGCGATGGTGTGCGGGAACGCGGCGAGGGCGGTGCTGTTGGTGAGCAGCGCCCAGATGCTGGTCAGCTCGGCCCGGCCGTTCTCGGGGTTGATGGTGGCGCCCACCGGGTGCTGCATGAACGAGTTGGCGACGATGATGAAGTAGGCGGACATGTTCACGCCGATGGCCACGAGCCAGATCGTCGCGAGGTGGACGAGCTTGTGCAGGCGCCCCCAGCCGAAGATCCACAGGCCGAGGAACGTCGATTCGATGAAGAACGCTGCGAGGCCCTCGAGGGCGAGGGGCGCGCCGAAGACGTCGCCGATGAAGCGGGAGTACTCCGACCAGTTCATGCCGAACTGGAACTCCTGCACGATGCCGGTGACGACGCCGAGGGCGAAGTTGATGAGGAAGAGCTTGCCGAAGAACTTGGTGAGCCGGTACCAGTGGTCCTTCTTGGTGATGACCCACATCGTCTGCATGAAGGCCACGAGCGGGGCGAGGCCGATGGTCAGCGGCACGAAGATGAAGTGGTAGACCGTCGTGATGCCGAACTGCCATCGCGAGATGTCCACGGTGTCGAGGAAGTCGAGGCCGAACACGAGCTTCTCCAAACCGGGGCGGCGCTGCCCCACCGAGCGGCTGTTGGGCTGACGATACGACGCCGCTGGATTCGGCGGCGGGTAAAACGGGGTCAGCAATCACCACGGTACTACTACTTGCAGTAGTAATAACTACTTCATGTAGTAGACCTTGGTCACAGTACCTGCAGCCCGCGGGCCCTCCCCGCGCTAGTCCCGCTCCACCGCGCGATCCACCAGGCGCGCCACGTCCGCCGCTACCGGCGGCTCGGGCAGGCGCAGCCCGTTGACGCTCGTGATCCTCGCGCTCAGCGTGGCGCTCGACAGCATCCATGCGCCATCCGCGTTCAACAGGTCCACCACGGTGATCAGCTCGCACGCGGTACCAAAGCCATGCTCGCCCGCGATATCGAAAACCGCTTGCTGCGTCGTGCTTGGCAGGATGCCCAGCGAGGCTGGCGGGGTCACCAGAGTAGTTCCTCGCAACAGCACCACCGCCGCGCTAGGCCCCTCGAGGAGGTAGCCATCCGAGCTGACAAAGATCGCATCATCCGCGCCGTTGTCCACGGCATACCGGATCGCCGCCATGTTCATCGCATAGGACAGCGTCTTCGCGCCCAGCAGCAACCAGGGGGCATGCTCCTGCAGATCGCTGGCATACCCTCGCTCCAGCGTCAGCACGGCCACCCCGCCGGCCCGCGCCTTGAGCATCCGCTGGCTCAGCGGATTGACCAGCACATAGCCAGTGGTGGCACTGCCAGCGTTCTCCCGCCCCCGCGAGTACACCAGGCGCAGCACGCCCTCCCTGCGGTTCCCCCAGGCCTGCACCGCCATGCTGATCGCATCGCGCCAATCGCCTGCATCGACCACCGGCAGCCCGAGCGCCCGGGAGGACCGGCCGATCCGCGCCAGGTGCGCCTCCAGGTTGCACGCACGGCCATGCCGCACCAGCAGCGTCTCGAACACGCCATCGCCGCGCAGGGCAGCGAGATCGTCTGCGTGGAGGAACGGCTCATCCGCATCACGCAGCTCGCAATCGAGGGTCACCAGAACCTGCTCAGCCATAGGTATGAAGCGTATTAGCCGCGCGGGCCGTAGGATCGGTGACGTGGCCGTAAACGATGCAACAGATCCACAGCGCCCACCGACCCCTGCAGCAACCCCGGGCTATACAAGTCCGCTACTGGCTCTGCCTGGTGCGATACCCAACCCTGAGGAGTCGCCCGACCACGGCGTGGCCTGGCATTATGGGGATCCCCTGACCGAGCAGCGGCCTGCCCGCGATGGCCTCGCCGTGATCGACCGCTCGCACCGGGGCGTGATCACTATCACCGGTCCCGATCGCCTCACCTGGCTCCACTCGCTCGCCAGCCAGGACTTCACCAGCCTCGCCGACGGGGAGACCACCGAGTCCCTCCTGCTCGACGTCAATGGACGCATCGAGCACCACTTCATCGCCACCGATCTCGATGGCACCTTGTGGCTCGACACCGAGCGCGAGCGCACGGCCGAGTTGCTCGGCCACCTCACGAAGATGGTGTTCTGGTCCAAGGTCGAGGTCCGCGAGGCCGACATGGGCGTGCTCACCCTCCTCGGACCAGAGGTCACCAGCATCGATGCGATCCCGGCACCGGACCGCGCCGCGGCGCTTCCCGGCGGGGGAATCGCCCGCCCCCTCCCCTGGCCCGTCGCGGGGCAGCGCTGGGACCTGATCGTGCCCCGGGAGTCGCTGCGAACCTGGTGGTCCACGCTCACCGCCGCCGGCGCCCGGCCCGCGGGCACCTGGACCTTCGAGGCACTGCGCGTCCCCGCGATGCGCCCCCGCGTGGGAATCGACACCGACGAGCGCACCATCCCGCACGAGGCCCGCTGGATCGGCAGCACCGCCGAGCATGGCGCCGTGCACCTCTTCAAGGGCTGCTATCGCGGCCAGGAGACCGTCTCGCGCGTGCACAACCTGGGCCGCCCGCCCCGCCACCTCGTGCTCCTGCACCTCGACGGCTCCGCCGACGAGCGCCCAGCGACCGGTGATCCCGTGCTCGCCGACGGTCGCACGGTCGGTCGCATCGGCACCGTCGTGGATCACCACGAGGACGGAGTGCTCGCGCTCGCGCTGCTCAAGCGTTCCGTGCCGGTAGACGCCACCCTCCACGCAGGCAAGGACACCATCGCCGCCTCCGTCGATCCCGATTCGTTCCCCAGCTACGACGCGGTGCAGGCGGGCCGGGCCGCCGTGGACCGGCTGCGCGGCCGATGACCAGCACCGCGCGGTTCGTGCCACTCGTTGATGTGGTGCGCTCCGGCTTCACCGAATGCACCCACTACGGATCGCTCATCGTGCTGGACAAGGACGGGGAGAGCCTCCTCGAGCTCGGCGACGCCCGATCCCCCTTGTTCCCGCGATCCACCAACAAGCCGTTGCAATCGGTGGGCCTGCTGCGCGCCGGGTACCAGCCAGCCTCGCGCGATGAGCTGGCGCTCGCCACGTCCTCGCACTGCGCGGAGCCCCAGCACCTCGCCATCATCGAGCGCATGCTCGGCAGCGCCGGGCTGCGCGAGGAGCACCTGCTCTGCCCGCCCGACATGCCTTGGTGCGAGCAATCCCGCGCACGAATGCTCGCGAGCGGCCACGGTCCGCGGCGGATCTTCATGAACTGCTCCGGCAAGCACGCCGCGATGCTCGCCACCTGCCAGCGCAACGGCTGGCCGCTCGACACCTACTTGCAGCCCGACCATCCCTTGCAGGAGGTGATCACCAGCACGGTCCGCGACCTCAGCGACGCCGACGAGGCACCGCTCGGGATCGACGGCTGCGGCTTGCCAATCATTCCCGTGCCCCTCGCTGGCCTCGCCCGTGCCTTTGCCCGGCTCGTGTCCGCGCCCAGTGGCAGCCACGAGCATGCCGTGGCCGCGGCGGCCCGCGCGCATCCCCTGCTGCTCTCGGGAACCGGCGCCCCGGACGCGGTCACCATGGCAGCGATACCGGGAATGCTGTGCAAGTCCGGTGCCGATGGGGTCTTCGCCGGTGCCCTCGCCGATGGAAGATCGTTCGCGTTCAAGATCTCCGACGGCCACGACCGCGCTCGCCTGCCACTCGTCCGGGCGGTCCTCGAGCATCTCGACGTGGCGGAAGCCGGGGAATTGCCCGCCAGCCCCGTCCTTGGCGGAGGTCACACCGTGGGCGAGATCCGCGCACGGGTTTCACCAGTAGCGCGCTGAACTGGTAGTTTGACACCCGACTGCGGGCTAGCGAACGTGTGGCGCGGCATTATTGACTACGTCGTTGCGGCATAAATACGCATCTCGCGGTAGAGTGTGAGCCAGGAAGAATCATCAGACACGAACGGGGTCGCCAAATCCCCAGGCCACCCCGACATCGCGCGAGGGGGTCAGCCATGGGCCGCGGCCGGGCAAAGGCGAAGCAGACCAAGGTTGCACGGGCATTGAAGTACAGCTCACCGAACACCGACTTCGAGCAGCTTCAAAAGGAGCTGTCCGGGTCGCCGTCGCAGGGACATCGCGACGGTCGGAACGCTGATGATCCGTACGAGCCGGATTACTCGCGCTGGGTCGACGACGACGATTATCAGAGCTGGGGCCGCTGAGCAGCCGCGCTTCCCGCAATGAATAACATCGTGAAAAGGTGGGGCACTCGAGAGTGCCCCACCTTTTCATGTCACAACAGCAAGCGGATGGCGGTCGGATTCTCGCGCTGCTTCTAGGGCTTGGCCCGGTGATCGCCGGGCATCGCGCAGCGGGTGTCGCGCAGCGGGTGTCGTCCCCCGGGTGTCGCGCAGCGGGTGTCGTCAGGCGGGTGTCGCGCAGCGGGTGTCGCGCAGCGGGTGTCATCAGGCGGGTGTCGCGCAGCGGGTGTCATCCCCCGAATCTGCCACCCTTCACGCGCAGCCGCCACGGCTAGCCCCTAGCGACCACGGTTGTTTCCGTGGCAGGTCCCGCGCAAACGTGGCAGGTCTCGGGCAAACGTGGCCGCTAGCGACCATGGGTGGCAGCTGCGCACTGGCCGCTAGCGACCATGGGTGGCAGCTGCGCACTGGCAGGTAGCCAGGACGAGGGGCAGCTGCATCCCGGCAGGTAGCCAGAGGACGAGGGGCAGCTGCAACCCGGCAGCAGCACGCCTCGCCTCGCAGCCGGGGACTGTGCCGCTAGCTAGAAGCGCGGGTGATTGCCCACGAGGAGAGCGCGAGTGCCGTTGCCGTTCTCGGTGTCGCTCGCGCGGCGCACGGAGCCAATCGTCCAGCAGTCGATATGGCGGGCGGTGCGCACCGCGAGCGCCCGATCCACATCCTCGGGAGCCATGATGGCAACCATGCCGACGCCCATGTTGAAGGTGCGGGCCATCTCGGTGGGATCGACCTTGCCGCGCTGCTCGATGAGGCGGAAGACAGCGCCAGGGCTCCAGGTGCCCCGGTCGAGGTCCGCGACGAGCCCGGCAGGGATGACGCGCGACAGGTTCTCGGCGAGTCCGCCACCGGTGACGTGGCAGAAGGTGCGCACATCGGTCTCGGCGGCGAGCGCGAGGCAGTCCTTGGCATAGATCCGGGTGGGCTCGAGGAGCTCCTCGCCCAGGGTGCGGCCAAACTCCTCGACGTGGCCCTCCAATGACATGCGGGTGATGTCGAGGAGCACCTTGCGGGCGAGCGAGTAGCCATTGGAGTGCAGGCCGGAGGAGGCCATGGCGATCGCGACATCACCGGGGCGCACCTTGTCCGGAGTGAGCACCGCGTCCGCCTCGACCACACCGACGCCGGTGGCGGAGAGGTCGTAGTCGGATTCGCCCATCATGCCGGGATGCTCGGCAGTTTCACCGCCAAGGAGCGCGCATCCGGCCTGCACGCAGCCTTCGGCGATGCCGGAGACGATCGCGGCGACCTTCTCGGGAATGACCTTGCCGACGGCGATGTAGTCCTGCAGGAACAGTGGCTCGGCGCCGCACACGACGAGGTCATCGACGACCATGGCGACGAGATCGAGGCCGACGGTGTCGTGCTTGTCCATCGCTTGCGCGATCGCGAGCTTGGTGCCCACGCCGTCCGTGGACGAAGCGAGCAGCGGTTCCTTGTAGTTGGTGCGCAGCGCGAACAGCCCCGCGAAGCCTCCGAGGCCACCCACGACCTCGGGGCGGGTTGCCTTCCGCGCGAGCGGCTTGAAAAGTTCCACTGCCCGCTCGCCAGCATCGATGTCCACGCCGGCCGCGGCGTAGGATGCTCCGGAATCGTGGGAGTTGTCGTCGATCATGGGGTCCGTTAGCTCCGCCCGTGGGATTGTCACACGTTACGGGGCTACGCTACCGGACTTGAGGCCCCGGTTACACCTCGCTGGCTGCGAGGGCCTGCAGGATGGGGCCAGCGCCGGGCAGGACCGGCACGGGGGCGATGCCTGGCGGGAGTCAGGCGATCTCGGTGTAGGCGACACCGGTGAGCTTGACCGATCGCTCCCACAGGGCCTCGGCAAGCACGGGATCGACCGCCTGAGCACTTCGGGGGCAGCGCCGCACGGGGCCGCGCACCCCGCCGAACCCCGCCGGGCCGAGGTAGTCATCGTTGCGCACGTCCGGCATCGCCGCGGCATAGAGGGTGCTGTAGGCACCTTCCTCCGCCGACTTCGCTGTCAGCGCGACCACTTGCCGCATCATGCGACGAAGGCCGAGGGTCGGCACGATGGGCTCGAACAGGTCGGTGGCGGCCGCACCGGGATGAGCCGCAACCGACCGGGCCTGCGATCCGGCCATTTCGAAGCGGCTTGCCAGCGCACGCGTGAACAGCATGTTCGCGAGCTTCGACTGCGTATAGGCATTGATGCGGAAGTACTTGCGGCGCTGGTAGTCGAGGTCGTCGATGTCGAGCTTGGCCTGCTGGTGCATCAGCGAGGAGAGGGTGACGACGCGGGGCTCGGGCGCGGTTAGCAGCAGCGGGAGCAGGCGCCCGGTGAGCGCGAAGGGGCCGAGATGGTTGATGCCGATCTGCGATTCGAAGCCGTCCTTGGTGGTGCGGTAGGGCACCGCCATCACGCCCGCGTTGTTGATGAGCACATCGACCGAGCTAGTGTGCTCGGCGATCTCCTCGCTGCAGGCCCGCACCGACTCGAGGTCGGCAAGGTCGAGGTGGACCAGGACGGGCTTGGCCGCGGTCGCGGAGGCACTGATGTCATCGAGCGCGGCCCTGGCACGGTCGAGATTGCGGCACGCGATGATGACGCTCGCGCCCGCGTGCGCGAGGGCCGAGGACGTTTCCTTGCCGAGCCCCCCATCGCCACCCGTGACGACGATGGTCCGGCCGGTGAGGTCGGGCAGGTCGGCTGGGGTGAACTCCGCAACGGCCAGAGGCTCGAGGCTATCTCCGGAGCGGGGTGCCTGTGTCTGGTTTGCAGCCATCGTTCCTTCTCCCTGTGATGTGCCCCACATTCTTGATCTTAGCGAGGAATGGGGCACCTATGCCAGGGTGAGTTGCCGATAGCAGGCCACGCCATCGGGCATGGCGGCCCGGATGGCGCGGCGAGCGGGCTGCGGGGCCTACTGGACGCCCAGCGAGGGCGTGGCCGGAGAGCCTGGCCTCGCGCCAGTGGCGTCGCCCTCGGTGGAGTCGAACATCGCCTCGAGCACGTTCTTGCCGATGCGGCTCTCGTGCGGCAGCTCGATCGGATAGACACCGTCGAAGCAGGCGCGGCACATGCGCGACGCGGGCTGCTCGGTCGCCGCGGTCATCTCGTCGACGGAGATGTAGCCGAGCGAGTCCGCACCGATGGAGGAGCGCACCGCCTCGAGCATCTCCTCGGTCGAATCGGCGCCGTTGGCGATGAGCTCCGCGGGGGACGCGAAGTCGATGCCATAGAAGCACGGCCACTTCACCGGCGGCGAGGCGATGCGCACGTGGATCTCGAGCGCGCCCGCCTCGCGGAGCATCCGCACGAGCGCGCGCTGCGTATTGCCCCGCACGATGGAATCGTCCACCACCACGAGGCGCTTGCCGCGGATCATGTCGCGCAGCGGGTTGAGCTTGAGCCGGATGCCGAGCTGGCGGATCGTCTGGGACGGCTGGATGAAGGTGCGCCCGACGTAGGCGTTCTTCATCAGCCCCTGGCCGTAGGGGATCCCGGAGCCCTGCGCGTAGCCGACCGCGGCGGGCGTGCCGGACTCGGGAACGGGTATCACGAGGTCAGCCTCGGCAGGATGCTCCTTGGCGAGGCGGCGCCCGATCTCCACGCGGGTGGCATGCACGGAGCGGCCCGAGATGACGCTATCGGGACGAGCGAGGTACACGAACTCGAACACGCAGCCCTTCGGCTCGGGCTTGGCGAAGCGCATCGATCGCACGCCGTCGGCGTCAATGGCCAGCAGCTCGCCGGGCTCGATCTCGCGCACGTAGGAGGCGCCGACGATGTCGAGAGCGGAGGTCTCGCTGGCCACGACCCAGCCCCGGTCGAGCCGGCCCAGGCAGAGCGGCCGCACGCCGTGCGGATCCCGCGCCGCATACAGCGTGTTCTCGTCCATGAAGGTCAGGCAGAACGCGCCGCGCAGCTGCGGGAACAGTTCCATGGCAGCCTGCTCGACGCTGGTATCGGCGGCCGCGTGGGCGAGCAGCGCGCCCACGATGTCGGAGTCGGAGGTGGCGGCCTTGCGGCGGCGACCACCAAGCAGGCCGGCCTCGCGCGCCTTGGCGGCGAGCTCCGCCGTATTGACGAGATTGCCATTGTGGCCGAGGGCGATGCCCGTGCCGGCCGAGGTGGTGCGGAAGATCGGCTGCGCGTTCTCCCACGTCGTCGCGCCCGTGGTGGAGTAGCGGCAATGCCCGATAGCGACGTGCCCGCGCATGGCGATCAGGGTCTGCTCATCGAACACCTGGCTCACTAGGCCCAGATCCTTGAACACCAGTACCTGGCGGCCGTCCCCGACTGCGATGCCCGCCGCCTCCTGGCCACGGTGCTGCAGGGCGTACAGGCCGTAGTAGCTGAGCTTGGCGACGTCCTCGCCCGGGGCCCAGACACCAAAGACCCCGCATTCCTCGCGTGGCTCCTGCTCCTCCGCATCGAGCGCGGGCTGGTAGACATCCGCGTCGGGGCTCGTGGCGGTGTCGCGGCTCGTATGTGCAGTCACAGCGCAATGCTCCCTTGGCGAGGGGTCGGAACAATTCGAGTCTACGGTCCGCGGCGGCGCTCGCGCGAACTTCTCACAACGGCACGATCGGCATCCATCGGGTGATCTCGGCGGCGCGGGATCCCGAGGCTTCGCCGCGCCCGTCCGCGCAGAGTTCCTCCAGGGACGCCAGGCCTGTCGCCAGCAGCAGCCAGGAGCGCGGGGGCAGCTCGACCACGTTCGGTGGGGTGCCGCGCGTGTGTCGCGGGCCCTCGATGCACTGGATCGCCACGTGGGGAGGCACGCGGACCTCCACGCTGTGCCCGGGCGCGCCCTGCTCGAGGGCGTGCGCGCACGCCCGCGCCGCGGCCGCTACCAGCGGCTTTGGCGGCGCTTCCGTGTTGTCGGGGTCGCGCAGCCAGTCGGCGATGGCGAGCACCGCGGCCCGCACGTCCTCGGGTCGCGCGGAGGTGCCCCGTCCTTGTGCCATGTTCCTGCCCCTTGGGATCGGCTACTGGTTGGCATCCACCATATGGACGATAAGCGCTCCTCCGGCATTCATCGCGTAGTGCACCACCGCGGGCGCCACGACACTGCTGGTGGCGGATGTCAATGAGGTGAACACCACACCGCCGAGCATGGTCACCAGCACCGTCGATCCCACGGAGTGCCCCGCGCAGCGCGCGGGGGCGACATGCCAGGCGCCGAAGGTGGCGGCGCCGGCGAGCCGGGCGGGCCACCGCCCGTGCCGGGCCAGCGGCAGCGCGTCCCGCCAGAGGGCGTCGAGCGCGGACCGGAACAGCAGTTCCTCGGCGAGCACGGTGCCAACCGGGATGTGGAACAACGTCCACGCCGCCAGTGGCCCCAGCGGCGGCCCGGGGCGCCCGGCGACCGCGCGGCGCGCTGCCAGCGCCCCGGCGACGCCGAGGCAGCCAAGAGACGGCAGCACGACGATCCGGGTTCCAGCGGCCAGCCCGGCGCGGGCATGGCCAGGGTGCAGCCCCAAGTCCTCCCAACCGGAGCCGTGGCCCGCTGCCCGCGCGATGGCCACGGCCGTCACCCCCGCCGCGGCGTGCGCGACGGTCCGGACCGCCCAGGGCCAGGCAGCGCGCGGGACGATCACTGTGTTCCAGGCCACGGCCGCGCTGCTGGCGGCCGCGGCGAGGACCACCCTCCTCACCCCGCGGGTCCTTCATCGCCGATCGGGCTCTGCCGGGGCAGCACGTACCGCGACAGCGTGTCCATGATGGCGTGGGCCTCGGCGGTGTCCGCATCGGTCCAGCCGTCGGGCGCGGCGATCGCGAGCCAGCCGTCGAGGATGAAGTCACCGTAGAGGTGGCCGTGCCCGTAGGGGATCCGGCCCGCGTTGACGAGGTCGGAGGCCACCTGCCAGAAGGTGACGATCGGGCGCCATTGCATCGCTGGGGAGACATCGTGCCCCCGGGGCTCGCGCAGCCAGTCGGGCCGCTGGAACAGCAGGTCGGGCGACCACCACACCACGGGATCGGTGGGGTGCTGGAGGTAGAGCACGCGCGGCTCGAGCCACGGCGCGGCGTCGAGCTCGGCGGCGGCGGGCAGGTCCTCGGGCTTGTTGGCGAAGCGCACGATCAGTCCCCCCGCGTAGGTGGGCTGGATCTGCGGCGTGCCAGGATCGCGCCGCTCGGTGATCGCCTGCCAGAGCCGGTTGGCGTTGACCGGACCGACCCACAGCGCTCCCGATACCTTCTCGCGGAGATCAGCGAGCCCGGTGAAGGCGGCCTCGGAGCCGTAGGAGCCGAGGCTCTCGCCATAGACATGCAGCTCGGGCCGATCATCGGGACTACGGCGGGACCATTCCTCGTAAACGGCGTCGAACAGCTTCCTGCCTGCTTCCTGCGCGATCTCCCGGTCGACGAGGAAGGACACCGCGCTGGGCAGGAAGGAGTACTGGATGGTGACGAACGCGGTGTCACCGCGGTGGATGAGCTCGAGCGACTGAGTGGCTACCGGATTGATCCAGCCCGTGCCGGTGGTGGTCGCGACGACGAGCACTTCCCGCTCGAACGCCCCGGTGCGCTCGAGCTCGGCGAGGGCCAGCTCGATGCGCTCGTCGATGCTCGGGGCGGTATCGATGCCCACGTACACGCGGATGGGCTCGAGGGCGGGCTCGCCGGTGGCGCGCTCGAGCTCGGCGCCGCGCAGCCCGCGCGAGACGATGCGCCGCCCTTGCAGACCGAGGGTCTCCCAATCGGCGCGGGATGCGGGGCTGCCGGAGCGCTCCGGCTCGATGGGCTGGGCCACGGTGTCCTCGATCTCGGCGTTCTGCACGGAGAAGACCGAGTTGGCGGCGATGACCATGCCGCGGATGAGCACACCATCGACGAGGGTGATGACCAGGGCGGAGACGAGGACGATGCCGAGCGCGTCAACGATGTACCGGGGCAGGCGCAGGAGCTTGCGCAGCGCGTGACCGACGATGCGGACGATGATGCGGAGCAGCCGCGCGGCGAGGATGATGCCCAGCGCGATCGCGACGGCAAGCAGCCCGGCGCGGACGTGGGACGTGCCCGAGGGCGGATCCATGTCGATGAGCTCGCGGATCTGGCGCTGCCACTCGGCGGAGGCGATGACGGCGGTGACCATCAGGAACAGCGTCGCGACGGTGGTGAGCCCGCGCAGTGCCCACCTCGCCCGCCGGGGCAGCGGGGGCCATTCGAGCAGCGGCTGCACCACCGATCGCGCGAACCAGGCGATGATCACGCCCGTGCCGTATCCGGCGGCCAGGCTGATGCCCGATACCAGGCCCTGGTAGGTCCACTCCCGGGGCAGCAGGGAGGGGGTCATCGACCATGCGAAGAACACCCCCGCGACCGCGAGGCCCACGAGATCGAGTCGCAGCAGCAGCCAGGCCCGTCGCACCGGATCGGGGGCTCGTCGGGTGATCTCGTCGATGAGCCCGGCGAGCGCGCGGGGAGGCGATGCGCTGGTCACGCCTCACCTCCCCGTCACGGTCCGCTCGCCCGGGCCGCCAGGGGGCCCGGGAAATGGCTCAGGCTGGCACCGGCTCAGGCTATAGCGTGCCCGAACAGCCGTGGCAGGGTGCCGCCGCGATGCTCGGCGAGCTCGCTGAGCGTGAACGTGCCCACGCCCTGGATCTCGACGTCGTCCGAACCGTTGACAACGACACCGATCCGCTGCCAGGGCATGCCCCGCATGGTGCACATCGACGTGAATCGAGGCTCCTCGGTGCGAGGAACAGCCACGAGGACGCGCCCCGTCGATTCGGAGAACAGGTGCACGAACGGGTCCGCATCCTCGGCCAGCACGATGCGGCAGCCCGTCTCGGAGGCCAGCGCCATCTCGATGACAGCCTGCGCGAGACCGCCCTCGGAGAGGTCGTGCGCTCCGTTGATCAGGCCATCGCGGCTCGAGGCGACCATGATCTCGCCGAGCAGCCGCTCATGCTCGAGGTCGACCTGGGGCGGCACTCCCCCGAGGTGATCGTGCGCGACCTGCGCCCAGACCGAGCCGTCGAGCTCGTCGCGGGTCTCGCCGAGCAGGATGAGCGACTCACCGTCATCGAGGCCGAACGATTGCGGGGTGCGGCGGTGCACATCATCGATGGTGCCGAGCACGCCCACCACGGGCGTGGGCAGGATGGGCTGGCTGCCGGTCTGGTTGTAGAAGCTGACGTTGCCGCCGGTGACGGGGATGCCGAGGGTGGCGCAGCCGTCCGCGAGGCCGCGCACGGCCTGCTGGAACTGCCACATCACGGCCGGATCCTCGGGGGAGCCGAAGTTCAGGCAGTTCGTCACGGCCTTCGGTGTCGCGCCGGTGGCGGCGACATTGCGGTAGGCCTCGGCGAGCGCGAGCTGCGCGCCGCGGTACGGGTCGAGCTTGGTGTAGTGGCCGTTGCAGTCGGTAGCCAGGGCGATGCCCCGGCCGGTCTGCTCATCGATGCGGACGACACCCGCGTCAGCGTGCTCGGCAAGCACCGTGTTGCCACGCACGTAGCGGTCATACTGCTCGGTGATCCACGCGCGGCTGCACAACTGCGGCGAGGAGATCATCGCGATGATCGTCTCGCGCAGCTCCTCGGGGGTGGCGGGGCGGGCCAGTCCCGCAGTGGTGCTCGCGACCAGCGCGTCCTGGTCAGCGGGGCGGGCCAGCGGCCGCTCGTACACCGGGCCCTCGTCGGCGAGGCTCTTCGGTGGCGCATCGACGACGGTCTCGCCATGCCAGGTGATGACGAGGTGCTCGCCATCGGTGACCTCGCCGATATCAGTGGCGATGACATCCCACTTGCGGCAGACGTCCATGAAGGCATCGACGTTCTCCGGGGTGACCACGGCGCACATGCGCTCCTGCGACTCCGACGACAGCACCTCGGCGGCGGTCATGTTCGCCGCCCGAAGCGGCACCTTGTCGAGCTCGATGTGCATGCCGCCATCGCCGGCCGCCGCGAGCTCGGAGGTCGCGCAGCTCAGCCCCGCGCCACCGAGATCCTGGATGCCCACCACGAGGCCCTTGTGGTAGAGCTCCAGGGTGCACTCGATGAGGACCTTCTCGGTGAACGGATCGCCCACCTGCACCGACGGCAGCTTCTTGCGGCCCCCGCCGGACTCGTCGCCATCGAAGGTCTCCGAGGCGAGCACGGAAACACCACCGATGCCGTCGAGGCCGGTGCGGGCACCATAGAGAATGATCTTGTTGCCCGCGCCCGAGGCGAACGCCAGGTGCAGGTCCTCCACGCGCATCACGCCCGCGCACAAGGCGTTGACGAGCGGATTGCCCTGGTAGGACGCGTCGAAGACGGTCTCGCCACCAATGTTGGGCAGGCCGAGGGAGTTGCCGTATCCGCCCACGCCGCGCACCACGCCGTCGACGACGCGCCGCGTGTCCGGATGGTCGGCCGCGCCGAAGCGGAGCTGGTCCATCACCGCGATCGGTCGCGCGCCCATCGCCAGGATGTCGCGCACGATCCCGCCGACTCCGGTGGCAGCGCCCTGGTACGGCTCCACGTACGAGGGGTGGTTGTGGCTCTCCACCTTGAACGTGACGGCCCAGCCGTCGCCGATATCGACCACGCCGGCGTTCTCGCCGATTCCGGCGAGCATCGATTCCTTCATCGCCGCGGTGGTGGTCTCCCCGAAGTAGCGCAGGTGGACCTTGGAGGACTTGTAGGAGCAGTGCTCGCTCCACATCACCGAGTACATCGCGAGCTCGGCATCAGTGGGGCGGCGGCCGAGGATCTCACGGATCCGCGTGTACTCATCGTCCTTGAGTCCCAGCTCCCGGTATGGCTGGGGGATGTCCGGGGTCGCCCCGGCGCGAGCGACCGTATCGATACGGGCCTGCTGCGGGTCGGCGGTGACGGAATCGGAGACAGGCTGTGCTGATGACGACACGGAGGCTGGGGTCCTTTCGACGCGGTGGCCCGCCGTCGCGGAGTCTGGCGGCGTGCCACCGTGGAGTCTACCGTGATCATCGCGGCACGCCGGAATCGCGCGATGAGCTGGAATCCCTGGGCGGAACAAGGCCCGGCGCATGGGCCGCGCGTGCCAGGATGTGGACATGCGCGGCGATCCCGAAATGCTTCCAGCCCGCACACCGGTCACCCTGATAGCGGCGACCGGGCTATCGTGCGGCGCGGTCATCCATGCGCTGCGCCATCCGGCCCCCTCGGGAGGGCCCCTGCTCCCCTACCAGTGGACGGCCGCCCTGCTCGGCCTGGTGCTGCTCGCCGCGATCGCCATCACGGGGCTGGCGATGCTGTTCGTGTGGCGGCACCCGCCGGGACGGCCGCCACCACTGCCTGCCTCACCGATCCGGCGCATGGACCGCTCCCCGGCCCGCGCGCCCGCCGCCCGGCGCCTCGCCGCGTGGTTCGTGCTCGCCGCCGTGCTGGCCACCCTGGCGCTGCTGATGCTGCGCCAGCCCTCCGCCACCATCCGCATCTACGCGCCAGGATCCACTGAGCCCACCAGCCCGGCCCCGACCGGGGTGCCCGGTCCCGGCGAGCAAATGCCCGACGAGCAAATGCCCGACGCCGCGGCCGAACCAGGCCTGGGGCTGTGGTACCTCCTCGGCACGGCCCTGCTCCTCGCGCTTCTCGTGATGGGCATGGGCTTGTCGCTGCGACTGCCCCGCGGCGGCCTCATCCTCGAGCCGACGGAAACAGAGCCCGCCCAAGCCCCTCCCGGTTCCGCGCTGCGCGCCGCGACCGAGCAAGGGCTCGCCGCCATCGGCCAGCACACCGACACCCCGCGCGCGGCGATCATCGCCTGCTATGCCGCGATGGAACAGGCGCTGCGCGACTCGGACGATGCCTCGCCCCGCGAGTCCGACACCCCGCGCGAGGTGATCCAGCGTGCCTCGCGGCGCGGCTACCTGGGCGAGGGGCCAGCCACGGTGCTCGTGGACCTGTTCACCGAGGCCCGCTTCAGCCAGCACCCCATGACCCGCGAGGACCAGCAGTCCGCCACCGCAGCACTGTCGAGCATGCTCGCCGACCTGAGGAGGACCCTATCCGCGCGCTCATCCTGACCGGGATCGGCACGATCATCGCGTGCCAGGTGCTCGTCGCCCTCCTCGGCCGCCATGACCTGCTGCTGCCGCTGCCCGCGCTGATCGTGGCCTGCCTGTTCCTCGCGTTGCTCTACCAGCTCGCCGTTTTCGGCACCGAGGCCCCGCCCGCGAGCGCCGAGGATGACGCGCGGGCCGCCCAGCGCGGGCTGCTCGACCGGTGGCTCGCGCGCGCCCGCTTCACCGCCGAATGGGCCGACGGCACCGAGCAGGAATGGAACCTGCACCTGCGCCCCATGCTTGCCCGCGAGTTCGAGGAGTCCTTCCACCTCCACGCCCAGCATGATCCCGACACCTACACCAGCACCGGGCTCGCCCTGTTCGGCAGCACCCTGTGGCCGTGGGTGGATCCGCGCGAGGTCGCGCCCGCCCGGCAAGCGTCGGCCCGGCCCAGCCCGGGACGCGCGGCCCTGACCGAGATCCTCTCCCGATTGGAACGCAGTTGAGCCCCCACGATTCCAGCGCCGCCACCACCAGCGCGCGCGCCAACGCCGTGCTCGCCGAGATGGAGCAGATCGTCGTCGGCAAGCGCGAGGCCCTCACCCTCATCCTCATCACGGTGCTCGCCGGTGGGCACGCCCTCATCGAGGACCTGCCGGGGCTGGGCAAGACGCTCATCGCGCGGTCGTTCGCCGCCACCTTCGGGCTGCGCTTCACCCGCGTGCAGTTCACCCCCGACTTGCTGCCGTCCGATCTGCTCGGCTCCACCATCTACGACATGCGCTCCGGCGCGTTCGAGTTCCGGGAAGGCCCGGCGTTCACCAACGTGCTGCTCGCCGACGAGATCAACCGCACCCCGCCCAAGACGCAGTCCGCGCTGCTCGAGGCCATGGCGGAGGGACAGATCACCGTCGACGGCATCACCCACCAGCTGCCTGTCCCGTTCATCGTGCTCGCCACCGATAACCCCATCGAGTACGAGGGCACCTATCCACTGCCCGAGGCGCAGCTCGATCGCTTCGCGGTGCGACTGAGCGTGGGGTACCTCGGGGAGGAAGACGAGCAGGCCATGCTGCAGCGCCGCCTCGACCGGGGTTCCCGTCCCGCGGCAGCCCGGGCGATCCTCGACGCTGGCGACCTGCTCGACATGCGCGAGACCCTCGAGAACGTCACGGTCCACCCCGACGTGCTGCGCTACGTCGTCTCGTTCGCACGCGCCACCCGCTCCCACCCGAAGGTCGAGGTGGGCGCCAGCCCCCGCGCCGAGCTCGACCTGGTGCAGCTCGCGCGCGGCCGGGCCGTCCTCTCCGGACGGGACTACGTGATCCCCGAGGACATCAAGGCGCTGGCGGTGCCCGCGGTGGCGCACCGCATCACCCTGCGGCCGGAGATGTGGGTGCGCCGCATCCGGGGCGAGCAGGTCGTCGAGGAGATCCTCGCGCACCTGCCCGTGCCGCGCGTCGGCGGCCGCTCCCCGGAGCAATGATGCACACCCTCCGCTGGCAACCCTCGACGCTGCTGCTCGCGATCGCCGCGTGCGCTGCGCTGGCGCTGTCGGTGGCGCTGGTGTCGGGCACGTGGGCCGTTGCGCTCTTCGCTGCACCATTCCTCGGGGCCCTGCTCGCTGCCCCATCGCGCGCTGCCCCCCTCGCTCGCGCGGTGACCGCCCCGCCCGAGGGCACGCCCCACCGCGTGTTCGAGGACGAGACCGTCACGCTCGAGCATGCCATCAGCCTCGACGGCGCAGGGTCGCTGCACGTCCAGCCCGTCCCCCGCCCCGGGCTTGCTGTCACCACCACTGGGGAGCCCCAGCAGCTCACGGCCACTGCCTCGCGGTGGGGCAACTATCCGGTCGAGCTGTACTGCCTCGTGATCGCGCCGCATGGATTATGGGCGGCCGAGTGCACGGCCACCATAAGCCGGCTGCATGTCTATCCGCTCGCCGCGCCGCGACAGATCGCTCTGCCTCGCGTGCCCTTGCCAGATCGCATCGGCACGCACCTGACGCGCCGCCGGGGATCGGGCATCGAGTTTGCTGATACCCGCGCGCACCAGCCCGGGGATCCGCTGCACGCGATCAACTGGAAGGCCAGCGCACGAGCGGGACGGTTGCACATCAATGAGCGCTTCACCGACCGCGCGGCCGACATCGTCGCGTTGATCGATACGTATCCGCACGCGCCGGGCCCAGCCAGTGACAGCCTCGATCGGTCCGTGCGGGGCGCCACCCAGATCACCCAGTCCGCCCTGCAGCGCGGCGACCGGGCCGGGATCACCACGCTCGGTTCCCGCGCCCACTGGATCTCCGCCGAGCAGGGGCGCTCGCAGTTCTACCGCATCATCGATGTGGTCGTCGGCGCGAGCACCGATGCCGTTGATGTGCCCGGGACCCTCGCGCCGCTCGATGCGCTACCACCAGGCGCGATCGCCATCGCGTTCTCGCCGCTGCTCGAGTCGCAGTTCTCGCTGGCGCTGATGGTGCTGCGCCGCCGCGGACATCCCGTCGTGCTCGTGGATGTGCTGTCGGGAACGCTGCCGTTCGAGGAAGCCGTCGAGCCGCTCACCGCGCAATTGTGGCGGCTCGAGCGGCGCAAGCTCGCTCGGGATCTCGAATCGGTGGGCGTGCATGTGGTGACCTGGAACGCGAGCGAGGACGAGGGCGCGGACCTGCAGCAGGCATTCCGGTTGCTGCATCGCACGACGCGTGACACCGGCCGGGGCAGGCGACGATGATCCGGACCGCGCTGATCGTGGCCGTGCCGGGCTGGGTGGCGATCGCTGCGACTGGCTTGCTCGCGCTCCAGTCGGTGACAGCTCCTGCGACTGGCCAGATGCCCGTGGTGATCCTGGTAGCCCTCGTCGGCACCATCTCCGCAGCCGCCGCAAGCCATGCGCGCTGGGGCGGGGCGGGCGCCCTCGTGACAGTAGCGGCGGCTATCGTCTTGCTCGCGCTACCGGGGGCAGCGCCCCTGCTCGCGGGCACCGGTCTGATTGTCGTGGGGGCGTGCGCGGCGCTGCTGCATGTGCTCACCGCGTGGTGCGCGCGCCATGGAATCGCGGTGGGCCCCTTGCTGCGCCAGCTCGGCCCGCCCACCGCGGCGGTGACGGTAGTGGCCGCGGCCGGGGCCATCGTTCCGTTGCTCTCGCCGTGGATGGTCGCGCTCGCCGCCCCGGCAGCGATCGCGGCGATGGGCATCGCGGTGCTGCGGGCGACGCGGTTCCCCCGGAACCGGGGCGTCTAGCGCGCGGGGACGATGAGCTCGTTGCCGCCGGGCTTGCTTGCATCAGGCCCCCCGGTGGGGCGCGTGGGCGGCGGTGCCTGCAACCAGCCCGGGAGGCCGAACAACCAATTCGCTCGGGCCGCAGTGAGGGCTTGATGCAGCGCCAGGGCGCCCACGACGCCCGCGACAGCGATGGCGATCGGTCCCACGGCCTGCACCGTGCCCACCGAGGGCACGAGGCCATTGTCCAGCGCCAGGTAGGAGATCGTTCCCAGCGCGATCTCATGCATCAGGTAGATGGGGAGCGTAACGGTTCCGAGGTAGGCCAGCGTCTTCACCGCGGGCTGCCAGGTGATGCTCGCCGCGGCAAGAACGCCCACCGCGAGACCCAGGAGCGTCAGCACGATGCTGCCGAGCGCGGTCGCCGCGAGCCCGCCCTGCAGGGACAGGTAGAACAGTCCCGCGTAGGCGAGCGCTAGCGCACTGACCAGGCCGAGCGAGGCATGCCGGGCCAGCGCGGTCAGGAGGTCGCGCCCACGCACGCCAATGAGGAAGAACAGGAAATAGGCGGCCATGTTCTGCCAGGTCCACGGCAAGATGTCCTGCGCGTAGGCGAGCCAGGAGACCAGGAACGCGATTCCGACCTGAAAGCGGACATCGAGGCGATCAAGAAGCTTCGCGGCGGCGAAATAAACAGCCAGTGCATACACGAACCACAATCCATTGTGCGGCACGAGGATACCGGTCAGGAGCCGCCAGGGATGCTCTTCCTCACGCGTCAGGCTCGCGCCCGGGACAATCGTGAAGTAGGCGAACCGGAGCACCACCCAGAGGCCATACAGATAGAGCATGAGGACAATGCGACGGCGCCACACATCGTTCCACGACCGTGCCAGGATCCCGGCCGCGAAAAATCCCGAGGCCAGGAAGAACAACGGCATGCGGATGGGCTCCAGCAAGGCATTGAAGGCGACCCACCAGTCGGAGCCGTAGCCTCGCGTGATAGCAAAATTCGTGGAGTGGAACACAACGACCAGCAGGATGCACATGCCCTTGGCGACATCCACCCATACCAGGCGGGGAGCTTGCTTGGTGGTCGTAGTGGTCACAACGCTCCTCCTGCCTGATGCCGGGTCATCCCTTCAACGGTACGCGCACGAGCGCAACAGGCGGCACCCATTTGTGACCCCGCTCACGTGCCAGATCTGTCACAATTCTGTACCGTCGTTATCACTGAATTGACCGAGCAACAGTTTTACTGTCCCTTTGGAGAATGTTTTGAGCCGAATTAATAAGCAATCGATGAAGGGAAACAATGGGCGCGCGAACGTTTCACTAGCCTCTCCGATGATCCTGGCAGGGATCACCATGACAATCATCGCGGTCGGCGCAGTGGTGCACAGCGCTGCATCCGGAAAACTCATCGATCTCGCGGTGTTCCAGGCCGCGGGGCAAGCCTTCCTCGACGGGACCCCCCTCTACAGCGACGACTTCGAGCGCCCCCACGGCTTGCGCTTCATCTATGCCCCCTTCGCCGCCATGCTCTTCGCGCCGCTCGCGCTCATCGACGAGCCACTTCTCCAGCTCGCCTGGACGATCACCAGCGTGGCCCTGGTCTGGGCGATCCTGCTGATGCTGCTCCGCCACGCCTGGCCCGCGCTGCGCGCGACGCCCGCGCGCGCCATGACGGTCGCCACCGCGCTGCTCGGGGTAGCGCTGGTGCTCGAGCCGATCCTCTCCACCAAATACTTCGGCCAGATCAACCTCGTGCTCATCACCCTGGTCGTCGCCGACCTGACCGGAACGATCCCCCGGCGCTTCCGCGGCATCGCCACCGGCATCGCGGCCGCGATCAAGGTCACCCCCGCCGCGTTCGGCCTGGTGTTCCTGCTGCGCAAGGACCTCGGTTCCGTGGCTCGCGCCATCGCTACAGGGCTCGCGACCATCCTCATCGGCTTCCTCGTGCGACCCGAATCGTCGATGTGGTACTGGACCTACGAGTTCTTCCGCACCGACCGCGCTGGCGGCCACTCCTACGGTCCGAACCAGGCGCTGACCGGCATGCTGGCCCGGACCGGGCTCGACGGCACCGCCAAGGACATCCTCTGGCTCGCGGGCGCCCTGCTGATCGTTGCCCTAGCGACGTGGTGCGCATGGCGGTTCACCCGGCGCGGCGACCACGTGGTGGCGCTCGGCCTGGTAGCGCTCGCCTCGCTCGCCGCAGCACCGTTCGCCGTCACCCACCACTGGGTGTATGTGCTGGTGCTGCTGCCCATCGCTGTCGCGCCCGCGTACCGGGCATGGCGAGCACTGGTCATCCCCGCGATCGTGGTGTTCATCGTGGCGCCCCACCGCTTCGCCATCGACGATCCCAGCAGCATCGCCGGCATCGCCTACAACTTCGTCGTCGGCAACGGCCAGTTCTGGACGGCAATGGTCCTGCTGGGCGCCGCGTTCATCGCGGCGCGACGCCACGTCCCAGCCTCTGGCGCGCCAGGCTCCGGTGCTCAAGCCTCCGAGGCGCCGGGCTCCGCGGCGCCGGGCTCCGCCGCCCGCAACGACGAGCTTCGCGCGGGCACCGTCAACGCCAGGATCGATCACACGATGGCCGAGGTGCCGCGCTAGCTGGCATGTGTGTGGTCAGGCAGTGAGCACGCCGTCGAGCACGGACAGGAACATGCCCAGCCCGTCATCGCTCGGCCCGGTCAGCGGCTCGGTGGCGTGCTCGGGATGGGGCATCAGTCCCACGACCCGGCCATTCGCCGAGGCCACGCCCGCGATGCCGCGCTGCGACCCGTTCGGGTTAGCGCCCGCGTAGCGGAACACCACGCGCCCCTCGCCCTCGAGCTCGTCGAGGGTCTCCGGCGAAGCCTGGTAGCGCCCCTCGCCCGACTTCAGCGGTACAAGGATCTCCGCGCCCGGCTCGTAGCGCGACGTCCATGCCGTCGCGCTCGACTCCACCCGCAGCCACTCGTCACGGCAGATGAAGTGCAGGCCCTCGTTGCGGGTCAGCGCGCCGGGCAGCAGGCCCGCCTCGCACAGGACCTGGAAGCCATTGCAGATGCCCAGCACGGGCATGCCACGGCGAGCCGCCTCGACGACCTCGCCCATCACCGGCGCGAAGCGCGCGATCGCGCCGCACCGCAGGTAATCGCCATACGAGAAGCCACCCGGCACGATAACGGCATCGACGCCCTTCAGGTCAGCATCGGCATGCCACAACGCGACATCCACGCCGCCCGCGAGCCGGACCGCCCGCGCCGCATCCACATCATCGAGCGTGCCCGGGAACGAGATCACCCCACTGCGCGCGCTCACGCCTCGACCTCCACCCGGGCGACTTCCCACTCCTCGATCACGGTGTTCGCCAGCAGCGACTCCGCGATGCGCGCCACCGTCTCATCATCCACGGTGTCCGCGACCTCTAGCTCGAACCGCTTGCCCTGGCGCACCGACAGCACGCCATCGAACCCCAGGCGCGGCAGCGCGCGCTCGATCGCCTGCCCCTGCGGATCCAAGATCTCAGCCTTGGGCATGACACTGACAACTACACGCGCCACCCGGCACTCCTCGCCACCTCGACACCACTGCAAGCACTGCACCACGCGCGGAGCGCGGCCGACCCTAAGCGTACCGGTTCCCGGAAGCAGGTTTATCCCCACGACCACCGCCCTCCCCCGATACTGGAGCACATGCGGTTGACCCATTTTGGACATTCCTGCCTGCTCGCCGAGATCGCCGGCACCCGAGTGCTGCTTGATCCCGGGACGTTCTCCCACGGCTTCGAGGGCATCACCGGCCTCGATGCCATCCTCATCACCCACCAGCACCCCGACCACATCGACACCGCGCGCCTGCCCGATCTGCTCGCGCACAACCCCACCGCCCGGCTCATCGCCGACCCCTCCACCGCCAGCAGCCTCGGCGACGCCTGGCAGGCCGCGCTTCCCGGGCAGCAGATCACCATCGGAGACCTGCAAGCCACCGTCGGGGGCGGGCGGCACGCCATCATCCATCCCGACATACCCGTCATCGACAACGTCGCGTACCTGCTCGGCACGGCGGAGCGACCGGGCCAGCTCCTGCATCCCGGTGATTCGCTGTATGTGCCTCCGCAACCGGTCGAGGCCCTTGCTCTTCCCGCCGCGGCGCCGTGGATGCGCATCGCCGAGGCCATCGACTACCTGCGTGCCGTGCAGCCGGGCACCGCGATACCCGTGCACCAAGGCATCCTGTCCGACGCCGGGCTGCGCGTCTACTACTCCCGGCTTGCCGAGATGGCCCGGCCCGGGACGCGCTTCCGCGCCCTCGACAGCGAGGTCGAGACCAGTATCGAGAGCGAAGGCTGACCCCGCGCGCCGGGTCGCGGTGGCGGTGGTAGCCAGCCAGCGGCAGCGGCGGGCCAGCCAGCGGCAGCGGCGGCGGCGGGCGAGCAAAAGCACCGGAAACCGCCAAACGCGATAGAAACCGCCCTGGATTCTGGGTGGTTTCTATCGCGTTTGCGGCGACAGCCCCGACGAGCCGCGGCGAGAGGCCCACACGGACCGCCGCCCGAATAGCCGACCGCGCGCTACAGGTCGGCGATGGCCTCAAGCGGCTTCGTGCGCGCCGCCCGGTTCGCGGGCCATAGCGCGGCGAGCACACCGACGATGGCGGAACCGACGAGCATCAGCACCACTTGGCCCCACGGCACGGCGAGAATGCGCAGGCCCTCGTCACGAAGGGTCTCGACGAACGCCCAGCCGAACAGGACGCCGAGCGCGACACCGAGCGCCGCGCCGAACACCGCGATGAGTGCGGACTCGATGTAGATGGTGCGCCGCACCTGCTTGCGATGCATGCCCACGGCCCGCAGCATGCCGATCTCGCGACGCCGCTCCACCACCGACAGCGCGAGGGTGTTGATGATGCCGAGGACCGCGATGACCACGGCGAGCGCGAGGAGGGCGTAGAGCAGCGACAGGATGAGGTTGATCTGCTGGGCCTGCGAGTTCTTGAACTCCTCGCGGTCCATGACCTGCACCACCACGAAGGGCTCGACCGCCTGCTCGATGCTCTCGCGCAGCCCGGCCGGGTCGGTTCCGTCCTCGGCGACGACCATGACAAAGATGGTGGTCTGCACGAACGCGGGAATGAGCGCGTCCATCGCCTCGTCGGACAGCACCATCGCCGCGGTGAGGCTGTTGCGCTCGAAGATGCCGATGACCTCCGCATCGACCGTGCCATCACGAGAGGGTCGCTCGATGCTGGCGGTGTCGCCGATGGCCAGGCCGAACCGCTCGGATGTGGCCTCGTCGAGCATGACGCTGCGCCCGTCGAGATCGCTGCTGCCGTCGATCATGGGGACCTCAAGGACACCATCCACGCCACCAACGAGGCTGGTGCCAGTAACATTCTGCCCGTCGATGAATCCGGGGGCGATCTTCAGCGCCGCGGCCTTCTCGACGCCACGCACCCGCTCCACGGCAGGCGCGACCACGCCGGGCACGCCGGTCATCTGTGGCCCGCTGAGCACGTAGTCGGCCTCGACGCCCTGGTCGATGAGGTCGTCGATGCTGACCTTCGCCGAGTTGCCGAGCACACCGATGACGGTGACGAGGGTGAGGCCGAGCGTCAGCGCGAACGCCGTCGCCGCGGTTCGCCGCGGGTTGCGGATCGCGTTGGTGCGGGCGAGCTTGCCCGTCGCCCCGAACGGCTTGCTGAGCACGCCCAGCGCGCCGATCGCAGGCTTGGAGAGGCCCGGGGTGGCGAGCAGCACCGCGAGGATCAGCAGGCCAGCGCCGATGCCGACGCGGAGCGCCCCGGCCTGGCCGGTGTACTCGGTGCCCCAGATCAGCAGCGCGAGCGCGGGCACGCCGATCACGGCGCCGATGAGCGTGCGCGCGCGGGTGGAGTCGCTCGCCGAGGAGTTCTCCTCGCGCATCGCCGCGACCGGCGGGATGCGCGAGGCACGCCGCGCGGGCGCGTAGGCACTGACGATGGTGACCAGGATGCCGACCGCGAGCGCGACGATCACGGTGCGCGGCTCGAGGGCGAGCGCGCCACCAGGCAGGCCGAGACCGGTGGCGTCGAGGACGATGCGCAGCCCGTAGGCGATCCCGACGCCCGCGGCGAGGCCCAGGACGCTGCCGATGATGCCCACAACGAGCGCCTCGAAGATCACCGACCGGCTGATCTGCTTGCGGCTCGCGCCGATCGCCCGCAGCAGCGCCATCTCGCGGAGCCGCTGGGCGACGATCATCGCGAAGGTGTTGTAGATGATGAACGTACCGACGACCAGCGCGATGGCGCCGAACGCGAGCAGGAAGTAGTTGATGAACGAGAGGTTCTGCTCGAGCTCGTTCTGCTGGTTGTCGCGCGCCTCGCTGCCGGACAGGACCTCGAACCCATCGGGCACGAGCGCCGCGACCTGATCGCGCAGTTCGTCCTGCGAGACGCCCTCGGCGGCAGCGAGATCGAGGCGGGTCACGTGGTCACCGTCGGAGAACAGTTCGAGGGCTTGCTGCTCGATGAACTGCACCCCGATGAACCCGCCCACGTCGACGGGCAGGTCGTAGGTTCCGGTGACGGTGACGGTGACGGTTCCGCTGTTGGGGACGAGGACGTCGACCTCGTCGCCGACCTCGAGCCCGGCCCGCTCCATCCCGGAGGTGTTGATGATGACCTCCCCCTCTCTCGAGGGGGGCTCGCCCGACACCATCTCGATGGGTTGCCCGATCGCGGCCTCCGGCGGGAAATAGGGCTGGCCCTGGCTGGGCGCCCCACCGGTCTGCACGGCCGAGCCGTCCTTGATGAGGATGACCTGCCCGCCGGCGTACTTGATGGAGTCACGCACGTCCGGCAGCGTGGCGATCTGATCGGCGAGGTCGAGGGGCACGCCGAGCGAGGCTTGGTTCTCGGCGACCACGCGCACATCGACGCCCTGCGAGTCACCGGTGAAGATCTGGTCGAAGGTCTTCTTCAAGGTGTCGGTGAACACGAAGGAGCCGGTCACGAACGCGGTGCCGAGAACCACCGCGAGCACGGTGAGGAACAACCGCAGCTTGTGGGCCCCGAGGTTGCGCAGCGACACCTTGCGCATGGGCGCGCGCGACGGCGCGGCAGTCACCGGCATCAGATCTTCTCCAGGTTCTTCATCGTGTCGATGATGGAGTCCGTGGTGGGCTCGTAGAGCTCATCGACGATGTTTCCGTCGGAGAGGAACACGACACGATCGGCGTAGCTCGCGGCGCGCGGATCGTGGGTGACGATCACGACGGTCTGCTCGAACTCATTCACCGAGGCCCGCAGGATCTCGAGGACCTCCGTCCCGGAACGGGAATCGAGGTTGCCGGTCGGCTCATCGCCGAAGATGATCTCGGGCCGGCCCACGAGGGCGCGGGCGCAGGCGACGCGCTGCTGCTGCCCGCCCGACAATTCGTTCGGCCGGTGATCGAGCCGATCACCGAGGCCGAGGCGGGTCACGACGGTATCGAGCCATTCGTTGTCCGCGGCCCGTCCCGCGATGTCGAGCGGCAGCGTGATGTTCTCGAGCGCGGTCAAGGTCGGCACCAGGTTGAACGCCTGGAAGACGAAGCCGATGCGATCGCGCCGCAATTGCGTCATCTGCCGGTCGTTGAGCTCGGTGAGCTCGGTGCCGCCGATGTTCACCGAGCCGGAGGTGGCGGTATCGAGCCCGGCGAGGCAGTGCATCAGGGTGGACTTGCCGGATCCGGAGGGACCCATGATCGCGGTGAACTGGGCCCGGGCGAACTCGACATCGACCCCGTCCAGCGCGCGTACCTGGGTGTCTCCACTGCCGTAGATCTTCATGAGGCTGCTTGCGCTGGCGGCGATGTCATCGCGGCCTGGATTCGTCTCGACCATGCGCCCCATCATTCCAACCAGGGCGGCCCCGCGCCATACGAACATGCCCCCGGTTCGAACATGCCCCGGCTCCGGGGGAACCCTGAGAGCTAGGCGGCGTCCGCGATCGCCCGCCGGTAGGGCCAGCGATAGGTCGTCGGCGTCGCGCCATGGTGCAGGCTCAGGTCGATCGCGTCGAGGAAGGCCTGCCGCGGCCCGGAGCGCTGGAGGTGCTTGGCCTTGATGGCGAGGCGGACCACGCCGCCACGCCGCGCGACACGCTCGGAGGTCATCACCAGCGAGCGGCACCACCATGGTTCCGAGAGGAACCCCTCCCCCACGCCGAGGACGCGCGCCCGGGTGACGAGGTTGTGCTCGAGGTCGCGGATGGCGGTGAGATCGGCGCACAGGCGGAACCCGACGCGCGGCAGCATCATCAGGGCGCCCTCGGAGACGATCCAGCGTGGCGGCGCGAACAGCCTCGTGCGCAGGCCCGCCTCCTCCATGACGCGATCGGCCGCGATCAGCCGGAGCATCGCCTCGTGAGCTGGGAGGGTGGCGAACTCGGCGCGGCGCTTCTTCGTCGCGGCCTGGTCGTAGCCATGCATGACGATCGAGGCGCCACGCTCCTGCTCGCCACGCAGCCATTCCTGCGTCCCGGGGGCGTTGAGCAGGCGATACTTGCCCTTCATGCGGGGCGCGACGAGCAGCGACACCGGCACGTCCCGCTTCTGGAGCTCCTCGAGGAAGCTCGCCGTGAGATCCACGGTGGTATCGCGGATTCCGGAGGCCGAGACCAACAGTTCTGCGCTCATAGTCCCACGGTCACATCATGGGATGTACGCCTACTGGCCCCAAGGTGTCCGCTATGCGAACGTTTCGCGCCAGGGGCGCGTCCGGGACCACGAAAGGGCATGTGCTGCTCAGGGCAGCAGCGATTCGATCGCCCCGGTCACCGCGGGATCATCCGGCATGGTGCCCGGCCGGAAGCGCTTGGCCACCGAGCCTCGCGCATCAACGAGGAACTTCTCGAAGTTCCACTGGATGTCCCCCGCCTCGCCCGCGTCGTCCGCGGTCGCGGCCAGCACCTCATACAGCGGATGCCGCTGCGCGCCATTGACATCGGTCTTCTCCAGCATCGGGAACGTCACCCCGAACGTGGTGGAGCAGAACGTCGCGATCTCCTCGGCCGTGCCCGGCTCCTGCCCGCCGAACTGGTTGCACGGCACGCCGACCACCGTCAGCCCGCGCTCGCGGTACCGCCCGGCGATCTCCTCGAGCTGCTGGTACTGCGGCGTGAGCCCGCACCGGGATGCCACGTTGACCACCAGGTACGGGCCAGGGCCGAGATCGGCAAGCGTGGTCGGCTCGCCGCCGAGGGTTCGCAGGGGCAGGGAGGCAACGGTTTGCGACATGCCACCAAGGTACCGATCACGGTCCGGCAGGTCACGGGTTCATCCAGGAGCAGCGACCATTGTGTTGCGGGATTACCAGAGCATTACCCGCCGTGTGAGACTTGCCGCATGAGAGCTCGCTGGGGAACCCTCGCTGCCGCAGGCCTGCTGGCAGTGCTCGCCGCCGGATGCGTCTCCACCCAGCCCAGCGAGTCCCTGGCCGTGCGCGCGCCCGGTTCGCTGCGCGGCGCCCTCGACGACGTGGCCAGGCAGTTCGAGGACGCGCACCGCGGCATCGCCATCACGATCCGCTACGACGGCCATCCGGGTGCCATGGAGCAACTCGGCACCGCTCTCGATCAGCCCCGCACCGCTGACGAGGCCATTGATGTGCTCATCACCGAGGATGAGTCGCTCATGTGGCAGGCGGTGGACGAGGGGCTCGTCAGCGGCGATCCCGTCACGCTCGCCCGCAGCACCTATGTCGTGGCCATCCCCAGCGGGGCTGATTCCACCTTCGACGACGTCGTATCCAGCGCGATGGCGGTGTCCACCTGCTCCGAGGAGCTCCCCTGCGGGCAAGCCGCCCACGCTGTGGCCCGCCGCGCCGGGCTCGCCATCGACACCGACCTCCAGGAGCAGACACCCAGCGAGGTCCTCGAGCGCGTCATCGACGGCAGCGCCGAAGCCGGGCTCGTCCTCGACACCGCCACCCACGCTGCCGGGCAGGACGTCACGATCCTCGACCTGCCGTTCCCCGCGAGCACCACGAGCCTCGCCGCACCGGTCGCGGAGTCCCCGGACCGCGCTGCCGCGCAGCGATTCATCGAGTTCCTCCGCACTGACGAGGCGCAGGACGCGCTCGACCATTCCGGGCTCGCTGCCCGCTAGGTCGTCGGGACTTCAGGCGTCGGGGCTTCAGGCGTCGGCAAGCCCCACCTGGTCGAGGACCCAGGCGAACTCGAACGCCACTTCCTTCCACTTCTCGTACCGGCCGCTGACTCCCCCGTGGCCGGCGCTCATCTCGGTCTTGAGCAGCACATCGCTGGCACCAGCCTCGCGGAGGCGCGCCACCCACTTCGCGGGCTCGACATAGAGCACCCGGGTGTCGTTGATGCTGGTGATCGCCAGGATGGGCGGATAGTCCTGCTCGAGGACGTTCTCGTAGGGCGAGTAGGACTTCATGTACTCGTAGACGGCCGGATCCTCGAGGGGGTTGCCCCACTCGTCCCATTCGATGACGGTCAGTGGCAGCGACGGGTCGAGGATGGACGTGAGGGGGTCGACGAACGGCACGTTGGCGAGAATGCCGTCGAACAGCCCGGGAGCCATGTTGGCCACGGCGCCCATGAGCAGCCCACCGGCACTACCGCCGTCGGCGATGATGCTGCGGGCGTGCCCGGTGTCGCGCAGATGACGGGCGCACGCGATGAAATCGGTGAATGTGTTCTTCTTGGTCAGGGTCTTGCCCGTGTCATACCAATGGCGACCCATCTCGCCACCGCCGCGGACGTGGGCGACGACGAATGCCATCCCCCGGTCGAGCAGGGAGAGCCGTGACACCGAGAATGACGGGTCGGTGCAGGACTCGTACGAGCCGTATCCGTAGAGCAGCACCGGGGCGGGACTATGCAGGTCGGTGCGCTGGATGATCGACAGCGGGATGCGGGTGCCATCCTCAGCAACCGCCCACTCGCGACGCTGCTCGTAGTGGCCCCGATCGTAGCCCCCGAGAACAGGCTGCTCCTTGCGCAGTAGCAGTTCCCCGCTGGCGAGCTCGTAATCGAACACCCGCACGGGCGTGATGAACGAGGTGAAACCGATGCGCAGATAGGGAGCGGACCATTCGGGGTTGGCGCCGGCACCGGCGGTGTAGAGCTCCTCGCCGAAGTCGATCTCCTGCATGTCCCCGTAGCCGTTCTCAGTGAGGGGCCACAGCGCGAGGCGGGCGATGGCGCCACGCCGGTAGCCCACCACGAGGTGATCGCGGAAGGACTCGACGTCCTCGATCCGCACGTCCTCGCGGTGCGGGATGAGGACCCGCTGCGCGGTGGGATCGGCGACGGGCGCGTCGGCGAGCTCGAAGTTCTCGGCACCCTCGTTGTGCAGGATGAGGAACCGGTCCTCCCCCGCGACGACGACATGATCGATGCCGTACTCGACTCCCTCGCGGCGCGGCAGCACCACCGTGAACTCGCCGGTGGGGTCATCGGCGGCGAGGACGCGAGCCTCGCTGGTGATCTTGGAGCCCACCTCGATGACGAGGTACCGGCGGCTGCGCGTGATGCCGATGCCGGTCCAGTAGCGCTCGTCGGGCTCGTGGAAGACCACGACATCGTCGCTGCTCGGCGCACCGAGCTGGTGCCGCCACACCGTGTCGGGACGCCACGATTCGTCGACGGTCAGATAGAACAGGTACGTGCCGCTCGGGTCCCACAATGCCCCCGGGGAGGTGTTGGGGATCTCGTCCCCGAGCAGCTCATCGGTGCGCAGGTCCTTCACGCGCAGCGTGTAGCGCTCGTCCCCGGCGGTATCGACACCATAAGCGAGCAGGTTGCCGTCCTCGGTGACAGCGAAGCTGCCGAGGCTGAAGAACTCGTGCCCCTCTGCTTCCTTGTTCGCGTCGAGCAGCACCTGCTCGCCGGGCATCCCGGCCCCCGACTCCACGGCGGGCGGGGTCCAGTCATCCTCGCCCGCGATGGGGCATCGGCAGCTCAGGCCATACTGCTGGCCCTCGACGGTCCGGCTGTAGTACCACCAGGGGCCGCGGCGCACGGGCACCGACATGTCGGTCTCCTGGGTGCGGTTCTTGATCTCGGTGAAGATCTTCTCCCGCAGCCCCGAGAGATGCGCGGTGCGGCGCTCGGTGTAGGCGTTCTCGGACGCGAGGTAGTCGATGACCTCGGGGTCGGACTTGTCGCGCAGCCACTCATAGTTGTCGATCACCACATCGCCATGGTGCTCACGACGATGCGGGACCTGCTTGGCGCGCGGCGGCACCGGAGCCGTCATGCCTCGGTCCAGGCCGACTCGCCCAGCCACTCATCGAACGACAGGCCAGAGATCCGCTCGTACGCCTCGATGTAGCGCTTGCGGGTCGCATCGACCACGTCATCAGGCAGTGGCGGGGGCGGGCTGTCGGAGTCACGGTCCCAGCCCGATTCCGGGCTGGTCAACCAGTCACGCACGAATTGCTTGTCGAAGCTGGGCTGCACCTTCCCTGGCTCGTAGTCCTCCACCGTCCAGAACCGCGAGGAATCCGGCGTGAGCACCTCATCGGCGAGAATGAGGTTGTTGCCCGAATCCATCCCGAACTCGAACTTCGTGTCGGCCAGGATCAAGCCGCGGGCCTCGGTCAGCGTCGAGGCGCGCAGGTAGATGTCCAGCGTCTCCGTGCGCAGCCGGTACGCGAGGTCCGCGCCGAGCTTCTCCGTGACCGCTTCGAACGTGATGTTCTCATCGTGCTCGCCGATCGCGGCCTTCGTCGCCGGAGTGAAGATCGCCTCCTCCAGCCGGGACGCCTCGCCCAGCCCCTCCGGCAACGTCACGCCGCACACCGATCCGGTGGCCTGGTAATCCTTGAGGGCCGAGCCGGACAGGTAGCCCCGCGCCACGCACTCGAACGGGATCATCGTCAGCTTCTTGACGATCAGCGCCCGGCCCAGCACCTCCTCGGGGATGCGCGAGTCATCGGCGGCGGCGGCGAGATGGTTCGGCACGCCTAGCTCGTTGAAGAAGAACACGCTCATCGCGGTGAGCACGCGCCCCTTGTCCGGGATCGGGGTCTCGAGCACGTGGTCATAGGCAGAGATCCGGTCGGACACCACCATGAGCAGGCTCTCGCCGTCGATGTCGTACAGGTCGCGAACCTTGCCGGACGCGATGTGGGTGTAATCAGCCAAAGTAGGACGCACGGCGTACACCCTAGTGCTTTCTGCCGACAAACTGGGAGCCGAACCCAGCGAACTGCCGGAATGGTGACCAAACCCGCCTTCTGGCGGCCTGGAGGCCAGCATGATCGGGCTGCTGCGGGCGGGCCCGCGGTCAGCAGCCGACTACCTGGGCAAGGCGTTCCGGATCTGCCCAGCCGGGGAGTCGAGGGTCATGCGGTGCGGCCACTGGAAGCTGCCACGCAGGCCGAGCCCGTCGCCAGGATTGCGCGGCAGCACATGCAGGTGCACGTGGAAGACCTCCTGGCCCGCGGCGATGCCATCCGCGAGGAAGAGGTTGATGCCGGCGGGCTCGAGGGGGCTGCGGCGCAGCGCGGCCGCGAGCCTCTGCGCCGTCGCGAACAGGGGCCCGGCAAGATCGGGATCAAGCTCGGCGAGGTTCGTGGCGTGCTGCTTCGGGATCACCAGCAGGTGCCCGGGCGTCATCGGGCGGATATCCATGAACGCCAGGACCTGCTCATCCTCGTGCACCCGGCTGGCCTCGGCCCGGCCGGACACGATATCGCAGAAGATGCATGCCACTGGCGCTCCTAGAGGATGGGGGCGGGCTGGTAGGCAGCGGCGTCCGGGTATCGCTCCGCCAGGATCGCTACCCGCGCCACCACGCTGGCCACCTGGGCCTCCGCGGCACCGACGAAGGCCGACTTGTCGGCGAGCGCCTCCTCGAGCTGAGCGCGGTCCAGCGGGATGCGTGAATCCTCGGCGAGCCGGTCCAGCAGGTCCTGCTCGGCACCCTGCTCGCGCATGGCGAGCGCGACGGCCACCGCGTGCTCCTTGATGGCCTCGTGGGCGGTCTCCCGGCCCACTCCCGCGCGCACCGCGGCCATCAGCACCTTCGTGGTCGCGAGGAACGGCAGGTAGCGGTCGAGCTCGCGCTCCACCACCGCCGGGTAGGCGCCGAACTCGTCGAGCACGGTGAGGAAGGTCTCGAACATGCCGTCGATGGCGAAGAACGCATCGGGCAGCGCGACGCGCCGCACCACCGAGCAGAAGACGTCCCCCTCGTTCCACTGGGCACCAGCGAGCTCCGCGGCCATCGAGCCATAGCCGCGCAGGATCACCTGCAGGCCGTTCACGCGCTCGCACGAGCGGGTGTTCATCTTGTGCGGCATCGCCGACGATCCGACCTGGCCGGGCTGGAATCCCTCGGTCACGAGCTCATGGCCGGCCATCAAGCGGATGGTGTGGGCGAACGACGACGGACCCGCGCCGAGCTGCACGAGCGCGGACAGCACCTCGTGGTCCAGGGAACGGGGATACACCTGGCCGACGCTGGTGAGGACCTCGCGGAAGCCCAGATGATCGGCGATGGACGCCTCGAGGGCCGCGAGCTTGCCAGCATCGCCACCGAGGAGGTCGAGCATGTCCTGCGCGGTACCCATGGGCCCCTTGATCCCGCGCAGCGGGTAGCGATCGATGAGCTCGCGGACGCGATCGAGAGCGACGATGATTTCCTCGGCCGCGGAGGCGAAGCGCTTGCCCAGGGTGGTGGCCTGCGCGGCGACATTGTGGCTGCGCCCGGCCATCACGAGCCCGGAGTACTGGCTGGCGCGCTCGGCGAGGCGGGCCGCGACGGCCACACCGCGATCGTGGACGAGCTCGAGGGCGCGGCGGACCTGGAGCTGCTCGACGTTCTCGGTCAGATCGCGGCTGGTCATGCCCTTGTGGATGTGCTCATGACCGGCGAGCGCGCTGAACTCCTCGATGCGGGCCTTCACATCGTGGCGGGTGACCCGCTCGCGCTGCGCGATGGATGCCAGATCGACCTGGTCGACCACCGCCTCATAGGCCTCGATGACCCCGGCGGGCACGTCGATCCCGAGCTTCCGCTGGGCGCTCAGCACCGCGATCCACAGCTGCCGCTCGAGCACGATCTTGTTCTCCGGCGACCACACGTGGGTCATCCCCGCGCTCGCGTAGCGGGTAGCCAGGACGTTGGGCACGGGGCGCTTGGAATCCTCGGTGGTCACAGCCCACGAGTGTAGTGGCAGGCGCGCGCCCCGCGAACTCCCCCTGGCGCATCCCGGTACCGATCGTGAGGATCCAGCCACCTCCGGCGTGGCCAGATCTTCACGATCGGGCGCGGAGGGGCGGGCGCTTAGGGGGCTTTGGGCGCTAGCGCGTCGAGGACCGGCTCGAGCGCCCGCGCGACCACCTGCTCGGCATCGACGGCGCCACTGATCAATACGTCGAGCACGATGCCATCGAGCAAGGCTCGCAGCGCGCGCATCCCGTCCGCGGAAACGACCCGTCCCGCGCGGGCCAGCACCTCTGCGAGGATGGCCGTCTCCGCCTCCTGGAACCGCTGCGCGTGCGGGCGCAGCGCCGGGCGCCGCACCAGGGCCACCATCCGCTCGACGCGCGCCGGGATGCGCTGCGGACCCGCGGCACCGCCGGCAACGATCCTGGCGAGGAGCGCAGCGAGGTCACGAGGCTGCGAGGGAGCCATCGAGGCATCGGGGGCGACGCCACGCTCGAGCAGCTCGAGCTCCCGCTGCCCGCTGAAGTCCAGGGCAGCAACAAGAACATCATCGCGGGTAGCGAAGTAGTAGGTGGTCGAGGCGAGCGGGAGGCCAGCGCGCCGCGCCACTGCCCGGTGCGTGACGGCATCGAGCCCGAGCTCCTCGAGCTGGTCCGCCGCCGCCAGGATCAGCGCCTGCCTGCGACGCTCGCCCTTCGGCGTCGAGGCAGGGTTCGTCGAGGCAGGATCCACCGACGCATCGTCACAGGTGCCATGCCGCGTTGTCAGGCGAATACGTATCGGTTGGCTAACTGCCCCGCTGGACAGTCATCGCGCCCGGACCGTGCCCCGCTTGCACTGCCTCAGGTCGCTAGGCGCGGCAGCGCGCGCTGGAGGCGGCCAAGGGCCTCGTGCATGTCAGCGGTGGCGCCGGCGAAGCACAGCCGGATGTGGGTGTGGCCGTGCGCGGTGTCGAAGTCGATGCCGGGTGCCACCGCTACCCCGGTGGCGGCCAGCAGCCGCGAGCTCCAGTCGATGGTGTCGCTGGTGAGGTGGCTGATGTCGGCGTAGAGGTAGAACGCCCCGTCCGCGGGGGCAAGCCGCGTGATGCCCAGGTTGTTCAGGCCCTCGAGGAGGATGTCGCGATTGACGCGGTAGCGCTGCACGTGGCCGTCCAGCTCGGCGAGCGATTCCTCGGTGAACGCGGCGATGGCGGCATGCTGGGAAATCGCCGGCGGGCAGACCGTGAGGTTGCTCGCGAGCCTGTTGGTGACGTCGCGGTACCGCGGGGGCAGCAGCATCCAGCCGAGGCGCCAGCCCGTCATGGAGAAGTACTTGGAGACCGATCCGATGACGGCGGCACTGCGGGAAAGGCTCCAGGCGCAGGTCTCGTCGTGATGGCCGTAGCTGATGCCGTGGTAGATCTCGTCAGAGATGAGCAGGGTGCCGTTGTGCTCGCACCATGCGGCGATGGCGGCGAGCGCGGCGCGGTCGATGATGGTTCCGGTGGGGTTCGTGGGGCTGGCGATGATGAGCCCCGCGGGGGGCTCGGGGAGGGCTTCTAGCTGGGCGAGCGTGGGCTGGAAACGGGTATCGGGCCCGCAATCGAGCTGATGGACGTGGCAGCCGAGCGCCTGGAGCACATTGCGGTAGGCCGGGTAGCCGGGCCGCGCCATGACGATGGTGTCGCCAACGTCGAAGGCGGCGAGGAACAGGATCGTGAATGCGCCGGAGGAGCCTGTGGTGATGACAACATCGTCCGGGTCAACGCTCACGCCATAGCGGCGCTGGTAGTAGTCGGCAATGGTGTCCTTCAGCGGCCGGATGCCGGTGGACTCGGTATAGCCAAGGACATGCTGGTCGAGCGCCGCGCGGGCAGCATCGAGAACGGGCCGGGGCGCGGGCGTCGACGGCTGGCCCGCGGCGAGGGCGATGACGTCGCCATGGGTGCGTTGCCGCTCGGCTGCTGCCTTCCACACGTCCATGACGTAGAACGGCGCGATGCTCGATCGCTGCGAGATGCGCGTCGGTGTCACAGGGAGATGCGGCCCTCGGCTGCTGCCTTGCCGATATCGGTGCGGTAGTGCCCCGCGCGCAGCGTGATGCGGTCGATCTTGTCGTAGGCATCCGCGCGGGCTGCCTCGAGGTCGGCGCCGTGGCCGACGATGCTGAGCACTCGGCCACCGGCGGAGACAAGATCGCCCTTGTCGTTGCGGGCGGTTCCGGCATGGAGGACACCGTCGATACCGGCGCCGGTGATGACGTCCCCCGTGCGTGGCGGGCCCGGATAGTTCTCGGCGGCGAGCACCACGGTGACGGTGCTGCCGGGCTTCCATCGCAGCGGCGGCAGCTCGGCGAGGGTCCCGGTGGCGACGGCGTTGAGCACCTCGCCGAGCGGGCTGTCGAGCAGGTCGAGCACGACCTGGGTCTCCGGATCGCCGAAGCGGCAGTTGAACTCCACCACCGCGGGCCCGTCCTTGCCGATCGCGAGACCGGCATAGAGGAGGCCGCTGAACGGGCAGCCGCGCTGCACCATCTGCTGCGCCACCGGCTCCACGACATCCCGCACGATCTGCTCGACCATGCCCTCGGGCAGCCACGGCAACGGAGCATAGGCACCCATGCCCCCGGTGTTGGGGCCCGAATCGTCGTCGCCGACGCGCTTGTGGTCCTGCGCGGGCAGCAGCGGCACCACGGTCTCGCCATCGACGAGGCAGAACAGTGACACCTCGGGACCATCGAGGAAGGACTCGAGCAGCACCGGGTGGCCCTTCTCGAGCAGCTCGGCGGCATGATCGCGCGCCACGGCGCGGTCGGCGCTCACCACGACGCCCTTGCCCCCGGCGAGGCGATCATCCTTGACCACCCAGGTGGGGCCGAACCGGTCCATCGCCGGATCGAGCGCAGCGGGAGTGTCGACGATCTCGGCGTGCGCGGTACGCACCCCGGCCTCGGCCATGATGTCCTTCGCGAAAGCCTTGGAGCCCTCGATCTGCGCGGCCGCGGCGGACGGGCCGAAGCAGGGCACACCGACCTTGCGCACCGCATCAGCGACACCAAGGACCAGCGGAACCTCGGGGCCGATGATCACGAGGTCAGGCGTCCAGTCACGCACGAGCGCCACCACATCATCAGTGGAGGCTGCATCCACATCGCGCTGCTCCGCGATGTCAGCTGTTCCGGCATTACCGGGAGCGCACATCAGCGCCGTCACCGACGGATCGCGCTGCAACGCCAGCAGCAATGCATGTTCACGGGCACCAGAACCGATAACGAGGACTCGCACGGTGAACCAGCCTACGTGCTCGGATCCGGATCGCCGGCACCGGGACGCGGCCGACCGCCCACCGGCCAGCAACCACGAGGAAATCTGGCGCGGATGCTGGCGCGCGGCCCGATGATCCACCATGCTCGTGGCATGGCATCCGTGTTCAGCAAGATCATCGCCGGGGAGCTCCCCGGAAGGTTCATCTGGGAGGACGACGACGTGGTGGCGTTCCTCTCCATCGCGCCCGTCGCGCCCGGCCATACCCTGGTGGTGCCCCGCGCGGAGATCGACCAGTGGCAGGACGTCGACCCCAGCCTGTTCGCGCGCTGCAGCGGCATCGCGCAGCACATCGGCCAGGGCGTGCGGAAGGCATGGGACGCGCCGCGCGCCGGATTCCTCATCGCCGGCATCGAGGTGCCTCACCTGCACCTGCATGTCTTCCCTGCCTGGAGCATCGAGGGCTTCGATATCTCTCGCGCTCGGGCGGCCGACGACGCCGAGCTCGACGCGGCGGCCGCTCGATTGCGGGCAGCGCTGCGCGAGCTCGGCCACGGCGACCACGTGCCGGCGGAGCCGTCCTAGGCGGGAGTCAGCCGGGGCTCGCCGGGGCAAGCGGTCCCCGGCACCCCGAGAGCGCGCGAAGAACGACAGCCCCCGCGCTGAAAGGTGTCGTTTTTCGCACAGACGCCGCTGCAGGTGGGCCGCGCGAACACCCACGCGCCCCCAGGCGGCGACCATGATGTTGGCCACAGCGAGATGAGCGCAACAGCGCGGCGAGCGGGCAAAACCTACGATTCGGAAATGAGCTTGTTCACGCTTGTCACCGTTCCGGCCCGTACCGGCGCTTCCTTTGCCGGGTCGGTCATCGGGATCGCCACCGATACCGCGGCCGCGGTGGTTGACGAGACCAGCACGGTGCTGCGCCTCATCGGCCCGCGCGGCCCGCTCGCGCTGCTGCAGAAGGTCGCGGAGAGCGCTGGTGACGAGCGGGCCCTCGGCCGCGTCCTTGATGCTGACGGGCCCGTCGAGCGGCTCATGGCCAAGGACGGTGTGCTCGACAAGCTGACCGAGCCAGGTGGCCTGCTCGATCGACTGCTCGAGAAGGACGGGCCCGTCGAGCGGCTCCTCGAGAAGGACGGCCTCGTGGAGAAGCTGATTGACAAGGATGGCCTGCTCGACCGGATCCTCGAGAAGGACGGCGCGCTCGACCGCTTGCTGCAACCCGACGGCCCGCTCGAGAACCTCCTGAAGAAGGACGGGCTCCTCGATAACCTCCTGTCGGAGAACAGCTCCATGGAACGCATGCTCAAGCAGGGCGGCACCCTCGACCAGCTCATCTCGCTGTCGGACAGCCTCGACCGGCTGGGCCCGAGCCTCGATCTCCTCGCCAATAGCGTGGGAGCGCTCCAGGATGCCGCGGGAGTGGTCAACGGAGCCGTCGGCCCGGTGGGCGAGCTTGTCTCCATGCTGCCCGGTCGCCGGCGCAAGCCGCGCGCGGTGGACATGGCCGCGAGCCTCGCCGAGAACCCCGCCTAGCAGTTTCCCGCCGACGCGATACGGGCGCATGATTCCCGGCCTAGAGAGCTAGGCAACGGAATAGGATCATTCCCAGGCATTCATTTCCATCGCCCCTGGAGGAAACATGCGTCGCATCCGTGCCGCCGTCACCGCCCTCGCCGCTGGCTCGGCTCTGCTCGCCGCGCCCGCTGTCGCTAGCGCGGCACCTATCGTGGAGACCACCAGCCTCAACGAGACCACGCTGGAGATCAGGTACACCAACACCAGCTCGTCGCCGGCGACATGTGGTGGACTGCTGCATTTCTTCGGCTCGCCGCTGTCGTGGTTCGGCCTGCCCCCCGCGGTGATCGTGCCTCCGAACAGCACTGCCACCCAGCAAGTTCCCTACGTCATCGGCGGCGTCCATACCGTCTCGTGGTGGTGCGAGGTGCCCGGCGAGCCGCTCCATAGCGGACGGCTGGGTCCCGTCGCGGTCGGTGGGCTCGCCGATGTCCTCGTCGACGGGTTCAACCAGGCGACGGGCAGCTAGGGGCAGGCTCGTCGCCCGCGGCCGCGATTGCCGCATCCGCCCGACGCATCCGCCCGACCCATCCGCTCGACGCATCCGCAAACGCGATAGAAACCTCGGGAAATCCAGGCCAGCTTCTATCGCGTTTGCGAGTTTCCGGTGCTTTTGCCGCCCAAGCCGCCCAAACCGCCCAAGCCGCCCAAGCCGCACCCCGAGCCTGGCTCAGTCCGCGAGATGCGTGCGGAAGAACGCGAAGACCCGCTGCCATGCGTCCTCGGCAGCATCGTGGCCGTACGCGAATCCAGTGATCTTCAGCAGCGGCGTGGCGGGGCCGTAGTCGAGCTTGTTGACAAAGCTGTGGCCCACGCCCGGGTAGGTGCGGGCATCAAGCTCGACGCCGTGCTCGTCACAGGCCTTCCGCAGGCGCTTCTCTCCCCCAACGAGCAGGGGGTCGCGCTTGCCGAAGCTCGCCACCAGCGGGCACGCGCCTTGTACCGCCTCCGCGAGGTTGCGCGGAACCACGCCGTAGAACGGGGCGCTGGCCTCGAATCCCTTGGGTGCCATGACTATGGCGAACCCCCCGCCCATGCAGAACCCCACGATGCCGATCGTGCTGGTGCAATCGTCGCGGCCAAGGAGGTGGTCGCGCGCCGCGAGGAGGTCGTCCACGGTGCGGCCCTCTTGCGCCCACAGGTCCTTGAGCACGCGGGTGACGCAGCGAGCCTTGCCTCCTCGCGAGTACAGGTCCGGCGCGAGCACCACGTAGCCCTCGTTGGCGATGCGCTGGCAGATCTGCTTGGTGTCGTCGTTCAGGCCGATCGCGTCATGCACCACCACCACTCCCGGCAGCGGTCCTTGCGCGGTCCCCTCCTCGGGGTGGAAGAGGTAGGCGTCCAGGGGGCCTGCCGGGGTGTCCAGTCGCTGCTCGTTCACCGTGCGCTCCTCACTGCCAGTGTGTTCGTGCCCTAAAAGTAACGGACCGTGCTCCAGGGAAATCGTCGGCCTCGCGTACGGTGATCACGACCGTGGCCGAACACCGTCACCTGAGCCTCGATGGCACGCCGCCAGCGAGGAAACCGCGTCCCGAGGAGGCACCGTGGCAAGCGACGCCCCGCCCCAGGCTGACACCCTGACCGGGCTGCTGGCCCGCCGGCGCGAGGCACGCGACGCCACGGACCATGCCACCGTCACCGCGACCTCGCGGACGCTCTGGCAGCGCTGGGTCGCGGCCGGGGAGACCGAGCAGCTGCTCGCCGATGCCCGTGCCGAGCGTGCCCATGCCCGGCGCCATGACCAGGAGGAGTACCAGGCCATCTGCGACTCCGCGATCGGCTTGGCGCACCTGCGCCGGGGCGAGCTCGAGGAGGCCGAGGCGGCGTTCCACACGGCTGCCCGGCACTTCACCCGCAGCGCCACAAGCGGCGAGCTCGCTGTGGCCAATCATCATCTCGGCGAGGTCTACATCAAGCTCGACCGCATCGACGATGCGCGCCGGCACCTCCATGCCGCCGCAGGGGCCTTCCGCGAGCACAATGCCGCGGTGTGGCTCGCGAAGTCGCACGTCAAGCTCGCGGAGACGTATGCGCTGCATGACAGCCAGGCCCGGCATCACTTCAAGGCGGCGCTGACCGCGCTGATGCAGGCGAAGAAGGCTCCCGAGGCCGGGCATTGCGCGATGCGCCTCGCGGCGGCCCACGCCGCGGCAGCCGATACCAAGACCGCGCTGAGCCTCTACCAGGAGGCCGCCACCGTGCTCGAGCATGTCGAGCGGCACGCGCTGCAGGCCGAGGCTCTCGCCCAGCTCGCCACCTTGCAGGCCGGAAGCAACAAGATCCGTGAGGCCGAGTACAACTACGACAAGGCGCGCACCGCGAGCATCGCCGCCCGCACCAGCCCCCTCACCGCTGTGTGCGACATCGCCATCGCGCTGCTGTGGGACGAGCAGGCCCGCAAGTCGTACCGGCGCGGGGCGATCCTGTTCCACACCGTCAACCTGATGCTGCCCGCCACGATCGTTCTCACCGCCATCCACGAGTCGAACGAGGAGCGCGCCGAGACGTGGCGCCCTGTGCTCGCCCAGTTGCTCGGCTGGAGCATCGCCGCGCTCCCCGGCAGCGAGCACGCCGAGCTGCGTGGCGCCATCGCCGACTACGCCCGCCACCACAACGCCAGCGACAGCGATCAGGAATCAGTTCGCAAGGGGCGCAGGCCGCACACCCCGACACTGCTGGCGCTGCTGCCGCACATGGTGGACGGGATCGACAAGCTCGGCACGTTCCTGCCCGCCCCGAGCCGACTCACCGCCGCCTCTACGGGAGCGCACGGTCGCCTCGCGCCGTTCCTCGAATCGGCACGGCACCGGTTCCCCCGCCACGACGGGTAGCCCCCACGACGAGGCCGCCGCGAATGCAACACGGCTGCGAATGCAACACGGCTGCGAATGCAACAAGGCTGCGAATGCAACAAGGCCAGGCACGAATGCCTGGCCCTGGGGAGGGAGAGCTGGCGAGGGGACTTGAACCCCTAACCGCCCGATTACAAGTCGGGTGCGCTACCAATTGCGCCACGCCAGCGGTGGATCCGGCGGATCCGGGGATCATAGTAGCGGCTTGGAAGGGTCGTTGCCGAATCCCTGGAGGCCCATGCGCGGCGCGTGGTGGTTTGTGCGCGATTGGCCGTGCCAATGCTGGGCGGCGGTATTAGCGTTGAGGCATGAGCACGTCGGATATGGCTACGGTCCTTGCTTGGCACGAGGCTTTGAATGGTCGCGATTGGGAGACCCTGGTGGATCTGTCGAGCGATGATGTGGATATCGCCGCGGCCGATCATGCGAGCCAGGGCATCGCGGCGTTGCGGGAGTGGGCTCGCTCGCTGACGGTGACGCTCTCTCCGGGCCGCATCTTCGCGCATGATGGCGTGGTGGTGGTCGAGGAGCACATCGCTGGCAGTTCCCCGGGCGACGAGGCGGAGGCGGCTTCCGCGTTCCGGGTGGTGGACGACCAGGTGACGTCGATGTTCCGGCATGGCACGGTCGAGGATGCGCTGGCCGCTACGGGCCTGCGGGAGTCCGATCTCGTGGATGGCGGCTAGCCGCGATCAGCACCAATGACCCCCGTGGCGGAGGCTCGATGCCACGGGGGTCGCTGGTTCACTACGCGTGATGCTCGCCGATGCGGGGCGAGATGCTGCTGGTTCTATTCGTCGTCATCGTCATCGTCGGCGTCCGCGGCCATGGCGTCGCGGAGGCTCTTGGGCCGGAGGTCGGTCCAGTTCTGCTCCACATACTCGAGGCAGGCGGCCCGGCTGTCCTCGCCGAAGACGACCTTCCATCCTGCGGGCACGTCAGCGAACGAGGGCCACAGCGAGTGCTGCTCCTCGTCGTTGATCAGCACGTAGAAGCGGCCGTTCTCGTCGTCAAAAGGATTGGTGCTCATCTGTCCTCACTCTGCTTCCAGCGTCGCGCCCCGCGCGGGTCAGTCCGGTGTCCCGTCCCTGCTGCTCGACCAGCCAATACCGTACTAGGCACGGTTTGGTCCCGTCCATTCGTCGCGCCGGGCGTGATCGCGCGTCCGGTGATGTTCCGGGCGATGGCGCCGACGGTTGTGTTGCTTGTGGCAGCTTATCGGTTGTAGTGGCAGTTCGTGCTCGCATGTGATCTTCCGGGGGGCGATTATTCTCACGCTCCGCCCTCGCGCCCGGACCGTCGACGAGCAGGTTGCCTCACTCGAGGTCATCGTCGTTGATGCTGTCCTTGTCGCGGCCCTCCCACGCGTTCCATAGCTCGGCGTAGCGGCCTCCTCGCTTGAGGAGCTCGCTGTGTGGTCCTTGCTCGATGATGTAGCCATGCTCGAGCACGATGACCCGGTCCGCCCGGGCGGCCTGGGTGAGGCGGTGGGCAACGATCAGAGTGGTGCGGCCATGGGTTGCCTCGTAGGCGTAGTGCTCGAGCTCGCGGGCCCCGGCGCTGCCTGCCTCGGCGGTGGCCTCGTCGAGGACGGCGACGGGCGGGTTGGCAAGGACGAGCCGCGCGAGGGCGATCTGCTGGGCTTGCGCCGCGGTGAGCTGGTATCCGCCTTCGCCGACCATGGTGGCGATTCCCTCGGGGAGGTTGTGCACCCATGCGTGGGCGCCGACGGTGCGCAGTGCGGCCTGGAGGTCATCGTCGCCGGCGAAGGGGTTGGCGAGCCGGAGGTCCTCGAACAGGGGCCCGGAGAACACGTGCACTTCCTGGCTGATGATGGCCACTTGCTTGCGGAGATCGCGGGAGCCGAGCTCGGCGAGGTCCACGCCGCCGATGCGGGCTTGGCCGGAGCTTGGCCGGATGACCCCGGCGGCGATCGCGGCGACCGTGGTCTTGCCAGCTCCGGTGGACCCGACGAGGGCCACCCGCTCCCCCGCCGCGATGGTGAGGTTCACATCGCGCACGACGACGGCGGTGCCGTCGTAGGTGTGGCTGATGGCCTCGAGCTCGAGTGTGGAATCAGTGGGCTGGTCGTTGCGGCCGCGCTCGCGCACGACCTCGCTGTTGATCAGTCCCACAAGCCTGCGCATGCCCTCGCCGGCCGCCTGGATGTCGTTGAAGGAGAAGAGGATGTCCTGCATGGGGGCGAAGAGCCGGTAGAACAGCAGGGCCGCGATGGTGGCCTCGCCGACAGTGATCTGCTCGCCCTCCTGGATGAGCACGAAGCTGATCGCGAGGACGGTACCGAGCCCGATGTACTGGACGACCTTGCCCGCGGAGACGAAGCGCGAGAGCGACTGGTAGCCGGCGAGGATCTGTTCCCGCGCCTGGCCGGAGGCCTCCGAGATCTGGGCGGTCTGCTCGTGCTCGAGCCCATAGGCGCGGACGGTGGGCACGCCTTGCATTCCCGCGATGAGCGCCTGGGCGCGCTGTGAGGTCGCTTGCCGCTCCTGGGTGATGGCGCGCCGGGTGCGTGGCATGTGCAGGCGCAGGACGATCAGGCCGAGGGGGATGGAGACGGCCGCGCCGAGCCCGAGCCGGTAGTCGATGGTGGTGACCGCGGCGATGCTGAGGACGACGAGGGTGAGGGTGGACATCAAGCTGGCCAGCGAGTTGCGGACGAAGCGCGCGATGGCGGCGACATCATCGTTGATGCGGGTCAGCAGGTCTCCCTTGCCCGCTTCCTCGAGCAGGGGCAGCGGCAGCAGCAGGGCATGCTCGAGGGCGCGCTCGCGGAGATTGGCCAGGATGGTCTCGCCGGTCTTGCCCACGAGGAACGTCGCGGCGCCGGTGAGCAGTCCCGCCATGATCGCGGCGAGGAGGATCTGCACGATGACCGAGGTGATGCGGGAGGTGGGCGCGTCGGCAAGGACGTCGTCGACGAGCCGGCCGAGCACATACACGGGCACGATCGTGGCGATGGCGCCGATGAGGGAGAACAGGATCGCGAACGACACCTGCAGCGGCTGGCGCGCCAGCATGGAGCGGAGCCACACCGCGGCCTGCCGGGAGGTGGCGATCGGCAGGCCCGGGCGTGCCGGGGACTTGCGCGCCATCACCGCAGCACCGCCTTGCGGTAGTCCTCGCTGGAGCGCACGAGGCCCTCATGGGTGCTCGTCGCGTCGATCTGCCCGTCGCGCAGGACGATCACCTCGTCGCAGCGTGCCAGCAGCGTGGGGCTGGAGGTGACGAGGATGGTCGTGTGGGCGCGCGGGGTGGATCGGTGCCGGAACTCGACGAGGCCGTCGGCGATGGTGTTCTCGGTGACGGCATCCACCGCGGTGGTGGGGTCGTGCAGGACCAGCGCGGAGGGCGCCGCGACGAGGGCGCGAGCGAGCGCGATGCGTTGCCGCTGGCCGCCCGAGAGGCTCTGCCCGCGATCGGTGACGGCGTGGCCGAGGCCGTCGTGATGCAACGAGACGACATCGTCGGCGGCGGAGGCGGCGAGCGCCCGATCGACGTGGTCCCCGGTCGCGTCGGGGCGGCCCGCGGTGACATTGGACCCGATGGTGCCGGTGAACAGGTCCGTGCTGTGCGGCTCGACGATGAGCGCGCCCCGTGCCTGCTCCGCATCGATGTCCTGGAACCGGATATCCCCCACCAGCACCTCACCGCTGTAGCCGGTGCGGGGGACCTGGCCGGAGAGGATCTCCACGAGCGCCTCGGCGTCGTGCGGATCGTAGGCGACGATGCCGAGAAGGGTGCCCGCGCGCGCCTCGAGGGTCAGTCCGCGCAGGGACCTGTAGCTGATATCACGAAGGGCGACGTCGCGCCGGCCCGGGGGCAGATCGGCACGACGCTCCTCGAGGAGGTACTCGGCGCCGAGTATCGCCGAGACGTTGCGGGCGGAGGCGCGGGCGGTGGCCACGGCGCGCGGCAGGGCGGACAGCGTGCCCAGCGGCCCGGGCAGGAACTGCGACAGCCCCACGACGGCGATCAGCTCGCCGACGGTGATGGTCCCCTCCAGGGCGAGGTAGCCGCCGTAGCCCGCGACGAGCACGGCGAGCACGCCGTTGGCGGTGAGCGATGCCCCGGTGAACAGCCCATTGATCCGCGTATACCGGGTGGCCGCGCGCAGGGCGATGCGGCTCTGGGTGCGGTACCGGTGGGCTGCCATCTCCTCGCCGCCGATGCCGCGCAGCGGCCGGAGCCCACTGACGAGGTCGGTCGCGAGGGCCGATGCCCATCCTGCCGCGGTCTGCTGCTCCCCGGCGTGCCGGGTGAGCGCGGGGGCGGCCCGGTTGAGCGCGCCGAGGATCAGCGGGGTCGCGATCACCACGGCGGCGCCGAGCGCTGGATTGATGACGAGGAGCGCGACGACGGCCACGCCAGCCGCGACGAGGGCGGCGACGGCCCTCGCCGCCACGCCGAGAATGCCGGCGGCGCGGTCGGCGGATTGCGTGCTGATCGTGAGGAGCTGGCCGATCCGCGGTCGCCGGCGCATCCCGCGCGGATCAAGGATGCGGGCGACGAGCTCGAGGCGCAGGCTGTGCGCCTCGGACTCGACGACACGGCGCAGGAGGCGCTGCGCGAGCCGCCAGGAGACCACGATCACGATGAACAGGCCCACGAGCAGGGCGCCGTACTCGAGCATCGATTCGGTCTCCGCGGTGCCCACCACGCGGTCGATCAGCAGACCGATCGCGATGGGGACGAGCGTCTCGGCGAACTGGTAGATGCTGAGCAGCACAACGGAAATGGGGAACAGGAAGCGATTGCGGCGGAACACTCGCGGCAGGATCTCGCGGCCCCGTGTCGCGGGGGGCCGTGATCGTGGTGGTGATTCCTCCATGTCGCCTCCCTGCTGGGGCCATCCCCCGCCGACACTAGCCGACGCATGGCTACCCTGGTTGGCTGTTCGATGCCCGAATTTCGCATCGGATCGGCAGTTCGGTCATGCTGTAGGGCACGCACGATCGCTCGTGCCGCTCGAGCTGGGCACTGCCCGGGGCGGCGGCCCGCCGGTGACGAGCAACGACAACGCTGACGGTGACAGTACTGGAGGACAAGCATGGCTGCACGGGCCGAGAACCATGTCATCACTGATGACGAGATCGAGCCGCTCGCCGACGAGACGGCCCGGCAGGCACAGCGCGTCGTGGCAGCGCATGCCAAGGACGCCGACGAGTGCCGCATGTTCCTCTCCATGCTGGGAATAGGTCCGGCTGCTCGCGCGGAGTGATCGCTGAGCGGTTATCGTCGATACGGTTGCCGCTGCCCGGTAGCCAGGTTGGGCCCGACGAGCCAGCGAGGTGTCCGTGATGTCCCCTGGAGCTTCCTCCAGCAACAAGCCCGGTGCGGAAGCGGTGCCTGTCCCCGATACCCCGGAGCCGGGCGCGCAGCTCGTCGTGGTGGCCAATCGACTTCCTGTTGATCTCGAGCAGCTCCCCGATGGCTCCCATAAGTGGAAGCGCAGCCCCGGGGGCCTGGTGACCGCTCTCGAGCCAGTGCTGCGGCGCAACAAGGGCGCCTGGGTGGGCTGGCCGGGCGTCGCGGACGCGGAGGTCGAGCCCATCGTCGAGGATGGGTTGTCGCTGTATCCGGTGCGCCTGTCCGAGCGCGAGGTCGCGGACTACTACGAGGGCTTCTCGAACGGCACCTTGTGGCCGCTCTACCACGATGTAGTGGTCAAGCCCATTTATGATCGCACCTGGTGGAACACCTACGTGGAGGTCAACCGGCGGTTCGCCGAGGCCACCGCCGAGGTGGCCCGCGAGGGCGCGACGGTATGGATCCAGGACTACCAGCTGCAGCTGGTGCCGAAGATGCTGCGGATGCTGCGCCCGGACCTGACGATCGGCTTCTTCCTGCACATCCCCTTCCCGCCGGTGGAGATCTTCATGCAGCTCCCCTGGCGCGCGGAGATCATCGACGGCCTGCTCGGCGCCGACCTCGTGGGCTTCCACCTGCCGGGAGGCGCGCAGAACTTCCTGTACCTGGCCAACCGGCTTGCCGGGCACTCGACGACCCGCGGCACCGTGGGGGTGCGCAGCAAGTTCGGCGAGGTCTCGGTGGGTTTCCGCACGGTGCGGGTGGGCGCCTTCCCCATCTCGATCGCCTCGGCGGAGATCGATGAGCTCGCCCGCTCGAAGGCGGTGAAGGCGCGGGCGAAGCAGATCCGCGCGGAGCTCGGCAATCCGCGGCGCATCATGCTCGGGGTGGATCGGCTGGACTACACCAAGGGCATCAACATCCGGTTGCTGGCGCTGCAGGAACTGCTCGCGGAGGGGCGCCTCGAGCCGTCCGAGACCGTCTTCGTCCAGCTCGCCACCCCCTCGCGGGAGCGAGTGGATCACTACATCCAGATGCGCGATGAGATCGAGCGCAATGTCGGCCGCATCAATGGCGACTACGGCGAGGTCGGGCGCCCGGTGGTGCATTACATCCATCGGCCGATCCCCCGCCAGGAGCTGATCGCGTTCTTCGCCGCCGCCGATGTGATGCTGGTGACCCCGGTCCGCGACGGGATGAACCTGGTGGCCAAGGAGTATGTGGCGAGCCGCAACGATCTCGGCGGGGCGCTGCTGCTGAGCGAGTTCACCGGTGCCGCGATGGAGCTGCGCCAGGCATACCTGGTGAACCCGCACGATCTCGACGGCGTGAAGGACACGCTGCTCGAGGCCCTCGACCAGGCACCGGCGGAGGGCAAGCGCCGCATGAAGGCGATGCGCCGGCAAGTCCTGGCCCATGATGTGGACCGCTGGGCGCGCTCGTTCCTCGATGCCCTCGCGCTGGGCAAGGAGTCCCGCCCATGAGCGTGCAGGATCTTCCGGTAGAGCTGCGCCGCGCGCTGGTGCAGGCCGCCCGCACGCCCCGGCTGCTGGTGGCGTGCGACTACGACGGCACGATGGCCCCGATCGTCGCCGACCCGGACCAGGCATACCCGAACTCGGCGTCGGTCCGGGCCCTGCGGGCGATGGCGACGATGCCGTCCACCACGGCCGCGGTGATCTCGGGCCGGGCCCTGCGGGATCTCGCGACGCTCTCGCGGCTTCCCGCCGAGGTGCACCTGGTGGGCAGCCACGGCTCCGAGTTCGAGGTCGGGTTCGTCCACGAGATCAACGCGGAAGCCAAGGCGCTGCTGCGCGAGCTGCAGGCCGAGCTGGAGTCGATCGTCGAGCGCCATCCTGGCGTGACGGTGGAGGCGAAGCCGGCGAGCATCGCGCTGCATGTCCGTCGCGCGGAGAGTTCCGAGACCGGGGACAGTGCCCTCGATTCGGTGCGCGCGGGCGCCGCCCGCTGGGACGGCGTGCAGGTAACCGAGGGCAAGGCAGTGATCGAGCTCGCGGTCATCTCCACCGACAAGGGCCAGGCCCTCGATATCCTGCGCCACCAAGAGGGTGCGTCCGCCGCGGTGTTCTTCGGTGATGACGTCACCGACGAGAAGGCATTCCGGCGCCTGCACGGCCCGGATGTGGGGGTGAAGGTCGGCGACGGGGAGACCCTGGCCGCGCACCGCATCGCCTCGACCAACGATGTGGCTCTAGCGCTGGCGTTCCTCATGGAGGAACGACGGACCTGGTTGCACGGGGATAGCGCCACGCCGATCGAGCGATTGACCATGCTCGCGAGCCCGCGGGCGGTGGCCTTGCTAACACCGAGCGCCACGCTGAGCTGGCTGTGCCACCCGGAGCCGGATTCCGCGGCAGTGTTCGCGCACCTGCTTGGAGGGGTCGGGTCGGGGCATTTCTCGATCGGCCCGGAGCGGGAGTCGCTGCCGCTGAGCCAGCAGTACGTCGATGGCACCATGACTGTGGAGACGCGCTGGTCGAGCTTGCTGGTGACCGACTACCTGCCGCATGACGCGCCCACCGGGCGCACGGACGTGACGCGAGTGATCAGCGGCGATGCATCGGCGGTGGTGACGTTCGCGCCTCGGCCAGAGTTCGGGCAGGTCCCGGTGCGCATCATCGCCGAGGCGGACGGGCTGCGCGTGGAGGGCACGAACGATCCGATCGTGCTGCGCTCCCCCGGTGTCACGTGGTCGGTCAAGAGCGATGGCGTGCAGGAATCCGCGACCGCCGTGGTGCGGCCGAACGGTGCCGATGTGGTGCTGGAGCTGCGCTGCGGCACCTGGGACCTGGGCCCGCATGCGCTGTCCGAGGCCGAGCGGCGGCAGGTCGCCGAGGCGTACTGGTCGGATTGGGCCGACACCCTGCGACTGCCACCGCTGAAGCAGGACCTGATGAAGCGCTCGGCGCTGACGCTGCGCGGCCTGGTGCATTCGGATACGGGCGGGATCCTCGCTGCCGCGACGCCGTCGCTGCCCGAGGAGATCGGCGGGGTGCGCAATTGGGACTACCGGTAGTGCTGGCTGCGCGATGCGGCGATGACCGCGTCCGCGCTGGTCGCGGTGGGGTCGACGAGCGAGGCGGAGGCATACCTGGAATGGGTGCATCGCGTGCTCGATACGGTGCCCGGTCCCGAGCGGTTGCATCCGCTGTACACCTTGCACGGCGGGGCGCTGCCACCGGAGGCGGTGATCGATTCGCTGCCGGGGTACGCGGGCTCGCGGCCGGTCCGGGTTTCCAACGCGGCGAACAACCAGGTGCAGCTCGACGTGTTCGGGCCGATCGTGGAGCTCATCCATGATCTCGCGATCGTCCGGCACGAGGCGGGACATGCCGACCCTTTGTCGGGCCGGGACTGGGAGCTTGTCGCGGCGATGGTCTCGGCGGTCTCGCGGCGCTGGGCGGAGCCGGATCATGGCATCTGGGAGATCCGTGGCGCGCCCCGGCACCATGTGTACTCGAAGGTGATGTGCTGGCTCACCGTGGATCGCGCGCTCCGCCTCGCGGAGCGATTCGATCATGAGGTGACGCCGGGCTGGCAGACCTTGCGCGACGTCATTTCCGCGCAGGTGCGCGGGCGCGGCTGGAATGATCACATCCGGTCCTACACCGCGGCCTATGGGGGCGACGACCTCGATGCGGCGACGCTGCACATTGGCTTGTCCGGCCTCATCGATCCGTCGAGCGAGCGATTCGCCGCGACCGTCGTGGCGACCGAGGCCGAGCTGCGCAGCGGCGCGACGGTGTACCGCTACCACCATGATGATGGGCTGCCCGGCGGCGAGGGTGGCTTCCACCTCTGCGCGGCCTGGCTGGTGGAGGCCTACCTGCTGACTGGGCAACGTGTGCAGGCCGAGGCACTGTTCGCCCAGCTCGTGGCGGCGGCCGGGCCGACCGGGCTGCTTAGCGAGGAATACGATCCGGTGGCGGAGCGAGCATTGGGCAACCACCCCCAGGCGTATAGCCATATCGGGCTGCTGCGCTGCGCGGCGCTGCTGTCCCAATAGGGGGCCAGGGGGCACCAGCCTCGTTGCCTGGCTCAGCGGCGCCGGGGCGCGGCGATGGTGGATCCGTGGTGGACGGAGGTGGCCAGCAGCTCCTCGCGGCTGCCAGTGCTGGGGGCGAGGGCCATGAGGATCTCCCCGGCCCGCTGTCCCTTCTCCTCCGAGGGCTGGACGACGGTGGTGAGGTCGGCGCGCATCGCGTCGGCGGTGCCGTCGAAACCGGTGACGCTCAGCTCGTCCGGGATGACGATGCCGTGCTCGGCGGCCCAGGTCATCGCGCCGAGGGCTAGCACATCGGTGGTGCAGAGCAGCGCAGTGATGCCGGGGTCCTGGTCGAGCGCGGCCTGCGCGGCCCGCGCCCCGGACTCCCGCGTGTGGCTGGCGGTCTCGATGATCGTGAGGGCCACCTCGTGGGGTTGCTGCGCGGCAGCGTCGGCGATGGCCTGGATGCGATCGCGCTGGACGCTGTACCGGGAGGCGAGCGCGGCGTCGAGCGGGGTGGTGCCGTCGCGCTTGCTGTCGCCGAGGCGCATGGCGAGGATGCCGATGCTGCGGTGCCCGAGGTCGAGCACGATGCGGGCGAGCGCGAGCATGGCGGCGTGATCGTCAATGCCGACGCGGACGGTGCCGTCGATCCCGGCTGGCTGGTCGCAGACGACGAGGGGGAGGTGGCGTTCCATCGCGGCGCCGAAGTAGGGGTCGTTCTCGGGAACCGAGTAGGCGACGAAGCCGTCGACGCTGGCCTTGTTGACGACATCCGCGGCGGCTCCGGGCTCGTGGTCGGGGGCGGCGGGCACGATGAGCAGGGCTCGTCCCGCTGCGTCGCACTCGTTGGCGAGCCCAGCGACGAAGTCAACGGCGGCAGGGTCGCGGAACGAGTAGCTCAGCGGCTGGTCGAGGAGCAGCCCGATGGTGTCGGCGCGGCGGGTGCGCAGCGAGCGGGCGACGGGGTCCGGGCCGGAGTATCCGAGCTCCTTGGCGGCGCTGAGCACCCGCTCGCGCAGCTCGGGCGAGAGCTGGTCGGGGCGGTTGTAGGCGTTGGAGACGGTGGTGCGCGAGATCTTGAGCTCGGCGGCCAGGGAGGCGAGCGTGACCCGTCGTCGCGGCCGGGGGGTTCGGGACATAGTGGTGGACGTTATCGGGCTTGTGTGAGGCATTGCACGGATTCGAGTTTTCGTGCCGGCCCCGTCACCCCGTAGACTGACATGGAAACCATAACCATTTCGGATAACAAGGGGGAGCCATGCGCGCCCAAACCCGCATCGGTGCCGCTACCGCCTCGCTCGCGCTGGCTTCGCTCGGCCTCGTCGCGTGCGGAGCCTCGGCCGACGATCAGTCCAGCACAGGGACCACCATCGTCACCAGCACCACCACCTGGGCCAGCATCGCGACAATCATTGGTGGCGAGGATTTCACCATCGAGGCCCTCATCAGCGATCCCGCCATGGGCCCCCACCACTACGAGACCTCCCCCCGCGATATCGCCACCATCCAGGACGCTGATCTCGTCCTGTTCAACGGCGGCGGCTACGACCAGTTCGTCGTGGACGCGCTCGAATCCACCAGCCCCGCGCCGCGCAGCATCAACGCCTACGACATCCACCTCGAGCATGACCACGACGCCGATCCCGGGCATACTGGTGACCACGATGGACACGATCAAGGCACGACGCCTGATGATGCGCATCACGACGATCACGATGCGCACGACGAGGGTGACCACGAAGCTGGGGATAGTCATGGCGAAGACAGCCACGACGCTTCCTCGGGTGAGCACGGCCACGATGACGGCCACGGGCACGGCGACGACGACGGCCACGGGCACGGCCCGGTCAACGAGCACATCTGGTTCGACCTCCACACGATGAGCGCTGTCGCGGACGAGCTCGCCGGGCAGCTCAGCGAGATGAACCCGGACGGCGCCGAGGCCTACCAGGCCAACGCTGCCTCCTTCGCCGAGCAGATCGAAGCGCTCGAGGACCGCGCCGCCAGCATCCGCGCCGCGCACGAGGGCACCGAGGTCGCGCAGACCGAGCCGCTCACCGAGTACCTGCTCGACGAGCTCGGCCTCGTCGATATCGCGCCGCGCGAGTTCGTGCTCGCCGTCGAGAACGGCACCGATCCGGCCGCCAGCGTCACCGCCGCCTTCAGCGATCTCCTCGACGACCGGGAGGCCGCCGTGCTGATGTACAACGCGACCCGCGAGTCCCCCACCACCCGCATCATGCGTGATCGCGCCGAGGCCAACGGCACCCCCATCGTTGCCGTGGCCGAGTCCGTGCCCGCGGGCATGAGCTACCTTGAGTGGATGGATTCGATCCTCGATGACGTCGCGGAAGCACTGGACCAGGAATGAGCGAGCACCAGCTCGATGATGTCATCGAGCTCAGGGCGGCCCAGCTGCGCTTCGGCAACCGCACTGTCTGGGAGGGTCTTGATCTGGCGGTGCGCCCTGGGGAGTTCGTCGCCGTCCTCGGCCCCAACGGCTCCGGCAAGACCTCGCTGCTGAGAGTCCTGCTCGGCGTCCAGCCACTGAGCTCGGGCACCGCGCATTCCTTCGGCGCGCCCGTCCGCGTCGGCGATCCCCGCATCGGCTACATCCCGCAGCAGAAGACGCTCGACCGCGGCCTCGGCCTGCGCGGCCGCGACCTCGTCGGCCTCGGCTACAACGGCCACCGCTGGGGGCTCCCCCTCCCCGGGCGGAAGCAGCGCGAGAAGGCCGAGCGCGTGGAGGAGGCCATCGTCGCGGTAGCGGCGGCCGACTACGCGGACATGCCCGTCGGCCAGCTTTCCGGCGGCGAGCAGCAACGCCTGCGCGTGGCGCAAGCCCTCGTCTCCGACCCCGGGGTGCTGCTGTGCGACGAGCCGCTGCTCAGCCTCGACCTCGCCAGCCAGCGACGCGTCGCCGAGCTCATCGATGCGCGCCGCCACCTCGCCGATACCGCCGTGCTGTTCGTGACCCACGAGATCACCCCCATCCTCCCCATGGTCGACACGGTCGTGTACTTCGTCGACGGCCGCTTCCGCGTCGGCCCGCCCGACCAGGTGATGACCTCCGAGGTGCTCTCCGACCTCTACCGCACCGAGGTCGAGGTGATCGCGGTGCGTGACCGGCTCGTCGTCATCGGCACCGGCGACGCGCTCGATCTGCTCGGGCGCGCGGGCCACGAGCACCACGCGGAGCAGTGATGTCGCCCTTCCTCACCCAGCTCGTCGACTTCTCGACCACCGCCGACCTGCTCGGCCGCCCCTTCGTGCAGCACGCCCTGCTCGCCAGTGCCATCCTTGCCGTGCTCGCCGGGCTCATCGGGCCCCTGGTCATCACCCGCCAGATGTCCTTCGCCGTCCACGGCACCAGCGAGCTCTCCGTCACCGGGGCGGCCGGTGGCCTGCTCCTCGGCATCTCCGTCGGCTACGGCGCCATCATCGGTTCCCTCGCCGCGGCGCTGCTCTTTGGCATCCTCGGGCTGCGGTCCCGGGAGCGCGACGCCATCATCGGGGTCATCCTGTCCTTCGGCCTCGGGCTCGCCGTGCTGTTCCTCTGGCTCAACCCCGATCGCACCGTCAACCAGTTCGCGCTCCTCGTTGGGCAGGTCGTCACGGTCAATAGCATCGGCCTGCGCCTGCTGCTCGCCACCGCCGCGATCGTGCTCGTCCTCCTCGCCGTGGTCTACCGGCCGCTGCTGTTCGCCAGCATGGACCCCGAGGTCGCCGCCGCCCGCGGTGTCCCCGTCCGGGCCCTGTCGATCGTGTTCGCCGTCCTGCTCGGCCTCACGGTCTCCATCGGCGTGCAGATCGTTGGCGCGCTCCTCGTGCTCTCCCTCCTCGTCACGCCCGCGGCCGCCGCGAGCCGGGTCACCGCGAGCCCCGCCATCCTGACGCTGCTCACCCTGGTGTTCGCGCTCACCGCCGCCGTCGGCGGCCTCGTGCTGTCGCTCGCGCCCGGCGTGCCCGTCTCGGTGTTCGTCACCAGCATCGCGTTCCTGATCTACATGGTGTGCCGGATCATCGGCTCGCGCGCCGCCGCCACCCCCTGAACCGGGCGCGATGTGGCACGGTAGAGGCATGCCCGCGATCGACCTCAATTGCGACCTCGGCGAGAGCTACGGCACCTGGACCATCGGTGACGACTCCGCCATGCTCGGCGTGGTCACCAGCGCCAATATCGCCTGCGGCTTCCACGCCGGCGATCCCCGCACCCTCCTCGACACCTGCACCGCCGCAGCCGCGGGCGGGGTCACCATCGGCGCCCAGGTCAGCTACCCCGACCTCGCCGGGGTCGGCCGGCGGTTCATCGATATCGCGCCCCCCGACCTCGAGGCTGACGTGCTCTCCCAGCTCGGCGCCCTCGATGGTCTCGCCCGCGCATCCGGTAGCCGAATCCGCTACGTCAAGCCGCACGGCGCGCTCTATAACGCGGTGGTCCACCACGAGGAGCAGGCGCGCGCCGTGATCGCGGCCGTCGCCCGCTACGATCCGGGCCTGATCGTGCTGTGCCTGCCCGGGTCCGCGCTGCACGAGCATGCGCGCTCCGTGGGGCTGCGCACCGTCAGCGAGGCCTTCGCCGATCGCGCCTACCACGATGACGGCACGCTCGTCTCGCGGCGGGAGGAGGGATCCGTGCTGCACGATCCCGGCGCCATCGCCGATCGCGCCCTCCAGCTCGTCCACGAAGGCACCATCACCAGCATCAACGGCAAGGCCGTCGCCATCAGCGCGGAATCGCTCTGCGTGCACGGCGATACCCCCGGCGCGGTCGGCATCGCCCGCGCGGTGCGCGAGGCGCTCTCCGGGCAGGGCATCGATGTACGACCGTTCTGCTGACACGAGGGCCACGCCCCGCTTCCTCGGGATGGGCCCCGACGGGCTCCTCATCGAGCTCGCGAGCCTGGCCACCGTGCATGCCGCCTACGAGGAGCTGCGCGAGGCCAGGCTTCCGGGCGTGGCCGACCTCGTGCCCGCCGCCACGACCCTGCTCGTGCGCGCCGTGCCCGGGATGCCGCTGCCACGAGCGCGCATCAGCGCGTTGCTCGACGGCCTCTCCCCCGCGGCGAGCGGGCCCCGCGAGACCACCACGATCACGATCACCGTCCGCTACGACGGGCCTGATCTGCCCGATGTCGCCCAGCACACCGGCCTCGACCGCGACGAGATCATCGCCGCCCACACCGGCCAGCCCTGGCTCGTGGCGTTCGGTGGGTTCGCCCCGGGTTTCGCCTACCTCACCCACGAGGACAACACGCTCACCGTGCCGCGCCGCGCCTCCCCCCGCACCCGGGTGCCCGCTGGCAGCGTAGGCCTCGCCGGGCAGTTCAGCGGCATCTACCCCCGCTCCTCCCCCGGCGGATGGCACCTCATCGGCACCACCGACGCGGTCCTGTGGGACGCCGACCGCGATCCACCGGCCCTGCTTCGCCCCGGCATGCGCGTGCGGTTCGAGGAGGCCGCGCCATGACCGCGGTGCTCGAGATCACCGCCACGGGCCCGCTCGCGCTGCTCGAGGATGAGGGACGGCCCGGCTATGCCGCGCAGGGAGTCACGTGGTCGGGCGCCGCGGACCTGGGCGCCTACCGGGCCGCGAACCGCCTCGTCGGCAACCAGCCTGGCATGCCGTGCATCGAGATCACCCTCGGCGGCTTCGAGGCCCGCGCGCTCCACGCCGTGTGCTGCGCGGTCACCGGCGCGGCGGCAGCGATACGCATCAACGGGAGGGCGCATGCGGCGCACCACCTGCTGTGGCTCGAGCCTGGCGATCATCTCGCGGTCGAGGCCCCCGTGGCGGGATGCCGTTCCTACCTCGCGGCACGAGGCGGGTTCCGCGGTGACCGCGCGCTCGGCAGTTGCAGCACCGATACGCTCTCCGGTCTCGGCCCTCCGCCGCTCCAGCCCGGGGACCTGCTCGAGCTCGGCGAGGGGCGCGATCGCTGGCCGGCGGCGACGTCCCTGCCGCCCTTGATCGTCCCGCCCCGTGCCGGTCCCGTGGAGCTGCCGGTGCTGCGTGGACCGCGCCATGACTGGTTCGCCCCGGAGGCCTGGACCCTGCTGTGCGGCAGCATGTTCGAGGTGACTGACGAGGCGAGCAGGGTGGGCGTGCGGCTGGCCGGTCCGCGCCCCCTCGAGCGTGCCGGTGAGCAGGAGATTCCCAGCGAGGGCATGGTGCCCGGGGCGATCCAGGTGCCGCCCTCCGGCAAGCCGGTGGTTTTCCTGCGGGACCACCCCGTCACCGGCGGGTACCCCGTCATTGGAGTGGTCATCGATAGTGATGCGGTGGGCCAATTGCGCCCCGGTGACCAGGTACTTTTCCGCGCCGTGGCTGGGCGGCAGCACCAGTCCGGCAGCTCAGGCGACGAGCTCGTCGAGCACGCGCCGTAGCGCGTCATCATCGCGCGCCCACGCTTGCACCGTGCTGCCGTCGCTCAGCCGCAGCCCGATCCCCGCTCGGCGCCTCGGCACCGTGGGGAGCTCGCCGAGGGCGCGCGCCGCCCACCAGTCGGGCTCCTCGTAGCCGGATGCGGGCGGCAGTACTTCCGCGATGGTGTCGATGCCGATGGTCTCGGTGCCTTGCCGCAGCACCCACTCGTCGCAGTACACGCTGACGTGCGCGCGGGCGGCGGCGATCTGCCACGCGAGGACCAGAGCCACCAGCACCGCCGCGATTCCCCAGGCAAGCCAGTGGACGGGGCCGGGCAGGAATGCCTCGACGAATATGCCGACCAGGCATCCAACCGGCACGACCAGCAGGGTCCGCCAGCGCGCGCCCTGCTCCTCGAACGGGAGTGCCGGGCTCGTCATTCCGGAAACCAGGTCCGCGCGCTGGGCCGGTACACGAGGTAGCAGGCCGCGGCGAGGGGCACGATCACCAGCAGCGCGAACATCCCGGCGAGGGGGAACGTGGCGGCCTGGTAGAGGATGATCATGATGGAGAAAGCGACCAGGGCCCGGCGGAACCGTGGCTCGCCCTTGCGGACCCGCCCGGCAACGTAGGCAATGAACACCCCGGCAGCGAGAGCGATGCCACCGAACATGCGAAGCAGGTCGCGCAGCCTGCCCGGGTCCTGCAGCTCGGGCTGCTCGCTGCGCAGCGTCTCGATGTCAACGAACAGCCAGGCGAGGCCCATCAGCAGGAGCACCGCGGACCCGGCGAACCACAACCAGTAGGCGGCCGTCACGACGGTGGGGCGGACGGGCTGCTCAGTCATGGATGTCCTCCCCGAGGAAGTAACGGGTGGACTCGCCCCGGTGCATCGCGATGATCGCGCCCACCCCGAACACTGCTTGCACCACGGTGATCCCCGAATCGATGAACAGGAGGATGCCCTCGCCGCTCGAGACGAAGAAGACCGGTATGGCGAGGACGACGAGGACTATCGCGAGCGCGGACAGCCCGACGCGGCCCCACTGCTTGCCCCGCAGCATCGCGCGCGCTGCGAGGAGGATGATGCCCAGCAGGAGCAGCAAGGCCAGCCCCAGGATGCCAATGGTCACCCCGGCGAGCACGCGGGCCTGCTCGAGGGTGAGCTCGATGTCCGCGGACTGCTGCTCCGTTTGCTCGAGCAACTGCTCGGCGAGGGTGTCGAGATCCTGCGCCATGCGGGCCATGCGGAAAGGGATGGCGAGCGCGCCGAGCAGGATGATGACCAGCCACAGGTGGTACGCGGTGACGACATCGTGCGGGGGCACGCGCCGCTTGCCGCTGGGCTTGCGGCGTGGCTTGCCGGGAGATCCCGGGCTCTTCGCGCGCGGGGGCGGAGCCTTCCAGGGATCGCGGTCCGGTGGTGGCGGGGAGGGATCGTGGGTCATTGCCACAGCATCCTCGCGGCGTCGGCGGCCCAATAGGTGAGGATGATCCCGGCGCCCGCGCGGTGGATGCTGAGCAACGATTCGAGGATGGCCCTGTCGAGGTCGATCCAGCCCCGCTCGGCGGCGGCGCTGATCATCGAGTACTCGCCCGAGACCTGGTACGCGGCCACGGGAACCGTCGAGGCCGCGGCGACATCGCGAATGATATCGAGGTACATCATCGCGGGCTTGACCATCACCATGTCGGCGCCCTCGGCGAGATCGAGGGTGACCTCCCGGAGTGACTCGCGCGCGTTCGCGGGGTCCTGCTGGTAGCTTGCCCGAGTGCCCTTGAGGGAGGAGCCGACCGCCTCGCGGAACGGACCGTACAGGGCTGATGCGTACTTGGCCGAGTACGCGAGGATGGCGACATCGGCGTGGCCCGCGTCGTCGAGCGCGCCACGGATCCGGCCGACCTGGCCATCCATCATGCCGCTGGGCGAGACGACGTGCGCCCCGGCACTGGCCTGGGCGACGGCGAGCCGGGCGTAGTGCTCGAGCGTGGCATCGTTGTCGACGCGCCCCTGCTCGTCGAGCACCCCGCAGTGGCCATGATCGGTGAACTCGTCGAGGCACGTGTCGGCCATGAGGACGGTGCTGTCGCCGAGGTCGGCGCGCAGCTGGCGCAGGGATCGGTTGAGGATGCCGCTGGGGTCGCATCCGGCGCTGCCGTCAGCGTCCTTGGCCGCGGGCTCGGGAACCCCGAAGAGCATGATGCCGCCCACTCCTGCCTCGGTGGCGTCCTCGGCGGCGCGGCGCGCGGTCTCCAGGGTGTGCTGCACCACGCCTGGCATCGACGCGATGGGGCGCGGCTCGGCCAGCCCGTCGGCGACAAACATGGGCAGCACCAGCTGGCGCGGGGCCACGTCATGCTCGGCAACGAGCCGGCGCAGGGCAGGGGTGGTCCGCAGTCGCCGCGGACGGTCCGTGGGATACATCAGCCTTTCCTCGGCATCGAGGGTCGCAGGACGGGAGGCCGCCCGATCGTCAGCAGCCTACATCAGCGGCGCGCGCGGGACCTCTTGCGCGGCGGCGGCAGCAGCCCCTCGGCACGCAAGTAGGACGCGTGGGCGGCAAGCGCATCAACGAGGGCGCCGACCTGCGCGGTCTCCGGCTGAACGTCCACGCGCAGCCCGAACTCGATCGCGGTCTCCGCCGTCTTCGGGCCGATGCAGGCCACGATGGTGCGCTGGTGCGGCTTGCCGGCGATGCCGACGAGGTTGCGGACGGTGGAGGAGGATGTGAACAGCACCGCGTCGAATCCACCGGTCTTGATCATCTCGCGGATCTCCGCGGAAGGCGGGGCGGCACGGACGGTGCGGTAGGCGGTGACATCGTCGATCTCCCAGCCGCGCTCGCGCAGGCCCTCGGCGAGGGTCTCCGTGGCGATGTCGGCGCGCGGGAGCAGCACCCGGTCCACGGGATCGAGCACGTCGTCGTAGGGCGGGAAGTCCGCGAGAAGGCCGAGGCTCGACTGCTCGCCGGATGGAACGAGTTCGGGGGTGATGCCGAAGGCGCGCACCTTCTCGGCGGTAGCCTCGCCCACGCAGGCGATCTTGACTCCGGAGAATGCCCGGGCGTCGAGCCCGAACTCCTCGAACTTCTCCCACACCGCCTTGACCGCGTTGGTGGAGGTGAAGACGACCCACTGGTACCGGCCATCGACGAGGCCCTTGACGGCGCGCTCCATCTGGGCGGGACTGCGCGGGGGCTCCACCGAGATCGTAGGCACCTCGATCGGGATGGCGCCGAAGTCGACGAGCCGCTCGCTCATCTCCCCCGCCTGATGCTTGGTGCGCGGCACGAGGACGGTCCAGCCATACAGGTCGCGGGTCTCCCACCAGGACATCTTGCCGCGGGCCGCGACGACCTTGCCGACGGTGACGATCAGGGCGCCTTGCAGGTCCGTGCCCGCCGTGTTGAGAGTGGCGAGGGTGGCCTCGATGGTCCGATGCTTGCAGGTGGTGCCGCTGATGGTGATGGCCGCGGGGGTCTGGGGCGCGAGGCCGTGCTCGACGAGCGCGCTGGCCACCTCGGCGAGATGGCTGGCCGTGGCGTGGAGCACCAGCGGGCCCGGGGCGGCGGCGAGCGCGGACCAGTCGACGTTGCAGCGCACGTCTGCCTCGGTGTGCCCGGCGCCCAGCGGCATGCCGGCGTACGCGGGAACGACACAGCCTGGAGCGAGGCCCGGCACGACCTCGAACTGCACCTGGGTGCGCGCCACCGCAGTGATCTCGGCGAGCACGGAATCGGTGGTCATGGGGTCGCCCGCCACGAGCCGCACCACATCGTGCCCCTTGCGGGCCTCGGCGACGAGCGTGCGAGCCACCTCGGAGGGCTCGCCGAGGGCTGGCTTGACCTCGGTGGCTGGCGAATCCTCGGCGCCGGCGCAGAGGCATTCGCCGACGAGACCGACCACGGCCTCGCTCACGTCAGCATCGACGAAGGCGACCGCTGTGGATTCGAGCACCTGCTTCGCGCGCAGGGTCAACAGAGCCGGGTCGCCTGGCCCGGATCCGACAAAGAGGATCCGGCCAGGTGTGCTCTTGCGTGCTCGGCTCATCGGCGAAACTCCAGTCAGGTCGCAATGGTGTGTCACGGGGCTGGCTGCGGGGATCACTGCCCGGGCGGATCAGGATCCGCCTCCCGCGTGGCAGGCATGAGGTCCCGTGCGCCTAAGTCAAGCAGTTCGCGGGCGAGTTCCTGGCCGGTTTCCGCGGCTTTGTGCAAAGCCCCAGTTCGCGACGAACGGATCACCTCGGAACCGTCGAGCGCGACCACGCAGGCGCGCAGGAATAGCTCCAGGTGGGTGTTGCCATCATCGTCGAGCGATTCGGCGATCACGGCGAGCGCGCCGACGGGAGCGGTGCAGCCCGCCTCGAGCTCCGCGAGCAGCGCGCGCTCGGCGGCGACGGTGGCGCGGGAGTCCGCGTCATCCTGCCCGGCGACCGCGGCGATGATGTCGGTGTCGCTGCTGCGGCACTCCACGGCCAGGGCTCCCTGCGCGGGCGCTGGCAGCATCTGCACCGGGTCGAGCGACTCCGAGACCTCGCCGAGGCGATCAACGCGCGCGATGCCAGCACGTGCCAGCACGACCGCGTCGAGCTCGCCCGAGGTCACACGGCCGATGCGGGTGTCGATGTTGCCACGCAGCGGGACGATCTCGAGACCAAGGCCCAGCGCGCGGAGCTGGGATGCCCGCCGCGGGGCGGAGGTACCGATCCGCGAGCCCGGCGGCAGCTCGCCCAGCACGAGGTTGTCCCGCGAGACCAGGGCGTCGCGGGGATCCTCGCGCGGGGGCACCGCTGCGATGACGAACCGGGGGTCGGCTGCGGTCGGGAGGTCCTTGTAGGAGTGGACGGCGACATCGACCTCGTCGGCAGCGAGCGCGTCGCGCACGGCCGCGGTGAACACGCCGACGCCGATCTTCTCCACGGGTTCCGCGGAGGCATCCCCGGCGGTGCGAACGACCACGAGCTCGGCGGGGTGCCCGGCAGCGATCAGGGCATCACGAACGGTACCGGCCTGGGTGAGGGCGAGGATGCTGCCCCGGGTCCCGATGCGGAGCGGCCGATGCGGTTCACTCATCGTCGAGGCTCCGTGCCGCTTGCCCGAGAGCTGCCGGGGGGATCTCGTGCGCCGTGGCGGTCACCGCGGCCGTGGTGGCGGGCGCCAGCTCGAACAGCTCCCGCAGCGCCTCGGCATAGTTGCCCCCCTCGGGCGAGGACGCGAGCTGCTTGACGCGCACGGTGGGGGCGTGGAGCAGCTTGTCGACGACGCGGCGCACCGTGTTGGCGATCTCGGCGCGGTGGGCATCCTCGAGGGCGGGAAGCTTCGAGTCAAGGCGCATCAGCGCTGCCTCCACGACCTCGGCGGCGCGGCGGCGCAGCGCGGTCACGGTGGGGGTCACCTGGGCGAGCCGCTGGTTGCCGAGGTAGGTGGCGAGCTCATCGGCCACGATGGTGTGCGCGGCCTCCGCGTCGCCGACCGCCGCCCCGGCACCGGGATCGCGCCGCAGGGTCTCCATATCGAGCAGGTGGACGTGGGGCAGGCCAGCGATGGCGGGCTCGACGTCGCGCGGTAGCCCGAGATCACAGATGACGAGCTCGCGGTCCATGCGGCGGGCCATCGCCTGATGGGCGTCGGCGAGCTCGACGACCGCGCCCACCGCGCCCGTGCAGGTCACCAGCACATCGGCCGACGCGATGGCGTCGACGAGCCCGGACAGGTCGGAGGCGCTGGCCTCGACCCCGTTCTCGCGTGCTGTCGCGGCGAGGTTCGATGCCTTGTCGAGCGTGCGGTTGACGATGTCGAGGCGGGTGATGCCGGCCCGGGAGAGGTGCGCGACAGCGAGGCCAGCCATGGCGCCCGCGCCAATGACAGCGGCGCTGCGGCCCGCGAGGCTGCCGTGGATCTTCTGTGCCCGGTCGAGCGCCACGGACACCACGGAGGCTCCCGCGGAATCGATGCCTGTCTCGGTGTGGACGCGCTTGCCCACGCGCAGGGCGTGCTGCGCGAGCTCATGGACGACCCTGCCCGCGGCCTGGTACTCGTCGGACTCCGCGTAGGCGGTGCGAACCTGGCCGAGGATCTGCTGCTCGCCGACGACGATCGAGTCGAGCCCGCTGGCCACGGCGAACAGATGCTCCACTGCTGCTTCGCTGTAGTGCACGTAGGCGTGGCGCGAGAGGACATTGATGTCTAGCCCGGAGTGCTCGGAAAGCAGGGTGGTGACGTCGTTGAGCCCGCCGTGGAAGGCGTCGACCACGGCGTAGATCTCCACGCGGTTGCAGGTGGAGATGACCATCGCCTCGGAGACGTGCGGCGATGACATGATGGCGTCGAGCATCTTGGGGCGGTCAGCCTCGGCGAACGCGACTCGCTCGAGAATGGGCACGGGGGCGCTGTGGTGGGACACCCCGAGGAGCAGGATACTCACGGCAGCATCACCGGTCCGCGTTCCGGGAGCCTGGACCCGCAGTCCACACACTGGTGCCGTCGAGTGGTGGGAACGCTCGCGATGTTCCCTCGCCCTGGTGGCGCGCACGCTGCCAGTGGGTGATCTGTTCCCTCACTTCGAAGGCTCCTTGCCAGCCAGTGGATATCCTGTTAACCACAGTAAACCCGTCGCACTGTTTGTCTAACGGTAACGGTTGATGATCGCCGTTTCCAAGTCAGCGAAGCGCCCTGACCAGCCCCAATCGATTGAGGGTACCCTCACATCACCAGGTCGGCGCGGAGTCGGTCCACATCCACCTCGCCGTAACTGTGTTCCACGCCATTGAGGAGGACCACCGGCACGCGATCCCCGTACTCCTCGCGCAGCTCGGGATCCCGCGCCGCGGCCTCATCGACGTCGACCTCCTCGAAAGCCAGCCCGAGCGGCTCGAGCACCTCCTCGAGCGCGGCCCTGGCCGCCACGCACGCCGAGCACCCCGCCCGGCCGAGCAGCATCACCACCGACCGCTCCCCCGCCGTTCCACCTGCCCCGGAATCCTCAATGCCCACGCCTCGAGCATAGGCTGCCCGCTGAGCCCCCGTGCCTCACGCTGCCTTTGGCGTGTGTGGCACTGTGGAGGCGTCTAGTCTGATGGGCAAGGCTGCGAATCGGGAGGTTGGGACGTGCCGGACCGTACAGGGTTCTTCAGCACTGGCTCGGATTGGATGCGGAGCCGGTGGGAGGCGCACCGCCCATTCGGCATGAGCATCGCCGAGAAGCGCCTCAACATCGCGGGCGAGGCTAGTGCCGAAATGGCCCACGCGCTCTACGAGGCAGCCCACGACGCCCGCGACCGCGCCGTCCCCCGCGACCTCACCGCCGCAGCGTTCTTCGACGTCGACAACACCATGGTCGCTGGCGCATCCTCCATCCACTTCATCCGGGGCCTCGCTTCCCGCAACTACATCTCCGTGCGCGATATGGCCGCGGCCGGCTGGACCCAGCTGAAGTTCCGGATCACCGGCAAGGAGAACAGCCGCGACGTGGCGAGCGGCAAGGAAAAAGCCCTGTCCTTCATCGCCGGCCGCTCCACAGCCGAGTTCACCCAGCTCGGCGAGGAGATCTACGACGAGCTCATCGCCGACAAGATCTGGCCTGGCACCCGCGCTCTCGCGCAGATGCACCTCGACGCTGGGCAGCAGGTATGGCTGGTCACCGCCACGCCGGTGGAGCTCGCGCAGGTGATCGCCAAGCGGCTCGGCCTGACCGGAGCGCTGGGCACCGTGCTCGAGAGCAAGGACGGCAAGTTCACCGGCAGGCTCGTCGGCGACCTGCTGCACGGCCGCGGCAAGGCGCACGCGATCCGCGGCCTCGCCGCGCGCGAGGGACTGAACCTGCGCCGCTGCACGGCCTACTCGGACAGCTTCAACGACCTTCCCATGCTCACTGCCGTCGGCACGGCCGTCGCCATCAACCCGGACTCGGACCTGCGCGTCGTCGCGCGGGACCGGAGCTGGGAGATCCGCGACTTCCGCACGGGCCGCAAGGCAGCGAAGGTTGGCATCCCGACCGCGCTCGCCCTCGGAGCCCTCGGCGGCACCATCGCTGCGATCGCGAGCCGCCGCGCCGAGCGCTGAGGCCGCGAGCGCCAGCTACCCGAGGAAGATGTTGCGCCGGTTGGCGAGCACCCGGTAAAGGGTCTGCTGGATGGTCTCGCGCACCTGGTCGGTCAGGTCGAAGACCACCATCGGATCCTCCGCGGCGGCGCAGTCATACTCCGAGGTATCGATGGGCTCGCCGAACACGATGTGCCACTTGGTGGGCAGCGGGATCATGCCGACGGGGCCGAGCAGCGGGAACAGTGGGGTGATCGGGAAGTACGGCAGGCCGAGGAGCCGCGCGAGGGTCTTGAAGTCGCCGATCTTCGGGTAGATCTCCTCGGAGCCCACGATGGAGCACGGGATGATCGGCGCGCCCGTCCGCAGCGCGGCGGAGACAAACCCGCCGCGGCCGAAGCGCTGCAGCTTGTACCGGTCGGAGTAGGGCTTGCCAACGCCCTTGAATCCCTCGGGGAAGACCGCGGTGAGCTCGCCATTGCGGAGCAGGCGCTCGGCGTCGGGGTTGCAGGCGAGCGTATGCCCGGCTTTGCGGGCGACGCTGGAGACACCGGGCATGTCGAACACCAGGTCGGCGGCGAGCATCCGCATGGGTCGATGGCCGGGGGTCCGATCGTGCACCGCCACCGAGGTCATCAGCCCGTCGATGGGCACCACGCCCGCGTGGTTGGCAACGATGAGCGCGGCACCCTTCTCGGGCAGGTTCTCGATGCCGGTGACATCGACGCGGAACCACTTGTCGTACATGGGGCGCAGCAGGGGCAGCAGCACATTGTCGTTGAGGTGCTCGTCGTAGCCGAACTCATCGATCTCGTAGTCGCCCGTGATGCGGCGGCGCAGGAACGCGGCGGTGTCCGATACCTGCATAGCGATCTTGTTGCGGAATCCACCGAGCGGCAGTGGGATCGGCAGCGCGAAGTGCCCGGTGTCCTCGGCGTCTGCTCCGGGATCGCCCGCGGCACGTGGATCGTCGAACTCCTCGGCGGTGAGGTCAGTCCCCGCCGCCTCCTCCTGGCCGGCCGTCGCCTCGTCATCGGTGTCCTCGGACGGCACCGGCGGATGCTGCTGGATGAGGTCGTTGCCGGGGGCGTCGTGCGCTGCGGCGGCCCCAGCGGCTCGGCGCTGGAACGCATCACCGTGGAGCGGAATCACCTTGGCCATGCCTGTGCTCTCCCTTTGCGTCATGCCCACCGCGCTGCCGCGGCGACAACCTTCGATTCGAGCCGACGGACGGACTCCGGATCGATGATCCGGGACGACTTCCGGCTGCGGAGGAAATCGTCGAATGCCTGCATGGTCGTCCACCGTGGATGGAATCCGAGCTTCTCGCGCATGCGCAAGGTGTCGAGCCCGCAGCCAAAGACCAGGTAGTCGCGCTGGTCTCCCGCGTAGTCGTGCATGCCCAGCCGCTTCTGGAGGCTGGAGACGAGGGGGAACATCGGCGGCACGAGGGGCGCCTGGACGCCCCCGGCGCGCCGGATGGCCTGCGACAGGGCAATGACGCCATCCGCGGCGATGTTGTAGGTGCCAGGCGAACCGGCGACCGTGGCGCGCTCGAACGCGGCGAGCGCATCCTCCTCGTGGAGCATCTGCAGGCGCGGATCCCGTCCGAGGATCGTGGGCACGATGGGCTGCAGCAGGTAGCTCGTCAGATCGGTCTCGAGCCGGGGCCCGATGATCGGCGCGAGCCGGAGGATCGTCGTGGCGATGTCGGGGCGGCGGCGGCCGAGCGAACGGGTATAGCCCTCGACGTCGAGGCAGTCGCGCGCGAATCCGCCCTTCGGCGGCTTGCGGGCACTCATCTCCTCGGTGAACATCGCCGGATCCTTGGCACTCGATCCATAGATGGACCAGGAGGACTTGAGGATCACGCGCTGCACGTGATCAGACTTCTGGCACGCGGCGAGCAACTGCATCGCGCCGATGACGTTCATCTCCTTGGTGGCCGCGCGGCCACCGCTGCGCGAGGGGTGCGAGGCCATGGAGAGATGAACGACGGTATCGACCTCGGCGTTGCGCACGACCTTGGCGATGAGTGGATTTCGGATGTCCGCGCGGACGAAGTCGGCACGCCCCATGCGGCGGCGCATGTCCTTGGATGGCGGTATCGCATCGACCGCGATGACCCGCTCGATGTCGGGATTCTGAGCGAGCCGGGCGGTGAGGAACCCGCCGAGGAACCGGCTGGCACCGGTGACCAGCACGACGCGCGGCGCATCAGATGGCTTGGCCCCCGCGTCATCCCGGCCGGGCTCGTTGCTCCCGACGGCATCCGTGGGGGATCCATCGTCACGGTTCTCCGCCACGACCTGCTGCTCCTCCACTTTCGTGCTCACCATTCCTACCCTAGTGCGCGATCGAGGACGTCAACAATCCCGCTGCGGGACCGCGACCGCATCATGTCCGGATCGATGCCGAAAAAACCCGTGCCCACCACGTCATGATCGTGGCGGGCACGTTGGGCATCGATCAGCTTGCGGTGATACTAGACCGTTCAGGAGGCAACGGTCTAGCCCCCGCTACTTGCCAAGTTTTCTGCGCTGCACCCGGGTGCGACGAAGAAGCTTCCGGTGCTTCTTCTTCGACATGCGCTTGCGCCGCTTCTTGATCACTGAGCCCATATGGGTGCCCCTTAGTTCTGCTTGACGAATTCTCTTGATAGGCCTTGGCACGCATCACGCCGCCTGCCGACCAGGACGCGGGCTGGAAGCCGGATAAGCACCAGCTGCACATCACCCGGCATTGATCGCACGACAGCCGACGCGCCGAAGGACCATATTACCGGTCATCCACCGCGACCTGGTAACCGAGCGGGTCCCAGGGCGATTTCCCGCCCGCACGGGCAATCAGCTCACATCGAAGTACGCGGTCTGCAGGTAGTCATGGACAGCCTTCGCGTGGACCCGGAAAGACCGCCCGACCCGCACAGCGGGCAGCTCGCCGCTATGCACGAGCCGGTAGACCGTCATCTTGGAGACACGCATGAGCGTGGCGACCTCGGCGACCGTGAGGAACTGCGTCGAGCCGAACATCGATTGGGTCACGTTCTCATCACGCCCTGGTCCCGCGGGCTCCGCGGGCGGCATATCTGTGGCCATACTGGTTTCACCTCCGGCACGCTGCGCGCCACCGGCTTCCCCTCCGGCAGTGTTGACACGCGCGTGTCCCCCCGAGCTTACCGGGACACGTGTGCCTGATGCGACGAGTGGGCCCAAATAGGGCACAAAACGGACCCTCAGCGCCCCGTCCTGCAGCCCCAGCGCTCAACCGCGCTTCCCGAGCTCCACCGAGCGTGCGCGCGCTGCTCCGAGGGCATCGAGCACCGCGCCCCGGAACCCCTGCCGCTCGAGCTCAGCGAGCGCTGCGGCAGTCGTGCCGCCCGGGGAGGTCACCGCGTAGCGCAGGTCCGAGGCCACCGACAGCGGCAGCGCGCCCCCACGCTCCTCCTCGCCGACCAGCATCTCTCCCGCGCCCACCATCGTCTGCACGACGAGCTCGAGAGCAGCAGGTCGCGGCAGCCCCATCGTCACCGCAGCGTCGACCATTGCCTCGACCATGAGGAAGAAGTACGCGGGGCCGGATCCCGATACCGCGGTGACCGCGTCCATCGATGACTCGGGCATCACCAGCACCCGGCCCACCGGCTCGAGCATCGTGGACACCGCGGCCAGGTGCTCCTCGGTGGCGTAGCGGCCCCCCGCGACCACGCACATGCCCTTGTTGACCAGCATTGGCGTATTGGGCATCACCCGCACAACGGCCGTGCCAGCAGGCAGCTGCGACTCGAACCACTCCGTCGTCAGCCCGGCCGCCAGCGACACGACCAGCTTGTCCTTCTCGCTGACCTCGATCACGTCCACGAGAGCAGCAACCACGCCCTCCGCGTCACCCGGCTTGACGGCGATCACCAAGGTGCTCGCCTCCTCGCCCGCGTCGCGCACCGACATGGAGCGCACCCCATACCGCCGACTGAGCTCCCTCGCCCTCTTCTCCGACTTCTCGGACACCACGACATCCCGGGGGTCCACTCCCGACGACAACGATCCCGCGAGGAATGCCTCGCCGATCCGGCCACCGCCTAGTACTGCAATGCTCGCCATGCCGAGTAGCGTGCCACGATCAGCCGACCGATGCGAGCACCACGGTCACAGGTTCCCCGAGGGCTTCTCCTGCATAGCTGCCTCGTGGGCGGGATCGAGATGCTTGCGAGCGAATTGCAAGGCCTCGGCGAGCAGGAGCGAGCGCTCCGGGACGGTGCGCGCGTGCTTCGTGGAGATCTCCAGGATCACCTGCCCGGCGAAGCGCTGCGCGGCGAGCTGCTGGCATAGCTCGGCGCACGGCTGGGTGCCATGCCCGGGCAGCAGGTGCTCATCGATGGAGGCTCCGCGCCCGTCCGCGAGGTGGATGTGCGCCAGCCGCTCGCCCATGCGGCCCGCGAGCTCCATCGCGTCCGTGCCCGCCGTCGCGGTGTGCGACAGGTCGAGCGTGTAGTGGGGGTGGTCGATATCGGTGGGGTCGAAGGACGGCGCGAACGCCGTGAGCCCACGGCCCGGGCCGCCGCGGTCACGCATGCGGGCCGCGGAACGCTCCTTGCGCCCGAACAAGCGGTCGGCGCGCATCGGGAACATGTTCTCCACCGCGAGGTTCACGCCCGTGGTGCGCTCCAGGTTCCAGGTCTGCTCGGCAAAGCCCTCCGCGTAGCGGCGCTGCCAGCGGAACGGCGGATGCACCACCACGGTCTCCGCGCCCAGGTCGGAGGCAAGCTGCGCGGAGCGATCCAGCTTGGCCACCGGATCGCTCCCCCACACGCGCTGGGAGATCAGCAGGCACGGCGCATGCACCGACAGGATCGGCACGCTGTACTTGCGCGAGAGCGTGGCCAGCGCGGCCCGGTCCTGGCTGGATGCCTCCATCCACACCATGACCTCGACGCCGTCGTAGCCGGTCTCGGCGGCGTAGCGGAACCCTGCCTCGGTGTTCTGCGGATACACCGATGCCGTGGACAGACCGACCCGGACCTTGTGCCGACTACTCACGGTGCTCACTCGCCTTTCGTTCCATGGCCGAGGTCGGTATCGAGCTTGCGCAGGATGAGCCCCTCCCGCAACGCCCACGGGCAGATGTCCACGCTCTCCACATCGAGCGCCCGCATGCTCGCCTCGGCGACGAGGGCGCCCGCGACGATCTGCGAGGCCCGGTCCGAGCTCACGCCCTCGAGCTCCGCCCTGTCCGAGGCGGTCATGCGGGAGATGAACGCGATGATCTGCCGCAGCCCCGTCGCGGTGAGGGTACGACGCACGCGCGGCCCCGCCGAGGAGGGCGCCGCACCGGTGAGCCGGGCGAGCGAGCGGAAAGTCTTCGACGTCGCCACCGTCAGGTCTGCCTTGCCCGACCCCTTGACCTGCTTGGCCGCATCGGCCAGCTCGGCGTCGAGCCAGTCGCGCAGCACCGCGATCCGGCGCCGGTCCGGCGGGGCCTCCGGCATCCACTCCCGCGTCAGCCTGCCTGCTCCGAGCTGCAGCGAGAGAGCAACGTCGGGATCCTCGTCGATGCCGCTGCAGATCTCTAGCGAGCCGCCGCCGATATCCAGGTTGAGGATCCGGCCCGCGCTCCAGCCGAACCAGCGGCGCACCGCGAGGAACGTCAGCCGGGCCTCGTCCTCGCCGGGCAGGACCTCCAGCGTCACGCCGGTCTCGTCGAGCACGCGCGCGAGCACGGCGTCGGAGTTGCCGGCGTCGCGCACCGCCGAGGTGGCGAAAGCCATCATCTCCTCGCAGCCCGAGGATCGCGCGATGCCGGAGAACTCCGCGATCGTCTCGACCAGGCTGTCGGCGCACTTCCTCGTCAGATCGCCGTTCTTGTCGATCTGCTCGGCAAGGCGCAAGGCTGCCTTCGTGGAGCTCATCGGGGTTGGGTGACCACCCCGGTGTGCATCCACCATCAGCAGATGAACCGTGTTGCTTCCGACATCCAGGACCCCAAGGCGCACATCCTCCACGTTAGACCGCTACCGTCGAGCCTTGTGCACCAGCCCAACACTTCGGCCAACGCCGCGCCCCTCCCGCCCGCCGCGGAGGTGGAGCCCGATTTCCCGCGCGAGTGGATCGAGCTCACTGATCCGGGCAATCCCGAGCATGTCATCGCCGCGGACCTCACCTGGCTGCTGTCTCGCTGGACGTGCGTCTTTGGCACCCCGAGCTGCCAGGGGATCATCGAGGGGCGCGGCGCCGACGGCTGCTGCAGCCACGGCGCGTTCCTCGCCGACGATGAGGACCGGGACCGCGTGGCCGCGGCGGCGCGCCACCTCACCGAGGACGATTGGGAACTGATGGCCGAGGCGCACCATCCAGGTTCCGGGGAGCTCGACATCTACGAGCTCGATGAGCTCGACGGGGAGGAGGCGCTGCGCACCCGACGGCACGATGGCGCGTGCATCTTCCTCAATCGACCAGGATTCGCCGGTGGCGTGGGGTGCGCGCTGCACCACATGGCCCTGCGCACCGGCGAGGAACTCGTGGCCGTCAAGCCGGACGTGTGCTGGCAGCTCCCCATCCGGCGCACGCAGGAGTGGGTGGAGCGGCCCGATGGGGAACAGATCCTTCGCACCACGATCACCGAGTACGACCGGCGCGGCTGGGGCCCCGGTGGTGCCGACCTGACCTGGTGGTGCACCTCGTCCCCGGACGCGCACATCGGCTCCGAGGCGGTGTGGCGGTCGATGTCCGCCGAGCTGCGGGCACTCATCGGCGACGACGCCTACGAGGCGCTCGCGACGATGTGCCGCCGCCGCGAGGGGCTCGGGCTGATCGCCGTGCATCCCGCGACCGCCCGTGCCGGGGAAGCCGCGGATAGCTGATCGCGCTGGCGGCGCGCCGCGCTAGGGCTCGAGCTTGTAGCCGAGGCCGCGCACGGTGACGAGGTGGCGCGGCTTCGCGGGATCCTGCTCGATCTTCGACCGCAGCCGCTTGACGTGCACATCGAGGGTCTTGGTGTCGCCGACGTAGTCGGCGCCCCAGACCCGATCAATGAGCTGGCCCCTCGTGAGCACCCGGCCGCTGTTGCGCAGCAGGTACTCAAGGAGGTCGAACTCCTTGAGCGGCAGCGTGATGGTGTCACCGCTGACCTGCACGATATGCCGCTCGACATCCATGCGCACCGGCCCGGCCTCCAGGACTGTATCCGAGGCCAGCTCGGCCTCCGGCTCCGCACCACGGCGCAGGACGGCGCGGATGCGGGCGATCAGCTCGCGCGAGGAGTACGGCTTGGTCACGTAGTCATCGGCACCGATCTCGAGGCCCACGACCTTGTCGATCTCGCTGTCGCGCGCGGTCACCATGATCACCGGCACCGCCGACCGCGACCGTAGCTGCTTGCAGACCTCGGTGCCGCTCATGCCCGGCAGCATGATGTCGAGCAGGACGATGTCCGCCCCGTCGTCATCGAAGGTGTCCAGCGCGGCGGGACCGTCCGTGGCGATCGTGACCTCGAACCCTTCCTTCCGGAGCAGGAACGCGAGCGGATCGGCCAGCGATTCCTCGTCTTCCACGATCAGCACTCTTGTCACCGGCGTGATTCCTCTCTCAGATCCGCTGGGCCTTTCCCAGCAGCAAGCGGTTCGGTTGCATCATCGGATTCGACATAGGCGGGAAGCACCAGGGTGAACGTCGACCCCGTGCCCGGTCGGCTCCACATCCGGATCGAGCCATTGTGGTTGGCCGCGACATGCTTGACGATAGCGAGACCGAGCCCGGTGCCCCCGGTCGCCCGCGAGCGAGCCTTGTCCACCCGGAAGAATCGCTCGAACACGCGCTCGTGGTACTCCGGCGCGATGCCTATCCCCCGGTCGGTGACACTGATCTCGACATTGCCGTCGCGCATGTTCCGGCTGATCGTCACCGGCGTATTGGACGGCGAGTACGAGATGGCATTGGACAACAAGTTCGACAGCGCCGTCACGAGCAGCGTGCGATCGCCCAGGACCTCGAGCCCGCTCGGGAAGTCCGTGGTGATGGTGATATCGGCGGCCTCCGCGGATACCGCCGCCCGCTCGAGCGCCTCCTTGACGATCTCGTCGACATCCACGACCTCGAGATCGGGGAGCTTCTCCGCGCCCTGCAAGCGCGAGAGCGCGATCAGCTCGCTGACCATGTTCCCGAGCCTGTTGGACTCGTGCAGCATCCGCTCCCCGAAGTGCTGCACCGATTCGGGATCGTCGGTGGACTCGAGCAGCGCCTCGGCGAGCAGGCTGATCGCCCCCACCGGCGTCTTGAGCTCATGGCTGACGTTGGCGACGAAATCGCGCCGGGTGGCCTCCATGCGGACTTGCTCGGAATCGTCCTCGGCGTAGACCACCGCGATGCGCGGCTCGGCGGCATGCAGCAGGTGGGCCCGGCCGCGAACAGCCACGGCCCGGCGCGCGAGGGGCCGCGTCTTGGCGGACATGTCGAAATCCACGCTCTCGCCGGTCGCGATGACCTGCTGGACCGCCGCCCACGCACGATCATCGAGCAAATGGTTGCGCACCACCCCGAGCTCCTCCACGCGCACGTTGGACAGCACCACGCGCTGCTGGGAGTCAACCACGGCGATGCCGATCGGCGCGGACGAGACCACGAGGTCGAGGACCTGCGAGACAGTCAGCGTCTCGGGCTCGTGCGGGCTCGCCACGGCCCTCTGCTGCAACCGGGCATTGACAAGCGACCCGGCAATTCCACCAATGCCCGCGGCGCAGAGCGCGAGCAGCACGGCCTGGAGGATCGTCACGTCTCGAATGGTACGGAGGAATGAACAAACACCCTAATATCGTGGAGCGAATTCAACGCACGTCACAATCGACGAGGTGGAAATTCCTTTCCTGTTCACGATCGCGCAATGTTGCTCGCCCCATTCGGGTGGTGTGGTGCCAGGCGGGGCCACGGCGCCACACCGCCCGAGGAGCCCGGTGAGTACGTGCCCGGTGATTACTTGCCTTGGGCTGCTACCGCGGCGGCGCCCGCTGCGGCGGCCTCGGGATCGAGATAGGTACCGCCGGGATTAGCGGGAGCGAGGTCCTCGCCGTCGAACCGGTACACCAGCGGGATGCCGGTGGGGATGTTCAGCTGCGCGATATCGGTGTCCGAGACGCCATCAAGGTGCTTGACCAGTGCCCGCAGCGAGTTGCCGTGCGCCGCGACGATGACGGTCTTGCCCGCCCGGAGATCGGCCGCGATGGTGGCCTCCCAGTACGGCACGAGCCGCGTGACCACATGCTGCAGGCACTCGGTGAGCGGCGCGTCCTCGAGATCGGCATACCGCGGATCCTGGTCCTGGCTGTACTCGCTGCCCACCTCGATGGGCGGCGGCGGGGTGTCATAGCTGCGCCGCCACTCCATGAACTGGTCCTCGCCGTACTCGGCCTTCACCTGGGCCTTGTTCTTGCCCTGCAGAGCGCCGTAGTGGCGCTCGTTGAGGCGCCAGTCCCGATGCACCGGGATCCAGTGACGGTCCGCGGCATCGAGCGCGACGTTCGCGGTGGTGATAGCACGACGCAGCAGGGACGTGTAGAGGACGTCCGGGAGAACGCCATGGTCGACAAGGAGCTCGCCGGCCCGCTTTGCCTCGCCCATGCCCTTCTCGGTGAGGTGGACATCCACCCAGCCGGTGAACAGGTTCAGCGCGTTCCATTCGCTCTCGCCGTGGCGCAGCAGCACGAGGGTTCCGATACTCATTCCCTCATCCTTGCATGGCGCTCCCGCCCGGGTCGCGGGGTCATCGAAGTTCGCGGCACTAGCTCGCCTCGGCCTCCCGCGCGCGCAGGTCCTTGCGGAGGATCTTGCCGGCGGCTGACTTCGGCACCGCCTCGATGAACTCCACCGCGCGGACCTTCTTGTGCGGCGACACCTTCTCCGCGACGAACTCCATCACAGCGTCCGCGGTGAGCTCCGCGCCCTGCTGCGCGACGACATAGGCCTTGGGCACTTCCTCGCCCTCCGCATCGATCACACCGATCACCGCGGCATCGGCGATCTGCGGATGCGTCAGCAGCAACGCCTCGAGCTCGGCGGGCGGCACCTGGTAGCCCTTGTACTTGATGAGCTCCTTGAGCCGGTCGACGATCGTGACCACGCCATCCGCGCTCACCGTCGCCATGTCGCCGGTGCGCAGGAAGCCATCGTCCATGATGGTCTCCGCGGTCGCCTCGGCGTTGCCGAGATAGCCCTTCATGATGTTGGGCCCCTTGCACCACAGCTCGCCGGGCTCGCTCGTGCCCTCCTCGGGAACCGGCATCTCGTCCCCGCTCGCCGGGTCAACGAGCTTGCACTCCATGTTCGGAACCGTGAAGCCCACCGAATCCAGCGGCACGTCATCCCGATCGAGCGGGATCAACTGGCTCACCGGGCTCATCTCGCTCATCCCGTAGCCCTGCCGCACGATGCAGCCCAGCCGCTTCTCCACGGCATGCCCCAGGTTCGCGTCCAGCGGCGCCGCGCCCGAGAAGACGAGCTCCACGCTCGACAGGTCCACCTCGTCCACCGCGGGATGCTTGGCGAGGGCCACCGCGATCGGCGGCGCGATGAAGATCTGCGTGCACTTGTTCTCCGAGGTGATCCGCAGGAACTCCGCGAGATCGAACCGCGGCATCGTCACCAGCGTGGAGCGATTGCGCAGCGCCAGGTTCAGCAGCACTGTCATGCCATAGATGTGGAAGAACGGCAGCACCGCCAGGATGCGCTGCGGCCCCTCGCCGAGCAGCCCGCTCGCCTGCGACACGTTCGCCACGAGATTGCGATGGGTCAGCATCACTCCCTTGGGGCGGCCGGTGGTGCCCGAGGAGTATGGCAGCACCGCCAGATGCTCCGCCGGATCGATCTCCACTCGTGGCGCCGGGGCAAGCTCGCCGAGCAGGTCCCGCAGCGACGCGAAGCCCTCCGCGCCATCGAGCACCACGATGCGCGAGGCATCGAGCCCGGCCTGCTCGGCGCCCGCGCGCGCCTGCGGCAACAGCGGTGACACCGTGAACAGGAACACCGCGCCCGAGTCGAGCAGTTGCTTGGCGATGTCCTCGGCGGTGTAGAGGGCGTTGATCGTCGTGGCAGTGGCGCCCGCCCGCAGGATGCCATGGAACACAGCACCGAAAGCGGGCACGTTGGGCGAGTGCAGGGCCACCACATCGCCGGGCTTCACGCCCCGCGCCGCGAGCGCCCCGGCCACGCCATTGATGTGCGCGATCAACTGGCCATACGTGGTGACCTGGCCGGACGGCCCGTCGATGAACACGGGGATCTCGAGCTCCGCGTCCGTGATGCTGCCGAACAGGAAATCGTAGATTCCGGTATCGGGGATGTCGACGTCAGGGAAAGGACTACGGAAGCTCATGATGCTCCTGTCGCTAGACGGTGATCGGCATCACGGTATCACCGGCCGCATCCCCGCAGGAGGTCTACGCGCCCAGCGCGGCACGCCTCAGGAATTCGCCCGTTGCTCGCCCGCGGCTCCCACTGCCGAAGTCGGGGCCGCCGCTTCGCCCGGGAGCGGCTCGACATCCTCGTCCCTGATCAGATGCTCGAAGGCCTGCAGGTTGGCCAGCGACTCCCCGCGCGAGACGCGCCAGCGCCATTCGCGGCGGATCGCGGTGATGAAGCCCAACTCGAGCAGCACATTGAAGTCGCCATCAGCGGCCTCGAGCACCTGCCCGAGGAGCCGGTCGATCTCCTCCGGAGTGACGGCATGGTGCGCCATGCGGCCCACGAGGTAGATATCGCCAGAGCGATCCACCGTGTAGGCAACCCCGTACAGCCGCCGGTTGCGCTGCAACAAGTACTGGTGCACCGCCGGCTCGTTCTCGTCCGGATGACGGCAAACGAAGGCCTCGATCCGGACGCCATGCACTGACGGCGTGAGCAGGCACGCCGTCTTCAGCTTCTTGGTACCAGGCAGCTCCACGACGAAGTGCGCTTCCCCGCGCCGCTCCACCGGAAGGTCGCGCTCCCGCAGGGTGTCCTCGATGACCTGCGTCGATCGTGCGATCTGATCAGACATGTGGTGATCTCTCCTTGTGCGATCGGTACCGCGCCCCACCTACCAGAGTGCCACGGGTCACCGATGACGCAACGCCGCGGGGCGCTAGCTGCCACTGATCACGATGCGACCGCGGTTTCGCTTGCGGCGCAGCACACGCTCCGCCGGAGCTCCCGCCCGCCGCGGCGAGATCCCAGGGCCACCGTGCTCGAGCAAGGCCCGCTGATAGCAATCGATGAGCGCATCGGCAGTATGCGACCACGAGAAACCTGCCGCGTGGCGCGGTGCCGCGGCCGCGAGGCGCGCGCGCGACCCGTCATCGGCGAGCAACCGCGACAGCGCCGCCGACCATTCCGCCACGCCATGCCCAGGCACCAGCGCGCCCGTCACCCCGTCCGCCACGGCCACGCCGAGCCCGCCCACATCGGCCGCGATCACCGGCGTCCCGCACGCCTGCGCCTCCAGCGCCACCAGGCCGAACGACTCCGAATAGCTCGGCACGGCCACCACGTCCGCCGCCCGGTACACCTCTGCCAGCTCAGCGGGCGGCTGCGGCGGCAGGAATGTCACGCGATCCTCGATCCCCAGCTCGCGCGCGAGCGCCACGAGGTCATAGCCATGCTGCCCGCTGCCCGAGGCCCCGCCCACGATCAGCACCCGCACCGGCATCGACCGGTCGCCAGCCAGCACCGCCGCGGCCGCGCGGAGCAGCACGTCGGGCGCCTTGAGCGGCTGGATCCGGCCCACGAACGCCACGACCTTCTCGCCCCGGTCGATGCCGAGCCGATCACGCGCAGCACCAGCGGGGCCGGGCGTGTATCGAACGAGATCAGCACCCGGAGCGGCGATATCGATCTTGCCGGGGCGCGCGCCATAGTAGCGCTGCAGCTGCCGCGACTCCTCGATCGTATTGCCCACCAGCCGGTCCGAGACATCCACGAGCTGCTGCTCCCCCGCCTGCCGCGACCACGGCTCGGGCGCGTCCCCGTCGGCCAGGGCCGCGTTCTTCACTGCCGCGAGGGTGTGCGCGGTATGCACCAGCGGCACCCGCCACCGGTCCCGCGCCAGCCAGCCCACCTGCCCAGAAAGCCAGTAGTGCGAATGGATCAGATCGAAATGGCCGGGCTCGTTTGCTGCCTCCTCGCGGAGCACCGCGGCGGTGAACGGGCACATCTGGCTGGGCAGGTCGGACTTGCCGAGGCCCTCGAAAGGTCCCGCCACCACGTTGCGGACCGTCACCCCGGGCGCGGCCTCCACCAGGTGCGGGTCCGACGAGGAGGTGGCACGGGTGAAGATATCGACCGCGATGCCGCGCCGCGCGAGCTCCTTCGAGGTCTCCAGCACATACACGTTCATCCCGCCGGCATCGCCGGTGCCGGGCTGCGCGAGCGGAGAGGTGTGCACCGAGATCACCGCGATGCGTCGCGGCACCGCTCCCCTGGCGGTGTCCCGCGATAATCGCTCGCCGCCATCGAGCCCTGCCCGTCGAGAATCCACTCGATCAATCCTGCCCTAAGTCCGTCGTGCATGGAAAAACTGCGCCCGCCCCTAGCAGGAACCCGCGAACGCCTCGATTTCTTCCACGAACCGATCCGCGTCCTCCAGGAACAACGCATGCCCAGCCCCGTCCCACCAGCTCTGGCTGGCCTGCGGCACCAGGCCATGCCCGTGCCGGGCCGCCGCGATATCCACCGCTTCATCAGCGGTTCCGTGGACGAACAGCACCGGTATGCCCAGTCCACGAAGGGTCGCATCATGGTCGACGTCGCGGCGGAACAGCGCGCCCCGCACGCGCGGCGGGGTGCACAGGCTCGCGCCGATGAGGGCTTGCGCCACCGCGCCCATGCCGGGCAGCCCCGGCGGGATGAGTGCCGGCCCGAACTCGGTGAACGCCCGGGCCGCCTCCTGCGGATCCTCCGACAAGGCCCCCGGGATGACCCGCTTCATGGCCGGGCCCACCGTCGCGCCCGGCCGGTTCCTGCCCAGGCTCGTGATCGCCGATACCAGCACTACCCCGGCTGCCCGCCGCGTGCCACGCCGCGCCAGGTAGTCGCAGAGCACCAGCCCGCCGTAGGACCAGCCGACCAGGATCGCGCCCATCGCCTCCTCGCGCGCCAGCACCGCCTCCACGTCGTCCGCCCACATCCCGGGATCCGAGTACCCCTCGCGCGGCACGTCCGAGGAACCATGCCCCCGCAGGTCCATCGCGATCACCCGGTGCCGGGCCGCGAGCTGGGCGAGGACTTCGGGCCCCCAGCAGGCACCGGATTGCGACCAGCCGTGCACCAGCAGGAGCGGCGGTGCCGCTGCTTCCGCGCCCGGACCATGCACCCGGTAGGCGATGCGGGTGCCGTCGCTGCTCGTGGCCTGATCGATGCGTGCCATGGTGACGACGGTAGCGCGCCCCGGGAGCACCACTATCATCACCGGCATGACCATTCCTGCCGATGCACGCATAGCAGTAGTGACCGGTGCCAGCTCGGGCATCGGCGCCGCCACCGCCCGGGAACTCACCCGCCAGGGATTCCACGTCGTCATCGGCGCCCGCCGCACCGACCGGCTCGCCGCGCTAGCCGACGAGATCGGCGGCACCGCGCTGCCCCTCGACGTCACCGATGACGCCTCCGTCGAGGCGTTCGCGAGCCAGATCCCGCGCGCAGATGTGCTGGTCAACAACGCGGGCGGAGCCAAAGGGCTCGAGACCGTGCTCGACGCCGAGCTCGAGAAGTGGCGGTGGATGTGGGAGACCAACGTCCTCGGCACGCTGCGCATGACGCGCGCCCTGATGCCCGCGCTCCTTGCCTCCGGCAACGGGCTGATCGTCACCGTCACCTCCATCGCCGCGCTCGAGATCTACCCCGGCGGCTCCGGCTACACCTCCGCCAAGCACGCGCCGGGCGTCCTCCACCGCACACTGCGCGACGAGCTCCTCGGCCAGCCCATCCGACTCACCGAGATCGCCCCCGGCGCCGTGGAGACCGAGTTCTCGCTCGTCCGGTTCGACGGCGACGATGCCAAGGCCGCCAAGGTCTACGAGGGATTCCAGCCGCTCGTCGCCGAGGACGTCGCCGAGGTCATCGGCTTCGTCGCCTCCCGGCCAGCGCATGTCAACCTCGACCAGGTCCTGATCAAGCCCCGCGCCCAGGCCGGGCCGGGCAAGTTCGCGCGGGAAGGCTGAGCGCGGGGGCGCGGGGGCGCGGGAAGGCTGAGATCGGCGGGCGCGGGGCGGTCCGAGTGGAAACTTTTCCCGCTCTGGCCGGGAAGAGGTTCCACTCCTCGTGGAGCACGTGCAGGCCAGAGCACGAGCAGGCCAGACCAGCGAGCCACCAGGCAGGAGCCCGCCCCGGAAACCCGCCCTCTAGATCGTGATGCCCACGCACACCGGCTCGGGGTGCAGCCGCACGCCGAACGCCTCCTCGACCCCGCCCTGCACCTCGCGCGCCCGAGCGGTGATGTCGGCGGCACTGGCGGCGCCACGGTGGGTGAGCGCGAGGGTGTGCTTGGTGGAGAGGCGCGCGGGCGCATCAGCACCAGGGTGGCCCCGGGTGAACCCGGCCTTCTCGATGAGCCATCCGGCGGAGAGCTTCACGTAGCCGTCATCGGCGGGGAAATGGGGCATCGAGACATCATCGCCGAGGCGGGCGCGCGCGGCGGCGAGCACCTCATCGAGGGACGCGGCGGGGATGATCGGGTTGGTGAAGAACGAGCCGGCGCTCCAGGTGTCGTGGTCGTCGCTGTCGAGCACCATGCCCTTGCCCTGTCGCAGCGCCAGCACTGCCTCGCGCACCTCAGCGGGCGCGAGCCGGTCGCCATCGCCCGCGCCGAGGCGTCGCGCGAGCTCGCCGTAGCGGATGGGCGCGCTGAGGCCGTCATCGAGCAGCTCGAGCTCGACCGAGAGCACCACGGCCGTATCGGTGTTCTTGAGGATGCTGTGCCGGTAGGAGAGGTGCAGTTCCTCGGGGTGGGCCCAGCGAACGCTGCCGGTGGCACGGTCGAGCAGTTCCACGCGCCGCAGCACGGAGGCGATCTCGACGCCATATGCGCCCACGTTCTGCACCGGTGTCGCGCCCGTTGATCCGGGTATGCCGGAGAGGCATTCGATGCCACCGAGCCCCGCGGCGACGGCAGCGGTGACGACGGCGTCCCAGTTGGCGCCGGCCTCGGCGTGCAGGACGTTGCCCTCGACCCAATGGCGCGTGCTCGCGACCCGCACGACCACCATGTCGGCGCCCTCGTCCGCGATGAGGAGGTTCGAGCCGCCCGCGAGGATGAGCAGCGGGACCTGCTCCTGGTCGAGGCGCCGCACCACCCCGGCGAGGGCCTCGGTGGTGGGGCAGCTGACCACGGCGGTCGCGGGTCCTCCGACCCGGAACGTGGTGTAGGCCGACAGTGGCGTATCAACGGTCACTGACGCACCAAATTCTTCGCCAAGTCGCGCCACGAGGCCCAATGAGTGGATTGCAGACACAAGAGAACGGTAACGTGCCGAGCATGGCTCGCCGCACGGAGTACGCAAAAGAATTGCCCTGCACCGCGGAACAGGTGTACGAGGCACTGTCGTCACGCCAGTACTGGGATGACCGGATCGCCGAGATCGGCGGCACGAAGGCCAGCATGGTCGGCTTCGAGGCCTCGGACTCGGGCGTCGAGGTGGAATACCAGCAGTTCATCGCGCGCAGCAAGCTGCCCTCGATCGCCCAGACCGTGATCAAGAACGACATGATCATCATCCGCAAGGAGTCCTGGTCGCTGGACGGTGGAGCTGCATCGGGCACGTTCCATGGCGAGATGAAGGGTGGCCCGGGCAGCGTCTCCGGCCCGCGCTCGGTCCGCAACAATGACAATGGATGCGTCATCGAGGCCACCATCGAGGCACGGGTGAGCTTCCCGCTCGTCGGTGGCAAGCTCGAGAAGCTCCTCCTGCCGAGCGTCGAGAACCTGCTCGATGGCGAGGATGACTACACGGCGAAGTGGATCGCCAAGAACCTGGCCTAGCGTGACCTGATCGGCCCCCGGATCCTGATGGACTCCGGGGGCCTTCGCGCGCGGGGCCGAAACTTACCCAATCCACAGTCCGCGGCAAGGCAACCCCCAACTTGCTCCGGCAGAATGAGACTCGATGAACACTGCAACCAACTCCCCCAGGCCACGCAGGCGCCGTGCCCGCGGCACCGCGCTGATCGTGGTGATCGTCTTGTTCGTGGGCGTCGCTGCTGTTGCCGTGGGCAGCGAGATCTACCTCCGCAACAAGGTCTCGCGATGCATGGCCGGATCGATGGCCCTGTCGATCGGCTCCGATGTCGATGTCGAGCTCAGCCGCAAGCCGATGCTGTGGCAGATGCTCGACGGCAAGACCCCCTACATGGAGGTCACGACCACCGAGGGCAGGGTCGGCGATGCCGAGGGCATGTCGATGAACCTTCGGCTCGAGGACGTCGAGTCGCTCGACGAGGGCGAGATCGCCAACACGGTGCAGAGCAGCAGCGCCGACATCGCCTGGAGCGCGCAGGGCATCCTCGCGACGCTCCAGAAGCAGGGCATCCTCGCGGTGGTGACGTCGGTGAATCCTGATCAGCAGAACCAGGCGCTCGACATCCAGGTCGTGGGCGCGGTGCTCGGGGTGACAGTGCAGCCGCGCGTCGTGGATGAGGCGATCAACCTGGAGGTCACCAAGGCCAACATCTTTGGCATCGACATCCCCTCGGAGCTGCCCCAGGCCATCATCAGCACTATTGGTGCTGAGCTGAGCGACTTCCCGCTTGGCATGACCCCTCGGGAGCTCACCGTCACCGAGGAAGGGATCGATCTGCGGCTCGAGGGCGGCTACGCCGAGATCGAGCGCGCCGATGCCAGCGACACCGAGGTTCCTGCCGAGCTGGAGGAAGCTTGCTCGCTGCTGTGACGCGGCGCCTAGCCGGGGAAGCCGTCGAGCACGGCACGGCTGGAGGACAGGCCTAGCCGGGTGGCGCCCGCCTCGATCATCGCTCGCGCATCCTCCGCGTTCCGGATCCCGCCGCTGGCCTTGATGCCCAGGGCGCCGCCGACAGTGCGCGCCATGAGCTCGACGGCATGGACGCTGGCGCCCCCGGCGGGATGGAAGCCGGTGGAGGTCTTGACGAAGTCCGCGCCCGCGGTCCGCGCGGCAAGGCAGGCAGCGATGATGGCCTCGTCGGTGAGCGCGGCGGTCTCGAGGATGACCTTGAGCACGGTATCGGGACCGCATGCCTCGCGCACGGCGAGGACATCCTGCAGCACCGCGTCGCTATTGCCCGACAGTGCGGCACCGATATCGATGACCATGTCGATCTCGTCGGCCCCCTGGTCGACAGCGAGCCGGGCCTCCGCGGCCTTGATCAGCGAGTGGTGCTTGCCCGACGGGAACCCCACGACGGTAGCGATCACCAGGCCATCCGTGTCCACAGGAAGCATCGACGGTGATACGCACACCGCGAGCACGCCGAGCTCGTGCGCCTCGTCGATGAGCGCCTCGACATCGCTCGGGACGGCGCCGGGCTTGAGCAGCGTGTGGTCGATCAGCTGGGCCACCTGGCCCCGGGTCAGGATGTCCTGTGCGTCCATGCCTGCGAGCTTGCCACAACCGGTGCGGCGGGGTGAGCAAGTGCGCCGGTGGCAGGCGCGGTGGGCAGCTGCGCTGGTGGCAGGCGGACGATGCGCGGGAGCCATGTCCCAGCGGGGCACGGCCGCACGGCGGAAGCTGCTAGTTTGGGCGTCGTGACTTCGAACAACGACATGGCTGGCAGGCGCTTCACGTTGTCCCTGGGCTGCCCCGATGCGCTGGGCATCGTGGCGCGGCTCTCGGGCTTCCTCGCGGGCGCGGGAGCCTGGATCGTCGAGGCCGCCTATCACGCCGACCCCGACACTGGCTGGTTCTTCACCCGCCAGACCGTCACCGCCGAGTCGATCCGCATGGATCTCGATGAGTTCCGCGCTCGGTTCGCCGAGATCGCCGCGACCTTCGGCACGGAGGCCGAGTGGTCGCTCCATGACTCGACCGAGCGCAAGCGGATCGTGCTCCTCGTCAGCAAGGAGGGGCACTGCCTGCATGATCTGCTCGGGCGCGCGGCGACGGGAGAGCTGCCCGCGGAGGTGTGCGCGGTGATCGGCAACCACCGGGACCTCGACCCCGTGGCGCGCGCCCATGGGGTGCCGTTCCAGCACGTTCCGTTCCCCTCGGATCCCGCGGGCAAGGCGGAGGCGTTCGAGGCGATGCGGGAACTCGTAGATGCCCACTCCCCCGATGCCGTGGTGCTGGCCCGCTTCATGCAGGTGCTGCCTCCCGAGCTGTGCGAGCACTGGAAGCACCGGGCCATCAACATCCACCACAGCTTCCTGCCCTCTTTCGTGGGCGCGAGGCCGTACCACCAGGCTCATGAGCGTGGCGTGAAGATCATTGGAGCTACGTGCCATTACGTGACGGCGGAGCTCGATGCGGGGCCGATCATCGAGCAGGATGTGGTGCGGATCGACCACTCCTACACGATCGCTGACATGGTGCGGCAGGGCCGTGACATCGAGAAGATCGTCTTGTCCCGCGGGCTGCGCTGGCACCTCGAGGGGCGCGTGCAGGTTCACGGCCGCAAGACGGTGATCTTCAGCTAGGCGGATCTCAAGCTAGGCGCGGGCCGCGGCGGCGCGCGAGCACCGCGCTGCGATCAGCCGACGTTCCACATCCGCTGGGGCTCGCCGGCCAGGCGCCGGATCTCGGAGTTGACCGGCTCGGGTGCCTCGACGCTGCTCATGGGCCCCACGCCGGGGAGCTCGATGAAGCCCGCGAGATTGCCTCTGCTGTCGAGCTTGTCACGGAGCCGGTACGAGTGGACTGGAGGGGTCAGTCGATCGGCGGTGCCCACGACGACCGTGGTGGGCACGTCGAGGTTGTCGAGCGCCGCGGCGATGTCGAGCTTGCCGAGCACGACGCCCCAGCGTCCGCGCACGCGGGGGGCGCACTCGCGGACCAGGCGCAAGCAGAACTCGCGCTGCTCGGCGGTCGCAGCGGACCCCATGGTGGCGTAGTGCAGCGCGGACGACGGAAGGAACCGGGTCGGCAGCGGGGCGGAGATGGCGGCACCGAGCAGCAAGGGCCGCATCGGGAGCGGACGCAGCAGGGGTGGCAGCACGGCTTCGTCGTGGGTGAGCCGATCGGAGGCGGTGCTCAGCAGCATGGCGGCGGAGGCGCGCTCGGCGACCTCGTGGGGGCACTTGCCCGCCCAGGCCATGAGGGTCATTCCGCCCATGCTGTGGCCGACGACGACGGCGCGCTCGGCTGGCGCGAGAACGCTGTGAAGGACCGTGGAGAAGTCATCAGCGAGGACGTCGGGGCTGAGCGGGGACCGGCCCATCTCGCTCTTGCCATGCCCACGCTGGTCGTAGGTGATAACGCGGAATTCCCGGGCGAGCGCTTCGATCTGCGGCATCCAGTAGGTGGAGCTGCAGGTCCAGCCGTGGGAGAGGATGATCGGTTGGCTGCCGGGCCGCCCAGTGATCTGGACGTGGAGCCGTGTCCCGTCGTGCGCGGTGACGGTGCGGCTGGTCATGGGGATCATCGGGACGATGTGCTCGCCCTGGTCCGCGGCTGCCTGCATGGCGGCCGCATCCATGACCGATCCGGAGGACATGTTGATGCTGGCCGGGCTCACGCCGGACCGGAAAGCCCCCAGGGAGCTGACGAGACTGCTGACAACCGGCAGTTTCACGTGTTCCACCTCATCGTGTTCCGCAGCACAGTCGTTGTGCTGGGGCCCGCATCGTTGCGGGCCTTGTGCGGCAATGCCTTCGCAGTCTAGAACAGATTTCAAGCAGCGGCGCAGGTTTCTTGACATATCAGGCAAAAGTGTTAAAAGTGTGATCTGCGACACACGGTGAGTCAGTGGGCGAAGGGGTCCTCCCCCTCCTCGCCATCATCGTTGAGAGCCGTCGCCGCCCGGCTGATCGTCCGGCTGATCTCGACCTCCATGACCTCGGAGAACAGCAGGTCAACCACCTTGTTGGCAAGCGGACGCAGCTTGCGAGCAGCCTCAGCGAGCTCCGCGATCCGTTGCTCATCGAGCTCACCGTGGCCCGCTCCCGCCATGTCGGGCAGGAACGTCTCGGTGATGGTTCCGACGAAGAGTTGCGCCACGTCCTGGAGGTCATCGCGCACCCGCTGCCCGGTCTCCACGATCGTCTCGATCGGTACGCCGGCATCCACGAGGGTCTGGGCGATCTCGAGCAGGCGCGGGCTTCGGACGGCGAAAGCCTCGCCGTTGCCAGAGAGAACACCAAGCTCCTTGCCGCGCTCCAGCAGGGTGGGCGGAGCATGATCACCGAAGACCTTGCGCAGCTCGGCGAGCGTGACCTTTGCCTTGGACCGGAAGAAGCCCAGCGGGCCGCGCAGATCGTCCGACTCGAGGATCTCGTCGACGCTGATGCCATGCTGGGAAGCGAGCAGGAGCTCACTGATGGTGGCAAAGGTGTAGCCGCGCTCCAGCATGCGCGTGATCAAGCGCAACCGGGACAGATGGGATTCGTTGTACCAGCCGGTACGGCCTTCTTTGCGCGGCGGCGGCAGGAGGCCACGATCCTGGTACACGCGCACATTGCGGACGTTGATTCCGGCCGCACGCGCCAGATCGTCGATCCGGTACTCTTTCATCTCCCGCTTCCGATTACCCGCTACCCCGGAGATTCCGCCCCGCGGACTTCACTTGGGAGGCCTGCCGGAGGCTCCAGTTCGCAGGCGAGTATACCGATCCGGGCTAATCACGCCGCGCGCTTGCCTGCTCCGGGATATCACGATCCGGCACCGGACCCGGCAGGCCGCAGCGGCAGCTTCGCGAGCAAGGATCTACGTTTGGTGGCGCGGGACGCCATTGTCCGCACCCAGGGGAAGGAGGCCAACTGCTCGGAGTGAGCTCGCTTCCGGGAAAGCCCCTTCCTCAGGGGCGGAACACCTCGCTGCGAGCATCGCCGTCGATGCTCGAGGCATAGTACACAGCCACACCGTTGAGACCGGTGTGAACACTACCATTGTGACAATGCTCATTGTCAATATTGCTCGGGGCCGGCGCGCCGCGGCCCCCTCCCGGTCGGGAGCTACCAGCGCGGACCGCCCTGGATCCCATCGACCTTGGGGCGCACATCAGCCAGATAGACGCCAATAGCGATGACCCCGATGAGCCCTAGCAAGCTATAGGCGGAGAACACGAAGATGACCAGGACCGACACCCCAAGGATCGCGAGCCACGTGGGCTTGGTCAGCTTGTCGGTCGCCGTATAGGCATCCGGTCGCTGCCGCGCCGCATGCACCAACGCATACACCCCGCCGCCGATAGCGAGCGCGGTCAGGACCATCACCAGGAAACCTTCCACCCCTCCAGTCTAAAGGGGCCCGCCCAGCGCGCAAGCCAGCACCATCCACCACGAACGTCGACGCCCGGCACGCACAGAGTGCCCCCTGGGGCGGTCTCCCGGCCCAGGGGGCACTCTCGATCTGCTGATTGACTACTCGGCGGAAGGCGCCTTGCTCCCGGCAGCACTAGCCCGGGGCTTGCGGGCCCGCGTGGCCGAGGTGCCCGCAGGCTTGGACGTAGCACGGCGACGGCGGGGCGCAGCCTTCGGAGTCGCCGCGTCCTCGGACTCCGCTGCCTCCGCGGCCTTCGCCTCGGTCTCTGCCTCGGCGACCTTCGCCTCCGCGTCAGCGACAACATCCTGCACCTTGGCGACGACGCCCTCGGCGGCAGACTCCGCGGACTCGCGCGCTTCGGCAGCCTCGTCCGCCACGACCTCGGGCACGGACGCGAGGGTCTCCTTGGTCTCGTCCGCGAGCACCCCGGCAGCGGAAGCTGCGCGGGTCGTCGCATCCGAGGCCTTCGTGCCAAACCGGTTCACCAGCGCACGCACCTCGGTCGCGCGGCGCGCCACGACGGTCACGGCCCCCACGACACGCTCCTCGGCGAGTGCCTGCTCGCGCAGCCGCTCCACCCGGGACTCGCCGCGCTGAGCGAGAGTGCCATAGGCCGTGCGGGCTGACTGCAGGTAAGCATCTGCCTGCTTGCGGAGCTCGGTGGAGCCCACGCGGCCGCGGAGGCCCGCGAGCTCGGTCGGCACCTGGTCCTGCAGCGCGAGAACGCGGCCGCGAGCGCGGTCGATGCGCGCCTGCACGTCGCTGGCCTTGCTGCCAGCGGCACGACGCGCATCCTTGACGATGCCGCCCAGCGATTCCGCGGCGAAATCCCCCGCGCCCACTGCTGCGAACAACGGCGTCTTAACAGTAGTAATGGTCTTGGTCATGTTGGAAGCTCCCCAGAAATGTCGGCATCATGCGGGCCCCTGGGATTTCATGCCTCGGCGAGGCACGGGACCCGAGTTATTCGTCGGCCTGGTTCTCGTGACAGAACGAGGTATAGATCTCGAGAAGAACCTGCTTCTGGCGCTCATTGATGACAGGATCCGCAAGAATCGCGTCACGCACGGGGCTGGATTCACGCTGTTCCAGAATTCCGGCACGCACATAAAGCGCCTCGGCAGAAACTCTCAGGCCTTTAGCGATCTGGCCGAGAACCTCAGCGGACGGCTTGCGTAGCCCACGCTCGATCTGGCTGAGATACGGATTGCTCACGCCGGCCCGCTCGGCAAGCTGCCGCAGGGAGACCTGCGCCATCTCGCGCTGCGCCCTGATGAAACCGCCAATGTCCTGCGCCGCGTTGCTCACGGCTCGAACGGCTGCCGGGGCATTGGACTGACGTGATGGATCCGCACCTTGCTCCTCATCGGACGTACCACCGACGACCTTGTCGGCATTTTCGGAATCCCCGGAGGAGGCACCTTCGACGATGCCTTGATCCGCCGTCGTGCCGGTGCCCGCGCCTGCCTCGTGATCATCTCCGGTCACGTTGCGCGGCGCACCACCGTTATCGACGGATGGGCTGCTCGCCTGAGCCATGGATTCTCCTCCACTCCGGCTACGTGCGTGAGCGTACCCACGCGTGCTAACTCCTGCAAGCACTCAGCGTAATGGCGATTCGCAGCCGTCGTGTGAGTTTTCGCATAACAATCACGCGCGTGTCGATCAGCCAAAGATCACGTGCGTGATGCTATGGATGGTGAGCCCGGCCAGCGCACCTACCACCGTTCCATTGATCCGGATGAACTGCAGGTCCCGGCCCACCTGCAACTCGATCTTGGTACTAGCCTCCTCGGCATCCCACTTCGCGACCGTATCGCTGATGAGCCCGGTGATCTCATGCGCATAATTGTCGATCACATACCCGGCGCCCTCGGTCATCCATCGATCAAGCTTGGCGCGCAGCCCGGAGTCCTCCTTCAATCGCTCGCCGAAATCAAGGATCCAATCACGGAACTTCAAGCGCAGCGTGCTCCCCGGATCATCCACCGACTCCAGGATCATCTTCTTCACCAGCGCCCAGGCCGCGCTCGCCAGGCTCGCCACCTCCCGCCGGTTCATCAGCTCATCCTTGATGCGCTCGGCCTTCGCGATCGTGGCCTCGTCATGCTGCAGATCATGGGCGAACTCGAACAGGAACGTGTTGATCGCCTGGCGCACCTCATGATCCGGATCAGCACGCACCTTCCACGCGAACTCAACGAGCTCGCGGTGGATCTTCTCCCCCACCAGAAGGTCAACCACCTTCGGGGGCCAGCTCGGCGAATCCTTGGTGACAACCCGATCGATCGTCTCCTGGGAACCCAGCGCCCACTGGTAGGCGCGATCGCACAGGAGCTCGATCACCGGGAGCTGGCGATTCTCCTCCAGCAGCTCCTCGAGGATCTTGCCCAGCGGCGGGCCCCACTTCGCATCGGCGAGCTTGCGGACCAACGTCTGATCAATGACCTGCTGCACATCCTCATCGCGCAGCACCACCACCAGCGCGCGCAGCAATGTCGCCGCTTCCTTCGACAAGCGCTCGGCATGCACGGGATCGGAGAGCCACTCGCCCGCGCGACGGGGCAGGCCCGCGGACTGGAGCCGCTGGGTGACGACGTCGCGGGAGAGGAAGTTGGAGCCGACGAAGCTCCCCAGGCTCTCGCCCAGCTGGTCCTTCTTCTTCTTGATCAGTGCGGTGTGCGGGATCGGAAGGCCCATGGGGCGCTTGAACAACGCGGTCACCGCGAACCAGTCCGCGAGACCACCCACCACGCCCGCCTCGGCGGCGGCACGGGCGAAGCCCACCCATTCGGCGGTATCGTCCATCGACTCGAGCCATCGGCAGTACAGGTAGAACGTCGCGGCAATGAGGAGGAACCCCAGCGCGAAGGTCTTCATCCTGCGCAGATCGCGTCGCTTGGCATCATCATCGAGGTCCATTAGCTGCACGGAACCCATTCTGTCGCAGGGCAGCGGCGCGCGTGCACCGGACCCAACATTTGCCGTGCCAGCGGGGCGCCGGGCCGCGCGGCTGGGGCAGCGGCGGTGGGGCCGGCAGCGGGGCCTGGGTGGGGCCGGGCCTCGGTGGGGCCGGGCCCAGCCTTGGTGGTGCCGGGCCCAGCCTTGGTGGAAACTTTTCCCGCCTGGGGGTGGAAAAGTTTCCACTGGCGCGGGGTGGTCGGGGACGCGGCCGCTTGGCCCACGGCGCGGCTGAGCGAAGTCGCGGCAAAAGCACCGGAAAAGGTCAAACGCGATAGAAGCTGCCCGGGAATCTCGGCCGTTTCTATCGCGTTTGCGAGCGCCGGAGCGCCGGCGAGCGCCGGCGAGCGCCGGCGAGCGCCGGCGAGCGCCGGAGCGCCGGAGCGCCGCCTAGCTGGCGGGCTCCGAGGCATCCGAGGCATCCGAGGCAGCCGAGGCCTCGAAAGCCTCAGCAGCCACCGCGCGGCGCCGCAGGCGGCGGGCAGCGGCAACGAGGTTGCGGAGCGACGGCTCGAGCTGCCAGTGGTGCCGGGTCTTGAGTCCGCCATCGGGATTCGCCCACAGCCGCTCGGGCTCGATGGCCCGCACCGCTCGGGTGAGCAGCTCGTCGATCTCGTCGATGTCGGGGATCCGCGCGGACCGGCTCTCGTACACCCCTGGCCCCACGCCGCGGGAGAGGCCCGCCCCTTCGAGCGCATCGAGCACCCAGTAGAGACTGCGGGTGGCGGACACGATGTAGGTGACATCGGCATCGAGATGCTCGATGGCCTCCACGACAGCAGAAACGCCGGACAGTCCGATGTGCGTGTGGATCTGCGTCTCGGGCTTCACCCCGGCGGTGGCGAGCTTGAACGCGCCGACCGCCCATTCGAGGTATTCCTCGCGGCCCTCGGGGCGGCGCGGCAGCAGCGTGCGGATCGCGGGCTCGTCGACCTGGAGGATCGTGATGCCCGCCGCTTCGAGGTCGATGGTCTCGTCGCGCACGGCGAGCGCGAGCTGGGCGACGGTCTCCTTGAGGGGCTGGTCCTCCCGGACGAAGGAGAACGCGAGCATCGTGACGGGCCCGGTGAGGATGGCCTTGACGGGCTTGTCGGTGAGCGATTGCGCGTAGCCGATCCATTCGAGCGTCATGGGGCGCGGCCGGGATACGTCGCCGTAGAGGATCGGGGGACGCACGCAGCGCGAGCCGTATACCTGCACCCAGCCGTTGCGGGTGACGGCGTAGCCCTCGAGGAGCTCCGCGAAGTACTGGATCATGTCGTTGCGCTCGATCTCGCCGTGCACGAGGACATCGAGGCCAATGTCTTCCTGCAGCGCGATCGCATCGGCGATCTCGGCCTTGATGACCTCGACGTAGTCCTCGTAGCTGAGGCGATCCTGGCCGAGCTCGTACCGGGCCTGCTTGACCTTGCCCGATTGCGGGAACGAGCCGAGGGTGGTGGTGGGCACGATAGGCAGGGGAAGGGCCGCTTGCTGGGCGTCCTTGCGCGTGGACCAGGGCGCGCGGTCGTAGTGCTCGGGCTGGATCGCTGCCACGCGGGCGCGCACGTCCTCATCGGGATGGATGGGCGCGAGCTCCCCGCCCTGGGACCACTTCTCGGGCTCGCCGTCCTTGAGCGCGCGGGCCAGCGCGACGACCTCGCCCACCTTCTGCTTGGCGAACACCACGCGGTCCGCGACGGCGTCGGGCAGGTCGAACTCGGAGAGCACGTCTACGGGCACGTGCAGCAGCGTGCAGGAGGTGGAGACGACGATGTCGGGGATGAGGGCTTGCAGCTCGCGCAGGTAGGCGAGCGTGGCGGGCTTGTCGGTCTTCCAGACGTTGCGACCGCTGACCACGCCGGCGTAGATGCGCTTGCGGCGCAGGCCGGGGACCGCTGCGAGCTCCTCGGGGGCCCGGCGCCCGGCGATGAGGTCGAGTCCGATGGCTTCGACCTTCGAGGCGGCGAGGATGTCGAGGGCCGGGCCGAGATCACCGTACTGGCCGGTGACGAGGAGGCGTGGCCGCAGCCCAGCGAAGCCGAGCACCTCGTAGGCGCGGCGGAAGAGCTCGAGCTCCTCGTCGGTCCGCTCGAGGGTGAAGTAGGGCTCGTCGAGCTGCACGCAGGTGGTGCCGGCCTTGACGAGTTGCTCGCAGAGATCGACGTAGGCGCGCAGCAGGGGCTCGAGCATGTCGAGCGGGGCGAATCCCTCGGGCGCGCCGGCCGCTGCCTTGCTCATCAGCAGCAGCGTGACCGGCCCCATGATGACGGGGCGCAGCTCGATCCCGGAGGCGTTGCCACGCTTGATCTCGTCGATGATGTTGGTGGCATCGACAGAGAACTCCATGCCGGGCTCGATCTCCGGCTGGCGGTAGTAATAGTTGCTGCTGATGAACTTGACCAGCTCGAGGGGCGGCTTATCGGGCAGGCCCCGAGCCATGGTGAAGTACAGGTCGAGCGGGTTGAGCTGCTCCTTCAGCGCGGCGAACCGGCTGGGCACCATGCCGAACAGGAACGCGGTGTCGAGCACGTGATCGTAGTAGGAGAAGGTGTTCCCCGGCACTTGCGACAAGCCGGTGGCGGCAAGCTCGCTCCACGTCTGTTCCTGCAATTCCCGGCCGATGGCGACGAGCTCGTCCTGGGTGATGCCGCCGCGCCAGTAGGAGTCGAGGGCGCGCTTGAGCTCCCGGCGCGGTCCGATGCGTGGATAGCCCAGGATGCTCGAGCGGTAGTCACTCATGTGAGGGGAACTGGTCATTCCTGCCTAAACCTTTCCTGCGCCGCTGCCCTGGCCCCGCGGAAGGAATGCGTGGCCGGTCACTCTGTGCTCGATGCAACCCTACTGCGAAACCGCGCCGGGGAAACAGGAAGGGGTGCGGACTTTCCGAGGAAAGCACCGCACCCCTTGGCCTGGGCCTGGATTACTTGGCGGACGGACGTCCTGAGGCCGGGTACTGGTAGAAACCGTGCCCGGTCTTCTTGCCCACTCTGCCCGCTTCCACCATGCGCAGCAGCAGCGGCGGGGGCGAGGAGAGGGGCTCCTTGAACTCCTCGTACATCGAGTCGGCGATCGCCTTGATCGTGTCGAGGCCCACGAGGTCGCTCAGCGCGAGCGGCCCCATCGGGTGGGCCAGGCCGAGGACGATGGCCTTGTCGATGTCCTCCACGGTCGCGAACCCGGATTCCACCATGCGGATGGCGGAGAGCAGGTACGGCACGAGGAGGGCGTTGACCACGAAGCCAGATCGGTCAGCGGACCGAACGACCTGCTTGCCGAGGATGTCGCGAGCGAAGGACTCCGCCCGCTCGGACACCTCGGTGCTGGTCATCAGCGTGGTCACCAGCTCGACCAGCGGCAGCACGGGCACCGGGTTGAAGAAGTGCATTCCGACGACGCGCTCGGAGTGCTTGGTGGCCATGCCGAGCTTCATGATCGGGATGGACGAGGTGTTCGAGGCGAGGACGGCCCTCGGGTCGGTGACGATCCGGTCGAGCTCCGCGAAGATCGCGGTCTTGACCTTCTCGTCCTCGAGCACTGCCTCCACGACAAGCTGACGATCCGCGAAGTCACCGAGGTCGGAGGTGAAGCGGAGCCGCCAGGCGGCCTGCTCGCGCTCGCGCTCGGTGATCTTCCCGCTGCTCACGCCGCGGTCAAGCGAACGGAGGATCCGCGCCCGGCCCGCAGCAGCGAGTTCCCGGGTCTGCTCGAACACCAGTACGTCGACGTGTGCGCGGGCGCACACCTCTGCGATACCAGCACCCATCTGCCCGGCGCCGATAACACCAACACGCGAGATCTTGTCTCCGGCGCCTGCCTTGGCGGCGGGAGTGTCAGCTTGGCCGGGCATCAGTGGAACTGACCTTCTTCGGTCGAGCCCTTGAGCGCTGCGGTGGAGGTGTTCGGGTCGACCGTGGTGGCGATCTGGTCGAAGTAGCCGGCGCCGACCTCGCGCTGGTGCTTGGTGGCGGTGTAGCCGCGCGACTCGGACGCGAACTCGCGCTCCTGCAGGTCGACGTAGGCGGTCATGCCCTCGCGGGCGTAGCCGTAGGCCAGGTCGAACATGGCGTAGTTGAGCGCGTGGAAGCCAGCGAGGGTGATGAACTGGAACTTGAAGCCCATGGCTCCGAGCTCGCGCTGGAACTTCGCGATGGTCGCGTCGTCGAGGTGCTTGCGCCAGTTGAAGGACGGCGAGCAGTTGTACGACAGCAGCTGGTCCGGGAAGTCGGCCTTGACAGCCTAGGCGAACTTCTTGGCGACCTCGAGGTCCGGAACGCCGGTCTCCATCCAGATCATGTCGGCGTAGGGAGCGTATGCCTTCGCGCGGGCGATGCAGGGCTCGATGCCGTTCTTGACGTTGTAGAAGCCCTCGGCGGTGCGCTCGCCGGTGACGAAGGGCTTGTCGCGGTCGTCCACGTCGGAGGTGATGAGGGTGGCGGCCTCGGCGTCGGTGCGCGCGATGACCAGGGTGGACGCGTTCGAGACGTCAGCCGCGAGGCGCGCGGAGGTCAGGGTGCGGATGTGCTGCTGGGTGGGGATGAGCACCTTGCCACCGAGGTGGCCGCACTTCTTCTCCGAGGCGAGCTGGTCCTCCCAGTGGGAGCCAGCGGCGCCAGCGGCGATCATGGCCTTCTGCAGCTCGTAGACGTTGAGCGCGCCACCGAAGCCGGCCTCGCCGTCGGCAACGATCGGGACGAGCCAGTTGTCGATGGAGGTGTCGCCCTCGACGCGGGAGATCTCGTCGGCACGGAGCAGCGCGTTGTTGATGCGACGCACCACGGCGGGGACCGAGTTGGCCGGGTAGAGGCTCTGGTCCGGGTAGGTGTGGCCGGAGAGGTTCGCATCACCGGCGACCTGCCAGCCGGAGAGGTAGATGGCCTTGAGGCCAGCGCGGACCTGCTGCACGGCCATGTTGCCGGTGAGCGCGCCGAGCGCGTTGATGTAGCCGTCGCCGTTCACGCCCTCCCAGAGGATCTCGGCGCCGCGGCGAGCGAGGGTGGGGTCCTCGATGACCGAGCCCTGCAGCTCCGCGACCTGCTCAGCGGTGTACTCGCGGGTGATCCCCTTCCAGCGCGGGTTGGTGTCCCAGTCCTGCTGAATCTCAGCAGCGGTACGTGGCTTACCGACGTTAGACATCGACGCTCCAGTTTCTCTGTGTCTGTAGTCCTGGCGATGACCGAGCGGCCAGGCCGCTCCGTGAATTCCCTGTTACGGGGCCCTCACGCCGCTCCGTGCTTCGCAGCGGTGCATCCCATCGGATCTGTTACCTCTCTGACAATGCCACACATTAAAGTCGCAGGTCCACCACTTGCAAGTGCCAATCTTGGCTAGGTTTTCCAACACATCTGCAAATCTTGCGAAGATGCACCGGGCCGACCACACGAAAAAACCGTACGAGCGTTACGTTAGCGCAGGTGAGCGATGCGCCCCGCCGCCGCACTGGCGGTCCCGGCGCCCGCCGCTACCCCGCCGGGCTGTGAGAGCATTCACACGCGCCAGCCGGACCGGCCTCGCGCGCCACGCGCCTCCTGTCTAGCCTGGAGTGGTGGCGAAGACATTCGTGGGAGCCCGGTTGCGACAACTGCGGGCCGAGCGTGGCCTCACCCAGGTGGAGCTCGCCAAGACGCTCGATATCTCCCCCAGCTATCTCAACCAGATCGAGCATGACGTCCGCCCGCTCACCGTTCCCGTGCTGCTGCGCATCACCGAGATGTTCGGGGTGGACGCCACCTTCTTCGCGGCCCAGGACACCACCCGCCTCATGGCCGAGGTCCGCGAGTTCCTCCTCGACGGGGAGGTCGGAGTCGATGCCGACGCCCAGGAGGTCGCCAGCCTCGTCCAGTCCCACCCGCTCATCGCTCGCTCGCTGGTGAACCTCCACCGCCGCTACCGCAACACGACATCCCAGCTCGCTGCCGCCACCGCCGACCGGTTCAATGACGGGAGCGGGTCCGCCACGATCAGCATGCCGCACGAGGAGGTCCGCGACTTCTTCTACTCGCGGCAGAACTACTTCCACGAGCTCGACACCGCTGCCGAGCAGCTCACCACCCGCATGCGCATGCACCATGCCGACGTGCGGCGCGAGATCGCCCGGCGCCTCGAGACCACCCATGACGTGCAGATACGCAAGCGCATCGACCTCGCCGACTCCGTCCTGCACCGGTTCGACCCCAAGACGCGGGTGCTCGAGATCTCCACACATCTCTCCTCGGGCCAGCAAGTGTTCAAGTTCGCCACCGAGCTCGCCTACCTCGAGCGCGGCGACCTGCTCGACGAGCTGGTCGAGCAGGGGAACTTCCGCTCCGAGTCCGCCCGGCGACTCGCGCGCATCAGCCTCGCCAAGTACTTCGCCGCGGCAACGATCCTGCCGTACAAGCAGTTCCACGAGGTCGCCGAGGACTTCCGCTACGACATCGAGCGGCTCTCGGCCTTCTACGCGGTCAGCTTTGAATCGATCTGCCACCGCTTGTCCACCCTGCAGCGCCCGAACCTGCGCGGGGTGCCGTTCTCGTTCGTGCGCGTGGACCGGGCCGGCAATATGTCGAAGCGGCAATCCGCCACCGGCTTCCACTTCTCCTCCACCGGTGGCACCTGCCCGCTGTGGAACGTCTACGAGACCTTCGCCTACCCGGGCAAGATCATGCGCCAGATCGCCGAGATGCCCGACAAGCGGCGCTACCTGTGGGTCGCCCGCACCGTGGAGCGGCGCGCGGCGCGCTATGGCCAGCCCGGCAAGACCTTCGCCATCGGGCTCGGCTGCGAGCTGCGCCACGCGAGCCGCACCGTCTACTCGGACGGCCTCGACATCGGCAGCGGCGGCACCGCCACGCCCATCGGCGTGGGCTGCCGGATCTGCGAGCGGGAACGCTGCCCGCAGCGGGCCTTCCCCACCATCGGCAAGGACGTCGACCTCGACGAGCACCACAGCACGATCGCGCCCTACGTGATCCAGGGGTCGGGGCGGCCGGGCCCGACCGAGCGCATCCCCGACGAGGAGTTCGTGCCCCACCTGTGACATCCGGCGAGCGCTCCGTGTCCTGATGGAGGGTCGATCGCGATCACATCTTTATCCGCGAGTTGCCGCGCGCGCGGCCGCCCCGCCTAGGGTGGACAGGACCTGTCCCGGTGACACACGTGGTACCGGGATCACGCTCAACGCTAGGGGAATCCCATGCTCGCAACATTCATCGGCATGCTCGCCGATTTCGGCCAGTTCATCCAGGAGAACGGCGGTCGCGGTGATTTCGAGAACCTCGATGTCGTGCTCGGCGCCTTCGAGGAGCAGGTCTCGATGTTCGGCTCCTGATCCGGCAGGCCACTGAGCTAGCAGGACACTGAGCTAGCAGGCTAAGGCGGCGGTCCCTCTCGCAGGGGCCGCCGCCTTGTTGCTGCCCCAGGGTTGCTGCTCCAGCGCGGGCCGCGGGGCGAATGCGAGGTTTTACTCCTGCGTAACCGGGATTCATATCGGCGTGACCAACAGACACGTTCTCGAAACAGGCGCTCCCTAGCGTTCCCCTCACCGGATCGGCGCGGCCCTCGGTAGGCCGCGCCGTACCGCCCAGGGACTCGGAACGAAAGGTGCGTTGAATGAGGCTTACCAAGCGCGGGGTCGCCGCCCCCACCGCGATCGTGGCGGTCGGACTCCTGCTCACGGCATGCGGAAGCCGGTCCGGGGATGAAACAACCTTCGCCGCGACCGAATCCTGCGTCGACACCTCGGGCGACACCATCAAGGTGGGCTCGCTCAACTCGCTGACCGGCACCATGGCGATCAGCGAGGTCACCGTGCGCGACTCGATCGCCCTCGCGGTCGATCAGATCAACGCCGATGGCGGCGTCATGGGCAAGCAGATCGAGGTCGTGGGCGAGGACGGCGCCTCGGATCCCGCGAAGTTCCGGGAGAAGGCCGAGAAGCTCGTCCGCGATGATTGCGTCGCCGCGGTGTTCGGTGGCTGGACCTCCGCGAGCCGCAAGGCCATGCTGCCGGTCTTCGAGTCCAACAACGCGCTCCTGTACTACCCCGTGCAGTACGAGGGCCTCGAATCGTCGCCGAACATCTTCTACAGCGGCGCCACCACCAACCAGCAGATCGTCCCCGCCCTCGACTACCTCAAGGAAGAGGGCATCACGTCGATCTATCTCGTCGGCAGCGACTACGTCTTCCCGCGCACCGCCAACGACATCATCAAGGCCTACGCCACTGCCAATGACATCGAGGTCCTCGGCGAGGACTACGTTCCGCTCAGCGGTTCCGCGGACTTCTCCACGATCCTCAACAAGGTCCGCTCGGCGCAGCCCGACGCCATCTTCAACACGCTCAATGGCGATGCCAACGTCGCGTTCTTCAACGAGTACGCCAACGTGGGCCTCGAGGCCGCCACCACCCCGGTCATGTCGGTGTCCATCGCCGAGGAAGAGGTCGCGAGCATCGGTGTCGACAACATCGAGGGCCAGCTGACCGCCTGGAACTACTACCAGACCGTCGATACGCCCGAGAACGCCGCTTTCGTCGCCGCGTACAAGGATCGCTACGGCCAGCAGAAGCCCACATCCGACCCCATGGAGGCCGCCTACACCTCGGTGTTCCTGTGGCGCGCCAGCGTCGAGGAAGCGGGCTCGTTCGACGTCGATGCCGTTCGTGATTCGGCCGGAGGCGTGTCCTTCGATGCGCCCGAGGGCACCGTCGTCATCGACGGCGAGAACAACCACCTCACGAAGACCTCCCGCATCGGCGTCATCAACTCCACGGGCCTCATCGACACCGTCTGGGAGTCCGAGGGGCCGATCGATCCCGATCCATACCTGACGTCCTACGACTGGGCCGAAGGGCTCGGCGGGAACTGACCCCACCTCGCGGGCCCGCGCTGATCACCGGCGCGGGCCCGCTCCCGTGCCACTCATCCCTCACAGGAAGGACTGGGAACCGCGATGGACATCGTGACCAGCCAGCTCTTCACCGGCCTCAGCATGGGATCGATCCTGCTGCTCATCGCCCTGGGCCTCTCCCTCACCTTCGGCCAGATGGGCGTGATCAACATGGCCCACGGCGAGTTCATCATGGCCGGCTCCTACACGGCGTTCGTCGTGCAGCAAGTGTTCTCGAGCGCCGGGGCATCGCTACTGGTGTCCCTCGTCCTTGGCTTCCTCGTCGGTGGCATCCTCGGCGTCATCCTCGAGATGACACTGCTCAAGCGCATGTATCACCGTCCGCTCGACACGTTGCTCGTCACCTTCGGCGTGGGCCTGATCCTCCAGCAGGTCGCCCGGGACATCTTCGGCGCCCCCGCCGTCAACGTCGTCACCCCTGACTTCCTGCGCGGCGGCATCGAGATCTTCGGCAGCGTCGTCCCGAAGACTCGCATCTTCATCCTGCTGCTCGCGATCGCCTGCGTCATCGCGCTCGCCGCCGCCCTCAAGTACACCCCCATGGGGCGCAGGGTGCGCGCGGTCGTCCAGAACCGTGATCTCGCCGAGGTCAGCGGCATCTCCAGCCGGCGCACCGACATCACCACCTTCTTCATCGGATCGGGCCTCGCCGGCGTCGCGGGGGTGGCGCTCACTCTCATCGCCTCGACGAGCCCCACCATCGGGCAGTCCTACATCGTGGATGCGTTCCTCGTGGTGATCGCCGGCGGGCTCGGCCAGATCCGTGGCGCGGTTATCGCCGCGTTCGCGCTTGGCCTGCTGCACTCGGTGTTCGAGTACTCCACCACGGCGAGCATCGCCAAGGTCCTGGTGTTCGTCGTGATCGTCATCTTCCTGCAGGTCCGCCCCCAGGGCCTGATCAGCGTGAAGACAAGGAGCCTCGCGTGATCCAGACAACCAGCACGCCCAGCCCGCCCACCACTCCCGGCGGCGACCCGCGCCCGTCCGCTCGCCCCCGCTTGGTCCTCTCGCGCTACACCACCCTCCTCGGCTTCGGCGCCGGCGCGCTCGTGCTGTTCGTCGTCGCCCCCGTCCTGCTCAGCGAGTTCCGGCTCGGCCTGCTCGCCAAGTTCCTCACCTTCGCGATAGTGGCGGTCGGCATCGGTCTCGCCTGGGGCCGCGGTGGCATGCTCACCCTGGGCCAGGGCGTCTTCTTCGGGCTCGGCGCCTACATGATGGCCATGCACATGAAGCTCGCGGACGCCACGATCTCCGGCGGCCCCGGCACCCTGCCCGACTTCATGCAGCTCGGTGGACAGCGCGAGCTGCCCGGCTTCTGGCTCCCGTTCACCAGCCCCCTGGTCACCCTCCTCGCGATCGTGCTGGTACCGACCAGCCTCGCGCTGCTGCTCGGCCTCGGCATCTTCAAGCGACGCGTCAAGGGCGCCTACTTCGCCATCCTCAGCCAAGCGCTGGCCGCCGCCTTCGCCATCCTGCTGATCAGCCAGCAGAACACCCTCGGCGGCTCCAACGGCATCAGCTACTTCCGCACCTGGTTCGGGTTCAACCTGCGCGACCCAGCCAACCAGCAGATGCTGTACTTCATCGCAGCCGGGACGCTGCTCGTCATCATGGCGATCACCTGGCAGGTCATGCGCAGCCGCTATGGCGAGCTGCTGATCGCGGTGCGCGACCAGGAGGAGCGCGTGCGGTTCCTCGGCTACGATCCCGCCAACATCAAGCTCGTGGCGTACGTGATCGCCGCGCTGTGGGCATCCATCGCGGGAGCGTTGTTCGTTCCGATCGTCGGCATCATCACACCGCAGGACGTGGGCGTTCTCGCCTCGATCGCGTTCATCATCGGCGTCGCCATCGGTGGCCGCACCACGCTGCTCGGCCCGGTGCTCGGCGCGATCGCCATCGCCTGGGCCCAGACCTCCCTGTCCGAGCAGTTCCCCTCCGCCTGGACCTACGCGCAGGGCGCGCTGTTCGTCCTCGTCGTGGGCTTCCTGCCCGGCGGCATCGCCTCGCTCATCGTGTGGCGGCGGCGCGGCAAGCAAGCGGACCAGTCGAAGGAGGCCAGCGCATGACCAGCCACGCCCCGATTCCCGGCGGCAATGCCGGAATGAGCTCGGAATACCTCGAGGTGCGCGGCCTCACCGTGGACTTCGACGGCTTCAAGGCCGTGCAGGGCGTGGACCTCACGCTCCTGCAGGGCGACCTGCGCTTCCTCATCGGCCCGAACGGCGCGGGCAAGACCACCCTCGTCGATGCCATCACCGGCCTTGTCCCCGCCACCGGTTCCGTGGAGAAATCCGGGGTCGAGCTGATTGGCAAGCCCGCCCACAATATCGCCCGCCTCGGCGTGGGACGGACGTTCCAGACCGCCAGCGTGTTCGAGGAGCTCACCGTCCTGCAGAACCTCGACATCGCCGCCGGGGCCAAGCGTTCCCCCTGGTCCCGGCTGCGCAGCCGCACCACCATCGAGCCCCGCATCGAGGAAGCCCTCGAGACGACCGGGCTCGGCGCGCTGCGCGAGACACCCGCCGGGATCCTGGCCCACGGGCAGAAGCAATGGCTCGAGATCGGCATGCTGCTCGTCCAGGACGCGACCGTGCTCCTTCTCGACGAGCCCGTCGCGGGAATGAGCCACGACGAGCGCCAGCAGACGGGCGAGCTGCTCCAGCGGATCGGGGGCGAGCGCACCGTCGTGGTCGTTGAGCACGACATGGACTTCATGCGCCAGTTCGCCACCTCCGTCACCGTGCTCCACGGCGGGCAGGTCCTCAGCGAGGGCAGCGTCGCCGAGGTCCAGGCCGATCCCCGCGTGCAAGCCGTCTACCTCGGCACCGCCGCCACCGCGGAAGGAAACGATCATGCTTGAGCTACGCGAGGTCCACACCGGCTACGGCCGCTCCACCGTAGTCCACGGCGCCTCCATCACCGTCCCGCCGGACGGCGGGGTCGCCATCATGGGGCACAACGGGGCGGGCAAGACGACACTCCTGCGCGCGGCCGTCGGGCTGTGCAAGGCCACGAAGGGAACCGTCCTGCTCGACGGGGAGGACGTGACCAGCATGCGCCCCAGCGGCCGGGTCGCCCGCGGGCTCGCCTACGTGCCGCAGGGCCAGCAATCCTTCGGGCAGCTCACCACCCTGGAGAACCTGCAGCTCGTCGCGGACGGACGAGCGCGCGGCAAGGATCTCATCGACGAGGCGCTCGACATGTTCCCCGCGCTCACCGCCCTCCTCCCCCGCAAGGCCGGGCTGCTCTCCGGCGGCCAGCGCCAGCAGCTCGCCATCGCGCGCGCCCTGATCACCGAGCCGCGCATGCTCATCCTCGACGAGCCCACCGAAGGCATCCAGCCCTCGGTCGTGCAGGAGATCGAGGAGAAGATCCTCGCCCTCACCGAGCGCGGCAACCTCGGCGTGCTGCTCGTCGAGCAGCACATCGGCTTCGCGCTGCGGGCCGCGCAGCACTACTACGTCATCGAGGCCGGGCACATCACCGCCAGTGGCGACGGTGGCACGATGGCCGCGAGCGAGGTTCGCGAGGCCATGGCGATCTAGCATGGCGATCTAGCCCTGGCGATCTAGCCCTGGCGATCTAGCCCTGGCGATCTAGCCCTGGCGATCTAGCTCTACTGGCACGGCAGATCTCCCGAGGAACCCATGGCGGGCACGTATCGTGAACGGCATGGGCAAGTGGGAGAACAACCTCAAGGGCCAACGGATCCTGATCACGGGCGGGGCGCGCGGCCTGGGCGCGGCACTCGCCCGCGCGCTCACCGCGCATGGGGCGAGCGTCGCGCTGCTCGGCATCGAGACCGACCTCCTCGAGAAGGTCGCGGCGGACTGCGCCGCTCCGTGGCGGGAATGCGATGTCACCGATGCGGCCGCCGTGGACACCAGCATCGCTGAGCTCGTCGGCGAGCTCGGCGGTCTTGATGCCGTCATCGCCAATGCCGGTGTCGCCGCGCAGCTCCCCCTCATTGGCGGCAATCCAGACGTCTTCCTCCGCACCGTCGATGTCAACATCGTCGGCGTCTACAACACGATCCGTTCCGCCGGGCCGCACGTATGCCACGACCGCGGCTACGTGCTCCTCATCTCCTCGCTCGCTGCGGCCATCCACTTGCCGCTGCTCGGCGCCTACAGTGCCTCCAAGGCCGCCGTGGAAGCACTCGGCGACGCGCTTCGGGCCGAGCTGCGGCCCCACGGCGGCGCCGTTGGCGTCGCCTACTTCGGCGAGCTCGATACGGACATGACCGCACGTGGATTTGGCACCCGTGCGGCCGCGGAGCTCGTCAAGAACGTGCCCATGCTCAAGGTGGCGCGGGTCGAGCCAGCCATCCGAGCGCTCGAGCGCGGCATCGCCAAGCGTTCCCGCATCATCGTTTCCCCGCGCTACACGGGACCGATCCTGCATTCGCGGGCGGTCGCGCAGCGCATCATGGAGATCGCGATGCGCCGCAACGCCGCGGCCGCGCTCGAGATCGCCCGCGCCGAGAACGCTCCGCTCACCACGATCCAGCCCGAGCATCCGCGCAAGAACCGCACTGGAGGAGCAGCCTCGTGACAACCCCCCGAATCCCACCCGGAGGGCTCGCCGAGCTCGGCCCCGCCAACTGGTTGTTCACCAGGCTCGCGCGGCGAGCGATGCGCGTCGAGGACGTTCACCTGTTCAGCACCCTGGGCCACGCACGGGGGCTCTTCCGCGCCTGGCTGATGTTCTCCGCCCGCCTCATGCCCTTCGGCTCGCTCCCGCGCTACGAGGTCGAGATGCTCATCCTGCGCATCGCCCACTTGCGTGGCTGCGCCTATGAGCTTGATCATCACGAGCGCCTCGGCCGCCGCGCCGGGCTCAGCCCCGCCCTGATCGCCAGGGTCCAGGAAGGGCCCGCCGCGGCCGGCTGGTCGACCCGCCACCATGCGCTGCTCGTCGCGGTGGATCAACTCGTGGGCACCAAGGACATCGATGATGACGCCTGGCAGGCTCTCACGCGATTCCTCGACGAGCGCGAGCTCATCGAGATCGTGATGCTCGTCGGGCAGTACGATTCGCTGGCCACCACGATCCGCGCGCTGCGCATCCCCCGCGACACCCGGCCCGCGGCTCGTCGCCAGGCCAACGCCAACTAGCGCCCGGGGCGATCGCGGGGGCTGCCACTTGTGTGCGGTTTCGCACCCCCGAGCGGGCCGGGAAGGGTGCGGAAGGTAACACTTCCGGGGCTGGGGACCTTCGGGTCTGGGGACCTCGCGCGCGAATAGCGCGGGAGGGGCACCCACCTCGAGTGGCTGCCCCTCCCGCTAGCGCGTGGGTCAGAAGTTGATCATGTGCCCCGCGAGCCCATGGATGGCTTCCTGCAGGGCCTCGCTCAGCGTGGGGTGGGTGTGGACGTTCCGGGCGAGCTCGTTGACGGTGAGGTCCCACTTCTGGGCCAGCGTCAGCTCGGGCAGCAGCTCGGATACGTCCGGGCCAATGAGGTGGCCGCCGAGCAGCTCGCCGTACTTGGTGTCAGCGATGAGCTTGACGAACCCGGTGGCGTCACCGAGGCCATGCGCCTTGCCGTTAGCCATGAACGGGAAAGTGGCCACCTTGACGTCGTGGCCCTCGTCCTTGGCCTGCTGCTCGGTGAGGCCGAACGACGCCACCTGCGGCTGGCAGAACGTTGCCCGCGGCATCATGCGGTAGTCGCCGAGCTCCAGGGTCTCCGCGCCGCCGATAGTCTCGGCAGCGACGACGCCCTGCGCCTCCGCGACGTGAGCAAGCTGCAGCTTCGCCGTGACGTCACCGATCGCATAGATGTGCGGAACGCTGGTGCGCATGCGGGCGTCGATATCGATGGCCCCGCGCTCGGTCACCGAGACGCCGGTGTTCTCAAGGCCATATCCCTCGATGATCGGGGCGAAGCCAATGGCCTGCATGACCTTGTCGACGGTGACGGTCTCGACCTTCTCGGACTTGTTGTCCTTGATCTTCACCGTGACCTTCGAGCCATCATCGTCGAGGCTCTGCACCGCGGCGCCAGTCCTCATGGTGACGCCAAGCTTCTTGTAGGCCTTCTCGATCTCCTTGGAGACATCCGCGTCCTCGTTGGGCAGGGCACGGTCGAGGAACTCGACGATCGTGACGTCCACACCGAAGTTGGCCAGCACGTAGCCGAACTCCATGCCGATCGCGCCTGCACCAATGATCAGCATCGAGCCGGGCAGATCACGTGTCATGATCTGCTCCTCGTAGGTCACCACGTTCTCGCTCAGCTCGGTGCCGGGCAGCAGCTTGGTGCTGGCCCCCGTCGAGATGATGGCGTTGTCGAACGTCAACGTCTCGCTGCCACCCTTGGCCAGCTCGACCTCGATGGTGCGGTCGTCGGCGAAGGAGCCGCGCCCCTCGTACTCGGTGATCTTGTTCTTCTTCATCAGGAAGTGCACGCCCTTGACACGACCGTCCGCCACCTTGCGGCTCCGGTCGAAGGCAGCGCCGAAGCCCATCGAGGGGTTGCCCTCGATGCCGAACAGCTTCGCTTCGTTCGCGAGGAGGTGCGCGAGCTCCGCGTTGCGCAGCAACGCCTTGGAGGGGATGCAGCCCACGTTCAGGCACACCCCGCCCCAGTACTTCTCCTCCACGATCGCGGTCTTGAGGCCCAGCTGCGCGCAGCGAATCGCCGCGACATACCCGCCAGGTCCAGCTCCGAGAACAACAACGTCGTAATGTGCAGCCACGGTGTACGAGCGTAGTCCTGTGCCAGCGGTCTGTCCCGCGTTGGGGTCGAATCCCCCGAATCCGCCGCTCCCCGGTACCCCGCGGCGCATACTAGCGAAACCGGGAACGACCAGTACTCAATGACGAGGAGCTGGGCCAATGACCGACCTTGCCCATCACGAGACCACGGCGGAGCATGACGCTGGCGACCCCGCCCCCAGCACCACGGAATGGTCGGCGACCCGCATCGCGGCCGCCATCGCGGACGGCAGCATCTCCGCGCGCGGCGTGCTCGACCAGCACATCGCGGTGCTCGACCGGAGCCGCTCGCTCAACGCGATCGCGGCCGATCGCTTCGACGACGCGCGGCGCGACGCCGATCAGATCGACACGAGCACGGTGCCGCGCCGCTCGCCCCTGCTCGGCGTGCCCTTCACGGTGAAGGAATTCATTGCCGTCGAGGGCATGCCCAATACGGCAGGATTTCCTCATCGCCGGCGCCACCGCGCGCAGCAGGATGCCCCCGCGATCGCGAGGCTGCGCGCCGCCGGAGCGATCCCCCTCGGCGTCACCAACTCCGCGGGCCCCATCTTCTGGATGGAGACCTACAACCCCCTGTATGGGCGCGTCAGCAACCCCTACGACCCCACCCGCACCGCTGGTGGCTCCTCGGGCGGCGATGGCGCCGCCGTGGGCTGCGGGGGCTCCCCCCTTTCCGTCGGTTCCGACCTAGGCGGCTCGCTGCGCATCCCGGCGTTCTTCAACGGGGTGTTCGCGCCCCTGCCCTCGGTGGGGCTCGTGCCGACGACCGGGCACTACCCCATGGCGCACGGCGAGGCCCGCCGCAACCTGTACCTCGGGCCCATGGCCCGCCGCGCCACGGACCTCCATGCCGCGCTCGCCGTGATGGCAGGACCCGATGGGGACGATCCGCACTCGCGGCTGATGCCGCTGCATGATCCCGCCCATACCGATCTCGCGGGCATGCCCGTCATCCTCGCGATCGACTCCACCATCACCAAACCAGGGATCGAGCTCGAGACCGCCCGCTACCTCGCGGCCAACGTCCTCGAAGCACGCGGCGCGATAGTGACCGAGACGTCGCTGCCTACGCTCCGGTGGGCGCTCGCGCAGGCCTTCGCCTCCTTCAGCTCCACCCTGGACATCGCCGGCACGGTCGCCGACATTCTCGGTCGCGGCCATGATGGCGCGGTGCCGGCCTTGCTCCACGCGCCGCTCGCGATCCTACGGCTCGCTGAGGTGGCCCCCGTCCGCAGCGCGAGGATGCTCGCCGCCCGCAAGCTCGTCAGTGCCGCGGAGAAGGCCGCCGATCAGATCACCGAGCTGCTCGGCGACGGAGCGATGCTCTACCCGCCGTTCCCCCGGCTCGCGCCGAAGCACTTCACCACCTACGGCCAGCCCTGGCTCGCCTCCAACACCGTGGTGTTCAACATGCTGGGGATCCCGGTCACGCAGGTGCCCACCGGATTGGGCAGCACCGGGCTCCCGCTGGGCCTCCAAGTGGCCGCCGCGCCCGGCAACGATCACGTCACCATCCGGGTCGCGCAGGCGCTGGAGGAAGGCCTCGGCGGCTGGCGGCCACCACGGATCCCGTGACTCGCCCTGCCCGCACGGGCATCACGCCGTCGGTTCACGCACACTGGAGGCCATGGATGACCCCTACTTGTGGCTCGAGGACATCGACGGCAACACAGTCCTGGACTGGGTGAGGAAGCACAACGACACGACGCTCGCGGCCTACCGCGGCGATCGGCTCGATGCTCTCGAAGCATCGATCCGGGCAGCTCTCGACACCGATGACCGCATCCCGTACGTGCGCAGGCGCGGAGAGCACCTGTACAACTTCTGGCGCGATGCCACCAACCCCCGCGGCATCTGGCGGCGCACCACCCTCGACGAGTACCGGAGACCCGAGCCAGAGTGGGAGATCCTCATCGACGTGGATGCGCTCGCCGAGGCCGAGGACGAGAACTGGGTCTGGGCGGGCGCCTCGGTGCTGCGGCCCAGCTTCGACCGCGCCCTCGTGGCCCTGTCCCGTGGCGGCGCCGATGCCTCCGTGATCCGCGAGTTCGACCTCGCCGAGCTGCGGTTCATCCCTCACGGATTCCACCTCGACGAAGCGAAGTCGGACGTCAGCTGGATCGACCGCGACACCATCCTCGTGGGCACTGATACCGGTCCCGGCTCGCTCACGAGCTCTGGCTACCCGCGCATCGCGCGGCAATGGCGCCGCGGCACGCCGCTCGCCGAGGCGGAGATCCTGTTCGAGGGAGAGCCCAGCGATGTCGCCGTCAGCGCATCGCATGATCCCACTGCGGGCTACGAGCGCACCGTCATCGAGCGGGCCATCGACTTCTACCGCTCCGAGCATCATGTCGTCACCCCCAGCGGATTGCGCAAGCTCGACGTGCCCGAGGATGCCCAGGTCTCCCTGCACAAGGACTGGCTGCTCATCCGCACGCGATCGCCGTGGCGGACAGGTGGCCGCGAGCACCCGGAGGGGACGCTCCTGCGGACATCCGTCGCCGACTACCTCGACGGGGACATCCAGGTAGAGACCGTGTTCGAGCCCGATCCCGCCACGACCCTGCTGCAATGGTCGTGGACCGACGCCTCCCTCGTGGTGGTGACGCTGCGGGATGTGCGCACCGAGATCAGCGTCGTTGACCCCACCACATGGGAATGGCGCCCGATCACGGGGATCCCCGAGCTCGGCAGCACGCAGATCACCGCGACGGATTCCGACAGCGACGAAGTGTTCCTGGCCTCCAGCGGGTACACCACCCCGGCGACGCTGTGGCACGGCTCCGTCGCGAGCAGCGCAGTGGACGTTGCGCCGATCAAGCAATCCCCGTCGTTGTTCGACTCCAGCGGCATCTCCACCACCCAGCACTTCGCCATCTCCGACGACGGCACCCGCATCCCCTATTTCGAGGTGCGCTCCCACGACGGCCCCGGACCCACGCTGCTCTACGGCTATGGCGGGTTCGAGAACTCCCTCGTCCCTGCCTACAGCCCCGGGGTAGGACTGGGCTGGCTCGAGCAGGGCGGCACCTTCGTGGTGGCGAACATCCGCGGCGGCGGAGAGTACGGCCCGCGCTGGCATACCCAGGCGCTCCGGGAAAACCGCGAGCTCGCCTACCAGGATTTCGCGGCAGTAGCCCGGGACCTCGTCGAACGCGGCGTCACGACTCCCCAGCAGCTCGCCGCGCAAGGCGGGAGCAACGGCGGCCTGCTGATGGGCGTCATGCTGACCCGCTACCCAGAGCTCTTCGGTGCCATCGTCTGCCAGGTTCCCCTCCTCGACATGCAGCGGTATCACCTGCTGCTCGCCGGGGCCTCCTGGGTGGCTGAGTATGGCGACCCGGAGGACCCAGCGGACTGGGCATTCCTCAGCAAGTACTCCCCGTACCACAACGTCGATCCTGATCGGACGTATCCTCCGGTGCTGATCACGACCTCCACCCGCGATGATCGTGTCCATCCCGGGCATGCGCGAAAGATGACGGCCTTGCTCGAGGAGACCGGCCACGAGGTGAAGTACTTCGAGAACATCGAGGGCGGGCATAGTGGTGCAGCGGACAACGCGCAGCTCGCGTTCAAGACCGCGCTGGCGTACCAGTTCCTGCACGCCACCCTGGGATCGGCCCGCTAGCGGACATGCGCCTGCCCGGCCGAGCGAACGACGCTGGCCGGGCAGGCCGCGCGCACTGGCTTGCTACCGGATCGCGTCGATCCACTGGCTGATCCGCTCGACGGTGGGGCCTGGATCCCGGATCCACCCATTGTGGCCCTGGGGCTTCGCGTTGTACCAATGCTCCACGCGGGCGGATCGCAGCTTGTCGACCAGGGTGTTGACCGAGGTCGAAGGGGCGACGTCATCGCGCGCGACAGTGATGGCGAGGACATCGAGCTCCGCCTCCTCCAGCGATTGCTCATAGTCGATATCAGCGTTGGCGGGCGAGATCCGGCCCGTGCGCGCGAACCGGGACCAGTCCTTGATCAGCACGCGGGACTGGCGACCGAATCCGGCGACGTTGACGCGATCGCCTGGCCAGTATCCGGCGATCCCCGCGGTCAACGACATCATGTGCCCGCCCACGAGGGGGCCGAGAGCTTTCATGCCCGGAAAGCCCCGGTAATAGGGGGATCCAGCTCCGACGAGGACGATTCCGCCGATGGCATGCGGGGCCCTGGCACCGACGAGGCAACTCACCTGACCGCCCAGGGAGTGACCCAGGAGGAACGGGGTCGCTTCGGGCGCATGCTCGTGCAAGACCTCGAGGGCGCTGGGAATGTCGACCGTGACGAGGTCGTGGTAGCCATATTCGCTATCGGGCGAGGGGCTGGGGTCGCTGGCGCCCTGGCCACGCAGTTCCGTGATCGCTGCCGGGTAGCCGCGCTTGTTGAGCTCCCGGGCCAGCGGATCGTAGTAGCCGGCGGGCAGGCCTAGTCCGGGGATGATGAGGAAACTACTGCCCGCGGGAGGCGTTCCCTCAGCGAATACGCGGACGGGGGTGACGGTACTGTCGGGCATCTGTATGGGGACCGTGATCATCGCGCACCTCCAGCGTGGTGTTGGTGACCACTGTATGCGGTGGGCGCACGGCTGGGGCGGAGACGCCCTCGAGGGGCTTCCCCGCT
>NZ_JACYWE010000010.1 GCF_014841105.1 Lolliginicoccus lacisalsi
CGTGCCAGGTGGTGTCTCACCACCAGCCTGGCAAACTACGATTTTCTATCGCGTTTAGCAGTTTCCGGTGTGTTTGGCCGCTTCTCGACCACAGTCGAGGGCCAGGCGGGTGCGCTACCCGCACGAGTGGCAGGCCATGCAAGGCCGAAGCCAGCAGCCGTGCGATGCCGAAGCCTGGGGCAGCACGGCTGCATCACACCTCTCCTGGCGGTCAGTGACTCGCGCGGGGGAGTGGCAGCCCCGCTGACTCGGCCTTTCCAGCTCCTATGCCTTCGCGCCCAAGCCGTGCCTCAGCCGCAAACGCGATAGAAGCTGCCCGGAAGCCAAGCGATTTTCTATCGCGTTTGGCAGTTTCCAGTGCGTTTGGCCGGCCCGCCACCAGCCCGGCCCGCCACCAGCCCGAACCGCCACCAGCCCGAACCGCCACCAGCCCGCCCCGGACGACGAAAAAGTCCACCCGCTCCACGACCTGGATCGTGAAGCGGGTGGACTCGAAGCGTGCCTAGCGCCTAGCGCCTAGCACCTCGTGCGCGTCGCAGTCAGAAGTGGCTGCTCCGCACGGGGCGAGGATCACACGTCGTAGTACAGGTTGAACTCGTAGGGGTGCGGGCGCAGACGGACCGGGTCGATCTCCTGCGCGCGCTTGAGGGCGATCCAGGTCTCGATGAGGTCGCTGGTGAACACGTTGCCCTCGGTGAGGAAGTCGTGGTCCTTCTCGAGGTTGTCGATGACGTCCTCGAGGGAGGTGGGGGCCTGCGGGATTCCCTTGGCCTCCTCCGGCGGGAGCTCGTAGAGGTCCTTGTCGACGGGGGCGGGCGGCTCGATCTTGTTGCGGATGCCGTCGAGTCCGGCCATCATGCACGCCGCGAACGCGAGGTACGGGTTGCCGGAGCTGTCGGGCGCGCGGAACTCGAGGCGCTTGGCCTTCGGGTTGTTGCCGGTGATCGGGATGCGGACCGCTGCGGAGCGGTTGCGCTGCGAGTACACCAGGTTGATCGGGGCCTCGTAGCCCGGCACGAGGCGGTGGTACGAGTTGATCGTGGGGTTGGAGAACGCGAGCAGCGACGGCGCGTGGTGCAGGATGCCGCCGATGTAGTGGCGGGCCATGTCGGAGAGTCCGGCGTAGCCAGCCTCGTCGTGGAACAGTGGCTTGCCGTCCTTCCACAGCGACTGGTGGACGTGCATGCCCGAGCCGTTGTCGCCGAACAGGGGCTTCGGCATGAAGGTGGCGGACTTGCCGGCCTTCCACGCGGTGTTCTTGACGATGTACTTGAACAGCAGCAGATCGTCGGCGGCGTGGAGGAGGGTGTTGAACTTGTAGTTGATCTCGGCCTGGCCCGCGGTGCCGACCTCGTGGTGGCCGCGCTCGATCTCGAACCCGGCGTTGGTGAGGTTGGTGGTGATCTCGTCACGCAGGTCGACGTAGTGGTCATACGGAGCGACGGGGAAGTAGCCACCCTTGTAGCGGACCTTGTAGCCCAGGTTGGGGGAGCCGTCGGCCTCGCGGTCGACGCCGGTGTTCCACCAGCCGGACTCGGAGTCGATCTCGTAGAACGAGCCGTTGGCCTGCGAGTCGAAGCGGACCGAGTCGAAGAGGTAGAACTCGGCCTCGGCGCCGAAGAACGCGGTGTCGGCGATGCCGGTGGAGGCCAAGTACTCCTCCGCCTTGCGGGCGACGTTGCGCGGGTCGCGGCTGTAGGCCTCGCGGGTGAACGGGTCGTGGACCGAGAACACGATGTTCAGGGTCTTCGCGGCACGGAACGGGTCGATGCGCGCGGTGGTGACGTCCGGGAGGAGCAGCATGTCGGACTCGTGGATCGACTGGAAACCACGCACCGACGAGCCGTCGAACGCGAGACCGTCCTCGATGACGTCCTTGTTGAACGCCGATGCCGGGATGGAGAAGTGCTGCTGCACGCCCGGGAGGTCGCAGAATCGAACATCGACGTACTCGACGTTCTGATCCTTAATGAACTTGAAGACTTCTTCGGCATTGGAAAACGCCACGCGTCTGCTCCTTCAGTCAAGGCCCCGCCGCGATCGGTTGCTCAGTGGCGGGTAATCAATGGGAACGATATGAAGTTGGTATTGCCCCGCGGTCACCCGGATGTTTCACACGTGTTACCAAATCCGGCGAGTTCGGCGAATCGACACGGGTTGTTCCCGTTCCCGTGTGATCCTGGCCGCCCCGGGCCCGGTCCATGCGCTGCTTCCCCGGGCGTGACCGCGCGGTATAGACACTATCCTAGTGACTATGCCCCGAAATATTGGCTCTTGGCTCTATGGACCTGCGGCCGCGTTGCCCGACGGCCAAACCGGCGACGAGGACTTGTACCGCGGCGAGAGCCTCGGACTGCCCGAGCATGGCCCCGGTTCGATGCCCACCTGGTTGCGGCGCAGCGGCGCGTTCTTCACCGACATCATCATGGCCGGGCTGGTCGCTGGCCTGTTCACGCTGCCCGAGCCGCCAGGGCACTGGGGCCTGCTCCTGTGGTTCGCCGTCGCGATCCTCGCCGTTTTCCTGTTCTCCTTCACGCCAGGACAGGCGCTGTTCGGCCTGCGCGTGCAGCGAGCGCACAGCCCGGCCGCCGTGGGGATCGGGCGATCGATCGGACGGGCGATCCTCGTCTTCCTCATCATCCCCGCAGCGATCTGGGATCGGGACGGTCGCGGGCTCCACGACCGCCTCACCGACACCGTGGTCGTCCGCGCCCGCTAGGTAGCGCGCAACGGCAGGAAGCTAGCGACGGCGGATGGTGCGCTGCACGTTCTTCATGCGGCCACCACCGGGCACCGGCCCCTTGGGCATTGCGGGGCCTCCGGAGCGGGACGCGATCGCTGCCAGACGGCTCTCGAGGGCATCCATCTGCTTGCGATTGATGTTCTTGGGCAGCCGGTTGACGGCCTTCTGCAGCTTCGCGAGCGGGATCTGGTCGTCGTCGTTGCCGACAATGATCTCGTAGATCGGGGTGTTGCCGACGAGCCGGGCGACGCGCTTCTTCTCCTGGGCGAGCAGGCTCTTGACGCGATGCGGGGCACCCTCTCCCACCAGGATCACTCCGGGACGGCCCAGCACCCGGTGCACGGCATCGAGATGGGTGGTGCCAGCCACCGCGTTGCTGACGATCCATGGCCCGCGCAGGGACTCGAGGGCCCACGCCGCCGCCCCGGGCTGGCCATCGGCCTTCTTGTACACGGACTGGGTCATGCGCCGCCCGAAGATGATGAACGCGAGCAGCACGCCGAGGATCAGGCCGAACGGCAGGAACAGCCACTGCGCGCCAAGCAGCGCACCGATGCCGAACAACACTGCCGTGGTCACGACGATCGTGCCCACGAGGATCGGAAGCAACCATTTGTCCTGCTTGCGCTGCATCTTGAACGCCTGCCACAACTGTGACCGCCGTTCCCGCGAGCGTGCCTTGCGGGCAGCCTTCAGTGCTTTTCGCTGCTCCTTGTCGAGCTTCTGCGCCTTCGCCATGCCTCCAGGATACGGTGTTGGCGCTCGCGGGCGAGCCAGGTGGGTCCGTTGCTACCCCTGGTAGCGGGCGAGCACGGCGCTGGCCTCCTGCGCCGCGGCACCGCCGCGGTCGAGATGCTCGAGGTTCTCGGGGATCCGCTCGCCGCGATGCGCGATGGCCTGCGCGTAGAGGCGCCCTGCCCGGTAGGAGGAGCGCACCAGCGGTCCCGCCATCACCCCGGCGAAGCCGAGATCGCGCGCAGTCTCGGAGTGCGCCACGAACTCCTCGGGCCGCACCCAGCGCTCCACGGGGTGGTGCCGCGGCGAGGGCCGCAGGTACTGGGTGATGGTGATGATGTCGCAGCCCGCCTCGTGCAGGTCCGACAGGGCCTCGGTGACCTCCTCGGGGGTCTCGCCCATGCCGAGGAGCAGGTTCGATTTCGTGACGAGGCCGGCGTCGCGCGCCATGGTGATCACATCGAGCGACCGCTGGTAGCGGAAGGCCGGACGGATGCGGCGGAACACGCGGGGCACGGTCTCCACGTTGTGGGCGGGCACCTCGGGCCGGGACGAGAAGACCTCCTCGAGCTGGCCGGGGTCCGCGTTGAAGTCCGGGATGAGCAGTTCCACGCCGGTTCCGGGATTGAGCGCGTGGATCTGCCGGACCGTCTCGGCGTACAGCCAGGCGCCACCGTCGTCGAGATCATCGCGGGCAACGCCGGTGATGGTGGAGTACCGCAGGCCCATTGCCTGCACGCTCTCGGCAACACGACGAGGCTCGTCGAGATCGAGCGCCGCGGGCTTGCCGGTGTCGATCTGGCAGAAGTCGCAGCGGCGGGTGCATTGGTCACCGCCGATGAGGAAGGTTGCTTCCCGGTCCTCCCAGCATTCGAAGATGTTGGGGCAGCCCGCTTCCTCGCAGACGGTGTGCAGGCCCTCGCGGCGCACGAGCCCCTTGAGCTCGGTGTACTCGGGGCCCATCGTGGCTCGGGTGCGGATCCAGCCTGGCTTGCGCTCGATGGGGGTCTCCGCGTTGCGAACCTCGACGCGGAGCAGCTTGCGTCCTTCTGGGGCAACAGTCACGTTCTCGATCCTACGCTTGGGTGCAGTGGTCATCAGGGGCCGCGAGGCCTCGCGCGGCTAGGTGAAGCTGTACGTCGTCACCCGCGGCGCGGGCGCGTCATCATCACCGGTGGCGGGGGCACGCCGGGCAACGGGATGCTCGGAGACCGGCAGTTCCCCATCGAGTGCCCGGGCGACCGCATCCGTGACGGCAGGGATGACGTCCTGGACGGTGATCTCGCGGCCGAGCTCGCGCGACAGCGACGTCACCCCAGCGTCGGTGATCCCGCAGGGAATGATCGCGTCGAAGGCGTCGAGCGTGTTGTTGCAGTTGAGCGCGAACCCGTGCAGCGTCACCCCGCGTGCCACACGGACACCGATCGCGGCGATCTTGCGCTCCGGCAGGAACCGGGCCTGGCCATCGGGCCCTAGCCACGTTCCCGCTGCCAGCCAGACGCCAGATCGGCCATCGATCCGCCCGCACGGCACTCCCAGGCCGGTGACCACCGAGATGAGGGCCTCCTCGATGCGGCGCACGTAGCCCACCACATCGATGGGCTCGGCGAGCGCCACGATGGGGTAGCCCACGAGCTGGCCGGGGCCGTGCCAGGTGATCTTGCCGCCCCGGTCCACATCGATCACGGGAGTGCCGTCGGTGGGACGCTCGGCATCGGTGGTGCGGCGCCCGGCCGTGTACACCGGCGGATGCTCGAGGAGCAGGACTGTATCCGTGCCCTCGCCGCGAGCACGTGCCTCGGCGATCTCGCGTTGCCGGGCCCACGCCGCCAGGTAGTCGATCATTCCGGCTTCGACGAACTCCAGCGCGGCCGAGGATGACCGCGCGGAAGCGCTTCGCTCACTCATGCAAGCCACCGTACTCCTCGCTCGGGCAGCAGATGCCCCCAGCGCGATGCCTAGGACTGGCTCGAACGAGCGAGCGTCGCCTCGAGCGCCTCGCGGATCGTGTTGTGGACAAATTCGAAACCCGCCGCCTCGAGCTTGGCCGGTATCGCGCGCTGGCCGCCGAGAATGCCCTCCGACGCGAACTCTCCCACCGCGGCCTTGAGCGCGAAGCCGGGCACGATCCACGGGGCCGGTCGATGCGTGGCCTTGGCGAAGGCCCGGTTGAACTCGGCGTTCGTCACCGGGGCAGGGCCTGTCAGGTTGACCGGGCCATGCAGGTCCGGATTGCCAAGGATGAACTCAACAGCCCGGACGTGGTCCTCCAGGCTGATCCAGGGAAAGTACTGGCGTCCATCACCGAGCCGACCGCCAAGGCCGAGCTTGTAGAGGGGGATCAGCTTGGGCAGCATGCCCCCCGCGCGGGAGAGCACCACTCCCGTGCGGATGCAGGCGACCCGGGTGCCTGGGTTGGCGTGCCGCAGCGCGGTCGCTTCCCATTCCTCGCACAGGCTCGCGAGGAATCCCTCCCCGGCGGGCGAGGACTCATCTACCTTGGCGCTGCCCGTATCGCCGTAGTAGCCGACTGCGCTCGCATTGATCACGGTGCCGACCCCTGCGGCTGCCGCGGCCTCGCCCAGCACCTCGGTAGGGCCGGTGCGGCTGTCTCGCAGCTCCTGCTTGTACTCGCCCGTCCAGCGCCGGTCGCCGATGCTCGCGCCACACAGGTTGATCACTGCATCGGTGGACCCGAGGACATCGGGGTCGAGCCGTGTGGTGGGGTCCCAGCGCACCTCGTCCGGAGCGTGCGTGGCGCGCCGGACCATGCGCACCACATCATGGCCGCTGGCGCGCAGCGCCGCGACGAGCGCCGTGCCGATCAGTCCTGATGATCCCGCGATTGCCACGCGCATGCGCATACCGCCTTCCTGCTCGTGCAGCCCCAGGGGCGCGCTACCCCAGGCGGGGGCCTACCCGAAAGGCCGGGCCCCAGCTGGAGTGCCAGGGCCCGGTTGCTCAGAGGTCCAGATCGGCGATGAAGTCGCCGTCCTCGAGACGTTCCTTGATCGTTGTGATGAACCGGCCCGCGTCAGCACCATCGATGAGCCGATGATCGTAGGTGAGCGGCAGGTACGCCATCGAGCGGATCGCGATCGCGTCGTTGCCGAACTCGTCCGTGGTGACCACTGGGCGCTTGGCGATCGCGCCCGTGCCCAGCATCGCCGACTGCGGCGGCACCAGGATGGGCGTATCGAACAGGGCGCCGTTGCTCCCGATGTTCGTGACGGTGAACGTGCCGCCAGTCAGCTCGTCGGGCTTGAGGCCTCCCGATCTCGCCCGCTTGGCGAGGTCAGCGATCGCCTTGGCGAGCTCGGCGACGGACATGTCGCCGGCGTTGTGGATAACAGGGGAGAGCAGCCCGTTCTCGGTATCGACCGCGACACCAAGATGCTCGGCGCCGTGATAGGTGATCTCCTTGGCATCCTCGTCGTAGCTCGCGTTGATGTTCGGGTGCAGGCGCAGTGCCTCCACCGCGGCCTTCGCGAAGAACGGGAGGAACGTCAGGTTGACGCCATGCCGGTCCCTGAACGCCGCCTTGTGCTCGGACCGCAGGGCAGCGACCCGGGTGAGATCCGCCTCGTGGGTCTGGGTGAGCTGAGCGGTCTGCTGCAGCGACTCACGGGTGAGCTGCGCGGTGATCTGCCGGATGCGGTTGGCCTTCTGCGTGGTGCCCCGCAGCTTCGCGAGCTCGGGCCGAACACCCGCAGGAGTACCGGACTTCTTCGGCGCCGATTCCGCGGCATGCTTCTTCGAGGACTCGGCGGCCGCGAGCACATCCTCCTTGCGGATGCGTCCACCAACACCGGAGCCCTTCACCGACGAGAGGTCCACGTCATGCTCGGCGGCGAGCTTGCGCACCAGCGGCGTCACGTAGGGCGTGCCACCCGACGAGGCCGCGGGCTTGGAATCCGATTCCGGCTTGGATTCCGGCTTCTTCTCGGCCTTGGGGGCCGGTTTCGACTCCTCCTCGGCCTTGGGCTCGGGCTTCTTCTCCGGTTCCGGCTTCTTCTCGGGCTCTGGTTCCTTCTCGGGCTCTGGTTCCTTCTCGGGCTCTGGTTCCTTCTTGGCTTCGGGCTTCTTCTCGGGCTCCGCCTTGCTCGAGCTGGGGGATCCGCTACCGATGATGGCGAGCTGGCCGCCGATCTCGACGACCTCGTCCTCCTCCGCCGTGATCTCCAGCAACGTGCCAGCCACGGGCGAGGGGATCTCGGTATCGACCTTGTCGGTGGAGACCTCGAGCAACGGCTCATCGACCTCGACCTCGTCCCCGACGGCCTTAAGCCAGCGAGTAACGGTTCCCTCGGTGACCGATTCGCCGAGTGCGGGCATCGTGACCGGAGTCCCATCGCCGCCATCGCCGCCATCGCCGCCAGAGGAGGCTGGTTCCGCGTCCTCGTCGGTCTCTTCGTCGTCGGTCTCTTCGTCGTCGGTCTCGTCGGAGGCAGGTTCCTCCTCGGGCGCGTCGTCCTCGGGAGCGTCCTCGACCTCATCAGCGGCATCGTCCGCGGCATCATCGCTGCCACTGTCGTCGCCGCCGGACTCGTCAGCGTCACCGATCACGGCGAGCTCGCCGCCGATCTCGATGACGTCATCCTCCTGCGCGACGATCTTTGTCAGGACGCCAGCGGCAGGGGAGGGGATCTCGGTATCGACCTTGTCCGTCGATACCTCGAGCAACGGCTCGTCGACCTCGACGGTATCGCCTTCCTGTTTGAGCCAGCGCGTGACCGTGCCTTCGGTCACGCTCTCACCTAGGGCGGGCATTTGAACGGAGAAGGCCATATCCTTCGACTCCTCGGCGCTCGATGGGGTGTATGGCTGATCGCTTCGCGGCCGTAGCGAGGCGATCTCTATTGTGCTTGTGGCGCAGACGTTATGTGGGCAGATGCTCAGATCAACGCAAATCCCATGACGTCCACCACGACCCATCCTTGCACCCCTCGCTCCCGCGCGCACGGCCGGTCCCGGTGGGGGCCCCGGCGGATGATGTCCCATGCGCCACGGGTAGGTGCTCCCGCTGATTTCCTGGCAGCATCGGGATATGGGAATCTTCGGACGATTTCGTCAACCACGCGGCACCGCCGCCGCCCACGTTCGTGGAATGCGGGACAGCGACCTTGCCCACCTCGCGAGCTGGACGGGAGCGCGCACCGGCGTGGAAGGCTTCGTCGAGCCACCCACCTTCGTCAACGAGATCACCGTGGTGCTCGTGGCGAAGGACGGCGAATGGACGCGCCGCCGCGTGCGCACTCCCAAGATCGCCCGGAAGGTCGGCGAGAAGCTGGGCATTCCGCTGTATGACGTGCAGAAGACTGGATACCCCCAGCGCATGAGGGACTACAACGAGCGGCAGCGCATCCTCGAGAAGCGCGCCCGGCAGGAACGCGACCAGGACTAGCGGGTCCGGTCGGCTGGGCGCGGCCCGCTGCCGCCTCAGCCGCCGTCCGCTGCCGCTGCCGCCTCAGTCGCAAACGCGATAGAAGTCGACTGGAATCCAGCGTGACTTCTATCGCGTTTGACAGTTTCCGGTGCTTTTGCCGCTCAGGGAGGCGCCACCCCCGCGCCCAGCCACCCCCGCGCCAGCCACCCCCGCGCCAGCCACCCCCGCGCCCGGCCAGCGCCCGGGCGGGTCAGCCGTTCGCGGCGACGTCCTCGAGGACCGCGAGCATCGTGCGCACGGGCACACCGGTGCCACCCTTCGGTGTGTAGCCCCAGGCGGCGCCGGTGTTGAACGCGGGCCCGGCGACATCGATGTGTGCCCAGTCGACCCCGTCAGCGACGAATTCCTTGAGGAACAGCGAGGCGGACAGCATGCCGCCCCAGCGGTGGTTGGTCACGTTCGCGAGGTCAGCCACCCGGGAGCCGAGGTCGGCGCGCAGCTCGGCAGGCATGGGCATCGCCCAGCCGTTCTCGCCCACCTGCTGGGACAGCGCGGCGACCCGGTCACGGAAATCGTCGGTGCCCATCACGCCGGGCACGCGCGTGCCGAGCGCGACCATCTGCGCGCCGGTGAGGGTGGCGGTATCGATGATGTAATCCGGTCCATCCTCGGCCGCGCGCACCAGCGAGTCGGCAAGGATCAGGCGTCCCTCCGCATCGGTGTTGAGAACCTCCACGGTGGTTCCCCCGTAGTGGGTGATGACGTCGCCGGGACGGGTCGCGGTGCCCGACGGCATGTTCTCGGCCATCGGTACGGTCGCGATCACGGTCACGGGAAGCTCGAGGCGGGCGGCGAGCAGGACGGTCGCGATCACCGCCGCAGCGCCGGCCATGTCAGAGGTCATGTTCTCCATGCCCGCGGCTGGCTTGATGGAGATGCCCCCGGTGTCGAAGGTGACGCCCTTGCCGACGAGTGCCACGGTCTTGCCGCCGCTCTCCGGCCCGCCCCGGTAGGCGATGCGGACGAGGCGCGGCTTGCGGACCGAGCCCTTGCCGACGGCGACGATGCCTCCGTACCCGGCGGACTCGAGGGCCTGCTCATCGAGGACCTCCACATCGAGCCCGGCGTCCGCGGCGAGCGTCGCGGCCCGCTCGGCGAACGCGCCGGGGTAGAGGTGGCTCGGCGGCGTGTTCACGAAATCTCGTGCGATGGCGACAGCGTCGGCGATGGCGACGGAGCGCGCTATCGCCTTCTCGGCCTTCTTGGCGTTCCCCTCGGGAATGATGAGGTCCACCGAGCCGAGCGGGGCCGCGCTGGCATCAGGGGCGGACCTGGGGGAGCGGAACTCGGTGAACGAGTACGCGCCGAGGCAGAAGCCCTCCACCACCGGAGCGATGCCGCGCGAGTGCAGCAGCGTCGCCGCGGAGCCGACGCCGGTGAGCGACCGGGCAGCGGTGCCCGCGATGCGCCGGATCTGCTCGGCCTCGATGTCGTCACGGCGGCCCGCGCCGAGACCGATCCCGACGACTGCCTGCGCCGCGATGCCCTTGGGCGCGGGGATCCGCGTGACCTGCTCGGCCTTGCCGGTCGCTCCGGCGGCCTTCAGCGCGGCCACCACAGCGGACTGGGTGTCCTTGTCCCATACAGGGTCCGCGCCATCGAGGGCGATGGATTTCTTGCCGCGCGCGACGCCAACGATGATCGCTTCATGCCGCTTGGCGATCTTGCGGGAAACACCGAGCGCCAGGCCGCTGGCCCGATGATCGGTGGTCCGGGTATCGGTGGACTTCGGCTTGTCGCTCACGTGACGCTCCTTGGGATGTTCAATGCGAGAGGGTGCGCTGGGCTAGCGCCGCGGGGTGCCCGGCGGGGCCGCGCCGCGCCATGGACGCCCCCACGGCTAGAGGCTACCGCCCGCGTCGCCGGCTAGCGTGGACGCCGTGAGTCCCGAGCATGCCCCAGATACTTTGCTGTCCAGTCCGGCGAACGAAGTCCATGTCCGCGCGGGCGCCACGTTCGCGCCGTTCGCGGGCTGGTCGATGCCGATCTCCTACGGCGGCGTGGTGGCGGAGCACAACGCGGTCCGCGAGGCCGTGGGGATCTTCGATGTCAGCCACCTCGGCAAGATCCTCGTCACGGGCACCGGCGCCGCCGAGTACATCAACAGCACGCTCGCCAACGACTTGCAGCGCATCAGCCCCGGCAAGGCGCAGTACACGCTGTGCTGCGATGAGAGCGGTGGCGTCATCGACGACCTGATCGCCTACCTCGTCAGCGAGAGCGAGGTCTTCCTGATCCCGAACGCGGCCAACTCCGCGGAGGTGGCGCGGCGCCTCGAGGCATCCGCGCCGGCCGGGGTGAGCGTGCAGGACCAGCACCGGGACCATGCCGTGCTCGCTGTCCAGGGTCCGCGGTCCGCGGAGCTGCTCGAGCTCGAGGGATTGCCCACCTCCATGCCGTACATGGCGTTCGCCGACGCCGAGTGGCAGGGCGCGGGGGGATCGACTGTGCGGATCTGCCGCACGGGCTATACCGGTGAGCAGGGTTACGAGATCGTGGTGCCCAGCGGAGATGCCGAGGTGGCCCTGCAACGGCTCGCCGACCGCGCCGAGCAGCTTGGTGGGCGGCTCGCTGGGCTCGGCGCGCGCGACACGCTGAGAACGGAGATGGGTTATCCGCTCCATGGCCATGAGCTCTCGCTGGAGATAACCCCCGTCGAAGCGCGCTGCGGATGGGCCGTGGGCTGGCGCAAGCCCGGGTTCTGGGGGCGCGATGCCTTGCAGCGGCAGCGCGAGGCCGGGCCCAGCCGTTCGCTGTGGGGGCTGCGCGCGCTCGGCAGGGGCGTGCTGCGCCCCGGCCTCGACGTCCTCGGGGCCGAAAACGAGATGATCGGGACGACGACGTCCGGTACGTTCTCACCAACGCTGAAAACCGGCATCGCGCTCGCGCTCCTCGACACCTCCGCGGACATCACCGCGGGCGCCACCGTGACGGTCGACGTACGGGGACGCCACATTCCCTGCGAAGTCGTCCGGCCACCGTTCGTCGCACCGAGGACCCAGTGACTTTTCGCGATAGGATTTCCGCTCATGACGACGCTGCCCGAATTCACCCGCTCCGCCCATCCCGCGCCCAGGCCACAGGCCGAGCGGGAGCAGATCCTGCGGTCCCCGGGCTTCGGTACGCACTTCACCGATCACATGGTCGCGATCCGCTTCACGCGGCAGCAGGGCTGGCATGACGCCCGCATCCAGCCGTACGGCGCGATCACCCTTGATCCAGCGGCGATGGTGCTGCACTACGGGCAAGCCATCTTCGAGGGGCTGAAGGCATATCGGCAGCCCGATGGCACTATCGCCTCGTTCCGCCCGGACGCGAACGCCGAGCGCTTCCGCTCCTCGGCGCGCCGCATGGCCATGGCGGAGCTGCCTGACGAGATGTTCCTCGCGTCCTTGAAGGAACTGCTCGCCGTCGATGAGGCATGGGTGCCCGAGGCAGGCGGGGAGGAGTCGCTCTACCTGCGACCCTTCATGTTCTCCACCGAGGCGGGGCTTGGCGTGCGTCCCGCGGCGGAGTACCAGTACCTGCTCATCGCGTCCCCGGCCGGGGCCTACTTCAAGGCTGGTGTCCGGCCCGTCAGCGTCTGGCTCTCCACCGAGTACGTGCGTGCCGCGCCCGGTGGCACGGGTGCCGCGAAGTTCGCCGGGAACTATGCCGCCTCCTTGCTCGCCCAGGCGCAGGCCGCGGACCAGGGCTGCGACCAGGTGGTCTGGCTCGATGCGATCGAGCGTCGCTTCATCGAGGAAATGGGCGGCATGAACCTGTTCTTCGTGTTCGGATCCGGCGCCGAGGCGCGGCTTGTCACCCCGGAGCTATCTGGCTCGCTGCTGCCCGGCATCACGCGGGCATCCCTGATCCACCTCGCCGAGGACGCTGGCATCCCGGTCGAGGAGCGGCGCGTCTCGGTCGAGGAGGTCGAGGAGAAGTCCCGCAGCGGCGAGATCACCGAGGTCTTCGCGTGCGGTACCGCCGCAGTGATCACTCCGGTCGGCCGGGTCAAGCACACCGGTGGCGAATACACCATTGCTGACGGCGAGCCGGGCGAGGTCACCCTTGCGCTGCGCGACACGCTCACCGGGATCCAGCGCGGCACCTTCGAGGACACGCGCGGCTGGATGCAGCGCCTGCTCTGAATCGCGAGCCGCGCCATGAGGCCTGGTCACCTGCACGTGGTGGCCAGGCCCTCACGCTCCGAGCAGCAACCCCACGACCGCGATCAGCACGGTCAGCTCCAGAGCCGCGCCCAGCACGTCGCCGTTGATCCCGCCGAGGCGCCGGGCGCAATGCATCACGAATACCAGCGCGAAGGCGAATGCCACGATCAGCACGATTACGCCGTGCAGCGGGCTGCCGGGCACCGCGACAGTAGCGATGAACAGGGACGCCGCCACCCAGGAGCCGATGGTCGCCCAGGATTGGCTCCCGGCCACCAGCGCCCCGAAGCCCTCGGGCCGTGCTGCCCGCAGGCCGGGCCGGCACGCGATGACCACTGCGACGCGCCCTGCCGCGATGGCGACAGTGATCGCGACGAACATGCTGGCCCCAGCGAGCGCGCCGAGCGCAAGGCCCTGCCCGATGAGCACGACAACCAGCGTGGCGATGCCGAACGGGCCCGATCCGCCGGCATGCATGATCCGCTGCGCCCGCTCAGGTGGCCCGAACGTGCCCAGGCCATCAGCGGTATCGGCGAGCCCGTCGATGTGTAGTCCCCGCGTCGCGAGCGCGAGGAACCCCACCGCGAGGATCCCCGCGAGCAGGGAGGGCAGCCCGAGCGCCAGCATCCCCCACAGCAGCAGGGTCGTTGATAGCCCGAGGACCAGGCCGATCAGTGGCGTCACCGCGATTGCCCAGGCGCTGGCTTGCCGATCCACGATCCGCGGGCCGCGCACGGGCAAGACAGTCAGCCACGAGAACGCCAAGCGTGCCCCGTCCACGGTGGGATTGCTGCTCGTGCTGCCGCGCGGGCCCCGGGAACTTCTGGCGCTCATCGATCACTCACCCCTGCCTCCTCGAAAGTGGCCATCCGGGCCAGCGTCGCTACCGCCGCCGCCAGGATCGGCAGCGCCACTGCCGCGCCGGATCCCTCGCCGAGGCGCATGCCGAGGTCCACGATCGGTTCGAGCTGCAACCGCCGCAGCGCGATCGAGTGCGCGGGCTCGGTCGATCGGTGCCCTGCCAGCCACCACTCGCGAGCGCCCGCCGCGAGGTCCTCGGCGACGAGCGCGGCGGAGCTCACCACCACGCCGTCGAGGATCACCGGGGTGCGCCGCAGCGACGCCTGGGCAAGGAAGCCTGCCATTGCTGCGATGTCCGCGCCCGCGCTCGTGGCCAGCAGCCGGACGGGATCGCGCGCGACGATCTTGCCGCGGCGCATCGCATCGCGCACGGCGGCGGTCTTGAGCATCCACGCGTTGTCATCGATCCCGGTGCCCCGGCCGACCGCGGCGATGGGCTCGGTGCGGGTCAGCGTGGCGACGAGCACCGTGGCCGGAGTTGTGTTGCCGATGCCCATGTCACCGGCGATGAGCAGGTCCGCGCCCGCGTCGATCTCCTCGTCGGCGATGGCGCGCCCTGCCGCGACCGCAGCGACGGCCTCGTCGTGGGACATCGCGTCCTCGGTGTCGATGCGCCCGCTCGAGCGGCGGACCTTGTGCGCGCTCACCGATGCCGGGGTGTCGCCGTCGACGCTGATATCGACCACCCGCACTGTCGCCCCGGCGTTCTCGGCGAGGCAATTGATCGCGGCCCCTCCGTCGAGGAAGTTCCGCACCATCTGCACGGTCACCTCGGGCGGATAAGCGGACACGCCGTGGCGCGCGATGCCATGGTCGCCGGCGAAGATGACGATGCGGGGGCGGGCGAACGGGACGGGCGGGCAGTGGCCCTGGCATGCCGCGATCCACGTCGAGAGCTCCTCGAGCCTGCCGAGGGAGCCAGTGGGCTTGGTGAGCGATGCCTGCCGCTGCCAGGCTGCTCGCCGCGCCTCGCGATCGGGCTGGGGGATCGGATCGAAGACGCTGGGATCGACAACGCTGGGATCGTCCGGGCGTTCCTGGTCGGTCAACTGCTCCAGCCTTTCTCGCCGGCCGCGCGACAGGCGGGGATCACTTCAGCGACAACGGGATTCCCGCCACCACCAGTACAACTTTCTCGCATTCCTCCGCGATGCGCGCGTTCAACACCCCGATCTCGTCCCGGAATGCCCGTCCGGATCGCGTCTCGGGAACAATGCCCATCCCCACCTCGGGGGTGACGATCACCAGCGGGCCAGGGTAGCGGACCACTGCATCGACCAGCCGGTCGACCGGAGCGCTTGCCCTGCTCGAATCGGTCCAGGCGCCGGCCTGATCCATCATCGCCGCGAGCCACATGCCGAGATCGTCGATCATCGTGGGGAGGGACGTATCGCGGTCGAGCTCGGCGGCCAGGTCATCGGTGCGCACGGTCTTCCAGTGCGCGGGCCGCCTCTGCTGGTGGGCGCGCACGCGCTCGGCCCACTCCTCATCGCCAGGACGATCGGGAGCCGTCGCGATATAGCGCACCGGCTGGCGCGGCGCCCATTCGTTGATCACCTGCTCGCCGTGGCCGGACTTGCCGGATCGCGCGCCCCCGAGGACCAGGCAGCGCATGGCGGGCTAGACCGCGTCGCCGGGGCGTGCCTGCGGCTTGGGCACCCGCAGCCGCCGGATCTGCGTCGCGCGGACGAACGCGTACCAGCCGATGCCCAGCCCAGTGTCGTCGCTGTCGGGGAATCGCTCGCGCACCCGGTTGCTGATCTGCCGTCCCAGCACGATTCCCTCGACGATCATGAAGATGAGGAAGACCATCATGCCGAGCGTGATGACGGCCTGGATGTCTGGCGGCATGAACAGCGTCAGCAGCACCAGCAGCGCCAGCGGCATGAACATGCCCGCAAGGTTGCGCCGCGCGTCGACGTAGTTTCGGGCGAGCTTGCGGGTCTTTCCGCGGTCCCGGGGCAGCAAGTAGTCCTCGTCGCCGGCCATCATGCGGGCGCGGCGCTCGTTCGCGCGCGAGCGGCTCTCGGCGTTGAAGCGCTTGCGCTCTTCCTTGGACATCTTCGGCTTCTTGCGCTGCTCGGCCTTGAGGGCCTTCTTGCGCGCCCGCGCCTCGGCCTTTGTCATCGGAGGCGGCATCAGGGGAGCGCGCGCGCCCCGGCGCGCCTCGTTGCGCTTGGGCGTGGGACGTCCCTTGCCGGGGGTGTGCCCGGCGGGCTGCACCGATTGCTCCTGCGCCGGGCGATCCTGGCCAGGCCCGTCCTGCGCGGAGGGATCATCGGGATTGCTGCCGCTGCTGCCACGTCCGGTGAGTTTCACGGGTTTTAGGGTATGCGATCTGGTGATCCGGGCAAACCAGGGCACGCTCGCGGCCCGTCCCGCACTCACGCCACCGCTCCGGGCGATACTGGTAGGCATGAGGATCGTGCTGGCGCCGGACTCCTTCGGGGGCACTCTGTCGGCACGCGAGGCCGCGATCGTCATGCATGACGCGTGGCTGGCGGAGCGGCCAGGGGACCAGCTCCAGCTCCTCCCGCAATCCGATGGTGGTCCCGGTTTCGTTGACGCGCTCGCCACTCGCGGCGGGCAGGCGCGAGAGGCGGCCGTGCGCGGTCCGCTCGGCGAGCGCGTGCGGGCGAGGTGGCTGGTGCAGGGCGCGGAGCTCGAGCAGGCGCGGGGCGCCGTGGCGTATGTGGAAGCCGCGCAGGCCTGCGGGCTCCACCTGCTGCCGGGCCGGCCCACGCCCTCCTCGGCCTGGGCCGCTACGAGCGCGGGAGTGGGGGAGTTGCTGCTCCGAGCTGCCGGGCAGGAGCCCGGGTCCATCGTCGTGGGGCTTGGCGGCACGGCGTGCACGGACGGCGGCAGTGGCATGCTCGACGTGCTGGGTGGGGTCGAGCAGGGACGGCGGGCGCTGGCGGGGGTCGCCCTGATCGCCGCGACGGATGTGACGAGCCCCCTGCTCGGGCCGCTGGGGGCTGCGCGCGTGTTCGGTCCGCAGAAAGGTGCCGACGCCAGCATGGTCGGACTGCTGGAGCGACGGCTCGCGCGGGCCAGCGCCAGGTTGGTCGACGCGCATGGTCGTGGCGTGGCCATGCGCGATGGCGCGGGCGCGGGAGGGGGACTGGGAGCAGCTTTGCTCGCGCTGGGTGGCCAGCGTGTATCGGGAGCGCGGCTCGTGGCCAGCGCCACCGGCCTCAGCGATGTGCTGGCGCGCGGTCGGCGGCCTGGCGCGGTGGACCTCGTGATCACGGGCGAGGGCCGGCTGGACGCGCAGACGCTGGCCGGAAAGGTAGTGTCCGAGTTGGCGGGCCAGTCGCACGCGGCGCCCGCGGAGGCACGCGTGCCGGTGGTCGCGGTGGTGGGGAGCTGCATGCTGGGCCAGCCGCAGTGGCGCGGCATGGGGCTCGGCGAGGTAGTGTCGCTGGCCGATCTGCGTGGCTCGGCGAGCGCTGCGATCCGCGACGCGCAGGCTGCGTTGGCGGAGGCCGTCGCGGGGATCGCTCGGCGGATCGGGCAGGCCGAGGGGGCTCGGGGCGGGGTCGACCGCGGGTAGGGGAATTTCCGGAACAGGAGTACCGTTGGATCAAGCACCGGAATGTGCACGGTAATTCTGTAGGACCTGAGGGAGAACGCATGACTGTGCAGAACGAGACCACTACCCAGGGCGTGACGCTCACGACCGCTGCGGCGGCCAAGGCGAAGACGCTGCTGGAGCAGGAGGGTCGCACTGACCTCTCGCTGCGCATCGCGGTGCAGCCCGGCGGTTGCGCGGGCCTCCGCTACCAGCTGTTCTTCGACGATCGCACGCTCGATGGCGACCATACCCTTGAGGTCGATGGCGTCACGCTTGCCGTGGATCGGATGAGCGAGCCCTACCTGCATGGTGCTGTCATTGACTTCGTTGACACGATCGAGAAGCAGGGATTCACGATCGACAACCCGAATGCGACAGGCTCCTGCGCATGCGGGGACTCGTTCAACTGACACGCTGAACACGTGCGGGGCGGTCTGGCCCGGAGCCAGGCCGCCCTTTCGCGTGCCACGAGCAGCGGGGCGCGGCGGGTGACCGCGGACAGGCTCGACCGGCGAGCGTGCTTGCATGAGCGCCACGCCGCCGGGGTACTGTAGTGCGGCGCGCGCCACAGTCCGGCGCGCTGCGCACCAGCGCGGAAGGGGCAAATGTGGCGATCGCGGTCAGCGGTTCCATCGCGACAGACCATCTGATGACGTTTCCCGGCACGTTCGAGGAGCAGCTCGTCGCGGACAAGCTCAGCCAGATCTCGCTGAGCTTCCTCGTCGACGATCTCGTCGTGCGCCGCGGGGGAGTCGGCGGGAACATCGCGTTCGCCATCGGCGTGCTCGGCGGCAACCCCCTGCTCGTGGGTGCGGCGGGCGCGGACTTCGCCGAGTACCGGACGTGGCTGCAGCAGCACGGCGTCGACTGCGATGGGGTCCGCATCTCGGGCACCGCGCACACGGCGCGGTTCGTGTGCACCACCGACACCGCGATGGCGCAGATCGCCTCGTTCTACCCGGGCGCGATGAGCGAATCACGGGAGATCTCCATCGCGGGCGTCGTGGACCGTCGTCCGGATATCGACATGGTCCTCGTCGGGGCCAATGATCCCGACGCGATGGTCCGCCATACCCAGGAGTGCCGCGAGCTCGGCGTGCCTTTCGCGGCCGATCCCTCCCAGCAGCTCGCTCGTATCGATGGCGCCACCGCGCGCGACCTGATCGATGGCGCGGCCTATCTGTTCACGAATGAGTACGAGTGGGGCCTCCTGCGGCAGAAGACAGGCCTTTCCGAGGCGGACGTCGCGGGCATGGTGGGCATTCGTGTAACCACTTTGGGCGCGGGCGGGGTGGATATCGTTGTCCGCGGCGAGGACCCCGTGCATGTTGATGTCGTGCCTGATGAGGGCCGCGTGGACCCGACTGGCGTGGGCGATGCGTTCCGAGCGGGCTACCTGACCGCTCGCATGGCGAAGCTGGACCACGTGCGCGCCGCTCAGCTCGGTTCACTGATTGCTGTACTGGTTCTCGAGACGGTCGGGACCCAGGAATGGGAGTGGAACCGCGAGAGGGCGCTCGACCGCATCAAGAATGCCTACGGCGCGGATGCAGCGCGCGAGATCGGCGACATCCTGCCTGCCTGACGGTGGGCGATCTGATCCGGAGCCGGGCACCTCACGGGGTGCCCGGCTCTTGTTCGTTGCCGGGGCGGAGTAGCCCAGCGGCACTGATGCAGGGGACCGCTTAGGGCAGCGCTTGTGACGAGTGCCCTAATAGATAGTGCACGAAGTAGTTGTGCACGATTAGAGCGTGCACTATATTTGAGGCATGCCCGCACCAGACCCGCTCGCCCTCGACCGCCAGGTCTGTTTCGCCCTCGCCGTCACCAATCGCGCCGTCCTCGCCGTCTACCGGCCGCTCCTCGAGCCCATGGGGCTCACGCACCCGCAGTACCTCGTCATGCTCGCCCTGTGGGAGCAGGAGCCACGGTCGGTGCGCAACATTGGCGAAGCGCTCCAGCTCGACTCGCCCACCCTCTCGCCCCTGCTCAAGCGGCTCGAGGCGGCCGGGCTCCTCACCCGGGCCCGCAGCCAGCACGCTGAGCGGCAGCTCGAGGTGCACCTCACCAGCGAGGGGAGAGCGCTTCGCGCCGAGGCCGAGAAGATCCCGCCCGCCGTCATGAGCAGTCTCGGCGTCACCGAGGAACAGATCACCGAGCTGCACGACGTCCTCACCCGTATCAACGCAGCCGCGCTCAACGCAGGAGCACTCTCATGACCAGCAACGCAACCCGCCCCGGCCCACTGCAATGGATCGGCTACAGCTTCGGCCGCACCCTCCCGCCCAGCATGCAGGACTGGGTGCGCAACGATCTCACCGGCGACTGGGCCGTGCCCCGGCACCTCATCCGCAGCATGGTGCCGTTCGTGCCGATCTACGCGCTCGGTTTCATGCTCCCGGGTCCGCTGAGCCTTCGCGCGGCCGTCGTCCTCCTCGGCGTGCTGCTGGCGCTGTTCTACTCGGCGGCCTACATGGAGCCCAATCGGGCACGGCGCCTCGAGCGCCACGGGCTGCCCAAGGATCTCCAGAACCCCAAGGCCGAGGCGCGCCACGCGCGCGAGAAGCAACGCTACGACGCGGCGCACGGCAAGAACGCCTAGCGGCCAGGCAGCGCGCTACAGGGTCACGGGGTACTCGTGGTCCTCGATCGACGGGGTGATCCGCTCCTCCACGAAGATGCCATGCCACACCATGAAGGTGAGCAGGGTCCACAGGCGCCTGCTGTGGTCGGAGACGCCCGCGCGGTGCTCCTCGAGCATCTTGCCGACCGCCGCCAGGTCCAGGATGTGATCGGTGCCGGATTCCGCGATCTGGTCGCGGGCCCACTCATACAGCTCGGGCCCGCGCAGCCAATGCCGCAGCGGCACCGGGAAGCCGAGCTTGGCGCGGTGCAAGACATGGTGGGGAACGATGCCCTCGAGCGCCTGCCGCAGCGCATGCTTCGTCGTCTCGCGGGTGATCTTCTGCTTGTAGGGGATCTTCTCCGCCACCGCGAGCACCTCGGGATCGAGGAACGGCACGCGCAGCTCCAGCGAGTTCGCCATCGTCATCTTGTCGGCCTTGACGAGGATGTCGCCGCGCAGCCACGTGAACAGATCGAGGTGCTGCATCCGCGCCACCGGGTCCCAACCCTCGGAGCGGGCATAGATCGGTGCGGTGACGTCCATGTGCGTCCACTCGGGCCGGAAGTCCCGCAGCACCGCGCGCAGATGATGATCCTGGAAGCTGCGCGCGTTGCCGTAGTAGCGCTCCTCGAGCCGCTGCGATCCGCGCTGCAGCAGGCTCTTGCCGCGCTTGCCCTCGGGCATCCGGTCCGATAGCCGAGCGGCGGCCCGGCGCATGCCCGGGGTCAGCGCGCTGAACGGGCGCAGCGATAGCGGCTCGCGATAGATGGTGTAGCCACCGAACAACTCGTCCGCGCCCTCGCCGGAGAGCACGACCTTGACATGCTTGCGCGCCTCCCGGGCCACGAAGTAGAGCGGCACGAGCGCTGGATCCGCGACCGGGTCATCGAGGTACCACACGATCTCCGGGATCGACTTCGCGAACTCCTCGGGCCCCACGATCTTCACCACATGCCGCGCGCCGATCGCCTCCGCGGACTCCGCGGCCACATCGACCTCGGAGTAGCCCTCGCGCTCGAACCCCGTGGTGAACGTGATCAGGTCCGGGTTGTGCCGGATAGCGAGCGCGGCGATCGCCGTCGAGTCGATGCCCCCGGAAAGGAACGAGCCGACCGTCACATCGGCGCGCATGTGCTTGGCGACGGAGTCCTCGAGCGCGGCAGCGATCTCGTCGTAGCGCTTCTGCGCGGCGTCCTTGCCCTTGGCGAAGGGCACCACCGGGAACGAGGGCTTGAAGTAGCGAGTGACGCGTGGCGCCTCGCCCGGCCGCACCCAGGCGTAGCAGCCCGATTCCAGGCGACGGATGCCCGTGTGCAGCGACTCGGGCTCGGGCACGTACTGCAGCACCAGGTAATGCTCGGTGGCGCGCGCGTCGATGCCGAGATCGAGCTTCAACAGGTCCGCGGCCTCCAGCAGGCTCTTCTTCTCCGACCCGAAGCCGAATCCGCCCGGGGCATCCGCGATGAACAGCGGCTTGATGCCGAACGGGTCGCGAGCGATGAACAGCTCGCGCGTCTCGGTGTCCCAGACTCCGAACGCGAACATGCCCCGCAGTCGCTCCACCGCGCCCGGGCCCCAGTGGTGGAAGGCCGCGACGATCGTCTCGCTATCGCCCTCGGTGCGGAACACGGCACCATGCTCGCGAGCGAGCTCCTCGCGCAGCTCCAGGTAGTTGTAGATCTCGCCATTGAACGTCAACGCGTATCGCTCGGGGTTCTCCGGCGGACCCCAGCGCAACGGCTGGTGCGAGTGCGCGATATCGATGATCGACAACCGGTTGAACCCCAGCGCGAGATCATCGTCATGCCACGTGCCGGCCTCGTCCGGACCACGATGACGCATGCAATGCAGCGCCTCTCCCAGCCGCGGAGCCACCTCCGCGGCAGACCCGTCCGGAGTCAGAATTCCCAGGAGGCCACACACAGCGCACAACACCTCAATCCACGATCAGCTCAGGGGCCACCGCGGCGCCCCCGGACAAGCTGGGCAAACTCTTCCGGTAGGGAGTATGCCGCAAAACTTTCACCCGCATGAGGAGACCCGATAGTGCCGGCTGCAAACGCGTGGTCTACGCTGCGTAGTATTCAGGCTCAAGAGTTTGATCCGTGCGGATCCGCGCGCTCGCGGGGTCGGCACACGGTAGGTCTGAACAGGTTAGGTCTGCACAAGGTGTGGCAACCAGGAAGGCGTGAACGTGGCACACGGTAGTCGGCGTCGGATTGCGCGACGGACTGGGCTAGCGGCGACTCTCGGTATCGCTGCCGTGCTCCTTTCGGGCTGCTCCATCGACAATACGGTCCTTCGATTCGGCTGGCCCTCGGGCATTACCCCGCAGGCCACGATGATGCGCGAGTTGTGGACATGGTCGGTGGTCGCTGCTCTCGTAATGGGTGTACTGGTCTGGGGGCTTACCTTCTGGACAGTGGTGTTCCACCGCAAGAAGAAGGGCGACCCTGACTTCCCGCGGCAAACGGGCTACAACGTGCCCCTTGAGCTGCTCTACACGGCAGTGCCCTTCATCATCATCGCGGTGCTGTTCTACTTCACCGTCGTTGTGCAGAACTACGTCAACGACAAGGAGCACGGCGAGGCCGACGTCGTCGTTGACGTCACCGCCTACCAGTGGAACTGGAAGTTCGGCTACCGCACCATCGACATGGGCGACGGCACCCCGAGCTACGACGGCGCCGATCCCGATGGTGGTCCCCAGCTCGGCGCAACGGGCGACGAGGGTGACGACGACCACGGCGGCAATGTCGGTCGCATCCATGGCAACGAGCGCGGCGAGCTCGACTACCTCAGCTACAACACCATCGAGACCCTCGGCTCGAGCGAGGAGATCCCCGTCCTCGTGCTCCCCACCAACCGGCGCATCGAGTTCGTCCTTGCCTCCGCCGATGTTGTCCACTCCTTCTGGGTGCCCGAGTTCCTCTTCAAGCGCGACGTCCTCCCCAACCCCGAAGCAAACCGCTCCGACTTCTCCTTCCAGGTCAGCGAGATCGAGGAGGAAGGAGCATTCGTCGGGCGCTGCGCCGAGATGTGCGGCACCTACCACTCGATGATGAACTTCGAGGTCCGCGCAGTGAGCCCCGAGCGTTTCGCGGAGTACATCGAGCTGCGCAAGCCCACCGTCGACGGCGGCCAGGGCCTCTCCAACGCCGAGGCGCTCGAAGCCATCGGCGAGGAGCCCCTATCCATCAGCACCGTGCCCTTCAACACGCAGCGAGAGGCACAGACCGCGATCCCCTTCCGTTCCGGCAACTGACGCCCCCGCACTGAACAAGGACGTGTTCTGACATGAAGATCGAAGCCAAGCTCTTCGAGCTGCTCACGGTGTTCTTCTTCCTCACCGCCATCCTGTACGGCGTGTTCACCTACACCTCCCGCGCCGGGCTGGAATGGGCCGGGCTCACCGCGATCGTGCTCACTGCGGGCCTGACCCTCATCATCGGCACCTATTTCCGGTTCGTCGCGCGACGCATCGACACTCGTCCCGAGGACTACGAGGAAGCAGACATCGAGGACGGCACCGGCGACCTCGGATTCTTCAGCCCCGGCAGCTACTGGCCCGTGCTGCTCGCGCTCTCCGCCGCACTGGCAGGCATCGCGGTCGCCTTCTTCTACATGTGGCTGATCGTGGTCGCAGCAGTGATCATCCTCGTCGCTACCGCCGGACTCGTCTTCGAGTACCACTGGGGCCCCGAGAAGCACTGATTACCACGGGCGCAGCTCTACACAGCACCAAAGCCCCGCAGCGCAGCTCTCGACAGCGCAGCCCTCGACAGCGCAACCCTCGACAGCGCCAAAGCCCTTGACAGCGCCAAAGCCCTCCAGCGCAAGACCCACCGCGCTGGAGGGCTTTGCTGTGCTCACAGGGATTGCTGTGGTGGCTTTGCTGTGGTGGCTTGTGGCGCCGACTGGCGGGCAAGCTGGTGCCGCGAGGCGGGCAGGCTGGTGCCGCGAGGCGGGCAGGCTGGTGCCGCGAGGGGCGGCAATGCTCTGATGCGCTGATGCGCGGATGAGCCGCTTGCTTCAGGCCGCGACCGATGTTCACTCGGGAGGCATCCGCGCTGCGCGGCCGGCAAGCCCTTCGAGGCCGTCGCTGCCGCTTTCTCGCGCACATGCCCTCAGCCTCTCGGCGCTCCAGGCTGCCTTGATCCACCTCGTCCTCGCCCCTGCTCCCTTCAGGAGCGCTCTACGCGGGTCCAGAATGGAGCGCACGCCGGACGCCAGGCTGGAACGCATCTGCGGCCAGGTTGGTTGTACGCACGCAGCTTTGCTCTGGTTCGGTAGAACGCGTCTCGGGCCCCGTAACCCACGTGCAGTCTCGCCGAGGGAGCCGAGGGATCGGCCGAGTGCCGCCAGGTTTGGGGGCCGGATGTCGGTAGATCTCAGCCGCTGGCCAACAAAAGCACTGGATACGGCCAAACGCGATAGGAAATTGGCGCGATAGAAGGGGCCGGATATCGCGTTTGCAGCTTGGGCTCGGTCGAGAGGGCGGGCCAGCGCCCGAGCGCCGCGCCTGCGCCGCAAGCCCGCGCCGCGCCGCGCCTGCGCCGCGAGACCGCGCCGCGCCCCGACGCCGCGCCAGTGGAAACTTCCCCCGCTGACACCGGGAAAAGTCTCCACTCACGGACGAGAAGACGACCGATCTGCCTCCGAACCCTGGGCGGCGGGCGACGAGCCTCACCGGCCACCGTGCATGCGCAACGACGAGCCTGACCGGCCACCGTGCATGCGCAAGGGCGAAGGCCCCCGGGAGGGATTCCCGGGGGCCTTCGCGTGGAGCTCGTGCGGCGCTCGGTAGGACCGTGCGGCGCTAGCTAGCTAGGACCGATCAGTGATCGTCCTCGCCCTTCTCGATACCGCGCTGCTGTAGCGCGCGGAGCGCCTGGGCCTGCCTGAGATGGGCCTCGTGCTCCTCGTGCTCGAGCAGCTCGCGCTCGTCGGACGGGTCCGCGGTGAGCAGGCTGCCGGAACCTGGGGCTCCTGCGGCACCGAGCTGGTTCATCCGCTTGGGGATCGCCGCGCCCTGGTAGGGGAGCGGGATGGGATGTCCATGCTCGTCGACTGGGCCGAGCGGCTGGTGCAGCTCGATGTACTCGCCGTGCGGCAGGCGCGTGATGATGCCCGTCTCGATGCCATGCTCGAGCACCTTGCGGTCGGAGCGCTGAAGGGCGATGCACCAGCGGTAGGTGATGATGTACACCACTGGCGGCAGCACGATCAGGCCGAGGCGACCGAGCCAGGTGGTCGCGTTCAGAGAGATATGGAACTTGAACGCGATGATGTCGTTCATGGCCATGAGGAACAGCACGGCGTAGAACGCGAGCGCCATCGCGCCGAGCGAGGTGCGCACAGGCACGTCGCGCGGACGCTGCAGGATGTTGTGGTGCACATCATCCTTGGTGAGCTTCGCCTCGATGAACGGATAGGTGAACAGCAGCGCGAAGACGATTCCGAGAATGACGGCGACGCCGACCACCGATGGGATCAGGTAGTTGCCGATGTAGATGTCCCACGCGGGCCAGATGCGCGCCATTCCTTCGGTGAAGAACATGTAGAAGTCCGGCTGGGATCCCGCTGAGATCTGGGAGGCATTGTATGGCCCGAGGTTCCAGATGGCGTTGATCTGCAGGAAGCCACTCATCAGGGCGAGGATGCCGAAGATGATGCCGAAGAAGCCACCCGCCTTGACACCGAACACCGGGAGGACCCGGACGCCGACGACGTTGTTCTCAGTGCGGCCGGGGCCGGGGAACTGGGTGTGCTTCTGGTACCACACCAGCGCGAGGTGCGCTGCGATCAGCGCGAGCAGGAGCCCTGGAATGAGCAGGATGTGCGCGACGTAGAGCCTGGCGATGATCAGCTCGCCAGGGAACTCGCCACCAAACACGAACCAGTGGATCCAGGTCCCGACCACGGGCAGCGACAGCATGATCGCGGAGGTGATGCGAAGGCCGATGCCGGAGAGCAGGTCGTCGGGGAGGGTGTAGCCCATGAAGCCCTCGGCGATGGTGAGGACCAAGATCATGGAACCGATGACCCAGTTCGCCTCGCGTGGCTTGCGGAATCCGCCGGTGAAGAACACGCGCAGCAGGTGCAGGATGATCGATGCCGCGAACAGCAGCGCCGCCCAGTGGTGAAGTTGCCGCACGAACAGGCCGCCGCGGACCTCGAACGAGATCTGGAGGGCCGTCTCGTAGGCGCGAGACATCTCGACGCCGCGCAACGGCTGGTAGGGGCCCTCGTAGATCACGTGCGCGAGCGACGGGTCGAAGAACAACGTCAAGTACACGCCGGTGACGAGGAGGATGACGAAGCTGTAGAGCGCGACCTCGCCGAGCAAGAAGGACCAGTGGGTGGGGAACACCTTGTTCATCTGGCGGCGCATGCCTGCGGCCATGCGGTACCGCTGGTCCATGTTGGTGGCGGCCTTGGCCGCTTCCTTGTTAGCGCGATCCTGTATCGCTTGACTCGTGCTCATGATTCACGCTCCCCGAGGTCTGGGATCTCCGTGTAGTTGGGCCGTTCCCAGAAGGCCGGTCCGACGGGCTCGATGAAGCCGCCGCGTGCTACGAGGAAGCCTTCCTCGTCCACAGTGATCGGAAGCTGGGGGAGCGCTCGGGTCGCCGGACCGAACACGGGCTTGGCGTACTGGAGCGCATCAAACTGCGACTGGTGGCAGGGGCACAGGATTCGCTGCGTCTGCTGCTCGTACAGTGAGGTCGGGCAGGCAAGGTGGGTGCAGATCTTCGAGTAGGCGAAGTAGTCGCCGTAGTTGAAGTCTTCCTGGCCCTGTCGCTTGACGACTCGCGCGGTGTCGGAGCTGCGCAGGCGGATCAGCATGACCGGCGCGTACTGGTGGCGCAGGGAGTAGCGCAGCTTGTAGAGGTCGCCGCGCCATTCCTCCTTGAAGGGGAAGACAGTTTCCATCGCGCCGGCGTCGAGGTCCTCGGCCCGGACGAGAACGATGTCGTCGATGCGACCGGTGTCGCGCCGCAGGTAGACGGTCTGGCCCGGGTAGTCGGGATCCCATGGGGAAGTCCACAGCGGTGAATCATCGCCGTCGGCCCACGGGTTCTTCACCATGCCGCCGGCGAGAGCGACGGGCGCGGCGACCGCGAAGGTGCCGACACCGAAGATCGCCGACAGCTTGATCATGTTGCGGCGACCGATGGTGGAGGTGTCGTAGGCGTCCTTGAGCAGGGCGACAGAGGTCTTCTGGTCGACCGCGTCGGAGGGACCGTCGTGGCGCTGCTGGACGGCGATCTCCTCGGGGATCATCTTCTTCGCGATCAGCACCGCGGCGATGCCGATGCTGAGGATCGCCATGCCGAAGGTGAGCCCGTAGAGCGGAGTGGCCCAGTTGTAGAGGTTGTAGCCCTCCTCGCCGAGGCTCTTGTGCTCCCACGGCCAGAAGAGGAACACCGCGATGAAGGCCAGTGCGGAGAGCCCCGAGAGGGCGAACCAGAACGCGATCTGGCGCTCCGCGCGCTTCTCCGCCTTGGTGCCCTTCGCGGGCCAGCGGTTGCGGCGGAAGATGACGTCTACGTCATCGAGGTTGGTGCCGAGCCGCGCTAGCTCTTCCTGGCTCATGCTGGCCAGTTCTTCCTCCGAGGGATTCTTGTTCCCTGGAGTGTTCCGGTCAGCGTTGCTCATGACCTTGCTCCGATCCACATCGTGGCGCCGACGACCACTGAGATTCCGAGTACCCAGATCGTCATGCCCTCCGAGACTGGGCCGAACCCGCCGAGGCCGTAGCCTCCGGGGTTGCGGGTCTCCTGAACGGACTTGACGAACGCGATGATGTCTTGCTTGTCCTCGGGCGTTAGCTGGCGATCCGAGAACTTCGGCATGTTCTGCGGGCCGGTCAGCATGGCGGTGTAGATGTCGGGCTCGGGGACGCCGACGAGCGAGGGTGCCCACTTGCCGGACGAGAGGGCCCCGCCCTGGCCGGTGAAGTTGTGGCAGGAGGCGCAGTTCTGGCGCCACAGCTCGCCGCCGCGGGCGGGATCGTTGCCGCGCAGCGAGGCAGTGGCTACTTCGCCGCCGGCATCGCGTGGTACGACAGGACCGCCACCGTTGGCCTGGATGTAGGCACCGAGGGCGTCGATCTGGCGCTCCTCGAACTTGGGGATCTTCCGCATTGCCTGGGCCTCGTTGCGCATGGCAGGCATGCGGCCGGAGGCGACCTGGAAGTACACGGATGCCTCGCCCACGCCGATCAGGCTGGGGCCGCGGTCAGCGACGCCCTGGAGGTTGACGCCGTGGCAGGTGACGCAGGACACGTCGTAGATCTGCTTGCCCTCGCGGATCAGCGCGGCGCTGTCCTCGTTGGCGGTCGCGACATGCGCATCCGGGGTGATCGCCGCGGCGAACAGGCCCGCGCCGGTGAGTCCAGCAAGGAGCAGCGCGGCTCCGGTGGCGCGGCGGCGCAGCTTGCGCGCGCGGCGGGAGCGGCGAGGCGGTGTGCCGGCCTGCGCGGCCGGCGCTACTGCCTCCCCGCCGGGGGCATCGGCTGGGGGTGGAGGAGATGAGCTCATCGAGATCCCTTTGGTGATGGGGGACGGGCTGGACGGGGCTGGCGCTGTGTGGTCGCTACTGGATGAAGTAGATCGTCGCGAACAGTGCGATCCACACGATGTCCACGAAGTGCCAGTAGTAGGAGACCACGATCGCGGCGGTTGCCTGAGCAGGCGTGAACTTGCTCATGGTGGTCCGCGCGATGATGTACAGGAACGCGATGAGGCCGCCGATCACGTGCAGACCGTGGAAGCCGGTGGTCATGTAGAACACCGAGCCGTACACGCTGCTCGAGATCGTGGTGCCGGTGTGCACGAGCTCGTAATACTCGTAGCCCTGGCCCACGACGAAGAACAGGCCCATGAGGAAGCTGATGTAGTACCACTTCCGCAGGCCGAACACGTCGCCACGTTCCGCCGCGAACACACCCATCTGGCACGTGAACGATGACAGCACCAGCACGGTGGTGATCATCAGTGCGAAGGGGATGTTGAGATGCGTGGGTGGTGGCGGCCACTCGGTGGCCTGGGCCTTCGACACGAAGTACATCGCGAAGAGGCCGGCGAAGAACATGAGCTCGCTTGACAGCCACACGATCGTGCCCACGCTGACCATGTTTGGGCGGTTCAGCGAGTGCACACGTTGTGTGATTGCCGTTCCTGAGTTCCCTACTGCGCTCGTCACACTTGGAAGTATGACGTCTCGTCGTACTAAACGTGCAGCCGGGTCCTGATTTGGGTTGATGTTGGCATCGTTTTCCCAGTTGGTGGACGTCTGCTTGCTGCCGATTCGGGCCCGCGGCGTGTCGCGTAGGCTGGTCCGCGAGCACCGCGAGGTGCGTGCCGAGAGTCTCGCGGAGGAGCGTGGCGCGATGCTGGATCGCCTGCTGGCCCGGTGGCGCCGCCGGGCTGCCGAGCCCCTTGATCCGGATGCTGATGATCTAGTGCTCGTGGCGGGCACGCGCGATCCAGCGGTATCGGTCGTGGATCTCATCGAGTCGTCCCCGCGCTGGAGCCCGGGCGATCAAGGAGTGCTGCGGTTCGATCTCGCGGTACCGGGAAGGCGGGCCGAGGCTGTCGTGGAGGCGCTCGCGGCCGAGGGCTATTCCCTCCGGACTGCCGAGGACGCCGCGCAGGAGGTGGTCACGGTGCAGCGCGTGGGCGTGATCACGGGGCTGTGGTGCGCACAGGAGGGCTCGAGGATGGCGAGCCTGCTGTCGCGGCACGGTGGCGATGTGCTCGGCTGGGAAGCGTGGCAGCGCGCTGGCTGAGCTGCGCCGGATCAGATCGGCATTGGGGGCAATGGCGCCGGCCATCGGCCGCAACCGCACTACGATGTCCTCGACGCTGCACCCCGCGACCTTAAAGACTCCGCGACCCGAGACGAGGGATACTGACGGGACACTGGACACTCCGGCCCTGGCATGGCCGACCGTGCTGGAGGCCCTTACCTCCCGCAGTGACCTGCCCGCGGAGGCGACCGCATGGGCGATGGACGAGATCATGTCGGACCGGGCGACCCCGGCGCAGATCGCGGCGTTCGGCGTGGCGATGAAGATGAAGGGCCCGACGTCTGTGGAACTGAGTGGACTCGCGTCGGGGATGCTCGCGCACGCGCGCCGGGTCGAGGACTGCACCGACGCGGTCGACATCGTGGGCACGGGCGGTGACAAGTCGAACACGGTCAATATCTCGACGATGTCCGCGATCGTGGTGGCCGCCACCGGCATCAACGTGGTCAAGCATGGCAACCGGGCGGCATCGTCGCGCAGTGGCGGCGCCGACGTGCTGGAGGCGCTGGGCATCCGCATCAATCTCGGCCCGGAGGAAGTGGCTCGGAGCGTCCGGGAGGTGGGCATCGGTTTCTGCTTCGCACCGGTGTTCCACCCGGCCTACCGGTTCGCGGGCGCGCCGCGCCGCGAGATCGGGATCCCGACCGTGTTCAACGTGCTGGGGCCCTTGACGAACCCTGCGCAGCCGCGTGCCGGGCTGGTGGGTTGCGCGTTCCCGGGCCTGCTGCCGGTGCTGGCGGGGGTATTCGCGGACCGGGGGAGCTCAGTGCTGGTGGTGCGGGGCGATGACGGCCTCGATGAGATCACCACGACCACCACGACCACGATGCAGGTGGTCGTTGATGGGACTGTGCGGCAGGAGAGCTTCGATCCGGCCCGTGTGGGCATCGAGCGCTCGCAGCCGGGCGACCTGACAGGCGGGGACGCCGAGGACAACGCGGAGATCGCGCGGCGGATGCTCGCTGGCGAGAAGTCCGCGGTGCGCGATGCGGTGGTGCTGAACTCCGCTGCCGCGGTGGCGGCGTACAAGGGCGTGCGCGGGGATGTGCACGAGGCGATCGGCGAGGCGATGCGGGAGGTCGAGGCGGCCATCGATGGTGGTGCGGCCGCGACGTTGCTGCATGCGTGGGCGGACTGGACCCAGCGGGCGTAGCACGAGTGGACCGGGGCCCGGCGCGGCTAGTTGAGTGCGTTGGGGCTGTCAGTCCCCAAGGGAGAACGCAGCCTCGACATCGCTGCTCGCGTACTGCTTGAACGCGATCTGGGTGCTGCTCGACCGCACCCCGGGGATCTTGGTGATGCGCTCGGTGACAACATGCGCGATCTGCTCGTGGTCCCCGACCCGGAGGATCGCGATGAGATCGATGTCGCCCGCGCACGAGTAGACCTCGGAGACTCCAGGCAGGTCAGCGACGGCCTGCGCGGTCTCGGGAATGCTGTGCGGATCGGTGTGGATCAGGACTATCGCGGTGATCATGCTGTGAGGGTATCCGTTCGGCGATCCGGGCGGAGCAGCTGGTCGCGGCGCGCGCCGGTGCGTGCCTGCTGGCACCAGTCGGCGTGCTGGGCGGCCCCGCGCGCGGGCTGATGGAACCCGTGGCTCGTTGTGACTATGCGGGTGCCTGGAGTGTCGAGCCAGGCGAGGAGGAGCGCGATCTCCTCGGGATGGGTTCCTTCGAGCGGCTCCTCATTGGGAATCGTGGTCTCGGCTGCTGCCTGAAGGTGCTCGGCGACGAGTAGGGGCGAGGTGCCCTGGCGCGCGACGCCAGCCGCGGCCAGGCGGCCGCGCCGGATGACCACGATCTCCCAGCCGCGTTGCCCGTCGGGGCGCCCGACAACCATCTCATCGATGCGGATCAGCGAGGCAAGGCGCTGGCTGCGGTGCAATGCCAGGCCGAGGTTGGCCGCGCGGTCGCGCAGGCGTGCCGCGGTCTCGAACTTCTCGGCGGCGGCGAGTTGCTCGAGCTGCTGGCGCAGCTCGTCGAGGACGGTGTTGTCGTGCCCGGCGATGGTGGCGCGCGCATGGTCGGTGATCTCTGCGTAGCCGGACGCGACGAGGCTCCCGTGCCTGGAGGCGGCGCACGGCGAGGCGCTGGTGGTGCCGCAGTCGGCGGGGTGGATGGCTGTGGCGCCGAGTCGTGCGCGGCAGGTGCGGAGCCCGAGCCCGGTCGCGAGGGCCTCGGCTGCTTCCTGGGCATTGGCGCGGCTCGAGAATGGGCCGATGGAGGGCACGCGAGCGGTGCGGGCGACCACGAGGCGGGGGAACGCCTCGTCAGTGAGGCTGATCCACCAGGCACGCCGGGGGCTCGTGGACCGGCGATTGTAGGGCGGACTCGTGGCGGCGAGCAGGCGCAGCTCGCGGACCCCGGCCTCGATGGTGTGCGAGCAGGGGATGTGGTCGACCCGCGTGGCGAGCGCGATCATCTCGCGCATCGCGGTCCGTTTCTCGGATCCGGTGAAGTAGCTGCGCACGCGCTTGCGCAGGTTGCTCGATGTCCCGATGTAGAGGGGCTCGTCGGATGGTCCGCGAAAGATGTAGACGCCGGGCCCGTCCGGCAGGTCATCGGCGAGGGTTCGCTTCGCGCGCACGGTGCTCGGGACGCGCGGGTAGTACTGCTCGAGCTCGTCGAGTGTCTGCACGCCCTGGTTGCCGACGCGCTCGAGCAGGGCGTGGAAGACGTCAACAGTGGCGCGGGCGTCGTCGAGCGCGCGGTGCGTGGGCGAGTTGGGCACATTGAAGTGCGCGGCGAGCGCGGAGAGCTTGGCCGATGGGGCTCCCCCCCGGTCGAGGATGCGGCGGGCGAGGACCACCGTGCAGAGCGCCCGGGGGAATGGCCAGTCGAACGAGAGGCGTGCGGCGGCGGCGCGGAGGAAGCCAGTATCGAAGCGGGCGTTGTGCGCGACGAGGACGCAGCCGCGGGCGAACTCGAGGAACGCGGGGAGCACCTCGCTGATGGGGGGCGCCTCGCGCACCATGGCAGTGGTGATGCCGGTGAGCTCGATGATGTAGGGCGGTATCTCCCGCTGGGGATTGACGAGGGTGGCGAACTCGCCGATGCGTGCGCCGCCGCGCACCTTGACCGCACCGATCTCGGTGATGGAGTCGTTCTCGGGGCTGCCACCGGTTGTCTCGAGGTCCACGATGACAAAAGTGGTGTCGCGCAGTGTGTCCTCGAGCTCGGGGAGGCTCATCTGGCCTGGTGGCAAGGTCGGTGGGGTGGGCACGCCGGACAGCGTAGTCACAGGGTCCGACAGTCCTGTCGAGGGGCGGGGGAGACCGCGCGACGCGCCGGGACGCCAAGTGAGAGAAGGCCCACAGGTTTTTCTCAGTGTGCGTGGCATCTCGCTGGATCCGGCTTGCCCAGAAAGGCAAGGTTCGCTATGCGATCACGTGCTAGCGCCCTGTTGCCAGCCATTTTAGTTGTTGGCCAGGGCATTCATCCCATGATTCACCTGCAGTGGGGCAGGTTAAGAGGGACCTTGGGGACACTGGCGCCCGATGCGGGCTCACTGGCGGGGGCGACGCGGCCGGCAATCGCGCTGACCGTGGGTTATGCGCGAAATCAGCGGCGTGGCAAGCGTTACCAGAAGCGAGTGTGATCTATACCACAAGGGCGGATCGCCGTGGAGGTCGTGGACGAAGCCGAGTCCATTTCGTAATCTTTTCGAGACACAGCGGAGTCCTGCCGACCCGACCGGGATGGCGCCGCTCTCAACACCGCTTAATCGCGTGGCACCCGACCGCCACGCGAACCGGGGAACCACCGTTACGTGGGGTGAATCCCACGCTGGACAGCGATCCCGCGTGGGTAGGGCAATCTTCCAGGCCCGAACCCGTCAGCTAACTCGGTCAGCGGAACCAGGAAGAAACGGAGAACCATCACTATGGCCACCACGTCGCTCAAGCGGACCGTTCGAAACGCAGTCGCCGCCGGAGTACTTTCCGCCGGAGTCATCGCGATTCCCGCCGCGCCCGCCATGGCAGCGCCCGTGACCATCCCCGGCATCGGCACCTTCGACGTCCCGGACCACCTCGCGATCCCCACCAACTTCGAAGTCCCGGTCATCGAGGTCCCGCAGATCCCGAACCTCCCGCAGATCCAGGCCCCGAACTTCGCGCCGCAGCACATCGCTGCCCCGTTCTCGCGTGGCAACCAGGTCGCTGACATCGCGCTGACCAAGGTTGGCTCCCCCTACGTGTGGGGCGCGAGCGGGCCGAACGCCTTTGACTGCTCCGGGCTCGTCCAGTGGGCGCACAGCCAGGCCGGCATCAACGTGCCGCGCACCAGCCAGCAGCAGGTCAGCGCCGGCATTCCCGTCGCCTACAACGACCTGCAGCGCGGCGACGTCATCGGCTTCTACGGAGGCGCCTCGCACGTGGGCATCTACATCGGCAACGGCCAGGTCGTGCACGCGCTGAACTCCTCGTCGCCCGTCCGCGTCGATCCCGTCAGCATGATGCCGTTCCACAGCGCGCGTCGCTACGCGTGATCCCTAGCTAGCGCAGGGAACCACCGCGATGGGCGGGAGCCACGGCTCCCGCCCATTAGCGCGCGTGGTGGACGAATGGACACCACGCGAGCAGGATCGTAATCTCATCGAGATGCAACGGGGGAGGCGCGCGCGATCCGCGCGCGAGCACATCCGTCCAGGAGCTTAGGAGCGATGCTGGTGATCGCAGGTTCACGCCGTGCGTTGATCACGATGGTGCTAGCTGCGCTTGTCCTTGCTGGGCCTATCGGCCTGCCCAGCATGACCCCGGCGAGCGCGGATCCTGTCATCACCGATTCCACCGATGCCTTGAACCGACTGTCGGAGCTCAGCCGCGCGGCCACCAAGGCCAATGACGAGGTGCTCGCCGCGGAGGAGGAGCTCGCGCGCCTCCAGGAAGAGCTCGCCGCGGCCGAAGCCCGCCAGGAGGGCAATCTCCGCACGGAGGCCGAGGCCAGCAGCCGGATCGAGGTGCTGCAAGTCCTCGTCGACGCGCATGCCCGGGCGAACTACCGGGGCACCAGGGTCGATCCCATCTATGCGCTCCTCACCAGTGACTCGCCGCAAGGCGTCATTACCCGGATGTCCGCGCTCGATGTCATCACGCGTGACACCGGCGAGCGGGTCAAGGACTTCCAGTCGGCGCGCGAGAGCTTCAAGCGTGCCGCCGCGAATGCTGCGACCACCGCGGAGCAGCTCCGTGAGCTCACCGTCGCTGCCGCTGCCCACCGCGACGAGGTCGAGCGGCACCGCGCGAGCCTCGAGCAGCAGATCGCCGAGATCAAGGCGCTCTACGAGAGCCTCAGCGCCGAGGAGCGGGCCGAGTGGGCAGGCTCGATCATGCCCCAGGGCTTCGATACGGGCGCGGTCCGTGGATCCGGGACCGGCGCGGCAATCGTGCAGGCCGCCCTGACGCGCCTGGGCCGGCCGTACGTGTGGGGCGCCACCGGCCCGGAGGAGTTCGACTGCTCCGGGCTCGTCATGTGGGCTCACCACCAGGCGGGACGTTCCGTTCCCCGCACAAGCCAGCAGCAAGCGGTTGGCGGCATGCCCGTTTCCCCCTCGGAGGCCCAACCGGGTGACGTCATCACCTATTACTCGGATGCCTCGCACGTCGGTCTCTACATCGGCGACGGCCAGATCGTGCACGCTTCGACCTTCGGGGTCCCGGTCAAGGTCGATACGGTCAACAACGCGCCGATCCACTCGATCCGCCGGTACTAGCAGCAGGCAGCCGCGATCGGGCTGCCCGCGATAGCCTGGGCACGTGCCTTGCCCGCGGCCGACGACCAGCCGCCCGCGCCCGGCGTCCCCATGGTCGGGAACCCGGGGCGCCCCTTCATCGAGATCCGGGGTGCTCGCTGCCCTGCTCCTGCTTGCCGTGATAGCCCTGCCAGCCTGCGCGGGCACCAGGGACACGGCGGGCACCGGCGATCCGAGCGGCGCCGGACCTACTGCCCCGGGCCGGACCGCCGCCGGAGCATCCAGCTTCGATGAGCAACGGCGGGATGCCGCCCAGGAGCTTCTCGACCGCTTCGCGCGTGCCCAGCTCGCAGGCGACACCGTCCGAACGAGCGGCATGATCCACCCCAGCGCGCCGCAGGCATTCCGGGCCTTTCACCTCGAGCGGGCCCGCAACCTCGCGGCATCCGATCTCGACGAGTGGACCTACGCCGTCACCGATGGCCCCGAGGCATTCGTCGCCACCGAGGACGTGGAGGAACAGGGAGTCCGTGATGCCTGGGCTCCCGAGATCAGGCTCAGGTACAGCAACGGCGGAGAGGAGCCAGGGGTCGACAGGCCCAGCGACATGAGCCTGGTGCTCGATGGCACGCAATGGTTGATCGGCGGAGCTCGGGAACCGGATCCCGCGACCTGGTCGCGAGTGCCCTGGGACCATGGGCCAACGGTCGAGCGGGAATCGCAGGATGGTGCCCTCGTGATCGCGCATCCCGGGGACGAAGCGCTCGCCCTCGAGGTGGTCGAGCTGCTGCCGGAAGCCGCCGCCGCAGTCACGCGGCGCTGGCCCCAGCCGGGGGAGAATAGGCCGATCATCGTCGAGATCGCCAGCAGCGACGATGAATTCAAGGCCCTCACCGGAGGCGGGCTGGCAGCGCACGAGGGCACCGCTCCCCGATCGGGAACCGCCGTGGTCGCGGCGGCGATAGCCAACCCGGTTGCTTCCCCATCCCCAGGGTCAGGGCAGCGCATCATAATTGCTGGCCAGGCATACGCGGGACTCAACAGGGAGGGCCAGCTCGCCGCGCTGAGCCATGAGATCGCGCATGTGCTCACCCGCTCCCAAAGCCCCATGCCGTTGTGGCTCGTCGAGGGAATCGCTGAGCTCGCTGCCAAAGGGGACCGCTATCCGGAGCCTCGCAGCGACGCCACACACGTGATGGACCTCGTCGAGCGGTACGGGCCTCCCGACAGCCTGCCGCGCGATGATCACTTCACCGGGGGCGGCCCCGCATCGCTCCTCGCCTACGAGCTCGCCTGGACATTCGTCGCCTACCTCTCCGCGACCCACGGGGATGCCACCGTGATCGAGGCCTATCGGATGGCAGACGCCGAGGGCGGCGGCACGCAGGAGTTCTCCCGCGCCCTCGAGGACACAGCCGAGGTCACCCTGCCCGAGGCCGTCGAGGGGTGGGGGCGCTGGCTCGTGCGCTAGCGCGGCCCTGGCAACGGTGGCGCTGCGAAGCCCGCGCCTTGTCCTGTGGGGCGCCCGCAATGCGCATACGGTATGAAGCATGCGTCGCACGTTGCTCGTCACCAATGACTTCCCGCCGCGGCCGGGGGGCATCCAGTCCTATATCCATACCTTGGCCTCGCTCCTTCCGCCCGACGACCTGGTGGTGTACGCGCCCCGCTGGCGGGAGGACTCGCACACGCGGTTCGACGCGCAGCAACCGTTCGAGGTGGTGCGGCACCCCACGACGCTAATGGTGCCCTCGCCCGATGTGCTGCGCCGCTCCCGGGAGCTGGTGCGCGCCCACGACTGCTCGGCCGTGTGGTTCGGTGCCGCGGCACCCCTGGCGCTGCTCGCACCGATGCTGCGGCGGGCTGGCATCGAGCGGGCCGTCGCGTGCACGCACGGGCATGAGGTGGGCTGGTCGATGGTGCCGATGGCACGGCAGGCATTGCGCATGATCGGCGATTCCACCGATGTCGTGACCTATGTGAGCCGGTACACGCGGGGCCGCTTCGCCTCGGCGTTCGGCCCGGACGCGGCGCTCGAGCATCTGCCGCCCGGCGTGGACACGGATGTCTTCCGCCCGGACGAGGTCGCGCGCGCGGAGATGAGGGCGCGCTATCGGCTCGGCGACCGCCCGGTTATCGTGTGCCTCTCGCGCCTGGTTCCCCGCAAGGGGCAGGACATGCTGATCCGTGCCTTGCCGGGGATCCAGCGCCGTGTTCCCGGAACTGCCCTCGTCATCGTGGGCGGCGGCCCATACGGGGACCGGTTGCGCGCCCTCGCGCGGGAGCACGAGGTGGCCGACGACGTCATCTTCACCGGGACAGTGCCCGCGGCGGAGCTTGCCCCCCACCATGCCATGGCCGATGTGTTCGCGATGCCGTGCCGCACGCGGGGCGCTGGCCTCGATGTAGAGGGGCTCGGGATCGTCTTCCTGGAGGCCTCGGCGTCGGGCGTACCCGTGGTCGCGGGCAGGTCGGGCGGCGCCCCGGAGACGGTGGTCGATCACGAGACCGGTCACGTGGTGGATGGCCGGTCGATCAGCGAGATCACCGATGCGATCACCGAGGTGCTGGCGGATCCCGATCGCGCGCGCTCGATGGGGCGCGCGGGGCGCGAATGGGTCACCGAGAACTGGCAGTGGCAGACGATGGCCGAGCGGCTGCGCGGCTTCCTCGACGGTACCGGGGTGCGCGCCTAGAGCGGGGCGCTGTCGGCGGGCCGCGCCGGGGGCGGCACGCCGCGCTCGCCGCGCTTGCCGCCAAACGCGATAGAAACCACGGATATCCCACCGCATTTTCTATCGCGTTTGGCCGTTTCCGGTGCTTTTGCCGCGCCGCCCGCGCGCCGCCCGCGCCCCGCCCGCGCCGCCCGCCCCGCGGGCCCCACAGCAGGCGGGAGAAACGAAAGTGGCCCGCCGCGATGAGCGGCGGGCCACATCCTCGAAGGCCAGGTCCTACTTCTGGTACAGGGCCTCGATCTCGTCGGCGAACTTCTCCGCGACGACCTTGCGCTTCAGCTTCATCGACGGCGTGAGCTCGCCGGTGGCCTCGGTGAAGTCGATCGGGAGGATCTTGTACTTCTTGATGGACTCCGCGCTCGACACCGTCTGGTTGGCCTGCTTGACCACGGAATCGATCTCGGCGATCAGGTCAGGATCGTTGCGCACCGCATCGACGGCGGTATCGCCCGACTTGCCGTGCCGCTCGAGCCATCCGGGCAGCGCCTCGGGATCGAGGGTGAGGAGCGCACCGATGAATGGCTTCTGGTCGCCCACGACCATGGCCTGGCTGATGATCGCGCTCGAGCGCAGCACGTCCTCGAGACCGGCGGGGGAGACGTTCTTGCCACCAGCGGTGACGATGATCTCCTTCTTGCGGCCATTGATGAACAGGTAGCCGTCCTCGTCGAGGGAACCGAGGTCGCCGGTGTGGAACCAGCCATCCTCGATGGACTCCTTGGTGGCCTTCGGGTTCTGCCAATAGCCCTCGAGCACCACGGGGCCGGCGAGGAGGATCTCGCCGTCCTCGGCGATGCGCACCTTCGAGCCGGGCAGGGGACGACCGACCGAGCCGATGCGGTTGTGGTCCGGGGTGTTGACGGTGATCGCCGCGCTGGTCTCGGTGAGGCCGTAGCCCTCGAACACGGTCAGGCCGGCGCCGCGGAAGAAGTGGCCGAGGCGGGCGCCGAGGGGCGCGCCACCGGCGATGGCACCGGTGCATTCACCGCCGAGGGCGGCGAGCAGCTTCTTGTACACGAGCTTGCTGAACAGCGCGTGCTTGGCCTTGAGGCCGAACTTGGCGCCGCCCTCATCGAGGGCCTTGCTGTAGGCGATCGCGGTGTCGGCGGCGGAGTCGAAGATCTTGCCCTTGCCCGCGGCGTGGGCCTTGGAGCGGGCACCGTTGAACACCTTCTCGAAGATGCGCGGAACCGCGAGGAGGACGGTGGGCTTGAACGTGCCGAGGTGCTCGACGATGTTGGCGATGTCGGAGGTGTGCCCGACGGTGACGCGTGCCTCGACGCACGCGATGCTGATCACGCGGGCGAAGATGTGCGCGAGCGGCAGGAACAGCAGGGTGCGCGAGTCCTCCTGCAGGTAGGACGACAGGCTCGACGCGAGGATGGACTTGACCTCGGCCTGGAGGTTGTAGTGCGTGAGCTGCACGCCCTTGGGCCGTCCGGTGGTGCCGGAGGTGTAGATCAGGGTGGCGGGATCGGACGCCTTGAGGCTGTTGACCCGCTCGGTCACGACGTCATCGTCGAGATCGGCCCCGGCGGCGACGAGCTCGTCGAGGGCGCCCTCGTCGATCACCAGGACCTTCTTCAGGGCCTTGGCGGCATCGGTGACGGCCTTGTGGGCGGTCGCGTTCTCGGTGGTCTCGACGACCAGGACGACGGCGGCGGAGTCCTCGAGGATCCACTCGACCTGGTCGGAGGACGAGGAGGCGTAGATCGGCACGGTCACGCCGCCCGCGCTCCAGATCGCGTAATCAAGGACGGTCCACTCGTACCGAGTGTTGGCGAGCAGTGCTACGCGGTCCCCGTGCTTCACGCCGACAGTGATAAGGCCCTTGGCGACCCCGGTCACGTCCTTGGCGAAATCGGCGGCGGTGATGTCTGCCCAGGCGCCGTCAACAAGCCGCTGGAACAGGGGATAGGTGGGGCTTTCTGCGGCATTGCGCGCGACGGCATCCGCGCATGACACATCCTCAGGAATCGTAAATGTTGCCGGTACGCTGAACTCGTGCACTAGGCACCTCCGGGATCATCCGTGCATCGTTGAAGTGGTGCCCCACACTTTAACGTGTCTTTGCCTGGGGTGGAGGACCAGCGAGGCGGGTTTCGCGGGCACGCTATCGCCGGAGCCGTGCTGGTGCGCTGCCAACGCGTATGTGATGCTAAGGGGGTGAGCAGCATTCATGTCGCCGATGACACGTTCATCGCTGCCGCGCCCGTGCGGGTCGCGGCGATTCTGGGTGACCGTTCCACGTGGCGGCGCTGGTGGCCAGGCCTGGACCTGGTAGTGCGCGAGGACCGCGCGGATAAGGGAATCCGCTGGCAGGTCCATGGGCCCCTCGACGGCACGATGGAGGTGTGGCTCGAGGCGGTTCTCGACGGCACGATCCTGCACTACTTCCTCCACGCGGAACCGGCCGGACCTGGTGCGCAGGCGGTGCTGAAGAACCTTGCCGGGGCCAACCGGGCGCGGCGCGCGCAGGGCCGGGCGATGGCGTTCGAGGCAAAGATGGGGGCGGAACGGGGCCGCCGAGTCGGCGAGCCCGCTGTGGCGGCCCCCGCGGCAGGGTAGCGTTTGCATCATGACGGAAAGGACTACGCAGTCGATCGTGATCGAAGCCCCGGCCGAGCGTGTCATGGCGGTGATCGCGGACTTTCCCGCCTATCCGGACTGGGTCTCGGCCGTCAAGGAGGTCCGCGTGGTATCTACGCTGCCCAATGGGCATGCTGCGCGCGTGCACTTCGAGCTCGACGCCGGGGTTATCAAGGATAGCTATGATCTCCTGTACCGCTGGTCGCCCGATGGCCTCGCGGTGAGCTGGGAGCTCAAGGACGGCACCATCCAGAAGGCCCAGTCAGGCTCGTACGTGCTCGATCCGCTGCCCGACGGCAATTCCACGCGGGTCACCTATGAGCTGATGGTGGACCTCGCGATCCCGGTCATCGGACTGCTCAAGCGGCGCGCGGAGAAGGTCATCACCGATACCGCGCTCAAGGAGCTCAAGAAGCGAGTCGAGCGCTGACCGAAGACCAGGGCACCACCCGTGCCCCGATCACGCTGATCGTCGGCAAGGGTGGGGTAGGAAAGACGACCCTCGCGGCGGCGCTCGCGGTCGCGAGCGCGAGGCAGGACCGCCGGACCCTCGTGATCTCTACCGACCAGGCCCATTCGCTCGCCGATGCATATGGCCTCGATGGCCCGGCGGGGGACGACGGATCGTGGCATCTGGAGGACGGCTTGCTGCATGCGCGGCATATCGATGCCGTCGCGCTCGCCGAATCCCTGTGGACGAGCCTGGTAGAGCGGATCGGTCCGCGGCTTGGCAACGAGGGCGACGAGGCCATCGATTGGTTGTCCCTCGAGCCCGAGGAGATCACCGTGGTCCCCGGCGCGGAGGAGCTGCTCGCGCTCGTCGAGATCATGCGGCTCGCCGAGAGCGGGCAGTGGGACGAGGTGATCGTCGATTGCGCGCCCACCGCTGAGACGCTCCGATTGATCACCCTCCCCGAGACGGTCCAGGCGTACGCGGATCGCATCTGGCCCCAGCACAGGCGGCTCCAGTCCCTGGGGCATCCCGGTGGGCCCGGCATGCTCGCCGAGATCCTCGATGCGATCACCGCGAGCGCGGCGCGGCTGCGGTCGCGGCTCACGAGCGCGAGCACAGTGCGCGTAGCGCTGGTGCTCACCCCGGAGAAAGTGGTGATGGAGGAGGCCCGGCGCACGGTGACAGCCATGGCGCTGCTCGGCATGAACCTCGATACGGTGATCGCCAATCGTGTCCTCGAGCCGCATCCGTGCTCCCCGTCGGACGATCCCATCCACCATTGGTACAGCGCGCGCCTCGCGGAGCAGAAGGCCGTCCTCGATGAGCTCGGCGGGGCGCTCGGCGCGGTGCCGCTGCTCCGTGTCCATCACGCGGCGGCCGAGCCCGTTGGCCCGGACGCGTTGCACCGGCTCGCGGTGGTCCTTCCGGGGATCGGCGCGCGAGGGGGCGATCCGGGGGAGGTCGCGGCTCGCCGTGTCCCACGGGTATCGTGCGAGACCGGGGAGGACCTCAATGCGGTGTACCTTCTGACGATGGAGCTCCCGCTCGTTGACCCAGCCTCGGTGCGCCTCGGCCGGATCGGAGACGATCTCATCGTGGGCGCGGCGGGGATCCGTCGGCGGGTCCTGCTGGCCCCGGTGCTCCGGCGGTGCCTGGTCATTGGCGCGCGCATGGAGGGCAGCGAGCTCCAGATACGCTTCAGACCCAACCCGGAGGTATGGCCACAGTGGTAGACGGTTCGCCCACCGCCGAGCCCCAGCCCGCCCTGCGTGCCGCGGCCCGCGAGCTGCGCATGCTTGCCCAGGTGATCATCGACAAGTTCGAGCCTGCTTTGCGTGCCTACGCGGACGAGGAGCATGAGCCGGCCGGGGGAGCGGCCTGCACCTGGTGCCCGGTGTGCGCGGTTGTTGCTCTTGCCCGCGGGGAGAACCATGAGCTCATCACTGTCCTTGCCCGGCATGGCGCCACGGTGCTGGGGTTCCTGCGCACGATCGTGGAGAACGAGGACGAGGAGTCGATCGACGATATCCTGGTCGATCAATTGAACTCGATGTTCGACCTCGCCCGGGGATTCGCGCCCGCGGCCCATGCCCAGAACGGCGGCGCGGCGAGGAACCACGCTCAGCGGGCCCGTGCCTCGTCGAAGCGTCCTGCTACCGGGCAACCTGGGGCAGGAGGGGAGCATCCGCGCCCCCATCCGGTCCGCGAGAAGCGGTTCGAACCCATCCCCGTGCTGATCGGCACGTAGCGGCAGTGGCAGGATCGGGCCCATGAGCACCCGATCAGGGCATCCCGGCACGATCGAGCCGCTTGCCGTCGGCGTCGATATCGGGGGCACCAATATCCGCGCTGCGGTCGTCGCCCCCGACTCCACCGTCATCGACACGATCCATGCGCCGACCCCGCATTCGGTGCGTTCCCTCGAGAAGGCCGTCGCTGGTGCTGTCCGTGGCCTGATGGCGCGCCACGATATCGCAGCGGTGGGGCTGGCCGTGGCGGGCTTCCTCACCAAGGACCGTCGCGCCCTGCGATTCGCCCCTCATCTGCCGTGGCGCGGCACGGCTGTGGGCGAGACGATGCAGCGGCTGCTGGGCGTTCCGGTGGTCGTCGAGCACGATGCCAATGCCGCGGGGTGGGCCGAGCATCGGTTCGGGGCCGGGATGGGCGGCGAGAACGTGGTCACCCTCGCGATCGGAACCGGGATCGGGGTGGCGCTGCTGATGAGCGGGGAGATCTACCGGGGCAGCCATGGGGTCGCGCCCGAGCTGGGCCACTTGCAGGTCGTGCCCGAGGGTCGCGCGTGCCCGTGCGGGAAGCGGGGCTGCCTCGAGCGCTACTGCAGTGGCACCGGTCTCATAGATTCCGCGATCGAGCTGCTCGCGAACGATCCTGGTCTCGCCTCGCCGCTAGCGCGCGACCTCCGCGGCGACCCCGAGTCCGTTTCGGGCCGGCGCATCATGTCCGCGGCGCAGGACGGGGACGTGCTTGCCGAAGCGACGGTCAGCGAGTTCGCCCGCTGGCTCGGAGTGGGGCTCGCGATGGTCAGCGATATCTACGATCCTGATCTCATCGTGCTTGGCGGCGGCGTGGGCAGCGCGGCCCCCTTGTTCCTCGACGAGGCGCGCGAGCATTACGCGATGATGATCACCGGGGCGGGGCATCGACCGCTCGCCAGGATCCGTCGCGCCCAGATGGGCGAGGATGCGGCAGTGATCGGGGCCGCCGATCTCGCGCGCGCCGCGGTGGCGCGCGAAGCGGGACCGCGATGACGCGCGTGGTGGGGACCGCGCGCGGCGCTAGGCGGGCAGCCAATAGACTTCACACCGCTCGCTTGGCGAGCGGGCCACCAGACCACTACAGACAGGCGGTTTCAACTACTCGTGCGCTATTTCTATGACTGTGAGTTCATCGAGGACGGCCGCACCATCGACCTGGTCTCGATCGCGGTGGTCGCCGAGGACGGCCGGGAGTTCTATGCGGTATCCACCGAGTTCGACGCCGGGCGGGCGGGCACGTGGGTGCGCACCCATGTGCTGCCGAAGCTCCCGCCACCGTCCTCGCAGGTGTGGCGCAGCCGCAGCCAGATCCGTGAGGACCTCACGGATTTCCTGAAGCCTGCCGATGGCAACGTCGAGCTCTGGGCGTGGGTCGGTGCCTACGATCACGTGGCACTGTGCCAGCTCTGGGGAGCTATGACGGCCCTGCCCCGCGGGATGCCGCGCTTCACGCGCGAGATCAAGCAGCATTGGGAGGCGCATGGCAAGCCGGAGCTGCCCCCCGCCCCTGATGACGTGCATGACGCGCTCGCCGACGCCCGTCACAACGCGCAGCGCTTCCTGTCGATCGAGGCACTGCGAGATCGCAGGTCCCGGCGCTGACCCCACCGGGCGACGCCGATGCGACAGCCACCGCTGAGCTGTGAATTTCCACCCTCATGAGCGAAGACGACCGCAAACGTCCTACGCTAGGGGAGTGAACTGGACTGTCGACGTCGCGATCGATGAACTGCCGCAGCTCCCGCCGCTGCCTGGTGACCTGCGGGAACGGCTGGATGCCGCGCTCGCCAAGCCTGCCATGCAGCAACCGGGCTGGCCGGCCGGGCAGGCCGCCACGATGCGCACGGTGCTCGAATCGGTGCCCCCGGTGACCGTGGCGCCCGAGGTGGATGCGCTGCAGGAGAAGCTCGCCGCCGTCGCGCGGGGCGAGGCGTTCCTGCTGCAGGGCGGCGATTGCGCGGAAACGTTCGCTGACAACACCGAGCCGCACATCACCGCGAACATTCGTACCCTGCTGCAGATGGCCGTGGTGCTGACCTACGGCGCGAGCATGCCGGTGGTCAAGGTCGCGCGCATCGCCGGGCAGTACGCCAAGCCGCGCTCGGCCAATGTCGATGCGCTGGGCCTGCCCACGTACCGGGGCGACATGATCAACTCGCTGGCGCCCGATGAGCACACCCGGCAGCATGATCCCTCCCGCCTCGTCCGCGCCTATGCCAACGCTAGCGCCGCGATGAACCTGGTCCGCGCGCTCACGGGCTCGGGCCTCGCGGACCTGCGCAAGGTCCATGAGTGGAACCGCGAATTCGTCCGTACCTCTCCGGCTGGCGCCCGCTACGAGGCCCTCGCCAGCGAGATCGACCGCGGGCTGCGATTCATGGATGCCTGCGGAGTGACCGATCCCGCATTGCATGCCGTGGAGATCTTCGCGAGCCATGAGGCGCTCGTGCTGGATTACGAGCGCGCCATGCTGCGCCTCGACAAGCGGCGCGATGAGCCCCGTCTCTACGACCTCTCCGCGCACTTCCTGTGGATCGGCGATCGCACCCGCCAGCTCGATGGCGCCCATATCGCGCTGGCCGAGCTGGTCGCCAACCCCATCGGACTCAAGATCGGCCCGTCCACCACTCCCGACATGGCTGTCGAGTATGTGGAGCGGCTCGATCCGCACAACAAGCCGGGCCGGCTGACGCTGGTTTCGCGGATGGGCAATGGCAAGGTCCGGGAGCTGCTGCCCCCGATCATCGAGAAGGTGCAGGCCACTGGTCACCAGGTGATCTGGCAATGCGACCCGATGCCCGGCAATACCCACGAGTCGACCACGGGCTACAAGACCCGCCACTTCGATCGGATCGTCGACGAGGTGCAAGGATTCTTCGAGGTGCACAATTCCCTCGGCACCCATCCGGGCGGCATCCACATCGAGTTCACCGGCGAGAACGTCACTGAGTGCCTCGGCGGTGCGCAGGAGATCTCCGACCTCGACCTGTCGGGCCGGTATGAGACGGCGTGCGATCCCCGGTTGAACACCCAGCAGTCGCTCGAGCTGGCGTTCCTGGTCGCGGAGATGCTGCGCGGCTAGGTCCCGTTTCGCCCGGGCGCCTCGCCAGGGCAGGGCACGTCCCATGCTAGGGCAGAGCTGTCACCGTGACGGTGCTCCCTGGCTGGGCGCGCGAGCCCGCGCTCGGGCTCTGGCCGATCACCAGCGAGGAGCTCGAGTTCACGATCTGGCGCACCGCTACGCGGAACCCCGCCGCGGCAAGGGTCGAGCGGGCATCGGCGACCGAGCTTCCCAGCACGCCGGGCACGCGCTCGGCATTCGATACGACCAGCGTGATGGGTGTCTCCGCCCCTGCCTCGCCGCCGATCGGGGGACGGGTCGCCGCGACCTCGCCCGCATCGATGCCGGCATCGAACTCCTCGACGATCTCGCCGACGTTCAGGCCCGCATCGACGAGGGCCGCGCGCGCCTCGTCGGCGCTCATGCCGCGCACGTTGGGAACGATGATCGGCTCGCCCAGGCTCGGCGTGATCGTGACCTGGGATCCCACGGCCAGCACGGTCCCCGGGGCCGGGGCGAGCGACACCACGGTTCCCTCGGGGCGCTCCTGGTGATACGCGCCATCGCCGATCACCGCCTCGAATGTCCGGTCCCGCAATTGCTCGATCATCTCGTTGACAGGGATGTCGTCGTCGACCGAGGGCACCGCGGGCTGGCCCAGCGAGACGGTCACCGTCACCTCGGAGCTCCGGACCACCCGGCTGCCTGGCGGCGGAGCGATCCCGAGGATCGTATCGACGGGTTCCGCGTCACGGTATTGGCCATCACGGACAGGATCGAGCCCGGCCTCCTCGAGCGCGGACTCGGTCGCGACTAGGCTGAGCCCCTCGACGGACGGCACCGTGACATAGCGGCCAGAGCCGAACCACCATCCGGCCACCCCCACGAGCGTGGCGAGCAGCATGACCACGATGATCAGCACGAGCGGGGAGCGGGCGCCCCGGGATGCGGAGAGCCCTCGATCGGGCGCAGCGGGCGCCTGGTGCGGCGTGGGATGCGTGCCTGGCGGCGGGCCGCCCACCGGCAGGACCGTGGTGGGCGAGCCCTGCACCGCGGGAAGGCTCGTGGTCTGCTCGTTGGGCGCGCGGCCAGCACCCGGCGTTCCCGGGGCGGCGGGGGCCGGGCCGGTCGGGATCACGGTGGTCTGGTGGCTGCCGTCGATGCCGCCGGGGCCAGGAACGTCCTGGTCGTCGGGCGGCACGGCTGCGGGTGGCACGGTGCCGGTAGCGCCCGATGAGCCGGGTTTGCCCATCATGGACGAGACCGCGACGTGCTGCGCGGACTGGCGCGGCACGGGGACACGGTACGGGGGCAGCGCGAGCTTCTCCGTCACCGCGATCAGGGCTTGCACCATTGCCCCCGCATCGGCGAACCGGTGCTGCGGCTCGCGCGCGGTGGCCCGCAGGATGAGGTCGTCGATCTCGCGGGGTACCCCCCGGACCACCGAGCCGGGCGCTGGCACATCCTGCGAGGTCCGCTGGTAGGCGACGGAGATGGAGTTGTCGCCGCTGAATGGCACGCGACCGGTCAGCATCTCGAACATGACCACGCCGAGGGCGTACACATCGCTGCGCGCATCGGCACTACCGGTCGTGACCTGCTCGGGCGCGAGGTAGGCGGCAGTGCCGAGGATCATCCCGTCGGTGGTCGTGCCCGATGCTGCCAGAGCCCGGACCAGGCCAAAGTCTGCGACCTTGACCGCTCCAGCATCCGAGATCAGGATGTTCTCGGGCTTGATGTCCCGGTGCACCAGGCCAGCTCGGTGCGCGACGGCGAGGGCGCGCAGCACGGGCCGGACCACTGCGGCGGCGGCATACGGCGGCATGGGGCCGCGCTCGCGCAGCAGCTCGCGCAGCGTGCCGCCCGGGACGAGCTCCATCACCAGGAACACGTGCTCGCCATCGGTGCCCTGGTCGAAGACGGCCACCAGCGAGGGGTGCGTCAGCCGCGCGATGCTGCGCGCCTCGAGCTCGAACCGTTCGAGGAACTCGGGATCCTCGGAGAACCGGGGCTCCATGACCTTGATCGCCACGGGACGATCGAGGCGCAGATCCATTCCCTGGTAGACGACGGACATGCCGCCCCGCGCGATCGGCGCGTCGATACGGTAGCGGTTATCGAGCAGGGCGCCGACGAGATTGAGCGAGTCCGAGCCCCGCTGGCCCCCTGTGCTCATGGACGTCAACTCCTACGATGTTGGTGGAACCATCCTGGTTCCCTGCCGTACCGATGGTAGCGGCCAGCTCGAAGCCCTGTCTTCCGCCAGCCCGGTACCCGCTCTGGCACCGGCAACCGCTACGGTAGCCGTGTGAGCACCTTTCCAGTCTGCGAGGACGTCCTCGCCGAATCGGACGAAGTCCTGTCCCTGCCCGATGTGGCTGAAGCGCTGGGCATCCCTGTGACCCGCGTGCACCAGTTGCTGCGGGAGGATCAACTGCTCGCGGTGCGCCGCGACGACATCGTCGTGGTCCCGGCAGTCTTCCTCGATGCTGACCAGGAGCGCCCAGGTCGCAGTCGTATCCTGAAGCAACTGCCTGGTCTCATCGCGGTCCTGCGCGATGGCGGGTTCGACTACGACGGCGCGCTGGCATGGATGTACGAGGACGACCCGAGCCTGCCTGGCCGCCCCGTCGATGCCCTGCGCACGCACTCGGCGCGCGAGGTCGTGCGTCGCGCCCAGGCGCTGGCGCTCTAGCTGTTGCTGGTCCTCCCGGTCCGGGCCCCGGCGAGCGCGGCCCGGGCCATGCGCGGGGCCGCGACCGCGACGCGGGTGCGCTGGGGCACCACCGCGCGGCGGGCGAACACGTTGTAGTCGGCTGACTCGATCTCGTCGAGGATGCCGCGGTACAGGATCAAGGCGGTCTCCACGCACATCCGCGCCTCGGTGGGCAGCTCGGTGCAGCCGGACTCGGCTGTGCGGTAGTACGAGCGCGTGATGGCGATGAGGTGCGCGATGGCGCGCCGCGCCTGCGGCGTGGCCTCTCCCGTCGCTACGCATCGCGCGAGCATCGCCTCGTCCACACCGAACGCGGCGAGCTCGGCGAGTGGCAAGTAGATGCGGCCGCGACGGAAGTCATCGGCCACATCGCGAAGGAAGTTGGTGAGCTGGAAGGCGTCGCCGAGAGCGGCAGCGCCCTCACGGGCAGGCCGCGTGTCCACGCCGAACACCGGGAGCAATTGCAGGCCGATGACCGCCGCCGAGCCATAGGTGTACTCGTGCAGCTCAGCGAGCGTGCGGTAGCGATCGCGATGCTCCGGCGTGCCCGGGATATCCATCCGCATGGAGGCGAGGAAGTCCCAGAAGTACTGATGCGGGATGCCATGCCGGATGATCGTGGTGCTCAGGGCGAGGATGATCGGGTCCGCGGGCCGGGCTCCGTGCTCGAGGGCATCGCGGAGCTCCTGCTCGACAGTGTCGACGAACGCGGCCTGGACCACGGGGTCCACGTCCCCCTCATCGATGACGTCATCGACCTGCCGGGCGAACCCATAGAGGGCGTGGATCGCGGGGCGTTGCCGGTCGGGCAGGAGCCGGGCAGCGAGGTAGTAGGTGCGGGCATGGCGCTCGGTGATGCGGCGGCACAGCTCGAAGGCGCGGTCGAGCGTGGCATCGGGGGCGGTATCTGTCACGGCTCCAGGATTCCTACGCGGTGGGGGCAGGCTCGCTCGGTGCAGCGGCCGGCTTGGGCTTGCCGCGCACGAGTTCTCGCAGGCGCAGCGGGTCCTCGACGGTGAGGGAGCGTGCCGCGATGAAGGCTGCGGCGAAGGTGAGGGCCACATGTATCGGGTCGTACATCCCGTGGGCCCCGTCGGGGCGGAAGATCACCATCAGCCACACCGACAGGCCAGCGAGGATCACGAGCGACCGGTCGGACAGGGCGAAGCCCGCAGCGATGGCGATGGGCCACGAGTAGTACCAGGGCAGCGCGGCGGGGGAGAGCACCACGATCGCGAGGAGCGCGAGGAGCAGGCCGAGCACGGCGTCGCGCTGGCTATGCCTGCCCCGCCACCAGACGGTGATCAGGATGATGACCATCGCCGCGCCGCAGATCATGCGGGTGACATCGAGGACGCTCATCAGGGGGAAGCTGGTGAACCAGGTGACGATATGCGCGAGGATCGTGGGCAGGGAGAGCCAGTTGACGATCAATGCGGAGCCCTGGAGCGCGGTCAGCCAGCCCAGTCCCAACTGCGCCGCGAAGGAGATCGCGGCGAGCACGATCGCGAAGACGGCCACGCCAGGTATCGCGGTTCGCGCGAACAGCACCAGTGGGTGCGCGGGCACCGCGCCCCGCTCGGTGGCGTCCTCGCGCCGGTGCACCATCCAGATCCATACGATGAACGGAAGCGCGACCCCGGCGGTGGCCTTCACGGCCAGCCCCACCGTGACGACGGCGATTCCCGCGACATGGTGGCGCTGCAATGCCAGGACGAGGCCCGCGGTCATCAGCCCCACCATGAGCACCTCGTTGTGCACGCCGCCGATCAGATGGATCAGCACGAGCGGATTGAGCACCCCGAGCCAGATCGCGACCGCGGGATTGCCGCCGAGGTAGCGAGCAAGGCGCGGAACCGCCCACAGCGTGAGCAGGAGGCCGGGCAGCATCGCGACGCGCATCAGAAGGGTGCCGGCGACGATATTGTCCCCCGCGATCATCGTGACGGTCTTCGCGGTCAGCATGAACGCCGGTCCGTACGGGGCGGGCGTTGTGGTCCACACCGTGGAGACATTGTCGAGGATCACCCCGGGGTTAGCGACCGGCCCCACCTTGTAGGGGTCGAAGCCGTCGCGGAGCAGGGCGCCCTGGGCGATGTAGGAGTAGGCGTCGCGGCTGAACAGGGGAACGGACAACAGCAGCGGCACGGTCCACACGAGGACGGTGAGGCGCAGCCCCGCGAGGGTGACGTCGCCGCGCAGCGTCAGCCGGCCCAGCCGGATCCAGGCCCAGATCATCACCAGCACCCCGGCCCACAGCAGGATGCTCGCGATGACCATGCCGTGGCCGTAGCGGAGCCAGCCGAGCTGCATGTTCTCCAGCAGCGCATCGTGGCGGCGCAGGCTGCCCGAGCCGAGCCCACCGATCACCAGCACGATCGCGCCGAGCAAGCCCAGCAGGGCGGCGCGTCCCTGGGGACTGCCGAAGAACTCCCGCAGGCTGCCGATGCGCCGCTCCTCGGCGGTGGTGTGCAGCGAAGCACGGTGTGTGGCGTTCATCGGTGTCGATCATTCCCCAGGGTGGTGGCCATGGAGGCCAGGATCGCGATCATTGTCTGCATCGACCCTATCCCGGAGCGGCGCAGGCACGACTACCAGGCTCATGGTGCGCCGGTGATGCGCTGCGCCGCGAGGCGCCCGGAGATCATCGTGGTGGGGACCCCCACGCCCGGGGTCGTGCCACATCCGGCGAGCACGACGTTGTCGACGCCCTTGACCAGGTTGCCGCGGCGGAACGGACCGGTTTGCGGGAACGAGTGCGCCGCGGAGAAGGGCGTCCCGGCCGCCATGCCTTGCGCTGCCCACGTACGGGGCGAATCGAGGTGGTCGACAGCGAAGTGCTCGGTGATGCCCTTGTAGCCGCGCTGCTCGAGAACTCCGAGGAGCTCGGCCTGGTAGGACGGCTCCAGTGCATCCCACGCCAGCGGGGCCGAGACCAGGTTGGGCGTGGGCGCGAGCACCGAGAGGAGCTCGCGAGGAGCGTCCGTCCCGCCCGCGACCATGGCGGGGTCGGTGAGCGTGGGCCGGGTGATCAGCAGCGAGGGGTCGGACATGACTGTTCCCGTGCCGCGCCGGGCGGTGAGCTCGGTGAACGTGGTGTCCCAAGCGTCACCGAAATCGATCGTGTGGTGGGCCTGGGCGTCCCACAGCCCGGTGACGGACCGGGGGATCGTGCCGTGCAGGATGAAAGCCGAGGGGGACCAGCGCGTGGCCCGCCGGGGGATGCGCGCGGGCGTGCGGCCGAGCAACGTGTCGGTGATCGGCAGGTCTCCGGTGAGGACGAATGCATCACCAGCGATCCGATGGCCATCGGCCGTCGTGGCTGCCGTGATCGCGCTGCCGCTGTGCTCGAGCCCGGTGATCTCGGTGTCGTAGTGGATGCGGCCGCCTGCCTCGGTCAGGGCATTGGCGAGAGCCTCGGTGATCCGGTGCATGCCGCCGTCGGGGAAGTACACGCCGAGCGAGGTATCCATGTGGGCGATGGCGCCGTACACGCCGAGCGCCCGGGCGGGCGGCATCCCGGCATACAGGGCCTGGAAGGTGAAGATGCGCCGCAGGCGTGGATCCTCGATCCGCTTGGCCACCTGCTTGCCGAGGCGCCCGAAGCCGCCGAGCGCGACCAGCCGTGCGAGGTCGCGGAAGGCGGTGGACGAGTTCGCGAGGTCGAGCGGGGAGTCGAAGTTGGCCGCGATGAAGCGGTCGTACTCGGTGTCGAACATCGCGGCGAGCCAGGCGCGCAGCTCCCGGTAGCGAGCAGCCTCGGCGGCCCCGCACACCCGCCGGACCTCCTGCTCCATCGCGTCGGGGTCGCTGTGCACATCGAGGGTGGTGCCGTCGGCGAAGCGGCCATGGTAGGCCGGCGCGAGCTGGCGGATCACCAGTCCGGTGCGCGCGCGGTCCGAGCCGACCGCTGCGAGGGCCTCGTCGATCAGGCTGGGCATTGTCAGCACCGTGGCGCCGCTATCGATGCGATAGGTGCCGCCGGGGCCCGGATAGGCACCGACCCGGCCCCCGGGGGTGGCGGCGCGCTCCACCACGGTGACGTCTGCTCCGGCGCCGCGCAGGTGCAGCGCGGCGCTCAGCCCGGACAACCCGGCGCCCACGATGATGACATGGTTCGCGGGCCGGGCAATGGTATTGATGCGTCGTGCTGGCATCGTGGTTTCTCCTCGGGCTGCCTGGGATGGTTCAGTGGTCTCGGTGGGCGCCGGACAGTGCCATCTCCTGGAGCTGGCGCTTTGGTCCGGCAGTCATGCTCGAGGGCTCGAGGATCGCGAGAGCACGCTCGGTGAGCGAGGTGATACGGGCCTCGATGGCGCGCACGGCCCCGAGATCGTGCAGGATAGCGCGCGCCTCATCGATCTCCCCGGCAGGGAGCTCGCGCCCGAGGAGGGCGCGCAGCCTTGTCGCTGCCGACGGATCGTGCTGGTCGCCGTGGTCGAGCGCACGAGCGAGCAGCTCGGTGCGCTTGCCCTCGATGAGGTCATCACCGGAGGGCTTGCCCGTCACCGCGGGATCGCCGAAGACACCGAGCAGATCGTCACGGAGCTGGAAAGCGACACCGATCGCTGCGCCAAACCCTCGTAGGTCCTCGATGAGCTGGCTATCGGCGCCAGCGAGCTCCGCGCCGAGGTGAAGCGGCCGCTCCACCGTGTAGGCGGCCGTCTTGAACCGGTTGATCAGCTCGGCGGTCCCGCGCCGGCCATCGCCGGATGCCTCCGCGACGATATCGAGCAGTTGCCCGCCGAGGACCTCGGTGCGCATCGCCGCCCACACCGGCCGTGCCCGGGCCATGGCGGGGCCGGGCACGCCCGAGCCCGAGAACATGTCGTCGGCCCACGCGAGCGCAAGATCGCCACAGATGATGCCCGCGGCCATCCCGAATCGATCCGCGCTGCCCGCCCACTTGCTCGCCGAGTGGTCGGCGGCGAAGCCGACATGCACGGTGGGGCGGCCACGACGGGTATCGGAGTTATCGATGATGTCGTCATGGATGAGGGCGCAGGCCTGCACGAGCTCCAGCGCCGCGCACGCGGTCACCACCTGCTCGGCACCAGGGCCCGAGGGCTCGCCACCGGCCGCGGTCCAGCCCAGCCAGGCGAACATGGGGCGCACCCGCTTGCCGCCGCTGAGCACGAATGCCTCGAGGCGTGCCACCGCGGTGGCGTAGGTCGGCCCGATCGGTTCGACCAGGGGCCCGCGCGAAGCGAAGAATGCCTCTAGCGCACTGGTCACCCGCGGCGGCAGATCGCGCGCGGCGAGCCCGTCTCGTTGTGTGCTCAGCGCTGGCTCCTGTCGTCGTCGGGGCGGCCCCGGGCACCAGAGTAGCGAGCAGTTCGCGGATGGGCGACATGGCGCGGGGCCAGCCACCGGTGCGCTCCGTCACGGCTAGCCGGTGACGGAATCCGTATGCTGTGTGTGTGGCAATCAGGGCAAGTCAGTCGACAGAGCGAACCAGCAGGACTCCATCGATCGTCGAGCGCATCCGCGAGCACCGCGGCGGCACGCCGTTCTCGGTGGAGTTCTACCCACCGCGCAACGAGGTCGAGGAGCAGCGGCTGTGGCGCGCCGTGCGCACGTTCGAGCAGATGCACCCCGCTTTCGTCTCGATGACCTACGGCGCGGGCGGCTCGACGCGCGATCGCACCGTGCGCATCGCCGGGCAGCTGGCGCAGGAGACCACGCTGCTGCCGGTGGCCCACCTGACCGCCGTGAACCACAGCCTCGACGAGCTGCGCGGGCTCGTGGGGTCCTACGCCGACCGCGGGATCGTCAACCTGCTCGCGCTGCGCGGGGACCCGCCGGGCGATCCGCTGGGGAACTGGGTGAAGCACCCCGAGGGCCTGGAGTACGCCGAGGAACTGGTGCGGCTCATCCGCGAGCTCGGCGACTTCCACGTCGGGGTGGCGTCCTTCCCCGAGGGCCACTACCGTGCCGCGTCGCTCGAGGAGGACACGCGGTTCCTCCTGGGGACGCTCCGCGCGGGCGCCGAGTACTCCATCACCCAGATGTTCTTCGAGGTCGACGACTACCTGCGCCTGCGCGACCGGGTCGTCGCGGCCGACCCTGTCCAGGGCGAGAAGCCGATCATCCCGGGGATCATGCCGATCACCTCGCTGCGGCAGGTGCGCAAGATCGTGGAGCTCTCCGGCTCGCAGATCCCCGCTCATATCGAGGAGCGGCTCGCCCGCGCAGCCGGCAACGGGCCGGAGGAGGACAAGGCCGAGGTGCGCAAGGTCGGCATGGAGCTCGCTACCACGATGTGCGAGCGCTTGATCGACGAGGGAGCCCCTTGCTTGCACTTCTGCACGCTCAACTTCGCCAAGGCAACCCGCGAGGTCCTGGCCAACCTCGGCATGGCAGCGGTACCGGCCTAGCCGGTCACGGCAGCCGCAGCGGCTTCGACGATTCTCACGTACTCTGCCGGTAGCACACGAAGAGCCCCCGAGATCCTCATCACCGTGGAGCCTGGAAGCTGCTGGCTGCTACCCGCGTACAGAGCATGTGCCGAGCAGGATCTGCCTGATCGGGACCGCGGCGCCGCACGCACCACTGCTTCCGTTGCAGTTAGGAGTTGCTGGTGGAGTCCCGCGGCGCAAGCCGGAGCAGCGTGCTGATTCGCCGGGCGACAGCAGAGGACATGGACGCGACTGCCCGGACACACATCACGCTTCTGCCCCGGGGCTTGTTCCCCGCGCTCGGTAGGAGCTTCATGCGGCAATGGCATCGCGCCGCGCTGGCCTCGCCTCACGTGGTGTTCCTCGTTGCGGTTGATCGCAGCGCGAATGGTGCCGTAGCAGGTTTTCTGCTGGGATCCACGAATCACGACGCGCACACTCGTGCGGTGCTGGGAAACCGGCGCAGCCTCGCTTTGCTCGTCCTGCAAGGCGCGCTGTCGCTGATGATGCGGCCAGCCCTCTTGCTCCGTTTCGCGCGCTCGCGGGCCGTGCCCTGGACGAAGCGAATCCTCGGGAACACGAGGCCTGTCGCAATTCCCGATGGCGCCGCGCCGCGGGTCGCCGTCTTGTCGGATCTTGCCGTGGACGGCACTCTCCGCGGGCAAGGTACTGGCGCCGCGCTGGTCAACGAATTCGCAGCGCAGTGCCGGCGGGCTGGCGCGAGTTCGGCCGAGCTGGTCATCTTCTCGGACAACTCCAGCGCGGCGCGATTCTACGAACACCTCGGCTGGACCGCCGTCAGCGAGCTAGCAACCCGGGACCAGGGGAAAGTCCGGCTATACCGCACCCAGCTGGATGCCCGGAGCTAGGGCGGAGCAATGCATCTGGATCGCCGACGGTTTCTGGCGTTGATGGCCGCCCTGCCAGCCGGGGCAGTGGCAGGCTGCGCAGCCGGTGGCTCTTCCCTGACCGATCGAGGCTCCCCAGCGCCGACGCTCACAGGCAGGCGGCCCACCGACGGGCTGGCAACCCTGGCGCCTCCTCCGCGCCCCTTGTCGGCGGGTGCCAGTCGCTGGCTACCGGGACCGGGGGAGATATCCCCTGACATCAAGCGCACGGCGGCGGCGTTCATCGAGACAGCCGGAACATGGGCCCCGGGCGGCACCAGTGCCGACAGCCTTGCAGCGGCGGGCGCGTCGCCCGAAGCCACCGCATCCGCCGCCGCGCTGCACGTCGAGGAAGCCAGGGAAAGCTCGGTCGCAGTGATCTATCCGCAATATGGCGGACTGTCTGGCGACCGGGCGGCCGTCATCACCTTGCTCAACCAGCACCTGGCCCTGCCGCGGGAGGCCACGACCCGTCAGCTCGCTCTGGATGTTCGCGTGCACCGCCGGGGTGCTCGATGGAAAGTCGAGAGAATCAATCCGCTTACTACGCTAGGAGCACCTCTCGGCGTTCTCGCTGGCAACTCCCTCGCTGTCCTCTCCGAACCACGGATCAACCTCTCCGGGCCATCTCTGCTGGACATCCGTTCGGGCAGGATGCATGAACCACTATTGAACGTCCTCCTTGGACTCGCGCGTGAATACACCTTCGCCGTCCAGGTCATGCACACCGGCCATATCCAGACTGTCTTCCCGACGAACCGAGTATCCAATCACGCGGTTGGCAGGGCCGTCGATATCAGGGAGATCAATGGCATCCAGGTGGTGAGCCCCGAGATGGAAGCGGGACTGGTGGAGGAATTCATGCGCCGCGCCGCTGAGCTCGGGGCCACGGAAGTGGGCGGACCGATCGACCTGAACGGAGCTCGCAAGGGGTTCTTCTCGGACGATGTCCACCAGGATCACATCCATATAGGAATAACGCCTGGTCTCCCACGAGCTCATCTGCGCTAGCCCGCGCCCGAGCGAGGCCTCGCCTGCCTTTGCGGGGGCGCGGCCATCACGGCAGCCGCAGCGGCCGCTGCCGCCAGGTGGCCTGGCCGCGCCGGTGCCGCACCCGCGAGTCCAGGACCAGCGCTATCACCCCGGCGGCAGCTGCGGGATGGGCGACGGCGCTGACTATCCGGGCACATTGCAGCCTGGCTCCTTGCTCCACCTGGCCCGCCACGAGGCGGGACGCCACCAAGCATGCGTAACCGCCGCGCGCGAGCGCGCGCGTGCGCGGATCGCGGGCACGAACGAGCAGCACGGGCAGCATCTGGGTAGCGGCGATCCCGGCGAGCACCAGGGTGGTGCTGGTCCGGCCACCGAAGGCGTGGCCGAGCCACCGGCCGTATCCCTCGCGGAGCGTGCGCGCGCTGCAGTACATGCGGCAGCTCGCTGCCGGTCCACCCAGCACGACAGCGGTCTTGCGACCTTTCGCGCGGTACTCGCGCGCGAGGTCGAGATCATCGACGAGGGATCCGCGAATGCGCGCATGGCCACCGACCGCCCGATAGGCATCGGTGCTGGTAGCCATGAACTGGCCGCACGCGATCGAGAGCGAGGGGCGGAGGTTCTCGTTCGCCAGTCGCACCGGTACCAACGCGAGCCAGGACCACGCCAGCAACGGCTGGATCAGGTGCTCGACGAGGCTGCCGGCGGCCTGGAATGGCCAGATGCTGACGAGGTCCGCCGAGGAGGACTCGAGCGCCAGCACGGCCGAGTCGACCGCGCTCGGGGAGAGGCGCACATCGGCATCGAGGAAGAGCAGGACGCCCGGGCGCGCCATCGCGTGCTCGGCGAGGCGCTGGCATGCCCACTGCTTGCCGACCCACCCCGGAGGCGGTTCCTCCTCGCTCGCGCGAAGCTCGAATCGCGGGTCGCTGCCAATAGCCTCGAGCGCAGCCGCGCCCGTGCCATCCGTGGACGCGTCGTCAAGGATGAGCACGCGAAAGTCGTGGCTCGTGTCCTGCTGCTGGAGGTCCATGATCAGCGAGGGGAGGGTGTGGCGCTCGTTCCGTGCTGGAATGCAGACCGACACGGGGCGGCGGCGCCCGATTCCGGGGCGAGCCCGGGGGGCGGTGGCAGCGTTGACAACCGCGATGGCGAGGAGGCCGGCCGCGGTGGACGCCCCGATCGCTGCGAGCCATCGCTGCGGCAGCACGTCAGTGAACGAGGTCGCCCGGCTTCGGGGACCGGTTCCGGCTGAACCACGAGAGCGCTCCCACCACGACGGCGGCGGCGACGCTGGCGCCAATCACGAACCCTGCCCAGCCCGCGAAGCTGCGGGTGTTCGGGTCGGTGTACCTCGTCTCGGCACGGAATGTCGATAGCTGCCCGGCCGAGGGGGTCCAGGTCACCGAGCGATTGCTGGTCTGATCCCCATTGGTGGATTCCACCGAGGAAGGGAACGTCACCGAGATGCGGATCTGCGCGCCATCGCCGATGTTCCGCAGGTCAGCGCGCCCGGTGAGGGTCACGTCCGAGCCATTGCGGGTAAGGCGGACATCGAAGCTGCCGGGGACGTCGCTGCTGGTCAGCGCGAGCTGCCGGAAGTCGGCGAAGCTGAGATCGCTGAAGATGAGCTCGCTGCCCACGAAGCCCTCATCGGTCCACGGCTGCACCCGCGCCCGGGTGCGCAGGGAGTCCTGGATCCGCAGCTGTGGCCCGACGGTGTCATCGTCCCCCCCTCGCTGGGCAACGATCATCCGTCCCGATACACGGTCATCGCTATTGATGCTCACGTCGACCTCAGTTCGCAGGCATCCGGAGAGGAGCAGGGCGAGCGTGGCGAGCAGCAACGTGGCGACGGCGGTACGCGCGCGCCGAGGCAATGCGGTTTGAGACACAGGGCTATCGTGCCAGGTTGTTCGAGCGTCGCGCGCTAGGGTCGGGGGGTTCGCCATGGATCCGTGATCTCCAGGGCCGGATGCGACGAGCGGCAAGAAGCAGCGGCACGCCCGTGATGGCCATGCCGACGAATCCATAGGCCGCGGAAAGGCGCAGGTCAGGCAGGAACACCAGGTGCGCGACGGCGGAACCCAGCCACGTCCAGGCAAACAGCGCGAGCGGGGGAGCGTCGCGCCGCATCCGGGCCCGGGGCGTGGGAGCGGGGCCCCGGTCGGCTACTGCGAGGAGAGTGGCGATGCACACGGCGACCAGTGCCCACCCCGCGTAGTTCGACAAGGGAATAGGGAACCCTGGCAGCGAAGGGCCGCCCGCGCACCATGTCCAGTAGCCGGCCGTGACCATCTGCGGGTCGAGGTACAGGTCCCACGCGACAATGGTGGCGGCCGCGAGCGGAACCCGCATCCACTGGCGGCCACGGGGCAGCGCGGACACCACAGCCGATGCCGCGCACCACGCCGGATAGCTACCGCCCACCCAGGCCAGCGGGACAATCACCGGGACGTCGGCGATGGCGGGCCCCAGCCGATCGAGGGCGTACTCGTAGCAACCGAACGGGAAACCGGTCGCCACGCCGATGGCCTCCGCGGCGAGGCCACCGCCGGCCGCGCCGACCAGCAGCGCGAGAGCGAACACAACACCGCGCGAGGCGAGGGCGTGCACCAGCGCCGCGCCCGCGAGGAGCACCACGACGAGCGCGGTCACCGCATCGGCCACGCCGCCTTGGGCCAGCGGAAAGGCGATCTGGGCAAGCACGGCGGCGACCGCGAGCGCCACCGCCATCCCGCCCAGCCGGGCAATGCTCACCGCGGCCATGCGAGCCGGTTCCGGGCGCCTCCGAAGCGTGCATCGCGCAGCGCCAGCCGCGCGGCGCTGCGGCCGCTGAACCCGGAGACGCCCCCGCCCGGATGGGTCGAGGCCCCGGTGATGTACATGCCGGGAGCGGCCGGGACCCGATGCCGCGCGAGCGGCGGCACGGGTCGCCACAGCATCATCTGGTCGAGCCCCATCTCCACATGCATCACGTTGCCGCCGAGTAGGCCGAGCTCGCTGGCCAGTGACTTGGGGGTCTGGATGTAGCGGTCGAGCAACCCCTCGGACAGGCCGGGGGCGTAGCGCTCGAGCTCAGCGATGATCCGGTCGGACTCCTGCTCGGCGACGTCATCCCAGTCATGTCCCCGCAGCGCATAGGGCTGCCACTGCGACCACAGGGTGAGCTGGTGCTCCCCGGGCGGAGCCAGCGTGGGGTCGATCGCGCTGAAGGTCATCGCCAGGGCGACGGGCCGCTCGGCGCGGTCCCCGGCGAGCATCGCGCCATGGGCCCGCCGCAGGTGGGATCGATCCGTGGCGAGGAGCTGCAGGCCCGCGAGCACCGTGTCCCCGGCGGGCCCCGCCGATGGGTACGAGGGCAGGGCCGAGGACCGCAGGCGCACCGCCATGCCGAGCCCCGGGCCCACCCGGATGCGGCGCCGCCAGGTCTCGATCCGCCGCGCGTCGTAGCCGCCGCGGGCGAGCATCTCCAGCGTGGTCAGCACATGGCAGCCAGCGATTACTGTCGCGGCACGATGCTGCTTGCCGGACGCTGTGGTGGCGATCCAGTCGTGGCCCTCTCGCTCGAGGCAGTCGACGGCATCCCCGCGATGGATCTGCCCGTCATCCTCGCGCAGGCGCGCCGCGAGAGCCTCGGTGAGCGCGCCGCTGCCGCCGACCGCGCGCCCCGGTGGCAGGGCATGCATGAGTGCCGCGAATCCCACCATCGGCGCGGTGCCAGGCTCGGATGTCGGCGGGCCGGACTGCGCGCCGAACCAGGAGAGCGCTGCCTTCAGCCGCTCGCTGTCGAAGTAGTAGTCGAGCAGCGCATCCCCGCTGGCGAGGAAGTCGCGCGAGAGCTGGGCGGGGTCGCCGTCGGTATCCAGGCCCCAGAACGACCTGATCAGCGAGGATGGTGCTGGCGGGCGCGCGAACGCGCGCATCACCTTTTGGCTGCGCGGAGCCCAGTCGTGCACGAAGGCTCGGTAGGCGCGCGCGTCCCGTGCCCCGCAGGCTCGGTCGATCGATTCACAGGTGGCATCGAGGTCCTGGTGGAACACGATGCCAGGCTGTCCCGTGGAAGGCTCGGCGGGAGCGAACGCCCAGGGATCGCACTCCAGGTAGCGCAGCCCGTGCTGGGCCAGCTCGAGCTCCTCGATGATCCCGCTGTGGCGGATCATCAGGTGCGCCGACGATCCCCGATCGACCCGATGGCCCCGGAACAGTTCCACTGTCGAAACCGCGCCGCCGATGACGGTATCGCGCTCGAGGACCGTGGTGGACCACCCGGCTCGAGCCAGGTAGCAGGCGCTGATCAAGGCGTTATGGCCGGATCCAATGATGATGGCGTCGCTCACGATGCCCGAGCCTATGCGGTGCTCGCCGCGAGCGGCAGGGCGCGGCCCAGCACGGCGAAGGCGCGCGGATCCCCGTCGAACCGGAATTCGCGCAGGACGTCCTCGAATCCGCGCCGGCGGTAGAGCCGCCAGGCGCGGTTGGACTCGCCCCCCACCTCGGGAGTGGACAGGAGGACCCGGGACGCGTCACACCCGGCGAGGAGCTGGCCGAGCAGGGCGTCACCGGGCCCGTGCCCCTGGGCGGAGGGGTGGATGTGCAGCTCGGTGAGCTCGAAGTAGTCAGCGAGCATCTCCTCGGCCGCCACGCTGCCATGGGCGCGGGAGAGGCCGCGATGGACTTGCTCGTACCACCATTGCTGGCGGGAACCCGTGTAGCCGTAGGCGATGCCGATGAGCGTGCCATGGCGGGGATCATGGTCCTGCTTGCCGTGCGGGGCAAGGACGGCGGCGGCGCGCCAGCCGGGGCGCAGCGCGTGCTCCGCCCACATCGGGGCTCGGCGCCGGGCGACGGATGCGGGATAACCCATGGCGCGGACATAGATCGTGAGCGCCTCGTGGAGGCGCTCGCGCATCTGTGCCGGGGTGAGATCGGAGACATACGGCTGCTGCACTGCGGTTGCGGTCCTCGGGAGGCGGGTCATGGACACGGGAAATTGTCAGGCCTGCGCGTTATCGTAGTTGTATCGAACATGGGTTCGATGCCGCAGCTCGTTGCGCTGGATCGCGACTCGACCGTCGGCCCCAGGCTCTTGGTTGATCCTACTGGGTGCTTGGCGGGCTTCGCGATCGTTGCGCGCCGGAGTGCCCGGCGGGAAGGAGGTTGGCGGATGCGTCCGGAAACGCGCCGAAGGTTGTCGTCGTGCACGGGCCCTGGAGGCCCGGCGCCCACTAGCGCGCAGGCCAGATCGATGCTGAAGCGGGCTGATGCGTTCTGCGCGGAAGCAGGGCTCGCGGAGACCGCGGAGGAACGGTTCCGCGCCTCGTACCTCGCCACGCTGCGCGCCGCGGGCGCGGTGATCGTTCTCAGCGTCCCGCGGAGCAGGCGGCGGCGCCCCACGAGCGCCTGGGCGACGCTCGCGGCGGAAGGTCATCCGTGGGATGACTGGGTAGCGCGGATCGCCCCTTACTCGACTCGGCGCGCCATCGTCGATGCTGGCAGCGCGAGACCGGTGACGGCGGCGGAGGCCGATGCGTTGTTCGGGCTCGCTGGCGAGTTCATCGATGCGGTTCACCGCCACGTCGATGTTGCCCGGAGCGCGGGGGGAAGGCCCCGGCCGGGCCGTTGGAGGGGCACGAGGAGCGGTCCCGCGGTGGATTTGTCATGGGTGCGACAAATCGCACAGGTCATCCGTGTGGTAAGTGGCCGCGCCACGCCTTATCATAGTGGTAAGTTCTTGTCCGAATCAGGAGCCCGCCGCCACCACCGGTGCGGCTTTCACCATCAAGTGCGGGGGAGGGACCGTGCCACTCTCCGAGCACGAGCAGCGAATGCTCGAGCAGATTGAGAGCGCGCTCTACGCGGAGGATCCGAAGTTTGCCTCCCAGGTGCGCTCCGCTGGAACCCGAGGCCCGTCGACGCGGCGGCGCATGCAATTCATCGCGCTGTTCGCCGTCGGTCTTGTCCTGCTCATCGCCGGGCTCGCCCTGCCGGTCCTGATGGTAGGAGGCTTTCCCGCCGTCAGTTTCCTGGGCTTCCTTGTGATGTTCGGTACCGGCGTCTGGGCGCTGCTAGGCAAGCATGATTCGCCGGATGCGAATTCTGGCGACAAGCCAGAGGCTCCCGCGCAGCCGCCTGGCAAGCCTGGGAAGAAGCCACCGAAGCGTGCGTCAGGCAGCTTCTCGGAGCGGATGGAAGAGCGATTCCGCAAGCGCTTCGAGGAGTAGGCCGCCGCGCCAGCAAGAAGGTCACGTTCAATCCGGGTCCAGCTATTTCAGCTGGGCCCGGTTTCGTTTGCCCGGGCACCAGGGCTGGGTTCCCCACTTCCCCCCACCTGACGGTCGGCGGTCCGGGGCGCGAGTACGCCTCCCGGGCGGGCAGGCCTCCCGGGCGCGGGTGACCTCCTGGGCGCGAAAGCGCGAAACGCGCCAGCTCTGCGCGCTGGAGCTGTCCTTTTCTGCACAGAGGCGTCGCTCCGAAGCACTCTGTACGGGCTTCCCCACGCTCAGCCGCGCCGCCGGGCACGCACAGCGCCGCAGGTGGGCGGGCTGGAGCGGCGACCACGAGCGGCCGACTCGATCCCCCCACCATGCCGCGGCCGCGCTAGCTGAGGATATCCCCGCGTTTTCATCAGCAACACGTCTGTAATTGATTGCAGGTGGGGGAAAGTGGGGTAACGTGGTGGCCGGTGGTACACGAGGGTGAATCACCTGGGCTTGCACGTGGAGGAGGTGCCGACAGCGTGTTCTTCGGCACGTACACGCCCAAGCTTGATGACAAGGGACGGTTGACGCTACCGGCTCGGTTCCGGGAACTACTGGCAGGAGGGGTGATGGTGGCCAAGGGCCAGGATCACAGTCTTTCTGTCTACCCGCGTGCCGAATTCCTCGATCTCGCGCGCAAGGCCGCGTCGATGTCGAGGAGCGATCCGAGCGCGCGCGCGTTCATTCGTGGACTCGCTGCGGGCGCGGACGAGCAGCACCTTGATGCGCAAGGGCGGATCAGCATCTCCCCGGCGCATCGCCGGTGGGCTGGCCTGCAGAAGGAGTGCGTTGTGGTCGGCTCGGTGGAGTTCATCGAGATCTGGGATTCCACAGCGTGGGAAAGCTATCTGTCGGACAACGAGGAGGGCTACTCGACGGCTGCGGACGAGGTGCTGAAAGAGATCTTGTAGCGACTGCAGTGAATGATGCCCCTATTGGCACATGAGCCGATAGCGACCAGCCAGGTGCGGCGTGGCCTCTATCCGGTAGGGCCCCTGACGTACTTCCCCAACGCCAGGTGCTTCCACCGGATGGGGACCACGCCGCACACGATGCAGGTGCTGCTAGTGGTGGTGAACCACCATGTCGTGTGCCCCGAGCCTTCAGCGACACCCCCGCCTTGATTCGTGTAGGAGCGTGCATGAGCGATCCGATGCCCGAGCATCATCGCGATACCGCCGAGCGCCATCTCCCGGTCATGGCGGACCGGGCCATCGAGCTGCTTGGCCCCGCGATCGATGCGCCCGGCTCGGTGCTGGTGGATGGAACGCTCGGCCTGGCCGGCCATGCCGAGCGGTTCCTCGTCGAGTACCCGGGCCTGGTACTCGTGGGGCTGGATCGCGATACGAACGCCCTGCGGCTTGCTGGCGAGCGCTTGCGCCCCTTCCGCGACCGGGTCCACCTCGTCCATACCCGCTTCGATGGCATCGAGGACGCCCTGCGGCAGTCGGGCATCGAGGGTTCCGGGGTGTCGGCGGTGCTGCTCGATCTCGGGGTGTCCTCGATGCAGATCGATGAGCAGGACCGGGGCTTCTCCTACTCCACGGACGCTCCGCTCGACATGCGAATGGACACCACCTCGGAGCTGACGGCGGCCGACGTCGTCAATACCTATAGCGCGGCCGACCTCGCGCGGGTCCTCTCGGCGTACGGCGAGGAGCGGTTCGCGCGGCGCATCGCCGCGGAGATCGTCAAGCAGCGCGCGCAGGAACCATTCACCACCAGCGGCCCGCTCGTGGAGCTGCTCTACCGAGCGATCCCGGCCGCCACGCGGCGAACCGGCGGGCACCCCGCGAAGCGCACGTTCCAGGCGCTGCGGATAGAGGTCAATGGGGAGCTCGATGCGTTGCACGGCGTGCTAGGGCCAGCACTCGACGCTCTTCGCACCGGCGGCCGCATCGCCATCATGTCCTACCACTCGCTCGAGGATCGCATCGTCAAGCGGGCGCTCGCCGAGCGGTGCGCCTCGCGGACTCCACCGGGACTGCCCGTGGAGCTCCCGGGCGCGGGGCCCGAGTTCCGCCTCCTCACGCGCGGCGCGGAGCGGGCGAGCGAATCGGAAGCTGCATCCAATCCACGAGCCGTGCCCGTGAGGCTCCGGGCCGCTGAACGGATCGCAAGGAGAGAAGCATGACCACCTTCACCCCGCCACGCAAGCGCAAGGAATCCCCGCGGCGCGGCAACCGCTCCGGTCCCGGCTCGGGGCTCTCCCCGGCTGCTCGGCGCGCCTATGAGCGCCGCTCCAGCAGGGACAGTGGCTCGCCGGGGAGATCACGGGCCCAGCTAGCCAACGTGGTGCGGAGCCAGGCGAGCCGCATCCCCTGCGTCGCGCTGATACTCGCGATGCTCGTCGCGGGGCTCGCGCTCACGTTGCTGCTGTCCACCCAGGCGGCGCAGCAGGCGTACCAGATTTCCGGTGCCAAGCTCGAGACGAAGAAGCTCTCCGAGACACGGGAGGCTCTCTTCCGCGATGTCGCGCTCGGCCGATCTGCCCCGGCGCTCGCGCAGGCGGCGGGCGAGCTCGGCATGATCCCAGCATCCACCCCGGCGTACCTCGCGGTCGCCGCGGACGGAACCGTGACCCTCCACGGCGAGCCTAAAGCTGCTTCGGGCTCGCCCCTGCCACCATTCAATATCGAGCCCGCGAATCCGTCCGAGACCGGTCCTCGGTCGGGGTCGGCGGAGCGCGAGCTCGAGGTAATGGTGCCGATCCCCGTTGATGAGCTGCCCACGCCCGGGCAGCTTCCCGCGCTGGACGTCGACGGTGCGCCCGTGGAGACGCTGAACCCTGTTGATCCCGGGCCGGAGGGCTCCCCGAACGCAGCGAACCAACCACCGGAGAACAGCGCAGAGCAACCGTGACGACTGCCCGTCCACAAGCACACCGATCACGATCCAAGCGACCCAGGCGAAGCATCGCTCGCGGTGCGACCGCGGGGCCGCGCTATCGCATCGCTGGGCTAGCCATGTTCATGGCGCTGGGGCTGATCATCCTTCAATTGATCAATATCCAGGGGATCTCGGCGAGCAGGCTGTCGGAGCAGGCCGCGATGCAGCGGACGGTCTCGCTTGTCGACCCGGCAAAGCGGGGCGCGATCACTGATCGTGATGGTGCCATGCTGTCGTTCACCACCCAGGCGCGCGCGCTGACTTTCCAGCCGCAGCGCATCCGCGAGCAGCTCGAGCAGCAGCAGGAGATCGACCCCGACGCGCCCGATCCGGATACGAGGCTGCGCGAGATCGCCCGCGGCGTCTCCGAGGCGCTCGACGGACGTGTCACCGAACGTGCTCTGCGCCGTCTCCTCCTCAGCGACGTCACCTTCGTCTACCTCGCGCGCAACGTTGACCCGGCCGACGCCACCGCCATCCGCGAGGAGTTTCCCGAGGTGGGCGCCGAGCGGCAGGATATCCGTCAGTACCCAGGTGGAGCGCTGGCCGCCAATATCGTCGGATCGACCGGCTGGGACGGCCATGGGCTGCTTGGCCTGGAACGATCCATGGATGCGCAGCTCGCCGGGCGCAATGGCTCCCGCACCTACGATCGCAGCGAGGACGGTGCTGTGATCCCTGGCAGCACGCGCGATGTGGTGCCTGCCGAGGACGGCGTGACCATCGAGCTGACCATCGACAACGATGTGCAGTTCTTCGCCCAGCAGCAGATCGAGATGGCGGTTGACCTGTCCGGCGCGCGCGCTGGCTCCATCCTGGTGCAGGACGCGACCACCGGCGAGGTGGTCGCCATCGCCAATGACGACACGTTCAATCCGTTGCTCGGCCTCTCGGCGCCGGAGAACCAGGTCTCGGTGCTGGGCAACCCCGCGGTCAGCACACCATTCGAGCCTGGATCGGTGGCCAAGATCGTCGCGGCCGCCGCTGCGATCGAGGACGACCTCACCTCTCCCGATGAGGTGTTGCAGGTCGATGGCGAGATCGAGATGGCCGGTGTCACCGTGAAGGACGCCTGGAAGCACGGCGTGGTGCCCTACACGACGACGGGCGTGTTCGGGAAGTCGTCGAACGTGGGCACGCTGATGCTGGCGGAGCGGATCGGCGAGCAACGATTCGCGGAGATGCTGTGGCGCTTCGGCGTGGGCCTGCCCACCGGCATCGAGCTGCCCGGCGAGAGCGTGGGCATGGTCCCGCCCCTCGACACCTGGGGCGGCGGCACCTTCGCGAACATGCCCATCGGGCAGGGAATGTCGATGACCTTGCTGCAGATGTCGGGCATCTACCAGGCGATCGCCAATGATGGCGTGCGCATCCCGCCGCGGATCATCAATGCTGTCGTGGATCCGTCGGGCACCCGGACCGAGCCGGCGCCGCCCGAGCCGGTGGAGGTGGTCAGCCCCGAGACGGCCCGGATCGTGCGCGACATGTTCCGTAGCGTCGTCCAGTCCGACCCCATGGGATACCAGCAGGGAACAGGGTGGTCCGCCGCCGTGCCCGGCTACCAGATCTCGGGCAAGACGGGCACCGCCCAGCAGGTCGACCCCTCGTGCAGTTGCTACTCGGATTCGCTGCACTGGATCACCTTTGCCGGGATGGTTCCCGCAGACGACCCTCGCTACGTCATCTCGATCATGCTCGACGCGCCAGTGCGCGGCGTCGACGGAGGTGGCGGACGATCGGCGGCCCCGCTGTTCAGCACGGTCGCTTCCTGGCTGCTCCAGCGCGATAACGTGCCGCTCTCGCCCGAGGCTCCCCGGCTCGTTCTCGACACCAGCGCGCCAGGACTGTGAGCAGCACGGGCACAAGACATCGTGACGATTCCGTCGATTACCCCAGGCGCTGTGTGGGGGGCGAGCCGGGACGGTAACGTTTCGCAATGCCGGGCACGCGCGCGGCCCATGCCAGGACAGCACGACGCAGCGGATCGAGAGGAGCGGGCACGTGGCACACGGACAGCACGCGAGGACCCCGCGCCCCACCACTCTGGCCCCCGTTCCGCTGACCGAGCTGGCAGGCCTCGCGGGCGCCACCATCGAGGGCAACGGGGCTCCGGCGCCCGAGGATGTGGCCGTGACCGGAGTGGAACTGCGCGCCCAGGACATCCGGCCCGGTGACCTGTTCGCCGCGCTGCCCGGGGCGCGGGCCCACGGAGCCGCGTTCGTCGACCAGGCCGTCGAGCACGGAGCGATCGCGGTCCTCACCGACACCTCCGGCGCGGAACTGATCACCCAGGCCGGGGCGACGGTGCCGATCCTGCTCCACGATGCGCCCCGCTCGGTGCTGGGCACCCTGGCAGCGCGGATCTACGGCAATCCCTCCGACCAGCTCACCCTGATCGGGATCACCGGCACTTCGGGCAAGACGACCACCGCCTACCTCGTCGAGGGCGGCCTCGCCGCGGCGGGGCACAAGGCGGGGTTGATCGGCACGGTCGAGACTCGCATCGCTGGCGAGCCCGTCGCCAGCGCGCTCACCACGCCCGAGGCACCCCAGTTGCAGGCATTGCTCGCCGTGATGGCCGAGCGCGGCATCAGCCACGTCGTGATGGAGGTGTCCAGCCATGCGCTCGCTCTCGGGCGCGTGGACGGATGCCGGTTCGCGGTAGGGGGGTTCACCAACCTTTCCCAGGATCACCTTGACTTCCACAAGGACCTCGACGACTACTTCGGCACCAAAGCGCAGCTCTTCGATGGTCGGGCGCGTCCAGCACCTGCTCGCGCGGTGATCTGCGTCGACGATGACTGGGGCGGCCGCATGGCCGAGCGCGCGATCGGTGAGGTCACCACCGTCTCAGCTGGTGGCCAGCCCGCCAACTGGGTGGCGCGGGCCCCCGAGGTCACGGGGGTCGGGGTGCAGTCCTTCGTCGCCGAGACCGCTTCCGGCGAGCAGTATCCCGTCACGGTGCTGCTGCCGGGCCGCTACAACGTCGCCAATGCGCTGCTGGCGCTCGCGCTGCTCGAGGCCGCCGGGGTGGATCCCGCCGCCGCGGCACGAGGACTGCAGACTGTGCAGGTGCCGGGCCGCATGGAGCGGGTCGACCGTGGCCAGCCGTTCCTCGCTGTCGTGGACTATGCGCACAAGCCCGGAGCGGTGGAGGCGGTGCTGGCGACGCTGCGCGGGCAGGCCCGCGGCAAGATCGCCCTGGTGCTGGGCGCGGGCGGCAATCGGGACGCCGGGAAGCGCGGGCCCATGGGGGCTGCCGCTGCCCGGGGCAGCGACCTTCTCCTGGTGACCGACGACAATCCCCGCGACGAGGAGCCCGAGATGATCCGCGCGGAGATGGTCGCCGGGGCGCAGGGCGTGCCAGCGGCCGAGCGCGCGATCATCGAGGAGATCAGCGATCGCCGCGCGGCCATCGTCGCGGCGGTGCGCTGGATCCACGCCCAGGGCGTGGGCGATGACGTTGTAGTGGTCGCGGGCAAGGGCCACGAATGGGGACAGGAAGTGAAGGGCGTGAAGCAGCCGTTCGATGACAGGGTGGTGCTGGCCGAGGCGATCGATGAGATCCTCGCGGCCCCGGCGGGCGGGGACCCGCGATGATCCCGATGACGCTGCGGCAGATCGCGGAAGCCGTAGGTGGCGAGCTGCATGACGTGCCCGACGAGACCGTCGAGGTCACCGGTGCCGTGGAGTTCGATTCCCGCAAGGTCACGCCGGGCGATCTGTTCCTCGCGCTGCCCGGCGCCTCGGTCGACGGGCACGAGTTCGCGGCACGCGCTGTCGAGGCAGGTGCCGTCGCTGTGCTCGCCGCGCGCCCGGTCGGCGTGCCAGCCATCGTCGCCCCGCCCGCCACGGAGCAGCAGGGCGCGGAGTGGGCGGGCACGGCCATGGCGCTGGAGCACGACACCGATGGGTCGGGCGCGGCAGTGCTCGCGGCATTCGCGCGGCTGGCCCGGGGCAGCGTGGACGCGCTAGCCCGCGATCACGGCCTGACCGTGGTCGGGGTGACGGGATCGGCGGGCAAGACGTCGACGAAGGACTTGATCGCCGCGACGCTGGCGCCGCTGGGGGCGGTCATCGCGCCGCCTGGCTCGTTCAACAACGAGATCGGTCATCCCTGGACGGCCCTGCGCGCTACCGGGGACACTCGCTTCCTCGTGCTGGAGATGTCAGCCCGGGGCCCGGGCCACATCGCGGCTCTCGCGGAGACGGCGCCGCCGCGGATCGGCGTGGTGCTCAACGTCGGCACCGCCCATCTCGGTGAGTTCGGCAGCCGCGAGATGATCGCCCGGACAAAGGGGGAGCTGCCCGCGTCGCTTCCCCCGGCGGAGGAGGGCGGTGTCGCGATCCTCAACGCGGATGATCCGCTCGTGGCCGCGATGGCCGAGCGAACCTCGGCCCGGGTCGTGCTCGTCGGTCAGTCGGAGAGGGCGCACGTGCGCGCCGCCGACCTCACCCTTGATGAGCAGGCCCGCGCTACGTTCCGGCTCGTCACCCCGGACGGGGAGATCCCGGTCCGGCTCGCCGTGCATGGCGAGCACCTCGTGACCAATGCGCTCTGCGCGGCCGCCGTGGCGCTGGAGTGCGGCGCCACGCTGCACCAGGTGGCGGACGCGCTGGCGGGCGCGAAGGGTGCATCGGGCCGGCGCATGGAGGTCACCGAGCGCGCGGATGGCGTGACCGTCATCAACGACTCGTACAACGCCAACCCGGATTCAGTGCGCGCCGCGCTGAAGGCACTGGTCACGATGGGCCGCGGCGGCAAGCAGCGGCGGCGGTGCTGGGCCGTGCTCGGCGAGATGGGGGAGCTCGGCGACGACTCCGTTGTCGAGCATGACCGGATCGGGCGGCAAGCGGTGCGCCTGCTCATCGACAAGCTGCTCGTGGTGGGCACCGGACGCCCCTCGCACGCGATGCACCAGGGCGCTGTCATGGAGGGCTCGTGGGACAACGAATCACAGCTCGTCGACGATCCCGAAGCGGCGCTCGCCATCCTGCGCGACGAGCTCGCGCCGGGGGACATCGTCCTGGTCAAGGCGTCGAAGGCGGTGGGCCTGTGGACGGTCGCGGAGGCCTTGATGGCTGATGCCCCGGCAGCTCCTGCCACTGAATCCGCGGACGGAACGGAGAACCTCCAGTGACACAGATCCTGATCGCGGGCGGGCTGGCCCTCGCGGTTTCCATCCTGCTGACCCCGGTGCTGATCCGGATCCTCTCGAAGCAGGGGTTTGGCCAGGAGATCCGCGTCGAGGGACCGCAGTCGCACCAGTCCAAGCGTGGCACCCCCTCGATGGGCGGCATCGCCATCGTCGTGGGCATCTGGGTTGGCTACTTTGGCTCCCACCTGTTCGGCTTCGGGCTCGATGGCGATGGGCCGACAGCCTCGGGCATAGTGGTGCTCGGCCTCACCACGATGCTCGGTGGTGTCGGTTTCCTCGATGACTTCATCAAGATCCGCAAGCAGCGCAACCTCGGCCTCAACAAGACCTCGAAGCTGGTGGGCCAGCTCACCGCCGCGTTGATCTTCGGCGCGCTGCTGCTGCAGTTCCGCAACGCGGACGGGCTCACCCCGGCGAGCCCGAACCTCTCGTACGTGCGCGAGATCTCCACGATGTCGATGTCCGTGCTGCTGTTCATCATCTTCGTGTACTTCGTGGTCACTGCCTGGTCGAACGCGGTCAACTTCACCGACGGCCTCGATGGCCTCGCCGCGGGCACGACTGCGATGGTGGTGGGCGCCTATGTCATCATCACCTTCTGGCAGTACCGCAACTCGTGCGCGAACGAGATCACCGCGGGCTGCTACCACGTGCGGGATCCGCTCGACATCGCCATCCTGTGCGCGGCGGCGGGCGGCGCGTGCATCGGCTTCCTGTGGTGGAACGCCGCGCCAGCCAAGATCTTCATGGGCGACACTGGCTCCCTCGCGCTCGGTGGCCTCATCGCTGGCGTCTCCCTGACCACGAGCACGGCGCTGCTCATGATCATCATCGGTGCGATCTTCGTCGCGGAGTTCCTGTCCGTCGTCATCCAGATCGCCGTCTTCCGCACCACCGGACGACGAGTGTTCCGCATGGCCCCGTGCCATCATCACTTCGAGCTCGGCGGCTGGGCCGAGACCACCGTCATCATCAGGTTCTGGCTGCTCACCGCTATCGCGTGCGCGCTCGGCATTGGCCTGTTCTACGGCGAGTGGGTCGCGACATCAGGAGGCCTGTGACCCATGAGCGAGCCTTCCATCAATGAGCTCGGTGGCGTGGCCGTCACCGTGGCGGGAGCTGGCGTCTCCGGCCTCGCCACGGTCCGTGCCCTGCTGCGCCTCGGCGCGGATGTCCGCATCGTCGATACCCGGCAGGCCGCTCTCGATCCGGCCGTGGCACTCGGCGCCACCGGTATCCTCCTCGCCGGCCCCAACGATGTTCCCGCCGCGGCGCTCGACGGCACCCGCCTGGTGGTCACCAGCCCGGGATGGCGTCCCGACGCGCCCCTGCTCGTCTCGGCCGCCGAGCGCGGCATCCCCGTCTGGGGCGATGTGGAGCTCGCCTGGCGGCTGGACCAGTCGGGCCTCCTCGGCCCGGCCCGCACGTGGCTGGCCATAACCGGCACCAACGGCAAGACCACCACGACCACCATGGTCCAGTCGATCCTGCGGGCCGCGGGCCTGCGCAGCGCTGCCTGCGGCAACATCGGGCTGCCCCTGCTCGACGCCCTCGCCGCGGGCACGGATGACGAGCCCGGCGAGCGCAATGACGTGCTCGCCATCGAGCTGTCCTCGTTCCAGCTCCACTGGGCGCCGTCGGTGCGCCCCGCGGCCGGGGTGATCCTCAACATCGCCGAGGACCATCTCGACTGGCACGGCGGGATGGACTCCTACACCGTCGCGAAGCTGCAGGCCGTCACTGGCGATGTGGGCGTGCTGGGCCTCGATGACCCGGTGGCTGGCCAGCTTGGTGATCGCGCGACCGCAGGGCGCGTGGTGGGCTTCCGGCTGGGAGCACCCGCCGCGGGGGAGCTGGGCATCGAGGACGGCTATCTCGTTGATCGCGCGTTCGCGGACGATCTGGTGCTGCTGCCCGCCGCGGAGGTGCGGCCAGGTGGCCGTCCCGGCCTGCTCGATGGGCTCGCCGCGGCAGCGCTCGCCCGCGCGATCGGCATCGGGGCCAGCGCGATAGCCGAAGGCTTGCGCTCGCACGAGACCGGCCCGCACCGCAACGCGATCATCGCCACGGTGGAGGGCATCCGCTATGTCGACGACTCCAAGGCGACCAATCCGCATGCCGCGGAAGCATCGCTCACCACCTATGACCGCGTGGTGTGGATCGCGGGCGGCTTGCTCAAGGGCGCCTCGGTGGAGGACCTGGTGCCCGTCGTCCGGGAGAGGCTCGCTGCTGCGATTGTGATGGGCGCCGATCGCGCCGCGATCATCGAGTCAATACAGCGACACGCCCCCGAGGTTCCGGTCGTCGAGGTCGCGGCAGGCGACGATGGAGTCGTGACGGCGACACTGATCAACCCGGGCAGCACGCCCGTGCCCGCGCTGGAGCTCCCCGGCCGCGAGGGCGGCGAGGCGATCGCGGACGCGGTGATGCACCAGGCGGTCGCTGCCGCGCGCGTGTTCGCCCAGCGTGGAGACGCTATCGTGCTTGCTCCCGCTGCCGCCTCCCTGGACATGTTCCGCGATTACGGTCATCGCGGTCGCAGCTTCGCCGAGGCAGTCACCGCGGGGACCCAGTCCTGATGACCGCGCAGCGCTCTGCCCAGCCGGGCGTGATCGGTGCCGCCTCCGCTCGGTTCGGGGCGTGGCTGAATCGCCCGATGGCATCGTTCCACCTTGTCCTGTCGATCTCGGCCTTGCTGTCGATCCTGGGGCTCGTGATGGTGCTCTCCGCCTCGAGCGTGTCCGAGTACACCCGGTCAGGCTCGGCGTACTCGATGTTCATCCGGCAGATGATGTTCGTCTCGGTCGGGTGGATCGCCTTTTACCTGGCGCTGCGCTTTCCAGTGCGATTCATCAAGCGCACGGCCTTCGTGGGCGTCGTCGTGTCCACGGTGCTGCTCGCGCTCGTCCTCGTGCCCGGCATCGGTGTCACCGTCAATGGCGCGCGGAGCTGGTTCCAGTTCGCTGGGTTTGCGTTCCAGCCCTCGGAGATGGCGAAGATCGCCCTCGCGCTGTGGGGCGCGGTGCTCCTCGGAGAGCGCGCCGTGCGGACCCGCAGCTCGCGCGACATGTTGTTCCCGCTCGTGCCGGGCGCGCTCATCATCTTCACCCTCGTCGCGCTGCAGCCAGACTTCTCCACGCTGGTGGTGCTGTTCTTCATCCTGCTCGCGCTGCTGTGGTTCGCGGGGCTGCCGCTGGGATACTTCGTGGTGGGGGTGGGCGCCATCCTGTCGATCGCGGTGGTCATGGCGTTCGCCGAGGGCTACCGGACGAGACGGCTCACGTCGTTCCTCAACGCCGATGATGACCCGCTCGGGGCAAGCTACCAGGCCCGGCAGTCACAGTTCGCCCTTGCTGACGGGGGGTTCTTCGGGACGAGCCTCGGGCAGAGCCGCGCGAAGTGGAAGTTCCTGCCGGAGGCGCACAATGACTTCATCTTCGCCATCATTGGCGAGGAGCTCGGCTTCGTCGGTGCCGCCGCGGTCATCGGCCTCTTCGGCTTGTTCATCTATACGGGGCTGCGCATTGCGGCACGCTCGGTGGATCCGTTCCTCCGGCTATTCGTCGCGACCTCGACGGTGTGGGTGATCGGCCAGACGTTCATCAACCTCGGCTACGTAGTCGGGCTGCTCCCGGTGACGGGCCTGCAGCTGCCGCTGATCTCGGCCGGTGGAACGTCGGCGGTGCTGACACTGTTCATGTTCGGGATCATCGCCAACGCGGCGCGGCACGAGCCCGAGGCCATCGCGGCGGCGCACGTGGCGGCCCGGCGGAGCAGGGTGCCGCGATTCCTGCGGCTGCCGCTCCCGGAGAAGTACCACCCGCCCCGGCCCGCGCCACGCCGTCCCGATCCGTACGCGGGCGGTGCCGGCCTGCCCATGCACGACGATCCGTGGGACACGATGCCCTCCGTGCCTGGTCCCTACCGCGGAGGGGGCCAGCCGATGGCTGCGCCTGGACGCGGGGGAGCAGCACGCGCCCCCCGGTACCCGGACTATCTCCACGGCGACCATCGATATGGGCCTGCCGTACCCGGCAACGGAGCCTCCCCGGGACGTCGCTACCCCGGTGGGGGGCGGGCACCGCACCGCCCCGTCGATCCCCGCCAGCGCGACCCCTATTACCGGGAGCCGCCTCGCGGGCGGAGCACGCGCGGCTACTAGCGGACCAGTGATCGATGTGGAGGAGGATTCAGCGCAGTGAACGGAACAGGCAAGACCCCGCTGTCCGTCGTGCTCGCCGGCGGGGGCACCGCGGGGCACATCGAGCCGGCCATGGCCGTGGCCGACGCGCTCCGCGAGCTTGATCCGGGCATCCGCATCACCGCGCTCGGCACGGCGCGCGGGCTCGAGACGACTCTGGTGCCGCAACGGGGCTACCCCCTCGTGCTGATCCCGCCCGTGCCGTTGCCGCGGAAGCCATCGCGCCAGATGATCGATCTTCCCCTGCGGGTGCGGCGCGCGATCAAGCAGACCCGGGCAGCGATGGACGAGGCCGGGGCGGATGTCGTGGTCGGGTTCGGCGGCTACGTCTCGCTTCCGGCCTACCTAGCTGCCGGGCCGGGCATCATGCGCCGACGTCGCCGGATCCCCATCGTGGTGCACGAGGCCAACGCGAGCGCGGGCATCGCCAACAAGGTCGGAGCCCGGCGCGCTGCCGCGGTACTGACCGCGTTCCCCGATTCGGGCCTGCCGAAGGCGCAGATGGTGGGCATCCCGGTGCGCTCCTCGATAACCTCGCTCGACCGGCCCGCGCTGCGCGCGCAGGCCCGGGAGCATTTCGGCCTCGATCCCGATGCCCCGACGCTGCTCGTGTTCGGCGGCTCCCAGGGCGCGCGGTCGCTCAACGAGGCGGTGTCGGCGGCGGCGCCGGAGCTCGCCGCGGCCGGGATCGGCGTGCTCCATGCGCACGGCCCGAAGAACAGCCTGGATGTGCCCGCAGCGAGCAGCGGCCCGCGATACGTCTCCGTGCCGTACCTGAGCCGGATGGATCTTGCCTATGCCGCGGCCGACGCGGTGGTGTGCCGGTCGGGCGCGATGACCGTCGCGGAGGTCTCCGCGGTGGGCCTGCCCGCGGTGTACGTGCCCCTGCCGCACGGCAACGGCGAGCAGGAGCTCAACGCTCGCCCCGTCGTCGGCGCGGGCGGCGGGATCATCGTCAAGGATGCCGAGCTCACCAAGCAGTACGTGCTCGATACGGTCATACCGTTGCTCACTGATGCGGAGGGATTGTCCCGGATGGGGCGTGCCGCGGCGGGCGCGGGGCACAGGTCAGCGGCCGGCGAGGTCGCGCGGATAGTCATGGATGTGGCGAGAGGACAGGTCGGATGACGGGGTCGAATGGCGCGGAGCTGCCCGAGCAGCTACTGCGCGTCCACATGATCGGAATCGGCGGGGCCGGGATGTCGGGCATCGCCCGGATCCTGATCGCTCGGGGCGCGGAGGTCTCCGGCTCGGACGCCAAGGAGAGCCGGGTGCTGCTCGATCTGCGCGCCCGGGGCGCGTCGGTACGCGTTGGCCACGACGCTTCCGCGCTCGACCTGCTCGAGGGCGGCCCCACGCTCGTGGTGAGCACGGAGGCCGCGATCAAGAAGGACAATCCCGAGCTTCTCGAGGCGCACCGCCGTGGGATCCCCACGACCTACCGGCCCGATGTCCTCGCCCAGTTGATGCAGGGCAGCGACCCGGTGCTCGTCGCGGGCACCCATGGCAAGACGTCGACGACGTCGCTGCTGGTGGTGGCGTTGCAGCACTGCCATCTCGATCCTTCGTTCGCGGTCGGAGGCGAGCTCAACGAGGCCGGCACCAACGCTCACCATGGCACGGGCGGCATCTTCGTCGCCGAGGCGGACGAGAGCGATGGCTCCTTGCTGCGCTACGAGCCGCGGGTAGCGATCGTCACCAACGTGGAGGCGGATCATCTCGACTACTACGGCTCCGCCGAGGCGTACGTGCGGATCTTCGACTCGTTCGCCGATCGGGTGATCGAGGGCGGCGTGGTCGTGGCGTGCATCGAGGATCCTGGCGCGCATGAGTTCGCCGTGCGGACGGCCGCCCGGGGGATCCGGGTGATCGGCTACGGCTCCACCGAGGAGCCGCTTGGCGACGTGGAGCTGGGCGCGGAGCTGCTTGGCTGGGAGGCCCGCGATGGCGGCGGTGTCGGGCGGGTCCGGCTGGCTGGGATCGAGGAGCCGCTGGTCATGCGGCTGGCCGTGCCAGGCAGGCACATGGCGCTCAACGCGCTCGCGGCCCTGCTCGCGGCGCGCGAGATCGGTGCCCCCATCGCCGAGGTGCTCGAGGGCCTCGAGGGATTCGGGGGAGTGCGGCGCCGGTTCCAGTACGTGGGCCGGGAGGCCGGCGTGCGGTTGTATGACGACTACGCGCACCATCCCACGGAGGTGCGGGCGGTGCTGCGCGCCGCGCAGGACATGATCGCCGAGGAGAGGGCCGCGGCGCCGGAGTATCCGACCGGCAAGGTAGTGGTGATCTTCCAGCCGCACATGTACTCGCGCACGGAGATCTTCGCGACGGAGTTCGCCGCGGCTCTCGATCTCGCGGACGAGGTGATCGTGCTCGATGTGTATGGAGCGCGCGAGGAGCCGCGGCCGGGCGTCACCGGCGAGCTCATCGCGCGGCAGGTGACGCGGCCGGTGCACTACCAGCCTGATGTCTCGGAGCTTCCGGTGCAGGTGGCGCGGATCGCGCGCCCGGGCGACCTGGTGCTGACGATGGGCGCGGGCGATGTGACGATGCTGGGGCCGGTGATCCTCGACGGGATCAGGTCCCGGCGCAACCTCGCGCGCCCCGGCGAGGGCGCGCGGGAGGGCCGGTGAACGCAGTGCGTTCCGTGCTGCACCGCTGGCGGCTCGTGCTGGCGGGAATCCTCGTCGTGGGCCTGCTGGTGGGTGGATTCGCGGTGGCGTGGTTCAGCTCGTTGCTGTCGGTGCGCTCGATCGAGGTCCAGGCGGCGCCGTCGGTGCCCGAGGAGGCCGTGCGGGGCGTGATCGGCGTTCCGGGCGGCACGCCGTTGCTGCAGGTCGATACCCATGACGTCGCTGCTCGTGTGGCTGGCATCCCGAAGGTGGCGGAGGCGCGGGTGTCGCGGGCGCTGCCGTCGACGCTGCGGGTCGAGATCCTCGAGCGCGTGCCGGCCGTCTTTTTCGACGCTCCTGGCGGTTCCCACCTGATGGACGCCGAGGGTGTTGTCTTTGCGGTGGAGCCGCCGCCGGAGGGGCTGCCGCGCTTGGTCACGGATGAGCCCGGCGAGGACGACCCGGCCACGCGCGCCGCGCTGGATGTGCTGGCGTCGCTGGCGGGGGAGCTGCGGGCGATGGTGCTGGAGGCTCGTGCGGGCTCGCCGGTCGATGTGCGGCTTGCCCTGTCCGATGGAAGGACCGTGATCTGGGGGGATGCTGGCGATTCTGCGTACAAGGCACGGGTGGCGCAGGCGTTGCTGACCCAGCCAGGCCAGGTGTATGACGTGTCGAGCCCGAGCCTGCCGGTGATTCGCTGATCGGTGCTGCTGGCCCCCGCGCGAGATCGTGGCGCGGGGGCCTCGTCGTGCTCGTAGAGGTGCCGGGGTGCCCGCCGATCGGAGGACAACGTTTCCGCAAGAAGAAATAACCAAGCGGTATCGGCGCGCCTAATGGCGTTGCGCATCCGTGATGCCTAGCGTTTCCGGCAGTCAGGTACTTGACATAACTCTAACCCTATGGTTGAGGTTTAGGGTTAGATCCCAAGAATCCTGCCGAAAGTCCCGTAGAACGCTGATAGAGCAAGACACATGGAAGGCGAGAGCCCATGACGCCCCCGCACAACTACCTCGCCGTTATCAAGGTCGTCGGCATCGGCGGCGGTGGGGTCAACGCTGTCAACCGAATGATCGAGGCAGGACTCAAGGGAGTTGAGTTCATTGCCATCAACACGGATGCACAAGCACTGCTGATGAGCGATGCCGACGTCAAGCTCGACGTCGGCCGAGAACTCACCCGAGGACTCGGCGCCGGAGCAGACCCCGAGGTCGGTCGCAAGGCTGCCGAAGACCACAAGAACGAGATCGAGGAAGTGCTCAAGGGCGCTGACATGGTCTTCGTGACCGCCGGTGAAGGTGGTGGAACCGGAACCGGCGGCGCGCCAGTCGTCGCGAGCCTCGCCCGCAAGCTCGGCGCGCTCACCGTCGGCGTGGTCACCCGGCCATTCTCCTTCGAGGGCAAGCGCCGCGGCGCCCAGGCCGAGGCCGGCATCGCCGCGCTGCGCGAGACCTGCGACACCCTGATCGTGATCCCCAACGATCGGTTGCTCCAGCTCGGCGACGCGGCCGTCAGCCTGATGGATGCCTTCCGATCAGCCGATGAGGTGCTCCTCAACGGTGTGCAGGGCATCACTGACCTCATCACCACCCCCGGCCTGATCAACGTCGACTTCGCCGACGTCAAGGGAGTGATGTCCGGTGCCGGCACGGCACTGATGGGCATCGGTTCCTCCCGCGGCGAGGGCCGTGCCGTCAAGGCGGCCGAGGCAGCGATCAACTCCCCGCTGCTCGAGGCCTCCATGGACGGCGCGCACGGCGTGCTCCTCTCCATCGCTGGCGGCTCGGATCTCGGGCTCTTCGAGATCCACGATGCCGCGAGCCTCGTGGAGGAGGCCGCGCACGTCGACGCGAACATCATCTTCGGTACCGTCATCGATGATTCGCTCGGCGACGAGGTTCGCATCACCGTCATCGCGGCGGGATTCGATGGTGCCCCCTCAGCGCGCAGCGCCCGCGACGAGCGGCGCGAGCCGCAGCGGCAGGCAGCGAGCCGACAGGCCGAGCAGCCCGGCCGGCGTGGTGGGGCGGATCTCGGCCAGGGCCGGGACCGTGAGTTCGGCGCGGGCCGCGGTGGTCGCTTCGGCGGCGATCTGCCATCCGTGCCCGATCGCGGTCGGCGTGGCGACATGCCGGGACGTCGCGATGAGGTGCCAGTCAGCCGGGGCCGCGGCCGCGGAAACGACGGCTACATCGATGATGATCCGGACGGCCTCGACATCCCCGATTTCATGCGCTGACGCTACGGGACCGCGCGGCGCCGCGAAGGCAGGTGGCACAATCGAGCCAAGGCCATGCGGAACCACGGGGAGCGCGAATGACCATCCACCAGTTCGTCACCACGCGCCACGGTGGAGTGTCGCCCGCCCCCTATGAATCCCTCAACCTTGGTGTGCACGTGGGAGACGCCCCGGATCTCGTGACCGAGAACCGGCGGCGTCTCTCGCTGTTGATACGGGTGGAACCGTCCCGCATCGTCTGGATGGACCAGGTGCATGGGACCCACGTGGAGGTCGTGCGCGGTCCGGTCGGCAATGCGCTGCCCGGCACCGACGCGGTGGTCACCGACGTGCCCGGGCTCGCCCTGGCCGTGCTGACCGCTGATTGCGTACCGATCCTGCTCGCGGACCACGCCGCCGGGATCATCGCTGCGGCGCATGCCGGGCGCAAGGGCGCCGAGGAGGGCATCGCGCGGGAAACCGTGGCCGCGATGGAGGCGCTCGGCGCCACCGCGAGCGCGATCGAGGCATTCCTCGGCCCGGGAGCGTGCGGCCAGTGCTACGAGGTGCCCGGAACCATGCGCGCCGAGGTCAGTGCCCGGTTGCCCGGCAGTGCCTCCGAGACCCGCTGGGGAACGCCCGCGCTCGATCTGCGCAACGGCCTCGAGGAGCAGCTCGTAGCCCTGGGCGTCGCCCGCGTCCGGCGCGACCCGCGTTGCACGATCGAGTGCGCGGATCTGTTCAGCCACCGCCGGGGGGCGCCGGCGGGAAGGCTTGCATCGGTCATCTGGCAGGATGCCGCTTCGTGAGCAATCTTCTGGAGAGCCCGCGTGCCCGCGAGATCGCTGCCGCGCTTGATGTCCAGCGCGAGCGCATCGCGGAGGCGTGCCGTGCCGCGGGCCGGTCGGCGGAAAGCGTGCACCTCCTGCCCGTGACCAAGTATTTTCCCGCATCCGATGCGAGGATCCTGCGATTGCTCGGCTGCACCGAGCTCGGTGAGTCACGGGCGCAGGAGGCGGAGGGGAAGGCACGGGAGCTGGCGCTCGCGGAGCCGGGCGCGCCGATCGAGTGGCACATGATCGGGCGGCTCCAGCGCAACAAGGCCAGCAGTGTCGCGCGCTGGGCGGCCGTCGTGCAATCGGTGGATAACGAGAAGCTCGCGCGGGCGCTGTCCCGAGCGGTGGAGACCGCGCTCGACGCGCAGGATCGCAGCGCCCGCCTCAGGATCTGCCTGCAGGCCAGCCTCGATGGCGACCCGGAGCGCGGCGGTGCCCGCCTCGAGGACCTGCCCCGGCTCGGCGAGCTTGTCGCCGGGCTTCCTGGGCTCGAGCTCGCCGGGCTCATGGCCGTGCCCCCGCTGGGCAGTGACGCCGATCGGGAGTTCGCCAGGCTGCGCGAGGCCCACGATCGGTTCGTCGCGACCTTCCCGTTCGCTACCACGCTCTCGGCGGGAATGTCGGCGGATGCCCCGATCGCAATACGGCATGGATCGACTTGTGTGCGTGTCGGTACCGCATTGTTAGGGCCTAGGCCGATAACCTCGCCGTAACCATCAATGGTGAACCGGCTTCCCCCGCCACCTCGAACGGTGCCCGTTCCGGGCCACGTCCATCGACCAGGCCATGCCTCCTCGTCGCCCCAGGAAGGTCAATCCATGAGCGCAATGCAGAAGATCAAGGAGTACTTCGCTCTCGTGCCCCCCGCGGAGTACGAGGACGACTACGTCGACGATGTGGATCAGCGCGGCCGCGTCCGTCGTGACCTGCCGCCCGGGCGATTCGACGAGCCGACCGGATACCGGCCGGGCACCTACGTTCCCGCGCAGCGGCGGCCCGAGCCCGCACCCTTCCCGCAGCAGGGCGGCTTCGAGCGCGATCCCTACGAGCGCGACCGATTCGGCGGCGACCCCCGCCAGATGCGTCCGATGGCCCCGCCGCCAGCGGTCGAGGACTTCGATCGGATCCAGCCCGCCCCCCGGCCGGTCGCCCCCCAGCGTCGCAGCGAGCCCGATCGCAGGATGGCGCCACCAGCGGAGGACGTCAGCGTTCTCGCCAAGATCACTACCCTGCGCCCGCGCGACTTCAGCGAGGCCCGCACCATCGGCGAGCAGTTCCGAGACGGGGTGCCGGTGATCATGGATCTCAATGACATGCCTGGCACTGATGCCAAGCGCCTGCTCGACTTCGCCGGTGGCTGCGCTTTTGCTCTCAACGGCAACTTCGAGAAGGTCGCCTCGAAGGTATTCCTGCTCTCCCCGGCCGATATCGATGTCTCGGCAGAGGATCGGCGCCGGATCGCGGAGACCAGCCTGAACCAGGGCCGGTGACGGTGGGCCGGACGGGCTACCACGTGAGTTTGTTCCCTTCGGCGAATTCGGGCAGAGTGACGGCATGGTGCTGATCCTGGACGCGCTCTCCACGCTGCTTTTCATCTACTCGCTCCTGCTGATCGCGCGGGTAGTAGTCGAGTTCATCCGCATGTTCGCCCGCGATTGGCGGCCATCCGGTCCAGTGGTGGTGATCCTCGAGTTCATCTTCATGTCGACCGACCCGCCGATCCGCTTCCTGCGGCGGTTCATCCCGCCTCTGACCTTGGGCAGCGTGCGGCTCGACCTGTCGGTACTGATCCTGCTGATCGGAATCTCGATCCTTCGAAGTGTCATCACGGCCATTCGGTTCAGCGCCGCGTAGGGTGATGCCCGGATCATCGGCATGAGCGTGCCGGACGGGCTCGCGCGTGGTGCCGTGCCCGCCGGTGAGCGCGAGGAAGGCGAGGTACAACAGATGCGTCTTACTCCTTCGGATGTGCATAGCGTCGCATTCAAGAAGCAACCGCTGGGCAAGCGTGGCTACGACGAGGACGAGGTCGACGCCTTTCTCGATCTGGTGGAGCAGGAGCTCACGCGCCTCGGGGAGGAGAACGCCCATCTCGCCGAGCGAGTGTCGAGCCTCGAGGAGTCGGTCGCGGAGGCCCAGTCCGCCGCCGAGGGCCGGGAATCCCCCAGCGGCCGCGCCATCAAGATCATCGATCATGCCGAGGCGGTCGCGGACCGCGTCACCTCGGACGCGCAGGAGGAAGCGGACGCCCTGCTGACCCGCGCGCGCGAGGAGGCCAAGGCTATGACCACCGAGGCCCGGGACAAGTCCGAGGCCATGGTGACCGATGCGCGCGAGAAGGCGGACCTCATCGTCTCGCGCGCGAGCGAGAAGGCCGACGCGCTGCGGGCCGAGTCCGAGAAAGAGCACGCTGACCTGCTCGCGTCCGTCGCTGAGCAGCGCTCGACCCTCGAGGGGCGGATCAACCAGCTGCGAACTTTCGAGCGCGAGTACCGCGTGCGGCGCAAGGCATACCTCGAGGCCCAGCTCGAGGACCTCACGGCCTCGGGGGCGCCGTCGCAGCAGGGTCACCCCGGTGGCGCGGAACAGCCCGAGCGCGCGGCCACGGCGGATCCCGTCGCGGAGCGAGGGCTCGTCAACAACGCCTCCTAGGCGCGCGGCAAGGGTGCCCCGGGCAGTGGCACGCACCTGCCCGGGTGCCGTATCATCAAGGCCGTTCCCGGTCCTCGTGATCGATCATGGTGGGCCGGGCGGAGCAATGGCGTTGATCCGGCGATCACCGGGGAGCTTTCGGAAGAACAGCCGTTCAGGCAGCGTGCAGCAGCGTGGTCGGCCTAGTAGAACCGAACGGGATGGCCCGTCATAGCCAGTGCAGAGAGGCGGGACGTGCGTCCCGCAAGCGGGGTGGTACCGCGGTGCGCGCAGCAGGATGCCCGCATCGTCCCCGTGCCAGGGCTACACCATGCAGGCCGCATGGCCGCAGGCACGAGGAGCAGAGTGGTGTCGAACACCGGTACCGGAAGCACAGCAGGCCGCAGCAGCGCGGCGAGCGACGGAGCCGCCGGGGGACCAGCCCCTGGGGGAACGGGAGCGCCCGGGGATACCTACCCCGTGGTCGCCTATCCCGGTGCTGCGGACGCCTCCCCACGGTTCCCCCAGCTCGAGAAGGCTGTTCTTGCCCAGTGGGACGCCGAGGGTACGTTCCGCCGCAGCATCGAGCAGCGCGCGGGCGCCCCGGAGTTCGTGTTCTACGACGGGCCCCCGTTCGCCAATGGCCTGCCGCATTACGGGCACCTGCTCACCGGATATGTCAAGGATCTCGTGCCCCGATTCCAGACCATGCGCGGCAAGAAGGTCGAGCGCCGGTTCGGGTGGGACTGCCATGGCCTGCCCGCCGAGGTGGAGGCCGAGAAGCAGCTCGGCATCACCCACAAGTCGGAGATCGACTCGATGGGCATCGCCGAGTTCAATGATGCCTGCCGTACCTCGGTGCTGCGCTACACCCAGGAGTGGCAGGACTATGTGACGCGGCAGGCACGCTGGGTCGATTTCGACAATGACTACAAGACCCTCGACACCGACTACATGGAGTCGGTGATGTGGGCGTTCCGTTCGTTGTGGGACAAGGGCCTGATCTTCGAGGGCTTCCGGGTCTTGTGGTACTGCTGGCGGTGCGAGACCCCGCTCAGCGCCACCGAGACCAAGATGGATGACGTCTACAAGATGCGGCAGGATCCCGCCGTCACGGTGGCGATGCCGCTGCACGAGTCGAAGGTCGGCGACGGCATCCTCAACGGCGCGAGCGCCCTGATCTGGACGACCACGCCCTGGACGTTGCCGTCGAACCTCGCCATCTCGGTGAACCCGGGCATCGACTACGTGCAGGTGCGCGCGGCGGACGGCGAGCGCTACCTGCTGGCCGAGGCACGCCTGGCGCACTACGCGCGCGAGCTGGGCACGCACCCCGAGATCGTGTCCCGCCACACGGGCGCCGAGCTTCTCGGCATCACCGACGACCCACCGTTCTCGTTCTTCGTCGGCCGCCCGAACGCGCACCAGATCGTCGCCGCTGACTATGTCACCACCAGCGACGGCACCGGCATCGTCCACATGGCCCCGGCGTTCGGCGAGGACGACAAGCTGATCACCGACGCTGCCGGGATCGAGGTGGTCGTCCCGGTCAACGAGCGCGGCGAGTTCACCAGCGAGGTTCCCGCCTATGCCGGACTGCAGGTCTTCGAGGCCAACAAGCCGATCATCGCGGACCTGAAGAACGCCGGGATCCTCCTGCGGCACGAGACCTACGACCACCCCTACCCGCATTGCTGGCGCTGCAACCCCCCGCTGATGCAAAAGGCAGTCTCGTCCTGGTTCGTCGACGTGCCCGCGATCCGCGACCGCATGGTGGAGCTGAACAAGCAGATCACCTGGGTTCCCGAGCACATCCGGGACGGCCAGTTCGGCAAGTGGCTCGAGGGCGCGCGCGACTGGTCGATCAGCCGCAACCGCTACTGGGGCAGCCCCATCCCGGTCTGGCGGTCCGATGATCCGGCCTATCCGCGCATCGATGTGTACGGCTCGCTCGACGACCTCGAGCGGGACTTCGGCGTGCGGCCCGCCAACTTGCACCGCCCGCAGATCGACGAGCTCGTCCGCCCCAATCCGGATGATCCGACTGGCAAGTCGATGATGCGGCGCGTGCCCGAGGTGCTCGACTGCTGGTTCGAGTCCGGCTCCATGCCGTTCGCCCAGGTGCACTACCCGTTCGAGAACCGCGAATGGTTCGAGAGCCACTATCCGGGGGACTTCATCGTCGAGTACAACGGGCAGACGCGCGGCTGGTTCTACACCCTTCACGTCCTCGCGACCGCCCTTTTCGACTCGGCCTCGTTCCGTACTGTCGTGGCGCACGGCATCGTGCTGGGCGATGACGGGCTGAAGATGAGCAAGTCCAAGGGCAACTATCCCGATGTCAATGAAGTGTTTGACCGCGATGGCTCCGACGCGATGCGCTGGTTCCTCATGTCGTCGCCGATCCTGCGGGGCGGCAACCTGATCGTCACCGAGCAGGGCATCCGCGAGGGTGTCCGCCAGGCCCAATTGCCCATCTGGAACGCCTGGAGCTTCCTGCGGCTCTACGCCGATCGGAAGGCTATCTGGCGCACGGACTCGCAGCACGTCCTGGATCGCTACATCCTCGCGAAGCTGCGCGATACCCGCGACGTGATGACCGAGGCGCTCGACAGCAACGATATCGCCACCGCCTGCGACGCCCTGCGATTGTTCAGCGACGCTCTCACCAACTGGTACGTGCGCCGTTCCCGGGCCCGGTTCTGGGACGGGCAGGACGCGGACCCGGAGGCGTTCGACACCCTCCACACCGTCCTGGAGCTCACGTGCCGGCTCGCGGCGCCGCTGCTGCCGATGATGAGCGAGGTCGTCTGGCGCGGCCTTACCGGTGGCGATTCGGTGCACCTGCAGGACTGGCCGGAGGCCGATGAGGTGCCCCTCGACGAGGATCTGGTCGCGGCGATGGACGAATCACGGTCCGTTTGCTCGGCCGTGCTCAGCGTGCGCAAGGCCCAGAAGCTGCGGGTACGCCTGCCCCTGGCCTCGCTGACCATCGCGTCGGAGGACGCCGATCGGCTGCGCCCCTTCACGGGAATCATCGCCGACGAGGTCAACGTCAAGCACATCGATCTGACCACCGATGTCGACATCCATGGCAGGTTCGAGCTCGCCGTGAACGCCCGCGCCGCGGGGCCCCGTCTCGGCAAGGATGTGCAGACCGTCATCCGGGCCGTCAAGTCCGGTGATTGGACCGCCAACGCGGACGGGACCGTCACCGCGGCCGGGATCGTGCTGGAGCCCGGCGAGTTCACCCAGCGGCTGGTCGCGGCCGAGCCGGAGTCCACCGCTGCCCTGCCCGGCGGGGCCGGGCTGGTCGTGCTGGATCTCGAGGTCACCGAGGACCTCGAGTCGGAGGGCTGGGCCAAGGACCGCATCCGTGAGCTCCAGGAATGTCGCCGGGCCCTGGATCTGGCGATCTCTGATCGCATCACCGTCGAGCTCGCGGTCCCGGCGCACCGGCTCGGCTGGGCGGATCGCCATCGAGACCTGATCGCGGGCGAGGTCCTCGCCACGGAGCTGAGCATCACCGATGCCGCGGATATCGTCCCCGGCACCCATCGTGATGTGGGCGACGGATCGTGGGCGCTGGTCACCAAGGCGGGCTAGCCGAGCCCCTGGCCGCGTAAGGGAAAAAGTAAGAATCGCGTGTGGATACTTGTGGTGCGGCATTGAACGAGCCAGCACAGCCAGTAGTATCGAGCGGGAGCCAGACCGTGTCACCCCTCGGTGCCCGCACCTAGGCGGTTGACCTGAGACGAGATGCAAAGGACGCTGCATTGAAATTGCGAAACATCATGGTCGTGGGCATTGCCGCGCCAGCGCTGATGCTGACCGCCTGTGGATCCGAGGACGGTGGCACCACCGACGGGCCAGAGCAGACCAACGACGCGGCGCCCTCGGCGCAGTGCGAGGTTCCGGAGGGTGACATCCCTACCGGCCCCGAGCTCCTTGAGATCCTGAACGCGGCTCTTGATCCCGCCGTGCCCGAGGACGAGAAGGCCATGCTCATCGAGGGCGGCGGCGACGATCCCGAGCTGTGGGCGCAGCTGTCCGCCGAGGCAGCCCAGAACCCGGACATCCAGTACGAGATCCCGGACACGCCGGATGCGGTGTTCCCGCTCGACGAGTGCACGCTGAGCGCGAACTTCACCCTCCAGATCTCGCCCGATCAGCCAGCCAACACGGGCAGCCTGTTCTTCGTGGCCGAGGACGGCCGCTGGAAGCTCTCCCGCGACGACGCCTGCAACTTCGTGACGTCCTTCGCGCTCGAGACCGATCTGTGCGGCTGAGGACCTAGCCCCCGAGGCACCCGCAGCGCACAACTCTGATATGCACGCAGGCCCCGCGACATGCTCGTGGGGCCTGCTGCTATTCGTGCCGCGGTGAGCGGGGCGAGGGGGCGCTTGTCAGGGCTGGCTCCAGGTCAGGGCCATCCCCGTGGTCTGCTGCAGGGTGAAGCCGGTCGCCGGGTCGGAATACTGCTGCTCCCCGCGGACCTCGACCTGGCCGGAGATGGGCAGCGGCTGCGCCAGGTCGATGGTGATCCTGCCCGAGCCGTTGCTGGAGAACGTATCGACCAGCAGCCGCCCGGCACCGGGCGTGTCGAAGTACTCGAGGCTCGGCTGCTGGTTCACCGATACATCGAGCACGATCCTGTTGCCCGTGCGCTCCAGCAGGGTGACCGTGGTTGACTGCACGATGTCGGTGGCGCTCTCGATGGGCTGCTCGATGAGCCAGCGAGCGCCGGGGCCGACAGGCTCGCTGGGCATGACCCCAACGCCATAGACGGTCTGGAACATTGCATGCTCGAGCGCCTCGCGGGCGGTGTCATTCGATTGCGGGCTGGGCGACAGGGTCAGCTCATGCACCGCTCCGCTTGGCGATATGCGCAGCGTCGCCTCCGAACCCGGGGCGTCGTCCAGGGCGGACCGGGTGTTTTCATCGGGACTCGTCGCGGCGCCCACGGTGAGGGTGACATTCTGGCCCATCGCGTTGCTCGCGCCGATGCGGGCGGTGAGCGGAAGCGTCACCTCGGGACGCGAGAAATCCTGCTCCGGGTCGCCACCGAGAACCTGTGCGATCGTGGACCGCGCGGTGACGAGATGCTCCGACTCGGTGCCATGCGCGAACTGATAGGCCAGCTCGCCACGAGGCTCGGCTCCCGGGTCGAGGAGCGTCACCGTGGTGGGTGGCACCGGCAAGGTGACCGTGACCCGCTCCGCGGGGGCCTCGCCGGCATCGTCGCTGCTCGAGGCGCACGCGGCAGGCAGCGCGGCGGTCGCGGCGAGCACCAGGCCGAGGACTGCCGTGCCCCATGTGCGGCCTCGGCGCCGGGCAACCCCGTGCGCCGCGCGCCCGCGGGGAACTGGTGATCGCGCCGCGGGGTGGTCGGGATCGGGAGAACGTGGGTCCACAATGCGAGGTTAATGCACCAACCGGCTTATTCCCTACCGCTCGCTGTGATCGGGCCCGCGCGACGTTGAAGGATGCTGCGCCGATAGTGGATGATGTGGGGGTGAGCGAACAACCGACCGAACTCGCGCTGGTCCGCCCGCGCCGCGCCCGCACCATCATCGCCCTCGGGCTCGGTGTGCTCGCGCTCGACTTGTCCACGAAGATCCTGGCCGTACGCTTCCTCGAGGATCGCGAGCCCGTCCGCCTCCTCGGGGGGCTGCTGTACCTGACGCTGCACCGCAACCCGGGCGCGGCGTTCTCGATGGCCACGGGCCTTACCTGGCTGTTGTCGGCGATCACGCTGCTCGTCGCGGTCGTGATCATCGTGGCAAGCCGACGCATCCGATCACTGCCGTGGGCGATCGGCCTCGGCGCGATCCTCGGCGGCGCGCTGGGCAACCTGGTCGATCGGGTGTTCCGCGAGCCGGCCGGCTTCCAGGGGCACGTGGTGGACTTTCTGTCCCTGCTGGCGCCCGATGGCAGTGTCTGGCCGGTGTTCAATGTCGCGGATCCGGCGATCGTCGGTGGAGCCATCCTGCTCGTGCTGCTCACTGTGTTCGGCGTGGAGCCGGATGGCACGCGCTACCGGTCGGCCAAGGCTGACGAGGCGGAGGCAGGCCCGGAGCAGTCGGCCCGAGAGAAGCCGGCCCGAGAGAAACCGGCCCAGGAGAAATGGGCACAGGGGGAGGACGCATGATGGACACGCGCTCGATGCCCGTGCCCGATGGCCTCGTGGGCATGCGCGTCGATGCCGGGCTCGCGCGCCTGCTGGGCTTGTCCCGCACGGTGATCGCGACGATGACCGAGGAGGGAGCGGTCCTCGTCGACGGAGCCGCGGTGGCAAAGTCCGACAAGCTCCACGCCGGCGCGTGGCTGGAGGTCCACCTGCCGCAGCCGCGCCGGGAGCCCGAGAACCGGCCGGAGCCGGTCGAGGGAATGAGCATCCTGTACGCCGACAGTGACCTGGTCGCGGTGAACAAGCCCGTCGGGGTCGCTGCTCACGCCAGCGTCGGCTGGAAGGGGCCCACCGTCCTTGGCGGGCTCGCCGCCGCCGGGTACCGCATCTCCACTTCCGGCCCCCCGGAGCGGCAGGGGATCGTGCACCGCCTCGATGTCGGCACCTCCGGCGTGATGATGGTGGCGGTGTCCGAGCGCGCCTATAGCCTGCTCAAGCGCGCGTTCAAGCAGCGCACGGTGAAGAAGCAGTATCACGCCCTCGTGCAGGGCCACCCCGATCCGAGCAGCGGCACCATTGATGCGCCGATCGGCAGGCACGGGAGCAACGACTGGAAGTTCGCCGTCCGCGCTGATGGCAAGCACAGCGTCACTCACTACGACACCCTGGAGGCTTTCCAGGCGGCGAGCTTGCTCAGTGTCGATCTCGAGACCGGGCGCACCCATCAGATCCGGGTACATTTCTCCGCGATCAAGCACCCCTGCTGCGGGGATCTCACCTACGGTGCCGATCCTCGGCTCGCGCAGCGCCTGGGCCTGCAGCGGCAATGGTTGCACGCGTGCACCCTGGAGTTCGCGCACCCGGCGGACGGCCGGTGGATGACGATCACCAGCGATTATCCGGAGGACTTGCAGCATGCTCTCGATGTGCTGCGGGAGCACTGATGCACCAGCGGGCGACCAACGCGCTGCTCGCGGTGGGTCTGCTTGCCGTGGTGCTCGTCGGCGCGGCGGTGATCGGTGCGCTCAATCCGGTGCCGCCGCTGCCCGTGGCCACTGACGCGCTCGGGCCGACCGAGGGCGAGCCGGTGGGCGAGTACCAGCAGCGGGCCGCGGCAACGCTCGACAACGGCGGGATCAACCAGCCGCGCTGGGCGCTCGTGCTGCCGGAGCAGCCGGTGGACGCGGCGGCGGCGGCCGCGATGGTGACCGGCACGCGGGCTTCGCGGATCATCCTTGACGGCGGCGTGGGCGGGAACGAGGCGCTGCCCGGGGATCCCGCGGTGAGCCTGCCAGCGCCCCCACCCGGCGGCGACTCGGGAGCGAGTATCCGCGACGGCGTGTCGCGCGGCCTGTCGCTGCTGCGGGAGCAGCGCGCCCTCCTTGGCGCCGAGCCGGATGATGCGGGTTGCGCCTGCATCATCGGCATTCTGGTCCGCGGGCCCGCTAGCGCCCTGGACGCGGTGGCTGCCCGGCCCGGGGTGTCCAGCGTCGAGGCGTTGCCCGCTGATGCTCGCTGGGGCACCTTCGCTGTGCGGGCCCGATAGAGCATGAGCGAGCCTGCCACGCGCCCCGTGGCCCCGTCGCAGGATCCCAAGGGGGTTATTCTCGGGGCTTCGGCCTACGCCTGCTGGGGCTTGTTCCCGGCGTTCTTCGGGCTGCTGGCGTTCGCCGCGCCAGTGGAGATCCTCGCGCACCGCATCGTGTGGACGATGTTGCTCATGCTGGTGGTGGTGCTGCTCCTGGGGCAGGGCAGGGCGCTGCTGCGGATGGGTGCCCGGAATTGGGCGCTCGTCGCGGCGGCCTCGTTGTTCATCAGCATCAACTGGGGCATGTACATCTATGGCGTTGTCAGCGGCCGGGTGGTGGAGACCGCGCTCGGGTATTTCATCAACCCCCTCGTCAGCGTCCTCATTGGCGTGATCATCTTCCGCGAGCGCCTCTCGCGCGCCCAAACCGTGGCGCTCGGGCTCGGCGCGCTGGCGGTGATCGTGCTGACCCTCGACTATGGCTATCCGCCGTACATCGCGCTGAGCCTCGCGTTCTCCTTCGCCCTCTATGGGGTGACGAAGAAGCTCATCCCGATCGATCCCCGGCAGAGCGTCGCCGGGGAGACGCTGGTGGCCGCGCCGCTCGCGCTGATCGTGCTGGGCTGGCTCGCCCTGCACGGCCAGGGCAGCTTCCTCGATGGCGGCGCCCCGCACGTGCTGCTGCTCATCGCCGCAGGCCCGGTGACCGCGATCCCGCTGCTGCTGTTCGCCGGGGCCGCGCAGCGCGTGCCCCTGGTGACGATGGGCTTGCTGCAATACCTCACGCCGAGCTTGCAGATGGCCTGGGGCGTGATCGTGCTGCGCGAGGACATGCCGGCCTCGCGCTGGCTTGGCTTCGCGATCATCTGGCTGGCGCTGGCGATCCTCACCACCGACCTGGTCCGCCGCTACCGGGGGCGGCGGGCGAGGCGCATGCGAAGTGTCAGTGCGCCCGCCTAGAGTGGGGGCGTCACATCAGGAGTCGGCGGGACCGAGGGGCATACGTGGCTGGTTCGCAGCATGGATCGTTCGTGCATCTGCACAATCACACCGAGTACTCGATGCTCGATGGCGCGGCGAAGGTCAAGCCGTTGTTCGCGGAGGCGCAGCGGCTCGGCATGACCGCGGTGGGCATGACCGACCACGGCAACATGTTCGGCGCGAGCGATTTCTACAATGTCGCGACGAGCGCGGGCATCAAGCCGATCATCGGGATCGAGGCGTACGTGGCGCCCGAGTCGCGGTTCAACCTCAAGCGCATCCGGTGGGGCGAGCCGTCGCAGAAGTCCGATGATGTCTCGGGCAGCGGTGCCTACACGCACATGACCATGGTTGCTCGCAACGCGACGGGACTGCGCAACCTGTTCACCCTGTCCTCGCTGGCGTCGATCGAGGGCCAGCTCGGCAAGTGGCCGCGCATGGACGCGGAGCTGATCGCGCAGTATTCCGAGGGCATCATCGCCACGACCGGGTGCCCGTCGGGCGAGGTGCAGGTGCGCTTGCGGCTCGGCCATGACAAGGAAGCGCTCGAGGCCGCGGCGAAGTGGCAGGAGATCTTCGGCAAGGAGAACTTCTTCCTCGAGCTGATGGATCACGGCATCTCCATCGAGCGGCGGGTGCGCGACGGGCTGCTCGAGGTGGGGCGCAAGATCGGCATCCCCCCGATCGTCACCAATGACTGCCACTACGTGACGGTGGACCAGGCCAAGAGCCACGAGGCGCTGCTGTGCGTGCAGACCGGCAAGACGCTCAGCGACCCCACGCGCTTCCGGTTCGACGGTGATGGGTACTTCCTCAAGTCGGCCGAGCAGATGCGCGCCGCCTGGGATGACATGGTGCCCGGGGCATGCGACAACACGCTGCTCATCGCCGAGCGCGTGGAGTCGTACGAGGAGGTGTGGAAGCATCGCGATCGCATGCCCGTCTTCCCCGTGCCCGGGGGGGAGACCCAGGCCAGCTTCCTGCGGCGCAGCGTCCATGAAGGGCTTCAGCGTCGCTTCCCCTCCGGTGTCCCCGAGCACTACACCCGGCGTGCGGAGTACGAGCTCGACGTCATCAACCAGATGGGCTTCCCCGCCTACTTCCTCGTCGTCGGTGATCTGATCCGGCATGCCCAGGAGGTCGGGATCCGGGTGGGGCCCGGGCGCGGCTCGGCGGCGGGCTCGCTGGTGGCCTTCGCGCTGGGCATCACGAACATCGACCCGATCCCGCATGGCCTGCTGTTCGAGCGGTTCCTCAACCCCGAGCGCGTCTCCATGCCCGATATCGATATCGACTTCGACGATCGCCGCCGGGGCGAGATGGTGCGCTACGCCACCGAGCGTTGGGGCAGTGATCGTGTCGCGCAGGTCATCACCTTCGGCACCATTAAGACCAAGGCCGCCATCAAGGATTCCGCGCGCGTGACGCTCGGGCAGCCCGGCTACGGCGTAGCCGACAAGATCACCAAGGCCCTGCCGCCGCCGATCATGGCGAAGGACATCCCGCTGCACGGAATCATGGATCCGCAGCACGAGCGGTACAAGGAGGCCGCCGAGGTGCGCGGCCTCATCGAGAACGATCCCGAGGTGCGCCAGATCTACGAGACCGCGCTCGGCCTCGAGGGCCTGATCCGCAATGCCGGCGTGCACGCGTGCGCGGTCATCATGTCGTCCGAGCCCCTCATGGAGGCGATCCCGCTGTGGAAGCGCGCGCAGGACGGCGCGATCATCACCGGATGGGACTATCCCTCCTGCGAGGCCATCGGCCTGCTCAAGATGGACTTTCTCGGCCTGCGAAACCTGACGGTCATCGGTGACGCCATCGACAACCTCAAGTCCAACCGCGGCATCGATATCGATCTCGACACCCTTGCCCTCGATGACCCCAAGGCCTACGAGCTGCTCGCCCGCGGCGACACCCTCGGCGTCTTCCAGCTCGATGGCTCGGCGATGCGCGACCTGCTTCGCCGCATGCAGCCCACCGGGTTCGAGGACATCGTCGCCGTGCTCGCGCTCTACCGGCCCGGCCCCATGGGCATGAACGCCCACAACGACTACGCCGACCGCAAGAACGGCCGCCAGCCCGTCAAGCCGATCCATCCCGAGCTCGAGGAGCCGCTCAAGGAGATCCTCTCGGAGACCTACGGCTTGATCGTCTACCAGGAGCAGATCATGCAGATCGCTCAGAAGGTGGCCGGGTACTCCCTCGGGCGCGCCGATATCCTCCGTCGCGCCATGGGCAAGAAGAAGGCCGAGGTGCTCGCCGCCGAGTTCGAGGGCTTCGAGAAGGGCATGCAGGACAACGGCTTCGGCAAGGCCGCCATCAAGGCGCTGTGGGATACGATCCTGCCGTTCGCCGGCTACGCCTTCAACAAGTCCCACGCCGCCGGGTATGGCCTCGTCTCCTACTGGACCGCCTACTTCAAGGCCAACTTTCCCGCCGAGTACATGGCGGGGCTGCTCACCTCCGTCGGGGATGACAAGGACAAGGCAGCGATCTACCTGTCGGACTGCCGCAAGATCGGCGTCACTGTGCTCCCGCCCGACGTCAACGAGTCCGAGCGCAACTTCACCTCCGTCGGCGACGACATCCGCTTCGGCCTGAGCGCCGTCCGCAACGTCGGGTCCAACGTCGTCTCCGCGATCATCGAGGGCCGCACCGAGAAGGGGCACTACACCTCGTTCTCCGACTACCTCAACAAGGTCGAGGCCGCCGCCTGCGGGAAGAAAGCCATCGAGTCGCTGATCAAGGCCGGAGCGTTCGACTCGATGGGGCATCCCCGCAAGGGCCTCGTGCACATCCACTCCGATGCCGTCGATTCCGTCATGAGCACGAAGAAGGCCCAGGCGATGGGCCAGTTCGACCTCTTTGGCGGCGACGATGCCGAGGACGTCACCAGCGTGTTCGAGGTGAAGGTCCCGGACGAGGAATGGGACACCAAGCATCGCCTCGCCCTCGAGCGCGAGATGCTCGGCCTCTACGTCTCCGGCCACCCGCTCAACGGCATCGAGCACCTGCTCGCCGCGCAGACCGACACCCCGATCACCGCGATCCTCGACGGCACCATCAAGGACGGCGCGCAGGTCACGGTCGGCGGCATTTTCGCCTCGGTCACCCGGCGCGTGAACAAGAACGGCCAGCCCTGGGCCGCTGCCCAGCTCGAGGATCTCGAAGGTGGCATCGAGATCATGTTCTTCCCGCAGTCCTACTCCCTCTACGGCATGGACGTCACCGAGGACGCCATCGTGCTGGTCAAGGGACGCCTCAAGCGCCAGGATGACCGCCTTTCCATCATCGCCAATGACCTCGTCGTCCCCGATCTCTCCGACGTAGGGGTGGCCCAGCCCATCGCGCTGACCATGCCGCCCCGGCTGTGCACGCCCGACAAGGTGGGCGCGCTCAAGCAGGTCCTCACCCGTCACCCTGGCGGCGCCGACGTGCATGTGCGGCTCCTCGCAGGGGACCGCATCACCACCCTCAAGCTCGACGACAGCTACCGGGTGGCCCCGTCCTCCGCGCTCATGGGCGATCTCAAAGCGCTCCTCGGACCAGGCTGCCTGGGGTAGTAATAGGAACCACGACCAGGTCACCCCACAGCACGGGAGCGGACATGCGCACAATCGCACCAGCCAGGCTCGCCCTGCTCGGCGCCGCGGCAGCTCTCCTCGTGAGTACCTCCTGCGGATCGATCGATCAGTCCACGCCCGCGACACCGAGCGGCGTCCCCGGCAGCGCCATCGCGGAGATGCAAGCAGCACGCGACGGGATCCACCGCTTCACCGAGCGCTTCAACCAGGAAATGGCCAGCCAGGACGCGGCCAATACCGTGTACTCGCCGCTGAGCATCGCGACGGCGTTCGCCATGCTCCGAGCCGGGGCAGGCGATGCCACCGCGGAGCAGCTCGACGCCCTGTTCGGTTACCCCGCGAGTGGCGCGGCGCCTGCGTACGGCGATCTGCTCGACGCGATCGGCACCACCTCCGAGCCGCCCGAGCCCACCGATCCCGGCGCCACCCGCGGCAGCGATGAAGCACCAGCGCCCACCATCGTGGCCCTCGCGCAGGGACTCTTCGTTGCCGAGGATCTTGATCTCGGCGGGGAGTTCACCGAGACCCTCGCGGCCCACTTCGAAGCCCGGCCCGAGCAGGTTGACTTCGCGAGCAGCGATGCGGTGCAGGCCCTCAACGATTGGGCCAGCGACAATACCGCCGGGCGCATCACCGAGATGTTCGATCAGCTCGACCCCGCTACCGTCGCGGTGCTTGCCAACGCCACCTACATGAAGGCCGAATGGCAAGTGCAGTTCAGCGAGAACGAGACTAGCGACGAGGAATTCACCCGCCCCGGCGGAGCCACCGTGACGACACCCATGATGAACAAGCAGAACGCTCGGGTGCGGCACGTCGAGACACCGGGCTGGACGGCAATAGCGCTGCCCTACCGCGGTGACGAGCTCGTGCTGTGGCTCGCCCTCGATCCAAGCGATGAGACCGTCCCACCGCCCGCGGTCACCGAAGCCATGCTCGAGGAGCTCGCGCGCGGCGGCACGGAGCGGTCCGCGCAGGTCGCGCTGCCCCGGTTCCGCATCGACACCACCACCGGCCTGCTCGATACGCTCGACAGGATCGGCCTCACCGACCTCGGCGGGCTCGACGCGATCAGTCCCGGGTTCACCCTCAGCGATGCCGTCCACCGCGCTACCATCACCGTTGATGAGGCCGGCACCGAGGCCGCGGCCGTCACTGGCCTCGCGGGGGTGACCAGCATGCCACCGCAGTCGCAGATCACCTTCCGCGCCGACCAGGCATTCGCCTTCGTCCTCATGCACCAGCCCACCGGTACGCCCCTGTTCACCGGAACGATCACAGACCCCACCGGGTGACCAGCCGACCTGCCTGACCGAACCAACCCCAGTACCCCGCCGACCCCAGCGCCCCGCCGACCGAGGAGACCCGCGCCATGCCCCTGTCCGGAACCTACGAGCCGCCCGCCACCGATTTCGTCCGCCAGCAGATCGAGACCTTCGAGGCCAGCGATGGCGCGGACGGCAACACGATGGGCGGCAAGCCGGTCGTCGTGGTCACCATGCAGGGCGCGCGCAGCGGCAACCTGCGCAAGGCCTGCCTCATGCGCGTCGAGCATGAGGGCGAGTACGCGCTCATCGCCTCGATGGGCGGCGCGCCCCGGCACCCCGCCTGGTACCACAACATCATCGCCCACCCGCACGTCGAGCTGCAGGACGGCGCCGTCCGCAAGGACTATGACGCCCGCGAGGTCCACGGCGAGGAGCGCGAGCTGTGGTGGCAGCGCGCCGCCGAGGTGTGGCCCGACTACAACGAGTACCAGACCAAGACGGACCGGATCATTCCCGTCCTGGTCCTCGCCCCGCGGACCTAGCTCGCGCACCGGGGCGGATGCGGCCCGGGCAGGATCACTACCGAAAGCGTCACGGATCCGGCCAGCCGGCCCAACGACTGGATAACCGTGCGCCCGGGATGGCAGCATGGACCGAGTGTCAACTGCTCATGATGTCCCGGCCCATTCGTCCCCGGCACTGCTGACCGCGGGCGATATCGACGCTGCCGCGGTACGCATCGGTAGCGTCGTCGCGGCCACGCCGCTCGAGCGGTGCGATCGCCTCTCCGAGATCACCGGGGCCAACATCTGGCTCAAGCGCGAGGACCTCCAGCGAGTCCGCTCCTACAAGCTGCGCGGCGCCTACAACCTCATGGTGCAGTTGACCGACAAGGAACGTGGCGCTGGGGTCGTCTGCGCCAGCGCGGGCAACCATGCGCAGGGAGTGGCGCTCGCCTGCAAGGCCCTCGGCATCAAGGGGCGCATCTACCTGCCCTCCAACACACCGAAGCAGAAGCGCGATCGCATCCGCGCCCACGGCAACAGCTTCGTCGAGCTCAAGATCACCGGCCCCACCTACGACGAGGCCGCCGCGGCCGCCGCCGAGGATTGCCAGCAGACCGGCGCCACGCTCATCCCACCTTTCGACGACCCCCGCACCGCTGCCGGCCAAGGCACCATCGCCGCCGAGATCCTCGAGGTGCTCGACGGTCAGCTCGACGCCATCGTCGTGCCGGTCGGAGGGGGCGGGCTCATCGCTGGGGTGACCACCTACCTGCGGGAACGATCCCCTCGGACCACCATCGTGGGAGCCGAGCCCGCTGGGGCGGCCTCGATGATCGCTGCCCTCGCCGCGCACGGCCCGGTCACCCTCCGTGACATCGACCCCTTTGTCGACGGCGCGGCCGTGCGGCGCGTCGGCGACTTCACCTACGGTGTGCTCGCCGCGGCCGGGGCGACCGCTCTCACGCACGCGTCGTTGCCGCTCGTCGCGTCCGTGCCGCGCCCGAGCCGCCCCGGCGACCTCTCCCTGATCAAGGTCGACGAGGGGGCCGTGTGCACCGCCATGCTCGACCTTTACCAGAACGAGGGCATCATCGCCGAGCCGGCCGGGGCCCTCGCCACCGCTGCCCTTGAGCAGATGACCTTCGAGCCCGGGCAGAACATCGTCTGCATCGTCTCCGGGGGCAACAATGATGTCTCCCGCTATGGCGAGATCCTTGAGCGCTCGCTCGTCCACATGGGGCTCAAGCACTACTTCCTCGTCAACTTCCCGCAGGAGCCCGGCGCGCTGCGGCGCTTCCTCGACCAGGTCCTCGGGCCTGACGACGACATCACGATGTTCGAGTACGTCAAGCGCAACAATCGCGAGACCGGCGGCGCCCTCGTCGGGATCGAGCTGGGGGATCGCGAGGGCCTCGCGCCGCTGCTCGCGCGAATCCGCAAGTCCGGCATGGATGTCGAGCGCCTCGAGCCAGGCAAGCCCGCCTTCCGCTACCTGATCTAGGGCGCCCATACCGCGCTGGCCTGTCGCCGTGCTGGTAGCGGAGTGATTCGCTACGGTTGTCCGATGGGACCGGCGCTGATGGCGCCGCCGCGACAAGGAGGACATGGTGGCTGGATCGTTGCGCGAGGAATTGTTGTCGCAGGGCAACAAGGACGCGTTCGTGGCAGAGGCGCGCGCGGTGCTCGATGCCGAGGTGAGGGCGAAGCGCGGCCCCGGCGGCATGGTGATCAAGGGGGCCTACCGGACGGTGAACGCGGTGCACGCGACGTTCGTCGACGGGGTGCTGCGGGCGCTGCTGCCTGACTTCCTGGCGGACCTGCAGCCGCACTGGGATGCGTTCCAGGCCGACAGCACCGAGGATTTCGGCCAGTACCTGGCGCAGCATGGTCATTCGGCCGCGGATTCGTTGCTCGCGGTCGTCGATCGCCGCGCGGCAGGCTCCTCGTACAGGAGCGTGGTGAAGCTGTATGGCCAGTTGCGCGGCCAGGCGCACAAGCATGTCGTGCAGGCGCTGCCCGCAGTGGGCGAGCTGATCCAGCGCAACATGCTCCGTCCATGACGGTTCGCCGCCCGGTGCGCTAGCTCGCCCGGGGATGTAGCTCGCGTGGCGGCGGCTGGGGCTCGCCGCCACGCACGTACAGGGCCATGCCGTCGCGGGGCAACGCGTCGGTGATGCTGACGCCGGGATCGTCAGGGGCGCAGTAGATCGTCCGGTCGGTGGTGACGTCATGCCAGGTGCCGGGCGGGAACCGGATCAGGGTGCGCGACCACTCCTCGGGATCATCATCGATATCCGCGCGGATATCGTGGTTGAGCGATCGCAGGACGACACAGATCGCTTCGGGCAGGGAGTGCGCGCGGCCGCGCGCGAATCCCACCACGTGGGTCTGCCTGGGGCCAGTGGCTTGCAAGGGCTCGTACTCGCCGCCCACGAAGACCTCGGGCCGCTCGGCGCGCAGGGCGAGCGCTGCCGAGAGCAGCGTGCCGAGCGTTCTTGGCTGGCCCGTGATGATCGGGCTGCCGGGGCCGAGCGCATCGATGAGCCGTGCCTGCGGGGTGCCACCGGCGGGAATGAGGGTGCGGGGCCAGTTCCGCGCGACGTGGGCGCGCATGAGGTGGAACTCCGAGCGTGGCACGTAGTGCTTGGCGAGGGTCCGCGCACGCCCATTGTGCCCGGCGAGGACGCCCGCGGTAGTGCGGGTGAGCTCCACCGCTACCGTGCCGTCGATGCTGGCGGGCAGGGCGGGGCCGCCGGAGCGCGGCAGCGGCATGGGCGCCTGGACGAGGACGAGCCCCCGCTCGCCGACGAGCGCCCGCAGGCGCTGTGATGCCTCCGCGAGGGAATCGACCGTGCCGATCCCGGTGAGTATCACGCCATCGAGCAGTCCCTGCTCGAGCATCCGGTGCAGCTCGCTCGCCGCGGGCTCGATGGGGGCTGGCAGCGCGTCGAGCTCCGCGAGCGAGGGGAGCGCGAGGAGGAGCCGGGCCGCGGTTCCAGGCTCCTCGAGGAGGGCCCTGATCCTGTCCGCCCCCGCGCCCAGGATCGTCACCGGGTGCACGGCAACGTGGGAGCAACGCACGGCATCGGCATCGCCCCGGAGGCGGGCAAGCGCGGCCACGGGGTCCTGCCCCGAGCGGGGCGGGGCCGCGCGCGGCCAGTACACGCTGTTCAAGCATGGTCGGCCGGGTCGGCTAGGGAGGCTCACCGCTCCATCGTCTCACCACCAGGCGGTCGCGTCCCCGAGTTGCCGGTCGAGCTCGGGGATGATCGAGCGCACGTAGGAGGCGGTGAGGTGGTTGAAATCGCGGTAGACCGCGATGTTTCCCTCGACCGCGCGGCAGGCGGTAGGGCCGCAGATCGCATCGGACATGTCGAGCGCGACCATGCCCGGGATCTGCTCGGCCCACTCCTCCGCGGGGTCGGTGGCCCGCAGCACGCTGCTGCGGGGCTCGCCGCAATCCTCGGGGGTGTTGCGCCCGGCCAGGCATTCAGCAGGATTGGGGAAGGGCCACAGCCAGGGATTGTCGCGGAGACCGAGGATGTTGAGCCCCGCGCGCGAGAGTGCCTTGAACGCCTCCACGTAGGTGCCGGGGATGAAGTCTCCGGTGCCATCGTGCAGCGGACGGGTGCTATTGGTGAGGACGAAGTCGGGCTGGGTGGCGATCAGGTGCTCGGCGAGGCGGAGGTTCCAGTCGCGGCACTCGGGATAGGGCAGCCCATCGAAATGGCGGGGATCGGGCTCGTCGAACATGGGGCATCCCATCTTGACGATCACGGTGACGCGGAAGCCGCGCGCGAGGCCGATGGGATGCAGCGCGCTGATCCACTGCTCGGCATGCGAGCCGCCCACCAGAGCGATGGTGCGGAAGGCGGATGGGTCACCGTACTCGCAGATGACCAGGTCCGCGGTGGTGTAGTTGGCGATGCACTTGTCCTTGGCGGTGACCGGATGGTCGCGCTCGATATCGAGGGGGTCCGGGAAGAGCCGCGCCTCGGGCACGGGCGCTGCGTCGGTGAGCGCGAGCGCGCCCGGGTGCGTGCGGGAGCCCGGCGGATCCTGGAGCGAGGAGTCGCGGTTGGCGATGTAGCCGAGCCATCCACCGGCGGCGGCGAGCATGAGGACCGTGGCGAGCCCGAGCCCGACGGCGGGATAGGTCGAGCGGCGCTTCCAGCGCCTGCGGGATTCGCTGGGCGCGGGATTGCGTCGGCTGTAGCGCAGCGGCGCCTCGATGAAGCGGAGGGTGAGCCACGCGCAGCCCAGCGATATCACGATGATCGCTAGGCCTTCCAGGATCGTCGCGGTGGGCCTGGTGGTGTGGATGAGGTAGAAGATGAGGATCGGCCAGTGCCACAGGTAGAAGGCGTAGGCGAGGGACCCGAGCCACACGAGCGGACCGCTGCCCAGCAGGGTGCGCACGGGATCGCTGCGGGTCGCGTTCGCCCCGGCAATGATGATCGCGATCGCGCCGAGAACCGGAACGAGGGCCCAGGGGCCCGGGAACTGGGCGCGTCCGTCGAGGAGGATGCCTGTGGATGCGATGGCGGCGAGACCGCCGAGGGCGAGGACTGGACGGGCCACGGCGGGCACGCGGATGAGGGGGAGGAGCGCGGCTATGGCCCCGCCGAGCAGGAGCTGCCAGGTGCGGGCGAAGGTGTCGTAGTAGTTCCAGGACGGACGCGAGAGGACGTGGACGGCGGCGTAGGCGAACGACGCGATGGTGACGGCAAGGATGACTCCGGTCGCGGCGCGGGCGGACCAGATGTGGCGGCGCGGGTGGCGGCGCGCTACGGCTTGCGCGATCCACGCGGTGGCGTAGGTGGCGAGGAGGGTCCCGAGGAAGAACTGGCCCTGCACGGACATCGACCACAGGTGCTGCAATGGGCTTGTGGAGGGGTCGGCGGCGAGGTAGTCCCCGGCCGCGATGGCGAGGTACCAGTTCTGGTAGTAGCCCGCGCTCGCGAGGAGCTGCTGCGCGATCTCGTCCCAGCGCGTGAACGGGATGAGCAGGTATGTCGCGATCATGGTGGCGACGAGCACGGTCAGCAGCGCCGGCAGCAGGCGCCGGGCGAGCCGCTTGATCACGGGCAGCGGGGAGAGATCGGTGCCCCGCCGGATCGTGCGCAGAAGCATGCCCACGAAGAAGAACCCGGACAGGGCGAGGAAGACGTCGACGCCACCGGAGACGCCGAGCGCCCAGACGTGGTAGGCGACGACCAGGAGGATCGCGAGCCCGCGCAGCCCGTCGAGATCCAAGCGGTATTGCATGGCCGGAGCAGGCATCCGGGTGTCTGTGAGGGGGCGTCGCGTGATCGGCGCGTTCATAACGAATACTCACGATACCTTGGGGCCCGTTCATGCTGACGCCGTGTAGCCAATGACCGCGCGGGGCCGGGCTCCGGTGAACATTTCGTGATCACCCTCGCGAAGCACCAGAATCGTCGGACCGCCGGACTACCGTATGCATTATGTCGACCAATCTGGATCAGCATCTGGATGGATCTTCCCGGCCAGCCGCTGGCGCGCTCGACGAGGCCTTCGCGCCGCTGCGCCGGGAGCTGCTCGCGCACTGCTACCGCATGCTGGGCTCCTTCCACGATGCCGAGGACGCCGTGCAGGAGACCTACCTCCGCGCCTGGCGCTCGTACTCCTCGTTCGAGGGCCGCTCCTCGGTGCGCACCTGGCTGCACCGGATCGCCACCAACGTGTGCCTGACCATGTGCGAGGCGCGCAAGTCCCGCGCCCTGCCGCGCGGGCTCGGCCAGGAACGCAGCGATCCCCGCGCGCTGCTCGAGCAGAGCCACGAGATCCCCTGGCTCGAGCCCTTCCCCGGGCCGACGGCTGGCACCAGCGCCGACCCCGCCACCGCGACCACCGAGCACGCCCGCGTCCGGCTCGCGCTCATCGCTGCGCTGCAGCACCTTCCGGCCCGGCAGCGCGCGGCCCTGCTCATGAAGGAAGTCCTCCAATGGAAGGCCAGCGAGATCGCCGACGCGCTGGGCACCACCACCACCTCGGTCAATAGCAGCATGCAACGCGCGCGCGCCCACCTCGCGGAGCTCGCGCTCGACGAGGACACCCTCGCGGAGCCCGATGACCAGGCCACCCGAGAGTTGATCGGACGCTACGCCTCGGCCCTCGAGCGCAAGGACATCCCCGCTATCGTGCAGATGTTCACGGCGGACGCTATCTGGGAGATGCCACCCTTCGTGGGCTGGTACCAGGGTCCCGCCGATATCGGTGCGCTGATCGACATCCAGTGCCCGGCCGGGCCCGGGGAGCTGAGCGCGCTCCCGGTCATCATGAACGCGCAGCCCGCGCTCGCCGTCTACATCGCCGCGCCCGGGGACCGCTGGGAGGCCTTCCAGATCCAGGTGCTCGACCACGATGGCCAGGGCAGGCTTGCCCACGCCTATGTGTTCTTCGATACGGCCTTGTTCACCGCGGCTGGGCTCCCGCTCGCGCTGCCCGGCACCGAGATGCAGCGCCGCCTGCGCCGCGCCTGAGCCCTCGTGGCTCGATTTCTGCCACGCGCGGCGATACTGTCGTGCATCGTGGTGGACTACGCACAGACACAGGTCGCGAAGTGGGATGCCCGCGCGATCAGCGAGGCCGACGCCGCCCACGTTTGGCACCCGTATGGCGCGTTCCCTCCCACGACGCGGCCCCTGGTCGTCGACAGCGCCCGCGGCACGAGGCTCTGCCTCGCCGATGGCCGCGAGGTCATCGACGCCATGAGCTCGTGGTGGGCGGTCATCCACGGGTACCAGCACCCCCGCCTAGACGAGGCGGCGCGCGCGCAGATCTCCCGCATGTCCCACGTGATGTTCGGCGGACTTACCCACGAGCCCGCAGCGCGCCTGGCATCGCTGCTCGTCGACATCACCCCCGAGCCGCTCACCAAGGTGTTCTTCGCCGACTCCGGGTCCGTCTCCATCGAGGTGGCGGTCAAGATGTGCCTCCAGTACTGGCGCAGCGTCGGCAAGCCCGCCAAGAACAAGCTCCTCACCTGGCGGGGCGGATACCACGGCGACACCTTCACCCCGATGAGCGTGTGCGACCCTGACGGTGGCATGCACGCCATGTGGACCGACGTGCTGCGCCCCCAGGTGTTCGCGCCGCGCCCCCCGGCCGACCATGATCCCGCCTACACGGCCGAGCTCGAGCGGCTCATCTCCACCCACGCCAACGAGCTCGCCGCGGTCATCGTCGAGCCTGTCGTGCAGGGCATCGGCTCCATGCGTTTCCACCATCCCGGCCATCTCGCCGACCTGCGCCGCCTGTGCGACGAGCATGGCGTGCTGCTGATCATCGATGAGATCGCCACCGGCTTCGGGCGCACGGGCAGCCTCTTCGCCATCGAGCAGACCGGCATCGCGCCGGACGTGATGTGCATCGGCAAGGCACTGACCGGCGGCTACCTCACGCTCGCCGCGGTGCTGTGCACCGACGAGATCGCCGGGACCATCAGTGCCTCTCCCGCGGGCGGCCTGATGCACGGACCCACCTTCATGGCCAACCCGCTGGCATGCGCCATCGCCGTCGCCTCCACCGAGCTGCTGCTCGAGCAGGACTGGCCGAGCACGATCGCGGACATCGAGCGCGCCCTCGCGGCGGGCCTGGCCCCGGCCCGGGAACTGCCTGGGGTACTTGATGTGCGCAGCAAGGGCGCGATCGGGGTGATCGAGATGCGCGAGCCCGTCGATATGCAGCTCGCCACCGACATCGCGCTCGAGCACGGGGTCTGGCTGCGCCCGTTCCGGACGCTCGTCTACACCATGCCGCCCTATATCAGCACCTCCAGCGATCTCGCCGCGATCACCACAGCGATGGTCGCGGTGGCCGCTGCTCACTCCAGCGTGCCGGGCTCGTGAGCGGCCCCGTGGATCCACTCGGCTGGCTCGACGGCGCAGCGGCCCTGCGCCGGGAGCGGGGCATGCAGCGCGTGCTGCGGCCGCGGCACGAGCACGACGCGATGATCGACCTCGCCTCCAACGACTACCTCGGTCTGTCCCGGCACCCCGAGGTCATTGACGGTGCCATCGAGGCGGTGCGGGCCTGGGGCGCGGGCTCCACGGGATCACGCCTGGTCACCGGGGACACCGACGCGCACCAGCAGCTCGAGCAGGAGCTCGCCGCGTTCACCGGGGCGGCCACCGGCCTGGTGTTCGCCACCGGGTACGCCGCGAACCTCGGCGCGGTGACCGCGCTGAGCGACCGCGACACCCTCGTAGTATCCGACCGCACCAACCACGCGTCCCTCGTCGATGCCTGCCGCCTCTCCCGCGCGCGCACCGAGATCGTCGCGCACCGCGATCTCGACGCGATGCGCGACGCCCTCGAGGAGCGTGACGAGGAGCGTGCCCTTCTGGTCACCGATTCCGTGTTCAGCGCCGACGGGGACCTCGCGCCGCTGCGCGCCATGCACGCGATCTGCCGGGCCACCGACGCCGTCCTCATCGCTGACGAGGCGCACGGGGTCGGCGTGCGCGGCGACGGTGGACGGGGCCTCTTGCAGGAATGCGGCCTCGCCGGCGAGCCCGATGTGATCATCACCCTCACCCTGTCGAAAGCACTGGGCAGCCAGGGCGGCATGGTGCTCGCCGACGAGAAGGTGCGCGACCACCTCATCAACACCGCGCGCAGCTTCATCTTCGACACCGGGCTCGCCCCCGCCTCGGTCGGCGCGGCGCGCGCGGCGCTGCGCGTGCTGCGCCGCGAGCCGGAGCGGGCGACCGCCGTCCTCGACCATGCGCGAGCGCTCGCCGCCGCGGCGGACGTCACCGAGATCCCGGAGTCCGCGGTGGTCTCCGTGGTGCTCGGCGATGCCGCTACCGCGGTGGCGGCGGCGGAACGGTGCGCGGCGCTCGGCGTGCGGGTGGGCTGCTTCCGGCCACCCTCCGTGCCCGCGGGGACCTCGCGCCTGCGCCTGACCGCGCGGGCCGACCTCACAACGCACGAGATCGACACCGTGGTCGAGGTGCTGCGCGCCGTGCTCGGCGAAAACCGCTAGACAACGACCCCGCTAGACAACGACCCCTCTAGACAACGACAGGGCAGGGGAGCCGCATTGAGCGTCCTGCTCATCACTGGAACCTCCACCGAGGTCGGCAAGACCGCCGCTACCGCGGTGCTCGCGGCCATCGCGCTTGGATCGGGAGCCAGCGTCGCGGTGTGCAAGCCCGCTCAGACCGGCATCGATGACGGCGAGCCGGGCGACCTCGCCGAGATCGAGCGCAGGGTGCCAGGCATCCACGCCGTCGAGCTTGCCCGGTATCCCGAGCCGCTCGCTCCGCTCACCGCGGCCAGGCGCTCCTCCCGGCCAGCGCTGCGTCTCGCGGAGCTGCTCGAGTCAGTGCGGGAGCTCGAGGCGCGGCATGACCTCGTGCTCGTCGAGGGCGCGGGTGGCGTGCTCGTGCAGCTTGGCGCGGACGGCTTCACCCTTCGCGACGTCGCCCGCGAGCTCGCCGCTCCCGTAGTGATCGTGGCGGCGGCCGGGCTCGGCACCCTCAACCACACCGCGCTCACGGCGGAGGCACTGCGCCACGAGGAGGTAGCCATCGCGGGCATCGTCATCGGAGCATGGCCCGCGGAGCCAGACCTCGCCATGCGCTGCAACCGGACTGACCTTTCCGCTGTCACCGGCGTGCCCGTCGTCGGGGTGATTCCAGCAGGCATGCCCCTCGCTGAGCGAGACACTTTCACCAGCGCCGCGAGGCACTGGATCGAACCGCGATTCCAGGATTTCTACCTGCATCGACGCGACACGTAGGCAGCGGCATTCACACTTTAGTGAGACGGTAAGGCACACTGAATTGGCGTGGGGCAGGTCACGAGGTGCTCGGACCGTCGCCCCCGATACCCGCGCGGCCAGGGATAGGATCGTGCGGCGCAGTACACCGAAGAGGAGAGCTCCCAGTGACCCAGGCACCCGCTCAGACCACCGATACAGGCGAGCCCGGCGCGGCCACGGACATTCTCGCGATCGCGCGGGAACAAGTGCTCGAGCGTGGCGTGCCGCTGCGCACCGAGCAGGTGCTCGAGGTGCTCCAGCTTGCCGACGATCGGCTGGAGGAGCTCCTCGCGCTCGCCCATGACGTGCGCATGCGCTGGTGCGGCCCCGAGGTCGAAGTAGAAGGCATCATCAGCCTCAAGACCGGTGGCTGCCCCGAGGATTGCCACTTCTGCTCGCAGTCCGGGCTGTTCCAGTCCCCTGTGCGCAGCGCATGGATCGACATCCCCAGCCTCGTCGAGGCAGCGAAGCAGACCGCCAAGAGCGGCGCCACCGAGTTCTGCATCGTCGCAGCGGTCCGCGGACCCGACGCCCGCCTGATGTCGCAGGTCGCTGCTGGCATCGAGGCGATCCGCAACGAGGTCGACATCCAGATCGCGTGCTCGCTGGGCATGCTGACCCAGGAGCAGGTCGACCAGCTCGCCGCGATGGGAGTGCATCGCTACAACCACAACCTCGAGACCGCGAAGTCCCACTTCCCGAACGGCGTCACCACCCACTCCTGGGAGGAGCGCTGGGACACCCTGCGCATGGTGCGCGAGGCCGGAATGGAGGTGTGCTGCGGTGGCATCCTCGGCATGGGCGAGACCCTCGAGCAGCGCGCGGAGTTCGCCGCCCAGCTCGGCGATCTCGAGCCCGATGAGGTGCCGCTGAACTTCCTCAATCCGCGCCCCGGCACCCCGTTCGGCGACCTCGAGGTGCTGCCCGCGACCGAGGCGCTCAAGTCGATCGCCGCGTTCCGGCTCGCGCTGCCCCGCACCATCCTGCGCTTCGCCGGCGGCCGCGAGATCACCCTCGGCGACCTGGGCGCCAAGCAGGGCATGCTCGGCGGCATCAACGCCGTGATCGTCGGCAACTACCTCACCACCCTGGGGCGCCCCGCCGAGTCCGATCTCGATCTGCTCGGCGAGCTCGAGATGCCGATCAAGGCGCTCAACGCCACCATCTAGCACGATCATGATGTACTAGCCCCCTGGCCGCTGATGGTGGCCAGGGGGCTGTTCCAGGCAAGCAGGAGGGCACAGCGGTGACGATGACAAGCATCCCGGATAGCACAGCCGGTGATCCTCGCGTGCCCGCCCGGCGGGACCGCGGTGCATCGGTCCCCGCCGCCAAGGAGATCGCCCCGCGCGACGGCGGGCCCCTCGGTGGCGAGCAGCGCTTCAGCGTGTACACCGGCGCTGAGCTGGCTTCCGATGCTGCCATTCCTACCGCCGCGCAGCTCGGCCTCGAGCCGCCACGCTACTGCGGGCAGTGCGGGCGCCGGATGATCGTGCAGATCGATCCTGTTGGCTGGTGGGCGCAATGCTCGCGGCATGGCCGTATCCACAGCAACGAGATCGCCGGCTACCGGTAAGCGGCACGCTGGCCTTCCGCGAGTGCGCGTAGGCCTCGGCTGACTCGCGCGCGTGCCTAGGCCTCGGCGGCGAGGCCTGCCCGGACCGCGAGTGTGCGAAGAACGACAGGTTTACGCTCGGGAGCTGTCGTTTATCGCATACTCACAGCCACGAACGGGTCCGCCCCGAGCCCGGAACACCAGCGGCCGCCCCGAGCTCAGCGGCCGGTCCAGCGAGGCTCCCGGCGCTCGTCGAACGCGGCCATGCCTTCCTGCGCATCGTCGGAGAAGGTCGCTTCCGAGGCGATGTCGGATTGCCGCTCGAATGCCTCGTCGGCGGGCCACCCCGCCGATTCGTCGACGATGCGGCGCGTCAGGGCGAGCGAGAGCGGGGCGTTCGCCGCGATCTGACCCGCTAGCTCGCGTGCTTCCCGGAGCGCCTGCCCTGGCTTGGTGAGGCGGTTGACGATGCCGAGCTGGTGAAGCCGATCAGCCGGGATCTCGCCGCCCGTGAGGGTGAACTCCAGCGCGGAGGCGCGGGGCATGCGCTGGGCGAGCCGGAGCACCCCTCCCGCGGCGGCGACGAGGCCACGGGAAGGCTCGGGCAGCCCGAATCGGGCATCGCGGGCGGCGACGATCATGTCGCACGCGAGCGCCACCTCGAACCCTCCGGCGAGGGCATTTCCTTCCACCGCGGCGATCGTGGGCAGCGCCGGGGGCAGGGCCGCGATGCCGAGCAGCCCGCGGCGGGGCGCGACGGGGAACTCGCCGCGGGCGGCGGCGCGCAGGTCCATGCCGGTGCTGAAGTCGCCGGCGGAGCCGGTGAGGATGACCACCTGGGTCTGCGGATCGGCCTCGGCATCGTCGAGGGCCTGCTCGAGGGCGAGGGCCAGAGCCAGATCGATCGCGTTGCGCGTGCGGGGCCGGTTGAGGGTGAGGGTGCAGACGGGGCCGTTCCATTCGCGCAGGAGAGCAGGCGTGACGCGGGTGCCGCGCGCGTGCTCCGCCACGCGTGCGAAGCCTGCTCCGTTCTCGGTGCTGATGGTGGCCTGCTCGCCGTCCCGGATGAGGTCCATGCCGATGAGGTCCTCGGCGAGCGCGCGCCCGATGACAGCGGGGTCGGCGGAGCGGGTGAGGATCCGCGTGCCGTTGCTGTCGAGCGAGGAGAGGATGACGGCGTCGGGCGTGCCGTCGGAGCCGTGCGTGACGGTCCATGCCTCGATGATGCTGGTGCCGTCCTGCTCGGCGGTGGCGGGGCGCGCGGGCGGGCGCGACCAGCGGGCGGCGGCATCGATATCGGCGAACGGGGTGGCCGGTGGCGTGGTGGAGACCACGGTGGCGGCATGCTTGGTGGCGTACCAGCCGAGCGCGGTGGAGAGCCCGATGCTCCCGGGCTCGCGGCGGGCCGCGCGGACGACCCCGGCGAGCCCGTGGGTGGCGTAATTGTTGAGCGGGCCGCCCGCGAAGGTGAGGCCTCCGGTGCAGGTGAGCGGGCGCGCCGGATCGGCCGGATCGAGGTCGAGCTCGCGGGCGGCGGCGATCACGGCGTAGGGGAAGCAGGAGTACAGGTCGATGTGGTCGGCCTTGGCTGGCTCGATGCCGATGTGGTCGCGCAGCGCGTCGCCGATGCGCTTGATCGCGGGGATCGTGGCGAGGTCGTCGCGCGCGGAGACGAACCATTCCTCGGTGGCGTGCGCGCCTGCATGGGGGAATACCCAGCGGTCCTGGGGGATGCCGGCCTGCTCGGCGGCGTGGGCGCTGCAGAGCAGGATCGCGCCGCCTTGGTCGACGGCGGGGTTGGCGGTCATGAGCTTGGTGTAGGGGGTGGCGACGGGGCGATTGCGGGCGGTGGGGGTGCTGATCTGCTCGGCGGTGTGCGGCTCGGGCAGCCAGGCCGCGGGGTTGGTGGCGGCGATGTCGGAGAAGCGTGACCACAGCCGTGCCTCGCGGGTGGTGTGCTCGAGGGGGTCGAGCTGGAGGCTGGCGCGCAGGGCGCTGTCCATGAGGGCGTACATGGGGGCGGGCGCGAGCAGGCCGACGGCTTCCTCGGCGGCGTTGTTCCCTTCCTTGTCCGAGCCGAGCAGCAGGGGCGCGAAGGGGGACTGGTGGTCGGCGTCCCAGTCCTGCGGGCCGTGCTCGGCGAGGGTGGCGAAGGCTTCGGCGCCGATGGTGAGGGCGGGGTCGAGCTCGCCGCGGGCGATGGCCGTCGCGGCGGCGTTGGTGAGCCGGAGAGGGCCGTCGCCGCCGAGCGGGGCGGACTGGGCGAGGTCGGCGCCGGGGGCGCCCAGCGCGGTGGCGATGAGCGAGGCGTGGTGGGGGCCGTAGGCCCAGGAGGTGCTGGGTACCGCGCTGATGCGGGTGCGTGGTGTGTCGGGCAAGTCGTCGAGGCCGGCGTCGGCGAGCGCTTCCCGGGCGGCCGCGGTGGCGAGTTCGAGCGGGGAGCGGGGCCCGGATTCGTCGGGACGGTGGGTGATCTCGCCGATGCCGATGATGATGGGGGTCCAGGGATCGAGGAGCGTGCCGCTGGCGTCATGGCGGATGGGCCCGGGCCGTTCCGCGGGGATGGCGGGGGCAGGCCGCTCGGCGAGCGCGGGGGCGTCGCCGCCGTGGGTGAGCATGGCCTGGAACCGGGCGAGGGAGTCCTTGGTGGCGTTGTTGAGGGCGCGGGCGACGAGCGAGCCCATCGGCCCCTTGAGGGAGTCGCTGTGGAATCCGCTGGTGATGGTGAGGGTCGCGGTGTCGCTGGGCGCGCCGGTGACGCTCACGCCGATTCCCGCCTGGGTGCCGAGCGGGCCGGAGCCCTCGAGGACGAGCGTGCGCGGATTGATGCTGGTGATGTGCCAGTCCATGCGGATGGGCGTGCCGAGGACCCGGAGGGTCTGCGCGAGAACGGTGCCGGTGGTGAGGCTGGTAGGCGGCGGCGTGCGCCAGCTCGCGTGGAGGGTGAACCGCTCCGAGAAGCGCGCGAGGTCGGTGACGGCGTCCATCACGGCTTGCGGCGTCGCGGCGATGCGTGCTTGCTCGGTGAGGGCGTGCGCGTACTCGCGGCTGAAGGTGATGTCGGGCGCGGAGGCGGGGGACGCGCGGTTGCCGAGGCCGGGCGCGAGCGCGCCGAGGATCTGCCCGGGCAGCGCGAGGATGCTCCGGGGCGAGGGGAGCGAGCGTATCGGGCGTGGGGGTTTCATGGTCGGCCTTCCCGCGTCGTTAGGTATGTGAGACTACTTGTATCACTATAGTGGTCCCGAGCGGGACGGCCATCACATTTCACCCACGGCTGGCACTAACCGGTTGCGCCGATCGTTGAGACACTAAAGGGTGCATACCAGCACCAGCGCGACGCGACGCCCGGGGGAGACCACGGGCGCGCCGGACCCTCACGATCGAGGAGACAACGATGAGCAGCCCCCTGAGCAAAGCCGCCCGGCTCGGCCTCCCCACGCCCCCCACCGGTTGGCCGATCGGCTCCTACACCACCTATGCCGAGGCCCAGAGGGCCGTGGACTACTTGTCCGATAATCAGTTCCCCGTGCGCGATGTGACGATCGTCGGCGTGGACCTGATGCAGGTCGAGCGCGTCGTCGGCCGCCTGAACTGGCCGCGCGTCATCGGTGGCGCCGTCGTCTCGGGCGCCTGGATCGGCATCTTCATCGGGCTGCTCATCGGCCTGTTCACCGAGCAGCTATGGGGCGCGCTGCTCACCGGCGTCACGTTCGGCATCATGTTCTGGGTCGTCATGCAGTCGGTGCAGTACGCGGCCTCCCGCGGGCAGCGTGACTTCCAATCCACCATGCAGCTCGTCGCGGGGCGCTATGACGTGCTCTGCGACCCGCGCACCGCGGAGAAGGGACGGGACCTGCTCGCGTCGCTCTCTGGCGGTGCCGCACACTAGCAGCATGCCGAGCTTTCCTGATTTCTCACATTCCGGTTCAACAGGCCCCGGTTCAACAGGCCCCGGTTCAACAGGCCCCGGTTCGACCGGCTCGGGGCCCGATGTGCCCGCGCTCGTTCGCGCCCACGTCACCAGGGCGCTCGATCTCGGCGAGCCAGCCGCTGCATCCGTCACCTTCCTCGGCGTGGATCCAGTCACCGTGCTGCGCTACGGGCCCTCCGCGAGCCGCATGGTGCACTACGTGAGTTGCGGGTGCAGCGCGAGCCCCATGGGCGACCCCGCCGATATGCTCGCTGACCCGCTGCGGGGGCCGCGCGCCGAGATCGTGCTGCGCCTGCGCGGCGGCGCGGACGAGGTGCTCCGGTCCTTCGCCGTCATCGCCGCTGCTCCGGCCGTGGAGGGGCTCATCCTCGCCGAGGACGCGCTCATCGATCTCAGCGAGCCGCTCTGGCCAGGCTCGGCGTTCACTGCGGTCCTGCTCGGGCCCAGCATCCTGCCTCCCGTGGAGCTGCCGGAGCCCAGCAGCCCCGTGGAGTTCCTCGACGCCGTGCCCATCACCGCCACCGAGGCAGCCTGGATGCGCATCAAGGGCGCGGGAGCGCTCCGCGAGGCGTGGACCGAGGCGGGCATCGATACCACTGATCCCGCCCGCTCAGCCGTGCGCATCACCTGAGCCGGTGCCGGAGAACGCCCCTGCGGGCACAATGAGATGATGCGCATCGACCTGCACACCCACTCCACCGCCTCCGACGGCACGGATACCCCCGCGGGCCTCGTCGCAGCGGCAGCGCGGGCAGGGCTTGATGTGGTCGCGATCACCGATCATGACACCACGTCCGGCTGGCAGGAGGCCGAGGCGGCGCTGCCCGCGGGCCTCGCCCTCGTGCGCGGCATGGAGATGTCCTGCCTCGGCCACGGCGCGGACGGCTACCCCGTCGCGGTCCATCTGCTGGCGTACCTCTTCGATCCCGGGCATGCCGCGTTCGCGGCCGAGCGGAAACGGCCCCAGCTCGCGCGGCGCGAGCGCATCCAGCTCATGGCCCAGCGCATGCGGGCCGATGGCATCCCTGTCGATCCCGACGCGATCCTTGCTGGCGCCGGGAACGTGGTGGGGCGGCCCCACCTCGCCCGCGCGCTCGTTGATCTCGGCGTCGTGGAGACGATCGGAGATGCTTTCCTCCACCACCCCTCGCCGCGTGGCCCCTACTACGCGCGCATGGCCGACACCTGGCTCGACGATGCCGTCGCCATGGTCCGCTCGGCCGGGGGAGTGCCGGTCCTCGCCCATGCCCTGGCGCGGAAGAGAGGGCGCGTGCTCGACCTCGACCACATCCGCTCGCTCGCGGAGTCCGGCCAGCTCGCCGGGCTCGAGGTCCAGCATCCCGACCATGCGGAGGAGGACGCTGCGATCCTGGCTCGCCTCGCGGCCCGCCACGGCCTGATCACGACCGGCTCGTCTGACTACCATGGCGGGAACAAGACCATCGCGCTGGGCGCGCGGACCACCGACGTGGAGCAGTTCGACGAGCTCGTGGCGCGCGCATCGGGGGCCGCGGTCATCCAGCGGTAGCGGAGCAGGCCTCGCGTGAAAGGGGAATCGGTGGCGTACTACCCGGCAACAGAGGGCGCTCGCGGAGACGACGGCGAGCGCGATGCCCTGCACTGGGCGCGCCAGCCTGGGGCCCGCCAGCCGGGAGGTCGCCAGCCAGCCCCGGGACAGTCGCCCCTGCGCTATCCCGAAGCGGGCTCCCGGCCAGGCCGGCGGCGCGCTGCCTGGCCGGTGCGGCTGCTGCGGTGGGCATCGGGGATCGTCGCTGGCGGCATCGTGGCCCTCGCGCTCGCGGTCGGGCTGGTGGCCTTCCTCGCGGAGGACTGGGAGATCGCGGGGCCGGGCGCGGCATCGGTTGCCTGGCATGCCATCGGCGCGCTGATCGCCGTCGCCGCGCAGATCGCCGCTGACCGCGCGCACGGGCTCGGTGCGGTGGCCTGGAGTGTGCTGGTGCTCACAACCGGAGCTGTGGTGCTGCTCACGCAGTGGTGGAGCTAGGTTTCGAAGCCGCCCGCGGGTTGAACGCAACGGGCGCGGGGTGGCAAACTGTGAAGGCTGAAGCCGGTGCCACAGCCCCGGACGGAGGCATGATCGCCGTACTAGGCTGGCGCGGCCCGGGAAATCCCCGTGGCCCGCGTGATCCACTGCGCGGTGCTAGCCCGCCTGATGCGATCTGCGTCTGGAATCCTGGCTGCGAAGCGCGACCGTGCTCACCATCCTGTTCCTGACCCGTGCTGCCGCGAGTCCCGTGCCTCCATCGTCGCGCGCCCCGACCGTGCCCGGCTGAGGCGGTACCACGTACTCCGTGCGAGCAGTGCAGGTAATGTCTGACAGACCAAAGTGCCGTTCCGCGATGTTTCGTGCCCGCGGCGCGGCAACGCTACCGGCCGGGCCAGGCCGAGACAGTGTAGGAGTGGTCAACGTGTCCACCGATGCCGCCCAGGGCAGCGCTACCACCGCGTCAACGGATCCCGGTCCCATCACCGAGGCCGAGATCTTCGCGAGCCACGAGGGCGGCAAGCTATCCGTGGAGCTGACTGCTCCTCTCGCTACCCAGCGGGACCTCTCCATCGCCTACACCCCGGGCGTGGCCCAGGTGAGCCGTGCCATCGCCGCGGACGAGACCCTCACGGCGCGCTACACGTGGACGAGCAGGCTGGTCGCGGTCGTCAGCGATGGCACGGCCGTGCTCGGGCTCGGTGATATCGGGCCACGCGCCTCGCTGCCGGTGATGGAGGGCAAGGCCGCGCTGTTCAAGTCCTTCGCGGGCCTCAACTCGATCCCGATCGTGCTCGATACGAAGGATGTCGACGAGATCGTCGAGACCCTCGTGCGGCTGCGCCCGACGTTCGGCGCGGTCAACCTCGAGGACATCTCCGCGCCCCGGTGCTTCGAGATCGAGCGCCGCGCCAAGGAGGCCCTCGACTGCCCCGTGTTCCACGATGACCAGCACGGCACCGCCATCGTGGTGCTCGCTGCGCTCAACGGCGCGGCGAAGGCGCTCGGTCGCGAGCTCGCGCCGATGCGCGTTGTCATCGCCGGCGCGGGCGCGGCCGGGGTGGCGTGCGCGAACATCCTCCTTGCCGCGGGCATCCCCGATGTGGTGGTGCTCGATTCGAAGGGCATCGTCGAGCTCGGGCGCGGCGACCTCAATGACGTCAAGCGGGAGCTCGCGGCCCGCACGAACCCGCACGGCCGCACCGGGGGCGTCGCCGAGGCGCTCGATGGCGCCGATGTCTTCCTGGGCGTCTCCGCGGGCAAGGTGCCCGAGCAGTTGATCGCGACGATGGCTCCTGGCTCGATCGTGTTCGCGCTGTCGAATCCCGACCCGGAGATCCACCCCGAGATCGCCCGCAAGCATGCGGCTGTCGTCGCGACCGGCCGCAGCGATTTCCCGAACCAGATCAACAACGTCCTGGCGTTCCCGGGCATTTTCAAGGGCGCGCTCGATGCGGGGGCACGTGCCATCACCGAGGGCATGAAGCTCGCCGCGGCGGAAGCGATCCTCTCGGTGGTCGGGGACGACATCTCCACCGACATGATCGTGCCGAGCCCGCTCGATCCGCGCGTCGCGCCCGCGGTCGCGGAGGCCGTGGCCCGCGCGGCCCGCGAGGAAGGCGTCGTCTGACGGCCTGCTCGTGCCCTGACAACGCGCCTTGACGACGCGATGGCCCCCCGATCCCGTGCTGCGGATCGGGGGGCCATCGGCGTGCGGGCCTAGGAGACCTGGCCGGCCTTCTTCATCACGCGGCCAGCCACGGCCGCGAAGATGCGCTCGTACCCGGCGCCGGTGGTCCTCTGGAAGAGGTCGAGGGCGCGCGCATCGATGCCGACGAGGCTGCGCGCACGCTTGCGCCGCACATCCTTGAGGATGCGCTTGGCGGCAGCCTCGGGGCTCGTGCGGGCGAGGTGCTTGTCGAAGAACTCCCCGAGCGAGGTCGCATCGGTGCCCTCGGCGGCCGTGGCGTTGCGGGCGATGGCGGTCTTGATGCCGCCCGGGTGCACGCAGGTCACGGCCACGGGGTGCTTGTTGGTGATCATCTCCATGCGCAGTGCCTCGGTGAAGCCGCGCACCGCGAACTTCGCGGCGTTGTAGGCGGACTGCGACGGGATGGCAATGAGCCCGAACAGGCTGGAGATGTTGACGACGTAGCCGTCGCCGGACGCGATGAGGTGCGGCAGGAAGGCCTTGGTGCCGTTGACGACGCCCCAGAAGTCGACGTCGATGACGTGCTCGATGTCCTTGAACTCGCTCACCTCGACGTCACCGGTGAAGGCGATGCCGGCGTTATTGAACACCATATTGATGGTCCCGAAGCGGGCGGCGACCTCGTCGGCGTAGTGCAGGACGGCCTCCCGCTCGGCGACGTTGAGGTGGGCGGTGTGGACGTCGGCGCCCAGTGCCCGGGCCTGGTCCGCGGTCTGCTCGAGGCCGACGCTATCGACGTCGGAGAGCGCGAGCCGCGCCCCCTCGGCGGCGAGCTGGAGGGCCAGCGCGCGGCCGATGCCGGATCCGGCCCCGGTGATCACTGCGGTCTTTCCGGCGAAGGTGCTCATGCTTGGGTCCCCTTGGAGTTGTCGGCCAGCGCGCCGGTGGCGGAGTCGCCGGTCGTGGCTGTGCTGGCGGTGGTCTGGTGGCTGGCGGGCATGCCGTGGCTGTCCATCACGGTAATCGCATAGGCCTGCTGATCGAATCGCTTCAGCATGTTGCGGAAACTGAAGGTGAACCCGGGCCACAACGTGGTGTTGTTGCCGTGCTTGTCGAGGTACCACGAGCCGCAGCCGCCGGTCATCCAGACGGTGCCCTGGAGGTTCTTCTGCAGGCCAGCATTGAACTCGTCCTGCGCCTCGGGCAGCACGTCGAAGGTGGCGATGTTGTTCTTGCGGATCTTCTTCAGCGCATCCACGACGTAGTTGAGCTGCGACTCGATCATGTAGACCATCGAGGTGTGGCCGAGTCCGGTGTTGGGCCCGACGAGGAAGAAGAAGTTGGGGAAGCCGGCGACGGTGGTGCCCTTGTAGCCCTTCATCCCGCTCTCCTCGAAGACGTCGGCGAGGGAGCGTCCGTCCTTGCCGAAGATGCCGGAGAACATGGGGGAATCGGTGACGTGGAATCCCGTCGCGACGATGAGCGCGTCGATCTCGCGCTCGGTGCCGTCAGCGGTGATGATCGAGCCGGGCCGGACCTCGCGGATGCCCTCGGTGACGAGGTCGACGTTGTCACGGTCGAGCGCCGGGTAGTAGGCGTTGGAGATGAGCATGCGCTTGCAGCCGATGCGGAAGTCCGGGGTGACCTTGCGGCGCAGCTCGGGGTCGCGGATCTGCGCGCGGATCATGCCCTGGGCGAGCGCTTGCAGCCCGAGCATCAGCTTGGGAGCCTTGGCGAGGCCGACGACCTGCGTCTCGCGGGCGGCGTAGATGGCCGCGCGAGCAGCCTTCTGGAAGCCCGGGACCTTCTTGAACGCGAGCTTCTCGAGGCCGGTGTAGGGGCGGTCGAAGCGGGGGAGGAGCCACGGCGCGGTGCGCTGGAAGACATCGAGCGTCGCGACCTTCTCCGCGATGGCGGGCACGATCTGGATGGCGGAGGCTCCGGTGCCGATGATGGCGACGCGCTTGCCGGTGAGGTCGGCGGAGTGGTCCCAGCGGGCGGAGTGGAAGAGCTGCCCCTCGAAGTCCTCGATGCCGGGGATCGCGGGGAGGGCCGGCTCGCAGAGCGCGCCGACGCCGGAGATGACGAACCGGGCGGTGATGCGGCCCTGGCTGGTGTCGAGGTGCCATTGCTGGGCGGCGTTGTCCCAGCGGGCCTCGCGCACGTCGCAGCCGAACTGGTGGTGGCCGAGCACGTCGGCGTCCTGGGCGACGGTGCGCAGGTACTGGTAGATCTCGGGCTGCGCGGAGAACGACCGTGACCATTCCGGGTTGCGGGCGAAGGAGAAGGAGTACAGCTGCGACGGCACGTCGCAGGCTGCTCCGGGGTAGGTGTTGTCGCGCCAGGTGCCGCCGACGTCGGCGCCGCGCTCAAGGACGATGAACGAGTGGGTGCCGAGCTTCTTGAGCTTGATGGCGGCGCCAAGACCGGAGAATCCACTGCCGATGATGGCGACGTCGACGTGGCGGGCGCGCTGCGTGGCGGGGGGCGCGGGGCGGGACTTCGATGTCATGGGAACGACGATAACGGGACTACTGATCGTAAGTCAATAGTTTATTGAATCGAGGTCAACAGCTATGATGGGACGATGACCACCACCAAGCGCACCCGCCTCGCCCCGGGCCAGCGACGCGCGCAGCTCATCGAGCTCGGCCTCGCCCTGCTGCGGGAGAAGCCCATCGAGGACATCTCGGTGGAGGACATCGCCGCCCAGGCCGGCGTATCAAAAGGCCTGCTGTTCCACTACTTCGGTTCCAAGAACGAGTACCAGGCGGCGCTCGTGCAGGCCGTCACCCACCAGCTCCTCGATGCCACCGAGCCCGACTACTCCCAGACCCCGCTCCGCGCCCTCGAGGCCGCGCTCGACAGCTACATCTCGTTCGTCGAGCAAGCGCCCAACCTCTACATCTCCATGCTGCGCGGCGCGCTCAGCAGCATCCCCGACATGGTCGCCTCCGTCGAGGCCTCGCGCGCCAGCATCGCCGTCCGCATCCTCGCCCTCGTCACCAGCCTCGGCATCGATGACACCATCGCGCTGCGGGTCTCCATCCGTGGCTGGATCGCACTGGTGGAGGAGGCCGTCATCGATTGGCTCACCAAGCGCGAGATCGAGCGCGGCGAGCTGATCGAGTTGCTCACCGGTGCCCTCATCGGCGTCATCCTGGGGCCCATGCTCGCGCGCGAGGGCACCCGCACGCACCTCTTCCCCGAGTTCAACCGGCCCATCGCCGAGACCCTCGGCCCCACCCCCGAGGACAGGGCGGGCTGACCGCGGTTGCCGCGGCCCGCGCAACGACGAAGCCCGCCCCGGCGCGCTAGGCACCAGGGCGGGCATCCATCGAACAAGCCGGGACGCTACTCGATCTCGAACGCCGTATCGATCAGCTGCTGCTGCTCGACGGCATGCACCTTCGCCGAGCCCGACGATGGCGCCGACATCGGCCGCCGCGATACCCGCTTCAGCATCGGGAACACATCCGGCAGGATCTCCGGCAGGTTCAGGCCGAAGAACGGCCACGCGCCCTGGTTGGCCGGCTCCTCCTGCACCCAGCGGAACTCCTTGACGCTCGGATAGTTCGCGATCGCCTCGCGCAGGCGATGCCGTGGCACGGGGTAGAGCTGCTCGATGCGCATGACCGCGATGTCCTCGCGCTTCTCCTTCTCCTTGCGCGCCGCGAGCTCGTAGTAGAGCTTGCCGCTGCACAGCAGGATGCGCGTGACCTTCTTGCGCTGATCCTCCGAGGCCCCCTCGAGGGTCGGATCATCGATCACGCTGCGGAACTTGCCCTCGGTGAAGTCCTCGATCGGGCTAACGACAGCCTTGTTGCGCAGCATCGACTTCGGGGTGAACACCACCAGCGGACGATGCACCCCTGCGTTCGCGTGCCGCCGCAGCAGGTGGAAGTAGTTCGCCGGGGTGGAGGGGACCGCGACGGTCATCGATCCCTCGGCGCACAGCTGCAGGAACCGCTCGATCCGGCCCGATGTGTGGTCCGGGCCCTGGCCCTCATGGCCGTGGGGAAGCAGCATGACAACGTTGGACCGCTGCGCCCACTTCGCCTCCCCGGAGGAGATGAACTCATCGAGGATGGTCTGCGCGCCGTTGACGAAGTCACCGAACTGCGCCTCCCACAGCACCAGCGCATCGGTGTTGCCCACGGAGTAGCCATACTCGAAGCCCAGGCCAGCGAACTCGGTGAGCGCCGAGTCATACACCATGAACTTGCCGCCCGATTGCTCGGAGAACGCCATGACCGGGCTGTATTCCGCCTCGGAGGTGCGATCGATGATCACCGCATGGCGCTGGGTGAACGTGCCGCGGCGCGTGTCCTGGCCTGCGAGCCGCACGGTGCGGCCCTCCTGCACCAGCGTGCCCATGGCGAGGAGCTCACCGAATGCCCAGTCGACATTGCCCTTGCGGCTCATCTCGTGCCGGCGGTCGTACACGGGCTTGACACGGGTGTGCGGGTGGAAGCCCTCGGGCAGGTTCACGTGCAGGTCGCCGAACGCCTCGAGGACCTCCTGGGAGATCGCGGTCTGCACGTTCGTGCGCAGCACCTGGTCCTCCTCGACGGAGGGGCTCGGGGCCGGCGGGTACTTCTCGAGCTCACGGACCTCGTTGAAGACCCGCTCGAGCTGTCCCTGGTAGTCGCGCAGCGCGTCCTCCGCCTCCTTGAGGGAGATATCCCCACGACCGATCAGTGCCTCGGTGTAGGTCTTGCGGACGCTGCGCTTGCTGTCGATCAGGTCGTACATCTGCGGCTGCGTCATCGACGGATCGTCGCCCTCGTTGTGGCCGCGGCGCCGGTAGCAGATCAGGTCGATGACCACGTCCTTGTGGAACTTCTGCCGGAAGTCCACGGCGAGCTTCGCCACCCACACGCAGGCCTCGGGATCATCGCCATTGACGTGGAAGATCGGTGCGCCGATCATCTTCGCCACATCGGTGCAGTACCCGCTGGACCGGGAATACTCCGGGCGAGTGGTGAAGCCGACCTGGTTGTTGACCACGATGTGCACGGTGCCGCCGGTGCGGTAGCCGCGCAGCATCGAGATATTGAGCGTTTCCGCCACGACGCCCTGGCCAGCGAAAGCGGCGTCGCCGTGCAGCATCAGCGGCACGACGGAGAAGTTGTCCGACGACTCGCCGCCGTTGATCAGGTCCTGCTTCGCGCGCACGATGCCCTCGACCACCGGGTTGACTGCTTCGAGGTGCGAGGGGTTCGCGGTGAGGGAGACGGTGATGTCGTTCTCGCCGAACATCTGGATGTAGGTGCCCGATGCGCCGAGGTGGTACTTCACGTCGCCGGAGCCGTGCGCCTGCGCCGGGTTCATGTTGCCCTCGAACTCGGTGAAGATCTTCGAGTAGGGCTTGCCGACGATGTTCGCGAGGACGTTCAGGCGACCACGGTGCGGCATGCCGACGACGACCTCGTCGAGCGCGTGCTCGGCCGACTGATCGATCACCGCGTCCATCATGGGGATCACCGACTCGGCGCCCTCGAGGGAGAAGCGCTTCTGGCCGACGTACTTGGTCTGCAGGAACGTCTCGAAGGCCTCGGCGGCGTTGAGCTTGGACAGGATGTACTTCTGCTCGGCCACCGTCGGCTTCTGGTGCTTGATCTCCACGCGTTCCTGCAGCCACTGCATCTGGTCGGGCTCGAGGATGTGCATGTACTCGACGCCGATCTTGCGGCAGTACGAGTCGCGCAGCACCCCAAGGACCTCGCGGAGCTTCATCTTCTCCTTGCCGGCGAACCCGCCGACAGTGAAGTCCCGATCAAGATCCCACAGGGTGAGGCCATGGGTGCGCACGTTGAGGTCGGGGTGGCTCTCGAGCGACTCGACGTTGTAGCGCAGCGGATCGGTATCGGCCATCAGGTGACCGCGGTGCCGGTAGGCGCCGATGAGCTGGAGCACCCGCGTGTTCTTGTCGATCGCGCCGGGCGGGATGTCGCGGCTCCACCGGACCGGCTCGTACGGGATGCCGAGCGAGGTGAAGATCTCGTCGTAGAACTCGTCGGCGAGCATCAGGTGATGGATCTTGCGCAGGAACTCGCCGGACTCGGCGCCCTGGATGATCCGGTGATCGTAGGTGGACGTCAGCGTCATGAGCTTGCCGACACCGACCTCAGCGATCTTCTCCTCGCTGGCGCCCTGGAACTCCGCCGGGTACTCCATCGCGCCGGCGCCGATGATCGCGCCCTGGCCCTCCATGAGCCGCGGCACCGAATGCACGGTGCCGATCCCGCCCGGGTTGGTCAGCGAGATCGTGACGCCCTGGAAGTCCTCGGCGGTGAGCTTGCCGTCCCGGGCACGCCGCACGAGATCCTCGTAGGCATGCCAGAACTGCAGGAAGTTCATCGTTTCGCACTTCTTGATCGCCGCGACGACCAGGGTGCGGTTGCCGTCCTTGCCCGGCAGATCGATGGCGAGGCCGAGGTTCGTGTGCGCCGGGGTGACCAGGTTCGGCTTGCCGTCGCTCTCCGCGTAGTGGCGGTTCATGCTCGGGTAGCTCTTGACTGCCTGGATGATGGCGTAGCCGAGCAGGTGCGTGAACGAGATCTTGCCACCACGGGTGCGGGCGAGATGATTGTTGATCACCAGGCGGTTGTCGATCATCGCCTTGGCCGGCACCGCGCGCACGCTCGTGGCGGTCGGCATCGTCAGCGAGGAGTTCATGTTGCGCGCCACGGCTGCCGCGGCGCCGCGCAGCGGCTTGGTCTCCGGGCCGGACTCGGAGGGCTTCGACGCGGAGCGCTTCGATGCAGAGGACTTCGACGCGGCTGGCTTGGACGCGGCGGGCTTCTTCGGCTCTGTCTTCTTCGGCTCGGCTGGCTTCGAGGGAGCGGGCTTGGCTGGCTTGGAGGGAGCCGGGGCCTTGGCGCTGGACGAGCTCGGCGCCGCCTTGTTGTTGTCGCCTGGCTTGTAGTCCTTGAGGATGTCATGCCAAGCCGGGTCGACCGAGGAAGGATCGTCCTGGAATCGCTGGTACATCTCCTCGACCAACCACTCGTTCTGGCCGAACTGTGATAGTGAACTGCTGGTCACGGCCGTGCTCGCCTCGTTTCCCTTGTGATCGCCGAACTCGTCGCCCCCTGTATGGAGGGTAGTACGTTGCCGGGGCGCCTGCCTGATGGGCCCGCTGTTCGTTCCGTGCTGCGCACGCTAGTCCTTCCGTGCTACGCCGGGGTTACCGACTTCTCGATCGAATTGTCGTCCGCTGGTGAGCTTCGTGCGGTCGATTGCGCGGATTCCCAGAGATCAGCGTAGTAGCCATTCCCCTGCATGAGCTCGTGGTGGGTACCGGACTCGACGATCCGCCCGTCGTGGATCACCACGATCCGGTCCGCTCGCGCGGCCGTCTCGAGGCGATGCGCCACGATGACGGATGTCCTCCCCGAGGTTAGCTGCTGGCTCGCCGTGATGACGAGGTGTTCGCTGGCCGGATCGAGCGAGGCGGTCGCCTCGTCGAGCAGCATCAGGTCGGGCCGGGCGAGCGCGGCGCGGGCAAGCGCGAGCAACTGCCGTTCCCCCGCTGATAGCCCCCGGCCCCGCTCGCCCACCGGCTCGCGCATGCCCCGGGGCAGGCCCGCGATGAATCCGAGCGCGCCCACCTCCGCGGCGGCCGCCTCGATCTCGGCAGGCGATGCCCCCGGCCGCGCGAACGCGATATTGGTGGCGATGTCCCCGGTGAACAAGTGCGGCTCCTGAGGGACGATCCCGATCCGCGATCGGTACTCGGACGCATCGAACTCGCGGATGCTGGTCCCGCTGGCGCGCACTGTGCCCGTGGTGGGGTCATGGAAGCGCGCGAGCAGCTTGACGATGGTGGACTTGCCGGCGCCGGTAGGGCCTACCAGCGCTACGGTGGAGCCCGGCCTGATCTGCAGCTCGATATCATGCAGGACCTCGATGGGAGGATCGCTGCAGCCATAGGAGAAGCTGGCGTGCTCGAGCTCGAGGGTGCCAGCGAGAGCCCGTCCGACGGGCCGCCCCTCGCCGGGCGAGCGCATCGGTACCGAGGGCACGGTAGCGAGCAGGTCCCGGATGCGCACGAGGCCCACGCGAGCCTGCTGGTAGCTGTCGAACACCTGTGACAACTGCTGGATGGGGCCGAAGAGCAGATTCAGGTACAGCACGAACGCGGCGAGCGCGCCCGCGCTGAGGCTGCCCCCGGCGACGCGCTGCGCCCCCGCGAGGAGGACGATCGCGAGCGCGATGTCGCTCAGGAAGGCGATGCCCGGGAAGTAGGTGGCGATGGCCCGCTGGGCGCGCATGCGTGATTCCACGTACGACCGGGAGTACTGCTCGAACCGTGCCGCGGCAGCGTCCTCCTGCTGGTAGGCCTGCGCGGTGCGGATTCCCATGATGTTCTCCTGGAACTCCGCGTTCACCCGGGCGATGCGCTCGCGGGAGACGCTGTACGCCGCGGCGGAGATGCGCCGGAAGACGACCGTCGCGGCGATCACGACCGGCAGGACGAGCAGCACGAGCCCGGCGAGCGAGGGATCGGTGACTAGCAGCGCGATCGATACGCCGCCCAGCGTCAGCAGGCTGACCGCCGCGGTGACCAGGCTGGTCTGCAGGAACGCGGAGAGCGCATCGATATCGGTGGTCATGCGGGTCATGATCCGGCCGGAGCGCTCCCGCTCGTAGAAGTCGAGGCTGAGGCGCTGCAAGTGCGCGTAGCTGCGCACCCGCAGCCCGTAGAGGACGCTCTCGCCGGCCTGCGCGGCAAGCCGGGCGACGGCGTGCGCGGCAGCCCAGCCGAGGCCCACGAGCGCGCATGCCGCCAGGGCGATGCCCAGCACCGTGGACATGCTGCCGGCGATGATGCCCTCGTCAATGGTCAGCCGCGCGATCGTCGGAAGGAGCATCGTGGTTGCCGAGTCGACGGCGAGGGCGACCGCGGCGGCGGCGAGCAGCCACCGTACTGGCTTGAGCTGGCTGGCCAGGCGGAACGGGGGTTCCGCTGCGGTCACATCGCCGAGCGGGGCCGGGAGCCGGGGTGGCTGGTCGGTGGGAGCGGGGAGCCTGTCGAGCTCGGTGGCGAGCTCGGGCCGGATGCCCATGGCGTCGTCATGGGTAACCTGCTCGGGCCACAGCTCGTGCTCGCTGGAGGTGCTGGGCGGCTGATCGGTGAGCTCGTGCGCCATGAGCTCGCGATAGCGGGGGCAGCGGGCCTCGAGCTCGGCCGCCGTCCCCACGTCGACCAGTCGGCCCTTGTCGAGGACGGCGATGCGGTCGGCGAGGCGCAGGGAGGATCGCCGGTGGGTGATCGTGACGACGGTCCGCTGGCTGCTGCGTGCGTCGAGCTGATCGAGGATCTCGCGCTCGGTGACGGCGTCGACGGCGGAGAGCGCATCGTCGAGCACGAGAATGCTGGGTCGCGCGAGGAGAGCCCGGGCGAGCGCGATGCGCTGGCGCTGCCCGCCGGACAGAGTGAGCCCGCGCTCGCCGATCGGGGAGCTGTAGCCGTCGGGCAGGTCCCGGATGAACGCATCGGCCCTCGCGAGCCGCGCGGCGGCGATGATGTCCTCGTCGGAGGCATCCGGATCGCCCAGGCCGATGTTGCGGCCGACGGTATCGGAGAAGAGGAACGGCTCATCGAACACGATCGCCATGTGCTCGCGGAGCTCGCGGGTGGAGACCGTGGTCAGTCCCTCGGCTCGCCCATCGCTGCCCGTCAGGCTGATCGCGCCCGCGGTGGGGTCATAGAAGCGCGGCAGCAGCGCGGCGAGGGCGGACTTGCCCGAGCCCGACGCGCCGATGAGGGCGAGCGTCTCGCCGGGATGGACGTCCAGGGTGATGCCGCGCAGCACCGGTCGGTGGGGATCGAAGCCGAACGTCACCGACTCCATCCGGATGCCGAGCGGTCCCGCGGGAAGCGGGACCGGCCGCGCGGGCTCCACAACGTGGGGCGCGGTGTCGATGACGTCGAGGACGCGCTCGATCGCTGCTCGGGAGAGATGGACCATGACAAGGAACCCGCCGAGCAGGCGCGCGATGCCCGCCAGCGCCGAGAGGTACGCGGCGAAGGCGATGAGGGTGCCAATGGTGAGGGCGCCCGTGGCCGCGAGCAGCCCGCCGGCCGCGAGGACCGCGACGAGCCCGAGCTGCGGGATCGCGGCAACGGTGGGGGAGAGGCGAGCGTTGAGGCGGGCGGCCCGCATCCGCTCGCTGTAGAGGCGGCCACTGATCCCGCGCAGCTCGTCGACCATGCGCTGCTCCTGGCCGAAGCCCTTGACGACCCGGACCCCGGTGACGGTCTCCTCGACGTGCTGGGCGACGTCAGCGGCGCGCTGCTGCGCTGACCAGGTCGCCGCGTAGAGCCGCAGCCGGTAGGCACGGATGGCCAGCCAGATGGCAGGCAGGAGGGCGAGGGCGACAAGGGTGAGGGGCACCGAGAGGTAGATCATCGCGCCGATGGAGAGCACGAGCTGCAGCAGCGCGCCGCCGGAGAGCGGGGCCATCGCGAGCAGCCCCTGCACCTGCTGGAGATCGCTGATCGAGCGGGAGACGAGCTGGCCGGTGCGTACCTCGTCCTGCCGCTTGCCGTCGAAGCGCTGGATGCTGCCGAGCAGGTCGCGGCGGAAGTCCTGCTGGACCTCCAGCGAGAGGCGGCCAGCCAGCACGCGGCGGGCGAACTGAGCCGCGAAACGCACCGTGGCGAGAACCAGGAGCGCCACGACGAAGCTGCCGAGCAGGGCTGTCGTTCCCTCGATGGCACGGTCGATGACGTTCTTGGCGACCAGGGGCACCGCGACCTCGATGGCGGTGGAGATCGCGGTGGCGGCGACGGCGCCCGCTACCAGCCGGGGGTGCTGCAGGCACTGGCGCAGGAGGCGTCGCAGCCATCCGGTCGCGCTGCCGGGAGCGGGGTTCGCGGTGGTGGTGCCCATGTCAGGATCAAGGCTAGCGGGGGGTACCGACATTCCCAGTGTGCCGACGATGCCTAGCCGATCGCTGGCACGCGCTCGGTGGCGCGTGGCGGGGGAGGCGGGGTGCCATCGCCGAACGGGCGCCCGCCCAGCTGCTCGCGGTGGTGCGGAGACAGCCAGGAGGCGAGCTCGGGCCCCGTCGGGACGATCCGGGTGGGATTGATGTCGGTGTGGACGATGTAGTAATGATCCTTGATCTGGCCGAAGTCGACGGTGTCGCCGAAGCCGGGTGTCTGGAAGAGGTCACGCGTGTAGGCCCACAGGGCGGGCATCTCGGTGAGCTTGCTGCGATTGCACTTGAAGTGCCCGTGGTAGACGGGGGCGAAGCGAACGAGGGTGGTGAAGAGCCGCACGTCTGCCTCGGTGATGGTGTCGCCCACGAGGTAGCGCTGCTGGGCTAGGCGGTCCTCGAGCCAGTCGAGGCGGGCGAACAAGCGATCGTAGGCCTTCTCGTAGGCCTGCTGCGTGCCAGCGAATCCACTGCGATAGACACCATTGTTGACATCGCGGAAGACGAGGTCCATGACTTCCTCGAGCTCGTCGGCGTGCGCGGCGGGCAGCAGGTCGGGCGCGCCGTCGCGGTGGTGCGCCGTCCATTCGCGGGAGAAGTCGAGCGTGATGGTGGGGAAGTCGTTGGTGACGACCTGCCCGGTGGTGGTATCGACGATCGCGGGGACCGTGATGCCCCGGTCGTACTCGGGGAAGCGGGCGAAGTAGGCATCTTGCAGCCGCTCGATGCCGAGGACGGGGTCGACGCCGCCGGGGTCGAGGTCGAAGGTCCAGCTGCGGGCGTCGTGAGTGGGGCCGCACAGCCCGAGCGAGAGGGCGTCCTCGAGGCCGAGGAGGCGGCGCACGATCAGGGCGCGGTTGGCCCAGGGGCAGGCGCGCGCGGCGACGAGCCGGTAGCGCCCTGCTTCGACGGGGTAGCTGGTGCTGCCGTCGGCGGTGATGCGCGTGGCGATGTAGCGCATGTCGCGGCTGAATTCTTGGCCGTCGACGACGTAGGTCGCGGCTGGCTCGTCGGTGTGCATCGAGGTGCTGGCTGGTTCCGTACCCATTGCTGGACCTCTAACTGGTTGAGCGGTCAACTAATCGGATGCTACTCCGGAACCCGTCACGACGTCGACCCTCGAGCGCCGAGCCTTGCCTCGCGCCCTTCGGCTAGCCGAACTCGACGGTGGCCAGCGTCCCGAACTTGTCGTAGCCGAGCGCCTCGGCCAGATGCCACGCGTTCGCATTGGTCCGGTGCGCGCGCCACTGCGGCACGAGCCCCGCATCGAGAGCAACGTTCGTCGCGATCAACGACACCGTCTTGCTATAGCCACGCTGCCGGGCCTCGGGGATCGTCAGGGCCGTCATATTGGCCACGAAGCCCTGCCACTCCTCGTATGCCGCGCACGCCACGGGATTCATCTCGTTGTCGAGCAAGGTGAACCACTCCGAGTGCTCGGAGAGCTCCGCGGCCTCCACGTCATCGGGCGGGCAGGCGCGCACGACCTCGTTCACCATCTCCCGGTCACGCGAGATCAATGGCGCCTCGCTCGGGTGCATGGGCGGCGGCGGCAGGTAATCCGGAGTGAACAGCAGTGTCTCGGCCCGCGCGCGCCGCGCCCCGCGGTCCTTCGCGATCGACAACATGCCCCGCTCGCTGCCGAGCTGATCGTCGCTGAGCTCGCGGGCGCGCTCGACAGCCCACTCCGGGCCGAGGAAGACGCTCTCGCCGAAGACGGAGAGGAACGTCAGCGACCGCGCGTCCGAGCCCAGCGCGACATGCTCGCGCCCGGGCGCGAGATCGCGATCACCGATGCCCAGCGATCGCGCCCACGCCACCTTCAGGATCGAGGCAACGTGTGCCGAGGTAGCGTCCATGGCTTCCATATGATCACAACCCGATGTCGCGTCCGATGAGTTCCTTCATGATCTCGTTGGTCCCGGCCCAGATCTTGGTGACGCGCGCATCCATCCACGCTCGCGCCGCCCGATACTCGCGCATGAACCCATAACCACCGTACAACTGCACGCAGTGATCAAGGACCTCGTTCTGGATTTCTGCTGACCACCACTTCGCCTTCGCCGCATCGATCGGCGTCAGCTCGCGCCGCGTGTGCGCATCCACGCACGAATCCACGAACGCTTGGGTCACCTCGAGCTTCGTCGTGATCTCCGCGAGCAGGAACTTGTTGTGCTGGAAATGCCCGATCGGCTGCCCGAAAGCCTTGCGCTCCTTGACATACTCAAGCGTCTCGTCGTAGATGCCCTTGGCATGAGCGGTGTTGCACACCGCCGCGCTCAGCCGTTCCTGCGGCAGCAACTGCATCATGTGGATGAAGCCATTATCGACCTCGCCGATCACGTTCGCCGACGGCACCCGGACGCTGTCGAAGAAGAGCTCCGCGGTATCGGACTCGGGCTGGCCCACCTTGTCGAGCTTGCGCCCGCGCTCGAAGCCTGCCATGCCCGACTCCACGCCGAACAAGGTAATGCCGCGCGCCTTCTTCTCCGGGCTCGTCCGTGCCGCCACGATCACGAGGTCAGCGCTGTAGCCGTTGGTGATGAAGGTCTTCGAGCCATTGATGATCCAGTCATCGCCATCGCGCACCGCCGTGGTCTTCAGCGCCGCGAGGTCCGAGCCGCCCGACGGCTCCGTCATGCCGATCGCCGTCACGATCTCGCCCGTGCAGAACCTCGGCAGCCAGCGCTCCTTCTGCTCGTTGGTGGTCAGCTCCACCAGGTAGGGGGCGCAGATGTCGGAGTGGATGCCGAAGCACGACGCCATCGCCGCGCTATGCCGGCTCAGTTCCTCGCCGAGGACGGCGTTGAAGCGGAAATCCCCTGCCTCGCCCCCGCCGTACTGCTCCGGGACCTCCAGGCCCAGCAGCCCCGCCTTGCCCGCCTCGAGCCACAGCTCGCGCGGGATCGCCTTGTTCTCGATGAGCTCCTCGCTGCGAGGCTGGACGTAGCGGGCCACGAACTCCCTCGCCGACTCGCGGAAAGCCTCATGGTCCTTGTTGTAGATCGTGCGCTTCATCTGGATCCTCCGTGCGGCTATGCTGCGGCCCACTCTACCCAAGGCATGCGACCATCAAACGATGAGTGATCATTCCCCCGGGCGCAGCGTCCGGCTAGCGATCGAGCACACCGCGCACGGAGCGCCCGTAGCCGTGCTGTGCCTCGACAACCCGCCCCTGAACCTGTTCGAGCAGAAAGTATTCGACGATCTCGCGGCGCACATCGCGCAGCTCGCCGCCAGCCCGCCCCGCGCCGTCCTCATCCACGCCGAGGGCAAGGTCGTCTCCGGCGGAGTGGACGTGCACCTGTTCGAGGGACTGTCCACGCAGGAGGCGGAGGACCTCTGGACACGCAGCTTCGCCGGTCTCTCCGCGCCGCTCGAGGCCATGCCCTGCCCGGTCGTGTTCTGCGCCCACGGGCTCACCCTCACCGCGGCGTTCGAGATCGCCCTGGCCTGCGACCTCATCGTCGCCGGCCCGCGCGCGCGGTTCGGCCTCGTGGAGAAGGTCGTGGGCCTGACGCCGTCGATGGGTGGCCCGCAGCGCATCGCCGAGCGCGCCGGATCAGGACGGGCCCGCGAGCTCGTGATGACGGGTGATCTCTACGACGCCACGACGCTCGCCGACTGGGGCGTGGTCAACATCGTCGACGAGGAGCCGCTGCAGCGCGCCCGCGACCTCGCCCACCAGCTCGCTGACGGTCCTACCCGCGCGCACGCGGCCACCAAGCAGATCATCGCGGCCTGGCGCGAGCAGGGCATCGAGCATGCCGACGCGGTCACGCCGCGGGTCTCGGGGGAGCTCTTTGCTAGCTCGGACCTGCGCTCAGCGGTGCGCAGCTTCCTCGCGGACGGGCCGGGGAAGGCCTCATTCCTCGGCGAGTAGCTCGCGGAGGGCATCATCATCCACATCGGCCATGTCGATCACCGTGTCGCTGGGAGGATTGGGCCAGCGGCGCGGTGCTGGACCGAACGCGCGATGGGCATGCACGACCAGCGACTTGCCGAGCGCCCGGTTGGTCGCCGCACCGATCGCTGCGCCGATGCCGAACGGCGCGACGCGACCGATCGTCATGAACCCGCGTGTCTGCGCGAGGCGCATCAACAGGCGCCGCGCCAGCGCCGCGTTCAGCTTGCCGATCGACGGGGCCGGGATGTAGTTGGCCACCGAATCGGCCCACGAGCGCCCCTTGCGGACCGCGGCCTTCTCCGCGAGCACCGAGGACGTGTTGCCCAGCGCGATGCTCATCACCAGCGCGCGACGGCGCTCGACGTCCTCGATCGGCATGCCATGCACCTCCGCGAGGGCGAGGGTGTAGAACGCGCTCGTTGCGAAGAACACCGCTGTCTCCCCGCCCGCGGCGGCGAGGGCCGTGATGGTGCCCACCCCTGGCACGGCCGCGGTGGCTCCCACGGCAGCGCCGGTGCCGGTCACCGTGCGCAGGTAGTGACGGTCGATCCGGCCAATGATCTGCGCGGGCGTCTCGTCCGGATGCCGCTTGCGCAGGGAGCTCACGAAGCTCGTCACCACAGGTCCTGGCACATGCACGCCCTTGTCGAGGACCTTCATCGCGACACGGCCACTGATGCCATCTGGCTTCTCCGGCGGCTCGAACGAATCGGGCAGGCGATCAGTGCGGTCAGCACGGTCTTTCACCGTTGCTGCTCCTTCCATCCCAGGCCATCTCCAGCAGTGCCTCCACGGTATGCCAGTGCCCGTGCCGCCGCGCGCGGAACTAGGGCCGCGGCTGCATCTCCCGGCTCAGGCTCCCGGCGTTCCGGCGGCCGGGGACGCTGATCCTGCCTTCTCCGCCATCGCCGGCCGCTCCAGGCCCGCGATCGCCCGGATCTCGTCCGCGACAGCCTCGGTGGCCTCGCGGCCCGCCTCGATCAACGCAGGGACGCCCGCGGCCTTCCAGCGCGAATGCTTGGTGGTGTCTGGCATGATCAGCACGTCCGGAGCTTCATCGTCGAAACCGCCCATCGCTTGCCGCAGCAGGGCCATGGGCCGCATCGTGCGCTCGGGCGTCAGGCGAACCGTGATCACCCGGTCCGCCCCCAGCAGCCGGGCTCCCCACGTCGGCACGTTCGAGCTGAAAGCACCATCGATCAGCAGTGCCTCCCCGACCCGGACCGGCGGGAACAGCCCGGGGACGGCGATGGTGGCGAGCAGCGCCGTGGGGACCGGACCGGTATCGAGCAAGTACGGGGCGAGGGTGCGCAGGTCCGTCGCCACCGCCGCGAAGCGCCGGGGCAGGGCCTCGATGTCCCGGTCCTCGGCGAAGCGCGCGATAGCCCGCTCGAGCACCTCTGGATCGAGCACGCCGAGCTTGCGGGGCACGGTCACCCGGCCGAAATCCCGCCACACGGCACTGCGAATGATCTTGTCGAGCCGCGAGACCGGCAAGCCCGCGGCGTAGCCCGCGCCGATCAAGGCGCCAGCGCTCGTGCCGACCACCACATCGATGGGCACGCCCATGTCCTCGAGCGCGGCGAGCACTCCGACGTGCGCCGCCCCGAACGCAGCGCCGCCACCGAGCGCGAGCCCGATCACGGGCGCGGAACCCGCCGATCGCGCCGCCCCCCGGTGCGGCACGGGGCGTGGCAGCGCGGCCCGGTGCGAGCGCTCGGCAGCGCCAAACGGCGCTGGCCAGGCTGCAGGGGTCGGATCGCTCATAGTGTTCGCTTGCCTGTCCATCGAGGGGTTCGGGCGGGCCAGCCGCTAGCGCGTCGCCGGCCGCGCCGCGGAAATGGTACTACCAAGACTAGTGCCTCGCTCTGCTGGCGTGCTCGGATCCCGGCTAGGAGCGGCTGCCACGCCACGATCCATCCGCGAGCATCCGCTGCACCTCCCGCTCCGGCACCTGGTCGAACCGGTCGTACCATGCGCCCACCGCGTCGAGGTGATCGGTCACCAGCGGGCTCACGACCTCCGCTCCGCCGCGCTCGAGGAGCGGGATCGCCTGGGACGCGGCAACGGGCGCGGCAGCGATCACGCGGCGCGCGCCCTGGCGCGCCGCCGCCTGGCAGGCGACGAGCATCGTCGCGCCCGTGGCGATGCCGTCATCGACGATGATCACGCACTGTCCGTCCACGACGGGCATGCGGGCATGGCCATCTGCTCCCGCCGGACGACGGAACAGCGCTGCCCGGCGGGAGAGCTCGGCAAGCTCTCTCTCCCGCACCGCGTCGATATCCTCCCTCGACAGTCCTTCCCGGGCGATCAGGTCCTCGTTCAGGACAACAGTGCCGTCCTCGCCGAGTGCGCCGAAGGCAAGCTCGGGCTGGCGGGGAACCCCGAGCTTGCGCACCATGAGGATGTCGAGCGGCAGTCCGGCGCGCTCGGCCACGATGGCCCCGACAGGCACGCCTCCGCGAGGCAGGCCCAGCACGATCGACGCATCACCGAGCAGGGGGCCGAGGGCATCGGCCAGAACGTTCCCGGCATGCTCGCGATCGCGGTATCGCATGACCACTCCCTCAACGGATCGGGCTCGACGGCTTGGGGCGCGGGTGCTGCTGGCTCCACCGTACCGCCCTGCCAGCCGCCCCTCCAGGGCCTGCTGCCGGGCTTGGCGCCGGTGCCCGGGCGCAGCTATCGCGGGTCGCGGCCCGCGTGCCACCGCACCATTGCGTGATCAAGCCGCTCGGGCCCGGCCCCGAGCTCCGCGGCGACGTCTGCCAGCTTGTCGGCGAACGTGAGAGCGTCGGTCCCGGGCGCGCAGGCGGCCCGGAAGGCCTCGCGTGCCCGCGCGACGGCGCCCGGGGCCGGGGAGGCGAGGGCGAGGCAGTGCGCGAGGGCCCGCTCCCCGGGAGCGCCGAGCTCGGCGAGCCAGATCGCGGCGAGCGGCTCCATCCCGCCGGGCGAGCCCACCGCGCGGAGGAGCTCGGTGCTCGAACCGATGCGGGAGGCGAGCAACGCGTGCGCGAGGTGAAGGATCTCCGCGGCGCGGACGTCGATGCTCCCGGAGTAGCGCTGCCGGTAGTGCCCGACCTTGCCGATCCAGATGGTGGGCCCGCCCACTAGGGCGAAGGTCGCGAGCAGCTCCGCGAGGCCGTCGTGGTCGAGGGGCGTGGCAGGCAGCGCGGTCGCGCGCCGGAACCCCTGGTAGCGGGCGACGAGCGCCGCGGCGGGGACGAAGCCGGTGCTGGCGGACTGCACGGACTCGATGAGGCAGAGCGCGAGGCTGCGAGCGTGGTCCTGGGCGCTGATCCACGACGCAGGGGCGCCGAGGTGATAGAGGCAGGCGGATGCCAGGGCCTCGGTGCTGCCGCTGGCGGGCGAGGGCGGGGCGTCCTCGTCGGCGCGCGGTCGAGGTACTAGGACTGGTGCAGCACTCATGGTTCCTCCCCGGGAATGTGCCGTGATGCGCTTCTAGTGATGTATCGCACCCCGAAGGGAGAGTGTTGCAGGTATCACCTGCTAGGGAAAGATAAATTCTCCGCACCGCGCGCGGCTGGGACGGTGAAACCGGGTGCTCGGCTCATCGCCTGGTGGAGCGTGGTCATAAGGGCTCCGGGGAGGCAGTAGACTATGGCGATAATGAGTAACAATGAACCCGGCGATACCACGTTCGCCGGTCTGGGAATCGACGACCGTGTGCTGCGCGCACTGAGTGACGTCGGATATGAAACGCCATCGCCAATCCAGTTGGCGACGATCCCGCACCTCATCGAGGGGCGGGATGTGGTCGGCCTGGCACAGACCGGGACCGGCAAGACCGCAGCATTCGCGACTCCGATCCTTTCTCGGATCGCTGAAGATGATGCCTTCCCCCAGGCTCTCGTGCTGACCCCCACCCGGGAACTCGCGATCCAGGTCGCCGAGGCCTTCGGGCGATACTCCGCGCACCTTCCGGGCGTGCGGGTGCTGCCGATCTATGGCGGCCAGGCATACGGTGTCCAGCTCGCTGGCCTGCGCCGGGGCGCGCAGATCATCGTTGGCACCCCGGGCCGGGTCATCGATCACCTCACGCGGGGCACGCTGGATGTCTCCCGGCTGCGCTTCGTCGTGCTCGACGAGGCCGATGAGATGCTCAAGATGGGCTTCCAGGAGGATGTCGAGCGCATCCTGTCGATGGCACCGCGCGAGCGCCAGTCCGCGCTGTTCTCGGCAACCATCCCGCGCGCCATCCGCGACATCTCCCGCAAGTACTTGAGGGACCCCGCCGAGGTCACGATCAAGTCGACGACGAAGACATCCGACACGATCAGCCAGCGATGGGTGCTTGTCTCGCACCAGCGCAAGCTCGATGCGCTGACGCGCTTCCTCGAGGTCGAGCCGTTCGACGCGATGCTGGTCTTCGTCCGCACCAAGCAGGCCACCGACGAGCTTGCCGAGAGGCTGCGGTCGCGCGGCTTCGCGGCGACCTCGCTCAACGGCGATATCCCGCAGAACGTGCGCGAGCGCATCGTGGGCGAGCTGCGGGCGGGCAAGATCGACATCCTGGTCGCGACCGATGTCGTGGCGCGCGGGCTCGACGTCGAGCGGATCTCGCACGTCGTGAACTTCGACATCCCCACCGACAACGACTCGTACGTGCACCGCATCGGGCGCACGGGCCGAGCTGGCCGCAGCGGCGAGGCATTGCTCTTCGTCACGCCGCGCGAGCGTCGCTTGCTCAAGTCGATCGAGCGCTCCACCGGGCAGCCGATCGAGGAGACGCGGGTCCCCACCGTCGAGGATGTGAACGCGCAGCGCGTGTCGCGGTTCGAGGAATCGATCACCGAGCATCTCTCCTCGCCGGACGTCGCGGTGTTCCGGCGCCTGATCGAGAGCTATGAGAGCGAGCACGATGTGTGCCTCGCCGACATCGCTGCCGCGCTCGCCGTGCAGAACGTCGATGGCGATAACTTCTTCCTCAAGCCGGATCCGGTGGAGAAGAAGGTCCGCAATGATCGGTCCGACGACTGGGGCGATCGGCGCGAACGCGATGACCGGCCCCGCAGCAAGCCGCGCGGGGATCGTCGTCCGAGCGGCGGATCGGACTTCGCCACCTACCGCATCAACGTGGGTCGCAAGAACAAGATCGCGCCCGGCGCGATCGTGGGCGCGCTCGCCAACGAGGGTGGTCTCCAGCGCGGCGATTTCGGCTACATCGACATCCGGCAGGACTTCAGCCTCGTCGAGCTGCCCGCGAACCTTCCGCGGGATGTCTTCGATGCCCTGCGCGATACCCGCATCGCGGGCGTGAAAATCGGCCTGCGTCGCGACGAGGGCGGATCCGCGGGCGGCGGACACGATCGCCCGCCCAAGCGGGCCGCTCGTGATGACCGGCCAGCACGCCGCTTCCGCGACTAGGAATCACGGCTAGGCACCATCATTGATCCCCGTGCAGCTAGGGCATGTCCCCGAGCGGCGCGGGGATCAGTGCTTCCAGCATCGCGCTCGCTGATCGGGACCACGTGAACGCCTCGGCGCGCTCCCGTGCCCGCGCCCGCGCTCCGGCATCCCGCGCCAGCAGCGCACCGAGCGCGGTGGCGAACGCGGCGTCCTCGTCGGCAGCAACCATGCCGCTGCCCCCGGTGAGGATCTCGCGCAGCGCCGAGGACTCGGATGCCACCACGGGGGTTCCCGAGGCGAGTGCCTCGAGCGCGGACAGGCAGAATGTCTCATGGGGCCCGGGCGCTACCGCGACGTCGGCGGTGGCGAGCAACGCCGAGAGCTGCTCAGGGTCGCTGACGAATCCGAGGAACTCCACGGGAAGGCCGCGGGCGCGTCGTTCCAGCGCACCGCGCCGCGGACCATCCCCGGCCACGATGAGGCGAGCGTTGACCCCCGCGCCGCGCAGGATGCGCAATGCCTCGATGCTGCGCTCGGCATGCTTCTCGACCGAGAGGCGTCCGCTATGCACGAGCAGGATCTCTTTGCCAGGGGCGAGGCGAGCGCGCAGGCGCGGATCATGATTGCGGGGGTGGAAGCGTTCGAGATCCACCCCCAGCGGAACGCGGCGCACGTTGCGAGCGCCAATGCGATCGAACTCGCTCGCGGCGAACGCGGTCGTGCACACGACGGTGTCGAAGCTGCGGGCCATTGCCCGATTGGCGGCATCGGCGAGGCGCTGCGCGGGAGCCGCGGGCAGGACCTGGCCGATCAACCGATCAAGCCGCTCGTGGGAGACGACGGCACTGGGGATCCCGTGCTCGCGAGCCCACCGGCCGAAGCCCCGCAGGGGGAGCCGGTCCGACACCTCGAGGGCCCCGGGCCCGAGCCCGGCGAGCACGTCCGCGACACGTCGGGGGTCCGCGAGCCGGTACCCGCCCGATCCGGGCAGCCGGAGCGATGCCAGGGTGATGCGCCGTACGCCGTTCTCCATCAGTTCCTGCTCATCGCGGGGCCCAGGGACAACGAGCGCCACGTCGAGCCCCGACGCCCGGTACTCGCTGCCCCATTGGTGCAGGGCGGTGCGGAGCCCTCCGGACCGGGGGCCATAGAAGTTCGCGAGCTGAGCGATGAGCACGGGGGGAGCATGCCACTGCCAGGCAACGCGCGGGCAACGGCAGCGCGCGCACGATCCAAACTCCAGGGGAACTGCTCAGTTCGCGGCGTGCTCGGCCCAGCCGACGCCCGGTCCGGGCACGGCAAAGGCGCGGTGGCCGTTGCCCCAGCGATTGATGGCCAGCACGAGCGCCTCGGTGGAGGTGCCCAGCCGCTCGGCGAGGACCTCGACGAGTCCCAGGACTCGGCCAGCGTGCCGAGCCCGCATCGCTGCTTCGTTCCCGGCGGGTGGCAGGGCCCCCGCCAGGAATCGATGGCAGTGGCGCAGCGCGCTCGCCTCATCGACGGGATGAATGCCGGCGAGGAGCAGGAGGTAGTCCCAGCTGTCGGTGAATCCGTGGCTCGCCGCGCCCCGCCACGCATTGACCGCGAGCGATCGGGTCGCCGCGTGGGGAAGCATGGCGGCCAGATCCCCGGTCGCGTCGATGCGCAGGTCGTGGAACGCTGCCGCGGCCCGCTGGATGGAGCGGGCCTTGACGGCCTGGGCGGGGGTCGCGTGGCGGGTGCGGTACATCGCGACCTTCCCCGACCAGGCCGTGGTTCCGCCAGATTCCTCGAAGGTGCGCAGCAGCGCGCGGGTCCCGTCCCGATGGCCCGGGGAATGCAGGCCTGCCGCGTGCTGCCGGGCCCGGTACGCACGGTAGTGATCAGTCACCGCCAGCGTGGTCGGGTAGTGACCGGCCGTGCACTGCACAGCGTCGATCACGCAGAGTGCCAGGCTCGACCGGAAGCGTGCTGGCGGGGTCCATCGCGCGGGGGAGCCGAGCCGTGACGTGCACGCGAGCTCGAGGTGCTCGAGCGCCACTGCAGGGATCTCCATGCGGCCTCGCTCTCTGGTGATCGGGACATTTACTCCAGAGTACGGGGATTGCGCAAGGCCTGCGGGCGGGCTGGACGCCGGCCCCGGCCAAAAGGGCCGGAGCGGCGGTGTGTCCCTGCGGCCCGGGCAGCGCGCGGCGCGGTAGTTTGAGCGCGTGCTTGTGACAAGAGGCTTTGCCCGGACCATTGCGATCGTCACTGCTAGCGGCGTCGGAATTGGTGCCGTGGCTAGTTGCACGGTCGGCCTGGACGACGATGGATCCCCGGCCGGGATCGTGCAGCCCGAGGCGCAGCCCGACGAGTCCGACCCCGGTCGCTCGTTGCCTGTCGTTGTTGATGACGCCGAGGGTGGCCTCGCGCTCGGAACCACCCAGCAGTTCTTCGCCCGCGCCCCGTTCGTGGTGACCGCCCCCGTTGGTGACGGGGCGGCGCTGGTCCGAGCGGCCTCGCTTGCCGTGGCGACCTCCGTCCCCATGCTGCCCATCGATCCGGCGGATGGCTCCGCCGTGCTCGAGGAGATCGAGCGGCTCGGCGCGGGCAGCGTGCTCGCCGTCGGGGAGATGCCGGATCTCGGCACCGTCTCCGTCATCCAGGCGCCGGCGGGGAGGGCCGATCTCGAGGAGATGATCGGTCGCGGGCTCGACGAGCGGGACGTCCCAGGTACCGCCGACAGCCTGGACGCGATCGCCGCGATCGACGGCGAGGACGCCACCTTGCTCTCGCTTGCCGGTGAGCCCCTTCCCGAGCCGGGCCCCGCCGCCGGGGCGGACGCATTGCCCGAGTTCGGCCGCGCGGAGCTCGATCCGCCCGTGCTCGCCCTGATCGCGGGCCCGGCGAGCGAGGATGGCCAGGCATGGGCGGAGCACATCGCGGCCGCGGCGACCGCCCGCGCGGCCGGTGCCACGGTGGTGCCGCTCGCGGTCCCCGACCCCCGCGCGACCGCCGGATCCGTCTCGGCGATCCGCGACAACGAGGACGCCACGGTCGTTGCGCTCGGCAGCGCCTTCGGCACCGTCCCTGAGCTCCGCGAGCGCGTGCGCGCCGCCGTCTCGGTGCCGGAGCTTCCTGGCGGCGGGCAACTGGTCTATCCCGGGAGGCGCATGATCGCGCTCTACGGCCACCCTGGGGTGCCGGCGATGGGCCTGCTGGGCGAGCAGCCCGTGGACGAGGCGATCGCGCGCGCCGTCGAGCTCGCCGAGCAATACCAGCCGTTCTCCGCCGAGCCTGTCATCCCGGCGTTCGAGCTGATCGTCACGGTCGCGTCGGTATCGGCTGGCGCGGACGGCAATTACTCGAACATCGCCGAGGTGGAGATGGTGCGGCCGTGGATCGAGGCCGCTGCGGAGGCCGGCGTCTACGTCGTGCTCGACCTGCAGCCCGGGCGCACTGACTTCCTCACCCAGGCGCGGATGTTCGAGGATCTCCTGCGGGAGCCGCACGTGGGTCTGGCGCTCGATCCCGAGTGGCGGCTCAAGCCGGGCGAGATGCACCTGCGGCAGATCGGGCAGGTCGATGCCGCTGAGGTCAATGAGGTCACTGACTGGCTCGCCGATCTGACCGCCCGCCATGACCTGCCCCAGAAGGTGCTGATCCTCCATCAGTTCCAGCAGCGCATGATCACCGATCGCGAGAGCCTCGACACGAGCCGCGAGGAGGTGGCGGTGCTCATCCACGCTGATGGGCATGGCGTGCCGGGCGAGAAGATGAGCACATGGGAGGCGTTGAAGACAGGCCTTCCCGACGGGGTCTGGCTGGGGTGGAAGAACTTCATCGATGAGGATTTCCCCACGTTCACCCCGGAGCGGACCATGCTCGTCGACCCCGCCCCCTGGTTCGTCTCCTACCAGTAGGGCCTGGTTGGCGCGCTAGCCCTGGTCGTCGACGATGATGACATCGGAATCGGCCAGGGCGCGGAAGCTCGCGCCCGCTCGGGAATGCTGCTGCACCAGGTCCTCGATGCGCTCCGGATGCTCATGGCCGGGGGAGCGGTAGTGCGGCACGATCCGGTACGGGACGAGTCCCAGGCCCGTCCAGGTTGCCGGGGTGCCGCACGCCAGCAGGCATTCCGCGGGATCATCGAGCTGCTCGAGGCCCTCGAGCGATGGTCCGGCGATGGCCGCGCCCGCGCTGTAACC
>NZ_JACYWE010000005.1:0-192649 GCF_014841105.1 Lolliginicoccus lacisalsi
CCGCAGGCGAGCGCGAGCCGCTGCAGCCGCGGCAACGTATCCCGGCAGCCAACGAACCCGAAGTTCAAGGTATCGCCGTAGCTCTCGCAGGTGATGTTCAGCGGCCCGCCGTGCATGAGGAAGGACACCGGATACACCGAGGCGAGCCGGTTGCCCCGGAAGTACAGGGGCTGCTTGGGGCCGGGAACATTGGAGATGACGACATTGAAGCTCGGCGGGACGCCCTTGCTGAGGCCGAACTGGGCGAGGCCGGTCTGGATCAGCAGGGGCGAGCCGACGTAGGTCGTGTACGCGATGATCGCGGCACGGGTCATGTTCTCCATCTGCTGCTTCGCCGCGCTGGTCGAGGCGACCACGGCCTTGAGGCGATCCTCGGCGCTGGCCTCGTCGGTGCCGAGCGAGGCCAGCATTCCGCCGACCATGTTGCCGCCGCCCGGATCATCCTTGGGGCGGATGTTGACGGGCACGAAGGCGATCAGGGGCTTCTCCGGCAGCGCGTCGATGCCCTGCAGGTAGGAGCGCAGTCCTCCGCCGCACACGGCGAGCACCACGTCATTGAGGGTGCAGCCGGCCGCGGAAGCGATCGTGCGGAGCCGGGCGATTTCGTACTGCTGGGTGGCGAAGCGCCGGTCGCGGCCGATCCGGCCGTTGAGGATGCCGCGGGGCGCCTGCAGCACGGTGACGATGTGATCGTCCTTGCGGAACCGTGACCGCGATAGCCTGCCCAGGCCCTTGCCGATATCGCGCACCGACATCATGTGGCCGGCGACGGCGCTGACGAACGAGCCCTGGTCGGCGGCGGAGTTGTCGGCCTCCCTCTTGCTCGAGGACTTGGGCCGCGGCCGCGGGGGCGGGATCTGGAAGAAGAATGGCTCCTCGGGCGCGTCGGGGGACTTGGAGAACGACCGCATGAGCATCTTCACCGCGGTGTAGCCATCCACGAGGGAGTGGTGGACCTTGGTGTAGAGGATCAGGTTGCCCGATTCGTGGCCCTCGATGATGTAGCACTCCCAGGGCGGGCGGCGGAAGTCCAGCGGCCGGCTGTGCAGCCGGGAGACGAGGACGCCCAGCTCGCGCTCGCCGCCGGGGCTGGGCAGCGCGGAGCGGCGCACGTGGTACATCGCATCGAACTCGGTGTCCACCACCCAGCGGTGCGCGGGGTTCTTGAGGAATCTCGGGGTGGCGAGCTTGCGGTTCCACGGTGGTTGCACCGTGGTCATCTCCTGCAGCTCGTCGCGGATCTGCCGGCTCATGTCGCCGGCCGTGCCGTTGGTGATCTCGATCTCGATAAGGCCACCGACATGCATCATCGAATCGGGGGATTCCATATAGAGGAACATCGAGTCGAGGGGAGAGAGCCACTTCGCCATTGCACCAACTTACCCTCTCGGGCGGGAGTTTTCGGCCCGAAGCCGCAGCACTCGCGTGGATTTCTCGCGCAACTGCAGCTGACGTCGCAGGCGCGCACCTTGACGAGCAGGTCATCGTGGATGAATGAGGGCCGCGAGGACGTCGTCTTCCGCAGCCCCATTGCCCACCGCCCCTACGAGGGCCGCGAGATGGTGGCGCTGATCCTGGGCGCCGTCACCCAGGTCTTCGAGGACTTCGAGTACGAGAAGGAGATCTCCGACGGCGATGATCACGCGCTGGTGTTCCGCGCCCGCGTCGGCGACCTCGAGCTGCAGGGATGCGACTTCCTCCACGCCAACGCCGACGGGCTCATCGACGAGTTCACCGTGATGCTGCGCCCGTTGAAGGCCACCACCGCGTTCGCCGAGAAGATGGGCGTCATGTTCGCTGCCGCCATGCAGGAGAAGGGGGCAGGGCAGTGAGCGACGTCGAGCTCGCATAGCGCACGTGGCGCGACTCCTCTGACCGCTGGCGTTCCACATCCTCCTGCCGCTGCTCGACCTCGTGTTCGGGGCCGACGGCTGTTCCTGCCCGTGCAGTACGTCGTCCTGGCGCCGACCCTGTACGGCCGCTTCTTCATCGAGCACAATCGCGGCCATCACGTGCGGGGGCCACGCCGGAGGAGCACGCGAGCTCACGGTTCATCGAAAGATGCTGGGGCTTCTGGCCGCACAGATAGCGGCACAGCACGAACCGCGCGCGAGCCAGGGGGACTGGCTCGCGCGCGGTGCGCGTCGAAGCGGACTAGGCGGCAACCTTCGCCGGGGTCCGGGTACCGAACTGGGCACTGATGACCTTCGCCGGGGCCGACTTGACCTTGCTACCGAAATCGTTCGGCAGGGACAGCCGGATGACCTTCTTCCACGCGGAGGCGACCTGCTTGGGCAGCGGCCCGCTGACGTAGTTGAGGTTGTAGCGGTCGAACACCTCGCGCACCTGCGGAGCGATCTCCTGGTAGCGGTTGCTCGGCAGGTCCGGGAACAGGTGGTGCTCGATCTGGAACGACAGGTTGCCGGTCATGAAGTGCGTGAGCTTGCCGCCGGAGATGTTCGCGGAGCCGAGCATCTGTCGCAGGTACCACTCTCCCTTGGTCTCGCCGTCGATGGAGGCCTTCTCGTAGGTCGCCACGCCCTCGGGGAAGTGCCCGCACATGATCACCGAGTGGGTCCACCAGTTGCGCATCAGGTTGGCGACGACGTTCGCGGCGAAGGTGGTGGGCGCCGAGGGGCCGGAGAGCAGCGGGTGCACCAGGTAGTCCTTGGTGGCCTGCTTGCGGATCTTGGCGAGCACGCCCTTCTTCTTGCGGTCGAACTCCTCCTTGGGGATCCGGCCCTTCATGTCCTTGCCGATCTCGAGGTCATAGGCAGCGATGCCGTACTCGAAGACGCATGCGTTGATGAAGTTCCACAGCGGCTGGGCGAGGTAGAACGGCATCCACTTCTGGCCCTCGTCGACGCGCATGGTGCCGTAGCCGAGGTCGTCGTCCTTGCCGATGACGTTGGTGTAGGTGTGGTGCAGCTCGTTGTGGGAGTGCTTCCACATCTCGGCCGGCGAGGCGTTGTCCCACTCCCAGGTGGTGGAGTGGATCTGGGGGTCGCGCATCCAGTCCCACTGGCCGTGCATGACGTTGTGGCCGATCTCCATGTTCTCGATGATCTTCGCGATGCCGAGGCCCGCGGTGCCGATCAGCCATGCCGGCGGGAACAGCGAGACCAGCAGCACCCCGCGGCTGCCGAGCTCGAGGTAGCGCTGGAACTTGATCACCGAGCGGATGTAGGCGGCGTCGCGCTCGCCGCGGGTATCGAGGACCTGCTGGCGGATCGCATCGAGCTCGCGGCCGATGTTCTCGATGTCGGCGGCGGTGAGGTGGGCGATCGCGTTGTTGGGCTTCTTCTGGATGACAGTCATGTCAGATAGTCCTTATACGTCGAGGGTGCAGGGGCCCGCGGCGGCGGACACGCAGGTCTGGATGAGGACGCCGTCGCCCTCGGAGGCCGAGGTGATCTCACCGTTGCGGAGGTCGCGGACCACACCGTTGCGCAGCGGGATGACGCAGCCGAAGCACACGCCCATCCGGCAGCCCGACGGCATGAGCACGCCCGCGGACTCCCCGGCATCGAGCAGGGACTCGGAGGCCTCCGCCTCGACGGTGGTGCCAGCCCGCTCGTAGGTGACGGTGCCGCCCTCGCCCACGACGATCGGGGTGATGCGGAACCGCTCGGTGTGCAGCTTGTCGGCGATGCCGAGCTCCGTCCAGTGCTGCTCGATGCCATCGAGGAGCCCGGCCGGGCCGCACGCCCATGCCTCGCGCTCAGCAAGGTCGGGAACGAGCGCGTTCAGCTCCTCGATGCCGAGGCGGCCTGCGGTGGTGGTGTGGCGCTCGATCAGCGTGATGCGACCCTGGCGGTGCAGGGAGCGAAGCTCCGGGCCGAAAATCGCGTCGTCGGCGGTGGGCGCGGAATGCACCACGACCACGTCCTCGAGGCGATCGACCGCATTGCGCAGCATGCCCATCACCGGGGTGATGCCGCTGCCCGCGGTGACGAACAGGGCCTTCGCGGGAAGCTCGGCGCCGAGGGTGAAGTCGCCGGCGGCGTGGTCGAGGTGGACGATCGTGCCCTCGGTCGCGCGGTGCACGAGGTGGTTGCTGACCGTGCCGCCCTCGATCGCCTTGACGGTGATGGAGATGCACCCATCAGCACGGTCGATCGAGGAGGTCAGCGAGTAGGTGCGCCACTGCCGGACGCCGTCGACGTCGATGCCGATGCGGGCGTACTGGCCAGGAGCGTGGGGCCGCCAGTCGCGGCCAGGCTTGATGACGACGGTCACTGCGTCGGCGGTCTCGCGGTGGATGGCGGTGATCCGTCCGCGCAGCGCCGAGCCGGACCGCAGCGGCGCGACCAGATCGAGGTAGTCCGAGGGCAGCAACGGCGTGGTTGCCAGCTCGGCCAGCCTGATCAGCCGGTCACGCAGGGTGCCGGGTGCGAGTGTTTTCGGAGCCCGTGTTGTCATGCCTCCCCTCTCGCGCATCTGGGGTATAAACTCTTGTCCATGAGACGTGCACTCGATCTAGCTTTTTATGCGCTGAGTACAAATAGTGCCTCGCAGCAGTGAGGGTCGCGACCCCGGACGCGTTACCGGGCTCGATCTCGACCCCCGCATCGTCGACGCGCTGCAAGCCAGCCTGCCCCGCTACGCCGAGCTGACCGTCAGCGCCGTCACCGTCGAGGTCCCGTCCTACACCCGCGCCTTCCGCGGGCGCATGGGCCGCAACATCGAGAACGCCGTCCGCATGGCCCTCGGCGCGCTCGTCCAGATCGCTGCCCGCCCCGCCGACTCCGACCAGAGCTCGCCCCTGCCCGCGGCCCTCGACGCCGCCTACGAGCTCGGCAGGGGAGAAGCCCGCAACGGACGCTCCATGGACGCCCTCCTCGCCGCCTACCGCGTCGGAGCCCGCGCCTCCTGGCGCGCCATCGCCAACACCGCCGTCGAGGGCGGACTGCCCGCCGCCACCGTCGCCCGCTTCGCCGAGCTCGCGTTCGCCTTCATCGACGAGCTCTCCGCCGCCAGCAGCGCCGGCCACGCCGACGAGCGCGCCACCACCGGCCGCGTCCGCGAGCACTACCTCGACCAGCTCGGCCGCCACCTGCTAGCCGGAAAGCCCGAGGAAGTGCTGCTCGCCAGCGCCGAGCGCGCGAACTGGCAACCCCCAGCCACCCTCACCGCCGTCCTGCTGCCCCTCGCGCAATCCCGCGGCCTCGCCTCCCGCTTCACCCAGTCCGCCCTCCAGCTGACCGACGACCTGCCGGGCATCGAGGCCCCCGGCTCGCACACCGTGCTGCTCGTGCCAGACATGGATGGTCGCAAGCGCGCCGACCTGCTCGCATTGCTCCACGACCGGCCCGCCATCATCGGCCCCGCCCGGCCCTGGGCCAGCGTCGCTGCCTCCTACCAGCGCGCCCTGCGCACCCTGGACCCCCTCCCCGCCACCCGCACCGGCCCCACCGACACCGAGGATCACCTCGTCGAGCTGATCCTCGCCGCCGACCCCGAGGCCACCGCCGACCTGCGCCGACGCGCCCTTGCCCCACTCGACGACCTGCGCGGCACCACCGCCGACCGGCTCGGCGAGACACTGCGCGCCTGGCTGCTGCGCCAGGGCCAGCGCGACACCGTCGCCGCCGACCTGTTCGTCCACCCCCAGACCGTGCGCTACCGCATGAACCAGATCCGCGAGATCTACGGCGACGCCCTCGCCGACCCCCGCGTTGTGCTTGAGCTCATCCTGGCGCTCTCGGCTCCTGGTGTTGGCGGTACTTCCGGCGTGCCGGGGGCGGAGTGACGGTTCACTCGCCCAGAGTGGAAACTTTCCCCGGCTGGAGCGGGAATAGTCTCCACTAGGGAGGGGCGCGGGGCCAGCTCGCCTCGTGGCCCGCGCCGACCGGCGCGCCGCAACCGGCCCCGCGATGAACCGGACCGTGCCGAACGGGCCACGAACTGATTGAATCGAGCCATGACCGATGACACGCAGGTAGTGCAGGCAAGCCGGATCATCAATGCGCCCGCGGCTCGGATCTTCGAGCTCATCGCGGATCCCGCGCAGCAGCCGAGCTGGGATGGCAACGACAATCTCGTCGAGGCGCCCGGCGGCCAGCGGGTGCGGGCGGTCGGGGACATGTTCACGATGACCACGACCAAGGGCAATGTGCGGGAGAACCACGTCGTCGAGTTCACCGAGGGCCGGCTGATCGCCTGGGCCCCGGCGGAGACGGGCAAGCCTCCCTTCGGCCACCTGTGGCGGTGGGAGGTGGAACCGCTGGGCGACAACGAGTCCCGCGTCACCCACACCTATGACTGGTCGCGGCTCACCGATGAGTCACGGTTCCCCCGCGCCCGAGCCACCACGAGCGCTAGCCTCGCAGCTTCACTGGATCGGCTCGCCGGGATAACCGAGACGCGATGACTGATCCCGAGTGGTTCCGCCGTGCTCTCGATGCTCCCGTGGATACGGGCACGGTGCGCGTCGAGGGCGTGGACATCGCCTATCGAGCGTGGGGGCGCGTGGGCGATCGCATGGTGGCGCTGGTGCATGGCGCAGCGGCGAACGCGCACTGGTGGGACCACATCGGGCCAGCGCTCGCGCAGGGCCACAGGGTCGTGGCACTGAGCTTGTCCGGTCATGGTGATAGCGGCCGTCGCTCGAGCTATAGCTACGCGCTGTGGGCACGCGAGGTCGCTGCTCTGCTGGAAGGCTGCGATCAGCCGATCGTCGTCGCCCACAGCATGGGGGGACGGGTGGCGTACCACCTCGCGGCGCAGCGGCCAGGCCTCGGCGGCATCGCGTTCATCGATACCGGCTTCGCGGGGATGCCCAATGCTGCTTCCCGGGCTGTCTTCGCTGACCTCGCCGCGCGGCCGAGCCGGTCCTACCGCACGAGGGAGGAGGCGGTCGCGGCGTTCCGCCCGTTCGGCTCGACCGCGCCGATCGCCGATCACTTGCAGCGCCACATCGGCGGGCATTCGGTGAGGCGCGTGCCGGAAGGGTGGTCGTGGAAGTTCGATCCGGCGGTCTTCCACGCCTTGACATTGCCGCACGCGGTGAGCGGCCCGGTGCTCGCGCCAGCGGCGTTGCTGCGGGCGGGGCACGGATCCGTCGTGATCAAGGAGGTCCTCGAGGCGACGCGGCTGGTGCTGCCGAGCGATTCCGTGTTCGAGACGATCCCCGGCTCGGGCCATCACGTGATGCTCGATGCGCCGCTGGAGCTCGTGGCGTGGTTGCGCGATCTGATCCGGGCCTGGTGACCCCTGCACCTGACCCCCTGCGAACCCGCGCGCCCGCCTGCTTGAATAGCACCCATGACCGCGCAGGACGTGATCACCAGCCTCGAGGCGCATCGGTCGGAGGCCGGGCTCGCCACCATCCGCAAGCGCCTCGCCCCCGCCGAGCCCGCGATCGGCCTGCGGATGGGTGACCTGTTCGCCATCGCGAAGGAGCACGCGGGCCTCCCGCTCGGGGAGGTGCAGCAATTGCTCAATCATCCCGCGTACGAGCCGCGCTTGGCCGGGTTCTGCATCCTCGACTTCAAGGCTCGCCGCAAGCTCGACGGCCCGCAGCGCGAGGAGCTCTACCGCTGCTACCTCGACAATCACCACCGCATCACCACCTGGGACATGGTGGACCGGGCAGCTCCCCGCGTGATCGGCGGCTTTCTCGCCGGAGGACCTCTTGAGCCATTGCGCCAGCTCGCGGTCTCGTCCGAGCCGCTGCGCCGCCGCACCGCGATCACCGCGCCCTTGTTCTTCGTGCGCTCCGGCTCCGACGAGGATCTCGCTGGATCGCTGCGCATTGCCGCGATGCTGGCCCAGGACCCGGAGCCCGTCGTGCACAACGCTGTCGGGCTCTTCCTCAAGCACGCCACGGGCCGGGTGCCCGCCGGCGTGCGCGCCCTGCTCGAGGAGCGTGCCGCATTGATGCCCCGTCCCGGACTGCGCCTTGCCGTCGAGAAGCTCGATCCGACTGAGCGCAAGTACTTTCTCGACGCCCACCGCCGTCTCCGCTAGCATGCGCGGCGCATAGGATCAGGCGGGCAGGTCCCGTTCGAACGAGGAGGTGCCGTGGCTGGCGCACCGAGCCAGCGTCCCCGCGCCGCTCATCTCGGCCCGGATCGGCGGCGCCCGCAGATCCTGGACGCGGCGCTGGGGATCGCGGTCTCCGACGGGGTGAGCGCAGTGACGATCAGGGCTGTGGCGGACCGCCTCGATGTGACCCGGCCCGTGGTGTACTCGTGCTTCGACGACCGGGTGGAGCTGATCGATGCGCTGCTTGATCGGGAGTCGCAGGTGCTGCTCGCCTCGACCCTCGACGCGCTCGCAGCTTCCGGACGGGCGGCGCAGGACCCGGAGGATGCGTTCGTGCGGGGCTACCAGGCGTTGTTGCGCGCGGGCGCCGCGCATGCTGATTCGTGGCGACTGACGTTCTCCCGCGCGCGGGAGCCGGAGGTTGCGGATCGCTTCGCTGCGGCGCGCGCCGAGGTGGCAGCGGCGGCCCGCGCCCAGCTCGCCCCGATGCTTCGGGCGCGGGCCACCCCGGACCTCGAGCGCAAGCTCCCCGTTCTCGTTGAGCTCTTCATCTCGTCCTGCGAGGCGGCGATGCGGTCCCTGCTTGATGAGCCCGCCACATGGTCTCCCGATGAGCTCGGGGAGCTGTATGGGCATGCGATGTGGCGGGCCTTCAGCAAGGTCTGATCCGCTAGGGGTTCATCTCGTAGGCCCCGGCGAGCGCACGCAAATCCGCGACAACACGGTCGAGCCGATCGCTGTCACCCACCGGCTGGCGCAGCAGGTCGAGCGCGCGCTTGCGCTGCGCGGGAGTGGCGGTGGCCTTGCAGTGCAGCGTAGTCGCGTGACGGGACATGTCGGTGACGAGGACCTCGAACAGCTGATCGAGCACGTCGGCACTGGTGCCCTCGATGCCGGCCTGCTCGAGGATCAGCTGCGCGTAGGGCAGCAGGGTGAACATCTCCCCGATGCAGAAGAGGAAATCGACATCCTTCTGCTGCTCATCGGTGGGGGCCGCGGCGGCGAGCAACGATTGCAGCGCGTCGGCCTGCTGGAGGAACACCGCCACGTTGGGGATCGTGGCATGCTCGCGGAGGATCGGCCGCCAGTCGGCGAACCGCACCTTGCCCAGGCCCCTGCTCGGGCCCTGGTTGAACAAGAACACATCGTCGGAGGAATCGCGACGGACGGGCACCTCCGGCAGCGGGGTGGCCTGCCCGGGCAGGGTTGCGGCCGCGATGCTGCTCACCCCGCGCGCGCCCTTGGAGAGGGCAGCCATCGCGGGGCGCGGCGCACGACCGATAGGCAGCTTGCTCAGCGCTGCCTGGCCGGCATCGGTGGGCCGGAACATGTAGTTCTGCAGGAACTTCAGCGACAGCGCCATGTTCACGTGGACGGTGCCCTCGAGCCGGGGCAGGCCCGTCACCCCGAGCAGTGCCATGTTGAAGTACATGTCGTTCTCGAACGCGCGCGCGGCAATGGTGTCCGACAGCAGGGTGACGATCTTCTCGCCCTCGCGGGTGACGTTCATCTTCTCGATCGCGTTGAACAGCAGGTAGCGCCGATCGCCGGGCGAGGCGGAGCGCATGTAGTCGATGGCGCGCTCGCTGTAGAGCTTCATGCCCACGAGGCGAACATAGGCCTCGGCGGTCATGCGCCGGATCTGGGGGAACTCGGTGACGCGCTGGCCGAACAGGATGCGGTTCTCCGCGTGGCCGATGGCCTCGTGCATGGCGTGCTCGCAGGCGCCCACCGCGCCGAACCCAAGGTTGAACTTGCCGATGTTGACGGTGTTGATCGCGGCGTGGAACGCGGACTTGCCCTCGTGGAGGACGTCCTCCTGCTGGACTGGATAGTCCTCGAGGTCGAGCGCTGCGACGTACATCTGCGCGTCGACGACGTTCTTGCGCAACTTGTAGGCCTTGTGCTGGCTGTCGGCGGCGAAGAACATGTAGCCCTCGAAATCCTCCTCGGGCCGGTATCGCTCGATGTCGGAGCTATCGATGATGGGCTTGTCGGACCGGCGGCCGAACACCGACACCATGCCCGCGAGGTTGCCGTTGCCGATGTAGTACTTGCTGCCGGTGGCGCGGTAGCCACCCTGGCCGTCGGGATCGAGCACCATGTCAGTGGAGTAGACGTCCGCGCCGTGCTCCTGCTCGGAAAGGCCGAAGGCAAAGATCTCGCCGGACTCGAGCAGTTGTGCTGCCTTGCGCCGCGCGGCGGTGTTGCTCGATTGCCAGATCGGTCCGAGGCCGAGAATAGTGACCTGCCACACGTACCAGTACTGCATGCCGTAGAAGCCGAGGATCTGGCTGTACATGGCGTTGCGCGCGGTGTCCCACCGCTTGTCCGGATCACCGTCGGCCTCGGTGGCGGGGGTGAGCAGGATCGCGAAGATCCGCTCGCGCTTGACGAGGTCGAGGAAGTCCGAGTACCAGACCCGATCACGGTCCTGCTGCTTGAGCCAGGCCTTGCCGCGGGACTCGAAGAAGTCGATCGTGACGTCGAACAGGCGGCGGGTAGTGGCGTCGAACGTGCTGAAGTCTGGCTCGCGCGGGTTCAGGGGCGCGGTGGAGTGGGTCATGGTTTCCTTTCGTGGCAGTTCAGGCGAGGTGGCCGAGGTAGGCCTGGGATTCGATGAGGCACTCATCGCTGGGTGGCTTGCCTTCTCCGAAGACGCGCTGCCATTGCTTGGCTCGCAGTTCGCGGTGCGCGTCAGCGGGACGGGCGTATCCGCATCGTTCGCGGGCCCGCGCCGGGGTCAGGACCGCGGGGGACAGCGGGGCGGACGGCGAGGTCGACGAGGTCGGGCTGGTCGAATCCGCTGAGCGCGCCCATCCAGCGCTGCAGGCCCAGGATGGGCGTGGCGGCGTGCCCCCAGGCCTTCCACGTGACCGATCGGGGGCCGAGGAAGCCGTAGTCGGCCACCGGCTGCACCACAGGCTGGGCTTCCCGCCGCTTACTGATCCGGGGGAACCTTGTTGACACGATGAACTGCTCCTTTGCAGGGGATGGTCGACGTGCGGCAGGCGCTGCGCCGCCAGCCCGGGTGGCACAGCGCCATATTTCTACACATGCGTAGGAATAATCTACATCGGCGAATATTCTGCTGTCCATTGACGACCATGGGCCCGCAGCGACACGTCCTGGCGGCCGGATCCGCCGCTGCACCGGGCCGCTCCGCGCCTCCTCGCGGCGGCGGTCCGCCCCACGCGACTACTGTGATGCAGAACGCACCGAGAAACCCGATCGGAGACAAGCCAGCCATGAAGACCCTGTCCATCGCGATCATCGGCGCCGGTCTCGGCGGTATCGCCGCCGCCATCGAGCTGAAGAAGGCCGGCCACGAGGACATCACCATCCTGGAGAAGGCCAGCGACGTCGGGGGAGTGTGGCGGGACAACACCTATCCCGGGGCCGCATGCGACGTGCCGTCGCCGTTCTACTCGTACTCCTTCGAGCCCAACCCGCGCTGGCCCCGGCGGTTCTCGCAGCAACCAGCGATCCTTGACTACATCAGCGACGTCGCCGACACCTATGACGTGCGCCGCCACATCCGCTTCGGCGTGGAAGTCACCGCCGCGACGTTCGACGAGGCACGCGGACACTGGACGCTCGACCTCAGCACCGGCGACACCCTCGTCGCTGACGTGCTCGTTCCCGCCGTCGGGCAGCTCTCCCGGCCCACGACGCCGCCCATCCCCGGGCGCGACACCTTCGCCGGGGAATCCTTCCACTCCGCGCGATGGGACCACGACGTCGAGCTCGACGGCAAGCGCATCGCCGTCATCGGCACCGGCGCCAGCGCCATCCAGTTCGTGCCCGAGATCCAGCCCCAGGCTGCGCACCTAGAGGTCTACCAGCGTTCCGCGCCCTACCTGCTGCCGCGCCCCGACCGCGAGTTCACCGAGCTGCATCACAAGATCTTCAAGCTGCTGCCCGCCACCCAGCTCGCCGAGCGCGGCACCTGGTATGGCCTCGTCGAGGCGCTCAGCGTCGCGTGGGTGTACTCCAAGCCGCTCGCCGCCCTGATCGGCCGACTGTCCCGCGCGCACATGAAGCGCCAGGCCAAGGCCAAGCCCGGCCTGTTCGAGAAGGTCTGGCCCGACTATCCCATCGGCTGCAAGCGCGTCCTGTTCTCCAGCGACTACATCCCCGCTCTCGCCCAGCCCAACACCGAACTGATCACCACCGGGATCCGCGAGATCACCCCCAACGGCATCATCACCACCGATCGCGTCGAGCATCCGACCGATGTCATCATCTGGGGCACCGGCTTCAAGGCCACCGAGTTCCTCGCCCCGATGAAGATCACCGGGCTCGGCGGCCGCGACCTGCACGAGCAGTGGGCCGACGGCGCGAGCGCCTACTACGGCATGACTGTCACCGGTTTTCCCAACATGCTCATCATGTATGGGCCCAACACCAATACCGGCGGCGGATCCATCATCTACTTCCTTGAGGTCCAGGCCGCCTACCTGCGTGAATTCGTTGACGCCGTCGCCGAGCGAGGAGCACCGCTGACCGTCAAGGCCATCGTCGAGCGCGCCTACGACCAGCGCATCCAGGACAAGCTCGCCAACAGCGTGTGGAGCCAATGCACGTCCTGGTACCGCACAGCGTCAGGCCGCGTCACCACCAACTGGCCGCTGCTGGGCATCGAGTACAAGCGCGAGGCGAAGTTCGACCCCGCGGATTACCAGCCCGTTCCGGCCAAGAAGCCCGTGTGAGGGAAAACCTGGTCGGCCGTGTCGATCCAGGACAGGCCCGCTCGACCTAGGGATGAAGCCCGGCGCACCAGCCCGGGCCCTCCAGCAAAGGAACACCCCCATGAAGTACATGCTGATCATGCGCACCACCGACGAGGCAGCCCAGTCGATGGCTGACTTCGACTTCACCGAGATGCTCGAGACCGTCGGGAAGTTCAACGACGAGCTGATCCGTGCCGGGGTCCTCGTCGCGGCGGAAGGCCTCGACGACGCCGGGGACAGCGTCATCGTGGACTACTCCAGCGAGCCCCCGGTCATCACCGACGGTCCCTACGGCGAGACCAAGGAGCTGTTCAACGGCTTCTACATCCTCAACGTCTCGTCCAAGCAGGAAGCGGTCGAGTGGGCCACGCGGATGCCCTCGTTTGGTGCTGGCTTCAAGACCGAGATCCGGCGCGTGCCCACCATCGACGAGTTCCCCCAGGACAACGAATGGATCCGGCGGGAGCTCGCCTGGCGCGAGGCCACCGGCCAGCTCTGAGGCGCTAGAGGTTCTCCCACCATTGGGCGAACTCGGCGAAATCGATCGCGCCATTGCTGTCGCTGTCGATCTCGCCGAACCCGATGGAGACCTGCTCCTCCGGCATCCCTGGATCCAGGATCGCGACGAGCTGCGCGAACTCGCCCCTGTCGATATGGCCGTTGTCGTCCTTGTCGAACTGGTCGAAGGCCTCGCGCAGCTCGCTCGTCGTTCCATCCTCGTTGCTCGCCATGCGAGCGACACTAGCAGCGCGCGACCCCGCTGCTGGCGCAATGCCGCGGTCAGTCCTCGCTGGGCTGCGCGCGGTGCGAGTAGGCCCAGGCGAGGAAGATCAGGAACGGCGCGATGAACGCGACGAGCGTGCCGATGAGCACCATGTCTGGGTGCTGCGCGAGCCAGATCGACCCTGCCGCGAACGCGAGCACCAGCACCACGGCGATGGCCTTCGCCCACAGCGGCCACCGTGGATCCTTGCCCCACCGGTCGGCGTGCGCGCGCGGGGAGCCAAACAGGTCCTGCGCGGGCTTTCCCGTGGCCGCGGCCTTGCCCTCCACCTCTGAGACGATCTCGTGGATCGTGGCGTGCGGTACCTTGCGCACCTGCAAAGCGATGACAAGCTCGTCGAGGTACTCATCGAGACCGGGCGCGGGCATGGGGCACGTCCTAGGCTTGGAACGGGAGCGGGAGACACGAGGATACTACCGGCGACCGGCGTGCCGTGGCACCTATTGCCTGCCCCCATCGGGAGACAATGGCCGAGAGGCTGCACGAGCGGCGGCCCACGGCGAGGAGGCACGCGGAATGGGCGAAGCGGTCGGGGACGCGGCGGTCGTGGGCAGGGCGAGCCGCGACGCGGTGGCGGCGGTGTGGCGGATCGAATCGGCACGGATCGTTGGCGCGCTCGCCCGCTACACCGGTGACTTCGCGCTCGCCGAGGACCTCGCGCAGGAAGCCCTCGCCGAGGCCCTGGTCACCTGGCCGCGCGACGGGGTACCGCGCAACCCCGCCGCGTGGCTGCTCACCGTGGGTCGCAGGCGCGCGATCGACGGCTTCCGCCGCCGCGCCGCCCGCGACGATCGCTACGCCCTCCTCGCCCACGAGATCTGGGAGGACGCGCGCAGCGGGCAGTCGGGGGAGATCCTGTGGGACCCCGACCAGATCGACGATGACATCCTCGCGCTGATGTTCATCTCCTGCCACCCGGCGCTCTCCCGCGAGGCCCGGATCGCGCTGACCCTGCGCGTAGTAGCGGGCCTGGCCAGCGACGAGATCGCCCGCGCCTGCCTCGTGCCCACCGCGACCGTGCAGGCCCGCATCACCCGCGCCAAGAAGGCCCTCGCCGAGGCCTCCGCGACCTTCGAAGTGCCCCCGGCCGGGGAGCGGGCGCAGCGCCTCGGCTCCGTGCTCAACGTCATCTACGTGATCTTCACCGAAGGCTCATCCGCGACCTCGGGCGCCTCGCTGATCCGCCTCGACATGGCAAGCGAGGCGCTGCGCCTCGCGCGCATGCTGGCCCGGCTGATGCCCGGCTCCGCGGAAGCACACGGATTGCTCGCCCTGCTCGAGCTCACCGCGGCACGCTTTCCCGCTCGCACCAGGCCCGACGGCCGTCCCGTGCTGCTCGACCAGCAGGACCGCAGGAGATGGGACCAGGGGGCGATCCGGCGGGGCAGGTCCGCCCTCGCGCACGCCCAGACGCTCGGCCGTGGCCTCGGCCCCTACGGGGTGCAGGCCGCCATCGCGCAATGCCATGCGGTCGCGAGCTCCATCGACGAGACCGACTGGCAGCGGATCGTGGAGCTCTACGAGACCCTCGCGCGGCTCGCCCCGTCACCGATCGTCGAGCTCAACCGCGCGGTCGCGGTGTCCATGGCCCGCGGGCCGGCAGCAGCATTGCCGATGGTCGAGGCGCTCGCCACCGATGCGGGGCTCGCGCGCTCGCACTTGCTGCCGAGCGTGCGCGGCGAGCTGCTCGCGCGCCTCGGCCGCGACGGGGAGGCCCGGGCGGAGCTGTCCCGGGCCATCGAGCTGTGCGGCAACGAGCAGGAGCGGGGCGGCCTCGAGGACAAGCTCGCCGCGCTGGGATAGTCGGCCTCGGGGGTTGTCGTCCTCGGGGGTTGTCGGCGAGTGTGCGAGAAACGACAGCTTTCCTGGCTGGGGCTGTCGCTTTTCGCACACTCGCGGGCTCCGTAGCACCCGGTCGGGCTCCGGAGCACCCGGGCGGGCCCGCCGACGCGACGATCCGAGCATAGCGAGCGCCCTTATTATCACTTAGCGTGCAAGTGAAGCTAGTGTTGAGCCATGGCATCAGAAGCCAGCTGGCCCAGCCTCGGATCGGAGACCCGCCCCTGGGTGCCCCGCATCCCGCCCGACCTTGTCGCTGCCGCGATCCGCCACCGCCACGCGGGCCCCTACCAAGCGGCTGTTGCCCCCTCCATCGCCCACCAGCAGCTCGTGCTCCCGGGCGACGTGCTCGCCCTCGCCGAGCAGGCCGCCACCGAGCTCGCCCGGTTTGACGCCGAGCTGGGAACCGACATCGCGCCCTTCGCCGCTGTGCTGCTGCGCTCGGAGTCCGCGTCCTCATCGATGATCGAGAACCTCACCTCCGGCGCCAAGGCGATCGTCCTCGCCGAGCTCGGCGAGACCGGAAAGCGCAACGCCACCTCGATCGTCGCCAACACACGCGCCATGCGCGCCGCCCTCGACCTCGCCGACCGGCTCTCCCCGGACGCGATCCTCGACATGCACAAGGCACTGATGGAGGGCGTCGACCCCAGGGCAGGCCAATGGCGGGAGGAACAAGTGTGGATCGGTGGCACCACCTACGGCCCGCACGACGCCGCCTTCATCCCGCCCCACCACGAGCACGTGCCCGCGCTGCTCGACGACCTCACGGCGTTCCTGCGACGGACTGACATGCCAGTCCTCATCCTCGCCGCGATCGCCCACGCGCAGTTCGAGACCATCCACCCCTTCACCGACGGCAACGGTCGCACGGGGCGCGCGCTCGTCCACTCCTTGCTGCGCGGCCGCGGCCTCGCCCGTAACGTCACCATTCCGATCTCCGCGGGCCTGCTCACCGACACCAGCCGCTACTTCGCCGCCCTCACCGCGTACCGCGACGGCGAGCCCGAGCGCATCGTCGCCACCTTCGCCGAAGCCGCGTTCGCCGCCACCTCCAATGGTCGCGCCCTGGTAGCGGACCTGCGGGGCATCCGCGCGAACTGGGACACCGCGATCGCCGCGCGCCGGGGCGCCTCGTCGTGGCGGCTCGCCGACCTCCTGCTCCGTCAGCCCATCGTCGACGCGGCAACGGTCGCGACCGAACTCGGCATCGCCCCGCAGAACGCGCTGCGCGCCATCGGCCCGCTCGTCGAAGCCGGCATCCTCACCGAGTTCACCGGTCAGCAGCGCAACCGCATGTGGCAGGCCCGCGCTGTGCTCGACGCTATCGACGCGTTCGCCGACCGGGCCCGTCGGCGCGCACCGTAATCGCCGCGACAACGCATAATGGATATATGGCAAGCACATCCACTCAATCCGCGCCGCGCGTCACCCACGGCATCATCCTGTTCGCAATCGCGGGCTGGATGTGCTGCGGGATGGTCGCGCTCGCCGTCGTGGTGAGCGTGCTATCCACCGGCCCGAGCGCGGGCCTGATCGCCATCGTGATGCCGACGGTGCTGTTCGGATGCATCGGCTACCTGTTCCTGCGGCACTTCTACCGAACCCGCCGGTTCCGCCTCGACGCGCTCGCCGCCGGCAGGACGGTCGAGGGCGAGGTTGCTGGGCATGGCCGGGCGTTCAACCTGTTCTCCAGCACCCGCCACCACACCCTGCGGGTGCGCTACCGCGATAGCACCGGCGCCGACCGGTTCGAGCAGGTCATCGTGCCAGGCGCTCGGCTCGCGGCGTGCCCGCCGGGGAGCCCGATCATTGGGTACATCCACCCCAGCGGGCGCAGCTACTTCCCGCAGGGCTGAGCCCGCTCTCAGCCCTCGCAGCCGAGCCGGACGAACTCGGGGAATCCCGCCGCCGCATCGGCAGCGCGCGACCGGCCCAGGTTCCAATCCAGCAGGCTGGCGCCCCCGACCGGGGCAGTGATGATGCATTCCGCGAGCTCTCGTGGCAGGCCCTCGATGATCGCCGGGGTGGCGTCGGGCCCGAGGGAGCGCAGGTACTCGAAGTCGATCTTGCCGATCTGCGCGTAGCGCTCGATGTTGTGCTCGGCAACCCACGCCTCGGGGTTGATCAGGCCGACGCCCAGGACCAGCAGAGCGCCGGAGGCGAGCGCCGCCCGCGGGATCCACCGTCCCGTGCGCATCGCGGTGGCGACGAGCACCAGGACGAGCAGGAGCCCCATCCACAACTCGAAGCCGACCACCAGGAGCCGCAGCACGGTGAAACCGTAGGCCTCCTGGTAGACGTGCACGCGATACAGCGCCGAGGCCACCACGGCTAGCGCCAGGATGCCCAGCACCCCCAGAGCGGTGGCGAGCAACCCCCGGTCGAGCGGCGTGGCGCGAGGCGCCTTGCGCGCCACGATGGCCACGGTGATCAGCGTCAGGAATGTCACGGCGACGAGCTGCCCGAAACCCTGGTGCACGTACTGCGCGTACGTCAGCCCCGTGGTGCGCTGCACGTAGTCGTGCCCGCCCCACATGGCGGTGGCCTGGGCGGCGACGAACGCCACGAAGATGGCGATGAGCATCGCGAGCGGGATGATCCACTCGAACCGTCGGCGCACCGGCGTGCCCGCCGGCAGATTCGCCTTCTCCACGGGTGGGGGATTGACCGCCACGTACGAGGCGGCGAGCACGACCCCACCGACGAAGAAGCCAACAAACGCCCGGTTGATGAACCCGTCGACCTGCATGTCCGGCACGATCCGGTCCGCCCAGGACCCGAAGATCGCATCACCGGAGGCGAACAGCCCCCCGAAGACCACCACTACGAGCAGCGTCACCGCCGCCGTGCGCACCACCGGCCACACGCCAGAGCGCCGCGCGAGCACATTCAGGGTGCGACCCAGCAGGGGCAATCCCCGGATGGCCGCGAGCACCCACGCCGCCATCGCGGCGAGCATCGCCCCGAACGACACCGCGCCGGTCAGGCCTGCCATCGCCAGCACCGCTCCCGCGAGAACCGCGAGCACCGCTAGCCATTCCGCCGCGCGCAGCACCAGCAACGACGCCAGGGCCAGGCTCGCCACCGTGAGCACGATCGTCCAGGGATCACCCCGGCGAACCGAGCCCGCCAGGATCACTCCTCCCGCCGCGAGCATCACCAGCAGGAGGCCAAGCCCCATGTTCGACTGGGCCGGCAGGATGATGGCCGCGAGCGCGCCTACCGCGACGCTGCCCAGCACGATGCCGGGGCGGGCGCGCTGCCCCTCCTCGGGCCACGCGCGGCCAAACAGCTGCGCCACCGTTGAATCGGCGACCGGTGGCGTCGTCGGCCGGATCGGCCCGCTCGCGGTCAACGTTGCCGCCCCAGCCGGTGCCGGATCGTCAGTCATGAGCCTCTCCTCCGTGTGATCCCCGTCGCTGCGCGGCCGGGGTGCCTTCGGCAGGACGGCGCGCACGCGCGCGCCCCGCCGTGAATCCTTGTCCGTGCCGCCGACAACGGCGATCGAGCCGCCATGCAGCTCGCACACCCAGCTCGCGATCGCCAGGCCCAGCCCGGTGCCACCACCGGCGTTGTCCCACGATCCGAACCGCGCGAACACCCGCTCCACCCGATCAGGAGGGATGCCCGGCCCCTCATCGCCGACCTCCAGCGACCACCGGTCGCCGTCGAGGCAGTCCGCGCGCACCGTGACCGTGCCGCGCTCGGGCGAGTGGCGCACCGCGTTGTCCAACAGGTTCGCCACTACCTGCGCGAGACGGCCCCCATCGGCCTGGACCTCTCGCGCGCCCTCGGCGATCGCGACCTCGATGCAGATACCGCGCTGCTCGCCACCCTGCGCCCGCGCCTCGGCAACGCCCTGCTCGATCACCGCTGCCACATCGACCAGGCCGATATCAAGGCTGGCGACGCCGCCATCGACCCTACTGAGATCCAGCAGGTCCGTCACCAGCCCGCTCAGCCGCTCGGCCTGCGCCAGCGCCGTTCGCAGGCTCTCGGAATCCGGCGACACCACGCCATCAACCAAGTTCTCCAGCAACGCCTGCTGCGCGGTGAGCGGGGTGCGCAGCTCGTGGGAGACCGTGGCAACAAGCTGCCGTCGCTGCTGGTCCGCCGCAGCGAGATCGCCTGCCATCAGATTGAACGCCCGCGCGAGCTCACCCACCTCATCGAGGGAGGTCGCGGTCACCCGGCGCGAATGATCACCCGTCGCCATCACCGCGGTCGCGGCGGTCATCTCCCGCAGCGGGGACGTCATCCCACGCGCCAGCCATTGCGTGAAGAGCAAGGCCACGACCACGGTCACGGGCATCGTCAGCCAGCCCGGCACGCCCGCGCGCGAGCCCGCTTGCGCGACCAGGACAGCGACGATGACGCTCGCGCCCACGAGGATGCCCAGCTTCGCCTTGATCGACCGGAAGCCATCGAGCGGCCGCGCCGTGCTCATGCCGCCACCACCATCGCGTAGCCGACGCCATGGACGGTGCGGACCCGGTGGGCCCCGATCTTCGCGCGCAGCGCCTTGACGTGGCTGGCCAGCGTCCGGGTGCCCGAAGCCTCCGACCAGCCCCACACCTCGCGCATCAGCTCGGCATGCGAGCGCACCACTCCCGGCTCGGTCGCCAGCGCCACGAGCAGGTCGAACTCCAGCGGGGTGAGGTGCACAGCCGATCCGTCCACGAGGACCTGCCGGGCGCGTGGCTCGATGCTCAGGCCACCGACTGTCACCGCGGACGTGACGACACCTTCCCGCGACCGCTCGACGCGCCGCAGCAGGGCCTGCACACGGGCGACGACCTCGCGCATCCGGAACGGCTTGGCGACGTAATCGTCCGCGCCCACGCCGAGCCCGATCAGCACATCCGTCTCCGAGTCCCGCGCGGTCACCATCAGCACCGGCACCGGGCGCGCACCCTGGATCCGTCGGCACACCTCGAGGCCGTCGAAGCCCGGCAGCATCACGTCGAGCACCACGACATCGGGCGCGTGCGCCTCGTGGGCGGCGACCGCCCCGGGGCCATCGAAGGCTCGCACGACGCGGAAGCCCTCGGCCGCCAGGCGATCGCTCAACGCCTGGTTGATGGCTGGATCATCCTCGACCACCAGCACAAGTGGTTCTGTCATGCCGCAAGCGTAAGCGCGCGCTCGCGCACCGATCGGGGGCAAAGCGTGGAGATAGTGTGAAGAAACATGCGGTGGAGCTTCGGCAGCGCGCAGCGCTCTCACGCCGCGACGCCACACGCGATAGAAGCTGCGTATAGACCAGGGCAGCTTCTATCGCGTGTGGTGGTTTCCGGTGCTTTTGCCAGTGGGAGCCGCCACGCGCCGCCAAGCGCCCGAAAACTCCCGGCCAGCTAGGCGCCCGTGCTGTCGCCGTCCTCGAGCTGCGCGGCCTGCCGGGCGCTCAGCGAGCGGCCGAGGGAACGGACCTCCTTCTCGAGATCCGGGATCAGCCGCCGCGACATGCCACGCGCGAACTTCACCGCGAGCGGGGCCTGGATCATCGCTCGCGACCAGTACACGGTGCCGACGGAGGCGGGGCTGAACACCCGCGATGATCGCTTCTCCATGCCGGAGACGATCGCTGCGGCACACTTCTCGACGGTGGTCGTGGAGTGCAGCGGCCAGGGCAGCATCGCGCGGATCTTGCGGAACGTCGGCAGGTCCGCCTCGGCATCGCGCACCATGTCAGTGTCGATCCAGCTCGGGTGCACCGAGCCGACGGTGACGCCAAGGTGAGCGACCTCCATGGCGAACGCGGAGGTCAACGATTCCGCCGCGGCCTTGCTCGCGGTGTAGGCGTGCAGGCCGCCAAGCGGGGCGAACGACGCGACGGAGCACACCGTCAGCACGTGGCCCCGCGTCTCGGTCACGTGCGGCAGCGTGGCATTGAGTGTGTTCCAGACACCGCCGACATTGATCGCCATCGAGAGGTCGAACGTCGGCTTGCCGATCGTGGCCACCGTCCCGTAGGGCGCGATTCCGGCATTGGCGAGCACCACATCGATGCGACCGAACCGCTCGACCGCCGCCGCGACGGCCGCGCGCACCGCGTCAAGATCCACCACATCGGTCTCGAGGGATGCTGCATTGGCGTCCCCGAGCTCCGCGCACAACGCCTGCATGAGCTCGGGCTCGAGGCCGGCGAGGAAGACTCGGGCACCCTTCGCGGCGCACCGGCGCGCGACCTCCGCACCGATGCCGCGGGATGCGCCGGTGATGAACACGACCTTCCCGTCGAGGTCGATGCGTTCGCTGCGGAGCCTGGCAAGTGGATTGTCCATGACCGTCAACCTACCGCCCGGCGGCCGCGCTGGCCCCGTCTCCTGTCGAGAAAGCAGAAGTGGCTCCGTCCCAGGAGAGAACCCGGCCACAATGGGCTGGAACGCACGCTAGGAGAATCGCATGGCCAAGTACCTGCTGCTCAAGCATTACCGGGGCGCGCCCGCGGCGGTCAACGACGTGCCGATGGAGAAGTGGACCCCCGGCGAGATCAGCGCGCATGTGCAGTACATGCAGGATTTCGCCGACCGCCTCCAGGGCACCGGCGAGTTCGTCGACAGCCAGGCCCTCGCCCCGGAGGGCACGTTTGTCCGCTTCGGCGGCGAGGGTCGCCCGCCGGTCACCGACGGGCCGTTCGCCGAGACCAAGGACCTGATCGCCGGCTGGATGGTGATCGACGTCGACTCCCACGAGCGGGCCCTCGAGCTCGCCGCGGAGCTTTCCGCCGCCCCGGGAGCGGGCGGCAAGCCGATCCACGAATGGCTCGAGCTGCGCCCGTTCCTCACCGCGCCGCCCACCATCACGGAGTGACCGGCAGTGGACGAGACACTGCTGCGCGCGCTCGTCCCCGCGGCCACAGGCATCCTCGTCCGACGCGGAGCTGGCTTCGCCGCGGCCGAGGATGCCGTGCAGGAAGCCCTCATCGAGGCGTTGCGCCGGTGGCCGGAGGAACCACCGCGGGATGCCAAGGGCTGGCTGGTCGCCGTGGCCTGGCGCAAGTTCCTCGACTCCACCCGCGCCGATGCGTCCCGGCGCCGCCGCGAAGCCCTTGTCGACGCCCAGCCCGCTCCCGGCCCGGCCACGGTGGCCGACGACACGCTCGCGCTGTACTTCCTGTGCGCGCACCCCGCCCTCGCCCCGGCCTCGGCCACCGCTCTCACCCTGCGCGCGGTCGGCGGCCTGACCACACGCGAGATCGCGCGGGCCTACCTCGTGCCCGAGGCCACCATGGCCCAGCGCATCAGCCGCGCCAAGCGCACCATCGCTGGAGCGCGCCTTGATCAGCCCGGGGATGTCGCGACCGTGCTGCGCGTGCTGTACCTGGTGTTCAACGAGGGCTACTCCGGGGACGTCGACCTTGCCGCCGAGGCAATCCGGCTGGCCCGCCAGCTCGCGAGCCTGACCAGCCACGAGGAGGCGGTCGGCCTGCTCGCGCTGATGCTGCTCCACCACGCCCGCCGTCCGGCGCGCACCGGCCCCGGCGGGATCCTCGTGCCTCTCGCCGAGCAGGACCGCGGCCTATGGGACACCCGCATGATCGCCGAGGGCGTCGACCTGATCCAGTCGGTCCTGGCCCGCGACCGGCTGGGGGAGTACCAGGCGCAGGCCGCCATCGCCGCCCTGCACGCCGATGCCCCCACCGCCGCGGAGACCGACTGGCCGCAGATCGTCGAATGGTACGACGAGCTCGTGCGAATCACCGGCAGCCCGGTGGCCCGCCTGAACCGGGCCGTCGCCCTCGGCGAGGCCGACGGCCCCCGGGCCGGGCTCGCGGCACTCGCCGCGCTCGATCCTGGATTGCCCCGCTACACCGCCGTCGCGGCCTACCTGCACGAGCGTGACGGCGATCCGGCCACCGCGGCACGGCTCTACGCCGCCGCTGCTCAAGCAGCCCCTAGCCTGCCCGAGCGCGATCACCTGATGCGGCAGGCCGCGCGGCTCAACGCAGGGCCGCGCTAGCTGGCGGTGCCAGCTGGCGGTGTCAGCTGGGGGTGCCAGCGCGGGCGGCATCAGCGCGCCGGTTGTGTGCGGTTTTGCACCCTCCGCGGGCCGCCCGAGGGTGCATTCGGTAACACGTCCGGGGGGTGAGATCGCTAAGCGCACACCGGCCGGGGATCGGGATAGGGTGGGGATGAGGAGACTCCAAGAAGGTGCCAGCATGACCACCAGCGACTCCCGGGACAGTACCGGCACGGTCGGCCAGATCGAGCGCGGCAGGATGCTTTTTCGCGAGCGCGCATGGGCCGATGCGTACTCCGTTCTCACCCGGGCAGCTGAGCGGGAACCTTTGTGCCCCAGCGATATCGAGCTGATCTCGACAGCGGCATATGTCATGGGCAAGGATGCCGAGAGCGATGCAGCGCTAGAACGTGCGTACCGGGGACATAACGAGCGGGGAAGCGCGCCCGGAGCAGCGCGGTGCGCGTTCTGGCTGGGGATCTCTCTGGTCATGCGCGGCGAACCAGCGCGCGGCGGCGGCTGGCTCGGGCGCGCGCATGACACGCTCGCCTATGAGCCGGACGATTGCGCCGAGAGCGGGCTGCTGCTGGTGCCTTCGGGCCTCCACGCGCTTAGCGAGCAAGACTCCGACTCGGCCCTCGCGGCATTCTCCCAGGCCGCCCGCATCGCCGAGCGGTGCGGTGATGCCGACCTCGCGGCGCTGAGCAGCCTGGGCCAGGGACAGGCACTGATCCAGCGTGGCGATATACGCCAGGGAGTGGAGCATCTTGACGCCGCGATGGTGGCAGTGACCGCTGGTGACGTCTCGATCATTGCGTCGGGGATCATCTACTGCGCTGTCCTGATCGAGTGCCGGCGGATTCTGGACCTGCGCCGCTCCCAGGAATGGACGGCCGCGATGTCACGCTGGTGCGGCACCCAGCCTGATCTCGTGCTCTACCGGGGCCAGTGCCTCGTGCACCGCTCGGAGATCCTGCAGTGGCATGGACAGTGGGCCGAGGCAATGGCCGAGGCGCGCAGGGCTGTCGAGCGGTTGGCGTGGCCGCGGCAGCCCGCGGCAGGGATGGCCTACTACCAGCTCGCCGAGCTGTATCGCCTGCGTGGCGAGCATGCCGCGGCCGAGCAGGCCTACCACGACGCTGTCGAGCACGGGCATTCGCCACAGCCCGGGCTTGCGCTGTTGCGGCTAGCCCAGGGCAACGCGGACGCAGCGACGGCATCCCTGCGTCGTGTTCTCGACGAGACCCATGACCAGCCAGCACGGGCACGGCTGCTGGCCGCGCTGGCCGAGACGCTGCTCGCCGCGGGCGAGGCCAGCAGCGCTCGCACCGCGGTAGTCGAGCTCGGCGAGATCGCCGAGAGCGTGGCAACGCCGCTGCTAGCGGGGCTTGCCGCCCAGTCGGCTGGCGCGGTACTGCTCGCCGAGGACAAGGCTGCGCAGGCATGTGCTGAACTGCAAGCCGCGCAGCGGGTTTGGCAGGAGCTCGAGGCGCCGTACGAGGCCGCGCACGCCCATGCGCTGCTCGCCCGCGCCTGCTTGGCGCTCGGCGACACAGACACCGCGCGACTCGAGCTCGAGGCAGCGCGCGGCACATACCGTCAGCTCGGAGCCGCGCGTGACCTGGCATCGCTGTCCGTCGCGGGCAACCCGGGTGATCTGAGCCCGCGCGAGCGCGAGGTGCTCGCGCTCGTTGCTGCGGGGAACACGAACAAGCGCATCGCGGCAACACTGGTCCTGAGCGAGAAGACCGTCGAGCGGCACGTCAGCAGCATCCTGTCGAAGCTGCGCGTACCCAACCGCGCGGCAGCGACCGCATACGCATACCAGCACGGGATCGTGCAGTAGGGGATTTCCCTCGCCGCCGGGGGAGGCCGATCGCGGGTCTTTCCCGATGCGGACGCTCGCCCGATATTTCTACGCTCGAAAGCATGACCCGTTCGATAGCCGAATCGGCCCAGATCCGCGAGGAGGAACGGGCGCGGCTCGGCGCTGAGATCCTGTCCGTGTCATCGGCGGTTCGCCCCGGTTCACGTTTCCTCGACGTGGGTGCAGGGCCACTCAGTGTCCCGGCCGCGCGCCTGGGTGCCCAGGTCACCGCCACATCGGCTGATCCCGCGGTGATCAAGCGGCTCACTAGCTGGGCGCAACGCGAAGGCCTGCACCTCGATGCCCGCGTCAGCGATGGCCCCGGCCTGCCGATGCCCGACCGCTGCTTCGATGTGACGGCATCGCTGAACGGCATCCCGCTGCTACCAGGCATGCGCCAGGGCGTGGAGGAGCTCGTGCGGGTCACCAGGCCCGCCGGAACTGTCCTTATCGCCGCGTGGGGCGCGCGGCGCGCATCCGAGGTTCTGACCTTTGTCGCGGCGGCGTTGCGGGCCGCGCTACCTGGGATCGCTCCCACTCTGATGGATCCGGGGCTGCCTGTCCAGGCGCGCGACCCACAGGCACTGGCCAGCCTGCTGCGCAGCGCCGGGCTGGAGGACGTCCGAGCCCAGGAAGTGAGCTGCTCCGTGCGATTCAGGTCGGGAGCCCACCTCTGGAAGGCATTCGCCGCCAGCAACGCGGACGTGTCCCTGCTCGTCTCGCGGCTTCCGCGATCCCAGTGCGAAACCGTGCAACGGGTGCTCGACGGGATGCTGCGGGAACGTTCGGGCGGATCTCGTGGCGCGGTCCTGCTCGCGCCCGTCAACGTCGCGACCGGCATCAGGCCGGGGCAGCGACACAGCGCTCAACACAAGGAGGTCCCCTCATGAACATGCACAAGACCGGAGCGGCAGCGACGGCAGTGACCCCGGTGGTGCTCGCCGGAGCCCTGCTCTGGCACCCGCCAATCCCAGGGCGCCTGCCCGACAGCGCGGCTGTTGCCGAGCACATAGCCGAGCACCCGACTGTCTGGGGCCTGTCGCACATCGCGCTCGCCGTGGCATCGGCTTTCCTCATCGTCGCGTTCGCCGCCATCCACAGCTATCTGCGTGATGCGGGGGACCGCTGGCTCAGTTCAGCCGGATTCGGTCTCATCGTCCTCGGCAGCCTGGGGTACGCGCTCCTGCCCGGCATGGAGTTCGGTCCCCTCGCGGCGCACGAGGCCGGCGCGGATGCCGAAGCAGTCCAGGACGCGCTGATGACGTGGTTCAAACCGGTGCTGCTTATCAGCGGCGTGGCGTTCCTGCTCGGCGTCGCTGGTTTCGCGGCCGCCATCAAGCGCACCGGGGCGCTAGGCCGGATCGAGGGCACGATCGCGGTGATCGCGCTGATCGTGTTCGCCGCGTCCCGGATCATCCCCATCGGCATCGCGCAGTTCTATGTGCAGCCCTTGGCCGCTGCTGTCGCGCTCTGGCTGCTTGCCACCGCGATGTGGGCAGCCACCGAGCACCGCCAGGAGCACCAGATGGCGGGGACGAGGCTATGACAACGGACAGGTGATCTCGCAGGCTCCAGCCGCGCGCTCGCCAGTGGACCACCCACCCCGAGCGCGCGCTGGGGATGCCCGGCTACCGCGTCCCGAAGATGCGGTCGCCAGCGTCGCCGAGGCCGGGCCGGATGTAGCCATGCTCGTCGAGCTCGCGGTCGATCGCGGCGGTGTAGATCGGCACGTCAGGGGGCGCCCGGTGCAGCCCCTCGATGCCCTCGGGGCAGGTCAGCAGGCACACGAACTTGATCGACCGGGGCGCGAGCTCCTTGATCCGCTCGATCGCCGCGCGGGCGGTATTGCCGGTGGCGAGCATCGGGTCGATCACCACGATGTCGCGCTCATGCAGCTCGTCGGGCATCTTGAAGTAGTACTCGACCGCCACCAGCGTCTTGGGCTGGCGATACAGCCCGATGTGGCCCACGCGTGCCCCCGGCACGACGCGAAGCATGCCTTCGAGGATGCCGGTGCCCGCCCGCAGGATCGGCACGAGCACGACCTTCTTGCCGTCGATGACATTGCCGGTGGTCGCTTCGAGAGGAGTCTCGATGTCGACCGGCTGGACGGGGAAGTCGCGCAGCACCTCGTAGGCCATGAGCATGGAGATCTCATCGAGCAGCTGCCGGAAGTTCTTCGTCGAAGTCTCCTTGCGCCGCATCAGCGTCAGCTTGTGCGCGATGAGCGGATGGTCGATCACATTGACAGTGCCCATGGTGTGCTCCTTGCTAGAAGACCGAGCCGTCGCTGGCGATCGATAGGGGTGGCAATCCGCCGCGCAAGCGCTGCGCCGAGGCACGTCCCGCCGCCCACGTGCCACCTTCGAGCACGCACGCCAGCGGAAGCTGCTCCGCGCCCAGGCCGAGGCGGGAGCGAACCCGCGGGGCGAGCTCGTCGAGCAAGGCAACCGTCAGCGCGCGCCACTCCACGATGAGCTCATCGCCGACGCTCCAGCTCCGTGCCGCGAGCGCAGGATCGCGCAGCCGCAGCACCCCAGTGTCGAGCAGCAAGCCACCGTTGCGGTACTCGGGCAGGCCCGTCAGCTCATCGAGGCCGGTCACCGCCACCCCGGCCTGCTCGAGCGGCTCGATCAGCGAGTAGGCGAGCCACTGCGACAGCTTGTGCAATGGCATCCAGCCGCGCGTCAGGCCCGCGCCGGCGATGGCTTCGTGGCGCCAGCAGTCACCGAGCGGCACGTCACCGATCGTGTTGCCGGACAGCCAGATGCCTGATAGCCCATCGAGCACACGGTCGAGCACATCGTGGGCGGATGCCGCGGCGATCCCCGCGAAGAGCTCGCTGGGGCGGCCGGCGAGGGACAGCGCATCGCCGAGCCGGTGCAGCAGCCGCACCCGTCCGTCAAGCCCGACGAGGGGGTTGGCGGGAGTGACCTGGAATGCCTCGGCCAGCCCCGCGCCGGTCAGGTCCCACAGGCCGACCACGTCTACCTGCCACGGGTTCGCCGGGTCGCTGGAGAACAGGCCATCGTTGAACGCATGCCAGCTCGCTACGGCCAGGCCCTCGGACCGGGCGAGGACCTGGCCACTCGATTGCTCGACGTACGTCCACTCGGGTCCCGCGCCGGCGTCGAGGAGGACGCTGACCACGACAAGGTCGATCATCGACGCGGCGCGCGCCCAGGGATCGAGTCCGGCGAGGCGCTCGTGCAGGCCAGCGATCCGGTCGACCCCGCCAGCCTCGAAGTGACGCCACCTGCTGTGATAGGGGATCTCCAGGCTGGGGTAGCGCTCTCGGGTGACCGCGGCAACGTCGGTGGTGGCATTCTCCAGCGCGTCGTCATCAACGTCGAACCAGCTCGAGCGACCATCCCGGGCCCGCTGCAGCAGGTGATGGGCACGCTCCCGGATGGCGCGCGTCGATCGCAGCGCCGCGGCCGCGCGCGCGGGGGTCTCAGTCATCGGCCCAGCCCCGGCCCTTGACCTGCTTCAACTGCTGCGCGTCCGGCACTGCGCCGGGGGTGAAGTAGCCCGCGGCCATCTTCGCGTCGATCTCCACGCGCGCGTCCAGCGGGATCAGCTCCTCGGGGATGTTCACGCGCTCGCCGACCTCGATGCCCGACCCGGTGATCGCGTCATACTTGAGGTTGCTCATCGACACCAGGCGGTGGATGCGCCGGATGCCCAGCCAATGCAGGACATCGGGCATCAGCTCCTGGAAGCGCATGTCCTGCACGCCCGCGACGCATTCGGTGCGGGCGAAGTAGCGGTCCGCGGTATCGCCGCCCTCCTGGCGCTTGCGCGCGTTGTAGACAAGGAACTTGGTGACCTCCCCGAGCGCGCGGCCCTCCTTGCGGGAGTACGCGACCACGCCCGCGCCTCCCCGCTGCGTGCCACGGATGCATTCCTCGATGGCATGGGTGAGGTACGGGCGGCACGTGCAGATATCGGAGCCGAACACGTCGGAGCCATTGCACTCGTCATGGACCCGCGCGGTCAGCTCTACCGTGGGCTCAGCGAGGTCGGCAGCCCTGCCGAAGATGTATACCGTCTGCCCACCGATCGGCGGCAGGAACACCTCCAGGTCAGGGCGGGTGACCAGCTCCGGGAACATCCCGCCCGTCTCCTCGAACAGCACCCGCCGCAGCTCGGTGTCCGTGCAACCGAACCGGTCGGCGATGCCGGGCAAGTACCAGACGGGCTCGATCGCCACCTTGGTGACCACCGCGGCGCCACTGGCCAGCAGGATCCGGCCGTCGGGAACGAGCCGGCCCTGGGCGATCGCGTCGGACACCTCGGGCACCGTCACATGCGCCTTGGTCACCGCGATCGTGGGTCGGATGTCCACGCCCGAGGTGATCTCGCTGGCGAATGCCTCGGCGATCATCGCGCCCCACGGATCCAGGCTCACGATCGCGCGCGGGTCGCTCCACTGCGGATGCGGGCCGATCGTCACCGTCGGTGCCGTGTTCGTCAGGTCCGCGCGATGGTCCCGCGATAATGCGCCCGCAGCCACCGCGAGCGCCCGGTACACGCTGTAGGAGCCGCTATGGGTGCCGATGACGTTGCGCTGGGCGCGCGAGGCCGTCGTGCCGACAATGGGGCCACGCTCGGCCGGGGTCGCTGCGCCCCACGTGACCGGCAGGGCCCCCGCGCTGCCCGCATGCGAGGTCAGCCGGATGTGCCCGGCCTGGCTAGCCCCGTTCGAAGGTGGGTTGTCCGCATCAGTGGACATGGTGCCCCCTGGTCATTGATCCCGGCCGCGCGGAGGATAGGACTCAACGATACTGGGTTGGCAGGGGCAATGCGCACGACGAGGCATTGCGGACACGGAAGGGAGCCATCGAGTGATTGTCCACCACGAATCGATCGTCGACGCACCGATCGAGCAGGTGTGGGCCCGTGTGGTGAGCCCCGAGGGCATCAACGACGAGATGCGGCCGTGGCTGACGATGAGCCTGCCGCTCGGTACCGAGCACAGGACGATCGACACGGTCACGGTCGGCGCACCGCTCGGCAAGGCGTGGCTGCGGCTGTTCGGCGTGGTGCCCTTCGACTTCGACGACCTGATGATCGCCGAGCTCGACCCGGGCCGGCGGTTCCACGAGAAGTCCACGATGCTGAGCATGAGGCGGTGGGAGCACGAACGAGTGCTCGCCCCCGCCGCTGGTGGACGCACCCTCGTGCGTGATCGGATCACCCTTGTTCCCAGGGTCGCGCTCCGTCCGGCCACTAGATTGATCGGATACGTCCTGAATGCCTTTTTCGCCCACCGGCATCGGCGGTTGCAGCAACACTTTGGCTAGCGCGCTCGCCTTCGATCAAGCTGCGCGGCGCAGAAGCGACCGCACCAGGCCTGGACCCTCGGGAATGATGGCCAGCCCCACCTGGCCAGCGTGTGGGCAACGGTCAAGCGCCTCGCCAGCGGCTACGCGTTCTCGGGCGCGAACTGGCTGGCACTAAAGACAGCTCCAGCGGGGTCACGCAGCACGGACATCCGGACCCACGGCGCATCGGTGGGTGGCAGCACGACCGCGCCACCAAGCTCGACAGCCCTCGCGGCGGTGGCATCAGCGTCCTCGACCGCGAAGGTGATGCCCCAGTGTGGCTGGGTGTCCGCATCGTCAGGATCAATGAGGTTCAGGCTCGCGACGACGTTCTCGAACCCCGCGGGGCCACCCATCTCGGCGATCATCTCGGCATGGCCGGGAGTGAGCAGGTCAAGGTGGTCGCCGTACCCGGGGAGGGTCCACATCTGGCCACCGGGCCCGAGATCGATGCTCTCCCAGCCAAAGACCGCGTTGTAGAACTGCTTGGCCGCCTCGAGATCCCGGCTGTACAGGTCGTTGAAGTTCACGGCGCCATGCTCGTTCACCACGGCAGCACCACGATGCGCGTGCGCCTCCCAGACCATGAAGCGCGCGCCCTCGCGGTCGGCGCATATTGCCATCCGCCCTGGCCGGGCACATCCGAGGGCCCGAACGCCACGGTGCCGCCCGCTTCGGTGACCCGGCCCGCGGTCACGTCGGCGCTCTCCACCCACACGTAGGTGTTCCACGTCGGAGAGCACGGTTCGTCCCCGGAACTCATGATCGCGGCGACGTCACCACCGGCGAGGCGGCCGATCAGGTACTTCGAGGGCGCGCCCGGCGGCATCGCATCCTCGCACTGCCAGCCGAAAAGCCCGCCGTAGAACTCGGCGGCGGCATCCGGATCTGGCTGGCTGGTGTCGGCCCAGCAGGGCACTCCCGGGATGTAGCGATCAAGCGCGGTCATGGCGCTTCCTTCCACGTCGTTGGATGACAGTATTCATTCTGTACCCGGGCTCCGACAAGAAAGCCGGGGACAATTCACCCGGCGGCCACGTAGCCTCGGGCGCAGGCAGTCACACTCGGGCCAAGGCAGTCACTAGTGACCACGAATCGGGGAGCCATGGACATCTCACGCACCGCCGCCACCGTCGGCGCAGCCCTCCTCGTGCCCCTCGCAACGGGCATCAGCACTGCAGCGGCAGATCCGATCGGCGCCCTCCAGTTGCCAGCCCACAGCCTCGTGGTGTCCGGCCTCGTCGTGCCCGGCATCCACGGCGCCGCGGTCACCGTCGCGAGCGTGGGTCCCGGCGTGGTCACCTTCGCGGCACCCACGCGGCCCGAGGCATGCGCCACGACCTACGGTGGCGCGCTCGTGCGCATCGACTACCTCAACGTCGCTACCGGCGCCGCGGGCACCACGACGGTGCGGCCGTGCACGAACTTCCTCGATCCCACCCCGGAGACCGCCACCGTGCATACCGGTCCGGGCCCGGTTCTGTTCACCATCGGCGTCACCGGCTCGGCCTACCGGCCCTCCGCCGGGCAGCCGTCGATACCCGGTGTAGGAACGTTCACCGCGCCCTAGCGGCGGAACGCGCTTGACCTTGACCCGATGGCAAGGTTTCTACTGTCCGGTAGAGGAGGTGGCCGCTATGACAACTGCCGACCACGAACTGGACGCCCGCCTGATCGACGCGCTTAGCGATGCTCGCTCGTCCACACGGCTCCGGGCCGCGCTGATGGCCGGTACGCATCCTGGCGCGAGGCTCGTCGCGCCACTAGTCGCGCGCTGCGCGATCGAACCGGACTTCTTCGTCCGCGACATGCTCACCTGGGCCCTCGTCCGGCAACCCGCCGAGACCACCGTGCCGAGACTCCTCGCCGAGCTCGGCTCGGCAACCGCGCAGGCCCGCGGCCAGGCCTTGCACACGCTGTCCAAGATCGGCGACCCCATCGTGTGGCCAGCGATTCCGCCACTGCTCGATGATGCTGATGACGAGGTCGCGCGCAGCGCCTGGCGCGCTGCCGTCGCGCTCGTGCCGCCCGGGCACGAAGCCGCCCTGGCCGCGCGACTCGCGGCACACCTCGGACGCGGGGACAACGAGACACGGCTCAGCCTGAGCCGAGCCCTGATCGTGCTCGGCGACACAGTGCCGTCGCTGCTCAGCGCCGCGACCGGCGACGCGGACCCAGCGGTGCGCGCCCACGCCATCGCCACCGAGCAACTGCTGCTCGATCCCGGCAGCGAGTTCGCCACCGCGGTCGAGCATGCCCAGCGCATCGCCCTCACGCAGAGCGCACCAGCGGGGGGGCCACGATGCTGATCGGCGAGGTCTCCCAGCACTCGGGGGTCAGCACGCGCATGCTGCGGCACTACGAGTCCCTGGGCCTGGTCACCCCAACAGGCCGCACCCCGGGCGGCTACCGCGAGTACTCCCGCGCGGACATCCAGCGGATCCTGCACGTGGAGAGCCTCCGGTCGCTCGGGCTCTCGCTGCGCGATGTCCAGCGCGCGCTCGACGATCCAGCGTTCGCGCCGTCCACGCTGTTCGCGGACCTGATCCGCCGGACGCGGCAGCGAATCGACCGCGAGCAGGAACTGCTCGCGCGGTTGCGCAAGGTCGAAGCTTCGGACCCGGCCCAATGGGGAGATGTGCTGAGCATCATCAAGCTGCTGCGCGCCCTCGGCTCGGAGCACCCAGCCCTGCGCCAGCAAGCCGTCCTCTCCGCGACCCACCGCGCTCGCTTCCCCGTCGAGGTGCTCGCCGAGTCCGCTCTCGCCGAGCCCGACCCGAATGTCGCGGGAGCCCTCATGTGGGCGCTCGCGAGAGCGGGCGTGGACGGACTGGCCGGCGTCGCGCCCGGCCTTGCCGCGCCCGATGCCGCGACACGGCGGCGCGCGGCAGAGGCCATTGCCGCCGTACCGGGCCCCGAAGCGATCGGCCTGCTCGAGGTCGCGCTCGCGGACACCGATGACAGGGTCCGCGCCCGCGCGGCGCTCGAGCTCGGGGCGCGCGGGCAACTGGCGGCGTTGCCCACGCTGATCGACATGGTGATCGAGGGGGTAAGCGATGTGGAGGCCGCGGAGAAGCTCGGAGCACTCGCGGTCAGCCCCAGCACCGCCGAGCAGATCGTGGGCACCCTCGTCGCCGCGCTCGGCAGCGACCCAGGCCCGCGCGAGCGCCTGCGCCTTGCCCAGGCGCTCGCCGAGATCCCCGGCGCTGCCCCCGCGCGCGAGCTGGTCCGGATGACGCAGGACGACGATCGCTCCGTCGCGCTCACCGCCATGGCGATCCTCGCCGACCGCGATCCCCCCGAGCGGGGCGCGCGATCTCCCGGCAAGTGACCCGCGCCCGCGGCTGGTGCGCTGGGCTCGCGGCACCAGGATCTTCGGGGTCATGCTGCGGCACATGACGCTCGCCGGTACCGTCCAGTAATATGACAAACTGTCACTTCGCCGGCGGGAGAGGAGTCGATGAGCCCGTCCTTCTCAACGCTGAGGCGCGGATCCAATAGCGGAGCGAGCCTCCTCATCGCCGCCTCGATCCTCCTGCTGGCGCCTATCGTGGCGTGCGCGGCACCAGCGCGAGGCAACGACTGCTCCGATGCGCCCCCTCATGCCCTCAACGACGACTGCCTGCGGTTCGGCATCAGCAACCCAGGAGGACCAGCGGCGCTCGACGAGCTCGAGCGCGCGCGGCAGTCCGCTGGCCAGCCACCAACACTCATTCTCTCGTTCTCCGATTTCACCGCCCCACCACCGATCCACGATCTCGACGCGGCCGTGTCGTTCGGGGCTGAACCGGTCGTGACATGGGAGCCCTGGCACTGGCTTGGCGAGGGCGAGCACGACAACGCGGCCTTCTCGCTGCGGTCCATCGCGGACGGGCTGCATGACGACTACCTGTACAGCTGGGCGGACCAGCTCGCTGCCTGGGGAAGCACTGTGTACCTGCGCTTCGCGCACGAGGCGAACGGCACATGGTATCCGTGGAGCGTCGAGCAGGGAACCAGCGCGCATACCTATGTGGCAGCGTGGCGCCATATCCACGATCTCTTCGCCTCGAAGGGGGCGAGCAACGTCAAATGGATCTGGTCGCCGAACGTCTCGTTCCCGGGCAGCTCACCGATCGCGGACCTGTACCCCGGCGATCGCTTCGTCGATGTCATTGGGCTTGATGGATACAACTGGGGCACCACCCATCCATGGACCCGCTGGATCGACCCCACGAGCCTGTTCGGCCCGACGCTCGATGAGCTGCGCGCGATCGCGCCCGGCAAGCCCATCGTGATAACCGAGGTGGGCAGCGCCGAAGCGGGCGGATCCAAGCCCGAGTGGATCCGCGAGCTCATTGCCCTGCTGGACGAGGAGGAATCCGTCGCGGCATTCATCTGGTTTGATCACGACAAGGAAGCAGATTGGCGATTCTCCAGCACCCCGGAAGCCGCAGCAGCATTCGCCGGCGCACTCCACGAAAGGCTCCGCTGACATGACCTCGTTCGCGACGGAGATACCCCAGGATGTCGATCGGCGACGCGTGCGAGCGGTCGAGCAGCTCAATCTGCTGGACACGCCACGGGAAGATCGCTTCGACCACATCACGAGGATCGCGCGACGCGTGTTCAACGTGCCGATGTCGACGGTTTCGCTCATCGACCGCGACCGCCAGTGGTTCAAGTCGGCCCAGGGGCTCGACCTCGTGGAAGTGCCTCGCGATATGACCATCTGCCAGACAACGATCGCGCGCAGCTACACCAGGCCCACCGACCCAGCGCTCATCGTGACCGATGCGAGCGAAGTCGCCCAGTTCGCTTCTCTGCCAGGCGTGGGCGGGGAGGACGGCATCCGGTTCTATGCGGGGTTCCCGCTCTACGGCCCCGGGGGCCACCCGGTCGGTGTCTTCTGCATCTACGACACCCGGCCACGCACCCTTGATGCCCAGGAACTCGACGCGTTCAAGGATGTTGCCGCCTGGGCGCAGCGCGAGCTCGAGCGCTCCGAGGACCTCGTGCGCGCGGCCGAGGTCCAGCGCGAGCTGCTGCCAGCCGGCAACCTCGCGGTCGATGGCTACGACATCGCTGGCGCGTGCGTCCCCGCATACGCGGTCGGTGGGGACTTCTACGATCACTACCGCACGCGGCGCGGCGTGATCGTCTCGGTGTGCGACTTGATGGGCAAGGGCATGGGTGCTGCGATCCTCGCCGCATCGGTACGCTCGGCCCTCCGGGGCGTCTCCCGCGCGCTGGACGCGGCAACGGCGGAGACCGACCTCGCGTGGGTGATGGGCGCGGCCGCCGCCCAGCTAGCTGACGACTTCGACCGGACAGCCCGCTTCGCCACCGTGTTCCACGCCCTGCTCGACCCCGCGACCGGCGTCGTCGAGTATGTCGACGCCGGGCATGGGCTGGCCGCGGTGCGGAAGGCCGACGGGACGGTACAGAGACTGGCTGCGGGCGGCCTGCCGCTGGGCGTGGCAGTCGATGGCGGCTGGCAGTCGCAGCGGGTCACGCTCGAACCGGGCGACATGCTCGTCGTATGCTCCGACGGGATCCTCGACCTGATCGACGAGTCAGGAACCAATGCGAGCGCCGTGCTGCCACTACTGGCGAGCCAGGCCGGCGGGCCAGGGCAGCTTGTTGCCTCGGCCCGGGGCCTGGCACGCTCCGCCGCGCCCATCGACGACGTCACGATTATCGCCGTCCGGCGAGCTGCCGACAGCGGGGGAGAACCGTGACTCAGCCGCTCACTCGCCAGATCATCGCGCTACGCGTCCTCATCCTGATCGCAGCGCTGCTCGGACTGAACTACATCATCTGGAGATGGATGTTCTCGGTCGCATGGCCGGCCTGGTACATCGCGGTTCCCCTCGTCATCGCCGAGACCTACAGCCTGATCGACTCGCTCCTGTTCGGCCTGACCATGTGGAAGCTGCGACGGAGGGGCGAGCCGCCCCCACCGCCCGCCGATGCGACGGTCGATGTCTTCATCACGACCTACAACGAGCCCCTCGACCTCGTGCTGCGGACCGCCGAGGCCGCCCAGCGCATCCGCTACCCGCACACGACCTGGATCCTCGACGACGGAGCCAGGCCGGACCTCGCCGCCGCCGCCGAGGCGCGCGGTATCCGGTACCTCGTGCGCGCGAGCGGCTGGACGAACAAGCCGCGCCACGCCAAGGCCGGCAATCTCAGCAATGCACTGATGCAGACCGATGGCGAGTTCATCCTCATCCTCGACGCCGACCAAGTACCCAAGCCCGAGATCCTCGACCGCACCCTCGGGTATTTCGAGGACGACCGCATGGCCCTGGTGCAAACGCCGCAGTACTTCGTCAACGTCCCCGAAGGCGACCCGCTGGGCAGCCAGGCCCCGCTCTTCTACGGTCCGATCCAGGAGGGCAAGGACGGATGGAACGCGGCGTACTTCTGCGGCTCGAACGCTGTCCTGCGCCGCGAAGCACTCATGCAGCTCGGCGTCACCGGCTACGTCAAGGCGGTGGAGACCGATATCCGCCGCGCGCTGCGCACGGCGGGCAAGGTCATCGACAAGGCGCGCGCTGACCTCGACGGCACCTCGCCGCAGTCACGTGCAGCGCTCGACACGGTGCGCGCCGCGGTCCGGACCGCCCAGGAGGACCTCCGCGAGGGGCGAGCCTTCGCGGAGATAACCTACGACTTCCAGCAGCGAGTCGACGCTGCCGCGCGGGAGGTCGTCGATGCGGACGTGCGGGCCATGCGGGCTGACCTGGATGCTATCGCCGAGCTTTCGGAACTGGCGGATGAGTCCGACCCCGGTGACGGGTTCATCCTGGACGAGTCCTCCCACAGCCTGCTCACCCAGCGCGAATGGTCGCCGCTCGGCGCGATCGAATCGGTGCGCGCGATCGTACGAGCAGTCGACGTCGGTCGCGACGCGGAAGCACAGCCGATGCTTCCCATCTCGACCATCTCCGTCACCGAGGACATGGCTACCTGCATGCGGATGCATGCCCAGGGCTGGCGTTCCGCGTTCCACAACGAGATCCTCGCTCACGGACTCGCGCCCGAGGACCTGAAGACCATGCTGACCCAGCGCCTGCGCTGGGCGCAGGGCACCGTGCAGGTCATGCTGCGGGAGAACCCCTTGATCCAGCGCGGCCTTTCCGCTGCGCAACGACTGATGTACTGGGCGACGATGTGGAGCTATCTCGCCGGTTTCGCCGCGATCGTCTATTTCGCGGCACCGGTGCTCTACCTGACCCTCGGCATCATGCCGGTGCAGGCGTGGAGCGTCGACTTCTTCATCCGGCTCATCCCGTTTCTGCTGGTAAACCAGCTGATGTTCTTCGTCGTCAGTCGTGGCACGCCGACGTGGCGCGGGCAGCAATACAACCTGACGCTCTTCCCCGTGTGGATCAAGGCCTGCTACACCGCCTTCCGGAACGTCTGCTTCGACAAGCCACTGGACTTCGCGGTCACACCGAAGACCCGGCAGCAATCCGTCGGCCGCCAATGGCACCTGGTGCGATACCAGCTGCTCGCCATGGCGATCCTGGTGGCCGCGGCGCTCATCGGCGCCGTCAATCTCGGGACAGGACTCATCTCGCCCCTCGGCTTCTGGGTCAACATCGTCTGGGTTGCCTTCGATCTCGCCATCCTCAGCGTGGTCATCAAGGCGCTTCGAATGAACAGGCAGCAAGAAGGAGCAGCATGATCGATTTCAGCACCCGCACGGCTGATGGCGGAATCGCCGTCATCGAGCCCAAGGGCCGGCTCAATATGGTCGCGGCACCGCGCCTGCGGGAACTCATCGAAGCCACCGTCGACGGTGGTGCCAGTCGGATCGTCATCGACCTCGGCGGCACCGACTTCATTGACTCCTCCGGCCTCGGCGCGCTCATCTCGGGCCTCAAGCGTGCCCGCCAGGCTGGCGGCGACCTACGCATCGCTCGGCCAAACACGCAGGTCGAAACGGTGCTCACGCTGACAAACCTGAACCGGGTCCTCAAGGCATACCCATCAGCGGAAGAGGCGTTCAATGCGCGATAGGGACTCGACCCTGACGTTGTCCGCGGCCGCGCACCCCGACGCGATCGATGCCGTGCACGATCTGCTCGCGCATCTGTGGGAGATCGCTCCGGGCGCGGACGACACCCATCGGATGCGATTCGAGACCGCCGTTGCCGAGATCGCGGGGAACATCGTCACCCATGGGCGCGACAGCGGCACGAGCTCCTTCTCCCTCGCCGTCGGCATCTCCGATGGCCTGCTCGAAGCCCATTTCCAGGACGACGGCACGCAGCACGACCTCGACGTCGCGTCGTTCGAGCTCCCTGGGGACCTCGCGGAATCGGGTCGTGGCCTCGCGATAGCCGGTGCCTTGCTCGACGAGCTGCACTACCGCCGCGCGCCCGGCGAGAACACCTGGTACCTAGCGATCCGCCTCTGAGAACGAAGCCACCGCGTCAGCCGAATGGCGTCCACATGAGGTTGTAGGTCCAGCCCAGGCTGACGAAAACAATCGCCGCGAGCGCGACCAGCGAATAGTGCGCACGCCCGAGCGTGCTCCACCACCCGTGCTTCCACGCGAGCACCGCCGCGACGGCACTGGCCGCCGCCGCCAGCGCGCCCACGGTGACGGGAACCAGCAGCCAGCCGGGACTCGTGAAGAGCCACTGCTCGAGCACGGAGCTGTTCGCGAGCCCGTAGGCAAGAAGCACGATGAGCGCCACGCTCGAGGTGGCAGCGACGGCAGCGATCAGCCGAGCGAGAAACGCGCCCCGCGTGCTGTCGCGGCGCGCGCGCCCCCGGACCCGCCGGATGGCCGCGGCGACAGGCCAGGCGAGCACACTCAGCAGCACCAACGCCGCTGCGGCCCAGCTCAGCAGGTGCAGGCGTGGCTGCTCGTACCAGGCAACCTTCTCATACGCCTGGGTGGGATTGATGTTCAGCGCCAGCGCGATCACACGGCCGTCCTCCTCGACGAACGCGGCCATGTCCTCCCCGTTCTCGGCGACGAACAGCCCGTCGCCCGCCGGGAGCCACGTCTCGTCGAGCGCGGACGGGCCCTTGATCGACAGCGTGCCGTCATCGTTCGCGCTGACGCTGAGGTTGTCGAGGAGAGCGCGAAGCTTGGTGAAGTCAGTGGCGCTGTTGCGAGTCGTGACGAACGCGCCCTCATAGCGCGAGAGATCAACGCTCGGGTCCGGCGCGGCGCCTGGCCACGCGGATTCGGGAGCGAAGGCCTCGAGGAACTCCTTGACCACGGAGAACCTCAGGTCCTCCAGGGGATTGACGGCCATGCTCTTGTCGCTGTCATCGCCGTTGACCGCGACGAAGATGCCCCGGTCGAGCTCCGGCACCACGACGTACTGGGTGTGGATGCCGGGCAGGTCACCGCCGTGGCCGAAGCCTGGCGGCGGACCAAGCTGGAACTGCCAGGTGCCATAGCCGGCACCCGCCACGCGCGGATCCATGCCCGCCTGCCGAGTGAGCATCTGCTGCGCCGATCGAGGGGACAGGACGCGCTGCCCATCGAGCTCGCCCCCGCCCAGCAGCGCTCGCATGAACCGGGACATGTCGTCGGCAGTGGTCACCGCCGTGCCCGCCGGGGTCCCCGCGAGGTGGATCGCCTCCGTTGGCGAACCATCCGCGTAGTAGGTGGTCGCGACGTCCTGCTTGGCTCGCGCCTCGCTCACGGGAAGGAACTCGGTCGACGCCATTGCCAGCGGGCCAAAGACGTTCTCCGCGGTGTAGTCCTCGAAAGACGTTCCTGCGAGCTCCTGGACGACAAGACCCGCAAGGCTCATTCCGTAGTTCGAGTAAGCAACGAACCGTCCCGGCGGCTGGACGCGCTTCATCGGTGTCCCCGCCACGTACTCCTCGAGCGATGGCACCTCCTCGGCACTGGGGGCGCCATCCGCGCCCAGCGCATCCTCGAAGCCCGCGGTATGGGTCAGCAGATGATGCATCGTGACTGGCTGTCCTGGGAAGGTGTCCGCGACCTCCAGGCCCTGCCCGAGGTAGGTGTTGATGTCCGCGCGCAGGTCGATGAGTCCACGGTCGACGAGCTGCAGCACCGCCATCGTGGTGAACGACTTCGCTATCGACGCGGTCTCGAACACTGTGGTCGAGGGCGAGATCCTCCGCTGCTGCTCGACGTTGGCAAACCCATATCCGGCGGCCGCGGCCTGCTCGCCGCCCGAGACGATCGCCGCCACGAGGCCGGGCGCGCCGTGCTCGTCGAGCAGCGCGGGAAGCCGCTCATCGAGGAAGTCCTGAGCGGCCTGCGGGGTCAGCTCGACCGCCGGGGGAGCAGGCTCCTGGGCGTCCGCGACCAGGCTCGACCCGAGCACCGCGACGAGGAGCGCTAGGGCGGTAGCGAGGGAAATGACCATGCTGCGGTGACGCCGGAGGGCAACCATCACGAGTCCTTCGATTGTTCGAGAGGTACCTAACATTACCGGTTCGGCTTCGTCGAACCCTCGACCTCCTGCCCGGCCCGCGCCCTACACTTGGTGCATCGCGACCCCGCGTGCGCACTGATCGGATTGAGGAGCGCGATGGCCTTCGGCGAAAGCGTAGCTGGGCGGATGCTCGGCACTGCGCGGGCGCTGGCCCAGGGCGCCACGGGAACGTTCACCCGGCCCCTCTCGGGCTTGATGCCGCGATTCCGTCCCGGCGACCTCGAGGACCGTGATCCGGACTCGATCCGTGAGCTGCTGCCCGGGCTGTGGCTGCTGATGAGCCTATGGTTCCGCCCGGACGTGCGGGGCCTGCACCACATCCCCGGGGAAGGCCCCGTGCTCATCGTCGGCAATCACACCGGCGGCCTGCAATCGCCCGAGGTGTTCATCTCGCAGCTAGCGATCTCCTCGTACCTCGGCACCGAGCGTCCGTTCTATCAACTCGCGCACAGGCTGGTGCTGAACTCGCCGTTCGCGTGGATCCTGCGCCGCTTCGGCACGGTCGAGGCCGACCCCGACAACGCCGACCTCGCCCTGGCCGGAGGAGCGGTGCTGCAGGTCTTCCCCGGCGGCGACTACGAGGTGTTCCGGCCGAGCTGGGAGTCAGCGAAAGTGGACTTCGGCGGGCGCAGAGGCTTCCTGCGCCTCGCCTACAAGCACAACGTGCCGATCGTGCCGCAAGTGACGATAGGCGGGCAGGAAACGGCGTTGTTCCTCTCCCGGGGGGAGGGGCTCGCGCGGCTGCTCCGGGTCGACCGCGTCCTGCGCCTCAAGACCATCCCCATCATGGTCTCGTTCCCCTATGGGCTCACCCCGCCTTTCGCGCCCTTCGTGCCCCTGCCCTCGAAGATCGTCATCCAGTACCTCGAGCCCATCGACATCCGCGCCGAGTACGGCGAGGACCCCGATTGGGACACCGTCTACGCGGATGTCCTGGCGCGGATGCAGGACGTGCTCACCGCCTTGCAGATCGAGCGGAAGCTGCCGGTGATCGGATGAAGTTCGAGCACAAGATCGAGATCGACGCCCCGCCGGAGGTCGTGTGGGAGGCCTGCGCCGACCCAGTGCGGGTCGCAGGCTTCGTCGGCCCCGACATGACCGTGACACCAGCGCAGGCCGGGCAGCAACCAGCGCTCGACGCGCGCTACCGCGTTCATTTGAAGCTGGGTGCCGCACTGGTGGGGGGCGATGTCATCATCGTCGACTACACGCCCGCGCGCGAGTTCGCGTGGAACGCCTTCACCGGCGTGGATCATCGCCTGCGCCTGCGTTTCCGGTCGCGAGGAAATGGCCGTACAGCTCTGACGCTGCGCTTCTCCTACGACGCCCCCGGCGTGCTGGGCGCGGTGGCGGACCTCGTCGCGTACCCGAGGGTGCACGCGATGTTCAGCCACGCGCTCGAAGCGGCCAAGATCAAGATCGAGCAGCAGGCGACACCGCCGCGCCCGCCGCCGTCCTTGCCGCGCCGCGCCGCGCAGGAGCTCGCGAACGCCAGCGTCCTCGCGCGCAGCGGGATCGTGCGACCGATGATGCCGACCACGCTCCTGCGTCTCGCGTGGGCCGCGCGCACATGGGGACTGAGCCTCGGCACCGCCGTCGCGGCAGGGGCGATCCGCAATGCCGACGCGCCCCTGGTCATCGACGAGTTCGGCACCAAGACCTACGCGGAGGTCGACGCGCGCAGCGACGCCATCGCCTGCGGCCTCGCGATGCACGGCGTGACCGAGAACGACACCGTCGCGGTGCTCGCCCGCAACCACGGCGGCCTCATCGAGGCCGTGGCGGCGGCAGCGAAGACCGGCGCGGACGTCCTGCTGCTCAACACCGGGTTCTCCGGGCCCCAGCTGCGGGAGGTCACGAGCCGGGAGGCCGTGCATGCACTCATCCACGACACGGAGTTCCACCACCTAGTGGCGGATGCTCCCGAGCACATGGCCCGCGTCCTCTGCGACGCCGAGCCCGATGACGGGGAACCCGGCAGCGGGGCGCTCAGCCTCGCGGCCCTCGCCGACCGGTACCGCGGCCGCCGCCCACCGGTGCCCGGGCGATCGGGAAAGATCACCATCCTGACCTCCGGGACAACCGGAACCCCGCGAGGCGCGGCTCGCGGTGCCATCGCCGCTGGCGGCACACCCTCCCTCGAGGCGCCCGCCGCGCTGCTTGGCCGCATCCCGCTTCGCTCGGGGATGCGCATCGGTCTGGCCGCGCCAGCATTCCACGCATGGGGCCTCGCGAACCTCGCCATGGCCCTAGGCCTGGGCGCATCGGTGGTGATGCGGCGCCGGTTCAACGCCGAGGAGTGGCTCGCCGAGATCGAGCGCTCGAAGTGCGAGGCGTTCATCGCGATCCCGGTGATGCTGCAACGCATCCTCGATCTTCCGCAGGACGTGCGCGACCGCTACGACACCTCGTCGCTCCAGGTCGTGGCGGTGTCGGGCTCCGCGCTCGCCGGCGACCTCGCCACACGATGGATGGATGCCTTCGGCGACACCCTCTACAACCTCTACGGATCCACCGAGGTCGCGTACGCCACCATCGCCACCCCGAGGGACCTGCGCGCGGCACCGAGGACCGCCGGGCGCCCGGCACGCGGCACGACCGTGCGGCTGCTCGACGAGTCCGGCCAGGTAGTCCGGCAGGGCGAGACGGGGCGCATCTACGTCGGCAACGCCTACCTGTTCGAGGGGTACACGCGCGGCGGCGACAAGGAACGGATCGGCGGCCTCATGGCGACCGGTGACCTCGGGCGTTTCGACGAGGCGGGCCGCCTGTTCGTCGTCGGGCGCGATGACGAGATGATCATCTCCGGAGGGGAGAACGTCTACCCGCGGGAGGTCGAGGATGTCATCGCCAGCCACGCCTCGGTCGCCGAGGCCGCGTGCATCGGGGTCGATGACGAGGAGTTCGGGCAGCGCCTGCGCGCCTTCGTCGTCGTGCGAAACGGTCGCGAGCTCACCGCCGACGCGGTCAAGGACCTCGTGCGCGGCCAGCTCGCGCGCTACAAGGTGCCCCGCGACGTGGAGTTCCTCGACGCGCTGCCGCGCAACACCACGGGCAAGATACTGAAGAACAAGCTCGCGGAGCCATAGCGGCCGCACGGGGACAGCGACGGCACGGGGACCAGGAGGAGCGATGTTCGACATACCGGATCCCATGTGGCCCACCGTGCTGCTCGCCGCCATCCTGCTGGGCGACGCTCTGATCTCCATCCGCCCACCACGGTTCGTCCGCGACTGCCTCGAAGGCGTCGGTTTCCCGCTCGACTGGGGATGGGCGCTGATATTCATCAAGCTGCTCGCCACGGCCGGGCTGCTCGTCGGACTAGCGCATCCAGGCATCGCCGCCGCTACGAACGCCGCGGTCATCGCCTACTTCCTCGCCGCGGCCTACTCCCACATCCGGGCGCGATACCTCGGCAGCGTGTTCTGGCTCAACTGCCTCGGGATGCTCGCGCTCTCCACAGCAGTATTCGTCGGCTCCTACCTCGTCTAGCCGGGCTGGGCGGATTGGCTGGGTGGCGGGTTGGCGGGGGGGCGGGTTGGCTATGGGCTGGCGGGTTGGCGGCGCCCCGGATTTGTGCGGTTTTGCACCCTGTTTCGGCCGCGAGGGGGTGCATTTGGTAACACTTCCGGGGCGCGGGGGCCGGGGCGCGGGGGCCGGGGAGCGGCGCCAGGCGAGGTCGCCGCACCCGCATCCCGCGCGATCGCGAGACCGGCGTCCCAGCCGGGCGCGCGGCCATGCCCCGGCGGCGCGAGGACGGAAGTGTCGTGCCCGGTCCTCGCGAGGAGCCAGGAGACCAGGGAGTTCGAGTTCCACATGTCGCCCGTGCGCATTTCATCCCGGCCCCACGTCAGCAGCGGCGCTGTGCTCACGAGATCGAGCATTCGTGCCGCGCGCGCATCATCGTCGCTCAGCCGTTGCGGGCTATCCACGGCCTCGGTGATGTCGGGAATGCGACCGTCCCGCCAGCAGCGGATCTCGTAGCGGAAGAGCCGGAAACGTCCCAGCCAGCGTGCTCCGACCGGACCGACCGCGACGACCCCCCGCAGCGGGGCCTTGATGTTCCACACGGGCCCCATCTCGATCGTGTGCATGTTGCCGCGGTGGGTGACGCTCAGCGCGGAGTGGTACAGATCCGCGGCCACCCGGTGGCTGAGCCGCGCGGCAAGCGCCTCGTATGCACGTCCGTTCCAGCGCACGACTCGACCGCCCGCCCCCAGTGGGAGCCAGTAGAGATCAACGCTCGATCGACCTGCCGGTGCGTCCATTGCTCGTCCAATCGTGGGCCTGCATACAGGGTGAGCCGAGCGCGCAACGGATGCCAGGGCGCGCGGGCACCAATGGAACTGGCTTTCGGCCCACAGCTAGGGGGCACTCGGTCCTTGCCCCAACCGCGCGCTGCGGCGAGGCTTGATGAATGAAGCGCCGTCGCCGCAGCAGGGACGACCCGGGTCGCCGCCTGGCTCGGTCGATCATCGAGACGTTCAGCGCCATCGCCCTCATCAAGATCCACGTGCTGCTGGGCCGACCGCTGCGGAAGTGGCGGACGACGTGGGGAACCACGGCGGCCGAGCGGCAACGAACCTATCCGGGCGATGAGCTTCTCACGGATCCGAAGTGGAGCTACAGCCACGCTGTGACGATCAATGCGGGGCCGAGCGAGGTGTGGCCGTGGATCGTGCAGCTCGGGCAGGGCCGGGGCGGCTTCTACAGCTATCAAGCGCTCGAGAACCTTGTCGGCTGCCGCATCACGAATGTGGGCGAGATCCTGCCTCGGTTCCAGCATCTCGAGGTGGGGGATGCGATCCGGCTGCACCCGAAGGCGCCGCCGATCCCTGTGGCGCTGGTCGAACCGGAACGTCACCTGGTGCTGTTCGCCTCGGATGCGGGCTCGGGCGAGGCGACGGTCTGGGGGTTCCACCTGCTTCCCCTCGAAGGTGGGCGCACGAGGCTCATCGAGCGCGGCGGCAGCACTCACGGCGACTCCGTTCGCAGCCGCCTGGCTTTCGGACGGATGCTGCTGGAGCCGATCAGTTTTGTGATGAGCCGGAAGATGCTGCTTACCATCAAGGACTCCGCTAGCGCGAGCCGCCACGATCGAGCTCGCTGACCTCGGCCACGATCTCCAGCGACCGCATCCACGCATCACGATCGGTGGCGGCCGACAGCACGATCAGCTCGTCAGCGTCGGCATGGCCGGTGAATTGATCGAGGTATTGCTTGACGTCCGACGCGGTACCGACCGCGGAATACCTACCCATCTGCCGGACTTGCTGGCCCGCGGGGGAGTCAAGGAGAAGGTCGGCTTCCTCGCGGGTGAAGGTTCTTCCCCGGCCGACGAGCCGGGTCACCCGGAAGCGCTGGGCATCCTCGAACAGGCGCATCGCGTCGCGCTTGGTGTCGCCAGCGATCACGTTCACCCCGGCGATGACGTAGGGGTGCTTGAGCTGGCGGGATGGCTGGAACTCGCGCCGGTACGCCGTGACTGCCGCCTCGAGGGCGTCGGGGGCGAAGTGCGAGGCGAAGGCATACGGCAGGCCGAGCGCCGCGGCGAGCCGGGCCCCGAACAGCGACGAGCCGAGGATGTAGAGGGGGACGTGGGTTCCCTTGCCAGGAATGGCGACCACGCCAGGGACCGTGGATTCGTCGGAGAGGTAGCCCTGAAGCTCAAGCACGTCGTGGGGAAAGCTGTCCGCGGAGGAGGCGTCCCGTCGCAGGGCACGCAAAGTCTTCTGGTCGGTGCCCGGAGCGCGGCCGAGCCCGAGATCGATGCGGCCCGGATGCAAGGTGGCAAGCGTCCCGAACTGCTCGGCGATCACCAGTGGCGAGTGGTTCGGCAGCATGATCCCGCCCGCCCCGAGGCGGATCGTCGAGGTGTGCGCCGCGATATGGCCGATGAGCACGCTGGTCGCCGACGATGCGATCGACTTCATGTTGTGGTGCTCGGCGTACCAGATCCGTTCGTAGCCCCACTTCTCGGCGTGCTGCGCCATCTCGACGCTGGCCGCGAAGCTGTCACGGGCGGTTTCGTTGTCGGAGATCGACGCGAGGTCAAGAATGGATATCGGCACCCTCAGTGCAACGATGCTGCTCGCCACAGTATTTCCGCACCCACTCGGCCGCGGCGGGGGGCTCTGCGCGACGGCGCCAGACATCGTTACCGAGACGCTGCTGCAAGGCATCTCGGCCCGAGCACCCCCGCAATAGCGTTGTCGGCATGTTCTCCCTCGCCCGCGCCACCACGCTCGGCACGGTGGTGCTCGCTGCCGCCGCCAGCCTCGCCATCGATGCCCAGCCGAGCGGGCCGTTGCCACCCACCGGCCCGGTGGTTGTCGTCAATTCCGCCACGGAGGCCGATGCCGCCACCTTGTACAACTCCGCGCAAGCCAGGTTCGCCGCGCACGACGCCACCGGTGGGCTCGCTGATCTCGAGCGGGTGCTCGCGATCACGCCGAACGATGCGGAAGCCCTCGCGCTGCAAGCGATCTGGGCCGAGCAAGCCAACGATCCCGACACCCGGGACGCAGCGCTCAACCATCTCGCGAACCTCGATCCCGCGGCCGCCCAGACGGCTCGCGATGTCATCAACGGCGTCGACGCCGCCGCCCGGATCGTGCCGTCCACCTCGCCCGCCGTGGTAGCAGCATCACCGATCGCGATCGTCATCCTCGGCCACGGCCTCCGCGAAGACGGCACCATGGCCCCTGAGCTCGTCAAGCGCCTCACCGCCGGCCTCGCGCAGGCCTACGCCAACCCCGGCGCCCCGATCTACGTCTCTGGCGGCGCCCCGAAGCGGGGGATCACCGAGGCCGCCGCGATGCAGCAATGGCTGCTCGACCACGGGGTTCCGGAATCGAGGATCACTTCCGAGGACCGCTCCACCTCGACGGTGGCCAACGCGCAGAACACCACCAGGCTGCTGCAGCAAGAGGGGATCGACGATGTCATCTTGGTCACCTCGCCGAGCCACGTCCGGAGGGCCGCGGCCAATTTCGCCGCCACAGGAACGCTCGTCGTGGGGACCACCACCACCGATACCGACCTCGCGGCGTTCCTGGCCCCCTATACCAAGGCCCAGCAGGCGGGCCTCCGGCTCGAGGCCACGCGTGCCGCTGGGATCCCCAAGAGCAAGCAGGTACCCGGCCCTCCCGCCACGGGCACTGGCTCCGACGGATTCCCGGAGGCGGACCTGCTTTCGACGTTCACCGGCGGCAGTGGCTCGCTCATGCCATCGGAGTAGCCGCCAGGCGCACACTGGGAACAGAACCGTCACCGGCGGCGGGAGGCCATCGTGATCCAGTTCCCCGAGGGAACCCCCCGATCGGTGATCGACCGTGCGGCGAGTGGTCCCCGCAAGCCCGCGACCGACCCGACGCTCGGCGTTCCTCTTCCCCCAGAGATGGCAGCTCAGCGAACCGGGACCCCGCCCCATCGCCTCGTTGTCATCGGCGATTCGTTATCGCAGGGATTCCAGAGCTTCGCCATCCACAACACGGACCTGTCGTACCCGGCGATCATCGCGCGCGAGCTCGGCTGGCAGCGCGCGTTCCGGTTCCCGCGCTACCGCAGCCACGGCGGATTGCCACTCAATCTCGAGTACCTGCTGCGCGCGCTCGAGGACCGGCATGGCGCGACGCTCGGCTGGTGGGACCTGCCGCTCGCGCCGTTCACCGTTCAATCGTGGATGTCGGAGGTGGAGGACTACTGGGAACGCGGCCCCGGCAGCGTGACACCGCCGGCCGCGCCGATCAACCACAACCTGTCGATGTTCGGCTGGGACCTGCGCGACAGCCTCGAATGGACGTTTGATCGATGCGCAGGAGTGCTCGCCGGCAACCCACCGAGCAACGATCTGCTGGACCAGCCGGTGGAGAATGCCGCGTTCCGGGCCGCGCTGCGGGTGTATCCGCGCGCGACGGCGGAGCAACGAGCGATGACCCTGTTCGATGCGGCCCGGGCGCTCGGGGAGCAGGGCGATGGCTCGTCGGAAAGTGGCATCGAGACGCTCATCGTCTTCCTCGGCGCCAACAATGCCCTGAAAGCGGCCACCAACCTTGAAGTGGCCTGGTCCGCTCCCGGCTTCGATCGGCTTGGCGCCAAGAGCCACTACACGGTGTGGACGCCGGAGCATTTCCGGCAGGAGTACGACGAGATGATCGAGCGCGTTCAACGGATCAGCGCGCGGCACGTCATCCTGTGCACGGTGCCGCACGTGACCATCGCCCCGATCACTAACGGCATCGGCGGCAAGCTCGGGCCCCGCTCGCGATACTTCGACCACTACGTGTATCCCTGGGTCACCGAATCCACCTTCAGCAGCCACACGGACAAGCACCTCAGCGGGGAGGATGCACGCGCGATCGACTATGCCATCGACGCCTACAACGATCACCTCGAAGCCGTCGTCCGCGAGGCCCGCGACAACGGCAAGGACTGGCTGCTCCTCGACACCGCCGCCCTGCTCGACAATCTCGCCTCGCGCCGCTTCTACGAGGACCCGTCCGCGCGCCCCGCATGGTGGACCGGATACGAGCTGCCCGGCGAGCTAGCGGCGCTCTCCCCGCCGCTGACCACCAGGTTCCTCGCCGCGGATGGGAACGGCGGGCGCTCCGAGGGAGGGCTGTTCTCCCTCGACGGCGTGCACCCCACCACCGTCGGCTATGGCATCCTCGCCCAGGAGTTCGTCACCACCATGCGCGCGGCGGGCGTGCCGTTTTACCATCCTGACGGCACACCCAGGAAGGATCCGATCAACGTCGACTTCGACCGGCTCATCCTGCGCGACACCCTAATCCGTCACCCACCCCAGAACATCGGCTCGACGAAGGACATCATCGGCTGGATCGATGAGATTCTCGACCTCACCGGCAGCTCCTTTGGTGGGGGCGTCCTCGGCACCCAGGAGTAGGCGCATCCGAGCCCGCTGTGCGGCAGCGGGGGAGCGGAGCGCGTGCTTGCTGCTCCTACGCGCCAGCCTGCCGCCGAACGATCTCGGAGATCCAGGTGGGCGCGAACGGCGACGTGCAGCCCGGGGGAGTCGGGTAGTCCTTGAGCACCTCGAGCCGCTCACCGATGTCGATGGCGCGGGCGCGATGCTCGGCGTGGTCGATCCCGACCTGGGCGAGGCAGTGGTTCATCGCCCATTGCAACCGGTCCGGGGCCTGCTGCATCTCCGCCTCGATGACGTCGAGCAGCCCCGGGAGGTCGAGGCCCTCAGGCTTCTTGGTGACTCGTTCGATGGTCAGGGCCCAGCCAGCGCTCGCGACCACGGGATCCGGATCGGCAAGCCATGCCTGGCGCAGTTCCTCGGCATGCGCGGTCTTCTTCACCACATAGTTCACGAGCCAATCGTGAACCTTCGGGGTCCGGGCCTCGCGAAGCATCGAGTCGAGGTCGTCGCGCTCGAACGCCTTCGGCCGACAGATCAGCAGCGCTAGCAATCGCGCTGCGGTGTCACCCATTGCCCACAGCTCGCGCGCGAGCTCCTGCTGGGACTTGATGCGCTTGGCGATACCCCGCAGCTTGGTGAGGTTCACGCCATGATCGTCGCCATGCTTCTCATTGACCTCACGAACCCTCGGATCCTCGAGGTCTGCTAGCTCGGCCATCACCTCGGCCATCACCTCGGCCACCGTCATGTCACCCACCTCAGCCTCCTGGCTCAGTCCCGTAGGCCGTCCGGCTCATGGGTCTCGCTCAAGGAATCGACAAAGCGAGCGATCTCGTCGAGGGCCCGTGAAGCCGTCTTCGATACCCGGTGGGCTACCTGGAAAACGTGGATCCGGCGATGATAGAGGCTCAGCTGGCCCTTTCCGCCCACCGAGTTCAGGCTCTCGACGTAGTGCTCGGCGTCACCGGTCAGCAACTCGGCGTCGCTCGCTTGGACCAGCACCGGCGGCATCACCGTCAGGTCGTCGTTGGTCAGCAACAGCTCCGGGTCTGCCGGTGCGACACCACGCCAGTGCGGCTCCATCAGTGCCCGCCCGGCATCGGTGTAATGCAGCGGAGCCTTAGGATGCTTGTTCTCGAGCCAGCGTCGGCTCATCGCCATCGTGGGATCGACCACGGGAGACAGCGCGACAACGCCCGCGGGGACCGGCAGCCCGGCCCGGTGCGCCCGCGGAGAGAGGCCCAGCGCGAGATGCCCGCCCGCGGAGTCTCCGCACACCACGATCTGCTCGGCGCTCATTCCAGAGGCGAGAAGCCATGCGTAGGCACGCAGCACGTCATCAACGGCAGCCGGGTACGGATGCTCGGGGGCCCTGCGGTAGTCCACCGAGAACACCGGTCGCTTCGTGCGGGCCGACAGCTCGCTGGTCAGTCCCCGGTGCGAGAACGGTGACCCCACCACGAACCCGCCGCCATGCACATACAGGAGGACAGCGGCATCCCGTGCACCAGCACCGGGGCGCTCCACCCACTCACCGCGTACCTGTCCACCTTCGAATCGTGCGCGGACGGTTTCGACTTTCGTGTCCGGGGGAGCGCGGAATTCAGGCCGGTTCATGTACCGGTCGAGCATGATCCGCATGGCGCGAACCTCGGCCAGCGTGATCGTGCCGCGCGAACCCATGCGGCGGGCGTACTGGCCAGCAGCGTGCCGCCCCCTCGCCTGCGCGGCCCGGCGCAGTTCATTCAGCCTCGTAGCAGTCACTGGGCGCATAGCTCGATAGTGCCATAGCGGAGCCCAGTCGCGCCGACCACGCAGACCACGCGGGCCGGGGAAGGATCCCGCTCCCTTGACGGCTTCGCGGGACAGGTGCATGGTCGAGGTATCGGGCCACGTGCTGCGGTAGTTCTTGGCGGGCGCCGGTTCACTGGGACAGCATCGGCGAAGCGAGATCCGCGCTAGGAGAAGCGATGAGCGATCTCTCGGTGGAATCGTGGGGAGCGGGCGATCCCGTGATCCTGGTCCACGGGGCTCTGGCGACAGGAGCCGAGGAGTGGCAGGCGCAGGAGCCGCTGGCCCGCGAGGGGTATCAACTGCTCGTGCCTGATCGCCGCGGTTACGGCAACAGCCCGGAGGCCAAGGGCGAGGACTTCCTGCGCGACGCCGACGACATCGCGGATCTCATCGGCGATGGCGCGCACCTCGTCGCGCACTCCTATGGCGGTCTTGGCGCCATGCTCGCAGCGGCGCGACGCCCCGGGTCAGTTCGCTCGCTCGCCCTGCTGGAGCCTCCTGCGTTCACCATGATCACCCACCCGGACGCCGCCCGGCTCGTTGAACGGGTACGCGGCATCTGGGACGAGGATCTCAGCGATAGGGAGTGGCTCAGGCGCTTCTTCGAGGCGGTAGGAACTGACCCAGCATCGCTGCCTCCCGAGGTCCTCGAGAACCTCGCACCGATGGTGCCTATCGCGCGCCGGAGCCGCCCCGCTTGGACCTTCGAGACTCCCATCAACGAACTGGCGGCGGCCCGGTTCCCCAAGCTCGTGGTCTCCGGGGCACACAGCCCGGGCTTCGACGCCATCTGTGACGAGCTGGCCGAGCAGATCCACGCGACCCGCGCCGAAGTCGCAGGCGCGGGCCACGAGATCCAGTTCACCGGGGACCCGATCAACCACCTCCTGCTCGACCTGTGGCACGGCGGAGCAGGCGCGCGGTGACTGCCACGAGATCAACGGGATCGACCGAGCCGTGGTTGGTCAGCACGACGATGGTGATGTCGCGATCAGGCAGGTAGGTCATGGTGGCGGCGAAACCCGGGTCCGCGCCCGAGTGCCCGATCGCGGTGTCATCGACGTAGGCCTGGCGGTGCAGGCCCAGGGGCTGCCCGTCGTCCTCGCCGAGCATCGTCGCCATCGACGTGGGCTGCAGAAGACGGCCGCGGAACAGGGCAGCTGCGAACCGTTGCAGGTCGGTGACGGTCGAGATGATGTTGCCGACCGCCTCGCCCTCGGACTCCAGCGCTGGCCAGGAACCTCCGCCGACATTGTCGAGCTGTCCGTCTGCGTCGATGTCGGCGTAGCCTGCGACCAGCTCGGGCGAGACACCCTCGACGCTGGGGATCGAGACGCTGGGGATCGAGGTGTCGTGCATTCCCAGGGGCTCGAGGATGCGTCGGCGCACCTCGGTCGCCCACGGGTTGCCGGAGACGGCCGCGATCACTTGGCCGAGCAGCGTGTAGTTGGTGTTCGAGTACGCGAACCGGCTCCCCGGCGCGTGCCCCAGGTCGCGGTCGGCAATGAGCCCGATGAGCTCGTCGGCGGTCCAGCGGCGGTCGCGGTCGGTGCGTTGCCCGTCCAGGAAGCCATGCACGCGTTGGTAGTCGGGGATGCCGCTGGTGTGAGCGAGGAGGTGGCGCACGGTGACGTCCTCGCCCCACGGGAAGCCGTCGAGGTGGCGGGCGACGGGATCGTCGAAGCCCACCTTGCCCTCCTCGGCCTGCTGCAACATCACGACGGCGGTGAACGTCTTGGTGACGCTGCCGATGCGGAACTGGTCGTCGGCGGCCAACGGTGCCTGGGCGTCGATGTCGGACAGCCCTGCGGCGCCGATCCACGTGGGCTGCCCGGGCGCGTCGACGGCCATGGCCACCCCGACCGCGCCCGCGCGGGCCTGCCAGGCGGCGAGCAGCTCCGGCAGGTCCTCCGCGGCGTTGACCGGGTCCGGGGCGCATCCGGACACCACTGCCACGAGGATGAGCATCACGCTGAGTCGGCGTCTCATGCCAGATCCCGTTCCAGCGTGACGCGTGTGGCGACCAGGGCGATCACGAGCGCGTAGGCGGACAGCAGCAGCCCACCCTGGAGCGGGGCGAGCAGGGGCAGTACCGGCGAAGGCGGAGCGATGCCGGCGACCGCGAGAGCGGCTCCGTTGACGGTCCAGCCGTAGAGCTGGGGCGCGAAGCCGGTGAGCAGCCCCGACTCGATGATCTGGAGCCAGACGATGACACCGACCAGGGCGGCTGCCTGGTTCGGGACCAGTGCGCCGACGCCCACCCCGATCATGGCGAGCAGCCCGGAGACGGCCACCAGTCCGACGGCCGACAGCAGGACGTCGGCCCGCCACAGGTCCAGGGGCACTCCCTTGGCCGCGTGCCACGCGGCAGCAGTGCCCAATGCCGCGACCGTGGCCACTACGCCGAACCCGAGCCCGGCGAGCCCGTGCGCCGCGAGCTTGGCCGCGACGACCCGCAGGCGGTTGGGGGTGGCGAGGAACGTCTGGGTGATGGTGCGGTGGCGGTATTCGCCGGAGACGGCCAGGACGCCGAGCAGCGCGGTGAAGTACATCGCGTAGCGCGGGGCGCCGATGATCGTCTCGAGGCTGTGCGGGGTGCCCAGTGAGGGATACGTGCCGATGCCGGCATTCGCGAGCGGCGGGTACAGCACCAGCCCGACCAGCCCGACGGCCCCGGCGAGGAGCGCCCACGTGGTCCGGGTGGTGCGCAGGCGGAACAGCTCAGCGTGGAGCAAGCGGGTCATCCCAGGTCTCCTGTCAATTGGAAGAACGTGCGTTCCAGGTTCTCGCCGGCCTCGATCGGCTTGTGGGCGACGAGACGGCCCTGGCGGATGATCACGACCTGGTCGACGGTCTGCGCCACCTCCGTCAGCACATGGCTGGAGATCAGCACGGTGCGACCGGAGTCGGCGAAGTCCCGGACGAAGGATCGGAGCCAGGCGATTCCCTCCGGGTCGAGCCCATTGGCCGGTTCGTCAAGGACCAGGATCTCGGGATCACCAAGCAGCGCCCCCGCCAGACCGAGGCGCTGGCGCATTCCCAGGGAGTACCCGCCGACGCGACGGCGCGCCGCATGCGACAGACCGACCTCGGCGAGCACGTCATCGACGCGGGCTGGAGCCACGCCGGTCGCGATCGCCAGGCCGCGCAGATGGTCGCGCGCGGTGCGGCCCGGATGGTGGCCAGCGGAGTCGAGGAGCGCACCGACGGTCCGGCTCGGCGCGGCGAGCTCGCGGTAAGGGGTGCCGTTGATGGCGGTCGTGCCCGAGGTCGGCGTGATGAGGCCGAGCAGGGCGCGAAGGGTCGTGGTCTTGCCGGCTCCGTTGGCACCGAGGAACCCGGCGACGGTACCGCGGCCGATCGAGAAGGTGAGGTCGTCGACGGCGACAACGTCCCCGAACCGTTTGGTCAGGCCCGTGACGGTGATGGTGTCGTTCATGGCTTCCACGATCCGGTCAACCGCCGCCGCCGTCGTCTGCCTTCAGACCGATCTTGCGAGTCCGCCTGCAGGCAGATGTGCGCGCCGCATCGTGGTCGTAACATGATCGCCGTGGAGTGGACCAGGCGCCTCAAGCGCGTGAACCCGTTGCTGGTCGACGGTGTTGTCGCGGTGCTCATCGGCGTCGTCGAGGTCCTCCCGCTGGCAGCGGCCGATCCTCCGCCCGCGGCGCTGGTGCTGGCGCTCCTCATCCCGCTGCCGCTGATCGTGCGACGGCGGGCGCCGCTGGTCGTGCTCGTCGCGGTCCTCGCTGGTGAAGTGCTGTACGCGGCGCTCGGCTACCCGTATCCCGGCCTGGGCATGGCGGTGGCCCTCGCGATGTATAGCGTGGGCGCGCACGCTGAACGAAGCCGCTCGCTACCCGCGCTGGTCGGAACATGGGCCGTGATGACTTCCCTGACGGCGTTCACGGAGTGGGCGCTGATCGACCTCCTCGTCGCCGGGGTCGTCACGCTCGCCGCCTGGATGCTCGGCGACAGTCACCGGGCGCGCCGGGTGACCATCGCCGCACTCGAGGAGCGCACCGCCCAGCTGGAGCACGCGCAGAGCCAGCTAGCGGCACAGGCAGTGGCCGCGGAGCGCACGCGCATCGCCCGCGAGCTGCATGACGTGGTGGCCCACAGCATCAGCGCCATCGCTGTCCAGTCCGGTGTCGGGGCACACCTCATCGACACCAACCCGGAGCAGACCCGCGCGGCGCTCGTCAGCATTTCCGACATCAGCCGCCAGGCGCTCGATGAGCTTCGCCGCATGCTCGGGGTCCTCCGCGAGGAGGGCTTGGACCAGCTGCGCCCGGCACCAGGCCTCAACGATCTTCCGTGGCTGTTCGAGCAAGCCGAGCGAGCAGGGCTGCGGTTGCGGCTCGCCATCGATCTCGACGGGTGCGAGGTCCCGGATGCCTTGGCCCTGACGGTCTATCGCATCGTGCAGGAGGCGCTGACCAACGTCGCCAAGCACGCTGGTCCCACCGACGTGCAGCTCTCGATCGGTTGCCACGACGGGGAGCTGCTCATCGAGGTGCGCAACGCGCGGACTGGCCGTCCCGCAAGCGTCGGAGGGGCGGGCGTGGGCCTGCTAGGGATGCAGGAGCGCGTGAATCTGTTCGACGGCTCGCTCGAGCATGGCGACGACGGCGGCGACTTCCGCATCACCGCGCGCCTTCCCCTGCCCGCGGTGATGACATGACGATCCGGGTCATCGTGGCCGACGACCAGGCGCTAGTGCGGTCGGGGTTCAGCATGCTGCTCGCCTCCGCTGACGACATCAACGTCGTCGCCGAGGCCAGCAACGGCCAGGAGGCCGTGGACCTCGCCCGCCGCCACCTGCCCGACGTGGTGCTGATGGACATCAGGATGCCGGTGATGGACGGCCTCGAGGCGACTCGCGAGATCGCTGCCACCTCGGCCACGTCCTCGGTGCGGGTGCTGATGCTGACCACCTTCGAGCTCGATGAGTACGTCTACGGCGCGCTGCGGGCCGGGGCCAGCGGGTTCCTGCTGAAGGACACCCGCCCTCATGAACTCCTCGATGCCGTCCGCGTGATCGCCGCGGGCGAGGCACTGCTGTCGCCCAGTGTCACACGCACCTTGATCGCCGAGTTCGTCCGCTCACCAGAATCGCGCCGCCCCACACCGAAGGCACTCGACTCGTTGACCGATAGGGAGCGCGACGTCCTGGCCTTGGTCGCCGATGGGCTCTCCAATGCCGAGATCGCTGAGCGGATCGTCGTCAGCATCGGCACCGTCAAGACCCACGTCAGCCGACTGCTGATGAAGCTGCACGCCCGCGACCGCGCCCAGCTCGTCGTCATCGCCTACCAGACAGGATTCACTCGCTGATCGCTGCCGCGTCCGAGCGCCGATCCACACTCCAACTCCCCAGCACATAGCGATGCCGAGCGGCAGCCACAGCGCGATCCTTCCCGCGGCCTTCTCGGATCGAAGCAGATCGAGTCCGCCTCATCAGCGCTGCCCTACCACCGTAGAGCCAAGACTTGTCGTACCCCTATGCCACTATCAGTTCTGTCAGGAGCCGACAGGGTTGGTTATCCCTCTCGCCCGAGGTTCACCGGCACTATGTCCACCGCTTGGAATAGCGGTCCGTGATGGGTTCGCCATTCTGATTGACGGCCGCGCTCGCTAGTGCTCGATCTCGTTCTCCTCGACACCGAACCATCCCAGTGAAAGGTGCTGATTTTGACCGAGCAGACCATGAAGATCGATCCGGTGAAACTGTCCGAGGCGGTGGCATTTGCTGCCGACAAGCACAGTGACCAGACCCGCAAGCGCGCGAAAGATGATCCGCGGCCGCGGATCCCGTACATCAGCCATCTGATGGCCGTCTCCGGGATGGTCATCGAAGACGGTGGTGACACCGACGAGGCCATCGCAGGCTTGCTGCACGACTACATCGAGGACATCGACGAAGACGGGGCCGACGAGCTCGAGCAGCGATTCGGGGCGCGGGTGCGCGACCTCGTGATCGGATGCTCCGGTCCGAAGAAGGAGCAGATCCCGGATTTCCGCACCCGCAAGCAGCTCTACCTCGATCACTTGACCTCGACCCGCGACGACGGAGCAGTGCGCGTGTCCCTCGCGGACAAGGTCCACAACGCACGCTCGACCGTCAGCGATCTCGAGACCGATGGCCCTTCGGTGTGGGACCGGTTCAACGCCGGCGTGGAGGACCAATTGTGGTGGTACGGCTCGCTCTCCGCGGCCTACACAGACCACGCGGAGGACGGTCGCGCTGATGAGCAGCGGGCGGCTGAACTGCAGCGCCTCGTGGCGCGGATGAAGGAATTCGGCGGTCAGTAACCAGCACGCACTAGGGGGAAACAATGGGAGCGTTCAGCGGCGGGGGCGCCGACGAGATCTTCTGGGAGGCACGCTCCGAAGCCGACCCGAATCGATGGATCACCGTCGATATCGAAGGGAACTGGCACGCCGATGCCGTGACCACCGATCAGTTCGACAGGTACCTGCCAAGCGCTGACGGAGACTGGACCGGGCATTACCAGGAGCCGATCGAGCTCGCCTTCTCGTACTACTACCGGCCCAAGTCGCGCCACGATCACCTGGCCCTGGGCCAGCTAGTGGCCATGCTGCTGCCCGAGCCCGTGAACTACTCCGGATATCCGCCGCCTCTGCCACCAGTGCCGCCTGGCTGCGTCGTGATCGAGGAAGAACTCCTGCGGTACCACGAGGCAGACGACAAGCATCGGAAGGTGCACCGCGCCTGGCTGCGCAGGAAGCGGCTCGCCATCAAGCGGCGCCAGGAGGCCACGATCCCATCCCAGCCCGAGGAGACCGCCATGGAATCTACTGACTACCTGCCCGCCGAGGACCTCGGAGCGTACCTGGCCCGGCACCGCCCACCGGGCATCCAGTCGATAGAACTGCCCATCAACCCGCAAGGCCCCGGCGGCCTCACACGCTTCGGCGACGCGATGCGCGCCGTCCTGCACGCAGTCGTTTCCGACTGGCCATCGGGGGTTGTCTTCGTCGTTGCCTTCGACGAGGACTCCCGCTACGTGCAAGGCATGTACTACCCGACATCATGGTTGATCGAGTTCGGCAAGCAACCACCGGCCGTCATGCGGGCTGCCATGTCGGACGGATGGATCGATCCTGACTCGATCCCCGACAACCACACGGACTTCAAGAGTCGCCGTGAATGGCAGAACAACCTCGTCCAGGAACTCGACTGGCACGTAGATGGCCTGCCGACAATCGCTGGCGCGCTGGAGAAGGCGGCGTACGAGCACCTCGGTGCCCGGCCCGACGATCCCTACTTCTTGCAGATCTTCCGCACCGATGACGGGGGAGACGACGACGAGGACGTTCTCGTCGCACCCGTTGATGAGGTGGACGTGAAGGAGAAGGTGCGCGCCTGAGGAGCGCGTGGGGAAGCGGTCAAATTTGCTGGTTCCTGCAGATGCTTCTCGCATGGAATGGACCGCGGTGGCCGGCATCTGGCACTTGCTGTGCCATGCCGCAACCGGGCAGCCGCATCCTAGGTTACGGAAGAGTCGAGAGGTGAGTCAGGATCGACGGCTAACGTCTTCCGTCTCGTGATCGTCAAGGCCCACTCAGCCTCGGGTTCGAGGCAGAATATCGCGTTTCGGGCACATCGACGCAGGTGAGGCGTTAGAAAAAGGTCCAGTACCACGAGCAGAAACCAGGGAGCAAGGAATCGCTGGTGGCCGCAGTCGCAGCGGGTCGAGAAGTCTGTGTCGGCGACTACATGATGGAAGCATGAGCTAGTGAAAGAAGGGGCGCAATCTCCGCTGCGCCTTGGGCAGTTCGACCAGCTCCGTGCAGCACCGCGTAACGCTCAATACACCACCAACTTCAACAACCGCACTGAACGGACCAGCGTCCACATGGTCAGCTATCAATATAATCCGCGCTGCGAACGAGGTAGAGGGAGACGATCCTGATGAGTCTGACGCTTGACCCGATCCTGCGCAGCGCCGGCATCGACCCTGCCAATGCTCTGGTGATCCGGCATGCGTACGTCAAGGAGCACGAGGATACTGGCCTACAGGGCATCCACGCCGACTCCACGGACGACCAGATCCTTGCGTACACGAGCCACCAGTCTGCGAACTCGCGAATTTTCCCGGTCGTCCCGCCCAGGATCTGGGTTGTCTTTGTCCGCGAGGGCGGCGACCGGGCCCGGCTCTGGTCAGTCTTGGAGAACTGCGGCGAGATATCGAATGACGGCGCCCTGCGAGTCTTCGACCTCGTCGAGTCGGAGCACATGGCGGACCTTAGGGACCGGCTAGTGATCGGTTGGAGATCGCCGCGCACATGGAGGCTGAACGGCCCCACAGCCGCCGAGTACCCGGTCATGGAGATCGCGGACGCGGAGCCCGTTCCGTTCCCCGGCTTCGATCAACTCCGCCTTGACCACGCGCAACTCCAGGCGGTGATGCGAGACCACCGCTACGCCTCGTGGCGCACGGCGCTCGCGTCCGTGGTGGGCGTCTACCTAATCACCGATACCCGCGACGGTCGTCAGTACGTTGGCAAGGCCGACGGCGCTGAGAGCATCCGCCAGCGCTGGAACGCTTACGCGAGCAACGGGCACGGCGGAAACGTCGAACTGCGCAGTATCGACCCGGTCGGCTTTCGCTTCTCGCTCCTGCGTGTGTTCGACCCTGCGACGCCCACGCGAGTGATCGACGAGGCGGAGAGCCACTTCAAGTTGGCGCTCGACACCCGGCGGCACGGGCTGAACCGCAACTGATCATTACGACGCATCGTCACCAGGTTTGCCAGCGGCGCCGCGCCCTAGCTACCAATGAGCAGGGCGGTGGAGCGCGTGAGGCAACCTCGTGGCCGAGTCACCCTTGGCCGCATTGAGCTGCGCCTGGGTGACGAACAAGGCATCGGTGAGGTCGGCGCCCCGAATGTCGGTGCCGCGCAGATCGGCGCCGATCAGGTCCGCTTGGCGCAGGTCAGCCCCGCTCAGGTCGGCGGCGATGAGCAGCGCACCGCGTAGGCTCGCCCCTCGGAGGTCGCCGCCGGCCATCCTTGCGCCGATCAGATCCGCCCCGCGATAGTCCTTCTTGCTGCCTCGCACCGTGGCCCGGCCGAGCTCGCTGGCCCGCAGCAGCAGTGGGTTGACCTCGCCGCGCAATGCGTTGATGTCCAACGCAAGGATTGCCTCGGCGCTGCCACGGGTCAGGGCATCGAGGTCCTCCAGCCACCGCCGCAGGTCACTGTGAATAATGCGGGCGGATGCCAGGTCGATCGCCTCAGTGACGTACCAGATCAGCTCGTGCAGGTGCCGCATCACGGGCAAGACCTCGAACATCGAGGTCGCAGACTCCGGTGCCTGGCGCCAATCGACGCCACCAAAGGTCACGTGGGACACCTTCTGCCCAGCGCCGAAGCAGTCGAACACGGTGCAGCCCGGATAGCCCTTCTCGCGCAGCTGTCCGTGGATGCCGCACCGGAAATCCGATCGCAGGTTCGAGCACGGCGTGCCCGCGGGCTTGCTCACAGCGAAGTCAGCGGACCGGGCGAAAGGGAGAGCGACGCAGCACAGGCCGAAGCAGTTGGCACAGTCAGCTTGCAGCTCCTTGCGATGCTGCTCGCGCTCTGACGACGGTGGTGGACCGGGCTGTGAAGACACCGTGCATGCTCCTGCCAGACGACGAGCATCGCGGTCACGCTGCTCCGGACTCGCTTCCATTCTCGCAGACGCCGAGCAAGAGCTTGGCACGGACAATCGCGGGCCTCGACGACCAGGACCGGGCTACTGGTATTCGCGCAGCCCGAACCTGACGGCCAATGAAGCGACCGTCGACGCCTCTTTGGAAGCCGCCCACGCTTCCTCGAGCCCCATCACGACATTGCCGTATCGCTCGTTCACCTCGTGCGCGAGCCGTGAGTACTTGCGATCGGCTGACTTGAGATCAACGCTCTCAGCCCACCTGAGGGAATAGATCGCGTAGCCCGCCAGGAAGGAAACCCTGGCATCCTCCGGAAGGCCGTAGATCGTCGTCACCATCCCGGATACCGGTCCCCCCAGTAGATGCCACGATCCTCATCCCGATCGGAGGTGAACTCGGCAATGAAATCCTCCGCGATCGCAAGCATTGTTCCCCTGCCCTCAAGCCGAACCGCCAGGTTCGCTGGCACTGCAGGCTGGCCATGCAGCGCCCCCAGGATGTTCCCGCAGATCGCGCCGGTGGAGTCGCTATCTCCGCTGTGCGAGACTGACAAGGACAACGCGTCCAGGAACTCTTCTGCATCGGGAAATGCCAGAGCCGAATACACGGCGATGGCGAGGGCTTCCTCCGCGATCCAGCCCCCACCCAGGCCCTCCAGCGTGGAGACCGATGGCCCGCCCGACCGGGCTGCGATCCGAGCCGACTCGAGCGCCTCGAGTGTCTCCTCGTGGCCGTCCCGCGTGGCCAGGATCCGTGCCGTCGCGTCCAGTGCGTCCTCGAGGCCGGCACCCGCGATAATGTGCTGAACGATCGCTGCGAGCGCGCCCGACGCGAGCTGGCCGGTGATGTGGCCGTGGGTGTAGCCGGCGCACGTTGCGGCCGCCTCGAACGGCCAGTCGCCGTCTCCGTTGTCCACGAGATGCAGCGGCACCAGACCAAACGGGGCGCTGCGCATCACCCCACCGCATCCCTTCGAGTTGTTCGATGCCGCGTTGCCGTAGCCCTGTCCCCTCATCGCTGCCAGGGCGCTCAAGCATGTGTTGCCGGGGGCGCGGCGGGCATACAACCATCGCTGTGCCTGGAGCCAGCCGTCGTGCTCGCCACTGGGCCCTGCCAGCGTCTGCGTGTCGAGCCAGCGGTGATAGGCATGGTCGATCACACCGAGGGTGAATCCGAGCCCGCGCTCGGTCCGGACGTTCGCGCGGATCATCCCTTCCACGGTGAACAACGTCATCTGCGTGTCGTCGGTGATCTCGCCGACGGGTTTCGCGAAATCCCGGACCCCATCCGGGAACGCGCTGAGGATCTCGGCTGTCGTCCTGAACTCGACGGGGTTACCGAGAGCATCGCCGACAGCGCCACCGAGAAGGCACCCGCGCACGCGCGAGGCGTAGACGGAGTGGTCGATAAGATTCATCGCCTCAGTCTGGCATGAAGCCTTCCCTGCAAAGCTCAGACCGTGAGTCATCAGACGGCGCTGATACTCTCGAGGAATGCCGAAGGCGACCGAGGACATCGAAGGCCGGATTTGTGGCCACGCGGAGTCAGTTGGTACGCGGTGACGATCCTCGCTGGGCTGATCCTGATCACCTTCGGACTGGCGTGGTTGCTTGAGTCCGTGCAGTTCGTCCGGCAAAGACGGAGCCTGACCTGGCGGATGGCCGTTTGGCCGCTGCTGGTGGCGGCTGGGGCGAGCATCGCGGTCGGCATCCGTCCCCACTTCGAGGACCACCGACCCGAGTTCGAAGCGATCGCGCAGGAGCTTCTCGACGAATCCGGTTCTAGCGAACGACAGGATTTCAGCATTGGCCGGTTCGCCATTGCTCGGGCGTTCGAGAGCCGCCATGGCGAGGTGCACTTTATCGATGCGCGCGAGCCGGAGATCCTCGCCGAGGTCGGCTGGGTCTATTCCCCTGGCGGGGAGCCGCGCGGCCGTTACGGCAACTACTCCGCTGAGCACATCAGCGGACCGTGGTACCGGTACACCTATACGCTCGCCTAGCCTGATCTTCGCGCGGTCCATGCAGCGGCCATACGATGGAGGCAAGCCCCGAGCGGAGGAGGCAAGTCAATGCCAGCCATAGCCCAAGTCGGCAATTCAGATTTCTGGACGAAGGTCCGCGACAGCGAGGCAGCTGCCATCGTCGAGTTCTGGGGGCCGTGGTGCGGCTTGTGCCGGGCATTCACGCCGACGCTCGAGCAGTTCGCCGAGGACAACGCGAGCCAGCTCCACGTTTTCGGAGTCCACGTGGGCAATGAGCCCGATATCGCCGCCGAGTACGGGGTGACCTCGACGCCGACAACACTGGTCTTCCACCAGGGCAAGGTCGTGCGGACCATGAAGGGCGTGCGATCGCGCGCGGAACTCGATGCGGAGCTCGCCGAGTTCTTGTGAGAACCAATTGCTAGCGCCGGAGAACGGATCCCGACCAAGCCCAGGCGCCGACAGTCAGCAGGTAGTCCCTGCGGGGCGACCGTCCATCCGGTCCTGTGTCCAGGCGAAGAGGTCCGGGATCAGCTCCGAGTCGGGGTCAAGGACCACGGCGACGTGATCGCGGCCCGGGTACGTGCGGTAATCCACCGCCGTGCCCGCTGCGCACTGGGAGCGCGCGTACTCCTCCTGCGCGGCGGGGAGCACCAGGGGATCAGCCTCGCCCTGCCCGATCAGCAGTGGCATCGTGAGCGGGTCAGAGGGGACGTTCTCGGCAAGTCGCTCGCCGAGCGGCCCGCTGGTGGGGTCGCGGTGGAAAACGGGGCGATCGAATAGCAGTGTCTCCACGATGGAGGCAAAGACCGCGGGCTCAGCGAGGCAGCGGGCCGCCATCTCGCGCACCGGAATGCGGGCGGCGGGCCGGACGTAGTCGCCGAACTCCACGTCGGGGTAGATGGCGGCGTAGGCGTCGATGACGTAGGAGGCGAAGATCGCGCCACCGGGTACGGCGTCAAGGTTCGACACAAGACCAGTGAGGTCGCTCGCGGGGGCAAGAGCAGCGACACCGGTGACATTGACGTCGGGAGCATAGTCAGGGGCGAGAATGCCCGTCCACAGCGCGGCATGCCCACCCTGCGAGTGGCCCCACACGACAGTCTCCTCCTCCAACTGCACGTCAGGAAGCTCGCGAGCAGCCCGTACCGCGTCAAGAACAGAGCGAGCCTCGCCCTCGCCGATGAGGTACGGGTGGGGGCCTTCGGTGCCAAGACCGACATAGTCAGTGGACACCATGACCCAGCCGTTGTCGACGACCTGCTGCAACCCGGGGGTCGCCCCCGCCTCGAAGGGATCGGGGAGCACCGAAGGCGCGCAGGCCTCGGTAGCTCCTGTGGTGCCATGCGCCCACGCGACCACGGGACGCGGGCCGGGCGGGAGTTCCTGTGGCGCCACGACGAGCGCGCTCGCGACGGCGGCCTGATCATCGTCCCGGCTGGTGGTGTAGAGGATGCGCCATGCCTGCGCGCCGTCCGGCACGGCACGGTCGAACGGCTCGGAGCGCAGTAGCACCCCGGGCTCGGCGGGCAGCTCATCTGGCGCTGCATAGAAGTCGTCGGCGCTCGGCGCACCTGCATTGATCATCGAGGACACCACGGCAAGCGCGATCACCAGGAGCAACGCTGCGGCCGCGGTCACCGCCCGGCCGAACCGGGCTAGCTTGCCCCGAGAACCCGCCTTCGTGCGCCTACCGCGCACGAGTTCGATAATCCGGGCAACGCCGTAGAAGAGGAGCCTCGCGCCAACGAGGAACGCCACCACGAACACCGTCACATCCGGCCACGCGAGGGCCAGCACACCGAGGATGATGCTCGCCGCACCGAACAGGAGCGCCGCGATTCGCTCATCGGTGGTCCCTCGCACGGCCTGCGCTAGCTGCGCGGCACCGGACACGAGCAGCGCCAGCCCGGCGATCAGAGCCACGACGCCGATCGTCGCACCCGGCCAGGCGACTACTGCTACGCCTGCGGCCAGCCACGCAACGCCGGTGAGTACCGCCATGCTCGGGCTGCGCGCGGCACGGGCCGTCGCGAGGTCACCGATGCCGAGCACTACCAGGCCCGCCGCGACCAGGCCGACCAGGACCGCGAGCGAGGCGAACGGCTTGAAAAGCAGCGCCGCACCCACTGCGATGCACACAACACCGACTACGAGGAGCAGCCAGCGCGGGTTCTCCCTGGTCTCGGTGTCCGTCGGGGGCAAACGGTGCTGTCCCGTCATCGTCCATCTCCTTCGAAGCGCGGACCGTGTGCACCGCGCGCTAATTGGTCAAATTCTAACCGCGCCAACGGATTGGAGGAAGTGCTTCGACCGCGTTAGCGGGGGAGCAGCAGCTCTAGCGGTGGCGACCGGGCTCAGGATGTCGTGCGGTCCGCGTGGTCGTGAGATCCGCTGCGGTCGGCGTCGCCATCCAGCAGGCCCGGTCCAGGCGCCAGCTCGATATCGCGCGCGGTGAGCTCGCTGCCGCAGCAGTCGCATTCGAGACGTACGTGCGCCTCTCCGGTGCAGCCGCGGTGCTGGTAGTGCACGGGAGGACCGTGGGGGGCCATGTACTCGTCGCCCCAGTCCTTGATCGCCATGAGGATGGGGTAGAGGTCATGCCCCTTCGCGGTCAGGCGGTACTCCTCGTGCGCGCTACCGGGCGCCTTCTGCTTGACCAGGATCGCGTGGTCGACGAGCCGGTCGAGGCGGTCCTGCAGGCGGCTTCGGGATATGCCGAGCGCGCGCTGGAACTCGTTGAAGCGCCGGATGCCGGTGAACGAGGCTTTGAGCACCAGCAGTGTCCAGCGGTCGCCGAGGATCACCAGGGGGCGGGTGATCGAGCAGGGGAAGTCGGCGAGGTCGTCGTAGCGCATGTGTAGATCCTACCTCTCCGGTTCTAAAAAGAGACCATTCGTGCTAGCGTTTAGTCTCTAAACGAGACCACACCGCGTGGTTCGCTGAACGAGGCCAGACCGTTGGCCGGGCACCAGCAGCGCATAGGCGGGCACGAGAAGGAGAATCCATGATGGAGGCCATCTATTTCGAGCGCCACGGAGGCCCGGAAGTCCTGCGCTACGGGCAACGGCCCACGCCTCGGCCCACACCGAACCAGGTCCTCATCGAGGTCCATGCCGTCGGCGTCAACCCCCGCGACTGGATGCTGCGGCAAGGCACCTACATCGGCCGCCCCCTGGTGGGGAAGCCGCCGATCATCCCCGGCAGCGACGTCTCCGGCGTGGTCGCCGAGGTAGGGGAGAAGGCAGAGGGCTTCACGGTCGGTGACGAGGTCTTCGCGATGCAAAGCCAACTGGGACACATGGGAGGCTACGCCCAGTACATGGCAGTGAACGCCGCATGCGTCGCGCACAAGCCCAAGGAGATCAGCCATATCGAAGCGGCCGCCGTACCCGTGGCGGGGCTGACCGCATGGCAGAGCCTGTTCGACATCGCCCGGATCGGCCCCGGCGACAAGGTCGTGGTGGTGGGCGCCTCAGGAGGCGTCGGGCACTACGCCGTCCAGCTCGCCCACCATGCCGGCGCACACGTCACCGCCGTATGCAGCACGGCCAACGCCGACTTCGTCCGCGACATCGGGGCAGACGAGGTCATCGACTACACGACGCAGCGATTCACCGATGTGGTGCGCGGCCAGGACCTCGTCTTCGACACCCTCGGCAAGGAAAGCCTCGACAGCTGCCGCAACGTCCTGAATCCCAACGGGATCTACATCACGACCGTGCCCAACCTGGCCACCATCGCACGCTGGGCACAAACCAGCCTGCGCTCCCGCGTGCTCGGCGGCCAACGCGCATCCGTCGTCACGGTCAAGGCCCGCGGCCATGAGCTGAGCGCACTCGCCGAGCTCATGGCTCACGGACACCTCCGATCCCTGGTCGACAGCGTCTACCCACTCGCCGAGGCGGCCGAGGCGCACCGAAAGAGCCGCACCTTCCGCACCCGCGGCAAGCTCGTGCTGCAAGTCCGCGACTAGTGGCGAGACGCTTGCGCTCAGCTCAAGCGAGTCCGTGCTCCGCGAGCCACACGCTGGCACGACGGCGCGACGCCCGGCACAACCACGCGTCCTGGATTAGCTCGACGAGCTCTGCGCGAGGAACCTGGTGCAGCTCCGACGCCCTGACGAGCACGGACAGGTGCCCATCGAAATGAGCTGTCGTGAAGTAGGGGCGCTGGCGATCCTGGACGAGCGCCTTCTTCTCGCTCTCGCTGGCCACCCAGATGACGATCACATCGTCATACCGTTGCCCAGTGTCCGGATCGACGGCATCGGGGCGAGCGTTGCGGAAGAAGACGAACGACTTGCCACCCACCTGATAGACCGGGTTGCTGCCAGCTTGAGCCACCGTGACATGCGGCATCCCACCCGCGACGTCGTGGACGTCGGCCACCGTCGCGGGCCTGTCGTGCTCGGTCATGAGCCCAGCGTACGAGGATTCGTGCTTGTCCTGGCACCGTTCCGGCTCTTGGACGCAAGGATGCCAGGGAGCGCCGCTAGCGTCCTAGACCGGAGAGGCTTCCGGTGTCAGGCGTGGGTGCTGGTGGCACGGTCGGGGTGTCGTCGAGGTTGTACTCGGCTGTCGCCCACGCATCGGCCTGCTCGATCAGATCGGGAACGACGTCGCTGATCCGCGAGCCACCGTTGCTGTTGAGCACCGTGATGATCCTCGCTTCGCGTCCCTTTCCGGGTTGGTAGGTGTAGTCGCCGACGCAGATGGACTGGCGCAGGCTGTCGTAGGGAGACGGGCCCGGGTAGTCGATGAAGGATCCGCGGACGGACTCACCAGGCTCCAGTCCCGGGTGGACTTGCAGCCCACAGCCGGTGAGGTCGGCGATCCGCTTGCCGTCCTGGGGGCGGAAAACTAGCACCGCGACATCCGGCACTGATCCGTCCACGGGGTCAGGGGAGGAGAACTTCTTGTCGATGATCCACCCGCCGTAGGGCTGCTGCCCTTCTTCGGCAGCAGGGGCGAACTTCACCGTAGTCCCGGGCTTGATGTTCACCGTGCAGTGGTCTGCGGTGATGGCCAGGGTGCGGGTGGCCGATTCGATGACTGACGCCGTGCAGCCCGAGGGACCGAACTCCGCACCGACATACATTGATCCGATCTTCTGCGAGATCGAGTTGGCGGTGTACGCGGTCTCGCAGGGGTCCTCAATTCAGGAGGGGAACGACAATTGTTGTGGCACAGTCGATCTTGGACAGACCATCGTTTGCACTAGGAGCTTGCTACCGACCAGCCAACCGCGCTCGCCCACGCCTCGGCCCGAGGCATGATGGCCGCGATGACGTCGGTCTTTGCCGCTGCATACGCATTCATGTCCGACCAGTCGCGCTGTACCAGATTCTGCTTGACGCTGGCATACAGATCACGGTCGGAGTCGTTCCGGCGAAGCCAGTCACGGAACAGCAGGTGCCGTCGCTCCCAATCACTTCCAGCCTCGCACACATGCACATGTACGCCCAGGTCAGCTGTCCTGAACATGCGGTGGCCGAACTCCCGAACCCGAAGCACATAGCCGACCGCCTCAAGCTGGGGGAGATAGGTGTCCTCGTCCTCGGGATCGACGACGCTGACGTCGATGTCGATGATCGGCTTCGCATCGAGCCCGACAACTGACGTCGAACCGACGTGGTCGATCCGACGCGCGAGGTCACCCAGTGCCATAGCAATCCGGCCACGCTCATTTGTGAACTGGCTCAACCACACTGAATCGTACGGAACGAGACGAATGTCCCGTTTCTCCGTGCCACCAATCAACTCCACTTCGCCTGTCACACGCTGGACCTTAGCAGCGGGGTGCGGTGGGAGTGCATTACCTCAGGTCGCGCTCGAGTCCTCGCTCGCCTCCGCGGACAAATTTGCGACCGAAGCAGTTTGCTACAGATGCGATGAGCAGTAGGTTCGGGCAGCTGCCCCACAGCGAGAGCCTCGCAGCAACTGGAGGCGGTCGATCAGTGACTGCGTATTGATGCATCTGGCGGGCGACGCTGATAGTTGCGGAAAACGCTGCCTAAAGGGCCTCGTGGGCGGCGGCGGGTGTTCTGACGAAGATCTCCCAGGATGAATATCAGCCCCGTCCAGTCGAGCGACGGTGGCGGCGTGCACGGCATTGACCTTCGCGCCGAACGCGCGCGATTCGAGTCGGCGAGGTAGACCTGAGTCGTCGTCGAAGCAGGTGCGCACAAGCCACAGTTCGGATTTGTTGGAGCCCTCGAGCATGGTCATCCAATCCTGAGACGAATCGTGGTGAACTGGGCAGTCAGGCGGTGGGGAGCGCCCGCGGCGTCAGCGGCACATTCTCGGTGAGGAATGCCAACTGGTCACCCACCACGGACGAGAAGAGGGGATCGACGTACGGATCGAAATGGCCGCCAGGATAGATGCGGATCGTTGCCCTGCGGATCTCCTCTGCAGCACGCCTCGCAACCGCGGCAGGCGTCACCGCATCCTCGGACATGATCTGCACCAACGTGGGGCACTCGATTGCCGATACTGTTCGGCCAGGGGAGTAGCGCCAAATCTTGAGCAGGATCCGGGCGGCAACGGTATCGGGGTAGTCACCGTCGGACAATCCTGACTCGCGAATCAGTTGATCGCGTCCGGTGATCGCGTCGGGGGAGACCATCACCGCACGCGTCCCAGGTAGTCCGACACTGTCGATGTAGTGAGGTGGGCGCCGGAGGAGTGCTCGGATACCGTCTCTGATGGCCGAGGGCGCCACGCGCAGCGTGTGCCGCAGCCCGACTGCGCGGACTGCGGCGATGCCGTCGACATGAGGTACCTGCGCGATGACAGCAGCGAAGTCGACGCCGTTGCCCGCAAGGGTCAGCACGTGGCCACCTGCGAAGGACGTGCCCCAGCCGACGATCCTGTTCCTGTCGACTCCGTCGAGCGTCCGCGCGAAGTCGACAGCATTGCGCCAGTCAACGAGTTGAGCGGGTACGTTCAACAGTTGTCGTGGTTCGCCGTCACTGTCCCCGAAATACCGGTAGTCGAACACGCACACGATGTAGCCGGCCGCGACGAACTTTTCCGCGTAGTCGTACAGACGCATTGCCCTGGGAGAGCCGAACCCGTGTGCCATCACGATCGCTGGCAGCGGCATGGCGGCCGCAGTGCGGGGACGGAAGACCGTAGCTGCGCACCGTATTCCCTCCGAGGTGAACGATGTTTCGGTACGCGTGAAATCGGGATGTTCGTTCGTGGTCATGGGTGAATGTATTCCTCTGTTCAGCGGCGACACTGGTCGCCTGTGTGGATCTTGTGGGAAGGCGACGGCGGTGATCAACGCTGTTCGTCCGATCTTCGCCATCCCGCTTCCTTGACTCTCTTGAACGGTCATCAAGAACGGTACCATGGTCTTGAAGGGGGTTCAAGATAGGATGTCGGGCATGCCCAGGAACCGAGGACTGCACGACAGGGAAGCAAAGCGGGCGGACATTGTCGGTGCCGCTCGTGAGCTGTTCTTATCCGACGGCTTCGAGCGCACGTCTCTCAGCCGCTTGGCCAAAGCTGTCGGTATCACCCCGAACACCTTGTACTGGTATTTCGAGGACAAGGACGACATTCTGGTCGCCGTCCTCACCGCCATCGTCACCGAGGATGCGGCTCACTACGCGAGTGTGGCGGATCGCCCGCTGACCGATCGGCTGGAATGGCTTGTGGACCGCCTACAGCGGGTGGGGCCGTTGGTCTCCACGGTGCACGAACGCGCGGCCAAATCGGAAACTATTAACGACTGGCACAACGGATTTCACGCTTACGCCGAATCGCTCTTCGCTGCCGATATTGCCGCCGCGGGCCTCTCCGGACCGGACGCCGACGCCATGATCCGCATCGGAACATTCGTCGTCGAAGGCCTTCTCACGCACGCACCGCCGCCCGGAGCTTCCCGGGCGGTGATCGACCAACTCGTCAATGCTATATCTCGTCAACCGCTCTCCGGCGGTGCTCACAGTTGATCCACTCGCCTGAACTGAGCACTTGATCTACTTCCGCTGCGCCGGTTGCTGCGCCCATGGCTGCGCGGCCAGCTCGGCGTGGCGGTGGGCGACGGAGTAGCTGTATCCGAGTATTTCCACCGCGAGTGGGGCTGGTACCTGGGTGACGAGTCGGTACACCTGTGGACGAGAGAGGTCGATTCCCCGCTCGAGCAGATGGGGGATGAGGTCTGCGCTGTTGTGCATGGCGTGTGCGGCCATGGGTCCAGGCAGGCGCCAGGTGTAGTCGACGGTCCGTTTCATATGATCTCTCCCTCGTCGACGAGTCCGAGCGCCTCGGTGACCGTCGCGTCGAGCGCCCGCTGCAGTGTTGTGGTGCGGAAGTCGCTCAAGGGATCCCACCAGGCGGGTGGCGTACGAGCGCCGCAGGGCGAGCAGGACCAGGCCCGGGGAGGGCCGAAGCTCGATGAATCGCAGTCCGGCTGATTCATCTGATGCACCACGCCCGTTGTTACTTAACATAATGTAGATTATCGGCTATATATCTAGAAGCGTGGGGACGAGTTGCGCGAGATCCGCGACCGGTTGCTCGCATCGTGTTTTCCGCACCTGGCACCCGATTCCGACCCTTAGGGTAAGGATTCGCACCGATCCTGCCACGACACACTCCGCTGCGGTTCGGTTCAGTGCCATCCTCGGTGCTCGCTGGTTCATCCAGTCGCCCGCATGATGATGCACTGGCTCGACTTGCGATGCTGCGCACTAGCTAGCCTGCTGCAGGCGGCGCGCTGCGCACTGGACCGCCTTGCATCGACGCCTGGCTCATGCGCGCCTGGCTTCGACGCAATACTGGCGCGCCCTGATTGGGACCGACCTCTCGAGCAAGCCATCGGCCGAGCGAGCTCCGATCGCCTGGAAGCAACGCCCCGAGCCGCCGCCCACCGACGGGTCAACACTCCATTCTGGGCCCCTTCCCAACGTCCGGGGCCCTGCGATACTTACGTCACTGTGACGCATTATGCTGGCGCCGCTCTGCCAATCTGCGAGCGCATGTCAACAGGTCCCGAACGCCGCGACCTGTTGACATGCGCTCGCAGATCTCGCTCGCTCCACCCCGTTGAGCCCGCTCCGCCAGCTGCCCGCACACCCGCTAGCTAATGTCACGCTGCCGCCTCCGTCTCGCGGCGCGCCATGTGGCATTAGCTAGCAAATTCGTCCCTCGAACTCGACGCCGCGCCCGCGAGCGAACCATCTCCGCCCCCCAGCGAAACCAGACCGGCGCTGCCACGCCGCCGGGCGTAGTGTCGATGCTGGCTCCGGCAAGTAGCAAGTAGCAAGCAGCAGGGCCAACGAGCAGGAAGGGTGATCGTGCAGGAACTCGTGGTGCTGAGCATGCTGGCGCGGCAGATCGTTGCGGTCTCCCCCAAGGACGGAACCGTACGCGTTCTCGTCAACGGCACGGCAGAGACCCCGGACGGGATCGTCGTCGACCCTGCCCGGGGCCACATCTATTGGACCAACATGGGCACGCCCGATCCTGGCGCGCAACCGGGCCAGGAACCCACGTTCTTCACCCGCAATGGCTCGATTGAACGGGTCGATCTCGACGGCTCCAACCGTCGCACCATCGTTCCACGCAGCACGTTCACTACCGGCAAGCAGCTCACCGCTGATTTCGACGCGGGCCACTTGTACTGGTGCGACCGCGAGGGCATGCGGGTGATGCGCTGCGACCTCGACGGGTCGCACGTCGAGACGCTCGTCATCGCTGGCCAGGGTGAGGATGCACGCGATCCCCGCCACCACTGCGTGGGCATCGCCATCGACACGGTATGCCGCAACCTCTATTGGACACAGAAGGGCGCGCCAAAATCGGGCCAGGGACGGATCTTTCGCGCATCGCTAGACATGCCGCCGGGCCGCACCGCCGAGGATCGCGACGATATCATCATGCTGCTAGCGGGCCTGCCAGAGCCGATCGACCTGCACCTCGATCGCAGTGATCCGAACGCTGGCCTGCGGCTGGTGTGGACGGACCGGGGTGCCGAACCGGACGGCAACACTCTCAACCGGGCAGTCCTCTCCCCCGCCGCCGCTGCGTCACCGGAGATCCAGGCGTATGAGATCCTCGCGCGCGGCTTCACCGAGGCCATTGGTCTCGCGTCCGGGGATGGCATCACCTTCTATGTGACCAGCCTGCGGGGCGGCACCGTGCGCGCCACCAATGTCGTCACCGGAGAAGACCGCACCATCGTTGCGCTCCCGCCAGGGTTGACGGGCATCGCGCTCGCGGACCTCCCCGGCTGAACGGCCAGAAAAGCCCTAGCGCCCGGTGATTGTCTCGACGTACATGTCGGCGAAGCGCTGCACGGCGTCGGAGCTGAGGTACTGCCGGATGCCACGGAACGTGACGAATAGCTCCTTGCCGACGCCTGCGAGCCCGACGCCAGGACTCATCAGATCGCCGAAGCAGGGCGGGCTGAACCACACCTCGGTGACATCGCCCGCATCGCCGAAGCTGGGAATATTCATGCGGCCAACGTTGGACAGGACCGTGGTCTCGATGAACTGGTGCTGCACGAGCGGCAGCATCCCGGCGAGGTTCCTCTTGATCAGCACGGGCAGCAGGTTGCCGCGGTCGAGCACATCAACGATCCAGCCCGCCGCACCGTTCTCCTTCAGCTTCTTCGTGCGATCACGCACCACCTTCGTGGCTTCGGCAAGATCGCGCGACACCGACGTAGGAACGACGATCGCGAGGAAGCTCGCGTAGTTGGAGATCACCTCGGTCGACCACTCCGCGGGCCGCAGGTTCACCGGCATCATGATCGACACGGAGTCGCCGATCCTCTCGCCGTGCGCCTCGTTCCAGCGCAGCACCGTCAGCGCTTGCGCGGCGAGAGCGACATCGTTGATCGTCGCCCCCTCCGGCTTGCTGGCAACGATCCCGGCGGTCTGCTCGGCTGTCAGCGTCACGCCAGCGAGGGTGTAGCCAGGCTCGGCCGGGTCCCCTCCATCGCTCGCGACGCGAGTGACCCTCCTGCGCTCCAGCGTGTCCTGGGCGAGCTTCTGCGCCCGTGGGATCACATCGCTGATGGAACGGGCACCAGCAATGGCACGCAGGTCACGGGCCTGCTCGATAGGCGGTCCGCCGACGATGTCCTCCACTCCCGAGTAGGCGCGCGCGACCGAGGTCATGAAGCGCACGGCGCCCATGCCGTCGAAACCGGCGTGGTGGAAGTTGAACATCAGGTAGTCGCCACCGGGGTCCCGCACCAGCGCTACGTGGAACAACGGACTGCGCGCGAGATCGGGAACACGCGACTGGAGCCTATCGCGCACCAGGCCGACCGGCTCATCGGTCACCTCGAGCGCCAGATGATCGGCAGTATCCGCGATCTCCCACGTCACGCGCGTGGACGCCAGCCGCGGCGGGGCGAGCCTGGCCCGCGCCAGCGGATGGGTCTCCACGGCCTGCCGCAGCGCGCCACGCAGGCGCTCCTCATCGAGGCTGCCGGATACCCGCACCTCGAACTGCACCGACATGATGACCTTCGAGGCGAGATTGATGAAGGCCTCGTCGAGGGAAGTGACCGTGAGCGTTTGCGCCATGCGTGTCTCCTTGCCGGGTGCCTACCGACATCGTATGCGACGGCCACGAGGGGCGCGCGGCCGATGCGGGAAGCCTTTCGACCGCCTGCGGAGCGAAAGTTACATTCGCCCCACAAATGGTCAACCGAACGCTAGCGTGATGCGAAAGCACTGCTGAGCCTGGGAGGAACACCATGAACCGAGTATTCAAGGTTGCGCTGCCCGCCTGCGCGGCCGCCATGATTGCCACGAGTGTTCCAGGCATCGCCACTGCACAGGATGCCCCGGGAATCGAGCTCTCAGCGTCCTCGCCAGGGCCATGCCTCGTGACCTTCCAGATGGACAACCGCACCAACTCCACGTTCTTCACCCTCGATTTCCGGGTCGACAATGAACCGCTCGGGCCGGACGACTTCGGTACGGGCCCCGTCGGTCCGCGCAGCGTGCGCTCCGAGATCGCACCGGACACACCACCGTGGCCTGGAAATCCCTACCGCAATGACATCGAGCCACCGTTCACGAGCACCAAGACCGAGGACCTCGAGGCACGGGGCTATCCGCCCAAGCCACCGTCAGAGACCTACCTTGTCGAGTACCGGGTGATCCTCGGGCCCGAATCGAATGACTATGTCGAGGAGTGGCAGAGCATCGAGGTGCCGGGATGCGCGGCGACCAGCAGTGGAGGCTCTCTTGACTTTGGATCGCTGGACTTTGGATCGCTGGGCAGCTCGGGCTCGATGTTCGTGCCGCCGCAGCTCAGTTTCAGCGGTTCCTGACGTTCGCGAGCCCCTCCGCGATATCCACGTCTAGATTGGGCACGTGCCCCGCGCTGCCCCGATGAGTGCCCGTGATCGCATGTTCCGGGTCTTGTGCTTCGTCACGGGGAGCGCAGGCCTGCTGTTCCCGCTCATCATTGCTCCGCCCGTGACCGAGCAGTGGCCGCTGGCCGAATCCTGGTGGAATGTCATCGCGGTTGCATCGGTCGTGCTTCCTCCATGCGTGTTGGCGGCAGGTTCGACCCTGCTGCCGATCCGGGTATTGCAGGGGGCTGCCGCGTTGTTTGCGGTGGGCAATGGGGTTGTTCTCGCGCTAGCCCCGCTCGGGTTCGCGCGCGATGTGTTTGTCACCGAGCAGGGGGCGGTTTGGGCTAGCGGCGCGACCGCGGCAGCTATCACCGCGGTTCCCCTGATCGGGCGCCCTTGGCTACTAGTTCCTTATATCCCGATGTTCAGTGCGGCGCATGCGGTTTGCAACTGGTGGGTAATGCGCGATGCGACCGTGGTGTGGGTGGCACGGGAGGCGATCGCGGCGCCGGTTTTCGGGCTGGTGTTCGCGGCAGTGGCCATCGGTGGGCTGCGCGGAGGCGCGCAGCGAGATGTGGCGACTGCGTCGTTGCGGCGAGTGGCGGCGGATCGCGCTCGGGAGCGCGCGGCAGTGGGCGAGCGTCGGCGCATCGATGCGTTGGTCCACGATTCGGTGCTGTCAGCATTGCTGGCCGCTGCGGGGAGCAGTGATCGATGGGTGGTCCGCAACGCTGCTGCCCGATCTGTAGCAGATCTCGAGGACCTCTCGAAGGCGGTGCCTGGAGGGTTGCTGTCCGTTGATGAGGTGGTGGCTCGGATGCGGCAGACTTGCAGCGATCTTGACGAGACCATACCTGTCCATGCTGTCGTGCCCGATCGGTCTGCTGTTGTCGATTCACGGGTAGTGGCCGCGCTGCTGGAGGTTCTCGGTGAGGCTGTCCGCAACAGTCTGCGGCACGCGGGCACCGACGGTCGGCGGGTGCATCGGCGCATAGACATAGCCATCGAGGCACCACGTGCTCGCGTAACGATCACCGACGACGGCGTGGGGTTCGATCCTGCGCGTGTCGCCATGAACCGGCTGGGGGTATCCGTCAGCATCCTCAACCGCGTGGAACAGCTACCCGATGCGCACGTCACTCTTGATTCGGCTCCCGGCCTGGGAACAACCATCACAGTGGATTCGCCTCTGGCGATCGCTGACGACAATCTCATGGCGGAGGGGGCTCGGCACGGCAGTGCGGAAACGCTGCCCACGACTGCTAGTGACGTTCTGGGGTTGCGCAGCACCGGGGCGGTCGCCCTAGGGGTTGCCTTCCTTGTCTCGGAGGCGCTGCGACCGCTAGCCAGCGTTCATCAGGCCCAGGTCCATCTGGGCTCGGCGATGGCCGTCCTGTGCCTGTTTGCCGCGCTAGCTCTCTTATTGCTGCCGCGGTCGGATCCACTACCGGCGGGTGCAGCAGCAGGGTGCGGGTTGGTCCTTCTCCTTGCGGCGGCCGCGACGGTGGTGCCGCTGGCCCAGCCGGGGGCGTATTCAGTGACCACCATGTGGCCTTGGGCGGTCTCGACGGTAGCGCTGGCATTCATGGCGGTCCGCGGCCGCTTGGGCATCGCCTGGCTCGCGGCGATTGCTATCGCGGCTGCTTACATGGCTTGGCAATTGCAGCCGGGCATCGATATTGCTCGTCCAATCAGCACGGAGCTGCTGTGGCAATTTTTCCTGCTCATGGTTTGCTCGTTGTTCGCGGTGACCCTGCGCCGCCAGGTCCGGCGGATCAACGCGACGCGCGCGCTCGCCGTCCAGCTCGCTGCCGAGCGAGCTGACGCGGACGCACGTCGTGCCGAGCGGGACGAGCAGCTCGCCTACCTCGCCACCACCGCCCGGCCCCTGCTCGAGGCAATGAGCGGGAACGGGAGCATCGACCATCTCGCGGAGCGGGCTCGGCTCATCGAGGCACGATTGCGCGACCGAATCCGGGCACGGGCGCTCGCTGCCGAGGATGTTCTCGACGCGGCCGAGCGGGCGCGTGCCCGCGGGGTGGAGGTGACGCTCCTCGATGACGGTGGCCTCGATCCCGAACTGGCCGCCAAGGTGCGCGCGAGGGTGACTGCGCGGCTCGAGCAGATGGTCGAAGGACGGATCACCGTACGGATCCTGCCGCCGGGGCGAAAGTCGGTGTGCACCATTGTCGAGGACTCGCCCCGTGGCGTGGAGCGCATCGAGGTTCCGGCCGGTGCCGTAGATTGGGATGCCGGGAAGGAGCGTGTCTGGTGAAGGATGCTGCTCCAGCGCAAACGCGATAGAAGCTGCGGCAAATCCACCGAAGTTTCTATCGCGTTTGACGTCATCCAGCGCGTTTGGCGTGGCGCGCGCCCTGGCGTGGCGCGAGGGCAGGCGACGCACCCACGCGGACCGCCGAACCACCCCCGGCTCACGGGAAGGCTGGCAAGACTCCCTCGTCGCTGCTCAGCCGCTTCGGCTCATGGTGCGGGCCCGGCTTGGGCCGCTCGGCACCTCCGGGAAAGGCCAGGCGCAGGATGGTGCGCTGCACGGTCCCGATCTGCTTCCAGAAGGGCCCTGTGTTGTAGGGCAGGCCGTACCTGTCGCAGATCTCGCGAACCTGCGGCGCGATCTCCTGGTAGCGGGAGCTTGGCATGTCCGGGTAGAGGTGGTGCTCGACCTGGAAGGACAGGTTTCCGCTCATGATGTGGAACAGGGGGCTGCCCTCGATGTTGGCCGCGCCGATCAGCTGCCGGACGTACCATCCGCCCTTGGACTCTCCCTCGGCCTCTTCCTTCGTGAACGTGTAGGTCTGGTCCGGGAAGTGGCCGCAGAAGATGATCGCGTACGCCCACACGTTCCGGACGAGGTTGGCGGTGACGTTCGCCGTGAGCGTCGCGAAGAACGGCTCCCGGAACGCCCGGCGATCGATCAGGCGCCGCAGTACATTGCCCTTCCGGAGGCCGCCGCCCGCACGTGCCTTGGCGTTGCGGAACCGGTTCAGGCCGCCTTCGGCTTTCCTGTCGAAAAGGGTGATCACGCCGAGCTCGACCGCAAGCATGGCTGTCGCACTGATCGCTGGCCACGCGACGTAATCCTTGACGGCCTGGCGCCGTACCTTCTTGCCAATGACCTTCAGCTCGTCCTTGAGCTGCTGCTTGTCCTTGGTGCCGTTGAATATCGCTTCGACATCGATGTCATGGACCCCGACTCCCCACTCGAACAGCAGCGCGAGCAGGACGTTGTAGAGCGGCTGGCCCAGGTACCGGGGATGCCACGGCTGCTTCGGGTCGACCCGCATGATCTCGTAGCCGACATCCTTGTCCAGGCCCACGATGTTCGTATATGTGTGGTGCAGGTAGTTGTGCGAATGCTTCCAGGCCGCGGCCGGTGAGACGTTGTCCCAGTCCCACGTTGATGAATGGATGTAGGGATCGTTCATCCAGTCCCATTGGCCATGCATCACATTGTGGCCGATCTCCATGTTCTCCAGGATCTTCGCGACGGAGAGCCCTGTGGTTCCGAGGATCCAGGATGGCCAGAATCGCGAGGTGATAAGCACCCCGCGGGACACGGCGAGCAGGCGCCGCTGCAGCTTGATCATGCCCCTGATGTATTGCGCGTCATCGATGCCGAGCTCGCTGTATACCTGCTCGTGGATGGCGTCGAATTCCTTGCCGAGCTCTTCGATCTGTTCCGGGGTCAGCGAGTGCAATGGGTGGCCGTCGCCGGGAGCATTCGCATCAGGTTTGCTTGCGTGACCGTTCAGAACGGTTTGGGTCATGGAAAAGTCCTTTCACAGGTCGATTTCAACGTGTCCTTCGGGCGCGTTGATGCAGGTTCGAACCATCTCGCCGGGTGAACCGGACACCTTGCCGGTGCGCAGGTCGCGCACCTGGCCGTGCTCGAGCCGACCGATGCAGGTGTGGCATACGCCCATCCGGCAACCGAAGGGCAGGTCACCGCCGCAGTTCTCGCCGCCGACGAGGATCGAGGTGGCTCCGTCGCATTCCGCGAGCATTTCGGTGACGCGGAAATGCACCGTTCCGCCCTCGCCGAGGCCCCGCGCGCCGCCATCTCCGGCGAACGGCTGGAAATGCTCCATCGAGAGCTTCTCGTAGACCCCTTCGGCGTCCCAGTGGGCACTCATCGCATCCAGCATGGGAGGCGGGCCGGACAGGTAGGTCGTGCGCTCGCGCCAGTCCGGGCACAGGTCGTCGAGCATGGGAGGCTTAAGGATGCCGTTCTCCTCGCTGAGGTGCACATGACGGCGATAGCCCGGGAACGCTTCCTCCATCTGCTCGAAGATCGAATCGAACATCACCTCGTCGGGGGTGTGCTCGCTGTGCAGGTGGACCACATCGCTCAGCGCGCCCCGGCGGGCGAGCTCGCGGAGCAGGCTGAATATCGGGGTCACTCCGCTGCCGGCGCTGAACATCAGGAACTTCGACGGGAGCGGGTGGGGCAGGCAGAAAGTGCCCTCCACCTCGCCGAGGAAGACATGCGCCCCGGGCTGGATGTGCCGAGTAAAGAACGTGGACATCCGGCCGCCCTCCACGGTGCGCACCGAGATGCTGAGAAGGCCATCGGGATGGTTGGGATCCGACGTCAGGGTGTAAGCGCGCCAGTGGCGGATGCCGTTGATCTCCGCTCCGATCCGCAGGTACTGCCCCGCCTTGTGCCCTGGCCAGGGGAAGTTGGGCTTGATGACCACCGTCGCGGAACGGGGCGTCTCCTGCCTGACATGGACAACCTTCCCCTGCATCTGCCGCGACGACCACAGCGGATTGACCAGCTCGAGGTAGTCATCCGGCAGCAGCGGAGTCGTCAGGACCCTGCCCGCGCGCAGGAGGCGCTTGCGCACCTGGGGGACTTGGGGGATTGCCGCGTGTTCGACCATGTCGCGCACCTTCCGTCGCCGTTGCTCGACGATAACAACGTGATGCACGTCACGTCCATGTCTTGCGGGAATGTGGGCGAAACGTCCGACACGGGGTGGTTGGACTGGGCGGCGGGGCGTGCGTGCCCAGCCTCGGCAGGGCCGCAGCCAGTCCGCTCTTCCGCCAGTGGAAGCTTTTCCGGCTCACAGCGGACAAAGTTTCCACTGGCCGGCGAGGGAACCAGCGGCAGGGAACCAGCGGCAGGGAACCAGCCGCACGGATCCAGTGGTTCACCACCGCCCGCGCCTTCCTCCCGGCCAAGCACCGGCGCGGCTCCCATCGGATCTGCGAGCAAGAGTCAACAGATGTCCGAATTCCGGGGCTGATTCGTTGACTTTCGCTCGCAGATCTCCGGCGGGAGGAACCGCGCTCTGCGCTACGCGTAGCGCGGGCGCCGGGTAGTGGAAGCTTTTCCCGCTCACACCGGGAAAAGTTTCCACTCGCGGCACCCGCGAAGGCCCCACCTGCGAAAGCAGCCCCGACCCACCAGCGAAAGCCGCCTCACCGCTTGGGGAGGCTGCCGCCGGTGGCGAGCCGCATCAAATCGGTGTCGAGCTCGATCCCGGTCTCCGCTCCTCCGGCGCTGCCGAACTCGTGCTGGTAGTGCCCCCAGGAGTTGTCGCGGACCTTCTCGGCGAAGCCGCTTTCCATGAGGATGACGAGCTCGCGGGCGGCGCGGTCGATGCGCTTGTTGAGGTCGGTGTCGGACCAGTCCTCGGCGGAGGCGAACAGCGCAGTCGGCACGGTCATGGTTCGCAGGAACGCGAAGAGCGACCGCATCTGCTCATCAACGACGAGGGCGTGGCGGGCGGTTCCGGCAGTGGCGGCGAGGATGACGGGCTTGGCGATGAGCAGGTCGTTGTCGAGGACGTGGAAGAACGAGGTGAACAGCCCGCTCGGTGCTGCCTTGTAGACCGGTGCCGCGGCGATAATGCCGTCGGCGGCGGCGAGGGCTTCGATGGCCTTGGTCATGCGGGGGCCGGTGAGCTGGGAGACGAGGGCGGTGGTGATCTCGGTGGCGAGCTCGCGCAGGTCGATGATGGTGACGATGGTCTCGTGGCCGTGCTGCTCGGCGAGGGTGGCGGCGCGGGCGGCGATGCGGTCGGCGAGCAGGCGGGTCGAGGATGGGTCGCTGGTGCCGCCGCTGACGACGACGAGGCGGTAGTGCTTGGTGGCGGTCATGGGGTGTCCTCCTGGTGCTGGTGGGCGAGCTTGCGGCAGAGTCGCTCGAGCTCGCGCATCTCGTCGTCGGTGAGGGGGTTCTTGATGGCGCGGGCGACGTCGACGGCGTGGCGTCCACCGATGCGGCGCTGGGTGGCTTTGCCGTCCTCGGTGAGGGCGAGGCGCACTCCCCTCTTGTCGTGGGGGTCGCGGTCGCGGTGGATGAGGCCGCGCTCGACGAGCCGGTCGACCATGCGCGAGAGGGCGGGCTGGCTGAGCAGGACGTAGTCGTTGAGCTCGGCGAGCCGCAGTGGCTCGGCGCACTTGGAGAGCGCATAGAGCACGTCGTACTCGCGCATGGTCGTGCCGTCCCAGATGTCGTTCGCGGCGAAGCGTTTCATCAGCGCCGCGTGGGCGGTGAGCAGTGCCTCCCACGCGGCGTTGGCCTGCTGGCTGCTGGTGCGGGTCACTGGCTTGGCCTTACTGCCCAGCCTTGGCGGTGCTGGTGTCCTGGTAGGGCGAGGTGCCGGTGAGGTTGTCGCCGCGGTTGGCGTTGGGCCGTGGCTGGCGCGCAGGCCCGTCGCCGTACTTCGCCTTGATCAGTGACTGGTGGGTGGGCGCCTCGGCGGTCTCGGGGTCCTTGCGGTTGGCGAGCTCCTTGCGCAGGACGGGCACTACCTCTCCGCCGAGCAGCTCGAGCTGGTCGAGGACGGTGCCGAGCGGGAGCCCGGCGTGATCGATCAGCCAGAGCTGGCGCTGGTAGTCGCCGATGGCGTCGTGGAAGGTCAGGGTCTTGTCGATGATCTCCTGGGGGCTGCCGACCGACAGGGGCGTCATGCCCTCGAATTCCTCGAGCGACGGGCCGTTGCCGTAGACGGGGGCGGCGTTGAAGTAGGGGCGGAACTCGTTCCAGGCGTCCTGGGAGCGCTTGGCGATGTAGGCCTGCCCGCCGAGGCCGACGATGGCTTGCTTGGCGGTGCCGTGGCCGTAGTGCTCGAAGCGCTGCCGGTAGAAGTCGATGAGGCGCTTGGAGTGGGAGGTAGGCCAGAAGATGTGGTTGGCGAAGAAGCCGTTGCCGTAGTAGGCGGCCTGCTCGGCGATCTCGGGCGTGCGGATGGAGCCGTGCCATACGAATGGGGGCACGTCATCGAGGGGTCGCGGGGTGGAGGTGAATCCTTGCAGGGCGGTGCGGAACTGGCCCTCCCAGTCGACGACGTCCTCGCGCCACAGCCGGTGCAGGAGGTTGTAGTTCTCCAGCGCCAGCGGCAGGCCCTGGCGGATGTCCTGGCCGAACCAGGGATAGACGGGGCCGGTGTTGCCGCGGCCGAGCATGAGGTCCATGCGTCCACCCGAGAGGTGCTGGAGCATCGCGTAGTCCTCAGCGATCTTGACCGGGTCATTGGTGGTGATCAGCGTGGTGGAGGTGGTGACGATGAGCCGCTCGGTGAGTGCTGCGATGTGGGCGAGCAGGGTGGTCGGCGAGGACGAGAAGAACGGTGGGTTGTGGTGCTCACCGATGGCGAAGACGTCGAGCCCGACTTCCTCGGCCTTCTGGGCGATAGCGACGGAGGCCTTGATGCGCTCGGCCTCGCTGGGGGTGGCGCCGGTGGTGGGGTCGCGGGTGATGTCGCTGACGGAGAAGATTCCGAACTGCATCGTGCATGCCTCCCTAGATCAATGCGTTTGCATATATTCTAACGCCTGAGGCGCGTGGCTATTCCCGCGCGCCTGGCGCCTGGCCTACAGCTCCGGCCACAGCAGCTCCACAGGAGTGCCGAGGAACCGCTCGTAGGGAGCGAACGCGCTAGTGATCGCCGCGCGGGCCGAATCGCTCACAGAGACGAGCGGATCCACCTCGATCCGCTGCCCGGCGCGGGTGAGGGACTTCTTCCGCCAGGTGGCGATCACCCGGCCGGAGCGCACGATAGTCGGCCGGAACACCCCGTTGTTGCCCGGAACGATGGCCTGCGCGTGCGCCGCATCGACCATCAGCCCGCGATCCTTGAAGCCGAGCAGGTACTCATCGAAGCCAGGCAGCGCGCGAACCGTACGCGGCGGTGTCGCGGGTGCATCGAGCAACGCTGGTGGGCAGTACATCTCGACGCCCTCGCAGGTGATTCTCGTGAGCTCATCACCGGCTTCGGCGATCGCCTCCTTCGCCTCGGCGGTGTTCAGTCCGGTCCAGCCCATGAAGTCCTTGCGGGTGGTCGGCCCATGACTGCGGAAGTAGCGGATCGCGAGGGTGGCGAGCGCCTCGGCGCGCCCAGGTCGGGCTGGATCGGGGACCCATTCGTCGAGCAGGACGAAGGTCTGCTCATTGCCGATGCTGGGCGCGATGCAGGTGACGCCGACCTGGCTGGCGTACCACAGGAAGTGGTAGCTGCGCTGCCTCTGCGTGCCGATCCCGGCTTCCTCGAGCACCTGCAGGCACTCCGCCCGCGTCATGCGCCCGCCTCCGGACAGCGCGGCGCCCAGCACATCGACCGCTTTGGTCATCGCTTGGCGGTCAAGGTCATGGTGCTCGTGGCGCCGCTCCGCTCCTTCCAGCACCTTTGCCCCGGTCAGCTCCAGCATCCAGCGGGCATCGCGGGACGGCACGAAGTGCACGGTGCCGCGCATCGGCCACGTCCGCAGCGCCTGCTTGTCCTCGAGCGCTTGCTGGACGTCCTCGATGGTGTGGCCAGGCAGTCGCGCGCCCAATGACCACAGTCCGCTGCCAATATCCTGGGCCTGCATGGCGCCGAACCACTCGACCACCTCGGCGACCGTTCTCGCCTCCGGGGACGACGGGGCGAGCAGCAGGCTGTGCATGCGGCGGGCTAGGACCTCGCGGGGCTTCATCTCCACGGGGTCGGTTCTACTCCCCTGCCCTGACATTCGCCCGCGCGCGCTCGGTCGTGCGCGCATGTGCACCCCTTCACGCGCTCGGGAGGGTGCACAACCGCACGCATCCGCGGGGTTGCACAACGCGATGGCCCGCGCTCCGGTCGGGAGCACGGGCCATCCGATGCAGCTGGGACTGGTTGTGGCTGGGGTCAGAGCAGCGCGCTGGTGACGGTCAGCCCGGGATCCTGGGCGAACACCCAGACCAGCGCGAGCGTGGCACCGGCGAGCGCGATGTCCTTGTTGAAGGAGATCTGCGTGTTCATCTTCGCTGCCGGGTCGGTCTCGGCCCAGAAGTTGTGCATGATGATCGCGGTGGGCACGAGGAACAGGAACAGCAGCGCCGCGCCGATCTCCCCGTAGACGCCGAGCAGGACGCTCAGCCCGCCGACCGCGAGGGCGATCCCGCTGGCGATGGTGGCGGGCTTGGCGAACGGCACGCCCTTGGACTTCGCGTAGCCGGCCATGGCGTCGGCCTGGGCGAGGTGGCCGATGGCGGAGAAGAGGAACAGCGCGCTGAAGAGGATGCGGCCTGCGAGAAGTACGACGTCCATGATGGTTTCCCTATCTGGTGTGGTGCTCGGGCGGTCCTTCCGCCTCGCTGCCCCCAACAACTTAATTGCGTATGCAACTATTTCCGGGGCGAGGGGTGACCTCGGCCACCAGCTGATCCCACTTCTGTGCGGTTCTGCACCCGCTCGGGCGCCCGGGAGGGTGCACAACCGCACCCATCCGAAGGACCGCTAATCCTCGAGGGGCGTGATGTGCATGCGCTGCCCAGAGGGGCCGAAGATGCCGAGGAACTCGACGCCGTCGGGGGTGGCGCTGCCAAACCAGTGCGGCGTGCGGGTATCGAACTCGGCAGCCTCACCGGGCCCGAGGATGTACTCCTGATCACCGAGCAGCAGGCGCAGCTTGCCGCGCAGCACGTAGAACCACTCGTGGCCTGGATGCACGCGTAGTCGCGGGGCGGCAGCGGCACCGGGGTGCGCGGTGGCTCCGGGGAGGACGTGATTGAAGGCGTGCAGCCCGGAGGCTCCGTGGCTGAGCGGCAGGATGGTGCGATCGCCCCGGCGCAGCGGGCGGATATGCACGCGCGGATCACCCGCAGCGGGGGCGCCCACGAGGTCATCGAGCGGAACGTTGTAGGTCCGGGAGAGCGGCAGCAGCAGCTCCAGAGTGGGGCGACGCTGTCCAGATTCGAGGCGCGAGAGGGTGCTCGTCGAGATCCCAGTCTGCGCGGCGACGTCGGCGAGGGTGAGATCGCGCTGGGTGCGCGCGGCGCGCAGTCGGCCCGCTACGGCGGTGAGGGTGTTCTCGACGGTCTCATCCATGCCTGCGAGCTTGCCATACCAGCAACAGGTCTTGCTACACATGAGACCGGGCCCCCAGACTGGAAGCAGGCCCGATCGGGAGAAGCCCAGCGGTGAAGGAGATCCCATGAGCACATACGACGTCGCGATCGTCGGCGGCGGCCCGGCAGGCCTCGCGGCCGCGGTCACGCTTGGCCGCTCCCTGCGATCAGTGATCGTGATCGACGGCGGCGAGCCACGCAATGCCCCAGCGGAGGGAGCGCACAACGTCCTCGGCCAAGAGGGCATCGCGCCCCACGATCTGCTGGTAAAGGGCCGGGCGGAGGCACGCGGCTACGGCGCGGTGATCGTGGACGCAACTGTCGCTCGGGCACGCCCATCAGGCGCGGGAGGCTTCACGCTAGGCCTCGAGGACGGCACTGACATCAGTGCGCGGCGGGTGCTCATAGCTACCGGCATCGTCGATGAGCTGCCATCGGTGCCGGGCTTGCGCGCGCATTGGGGCTCGCGGCTTTTGCACTGCCCGTACTGCCACGGGTGGGAGGCGCGCGGGCAAGCGATCGGGGTGCTCGCGACCGGGCCGATGGCGATGCACCAGGCGCTGCTGTTCCGCCAGCTCAGCGACTCGGTGACGGTGTTCGTGCACGAGCGGGAGGCCTTCGCCGCGGATGAGCGCGAGCAGCTCGACGCCCTCGGTATCGCTGTGGTGCCGGGCCCGGTGCGGGAGGTCGGTGGCGATGGGCCGCTGCGCCTGCTCCTCGGCGACGGGAGCAGCTGGGAGGTGGACGCGCTCGCGGTGGCGCCCCGCTTCCTGGCGCGGGTTGACGTCTATGAGCAGCTGGGCGGGGTGGCGTCCGAGCATCCGATGGGCCGGTTCATCGAGACCGACCCGATGGGCCGCACGGAGGTGGAGGGCGTGTGGGCGGCTGGCAACGTGCGCGATCTCAAGGCGATGGTGACCGCATCGGCCGGGGACGGAGTGGCGGTCGCGGCAGGGCTGAACGCGGATCTCGTGGCCGAGGATGTACGCGGTGCCGTGGCGCGGAGGCGCTCAGCGACCGTCGCATAGAGCGACACATACGTCATGTGACTCGGCTGTCAGGTTTCCAGGGGAGGCTGATCCTGGGTCCCGCCGTCGAGGGCGCCGCTGTCGAGCTGGGCGATGGACCGCAGGGTGGCGGCGGGATCATCGCCCAGTCCGATGAAGAGGCTCTCGAGCAGGGGCGCGAGCACCTTCGCCACGCCGCCGGGCCGGGTGATGTATCCGCCGAGCTCGAGCATCGTGTAGCCGTGGATGGCCGACCACCATTGGGTGGCCACGCGCACGGGGCTTGCCGGGCGGAACCTGCCGTCGTCGAGAGCTCGCTGGACGGCCTCGAGCACGAGGCCGAAGGTCTCGGCCCTGCCGATCCGGAGCTCGTCGGGGGCGTGCCTGCGGTATGGGCCGAGCGATGCTGCGCCGAACATGATGGCGTACAGATTTCCGTTGGCCCGGGCGTTGGTGAGGTACGCGCGCGTCAGCCCGGCGATGTCGGCCACCGGGTCATCGGTGCTCCCGACGCTGGCCATGGCCTCGGCGAGCCTGGTGAACGCCTCCTCGACGACGGCTTCGACGAGCGTGGCGATCGAGCCGAAGTGCGTATAGACGGCCATGGTTGACGTGCTTGCCTCCGCGGCGACTCGCCTGGTGGTCAGCGCCGCGGGCCCCTCCTCCGCGAGCAGCCGAGCGGCACCGTCGAGCAGCTTCTGGCGCATGTGATGGCTATCCCGTGTTCGTGCCATGCCTTCCATCCTTGCATCGCACCTGCTATAACAAACGTTATACCAAGCGTCTAGGAGCAACTGTGAGAAGAACCTTCACGGGCAAGGCAACATGGCTGGCCCTCGCGATCGTCTGCGTCGTCTACGCCCCCATGGCGATCGAGTACATGTGGACCTTCTTCGGCATGCGCAGCCCGCAACTGTGGATCAGCGCTTTCTCGCAGGTGGTTGGAGAGAGCCGCGCCACCGGGCCCGGATCGGTGGAGCACGAGCAGGCCGCCGCCTATGCAGCGAACCGCATCGCGCTGCTGCTGCACACCACGACGGGGGGCCTGGCGATCCTGCTGGCCATCGCGCAGTTCAGCACCCGCCTGCGTGCCCGCCACCTCGTACTGCACCGCGCCACCGGGCGCGTGTTCGCCGGCCTCGTGCTGATCAGCATGATCACATCGATGATCTACCTCGTGCGCGTCGGCCCCGCGGGCACCTTCGACGGGCCTGCCTTCCACCTGCAGCTCTGGTTCCTCGCGATCGGCACGCTCGCCGCGACCATCGCTGCGGTGGTGGCGATCCGGGCGCGCCAGCTCTGGATGCACCAGAGCCTGATGGCCTACGCCTTCGCGCTGCTGCTGACCGCTCCCCTGCTTCGCGTGCAGTACATGCTCTACGGCGCGCTGGATCCCGCGTACTCGCAGGAGCTCACCAACATGATGGGTGCGATCGTGCTCGGTTTCGCCGCGGTGACCGGCGCGATCCTCGCGTCCCGGCATTTCAGCACGCCGGGAAAGGCACCAGTGGCAGCAGTGGGACGGATCGATCAGGTCGCCTGGGCATCGTCCCTGCTCGGCACCGGGATGATCGTGGCCCTGCATCACCGGTGGATCGGTGACGTGACGATCCTGACCGCGACCCTCGTGGCGAGCTTCGTGGTGTTCCTCGGTGGCTTCGTGCTCGCCGAGAACATCGCTGGCCGCGGGACGGATCAGCGGGCCCTCGCCGACTGGCGGATCCATCGAAGGGCGCTCACGCTCGCTCCGCCGATGTTCCTCGCCCTCTGGCTGGTGTATTCGATCCCGTTCACCGCGCTCGAGGCATTCCACGGCGCCGCGCTGACCGCCCCGCCCGCCGTGCTGACCGTCGGGCTAGTCGTCGTTCTCGCCCAGCGCCGTGTTTCGCGCCGTCCGAGTCACCGCCGAGCAGGCTCCGACTCCTCAGTGGCGGTGGGCGCCCAGCCGGGCCCGCGGAACAGGTAGCCCGCCCGGTCCCGCCACGACCGGGAGCCGCGAACATCCCGCCAGATCGCGACGAACTCGTGGGTGGCCACGCGCAGCGGATTGTAGGTGTTGATGTTCTTGGTCAATCCGTAGCGCACGCGCTCGCCCTCCGGCTCGAAGGTGCCGAACAGCCGGTCCCAGACGATGAGGATGCCACCGTAGTTCTTGTCGAGGTACTGCGGATTGGTGCCGTGGTGCACGCGGTGGTGCGACGGGGTGTTGAGCACGTACTCGATCGGTGCCCAGAGCTTCCCTACTCGCTCGGTGTGGATGAAGAACTGGTAGAGCAGGTTCCAGGACTGCGCGAGGAGGATCATCCACGGCGGGAAGCCGAGCAGCGCCAGCGGCAGCCAGTAGGGCATCGACGAGAACGGCGTCCAGGGCTGGCGCAGGGCGGTGGAGAGGTTGTAGTACTCGCTGGAGTGGTGCACCACGTGGCTCGCCCAGAACACCCGGATGGTGTGGTGGGTGCGGTGGTACCAGTAGTAGAGGAAGTCGTCGAGGAAGAACAGCACCACCCACGTCAGCGGGTTCGCGGGATCGACCTGCAACGGGGTGAGCAGGTACGCGGCGGCGTAGATCGCGACGACGGCGAGCTTCCAGCCGATGTTGATGACGACGTTGCCCAGGCCCATGGTGATGCTGGTGCGGGCATCGCGCAGGTCGTAGCCGCGCTGGTCCTCGTCGGGGCGCCAGCGGAACGAGAACGCCTCGATGGCAAGCATCAGCACGAAGACAGGCACAGCGTGCAGGATCAGATCGAACATCTCACGGCTCCAGGATCGGTGCGAGCAGGCGCTCGGTGAGCGCCTTGGCCCGGTCTCCGTCGCGGTCGGCGATCAGGCGGGCGAGGGCGAGGTGGTTGTCGCGGTCGGCGTACTCCGTGACGAGGGCGGGGATGCGCTCCACCCCGATGGCGGAGATCCCGCTGACAAGGGTGTTGAGGCCGAGGCGGAACGCGATGTTGTGGGTCCCGTCGATGACGGCCTCCCAGAAAGCCAGGTCGGCGGAGGTCAGCTCGGCAACGGTTGCGGGGCCGGCCGGGTAGCCGTCGGCGGTGGCGAGCACGCGCGCGAGCTCGTCACCGGTGGCGGTGGTGGCGCACAGCAGTGCCGCGTCGGCGGCAACGGTGGCGCGCAGGGCGAGAATGTCGCGCAGCACCCGGTCGGCGGGCACCGCGCCACTGATGGCCAGCGCGTGGAGCACCTCGAGCCCGGCGGTGTGGCGCCAGTCCTCGATGCGGGTCTTGCCGCCCTGGGCGATGCGAATGAGGCCGACTTGCTGCACGCGCTTGAGCGCTTCGCGGATGGCGTGGCGGTTGACCGCGAAGGCGACGGCGAGCTCGCGCTCGGAGGGCAGCGCGTCACCTGGTGCGGCACGGCCGGAGAGGATCTCGTCGACGAGCGCGGCGAACACCGTGTCGGAGACGGCGGCGCGGGCGACGGGAGCGATGTCCATGCCGTCAAGAATGACCCACGCCCGGCTCACCTGTCAACTGGTTGGACCAGTTGGGTTTCTGCGGCAAGCCGGTGCCGGAGCCGCACCTGCGCGACCCCTCGGACCTCGCCCCCCGCCCCTCGCCCCTCGCGAGTGGAAACTTCTCCCGCCCCAACCGGGAAAAGTTTCCACTCGCGGCGACCAGCCGAGGCCAGACCAGCCGAGGGCCAGGCCAGCCGGGCGACCAGCCGAGGCCAGCAGCAGTGGCACGAGCACCCCGGCTGGATCGTGCTCGCCTAGCCGCCTCGGAGCATGCCCCTACCTGCGAGCGGGCAGCTTCAGCAGCGCGTTCTCCACCGCCTCGGGCAGCGCGGGGTGGATCCAGTACTGCCCGCGCGCCAGCGAGCGCGCCTCGAAACCGAGGCTCATCGCCTGGATGAGCGGCTGGATCAACGTTGCGGCCTGCGCCCCGAGGATGTGCGCGCCCACGAGCTGCCCGGTCGCGCGGTCGGCGATGAGCTTGACGAAGCCGTCCTTGTCCTCCATCGCCCACCCGTAGGCGACGTCGGCGTAGTCCTGCACGGCGACGTCGATGTCGATCCCGGCGGCGTGGGCGCCGGCCTCGGTCAGCCCGACCGAGGCGATCTGCGGGGCGCTGAACACCGCGTGCGGCACGAACCGGTGATCGGTGACGGCGAGGTCGTTCGGGTTGAGCAGGTTGTGCTGCACGACGCGCTGCTCGTGGTTGGCGACGTGCTTGAGCCCCCACGGCGAGGAGATGTCGCCGAGCGCCCAGATGCCGTCGATGCTGGTGCGCTGGTGCTCGTCGACGGCGATGCGCCCGTCGCTGGTGGTGCGGATGCCCGCGGCCGGCACATCGAGCAGATCCGTGTTGGGCGTGCGGCCCACCGCGATGAGCACGGCGTCGGTGTCGAGCAACTCCTCGCCCGCCGGTCCCTCGAGGGTGAGCCTGGTGCCGCGGTCGAGGGCCTCGGCGCGGACGGTCTTGCGAGCGAGTCGGGTGTCCCAGCGCGCGGAGGCGATGTCGGTGAAGCGCTCGGCGATGTCGGCGTCCTCCCCGCGCAGCAGCGTCGAGGACCGCGCGATCAGTGTCACCTCGACACCGAGGGCGCTGAAGACGTGAGCGAACTCCGCCGCGACGAATCCGCCGCCGATGATGGCGAGGCGCTTCGGGAGCTCGGGCACGCGCATGATGGTGTCGCTGGTGTGGTAGTCGATCTCGTCGAGCCCCGCGATGCCGGGGATGGTGGGTCGCGACCCCGCGGCGATGACGATCTCATCGGCGGTGATGGTGGTGGCGCGGCCACCGCCGTTGGGCTCGATGCCGAGCTCCTTGGCGCCGGTGAAGCGGGCCGTTCCCGCGAACACCGTGACGTTGCTGTTGTCCGCGTGGCCGCTGCGGTACTCGCGCCCGCTGGCCTCGATGGGATCGATGCGGCCAAAGACCCGCTCCTGGATCGCCGTCCAGTCGACCTCTTCGACCGTGGTGCCGAGGCCGAAGCGCGCGCCGTGGCGCGCCGCGTGCGCGAGATCGGCGGTGTGGACGAGCATCTTCGTGGGGATGCAACCCGCGTTGAGGCAGGTCCCGCCGAAGGATCCGCGCTCGATGACGGCGATGCGCTTGCTGCTGAATCGCTCGTCGATGATGGAGTTGCCCGACCCTGTGCCGATGATCGCGAGATCGAAATGCTGCATGTGCTTGGCCTTCCTCGCCCCCCTCGGGGCCTGATGATGGGATCAGGCTGCTACAACGTGGCCTGGGGTGCTTCCATGCCGTGTTTGTCGCTGATCAGACAATCACCGTTGCATCCGGGGCCATCATGGCACGGGCCCGGTCACCTCGGCGACAGTCCGGGACTGCCCGGTAGCGTGGCCAGTGTTGTGCCGCAGGAGACCCTGGCAAGCAGCGAAGGAGCACCCCCATGCAAGGACAGTCACGCGAGGGCCGCGTCATCACCGGTGGGGCCGTGCAGTTCCCCGGCCCCGATGGCGTGATGCTCGCCGGCCACGTCGATGTGCCGGATGGGCCCGCGCAGGCGTTCGCCGTGTTCGCCCACGCGTTCACCTTCAGCAAGGACACCGTCGCCGCGTCGCGCATCGCGCGAGCCCTGACCGAGTCCGGGATCGCGGTGCTGCGCTTCGACTTCGCCGGGCTCGGCTCGTCGGAGGGCGATTTCTCCGAGACGAGCTTCAGCTCCAACATCGCCGACATCGATGCGGCCGCGAATTTCCTGCGCGAGCACTACGAGGCGCCGTCGATCCTGATCGGCCACTCCCTCGGCGGGTCCGCGGTGCTCGGCGCGGCGCACCGCATCGCCGAGGTCCGGGCGGTGGTCACCCTCGGCGCGCCCGCCGATCCCGCGCATGTCGCGCACTTGTTCGATGAGTCGCGGGAGGAGATCGAGGAGTGCGGGCACGCCACGGTCACTCTGGCCGGGCGCAAGTTCACCATTCGCCGCGAGTTCCTCGAGGACATCCAGTCGCAGCCGCAGCACGATCGCATCCGGGGCCTCGACGCGGCACTGCTGATCCTGCACTCCCCGATCGATGAGATCGTCGCCATCGACAATGCCCGGCAGATCTACGACACCGCCCGGCACCCGAAGTCGTTCGTCACCGTCGATGGGGCGAACCACTTGCTCACCGATCGGCGCGATGCGGCCTACGTGGCGTCGATCATCGCTGCCTGGTCCTCGCGCTACACCCGCACGGAGCAGCCCCCCGCTCCCGCCGAGCCCGACCTCGCCGCGCCGCAGGGCACCGTCACCGTCACCGAGGCCAACGAGGGCATCTACGCCCAGCACATCGCGGCGGGAAAGCACCGCCTGCGCGCCGATGAGCCCGAGCCGATCGGCGATGACACCGGGCCCTCCCCGTATGACCTGCTGCTCGCCTCGCTCGGCTCGTGCACGTCGATGACCATCCGCATGTACGCCAATCGCAAGAACTGGCCGCTCGACGGCGTGCATGTGGCGCTGCGGCACTCGCGCGTCCATGCCAAGGATTGCGAGGCCTGCGAGACCACCAAGGGCTACATCGACCACATCGAGCGGGATATCCGCATCACCGGCGACCTCGACGCCGACCAGCGGGCCCGGCTGATGGAGATCGCTGATCGCTGCCCCGTGCACCGCACCCTGCACTCGGAGATCCACGTCAGCACGCGCGAGGCCCCGTGAGGCCCTAGGCCACGCCGGAACGCGCGATGACGAAATCGTGGAAGGCTTGCACGGCTGGCGGCTGGGGCGCAGCCGCGCTGCGGACGAGGCCGACGTCGCGGGTGGCGCGGGCACCGGCGAGCGGGATCTGCACGAGCCCCTCGGGTAGCAGCGGGTGCTGCTCGATGGGCATGAGGGCAACCCCGAGGCCCGCGGCGACCATCCCGGCGATGGTGAGCAGCTCGGAGGTCTCGAAGGTGATGCGGGGCCGGAAGCCGGCGGTGGCGCAGTGCTCCTCGAGGATGCGTCGCATGCCGTAGCCGTGGTGCATGGTGATGAACGGCTCGGCGGCCGCCTCGGCGAGGTCGACGGCCTGGCGGGAGGCGAGGGGGTGGTCGTCGGGCACGGCGAGGGCGAGCTGCTGCTCGATGAGCTGGGTCCAGGCGATGCCGGTGTCGTGCGGCCGGGGGGAGACGATGCCGAGGTCGAGGGTGCCGTCGAGCACCCGGTCGGTGATGGTGGAGGCGGCATCCTGGGCGAGGGTGAAGGTGACGCGCGGCTCGGTGGCGCGGAACTCGCGGATCAGCCGCGGGACGAGCCAGGAGCCGAAGGAGTGGAGGAACCCGAGCCGCACGGTGCCCAGCGCGGGGTTGGCGAGGTCGGCGATGCGTCGGCGGGCGGTATCGAGCTCGGCGGAGGCGCGTCGGGCGTGGTCGAGGAGGATGCGTCCGGCGGCGGTGATCACGAGGTGGTGTCCTCGCCGGTCGAACAGCGTGGCGCCGAGGTCGGTCTCGAGGCGGCGGAGCCTGCGGGAGAGGGTGGGCTGGGCGATGCCGAGCTCGTCGGCGGCGGCGGAGACCTGGCCGTGCTCGGCGATGGCGATGAACTCGTGAAGCGCGTCACTCGTCCGTGCTGCCATGATCACCCCCAACTGCTGGTATGCCGCTTCTGCATGCACTCTAGCGGTTCCATGTATTTTCCTTCACCGCCTGGGGTGGTCGACGATTGCCTGCATGGCCCCGATGATCACCGCGCAGGCGACCGCGCCCCATGCCACGCCGCATGGGGTGGACTCGCGCGGGTACCGGGCCATCACCGTGGCCTTGTTCATTGCCGGGGTCACCACCTTCGGGTCGATGTACTCGACGCAAGCGGTGCTGCCCGAGCTCTCCCGAGCGTTCGGGGTGGCTCCCGCGACCTCAGCGCTCGCGATGTCGGTGACCACCGGGGCCCTCGCGCTCGCGATCATCCCGGCGAGCGCGATGTCCTCGCGGTTCGGCCGCACCCGCGTGATGACGATTTCCGCGATCGCCGCCGCGGTGATCGGCCTGCTCGTGCCGCTCTCCCCCACGCTTTCCACGATCCTGGTGCTGCGCGCCCTGCAGGGCCTCGCCCTAGCGGGAGTGCCCGCGGTGGCGATGGCCTACCTGGCCGAGGAGATCGAGGGCGCTTCCCTCGGCCAGGCGATGGGCCGCTACATCGCGGGCACGACCGTCGGCGCGCTGCTCGGGCGGATCCTCGCCTTCGGGCTGCTCGACGTGACGTCCTGGCGGTGGGCGCTCGAGGCGACCGCGCTGGTAGCCGCGGCCAGCGCCATCGTGATGATGCGGATGCTGCCCCGCTCGCGCATGTTCGTCGCCCGCCCCGTCTCCCTGCGCGCCACCGCCAGCCAGGCCTGGGGCCACCTGCGCGATACGCGGATGCTCGCGCTCTTCGGCGTCAGCTTCCTGCTGATGGGCGCGTTCGTGTCGATGTACAACTTCCTCGGCTACCGGCTGCTCGGGGAGCCATTCGGGCTTGCCCCCGCCCTCGCGGGACTGGTGTTCCTGTTCTATCTCTCGGGGACCGTGTCCTCACCCCGCGCCGGGCGCCTCGCTGACCGGTTCGGCCGGCGCGGGGTGCTGCTCGGCGCGATCACGCTGATGCTCGTCGGTGCCGCGCTGTCGCTGCCCCCCATGCTGCCAACGTTGCTCGCCGGGATCGCAGTGCTGACCACCGGGTTCTTCGCCGCTCACGCCGTGGCATCGAGCTGGGTGGGCGTGCTCGCTCGACGCGACCGGGCGGAAGCATCGTCGCTGTACCTCGCGGCGTACTACACCGGTTCCGCGGTGCTCGGTGGCGGCGCGGGCATCATGTTCGGCCATGGCGGCTGGGCAGGGCTCATCGTCCACGTCGCGGTGTGCGTGGTGCTCGCGCTCGTCCTCGTCCTGTGCGCGCTGCCGCGCTCGGTCGCCCGGCGCGGCTAGCGGCGTTGCGCGCCTGCCTGGCGCGCCGGGATCTGCTGGTGATTGTCACGCGACACGCCGCGACACGCCAACGCCGGGCGTGACAATCGCTAGCAGATTCACCCGCCGCCACCAGGAACGCTGCCCCGGTGGAAGCACCTAGCCCCGCGCGCCCTCCAGCGACCGGGCACCATCGCCCAGAACAACGTCCACCTGGGCCGCGCCGATCCTGACAGCCGTGCGCAGGAGCTGCTCGTCCCGCTCCCCGGTACCGACCATGGGCGCGGTGTCGGGCGGCCTGATCACGGAAAAGGCCGGGCTGGGCCGGCCAAGGATCTCCTCGAGCTGCTCGGCACGCTCGGCGCGGCCCGTCCAGGCCTGCACGGCAGCGCGGGATTGCCGCGCGAGGTATCCGTGGACGGCCAGCACCTCCATCAGCGCGGAGAGCCCGCTGTTGCCGGCGAGGGCGTGGGCGGCGCTGCGGGTGCGCAGCACGAGCACATGCGTCGCGCCCCAGGCGAGCGCGGAGCCGAGCGGAACGGATTCGGCGAGGCCGCCGTCGAGGTAGCGCTGGCCGCCGAGGTGCACGGGCGGCCCGGCCACCAGGGGCAGCGCGCAGCTTGCCCGCAGTGCTGCCCTGATCCCGGCGGGCGTGCGGGTGTGTCGGTGCAGGTCGGTGGCGGCGCCGGTAGCTAGCTCGGTCGCCACCGGATGCAGGGTGGTGTGGTGCGCCCCGATCGCGGCGAAATCCATCGGGGCGATGGTGGTGTAGATCGTCTCGACGAGATGCTCGATGTCGAAGGCCCGGCCGCCGGTGAGCAGGCGGCGCGGCTCGAGGATGCGGTGCACAACGCGCGGCTCCCACCACGTCCAGAGGTGCTCGTTGGCGGTCCCGGCGAGGAACCAGGCGGCGTTGAGCGCCCCGGCGGAGGTGCCAAAAACAGCATCGAAGGCGGTGCTGTAGCCGAGCTTCTCCAGAGTGGCGACCATGCCGCCCGAGTAGGAGCCACGCGCTCCCCCGCCCTCGATGACGAGCGCGACCTTGTGGTCGTCCGCGCGATCGCGCGCGGTCGAGGCGAAGGCACGGCGATGCCGCAGGATATCGAGGACGGTGCGCTGCGGGCGGGAGAAGCTGTGCATGAGACGTAACGTAGCGGTTATCGTCCAACCCTGCTGCAACGATGGTTACTCGACTCGTGAACTTTCCGCGCCACTCGGTTACCGGCACGTTGCGGGGCACGGCTCGTTTGCGTGGTCGTCGGCCCGCCGCGCCTACTGCGCCGCGGCCCCGAACCACCTGCGCAGCGCATGCTCCAGATCCTGCTGGTCCTCGCCCGCCCAGGCGATGTGTCCGTCGGGGCGCAGCAGCAGCGCGGGCACGCCTACCTCGGGGCTGGTGTCGACGAGGTGGTCCACCCGTCCTGCCCATCCCGCGACCGAGAGCATGCCTGCCTGGTCAAGCAGCATGCCCCGGCCGTTGTGCAGGTGCTCGTAGAGCCGACCATGCTCGAGCTCGAGGTTCCGCAGGCGCTTGCCCACGAGCTCGTGCCCGTCACCGAGGTCGTAGCGGACCCCGAGCGCGGTGATCTTCTCCGTGAGGTAGCGGTTGACCTCGTCGATGTCCATGAGTTCAGCGATCAGGCGCCGCACGGCTCGCGGGCCGGGCTCGGTGGAGAGCAGTTGCATCTGCGCGCGGGTGTTGTCGAGCACATCCGCGGCGACCGGGTGCCGCTCGGCATGGTAGGTCTCCAGCAGCCCGCCCAGCGCCCAGCCGTTGATCTCGGCGGCGAGCTTCCAGCCGAGATTGAACGCGTCCTGGATCCCCAGGTTGAGGCCTTGCCCGCCCACCGGCGGGTGGATGTGCGCGGCGTCGCCGGCGAGCAGCGCTCGCCCCACCTGGTAGCGATCGGCCTGGCGGGTGGCGTCGCCGAACCGGGAGAGCCATCGTGGTGAGTGCGCGCCCAGGTCGGTGCCCGCGGTAGCCCGGAGCTGCTCGGCGAACTCGGTCAGCGTCGGTGGCGCCGAGCGATCCCCGGCCACACCGGCGGCAGGCACGATGACGCGGTACGCACCGTCGCCAAGAGGCATCGCGCCGAACCGCTTCTCGGTCTCGCGGACCCGGCTCGTCACTGCCACCACGGTCTCGAGCGGCTCGCTGAGCTCCATCTCCCCGAGCAGCGTCTCGACCCGCGAGGGCTCGCCGTCAAAGCCCACGCCGAGCAGCTTGCGCACCGCGGAGCGCCCGCCGTCGCAGCCGACGAGGTAGCGGGCCCGCAGCTCGTGACCATCGGCGAGCCCCACAGTCACTCCGGCCTCGTCCTGCTCCAGGCTGGTGAGCTCGCGGCCCCGCCACACCTGCGCGCCCCGCTCGAGGGCGCTCTCGGCGAGCAACCGGTCGGTGATGGTCTGCGGGATGCCGAGCACGTAGCCGTGCGCGGTATCGAGGTGCTCGGGGGCGGGCTTGGCGATACCGGCGAAGAACCCGCCCAGCGGATGCTTCTGGCCCTTGTCGAGGAAGGGCCCGAGCATGCCCCGCTGATCCAGGATCTCGAGGGAGCGTGCATGCAGTCCGAGCGCGCGGACGAACGGAGGCGGCTCGGCATCCCGCTCGACGATCAGCACGTCCACCCCGTGCAGCCGCAGCTCCCGAGCCAGCATCAGCCCCGTCGGCCCCGCCCCCGCGATGATCACATCAACCATGGAATCCCCCTGCTCACCGGGGCCGCGCCGCCGCGTGCCCACACCTTGAACGGTGATTGTGCGCCACCACCGGGGCCTTGCCGCAAGGCCCCCAGTGCGCTATAGATTGAAGGGGGCAGGGAACGTCAGTCGTTTCCTGCCGTTGCTGTCTTCCGGGGAGCATCAGCGCGCGACGAGGACTACGGTGGAGGCGTCCACGATCAGCGCGGAGTCTTTGATTCCCTGCATCCCCGAGGAGCGCAATGAAGATTGGCATCATCATCGGTTCGATTCGTGACGACCGCAAGGGAGCGCTTGTTGGCTCCTGGGTGAGCGGGGCCGCGAAGGCGCGCGATGATGCCGACTTCGTGGTGATCGACCTGAAGGCATTCGACGTTCCGCTGCTTACCTCAGCGACCGTTCCGGGGGCGGCGAACCGGCAGTACGATTCCGAGGCCGTCACCGCCTGGGGCGCGGCGATCGATGAGTGCGACGGCTTTGTGTTCGTCACTCCCGAGTACAACCACAGTGTCCCCGGCGGGTTCAAGAACGCGTTCGACAGCATCGGTCCCGAGTGGAAGGGCAAGACCGTCGCGTTTGTCTCCTACGGCGCCGACGGAGGCGTGCGCGCGGTGGAGCATTGGCGCCAGATCACCGCGAACTTCCAGATGCATGACGTGCGGGCGCAGGTCGCGCTCGGCCTGTTCACCGATTTCGACGAGGCCGGACTAGCCCTGCAGGACCGCCGCGAGGGCGAGCTCGCGACGCTCCTCGACCAGCTCGTGTCGTTGACCGAGCGCCTCTGCTGACACTGGGTCCCCTCTCTCACCGTGACGTTTCGTGCTGGTACGACGGTTCACGGGCCGCTCCGAGGAAGATCATTCTGCTGTGATTCACGTCACTAAATCGGCGATTTGGGCGTAGTGTCGGAAGTAGCGGCAACACAGAGTTGTGGTGCCTTTGTGGTGAGCCAAGGAGGGCTAATGACTTCATCGGATTCGCTGCACGAGACTCCCGTCTCGCAGTGGCACGACAAGAAGCGCTACTGGTGGATGCTCGGGATGGCGGTCCCTGCCTTGTTCCTTGTGGGAATGGGTTTCGTCGCGCTGTACAACAGTCTCGGCTGGACGACCGCGGCATCGATCTCCTGGTGGATCGGCCCGATCCTCGTCTACATGATCATTCCCTTGATCGACATCGCTCTCGGTCCGGACGGCTCGAACCCGCCGGATGACTGGATGGAGAAGCTGGAGAACGACAAGTACTACCGGTACATCCTCTACGCCTACACCCCGATCCAGTACACCGGCTTCGTCTTCGCCTGCTATTTCGTCACGGCCAGCAACCCGAGCTGGATCGGCTATGACGGACCGCTATCGTTGATCGACAAGTTCGGCGTGATGGCCACGATGGCGATGATCGGCGGCATCGGCATCAATACCGCCCATGAGCTCGGCCATAAGAAGGTCCAGCTCGAGCGCTGGCTGTCGAAGATCACCCTCGCGCAGACCTTCTACGGGCACTTCTACGTCGAGCACAACCGCGGCCACCACGTCCGCGTCGCCACGCCGGAGGACCCCGCGAGCGCGAGGTTCGGCGAGAACTTCTGGATGTTCCTCCCCCGCACCGTGTGGGGCAGCCTCAAGTCGGCCTGGCACCTCGAGCAGCAACGCTTCGACCGGATGGGCAAGAGCCCGTGGTCCATCAAGAACGATGTGCTCAACGCCTGGCTGATGTCGGTGGTGCTGTGGGGCGCGATGGTCGCGATCTTCGGCTGGGCCGTGCTGCCGTGGATCATCCTCCAGGCCGTCTGGGGATTCTCGCTGCTCGAGGTGGTCAACTACCTGGAGCACTACGGCCTGGTTCGGCAGAAGACCGCGAGCGGGCGCTATGAGCGGTGCGCGCCGTCGCACTCGTGGAATAGCGACCACATCTGCACCAACGTGTTCCTGTACCACCTGCAGCGACACAGCGACCACCACGCCTACCCCACCCGCCGCTACCAGATCCTGCGCTCCTGGGACGGCGCGCCGAGCCTGCCCAGCGGCTACGCCAGCATGATCGTGCTGGCCTACTTCCCGCCGCTGTGGCGCCGCGTCATGGACAAGCGCGTGCTCGCCCACTACGGCGGTGACATCACCAAGGCGAACATCTATCCGCCCAAGCGGGAGAAGATCCTCGCCAAGTACGGCGCCGGAAACGCTGACGGAGGGAACTCTGGCGACGAGAAGCCGGGCGCAGGGAACTCAGGCTCAGGGGAATCCTGACCCACCCACCGCCGCGCTGACGGTGCCCTCCTGGTCCACGCCGACCGGGAGGGCATTGTCGTCGCGGGGCACAATGGCAGGCATGAAAGGCATGACGCGCGAGCATCGCATCGCTGGAGCCCTCTACCTGCTTGCCGCCGCGGTGGTGATCGGCGGCATGGTGCTCTATGCCAGCATCGGCATCGACCTCGAGGAGGCCGTGCGCGACGGCACGATGGCCTCCTACCTCGAAGCCGCCTCGGGCAGCGCCGCCCTGGTGCTCAACTACGGCATGTGGATCGTCACCGCTCTGCTCGTCGCGCTCGGCTCGGTAGCGCTGGCCGTGGGAAGCCGGACGCTAGCCTCGGCCCTGGGTGCTGCCGTCGCCGTGATCGCTGCCGCGGTCGCGCTGCCGACGTACCTGCTCGCGATGACCCTCGTGGTGGCCGCGGCCGACGAGGGCGCCGTCGATCTCGCGAGCGTGCTGGGATGGATGGCCTCCCGCGCCGACTGGACCACCACGGCGCTGCTGCTCGGCCTCGCGCCCGCCTTGCTGAGCTGGTCGGGCCCGTGGGCTCCCGGCTGGATGCGATTGCTGGGCGTCGCCTCGGCCGCGTGCGGGGCAGTGGCGATCGCTGTGCTGCCCATCGAGTCGCTCGCTCCCGCCGGATATGCCGTGCTGGTCACGGGCCCGATGTGGCTCCTGGCCGCCGGGGTGGTGCTCGTCAGCCCTTCGCGCGGCGTTGCCCGCGCAGCCGGCGGCGCAGGGCCGAGTACTCCTCCGGATCGATCTCGCCATTGACGAGGCGCCGGTCGAGCAGTTGCTCCGCGGTCGGCGCCGAGGGATCGCTCGCTCCGCTGCGGATCAGCACGATCATCGCCCACACGAGAACAGCGAGCAGCGCGATCCACACCACCGGCATCAGCATCATCCAGGACCACCCGGCCCCATCCCACCCAAGCATCATCGCCGACACCCCTTTCCTCGTCCGCGCTCTCGATCCTCCCTGCGCGGACGGGCCCAGCTTCAGAGCCGCCGGTCATGGAAAGCGGGGCCAACTGGCCGGGATCATGGGGGCATAGGTCCCTTCGGCCGTTCCTGCGGGGGGTGGCCGTGCCGCGTCTTGTAGGCACGCAGGTACCCGTCGACGGCGGTGGGCAGGGTGGGAAAGATCTGCTCCTCGCCGATCTTGCCGAGCAGGCCCGCGGCGTCGAGGTCGGCGCGCAGCTCCTGCTTGACGCGCGCGAGGGCGAGGGTGATGCCCCGTTTCTCGAGCTCCACGCGCATCTCCTCGAGCATGTCGGTGGCGGTCAGGTCGATCTCGATCATCGCCTCGGCGTTGAGGACGAGCCATTCGGTGGGGGTGGGCGCGGAATCGACGGCGGCGACGGCGCGGCGGTGGAAGTCGGCGGCGTTGGCGAAGAACAGGGGCGCGTCGTAGCGGTAGACGACCAGGCCAGGCATGCGGCGGGCGTTGGGGTAGTCATCGATATCGTGCATTCCCGCGAGGCCGGGCACCTGGCCAAGGATTCCGTCGTGGGGCCGGGCGACACGACGCAGCAGGTCGAGGATCGACAGCACGATGGCGACGATGACGCCGTAGAGCACGCCGAGCAGCAGCACGGAGAAGGTGGTAACGAGAGCGAGGACGAGCTCGCTGGACCGGTAGGCGGCGATGCGGCGGAACTCGCGGACATCGATCAGTCGGGTGGCGGCGAAGACAACGAGCGCGCCGAGGGCGGCGGTGGGGAACAGCTCGAGGATCGGGCCGCCCGCGTAGAGGACGACGATCACGACCGCGAGCGCAGCGAGGGAGTGCAGCTGGGTGCGGCTTCCGATCGAGTCGCCGAGCGCGGTTCGGCTCGCGCTGCTGCTGACGGGGAAGCCGTTGATCGCCGCGGCCCCGAGGTTGGCGCTGCCGAGGGCAAGCAGCTCCTTGTTGGCGTCGATGCGGTAGTTGTTGCGGGCGGCGAATGATCGCGCGGTGAGCACGTTGTCGGAGTAGCCGACGATGGCCACGCCCACTGCGGGCAGCAGCAGGGCGCTCAGGTCGTCACCGGTGATCGAGGGCAACGAGGGGGCGGGCAGCCCCTGCGGGACCGCGCCGACGACAGCAATGCCGATATCGCGCAGCGAGAAGACCGCGGTGACCACGGCGGCGAGGATGACCGCGATGAGCGGGATCGGCAGGAGCGGCCAGCGGGCGTGCGCGGCGAGCAGGAACACGGTGGTCGCCGCGGCGAGGGTAAAGGTCGGCCAGTGGATATCGCCGATCAGCCCGAGGAAGGACAGCGCGCGGTCGGTCGCCGAGTCGCCGTCGACGGGGGTGCCGGTGATGGTGCCGAGCTGGCTGACGATCATGATCAGCGCGATGCCTGCCATGTAGCCGACGAGCACGGGGCGCGAGAGCAGATCGGCGAGGAACCCGAGCCTGGCTGCCCAGCCAAGGATGCAGGCGATGCCCACGAGCAGGGCGAGCAGCGCGGCGAGGCTAGCGTAGCGGGCGGGGTCCCCGGCGGCGAGGGGGCCGATCGCCACGGCTGTCATCAGTGCCGTAGTAGATTCCGGCCCCACCGAGAGCTGCCGCGAGGTGCCGAGGATCGCGTAGATCACCAGCGCGGCGCCGATGGCCCACAGCCCCACCACCGGAGGCAGCCCAGCGACGGCGGCATAGGCCATGACCTGTGGAATGAGGTAGGCCGCGACGGTGATGCCGGCGAGCACGTCGGCCCGGAGCCAGCGCCGCTGGTAGTGGCGCAGGGCTACGACGTTGCGTGGCACCTCGTTTGCCGTGGCCATGTCGACACTCCCGGCTCGAGAATTGTGGCGTTCTCGTGATCCTGCCATGCCCGGGCGGCCGCAGGGCAGGTCTTCGCTCGCCCCATCGCCATATCAAGCAGCGTTGCTTGTTTCTTTTGGACAAAACGGCGGGACTGTGATGCACGATGCACGTTCTCGCGCTATCGTCAGCGAGGTATACAGATCACACGTTTGTGTCTGCGTGTGTCCGTTTCGCTGGAGAGGACAAAGGTGTCGTCAGCAGAAGTTGTTCCAGAGAGCCCCGTGAGCGAGTGGCGCGACAAGAAGCGCTACTGGTGGACGCTGGGCATGCTTGTTCCCGGCGCGATGATCATCGTGCTCGGCCTCGTCTGGGGGCTCAACCAGATCGGCCTCACATCCGTCACGCACGTGCTGTGGTGGGCAGGGCCCATCCTCGTGTACATCCTCATCCCGCTCATCGATATCTTCCTGGGTCCCGACGGCGAGAACCCGCCGGAGGAATGGATGGAGCGGCTCGACAATGACAAGTACTACCGGTACATCCTCTACGCCTACATCCCCCTGCAGTACATCACGTTCTTCATGGCGATGTACCTGATCACCGCTAGTGACCTGGGCTGGCTCGGCTTCGACGGCGGCCTCGGCGTCATCGACAAGATCGGCCTGGCCATCAGCATCTCCTTCGTCGGTGGCATCGGCATCAACACCGCCCACGAGCTCGGCCACAAGAAGGAGAACCTCGAGCGCTGGCTGTCGAAGATCACCCTCGCGCAGACCTTCTACGGGCACTTCTACGTCGAGCACAACCGCGGCCACCACGTCCGCGTCGCCACGCCCGAGGACCCCGCGAGCTCGCGCCTCGGCGAGAGTTTCTGGGCTTTCTGGCCCCGCACCGTGTGGGGCAGCCTCAAGTCGTCGTGGCACCTCGAGAAGACCCGTTTCGAGCGCATGGGCAAGAGCCCGTGGTCCATCAAGAACGATGTGCTCAACGCCTGGCTGATGTCGGTGGTGCTGTTCGGTTCCACCATCGCCATATTCGGCACCGAGGTGATCCCCTACCTGATCCTGCAGACGATCCTGGGGTTCTCGCTGCTGGAGGTCGTGAACTACCTCGAGCACTACGGCCTGGTGCGCCAGAAGACCGCGAGCGGGCGCTACGAGCGCTGCTCCCCGCAGCACAGCTGGAACAGCGACCACATCTGCACCAACGTGTTCCTGTACCACCTGCAGCGACACAGCGACCACCACGCCTACCCCACCCGCCGCTACCAGATCCTGCGCTCCTGGGACGGCGCGCCCAACCTGCCCAGCGGCTACGCCAGCATGATGGTGCTCGCGTACTTCCCGCCGCTGTGGCGCCGCGTCATGGACAAGCGCGTGCTCGCCCACTACAACGGCGACATCACCAGGGCCAACATCCACCCCCGCAAGCGCGAGAAGTACCTCGCCCAGTACGGGGCCACGGCTAGCCACAACAGCTAGCAAGCACCCTCACCGCCTCCGGGGCCAGCGCACGCCGCGCTGGCCCCGGACTTGTTTCGCTGTCCGCCGCCGCGGACTGGTCTGTCTGCTTGGTGGCAAAGTGTGGCGCGGATCGCTTGGGCGCCGGTAGTTTCGAAACCATGGGCCTACCCCCACTGGCGACCACGCTGCCCGCGGACCCCGCGCGTATCGTGCCAACGCGCGAGGCGGCGCACGAGCTGATCACCAACCGTGTCACCGCCACCTCGGCCGGCCCAACGGTCGGCGCCGAGATCGAATGGCTCGTGCTCGACCCCTCCGATCCCGGCCGCAGGCCCGCCTACGCTGATATCCGGGCCGCCCTGGGCCCCTGGGCGCCACCGCTCGGCGGGCGCTCGGCTCCCCTGCCTGGCGGCTCGGTCGTCACCATCGAGCCCGGTGGTCAGATCGAGCTATCGAGCGCGCCGTCACCGACCGCCCGCGAGCTCCTCGCCGCGCTGCACAGCGACGCGCGCCTGCTCGCCGCGAGGCTCCACGGCCATGGCCTCGTGCTCGGCTGCGCCGCCGCGGACACCGGCCGGGAGCCCAAGCGGATCCTCGACGCGCCCCGCTACCGCGCCATGGAGGCGGTGTTCGATCGCAACGGGCCAATGGGGCGGATCATGATGAACAACACCGCTGCGGTGCAGCCCTGCGTCGGCCCAGGCACCACCGCAGCCGAATCAGAGGCGCGGTGGCAAATGCTCAACGCCATCGGACCGGCCCTGATCGCCGCGTTCGCCGCGTCTCCCCGGGTGGCGGGCGGCGCGGCGGGCCAGTGGGCCTCGCAGCGCATGCGCGCCTGGTTCACCCTCGATCCGGCCCGCACGAGGCTGCCCGCGGGATGCACCCTCGCTGACGGCTACGCGACGTGGGCGCTCGAGGTCCCGCTGCTGTGCGTGCGCTCCGAGCACGAGGACTGGGCCGCACCACCTGGCCTGGACCTAGGCTCCTGGATCGAGCAGGGCGCTTCATCCCCGATCGGGCGCGCGCCCGCCGTCGCCGACGTCGACTACCACCTCACGACCCTCTTCCCCCCAGTGCGGCCCAAGGGATTCTTCGAGATCCGCTATCTCGACCAGCAGCCTGACCAGCGGTGGGACATCCCCGTCGCCGTCGTCGCGGCACTGGTCTCCTCCCCCGGGCTCGTCGATCGGGCCCATGCCCTTGCCGAGCCGACAGCCACCTCGTGGGCGCGGGCAGCCCGGCTCGGCACCAGCGACCCCGCCCTCGCCCGCGCGGCAGGCGACCTGCTCATGCTGGCCGCCCATCATTGCGACGACACCACCCTCGCGTCCCGGATCGAGCAAGCAGCCCGGCGCCGCAACACCACCGCACGAGCAGGAGCGACGTGACGACCGACCAGCCAGTGCACCCGCACTCGACCAGCCCGTCCCCCAGCAGCGTCCGCGAGCGCATCGCCACCACCCTCGAGCGTGCGCGCGCCCGCAGCACCCTGCTCACCGATGCTGTCGACGAGGGCGACCTCGTCGCGCAGCATTCGCCCCTGATGAGCCCGCTCGTGTGGGACCTCGCGCACATCGGCAACCAGGAGGAGCTGTGGCTCGTCCGCGATGTCGGCGGGCGCGAGCCCCTGCGCGCGGACATCGACGAGCTCTATGACGCCTTCCAGCATCCTCGGGCCACGCGCCCCCGGCTGCCGCTGCTCGGCCCGCGCGAGGCCCGCGACTACGTGCGCGTCGTCCGCGACAAGACCCTTGATGTGCTCGATGCGACACCGCTCGAGGGCGCGCCCCTGATCGAGGGCGGCTTCGCGTTCGGCATGATCGCCCAGCACGAGCAGCAGCACGACGAGACCATGCTCGCCACCCACCAGCTGCGCCGCGGCGAGCCCGTCCTCGCCGACCCCGAGCCGCCCCGCGCCCGCGCCGACGCCACCGGTCGCGTTGTCGTGACCGCCGGACCCTGCGAGATCGGCACTGATCACGAGCCCTGGGCGCTGGACAACGAGCGACCCGCCCACACGATGTGGATCGACGAGTTCGCCATCGCCCGCGCCCCGGTCACCTGCGGCGAGTACGTCGAGTTCATCGCCGACGGCGGGTACGAGCGCCCCGCCCTGTGGTCGAGCGAGGGCTGGCAGTACCGGCAGGACGCGAGCCTCGCCGCGCCCCTGTTCTGGCGCCGCGAGGGCGAGCAATGGTGGCGGCGGCGCTTCGGCCGCGACGAGCCCGTGCCCGTCGACGAGCCGGTGATGCACGTGTGCTTCCACGAGGCCGAGGCGTTCGCCCGGTGGGCCGGGGCACGCCTGCCCACCGAGCACGAGTGGGAGAAGGCAGCCCGCTTCGACCCCGCGACCGGACGATCCCGCCGCTACCCGTGGGGGGACGCCAACCCCACCGCCGAGCATGCCAACCTCGGGCAGCGCCACGTCCGTCCCGCGCCGGTGGGCGCCTATCCCGCCGGCGCCTCGCCGCTCGGGGTGCAGCAGCTCATCGGGGACGTGTGGGAATGGACGTCCTCGCACTTCCTGCCCTACCCCGGCTTCCGGTTCTTCCCCTACGCCGAGTACTCCGAGGTGTTCTTCGGCCCCGATCACAGGGTGCTGCGCGGCGGATCGTTCGGCACCGACGAGGTCGCCATCCGTGGCACGTTCCGCAACTGGGACTACCCGATCCGCCGGCAGATCTTCGCTGGCCTGCGCCTCGCCTGGGACACCGGCAGCGCCGGGCCGCGCTGATGTGCCGGCATCTCGCCCGCATCGGCGGGCCCATCGCGGCGGGCGATGTGACAGCCCGGGGAGCGCACTCCCTGGCGCGGCAGGCCCACGCGCCCCGGTTCATGCGCGGCACCGGCACCCTCAATGTCGATGGCTACGGCGTGGCCTGGGGCGGAGGCGATGGGTGGCGCTCGTACCGGCGGGCCATGCCGCCGTGGGCGGATCCCTCGGGCGAGACCGTTCTCGGGGCCATCACCGCGCCTGCCGTGATGGCGGTAGTGCGGGGCGCCACCACGGGCATGCCCCTGAGCGAATCCGCCTGCGCCCCGTTCATCAGTGATGGCTGGGCGTTCTCCCACAACGGGTATGCCACCGGCTGGCCCGGCAGCCTCGAGCCGCTCGCCGCGGAGATCCCGCTCGCCGACCTGATGACCCTCGAGGCTTCGGTGGACTCGGCGGTGCTGTGGGCCTGGTTGCGACACCGCCTGCGCTCCGATGAGGATCCCGCCGCCCTGCTGCCGGAGCTCGTGGCCCGCGTCGCCGAGGCCGCGCCCGGCTCCCGGATGAACCTCCTGCTCAGCGACGGCACCCACATCCTCGCCACCGCCTGGGGGCACAGCCTCGCCTGGTGGCGCGATGGCGGGGAGATCGTCGTGGCCAGCGAGCCCACCGATGACGCGCCCGGCTGGCAATGGCTGCCCGACGGGCACCTGCTCATTGCCCGGCCCGATCGCGTGGAGACCATCGCCATCCCCAGCACGGCCAGCCCGCCGCCCTGAACTCCCTGCCCCTGCACCGGCCCCAGCCCCCTGCATCCCCCTGCATCCCACGATTCGGAGAACCATGGTGAACAGCACGCAGCGCCTCGACGTCCATCTCGCCGACGACGCCCGCGCGGAAGCGCTCGTCGCGGACGTGCGGGCCGGGCTCGCCGCCCAGCCCCGCTCCCTGCCTCCGAAATGGTTCTACGACGCCACCGGCAGCGAGCTGTTCGAGCAGATCACGCGACTGCCCGAGTACTACCCCACCCGCACCGAGAAGGCCCTGCTCGCCGACTGCGCCCCCGAGATCGCCTCGATCACCGGGGCGCGCACCATCGTCGAGCTGGGTTCGGGGTCCTCGGAGAAGACCCGGCTGCTGCTCGATGCGCTCGATCAAGCCGGCACCCTCGCCACCTACGTCGCCCAGGACGTCTCCCCCGCCGCGCTCGCCTCAGCGATGGCCGAGCTCGAGAAGGACTATCCGCGCCTAGCCGTGCACGGGGTGGTCAGTGACTTCTCCGCCGGCGGGTTCCGCGACGGGCTGCGCTTCGTCCCCGAGTACCCCGATCGCATGATGGTCTTCCTCGGTGGCACCATCGGCACCCTCGACCCCATCGAGCGGGCCGCGTTCCTCGCCGCGATGCGCGAATCCCTGCACCCCGGCGAGCATGTGCTCATCGGAGCCGGGCTCATCCTCGACGAGGCCACCATGGTCGCCGCCTACGACGATGACGCCGGGGTGACCGCGGAGTTCAACCGCAACGTGCTCGCCGTGATGAACCGGGAGCTCGGCGCGGACTTCCCCGTCGAGGAATTCGAGCACGTCGCGGTGTGGGACGCGAGCGCGCAGTGGATCGAGATGCGGCTGCGGGCGCGCTCGGCGATCGCGGTGCGCATCCCCGGCGCCGGGCTCGATGTCGACCTCGCCGCCGGGGAGGAGATCCGCACCGAGGTCTCCGCGAAGTTCGACCTGCTCTCGCTGTCCGCCGAGATGGCCTCGCAGGGCCTGCCGGTGGCGCACGCGTGGCAGGATCCGGACTCGCGGTTCGCGCTGCTGCTCGCGCGCGTCGAGTAGCGCGCTGCTGGCCGACCGGGCCGATCGTGAAGACCTGGCCACGTCCCGCGTGGCTCGATCTTCATGATCGAACGGGACATAACGATGCATCGCCACCCCTCGTCCGTGTCCGATTTGGGGACTACCATGTCAGGTAGGTCGGGATCCAACCTGATCAGAGGTGATGCTTTGTGAGCACGACAACGATCCGACGAATTCTGACGTCGATGATGGGATCGCTGCTACTGGCCATGGGCCTGGTCGCAGGTCCGGGCATACTGGGCTCGGCGGTGGCAGGCGCTTCCCCATACTGCGGAATCACGTGGGGCTCCCTCGACAAGTCGTGGCAGCACTATTCCTCCGGCACGGTCTCCAACGTTCGCTCCGGTCGCCACGCTTGCTTCGACCGGCTCGTGGTGGACGTCGCTGGCCCGGTCGCTGGCTACAACGTTCGCTATGTCGATGTGGTCCGGGCCGAGGGATCCGGCTTCGAGGTTCCCCTGCGTGGCGGCGCCCGCCTGCAGGTGGCCGTCCACGCGCCCGCCTACAACGCACAGGGCGAGCCCACCTATCGGCCCGCCGATCGCAGCGAGCTCGTGAACGTCTGGGGGTACAACACGTTCCGCCAGGTAGCGTTCGCCGGGACCTTCGAGGGCCAGACCTCACTGGGCATCGGCGTGCGAGCACGTCTGCCCTACCGGGTCTTCACCCTGGAGGGCCCAGGCACGTCATCACGCGTGGTGATCGACGTGGCGCACTACTGGCAGCAGTAACCCATCCGCGTCACCCAGTCCTGGCACTTGCTAGGGCTGGGTGACCACGTGTCGGTGAGGCGGGTTCGCGGGTTGGGCCGCGGGGTCGCGACTTGCGCGGCGGGTCGGCGGGGTGGCGGGTCGGCGGGGTGGCGGGCAAGGCGGCGGGTCGGCGGGTCGGCAAACGCACCGGAAACCGTCAAACGCGATAGAAGCCGACCCGGGTTCTCCGGAGTTTCTATCGCGTTTGCCGCGCGCAGCGCGAGGCGCGAGGCGCGCGACTTAAGGCGCGCACCGCGCAGCACGCGGCAGACCGCGTGCCGCGCGCCGGCACCGACCCCGGCAGGCAGCGCGGGTTCAGCTAGTCGCCGCCGCGCACAATCCGAGGAACGCCCCGAGCTCGGCGAGGCCGTCGGGCGTGGTCGGCATGTAATCCGTCAGCGCGCGCGAGCGGATGATCACCGCGAGCCATTGGCCGCGCGAGATCGCAACGTTGAGGCGGTTGCGCGACATCAGGAAGCCCATGCCTCGCGGCACGTCCTCGACAGCGGAGGCGGTCATGGACACGATCGCGACGGCGGCCTGGCGGCCCTGGAACTTGTCAACGGTACCGACGAGCACCTGTCCGAGGCCGGCGTCGCGCAGCACGGCCGCGATCAGGTCCACCTGCGCGTTGTAGGGGGCCACGACGATGATGTCGCTTTGGCCGAGCGGCCGCGCGGGCTCATCGCGGGCAGGCTTCCAGGCGGTGCCGAGCAGCCCGGCGATGGTCTCGCGCGCCGCGTGGGCCTCCTCGACCGAGGACGTGGCGTTGCCGCGGTGGTCGATGGCGCGAACGGCGATGCCCGGCTCGATGCCATCGAGGTGGCGGGCGGTGGTGACTGCGGCCTTGGAGCCGAGCCGCCCCTCGTAGGAGAGCGTGGAAACGGCCTCGCACAGCGTGGGATGCATGCGGAAGGTCGTGTCGAGGAAGTAACCGTGGCTCTCGCGGAGCGTGCCGTGGCCCTCGAGGATCCAGCCCAGCGCGGAGAGATCGACCGGCTCGGGGTGGGTGCCCTGGCTGACCTGCGGGAGCTGCTGGGGGTCGCCGAGGAGCAGCAGGTTGCGGGCGCTGCCGGCGACAGCGAGGGTGTTGGCGAGCGAGTACTGCCCTGCCTCGTCGATGACGAGCAGGTCGAGGGATTGCTCGGGCACCTGGCCGGGATTGGAGAATGTCCAGGCGGTTCCGCCGACGACGATGCCGCTGTGGGCGCCATCGATCAGTCCGGGAAGCGCCTTTTTCGCGACGGTGGTCCAGAGGTCGGAGCCGAGGCGATTGTCTGCCTTGACCACCTGCGTGGCGGGCACTCCGGCCTCGGCGATGCCATCGAGCATGTTCTCGACGACGGAGTGGGACTGGGCGACCACGCCGACTTTCCAGCCGTGGTTGTTGACGAGCGCGGCGATGACGCGGGATCCGGTGAAGGTCTTGCCGGTGCCGGGTGGTCCTTGCACGGCGAGGTAGGAATCGGCGAGGTCGAGCAGGGTCGTGGTGATGGCGCTGGCGGTGTCGCCGCCGTGGTCGCGGGCGCGGGCGGGCGGGCGTCCGCTGCGGGTGCGGGGGGTGCTGCGCTGCAGGATGTCGAGACCGGCGCTCTCCGGCATCTCCGGCCAGAGAGTGTCGCACTCCTCGGCGAGGGTGGCGATGGCGGCCTCGAGGCTAGTGGTGGCGGGTGGCGCTGCGGGCGCGAGGGCGACGGGCAGATCGTCGTGGGGCCCGGCTCCGCGGGGGGCGCGCTCGCGCAGGATCGCCCCGCTGCTGGGGTAGCGGATGCCAGCGTCGTTGCACTCGTCCTCGGTGCATAGGTGCGCGTTGCCAACGGCACGTCCCTGGGGCACGGGCTGGTTGAGGGTATCGGGGGCGGGCGGTGCGTAGAGGGTGTGCACGTCGGCGCCCTCGCGGACCCCGGATCCGGTGGGCATGTCGCCGCGCAGGTGGAGGTAGCGGCAGTAGCTGGAGCGGGGGGTGGGCTTGTCCCAATCGGCGAGGATGGTGGCGCGCTCGATGAGCAGGGCATCGTTGGCGTCGGCGAGGTCGGTGTCGGCGGCGGTGAGGCGGTCGAAGTGCGCCCACCAGAATGGCTTGCGCTCGCGCTTGTGGTAGTTGAGGGCGGCGGCGAGCATGGCGGCGGCCTGCCGGGCGGGGTCGCGCTCGGCGCGGGGCGTGTCACCGCAGTGGGCGAGCAGCGACTGCTCGAGCGCGCTGGTGGCATCAGCGATGAGGGTGTCGTCGGGGCCGAGCGGCTCGGTGGCGGCCATCAGGTCGATGCCGTGCTCGCGGGCGTGGCCGAGGAGCCAGTTGCGCAGGTGGAGGGTGGAGTCGCAGTCGTAGCGGTTGTAGTCGGCGATGGAGTCGAGAATGGCGGCGGCCTCGGTGTGCTCGCCGCGCGCCCGAAAGTCGGTGAAGTGGGCGTACTCGACGATGGAGTCGCCGGCGGTGGTGACGTCGCCGCCGCGCAGGTGGGTGCCCATGTAGAGCGGCTCGAGCTTCTTGATGCTGTAGGACGGCTTGCCGACGCGCAGGGCGCGCCGCACGATCGGGTAGAGGTCGATGAGCACGTTGGCGCGCAGGAGGTCGTCGATCTCGTTCTCGCACACGCCGTGGCGGCCCGCGAGGCGGCGCAGCGCGGTCTTCTCGTAGGGCGCGTAGTGGTAGACGTGCATGTCGGGGTGGTGGGCGCGGCGCTTGGTGACGTAGTCGACGAAGTCGATGAGGGCTTGCTTCTCCTCGGCGCGGTCGTGCGCCCAGAACGCCACGAAGGTCGTGTCCATGCCGGGCTGCTGGGCCTCGGGGGCCTCGTCGGGGGCCTCGACGAGGCCGAAGAGGTATTCCAGCCCCCAGTCCGGGTCCGCGCCCTCGGCCCACAGCGGGTCGCCCTCGAAGTCGAAGAACACATCGCCAGGACTGGGCTCGGGGAGCTGACCGAGCGCGTCGGGGGCGTGCAGGAGGTAATAGGGGGTGCCGGTTTCCTCCTCGATGCGCTGCGCCTGCGCTTGGGCCCGCAGCCGCTCGAGCGCGGGCGCCGAGACTCCCGGCACGCGGGCATCGTCGGGCAGGGTGGCGATCGCATCGATGGTGGTGATGCCCGCGGCCATCAGGCGGGAGCGCTGCACGCTGGTGAGCCCGGCGACGAGGCTGGGATCCCGTGCGGCGAGCACGTCCTCGGCGACGAGGTCGCTGTGCACGTTGACGGTGTAGCGGGGGTCCCCCCACAGCACGGGTCCGTTCTCGGCGCCATGCTCGGCGAGGATGCGGTCGAGCCGGTCGCGGCGCTGCCGGTAGACGGGCAGGATGTCGGCGAGCTGATGGTTGGTGACGGTGCCATCGCCGAGGACGAGCCGCGCCGTGCCGGTGGTGGGTATGCCCGCGTGCTCGAGCTGGTCGGCGTAGGCGGCGAGCCGGAGCAGCGCGGTCACGCGGGCGTGGCGGGAGAGCTTGGTGTCGTAGACGGCGTAGCGGGGGCCGTCCCCGCCGCGCTGGCTGGGTTCCCCGGCATCGGGGTCGGCGATGTCCGCCCGGACGAGGAAGTCACAGAATCCCGCGAAGCTCCCGTCGTAGAAGGTGCCCTGGTAGACAACGGGTGCGCCGGAGCGCAGGGCCGCGAGGGTGGCGTGGTGGGCCGCGGTGAGGTCGTCGTGGGTGAACCGGGGCCGCTGGACCTCCACGACCGCGTCGCCGTGCTCGTGGAGGTATTGCTGGAGCAATCGCTTCTCGTGCTCGTCGCCGAGCTCGGCGGCCCGGGCGAGCATGGCGTCCTCCGCCGCCGTGGGCAGGGAGACGCGTCCGAGCTTGGCATCGAGGGTGCGCAGCAGGTCGAACTCGCTGGTGGCGGCGAGCGCGAGGTCTGTCGCGCTGCACACCACCCGGGGCGGGGTGGTGTGGTCGAGGATGAACACGGCGGCTCCAGGATTCGGCCTCGGGGGCGGGCGGTGCGGGATCGCAGACGACCCTACGTGGGTCGCCCGACATTTTCCGCGCTGCCTGTCCCCGAGGCCTGTCCCCCCGCGACCGGCCCGGTCAGCTCGCGATCTGCGCGCGCGGTACGCCCGCCCCGGCCGTGTCGGCGAGGAAGGGCTGGACCGCGGCATGGAAGGCCACCGGGTCGTCGAGGTGCGGGAAGTGCCCGGCGTCCTCGAGGATGACGGCCTCGGCGTGGGGCATGACCTCGCGGTTCTGCTCGGCGTGCAGGATGGGGATCATGTTGTCGTGGCGTCCCCAGATGACCATCGCGGGGATGTGCCGGTAGTCGGGGAAGTGCTTGACGGCGCAGATGGTCTGGCCGAGCGGGCCAATGACGCCCCGGGTGATGCGCAGGAACGCGCGGCGGGCGTCGCGGTCGGCCACGCTGCCGAAAGTGCGCCAGATCTCCAGCGTGCTCGGGCTCGCGGAGATCGGTCGGCCCAGCATGGCGGCGAGCCGTGCGGCCGTCCCGGCGAGGCCGCGCAGCAGCGGGGAGGCGAGCACGGGAAGGACGAGCTCGCTGCCGGGCAGGCTCGCCGCGCGCAGCAGGAGGCTCACCTCGGGGCCGAGGCCGCCGCTGCTGACGAGGCAGAGGCGCTGGACGCGCTCGGGGAACAGGTACAGCATCTGCATGCAGACGCCGCCTCCGTAGGAGTGCCCCACCACGGGGGCGCTGTCGATGCCGAGGTGGTCCATGAGGTCGCGGATGCTCGCCGCGTGGGCGCTGAGCGTGTAGTCGCCCGGGTTCTTGTCGGAGGCTCCGCAGCCGTAGAGGTCGACGGCGATGACCCGGAAATCCTCGGCGAGCCAGCTGATCTGCTCGCCCCAGGACGCGTGGGAGCCGAGCAGCCCGTGGACGAGGATGATCGGGGTGCCTTCGCCGGTGTCGACATAGCGGAGCGCGTCGCCGTGGAATGCCACGGCCTTCAGGGTGTGCTTCATTGGGGGTTCCTGTCCTGTTGCGCTATCGCGCGTGATCAGGTGTGAACTTTCCTGAGGCGCGATAGTTTTCCTAGCTGCACTAAATGCGAATGTACCTTGATCCGCGTTGAGTGCACAAGTGTTCACTGATCGGTCGGCGTGGCCGAGCATTCCTGCGATCCGGCCACCGTTTGGCATCGGTTGCGCAAACCCGGGCCCGCCACCGCCGAGGGGGTCGCGGATCCCGTCTATCGTCCCGCCATAGGCGTTCATCGACCGCTCCCGCGGCAGCACCAAGGATGGGATCCCATGAAGCACCTCGAGCAACGCACGCGTTCCGCGCTCGCCCTCGCCGCCGCCAGCGGCCTCGCCCTCGCCATGCCCGCGCTCGCCCTCGCCGAGCCGGTCGCGCAGCCTGGCCCCGGACCCGCCGGGGCGCCGCTTCCGGGGGAATGCACGCCCGGCGAGGAGCAGGTCGTCTGCGTCTTCGACGCGCCCGGCCGGCACGCCCTGGAGGTCCCCGCCGAGTTCGCGTCCGCGATGATCGTCGCGACGGGAGCACACGCCACGGATCCGGCCTCCGGCGAGATCCTGGACCTCGCGGCCACCGCGACGAGCACCTTCACCGAGCTGTCCGGCATCCTGCGCGTGTTCGTCGCCACCCCCGGCGAGGGCGGCGCCTCCGCGGTGCACACCGAGGCCATCGACCGGGACGCCCGCTTCCTCGTCGCGGGCGGCGGGAACCCGCTGAGCAGCACTTATGCGGACGGAGCAACCTCGTCCGAGGAGGCCGACGCGCCACAGGTGATCATCATCCTTGGCGCCGAGGCGCCAGCGGGCGCTGCTCCGGCCGGGGGTGCCGCCTCGGCGACGGAGTGCCCCGGCCTGTGCATCGAGGCCACGGCGGAGCAGATCTACGAGGCGATCACCACCTTCACCCGCTGAGGCGGGGCCGGGCCGGAGCGGGGGCTGTTCCGCGACGGCGGCGCTGGCTAGTCGTACTTGTTGTCGAGCTGCCACATCACGTACAGGCCGAGGCCGACGATGATGATGAACGCGCTCGAGGGCATGGTGGGGCCGAGCATGGCGCCGCCGAACGGCTGGGCGAGCAGGATCACCCAGGTGCACACCGCGAGGATGAGCGTGATCGATAGCCCGATCGGATTGACGTGCGGCCGCCCCGGCAATCCGCTGGCGTGGAGGTCGAGGTGCAGGGTGGTGCTCCGGGACCGCGCGCGGCGCGCCTTGGCGCGCCGCTCGGCGAGGGCGGCGGCGGCAGCGGCCTTGCGCGGATCCTCGGCGGTCCTCGGTCGCTGCGCGCGCCCGGCCCACGGCCAGCGCTTGGCACTCCGGGCGGGGGTGGCGCGCTCGCGGCGGGCGGTATCCCGGTAGCCGCTGCGGTACTCGTCGATGCGCTGGGGCCTGTGCGCGCGCGGGGAGCCCGCCCGGCCGGGAGCGGGGACGCGCGCGGGCAGGGGCGGCAGGCCGCGGCTGGGCGGCGGGGACGCGCGCCGGCCCGCGGTGGCGCGATGGGAGGTGGTCGAGCGGGCGTCGCGCTGGCGCCGGCCCGGGGCGTGGTGGTGTTGGCGATCCATGCTCCACGTCCTCCCTGGGCTAAAGGTCTACTTTAGGTTTATCGTAGGGCGCTGCCGGGCAGGCCGTCGCGTGTTGGTACGTAATCTTGATCACCCCGTTGCCGCGAGCCTGGCGCGTCGCCCGCCGCGGCATGCTGCGAGGATGCGAATCCGCGGGAATTAGGGTTGACTTGCCTAACTGTGGCGACCACGCAGCACGATACCCAGCCCGCGCCCCCGGCCAGCGACGCCGGGGCCGCTCCCGCGCCAGCGGCAACGGCAGCGCGCGGGAGCGATTCCCGCCTGCTCGCGAGAGCGCTCTCCCGGCACCGCTGGCCCCTGGTCGGCGCCACCGTGCTCGTCAGCCTCCACCAGGCCGCCGAGGCGACCGTGCCGATCGCCATCGGCATCATCGTCGACCGGGCGATCGCGAGCGGCGACATCCGGTTCCTCGTCCTCGCGCTCGCTGCCCTCGGGGCACTGTTCCTGGTTCTCACTTTTTCGTGGCGGTTCGGCGCGCGCATCGTCGTCAGCGCAGTGCAGCGCGAGGCCCACGCCCTGCGCGTCGAGGTCGCGGGGCGCATCCTCGACCCGCGCGGCATCCGCGCACCGCTCAAGGCCGGCGAGCTCACCACCATCTCCACCACCGACGCCGACAACACCGCCTGGTTCCTCGACCTCATCCCCCGGGCCGTCGCCGCCCTCACCGCGCTCGCCATCATCTCCGCGGCCCTGCTGGTCACCACGCTGCCGCTGGGCCTGATCGTGCTGCTCGGCACGCCCGCGATCATGGGACTCGTCCAGCTTGGCTCCCCCGCCCTCATCCGGCGCACCGAGCAGCAGCAGGACTGCGTCGGCCAGGCGACATCCACCGCTACCGACGTGGTCACCGGCATGCGCCCCCTGCGCGGCATCGGCGCCGAGGCCAGCGCCACCGCCCTGTTCGACCGGCGCAGCCAGGCCGCCCTCGCTGCCCGGCTGCGCGCCGCCCGCGCGCACAGCCTCGTCACCGCGCTCGGCGTGACCGCCAGCGCGCTGCTCGCCGTCGGCGTCGTCGGCGGCGCTGGCTGGATGGCACTGACCGGGACGCTCACCCCGGGCGAGCTGATCATCGTGGCGGGCCTCGCGCAGTTCCTCCTCGAGCCGCTCGGGCTGCTCGCATCGATCCCGCCGATGCTCGCCGCCTCGCGCGGGTCCGCCCGCCGCATTGCGCTCGTCCTCGACGCGCCCTTCGCCGCCCCGCCAGGCCCCGGCAGCGCCCCGCCACCCGTCGGCACAAGCCTGGCCCTGCGCGGAGTCTCGCACCACGGCCTTTCGGGCATCGACCTCGCCATCGGCGCGGGCGAGCATGTCGCGGTCTTCGCGCACCACCCTGGCGATGCCGACGCTCTCGCGGCGCTGCTCTCCAGCCACGCGCCCGAGCGCGGCAGCCTGCTCATCGACGGCACCGATATCGCCCGCCTGGGGCTCGCGCAGGCACGCAGCGCCCTGATCGTCGAGCCCCACCACACCGAGCTGTTCGCCGGAACCATCCGCGACAACATCACCCTCGGCCGGGAAGGCGTCGATCTCGACATGGTGCTCGCGGCCTCGGCTGCCGCCGACGTCGTTGCTGCCCATCCCGAGGGGCTCGGCCATGCGGTCGCTGATCGTGGCGCCACGTTGTCCGGGGGGCAGCGCCAGCGGCTCGCCCTCGCCCGCGCGCTGCACGCCGATCCCCCCATCCTGGTGCTGCACGATCCCACCACCGCCGTGGATGCCGTCACCGAGCAATCCATCGCCACCGGCATCCGGGCGCTGCGCGCGGGACGTACCACCGTGACCATCACCCGCAGCCCTGCCTTGCTGGCCGCCGCTCATCGCGTTGTCGAGGTGCGCGACGGGCGGGTGGCATCGATCGCGACGCATTCCTGGCTGATGCAGCACGAACCGGCCTACCGCGCGGAGGTGGCCCGATGAGCGAGCAGCACCTCCTGCCCATTGCCCCGCCCCGCACGACCGCGCGCTGGCTGGGCACAGCGCTGCGCGCGCGGTGGCGGGCCGGGGCGCTCGCGCTGCTCGCCTCCCTCGGCGCGACCATCGCCGCCATCGTACCCGTGCTCGTGCTCGGCATCCTCGTCGACGCCGTGCGGGACGGGGCAGCGGGCACGCGCATCGCCCCCTGCATCGCGATCCTCGTGGTGGCCGCGCTGATGGCGGGAAGCCTCGCCGGGGTCTCCTACTACCTCGTCGCGCGGCTCGGCGAGACCATCCTCGCGCAGCTGCGGGAGCGGTTCGTCGCGACGGTCCTGCGCCTGCCGCTCGCCGCGCTCGATGCCAGCGGCTGGGGGGATGTGCTCTCCCGGTCCGGCGATGATGTCGCCACCATCGGCAAGGCCGTCACGCAGGTGGTGCCCAATCTCGTGACGGCGGTGCTGATGGTCATCCTCAGCATCGGTGCGATGTTCGGCCTCGACTGGCGGCTCGGCCTTACCGGCCTGGTCGCGATCCCCATGTACTGGCTGGCTCTGCGGTTCTACCTGCCGCGCTCGGGGCCGATGTACCGGGCGGAGCGGATCGCGATGGGCGAGCGCTCCGAGGCGCTGGTCAGCAGCATCCACGCCGCGCGAACGGTGCGGGCCTACCAGCTCGAGGCCCGCCAGGTGGGGCAGATCGACGCGGGATCGGCGCGGGCGCGCGACCTGTCGATCTCGGTGTTCGGCCTGTTCACCCGCATGGTGGGCCGGGGCAACCGGGCCGAGTTCACCGGGCTCGCCAGCATCCTCGCGGTCGGGTTCCTGCTCGTCGATGCCGGTGAGGTGACGGTCGGGCAGACCGCCGCGGCGGCGCTGCTGTTCCATCGGTTGTTCAACCCGATCGGCCTGGTTCTGTGGACTTTCGATGACATGCAATCAGCGACCGCGAGCCTCGCCCGCCTCGTCGGGGTGATCACCCACCCCGACGCGGTGCCCGCCCCGTCTCCCGAGCGGCTGGCGGGCGAGCATCGCGTCGAGCTCACCGGGATCCACCATTCCTATGACGGCGCGCACGAGGTGCTCCATGGCATCACGGTGAGCATCCCCGACGGCCAGCGGGTGGCGCTCGTCGGCGCCACTGGCGCGGGCAAGTCCACGCTCGCGCAGATCGCGGCGGGCAGCCATCCGCCGACGCGCGGCTCGGTGACCATCGGCGGGCAGCCTGTCGAGAGCCTTGGTGACCGCCTGCGCGAGGTGGTGGCGATCCTCAGCCAGGAGGTGCATGTCTTCACTGGCACCATCGCCGACGATGTGCGCCTCGCCGACCCGACGGCCACTGATGATCAAGTGGTCGAGGTCCTTGACCGCGCCGGGGCGATGGACTGGGTCCTGGCATTGCCGCTGGGCCTGGCCACCGAGGTTGGCGAGCACGGGCATCGGCTCACCGCCGCGCAGGCCCAGCAGCTCGCGCTCGCCCGGCTCATGCTCGCCGATCCCCCTGTCGTCGTGCTCGACGAGGCCACCGCGGAGGCCGGCAGCGCGGGGGCGCGCGTCCTCGAGGCCGCCGCGCTGGAGGCCTGCGCGGGGCGCACCGCGCTGATCGTCGCGCACCGCCTCAACCAGGCCCAGTCGGCAGATCGCGTCATCGTTCTCGACCAGGGGCGCATCGTCGAGGAAGGCACCCACGCGGAGTTGCTTGCCCGCTCCGGGGCCTATGCGCGATTGTGGGCGGCCTGGGCCGGCGCTGGGACGGGCGCCGGATGAGCCGCCACGGGGCGGCTGCCTGGTGGCGCGGAGCGATAAGCTAGCACTCGTGGGCGCAGAATCGATGGAGCAGCAGCAACCCCCGGTGCTCACCGATGGGGTGGTGACGCTGCGGCCGTGGCGCGACAGCGACATCGAGGTGGCGCTGCGCGGCCATGATGGCGAGGCTCACCGCTGGATCGGCGAGCCCGATTCGAGGCGCATCGCTGATGCCCCGCGCGAGGCCGCCGAGGCATTCCGAGCGGGCGAGCTGCTCTCCCTGGTCATCGAGCACGAGGAGCTGCCCGTTGGGTATGTGGAGGTCCGGCGCGCCGCCGACCGGACCGGCGAGCTGACCTGGATGCTGTTCGCGGGCAACCGGGGCCGTGGCCTGGCCACCCGCGCGCTCGCGCTGCTCGCCGAGTATGCCTTCGACAGCCTGGGCTACGCGCGCCTGCAGGCGCACGTCGATCCCGACGATGCACGCTCGATCCGGCTGGCCACCCGCGCAGGGATGCGCCGCGAGGGCACCTTGCGGCAGGGCGCGATCCGGGCGGGCGAGGAGACCGGCGCGGCCGGGCGGCTGCGCGATGCCGTGGTGCTCGCGCGCCTCGCCGATGACCGGCCCCTCTATGACCCGGCTGGCTTCCGGGAGATCCTCAACGCGTTCCTGCCCCGCAAGCGCGCCATCTCGCAGCTGATCGTCCGCGACGAGCAGGGGCGGGTGCTGCTGTGCCAGCTCACCTACAAGCGGGACTGGGACCTGCCCGGCGGTGTCGTGGAGGTCGGCGAGTCCCCGCATCTCGCCGCGGGCCGCGAGGCCGAGGAGGAGCTCGGTGTCGCGCTGCAGGCAGGCCCCCTGGTGCTCACCGATTGGCTCCCGCCCTGGGGCGGCTGGGACGATGCGGTGTGCCTGGTGTTCGACGGCGGCATCCATGACAGCAGCATCGTCGAGCAGATGGTGCTCGAGGCCAAGGAGATCCGCGGCGCCCAGTTCTGCAGCATCGAGCAGGTGCGGCGGGTGTGCGCCGATTACACCGCGCGACGCATCGAGGCCGCTCTCGCCGCGCTCGAGGGCACCGGCGCCCCGTACACGGAGTCCGGCCGCGCGCCCGGCGAGTGAGGGACGGACCACGAAGGAGCTCGCATGGCGATCGGTGGCGCTACCCTGGCTGACCTCGGGCCCGTCGAGGTGCGCATCGGCACGATCATCGAGGCCCGGCCCAACCCTCGCGCTCGCAAGCCCGCGCTGGTGCTACGCATCGATCTCGGGCCGCTGGGCATCCGCACGTCGAGCGCGCAGATCACCGACCTGTACGAGCCCGAGCAACTCATCGGCAAGCAGGTGGCGTGCGTGTGCAACCTCGAGCCCGTGCGGATCGCGGGCGTCAGGTCCGAGGTGCTCACCCTCGGCGCGTACCGCGAGGATGGCGCGGTGACGCTGGTGACGGTGGACCATCCCTGCCCCGACGGCACCGTCCTCGCGTAGCGGGCTACCCCGCCCGCAGCCGGTCCACCTCCGCCCGCAGCTGCTCCACCTCGCTGCGCAGCTCCACGATCTCGGCGTGGTAGAGGCCGGAGAGCTCGGCGATGTAGTCGCGGTCGTAGAGGGGGACGATGCTGCGCGCGCAGTTCCAGTCGAACGCCTCGATGTCGAGGATGATGCTGCGCTCGGCCTGGGCGGTCATGCGGGTGGTGCCGATCGTCACGAGTCGCTCGAGCAGCCCCGGATCGGTGGCACGGTCGATGACGGTGGCGGTGCCGAGGAGCTTGAGGCGTTGCCGGCGTGGATGGTCGATGAGGATCAGCGCGGCCCGCCCGTTGTGCTCGATATTGCCGACGGAGGCGAACTGGGCGTTGCCGCGCAGGTCCGCGAAGCCGATGCGGTTGCCACCGAGGTGCTGCAGGAAGCCGCGCGGCCCGCTGCGGTACTGGATGTAGGGCCATCCGGCGGGGGTGATGGTGGCGAGGTGGAACTGGAACGCGCGGGCGAGGAAGACGAGCTCGCGGTCACTGAGTTCCTGCGGGCCGTCGTCGGGGCGCTCGAGGTGGGTGCCGTAGGCGACGTAGGAGCCGTTGCGGTGCTGGTGCTCGAGGGCGTGCTCGCCCAGGACGAGATGGTGGTAGCGGTTGTTGATCATCACGGACCATCCGCAGCGCCGTCGCGGCGCGGTGGCGCGGGCGCGTGCCCGGGCCTGCCGGGGGTCCGGTTGCTCTCCTTGACCTCGGCCTCGAGGACGTGGCGGATCCCCCCGGCGAGGGTGTCGCGGGCGTGCTGCTCGAGGTCGCGGAAGGTCGTCCAGTAGCCGTCGTCGAACTCCTCGACTACCTGGAAGGTCCAGCGCCCGTCCAGCACATTGAGCCCGATCAGTTCGGTGCGCAGCCGGTCGGCGAGCTGCTCGTGACCAGCCTCGCCGAGCTGGTCGACGGCGTCGCCGAGGCACTTGTCCGCTCCCCCGATGAGCTGGTGGAACGAGTAGAGGTGGCCGCGGGCGCGCTCGACCATCTCGAGGGCCTCGGAGAGCTTGCCGAGCGCCGCGACGGTCTTGTCGTCGATGCCGTGGGGGCGCCGTCCCCGCGAGCTCCCGGCGGTCGGGTCCCGGCTGGTCATGCGCGATCGATCCGTCGGTTGATGGCGCGCAGTAACCGCAGCGGCGTGACCTGGGCGCTGGCGAACATCGCGCTGGCTTGGGCCCCGACGGGCACATGCACGGGGCGTGGCAGGTGCCAGCGGCGGGGGGTGGCTATGCCCACGATCTTCTTCGCGACGTCCTCGGGGTCGAGCCGCACGCCGAGGGTGCTCATGGAGCTGGTCTTCTCGGTGGCGATCATGTCGGTATCGACGAACAGGGGCCAGACGGCGGTGACGCGGATATCGTCGCGGCGCCATTCGAGGTCGAGGGCCTCGGTGAGGCCGCGGACGGCGAACTTGCTGGCCGAGTAGGTAGCGAGCTCGGCCTGGCCGTAGATCGCGGAGGCGGAGCACAGGTTGATGACGTGCGCGCCGGGCGTCGCCTTGAGGTAGGGGTGCGCGAGGTAGCAGCCGTTGATGACGCCGTCGACGTTGACGCGGGGGGTGTGGTGCTGGGAGTCGAGGGGGATGTCGACGAAGGAGCCGGCGCGCAGTATCCCGGCGTTGTTGACAAGCACGTCGAGGCGGCCGCTGGTGCGGTCCATGAACGCGTCGAGCGCCGTGGTCCAGGAATCGGGGTCGGTGACGTCGAGATGGCCGGGGACGATGCTGTCGCTGGGCGCGCTGCGGGCGAGGCGGTCGGTGCCGGACTCGTTGATGTCGTACGCCCCGACGAGGTAGCCGGAGCGGGCGAAGGCGAGCGCGGTGGCGCGGCCGATCCCGGCGGCGGCGCCGGTGATCAGGACGGTGGGGCGGGTGGCAGGCACGGGCGGGGTACCCCTTCCTCGCAGTGGGCTGGGCCCTTGTTGCCCAGGGATAGCGATGCCAACGCCAGTGATGCCAGCAGTTGGTGATCCCAGCCTAATGCCCCCGATGCCGGTCCGGCGCCTACGTTCCCGCGGCGAGCCGGTAGTGCTCCTCGAGGGAGTCGCGCAGCATCGCGATGTAGTCACCGGGGTGGGCCAGGGATGTGGCATCGGCAATGAAGCCCATGGTGGCAGTATCGCCCAGCGAGGAGAGGTGATGGGCCATGTGCGCGCCGGGGTTGAGCAGCGGGAGCCCGAAAGCGGCCCGGACAGGGGCATCGCCGAGATGCATGGGCTCGCGGCCGCGGGGCACGTTGGCCAGGCTCGTGTTGACCGGTGAGCCGCCCGGTCGTGGCACGAGGCGGCTGGCCGCGGCGAGCAGTCCCGGTGGCAGCGTCCGGATCGCGCGCTCCACAGGGACGCGCGCCCCACCGCTCACGGCCTGCTTGCGGGCGCGCGATTCCGTGGCGATCGCGGCGAGGCGCTCGCGCAGGTCGGCGGTGCGCAGGTCGATGGGGATGATCGCGCCGGTGATCTCGTTGCCGAGCAGCGCCGAGGTGCCTTCCGAGCGCTGGTGGCCGTGCTTCTGGAGCGCGACGGTGATGGCGCAGTGGATGGGCCGCGCGGGAATGGTGCTGTGCCGCTCGAGGTAGCGGCGCTGGGCGCCGGCGACGATGGACAGGGCTACGTCATTGATGGTGGCGCCGGGCGCGAGCTGCCTGATCGTCGAGAGCTGCGCGAGCGGGAAGGGGAACCCGTCGTAGACGCGGTGGGTGTACCCGGTCGCATCGAGGATCGTCCTGGGGCGCGGCTGGAGCGCGGTGAGCGCGGGCCGGGGTTGCTTCGCGGCCTGGCGGGCCTCGAGCACCGATCCGACGATGGTGCGGGCCCGCCGGGGGATGTCGGCGATGGCGGCGGGGACGGAGGCCGTGGATCGCGGCAGCGGGGACGCCACCTCGGTTGCCGCCAGCTCCTGCCCGGCGTGAGGCTGGGCGGGCAGGAGCTGCCGGGCGAACTGGACGACCGCCGCGCCATCGAGCACCGCATGGTCTGCGGAGATGATGAGCGCGGCGGCGTCCTTGAGGGACATGGGCGGGTCGAGCAGGCCAGTGAGCAGGACGATCCGCCACGGCGGGCGATCCTCGTCGAGAGGCTGCTCGGCGATGTCAACGAGGTCCCGGCAGGCGTCCGACCACGTGCGCTCGCCCGAGACCGGCCTGGCCTCCACGTGGCGAGCAAGATCAGGCTCCCCGATGGGCTCGAGGGTGGTGCGGCCGATGCCGAGCGGCGAGGGCCGCGGCACCGCGGCGTACAACGGGTGGTCCTTGAGCACCTTGGCCACGTAGGCCTGGAGCTGCTCGGCGGTCCGGGGCGCCGCCTGGCTGCCTTCGAGCTCGATGAGGTTCATGCTGGCCATATTGCGGCGCGGCAGTCTCCTGGACATGTGCCAGATGAGCGAGCTCGTGTCGTCCAGGTCTGCCATGCCGCCGACAGTAGCAGCGCTGCGCCGGCCCCGCTGGTCCCCCGGCAGAAGGCTAGCGGCGGCTGTTGGCGGTCTCCCAGGCCCGGTCGTAGGGGGTGCGGCCCTTCTTGGCGGCATCCTTGCTGCGGTAGACGATGTAGGGGCGGAAGAGGTAGCCGACGGGGGCGCTGAAGACGTGCACGAGCCGGGTGTAGGGCCACATGGTGAACAGGGCGAGCGCGGCGAGGGCGTGCAGCTGGAAGCTCAGCGGGATCCCCTCCATGAGGGTGGGGTCGGGCCCGAGGTAGAAGATCGAGCGGAACCACGGCGACACCGTCTCGCGGTAGTCGTAGCCCCCGGCGACGATGTTCTCCCACACGGTGTTGACCATGCCGGTGATGATGGTCAGCACGAGCACCGTGTACATGGCGATGTCGCCGCGGGTGGTGGCCTTGCGGACGGCGGGGACAGTGATGCGCCGGTACAGCAGGATCGCGAGCCCGGCCACGACCGCGATGCCGGCGAGGGTGCCCGGGATGACGGCGAGGTAGTGGTAGGCGTGGTCGGAGATGCCCGCGGCCTGGGTCCAGGACTTGGGGATGGCGAGGCCGCCGACGTGCCCGCCGATGACAGCAAGCAGCCCGAGGTGGAACAAGGGGCTGCCGAGCCGCAGCAGGCGTGTCTCGTAGATCTGGGAGGAGCGGGTGGTCCAGCCGAACTGGTCGTGGCGGTAGCGCCAGAGATGCCCGAGGGCGAACGACATGAGCGCGATGTAGGGAAGGATCTGCCAGAGCAGGGTATTCACTGGGGTCCTCCGGGGGTCTGGGGGAAGGCGGGCTGTCCGAGCAGCTCGGGCGCGGAGCTCGTGCCGCAGGCGCTAGCGCTGGCATGGGAGCGCTGGTTCAACGGATGCTCGGCAAGGGTGGGGTCGATGGCGTAGGGATCGAGGCCGACCTCCTCCTCGGGCGGCCCCTCCGCCGCGAGGACACGGATCTCGGCGCGATCGACGGTGGTCAGCGGGCGCAGCGTGACGCACAGGGCGTCGAGGACGCTGGCGTATGGGGAGCCACTGTCGTGCAGGGAAAGCCGCAGCAGCTCGAGCACGGCCCGGTGCCGGGCGAGGATCCGCTCCCCACCGATGGGATCGGTGGTGGCAGCGAACTCGAGGACGGCCGGCAGGTAATCGGGCAGCTCCTGCTCGCCGATATCCACTCCGCCCCGGCGGTAGGCCTGCTTCATCATCAGCAGGGCGGTCCCGCGCTTGCGGGTATCGCCGTAGGCGTAGTAGGTCAGGTGCAGGCTCGAGCGGCGGCGCATGTCGAACGTCTCGACGTACGCCTGGGCGAGGGCGAGCTGGGGGGTGCGCTCGGCGTGGGTGATGAAGGCGCGCAGCGATTCTGCTGCCGGTTCGCTGATCTGGTAGGTGGCGTCGCACAGGTCGCCGAGCATGACGAGGGTGTTGGGCGACGGGTAATCGAGCAGCAGCGCGGCGAGGCGCCACACGAGCCGCTTCTCCCGGTCGCTGTAGGTCTCGTCGGCGGTCCCGGTGCGCCGCAGCATTCCGCGCAGGCTCATGACACGTGCTCCGGGACGATCCCGTCGGTGGTGCGGCCGTCCCAGTTGAGCAGGTTGACCCGGCCTGACTTGTCCGCGGGCGCGGCGGTGTTCGTGTCATCGAGGAGGTGGAACTTGTCCGCCATCGCATCGAACGCCGTCATGCCCGCCGGGTTCATGCCGGGCCCGCCGTCGGTGTCGAGGCTGCACGAGGTGGCGATAGCCTCGAGCTTGTGGGCGTCGGAGGTCGCGCCGGTAGGGATGACGTAGCGCTCGTCGTACTTGGCGACGGCGAGCAGCCGGTACATGGCCTCGACCTCGTAGCTGGTCAGCCTTACCGACTCGGCGATGGTGGGGTCCACTTCCTCGCCGAGGTTGATCTGGCGCATGTGCGAGCGCATCGCGGCGAGCCGCTGGAGAGCAGCGCGCACGGGACCGGGATCGCCGGCGGTGAACAGCTCGGCGAGGTACTCGATGGGGATGCGCAGCGCGTCGATGGCGCCGAAGAGGTTGTCGCCGTCCTCCCCGTCTCCCCCGGACTCGGTGACCGCATCGACGACGGGCGAGAGCGGTGGCACGTACCAGACCATCGGCATGGTGCGGTACTCCGGGTGCAGGGGCAGCGCGACCTGGTAGTCGGCGATGAGCTTGTAGACGGGCGAGTTCTGGGCGGCGTCGATCCACTCGGGCGAGATGCCAGCCTTCTCGCAGGCATCCACGACGCGGGGATCGTGCGGGTTGAGGAACACGTTGAGCTGCGCCGGGTAGAGGTCCTTGTCATCAGGCACCTCGCACGCCTGCTTGACAGCATCAGCGTCATAGAGCATCACCCCGATGTAGCGGAGCCTGCCCACGCACGTCTCCGAGCAGATGGTGGGGATCCCCACCTCCACGCGCGGGTAGCAGAACGTGCACTTCTCGGCCTTGCCGGTCTTGTGGTTGAAGTAGATCTTCTTGTAGGGGCAGCCGGTGACGCACTGGCGCCAGCCGCGGCACTTGTCCTGGTCGACGAGCACGATGCCGTCCTCGGCGCGCTTGTAGATCGCGCCGGACGGGCACGACGCGGCGCAGGAGGGGTTGAGGCAGTGCTCGCAGATGCGTGGCAGGTAGAACATGAACGTCTGCTCGAACTCGAGCTTGATCTTGTCGCCGACCTGCTTGAGGATCGGGTCCTGCGCGATGGCCTCGGGCCCGGAGCCGAGGTCATCGTCCCAGTTCGCGCCCCAGGTGATGGTGGTGTCATCGCCGGTGATTGCGGACTTCGGCCGGGCCACCGGGGTGGTGTCCATCGGCCCGGAGCCGAGGATGGAGCTGTAGTCGTAGGTCCACGGCTCGTAGTAGTCGCTGATCGTGGGCAGGTCGGGGGTGGCGAAGATGTTGGCGAGCCGCTTGAGCCGCGAGCCGGACTTGAGGGTGACGGTGCCGCGCTTGGTCCGCGTCCAGCCGCCCTTCCACCGTTCCTGGTCCTGGTACTGGCGCGGATAGCCTTGGCCGGGGCGGGTCTCGACGTTGTTGAACCAGGCGTACTCGGCGCCGGGCCGGTTGGTCCATGCCTGCTTGCACGTCACCGAGCAGGTGTGGCATCCGATGCACTTGTCCAGGTTCATCACCATGGCGATCTGGGCCATTGGTCTCATTGGCTTGCTCCTCGCGTGGGCAGGGGGTTCGCGGGCGGGCTGGTCGGGGCGCGCATCAGTACTGCACGTCCTGGTCGCGGCGCCGGATGGTGGTGACCTCGTCGCGCTGGTTGCCGGTGGGCCCGTGGTAGTTGATGGCGAAGGACTGCTGGGCGTAGCCGCCGATGAGGTGCGAGGGCTTGATCATGATGCGGGTCAGCGCGTTGTGGATGCCGCCGCGCTTGCCGGTGCGCTCGATGCGCGGCACGTCCACCGCCCGGTCCTGCGCGTGGTACATGAACACCGTCCCCTCGGGCATGCGGTGGGAGACGATGGCGCGTGCGACGACGACGCCGTTGCGGTTTGTCGCCTCGATCCAATCGTTGTCGGCCACCCCGATGCGGGCGGCGTCGACCGCGGACATCCAGATGCCCTGGCCGCCGCGGGACAGCGTGAGCATGTGCAGGTTGTCCTGGTAGGCGGAGTGGATGGACCACTTGGAGTGCGGGGTGAGGTACCGCACGGTGATCGCCGGGGTGCCCTCGCGGGCTCCGACGTTGCCGATGGTGGGCTCGGAGAACAGGGCCGTCATGTCCAGCGGTGGCCGGAACACCGGGAGCTGCTCGCCGAGCTCGGCCATCCAGTCATGGTCGAGGTAGAAGTGCTGCCGGCCGGTGAGGGTGTGCCAGGGCTTGAGGCGCTCGGTGTTGATGGTGAACGGGCTGTAGCGGCGTCCCCCGGACTCCGATCCGGACCACTCCGGCGAGGTGATGACGGGCACGGGGCGGGCCTGGGTGTCGGCGAAGGTGATGCGCTTGCCCTCGTGCTCGGCAGCAAGGTCCGCGAGCTGGGTGCCGGTGCGGGTCTCGAGGCTCTGGAAGCCCTCGGTGGCCAGCCGCCCGTTGGTGGTGCCCGACAGCGCGAGGATGGCCTCGGCGGCGTGGGTGTCCTTCTTGAGCATGGGGCGCCCGGCCGCCGGCCCGCTGGGCACGATGCCGTTGGCGGCCTTGAGGTGCTCGACCTCCTCGTCCGGGAACGTGGTGACGCCCTTGACGGTCAGGCCGATCTGCTCGACCAGCGGGCCGAGCGCGGCCATCTTGTCGGCGACCGCCGCGAAGTCACGCTCGACGACCTGCAGCTTGGGCATGGTCACCCCGGGGATGGGCTCGCACTCCCCTGCCTTCCAGTCCCGCACGATGCCGCCGGGCTGGGCGGTGGCATCGGCGGTGTCATGCATCAGCGGTGTGGCGACTATGTCCTTGCGGGTGCCCAGGTGCTTCTCGGCGAGCCAGCCGAAGCCGCGCGCGATGCGGTGGAACGCCTCGAAGTCGGTCTTGGCCTCCCACGGCGGGGAGATCGCCGGGGAGAACGCGTGCACGAACGGGTGCATGTCGGTGCTCGACAGGTCGTGCTTCTCGTACCAGGTGGCGGCGGGCAGCACGATGTCGGAGAACAGGGTCGTCGAGGTCATGCGGAAGTCCAGCGACAGCAGCAGGTCGAGCTTGCCCGCCGGGGCGTCGTCATGCCACTTGAGCTCCTGGGGGCGGATGCCGGTGGCGTCATCGGCGCGCAGGTTGGTATCCGCGCCGAGCAGGTGCTTGAGGAAGTACTCGTTGCCCTTCGCCGAGGAGCCGAGCAGGTTAGAGCGCCACACCGTGAGCACGCGCGGGAAGTTCTCGGGAGCGTCGGGGTCCTCGCACGCGAACTGCAGGTGCCCGGTCTTGAGCCCGTCGACGACGTGATCGATGGGGTCCTTGCCGAGGCGCTCCGCCTCATCGACGAGGTCGAGCGGGTTGCGGTTGAACGACGGGTAGGTGGGCATCCAGCCGAGCCGGGAGGCCAGCGCGATGTTGTCGGCGGCGGTGCGCCCGGCGAACGCTCCCTTGGCGAGCGGGGACGCCATGACCTCGGAGGTGAAGGGGTCGTAGCGCCACTGGTCGGTGGACAAGTACCAGAAGATGGTGCCCTGCATCTGGCGGGCGGGCCGTGTCCAGTCGAGCCCGAAGGCGAGGGTGCCCCAGCCGGTCAGCGGGCGGCATTTCTCCTGGCCGACGTAGTGGGCCCAGCCGCCGCCGTTGACGCCCTGGCAGCCGGTGAGCAGGGTCAGCGCGAGGAATGACCGGTAGATCTGGTCGGAGTGGAACCAGTGGTTCGTGCCCGCGCCCATGAGGATCATCGAGCGGCCGCCGGAGCGCTCGGCGTTGTCGGCGAACTCGCGGGCCACCTTGATCGCATCCGCGGCCTTGACGCCGGTGATGCCTTCCTGCCAGGCCGGGGTGTAGGGCTCGGACGGGTCGTCGTATCCGGTGGGCCAGGTGCCCGGCAGGCCATCGCGGTGCACGCCGTACTGGGCGAGCATCAGGTCGAGCACGGTGGTGACGCGCTTGCCGGCGACGATGCGGGTGGGCACGCCGCGTTGCAGCAGCTCGGGGGTGTTGGTGTCATAGCGGGGCAGCAGCAGCTCCGCGGCCTCGCTGCCTCCTTCCGCGTCGTGCAGGGTGAGGGTGGGGGTGATGCCGTCGAGCTTGAGGTTCCAGGTGCCCTTGCCCGCCGCGGTGAAGCGATGGCCCAGCGAACCGCCGGGGACGAACGGCTCGCCGGTGGCGTCGTCGAGCAGGACGGTCTTGAAGTCCGATCCGTCGGTGGCGTCACCGAGGTCCGCGGCGGTGAGGAACTTGCCGGGGACGAGCGTGCCGTCCTCGCGCTCGGCGATGGTGACGAGGAACGGCAGGTCGGTGTATTGGCGGACGTAGTCGGCGAACCGGGGGGTGGTCCGGTCGACGAAGAACTCCTTGAGGATCACATGGCCCATCGACATGGCCAGGGCGCCATCGGTGCCGGGACGGGCAGGCAGCCACTGATCAGCGAACTTGGTGTTGTCGGCGTAGTCGGGCGAGACGACGATGACCTTCTGGCCCCGGTAGCGCGCCTCGGTCATGTAGTGCGCATCCGGGGTGCGGGTGACGGGCACGTTGGAGCCCCACATGATCAGATAGCCGGCATCGAACCAGTCCGCGGACTCCGGCACATCGGTCTGGTCACCGAACACCTGCGGCGAGGCCTCGGGCAAGTCGGCATACCAGTCATAGAACGACAGCATCGCCCCACCGATCAGCGAGATGAACCGCGCGCCGATCGCGTGGGAGACCATCGACATAGCCGGGATCGGCGAGAACCCGGCGACCCGATCGGGGCCGTACTTCTTGATGGTGTGCACATGCGCGGCGGCGACCATCTCGGCGGCCTCCCACCACTCGGCGCGCACGAAGCCACCCTTGCCGCGCGCGGCCTTGTAGCGGGCCGACTTCTCCGGGTCCTCGGCCACATCGGCCCAGGCGAGGACGGGATCCTTCAGGCGATCCTTGGCGGCGCGGTACATCTCGAGCAGCGCGCCGCGGACATACGGGTAGCGCACGCGCGCCGGGGAGTAGGTGTACCAGGAGAACGAGGCGCCGCGGGGGCAGCCGCGCGGCTCGTACTCGGGCTTGTCCGGCCCAATCGACGGGTAATCGGTCTGCTGAGCCTCCCAGGTGATGATCCCGTCCTTGACGTAGATCTTCCAGGAGCACGAGCCCGTGCAGTTCACGCCATGAGTGGAGCGGACGACCTTGTCGTAGGACATGCGATCGCGGTAGAACGCATCAGCATCGCGGCCACCAGTCTTGTGGAGGGCGCGCAGATCCTCGGAGGCCTCGCCGCGCTGGAAGTGGCGGCCCATGCGCAGCAGTGAATCGGCGATGTCCGTGGTGCCGCGCGGGGCGGGCGGGTCGGCTATGTCGGTCACGTCGGTCCTCTCGAGCAGCGGCAGGCTGGCCTGGTGAACCGAACTGTATAGACGCTGTGACCTGCGGTTCAATGCCCTACCGGCACCGCACCGGACACTTCGGGCGGACGTGCGATCAGCGCAACACACCAGTTACAGCCAGGGCTCCCGGGCGCCGCGGCATCGCCCGTCCACCTGCAGGGTTAGGCCATCCTGTGTGATGTGGCTCTCCCTGGCGGCCTCCAGCCAGGGAACACAGAATTTACGATCCGGGCGCGCCTTCCCCCGTGCGGATCGTGAAGATCCAGCCACCTCGGCCGTGGCCCCATCTTCACGATCGGGGCCGCCGCGATACGCCGGACGGCTACACGCATGTTGCTGGACCAGCAACTTTCCTTGCCGGTTCGCCGGGTAGTGCGCACCATCGATGGATGCCGCGTTCAAGCGATGGGCACGCGTTCGACAAGAGCTACTGGGATGCTCACTGGCAGGGCGACCGATCTGGCGCTCCCGAAGCCATAGCTGGCAGCCCGCCCAATCCGCATCTCGTGCGGGAGATCGACGACCTGCGACCTGGCACTGCCCTCGATGCCGGCTGCGGCGCGGGAGCCGAGGCGCTCTGGCTCGCGGCGCGCGGCTGGCAGGTGACCGGCGTGGATATTGCTGCCGACGCGCTTGCCCGCGCAGCGGAACGCGCCAGCGCGACGGCGGTGGCCGACCGCGCGCGGTGGGTCAGCGCTGACCTGACCATGTGGGTGCCATCAACGACCTACGACCTCGTCACCACCCACTACGCGCACGCCGCGATGCCACAGCTGGAGTTCTATGACCGGGTCTCCTCCTGGGTCTCCCCGGGCGGCACCTTGCTGATCGTCGGGCACCTCGACCACGACCAGGGGCATGGTGATGCTGGGCCGAGCGCTGCGGCGTCGGTGACCGCAGGAGGCATCACGGCCCGACTCGACCCAGCGGAGTGGGAGGTCGCGACGGCCGAGGAGCTCCATCGCACCGCGGCCAGCCACGGCGGGGCAAGAACGCTCCACGACGTCGTCGTCCGCGCGATCCGTCGCCACTAGCTACTCACCGCGCGGATCGTGAACATCCAGCCACCTCGGGCGTGGCCCGATCTTCACGATCAGGGCCGTCCCGACGCGGCGGACGGCTAGACGCACAGCCCGTCGCCGGTGACGCCGCGAGCGCAGAGCGTGGTCTGCTCGACGGTGCGCAGCACCACCTCGCCGGAGGCGTCCGGGCCCTCGTCATCCATGCCGAACACGAGGATGCGATACCCGAGGACCGAGTCGTCCCCGAGCCCGATCACATCGAGCTGCACCTCATGCAGGTCACCGGATGTCACCGGGCCGGACTGCACGATACGGCTCGGCGGCTCGTCGGAAGCGAGATCATCGGCGACGGCCTGACCGACCTCGAGCACCGACTCGCCCGAGACGCGCCCGATCCGGTCGATCACCGCCGACGTGGTGTCGTCCGTGACGCCCAGGTAAGCGACGTCGCGGGCGGAGATCCAGCCCGTGCCGCCCGGCGCATCGACCTCGAACCAGGTCGTGCCATCGTCGAGCAACCGGGCCTCGCCGGTGGCGACGAGCCCCATCGCATCCGGCTCGAGCTCGGTGACGGTGCTCCCGTCCTCGCCCGGCACGGAGCGCACCTCAGTGGTCTCGTCGTGCGCCACCCCGATCACCGCGAGCTCATCGCCGCTCGCGGGCCCGAACATGGCGGGCTCGCCCGGCAAGCCAGTCGATGTCGTCGTGGAGGCTGCCGTCGTCGTGGTTGCCGGTTCCGCCGCTGCGCTGGTCGTCGCTGTCGCTCCCGCGCCTGGATCCGCCGGATCGCTGCCACAGGCGATCAACAGCATCAGGCTGGCTGGCAGGAGCACGGGCAGGGCTGCGCGACGAATCATCATGCCTGCCGATCCTACCCCCGGGGCCCCGCGCGCGAGCCGCGCCGCGCACCGGCACCATGGAGCCATGCACGCAACAGCGCCTAGCAGGCCGGGAACTCCCCCGCCGGGGTCCTGGGCCGCGCTGTGGGCCCTGTGCCTGGGCTTCTTCATGATCCTGGTGGACTCCACGATCGTCGCGGTGGCGGTGCCGTCGATCATGGCGGGCCTGGGCACCGACATCGCCGCCACCGTGTGGGCCTCGAGCGCCTACCTCCTCGCGTTCGCTGTCCCGCTGCTCATCACCGGCCGCCTCGGCGACAGCCTTGGCCCGAAGCGGGTCTACATAGCCGGGCTCGTGGTGTTCACGCTGTCCTCGCTGGCGTGCGGGCTCGCCGGCACCATCGGCATGCTGATCGCCGCGCGCGTCGTGCAGGGACTCGGCGCATCGCTGATGAATCCTCAGACGATGGCGATCATCACACGCCTGTTCCCCGCGCAGCGGCGCGGCGCGGCGCTCGGGATGTGGGGTGCTGTCGCGGGCGCGGCGACCCTCGCCGGGCCGCTGCTCGGCGGATTGCTCGTCGGAACGCTCGGCTGGGAGTGGATCTTCTTCGTCAACGTGCCGCTGGGCATGCTGGCGCTGGTCCTGGCCTGGCGGCTGGTGCCGGACCTGCCGCGCACCGCCCGCCCGCTCGATGTGCGGAGCGTGCTGCTCTCGGCCACGGCGATGTTCCTGGTGGTGTTCGCGATCCAGGAGGGGCAGCGCTACGACTGGGGGCGGATCCTCGGCCTGGTCACCATTCCGGGGATGCTCACGGTCGGCTTGGCGCTGCTCGTGGTGTTCGTGCTCCGCCAGCACCGGCTCGGCGGCCGCGGTGCGCTGATGCCGCTGTCGTTGTTCGCCCAGCGCAACTTCACCCTGGCCGCGATCGCGATCTCCACGATGGGCCTGGCCATGACCAGCATGTTCCTGCCGCTGATGGTGTACCTGCAGGACGGCCGCGGCCTTGATGCGATGCGCGCGTCGCTGCTCATCGTGCCGGTGGCGGTGCTGTCGGGGGTGCTTGCCCCCGTTGTGGGGCGCGTCATCGATCGCATCGATGCCCGGCTGGTGGCCGTGCCGAGCCTGCTGCTGCTCGCCGCGGCCACCGCCGCGCTGGGATGGCTCATGGCTATCGATGCCACGCTCGGCCAGATGCTTGTGCCGCTCGCCCTGATCGGGCTGGCCAACGCCGGGATCTGGTCGCCGCTCTCGACGACCGCGACGCGCGGCCTCGCGCCCGAGGTGGCCGGGGCTGGCGCCGGGGTCTACAACACCACCCGGCAGACCGGCGCGGTCCTCGGTTCGGCGGGCATCGCCGCGCTCATGGAGGCCCGGCTGAGCTCCCTCGCCACTGCCGGGGACCCGGCCGCGTTCAGCATGGCGATGGGGCAATCGTTGCTGCTGCCCGCGCTCGCGGTCGCCGGCGGCGCGGTCGCTGCGATGTTCCTGAGGCCCGGTCACGATCGGGTGGCGGGACAGTAACCCCCGGTTACCGCGTTCCACGACGGTGTTACAAAACAGTCACGCTTGGCGGGGGCATCGCGCAGGGGCCTGCAGCGATCCCCCCGCCGTGGCAGGGTCGGCCCGAGGAACCTCCTCGGCGCGCCAGCCAGCAGGCTGCCGCGAGCTCCTGGAGAGACCGGCACTCGTGCCAGCAACCGAACCAGCTAAAGGAGCCCACACCGTGGCCGCACATCCGACCCCGAGCCCTGTCCGATTCCCCCGCCCCGCTCGCGCGCGCCGCGCCGCGGCCATCGCGGTCCCCGCCGCCCTCGCCCTGCTCGTCGCCGGATGCTCCAGTGACTCGTTGAGCGTCGACGACCTGCGCGAGCAGGGCTCCATCACCGTCGGCTTCGCCGGGGAGGCCCCTTATAGCTACGAGGACAACGGCGAGCTCACCGGTGGCACCGTCGCCCTGCACCGGGAGATCTTCGGCGAGCTCGGCATCGACGACGTCGAGGGCGTGCAGACCGAGTTCGGGTCCCTCATCCCGGGGCTCAACGCCGGACGGTTCGACGCGGTGAGCGCGGGCATGTCGATCCTGCCCGACCGCTGCGAGCAAGCCCTGTTCAGCGAGCCCGAGATCATGTACACCACCGCCCTGATGGTTCCCGAGGGCAACCCGATGAACCTGTCGGACATGCAGTCCCTCGCCGACTCCGGGGCCCGCATCGCCGCGCTGACCGGTGCGATCGAGGTCGACTACTCCAACTCTCTCGGGATCGACGTCACCCCGGTGGGCGATCCCATCGATGGCATGGACGCGGTGATCAACGGACGTGTCGACGCGTTCGCGCTCACCGGCGTATCGCTGAACCACATGGCCAACGGCCGCCCTGACGCCCCGGTCGAGGTCACCGAATCGTTCGTCGCGGTCATCGACGATGTTCCCCAGATCGGCGCGGGCGGCACCGTGTTCCGCCTCGACGACGAGGAGCTGCGCGACGCCTACAACGAGAAGCTCGCCGAGATCAAGGCCGACGAGCAGCGCTGGCTCGAGCTGATGGAGCCGTTCGGGGTCAGCATCAACGAGCTGCCGCCGCCGGACCTGACCACCGAGGCCCTGTGCGAGGGCGTTCCGGTCACCGACGAGTAGCACTCGATGAGCAACTTCGACGCGCTGCGCGACGCCTTCCCCCGCATCCTCGACGGCATCGTGATCACGGTGCAATTGACGCTCGGCGGGGCGGCGCTCGCGCTGCTCGTGGCGATCGTGCTCGGCCTCTCCGCGCGGGCCCGCCAGTGGCCCGTGCGGTGGTCGGCCCGGTCCATCATCGAGGTGTTCCGTGGCACCTCGCTGCTCGTGCAGCTCTTCTGGCTGTTCTTCGTCCTGCCTGCCTTCGGGGTGCGCCTCGAGCCGATCGTCGTGGGCATCCTCGCGCTCGGCCTCAACTACGGCGCGTACGGCGCCGAGGTGGTGCGCGGCTCGATCAACGCGGTGCCGCGCGTGCAATGGGAGGCCTGCGTCGCGATGGGCTTCAGCCCCGTGCAGCGCATGCGCCGCGTCATCTTCCCCCAGGCGTGGGTGCTGATGATCCCCGCGCTCGGCAACCTGCTCATCCACCTGCTCAAGGGCACGGCCGTGGTCACCACCATCACGTTGCAGGACCTGACGTTCCAGGTGGACCGGCTGCGCGAGACCACCGGCGATACGTTCTTCGCGTTCGGGTTCGCCCTGATCGTGTACTTCATCATCGCGCTGCTGCTCACCTTCGGTGTGCATCTCGTCGAGGCGCGCGCCAAGCACAAGCTCGGTCGTGGCCCCTCGATGCGCGAGATCTTCCGGCTCGACCCCGATACCGTCACCCCCGCGAAGGCACGGTGAGGAGGAGCCATGTGGAACTGGAACACCGCCTGGGACGCGCTGCCCGTGCTGCTCGAGGGCTTCCGCATCACCTTGCTCGCCACCGTGCTCGGCTTCGGCATCGCCGCGGCGCTGGGCCTGGTGGTGGCGGTGCTGCGGATCGGCCTGCCTCGCTGGTTGGGCTTCCCGCTCGCCGCGATCATGCAGTTCATCCGCCTGACCCCGCTGGTGGTGCAACTGCTGTTCGTCTTCTACGCGGCGCCCGCGAGCGTCTCGGGCCTGCAGATCGGCATCATCGTGCTCGGGGTGCATTACTCGGCCTATATGGCGGAGGTGTACCGCGCGGGCATCGAGGATGTGCCCAAGGGCCAGTGGGAAGCGGCCCGCGCGCTCTCGCTGCCCCCGGTGCGAACCTGGCGGGCGGTGATCCTGCCGCAGGCGATCCGCCGGATCATCCCGTCGCTGGGCAACTACGCGGTGTCGATGTTCAAGGACACCCCGTTCCTGTTCGTCATCTTCGTCGCCGAGATGGTCACCCGCGCGCAGCAGTACGGGGCGCAGACGTTCCGCTACGTCGAGGCCATCACGCTGGCCGGGGTGATCTTCCTCGTCGCGAGCCTCGTCACCGCTTACTTCATCCGCAAACTGGAGGATCGCTATGCCCAGCAGCCAGCCTGACCCCGCCGCGAGCGACCCCGGATCACGCGGAACCGGGGATGAACCCATGATCCGGTTCGATAACGTCCTCAAGCGCTTCGGCGACAACGTCGTGCTCGACCACCTTGATTTCGCTATCGACCGCGGCGAGCGCGTCACCCTGATCGGCCCGTCCGGTTCCGGCAAGACCACCATCCTGCGGCTGCTGATGACGCTCGAGACCCTCAACGACGGCGTGATCTGGGTCGGCGGCCAGCCGTTCTCCCACGAGCAGCGCCGCGGCAAGCTCGTGCCCGCCAGCGAGAAGTACTTGCGCGTCGCCCGTCGCCGCATCGGCATGGTCTTCCAGCACTTCAATCTCTTCCCCAACATGACCGTGATGGAGAACCTCACCGAGGCGCCGGTGCACGTGCTCGGCCGCGACAAGGCCACCGCTCGCGACCGCGCGCGCGAGCTCCTCGATCTCGTCGGGCTCGCCGACAAGGAGAACGCGCACCCCACCCAGCTCTCCGGCGGCCAGCAGCAGCGCGTCGCCATCGCCCGCGCGCTCGCCATGGACCCCGAGATCCTGCTGCTCGACGAGGTGACCTCCGCGCTCGACCCCGAGCTCGTGGTGGGCGTGCTCAACGTGCTGCGCGACATCGCCAGCAACACCGACATCACCATGCTGATCGTCACCCACGAGATGCAGTTCGCCCGCGATGTCTCCGACCGCGTGATGATGTTCGACAAGGGCCGCGTTCTCGAGGACGGGCCGCCCGAGCAGATCTTCACCGATCCCGCCCACGAGCGCACCCGCTCCTTCCTCAAGGCTGTCGTCAGCCACTAGGTCCCGGAGCGGATTTCCGTAGCCGCGCACCACAACTGCGCCCTGCCTCTATAGTTGATGCACGCCATACCACTGCGGTAACTGCGGCATGGATCACTTCTGGAGGTCAAGGATGCGGGTAGCAACACATCAACGACGATCACGACGGACCATCAGCGGGATCGTCATCGCGCTGCTCGCGCTGATCGTGCCGCTGCTCGGGGCGGCCCCGGCCTCCGCCGCGCCCCGCCTCGACCGCATCGACTGGGTCACAGACCGGTTCGCGATCGTGCACGTCTACTCACCCTCGATGAACACGGTGATCGCCAACGAGGTGTTCCTGCCCGCCAACCGCGGCGCCGCGAGCCCCTCGGTGTACCTGCTGCCCGGCGTCGACGGCGGCCAGGAGGCCAACAGCTGGTTCCGCTCCACCAACCTCGAGAACTTCTTCGCCAACAAGCACGTCAAGGTAGTCAGCCCCATCGGTGGCCGGTACAGCCTCTACACCGACTGGCAGACCGATGACCCCATCCTCGGCCGCAACAAGTGGATCACCTACCTCAGCCACGAGCTTCCCGCGGTGATCGACGCGACCTTCCCCTCCACTGGCCGCAACGCCGTCGGCGGGCTCTCGCTCAGCGGCGCCGCCGCTCTCGACCTCGGGATCCAGGCTCCCGGCCGCTTCCAGGCCGTCGCCTCCTACAGCGGCTGCCCGCGCGTGAGCTCCCCGGAATCCGTCGCTACCTATGCCGCGGTCGTCGCGTTCGGCGGAGGCAACGTGTTCAACGCTTTCGGCCCGCCCACCGCTCCCGGCTGGTACGAGCATGACCCCTCGCTTAACGCCGAACGCCTGCGGGGCAAGGCGATCTACCTCGCCGCGGCCTCCGGCATCCCCGGTGATCGCGACTTCTCCACCGGCCTCAACCCCGGCCTGCAGGCACTCGGCGCGGGCGTCATCGAGGGCGCGACCGGGGCGTGCACCGCGGCGTTCGCCAACCAGCTCGGCCAGATGGGGATCCCCCACACCTACACCCGCCAGGACACCGGCGCGCACACCTGGGGGCTGTTCGAGCACCAGATGCGCGACTCCTGGCGCGTGCTCGGCCCCGCGATCGGCGCGTAGGACGGGCTCGGCTGTGCCGCGGCGGCGGTAGCCGCGCGGCTGCACGGCGGGGCCGCGGCGGCGGTAGCCGCTCGGCTGCACGGCGGGGCCGCGGAGGTGGCACCCGCTCGGCTGCAGAAGCACCGGAAACTGCCAAACGCGATAGAAGTTATCTCGGATCTGGCGTGGTTTCCGGTGCTTCTGCGTGCGCGAGGGCCCAGCGAGTGCGAGGGCCTGCACTGGCGTGCCGCGGCCCGTGACTACGACGCGAGCGTCTCGGCGCGCTCCTTGGAGCCACGCAGGGTGCTGATGAAATCGTGCAGGGCCGTGGCGCCACCGACGAGCACCGCGGCGGAGAGCACCCAGTCGATGCCGATGGGGACATGCGGCGAGCGGATGGTGACCTCGAACAGTCCGGTATCGAGCGCGGCGAGGAAGAGGAAGCTGAGGCCGAAGCCCACCACCGCGGTGAGGATGCGCAGCTCCCGGCGCGCCGCCCGCACGGCTGATTCCGCGGCCATGACTGCCCCGGCGTCGACTCCCCCGCCAGCGCTGCCCGCCCGTGCGGCCGCGCGTTGCTCCCGCAGGACGCGCTCCGCCGCGATCTTGCGGGATTCGGGGAACGTCGCGCCGAGCCGTCCGAACACGAAGTCGAGGACCGAGACCAGCATCTCGTTGATCCGCTCGACGCCCTGGGCGATCACGTAGAGCACGGCGAGCGCGGACACTCCCTCGACGAACACGAAGTCCTCGTCGGGCGCGATGAGCCAATTGAGCACCAGCCCCGCGATGACCAGCAGGATCGCGACAACGATGCTGCCGAGGACATAGCGTGCGCGGACGGTGTCGTGGGCGACGATGGTACCGGTCATGGTGCTGCTCCTTGCATCTGGCGGCTGCTCGCGCGTCCGAGCGTGTGGTGTCGCGGTGATCGTAGCGGCTCGGGGTGACACGACCGCCCCGGCGCGACGGTTTCCCGGATGGGCACGGCTCGCTGTGATGGCGCCCACACGCTCACGGTGAAAATGCTTGCACCCGTTCATCTTTCGTGCAACAGGTCGGTCACCCCTCGCCGTGGCGGTGGGTGGCTCTGCCATCCTGGCCTAGCGTGGACGCCATGCTCATGAGTCTCCGTGCCCGCCTGCCGGGCGTCGCCCTGGTCGCCGTTCTCGCGGCCTGCGCGCCCGTCGTGCTGACAGCCGCGCCCGCTGCGGTCGCCGCTCCCCTACCGGGCATCGATGCGCGCGAGCCAGCAGAGGCAATGCCCGCTGCGGGTGGCATCGTGGAATCCTCCTCCCTCGATCCGGCGATCCGGCTGCCCGGCGCGGGCCACGCGTACCGCATGACCTACGCCACGACGGGCGCGCGCGGGGAGGCTGTGCTGTCGGCGGCGACCGTTCAGGTGCCCGAGGGCACGCCACCTCCGGGCGGCTGGCCGGTCATCGCGTGGGCGCATGGTACGACCGGGATTGGCGACGCCTGCGCCCCGTCCACCGATCCGGCCGCGGACCGCGACTACCCGGCGTACTGGCTGCGGCAGGGATTCGCGATCGTGGCCACCGACTACGCCGGGCTCGGCACTCCCGGGCCCCATCCCTATCTTCATGCGGGCTCGGCGGCGAGCAGCGTGGCGGACTCCGTGCGCGCCGCCCGCGACCTGAATCTGCGGCTCTCCCGCGATTGGGTGGCGATCGGGCATTCCCAGGGTGGCCAGGCGGTGATCGAGCTTGCCCGGCGGCCGGGCGCGAGCGGCGAAGGGCTGCGCGGCGTGGTGGCGCTCGCCCCGGCCGCCCCCCTGCCCTTGCTGCTCGGCACGGGCACGCCGGAGCCGCGCTCGCTGCCCGGGCATGAGACCGCCTACCTGCTGTTCACCCTCGCGGGGCTCGCCGATGCCTACCCTCAGATACCGGTTTCGGACGCGCTGACGGCCACCGGTCGGGAATTGCTCGCGAGCGCCCGGACCCTGTGCAGCGGTGACCTCGCCGAGAGGGCCGAGGGCGTGGCGCTCGATGAGATCCTTGCCCGTCCCCTGCGCGAGGTGCCAGGCCTCGTCGACGCCGCGACGGCGTACCTCGGGATGCCAAGCACGGGGCATCAGACCCGGATCCTCGTGGCGCAGGGGCTCGATGACTCGATACCTCCGAGCGGCCCGATCGGCCTCGCGGACCGGATCCATGCCAGCGGCGGTCCCATCACGCTGCGCACCTATCCGGGCGTGGACCATGGCGGGGTGCTCGACGCTTCGTCGCGGGATGCCCGTTCATTCGTCGAAGCCGTCCTCGGCCCCGCGCCGGAGCAGGCCCTGCGCGGCAGCGGGCTGGGCGGCTAGCGAGGCCGGGCAGCGCGTATGGGAGGCGGGCTCGGCGGCTAGCGAGGCCGGGCAGCGGGCTCGGCGGCTAGCGGGGATGGGAGGCTCGGTATCGGTGCGGCTCGGCCTTCCCCCCGCGGTCGTGGTGGAAACTTTTCCCGCATGGGGCGGGAAAAGTTTCCATCACGACCGCGGCACCACGACCGCGGCACCACGACCGCGGCACCACGCCCGCGGCACCACAACCGCGGCACCACAACCGGGGCACCACGACCGGGGCACCACGACCGGGCCAGCGCTCGCGCTTCCGGACGGTAACGATTTCGGCGAATGCGGCAACCCGGCGCGGCGCGGTCGGTAACGGTTGAGGGTAGCGGGCATCCGGCTCGCGCACAGGCTAGGAGGCAAGCCCATGTTCGTGGCCCGACGCAGTTTGCTCACCCGATCGCTCGCGGGCGCGGCGGTGCTCGCGATCAGTGCCACCCTGGGCGCGTGCGGCGGGGACGGTGGGAATCCGTTGACCGAGGGCGAGGGCAGCGGCGGGATCGTCGTGGGCTCGGCGAACTTCCCGGAGAGCGTCCTGCTCGCTGAGATCTACGCGCAGGCGCTCGAGGCGACGGGGGCCGAGGTGGAGCGCACCTATAACATCGGCAGCCGCGAGATCTACTACGGGCAGGTCGAGCGTGGCGCGATCAGCCTCATGCCCGAGTACAACGGCGCGCTGCTCGCCTACCTCGGGACGGACTCCTCGGCGCGGACCACCGAGGACGTCAACGCCGCGCTCGCCGAGGCGCTCCCGGAGGGGCTCGAGGTGCTCGAGTCCGCTCCCGCTCAGAACACCGATGCCCTGGTGGTCACCGAGGACACCGCGGACCGGTTCGATCTGGCCACCATCGCTGACCTCGCGCCGGTTGCCGGTGCCATGCGGGTCGGCGCCGCGCCCGAGTTCGCCACCCGCGAGCAGGGGCTGGTCGGGATCGAGGAGACCTACGGAGTGGTATTCGAGGAGTTCGTCGCGACCGACAACTCCGGCCCGATCACGATCACCTCCCTCGCTCGCGGGGACATCGATGTCGCCAACATCTACTCGACCGATCCGGCGCTGTCGTCCCGTCCGTTCGTGGTGCGCGAGGACACCGACTCGGTGTTCGGCGCGCAGAACATCACGCCGCTGGTGGCGAGCGGCACGCTCAGCGACGACGCGGTATCCCGGGCGAACGAGGTGTCGTCCCGGTTGACCACGGACATCCTGGCCGGGCTGCTGGCATCGGTCATCGCCGATCGGCGCGATGTCAACGAAGTGGCTGCCGAGTGGCTCGCTGAGCAAGGGCTCGCGTGATCCGCTTCGAGGCGGTCGGCAAGCGCTACCCCGACGGCACCACCGCGGTGGATCACCTCGATCTGGACGTGCCCGCGGGCACGTTGACGGTGCTGGTGGGGCCCTCGGGCTGCGGCAAGACGACGTCGCTGCGCATGATCAACCGCATGGTCGATCCGACGGAGGGCCGGGTGCTCGTCGACGGGGTGGATGTCGCCACGAGGCGGGCGCATGACCTGCGCCGCGGCATCGGCTACGTGATCCAGAACGCCGGGCTGTTCCCGCACCGCACGGTGCTTGACAATGTCGCGACGGTCCCGCGCCTGCTCGGGGCCCGGCGCTCGGTGGCGCGCAAGCGCGCTGGGGAGCTGCTCGAGCTCGTCGGGCTGACGGCTGGCCAGGGCGATCGCTACCCGGCCCAGCTCTCCGGCGGGCAGCAGCAACGCGTGGGGGTGGCGCGCGCGCTCGCCGCCGATCCGCCGATCCTGCTGATGGACGAGCCGTTCTCGGCGGTGGATCCGGTAGTGCGCGCCGATCTGCAGCGGGAGCTGCTGCGCCTGCAGGGCGAGCTGCGCAAGACCATCGTGCTGGTAACCCACGATATCGAGGAGGCCATCACGCTCGGGGACAAGGTGGCGGTGCTGCGTCCTGGTGGTGTGCTGGCGCAGTACGCCCCGCCCGCCGAGCTGCTCGCCCGCCCGGCCGATGGGTTCGTCGAGCAATTCCTCGGTGTTGATCGCGGTGTGCGGCTGTTGTCGTTCCACCCGGGCGGGGACCTGCCGCTACGTCGCGACAACGTGATCGGGGAGGCGGATACCCCGGTAGAAGCGTGGTGCCTGGTCGTGGATGCGGATGAGCGCCCGCTGGGCTGGCGCCGCGGTGGCGAGGCGTCGCTGCTGCCGATCGGGCATGGCTTCGATCCCGCCACCGATACGCTGCGGGCTGCCCTGGACGCGGCGATGCTCTCGCCCGCAGGGCACGCTGTCGGTGTGGACGGCAGTGGCCGTGTGCTGGGTACCGCGAGCGCGGAGTCGATCGCCGAGCATGTGCGCGCGGTGCATGCCGCTCGGCAGGTGGCGGCGCCGTGACCTGGCAGATCCCCTCCTACCTCGGAACCTTCACGGGGCTGCTGGGCGAGCACTTGCTCATGGCATTGTCGGCATCGTTGCTCGGGCTGGTTCTCTCGCTACCGCTGGGCCTGGCGTGCATCCGCTGGCCCGTGCTGTACGGGCCGGTGCTCGCGGTGGCGAGCGCGCTGTACGCGGTGCCCTCGCTGGCGTTCTTCGTGCTGCTCATCGCGTTCACTGGCATCGCCCCGCTGACGGTGATCATTCCGCTTGGCCTCTATACGCTCTCCGGACTGGTGCCCAATGTGGTCGATGGGCTGCGATCGGTGCCGGAGGTGGTGCGGCAATCCGCCACGGCGATGGGCATGGGTCCGGGGCGGCGGCTTCTCGCGGTGGACCTTCCGATCGCGCTGCCGGCGGTGATGGCGGGCCTGCGCGTGGCGACGGTGGCCAATATCAGCATGGTCAGCGTGGGCGCGCTTATCGGGATGGGCGCGTTCGGATCCTTGTTCACGGCTGCGGCCCAGCTCGATCGGGTGGAGCTCGCGATCATCGGGATCGTCGTCACGATCGCCATGGCGCTGGTGATCGATGTGGTCCTGGTGGTGGCGCAGCGCGTGCTTACCCCGTGGACGCGAGCCGGAGCGGGCGCGACGAGGCGTTGGGGGCCGAGGCGGGCGCTAGCGACGATCAGGCAGGGCGCGGCGGCGAAGGGGGCGGGCGCGTGACTTCCTTGTGGTTCTCCCTGCAGGAGTTCTTCTCGACGAGCAGCAACTGGTCTGGCCCGTCCGGGATCCCCGCGCGAGTGGGCGAGCATGCGGTGTACACCATTCTCGCGTGGTTGCTGGCCGCGGGCATTGCGGTGCCGATCGGACTGTGGACGGGCCACAGTGGACGGGGCGGGCTGCTCGTGGGTGCCTCGGCGAACGCCGCGCGGGCACTGCCCACCTATGGCGTGCTGGTGCTGCTCGTCGTGCTCCTGGGGATCGGGCTCGGACCGGTCCTTATCCCGCTGGTGGCGCTGGCGATACCACCCATTCTGCTCAATACCTACGAGGGCGTGCGCGCGGCGCCTCCGGCGATCACCGATGCCGCGCGCGGGATGGGCATGACGGGCCGCGAGGTGCTGCGGCAGGTCGAGCTGCCGATAGCGCTGCCGCTGATGCTCGTGGGGCTGCGCACCGCCGCCGTGCAGGTGGTGGCGACCGCGACGATCGCCGCCGCGGTCAGCTTCGGCGGTATCGGTCGGTACATCATCGATGGGCTCGCGCGCCGTGACTACACCCTGGTGGTGGGCGGGGCCGTTCTGGCGATGGCGGCGTCGATCCTGGTCCTTGTCCTCTTCGCGGTGGCGCGGCGCGTGCTGGTCTCCCCAGGCCTGCGCTGAGCCGGCCTGCGCTGATACGGTCGCCCACGCGCATGATCACCGACGCGCAGGGGCCAGGGACGCTCATGGTCCCCGGCCCCTTGCTCTCGCGCGATCCGCCTACTCGAAGGGAGTCCCTGTCTGCGGCGTGAGCGGGGTGAAGTCCCGGTTGCCGAGGTGGTTGGGGCGCGGGCGTGTTCCCGCGTATGGCTCGGCAAGGGTGTTCTCGACGCTGTTGAACACGACAAAGATGTTCGCGCGCGGGTACGGCGTGATGTTGTTGGCCGATCCGTGGATCGAGTTCGAGTCGAAGAACAAGGCGCTGCCCGCGGGCCCGGTGAATTGCTCGATGCCGAACTCGTAGGCGAGCTGGGTGACCGCGTCCTCGCTCGGCACGCCGATGCGCTGCGCCTGCAGGGACGACTTGTAGTTGTCCTCCGGGGTCTCCCCCACGCACGGCACGTAGGTGCGGTGCGCGCCGGGCATCAGCATGAGGCCGCCGTTGAATGGATAATTGTCGGTCAGCGCAATAGACATGCTCACCGCGCGCGGAAATGGCATTCCGTCCTCGGCGTGCCAGGTCTCGAAATCAGAATGCCAATAGAATCCCGTTCCGGCGAATCCGGGCATGCAATTGATGCGGCTCTGGTGGACATATACTTCGGAGCCAAGGATCTGTCGGGCGCGGTTGAGGATGCGCGGCGTGCGGATGAGCTTGTCGATCAGCGGGCTGACCTCGTGGACCGAGAAGATCGACCGCACACGGTCGGAACCGCGTTCCCGCACGATCAGCTCGCTCTTCGCCAGCTCCGGGTCTGCCGCGAGGCGTTCGACCTCGGACCAGCAGTTCTGCACGTGCGCTGGGGTGATCAGACCCTCTTCGATGTGGAATCCCTTGTCCTCGTAGCTCGAGAGGGCAGCCTCATCGAAGGGTCCGGACGTCCGGGCGCCCCACACGGTGGGGTGCGGCCGATCCACCGGACCCGAGGGTGCGGCGAGTCGCGAGGGATAGTAATCCTGCACTGCATTCTGCGCTGTTGTCATGCGTCAACTCCTTCCAATGAATGGTAGGCCGAGAGGTATTTCGGCCGATAAGGCTAGCCTGACAAGAAACACGGTAGCGCATTGATTGCCTCCTGCCAAAGAGCTGCCTGGATACATAAGGCATTTCCAGGGGAGGGCGCGTTTAAACATGATCGACACAACTTGGCTGGCGCCGGGGCAGGACGACCACCCTTGCGCTGCGGGGATGGCGGGCCGGTCGATCAGCTCCGGAGCGCGGGCAGCCGCTCGCCGACCCAGGTGGTGAGCACTCCGCCGCGGGGGAGGATCAGCTCCGCGCGGGCCGCGCGCGGGTCGCCATCGAGGACGCTGCTCGCGGAGTTGTCCTCGCCCTGCTCGGGCGCGCGGCGGCCGAGCTCGAGCACGGAATCGAGCGCGGTGGCGGGCCCGAGCGTGTCGCGGGCTCCGAGCAGCAGGGCGTGGGCGAGCAGCGGTGTGCCGTCGTCGAGGTGGGCGGTGGTGGTGCCCCGCCACGAGCCTTGCCCGTCCTCGCCGGTGCGGCCGATCTGGACCCGCTCGCTGATGCGGGCGGTGGCGCCCGGTGCGCTCGTGATGGTGGTGAGGGCCTCGTGCTCGGCGGTGCCAGCCACGATGGTGGGCTCGGGGACGAGATCGAGATGCGCGCCCTCGCGCAGGTCGATGGTCCAGCGCGAGGTGGACCGGCTCGTCGCCCGGCCGGGCAGGGCCACGGTGGCGGCGACGGTGCGGACGGCAAGGCGCGCTCCTGGGCCGAGCCGGAGGGTGATGTCGATGTGGTCGCCACCGAGCGGTGTGATGGCGGTGCCGATGAGGTGAACGGTGCCGGGCCTGGTCTGCCGCGCGGCGAGGCCCCCGGTGGCGTGCACCCGGGGGCCCCGGCCCGCGCTGGCCTCGATGATCAGCTCAGTGCGCATGGACCTCGGTGAGCCTGCTGATCTGCGCGCGCACCCATTCCAGGACCGGCGTGGCCGCGGGATCCTCGGTGAGGGACGTGAACGCGGTGGGCCTGCCCTCGCGTACCTTGCTGGCGTCGCGGTCCATGACCCCGAGGTCGGCTCCGACCATGGGGGCGAGATCGGTCTTGTTGATCACGAGCAGGTCCGAGTAGGTGACGCCTGGCCCGCCCTTGCGGGGCACCTTGTCCCCTCCAGCGACGTCGACGACGAAGATCTGGACATCGATCAGGCCCATGGAGAAGGTGGCGGTCAGGTTGTCGCCGCCGGACTCGACGAGGATCAGGTCGAGCGGTGGGTTCGCGTCGATGAGGTCATCGATGGCGTCGAGGTTGGCGGTGATGTCGTCGCGGATCGCGGTGTGCTGGCAGCCTCCGGTCTTGACCGCGGTGATGCGCTCTTCGGGAAGCACGGCGTTGCGGCGCAGGAAGTCCGCGTCCTCGGTGGTGTAGATGTCGTTGGTGAGCACGGCGAGCGACAGCTCGTCGCGCAGCTCGCGGCACAGCGCCGCGACGAGCGCGGTCTTTCCGGAGCCGACGGGCCCGCCGATGCCGATGCGGACGGGCTCGCCGGGGGCGCGCTCGCGGCGGGCGCGCTCGGGGGCGTGGCTGTGGGGTTCTCCGCCCATCAGGTGCGGGGGCATGGGCTTGCTCCTTCGTGGTCGTGCGGGGGCTGGGGTGCTAGGAGACGAACAGGGGCATCCCGCGCTGGATGTGCCGCTCGGCGAGCACATCGAGCAGGGGGTCGGACAGGGCGTGCAGCCCGCTGGTGGCCTCGCGGGCCGTCTCGTCGCACAGCCGCGATAGCCCGAAGGTAATGATCGCGGCGTCGGCGGGGTCGAGGGCAAGGAGGCGCTGCGCGGCGGTAGCGGAGCTGGTCATCGTGGTGTAGATGACCGCGAGGGCGGCCTGCTGCGCATCGAGGCGGCACAGGCCCGCGACAACACCGGTGATCACGGGCAGGTGCGGGCGGCGGCCGATGCTGCTCCAGTCGTGGCCGGGCCAGGCGCGGCGGGCGAGCCGGGCGAACCCGCGCCCCTGGGCCCGGGAGGCTTCGCGGGCCGCGGCGGACGGCGTGCGGGCATCGGTCTCGGCATCGGCCTGGCACGGGTCCAGCCCATTGACGACGGCTGCGGTGATCGACGCGGTGGTCAGTCCGGTGCTGCGGATGCGGCGAACGAGGAACGCCTCGACGGTGGGCAGGTCGTGGACGAGGCCGCTGGTGATGGCTTCCTCGATGCCGCCGGAATGCACATGGCCGCCGATGGGCAGGCGCGCGTCGGCGAGCGCGAGCAGGTCAGTGAGCATCCGCCGGGCCTAGAACAGGTGGTAGCGCTGGGCGAGGGGCAGTTCTGTGGCGGGCTCGGCCTCCCACACCTCGCCGTCGATGCGCACCTCGAACGTGTCAGGGTTGACCTCGATGCGGGGCATGGCGCTGTTGTGCGGCATGTGCTCCTTGCCGATCTGGCGGGCGCTGCTGACGGGCACGAGGCGGCGGTCGCAGGCGATGCGGCTCGACAAGTGGGCGTCGAGCGCGGCGGGCGCGACGAAGTGCACCGAGGTTCCCGCCGCGACCTCGGGGTAGGCACCGAACATGGGCCGGGGCAGGTAGGGCTGCGGGGTGGGGATGGAGGCGTTCGCGTCCCCCATCGCTGCCCAGGCGATGGCGCCGCCCTTGATGACGAGGTCGGGGCGGAGGCCGAAGAACGCGGGGTCCCACAAGACGAGGTCGGCGAGCTTTCCTGGCTCGATCGAGCCGATCTCCCCGTCGAGGCCGTGCGCGATGGCGGGGCAGATCGTGTATTTGGAGATGTAGCGGCGCACCCGGTTGTTGTCCGCGCCGTTGTCCCCGCCCCCGTCGCCGGGCAGCGGGCCGCGTCGTACCTTCATCATGTGCGCGGATTGCCAGGTGCGGGAGATGACCTCGCCGACGCGGCCCATCGCCTGCGAGTCGCTGCCGATCATCGAGATGGCGCCGATGTCGTGGAGGAGGTCCTCCGCGGCGATCGTGGACGGCCTGATGCGGGATTCGGCGAAGGCGAGGTCCTCGGGGATCGACGGGCTGAGGTGGTGGCACACCATGAGCATGTCGAGGTGCTCGTCGACGGTGTTGCGGGTGAAGGGCCGCGTGGGGTTGGTGGAGCTCGGGAGCACGTTGGGGTGCGCGGCGACGGTGATGATGTCCGGCGCGTGGCCGCCGCCCGCTCCCTCGGTGTGGTAGGCGTGGATGCTGCGGCCCTTGATGGCGCGGAGGGTGGACTCGACGTATCCGGCCTCGTTGAGCGTGTCGGAGTGCAGGGCCACTTGCACGCCCGAGCCGTCGGCCACGCGCAGGCAGGCGTCGATCGCGGCGGGGGTGGAGCCCCAGTCCTCGTGGAGCTTGAGCCCGGAGGCGCCCGCGCGCACTTGCTCCCACATCGCGTCCTCGCTGACCGTGTTGCCGCGGCCGAGCAGGGCGATGTTCATGGGCCAGGCGTCGAGGGCTTCGAGCATGCGGGCGAGGTGCCAGCCGCCGGGGGTGACGGTGGTGGCCTTGGAGCCCTCCGCGGGGCCGGTGCCGCCACCGATCATCGTGGTAATCCCGGAGCCGATGCCTTCTTCCATCAGCTGGGGGCACACGAAGTGGACGTGGCAGTCGATGCCACCGGCGGTGAGGATCTTGCCGTTGCCGGCGATGATCTCCGTGGAGGGGCCGATCACGAGCGAGGGGGTCACCCCGTCCATGGTGTCGGGGTTGCCGGCCTTGCCGATGCCGCTGAGGCGACCATCGCGGATGCCGACGTCGGCCTTGATGATGCCCCAGTGGTCGATGATGATCGCGCCGGTGATGACGGTGTCCGGCGCGCCGTCCACGCGGGTGACGCGGCCCTGGCCCATGGATTCACGGATGACCTTGCCACCGCCAAAGACTGCCTCGTCGCCTGCCCGCTCGGGCCCGCCACTGCGGTCCTCGGTGATCTCGATGAACAGGCTGGTATCGGCGAGGCGGACCTGGTCGCCGGTGGTGGGGCCGAAGAGCTCGGCGTAGCGGGCGCGGCTGATCGACGTCATGAGCGGTCCAGCTTTCCGGGTGGGGTGAGGCTGAGCCCGTGCACCTCGCGGGCCCCTCCGATGGCAACCAGCGACACGGCGTGGGCGAGGCCGGGCTCGAAGCGCACTGCCGTGCCAGCGGGGATGTCGAGGCGGTAGCCGTGGGCGGCGGCGCGATCGAAGCGCAGGGACTCGTTGGCCTGGGCGAAGTGGAAGTGGCTGCCGACCTGGATGGGGCGGTCGCCGTCGTTGATCACCTCGAGGACGGTGCGGGCCGCGCCGGGGCTGAGCTCGATCTCGCCGGGCGCGGTGCGGATCTCTCCGGGAATCATGGGAGGCTCCTTACGAGATGGGGCGGTGGACGGTGACGAGCTTGGTGCCATCAGGGAAGGTCGCCTCGACCTGAACGTCGTGGATCATCTCGGGCACGCCCTCCATCACCTCGTCGCGACCGAGGACCTCTCGGCCGGACGTCATCAGTTCGGCGACGGTGCGGCCGTCGCGGGCGCCCTCGAGCACGTGGTCAGTGATGATCGCGATCGCCTCGGGGTAGTTGAGCGAGAGGCCGCGTTGCTGGCGGCGGCGCGCGACCTCAGCGGCGTAGCTGATCATCAGGCGTTCCTGCTCGTGCGGCGTCAGGCGCATGGATCCTCCTCGATGCCGGGCTGGGGCCGGGCTGGGCGATGGCAACGACGTTAGCAGCCTCCCGGCCGCTGGAAGGCGACGAGCCGGGCGCGCGAGGGGGTGGCGATGGAGGGTTTTACGCAAGGTTTACAGCGGGACGGGCGGTGGGCCCTGCAACTCGACTTGCCTTTGTGGAAAGTACTTGCCAAAATCGCTTCATGAACAACATGGACGGCACTGCTCCCCCTTCCGCGACCGAGGCCGACCGGCTGCTCGGAGAGGCCCGCCGCCTCGCCCGCTCGAGCCACGACGCTGCTTGGCCCTGGATCGCCTTCCTGCTCGGGCTCGGTGCCACGACCTCCATGGCGTTCCTCGCCTTCGGCACGACCACTCGCCCCGATGCGCCCACGGCAGGAAACACCGCAGTGGTGCTCGGCATGCTCGCCTGGGTCGGCGCGCTGATGGCCTTCGCCATCGGTCGGGCGCGCGGGGCAAGGCGCGGGTTCGGGCGTCGCTGGATCCTCTACATCACCGCCTGGGCCGCCACCTACATCATCGGCCTGCTCATCGGCAGCATCTGGTTCGCCGGCAACCTGGCGTACTGGACGATCGCCGCCACCGCCGTCGGAGTGGCCTGCATCGTCGGCGCCGTGCTGGAGTCGCGCCGTGGATGACGCTCAGGCGCCGCACCCGCGCGCCCGGCTCGTCGATCCGCTCCACCATCCTGTCCGGTTCTCGCTGGCCGCAGCGCTCGCGCACGCCGACTCGATGGAGTTCCGCGAGGCCCGGGACCTCCTGCAGGTCTCCGACTCCGTGCTGAGCAAGCAGGCATCGCAGCTCGAGGCGGCAGGGTTGGTGCGGATCAAGAAGGGCCACGTCGGAAAGCGGCCGCGCACATGGCTCTCGCTGACGCCCGAGGGGCACGGCAAATGGCGCCAGCACCTGCAGGCATTGCAAGACATCGCCGAAGGACGCGCGCCGTGAGACGATTGGTCCGAACCCAATCCGTACATGAAGGGGATTGCCGTGGGAATCCTGATCGCAGTCATCGTGCTGGTCGTCATTGTCATCGCCGTCCTGGCCTTCTGGGTCATGGGCATCTACAACGGGCTCGTCACCCGGCGCAATGGCTACCAGAACGCGTTCGCCCAGATCGACGTGCAGCTCACGCGCCGCCACGATCTCATCCCGAACCTCGTCGAGACCGCCAAGGGCTACATCAAGCATGAGCGCGAGACCCTCGAGGGTGTCATCCAGGCCCGCAACAGCGCCGTGACCGCGCAGAACTCCGCGCGCAAGGCGCCGGGCGACCCGCAGGCGATGGGCGATCTCTCCGGCGCGGAGAACCAGCTGACGCAGTCGCTCGGGCGCATGTTCGCCCTCTCCGAGGCCTACCCGGACCTCAAGGCCAACCAGAACATGATGCAGCTCTCCGAGGAGCTCACCTCCACCGAGAACCGGGTCGCGTTCGCCCGCCAGGCGTTCAACGATGCCGTCACCGCCTACAACATCAAGCGCGAGGTCTTCCCGGGCAGCATCATCGCCGGGATGTTCAACTTCCAGCCCGCCGCGCTGCTCGAGGCCGAGGGCCCGGAGACCCGCGAGGTCCCGAAGATCTCCTTCTAGGCCGCCGCTCGCCCGCGCCGCGCTGTGCCCGGCAGCGCGGCGCACCGCGTCCGCCCCGGCAGGACGTTCCGCCCCGCCACCCCGCGCAGATGAGGGTCCACCATGAACTTCTTCGAACGCCAGATCGAGGTCCGCAAGTCCTCGCGCCGCCTCGTCGTGCTGTTCGTCCTCGCCGTGATCTCGATCATCGTGGTGATCAACCTCGTGATCGGAGGCATGTCGATCGCCAACGGGGCAACGCCCGCCGAAGTGGCATCGCTGGCCGTGGTGGTCTCGATCGGCACGGCAGGGATCATCGGTGGCGTCTCGCTCGTGCGCACGCTCATGCTGCGCAACGGGGGCGGCCCGGCGGTGGCCCGCAGCGTCGGTGCGGTCCCGGTGCCGGAGAACACCACGGATCCGCGCCTGCGCCGGTACCGCAATGTCGTCGAGGAGATCGCGATCGCCTCCTCGACCCCCGTGCCGGAGCTGTTCATCATGCCCAACGAGCGCGGCATCAACGCGTTCGCCGCCGGCTACAGCCCCAACGATGCCGCCATCGCTGTGACGGCTGGCGCTCTCGAGCGCCTCAACCGCGATGAGCTGCAAGGCGTCATCGCCCATGAGTTCGCGCACGTCGTCAATGGCGATATGCGGCTGAACATCCGGCTCATCGGCGTGCTGTTCGGCATCACCGCGCTCGCCATCATCGGTCGGCTCGCCTTCTACGCGGGCGGCTCGGGCCGCTCGAGCAAGAACAACAACGCCGTCCCCATCGTTCTCGTCGGCCTAGTAGTCATGGCGGCGGGCTATATCGGGGTGTTCTTCGGGCGGCTCATCAAGGCGGCGGTCTCACGGCAGCGCGAGCACCTCGCCGACGCCTCCGCGGTGCAGTTCACCCGGCAGACCGAGGGGCTCGCGGGGGCGCTGAAGAAGATCGGCGGCCTCGATGAGGGCTCGCGGCTGCGCTCCGCCAAGGCCGAGGACGTCAGCCACATGCTGTTCGGCGAGGGGCTCAGCTTCTCGTCGATGTTCGCCACCCACCCGCCGCTCGTCGAGCGCATCAAGCTGCTCGAGCCCGGGTTCGACGAGAAGAAGCTCGACTCGCTGCGCAGCCAGTGGCGCTCGGCCCCGCCCAACGGGCTCGAGGAGGACCAGCGCCTCGGGCTCGCCGCCCCGCAGGACGGCAACCCGGCACAAGCCCAGCCGCGCCGGTCCCCCGCGCAGCAGCCCCGGCAGGCCACGGGCACCGCGGCCCCGGTGCCGCCGCAACACGTGCGCGTCGATGCCCGGCAACTCGTCGAGCGCGTCGGCGATCCCACTGCTTCCTCCTACGACCAGGGCCAGGCGCTGCGCCGAGCGCTTCCCGAGCCGCTCGTCGAGCAGGCCCACGACCCCGTCGAGGTGATCGCCCTGGTATGCGGGCTGCTGCTCTCCGCCGACCAGCGCGTGCGCGCCGCCCAGCACCAGATCCTCGCGCAGCGGCTCGGCCCCGGACCTGCCGACGCCGCCTGGCACAGTGGCGCGGCCACCGCCGGCCTCGATCCGCGCCTGCGCCTGCCGCTCGTCGAGATCGCCTTCCCTGCCCTGCGCCGCCGCTCCCCCGACGAGCTCGAGCGCCTCATGGCGGTGCTCAGCGAGCTCATCGGCGCCGATGGGAAGGTCAGCGTGTTCGAGTACAGCCTCGGCACGCTGGTGTTCACGGGCTTGCACGAATCGATGCACCACAAGCCCTCCTGGAGCGGCAAGCGGCAGGACCTGCGCTCCGCCGCTTCGGCCATCGCGATGCTGCTCGCCGTCCTCGCGCGGGTGGGCAACCCGGACCCGGGCAAGGCCGAGGCCGCGTATGCATCGGGGATGGCGACGATCCTTCCAGGCTCGGCCATCGCGTTCGCGCTGCCTCCCGAGGGCGTGATCGCGCTCGAGCAGGCCTGGCCAGTGCTCGATGGCCTGCGGGGCGAGGACAAGGCCCGGCTCGTGGAGGCTCTCGTGACCGTGGTGCTGCATGACGAGCAGCTCACCGTCGAGGAAGGCGAGCTCGTGCGCGCGGTGTGCGCGGTGCTGCATTGCCCCGTCCCGCCGCTCGGCGCGATGTCCTGAGCGCAGGTAGCGTGGAGTCCGCACGCCCCCCCGAACCCTGTCGGAAGGACCCCATGAACGGCAACACGATCTCCGTCGAGCGTGTCATCGACGCTGAGCCAGCACGGATCTTCGCGTTGCTCGCTGACGCGTCGCAGCATTCGGTCTTTGATGGCTCCGGCACCGTGAGGGGCACGCGCGGCAGCACCACGCCGCTCGAGCTCGGGTCGAAATTCGGGATGTCGATGAAGTGGGGAGTCGCCTACTCGACGGTCAACACGGTCATCGAGCTCTCGCCGCAGCAGCGCATCGCCTGGCAGACCACCGGGTTCGGCGGCCTCATCGGTGGGCGCATCTGGCGCTACGAGCTCGAGCCCGTCGACGGGGGCACGCTGGTGCGCGAGACGTGGGATATCTCCGAGGACAAGCAGCGCTTCCTGCTCAAGCGCAGCTCGATCCCCGGCGTCACCGAGGCGAACATCACGCGAACCCTGGAGCGGTTGGCCGAAGCGGTCTCCGGGTAGCCGACCGGGCCGACTTACCGGGCGAGGTAGTCCGCGTAGGTTCCCTTCCCTGTCGCATTGGCCGGGCACAGGAGCTTGCCCTCATCGATCGCGGCGCCGACCCTGCCAGGGACGGGCACCACGATGATCTTCTTGCGGCGCGCCCGGCCCGTTCCCGAGGCACTTGCCCGGGCCGCGAGGTACTGCTCGGCGAGGCGCTCGATCGTGGTCTCCTCGGGGCCGCCGATATCCTCGGCCCTGCCATCCACCGGGTTCTCGGCGAGCTCGACGAGCCTGGCAGCGACCTCGCGCACCTCGATCGGCTGGATCCGCGCGCGCGGGACCATCATTGCCGGAAGGCGCTTCTGCGACCGGAACAGCATGGTCGGCAGATCATGGAACTGGGTAGCTCGCAGGATGGTGTGCGGCAGCCGCGATCCCGCGATGAGCCGCTCGACGAGCACCTTGCGCTTGTAGTAGGGCATCGGCACGTCGTCGATCCCGACGATGGAGATGTAGATCAGCCGCGGCGTGCCCGATTTCCGCGCCGCCTCGATGAGGCAGGTGGCCTGCTTGGCGTCGGTGGTGCCCTGCTTTGCCGTGGCGGAGGCGCAGTGGATGATCGTGCCGACCCCGGCGACAGCGGCGTCGATGCCCACTCCCGTCACGAGATCACCCAGCGCCCATTCCGCGCCACCTGCGCGCTCGGGCCGGGCCTTGCGGCTGAGGGCGCGCACCGCGTGCCCGCGCGCCACGAGCTGATCGACGACGTGCGCCCCTAGGGTCCTGGTACCGCCCGTGACAAGGATCATTGTGGCTCTCCCTGGTGACCAGCTGCTGCTGCGTTCCGGTTCTTCCCGATCATTGTGCATCAGCGGGCGCGGATGCGGGGGCCGGGCTGATCGGGCCGCGCCAAGTTGGCACCGGACGATGCGGCGGCTGGCAGACTGGCTCCCGTGAGCCCCGGCGACAACCTGACCCATGCCAGCATCGAGGTCCGTGGCGGCACGATCCTCACGATGGATGACGATGCCACGGTCATCGAGGATTCCTCGATCCTGGTGCGCGATGGCCGCATCGCCTCGATCGGCAGCGACCGCGGCGACCCTCCCGGGGCGGGCGATACGGTGATCGATGCCTCGGGCTGCGTGATCCTGCCCGGGTTCGCCAATGCCCACACGCACCTGGCGATGACGCTGTTCCGTGGCCTCGCCGACGATGTGGACCTGCAATCGTTCCTCGAGCGCGTCGTGGGCGAGGAATCCTCCACGCTCACCCCCGACCGCGTCCATCACGGCGTGCTCGATGCGTGCCGCGAGTCCTTGCTCGCCGGGACCACCGACGCGCTCGACATGTACTGGTTCCCCGACAGCGCCGTGAAAGCGGGCATCGACCTGGGAATGCGCGTGCATACCGGCGAGGCGTTCGCGGGCTTTCCCACCCCCGAGCGGCGCTCGGTGGAGGAGAAGCTCGACGCGCTCACCGCGTCCGGGGAGCGCGTGCCCTGGCTGATGCCGCACAGCGTGTACGCGCTCGACGACGAGCAACTGCGGCGCATCGCGGGGACCGCGGAGCAGCTTGGTTCCCGCATCCATGTCCACGCCGCGGAGAACGCCGGGGAGATCAAGCTCGTGCGGGAGCAGCATGGCGCCACCCCGATCGAGGTGCTCGCCCGCACGGGCCTGCTCACCTCCCGGACGGTGATCGCCCATGCCGTGCACCTGACAGACCGCGATATCGCACAGATCGCCGAAGCGGGCGCCACGGTGGCGCATTGCCCGTGGTCGAACCTGAAGCTGGCCTCCGGGGTAGCGCCGGTGCGCGCGCTCCTCGATGCCGGGGTGCGCGTGGCGCTGGGCACCGATGGCGCGGTGAGCAGCAACAGCCTGGACATGTGGAGCACGTTGCGGCTCGCGGCGGTACTGCACAAGAACCGGGAGAGCAACCCGGCGAGCCTCGGGGCGCGGGCCGTGCTGGCCATGGCGACCCGGCATGGTGCCGAGGCACTGGGCTTGCGGGGCGGCGGCATTCTGGCCCCCGGTCATTCTGCGACGCTGCAGGTCGTGGATCTCTCGGGGCCCCACCACGCGGGCCTGGGCGATGCGTGGTCGCAGCTCGTCTACTCGGCGCGGCCTAGTGATGTGCGCGATGTGCTCGTCGATGGCGAGATCGTGGTGCGGGACCGCAGGCTGTGCCGGGGCTAGCCCTGCCGCGCTAGCCCGTCCCCCTTAGAACAGGTACTGGTGGTGGACGAGGGCGTCGAGGATGAGCAGCGCCCCGGCGACGATGAAGATGATGCGAACCGCTCGCGGGCCGTGGCGGGGGATGAAGCGCGCGACGGTGAGGTAGCGCCGCCGGGCCGCGGGCGAGGTCCGGGTGCCCATGATGAGCACGATGATCGGCGGGATGAGTGCCACGAGGCAGTACAGGATGACGATGAGCGGCCACCAGAAGGGCAGCGGCTGGTGGGCGGCGATCATGGCGAGGCCAGCGAGATAGGGCACGGCGGTGGGGGCCTGCGCGAGGCCGATAGCGACGCCGATGGTCAGCAGCAGGGCGGGGTTGCGGCGAACGCGGATGGCCCAGGAGGGGGCAGGCCGGTCGGAGGAGGGGATCAGGGCGACAGCGATGAGGGTCACGCCGATCGCGAGCTCGGCCCAGTAGCGCAGCGCCGGTGTCATGGTGATCCCTGCCCGGTCGGCGAGGGTGCTGAACCCGAGCACGGTCAGCAGGCCGAACGCGGTGGTCATGGTGAACACGCCGAGCAGGAAGCTGATGGCGCCGGGGATCGGTGACCTGCGGGCGAGGCGGGCGTCGTAGATGATCGCGGAGATCGCCCCGACGAGCAGCACGTCGAGGGAGTCGAGCAGCGCGAACCCGGCGAGGGCCAGTACTAGTGGTGTCATCGCTGGGCCGGGCGGGGGTCGCGGATGCTCACCCGGACCAGCCTAGTCGGCCCGGCGGCGGGTCGTGCCGGGGTTGGCGCCCAGGGACAGTGCCCGGCGATCCCGACGAGCGGCCGGCCCGCGCGCGACCGCGTGGGCATCCCCGGGGCGCTACCGCAAGCGCTCGGCGTCGCGCGCGAGATCGGTGAGCTGGGCCACGAGCTGGCGCACCTCGCCCGGCGGCGCCTCCTCGTCCAGCGCGGTCGCGACGTCCTCCGCGGCGCAGCGCACCGCGAAGGCGCGGTCCGAGAGCGCTGCCGCCTCCTCCGCGGACAGCACGACCGCGTTCTCCGGGATGGTGGTGCCCCGCAGGCTGCTGCGATGCTCGTAGGCGCGCTGGCGGCAGGATTGCCGGCAGTACTGGCGCCGGCGCCCCATGCCTGTATCGATGACTTCCCTACCGCACCAGGCGCACGGGTGCGGTCGCCGTGTTGCTGCTGCCACGAGAGCACACACTAGCGGCAACCGGGCCATACCGGCAGCCCCGCACCGGCAGCCCCGCGCCGGCGCGGCGAAGCGCCCTGCAGGCGGACGCCCGCCAGAGCCGGGGAGTAGGATGTTGCGACCGGGCCGCGGGAACCTTTGCGCCGCCCACGGCGTTGAGCATTATGAACGGTCCGTGACGCTATTCGCGGGCCCACCGGACCCACCGGCTTTCGTGTCCGACGATGAGAGGGTATTACCATGGCAGATCGCGTACTTCGAGGAAGCCGCCTCGGCGCGGTGAGCTACGAGACGGACCGGGACCACGACCTCGCCCCCCGCCGCTACGCCCGCTACCGCACGCCCAGCGGCGAGGAGTTCGACATCCCGTTCGCCGATGAGGCCGAGATCCCCGGCGTGTGGATCTGCAAGAACGGTGAAGAGGGCGAGCTGATGGAAGGCGGCGCGGCCGAGGCGAAGAAGGTCAAGCCGCCGCGCACGCACTGGGACATGCTGCTCGAGCGGCGCAGCGAGGAAGACCTCGAGGAGTTGCTCCAGGAGCGTCTCGAGCTGCTGAAGAAGCGGCGCCGCGGCATCACCACCTGATCCAGCGGCACAACCACAGCGCCCTCCCCCGGAATCGCTCCAGGGGAGGGCGCTGGTGCATCCGGGCACGCCCGGATCCTCCTCGTCAGGACTTGGTCAGCCGCTTGAGCTTGTCGATGCGGTAGCGGATCCCCCACTGCGTGACCTTCAGCAGCGCCTCGCGGACGATGTTGCCGCTCATCTTCGACTCGCCGCGCTCCCGCTCGGTAAAGGTGATCGGCACCTCCGTGACGGTGAAGCCGGCCTGCATGGTCCGCCAGGCCAGATCGACCTGGAAGCAGTAGCCATGCGACTCGACCGCATCGAGGCTCAGTTTCTCGAGGACCTTGCGCCGGAACGCGCGATAGCCGCCGGTGATGTCCTTGAGCGGCGCTCCGAGCGCGAGGCGCGAGTAGATGTTGCCTCCGCGGGAGAGCCATTGGCGGCGCTTTGGCCAGTTCACCACGGTGCCGCCTCGCACGTAGCGGGAACCGAGCACCAGATCGTAGCCGCCGTCGATCTGATCGAGCAGGCGATGCAGCTGCTCCGGCGCGTGGCTGCCATCGGCATCCATCTCGACGAGCACCTCGTAGTCGCGGTCGAGGCCCCAGCCGAATCCGGCGATGTAGGCGGCACCGAGGCCGTTCTTCTCGGTGCGGTGCATCACGTGGATGCGGCCCTTCTCATCCGCGGCGGCGAGCTCATCAGCGAGCTGGCCCGTGCCATCGGGGCTGCCATCATCAACGATGAGCGCGTGCACATGCGGAAGCGCACTGTGCAGCCGCTCGATGATGATGCCAATGTTGTCGCGCTCGTTGTAGGTGGGGATGATCACCAGCGTGCGCGCGCTTGGCCTCGTGTCGGGGCTGCCCCCAGGTGTGCCCGGCGTCATTGTGGTCCTTCCTGCCGCCATGGTGATTGCGTGCGATGTTCCTTGCTGAATCTATCCCGTAAGGGTGCAACGCGTGACGGGCTGGGCCAAAACACCACTGCCCGGCGCCCGCGCGCGTCAGGCTGGCACGGGCGCCCCGGCGTCCTCCCGGGCATGTTCCCGGCCCCGTGCCACGGCAACGGCCAGTGCCAGCACTGCTGCCGCGACGAGGCCCCGCTCGGGCCACGCGCCCAGCCGGGTCGCGACGGTCAAGGTGGTGCTGAGCGGTAGGTCCGCGACCAGCACGTCGCGCTCGAAGATCCCCGATTCCGCGATGATGGAACCGTCCGGGCGCACCAGGGCGCTCACGCCGCTCGTGGCGGCCACGACGACCGCGCGGCCATGCTCGACCGCCCGCACCCGCGACATGGCGAGCTGCTGGTAGGTCATGTCGGGCTCGTCGGGCGTGGTGAACGTGGCATTGTTCGTTGGCACGGCGAGGATCTGCGCGCCCGAGCGCACCGCGGTGGCGAAGGCGCGGTCGAAGGCCACCTCGTAGCAGGTGGCGATGCCCAGCGGCACTCCTCCGGCATTGATCACCCAGTCGCTGTCGCCGGGCACGAAGTTGCCGGCCAGATCGACATAGTCGGAGAACAGGCGGAAGAAGCCGCGCATGGGCATGTACTCGCCGAACGGCTGGATGATGGCCTTGTCATGCCGATCCACCGGCCCCGCGAGGGGATCCCAGGCGATGACGCTGTTGGTGAAGGTGCCGTCCCCGTTGTAGAGCACCGCGCCCACCACGATCGGCGCGCCGATGGTCCGGGCCGCGCCGGTGATGAGGCTCGATGCTTGCGCGTCGCGGAGGGGGTCCACATCGGAGGAGTTCTCCGGCCAGATCACGACATCGGGACGGGGCTGCTCCCCCCGCTCGACCGCGGCGGCGAGCTCCAGAGTCGCTTCCACATGGTTGGATAGCACGGCACGCCGCTGCGCGTTGAAGTCGAGGCCGAGGCGCGGCACGTTGCCCTGCACCGCGGCGACGGTCAACGTCGGCGCCCCGGCGGGAGCGGGCGAGGCCGTGGGGGCCATCGCGGCGGCCGTGCCGAGCACGAGCCCGAGGCTGACCACGGTGGCAGCTCCGGCCTGGATGTCCCGGCGCGCGATGGCCGCTCCGAGCAGCAGCACAGCCATCCCGAGCAGCGCCACGGCCGCGCTGAGCAGGGGGGCGCCACCGAGCGCGGCGACCGGCAGCAAGGGCGATCCCGACTGCCCGAAGGCTAGCCTGCCCCACGGGAAACCGCCGAACGGGAAGCTCGAACGCAGCCATTCCGCTGCCGCCCACACGGCCGGGATCGCCGCGATCGCCGCGTAGCGGGGCAGCCGCCATGCCACTGCGGCGCCTGCGCCGAACAATCCCATGTACAGCGCGCACACCAGGGCGAGCGCGAGCCACGGCAAGGCTCCGACATACATGCCGATCCAGGGCAGCAGCGGGATGAAGAAGCCCGCCCCGGCGAGGAAGCCGTGGCCGAATCCGGCGCGCGCGCTGATCGGGCGCCCTGCCCAGCCGGTGAGCACGCCCACCAGCAGCGCGATGCCCAGCGGTGCCGCGTACCAATGGGGGCTCGGTGGAAAGCTCAGGTACAGCAGGATGCCGGCGAGCACCGAGAGGAGCATCCGCGCGGCTTGCTGCGCTGGCGCGGCTTCGCGCTCCGCCAGGGCCGTGCTGGCGCTCACTGGCCGCGCTCGTAGATCGTGACGCCGTCGCGCACCGTGCGCAGGCACACCGGCAGCGGCGCATCGAGGTCGGGCAGCGGTGGCACGCGGGATCGGGGATCGGTCGACCAGCGCTGCACCGCATTGCTGGGCGCGGATATGACGAGCTCGCCAGCCTCCCACACCGCGTACGAAGCGGGCGCGCCCGGGACGAGAGTGCCCGCGACACCGTCACGGACGCCCCCGGCGCGCCAGGCGCCGCGCGTGGCCGCGGAGAACGCCGCTCGGGGCGAGATGCCGCTTCCCGGGGTCTGGTGGTGCACCGCGGCGCGGATCATCGGCCACGGATCGATCGGCGTGACGGGGCTGTCCGAGCCGAAAGCGAGGGACACTCCCGTGGCCGCGAGCATGGCGAACGGATTGAGAGCGGCGGCGCGATCGGCACCGAGGCGCTGGGCGTACATGCCATCGGGGCCGCCCCATAGGGCGTCGAACACCGGCTGCATGCTGGCGATGACCCCGAGGCGGGCGAGCACCCCGGCTTGCTCGCGGGTGATCATCTCCACGTGCTCGAGGCGGTGGCCGCAGGCGGCGACGGCACGCGCGCCGCATTGCTGCTCGGCCCGCTCGAGCGCATCGATCGCGGCCGTGACCGCGGCATCGCCGATGACATGGAAGCCGGACTGGATCCCGGCCTCGGTGCAGGCGATGAGGTGCGCGGCCATCGTGTCGGCGTCGAGGTAGGTGCGCCCGTACTGGTGCTGGCAACCGATGCCTGGCTCGGCATAGGGATCGGTGAGCCAGGCGGTGCGGGAACCGATGGCGCCATCAGCGAACAGATCACCACCAAGGGAGTCGGCGCCGGTGGCGGCGAGCAGGTCCGTGGCCTCCGCCGCGGTGCCGACGGCCTGGCCCCAGTAGCCGCGCACCTGCACCCCGTGCTTGGTGCCGAGCAGGTCGAGGAAGTCATCGAGCCCGGAGATGTCCGGGCCACCGCACTCGTGCACGCACACCACGCCCCGGGACGCGGCGCGGTCCAGCACGGCGGTGCGCGCAGCGGCCCGCTGCACCGGACTGAGCAGTTCGCTGGCGCGATGGCGCACCAGGTGATGCGCCTCGGCGGTCAGCGGACCCTCCGGGGCGAACCCGGGCGCACCGGTCAGGCCCGCGGTAGCCTCGCGCAGCGGCGTGGACGCGGCCGCGGAGTGGGCGTCGATGCGCACCGCGTACACGGCAAGGCCCGGCGCGGCGACGTCGAGATCACTGGTCGTGGGGGGCTCGTGGCCATCCCATGTGGTCTCGTCCCAGCCGGTCGCCCAGATCACGTGGCCCGGGTGGATGGCGGCGTGCGCGCGCAGCTTGTCGATGAGGTCGTCGCGGCTCGCGCAGCCGGTCAGGTCGAGGCTGGTGAGCTGCAGCCCTGCCGCAGTGACATGAACGTGCGGATCCACGAACGCGGGCGTGACGAACGCGCCGTCGAGGTCGATGATCTCGGCATCGGGATGCAGGGCGCGGCCGGGGCGTTCCTCGCCGAGCCACACGACGGTGCCGCCTGTGACGGCCATGGTGGTGGCGTCGGGGTTGGTGGGGCTGTAGATGCGCCCGCCGACGAGCAACTGGGTGCTCACTGGCGCGGATCCTCCTCGTTCGGGTCCTGCTTCTCCCCTGGCTCGGGCGCGGCCGGGGGCGGCGGGGCGATCTCGCCCTCGATGATCGTGCCATCCTCGGTGGTGGGCCGGGTGGTGGTGTCGACGACCTCGCCGTCGACGATGGTTCCGCCGCGGCGCGGGCCTGCCGGCCCATCCCCCATGCCCGGGAAGCCCATGCCGGTGTAGCCCATCCTGGTGGCGGCCTTGCGCTGCTGGCGCAGGACGAGGTACGGCACCACAGGGCGGACGAGCACACGGGTGGGAGGGAACAGCAGGAGCAAGCCGATGGCGCTGGTGACGATGCCTGGGATCGTCAGCAGGATCCCGGCGATGCCCACGGTGGCGGTGTCCGCGAGGGCACTGGCCGGGGAGCCCTCGCCGTGCATGGCGGCCGAGACCTGCCGCATCGAGGAGCGGGTCTGGGTGGCGAACAGCACCGAGCCGGCGAGGATGCTGCCAAGGATGATCGCGAGGGTCCACCAGAAACCGACCAGCGAGACGAGTCCCGCGATCGCGGCGACCTCGACGATGATGTAGACGAGCAGGATCAGCAGTGGCACGCGTCAGCCCTTTCCAGTGGTGCGTTCGTGCCCTACCAGTGTTCCCTATCCCGCCGCTGCGGGCTAATGCACGGGCCCACGACTGGTCGCGCTCAGGCGCCCGGGGTGACGAGGCCGTTCTCGTAGGCGAACACCACGGCCTGCACTCGGTCGCGCACGCCAAGCTTCGCGAGCACCCTCCCGACGTGCGTCTTCACGGTTGCCTCGGTCAGGTGCAGGGCGGCGCCGATCTCGGAGTTCGACATGCCTGCCGCGATCAGCCCGAGGACCTCGCGCTCCCGCTCGGTGAGTTCCGACACCACCGGCGGCAGGGTGGCCGGTCCCGTGGTGCCCGCGAGCATCCGGTCGAGCAGGCGGCGGGTCACCTTCGGCGAGACCACGGCATCCCCAGCGGCGACGGAACGGATAGCCGAGACCAGTTCCTCCGGCGGGGTGTCCTTCAGCAGGAACCCGCTCGCCCCGGCGTTCAGAGCGCCGAGCACATGCTCGTCAAGATCGAACGTCGTCATCACCAGGACGCGAGTGGCGGAGCAGCGCTCAGTGATCCGCGCGGTGGCGGTCACCCCGTCCATCACCGGCATGCGCACGTCCATCAGCACCACATCGGGGCAGTGGATCTCGGCCTGCCGGACGGCCTCGGCACCGTCCCCGGCCTCGCACACCACCGTCAGGCCCGGGTGGGCGTCGATGATCATGCGCAGGCCCATGCGCATGAGTTCCTGGTCGTCGACGAGAAGAACGGAGATCGGCACCCGCCCAGACTAATGGGCTCGGTCTAACGGGCACAGAATAGTAGGCACAGACTAGTGGGCGCCGTCTCGTACGCCGCTGCCCGGCGCTACTCCGGGCCGGCCGGCAGCGTGGCGGTGACTCTCCAGCCATCGCCGGGCAGTTCCTCGGTGCACAGCGTCCCGCCGAGCACCGCGACGCGCTCGCGCATCCCGACGATGCCATTGCCGCTGCCGTGCCCGTGGCGGCCGATGCCGTTGCCGCCCTGGTCGGTGACCGATACCGTGACGTCCTCCCCCACGCGCTGGACGACCACGGTGGCCCGTGCCCCGTCCCCGGCGTGACGCAGGACGTTGGTCAGCGATTCCTGCACGATCCGCTTGATGCCCAGGCCCAGCGCGGGCGCGAGCGCGTCGATGTCCCCCGTGATCTCCAGCTCTACCGGCAGCCCAGCATCACGCATGAGCGCCGCGGTGCGGGCAAGCCCCGCGGTGCCATAGTCGAGAACCTCATTGGTGGTGGTCTCATCCCGCAGCAGGGCCAGGGTGCGGCGCAACTCGGTGAGCGCTTCCCGCCCGGTCGAAGCGACGGTGCGCAGTGCCCGCTCCGCGATGTCGGGATTGCTGCGCACCGCGTAGGACGCGCCCTCGGCCTGCACGATCATCACGCTCACCGAATGGGCAACCACATCGTGCAGCTCGCGGGCGATGCGGGTGCGCTCGGCCGCGACGGCATCCTCGGCGCGCCGGTCCCGGTCCGTCTCAGCGATCTCCAGGCGCGCGGCGATCTCCTCATGCTGGCGGTGGCGGACCGCGATGACCTCGCCGATCGCCCAACCGAGCAGGTAGAAGCCCGCGAGGTAGAGGACGGTCTCGGGCATCTCGTAGTCGAGCGCGATGATCTTCACCGCGGTGTCCGCGGCGAGGCCGAGGAAATAGAGCGCCGCGATCCAGCGGCGCGAATGCACCACCAGCGAATACAGCGCGACGATCAGCAGCAGGCCCGCGGGGTGGCCCACGGTGTCATTGTCGAACCGGGCCAGGACCAGCGACGAGACGATCGAGGCCAGCAAGATCGCATAAGCGGAGGCTACGGGGGACGTGCGGCGCAGCACGATCGGCGCGCACAGCAGCACACCGAGGGCGAGGAACACGGCCGGATCATCGCTGCGGGGCGCGGCGAGGGCCTCGAACATCACGAAGACAAGCGCGAGCAGGCCGTCTGCGAACCGCGGCTCGTCCCGTATCCAGCGAGTGATGCGCTCCACGATCAGCCAGCCTAGGCGCCCTGGCCGTGCGGTCGCCATACTGGGCGGCATGGATATCGGTCGCCTCGCCCCCGTGGCGTGCCCCGCCGTGCCGTCGCCCGAGCGGTTCACCCGGGCTGAGCAGGCCCTGCTTGGCGTGTCGGTCCTCATGCTGGCGGTGATCGGGTCGATGGTGGTGCTGCGCCACGTCGGCTGGCTGGGCGGCGAGACCACGGTGGACACCCTCTCCTCCGCGATCGGCTACATCGGCCTCGGCGCAGGAACCTGGGCACGGGCCATCGCGCGCCGCCGCGGCATGATCTGCAACTCCGTGTGGGTGGGATTCGCCGTGGCGCTCGCGATCTGGGGCACGGGGACGGTTGTTCTCGCGGTGGTGTAGGTGGGGTGGTTGCGGCGCTGGGCCCGCCAGTGTCGTCGCCACATCCGCGCCCGCGGCCCCAGAGTGCGCAAAACGACACCCCGCCAGCGAAACCGTGTCGCTTTTCGCACACGCGCGAGACGGCTCAACCATGCCCGCTCCCCGACACATCGGCGCGCTCAATACTTGTCGGTGCTTGATGGTGAGATTGCAAGCGTGAACAGCGTTGAACCGCACCCGTCACGACATCGCTCCATCTCGTTCGAGGTCCGCGCGGAAGCAGGCACCGCCTGGCGGACGCGCCGCCACCTCGCGGAAATCCTCGGACACTGGGCCTGACCCGGTTCCCGGCTGGCTGGCCACGCTGAACGACACGCGTGCGTCGGGCGCCCCCGGACTCCCTACCGATGGATTACTGGGAAGGAAACGCAGGAATGAGCGACAAGGTGCCCGCATTGGTCGAGCCTCCAGAGGGGTACAGCGACTGGTTGGCCGCGCTCAAGGCACATGTGCATGCGGCGAGGCAGCGCGCCGCCGTCGCCGTCAATACGGAACTCGTCCAGCTTTACTGGCAGATCGGCCGAGAAATCCTGGGGCGCCAAGCCGAGCAGGGGTGGGGCGCGAAAGTGATCGACCGCCTGTCTCACGACCTGCGCGACGCCTTCCCTGACATGCGAGGCTTCTCCTCCCGGAATCTGAAGTACATGCGGGCATTCGCTGCATCGTGGCCGAGCGAGCTGTTTGTGCAGCAGGTTGCTGCACAAATCCCCTGGGGCCACAACATGGTCCTCCTCGACCGATTGAAGGAACAGAACCAGCGTGTGGCCTACGCTCGCGCTGCACTGGAGCACGGCTGGTCACGCAGGGTGCTGGAGGCGCACATCAAGTCCAGCACCTAGGAACGAACGGGCAACGCCGTCACCAACTTCGACCGCACCCTCCCTGCTCCGCAATCCGACCTTGCCCGAGAAGCGTTGAAGGACCCGTACAAGCTTGACTTCCTCGGATTGGGCGAGGACGCCGAGGAGCGGGCGATCGAGCAGGCGCTTGTTGATCACGTTGCGAAGTTCCTCGTCGAGCTCGGAGCGGGATTCGCCTTGAAGGCGACCGAGTTCAAGCCCGAGCACATCGGCCAACTCGGGTTCTACATGGCGGCGATCGATGGCGAGATAAAGGGGGTGATCGATGGCCCGACGATCGGCCTTCTGCTGTGCAAGACACAAGACAAGGTAGTCGCCGAGTATGCGCTCCGGAACGTCTCCGCCCCATTGGGTGTGAGCGAGTATGACCTCGTCAAGGACTTGCCTGAACCTCTCGCGACGAACCTGCCCACAATCGACCAGATCGAACGAGAACTCGGGGATCCGGAATCATGAGCCGAATCGGCGAATTGATCACTGGGGCTGCGGCCAGGCGGACTTGGCGCTGCCAGACGGAGTGTGCGCTAATGCCCTGAAAGGAAACTGTCTTATCCACGCGTGCCTGCTGCACGAGTTCCTGAATTCAGCGCCTTGCAAGGGCCGAGCGGACACGGTATGCGCATATCAGTACACCAATCGATGGAGGCCTGGCTCGGCCAGTGATCCCAAAGCTGAGGTCCTCACCCACACACCTGGAATGGCAGCGAGAAGGCCCGTGCAGGAACCGCGCGAGTGTGCAAGAAACGACAGCACCCGCGCGAAAACGAGTCGCTTTTCGCACACGCGCGGGGCCTGCGGCCGCACACGCGCGGGGCCGGCCTGCCCCGCACACCCACGCACGGCCGCGCCGCTGGTAGCGCGGCGACAGTGCGGCTAGCCTCGCAGGGGTGAGCCTGACCCGTTCGATCGATGCTGATTTCCTGGACCTGCCAACGCGTTTGCTGACCGACGCGGTGCTCGATGCGGCCCGGGAGGCGGGCGCGTCGCACGCGGATGTGCGGGTGCATCGGTTGCGGTCGCGGTCGTTGCGGCTGCGCGATGGGGCGGTGGAGTCGGCGAATGATTCCTCGACGGTGGGGCTGGCGGTGCGGGTGATCGTTGATGGCACGTGGGGGTTCGCCTCGCACGCGCTGCTCAGCCCGGATATCGGGGCTCGGCTGGCGCGCGAGGCGGTGGCGGTGGCGCGGGCGATGCGTTCGCTGAACCGGGAGCAGGTGGAGCTCGCGCCGGAGCCGGTCTACAAGGATGCGTCGTGGGTGTCGTCGTACGAGGTGGATCCGTTCGAGCTGCCGGTGCGCGAGCAGGTCGATGCGCTCGCCGCGTACTCGGACCGGTTGCTGCGCGCCCCCGGCGTGGATCATGCGACGGCCTCCTGCCTGGCGGTCAAGGAGCAGGTGTACTACGCGGATTCGGCGGGCTCGTCGATCACCCAGCAGCGGGTGCGGGTGCATCCGCAGCTCGAGGCAGTCACGGTCGATGCGGGTTCGGGCGCGTTCGAGTCGATGCGCACGCTGGCACCTCCGACGGGCCGCGGGTGGGAGTACGTGACGGGCACCGGCTGGGATTGGGACACCGAGCTTGCCCGCATCCCCGACTGGCTGGCGGAGAAGGCCGTGGCGCCGTCGGTGGTGGCGGGCCCGACAGACCTGGTGATCGATCCGACGAACCTGTGGCTGACGATCCATGAGTCGATCGGGCATGCCACCGAGTACGACCGCGCGATCGGCTACGAGGCTGCCTACGCGGGCACGTCGTTCGCGACTCCGGACAAGCTGGGCTCGTTGCGCTATGGCACGCCGATCATGCACGTCACCGCGGATCGCACGGTGGAGCATGGCCTGGCGACGATCGGGTTCGATGACGAGGGCGTGGCGGGGCAATCCTGGGACCTGGTGCGCGATGGCGTGCTGGTCGGCTACCAGGTGGATCGCACGTTCGCCCCACGGCTGGGCCCGGCGCGCTCCAACGGCTGCTCGTACGCCGACTCGCCGCACCATGTGCCGATCCAGCGTATGCCGAACGTGTCCCTGCAGCCGGACCCAGAGGTGGACCGCACCACCGAGGAACTGATCGGCATGGTCGACGATGGCCTGTACGTGGTGGGCGACCGGTCCTGGTCGATCGATATGCAGCGCTACAACTTCCAGTTCACCGGGCAGCGCTTCTTCCGCATCCGCGGTGGCAAGCTCGCCGGGCAGGTGCGCGATGTGGCCTACCAGTCCACCACCACCGATTTCTGGGGCTCGATGGAGGCAGTCGGTGGACGCGGCACCTGGCAGCTCGCGGGCGCCTTCAACTGCGGCAAGGCCCAGCCCGGGCAGATCGCCGCCGTCAGCCACGGTTGCCCGTCGGCATTGTTCCGGCAGGTCAATGTGCTCAACACGCGTGAGGAGGGCGAGGCATGATCGCCGCGCAGGAGTTGATCGAGCAGGTGCTCGCCGTCTCGGTAGCCGATGATGTCGCCGTGATCGTCGCGGACGTCTCCGAGGCATCGCTGCGGTGGGCGAACAGCTCGATGACCACCAATGGCTCGTCGGTGTACCGGGAATGGTCGGTGGTCTCGTTTTTCGCCGTCGACGGCGGGGTGTCGGTGGGCGTGGTCGATAGCGCGAGCGTGGATGCCGGCGATATCGCCGATGTGGTGCGGGCCAGCGAGGAGACTGCGCGCGCGGCAGCTCCGACGGCCGAGGCGATGCCGCTGGTGGCCGCGAGCGATCCGGATGGCGACTGGTCCGAGCCCGCGTCGACCACTTCCATCGAGGTGTTCGCTGGCCTCGTGGCCCCGCTCGCGGCCGCGTTCGATGGCCCTGACCGTTTGTTCGGGTTCGCTCATCATGTCGTTCGCACCACGTGGCTGGGCACGAGCGCGGGCATGCGGCGGCGCTGGGTCCAGCACACCGGATCCATCGAGATCAACGGCAAGCGCGATCACGGCACGCATGTAGCCAGCGCCTGGGCGGGCACGGGGACCACTGATTTCGGCGATGTCGATGCGTCCGCGTTGCTGCGCGAGCTTGATCGGCGGCTCGGCTGGTCCCGCTCCCGGGTGGAGCTGCCCGCGGGTCGCTACGAGGTGATCCTGCCGTCCTCCGCGACCGCGGACCTGATGATCCCGCTGCTGTGGTCGTTGAGCGGGCGTAGCGCGCACGAGGGGCGTTCAGCGTTCTCCCGGCCGGGCGGCGGAACCCGCGTCGGTGAGCGGATCGCGACGCTGCCGCTGGCGCTGCGCACCGATCCGCGTGCCGAGGGCATCGAGGCGATCCCGTTCGTGGCGACATCCTCATCGTCCGAGGATGTGTCGGTGTTCGACAATGGGCTGCCCATCGAGGCGGTCGATTGGATAGCCGACGGAAAGCTCGCCGCACTGCCCTACAGCCGGGCGGGGGCGGCCGAGCACGACGCCTCGCCCGCGCACGCCGCGCACAACCTCGAGCTCGCTGGAGGCTCGGAATCGACGATCGAGGAGATGGTGCGTGCCACCAAGCGAGGCCTGCTGCTGACCTGCTTGTGGTACATCCGGGAGGTCGATCCAGCAACGGTGCTGCTCACCGGGCTTACCCGTGATGGTGTCTACCTGATTGAGGATGGCGAGATCGTGGGCGAGGTCAATAACTTCCGCTTCAACGAGAGCCCGCTGAGCCTGCTTGAGCGCGCGAACGAGGCGGGCGCGAGCGAGCGGACCCTGCCGCGCGAGTGGGCGGACTGGTTCACCCGCGCGATCATGCCCCCGTTGCGCGTCCCGGATTTCCACATGTCGTCGGTGAGCCAGGCCACTTGATCGCGCCGGGCCCGTCCCGCCCATTGGACAGGTGATCCCGCGCACAGGGATACTCGGGGGGCGCGGCGCACGGCCGGGACTTGTTGGCGTTCAACCGGTCCCCCGAACGCTCGCGCGACGTCCGCTTTGCCCGGTCATTGCTCTTTACAAGCATGCCTTTCGTATGTCACTTTTGCGCGATATTTTTGCAAGAGAGCCACGACGAGCACGACGAGAACGGGAAGGCAGGCGCGCATGACCGCGACATCAGCAGCAGCGTTGCGCTACGCCGCCGTAGCCGTCGGCTCCGTCGTCGCCCTCGCGGCCGCCGTGCTCACCCCCCTCGGCACCGCGGCGACCCTCGACGAGCCTCCGGCCTACACCCAGGCGGTCGATTCCAGCATTGCCGTCGCCAGCGCACCTCTGAGCACCAGGTAACTCCAGCGCGAGCTCAGCGAAGCCGCTCCTGCCACCCATAGTTGCTTCCTGCCACCAACACTGACAGCTGCCACCGAAATTTCAGTGGCAGCTAGTGCGGATGGGTGGCAGGTACTGGCTTGAGGTGGCAGCTCCGAGCACGCGGGCCGAGCACCAGGCCGAGCACCAGGCCCAGCCCTAGGCCGAGCACTAGGCCGAGCACTCGGGCCGAGCATTTGATTCAGGCACCACGCCAGCGGCCCAGCAGCGATCCCGTCATGGCAACGTCGACAATGCGCCGCTAGACCAGCTCGATAGCGACACCGATGGTGCCGCGCCGCCCGCGCCGCAACAAGCTTCCCTTGACGATCAGCTTGCCAAGGATGCCGTACTTCTCGGAGATCAGGCGACGAGCGAGCTCGGTTCCCTCCTGCTCAAGGACCTCGGCTCGTCCCTCGACAGCCTCTCCATTGGGCTTGCCCCGTGCCCCGCATACCGCGATGGTGACGCGCGGGTCCCGCCGGATCCGCTTGACCTTGTAGGAATTGGTCTCGGTCCAGACGAGCAGCCGCTGTCCGTCAGCAGCCACCCACAAAGGCGTGCCCACTGCGGTGCCATCCTTGCGGAAAGTGGTCAGCAGCACATATTTCGCTGCGGCAAGATCCTCGAACGTCGGTGCCATGCGCACAGCGTATCCCCCTAGCGGGGCAGTCGCTCGCCATCGCCGCGCGCGGCGAACAGGTGAACATTGCCTGCATCGATCCCGACGTGGATCACCGCGCCCTTGCGCGGCGGGTTGCGCCAGTCCACGCGCGCCACGATGTCCTGCTCCGCCCCCGCGATCAGCGCCCGCCCATAGATGAACGCCTCGGAACCGAGCTCCTCGACCACATCGACATCCACCCGGAGCCCCTCGTCGCCGACGGACAGGTGCTCGGGGCGGATGCCCACCACAACCTCGGTGCCAGCGGCGGCGGCAGCATCGCGACCAAGACGGATCGCCGTCTCCCCGATGTGGAGCACGTCCCCCTCGAGCGGGACGGTGTAGAGGTTCATCGCCGGCGAGCCAATGAACCCAGCCACGAACACGTTGGCGGGGTTGCGGTAGAGCTCCCGCGGATTGTCGCACTGCTGCAGCACGCCGTGGTCGAGGACGGCCACCCGGTCGCCCATCGTCATGGCCTCCACCTGATCATGCGTCACGTACACGGTGGTGGTGGCGAGGCGCCGCTGCAATTGCGCGATCTGGGTGCGGGTCTGCACGCGCAGCTTCGCATCAAGGTTCGACAACGGCTCGTCCATCAGGAACACCTGCGGCTGGCGGACGATGGCACGGCCCATGGCAACGCGCTGCCGCTGCCCGCCCGAGAGGGCCTTGGGCTTGCGGTCGAGGAAGTCCGCGAGGCCGAGCAGGTCCGCGGCGGCAGCCACGCGTTCCCGGATCTCGGGCTTGGGCGTCTTGGCGAGCTTGAGGGAGAAGCCCATGTTCTCGCCTACGGTCATGTGCGGGTAGAGGGCGTAGTTCTGGAACACCATGGCGATGTCCCGGTCCTTGGGGTCGAGATGGGTGACATCCTTCTCGCCGATGCGGATATGTCCGCCGTCGACGTCCTCGAGCCCGGCCAGCATGCGCAGGCTGGTGGATTTCCCGCAGCCGGACGGGCCGACGAGGACGAGGAACTCGCCGTCCTCGATGTGCAGATCGAGCTGGTCGACCGCGGGGGTGCTGGAGCCGGGATAGATGCGGGTGGTCTTGTCGAAGGTGATCGGGGCCATGCGCTGTGGTATTCCCTTCACCGGCAGGAACGTGCCGGACGATCCGAGTGCGGGGAAATGGTCGAGGACGACAGTAGACGAGCCGGGCGGAGATGCCGGGGGTTTCCCCGCTTGGGGTGTCTCAAGCGTTACTGGGCCCAACACTTACTGGCCGGGCTCCTCGCGGGAGAACCGGGATGCCGCGGCGATGAGCTCGGCGGGGGGCTCGATGCCGGTGTAGCGGATGAACTGCTCGGCTGCTTGCAGGGCGATCACCTCGGTGCCCGGGATGGTCGTGGCGCCGTGCCTGTCCGCGAGATCGAGCAGCGCGGTCTTGGCAGGCATCGCGATCACATCGAGCACCCAGCGGGCGGCCGCGACCTGCTCGGAGGTGAAGGGCAGTCCCGGCTGGTGCTCCATGCCGAGAGGCGTGGCGTTGATGAGCAGCCCTGGCTGCTGGTCCGAGGTGCCTGCCCAGTGGTAGCCGTAGCTGCGCGCGAGGGCAGCGCCAGTGGTCTCGTTGCGGGCCACGATGGTGACGTCGGAGAACCCGCTATCGCGCAGCGCGGCGGTGACGGCCTTGGCCATGCCGCCGCTGCCCCGCACCACGACCGAGGTGCTCGCGGGGATCTGGTTGCTGGCGAGCAGCGCGCGGATCGCGAGGTAGTCGGTGTTGTACCCGATGAGGGTGCCGTGGTCGTTGACGATGGTGTTGACCGATTCGATGGCCGCGGCGGAGTCGTCGATCGCATCGAGCAGCGGGATGACGGCCTCCTTGAACGGCATCGAGACGCTGCAGCCGCGGATGCCGAGCGCCCGCACCCCAGCGATGGCCGCGGTGACGTCGTCGGTGGTGAACGCCGTGTACAGGTAATCAAGATCGAGCTGCCGGTAGAGGAAGTTGTGGAAGCGGGTGCCGATGTTGCGCGGTCGCGCGGCGAGCGAGATGCACAGCATGGTGTCGCGGGTAGGCAGGAACGCCTCGACGGTGGACGTGTCATGCATGGGCGTCGTCTCCCTCGAGGTTGCCCTCGCTGCGCAGGTAGGCCTCCTTGAGCGCGGCGAGCGTGGCGGGCTCGGGCTTGGCCCATAGGCCGCGTTGCGCCGCCTCGAGCAGGCGTTCCGAGATGCCGTGCAGCGCCCACGGGTTGGACTGGTCGAGGAAGTCACGGTTGGTCTCGTCGAGCACATAGTTGCCTGTGAGCTGCTCGTACATCCAGTCGTCCACCACGCCGGCGGTGGCGTCGAGCCCGAACAGGTAGTCCACGGTCGCCGCCATCTCGAACGCGCCCTTGTAGCCGTGGCGGCGCATCGCCGCCATCCAGCGTGGGTTGACCACCCGGGCCCGGAAGACCCGGCGGGTCTCCTCGTTGAGGGTGCGGGTGCGCACCGAGTCCGGGCGGGTGCTATCGCCCACATAGGCCTCGGGGTCCGATCCCGTGAGCGCGCGCACGGTGGCGACCATGCCGCCGTGATACTGGAAGTAGTCATCGGAATCGGCGATGTCATGCTCGCGGGTGTCGATGTTCTTCACCGCCACGCTGATTCGACGGTAGGCGTCGCGCATGTCCTCCCCGGCGGGGATGCCGTCGAGCCCGCGGCCGTAGGCGTAGCCGCCCCAGGTGGTATAGACCTCGGCAAGGTCGGCGTCGGTGCGCCAGTTGCGGGCATCGATGAGCTGCAGCAGGCCCGCCCCGTAGGTGCCCGGCTTGGAACCGAAGATGCGGGTGGTGGCGCGCCGATGATCGCCATGCCGCTCGAGGTCGGCCTGCACGTGCTTGCGCACGTAGTTCTTCTTGCGCGGTTCCTCGAGGTCGGCGACCATGCGTACCGCGTCATCGAGCAGCGCGAGCACGTGGGGGAAGGCATCGCGGAAGAACCCACTGATGCGCACGGTGACGTCGATGCGCGGGCGGCCGAGCTCCTCGAGCGGGATGACCTCGAGGGACCGCACGCGCCGCGAGGCCTCGTCCCACACCGGCCGCACCCCGAGCAGCGCGAATACCTCGGCGATATCGTCGCCGGAGGTGCGCATCGCGGAGGTTCCCCACACGGAGATCCCAACGTTGCGTGGCCACCCCCCATGGTCGGTCCGGTAGCGGGCGAGCAGCGAGTCCGCCATCGCCTGCCCGGTCTCCCAGGCGAGCTGCGAGGGAATGGCCTTCGGATCGACGGAGTAGAAGTTGCGCCCGGTGGGCAGCACGTTGATCAGCCCGCGCAGCGGGGAGCCGCTCGGCCCGGCCGGGATGAAGCCACCGGCGAGGGCATGCAGGATTCGAGGGATCTCCTCGCGGGTCTCGCGCAGCCGCGGGACGATCTCCTCGCACGCGAACTCGAGGATGCGCGCCACGGTCTTGTCGTCGGTGAGCCTGCCGATGTGCTTGGGCTTCCACTTGCGCTCGGCGAGCTCGCGCAGCATCTCGCGGGCCTGATGCTCGATCTCGTCCACACGCGCGCGCGCCTCATCGCCATCCTCGCTCAGGCCCAGGGCCTCGCGCAGGCCGGGAACGGATTGCTCGCCGCCCCACATCTGCCGGGCCCGCAGCATCGCCAGGACCAGGTCGACTTCCTCGTCGCCGCGGGGGCGCCGCCCAAGGATGTGCAGGCCATCGCGGATCTGCACGTCCTTGATCTCGCACAGCCAGCCATCGACATGCATGAGCATGTCATCGAACTCGGTGTCATCGGGGCGCTGCTCGAGCCCGAGGTCGCTGTCCATGCGCGCGGCCTGAATCAGGGTCCAGATCTGCTGGCGGATCGCGGGGAGCTTGGCGGGGTCGAGCGCGGAGATGTTCGAATGCTCGTCGAGGAGTTGCTCGAGCCGCTGGATGTCGCCGTAGGTCTCGGCGCGGGCCATCGGCGGGATGAGGTGATCGACCAGCGTGGCGTGGATGCGCCGCTTGGCCTGGGTGCCCTCGCCAGGATCATTGACGAGGAACGGATAGATGACCGGCATGTCCCCGATGGCGGCGTCGGTGGCGCAGTCCGCGGAGAGCCCCAGTGTCTTGCCGGGCAGCCATTCCAGGTTGCCATGCTTGCCGAGGTGGATCAGCGCGTGCGCGCCGAACCCGCCGTCCGCCTCGCTCGCGGCGAGCCAGTGGTAGGCAGCGAGATAGTGGTGGCTCGGCGGCAGATCAGGATCGTGATAGATCGCCACTGGATTGGCACCGAAGCCGCGCGGCGGCTGCACCATGATGACCAGATTTCCGAAGCGCATGGCCGCGATGACGATCTCGCCCTTCGGATCCTGCGACCGGTCCACGAACAGCTCGCCGGGCGCCGGGCCCCAGTGCTCCTCGACGGCTTCGCGCAACGCTGCGGGCAGCGTCGCGAACCACTTGCGGTACTTCTTCGCCGGCAGGCGCACCGGCCGCGACCCGAGCTGCTCCTCGGTCAGCCAATCCGGATCCTGGCCGCCCGCCGCGATCAGGGCGTGGATCAACGCATCGCCATCCCGCTGGACCAGACCAGGAATCGCATCGGCACCATGCTCGGGCCCAATGTCATAGCCTGCCTCGCGCATTGCCTGCAGCAACGCGATCGCGCTCGCGGGGGTATCGAGCCCCACCGCGTTGCCGATCCGCGCATGCTTGGTCGGGTATGCCGACAGCATCAGCACGACACGCTTGCGATACGGGCTGATACGGCCGAGCCGCGCATGATTGACCGCGATGCCCGCCACCCGTGCCGCGCGCTCGGGATCGGGCACATACGTCGAGAGGCCGTCGTCGTCGATCTCCTTGAACGAGAACGGCACCGTGATGATCCGCCCGTCGAACTCCGGCACCGCCACCTGCGTGGCCACATCGAGCGGGGTCAGGCCGTCATCGCTGGCCTCCCACTGCGCGCGCGGCGACGTCAGGCACAGGCCCTGCAGGATCGGGATGTCGAGCGCGGCAAGCTCGGTGACGTCCCAGGCCTCGTCATCGCCGCCCGCCCCCGCGGATGCCGGCTTGGTGCCCCCGGCCGCGAGCACCGTCACCACCATTGCATCGGACTGCCCGAGCGCGTCGAGCAACGCCGGGGAGGCAGCCCGCAGCGACGCGCAATAGATCGGCACCGCATGCGCCCCCGCGGACTCGATCGCATCGCACAGCGCGTGCACATAGCCCGTGTTCCCGGCGAGATGCTGCGCCCGGTAGTACAGCACCGTCACGGTCGGCACGTCCGCGGGCAGCTCGGCCGGATTGCGCTCCAGGTAGCCCCAGTCCGGCAACGCCCGCGGCTCCTCGAACCCCAGACCAGTCAGCAGCACCGTGTCGGAGAGGAAGTTGTGCAACTGGGCCAGGTTCGCCGGCCCGCCCTGCGCGAGATAGTTGTGCGCCTGCGCGGCCACCCCGGCAGCAACGGTCGACAGCTCCATCAGCTCCGCGTCGGGCGCGATCTCCCCGCTCACCACCACCACCGGCAGGCCAGAGGCCAGCACCGCGTCGATGCCGTCCTCCCACGCGCGCTTGCCGCCCAGGATGCGCAGCACCACCAGGTCAGCTCCCGCCAGCAGCCCGCGCAGCTCAGCGAGATCGAGTCGGGCCGGGTTCGCTAGCCGGAAGCCGGATCCGCTTGAACGGGCCGACAGCAGGTCGGTGTCCGAGGTGGATAGCAGCAGTATCACGCGAGCCCTTCCGCAAGACGGATCCACCAATGCCAGTGGACGCCACGCATGCTACCCCGAAGCGCGGACAATGTGATCGTATGATCCTGGCGCGCAAGATTCGACGCCGTGAGCAGCAGCAACGAACCTGCGCGGCACCACATGCAGCTCCGCGCCCAAGACACCGCGCGCGCGATGCCATCGCACGGCTCGGAACCCGCCACTTGGCAACGCTGCGGATGCATCACCGTCGAGCAGTGGCCCCGGGTTCGCGAGGGCCTGCGGGCGCGCGTGCGGTAGCGCGGCACGCCTATCCTGGAACGAGTGAGCACCCCTCCCCCCGACCGATGCCCCGGCGCGCTGCGCCTGCACCCCGCCGCCGACGGCGGGCTCGCCCGCATCCGGCTGCCCGGTGGCGCGATCACAGCCGAGCAGATCGGCACGCTCGCCCGGCTGGCGACCGGGATGGGAAACGGCATCCTGGAGCTGACCGGGCGCGGCAACATCCAGGTCCGCGGGCTCGGTGACGACACAGCTGGCGTCGTTGCCACCCTCCTGCGCGATGCCGGGCTGCTGCCCTCCGACGACCACGACCGCGCGCGCAACATCATCTCCTCCCCCCTCAGCGGCCTCGTCGGCGGATTCACCGATTCGCGGCCGTTGGTCGTCGCGTGGGACGACCTGCTGCGCTCCGACGCGGGCCTCGCCGAGCTGCCCGGACGTTTTCTCGTCGCGTTCGATGACGGGCGCGGCGACGTGGCTGCCCTCGATGCCGACATCACCGTCATGGCCTACGACGAGACGACCTCCGCCCTGCTCCTCCGAGGCGAGGACACTGGCGCGCGGATCGCCCATGAAGACGCCGTCGCGGCGGTGCATGCCCTTGCCCGCGCGTTCCTCCGCCTGGCAAATGGCGCTTGGCGGATCCGTGACCTGCCCGCCCACGCCCGCGCGCACTTGTTGAGCGAGGCCGGGCTGGAGCTGGAATCGTCCCCCCAGCCCGTGCATCCCAGCGAGCGCCCCCAGCCCCCGATCGGCTGGTTCGCCCAGGAAGACGGCGGTGTCGCTCTCGGCGCGGCCGTGCCCCTCGGACGGCTGCACGCGCGCCTCGCCGAGTTCCTCGAAGCGATCGAGCGTCCGCTGCTGATCACGCCGTGGCGCGGCATCGTCATCACCGGCCTCGACGAGTGGCGCGCCGAGCAAGTAGTGCGCGTGCTCGCTCCCCTGGGCCTGGTGTTCGACGCCGAATCGCCCTGGGCCCGGCTCAGTGCCTGCACCGGACAGCCCGGCTGCGCCTCGTCCCGCACCGACGTGCATGCCGACGTGCAGCGGGCGGTCGCCGACGGCGATCTCGCGGCAAGCGGTGGGGAACCCGCGCTCCCCGAGCATTGGGCGGGCTGCGACCGTGCGTGCGGCGCCCCGCGCGGCGCCACTATCCGCATCGCGCAGCCAGGCGGCGGCTACCGCACGCGGTGAAGCTGGGCAGGCTGGCCGGGTCCGCGCGGCTAGTGGAAACTTCTCCGCCTTCCAGCGGGAAAGGTTTCCACTGGCTGGCACTGGCTGGCACTGGCTGGCACTTCTCGAGGCGCCGCCCGCGCTAGGAACCGACTGGCGCTGCCCGGGGGCATCCATGGCCTTTGCCGCCACCCATAGGCTGTTGTTGCCACCTCTAGGCACAGCTACCACCGAAATATCGGTGGTGGCTGGGGCGCAACGGTGGCAGCCGCGTCCAAAAGGTGGCACCTGCCGCGCAACACCACCACGCCGCGCAACACCACCGCAACTCCACCACGCCGCGACACCACCACCGCGCGAGAATGCGCGTTCGTAAAGATCCCCTCAAGGTGTGGTCACGATGCCGTGACGGGCCGCGCGGACGGGAACCGCGGCTCGGCCCTACGCATACGCTCCGTCCAGTATTGCCGTTTATCTTGTCTGGTGACTGGAGGGTCATGCGCATGCGTCGACCATTGTTGGGCGCGATCTCGGCCGGGGTGCTGGCCGCTGGCTTGGTGGCGGCGGGTGGCCCGTCCCTCGCCCAGCCGCCGGGAGGTCCTCCCACTGGGGCCTCTCCGGCTGCTGAGCCATACATCGTGGTGTACGAGAGCGGGGTCCGGTCCCAGTCGAAGACGGTCGATCTCGAGCGTGAGCACGGGATCGCTGCGGAGCGACGCTTCAACCGGGTCTTCGAGGGCTTCTCGGCGCGCATGCCCGAGGCGGTGCGCGATCGGTTGGCGATGGACCCGGATGTGGCGTTCGTGTCCCGTGACCGGGAGGTGCGCGCGCTGCCAGCGAGCGAGCCCCTGGTCCCGGGGGATTCCGCGCCCACCGGTGTCCGGCGCATCGAGGCTGCCACGAGCACGTTGGCGATGCCGGCGAGCACCGTCGGAGTGGCAGTGGTGGACTCGGGCATCGACCTCGCGCATCCCGACCTGACCTCGGTCGCGGGAGCGGATTGCACCACCTCGGGCGGCACCTCCCAGGACGCGAACGGGCATGGCACCCATGTCGCGGGAACGATCGCCGCGCGCAACAACGGCAGCGGCACGATCGGCGTCGCCCCCGGGACGACGGTCTTCTCGGTGAAGGTGCTCGACCAGGATGGCGTCGGATCGTTCTCCCAGGTGATCTGTGGCATCGACTGGATCACCGCGAACGCGGCGACGCTCGGAATCAAGGTGGCAAACCTGTCGCTGTCCGGGCAGGGCAGCAATGACAACAACTGCGGGAACTCGAACAATGATGCGCTGCACCTCGCGATCTGCCGCTCCACGGACGAGGGGATCACGTATGTCGCCGCGGCGGGCAATGAGAACACCGGGTTCGGCAGTGCGGTGCCCGCGGCCTATCCCGAGGTCCTGACCGTCACTGCGATGGCCGATAGCGACGGCGCCCCGGGTGGCGCGGGTGGGCGGCCGTCGTGCGATTTCGCTGAATCCGACGACACTGCCGCGACATTCTCGAACTATGCGGTCTCCACCACCGACAAGTCCCATGTCGTGGCGGCGCCGGGCGTGTGCATCGCCTCCACGCGGCTGGGTGGCGGAACGCGGGTGCTCTCGGGCACATCGATGTCCGCGCCCCATGTGGCCGGCGTGGTGGCGCTGTGCCATGGCAGCGGCGGGGTCGCCGGCCCGTGCGATGGCCTGGAACCAGCACAGATCATCGACCTCGTGCGGGCTGACGCGCAGACCCGGTCGGCGAGCTACGGCTTCACCGGGGATCCGCGGAACTCCCCCGGCACCAGGCACTTCGGCTTCCTCGTCGACGCCGAGGTGACCGCGACGGGCGAGCCCGAGCCAGAACCAGAGCCCGAGCCGGAGCCCGAGCCCTGCATCCCATCGGGAAGCGGCGGGTGCTGATCCAGCGTCACTGAACCGTCCTGCTCATCCACGAGGAACAGACGGGCCCCGGGTGTGCTCGGCCAGCGATGGTCGCCGCCCGGGGCCCTGCGGCTAGGCTGGATATGTCGGAATCGGCCAGATTTCCCCCCGGGCAGTGCGCCGGGGGCGGACGAGGACAGGCAGAGGGAGCGTCATCGTGGTCCAGCAAGGCAGCGCGGAAGCAACCGAGCTAGCGCAGCAGCGAGAAGTCGCGGCGGGCAACGAGCTCGAGCACTTCATCCCGTTCCGCAAGAGGGCCGTGATCACGATGTGCGCCGAGGAGCTTCCCGAGCAGGAGCGCGAGTCGTTCCGCGAGTTCGCGACGATCCTGGCGAGCGTGCTGCATCACCGTTTCCATGCCCGCATCGAGGCGATCAAGGATGCCTACCATGTCCTCGATCCGCCACCGGACCTCAAGCGCATCGCCGAGCCCGCATGGCAGGACCGCGTGCGCGCGCAGCAGGCGCTCGAGGAGGAGCTCGTCGAGCTTGCCGAGCGCGCCAACTTCACCCGCGTGACCGAGGAGGAGCTGAAACGGGCGTTCGACGAGGAATCGCTGATCAAGGTGCGTCTCGAGGTGGATCGGGAGGATATCGATACGGCGATGTTCTTCCGGCGCGGCAGCTTCGAGCGGGAGCGGAAGGTCAAGTCGTGGATGGGGCTTCGTCGCCGCACGATCGCGTTCCGCAGCTATGCCAAGGTGATCGTCTACGTGACGTTCCGCGATCCCGAGCATTTCGCGGATCGTGATGCCGACGACCTGCCGTTCACGCCGGGCAGCACGATGGTCAAGCTGTTCGAGAACGTCCCCCGGCATGACATCGAGATGCTGTTTCCCAATGTCCGGGTGGGGATGCGACCGATCGACAAGATGATGATCGGTGTGCCCGCGCTGATCTCCGGGATCATCGTGGTGGTGACAAAGCTCATCGCGTCGCTGGGCGTTCTTCTTCTGCTCATCGCCTTCTGGCTGGGCATTCGCGATGAAGCGGTGGAGCTGGACCAGGCCACGCTGGTGACGATCGGGGCGGGCCTGGCGGCGTTCGGTGGCTACCTGGTGCGCCAGTTCAACAAGTTCAAGAACCGCAAGATCCAATTCATGAAGGCGCTGTCGGAGAACCTGTACTTCCGCAACCTCGACAACGAGATCGGCGTCTTCCACCACTTGCTTGATATCGCGGAGGAAGCCGAGGTCAAGGAAGCCGTCCTCGCCTACCACTTCCTCCGGCTAGCTCCCGGACCGATCACGGCCGAGGAGCTCGACCAGCGGATCGAGGACTGGTTCGCCCAGCGATGGAACACCCGCTTCGACTTCGAGGTGCGCGATGGCCTGCGCAAGCTCCGCGAGCTCGACCTCATCGACGAGCACGACGGCCGGGTGAGCGCGCTCGAGCTCGATGACGCGAAGCGACGCCTCGACGAGCGGTGGGACAAGGTGTTCGACTACAACACGGTCGGCTAGCCTGTCGTGGCCCTAGGAGGCCTGGGCCGCCACGCGGGCAGCAGTGCCGGCGAGCTCATCAGCGATCTCGTTGAACTCGTTGCCCGCGTGCCCGCGCACCCACTGGAACCGCACTGGGCCCTCGCGGTCGGCGATCGCCGCATCGATGGATTGGATCAGCTCGGCATTCTTCACCGGCGAGCCCGCCGCGGTGCGCCAGCCGTTGCGCTTCCAGCCCGCGAGCCACACCGACACGCACTTGATCGCGTACTGCGAGTCCGACTCCACGAGCAATGGCTCCGGCCCGGGGTGCGATCGGATCGCCTCGAGCAGCGCCATCAGCTCCGCGATCTGATTGGTCCCCGACGATGCGCCGCCCGACGAGCGGTCACCGGAGTGGTTCACCCACGCCCAGCCGATCGCGCCCCCGGGGTTCTTCAAGCAAGATCCGTCCGTGCTCACCGTCATCACGAGCAGCCACCCTAGCAATACCGCCGAAGCGTTTCCTCATGCCACGCTCAGCCATGCCACAGCCCAGCGCGGCACCGTTCGGCCACAATGGAAACCGTGACGCCAGTGAATGCAGGTTCCGCGAGGATCGTCCTCGGCCCGATCGTGCGCTACGTCCATGAGACCGAGGCGACGATCTGGGTGCAGGCCAGCGTTGCCTGCACCGTCACGGTGCTGTGCGACGGGCAGGAATGCTCGGCTCCCACCTGGACGGTGCACGGCCGCCACTACGCGCTGGTGCAGCTCGCCGGCCTTGCTCCGGGGCGCGCGCATCCCTACTGGGTGCAGCTCGACGAGAGCGCGGTGTGGCCCGAGCAGATCGAGGACACCCCCAGCACCATCCGGACCCTCCCCCGCGGCATGCCGGGTGACGGCACATCGCGGCCCGTGCGCATCGTGTTCGGGTCCTGCTACCGCACCGGCGGCCAGGATCCCGAGAGCGTCAAGGCGCTCGGCCCGGACGCCCTCGTCGCGCTGGCCCGCCGCATGCGCGATACCCCCGATGAGGAATGGCCCGACGCCCTGTGCCTCCTTGGCGACCAGGTGTATGCCGACCTGCCGCCGCAGCCGCTCGCCGACTCGCTGCCCCGGGGCGACGATGGCCTGCCGCGCGCCAGCACCTTCGACGATTACGCCGCGCTCTACGAGGCAGCGTGGTCGCAGCCCGATGTGCGGTGGCTGCTCTCCACCGTCCCCACTTGCATGCTCCTCGACGATCATGATCTGCGCGATGACTGGAACACCTCGCAATCGTGGCGGGAGGAGGCCAGCGCCCGGCCCGGGTGGGACATCCTCGTGACCGGCGCCCTGTCCTCGTACTGGGTCTACCAGCACCTCGGCAACCTCTCCCCCGCGCAGCTCGACGCCGATGCGGTGCTGCGCGCCGTGCTCGATGCCCCCAGCGGGGATGACCGCGCGCAGATACTGGACGACATGGCGCGGCGCGCCGACAGCCAACCGACGACGATGCGGTGGAGCTTCGTGCGTGATATCGGGCCCGTTCGGTTGCTGATGCTCGACACACGCTGCTCCCGATCCCTCGAGCCGGGACGACGGCGACTAGTCGACGACGCGGAATGGAAGTGGGCGCGCGAGCTGGTCCTCGGCGCGCGGGCCCGCCATATCCTGATCGGCACCTCGCTCCCCGTTCTGATGCTGCCCGGCATCCACCAGCTCGAGGGCTGGAACGAGGCAGTGTGCGACGGGCAATGGGGCAAGCGCTGGGTGGCTCGGGGCGAGAAGCTGCGCCGGAGGATCGACCTGGAGCATTGGGGCGCCTTCCGCGGATCCTTCCTCGCGATGGTCGACCTGGTCATCGAGGCAGCCACCGGCCCCCGCCCACCGGTCTCGGTGCTGTGGCTCTCCGGCGATGTGCACTCCTCCTACATCGCCACCGCCAGCCTCGACGATCATCCCGAGGTACCCACAGCGATCCACCAGCTCACCATGTCGCCCTTCCGCAATCCGCTGCCGCGCGGCGTGCGGTGGGCGAAGAAGATGCTCGGCTCGCGATTCACCGCTGCGGCCCTGCATGGCATCGCCCGCCGCGCCCGCGTCGACGACGTCGGCATGGACTGGACGATCCCGCACGGGCCGTGGTTCGACAATGGCGTGATGACGGTGGAGCTCGATGAGGACCACGCCCGCGCGCACATCGACCATGTACCCGCGGGCCGGGACGCTCAGGCCGTGCTGCGCCATACCCGGAGCGTGGCGCTTGCCTAAACGGTCCGGTGCGGATGCCGGCGAGAGCGCGCCGGCGAGAGAGCGTCGGCGAGAGAGCGAAAAACGACACCTCCAGCGCGTAGACCAGTCGTTTATCGCACTGTCGCGGGGATTCTGCGCACTCCAGCGGGGCGCCCGTGCACGCCCCAGCGCCCCAGCGACGTGTGGGCTCCCGCCAACCATGATCAAACCGTTTTGGAGCCGGATGCCTATGGACAATCGCACATCATCGGCGCAGGGTGGGATGTGGAGCGGGTGGGGCACCAATCCGAGGAGGAATCATGCAGGACAAGCGTTGGTGGATCGATATCAGGATCGACGAGCGGGGTACCCAGACGCGGGCCGAGGCTAGGTTGCACGCCAACGGCGAGCTGCGGCTTTCCGCCACCGGCGTGGCGCGGCGCAACCCGGAGGATCCGGACGTTCCGAAGATCGGCGATGAGCTCGCGGTGGCGCGCGCGCTGCAGGAGATCGCGCACCGCCTCGTGGAGATCTCCGCGTCCGATATCGAATCAGTTACCCATACGCCGGTTCAGCTCAACGCATGAGCCCGCGGGCCGTCCGCCACTAGCGCCAGCCGCGCGATCACGACGGTTCAGCCCGCGGAGCACGGCGCTGGGGCCTCGCTCCCGCGTGATGGGGCCTCGCTCCCGCGCGATGGGGCCTCGCTCCCGCGCGCGTCGAGGCGGGTGCATCCCCGCCCGTCCGGAACGAGCTCCCCGAGGCAGGGATGCAGCGTCCCTCGCGAACTGGGACGCGGGGCAATGCTGTCGGGCGTGCCACTGTGCTCCTTGGCGAGCGAGCGGGCTATGCGCTCGGTGAGGTTGTGCTGCACGGTGGCCCATTCCTCGGCGATGATCGAGAACAGCACGGTATCGCGGACGGTGCCGTCGGGGCGGCGGGCGTAGCGGCGCTGCGTGCCCTCGTAGACCGCGCCGAGGCGGGTGATGGCGAGCTGGGAGCGCGTGTTGCGGGTGTCGGTGCGGATCTCGGCGCGCCCGACGTTGAGCTCCTCGAACGCGAGGCGCATCAGCAGCAGCTTGGACTCGGGATTGACGATGCTCCCCCAGGTGCCGGGCGTATAGAACGTGCCACCGATCTCGAGGCGCGCGTCGGCGGGCGAGGCATTGGTGTAGGAGGTGGTGCCGACGATGGTGCCGGGTGCCATGCCCTTGTACTCGCGAGCGAGGCGGACCGTCCACTGCTGCCAGTTGGACAGGGTGCGTCGCGCGGAGAACAGCGCGTGCAGGTCGGTGGCGCTGCGCGGCCGCGGTACGGGAACGAACGCCCACACCTGATCGTGGTCGAGGCAGGCGAACAAGGCCTCGGCATCGGTGTCGGGGTCGAGCGGAGCGAGCGAGACGGTCGTTCCGGCGAGGGTGGTGCCTGCCGGGATGGGCCACTGCATGGTGGGCCAGGGTGTGTCAGTCGGCCGTGGATCGGCCACCGGCACGAAGGGTGGGATCATGCGCTCAAGTATGCAAGAACCCGGGGCGAAAATCGCCCTATCGCAGCGACCTTTTTCCCGTGGCTGCGCAGATGGCCCAGGATGCCCTCCCACCTGCATCGTTGATGGGATGCAGATGGCTCGGCATGGCCTGTGGCGAGCGGTCGGAACCACCAGTTTCCCGCCGGTTTTGCACGGATCTCGATAGCATTCACCGCTGGTTCATCCCGCAGTGGAACAGGGGCGATCGCGCATGGTTGGTGCATCGGGTATCGATTGGGGCCAGGAGCTCGTCACGAGTCTCTTCTGGATCCTGCGGGCTTTCGCCATCTCATCGGTGGCCTTTGGCATCGCGGCTGTCCTGCTCGCTCGGTACACGCGCTGGGGCCGGCAGTTCTGGCGCATCACGGGCCCCTACTTCTCGGGCCGCGAAGCCCGCATCACCCTTCCGTTCGTGGCCCTGCTGCTGCTCATGATGGTCTTCGGCGTCCGCATGGCCGTGCTGTTCTCCTACCAGGGCAATGACCTCTACACCGCCCTGCAGAACGCGGGCTCGGCGCTCGCCGGTGGCGACCAGGCGGGGCTCGATGCGGCGGTCGAGGCATTCTGGAACTCGATCATCGTGTTCGGGGTGCTCGCGACGATCCACGTCGTGCGGGTGCTGGTGAACTTCTACATCAGCCAGGCGTTCGACATCCGGTGGCGGCTGTGGCTCAACAAGCACACCATCGACCATTGGCTGGAGGGCGGCGCCTACTATCGCAACCGGTTTGTCGATCGCACGATCGACAACCCCGACCAGCGCATCCAGCAGGACATCACCGCGCTCGTGCAGACCTCGAGGTCCCTGGCGATCGGGGCTATCGGCTCGATGGTGACGGTGGTGTCGTTCACGATGATCCTGTGGGAGCTCTCGGGGCCACTGACGATCCTCGGGGTGACCATCCCGCGCGCGATGATGTTCCTGGTGCTTGGCTATGTGCTGGTCACGACGGTGGTCGCGTTCTGGATCGGCCGCCCGCTGATCCGGCTGAACTTCCTCAACGAGCGGCTCTCGGCGAACTTCCGCTATTCGCTGGTGCGCTTGCGCGACACCGCTGAGAACGTGGCGTTCTACCGGGGCGAGGGCGTGGAGCGGCGCGGGCTGCTCGCCCGGTTCGCCGCAGTGATCCGCAACTACTGGAACATCGTCTTCCGGACGCTGAAGTTCGATGGCTGGAACCTGACCGTCAACCAGACGGCCGTGATCTTTCCCATCGTGATCCAGGCCCCGCGGTTCTTCACCGGCCAGATCACGCTGGGCGACCTGACCCAGACGGCGCGGGCGTTCGGCGAGATCCATGACTCGCTGTCGTTCTTCCGCGAGGCGTACGACATCTTCGCCGACTACCGGGCATCGCTGATCCGGCTCGATGGGCTGCGCATGGCCAACGATCGATCGCGGGAGCTCCCGCGCCTCGCGGCGAGCGCGACGGGGTCGGTGCTCGCAGTGCGCGGTGTCAGTGTCTCGACCCCGGACGGGCGCACCCTCATCGAAGGCCTCGACCTGGACCTCGAGCCTGGTGACGCGCTGGTGATCAAGGGACCCTCGGGCGCGGGCAAGACCACCTTGCTACGCGCGCTGGCTCGGATCTGGCCGTTCGCCACCGGCGAGGTGCGCCGCCCCGAGGGCGAGCAGACGTTGTTCCTCTCGCAGGTGCCCTACCTCCCCCTCGGTGGCCTGCGTGCCGCGGTGGCCTATCCCGCGGATCCGGGCGGCATAGACGACGATCGGATCCGCGCGGTGCTGCGCGCGGTGCATCTTGGTCATCTCGCTGAGCGGATAGAGGATGAGGCCGACTGGTCGGCCGTGCTCTCGCCGGGCGAGCAGCAACGGCTTGGCTTCGCCCGGGTGCTGCTGATCCGGCCGGCGGTGGTCTTTCTCGACGAATCGACCTCGGCGATCGATGAGGGCCTGGAGTTCTCGCTGTATGAGCTCGTGCGTTCGGAGGTGCCGGACACGATCGTGGTGAGCGTGGCGCACCGCAGCACGGTCGACCAGCATCACACCCATCGCCTCGTGCTCGATGGCGAGGGCGGATGGAGAGTAGAGCCCGTGGTGGCCGCCCCGCGGTGATGCGCGAGCATCAGCCCCGGTGGCGGCCGCCGGCTGCCAGGGCTCGGCGCGACGCGCGCACCTCGGTATGCCATGCTTATGTGACCAGCGACACACACCTTGATGGAGGCAGCCATGTCCGTCGCCCGCCGTATCGCAACCATCGCAGCAGGCACCGCCCTCGCCTCGTCTGCGCTGCTCGCCGCGCCCGCCGCGCAGGCCCAGTCACCACGCGATCTGCTGCCCGAGGCCACGCCCGCGCACCTGACGCTGCTGCCGTACTGCGAGGAGTCGAGCCTGCCCTTCTTCGGCCCGATCATCATCTGCCACCTGTTCGTTGGTGACGTGATGTTCTCCCGGCCCTGGTAGCACCACCTCCGGGAACAGCCAGGCGGCAGCGGACGCCACCGCGCCACCTGGCGATTTTGCCATGCGCGAGGAGGCGCGGGCTTTGTGGGCCGCGCAGCGCCCGCCTCGATCGCGCCGTTCGGGCCGACCGCGGAGTAAAATGCCTGCGTTCCCGTGACCGTCCAAGCATGCAACGAAAGGATTGATTGGTGACCACCCAGGTTGAGGAACGCGAGTTCCAGGCCGAGGCACGGCAGCTTCTCGAGCTGCTGATCCACTCGGTGTACTCGAACAAGGACACGTTCCTGCGCGAGCTGATCTCGAACGCCTCCGATGCGCTCGACAAGCTGCGGCTCGAGGCATTCCGCAACAAGGACCTCGTGGTCGACACCGACGATCTGCACATCCAGATCGAGGCGGACAAGGAAGCCCGCACCCTCACCGTGCGCGACAACGGCATCGGCATGACGCGCGACGAGGTCGTGGGCTTGATCGGCACTCTCGCCAAGTCCGGCACCGCCGAGCTGCGCCGCGCCCTCGCCGAGGCGCGCAAGGCCGATGGCGGCGAGGCACCCAGCGAGCTGATCGGCCAGTTCGGCGTCGGCTTCTACTCCACCTTCATGGTGGCCGACAAGGTCACCATGGTCACCCGCAAGGCGGGCGAGGCCACTGGCACGCGATGGGAGTCCGCGGGCACCGGGACGTACACCATCGAGGAGTTTCCCGAGGCGCCGCAGGGCACCGCGATCACCCTGCACCTCAAGGATTCCGACGACGAGGATCACCTCTACGACTACACCACCGAGTGGAAGATCCGGGAGATCGTCAAGCGGTACTCCGACTTCATCTCCTGGCCCATCCGCATGGAGCAGGAATCCACCGTCGACGGCGAGACCACCACCGAGATGGTGACCCTCAACTCGCGCAAGGCCTTGTGGGCGCGCCCCAAGAGCGAGGTCACCGACGAGGAGTACACCGAGTTCTACCGGCACATCGGGCACGCCTGGGACGAGCCCCTCGAGGTGATCTCGATGCGGGCCGAGGGCACGTTCGAGTACCAGGCGCTGCTGTTCGTGCCCACCCACGCCCCGCATGACCTGTTCACCCGCGAGCACAAGCGCGGCGTGCAGCTCTACGTCAAGCGCGTGTTCATCATGGACAACTGCGAGGAGCTCATGCCGCAGTACCTGCGGTTCATCAAGGGCGTAGTCGATGCGCAGGACCTGTCGCTCAACGTCTCCCGCGAGATCCTCCAGCAGGACCGCCAGATCAGCCGCATCCAGAAGCGGCTGGTCAAGAAGGTCCTGTCCACCATCAAGGACCTGCAGGCGAACGATCCCGGCAAGTACCGCGCCTTCTGGGGCGAGTTCGGCCGCGTGCTCAAGGAAGGCCTGCTGCTCGACTTCGACAACCGCGAGACCCTTCTCGAGATCTCGTCCTTCGTCTCCACCCACACCGCGGGCAACGCGGACGAGCCCTGGACCACCCTCGCCGGATACGTCGAGCGCATGCAGGATGGCCAGGAGCACATCTACTACATGACCGGCGAGTCCCGGCAGCTCGTGGAGAACTCCCCCCACATGGAGGCGTTCAAGGCCAAGGGTCTCGAGGTGCTCATCCTCACCGATCCGGTCGACGAGATGTGGGTCGATTCGGTGCACGAGTACAACGGCAAGCAATTCCGCTCCATCGCCAAGGGCGACATCGACCTCGATTCGGACGAGGACAAGGAGAAGCACGAGGAGCAGGACCAGGAGTTCGCCGACCTGCTCGCCGCGCTGAAGGAAGCCCTCAGCGACACCGTCAAGGATGTGCGCCTGTCCCACCGCCTCACCAACTCGCCGGCGTGCCTGGTGGGCGATGACTTCGACATCACTCCCACGCTCGAGAAGCTCTATCGGGCATCCGGGCAGGAAGTGCCGACGGTCAAGCGGATCCTCGAGCTCAATCCCACCCACCCGCTCGTCGCGGCCTTGCGCGCCAAGCAGGCCGAGGGCAGTGACACCGAGGCCCTGAAGCCGACGGCGGAGCTGATCCACGGCATGGCACTGCTCGCCGAGGGTGGCGAGCTGAGCGATCCGGCGCGGTTCGCGTCACTGCTCGCCGACGCGCTCGCGCGCACCCTCTGATCTCGAGCAGGCCGCGACGGTGGCCGGGGCGCGGGCTTTCGGCGCCCGCGCCCCGGCCACCTGTCAGCTACCCCGGTAGGTCGTGTAGGAGAACGGCGAGACAAGCAGCGGCACGTGAAAGTGCCGGTGCCCGCCCAGCACCATCGACACCACCACTTCCGGGTTGAACGCCTGCACGCCCTTCGTCGAGAAGTACGGGCCGGTTCCGAACACCAGTCGGTACACCCCCGTGGGCAGATCCTCGCCCGAGAGGTCACTGATTCGCCCGTCGCCGTCGGTCACCAGCGACGCGATCTCGGCACCATCCTGCGCCTGCAGCACCACGGTCACCCCCGATGCTGGCTCGCCGCAGGTGGTATCCAGCACATGAGTGCTCACCGTTGCCACTGGCTCCTCCTCCCGGGACCGCTAGAAAGGTCCCCACCGCGAATCCTCGTGGTCCCTGTCCTGTCACTTGCAGGGTAATGCCTCGGCGCGCATCAGGGCCGGGATGTTTCACAACGCGCGACACCATCGCGCGTTTCTCTGGCATCTTCCCTGGCGTTGTTGCTGAAATCTGGCATTTGCCAGCGGAGCGCTGACTTGGCTCGGTGACGGGCGGGCGGGCGCTACGACACGAACTCGCCGAAATAGCCGGGACCCGGCATCCTTGCCCGGGCTCCCCGGCACAGCGCGCCGGAGCCGGGTTCCTGTGGCATCGTAGATGCATGGAACCAGCACCAGTCGCCCCCACGCGTCGCCGCGGCGCCGCCCGCGCGGCCACCCTCGCCGGGATCGCCGCCGTGACCGCGCTCTCGCTGCCCGCAACCGCTGCCGCGCACGAGCCCGGCGAGACCACCCCGGGCAAGCCGCTTCCCTACTGCGAGGCGTTGCCGATGATCCTGATCTATCCCCCGCCCCCCGCGGTGATCGAGTGCCACACCCAGCTCGGAGACTTCCGGTTCACCCTGCCGCCGGGCATCCAGTGGCCCTTCTAGGCCCGCACGCCTAGGCGCCCGGCGGCTGAGCGGCCTCGGGCGCGGCGGCTGAGCGGCCTC
>NZ_JACYWE010000005.1:192698-284693 GCF_014841105.1 Lolliginicoccus lacisalsi
AAAAGCACTGGAAACAGCTAAACGCGATAGAAGCGAACCAGGGTTTTCCGCCGCTTCTATCGCGTTTGCGCTGACGGCTCCCCGCCGCCGCTGACGGCTCACCCACCCGCTGACGGCTCACGCCGCCGCCGACGGCTCACGCGCAGCCAGAGCGCCGGGCCCGCCAGGGCGCCGGGCCCGCAGAGGCCCGGGCCCGCTAGCGACGTGGCCGCAGCAAGCAGCCCTCGTCCTCGGGAACGAGCCCGCGCAGCATGAGCGGGCACGGTTGCGCGATCTGCCGCAGCCATGACGCCTCGGTCCGGTGGTTGACGCGCGCATCGTCGAGACGATAGTGGGCAAGGCGCTCGCTGAGCTCGGCGACATCCTCCGCCGGGGTGCCCGCGAGATCATTGACGCAGCCACCGAGGACGGCAGCGATGAGGCGGCGCGGGAACATCCCCTGATAGGACTCCTCGAGACGCTCGACACCCCGCGCGCAGCCCTGGCATATCTCGTGGCTCGTCATCATCACCTGCCCATTACGCCACGGCTCGACCGTCGCGAGACAGGGGCATTCGTCCCTTCCGCATAGGGACCAAAGCCACAGTCGAACGACCCCGGGGTCGCTAGCATCTAGCGTGCCGCCGATCCCGGGCCCTGATCCCGCAGCGCCGGTCCCCACAGCTGCCGAACCCGTGAGGAATGCTCCGCGATGACCGATGCCAACGACGAGTCGATCTTGCTCTCCCCCGTGGTGCAGGCCCACATGAGCCGACTGCGCAACGCTCTGGCGGGCATGGACGACGAGGAGCGTGATCGCCTGCTGATGGCGGAGGCGGAACGCGTGTGCGAGGCTGTCGCGGCCGCCGATGTGGACCTGTCCGACGATCGGGCGGTGGCTGGGGCGATCCGTGGCCGCGCTGCCCTCGACGAGGAGGCCGGGGAGCCCGCTGCAAACATCCGGGAGGTGCCCCGCAACGCGCCGCAGAAGTTCGTCCTGATCCTCGGGCTCGTGGCGCTGGTGTTCGCGGCGATCGTGCCGCTCGCGGGCGTGGTGCTGGGGGCCATCGGTGTGGTCGCCACGTCACGGTTGCCGCGCGCCACGACCGGCCGCGGCTATCTCATCGCGGCCGGTGGCACCAGCATCGCCGCTCTCATCGTGGGGTCGTGGCTGCTGCTGTCGTGACCGAGACCTCCGGCCAGTGCCCGGCCCACGGCTGTGCTTCCTCGAGCTCGGCGGCGAGGGCGAGCAGCAACTCTTCCCCGCCCGGCGGGGCCACCCACTGCGCCCCCATCGGCAGGCCCTGCGCGGTGTGATGCAGCGGCACTGACATCGCGGGAGCGCCGGTCAGGTTGGCGAGCTGGGTGAACGGCACCACCGAAATGCTCTGGCGGACGTGCTGGCGCCACACGTCCAGTGCCGCGAGTCGCTCGACCAGCCCGAGCCCCAGAAGGGGACGCACCGCTGCCGCGAGTGCCTTCGGAGTGTCGAGCTCGCCGATACGGGGCGCGGGCCTCGCGACCGTGGGGGTGAGGAGGAGATCGAAGCGGTCGTGGAACTCGGCGAGCCCGCGCGCGTATCCGTGCCAGCGATCATGGCTGGCATAGAACTCGGGCGCGGTCGTAGCCCGTCCGAGGGCAGCGAGCACGCGGGTTTCAAACTCGAACTTGCCGTCCGTCGCGCCCCACGCCCGCTTCGCCTCATCGATCTGCGAAGCGGCGTAGACGGAGAACGCGGTGCTGAAGTCCTCGACCAGCGCGCGTCCATCGATCGCGGGGGATGCTTCCTCGACGGTGTGGCCCAGTTCCTCGCACAATGCAGCCGCCCGCTCCATTGCTGCGACGGCCTCCGCCGAGACCTCGCTGCCAAATGGCGATCCTGCCGAGAATCCGATGCGCATCTGGCGTGGCCGTGACCGGGTGGCCGCGGTGAACCGGCCCTCGCGGGGGCCATCCACCATCACATCGAGCATCAGCGCGGAATCCCGCACCGTGCGCGAGACAACCCCGTTCACGCTCGCCCCGAAGAGGTACGACTCGTGTGACGGTCCGTCGGGAACCAGGCCCCGGCCCGGTTTGAGGCCGAACAAGCCGCAGAACGACGCCGGGATGCGGATCGATCCACCGCCGTCGTTGGCGCCCGCCGCCGGGACCACGCCCGCTGCCACGAGCGCCGCCGAGCCGCCCGAGGAGCCACCGGGCGTGCGGCCCGGATTCCAGGGATTCCGGCAGGGGCCGTGCACGTGCGGCTCGGTCACTCCCTTGAGCCCGAACTCCGGGGTGCTGGTCTTGCCGAGGATCACCAGGCCCGCATCGAGCCAGCGGCGCACCACCTCATCATGCTCGGGCGCCCGCGCGTGCTGCAGGGCCCGTGAGCCGAATCCCGACGGCAGGCCCGCGTAGTCCTGCATCAGGTCCTTGATATAGAACGGCACCCCAGCGAACGGCCCCGACAGCGGGCCCGCTGCCTGGCGCGCCGCCTCGCCGAGCATAGGCCTAGCGATCGCATTGAGCACCGGATCAACCCTCTCCGCGCCCCCGATCGCGCAGGCCAGCACCTCCGAGGCTGTTACCTGCCCGTCCGAGACCAGCCGGGCCAAGCCGACGCCGTCATGCTCGCGATACTCGTCAAGCTTCACTACGCACCTCCTCGACCACGTCCACACTATGCCGTAGCGCCCGCTCGCGCCTATGCTCGAGCCATGCCCGCAGACAGCGCCTACGACGATGGGCAAGTTCGCCTCGACGAGACCGGCATCACTATCCGCCGCTATTACTTCCCCACCGGGGGCGACAAGCACATCCCCTACTCCAGCGTCACCAGGTTCGGCACGCGCCGGCTCGACTGGTCGCTCAACCGCGCCAGCATCTGGGGAACCTTCAGCACCAACACCTGGATGCCTCTCGATGTCCGGCGGCGCAACAAGCACACTGCGATCATCCTCGATATCGGTGCGCTCATCCGGCCCGTCATCACCCCGGATCGGCCCGACGATGTGCTCGCCATCCTCCGAGCGCGCGTTTCCTAGGCGGGGACAATAGCCACACCCGCCGCAAACGCGATAGGAACCGCGCGGAAAGCCAGGCTGGTTCTATCGCGTTTAGCCGCTTCTATCGCGTTTGCGCTGCGTGGCGCGGACGCAGGCATCCGAATCACCCCGCGGGGGCAAGCACCGAACGGCTCGGCTCCCCCGCGAACGAGAGCAAGCCGGATCGCGGCCCCACGTGGGTGAGATAGAGCTCGTGCATGGCCCTGGTGCAGGCGAGGTAGAGCATTCCCCGGTCTATGTCGTTGGCATAGTTGGCCTCGTCGAGCGCATCGTCGCATTCGATGATCCGGGGCGGCTGGCCGTGCCGCTCGGTGGGGATGAGCTTGGCGTTGCGGGAGATGCTCAGCACGGCGTACTCGTCGGAATGCTCGATGCGCTTGCGGCCGAGCGGCTTGAACATGCTTCGTGCGCGGTCGGCGTGGGCCGGGTCCTTGTAGAACCCGGGTCCTTGTAGAACGCCTTGTAGATGGCGAGTCGTTCACCTCGTTCTTGAGCAGCTGCACCGCGGTGCTCGCGACACGGTCGAGGCGCGCGAACCCGAGCAGGGTGCTCGATTCGGCGTACATGTCGGCGACCCACTCGTCGGAGAGCCGCTTGAGCTTCTGCTCGATCCCGGCCGGGACGAAGTCGTGCTCGGCGCCGTCGGCTATCCAGCCGTCGAGCATGGTGACGAATTCCGGCGTTGCCTTGTAGCCGATGCGGCGTGCCACTGCCTCGTCGACGCCCTCGAGGAGGCTGACGACTTGCTCGCTGAATGTCTCGTACCCGGTGGGCCGCGCAAGGAAGCGCGCGGCGTGCTCACGTCGGTCCCAGGGGTCTCCTGTTCGACTCATGCAGGAACAGCTGGTTGCGTGGCATGTCGCCGGCTTTCGATTCCGACGGAATCCAGCCCTCCCCGATCCACAGGTAGGGCCGGTATCCGAGGGCACTCATCATCGAGAGAAGATCGGCCGAAGTGGCGCCGTACTTGGCGAGGTGGCGCGATTCGATCTCGAGGAGGATGGCCGGGTGATCGCGGGCAATGGTCTGGCTGGCGCCTTTGAGGACACCGATCTCGGCGCCCTCGACATCCGCCTTGATGAAGGAGATCTGTTGGCCGGGGCAGGCGGCCGCAATAGCGTCGATCGTGGTGATCGGGACCTTGATCGTCCGGGACCGCGCGAACTCCCGGTTCGGCCCGGGGCCGAGGGCGTCCTGGTCGAGGTAGGCGCGGCCGTGCACGGCGAATCCCCGGCGCACCGGAACGCTGAGAGTGCCCTGGCCATGGTGGGAATGCAGCGCCGCGTTGTGGACGACGACGTTCGCGCAGCCCAGCATGCGGGAGGTCCATTCGAGCGTGCTGGCGAGTGCGCGTTGCGGCTCCACGCTGTGCACATGACCCCGGTCGCCCACGAGGCTCGATAGCGTCCATGTGTAGAGCCCGTACTCCGCTCCGACATCGATGCAGGTGTCGCCACGCTCAACCAAGCAGCGCAGGCCACGGATCTCTGGCTCGATCGACGAGATGCGTTTGGATGCGGTCAGCAACGCCCCGGAGAGCGCTGAGAGCCGCCGGTGCTTGCGCGCTTTGCTTGTCGCGGCATCCTCAAGCATGGCGTTCCGAGCGCGCATTGGCCTGCGTTGCCCTTGCGATCTGCGCGTCGAGCAATCCGGAGAGTTCCTCCGCGTATTCCAGCTGCACCTTCAGGCGCTCGACCGCGTCGTGGGCGCTGGTCTTGAACTCCGCGAGCACGTGGACGGCAGTCTCCCTCGCACGGGCACCGGCGTCGTGCTGGCGCAGGGAATCGAGGGCCGCGAGCAACTGGCTCATCTGGTCGAGCGTGAAACCGAGGGGCTTCATGCGCCGGACGACGAGTAGCCGCTCGATGTCCTCGGGCGAGGAAAGCCGAAATCCGCCATCGCTGCGGGCCGACGGGATGACAAGCCCGACTTCCTCGTAGTGGCGCAGCGTTCGTATCGACAGTCCCGTCAGATCCGCTGCGCGACCGATCTGGACATGGGGCTCGGGGTCGTGGCCGGTCACTTCGGTGACTGCCCCTTCCTGGTGAACAATGATGGACCCTACCCTAACGTAACGGTAGGGTTTGAGTGTCAGGCCAGCAATGGACAGCGACCGCTGGGAGCCCGCCGATGCCATTTCCGCGCATGATCGCGCCTTCCCCTGCCGCGAGGGGCATCGCCGCGGTCGTGCTCGCGAGCGCCACGCTTGGTTGCGCCGGACCCATGACATCCGAGCCCGCCTCCCCCAGCGCGATGGGTGCCCCAAGCGCCGCAGGCGACCCGCAGCCGCAACGAGTCCAGAGCGCGACACTGCGTGGCTACGGCTCCATCTCGATCGTGGATCCAGGCAAGCCCGCGTCCGCGCCCACACGCATCACCGACGTCCCGCGCGTCTATGCCAGCGAATCAGCAATCCTCGTCCAGACCGGGACGCCGTACGGGCCGCACGATGTGGAAGCGCATTCCTACACCGAGGAACCCCGCCCCGAGGATCCAGGATCCTGGGACGAAGCGATTCATGCGATCATCTCCGCCGCCACCGACATTCGCCTCGAGGCAGGTGGGAGCGACGGCCTCCCCGGCCTTGAGCTGCCCCTCAGCCTCCAGGGCCCGGGCGAGTACAACGTCCGGCTCTACACGCGGGGCCACGGCACGAACCAGGGCCAGCTCGACAGCCTGGCCGAGGAGAAGTACCTGATCCAGGTCTGGCAGGCCTAGCCCCCTCCCCCGTCATGCGCCTGATGGTTTGAACCCGCCCGCGCGCGGGAATCCCGCAAACGGTGATGGCGTCCGCGAACGAGAACGCGGGGCTTGCAGGCGATTGGAGTCCCATGGCTGACCGGCTATCGGAGGATCACATCAGCGCTACGGCGGTAGCGGTGGCCTACTTCCGCCATATGGAGTCAAGCCGTGCTGATGCGCTGATCAGCGATGAGTTCGCGTGGCCCCTGGTCGAGGCCACGGGCCTGGGAACGCACTTGATCGGGCTGCCCGAGGAGAACATGCGCCGCGTGATCGACGGCATCGCCGTGCGCACGCGCTACATCGATCAGGCCGTCGAGGACGCGGTGGCGTCGGGGATCCGCCAGATCGTGATCGTAGCTGGCGGACTGGACACGCGAGCGTTCCGGATGGAACTGCCCCCGGGCACCACCGTGTTCGATATCGACCTGGAGCCGGTGCAGGAGCTGAAGCGAACCGTCCTCGCCGCGGACCCCCGGGCGAAGCGCTGGCGGCCCGTGGTGGCGGACCTCAAGCAGGACTGGGCAGCCGCGCTGCACGATGCTGGCTTTGATGCCGCCACACCGGCATTGTGGATTTGCGAGGGCATCCTCTACTACCTTGCGGAGGACGAATCCGATCGGCTTGTCAGCGCGATCACCGATGCATCGGCACCCACGAGCCGGCTGGCCGGGGATCATCGCGGAAAAGGAACGCTGCAGCCGGGGCAGCATCAAGTCGTCGCAAAGCGTGTCGCCGACGCAGGATTCGGGTTCCAGTCCGTCATCGACGATCCCACGAGCTGGCTGGCGGGACGGGGATGGGCCAGTGACTCGGTCACGACGGTGCGGACGCTGGGCCTCCAGCATGGCCGCGACCTCGGCTACGACGAGCGGCCCGGGGCGGAGCTCGGATGGCTCTATACCGCGCACCGTCCGGCTAGCCCGAGCTATGCCTGACGCGCCCGCGACGGATCCTCTTCGCGCCGCTTCCCCGCAGCGACCAGCGCCCTGCGCGCGCGCCTGGCCTGCAAGCGCTGCCGCGCCAGGTCTGCTCCGCTGACGCGCACCAGCATCGTGGCGCCAAGGACCACCGCGATCAATAGCGTGGGCAGCCAGCCTGCTAGCCAGTGCACCGCCGCCAGCACCAGCACCACCCACACGACGACCGGCACCGCGCGCGTCCGCGGGCCCGTGGGCACGGGCGCGCCAGCGCCCCGCGAGACGCCCACGCCCAGCGACATGCGTCCGCGCCCGATGCCCCCGGTGCCCTGATGTGCCACAACCACTGCGCTTCCCTTCGCCGCCGCGGGTCGCCACGCCGCGGGCACTTCCCAGATCCCCCGATAGTTGCCCTCCACGCTACGCATGACCTGGGCTGATAGCCCGCGCTTTCGATGTGGCGTTGCTGACGAAGACCCCTCGGCAGTGACGTGGCCCAATGCCGTGCGGTGGCCGACCCGGCGCCAAGGCAAAGCCACCCCGACCCGTTCGAGCGCCGAAGGACCGGCCTAGTGGGATCTGTAGACCTATTCCCCAGTGGGAGGTCGGGTATGCGCAGAGGCCCCCGGTAGATCCCCCGCACGACCTCGAGAGGATTCGCTCCGCGGATCCTTGGGCTGACCATCGGATGCCGTCCAGCATCCTTGAGCAGCCTGTAGGAACCGCCATCGCATCCGTCGCACGCACAATCAGGAGCCAGGGTCAGTGGGACAGCCGGGTCGCCCGCGGCGATCGTGACAGCGAACGGCTCGTCGCCTCCTTCGATCGGCCGATGCACGACCACTATCAGCTTCACGGCCCCGGCCCCGCCGCGTAGGGGTCCGGCCACTGCCGGAAATCGCGCCCGGTCAGGGCGAACGCTGCATCGACATCCTTGAACAGCGCGCGGATCTCTGGTGACAGCACGTCACCCCACCCTGTTTCACTCCTGCGGAGCAGACTGTTCTGCCGCGGGGAGCCCGGCCAACCAGTCGAGCATCGCGAGGTAATCGTCGGCACCGCCCCGTCGAGCGAGGTCAGCGCGAATGCCATCCTGGTCGGCCATGGAACGTGCCGCGCTGACTTTCTCCTTCAGCTCGGCACGGGTGATCGCGATCTGGAAGGGCACGATCGCCCGGCGTGCCCGCTCGTAGAACGCACGCTCGGTGGGCCCGATCGTCGAGCGCAGCTTTGGATCGAAGACCGCTAGCGACGACAGGAGGCTGTCGACGGCTTCCGTGGCGTCCATGACCTGCGGCTCACCGTGCAATGTCGCTGTGCAGTAGTTCCAGGTGGGCACGGCCGACGGGACCGCATAGCTCTCGGGACTCACATAAGCGTGCGCGCCGTCGATCAAGCACACAGTGACTGACGGCTCGGCCCAGAGCTTCCAATGCGGATTCACGCGCGCGATGTGCCCGGCCACGAAGTCGGTTCCGTCGCGGTGCGTGTAGTAGAGCGGCACCCGCGAGGTCGCGACCCGGCCGGATCCCAGGCCGACGGTGACGATCTGGCAGAGCGGGTACTGCACGAGCAGTTCGCTCCAGTGCCAACGGGGACTCATGCGATTCCTTTCGCCTCTGCTCCAGGCCTAGCGGCCGAACCTGCCGAACAGTAGGCCCATCGACCGAGCTCAGTCGAGCGAATTAATCTCATCGCGCCCGTTTTGCGCCAGATGCTCGAAAGGCAACGTCCAGAACCGGACCGAAATCGCGAGAGGACCATTCAAGTTGGCAATCCACGGCCATCCCGCGGCACCCGAACTGTCATTCTCAGCCCCGACGCCATGCCTCCCCTACCCGGTGTTGCGCAACGCAGTAGCGAGGCCATTCATCGTCATGTGGATAGCGCGGCGGACCAGAGGGCTGTCATCGCCGGACCGGTAGCGGCGCAGCAGCTCCACCTGCAAGTGGTTGAGGGGCTCGAGGTAGGGAAACCGGTTGTGGACGGAGCGCTGGAGGGAGGGGTTGTCGCCGGCGAGGTCGTCGTAGCCGGTAATGGCCTTGTACATCGCGATGGTGCGGGCGTGCTCGTCGCGGAGCTTGCCGTAGACGAGGTCGCGCACGGCGGTGTCGGCGACGAGGCTGGCGTAGCGGGCGGCGAGGCCGATGTCGGACTTGGCGAGGACCATGGCCATGTTGGAGAGCACGGAGTGGAAGAACGGCCAGCGGTGGTAGAGGTCGGTGAGCTCGGCGAGGCGCTCGTCGTTGTCACCGATCCAGTCGCTGAGGGCGGTGCCGGTGCCGTACCAGCCCGGGAGCATGACGCGCGACTGGGTCCACGACAGCACCCACGGGATCGCGCGGAGGTCGGCGAGCGAGCTGGTCTGCTTGCGGCTCGACGGACGGCTGCCGATGTTGAGGGAGCCGATCTCGGCAAGCGGGGTGGAGGTGCGAAAGTACTCGAGGAAGCCGGGGGTGCGTTGCACGAGGTCGGTGTAGGCGTCGCGGGAGCTGTCGGCGATCTCGTCGAGGATGGCGTACGCGCGCTCGGCGTTGTCACCGAGGCCCTCGACGTCGAGGAGGGTGGATTCAACGGTGGCGGCGAGCAGGCTCTCGAGGTTGCGGCGGGCCATGCCGGGCTCGGCGTACTTCGCGGAGATGACCTCGCCCTGCTCGGTGAGGCGCAGCGAGCCGTTGACCGCGCCCGGGGGCTGGGCGAGGATGGCCTCGTAGCTGGGACCCCCGCCGCGACCGACGGTGCCGCCGCGCCCATGGAAGAGGCGTAGCCGGATGCCGGCCTCCTGCGCCGCGGCGACGAGGTCGAGCTCGGCGCGGTAGAGCGCCCAGTTCGCGGTGAGGTAGCCGCCATCCTTGTTGGAGTCGGAGTAGCCGAGCATGACCTCATGCCGGTTGCCCTGGGCGCGGACGAGCTCACGATAAGCAGGGACGTCGAGGGTGGCGCGGAGGGTTTCGGCCCCGTGGCGCAGGTCGTCGATGGTCTCGAAGAGCGGCACGACCCGCACGGGGCTAGAGGGCGCGGTGTCTTGGTTGCCGGGGTCGAGGATGCCTGCTTCCTTGAGCAGAACAGCGGCCTCGAGCATGTCACTGACCGAGGAGCACATGCTGACGATGTAGTGCGGCACCGCATCAGCGCCGAGGTCCTCTATCGCCTGCGCGGCGGCGCGGATGATGCCGAGCTCGCCGCTCGCGAGGTCGCTGAGGGTGGCGTCGGGGCGCAGCAGGGGCCGCCGGGTGCCGAGCTCGCTCGTGAGAACCTTCACCCGCGCATCCTCGTCGAGGCTCGCGTAGTCCTCCTGCACGCCTGCCCAGGCGAGCAGTTCGGCGACGACCTTCTCGTGGGTGGCGGAGTTCTGCCGCATGTCGAGGCCAGAGAGGTGGAAGCCGAAGGCGTGGACGGCTTCGATGAGCGTGGCGAGGCGATCGTCGGCAAGGATTCCATCGCTGTGGCCGCGCAGGGAATCACTGATCGCGACAAGGTCGGCCAGCAGCTCGGCGGGCCGGATATACGGATCGAGCCCGGCATCGCGGGCCGCCGGCGGGATCTCGTCGAGCACACGCGCGGCGGTGGCAGTGAGCCTGCCCATGATGCCGTTGATCGCGCGGCGGTAGGGCTCGTCGGACCGGAACGGGGACTCGTCGCCGGAGGCATCGGCGAGCGCGTCGACGGCATCGCTGACGGTGACGAGGCGATCGGACATGGATAGTTCCTGCTTGAGCTGCCCGAGCTCGGCGAGGTAGTAGCCGATCGCGGTGTAGGCGGCGCGGCGCGTGGCGGTGCGCACCACCCCGGCGGTGACGTAGGGATTGCCGTCGCGGTCACCGCCGATCCAGGAGCCCGTGCGCAGGATCGGTTCGGCGAGCAGCTCGCTGTTGGGCCAGCGGGTACGCAGCTCGCGGCGGATCTCGGCATTGAGCGCGGGGATCACCTCGAACAGCGACATGTCGTAATAGCGCAGGCCCACGTCGATCTCGGTCTCGAGGCGCGGGCGGGTCAGCCTGATCACGGCGGTCTGCCACAGCGTGAGCACCTGCCGGCGCAGAGCGAGATCGATGCGGTCAAGGTCGGCGTCGTCGACATCGGGGCGGTGGCGCTCCCGCATGAGGCCAGTGATGCGCTTGATCGCCTCGAACACGGTGCGGCGGCGCGTCTCGGTGGGGTGCGCGGTGATGACCGGCGACACGAGCGCGCCGTCGAGCCGCTCGGCCACGGTGGCGGCATCGAGGTTGGCGTTCTCGAGCTTGCGATAGGTCGCGGCGAGGGTGCTGTCCTGCGGCTCGGCGCCCTCCCGGCGATGGGTTGCGCGCCGACGTTCGCGGTGGAGGTCCTCGGCGAGGTTCGCGAGCAGCGAGAAGTGGCTGAAGGCCCGGATCACCGGGATCGCGTCGGCGGTGTCGATGCCGTCGAACAGTGCCTCGAGCTCGCTGCGATCGATCTCGGAGCGGCGCAGCCGGAAGGATTCAGTACGGGCCTTCTCGACGAGGTCGAAGACCCGGTCCCCGGCCTGCTCCCGGACGATGTCACCGAGGAGTCCGCCAAGGAGACGGATATCCTCGCGCAGGAGCTCCTCGTCCTCGTCGATGCGCGGCGCTGCGGGGGTGTTCACGAGTTCGCTGGATGTGGGCACCATCGATCCAGTATCGCTGGCAGCGCTCGGATGTGCTTGATTCTCAGCGTGTTCCGGCGCGGGCCCGCGCGCTCCTCAGGGCTTCCTCACGAGCACGCGCGCCTCGGCCCCCTGGAAGGAAACGACGTCGCCGTCGCGGAGCTGGCGGCCCCGCCGGGTCTCGACCTCGCCATTGACGTGCACGAGGCCGTCGGCGATCACGGTCTTCGCGTCCGCGCCCGAGTCGATGAGGCTGGCGAGCTTGAGGAACTGCCCGAGCCGGATCACCTCATCGCGGATGGTCACATCATTCAACCCGGTCCCCTCTCAAGGGTCGTCGTGCGGAAGCGGCAACGGGCAGGGAGCGCGGAGCAGGATCCTGCTGCACCTCGCTGCCTGCCCGGCCAGTCGAGCGATTCGTCGCGCCGGGGCGGAACAGGAACGACGAAGCGGGAGCTGCTAGATGATGCTGGCGCTCGGGAGCGACTCGAGGTCGTAGTCGAGACCGAAGTCGGCATCCGGCATCGCCTCGGCGCCGTAGGGCACGAGCAGGCTGTTGATCAGGTCGATCTGCTGCTGGGAGAACTGTTCCAGCCAGATCGGCAGGATCATGCCCATCATGTCGAGCATCGCGAACTCGGGGGGCAGTGCATCCATGGAGAGCTCCTTCGTGAGGACGGTGGGCTCCCGATACCCTATTCGATCGCTCCTGGGGCCGCACGGCGGGAAGCGCGGCCTGTGATGCTCGCGGGATCCGATCGTGGCCGCGGCGCGATGATCGTCTCGTCATTGCGCGACCCAGCCAGCACACCTCGTACTAGCCTGGATAGGAGCCTGGCTAGTGGCACGGCATCCACGAGCAGGCTTGCCCCCTGCCATTCCAGTGCTGTGGCACGCGTCCGCCGAGGAGCCCGATGCGCATCCTGAGAACTCCGGAGGACAGGTTCGCGAATCTGCCCGGTTTCCCGCACACCCCCCAGTACGTGGACCTTGGGGATGTGCGGATGGCCTACGTCGACGAGGGGCCGCGCACCGCGTCACCTGTACTGCTGCTGCACGGGGAGCCCACGTGGGGCTACCTGTACCGGAAGATGATCCCGCCCCTGGTGGCCTCGGGACACCGGGTCGTAGTGCCTGACCTGGTCGGATTCGGGCGTTCCGACAAGCCTGAGTCAATCAACGACTACAGCTACGCCCAGCATGTCGAGTGGGTGACCAACTGGATCGCGGCCCTTGATCTCCGCGATATCACGGTGTTCTGCCAGGACTGGGGTTCACTGATCGGGTTGCGGATCGCCGCTGAGCAGCCAGACCGATTCGCTCGGATCGTCGTGGGCAACGGATTCCTGCCGACCGCGCACCGCCCGCCGCCTGCCGCCTTCCGCGCGTGGCGCGCGTTCGCGCGATGGTCACCGGTCTTCCCGATCGGTCGCATTGTCGACATCGGGACGGTCACCAAGCTGACCGCGGCGGAGCGCGCCGCCTACGACGCGCCATTTCCCACAAGCCGTCACAAGGCCGGTGCGCGGGCCTTCCCCCGGCTCGTGCCGATAACCGAGCACGACGTGGCGATCCCGGCGAACAGGGCGGCCTGGGCCGAGCTCGGCGAGTGGCGCAAGCCGTTCCTCACCCTGTTCGGGTCCAAGGACCCCATCCTCGGGCACGCGGACAAGGCCCTCCAAGCGCACGTTCCCGGCGCGCAGGGCCAGCCACACGATCGGCTGAACGCGGGCCACTTCCTGCAGGAGGACCACGGTCCCGAGCTCGCGCGCCGCATGGACGAGTTCATTCGCGCGACGAGCTAGCCGCTGCGGGACGCCCCTCAGGCCGGGACGATCGAGGTTCCCTCGACGCGGATCGCCCGCGGCTCGAGCCCGCGCAGGGCCGGCCCGCGCTGCACCGCGCCGTCGAGCTGGAACTCGCTGCCGTGGCACGGGCACACGATCGTCTGCTCCCGCACCTCCCGCACGACGCAGCCCTGGTGCGGGCACACCGCCGAGTAGGCGTAGAACTCCCCCGCCGTGGGCTGCGTCACCACGAGCTGGACCTCGGTGAGGATGACCGCGCTACCCACCGGCACGTCCGCGGTATCGGCCAGCGCGCCGGACGCGGACTGGCCATCGGGAGAGCCGGGCCCGGAAGTCGCGGGAACTTGATCGTCACCGGAGGTGGTCGGGGAGGTCCCGCCTCCCCCGCATGCCGCCACGACGGTGCCCGCGCATGCCACGCATCCCGCCTTGATCGCTTGCCTGCGGTCCACCGTGCTCTCCCTTCGGTAGTCCGGGCCGACGATCGGTCCGGGCCCATCCGTAGCCATGTAGTGCTGGGCCCCACACTAGCGATCTCAAGTGCGCGCCACCACGCCCTGTGTGTTTCAATTGCCTCACTCGCCGCGAACGCGGCAGCCTGCCCGAACCCGAACTCCCAGGGAGTGCACATGCCCGAATTCATCGCCCAGATCCTCGCTGGCAGTCTTGGCGGAACCGCCCTCGGCCTCGGAGGCCTCGCCCTCGGCATCGCCGGTGCTGTCGCCGGGCCGCAGCTGCTCGAGACGATCCTGCCCCTCATCACCGACCTCGACCCCGGGATGCTGGGCACCCTGCTTCCCTGAGCATCGCGCGAACGAGAAAGCGGCGTGGACCCACTAGGGTCCACGCCGCTTCGCTGTCTGGTGGAGGGGTGGCTATCCGCTCTTGCGGCGGAACATGGAGCGACCGCCCTCGGCGGCGTGCGGGCCGTGCGCCTTGCCACTGGATTTCGGGGTGCCCCGGTGCGGGTCCTTGTTGCTGGCCTGCTTGTGCGCGAGCGCCTCGGCGAAATGCTTGCGCTGCTCCTCGCTGATCTTGCTGCTGTGATCTGCCATGGCGACCTTCTCTCTCGTGGCGGCGCATTGGTCCGCCGTTGGCTTGAGTGTGTCACTCTTCACAGCCCTCGCGCTACTGGTTTTCGCGCCCCGCCGACAGCCGGGGCGGACAGGGCGCGGATGGTTGGCGCGATACCGGGCACGGCTGGTTGGCACCTTGGTCGGCGTGGCTGGTGGCGGGCGGGTCTGTAGAACACGCGCCACCCATAGCTCGCGGCGGCCACCCATCCGCGGATCGACCACCGAAATATCGGTGGCTGCTGGGTACTTTCGGTGGCTGCTGCGTCGCAAAGGTGGCCACTCCCGGCGCCACGAGCAAACCAGCCAGGCGCCCGCAACAGCTAGCCCAGCATCGCCATGCCCTGGGTCGCGAGGATCGCAGCGATCAAGCCCCAGGCGATCGTGGCGCCTCCGATCCATGCGAAGGCAGTGCGCGCGCTCACTCCGAGGCCGACAGCAACGATCGCGGAGGCCTGGGTGCCGAGGCCGAGCGGCCCGAGGACCGCGAGGGCGGGCATGCCCCAGCGCGTGGCGATGGCCTCGATGCGGGCGGCCCTCTTGCCGCGCTTCGCGGCCTCGTGCTCGTCCTGCGTGGTCGCAACGGTCGCGCTGCCGCCCGCCCCGGCGGCGACCACCCGGTCAGCGGCCTTGCGGTCGCGGCGCGCGCGCCACCAGGCTCGAAGCCGCTCCCCGAACCAGGCGGCGATCGCCACAGTGATGAGGTTGCCGCTCGTGCCCGCGAGGAACGCGAGCACCGGGTTCATCCCCGCGACGATCCCGGCGGGGATGACGACGATCGCCTCGAGCCACGGTGCCGCGCCGCCGATGAAGACGCCGAGCAGCGTCGCAATGCCTGACCAGTCCATTTCCTGCCTCTCCTACCCGATCGACTGTACTTCTCCGGGCAGGTCGGGGCCGGGTGGCCTTGGCCACAATGGGGCTCAGGATCGCGGCGGCGGCGCGAGCATGTCGGTGCGGTTCCGGCGGGCCCGCTCGGACAACGATGCCACCACCGACCGGGTGCGCTCGAGGACCACGCTCATCGGCCGGGCGGGCGCGGGCGGGTCTCCGCTGATGGTGATGGGAGTGCGGTTCAGCTCGGGCGGCCCGTCGCCGGTCCACCACACGGGGGCAGTCATGTGCTTGGCGAGCGGCAGGGTGGCAACGATCGCGGCGGAGCCCCATCCGATCGAGCGGTCGATCGCGCTCGAGGAGGCCGCGAGGGTCAGCGCGGACAACGTGGGCCGGAACCGCACGAGGCAATCAGCGTACGGAGCGTTGCGCACCATCTGCACCTGGATGGACTGGGTGATCGGGGCCAGCCAGAGATGCTTGGGGTTCCATTGGGGGTGGAAGCAATCCCAGCCGTAGAAGAACGCGTTGCGAGTGCCGATCTTGCCGTCGCGGACGCGCTTCCAGGCCAGCTCGATGGGCACGTTGCTCGCGGCGACGCCATCGATCAGCGCGCCGACGTCCTTGGTGGCGAGCAGCTCGTCGAGCAGGGGCACCATCCGCGGGTCGGAGGTCTCGTGGTGGAGGACACCAGGGATCGCGGAGGAGAAGCTCGCGGCATCGGCGACGTTGAGGTCGGCGGTGAGCTCGTCGGCGCCCAGCACGATCGGCTTGACGACGCGGGAGTCGATGAACGCGGCGGCCTGCCACATGCGCCCGGCGACGGTGTTGCGGATTCCGAGCCGGAAGCGCGGCAGGGTGCGGGTTCGCAGCGCGTCGAGCTCGGTGCGGCGAAATCGCGCGGGCAGGCGATCGAAGGACTGCCTGCGCACGCCCGCGACGACGGTCTCGAACGGTACGTCGAGGTCGCGCAGGCGCATGGGCTCGCCGTCCTCGCGGCGGAACAGCTCGTCGGCGAAGCGATCGAAGTTGAGGGAGAACAACCCGGTCAGGCCGTGGCGGCGGCGGAGCTGCGCGGGGCCGAGGATGCCCCGGTAAGTGACGGTCTTCGCCCAGTCGACGTAGTCGTCGACGGGGATGGGCAGCGATCGGGCGACGACGCTGCCGACGATGGAGCCGAAGGACGTGGTGATCATGTAATCGGGGGCGAGGTCGTTCTCGACGAGCTGCTTCATCCCCCCGAGGTAGACATAGCCCGCGCCACCGCCGCCGCCCATGATGCAGACCAGCGCCTTGTAGCCGATCTCGGCGTCGAGCTCGTCGGCGCTGAATCGCTGCTCATGCCGCTCGATGAGGGCCGCGCGGACGCGATCGACGTGGGGCGCGAGGTCGGGCAGCAGCTGCTTGGCGGCTATGAGTCGCTTCATCGTGTCCGGCTCGGCGCGCAAGGGGTCGTGCAGGGCCGCGATCACACGGGCACGGAGCTCCTCGGTGTCCTCGGTGACATCGACGTCACCGCGCCCGCAGCGGCGCCCCGGTCCTGCCGCGCCGGGCTCGAACACGGGCAGCCGGGCGAGGGAGATGAGGTAGCGCAGCCTCCGGAACTCGCGCCGGGTCAGCACCTCGGGGTGGTCGAGGTCGGCGCGGGCGAGGGCGGTCTCCATGTGTTGCAGCGCGAGGATGGGGTTCTTGCTGGGCAGGCTGGCATCCTCGGGGGCCTCGATGATGTCGTCGAGGCCATCGGGGTCGTAGCCGAGGGGTGGCGGGAGCATCTCGTCGTTGCTGCCCCGGAATCGTTGCACCATGCCGCGCATTGCCATGAGCACTAGTGTGTCGGAGACACTGGTGCCGCGTGGCCGGGTTTCGTGAATCCCGGGGCCGCGAGGGCTATCCGACGGGCAGCGGGATGCGGATGCCCGGGAAGATCTCGACCTCGCGGAGCTGCGGCAGCGGCGGCAGCTCAGGCACCTGGATCGGCGGCGGGGCCGGGGCCGGGGCGGGCGCGGGGGCGGAACGCCGTTGCTGGGGCGAGGGCCGGGAGGGCTGCGGCTCGACGTAGACGGGGACGCCTGCCTGGCCCGCGATGGGGTCGGGCCACGGGAAGGTCTCGATCTCCGTGCCCGACAGCGAGGCGTCCATCGTCTGCTTCCAGATGGACGCTGGCAGGGACGACCCGTAGATGCTGCCGCCCCACAGGTTGAGCAGTGGCTCCGAGTCGTTGGTGCCCATCCATACCGCGGTGGACAGCGAGGGCGTGTAGCCGACCATCCAGGCGTCCTTGTTCAGTCCGGTGTCGCCGAGCTGGGTTGTCCCGGTCTTCGACGCCGACGGCCTGCCACCCGCGAGCCCATTGCCCCGCGAGTAGGAGGCGATCGGGAGCATCGCCTGGGTGGCGTTGTCGGCCACGGCCTCGTCGATGCGCTGCTCCCCCTCGCTCCGGGGCCGCTCGTAGAGCACCTCGCCATCGGCGGCGACGACGCGCTCCACGAAGTAGGGCTCGTGGTACACCCCGGAAGCGGCGATGGTCGCATAGGCCGAGGCCATGTCGATGGGGCGAACGAGGTACTGGCCGAGCACGATGCCGGTCTGCGGGGCGCCGCCGTCCTCGGTGAGGGATACGCCCTGCACGCCGGGGATGTTCTCGGGAATGCCGGCCGCATGGGCCGCGTCAGCGATGCTCTGCGGGCCGTTGTCCATGGCAAGGGTGAGCCGGTAGAAGCTGGTGTTGAGGGACCGCTTGAGCGCCTCGGCGATGTTGCAGGTCCCGCAGGACGCCCCATCCACGTTGGTGATGCGAAGGTTGCCGATCGTCACCGGGGAGCTGTCGTAGCGGGCCGACAGCGGGATGCCCTGGTCGAGCGCGGCGAGGAGGCCGAACACCTTGAACGCCGATCCTGCCTGGAGCGGGGCCTGGGCGTAGTCATAGCCCTGCCCCTGGGGGCCGCCATAGTATGCCCGCACGGCCCCGGAGCGGGGGTCGATGGAGACGACCGCTGTGCGCAGGTTCTCGGGCTCCCCGGCCATGACATTGGCCACCGAGTCGATGGCTGCCTGCTGCTTGGGCGGGTCGATCGTGGTGACGATGCGGACGCCGCGCGTGTCGATGAGTTCCTGGTCCACCCCGAGTCGCTCGAGCTCGTCGAGAACCTGGGCACGGACGAGGCCCTCGGGGCCGAGCGCATCGTTGGGGTCAGGGATCTGCTCGAACGGGACGACCTGCGGGAACTCCATGGAGCTGCGCTCGGAGGGCCGCAGCACGTTCATCGCGGTCATGCCGTCGAGCACGTAGTTCCAGCGCTCGCGGAGCTTCTCGCTGTCATCGCTGGAGTCGAGGCTCGAGGGGCGGTTGATGACCGCGGCGAGCAGGGCGCCCTCCTGCGGGGTGAGCTCGCCGACGGGCTTGCCGAAGTACGCCTGGGCCGCCGTGGCGACACCGTAGGCCCCGCGCCCGAAGTAGATGGTGTTGAGGTAGGCGGTGAGGACATCGTCCTTGGTCCATTCGCGGGCCATGCGCGCCGCTAGCACCAGCTCGCGCCACTTCCGGGAGTACGTGCGATCGGAACCCACGACGGTGTTCTTGACGAATTGCTGGGTGATGGTCGAGCCACCGCCGGCGTCCTCCTTGCCGGTGAGGTTGTCCCAAGCGGCGCGCGTGAAGCCTCGCACCGAGAAGCCTGGGTTCTCGTAGAAGCTGCGATCCTCGGCGGCGAGCACGGCATCGCGGACATGCTCGGGCACCTCGTCGAGGGTGATGTTGACCCGGTTGCCCTCGGGAGGGGCCACCTGCGCGAGGACGGTGGAATCGTCGGCGGCGACGATCGTGGCGATCTGGTTGTTGCGCAGGGCCTCGGGCCGCGGCACCTCTGCCTCGCGATAGCTGTACGCGAAGTAGCCGACAGGCACGATGACGAGTACCAGGAGCAGGACAAGCGCTGCTAGCAGGACGGCGCGCAGCCGCGACCGCTTGCGCCGCGGCCTGCCGCGTCCCGCCGCGGACCGCGATGCCCTAGTGTGCTCAGAACCCACAGTCATATTCCTTCGGAGCCCGGCCTTTGCGCCGCTGGCCTCATAGTCCGGCAAACACCCACGTTGTCTCGTCGCCCAGGGTAGCGCCAGCAGCGTCAGCACCACCACATGCGCGCAGCAGGTCACACGTGCGATCGGCACTACCCGGCTAGGACCTTGATAGCCTGGGGCCCGCGTCCTGCAGGAAGCATCCGCACCGCACGCCCCCTAGGAGATCCTCCCGTGGTCGCACGTAGCCCCGCAAGCCCGAACCTCCCAGCGACGCCGGGGAGCAGGCCGACTGCCCTCGCCGTGCTGCTTCTCGTCATCGAGGCGGGGCTGACGATCTGGCTGCTGGTCGCCTGGCCCGCGGAGGCCGCGCAGTGGCTCGTGCCCATCGAGCTCGTCACCTATGCGCTCGGCCTGGGAGCTTTGCTGTGCGTGCTGTTCGACCAGTTGTGGGCCGCGCACGCGTATGTGGCGCTCCGCCTGTTCCTCGTGCTGTGCTATCTGCTCGACGGCAGCATCGTGGGCATTGCACTTTCGGTGGCCGTGCTCGTCCTCGCCACCAGGCTCGCGGTACGGGCGCGCGAGCAGCTCGTGCCCCTGGTCGTTCCCGATGATGCAGCGCAGGCCTGGCGCATATATTCGCTCGCCGGATGCTTGCTCGCTGTGGAGCTGCTGCATATCGCTGGGCTGCTCCGGCTGGGTCCCGACGCGCGCGACGCGATCATTGGCCTGTTGCCGCTGCCCGTGGTCGCTGGGGCGATCGCGGTGGGGCTGGGCGGCCTCGTGGGCGCTGCGCTGCTGCGCTTCCCCGGCGCGGTGGTCTATGTCGCGTACCGCACCGTGGCGGGCATGTACCTCACCGCGGGGCTCGCGTTCGATTCGATCGCGCCGCCCGAGGTGATTCTCTCGGCCCTGCTGATGTTCGTTCTCGCCGAGGTGCTGACCCGGCGGGTCTACCAGCTCGCGGAGGCACGGCGCGCCCTGCTGTAGCCGCGATCGACGCGCATTCCGCGCGCGGTGCGCGGATGATGGAGCCGTGGAACACAGAGATCCGCCGGACAGGGACATCGCGGATGTGCTTGCGGCCAGGCTGTCCCAGATCAGCACGCAGCTCGACTATGCCCGCCATGAGCTGGAGTTGCTGCGCCGCGAGGCCCACGCGACGGGTCCGGCCCCGGCCACGGCGGCCTTGCCGGCGAGCGGTGCGCCATCGACCGCGGACACTCGCTCGCCCCACCCGGCGGCCACGCCATGGTGGGCGCGGGATGCCACCCTCGGCAGGGTGCTGGCCACGGCGGGCACCGCCATCACCCTGATCGGGGTCGCCCTGCTGCTGGTGCTGGCCATCCAGTCGGGGTTGCTCGGACCGGCCGGACGCGTCGTCGCGGGCGCGATTCTTGCCTCGGGCCTGCTGGGCCTGGCGCTGTGGCGATCGCGCCGCGATGAGGTCAACGCGGGCATCGTGGCGCTGGCCGCGACCGGCGTCGCGGGGCTGTACCTCGACATCGTCGCCGCGACCGCGCTGTACGAGCTGGTTCCCGTCGTGGTGGGGCTCGCCATCGCGTTCGCTGTGGCATCCGCGGGATCGCAGCTCGCCGTGGCGTGGGATTCCCGCTGGCTCGTGCACATGGTAGTACTCGGGGGCGCGGCGCTGGCACCATTCGTTGCCGGGGGCATCACGCCTGCCGTCGCGGCATTCCTCGTGGCCCTGATGGCGGCGACGTTCCCGGCACAGCGTTCCCGGCAGTGGCCTTGGTTGATGGCCTCCCGCGTGGGCCCGCCCGTTCTGGCGCTGGTGATCGGCATGCATTCGCCGGGCAGCCAACCGGGATTGTCGATCGCGTGGCAGGCAGTGGCGCTCTCGGCGATCCTCCTCGTGCTGGCAGTGGGCACGGGTTTCGTGCTGCTGCGCGAGGCTGGCCGGGCGTACCACGGCGCCGCGATGCTGGGTATCGCGGCTGCCGCGCTGCCCCTGCTGCTCGCCCGGGAGCTGCTCGCGGCGGGGCCATACGCGGTGGTGTGCGTGGCGAGCGGTGCCGTGCTGCTGGCCGTGGCCGCGCTCGCGCCAGGCATCCGCGGGGGCCCGCGCATGCTCATCGGCGGGATCGGTGTCCTGGCCGGAATCCTCGCCATCACGTCGTGGGTTCCCGGGGGCCGCGCGGACGTGGTGGTGCTCGGTGCGGGCTGCGCGGTACTGCTGGGGTGGTCTCGCTCCCGGGATGCGGTGGCGGGGGCCGGTGGTGCCTTGCTCCTGGTCGCAGGTACTGCGCTGCTCGGCGCCACCGCTTCCCAGGGTCTGCTGGTGTCGTCATCGGTAGCGTCGGAGCGGGCGAGCATGCTGATCGTGGCCGCTGGGGCCCTGCTGGTGGTCGCTGCGGCTCTCGTGGCCAGCGCGGTGGGGGTGCCGGTGCTGCTTCGCCTGCTCGCGACGGGCGCGGTGCTGTACGGCTCGATGGTCGCGATCGTCGCCCTCGGCGTCCTGGTCGTCGGGGGTCGCACGGGATTCGTGGCCGGGCATGCGCTGGTGACGGTGCTCTGGATGGCGGTGGCGATCACGTTGCTGATCGTCGGTGCGCGGCGCAACGCAGTGCTCGCAGCTGGCGTGGTGATGGCCGCCGCGACGGTTGTCAAGCTAATGATGTTCGATCTCGCGGCGCTCGACGGGATCTATCGCGTGCTCGCGTTCTTGCTGGTCGGTGTGCTGCTCCTGCTGGCGGGGACCAGGATCGCTCGGCCCCGGGCAAGCCAGCCTGATCCAGCGTGATGCCGGGCTGGGAGGATCAGGAACTGACGACGAGGCGCACGGGCGCGGTCTGGCCGGGGAGGACCTCGAACGAGACCGGTCCGGTGGATTGCCCTCCCGTAGGGGGCTCGATGATGTGCCAGCACCCGGCCGGAAGCATGGTGGCGAGGCGCCCGCTGGGGTCGCTGGGGGAGGAAACGAGCTCCGCGCCGCTGCCATCGCAGGGCCGGATGACGATCGGGCGGTTGACGACGGGCGTGGTGCCATCCGGGCTGACGAGAGTGATCATCGCGGCACCGAGATCGTAGGCGCCCTCCATGAACGGAACGAACCGGACCGTTGCAACGCCGCTCGATTCACCCACCATCGCCGTGATCGGTGTCGCGGCGGCGGGCATGTAGTCCGCGGGGTGGCGAATGGGGTTCACCGTGTAGCAGCCCGGCGCGACAGGCACCGTGGCGTCACCGGTGGCACCGAGGTCGATCACCCGGTAAGTGCTGACCGTCGGTTCGGATCCCGGGCAACCACTGGTGATGCTTACCGAGACATTGGAGATCGGCGCTCCCATCGCGCTGGTCGCCGAGACGCGGAGCTCGGCAGTGTCCTGCGCGGACGCGGTCGCCGCGAACGGCACTGTGACCAGCGTGGCAGCGGCGGCCATGACGGCGACGCGCGGCAGTCTCGCGATCGTGATAGTGCTCATGATTGTTCCTCCGGCTCGCGCGCGCGGTGCGCGTGACTCAATGATGCCTCGTAGCGCCGATCTTGACCAGTCCGTTACAAGCTTCGGTGCCCCCAGCGCTAGGGGCGCAGCGTGCGGCCGAGGCCGGGCGGCACGCTCGCGTAGTAGGCATCGCAATCGGGGAACCCGAGCCGCCAGCCATCCGGGTGATCCATCGGCGCGGACTCGATCGGCGGGATCGGCAAGGCGTGGCCGCAAGGGTCCGCCGGCAGCGGGAGATCGCTGCTCGATGCGATGCGGGCGAGCGCGCGCAACTGGCTCCATGTCGGCGGCAGCAGTATCGCCTCGCCGCGGCTCCAGGCCGCGAGGGCATCCTGGGGCGCGCGCCAGAAGCACTCATCAGCCTCCGGGGTCTGGTCATCCGCGTGCTGGCCGGGCGGGAGCTTCGCGAGGAAGAAGCGGGTGTCGTAACGTCGCGAGTTTCCCGTGGGGGTGATCCAGTTGGCCATCGGGGCGAGGAGATCGGCCCGCACCGTGAGGTCATGCTCGCGCAGGAGCTCCGCGAAGGATACGGAGCGGGCCGCGAGCGCGGACCGGGCGTCCTCGAGCGTCGCGGATATCCATTGGGTGGTGACGATGCTGCCGTCGAGGTGGCTGGCGAGCAGGACGCCGCATTCCTCGTAGAGCTCGCGGATCGCGGCCACCACCAGGGCTCGCGCTGTTGGCTCACCGGTGCCGAACGCGCTCGCCCAGTACTCGGGCGCGGGTCCGTGCCAGGCGAGCGCCGCCGTGTGATCGGTCGGATCCACGCCGCCGCCGGGAAACACGGTCATGCCGGGGGCGAAGGGCATGGTCCGGGATCGCCGCTGCAGGAAGACCTCGATTCCGCCTGGGGCCTCGTCGCCATCGGTCTCGCCCGGCATGTCGCGGACGAGAATGATCGTTGAGGCGTCGCGGATCGGGATGGCGCGCTCGTCCCGGTGAGCTGGGGCCATGCGGGGGACCTCCTGCATGCTGGTGGTCCTGTCGACCATACCCGCGCCGCGCGCCTCTAGAAGATCGCGAGCTGGTCGGCGCTGCTGCCGCGGCGGCGACGGCTGCCGGTGGCGCCCCGGGTGGCATGCGGCGCGCGCGCATTGCGGGCGATGCGGATCTCGGCGGCGTCGATCCCCTGCGCGCGGGCCTGGGCGATGTAGGGCGCGGGGTCCACTCCCGCGATGTCGGCGATGGCGATGCGCGCGAGCAGTTGCTGCCGCCACCATGCGGCGCCCTCGCCCGTCTCGCGGGCGTTCCAGAGCCGCAGCCACCGGGGCGTGCCGGGGGCTGGCGACCCGGTCGCGTGCGCGGTGAGCTTGTCGATCCAGCGATCGATGGTGTCGGTCAGCGTCTCGCCGGCCTCGGCGAGCGCATCATCTGACACTCCTGTCACACGCACGCTTACCACACTAACGCGTATTCATGAACGGGCACAGCGGAATTGCCTGCTTTTCGCGCCCTCGCGCATCATGCGCCGCAGCTTGTCGCCATTCGCGAGCTCCAGGCCGGGGGCGCTGGCCCGGAGCTCGCCACGCCCGGGCGGAACACGCCGGCAGCGCCTGCCATGCCCGATCCCCCGGCGTGGGTAGCCTGGCCAAAAGTAGACCGGCGAACGACAGCTGATCAGGCGACACGCGACAAGGCAGATAGCGAACACCTCACATGGCAGCGAACCCAAGCACCACCCTCACCCACGATGACCGCATGCTCGAGTGCTACCGGATCGTCGACAAGGAGCTCGAGATCCGCCACCGGGGCGAGTTCACTCCGCGCGATATATGGGAAATGGCCCGGATGACGGTCTCGGCCCAGTTCCTGCCGCACTACTTCTCCTATGTGCCCGGCTGGCGCCGTGCCCTGCGCCGGCTCGGCGGCGACCGGATCATGCCTGACTTCGCCTGCATCGGCGCCATCAAGTCCGGCACCTCAGAGCTCGCCACCTACCTCATGCAGCACCCCAACATGATCGTCCCGCTGTCGAAGGAGCCCAATCGCGAGAACCCCGGCGACTGGCGCATCTTCTACCCCACCCGCAAGGAGGTGGCCGAGCTCGAAGCGGTCCGCGGCCCGATGCGGGCAGGATACTTCGAGCCCCGCCTCCACCAGGTCGCAGTCCTCGATGGCTTTCACGCGCAGCGCCCGGACGGCAAGGTCATCATCATGCTCCGCGACCCCGTCCGTCGTGCCTACTCGCACTTCAAGTGGGATTTCCTCGCCACGGGGCGCAAGAGCCACCTCAGTGGCTACATGACCTCGTACCGTGACTACGTCCGGCGCGCGCTCGACGTGTTCCCCGCGCACGGCTTTCCCACCTCCATCGTCGGCCTGCCGCCGCTCGAGGCCGGCATCTATGCGCCGTCCGTGCGGCTGTGGATCGAGCGATTCGGGGCGGAGAACATTCACTTCATCGGCGCGGAGGAATTCTTCGCCGACATCCCTGGAACGCTCAACAGCATCTTCCGCTTCCTGGGCCTGCCCGAGCACGAGCCCGCCATCCGGCAGCCGGTCAACACGAACAACATCGACGCGCCGCCGGAGGATCCCGAGGCCAGGGAGCTCCTGCGCGACTTCTACCAGCCCTACAACAAGGAGCTGTTCGCGATCCTGGGTCGCGAGCTCGACTGGATCTAGCCGCGCCCCCTGGGGGATCCCGCGACGCGCCGATGACGACTGCAAAAACACCCCGCTGCACATCGCATCCGGGCCGTAGACTAGTGACGAGGCTCACCAACGAGGGATGGAAAGCGAACATGGCACCCACAGAGGACCCCACGACCACTACGACCTCGGCGCCCGCGGATCGCCTCGAGGACCTGCGCGCGCTGTCGAAGAAGGACCCGACGGAGGCCTCCTCGCAGGCCTGGGCGTGGCTGAAGGACATGCGCGATAGCGAGCTGCGCGAGTACGACAAGGCCGCGGCCGCGCTCGAGTCGATGTTCCGAGCCAGCTCGCCGCCGCGCAAGCTCGAGGGACAGACCGAGGGCCTGCTCGTCATGACCACCACCATGCCAATCCTCGACCGCACCGTCACCGCCGTCACCGACCTGTGGATGCCCTGGGAGGGCAAGCGGTTCGACGCCGAGGGCAAGGGCGCCAATCGCATCGCGTCGCGCGCGTCGATGCCCCTTCGCCTGCTGTGGCCGCTGTACTCGATGACGCAGACCGAGGACGGCAAGCTCGCGTTCGACTTCACCACCCATGTCGAGGCCAGCCGCGACAAGGAAGGTGGCGAGCAGGATGTGCTGGTCATCGACTACAAGTCCGTGGAGACCAACCCCAGGTTGCTCATCCGCAGCGTTCGCGACGAGCTCGTGGAGCTCGTGCCCGGGGTCTACCTGGGCAAGATCCTGTTCCGCGTCTCCGGCCGGTATCACAAGATCGGTTTCTTCGCCCTGCACAACCTCGACTAGACAACCGCGGGATAGCACGACCTCGGGGCAGCACGACCTCGGGGCAGCACCACCTCGGGGCAGCACCACCGCGGGGCAGCACGACCGCAAACGCGATAGAAGCCGTGGAGAATCCAGGTTGGCTTCTATCGCGTTTGACGGTTTCCAGTGCTTCTGCCGCTGGCCGGTCGGCTCGCGGAGCCGGGCCTGCCGCCTACCGCCCGGGCAGCAGCGCCATCGCCCGCACCGCGTGGGGCAGCACGGCATTCCAGGCGGCGTCGGGCAACCAGGACGGTCCGCCGAGGTCGATCAGACGCTGCGTGGCCACGGTCTGCGACTCGGTGTACTTGAGCAACCCGTCCGCGCCGTGACGGCGGCCCATCCCGGAGGCGCCCATTCCACCCATGGGGGCATCGGTGCTACCGAACGCCGGGCCGTAGCCCTCGTTGACGTTGACAGTGCCCGCGTGGACGCGGCGCGCGATGGCCTCGCCCTCCTTGGCCGTTGCCGCCCACACACTGGCATTGAGGCCATACTCGGTGGAGTTGGCGCGCTCGATCGCCTCATCGACGCTCGCCACCGGATAGATGGACACGAGCGGGCCGAAGGTCTCCTCGGCGTAGCAGGTCATTTCCTCGGTGACGCCCGTGAGGACGGTGGGCTCGTGGAAGAACGGGCCGAGATCGGGGCGATGCTGCCCGCCAGCCACCACGGCCGCGCCCTTGTTGAGCGCGTCGCGCACATGCTCCTGCACGGTATCGAGCTGCGCCTGCGAGACCAGGCTGCCCATGGCGGGGCCGAACTCGTACTCCGCGCCGAGCCGCATGCCCGCCACCGCATCGGCGAAGGCCTTGGTGAACTCGTCGGCGACGCCCTCCTCGACATAGATGCGCTCGATGGAGATGCACAGCTGCCCGGCGTTGGAGAAGCAAGCGCGGGTCGCTGCCTGCGCCACCGCGCGAAGATCCGCGCCCTGGGCGACGATCATGGCGTTCTTGCCACCCAGCTCCGCGGAGAAGCCGATCAGGCGCTCGGCGGCCTGGGTCGCGAGGGTCCGGCCGGTGGCGGTGGAACCGGTGAACATGACGTAGTCCGAGCGTTGCACGATCTCGCCGCCCACCACGGCGCCGGGCCCGGGGACGACCGCGAACAGCTCGCGCGGCAGCCCCGCCTCGTAGAGCAGCTCCACGCAGGCCAGCGCGCAGTAGGGGGTGCTGCTGTCTGGCTTGATCACGACCGCGTTGCCCGCGATCAGGGCGGGGATCGCATCGGAGACCGCGAGGGTCATCGGGTAGTTCCAGGGGGAGATGACTCCCACGACGCCCTTGGGGACATGGTTCACAATGGTGCGGGTCAGGCCTGGGAACAGCCCCTGCGCGCGGCGGGGCGCAAGGAGCCGCCGGGCGCGGGTCGCGTAGTAGCGGGCGTTCAGCGCGATGTCGAGCACTTCCTCCTGCGCGGCAACGCGGGCCTTGCCGGTCTCGGCCTGCGCCATGTCCATCAGCTCGGCGCGATGGTCGAGAACGAGCCGGTGGTAGCGGCGGAAGATCGCTGCGCGCTCCTCGACGGGGCGGGCTGCCCACTCGCGCTGCGCCGCGCGGGCCTTGCTGATCGCGGCGGCGGCATCGTCGGCGGTGCCGACGGGGATGGTGGCGAGCTCGCGGCCGGTGAAGACCTCGCGCACGGCGCGCTGCTCGCGCTGCTGGGGCTCATCGATGGCCACGAGCGCGGCGAGGCGGTCGAACGTTTCCTGGGTGGGTGCGGGCATGGTTTGTTGCTCCTTGGTAGGGGTAGTGCTGGCCGGGCGGGGCGCGGCGGAAATAGCTAGCTGGGATTGCTAGCTGCTGCGGATGCGCTCCTCGTACACGCGGCGCACGTTCGCATCGATCCCGCTGATGAACATCGTCTCCGCGCGGAGGACCCGGCTGATCGCCTCATAGACGAACGGGGGCAGGTAGTGCTGCGACTGCACGAGCACGCCCGCGAGGCGGGTCACCCGCAGCCGCGGCACAGGCTTGCGGATCTGCCGCTCGATCGCGGCGGCGATCTCCTCGGGCTCGGGGACGCGGACACCGCGGATGCCGGAGGCGCCCGAGCCGAGCTGCGTATTGGTCAAGGTGGGCAGCACCGCGCACACGCTGATGCCGTCGTCACGGACCTCCTTGCGCACCGTGTCGGTGAAACCGAGCACGGCATGCTTGGTGGCGCAATAGGTGGCGAGGCCGGGGAACTGGTACTCGCCCGCCAGGGAGGCGATGTTGATGATGTGGCCGGACCGGCGCGGCAGCATGCGCTCGAGGGCGAGCTTGGTGCCCGTGATGACACCAAGGACGTTGATCTCGACCATGCGCCGCGCGATGTGCTCCGGCTCATCGATGACCCGTCCCACGGGCATGATGCCGGCGTTGTTGACCAGCACCGTCAGTGGTCCGGCCTCGCGCTCGACGAGATCGAGGAACGCGGCGAACGAATCCCGATCGGTCACATCCACCCGGGCGTGGGCGACGGCGCCGGAGGCCAGGGAGGCATTCGGGAGCTCGGCCTCATCGATGTCGCCGATGACGACCTTCGCGCCGAGCGCAGCGAGATGAGTGGCCGTGGCCAGCCCGATGCCTCGTGCTCCCCCGGTGATGGCGACGACGTGCCCGTTCAGTGGCTTGCTCATGATGCTCCTTGATCGAGTTGATCGAGAATTCCGCGTTGTAGCTACCACTGTGCTCCTCTCGGCGACTTCGCAACTAGGCTTTTCACACCCAACTTTCCGCCAGGATTTGTATTCTGGATACAACACTGGTGGGCAGGAGGACGTGTGATGGCCGAGGATCAGCTCGCCGATTGGATCTCCCGCCTCACCTCCGATGTGCTGCGCCCGGCCGCGCTCGACGCCATGGTCGAACGCGTCAACAACGACATCCTCGCCGCCCTCCCCGAGCTGCGCGAAGACGATGAGCTCCGCCGCGACCTCGACGCCAGCACCCGCGGCCAGGTGCGCGCTTTCATCGCCGCCATCGCCAACGAGCAGGCCGAGTACCAGCCCCCGCCAGCAGCAGTAGCGCTCGCCCGGACCGTCGCCCGCCGCGGCATGGACGTCAAGGTGCTGCTGCGCGTCTACGGAACTGGGCGCACCACCGCGATCAACATCCTCACCGAGATCGTGCAGTCGGTGCCCGTGGACGCCGAGACCAAGATGCGCGCCCTCGTTAGCTTCTGGGAATCCGCGATCACCTGGCTCGAGCTCTCCACCGACGTCCTGCTCGCCGCCTACACGAGCGAGCGCGCCACCCTCGAGCGCGGCGCCACCGCGCGCCGGGCCGACACCATCCACGCCCTGCTCGAGGGCGCCACCATTCCCATCGACACCGCGTCCACCCGGCTCGCCTACCCCCTGCGCCCCTGGCACACCGCCCTGATCCTGTGGAGCGACACCGACGACACCGAGGCCCTCGGGCACCGCGAGCAGGTCATCCGGCACGCGGCCCGCGCGCTCGACTCCCGAGGACGATTCCTCTCGCTACCGTCCGGGGCACGCGGGCACTGGGCCTGGATCGCCACCGACCAGCCAGCGAGCACCGACGCCATTGCCAGCATCAGTCTTCCCGCGGGGACACGCATCGCCGTCGGTTCCGCCGCGCGCGGCAGCGCCGGTTTCCGGCAGAGCCATCGTGACGCCGTCGCCGCCCAGCAAATCGCGTCCGTCTCCACCAACGCTCGCGCCTGCACTCTCTACCGCCAGGTGGAGATCCCGTACCTGCTCGGCCGTGACGCCGACGCCTTGCGCGAATTCCTCGCCCGCACGCTGGGACCGCTCGCCGAGCCCACCGAGCATGCTGCGCGGCTGCGCGACACCGTCGCGGCCTACATCCGGAGCGGCGGCAGCCCAACCGACGCCGCTCGCACCCTCCAGGTGCACAAGAACACGGTCCGCTACCGCATCGAGCAAGCATTCACCGAGCTCGGCGCCGCGCACGACGGCGACCATGCCGACCTCGGGCTGGCGCTGCGCTGCATCGACACGCTCGGCATCGGCTGGTTGCACGGCAAGAGCTAGCGGGCGCTTGCTGGTTCGGGGCGCCCGCCGGATTGGGGCGCCCGGCCTGGGCGACCAGTTGAGCGAGCCCGCGATTCGCTGCTTCAGCGCGCACGCACGCTAGCGGGGGGCCGGACAGCCGCATTTTCGGAAAGAAGTTGGCATTTCATGTCGATTGCTATTCCCAGTGTGGAACTTTTAGCTAGCGGTACAGCAGTTCCCCCCCTCACTAGAGATTCCCCCTCATTCGAAGGAGTACACCCATGCCCGCACCCGCCCGACCACAACCCCGGAGTCCGCTCGCTCTGGCTTCCGCGGCCGCCCTCGCCTCGGCCGGGCTCGCGCTCGCCATGCCCGGCACCGCCTCGGCCGATGAGGCCTGCACAGGCCAGGGCACCGGCACGATCACCTGCGTCTACAGCTTCGCGGGCGACACCGGCGGCAGCCACACCTTCACCGTGCCCGCAGGAGTCACCAGCCTCGACATCACCGCCACCGGCGGTGCCGGGGGCGGCGGTTTTGCCAACGGCGCCGACACCACCGCTGGACAGGGCGGGCAGGGCGCACGCGTGCAGGCCGACGCGGTGATGGCCGCCCCCGGCGAGTCGCTCACCGTCACGGTCGCCGGCAACGGAGTGACCGCGACCGGCGGCGGGGGCGTGGGCGGCGGGTTCGGCGGCGGGGGCGCCAGCTCCTGCGGCGGCTCGGCCAGCGGTGGTGGCGGTGGCGGAGCCTCCAGCGTATTGCGCGGGATTGCCCCGGTCGTGGTGGCAGGCGGGGGTGGCGGTGGGGGCGGGGCCCTGAATTTCGGCGGCTCCATGCCCTCGGGCGGAGACGGCGGGGCGGCGGGCGCGGCCGGCGGCGACGGCACGAACGGCGGCGGGGGCGGGGCGCCCGGAGTTGGCATGGTCCCCGGCGCCGGCGGCACGGGCTTCTACGGCGGAGCCCCCGGTGTGGGGGGCGTCGGCGGGGCAGGCGCCAACGGATCTGTGTGCGGCGGCGGCGGGGGCGGCGGATACGCGGGCGGCGGGGGCGGCGCGGGCACGGGCAACGCCTACTCGGGCGGCGGCGGAGGAGGCGGCGGCTCGTCCTTCGGCGGCACCCCCACCCTGACCGGCGACACCCCGAGCGTGACCATCACCTACACCGAGGCAGCCCCCGGGCCCGACACCTGCGGCGGATTCGACCTCGGGTCGATCTGCCTCGATCTCGGCTCCCTCGGAAACTAGCGGCGACCGTAAAGACCCATCAGAGCGGAAGGCGTGCCGTGCTGCACCGAGAATCTTCCGCGCTGCCCTGGGAGATGTGGCCCTGGAAGATATGGGGGCAGTTTCCCGGTCGCAGCCGCAAACGCGATAGAAGCTGCTGAAGAACCCAGGTGGCTTCTATCGCGTTTGATGATTTCCCGTGCTTTTGCGACCAAAGCGGTCGATATCGAGCCGAACATGCTCCTCGCCGAGCTAGTAAACCGAGTGCGTGATCGCCGTCGCGTACCGATCCGAGACCACCCCGCTGCCGGGGAACACCACCTCGATATCAGCGACCCAGGTGGCACTGCACGGCCCCTCGGCCACTTGCACCCGCACCTCGTCATCGCCGAGGACTTGCCGCCCGGTCGATGAGCTGCATTCCGTGTCGCTCGCCCTGTAGCGCACCGACCGCGGAACCAGCACGGTCCCCGTGGATTCGCCCGAGAACGCGGACATCGAGGCGAACGCGGTCCACCCGGGGCTCTCCGCTCGCGTATCAAGGACCTGCACGCTCATCGCGCCACGACGCACTGCCCCTTCGCCCTGCTGCGCGAGAACCAGGTTGCCAGGCACAGCGATGGTCAGCATGCCCGCCTCGGTGGCTTCGTCCTCTTCGCTGGCTTCGTCCTCGTCCGTGGCTTCCTCGTCCGTGGCTTCGTCGACCGTGGCTTCGTCGACCGTGGCTTCGTCCTCGGGCGATCCCTCCGTGGACTCCTCCGTGGTCTCCTCGTCCTCGGCAGCCGACTCCTCCGAGGCCTCCTCGGTGGCGGCAGCAGGCTCCTCGGACGTATCACCGTCGGGGAGTTCCTCGGTTCCCTCGTCCGCGGCTGGCTCGTCCGTATCGGAACCCTCGGGCGCTGGATCCTCGGGCGCTGGATCCTCTGTCAGCAATGCCGCCGGTGGGGTGTCCTCCTGCGGCGCCTCGTCGACCAGCGACTCGGGTTCGGGCACATCCACGGGCTCGGGGGCCGGAGGCGCAGGCTCGGTCGTCACCGGATCAATGATGGCAGGCTCCGGCTCGGGGTCCGGGGCCGGCGGTTCCGGCTCGGGCTCGGGTGGAGGCGCTTCCGTCGTGACAACCACAGGCTCGGGCTCGGGCTCCGGGGGCGGGGGCTCGGGCTCGGGCGTCGTTGCTGGAGGCGTGGTGGTCGTGGGCGCGACGGGGGGCACTGCCGCGCCGCCATTCTCGACCACGCAATCCTGCGTGTCGGACTCGGTCGTGCATTCGGGAGTCGTGGGGGTGGGTTGCGCGTGGCCCGCGGGGGCGAGAGCAGCGCCAGCGAGGATGCTGGCGCCGCACATCGCCCAAACCACAGTGCGGCGTCGAGGGTTCATCAGGGATTCCGGCTTCGTTGGCGGATAATAATGATCGCGGCGAGCAAGGCCAGCACAGCGATGGCCAGAAGGATCCACCACCAGGTGCGCTGGGTTTCTTGCTCGGCGCCTACGGAATCCCCGACTCCTGTGTCAGGGAAGGTCACCTGGGCGCTGGTGGTGCGCTCGAGCAGTCCACTGGCGAGGGTGACGTTGGCTTGCCAGGGGCCGTTCGGCAAGGTTTCGGACAGGGCGAAGACTGCTTGCCCTGGCTCCCCTGCGGGCACAGTGACCTGGTTGGATCGGACGGTGTCGAGACGGATGCCGCCGGGCCCCTCGGTGAGGTCGAGCGAACCGGTGATGTCGACGGCCCGCCCTCCGGTGTTGTCGATGTCGACGACGAGCTCGGCCACTCCCTCGGCGGTGCGGCGCGGGGTCATGCCCGTGATGGCGAAGTCAGCGGGAAGCGCATCGGAGTCGCCGATCGCGAGGTAGATCCGTACCCCCACGCGGTTGACGACGACTGCGCCACCCTCATCGGGTTCGCCGCTGGTCATCTCGGCCCAGACCACGCCGTAGCGTTCTCCGTCCTCGGTACCTTCCGGGACGTCGACGCTGAGCACGATCTCGGCGTTCTCGCGGTCTTCGAGGGTGACTTCGCTGGTGTCGAGCTCGGTCCATTCGGTGAGCTCGTTGGCCCCGGCCCCGTCCGCGACCTTGAACCCATCCTGGGCGTCGACATCCGCGGCCCCTACGTAGAGGTCCACGTCCTGGGTGGTGCCGGTCCGGTTGGAGATCTCGAGGCGGCGGTCGAACGAATCCCCGGCCTCGATGTTGTCAATCACGTAGACCTGGGCGCGAGGGTCGTCCTGGAGGTGCAGGGGCACTTCCATGAGCCGGATTCCGAGTCCGGGATCGTCGATGGGACCGGGCTCCGGCGCCGGCTGCGCATGGACAGCCGACACCGGTGCGAGCAGCGCCGCCGCGATCACGAGTGGAAGGAGACGACGCACGTCACTATCTCGATTCGCTCGGGGTGGATCAGAATACTGAGTGGGTGAGCGTGGCGGTGTACACGCCCGCGACCGCGCCCGTGGTGTCGAGGTCGAGGGTGGCGTCCCAGATGGCGGTGTTGGCGCCCGAAGCCGTGGCGGTCTGGACGTTCTGGGCGGTGTCGATGACGACGGCGCCCGACGGCGTGACGGTGACGGAACCGGTGGTGACCGCACTGGCCGGGGTGCAAGTGGTGTTGCTCGCGGGGATTGTGTTCGAGGCGAGGTCGGTGAAGTCAGTGATCACGGCCGTTGTTGTCCAGCCGGCGTTGGAGAGCCTGAGGTCGCTGACGGTCACGGCAAGCACCTGGCCGCTCGCGGAGAGCTGATCCAGCGCGGGCGAGATGACGGCAGCCGCCGGGGGCACGATGGTCAGCGCTCCGGCGAGGAGCTCCGCGGTGACGATGGTGACGCCACTGTCGAGCTGCGCGTGAGCAAGGCTGCCAGGAACGATGACTGCGACGGCACCGAGTGCGGCGATTCCGGCCTTGAGGGATGTACGCATGGATTCTCTCCGGATGCTTGGGCGGGATCGTCGATGATCCCGAAGGTGAGGAGCGCGGCTTGTGGTGTACCCGCCCCACAAGACTAGCGTGATTTGCAACACAAGTTTAGGAATCAACTGCCCCCAGATCGGTGGTCATTTTGCCCTATTTGACCGATGTCATTAGTCCCTTCCCGAAGGACCTTCCCTGGGATGGCTCTAGCACAGCGGGGACGCGGGGCGGCCTCGGCGAGACTGCACGCCCGCGCGCGGCCACTGCCCGCCCACTGCCTCTGCGCGCCCGAACGCCCGCCCCGCGGCCACTGCCCACCCGAACGCCCGCCCCGACTGGAAACTTTTCCCGCTCTGGGGAGGAAAAGTTTCCACTGCCCGCCGGGCCCGGCGCAGCCCGCCAGGTCAGGGCCCGCCAGGTCAGGCCGAGGCCCGGCGGCGGAGCACCACCGGAATGATCAACAGCGCCAGAACCGCCCCCGCCCAGGAGAGCAGCGCGTAGCTCGAGGCCGCCACGACGATGCCGGACGCGAAGCCGCCGCCAGCCCCGGCCAGGGTGATCGATAGATCCACGTTGCCCTGCACGGCGGCGCGCTGCTGAAGCGGCGCGGCCTGGGTGATCAGGGTCGTGCCGCTGATGAGGCCAAGGTTCCAGCCGAGCCCGAGCAGAACCAGCGCGAGCGTGAGGCCGGCCATGCCGGTGAACGCCGCCGCGGACGCCCCCGCGAGCAGCATCGTGATGGCCGCGGCCAGCGCCACCACCCGTGGCCCGAAGCGATCGACCAGCATCCCCGAGAGTGGCGATGGCAAATACATCGCCGCGACATGGAAGCCGATCACCAGCCCCGCCGCGCCGAGGGAATGCCCGTGATCCTGCATGTGCACGGGCGTCATGGTCATGATCGCGATCATCACCGCTTGGGTGATCGTCATGATCACCGCGCCGAGCAGCACCACTGGCCGCCAGTCCGCCACCACGGCGCCGGGCGCATCGTCACTCTCGGCGGGGTCGTCGAGGCGTAGCTCGCGGGCGAGCAGCAGCGGATCCGGTCGCAACCAGATCCACAGCACGACCGCAGCTATGCCATAAGCGGCCGCCGCGAGCAGGAATGGCCCCGCGAGCTCCGGGATGCCCAGCCTGGCGGCGAATCGGCCGGTGAGGCCGACAGTGTTGGGGCCCGCGACCGCGCCAAGGGTGGTGGCGACAAGCACGATGCTCACCGCTCGGCCCTTGCGATGCGCGGGGGCGAGATCGGCACCGGCGTAGCGGGCCTGCAGGTTGGTGGCCATGCCCGCCCCGTAGACGAACAGCGCCAGGAACAGCAAGGGCGTGGACGGCAATGCGGATGCGACAACGACCCCGATCGCGCCGATCGCCCCTGCTCCGTAGCCGAGCGCGAGGCCTACCCTGCGCCCGCGGGCCTGCGATGCCCGGCCCACCAGCACGGCAGCGAGGGCCGCGCCGACGGTGAACAGTGCCGCGGGAACCCCGGCGAGACTGGTCGAGGACAGGACGTCGCGCGCGAGCAGCGCGCCGACAGTGATCCCGGCCGCTAGTCCAGCGCCACTGAGCACTTGGGCGATGACCAGCACGGCGAGGGCGCGGCGCTGCGCGGCAGTCACATCGATGCTCATGCTGGCCCCCGCTTCTCGGTCGATCTCCCGATCCGAGCGTAGGCCCTATCCCCGTGTGACGGGGCCCTCCCTCAGCGGGGAGGAGTCACCACTGGCCGTAGCTGGGCTTGAGGATGCGGTTGCGGTCGATGCCCACCCCGTCCACGGTAAGCCGGTCGATCTCGAACTGGTGGATGTGGGCCGCGGGGTGCACGCGTCCGCCCGAGCCCCAGTTGTGCATCCAGAAGTAGCGGCCGAGCCCGCGGCCGCGGAGGAACTCGATGGTGGGGTAGTTCGCGTAGACGCCGGTACGTGCGGCGCCGATGGTGTCCTGCCAGCCGCGGATGTAGCCGGCGACGAGCTCGAGCTCGCTGCTGCTCGGATTGCTGTCGATCGCGGCGTAGATGACAGCGTTAGCGGGGCCGCCCGCTTCACGGTGCAACCGCTCGCCGATCGCGGCGTGGCGGGTGCCGCCGTTGTAGCCCGCGCGCCAGTCGGAGGTGACGTCCTTGCCGAACTGGTAGCACGAGACGATCGCGAGCCCCTGGGACTTCATGTCGGCGACCTCGCTGGCCCGCATGGGCTTGCCGATCATCCAGCTAGCGCGGGGCTCGGACATGTAGCGGATGACGCCGCGGTACCCGGCACGCTTGATCGAGGCCGCCGACGGCACTCCGGCGGCATAGTCGATCAGGATCTGCCCGGTGTCATCGCTGCCGGGGATCGTCGGCACGCTCGGCGACGGAGGCGTGCCCGGCGAGGTGGGCGAAGGTGGGCGCGAGTTGCCGGGCAAGAGATCACCGAGGGAGGAAAATGCCCCGCCGGCCTGCATGGCGGCAAGTCCGCCGAGAGCGGCATTGCGGAGGAAATCACGTCGGGAGGCCACGGGTTCTCCTGGGATCGGGGGCGGGCGACGATCCTTATCGTAGGTAAGGAGTTCACTCCTGCCGCAGTTTCACCAGAATTCTCAGGTTTCACTTTCGCACCACGTCCGCGCCGTCATCGAGCAGCCGGCGGCACCACGTGATCAGCCCACGTGATCAGCCCACGCCACTGCCTCCGCGACGCTCGTCATCACGGTCACGCCTCCAGGCAGCGCCGGGCGCCCCACCATTACCACCGGTATCCCCCGCTCCCGCGCCGCGACCAGCTTCGCGGCTGTCGCCGCGCCCCCGCTGTTCTTGCTGACCAGCACGTCCGCCCCAGATCGCTCGAGCGTCGCGCGCTCCTCCCCGAGCGTGAACGGGCCCCGCGCGAGAATGACCTCCCGCACAGACGCCGGGACAACAGCGGGCGCATCGATCGTCCGCGCCACCACGGTGCCGCGCGGAAGGTCCTCGAACGCCGCGAGCTCCTGCCTTCCGACCGTCAGCAGGGCGCGCGTGGCGCCTCCCCCTCGCAGCAACCCGTCCACGATCCGCGCGGCGCCAGCAACATCCGGCGCATCGAGCCACTTATCCCCCGGCACCGGCTCCCACTCTGGTCGCTGCAGCCGGGCGAACGGCACGCCCAGCCCGCCCGTGACGCGTGCCGCAGTGGCAGTCATCGTCGCGGCGAAGGGGTGCGTCGCATCGATCACCGCCTCGATCCGGTCCTCGCGCAGATGCGCCGCGAAGCCGCTCGCGCCGCCGAACCCGCCTGATCGCACCTCCCCGACCGGCACCAGTGGTTCCCGCACCCGGCCCGCCAGCGACGACACCACGGCATGGCGGCCGACCAGCGCGGCAGCTAGCTGCCGGGCCTCGCCCGTGCCACCGAGGATCAGGACCCGCATGACGGCAGCGCCCTCGCCCGCTCCTCCGAGTACAGGTAGCTATCGGGAAATCCATCCGCGGTGAGCGCGCGGCCCACCAGGATGACGGCCGTCTTGGTGATGCCCTGCTCGGCCATGCGTTCGGCGATCGTGCCCACCGTCGCGCGCAGCACCACTTCCTCGGGCCGGCTGACGAACGCCACGACGGCCGCGGGGCAGTCCGTGCCGTAATGGGGGGCGAGCGCGGCGATCACGGTGTCCATGTGCGCGGCGGCGAGATGCAGCGCCAGGGTCACCCCGGTGCTCGCGAGCCGCTCGAGCTCCTCGCCAGGAGGCATGGCAGTAGCCCGGACGGCGATGCGGGTGATCAGCAACGACTGCCCCACCCCCGGCACGGTCAGCTCCCGGCCCAGCGCGGCGGCCGCGGCGGCGAACGCAGGCACGCCCGGCACGATCTGGTAGTCGATGCCCCGCCCGGCGAGCAGCCGGATCTGCTCGGCGACGGCGCTGTAGATCGACGGGTCGCCGGAGTGCAGGCGCGCCACGTCCTCGCCGCGCTCGGTGGCCTCGGCCATGATGTCGACGATATCGGGCAGGCGCATGCGGGCAGTGTTGATCAAGCGGGCACCCGGCGGGCAATGGGCCAGCACCTCATCGGGCACGAGCGAGCCGGCGTAGAGGCATACCGGTGCGCGCTCGAGCACGCGGACCGCCCGCAGCGTCAGCAGGTCCGCGGCGCCGGGCCCGGCGCCGACGAAGAACACGGTCACGGCTTAGTCCCCTTCCATTGGGTCACGGGCATGTGGGGCCGCCAGGTGGTGAACGCCCCGAGCGGAGCCGCGCGATGCACCTGCATCCTCCGCAGCATTCCCCCGTGCGTGCCGTGCCACCGCAGAACGAGTGATTCGGATTCCGTCGTCACCGCGTTGACGACGAGCCGTCCGCCTGGGCGCAGCCGGTCCCAGCAGGCGTCGAGCAGGCCGAGCGCGGTGGCCCCACCGCCGACCATGATCGCATCCGGGATAGCAAGGGCGGCGGGCACATCCGCGAAGGCCCCGGGCGCCGCGCCCGCCGCGTGCAGCGAGGGCACGCCCAGCGATGAGGCGTTGCCGCGCAGGCGCTCCGATCGAGCGGGATCCTGCTCGAACGCCACCGCCCGGCACGAGGGATGCGCGCGCATCCACTCGATGGCGATGCTTCCGGTACCGGCCCCCACGTCCCACAGCACCTCGCCGGGCAATGGAGCGAGCGCCGCCAAGGTCACCGCGCGCACCTCCTGCTTGGTCAGCTGGCTATCGCCGTACGCCTCGTCCGGCAGCCCGGGCACGAGTGCCCGCTGGATACCGGGGCCCGTGTCGCATTCGATCGCGACGACATTCAACGGATCACCCTAGGGCAGTTCCCAGCCCGACGCGAGACCGGAGACCCGGTTCTCCCGTGGCCCGCCCAGCTGCTCGAGCACTGTTAGTCGGCTGCCTCCCCAACCGTGCGCATCCAGCAGGCCCGCGACCTGCCGGGGCGTGGCCGCATCCTCGCTGAGCACGAGGATGCGGCCACGCGGCGCCATCTCCCGCAGGATCGCCGCGATGGGCCGGTTGACGACCGACACCACGGACGTGTCCTGGATCGCCCATCCCAGCCGCGCGCACGCCAGCGACACGCTCGACACGTGCGGCAGCACCCGCAGGCGCTCGACGCCCGCGATGCGGGCAAGGGTCGCCCCGATCCCGTGCAGCATGGGATCGCCGCTCGCGAGGACGCACATCCTGCCCGATCCGTGCTCCTCGATCAGCCCGGGCAACGCGGGCAGGAGGGGCGACGGCCAGGCCATGAGCTGACCCGCCACCTCGTCCGGCAGCAGCGCGAGCTGGCGGGCCGAGCCATGGATGGTGCGGGCCGCCCGGATCGCCTCCCGGGCCGGATCCCCGATCCCCGCCCAACCGTCGGCACCGATCCCCACCACCACGATGCGCGGCCCGCCGCTCGCCTCGCCAGGGGTCACCGGGGCATCCTCCGCCACACCCACTGCGGCAGCAAGCGCAACGCCATGAACAGCAGCTTCAGCTGCAACGGCACCCACACGACGCGGCGGCGCCGGGCCCCCGCCGCGACCACCGCGTCCGCGACCTGGCCGGGCGTGCTGGAGAACGGAGCGGGATCCATGCCCTCGGTCATGCGGCCGATGACGAACCCAGGCCGCACGATCAGCAAGTGCACGCCCGTGCCATGCAGGGCATCCGCGAGACCGCTGGCGAAGCCATCCAGACCGGCCTTCGCGGAGCCATACACGTAGTTCGCGCGCCGCACCCGGGCGCCGGCCACCGAGGAGAACACCACGAGCTGCCCGCGGCCCTGCTGCCTCATCCGGCGCGCCAGGCTCGTCAGCACGCTCGCCTGCGCCACGTAGTCGGTGTGGATGATCTGCACGGCGTGCGCCGCATCGTCCTCCGCGCGCTGCTGGTCGCCCAGGATGCCGAAGCACAGCACCACCACGCCGGGCAGGCCCACGCGCGCCTCGAGATCGTCGAGGAACGATTCATGGGAAGCCGTATCGTCCGCGTCGAACTCGACCGGCACCACGTCCGTCGCGCCCGCGTTCCGCACGACCTGCTGCTCGCTCGCCAGATCCTCGCTGCGGCGGGCGGCAAGCACCACGACACGACCGGGCGCGAGGCGCTGCGCCACCTCCAGGCCGATCTCGCTGCGACCGCCCAGGATCACCACCGGGCCGGGGTCGAAGCGGTCGGCAAGGCTCGCGCGGGAAGGGGACGGGACTTTTGCATCGCTCACGCCCCTAGTGTGCTCGACTACGGTGAACGCCATGGCATACACCCCCGAAGACTTGACCGACGATGCCGCGACCTTCCTCGCCGAGCGGCACCTCGGATCATTGACGACCCTGCGCGCCAACGGCCTGCCACACGTTGTCGCGGTCGGCTTCACCTGGGATCCAGAGGCGCGCAAGGCACGGGTGATCACCAGCGAGGGCAGCCAGAAGGTGGTCAACGTCGACCGGGCCGGGCACGCCACGGTATTCCAGGTCGACCGGGCGCGCTGGCTCGCCCTCGAGGGCTCCGCCACCGTGCGCCGCGAGCCCGAGGCCGTGCGCGACGCCGAGGAGCGCTACGCCGGACGCTACCGGGTGCCGCGCGAGAACCCGCGCCGCGTCGTCATCGAGATCGCGGTGACCCGCATCCTCGGCTCGCGGTCGCTGCTCGGGCAGTAGCGCGGCTGGCCGACGGCGGGTGGGCGCGGCGCCCCCCACGCGCCAGTGGAAAGTTTTCCCGCTCAGAGGGGGAGAAGCTTCCACTGGCGGAGCAGGCCAAGGGACACCCGGCCATTCCGGAGCAGGCCATCCCGGGCCAGGCCGACGGAGCTTTCCGACACCCGGCAACCACCATCGAACATCCGTTCGATGGTGTGCTACGGTTGCCGCGTGGCCGGGCGAGGGAAGCGCCCGGCCACCCCACGCCCCCGGCGCCCGCGACTCTTAACCATTGAGTGCGCATGTGCGCACATATACGATTGAGGGATGGCGCGTACTTCCCGCCCCAGCCTCCGGCACGGCGCCCTGGGCAATCCGCTGTTTCGCAAGCTGCTCACCGCCCAGGTGCTCGCGCTGCTCGGCACCGGGCTGCTCACCATCGCCCTGAGCCTGCTGGCCGTGGACATCGCGGGCAGCAGCGCGGGCGCGGTCCTCGGCACCGCGTTCACCATCAAGATGGTCGCCTACGTCGGCATCGCGCCCGTGATCTCGGCACTGGCGCACCACGTCCCGCGAAAAGTGCTGCTGGTCAGTGCCGATGCGATCCGCGCCTCCGTGGCGCTCGCCCTGCCCCTCGTCGATGCGGTCTGGCAGATCTACCTGCTCATCCTGGTCCTGCAAGCAGCCTCGGCCACGTTCACGCCTGCCTTCCAAGCGATGCTTCCGGCCGTGCTGGTCGACGAGGACGAATACACCCAGGGCTTGTCCTGCTCGCGCGTCGCCTACGATCTCGAATCGCTCGCCAGTCCCGTGATCGCGATCGCCCTGCTCGCCGTCTACTCCTACGAATCACTGTTCCTGGGCACGGCTGTGGGGTTCCTGCTGTCCGGGATCATCGTGCTGTGGAGCGCGCTCCCGACCATGCCGATCGCGCCCTCGCCCGCTCCGATTGCCGCACGGCTCGTGCACGGCTCCCGGATCATGCTGCGAGGCAGGGAGCTGCGGGCACTGCTGGCCCTCGACATGGTCGTCGCCGCCGCCACGGCGGTCGTGCTGGTCACCACCGTCATCCATGTGCAGGCCCTGACCCGTGGTACGGGTACTGGGGTGGCGCTCGCGCTGGCCTGTTTCGGCACGGCGTCGGTGCTGGCCGCCGTCCTCGTTCCGGGCGTTCTCCGCCGCCGCACCGACAGGTCCGTGATGCTCGGCGGCGGGCTGCTCAGCGTGATCGGCCTGGCCACCACAACTGTTCTCGTCGCGCCCAGCACCAGCGTGGCCGCCGCGACCGCGCCGGGCATCGCCTGGCTACCGCTGGTGCTCGCGTGGGCAATGATGGGCGCGGGCACGTCGATGGTCCTCACTCCGGCGGCCCGGTTGCTGCGACGGGGCTCATCGCCGGCTAGCCGGCCCGCTGTCTTCGCGGCCCAGTTCTCGCTCAGCCACGCATGCTTCCTGATCACCTATCCGCTCGCCGGCTGGCTCGGCCTAGCGGCGGGACAGGTCGCTGCTACCCTCGTGCTCACGCTTCTTGCTGCCGCCGCGGCGGTGGCTGCCGCGGCGGCGTGGCCACCGAGCGACCATGCTCCCCGGGATGAATCGAGAGGTGGATAGTCCTGTGACTGCGTCCAATCCCTTGCGCCAGCCCGCCCCGGCCTACCCCAGCCTCGTCCATGACGCGCCCCCGGACCAGGCTCACCTCGATGCCGCGAGCGACGCATTCCGGATGCTGTCGGACCCCACTCGCTTGCATGTGCTCTGGTTGCTCGCTCGCGGCGAGGCGGATGTCAGCACCCTGACCGAGGCCACGGGCGCCTCCCGCACCTCGATCAGCCAGCACCTCGCGAAGCTCCGGCTCGCCGAGATGGTCGATACCCGGCGCGACGGTCGGCGCATTGTCTATCGCATCCGCGACGGCCATCTCGCCAGGCTGGTCCGTGAGGGGTTCAACCATGCGGATCACCGATTGACCGGCGAGCCCCCGCACTCATGATCGGCCGCTAGGGATCACTGCCCGCGCACGAGCGCGGACAGGTCCGCGGGGGTCGATGGCTCGTAGGGCTCCCCGTTGATCTCGATGTGGGGCAGCTCCACCCCGGCGCTGGACCAGCGGGCAGTGGCGGCCTCGAGCTCCGCGGCATAGCGGTTCTCGACGATGCATGCCGTCACGCTGTGCGATGCACCCGTGGCCTGCGCGATGCGCACGAGCTGCTGGTCGGCGACCATCGCCGCGCCGCCGCCGACGGTGCCGAGATCGAACATGGCGGACCGGAATGCCATCCAGTCCTCGATCGTGTCATCGGCGACGCACAGCGAGGCGTTCGCTAGGCGCAGGGCGGCCGCATCATCATCGGCGGCAACGGGGACGTGCTCCACGGCGGCGTCGAAGGTGGTCACGAGGGAGCGCAGCACCACGCGGTACTGCTCAGCGAAGGCCGCGCACGCTTCGCACGTGTAGTCCTCGACGATGGTGATCACCACGCGCCGTTCCTGCCGGGGGTCGCCGTGGTCGATGCGCACGACGCGACCCTCCCCGTCGCTCTCCGCGGCCGTGGTGGAGGCCGTGGTGCTCGCGTCGCCGGCGCTGCCGGTCTGCTCGTCTCCCCGGGTGAAGATGATCACGACAACAAGCACGGCCAGCACGATGACCAGCAAGGCGCCGATCCGCCGGACCCGCGGGTACGACGAGCCCCGTTTCTCCACCACCCTCACCACCTTCCGTTCATCAGCGCTTTTCGATCACCCGGGAAGCACGGTCAAGCGGTGCGGCTGGCGGTTGACCGGCTCGCATCCGTCCGCGGTCAGGATGACGATGTCCTCGATGCGAGCGCCCCACTCGCCTGGGAGATAGATGCCGGGCTCGATGCTGAACGCCATGCCCTCGCGTAGCACCTGCTCACCACCGGTCATGATGTAGGGCTCCTCGTGGACGGAGAGCCCGATGCCATGGCCGGTGCGATGCACGAAGTACTCGCTGAGGCCGTGGGCGGCGAGGTGGTCGCGGGCGGCCGCATCGACCTGCCCGGACGTGGCGCCGGGACGGGCCGTGGCCACCGCGCGGGCCTGTGCTTCCTCGAGGATGGCGATGCGCTCGGCCGCCGCGGGATCGGGCTCGCCGATGCTGTAGGTGCGCGTGCAGTCGGAGAAGTAGCCAGCGGGCACCGGGCCACCGATGTCGATGACGACGATGTCGCCGCGCGCGATGACCCGCTCAGACACTTCGTGGTGCGGGTCCGCGCCGTGCGGGCCGGAGCCGACGATGACGAACGCCGCCCCGGTGTGCCCCTCCTCGATGATCGCGGCGGTGATGCTCGCGGCGACCTCGGACTCGGTGCGGCCCGCGCGCAGGAACTCGCCCATGCGGGCATGGACGCGGTCGATGGCGGCGCCAGCTTGCCGCAATGCTGCCTTCTCCGCCTCGTCCTTGATCATGCGTAGCTCGCGCAGCACGTCGGTGGCGAGCGCCAGCGGCTGGCCGAGCCGCGCCTGCAGCGGGAGGACATGGAGGGCTGGCGCGGCATCAGCGATGGCGGCGCGCGCGTCCGGTCCGATCGCCTCGACGATCATGCCGTGCGGGTCCTCGCCATCGATCCACGGGAGGATGGCGACGTCGAGATCGTCGAGGGCGGTGCCGCGCAGGGCCGCGACCTCGAGCCGGGGAACGATCATCCGCGGCTGTCCCGTCGCGGGGACCACGAGGCAGGTGAGGCGCTCGAACGACGACATCGTTGATCCGGTGAGGTATTGCAGGTCGGGACCGGGGGTGATCAGGAGGGCGTCGATGCCTTGCCCGCTCAGCAGTCGAGCGGCGGATTCGAGCCGCGCGGCGTAGGTGGCGGACGGGGCACCGGTATCGGGATCAGCCATGCCCCCCAGCCTATCCCGGCGCGAGCAGCCCGCCACGGCCTGGCATGATACGGAACCATGGATGCACCGGTAGTTCTCCTCGACGGCGCGAGCCTTTGGTTCCGGTCGTTCCACGCGCTGCCCGAGTCGCTGACCGCGCCGGATGGGCGACCGGTCAACGCGGTGCGCGGCTTCCTCGATACGATCGCCTCCCTGGTCCGCTCCCACGCGCCGTCACGCCTGGTGGTGTGCCTCGATAACGATTGGCGCCCGGCCTTCCGGGTCGCGGCGATCCCCTCCTACAAGGCGCACCGGGTCGCGGATCCCGAGGCGCCAGCCGGGGGCGCCGAGGATGTTCCGGACTCGCTGCCCCCGCAGGTGGACATGATCCTTGATGTGCTCGACGCGATCGGCATCGCCACCGCCGGGGCCAACGGCTTCGAGGCCGATGATGTGCTGGGGACCCTCGCGGCGCGGGAGACCAGCGATCCGGTGATCGTGGTCAGCGGTGACCGGGACCTGCTGCAAGTGGTCGCAGACGATCCGGTGCCCGTGCGGGTGCTGTATGTGGGGCGCGGCCTGGCGAAGGCGGAGCTGTTCGGCCCGGCCGAGGTCGCCGCCCGGTTCGGAGTACCAGCGGATCGCGCCGGCGCGGCCTATGCCGAGCTGGCGCTGCTGCGCGGCGATCCATCCGACGGCCTGCCCGGTGTGGCGGGGGTGGGCGAGAAGACCGCGTCGCGGCTGCTCCTCGAGCATGGGTCGCTCGCTGCTGTCATGGCGGCCGCCGCCGATCCCGCGAGCAGCCTCGCGCCGGGGGTGCGCAACAAGCTCACCGCGAGCGTGGAGTATGTCGAGGCTGCCGAGAAGGTCGTGCGCGTGGCCACCGACGCCCCGGTGTTGCTGTCGCGGCCGGACGAGCTCCCCGCGGAACCGCAGGATCGGCACAGCCTGGCCGAGCTCGGTCACGATTATGGCATCGACAACGCGCTCGCCCGGCTGCTCGCCGCTCTCGCCGCGAACCCCGCGCGCACCGGGTGATCAGGCGAACCGCACGCCCTGGGCGAGCGGCAGCTCCGAGGAGTAGTTGATGGTGCTCGTGGACCGCCGCATGTAGTTGCGCCACGCGTCCGACCCGGATTCGCGCCCGCCGCCGGTGTGCTTCTCGCCGCCGAACGCCCCGCCGATCTCCGCGCCCGAGGTCCCGATGTTGACATTGGCGATGCCGCAGTCCGAACCCTCCGGGCCAAGGAAGCGCTCCGCCTCCCGCAGGTCGGTGGTGAAGATCGCCGACGACAGTCCCTGCGGCACCGCGTTGTGCAGGGCGATGGCCTCGTCGAGATCGTCGTAGGCGAGCACGTACAGGATCGGCGCGAACGTCTCCTCCCGCACCACTGGAGCCATGCCTGGCATCCGCACGATCGCCGGCGCGACATATACGCCGTCCTCGGCCCCCTCGATGGCGATGCGATCACCACCGTGGACGATCGTGCCCCCCGCCTCCGTGGCCCGCTCGAGGGCATCGCGCATCGCTTCCTCGGCCCTGTCCGAGATCAACGGCCCCACGAGCACGTCGTCGCGGAACGGATCCCCCACCACCAGCGTCCTGTAGGCCGCGGCGACACGATCCACCACGTCATCGAGGATCGAGCGGTGCACGATCAGCCGCCGCAACGTGGTGCAGCGCTGCCCCGCGGTGCCCGCCGCCGCGAACACCACCGCGCGCGCCGCGAGATCGAGGTCCGCAGACGGCGCGACGATAGCGGCATTGTTGCCCCCGAGCTCGAGCAGCGAGCGTCCGAACCGTGCCGCCACGCGCGGCCCGATCTCGGGGCCCATGCGCACCGAGCCCGTCGCGCTGAGCAGGGCGATCCGATCATCATCGACAAGCTGCTCCCCCACGTCCCGCGCGCCGAGCACCACGGTGTGCAGGCCCTCGGGCGCGTCCTGCTCGGCTATCGCCCGCGCGAGCAGCGCATCGCAGGCCAGCGCGGTCATCGGCGTGGACTCCGACGGCTTCCACACCACCGGATCGCCGCACACCAGAGCGATCGCGGTGTTCCAGGCCCACACCGCCACGGGAAAGTTGAACGCGGTGATCAGGCCGACCACGCCGAGCGGATGCCAGGTCTCGGCGAGCCGGTGCCCCGGCCGCTCCGAGGCCATGGTCAGGCCGTAGAGCTGGCGCGACAATCCGACGGCGAAGTCGCAGACATCGATCATCTCCTGCACCTCGCCGAGCGCCTCGGAGGTGATCTTGCCCGCCTCGATCGTCACGAGCGTCGCGAGATCCGCCTTGTGCTCGCGCAGCAGGACGCCGAGGGCGCGCACCACCTCCCCGCGGCGGGGCGCGGGCACCGACCGCCACGCGGCGAAGGCCTCGATGGCCCCGCCGATCGCATCATCGACGTCCGCTGGCGAGCTGCCCGTGATGGTCAACAGGTCAGCGCCAAGGATGGGAGTGCGGGCCTCGAGGGGCTCACCCGTTCCCACCGGGAGGATCGTGCCGGTGAACACGGATTCGGGGACGACGTCGGCCCCGCATGCGTGCAGGCAGTTGATGGCGAGGTCATGCAGCTCCTCGGCCGTGGGCAGGGGACGGGCGCTCATGGTTCCCATCATGCCGTGCCACGCCGTGCCCGTCAGCGGTTCCCTGCCACTGCCCCGCTATTCGGTGCAGGACTGCTATTCGGTGGTGGCATCGATCGAGACGACGCCCCGCTTGATCGCCGCGATGGCCTTGCCCGCGGAGGAACGCACCTGAGCGTCCGGGGCGACGATGCGCAACTGCTCGAGCAGATCGAGCACCTGCCGGCACCAGCGCACGAAATCACCGGGCGGGATCTCGTTAGCGGCGAGCAGCGCGTCGAGCAGCGGTGCCCCCTGCGCCCACACGTAGATCGCGTGAACAAAGCCCGTGTCGGGCTCCCGGGTGATGGGAAGCTGGTGGCGGATCTCGTCGGACTGGATCTCCTCCCAGATGCGCTGCGTGTCGGCAATAGCCCGGCGCAGCGGGCCGGTGGGCATGGCGCTCGCGACCGTGGCGTCGCGGCGCGCCTCGAAGACCACGGAAGACACCACGCCAGCCAGCTCCGCGGGGGCGAGACCCTTCCAGATGCCGCGCCGCAGCGCCTCGGCCACCAGCAGGTCGCTCTCGCTGTAGATGCGCCGCAACCACTCGCCCTCCTCGGTGACCACCGGGTCGCCGTCCGGCTCGAGGTAGGCACGCTCGGCGAGCAGCTCCACGATCCGGTCGAAGGTCCGCGCCAGCGACGACGATGCCGCATCCATCCGGGTCCTGAGCCGCTGCGTCTCCACGGCGAGGCGATGGGACCGCTCGGACACCCGGGCATGCTCCTCGCGGTCGGGGCAATCGTGGCACGGATGCTGCTTGAGCTCGCGGCGCAACCGGGCAAGCTCCCGGTCGTGCGTCGCGCCGCCCCGCTTCTTGCCATGCTTGCCGTGCTTGCCCGGCCCCGAGCTCGGCACGAAGCCCTTGTTGCGCAGCGTGGAAGCGATGTCGCGGCGCACCTGGGCGTCGCGGAAGTCGATGTGCCGGGGCAGCCGGATCGACCCCACCGCCTCCACGGGGTCCGCGAAGTCCCGCGGCGAGAGCCTCCCCGACCAGCCGCCGGAGGTCATCACCAGCGGGTGCGGGTCGGCGAACTCCCGATCAGGCTCGAGCACCACCGCGGGGCCTGCCCGTCGCCCGGCAGGGACGGTGATCACATCGCCACGGCGCAGCCGCACCAGCGACTCGGCGACCGTGTTGCGCTTCTCCCCGGTGGCGCCACGCTTGAGCTCGCGCTCCCGCTCGCTGATGGCGCGGCGCAGGGCCGCGTACTCGGCGAAGTCACCGAGATGGCAGTCGGTGCCGCCCTCGAGCTGCTGCAGCTCCCGCTCGTTGCGCTCGATGGCGCGCGACACCCCGACCACGTTGCGGTCGGTCTGGAACTGCGCGAAGGAGCGCTCGAGCAGGGCGCGGGCCTCCTCCGCGGGAAGGTGTCGCAACAGGTTGACGGCCATGTTGTAGCCGGGGGCGAACGAGCTGCGCAGCGGGAAGGTGCGCGTGGATGCCAGCCCCGCCACCATGTCGGGATCCACGCTCGGCTCCCACAGCACCACCGCGTGGCCCTCGATATCGATGCCGCGCCGCCCGGCCCGGCCGGTGAGCTGCGTGTACTCGCCGGGGGTCAGGTCGGCGTGGGTATCGCCATTGAACTTGACCAGGCGCTCGAGGACCACGCTGCGGGCGGGCATGTTGATGCCCAGCGCGAGGGTCTCGGTGGCGAACACGGCCTTGACGAGCCCATTGACGAACAGTTCCTCCACGGTGTGGCGGAAAGCCGGCAGCATTCCCGCATGGTGGGCGGCGATGCCGCGCTCGAGCGCGGTGCACCACTGCTCGTAGCCCAGGATGCGCAGGTCCGCGCGCGGCAGCTCGCCGGTGTGGCGCTCGATGATCTCGCGCACGCGGGTGGCCTCGTCCTCGGTGGTGAGGGTGAGCCCGGAGCGGACGCACTGGCCGACGGCAGCGTCGCAGCCGGCGCGGCTGAAGATGAACGTGATGGCTGGCAGCAGCCCGGCCTTGTCGAGCTGGGTGATCACCTCGGGCCGCGACGGTGGCCGGTAGCGGCTGGGCGGGCCGCCGCGGCCCCGGCGATCACGGCTTCCGCCGCGGCGATGCCCGGGCCGCTCGGCGTCCTCGATCGCGAGGCGCTTGCGGATGTGCGAGAGCAGGTCGGGGTTGAGCTTGCGCTGGCCGCGGCCGGGCGGGCCGTCGCTGCTCCGGCTCGGGAAAAGATCGAGGATGCGCCGGCCGACGAGCATGTGCTGCCACAGCGGGATGGGCCGGGTCTCGTCGACGATCACTGTGGTGTCGCCGCGCACGGTCTCCATCCAGGAGCCGAACTCCTCGGCGTTGCTGACCGTGGCGGACAGGCTGACGAGGGCGACATCGTCGGCGAGATGGAGGATCACTTCCTCCCACACGGCGCCGCGGAACCTGTCAGCGAGGAAGTGCACCTCGTCCATCACGACGTGCGAGAGGCCGCGCAGCCGGTCCGAGCCGGCGTAGAGCATGTTGCGCAGCACCTCGGTGGTCATCACCACGATCGGCGCGTCGGAATTGATGCTCTGGTCGCCGGTGAGCAGGCCCACGGTGTCGCGGTCGTACCGCTCGACGAGGTCGTGGAACTTCTGGTTCGACAAGGCCTTGATCGGCGTGGTGTAGAAGCACTTGCGGCCCGCTTGCAGCGCCAGGTGCACGGCGAACTCACCGACGATGGTCTTGCCGGCACCGGTGGGCGCGCACACGAGCACGCCGTGCCCGGCCTCCAGCGCCTCGCAGGCGCGCAGCTGGAACGGGTCGAGCGGGAACGGTAGTTGCGCGGCGAACGCCGCGACCTCAGTGGCAGGAGTGCTCATCCTGTCCTACGTTATCGCTCCTGCTCGCCGGAAGCGTCATTGGCGACGGGACCGGGGGCCTCCAGCGGCTCCGACTCGTCATCGGCGAGGTGCCCCCACGCTCCGGCCCGTCGGGCGCGGCGCTTGTCGTTGATGCGCGCGAACTGCACGGCTATCTCGAACAGCAAGGTCAGGGTGAGGGCGAGCGCGATCATCGAGAACGGATCGTGCGGGGTGACGAAGGCGGCGAAGACGAACAGCGCGAAGATGATGCCGCGGCGCCAGGACTTGAGCTTCTCGTAGGGCAGGATGCCCACCACGTTGAGCATCACCACGATCAGGGGCAGCTCGAAGCTGACTCCGAAGATGATGATGAGACTAATGATGAAGCCGAAGTACTCCTGGCCGCTCAATGCGGTGATCTGGACGTTGTCACCAATGCTGAGCAGGAATTGCAGCGCGAAGGCGACGAGGAAGTAGGCCATCACGGCGCCGGCGATGAAAAGCAGCGCGCCGATCATGACAAACACGATGCCGAAGCGGCGCTCGTTGCGGTGCAGGCCCGGTACCACGAACGCCCACACCTGGTACAGCCATACCGGGCTGGCCATGACGATCCCCGCGGTGACCGCGACCTTCAAGCGCAGCATGAACTGCTCGAACGGGCCGGTGGCGAGAAGGCGGCACTCGTCGCTGTTCTGCGTCAGCGAGGCACGCGCCTCCTGCGGCAGCTCGCAGTAGGGACCCCGCAGCAGGTCGCCCAGCGAGGGCATGCCGAGCACCGAGAACGAGTACCACAGGAATCCGAGGATCGTGGTGAGCGTGACCGCGGCGAGGGCGATCAGCAGCCGGGTACGCAGCTCATGCAGGTGCTCGCTGAGCGGCATGGTGCCGTCCGGATTGATCTTGCGCTTCCGGCGCGCAGGCTTCAGGGATAGTCGCACCGCGGTCATTCTTCTCGCTCACAGGGATAGGGATCCGGCCAGAATGCCGCAGCGCCAGCCGCTGCCGGACTGGCGCTGCGCGGGCCGCGCGCTAAGCGCGCTGATCAGGCTGCTGCTGCTGGTTGCCCTGCTGGGTATAGCCGCTCTGGGCTTGATCGTCCTGGGTCGTGGGCGCGGCGCTGATCTGCGGAGGCGCGGACTGCGGGGGCTGCTGGGCGCTATCGGTGCCGCCGTCGTTGCCCATCTCCTTGATCTCGCTCTTGAAGATGCGCATCGAGCGCCCCAGCCCGCGGGCCGCGTCCGGCAGCCGCTTGGAGCCGAACAGCACCACGATGACGAGGATCAGGATCAACCAGTGCCACGGGCTCGTGAATCCCATTGTTCTTTCAGCCTCCCACATTGACGTCGGTTCCGATGCTACCCGAGATCCGGCCGGGGCATCCGCGCCCCGAGCGCGCGTTCACCAACGCTTCATCCACTATCAGCGGTCATCAAGCCTGCCGGTAGCGCTCGAGGCCCGCCTCCGCCTGCTGCCGCATCCGCTGCGCGAGCCCGGCCGGACCGACCACCGTGATGCTCGCGCCGAAGCCCAGCAGCATCCGCGCCATCCACTCATCCGAGGCATAGCGCATCTCGACCTGCACCCGGCCGTCATCGAGGCGGTGCTCGTTCTCCACGGGGTAGTAATCGACGAACCATCCCGCCGAGGGCTCGATCACCAATCGCGCGACCCCGAGGTGCTCATGGTCGCTGAACAAGCCATCGGCCGTGGCGCGCTGGGCATCCGCGGGGATCCGCGCGGGCTGATCGAGCAGCCGGGCGGACTCGATGCGGTCGAGGCGGAACAGCCGCACGTCCTCGGCCATGCGGCACCACGCCTGCAAGTAGGCCTGGTCATCGACGAGCAGCATCCCCATCGGATCGGCGACGCGCTCGCTCACCACATCCCGCGAGGCGGAGTAGTACACGATGCTCAGGGCACGCTTGCGGCGCACCGCCTCCCGCACGACCGCGAGCCTGGCACCCGCGGCCGGATCACCAGCCCCGGGCTCCGCTGATGCTTGCTCGTCCTGGCCAGGCTCCCGGTTGTCATTGCTGGATGCCGCGACCCCGGCAGCGGACTCGATCTTCGCGATCGCCCGCCGCACCGCCGCGGGGTCCGCCATGCCGGGCTGATCGAGCAGCGCGCGCAGCGCCACGAGCAGCGCTGTGGCCTCCGGCCCGGCCAGGCGCAGCGGCCGCTCCATCCCGGCCGCGTAGGTCACCGCCACTGTCTCGCCCTCGAAGGAGAGATCGATCAGGTCACCGGGACCGTAGCCGGGCAGGCCGCACATCCACAGCAGGTTCAGATCGTCGACCAGCTCCTTCTGCGTCACGCCCATCTCCCGGGCCAGGTCAGCCTTGGAGATGCCCGGGTTGGCCATCACGTACGGCACCAGGTTGAGCAGGCGAACCAGCTTCACCGACAACCGCGACGACGCCATCACCGATCACCTCCCGCGGCCCGCAGCGCGCCCTCGAGCACCGCGATCACCGCGTTGACGAGTTCCGGCGGCTCGATCGCCACGGCATCGGGCCCATGCCCGGCCACCGCCCGGGCCAGCCACTCCCACGAGGACGACTCGACCTCCAGCAGGTCCCCTTCCGCGCCGTCGAGCACGTGCGGCACCGCGGCCGAAGCGATGCGCCGCAGCTCGTGCACCTTGCCCGACGCCACCCACACCGTCGCGGGAAGCTGCGCGACCGGACGGCTGGCGACCGCGCGTGCGATCAGCTCATGGATATCCACATCGTCGGGCTTGCGCACCATTCCGCGCTTGCCGATCACGCTCACCTCGCCGGCGATGCGGGAGAGCCGGAACGTGCGCACCGCCTGCTTGTGCCGATCGAGCCCCACCAGGTACCAGCGGCCCCGCCAGGTGCCGATGCCCCACGGCTCCACCTCGCGCTCGCGGAAATCCTCCCCGGCGCTGCGCCGGTGCGCGAACCGCACGGCGGTACCCGAGTCGATCGCCTCGAGCAGTACCCGCACCGCCTGCTCCGACGTGCGGGCACGCTGCGGCACCATCGTCACCGGAACGCCCTCGATCACCGGGACCCCGCCGGCACGCAGCTTCAGCAATGCCGCCTGCGTCGCCGCGTGCAGCTCCGGCGACTGCCACAACTGCGCCGCCACCGCCACGGCCGCGGCCTCGTCCTGATCAAGCTGCACGTCCGGCAGCTCGTAGGCATCGCGGCGGATGCGGTAGCCCTCCGTTGCCGAGTGCCACGACGCCCGCCCGGTCTCCAGGGGGATGCCGAGGTCCCGGAGCTCCGCCTTGTCGCGCTCGAGCATGCGGTAGTAGGCGTCGTCGCTGCCGTCGCGCGGATAGCCCGCCACCGTCTCCCGGATCTGGTCCGCGGTGAGGAACTGCCGCGTGGACAGCAAAGCGATCACGAGGTTGACCAGTCGTTCCGCACGTGCTGCCGCCACCTGATCGTTCCTTCCCGCTGCGTGCCCGCTACCACGTCACATGGCGGCGATGAGCCGTTCCACCCGCTCATCGACCGACCGGAACGGGTCCTTGCACAGCACCGTCCGCTGCGCCTGGTCATTGAGCTTCAGATGCACCCAATCGACCGTGAAGTCCCGGCCACGATCCTGCGCCGCCGCGATGAACTCGCCGCGCAACCGTGCCCGCGTCGTCTGCGGCGGCAGCGCCGTCGCCTGCTTGACCTCCTCGTCGGACGTCACCCGGGCGACCAGGCCCTTGCGCCGCAGCACATCGAAGACGCCGCGGCCCTGCTTGATGTCATGGTAGGCGAGATCGATCTGCGCGATCTTCGGATCGCCCAGCGGCAAGCCATGGCGCTCCTCGTACCGGGTGAACAGCTTCCGCTTGATCACCCAATCGATCTCCGTATCGACCTTGCTGAAATCCTGCGACTCCACAGCGTCCAGCATGCGGCCCCACAGGTCCACCACCTGGTCGAGCTCGTCGCTCGGCTCGCGCGCCGCCAGGTACTCCACCGCCCGGGCGTGGTACTCGCGCTGGATCTCCAGGGCGCTCGCCTGGCGTCCCCCCGCCAGCCGCACCGGCTTGGTGCCCGTGATGTCATGGCTGATCTCGCGGATCGCGCGGATCGGGTTGTCCAGCGCGAAGTCCCGGAACGGCACGCCGGCCTCGATCATCTCTAGCACAAGCGCCGCCGATCCCACCTTCAGCAGGGTCGTCGTCTCCGCCATGTTTGAATCGCCCACGATGACATGCAGCCGGCGATACTTCTCCGCATCCGCATGCGGCTCGTCACGGGTATTGATGATCGGCCGCGACCGCGTCGTCGCCGAGGACACGCCCTCCCAGATATGCTCCGCGCGCTGCGACAGCGTGAAGATCGGCGCCTTGACAGTGTGCAAAACCTTGCCCGCGCCACAGATCAACTGCCGGGTGACGAGGAACGGCAGCAGCACGTCAGAGATGCGGGAGAACTCCCCGGACCGCGACACCAGGAAGTTCTCGTGGCAGCCATACGAGTTGCCCGCGGAATCAGTGTTGTTCTTGAACAGGTAGATATCACCCGCGATGCCTTCGTCGGAGAGCCGCTGCTCCGCATCGAGGAGGAGCTCCTCGAGGATCATCTCGCCGGCGCGATCATGCGCCACGAGCTGGCGCAGGCCATCGCACTCCGCGGTCGCGTACTCCGGGTGGGAGCCCACATCGAGGTACAGGCGCGCCCCGTTGCGCAGGAACACATTGGAACTGCGCCCCCACGACACGACGCGCCGGAACAAATACCGTGCCACCTCGTCCGGGCTCAACCGACGATGCCCATGAAAAGTGCAGGTGACACCGAATTCTGTCTCGATACCCATGATTCTTCGCTGCACCCTCGCCACACTACCGCCACCGTCACCGTCCTCAGCGGCGACTGCCGCAACAAATCGTCACCGATCGTCACTTTTGCATTGCATGCACGGCGGCAATGCCTACTCTGGACGATATGGATGCGCCCGGCCGCGCCGAGACCGGCCCCGCGGAAGATGCGACTGCCCACCCGGCAGCCGCCCACTTGGCGTCCCGCCGTGCCGCGGCAGCAGCCGCTCCGCGCGCGGTGCGCCGCGCCGTTGGGCAAGCGGACCGCCGGTTCGTCGAGCGTTCCGCCCATTGGCGCCCCACGCCGATGGATCGGGCGATGATCGCGCTCAGCCGCTCCACCAGCAAGGGCCAGGTGTGGATGGGAGTGGCCGCGATCCTTGTGGCCTCCGGCGGCAACGCCCGGCGCGGGGCGGTGCGGGGCGCCGTCGTGCTCGGCGCCAGCACCCTCGTCGCGAGCCGGCTGCTCAAGCCGCTGTTCCCGCGCAACAGGCCACCGGAGAACGCCATCCCCGGCACGCGCCGCTTCGGCGCCTCCCCCACCACCCCATCGTTCCCGTCGGCGCACTCCGCGCTCGCGGCAGCGTTCGCTACCGGGGTAGCGATCGAATCACCCCTCGCCGGCTACCTCATCGCCCCGCTCGCCGCCGCCGTCGCCTACTCGCGCGTGCACACCGGGGTGCACTGGCCCTCCGATGTCGTCGCGGGCGGTGTCGTCGGCGTCTCGGTGGCGCTGCTCACCCGCCGCCTATGGAGCGCCGACTCCGCCGCCGTCGAGTAGGGGCTGGGTTCCGCGGCAGGGCCGGGTGCCGCGGGGTTGGCTGCCGCGGGTCCCAGTGGAAGCTTTTCCCGCGTGAGGCGGGAAAAGTTTCCACTCGCGCGCGGCTACCGGAGGTTTCCGCCCGTCGCTCCCGTCGCGACCAGCTATCCGAGCAGCTCGGCGAGATCGCCACCGCGGATGCGGCGGAACGCCCGGCGCGGGCGCGTGCTCTCCAGCACCGCCACCTCGAGCCCAGTGGGATCAAGGGTGCGCGTGTCAGCCTGGCCGCCCGGCGCGGGCGCCTTCTGCAACGCCGTCACGGAGGTGCGTAGCGCCTCGGCGAGCCCGAGACCCGGCTGATAGGTGGTGCGCAGGTCCGCGAGGATCGGCTCGGTGGAGCCCCCCATGACCACGAAGTTGCGCTCGTCGGCGATCGATCCGTCGTAGGAGATGCGGTAGAGCTGCGGGGGCCGTCCTGCCCCGGGCGGGGCGACCTCGGCGACGCATAGCTCGACCTCGTACGGCTTGGGCTGCTCGGTGAAGATGGTGCCGAGCAGTTGCGCGTAGGCGTTGGCCAGGGCGCGCCCGGTCACGTCGCGGCGATCATAGGAGTAGCCGCGCATGTCGGCGTGGAGGATCCCGGCGCGACGGAGGTTCTCGAATTCGTTGTACTTGCCCACCGCGGCGAAGCCGAGGCGATCATAGAGCTCGCTGATCTTGTGCAGCGCCGTCGAGGGATTCTCCGCGACCAGCAGCACGCCATCCTCATAGGCGAGCACGATGACGCTGCGGCCCCGCGCGATGCCCTTGCGCGCGAGCTCCGAGCGGTCGCGCATCACCTGTTCGGCGGATGCGTAGTACGGGAACGTCACGGCTGCTCATCCTCCCCTGCCGATGCCTTGCGCTGGTTGATGATCTCCTCGGCGATCGCGCTGATCCGCTCCGCCGACACGGCTTGCGCCCCGGACCGCGTGATCACAGCCATCGTGGGGTAGAGCTGGCGGATCGCATCGAAGCCGCCCGTCGCGGTGTCATCGTCGGAGGCATCGAACAGTGCAGCGACCGCCGCGCGCTCGGCCTCCTCGCGCGCGAGGCCCTTGCGGTAGGTCTTCTTCAGGGCAGACCGGGCGAAGAGTGATCCCGAGCCCACCGAGTAGTAGCCCGCGTGCTCCTCGTACCGCCCACCGGTGACGTCGAAAGATACGATCCGGCCCGCGGAAGCATCGCTCGCGGCATCCACATCGAAGCCCACGAACAACGGCACAACGGCGAGGCCCTGCAAGGCCGCTCCGAGGTTGCCACGCACCATCGTGGCCAGGCGATTGGCCTTGCCGTCGAGCGTCAGCGCCACGCCTTCGATCTTCTCGTAGTGCTCGAGCTCGACCGCGAACAACCGGACCAGCTCCACCGCGACGCCTGCGGTGCCCGCGATGCCCACCGCGGAATGCTCATCGGTGATGAACACCTTCTCGATGTCCCGGCTTGCGACGATATTTCCCATGGTGGCTCGGCGATCGCCAGCGATGAGCACACCACCGTCGAACGCGAGCGCGACGATCGTGGTGCCGTGCGGAGCCAGGTCCTCGCCGCCGCCGCGACCGCCAAGGTCAGCGGACCGGCTGCCCGGCAACAGCTCGGGAGCATGGATGCGCAGGTAATCGCTGAACGAGGACAGTTGCGAGTACCGCTGCGCCCCCGCGTCGCGCTGCATCATGCGCCATAGATCCTGCCCCGTCACTGTCCGCCCTTCTGCACGTAGGCACGAACGAAGTCCTCGGCATTCTCCTCGAGGACATCATCGATCTCGTCGAGGAGGTCATCGGTGTCCTCCGTGAGCTTCTCGACGCGCTCCTGGCCTCCGGTACCGGTCCCCTGGGTGGCATCGTCGTCATCGTTGCCACCGCCCCGCTTGATCTGCTCCTGAGCCATAGCGGCCACCTCCTCGATCGGTGCGTCTCGCCGGGGCGTCGGATCTCGTTCACCCGGGCGATAATTCAACAGTACCGGCAGACCCTGACAACGTCCCGCAATGCTGATGTTGTTCGCCGACGGCGCCGGCGCCGCAGCGCCTAGCGACCCAGCTTCTCCACGAGCTCGCGCGCGGATCCCACCGAATCCAGCAGGCCCTGCACATGCCGCTTAGTGCCCCGCAACGGCTCCAGCGTCGGCACCCGGACCAGCGACTCCCCACCCAGGTCGAAGATCACCGAGTCCCAGCTTGCCGCCGCGATATCCGCGCCGAACCGGCGCAGGCACTCCCCGCGGAAGTACGCGCGCGTGGATTCCGGCGGATTCGCCACCGCTCGCAGCACCTCCTCCTCGGTGACCATGCGCTTCATCGATCCGCGTGCCACCAACCGGTTGTACAGCCCCTTGTCGAGCCGCACATCCGAGTACTGCAGGTCCACTAGGTGCAGCCGTGGCGCGGACCAGGCCAGTCCCTCGCGCTTGCGGAAGCCCTCGAGCAGGCGCAGCTTCGCCGGCCAATCAAGCAGGTCCGCGCAATCCATCGGATCGCCCTCGAGCTTGCCCAGCACCTCCAGCCAGGTAGCGAGCACATGGCGCGCCCGCTCATCGTCGTCGCCGCGCCGGTCCAGGAAAGCCTTCACCCGCTCGGCGTACTCGCGCTGGATCTGCAACCCCGTCAGCTCGCGCCCATCGACCAGCTCCACCGTTGCCTTCAGCGTCGGATCATGGCTGATCGCGTGCACCGCGTCGACCGGGTGGCGCAGTTGCAGGTCCGCGAAATCGTTGTTGGCCTCCACCATGTCGAGCACCAGCGCGGTGGTGCCGACCTTGAGGTACGTCGCGGTCTCGGCGAGGTTCGCATCACCAATGATGACGTGCAGGCGGCGATACTTGGCCGCATCAGCATGGGGCTCGTCGCGGGTGTTGATGATGCCGCGCTTGAGCGTCGTCTCCAGCCCGACCTCCACCTCGATGTAGTCGGCCCGCTGGGAGAGCTGGAAGCCCTCCTGGTCACCGTGCTGGCCGAGGCCGACCCGCCCCTGCCCGCAGATCACCTGCCGCGACGCGAAGAACGGCGTGAGACCAGCGACGATCGTCGCGAACGGCGTCTCCCGCCGCATGAGGTAGTTCTCATGGGTGCCATACGAGGCACCCTTGCCATCGACATTGTTCTTGTAGAGCTGCAGCCGGGGGTTGCCCGGAACCGAGGAGCTATAGCGCGCGGCCGCCTCCATCACGCGCTCGCCGGCCTTGTCCCAGATCACCGCATCCCGCGGATCCACGACCTCGGGCGCCGAGTACTCCGGGTGCGCATGATCGACATACAACCGGGCGCCGTTGGTGAGGATCATGTTGGCCGCGCCGACCTCGTCGGCATCGATCACGGGCGCCGGGCCGCTGTATCGACCCAGGTCGAAGCCACGCGCGTCACGCAACGGGGACTCCACCTCGTAGTCCCACCGCGTACGGCGCGACCTCGGCACCCCCGCCGCCGCGGCATAGGCTAGCACCGCCTGGGTCGAGGTGAGGATCGGGTTCGCGGACTTGTCATCCGGCGAGCTGATCCCGTATTCCACTTCCGTGCCCATGATGCGCTGCATGACACCACAGCCTAGGCGATCTCTCCGGCGCAAGGGGCGGCCGGGCGCGAGGACCAATGCGTGGCAGCAGCTTCGGCGGGGCGCGAAGCATCCGGACAAGGAGATCGCGACCAAGCCAATGAGGCACGCGACATGCGAGCAACACGCTGGCATCGCCACCGCCGTCCTCATCCAGGGCGCCGACCCCGAGATGGATTGCCGCGCCGATCCCGCCGAGGCCGGGCTGGTCATCAAGGAGGACGGATGGGTGCCCGTCGATGAGTCCGGCACCGCCTTCGTCGTTCTCGAAGGAGGTGTAGCGGGCGAGGTCTCGATCACCTGCGCTTACCCCAACTCCGATGTGTTCTGGGCAACGCACGCGGAGTCGGTGGCGCTGAGCTATTCCGTGCCGCTGGGCTAGTCCGTGCTGCTGGGCTAGCCGCCGGGCTCGCTCGGCAATAAGCCTATGAAACGCAACGCTTGCGGCCGTCTATATCCGTTTCGTGTTGGGTTTCATAGGCGATTTGCGGCACCGGTCCATCCGGGCCCTACTGGGCGGCGCCGGTCCAGATGGGTACGCCCAGCCGACCGAGCGCCTCCTACAGGTACTGTCCGGTCTGCGACTCGGTGTCGATGGCCCGGCTGGCACTGGCGTTCTTGCCGGTGACGAGGGTGCGGATGTAGACGATGCGCTCGCCCTTCTTGCCGGAGATGCGCGCCCAGTCGTCCGGGTTGGTGGTGTTGGGCAGGTCCTCGTTCTCGGAGAACTCGTCAACGATCGAATCGAACAGGTGCTGCACGCGCAGTCCTCGCTTGCCGGTGTCGAGGAACTCCTTGATGGCGAACTTCTTGGCCCGGTCGACGATGTTCTGGATCATGGCGCCGGAGTTGAAGTCCTTGAAGTACAGCACTTCCTTGTCGCCGTTGGCGTAGGTGACCTCGAGGAAGCGATTGTCCTCGCTCTCGGCGTACATCCGCTCGACCACGCGCTCGATGATGCCGTGCACGCAGGCGTCGCGGTCCCCGCTGAACTCCGCGATGTCGTCCTCGCTGATGGGCAGCTCGCTGGTGAGGTACTTGGAGAAGATGTCGATGGCTGCCTCGGCATCGGGGCGCTCGATCTTGATCTTGACGTCGAGGCGCCCGGGGCGAAGGATCGCGGGGTCGATCATGTCCTCGCGGTTGGATGCGCCGATCACGATGACGTTCTCCAGCCCCTCGACGCCATCGATCTCGCTGAGCAACTGGGGCACGACAGTGGTCTCGACGTCCGAGGAGACGCCGGAGCCGCGCGTGCGGAAGATCGAGTCCATCTCGTCGAAGAACACGATGACGGGCGTGCCTTCCGATGCCTTCTCGCGGGCACGCTGGAAGATGAGCCGGATGTGGCGCTCGGTCTCGCCGACGAACTTGTTGAGCAGCTCAGGGCCCTTGATGTTGAGGAAGAAGGACTTCGCCTCCTTGGTGTCCTCTCCGCGGGCCTCGGCGATCTTCTTGGCGAGCGAGTTGGCCACGGCCTTGGCGATGAGGGTCTTGCCGCAACCTGGGGGGCCGTAGAGCAGGACGCCCTTGGGCGGGCGCAGCGCGTACTCGCGGAAGAGATCGCGGTGCAGGAACGGCAGCTCGACGGCATCACGGATCTGCTCGATCTGCCGGGAGAGGCCACCGATGTCGAGGTAGTCGACGTCGGGCACCTCCTCGAGCACGAGATCCTCGACCTCAGCCTTGGGGATGCGCTCGAACGCGTAGCCCGCCTTGGTGTCGACGAGCAGGGAATCACCGGGGCGCAGCACGCGTGGCGGCACCAGCGGGTCGGTCTGCTCGGGATTGACGAGTGGCTCGGCGAGCCAGACGACGCGCTCCTCATCGGCATGCCCTACCACGAGGGCACGGTGGCCGTCGTCGAGCAGCTCGCGCAGGGTGCTGATCTCGCCGATCTGCTCGAAGGATCCTGCCTCGATGATGGTGAGCGCCTCGTTGAGGCGCACGGTCTGGCCCTTGCGCAGGGTCGACGCATCGACGTTAGGGGAGCATTGCAGGCGCATGCGGCGCCCGGAGGTGAACACGTCTGCCGTCTCATCATCCGGAATGCCCACCACCACCCCGTAGCCGCTCGGAGGCTGCCCGAGCCGGTCGACCTCCTCGCGCAGGTTCAGGAGCTGCTGGCGTGCTTCCTTGAGCGTGTCGAGGAGCTTGGCATTGCGGGCGGCGAGGGACTCGATGCGCGCCTCTAGCTCACGGACCTTCTGCGGATTGGTCGCGAGCTGGCGGCGCAGGCCACTGATCTCGGACTGCAGGTCCGTGATCTCCCGGTTCAGTTCTTCGCGGTCGCGGGGACGTTCTGACGTGCTCATGGGCGTCTCCTCCCGTTCTGGTCCCCCCACGTTACCGGCGATGCGGCAGTGATGGGGGGCGACGCAAGCCTATCCGGTACAACGCGGCCCCTGGGACGGCGATTCCGGGCGCTCCCGCGCGCGACCAAGATCTCAGCGCATTCTCAGGCAACGCCGGAGATGACCTGTCGGGCAAATGTCCTACATGTATGGGGAATGTCACACCGATCCTCTAATGTCCTGCACTATGAGCGAATCGGGCAAAAGCCACAACGGGAGCCGAGCGGTGAGCCCCACCATGATCACCAACCGCCTCGAGCTCGGCGCTGCCCTCACCGCGCTCCGCAACCAGCAGGATCTCACCATCCGCGACGTCGTCGAGAAGTCCGGCGTGCTGCACGGCACCGTCAGCGGCTGGTTCGCCGGCCACCACGTTCCCACCAACGCCAGCAAGCCCGCCTTCGATGATCTCCTCGCCGCCATCGGAGTGCCCGACCCGGAGCAACAGCAGGAATGGTGGCAGGCCGTCGTGCGCGCCCGCCGCTCCCCCGGGCGCCGCGGCGGCGACCAGCATGCTCCATACAAGGGACTGGACGCCTTCGCCCCAGAGGATGCCGAATGGTACTTCGGCCGTGACAACCTCGTCAGCGAGGCCCTCGATCGCCTCGCCCGCAAGCCCGGAATGGCGCTCGTCATCATCGGTGCCTCCGGCGCCGGGAAGTCCTCGCTCCTCCGGGCCGGGATCATGCCCGCGCTCGCCGCCGGTCGCGCTGACCGCGGCCAGCCCCTCGCCCCGGTACTGATCACGCCAGGCAGCACCCCCCTCCAGGCGCTCGCCGAGGCCAGCGTCGATGACCACTCTGTGCTGTGCATCGATCAGCTCGAAGAGGTGTGGACGCAATGCCGCGACGAGGCGCAGCGCAGGGCGTTCCTCGAATCGCTCACCACCCTCGCTGCCCGCCCGCGCATCATCCTCGTGCTGCGGGCCGACTTCTTCGCCGCCGCCGTCGACGAGCCCACGCTGCTCCAGCCCCTGCGCGAGAACACCCTCGTCGTGGGGCCCCTCACGAGCGACGAGCTGCGCACCGTGATCACCGAGCCCGCCGCCCGCGCCGGCTATACGCTCGAGGGCGGCCTCGTCGAGGTGCTGGCCAGTGATCTCGCGCCCCGCGATTCTGCCCAGACCCATGACCCGGGCGCCCTTCCGCTGCTCTCCCATGCGCTGCTCAGCACCTGGGCGCTCAGCAGCCGCAAGCACATGACCGTCGCCGACTACCACGCGACAGGCGGCATCAAGGGCGCGCTGCAACAGACCGCCGAGAGCACCTTCGCCGCGCTCGGACCCGCCCAGCAGGAGCTCGCACGACGCGTCTTCCAGCGGCTCGTCACTGTCGATGGCCCCGCCGAGACACGGCGCCGCGTGCCCCTCGCCGAGATGCTCGACACCCGTGACCGGGACACCATCCGCGCGACCATCGAGCTCTTCGCCGACCAGCGCATGCTCACGCTCACCGAGGACGCGGTCGAGATCACTCACGAGATCCTCCTCCGCGAATGGGCCCGCCTGCGCCAGTGGATCCAGGACAACAAGGACAGCCTCGTCGCCCACCGCCGCATCACCATGGCCGCGCGGCTCTGGCGGGACTCCCAGCATGACCCCAGCACCCTGCTGGGAGCTGGACGCCTCGAGGTCTTCAGCCATTGGGCCAGCACCGACGACCACCATGCCGAGCTGAACAACCTCGAGCACGAGTTCCTCGCCGCGAGCGCCCGGCACCATGAGCAGATCCGCGCGGGGGATGCCGCGCGGCAGGACCGTCTCCGCCGACTCAATGCCTCTCTCGCGACGATCGCGATCATCGCGGTGGTCGCCGCGATCACCGCTGCCACTGCCGGGGTGTACGCCAGCAAGCAGCGCAGCAACGCCGAGCTCGCCCGCAACGAATCGATGTCCCGGCAGGCCGCTGTGCAGGCACAACGCACCCGCGAGGACACCCCTGCCCTCGCCGCGCAGCTCGCTCTCGCCGCGTACCGCATCAATCCCACGATCGAATCGCGCACCGCGTTGCTCGACGCCACCGCGACACCCACGCCCATGCGCCTCGCGCACGCCCCGGGTGCCACCGGATTCGCGCTTTCCCGCAGCGGGAGCACCCTCATCGCGACGTCCGCCGACGGCACTGCACACATCTACCGCATGAACGGGCACGCCTCCGCGCCCACGCTAGCCAGCACCCTCACCACCGGCGAGGAGGGCAACCACCACTCCTACGCCGCGGCGCTCTCCCCGGATGAGTCGCTTGCCGCGTTCGGTGGCGGCAGCGGGCTTGTGCTCTGGCAGCTCGACGGCGAGCAGCCCTCGTTCCTCGCCGCGCTCGATACCAACAACGAGCCCGTCCACGATGCGCAGTTCGCCCCGCACGGCCACATCCTCGTCGCGGGCACTCCCGACGGCGGCATCCTCCGCTGGGACCTCACCGACCCCGCTAGCCCCCTGGCGCTGCCCGGCATCGTTCCCGACAACCCACTGCCCCAGGCGAGAGCGGCCATCGCCCACTCCGCCGATGGCCGCATCATGGCCACCTCCACCAACGCGGGCACCGTCAGCCTCTGGGACGTCAGCGCGCCTGCCAGCGAACCACGCCTGCTCAGCGACCAGCCACTCGAGGGAGACGGGACGATCGTGGCCAACGGGCTCGCGCTCAGCCCGGACAGCCGATATGTCGCCGCCGCCACGACCGCTGCTGACGTGCGGCGCTGGGAGATCACCGACCCCACGAGCCCCACGTCCCTCGAACCGCTCACCGGCTTCGATAGCTGGGTCAACGGCGTGGCCTTCACCAACGACGGCAGCATCCTCGCCACCGCGAGCTCCGACCAGACCGCCCGCACCTGGGACTGGGCCACTGGCACCGAGCTCACCCGGTTCCACTCGCCCGCGCTGCTCACAGGTATCGCCTTCACCGCCACCGAGGACACGCTGATCACCGGCGGCGACGACGGCATCATCCGCATCTGGCCCGTACCCGGCCCCGTCCTCGGCGGGATCACTGGCGTGGTGTTCCAGCTGCGCTACAACGACGACCGGACGCTTCTCGCCGTCACAGCCGGACGCGGCGACCGGAGCGTGCACCTCCTCGACACGACCGATCCCGCCCGGCCCCAACGGCTCAGCCGAATCGACGTGCCCGAGTTCAGCGCCACCGCAGCGATCACCGACGACGGCACCCTCCTCGCGGCCGGCACCCTCGACGGCGAGGTCCACCTCTGGGACACCAGTGATCCCGCCAGGCCCCGCCAGCTAGCCACCGTCGCCCACGATCATGACTCGCTCGTCGCGGCGCTCGAGATCTCCCGCGACAAGAAGACCCTCATCACCAAGACCTACGCCGGGCCCGAGAACGGCGTCTGGGACATCAGCGATCCTACGAGCCCCCGGGCTCTCGATGCCCTGCCCTCGCAGCGCGGCCGCGGCTACCTCGGCGACTTCAGCCCCGACGGCGCTCTCTACGCGCTCGGCACCGCGGGCGGGGGCGTGCCCATCTGGCGCTACACCGGCACCGGCGAGTTCGAGTACCTCGCCGACGCGGGCAACTTCGAAGGACACGTCGAGGCCGTCAAGTTCAGTCCCGACAGCACCCTCATCGCGGCTGGCGGCGGTGGCGGCGATACCGCCATCCGGCTCATCGATGTCACTGATCCGGACGATCCCCGCATCACGGCGACCTTGCACGGGCCCCGCGTTGACATCTACTCGCTCGACTTCAGCGCCGACGGAACCCGCTTGATCGGAACCTCCGGCGACCAGATCTGGATGTGGGACATCACAGACCCCAGCGATCCCCGCATCCTCGGCGTTCCCACCGCGTACGAGGGCCGCGCCAACGATGCGGTATTCATCGGCGAGGACCACCACATCGCCGCCGCCGGGTGGGAGAAAAACGTGCGCGTCTGGGCGAGCGACCCGGAGTCCGCCGCCACCTGGGTCTGCGAAACCCGCGGCACTGCACTCACGAGCAACGAATGGGAGCAGTTGCTCCCCGGAGTGCCCGAGACCGATATCTGCGACGGCGAATAGCCAGGAATGCCAGTGAGCGCAGGCTGGCGAAACTGCCGACCAGCCCCTCGGGAACGACCGCTGTTCCTTGGGGTCCCGCGAAGGAGACCCAGCGCAAGCCCCGATCCACAATCACCCGTGCCCGAATCGAAACACGATTGTTTTGCCCGATTCCGCTGAAAAAAATGTGATCTGCATAACAGAATAGGGGTGGTTCGTGGAGTTGCGGACCAGGACACCGAGGAGGTGGCCCGGGTGAGCCTCACAGTGACGTGCTTGACTCCTCCGGAAATGTTTCGTGCGGCAGCACTGCGCTTCCAGCCAGGACAACGGCACCGCATGAACGTCGAGTTCCGCAACGAGGACGGCGACCGCGTGCACGATGCGATCATCCTCGATTGCCAATGGACCGAGGACGCCGTGTCCATGGTGCTGATACTCGAGCAGGGCCAGCGCGTGCATGTCGACATCCCCGACACCGCTCCCGGCTCCGCGCGCGCCGCCGTCATCGTCGCGCCAACCACGCTGTCGATTCCCCTGCTCGTGCGCGGCGTCGAGCGGTGGCTCATGTGGCAATCCAGTAGCGACGAATGGAACTCCAGCGGCGGGCCATTCGATCACCTCGCCCCGCTGCGACGGCAACCCCTCGCCTGGCGGCAAACCCTCGCACAGCATGCCGAGAACCGCGAATGGGCGCTCGTGCTCTCCCACATGCGCGACGCCTTGCGCCCCCTCCATGGCGACACCCTCGTCTGCACCGCCGCGGTGATGTTCGACGTCAACGGCACCGTTCCGTAGCCGCTCGCGCCGGCAGGCGAGTTTCGGGGCAAACGCGATAGAAGCTGCTCGAGAACCCGCGTGGTTTCCGGTGCGTTTGACGATTCCAGGTGCTTTTGCCGACGATGTGAGCCCGCAGGCCCAGAGCGAGCCAGCAGGCCCAACCTAGGTGAACAATCCGCGGATGTCGTCGGCGGTGAGCGCATTGCTGAACCCGGCACCATCGTCGAGGACATTGCTCGATAGCTGCGCCTTGCGTTCCTTGAGCTCCGCGACCTTTTCCTCGATCGTGCCGCGGGAGATCAGGCGGTAGACGTTGACGGGGCGGGTCTGGCCGATGCGGTGCGTGCGATCGACCGCCTGCGCCTCGGTGGCGGGGTTCCACCAGGGATCGAGGATGTAGACGTAGTCGGCCTCGGTGAGGTTGAGGCCGAATCCACCCGCCTTCAGGCTGATGAGGAACACTGGCGCGGTCCCGGCGCGGAACGCATCGAGGACCTTGCCCCGGTCGCGGGTGGAGCCGTCGAGGTAGGCGTACGGTATGCCCGCGTTATCGAGGCTCTGCCGGACGAGCGCGAGGAAGCTGGTGAACTGGCTGAACACTAGCGCGCGGTGGCCACCGGCGATGATGTCGTCGAGGTGCTCATGGAGGATCTGGATCTTCGCGGACGGCACCCGCTCGTGGGCAGGGTCGACAAGGGCGGCGTGGAGGCTGAGCTTCCGCAGCGTAGTGAGCGACTGCAGGATGGTGATGCGGTGCTTGTCGATGTCATCAACGAGCCCGAGGATCTTCTGCCGCTCGCGCTGCAGCCGGGTGTCATAGGCCTTGCGATGCTTGGGGTGCAGCGGCAGGTCAAGGAGGGTTTCCTGCTTCGCTGGCAGGTCGCTGGCGACGGCCTCCTTGGTGCGGCGGCGCAGCAGGGGCGCGATGCGGCGCTGGAGCTGCCCGAGGCGCTCGGCGTCACCGATCTTCTCGATGGGCTCGGCGTAGGTCTCCTTGAACGCCCGCGGGTTGGGGAACAGTCCAGGCGCGGTGATGGAGAGCAGCGACCACAGTTCCATGAGGTTGTTCTCGATGGGTGTGCCGCTGATCGCGAGCCTGAATGGCGCGGGGACGGTGCGGCAGCAATTATGGATCTTGGATTGGTGGTTCTTGGCGATCTGCGCCTCGTCGAGTATCAGCCCGGACCATGAGTGCAGCTGGTGGGCCTCGTTGTCGAGCCGGAACAACGTGTAGGACGTGACGACGATGTCCGCGCCCGCGATCGTGGCCTCGAGGGTGGTGCGGCGCTTGGCAAGCGTGTCGGTGAGGGTGACGACGGTGAGCCCGGGGGTGAAGCGGGCGGCCTCGTCGGCCCAGTTGGGGACAACGCTGGTGGGGGCGACGATGAGGAAGGGCGGCGCATCAGGATGCTGCTCGCGGGCATGCGCGATGAGAGTCAAGGTTTGCAGCGTCTTGCCGAGGCCCATGTCATCAGCGAGGATTCCGCCAAGATGATTGCGCCAGAGGAAGGCAAGCCAGTCGTAGCCGTCCTGCTGGTACGGGCGCAGCGTGGCGCGCAGGCCATGGGGCAGAGCAGCAGCGGTGGGCCTATCGGTGCGCAGGGCCGTGACGTGCCGGTCCCATTCGGCGGCTTGCTGGCCGATCACGCCGCACTCGACGAGCTCGTCCCACCAACTGACCTGGTAGCGGTTGATGCGCAGCCCCTCGCCGGGCTTGTCGGTCAGCGCCTTCGCCTCGCTGATCAACGACCGCAAGGTGTCGAGCTCGGGCCGGTCGAGAGTGAAGTAGGCGCCACCGGGCAGGATCATGCGCGTCTCGCCGCTGTCGAGGGCACGGAACACATCCGGGAACGCGAGATTGGTGCCATCCACGCTGACAGCCACATCGAGGTCGAACCAGTCGGACTGGCCGGTGAGATGCGTCGTGGACAACGTGATCGCGAACGTATCGTCGGCGTCGCGGAAGTCGGGGACCTCGCCGGTGATCTCGACGTCGATGCCGGCATGTTCACGCAGCCCCGGCAAAAGGTCCTCGACCAACGTGACAGTATCCATGCCCTGATAGGCCGTCGGTTCCAGGGGAATGAGCGTGCCGATGCTCCGAGCCAGTCCCTGCTCGGCAGCAGGATCCCGGATGCCATCGGGCTCGATCGGGGCGAGCACGGGGAAATCCGCGACCGTATCGTCGATCCGGTACCGCCAGCTGCACAGGCTCGCCGCGCGATAGTCGATCTCGAACACCAACTGCACCAGTAGCCGCGGGCCCGTGACCTCCGGCGGGGCGAAAGTGTCATCGCTCGACCGGATCGCGGCGCGCGCACGCAGGCGCGGGTAGTACGCGGTGGCGAACCGGTGCGCATCAGCGGCAGGGACGCTCAAGGGCTGCGCGTCGAGCAACACGGGCCGCAACGGCTCAGGCACCCCAGTGGGACAGGCAGCGAGATGCAGGCAGCCCAGGTCATCCCGGTACGCCACTCCATGGCCGTCGGCGCCGAGGAACCCGATCGGCCGAAGCTCCTCGGCGCCCCGCGCAGGCTCCCCCGCCATCGCGCCCGGCGGGACGGTCGCGCCGATCCGCAGGCCGCCGTCCTCGCCGCGCCGCACATCCAGCACCAACTCCGCCGGAGGATGCAGCTCCACCATCGCCCAATCGCGATCCCGATCGAGCAGCGCTACCCCGCGATCCAGCAAATCCTGCAGGATCGGCCAGAACCGGACGCCATGGAACTCGGCGAGATCCAGCTGCCCATCGAGCGCCGAGCCGCGCGCCCCGCCCCGCCCCGCCTGGTAGACGGCATGGAACTCGCGCAGCAAGCGCAACTGCTCCCCATCGATCGCCATGCGATGCTGCACATAGGGCAGCTCGTTCCACGAGATCGCCGTGGACAACCAGCCTCTCCGGCCCTGCGTGACCAGCCGGGCCACCAAGCGATGCCCCACCATCCCCGACCGCTCCTGCGCCCGCGTCAACGGCTGCGCCGCCAGCTCGACGCCCAGCAGCGCCGTTTCCGCCGGCGGCTCGTCATCAGGCAGCAATCCCGCCAGGGCCTGCTCCCACGCCGACAGCCGCAAGGCGGGCTCCAGCTCCCGCACCGACTCCACCGCGGTGGCCACCAGCGCGACCGTATGCTTGCAGTCCTGCCGCATCGGGCAGCTGCACCGTCCATGATCAAAGCGCAGCTCGCCGCCGACCAGCGTGAAAACCGCCGAGGTGCGATACGAGTTCCGGCCGCTGCCAGCGACGATGCCCCGCAGCGCCGAGGCTGGCGCGTCCCACGAATGATCCAGCACCGCCCCGTCGCGGGCATAGCCCATGCCGCGCCAGAATGTCGCCTCGCCCACCAGGGGGCGCAGCGTCACGGTGGCAAAATCTCGGAGAGCGGCGGGCAGCACCCGGCCAACCTACCGGAGGAATCGATGCGGCGAAACGGTAGAGCGTCGCCGGCCTCGGTGTCGCCGGTGGTGTCCTCGTCGGCGGTGCTGCGTCCCGATCGTGAAGATCCAGCCACATCCTGCGTGGCTGAATCTTCACGATCGACTTGGGGCGCCGCGGTGCCAAGACGTGGCAAGATCCACGCATGACCGATCGCGCACGGAGCTTCGGGCAGGCCGCGGCGAGCTATGACCAGGTCCGCCCGCGCTATCCCCGGGAGCTGCTCGCGCGGATGCTGCCGACCGAGCCGGGCGTCGTGGTGGATTGCGGAGCGGGGACGGGCATTCTCACTGCCGCGCTGACGGCGCTCGGGCATGACGTGATCGCGGTGGATCCGGATCCGCGCATGCTCGATCAGTTGCGCGCGACGCTGCCCGGCATCACTGCCTTGGAGGGCCGCGCTGAATCGATCCCTCTTGGCGATGCCTCGGCGCGGGCGGTGGTGCTCGGGCAGGCCTGGCACTGGGTGGACGTGGAGGCGGCCTCGCGGGAGATCGATCGTGTCCTTGAGCCCGGTGGGTCGCTGCTCTTGTTGTGGAACATTCGCGATGAGGCGGTGCCGTGGGTGCGGGAGCTGACGGGGGTGATGCAGCGCAGTCCCGCGGAGGATCTGCTGCGCGGCGAGGGCCCGCGCGTGGCGGCGCCGTTCGCTCAGGAGGCCGTGGCGACGCAGGCGTGGGAGCGATCCATTGCTCCCGATGAGCTCCGGGAGCTGGTGCGCAGCCGGAGCAACTACTTGGTGGCCGGGCTCTCTGAGCGGGCGCGGGTGGACGCGCGGGTCGAGGAGCTGCTGGCATCGCATCCTGATCTGCGCGGCCGGGCCCGTATCGAGCTGCCGTATCGCACTTACGCCTTCCGCTACCGGCGGGCCTGACCCGGCTGACGTCCGTATCGGGCCGTTGCCTGCGCGGCGAGTGTGCGAATTCCGTCAGCGCTGGTCGCAAATCCTGTCGTTGTTCGCACACTCGCGGCGCGAGGATCGGCGCCCGGGCACACTCACTGGGCCGGGGATGACGCGATGATCCTGGCACCTGTCAGGCGGCTGATGCGGAGGTGGCATGGACGACGTGGAGCTTGTGGCGGATTGTGGTGCGCTGGGCGCGCTGGCATCCGCGGTCGAGAGGTTCGCTGACGATGTCAGTGCCATCCACCTCGGGAGGGACGCGCCTCCCGGCCTAGCCGGTTCCGGGCTCGATGTCGCCGTGTCCAGGATCATTGATGCGTCATGGGCTGTCCGGGACGAGCATGCGGAGGCCGTGCGTGGTCATGGCCGACGAATCGCGGCGTCCAGTGATGGCTACCTCGCTGCGGAGGCGGACTGCGCGCACCGGATCCTGGCGGCGTGGCGGTGAAGTCACTGACGGTGGGCGGGGTGCGTGCCCTGGCCTGGGAGGGCTTGGAGAACCATGCGGCGCGCTTCGAAACGGCGGCCGGTCGACTGACGGCACTCTCCGATGCCGCGCTCGACGCGCTTGATCAGGTGCACCCCGTGAGCTGGGAAGGCACCGCCGCCCGGCTAGCGCGGGAAGGCTTCATCGAGCAGCGCGCCGCGGGCCGGAGGTCAGCCACGGATCTCCAAGTGGCAGCGGCTGCTATGCGGCACGTGGCACGAACGATGCGTGCGGAGCAGTCCAATGCGGTGGCCGCGGTGGAGGCAGCGCTCATGGACGGGTTCATGGTCGATGAAGCGTGGCGAGTCTCCGCACCGCCGACGAAGGGCATGCCACCGGAGCGCGCCCACATGCTGATGCACCACGAGGAGCAGGTGGGTGCCGCCGCGAGGTCGATCCGCGCCGCGTTGGCTCGTTCGCTCGAAATGCTGCGTGACGCGGTACCACGATGGACGTCACCTGTCGGCAGTCCTGGCGGCCATGAGCGGGCTCCGGCACCCCCCACGGATGGGTCGGCCAAGCAGAATAGGGAGTACTGGGATTCCCTCACCGAGCAGCAGCGACAACAAGTTCTCGAGGCGCGCCCGGGGTGGATCGGTGGTCTCGATGGCGCTCCCGCGAGCGCGAGGCATGACGCAAACGTCGGGCAGATCGACAGCGAGCGTGTGCGTCTCGAGGCCCGGCGGGACCAGCTCGCTGCCGAGCTGCACGACAATTGGTTCGGTGGTGCCTTCACGAACGCGGACGCCGAGCTCTGGTACACCGAGCGCAAGCTAGCGGATCTCGCCACGATCGAGAAGCTGCTCGGCAAATACCCCGAGGGACGATTGATGCTGCTCGATATGCGGTCAGGGGAACGCGGCATGGCAGCGTTCGCGATAGGAAACCCGGACACCGCTGATCATGTGTCGGTCACGATCCCTGGATTCGGCACCACGATCTCTAGATCCTTCGCAGCAATGGTCAAGGAGACGGAGTATCTGCAGCGCGAGGCCGAGATCCAGCTCATCAATCATGGCAGGCGCGGGGAGACGATAGCCTCGATCGCTTGGCTGGGCTACGAGCCGCCCCAGGGTACCGGCCCCGGCTGGGGCGACACGGTCGTCGGGTTCACCGACGTCACCCAGCGCGAGCACGCCGTCAAGGGCGCAGCGAGGCTCGCCGCCTTCTTCGACGGAATCAACACGGCATCAGAGCTCGGAGACCCGCACATCACCGCGCTCGGCCACTCCTACGGGTCCTACACAACAGCTCTTGCGCTGCAGGATCCCCGCCCTGGCCAGCCTGTGGACGACGCCGTGTTCTACGGATCGCCAGGCGTCAATGCCGGTAGCGAGAAGGATCTCGGCCTCGAGGAAGGCCGCGCATACGTCATGAAGACCGACGGGGTGTGGAGCTTCATCGGCGGTGATGGTGATGCCATTGCCGATCTCGGATTCTTCGGCGCGTTCGGCCCGGATCCGGCGAACGCTGATTTCGAGCACCTGTCCACCAATGCGGCAACCACTCCGGACGGCATCGACCGCGAGCAATCCACCGGCCACAGCGAGTACTCCCGCATGGGGACCAACGGGGAACTGAGAACATCGGCATACAACATGGCCGTCATCATCGGAGGCCTCCCGGACCAGGTCGTGCGCCGATGAACCACCTAGCCAAGCGAGCACTGGCGATGCCAATCATCTCGGCCGCCCTGGCCGTGAGCGGATGCGGAGAAGCGATGAACAATCCCTACAACCATTCTGAACAAGAGGTTGCCCACGCCGCCGCGACGCTGCGTGGCCTTCCCGCCCTTGAGGAGACCGAGGCCCAGATCGTAGCCGTTGTCGCCAAGATCAAAGCCGCCGCCTCCAGGATCAACGCTGGGCTGCAGTGGGAGGAAGCACGTCCGCGGCGCGCGGGCGGCTGCGGCGGAGCGTTCGCCAATACTGATGGCTCCAGCGTCACAATGGCGGTGTGGGTCTCGGATACTCCCATCCCTGACAACGATTGGCCGGCGATCCTGCGAGCCGCGCGCGATATCGCCGCAGGATCCGGCATCACCGGAATCGCGGTGCGCGCTGACAAGCCCGGTCACCACGATGTCGTTCTCACCGGGGAAGCCGGTACCAGGATCGCCCTTGGCACCAAGCTCGCGGCCAGCATCAGCAGCGAGACTGGCTGCCGGTACACCGCGCAGGACATGCCCACCGGCATCGCGAAGGGCTGAGCACTCCCCTGCCGGTGCGTGGTGCGCGACGCCCCAACCCAGCCCGCCTACCAGCCCAACCCAGCCGCGCGAGTGTGCGAAATACGTCAGCCTTCCTCGCGATCGGTGTCGCTTTTCGCACTCTCGCCGACATCGGCCCCCGACCCGCCCCCGGCGCCGGAACGAGCACCCGACCCGGCGCCGACACCGTCACCCGAGCCCGAGCCCGAGCCCCAGCCGGGAACCGGGTCGACGGTGCTGAAGTCGTCGCGGGTGCGGGCGAAGTGCGCTTCCTGGTAGAGGCCAGATTCCTTGCGTTCCAGGGCTTCGGCGAGGAGCTCGGCGAGGGTGGAGCGCATGTGCGCCCACATGTGCCCGTGGTTGCGGACGACCGTGATGGAGGTGCTACCTGGGTGGCGGATGTTGCGGCGCAGGACGGCGTCGATGTGGTCGGAGTAACTGGTGAGGGCGTCGTGCACGCCGATGATGTCGTGCCAGGTGGTGCCGGGGTGGAGGGTGTCGGGGAGCTCGTGGAGGGACTTGCGCTGCATGATCATGGAGCGGCGGATCTTGCTGAGGGGGTCCATGGTGGGCGCGGGGTGCTCGTGGTCGTGGGGGTCGAAGTCTCCGACGATGGTCTCGACGGCGTCGCGGACGATGGGTCCTTCGCGGCGGAGCATATGGAGGGCACGCCAGGCGTGGCGGTGCAGGCCGTCCAGGGTTCCTACGGAGGAGAGCGTGACGAGGTGGTCGGCGTGGTCCGCGAGGGATTCGGCTACGGAGTAGGCGACGATGCCGCCCCATGACATCCCGGCGACGTGGAGGCTGCCGGGGTGGGTGCGCGCGAGGGCGTGGGCGTGGCTGTCGGCGAACCTGCGGCGGTCGGTGCGGCGGTGGACGTGGTCGGCCATGGGCGCGATGATCGGGCGATCGAGGTGGCGCGCGTAGGACCAGAGGTACCGCTGGCCGAGGGTGGTGTTGGGGGTCGATCCGAACCCGTTGTAGATCACGACGGGCTGCACGTGCTCGAATCTCCTGTTGAGGAGGTAGAAGCGGAACTTGTCGCCGGTGGTCCGGTCTGTGGCGACCTGGTATTGGGTGATCTCGTCGCGAAAGGTGTGATAGGCCGCACCGAGGAGGTCCGCTTCGTCCATGTGTCCATTATCGTGGGTTGGCGAGCCACGGCCACTCGACCGCGGTGGTCCTCGGCCCGCAGGGGGATGTCCGGGTATCGCGATACAGTGCCAGGCCGGTGCTGCCAGTAGCGTGGGGGCCTGCCTGGCTGCATGCTTGGACTTAAAGGTTCCAGGGCCATTTGGCCAGCAAGCTCCACGCTACCCCGGCGTGCCGGGCATGGCAGCACGTTTGACGCAGCAGGAAACGGTCAGGAGTTCACGGCATGGACGTTCTCGTCATCATGGTGTTCCTCGCGATCATCGCGGGCGCCTCGTGGTGGGCGTGGCAGCAGGCTCGTTCGCGGGCCTTGCCGTCGGTGGCTCGCGGCGCGATGGCCAATCTGGTGCGCGGTGCCGAGGCTCGCTTGCCCGAGGAGCCTCTGGATGCGCTCATCCATCGGATCGGTGAGCAGATCCTGCGCAAGTCGGAGCGCACGCTGAGCACTCGTGTGCTTCCCGAGAGCGTGGTGCTGATCGTGGCGCCCGAGCTGGCGAGCAGGATCACGAGGAATTGGGATTCGTTCACTGATGATCTTGCCAATTATGTGCTGTCATCGGCGGCCGATGAGGACTATGTCACTGGTGATGTGCGGTTCACCCTGGCGGAGAACGAGCGGTTCCATCGGCGTCGTGTCGATACCGTCCTGAACTCCGCCGCCACGCCTGCCGGTGCCCGGGTGCGGCGCTCCTCCCCACGCCCCTCCGGGGACGTCACCCAGGTCGTGGGGCGGGCGCAGTGGCTGATCGAGCCGCCATCGGGCAAGGCGGTCCCGCTCGCGGAGGGCCGCTCGTGGAAGGTCGGGGCCGGCGGCACGTGCGACATCATCATCAACGAGCCAATCGTCAGCCGCGAGCATGCCAGCATCACCGCGAAGGGCGACTCGCTGACCATCACTGACTTGTCGAGCACCAACGGGACGTGGCACGACAAGAAGAAGCTCGACCGCCCCCTCACGATCACCAAGGACACCACTATCGATCTGGCCGGGCGCGTCCCCGTTCGCTTCGTCCACCTCGCGGCGCTGTAGCGGGCCGGGAATGATCAACAACTTCCTGGCCCACGCGGCCGTCCTGATCATCGCGCTGCCCCTACTCGCGCACGTGATCCTGCGGGAGCGCCCCCCGAAGGAGGTCGCGCGATCGGCGGGGGGTGCCGCCGCGGCAGGCGCCGGGCGGGCGAGCGGCTCGAAGGCCCCGCCGTCGAGCACGAGAGCGGCCGCGGGCGGCAAGGGCCGGCGCGCGAGCAACGAGGAAGCCGGTTCGCGATCGCTGGCCACCCGCATGCTAGGCCTCAAAGCGGCGGGCAACAGTCCTTCTGGGCCGAAGCAGCCGGAGGGCAAGCCGGCCGAGCGCAAGAGCCCCGCTGGCAAGCCCCCGAAGCCCGGGAAGCCTGGGAGCAAGCCCGATGCCAGGAAGGGCCGTGGCGGCACCACGGGGCGGGCACGATGACCCCCACCACCACTGAGGGTGCTGGCGCATCCACTGGCCGACGCTGGACCTGGCACGAATCGCCGGTCGCCTCGACGTCCACCCGCGAGTGGCGGATGGCGCTGCTCGTGGCGGCCTCGAGCGGCCTGCTGGTGCTCACCGCGCTGGGCAGGCTCGGCTGGCCGCTGGGGCAGGGCATCCTCCTGCTCATCGCGGCCATCGTGGCACCGCTGCTGCTGACGGTAGCGGTGCGCGCGGCAATAGGGCCGCAGGTGTCGCTGGCGATGCCGTGGGCGGCGTGGTTCCTCACCTGCCTGGGCCTGGTCACCGGGTTCCGGCTGGCGCCGGGCAGCTTCATCACCACCATGCTGTGGCTCGGGCTGGCGATCCTGGCGTTCGTCGTCTCAGCTCTGTTCACTAGTCGCTGGCATCCGCGCGTGTCGCGGCTCCACGCCACGCTGATCGCTGTCCTCGGCCTGGCGCTCATGGCTCTGCCGCTGGTGCCGTCCCTGGCCTACACCGTGGGCGAGGTTCGGGCCTGGATCCAGCTCGGCCCGTTCACCGCGCAGCCCGTCGAGTTCGCGCGCCCGCTCATCGTGATCTCCGTGGCACTGCTGGCGCTGTCCACGGCATCGTCGTTTCGCAAGGCCACCAAGCAGACCATCGCGATCACCGCGGTGCCGCTCTTCGCGGCGGGGCTGCTCGCGCTGTACCTCGACGATCTGGGCCCGGCGCTGGCGATCTTCGCCGGCGGTGCCACGATCATCACCCTGTGCCTGCCCAAGATGCGCTACGCCCTGTGGCTGGCTGGGGCGGGAGCTGTGCTGCTCGGGCTGGTGTACCTCGTGTCGGGGAAGGTGCGCGACCGCGTCTCCGAGATCTGGGAGCCTGTTCTCCCCGATGGCAGCATCCGGCAGAACGGCATGGCGCAGATGGCCCTGTCGCGCGGGGGCTGGTTCGGCAGCGGCTTCAACCGTGGCAATCCCACCGTTGTGCCGGTGGTGGAGAGCGACTATGTGCTCGCCGGCATCGGCGAGGAGCGCGGCTTCGTCACTCTCCTGGTGATCGTTGCGCTGTTCCTGGTGATCAGCCTCGCCGGGTGGTATTCGGCGCTGCGTGCCCGCACGCTGGCGATGCGGTTGATCACCGCCGGGCTGACGGCGATGTTCAGCATCCAGGCGGCCTATGTGATCCTCGGCAATCTTGGCGTGGTGCCCATGACGGGAATGGTGACGCCGTTCCTGTCGAAGGGGGGCAGCGCGCTGATCGGCATGTGGTTCACCCTCGGGCTGATCGCGGGTGCTGGATCGCGGGCCGTCAATCTCAATGCGCCCCGCAGCGAGCAGGATCTCACCCGGCGCATCGCGCGCGTGACCCCGGGCATTCCCGCGTTCTGGGTGCTTGTCGTCGCGGGCACCGTAGTTGCCACAGCAGTGGTCGATCCGCTGCCTGCCTCGCGGTTCGGCAGCTTCGTGCCAATCGACAAGCGCAGTGACCTCCTCGCCCGTGATGGCCAGGTGCTAGCGAGCACCACCCATGATGCGGGCGGGACGAGCCGGACGGTGTATCGCGTTGCGGGCCTGGCCGATGACAATCGACGCCTGATCACGGTCGTGGACAATCGCATCCAGGAGTGGCCGAACTGCGGCAGCTGGTGGCGGCTGATGCTCGACCTCGATTGCCCGCCGCAGCCAGCTGTCTCGTCGTTGTCGCCGACGGTGCAGGCCGCCGCGCGCGACGCGCTCGGTGGCATGCCCGGTGATGTGGTCGTTCTCGATACCGCGACGAGCTCGGTGCTCGCGGCGTACTCGACGCCCGACCCGTCAGGGCGCTGGAGCAATGGTCATCCGGCACTGTCGGCGGATTCCGCGCCCGGTTCCACCTACAAGATCATCACTGCGGCAGCGGTGCTCGATGCCGGGCTGGACGGACGGACCGAGATCCGATCCGAGTACACCCCTCCGGGCGGCTTCGGCTCGGTGACCAACCATGACCGGGGCCCGTCCGGCGGAACGCTGGAGGAGGCGCTGGCCGAATCCTCCAACACAGCGTTCGCGGAGCTCGCCATCGATATCGGTGCCGATCAGGTCCGTGACATGACCGCCGCGATGAGCGGCTGGGACAACGACGGCTCCACGTTCGCCAGCAGGCCGGTCGCCCTCGGTGACCTCGGTGACCCCGACGCGATCGCCCGCACCGGGTTCGGCCAGCAGGACGTGCGCGCCACCCCGCTCGCGATGGCGCACGCGGCAGCGATCGTGGCCAGCGGCGGCACGAGCAGCCCGCCCCGCGCGATCATCGGCGCATGCCGGGGCGATCGGTTTGCCCCCACCGATGCGCCGGCCCGCGAGCGTGTCATCGAGCCCGAGGCCGCTCAGCGCATCCGCGACGGCATGGAGCTGTCGATCAGCAGCGGCAACGTTCCAGCGCTGTCCGGGCTCACCGCGGACATCGCAGCCAAGACTGGCACCGCCGAGAACAGCGACGGCTTGTACGACGGCTGGATCGTCGCTATTGCCCCCGTGGAGGGCAGCAACATCGTCGTCGCGGTGCGTGTTCTCGCGGATGCTGCGACCGGCACGGACCGTGGTGGCGCGAGCAGTGCCGGGCCGGTCGCTTCCGCTGTGCTGCGCGCCGCGATCGCCGACCGCGGCGCGGGCAACAATCCCTGTGCCAGCAACTAGCTTGGGGCACGGGGTCAATCGCTGGAGCGTTCCTCCAATCCGCCGAGGGTTATGACGTACTCGCTGGTGTCCTCGTCGAAGTCAACGGAGTAGGTGGTGGGGAAGTATCCGTCGCGGGTGAACGCCTCGGGCTGCGGGATGTCCTGCTCCAGGGAGGGCTTGCCGAGCAGCCATTCGCGGGTGATCATCGGCTCGACGAAGGTGAACTCGCCATCCCAGCTGCCCATGACGAGCGTGGATTCGAACACGTACTCGCCGGGGACGAGCTCGTCGGCGCTATCGAGCCAATGCACGCCCATGTTCGGCACGCCCTGCATCTCGACCGGAGGCTCCGGCGGCACCATGTAGCCCTCAGGCATGTAGGGCTCGTCGGGCAGGTTGGCAGCCTTGGCGCCGAACTCTGGGTCGGTGGGCACGATATCGGCAACGTCGGTCTCGTCCACCATGTAGAAGTGCATGTCGAAGTGCGGCTTGTCGAAAAGGCCAGGAGGCTCATGGCCGCTGCTCGCCCAGTCGAGGGACACATGGTTGAACATGGTGGATCCGGCGCTCTCGGGCAGCTCGAGCAGCCACACCGTCGGGGGCGCGTCCGGTTCATCAGGCAATCCCTCGAGGGCACCCTCGGTGAGCCGGATTCCGACCTCGCGGGGGTTGTCCTCGGCGTCAACGGTGACGAAGGTGCTGGCCTCTCCCTCACCGACCGCGACAACAGGCCCGCGATCGACGGCTGCGCCCGGTAGCTCGGCGGCAGCGGTGGTCGTGGTTGCGCCCGGCGTGGTCGCGGTGGTTCCCTCAGCGCTGTCCTCGCCGTCGTCGTTGCCGCACCCGGCGGCAAGCACAGCAAGGGTGATGGCGGTTGCGGCGAGAGCCCGCCCGCCCAGCACGGTTGTTCTCATGGTGATGGTCCTTCTGTACGGTGCGCGGCCCCGGAATGGTCGTGCTAGCACAATCAATTCTGCGCGCCCCGAGCGTGATCCGGGAGGTTTTCCCGAGCGAGTTTCGGGGGCGAGTTTCGGGGGCTAGCTTCCGGGCTGGCTCGCCTCGCCGACCCGCCGGCGCTGCAACCACCAGGCCAGGGCCGCGGCAAGGACGAGCAGCAGTGCGATGGCCAGCGGCGGCGAGTAGGTGAACGCGCGCCACCAGGCAGTGAGAATGGCGATGCCGCCCAGCGAGTAGATCGCGGCCCACGCCGCGCATCCGGCGAGCATGGCGATCAGGTAGCGGATGAATCGCATGCGGGTGGCCCCGGCCGTGGCGTTGACCGCGGTCTGCAGGCCGATGGTGAAGAAGGATGCGGTGACCGCGGGCGGGCCGTAGCGATCAATGATGGCGCGCGACCGCTCGAGGCGGGGCTCGATGCGGGCGCCGAGCCTCGTGCGGTAGAGCCCGGCGCCAAGCAGCCTGCCCAGCCAATAGGTGGCCTGGGCGCGGAGGAAGACGATGCCGAACAGGGCGAGATAGACAATGAAGAAGGGGTGCCCGGCGAGGGAGCTGTATTCCATGGGCTCCTCCCCCTGGTCAGTCCGTGGCCCTTGGTCGTCCCGATACTAGTGCGCGCCGTCGCTGAACGGGGATCGTCGATCACGTGCCGTGGGGCCTGCCGGTACCGGGCGGGCGGGTTCGGCCACTGATAGCGTCGAGCGCAGGGTTTGCTGCTGGGCGAGGGAGGGTGCATGCGTCGAGGTCTGGCTGTCCGCGCGATGGTCGTAACAGCTGTGGGGCTGCTCGCGCTGATGGGAAGCGGCGGGGCGGCCGCTCAATCGTCGGCCGAGGATTTTGTGTTCGATGGCGTCGAGGCGGTGTATCTGCTCGAGCGCGATGACGAGGGCCGCGCGCTCATGCGCGTCACCGAGACGTTGACCGCGGTGTTCCCCGACCGCGACCAGAACAAGGGCATCGTGCGGGGATTGCCGCGCAAGCATGACGGCCATCCGCTGGGCACCGAGGTGGAATCGGTGACGCGCAACGGCGAGCCGGAACCGATCTATTCGGAGTCCAGCGAGGGCGACGAGCTGCTGGTCGCCACGGGCACCGATGACTTCCTGCGGGGCGAGCAGGTCTTCTCGATCGAGTACCGGATGCGCGATGTGATCGATGATGCCGACGGCGCGCAGGAATGGTACTGGGATGTGCTTCCCGCCGGGTCGGCGCAGCCATATGGGCCGGTCACGGTGACGCTGGAGCTCTCGCCGGAGGTGGCTGGGCTGTTCGACGGCCGGGCGCGCTGCCTGGAGGGCGCGGAGGGCTCGACGCGCGAGTGCGAGGCGAGCATCGAGGACGACGAGGTGCGCTTCACCTCAACGCGACCGCTGGGCGAGGGCGAGGGCATGACCGTAGTGGCGGGCTTCGCGGCAGGCGCCTTCGAGCCCTACACCGAGGGCGCGCTCGGGGTTATCGCCTCTGCCTTGTCGGGTGCTGCTGCGTTGCTCGCGGCAGGCGCGATGGCGCTCGCTATCCGGATCCGGGCCACGGTCGGGCGGTCCGCCCCCAGGGGCCGGGAGATCACTGCCTCGTACTCGGTGCCGCAGGGGTTGTCCATCCTGCGCATGGCCGCGATCCATGGTCACACGATGGATGCGCGGGCGGTCCCGGCGCAGATCGTGGATCTCGCCATCCGCGGCAAGATCCGCCTTGTCGAGGTCGAGAGCGGCGGGAGCCACAAGTATCGGGCGGAGCTGATGGATCCGACGGGGCTGGACGGGGACGAGCAGGAACTCGTGGATGCGCTCTTCCCGACGGGCAACACCGTCCACGAGCTCAGCGAGCCCAGCTCGAGCACCACGAGCGCGATCGCAGCGCTGCGCCGCCGGATCAAGGAGGAGATCATCACCGACGGCTACCGCCGGAGGGTGCCGGTGCCGCGGGGCGTCGTCGCCGGGGGCGCGGTCGCGGTCGCCGGCGCGGTGGCAGCGTTCATCGCCCTGGCGATGCTGGGGCCGGATTGGCGGATCGCTGTGGCCATCGGCGCCTTGGTCGTGGCCATTCCGGCCATCGTGCTGGCGTTCGATATCCGGCCCCTCACCGAGAAGGGCCGGGCCGTGGCTGACCAGCTCGATGCCACCGCGAAGTACTTCGATGCTGCGGGAACCACCCGCACCAGTTCGCACGGCACGGGTGACCTGCCCGGGAGCGAGTCCCCGGTCATCGAGTTCCACGAGCGCGCCCTGCCGCACGCCATGCTGTGCGGGGCGGGCAAGGACTGGGTGGAGCGGTTGTCCGAGAAGTACGAGGCCGAGGGAGCTGCGCCGTACTGGTTCATCGGGCCCCGCCCATTCAGCCCCGTGGTGTTCATCGCCATGCAGGGCGGAATCGGATCGACCGGGGCGCAAGTCGCCGGCGGTTCGGCGGGCGGGTTCAGCGGCGGCTCGGTCGGCGGGGGCGGGGGCGGCGGCTCGGTCGGCGGTCGCTAGACGACCTGGAGCAAGGGCTGGAGCCCGTCCACCGAGACCAGGGGCGCGCGAGGATCGCTCGCGGTGAATGAGTCGAGGAAGTTGAGGAATCGCTGCATGTGCGCGGAGATCTCCTCATGGATGTAGAGGTTGGGGTTGGCCTCGATGTCGAGCACCAGGGCGCTGTTCTCGTCGGACCGGACCGTGACGACGAGATCATGGACGAGCCCGTCGGTGAGCGCGTGGCTGACCGCGGTGGTGCCGTCGAGCGGGATCGTCGGGTCGGCGAGGGCGAGGTTGATGGTGGGCCCGAAAGCGTGCGCGTGGTCGCCGATCAGTCCGTGCTCGCGGATGATGTCGTCGTTGCGGAAGCGCTGGTGCGCGATCGCCCCGGCGATGCGGTCGCGCGAGGCGCGGATGGCCTCGGCGATGGTGGTGGTCTCGTTGATGCCGGTGCGCAGGGGGACGGTGTTGGCCATGGCTCCGGCCGATCGGCGCAGCGCGAGGCGGGTGCGTGCTGCGACGGGCAGGGTGAGGGTGGTGTCGGTGGCTCCGGTGATGCGGCTGAGGTAGCCAGCGAAAGCAGCAGTGATGACGGCGGCGATGGTGCTGCCGGAATGCTGCGCGGCCTCATCGACCGTTTCGGTGATGCGTCCGGGGATCGCCACGGAGGCTCGGACGGTGGCCACGGAGGCGGGGGCGGTGGTGCGTGCCAGGCTTTCGGCTTCGCTGGCACCGTCGAGGGTTGCTGCCCAGTACCGGCGGTCCTCGTCGAAATCGAGGGCGGCACGGTATGCCTGCTCGTGCTCGACGAGGGCGTCGATGCCTAGGCCGCGGAACGGGGGGATCTCCCGGTTGCCGAGCATGGCGTTGTGGATCTGGGCGGCGCGGCGCAGGAAGAGTCGGATCGATTCCGGATCCGCGATGATGCGATGCGCCCGGGTGTACCAGATGTGCTGCTGGGGCCCGATCACGAGCAGCGCGGTCTCGAAAAGGTGGTCGCCGAGCATGTCCATGGGCGTGGAGCGCTGGAGGCACATCCAGTCGCGGGCGGCGTCGGCGGGATCGTCCTCGCCGGTGAGGTCAACAATGCGCATCCGCGCTGATCGCGGGGCGCCAGCGACGCGCTGGTAGGGCCACCCCGCGTGCTCGACGATGCTCAGGGTGGTCAGGGCGCAGTCGGATGCTGCTTGGTCGATGGCGCGGCGCAGGACATCGACGCCCAGCGGCCCGTCGATGGTGACGTAGCGGGTGAGGCAATCGGGGATGCTGGGGTTCATGCGTTGCGCGAACCAGGCATGGGCCTGCGATGCGGTGAGCGGCAGGCGCGCAGGCTGGATCGTGCCTTGGCCTGGCTCGCTCGCGTTGCTCATCACAGTGTGTTCATCCATCTGGTCCCCCGGAGCGTTACATGCACGGTGTGGTCGTCAAGGTGCATCCGTTGCCGAGCATTGTCTCGGTTTGGTAACCCGACCCTGGTGGGCTGGTATTCCTGGGCTCGCCTTCCTCGTCCGGTGGTGTTGTTGTCGCGCCAGAGTGATTCTTACCGTAGTTGATTGCGCCTTTGCTGACGATCCGCCGATTGCATGACACTAGTCCTCGGGGCACGCGCGCGGCGCCGCGCGTGTGGCGTTGTTCACGCATGGGTTACGGCGGCGAAAGCTACTGTGACAAGATGTCTCATCAATGGTGATCGCGTGTTTCCCGACCGCCACCGAGCACCCCGCCCAGCGACACCGTGCCACGGCCTGCCCGACCTGAAGGAGCCCACCAGCATGAGCGCCAGCCTCGACCTCCCAGCGGCTCCCCCGGCACCCTCCCGGGCAGGAGGCCGCCAGCGCGGCGCCACCTCCCGCGCGCTCGCCACCCGGCTCGGCGCGCCGAGCCTGGCTGCCAAGGTGTCGAGCGTCAGGGTTCCCGCAGTCAAGGTCCCGACGGCCGCGCGCAATGCCTGGAACCTCACCCTCGGCGAGGGCCTCGAGCCCTACCAGCCCACCCCCCCCACCGTCATCCACGAGGGCCCCCACCGCACGCTCCGCAAGTACGACGTGCCCGCGGGCGGCAACCACGACGCGCATCCGGTGCTGCTCGTCCCGCCGCTGGCCGTGCCCATCTCCTGCTTCGACCTCCGCCCCGAGCAGAGCCTCGCCCAGCACCTCATCGACACCGGCCACGCGCCCTCCGTCGTGGACTACGGCACCATCTCGTTCGCTGACCGCGACCTCGGGTTCGAGGAATGGATCGACGACATCATTCCCGCCGCGATCAAGCGCGTCTCCGCCGAGCATGGCGGCGCGCCGATCGATGTGGTGGCCTGGTGCCTCGGCGGAACGATGACGCTGCTCTCCGCCGCCGCGCACCCCGAGCAGCCGATCCGCTCCATCGCCACCGTCGCCACCCCGATCGACTACGCGAAGCTGCCCAACCTCGTGCCCCTGCGCACCGCGGCACGGTTCACCGGCGGGCGCGTCACCACCTATGGCACGAAGCTGATGGGCGGCATGCCCGCGCCCTTCGTCAAGCTGACGTTCCGCGCCACCGCGTTCCAGCGGGAGTTGAAGAAGCCCTGGTTCATCGCTCGCAACCTCGGCAACACCGAGACGCTCGCGCGGATGGAATCGATCGAGCGCTTCATGGGCCAGATGCCCGGCTACCCGGGCCGCCTCTACCTGCAGCTCTGGCAGCGCATCATGCTGCGCAACGACCTCGCCAAGGGGCAGCTCGTCCTCGGCGACCGGCGCATCGACCTCCGCCGCGTGGACAAGCCGGTGCTGGCCATCGCGGGGACCGGGGATGCCATCACCTCGGTGCCTGCTGCCCGCCACCTCGCCACGGTTCTCACGGGTTCGCCCGGGATCCGGTTCGAGACCGCTCCCGGCAGCCACCTCGGGGTGCTCGCCGGACCCGGGGCGCCCGAGCACACCTGGCCGCACATCGACGTCTTCCTCGCCGAGCAGCAAGCCGCCGCGCGCGCCTAGCCGTCCGCTTCCGCGACGTCAAGGCGCGAGGAGGCGCCCCGGGGTCAGTCCTGTAGCTCGATCGTGCCGCTGGGCGCGAGGCGCGCGCGCAGCCCGAGCCTGATCAAGCGGCCACCGGGGCTGGTGGCACGCGGGTCAGCGACCAGGGCGACGGACGTAGGGCCCGCCCCAGCGGCCACGTAGCTGGCGAGGCCGGCATCGCAGGCGTATAGCTCCCCGCTGGAGGCAGGCTCGAGCCGGGCATCGAGCAGGCGCAGCACGATGCCCGGCGCGGGCTCCACAGCGCCCGCCTCGCCTTCCAGCAGCATGGCGGCGAGGCTTGCGCTGCCCCCTGCCGTCTCGGGCGCTTCCTCGAGGTCGAGGGGAGTTCCGGTGGCCATCGCCTTGAGGAGCAGCAAGTGGCCGGTCGGCTCGCTCCCCGACTCGAGCAGGAGTGCCGTGCCAAGCTGTGTCAGCGCGATCGGCTCGTCACCGTGGGACAGGATGATCGCGGGGTCCGCGTCGCGCAAGGGATGCGGCCGGTCATAGAAGGTGATGGGGCCCGGGGGCTGCTGCTTGAGCGCTGCCGCGGTCGCCGCGTCGTCGAGCAGCACCCATTCCGTCGCCGCGTGCTCGTCGATGCCGTCGCCATCGAGGGCGATGCCGAGGTCTGCCCCGGGAGCAGGACGATCGGGCTTGCCCGCGGTCATCGCGATCGCGGCGCCCGTCTTCGCGGCAGCGAGCAGCGCGATGAGCGCCTCGATGGATGGGGGTATCGCAACCCGCACGGTGGTGCCCGCGCGGGCACCCCGGAGCAGGAGCAAGCGGGCGAGGCGCGAGGACCTGCGATCGAGATTGCGGTAGGTCAGCGCGCGGCCCTCGTGACGGGCAGCGATCGCAGTGGGGTCATGCTCGATGGCCGCGTCGATGGCGTGCAGCAGGGTCGTGGGCGCCCCCGGCACCGGGGGCCCGGCGATGCTGTCGGGGGTGGCTGCCGGTTCCAGGCCGGATGCGGCCTCCTCGTGCGCCTCCAGCGTGATGTCGCCCACCCGGGCCTCGGGGCTGCTGACGAGCGCGTCGAGGATCGTGGCGTACCACTCGGCGATGCGCCGGACAGTGCGCTCCTCGAAGAGGTCGCGCCGGTAGGTGATGATGCCGCTGAGGCCGGAATCGTCCTCGACGATGCCGAAGGTGAGGTCGGTCTTGGCGACGTGCAGGCCGTGGTCGAGGACGTCGACCTCGAGCCCGGCGAGCGTGGCGGCCCCTGGCTTCGCGCCGTCCACGGTGAGCAGGACCTGGTAGACGGGACTGTGGGTGATGGGGCGGCGCGGCATCACCGCATCCACGATCGCCTCAAACGGCACGTCCGCGTTGGAGTAGGCGCCGATGTCAGCGCGCCGCGCCTCGTCGAGCACCTCCATCGCGGTGGCCGCGGGATCGATAAAGGTGCGCAGCGGAAGCGTGTTGACGAACATGCCGACCAGATCCGCCAGCGCTGGGTCGCTGCGTCCCGCGGTGGGGGTGCCCACGACGATGTCGCTGCTGCCGGTGATGCGGGCGAGCATCGCCGCCAGGCCCGCGTGCAGCACCATGAACGTGGTGGTGCCGGTTCGTCGCGCCGTGGCCGCCAGTCGCTCCTGCAGGCCGGGAGGCAGTGGCAGGTCGACCGCGCCGCCCTCCGCCGAGGGAATCGCGGGCCGCGGCTTGTCGAGCGGCAGGTCGAGCTCATCCGGTGTTCCCGCAAGGGCGCGCCGCCAATAGGTGATCTGCTCCGCCCACAACGAGCCAGGGTCGGTGGGGGCGCCGAGCAGATCGTGCTGCCACGCCGCATAGTCGAGGTAGCTGATCCGCAGGGGCGACCAGGCAGGCTTGGCGCCTGCGATGCGAGCAGCGTAGGCGGCGATCATGTCGCGCACCAGCGGGGGGACGGATTCGCCATCGGCGGCGATGTGATGCACCACCAGGGCGAGGATGTGCTCATTGGGGGCGGTGCGGAGCAGCTCGATCCGGATGGGCGCGTCGGTAGTGACGTCGAATCCGCGGCTCACGAGGCCGAGGACGTGGTCGGCGGCGTCCGCGGGAGCAATCGAGTGCTCGGTGAGGACGGTGGCGCTCACCGCCCGGGCATCGAGGACTCGCTGGTACGGCTCGCCGTCCGCGCTGGGATAGATGGTCCGCAGCATGATGTGGCGCTCGAGGATGTCCTGGACAGCAGCGCGCAGCGCGCCTCGGTCGAGAGTGCCGCGCAGGCGCAGGGCGACGGGGATGTTGTAGGTCGCGAGCGTGGGGTCCCACCGGTTGAGGATGTGCATGCGTTCCTGCGCCGGGGAGAGCGGCGGATGCGCGGGATGGACCCGGGGCTCGAGCGGCGGGCGCGCGGGCCCGGTGGCGCGCGTGTCGAGGATGCTGGCTAGTCCGGCGACGGTGGGCTGCTCGAAGATGTCCTGGGCGCGCAGGGTGGTTCCGGTGGCGGCGCTCGCGCGGGCGACGACCTTCAGCGCGGTGAGCGAGTGCCCCCCGAGCTCGAAGAAGGACGTGTCGGCGGTGACATGCTCGATCCCGAGGACGTCGGCGAAGATGCCGGCGAGCAGCTTCTCCGAAGCGGTCGAGGGGGCCACGCCGCCGGTGATGCCGGGGACGCTTCCCGGCGCGGGCAGTGCCCGTCGGTCGATCTTGCCGCTCGCGGAGAGCGGGAACTCCGGCAGCGCGATGATGTGGGCGGGGATCATGTAGTCGGGCAGCGTGCTCGCCAGCGCGGCTCGGGCCGCGCGGGGGAATTCCTCATCGACGGAACCGGTGGCGGCGTAGGCGATCAGTTGGTCGCCGTCGGCGAGGACGAGCGCCTGGTTGACAGTGTCGAGCGCGAGCAGTGCCGCTTCGGTCTCGCCGAGCTCGATGCGCAGGCCGCGGATCTTGACCTGGAAGTCGGTGCGCCCGAGGTAGTCGAGGGAACCGTCGCGGCGCCAGCGCACGAGGTCGCCCGTGCGATACAGCCGCGCCCCGCCCACAGCGGCAAAGGGATCGGCGACGAAGCGCTGGGCGGTCAGCGCGGGCAGGTTGCCGTACCCGCGGGCCACCGGCAGGCCACCGATGTAGAGCTCGCCAGGCAGTCCGGGCGGGACCGGGCGCAGCCACTCGTCGAGCAAGTGCAGCCGCGCATTGCGGATGGGGGTGCCGATCGGGGCTGGATCGATATCGGTCGTGACGGTCCATCGGGCGACGCTGTCGGAGGCCTCGGTGGGGCCGTAGCTGTTGATGACGCTCACGCCGCGGTCGATGAGGGCGCGGACCATGTTCATGCGGATGGGCTCGCCACCGAGATACACGGTGTGCGCTCGCGTGAGGATGCCCTCGACGTCGGCTTCGACGAGTGCCTCGAACGCGCTGGGCGCCATGTTCGCGAGCACGATGCCCTCGCTCGACACCGTGCGCAGGATGCTGGCGGGGTCGAATCGCGGCTCGGCGAGGTGAAGGGTTGCCCCGGTGCTCAGCGCGGACCACACCTGTTTCTGGGTGAGGTCGAACGTCGGCGCGGACGCCACCAGCACGCCCTCCCCCGGGCCGAGCTCGAGCTCGTCGAGATACCAGGCGAGCGTGTTGAGGATGCCACCGAACGGCACCAGGGTGGGCTTGGGCTTGCCCGTGGAGCCCGAGGTGGTGATGACGTAGCCGAGTCGCTGGCCAGCGCCGGGCTCGGCCCACCGATCGGGCAGTCCGTGCTGGTCACCGGGAGGCGCGGGATCCGGCGTGGAGCCGAGGGTGATGGCCCGGCCGGGCTCGATGGCGTCGCTGTGCTCCAGGCCGGGCGCGCAGAGAACGATGCGGGCTCCGGTATCGCCCAGGATCGTGGCGATGCGGCTGCTGGGCTGGCTGGGGTCCACGGGCAGGTACGCGGCCCCGGCCTTCCAGGCGGCGACCATGCCGACGATCCAGGCGCGTGAACGCGGAACAGCAAGCGCCACCACATCGTCCGGTCCGGTTCCCCGCGCGACGAGCTGGTGGGCGAGCTGCTCGGACCAGTCATCGAGCTCGGCGTAGGTCAGGGAGCCATCGGCGTCCACCACGGCCCGGGCCTCGGGCCGCTCCCGGACTTGCTCGCGCAACCGCGCAAGGGGCGTTGCTGGAGGGGATGCCGCGGCACCGGTCCCCCAGGCGGTGACCTGCTCGCGCTCGCGGGCGGTGAGCAGCGGGTGGTCGCGCAACGGCGCGCCGGGAAGCGCGGTGACATGCCCGATGAGAAGGAGGAGCCGGTCCACGAGCGCCTCGATGGTGGCGTGATCGAACAGGTCCGCGGCGTAGGTGACGATGACCTCGCGGGGCGCGTCCTCGGTGGGCTCGGTGATGGTGAACTGCAGGTCGAACTTCGCGGTCGCGCCGTCGGCTTCGAGGAACTCGGCCTCGAGGCCCGCGAGGCGCAGCACGGGGACAGCCTGGTTCTGGAAGGACAGCATCACCTGGAACAGGGGCGTGTGGGCCCGGGAACGCGGCGGGCCGACGGCCTCGACGACCTGCTCGAACGGGATATCGGTGTGGTCGAATGCCTCGAGGTCCACGCGGCGGGCCTCGGCGAGCAGGTCGGTGAAGGATCGGCTGCCATCGATGTGCAGGCGCAGCACGAGGGTGTTGACGAACATGCCGACAAGATCGTCGAGCATCGCCTCGCCCCGTCCCGCGATGGGAGTGCCGATGGCGATATCGGTGGTGCCCGAATACGTGGACAGGAGCACCGCGAGCGCTGCGTGCATCGCCATGAATGGGGTCGCGCGATGCTCGCGCGCGAGGCCTGCGAGGCTGTCCATGGCATCGGCCGGGAGGTGCGCGCGATAGGTCGCGCCGCGGGTGCCCTGGCGGGCCGGGCGCGGGTGATCGGTGGGCAGCGGCAGCAGCGCGGGAAGCTCGGCGAGCTGGCTGGTCCAGTAGCGCAGCTCGGTGGCCGCGAGCGAGCTAGGGTCGCTCGGATCGCCGAGGATGCCGCGCTGCCAGATCGCGAAGTCCGCGTACTGCACGGGCAGCGGGTTCCACCCGGGCTCGCGGCCATCGGTGCGTGCCTGGTAGGCGATCATGAGGTCGCGGGCGAGCGGCGCCATCGACGCTCCGTCCGCGGACACGTGGTGCACGGCGACCGCGAGGATGTGGTCGTCGGTGCCGCTGATGGTGATCAGTCCGGCGCGCATGGGGATCGCGGCACCGGCATCGAAGAAGGTGGTCACGATCTCCATCGCGTGGCGGTGGGCCTCGGCGGCGGTCGCGGCGGTCCGCCGCTCGAGGCGCGGCGCGCGCTCGACGGGCAGGATGACCTGGATGGGGCCGTTGCTGGTGCTCGGGTACACGGTGCGCAGTACCTCGTGGCGCGCGAGGACATCGTCGAGCGCCGCGCTCATGGCGTCCTCGTCGAGCGGGCCGCGCAACCGGATGGCGAGCGGGATGTTGTAGACAGCGGTGTCGGGCTCGATGTCGTTGAGGATGCGCATGCGCAGCTGGGCGAGCGACAGGGGCAGCTCGGCGGGGCGGGGCATCGGAGCGAGCGGCGCGCGGCGGCTCGATCCGCGCTGGCCGAGGCGGCTGGCGAGCTCCACGATCGAGGGGGCGTCGAAGAGGTCGCGCACGCTCATGGTGGTGCCGAGCGCGTCGCTGGCGCGGGCAGCGACCTTGGCCGCTGACAAGGAGTTGCCGCCGAGATCGAAGAAGCTGGTGGTGGTGCTGATCCGGGCCGCGCCGAGCACCTCGGTGAAGACGTCGGCGAGGATCTCCTCGGTAGGCGTGGCCGGCGAGCGGTGCGCGGCGCTGGTGCTGGCGAAGTCGGGGCGCGGCAGGCGCGCGCGGTCGAGCTTGCCGTTGACGGTGACCGGCCACTCCGGGACGAGCAGGATCTGCGTGGGCACGAGGTAGGAAGGGGCGCGCCGCGCGACGTGGGCGCGGACCTCGGCGATGTCGATGCTGGGGCGCGTGGCGGTGATGTAGGCGATGAGGTGATCGCCGAGGCTCTCGTCGCGGTGGACCATCGCCACGGCTGCGGTGACACCGGGGTGGCTGGCAATGAGCGCCTCGGCCTCGCCGAGCTCGATGCGCAGGCCGCGCAGCTTCACCTGGAAATCGGTGCGGCCGACATAGTGCAGCGAGCGGTCGTGATCCCACCGCACGAGGTCACCGGATCGGTACATGCGTTGCCCGGGCTTGCCGTAGGGGTTGGCGACGAAGCGGGCGGCAGTGAGCTCGTGCTGGCCGAGGTAGCCGCGCGCCTCCCCCACCGAGACGATGTAGAGCTCGCCGGGGACGCCCACGGGAACGGGGCGGAGGCGATCATCGAGGACGAGCACGGCATTGCCCGCGATCGGGCGGCCGATGGTGACGGGCTCGCCGGGGCGCATGGCGTCCGTGGTGGTGGTCCAGATCGTGGTCTCGGTGGGTCCATACAGGTTGTGCATGGCCACGTGCGGGGCCCAGGCGTCGACGAGCTCCGGGGGGCATGCCTCGCCGGCGACGGCGAGCGCCCGCAGGTGCTGGGCAGCGCCGGGCGCGCCGAGCGACGCGAGCACCGACGGGGTGAGGAACGCATGGGTGATGCGCTGCTCGGCGAGGACCGAGGCGAGCGCCTCGCCGGCAGTGATGCTGGGCGGCACGACCACGGTGGTGGCACTCGCGCACAGGGCCATGAGCATCTCGAACACGGCGGCGTCGAAGCTCGGCGAGGCTAGGTGCGTGACGCGCGAGTCGGCACTGACCCCGAGGATGCGCAGTTCCTCCCGGGCGACCGTAGCGAGGCCGGCGTGGGGCACCACCACGCCCTTGGGGGTGCCGGTGGAGCCCGAGGTGAAGATGATGTACGCGGCGTTGGAGGGACGGAGGCCACTCCGGCGCTCGTGGTCCTGGATGCGGTGGCCCGGCGCCGCCGAGGCGCGATCGCTGGTGGCGGGGTCGCTGAGATCGAGCTGGCGCACGCCACCGGGCAGCGGGGCGCCCGTGCTGGTGATGCCGAGAATGGCTCCGGACCGGCGGATCATGTCCGCGGCGCGCTCGGGCGGATGGGCCGGGTCGATGGGCAGGTAGGCCGCGCCTGCCTTGGTGATCGCCCAGATGGCGGCAAGGGTGGCGAGACCGCGGCTCGCGCCGATCGCGACGACTGCCTCTGGGCCCGCGCCCTCGGCGATGAGCAACCGGGCGAGCTGGTTGGTCCAGGCGTCGAGCTCGGCGTAGGACAGGGCGCGGGCCCCGTCGAGGATCGCGGTGCGCTCCGGGTCCCG
>NZ_JACYWE010000003.1:0-209287 GCF_014841105.1 Lolliginicoccus lacisalsi
TCCGGGGCAGCGGGCCGGGGTTCACGCTAGGTTTGAAGAATGGCTGGTGAAGCGGGCGCACAGGGTCGTGCGCAGGGTTCCGGGTACGTGGCATACGACGAGTTCGCGCTGGCGTTCTTCCAGCGGGCGAGCTCGCGCGAGCGGATCCTCGAGGCGGTGTCGAGCTTGACGGGCGCCCCGATCGAGTTCGGGCCGATCGGCGCTGGGCCGGGGCGGATCGCGAAGGTGACGGCGCACGGGGTGGTGCGCGATCCCGTGGTGGAGCGGGTGTCGGATACCGAGCCGCTGCGCTTCGTGCTGAGCATCCCCGTGGACTTGCGGTTCGTGGTGCGCTTGACGGGGACGGTGCATCGCTTCCGGGCGGATGTGCGCGCGGACCTGCGCTTGACGGCTCATGCCGCGGCGCCGTTGCGGGTGGTCGTCGAGATCGATCCGCCTTCGCGATCGGACGTGACGGTGGCGCTGCGCGCCGAGGGGGTGGCGTCGAGCGTGCTCCAGCTCGTTTCAGGCATGGAGTCGGAGGTGCAGCGCTTCGTCGCCCGGTATATCCGGCAGGAGATCCAGAAGCCGCATATCGCGGCGGCGCGCGATGTGGACCTCGGGCCGATGATCGACGCGGCGGAGTTGTAGCTAGCGCTGCCCGGTGGGGGGCGCTCCGATCGTGAAGATCTGGCCACGCGGGATGTGGCTGGGTTTTCACGATCGCGTGGGGTTGGGAGTCCGGCCGCGGCCGACCCGCCCACGCCCCCGCGAATCTCCCCGGGAAACGCAAGCGGCCCCCACCGCGAGGATGGGGGCCACAGGCGTCTATCCAGAGCCTACGTCTGGGAGTCGTAGCCGAGGGAGATCTTGGGCATCTCGGGCCCGCCATCGGAAAGCTCGTCCCAGTGCTTGGCCATGTATGCGGCCAGCCCGGCGAGACCGACAGCGCCAGCGGTGCCGATCAAGATCTGCGCGGCGCGGACCTTGCGGGACCGCCGCGGCTTCTTCGCCTTGCTCGCCTTGGGCGCGGTGTCGATCTCATTCTTGCCGGACTTGCGGAGCTTGCGCGCGGCGATCAGCGATAGCTGCACGGGGGGGTTGGCGGCCACGGATCCTGCCTGCTTCGCCCGGTCGGCGAGCGAGGTGGATTCTCCATTGCTGGTGTCGGGCTTGGTTTTGCCCAGGATTGCGGTCATTGTCTACCTCTCTGCGGACGGCAACACCTCCAGCGTGCCACGATCACGATCGGAGTGGTGCCGGATTGGGGTGGTTCGTCCGGAGGAACTCTCACGAATCCCCGTGGCCTGCCTGGTGTTCGCGGGCTGGCGGCGTGCTGCCAGGCCGCGCGGGGTGCTGGGCGGCGAAGTCGCGCGTGGCGGCGGCAAGCTCGGCGGGGTGGGAGAACGGTGCCCAGTGGCCGGAGTCGAGCGGGGTGCGGGTGAGGCGCGGGACGAATCGGTCGTAGTGCTCGTAGTGGCCACGCAGGACTGCCCGGTCGCGCTGGTTGATGACGGCCTGCACGGGAATGCTGATGGTGCGGGGCTCGGGGCGGCGGAGCTTGGGGGCGATGTTGGCGCGGTAGCGGTTGACGCCGTTGGCCATGTCGTCCGGGAGGGTGCTGGCCGTGCGCACCTGGGCGGGATCGAGGCCGTCGAAAACGCCGAGGAATCGGGCCCACCGCTGCGCGAGCCCGCGCCGGAGGACGAACTCGGGCAGCTTCGGGAGCTGGAACAGGCCTGTGTAGTAGGAGGCGATGACCTGCTTGAGCGGCCCCGACAGGTTGCGGGGCGTGGGCCGGGAGAGGGTCTCGTGCGCCCAGGAACCGAGGACGTCGAGGTTTGGTCCGGAGGTGACGGTGAAGCTCGCGATGCGCTCGGCGGCGCGGAGCGATGCGACCGCCTCCCATACTTCGATCCCGCCCCAGTCGTGGGCGAGCACATGCACCTTCTCGGTCGGGCTGACGGCATCGATGACGTGGAAGAAGTCGTCAGCGAGCAGGGGGAGCCGGTAGTCGGCGAGGCGCGTCGGAACGGTGGAGGCGCCCGCCCCCCGGGTGTCGTAGCTGATGATGCGAAAGGTGTCGGCGAGCAGCGGCACGACGTGATGCCATAGCTCGTGGGTGTCGGGCCAGCCGTGGACCAGGACCAGGGTCTCGCCGCTGGGGTTTCCCTGTTCCTGCACGGCGAGCTCGATGGCGCCGTTGCGGACAGTGCTATGGGTGATGGGCGTGGTGGTCAACGGGGGTCTCCGCTCGTCGATGCGCGCCGGGGAGCGCGCCTAGGGGGGGGGGCGTTGCCAGGGCTTGGGCAGGAACCGGGTGGCGACCGGCGTGGGTCGCAACGTGATCTCGGGGCGACGCAGGGTCCGTGCTCCCCATTCGCCGAGGACGACGCCCGCGGCGAGCGCCACGCCGATGGCGAACGCGTTGCCGAGATTGGTGAGGCCAGCGACGCGATCGTCGGCGATGAGGTTGTACAGGCCACGATAGACCGAGAGGCCGGGGAGCAGGGGAGTGATGCCCGCGACGGCGACAACGAGCGGAGGCGTGAGGGCGCGCCGCGCCATGAGGCCACCGGCGAAGCCCACGAGGATGGCGGCGGTGCCACCGGCGGCGACGTTGCCTGCTGATGCGCTGAGCACCAGCAGGAACGTCAGCATCCCGGCTCCTCCGCCGAACGCGGCCGCGGTGAGCGCCCGGAGCTCGGCGTAGCTGGCGAGCGCGAAGAACATCGCGGCGGCAGCGGCGGCGACGACCTGGACCGGCAGCCGGATGAAGCCTTGCATGAAGCTGGCGTCGACCATGGGCAGCTGGATCCCGATCTGCTGGGTGATCTGCAGTGTCAGGGCAACCCCGGTGATGATGCCGCCGGTCATCATGACGACCTCGAGCAGGCGGGCGGACGCGGTGATCGGCGCGCCAGTGATGGCGTCCTGCACGGAGCCCACCAGGGAGAGCCCGGAGAGCAGCACGACGATCCCGGTCGCGACGATCTGGGAGGGGAGCACGGTGATGCCGAGCACGTCCTGGAGCGAGTACATGACCGGGGCGGGGATCGTAGCGATCATGCCGCCGACCACCTGCTGGTAGAACAAGGGCAGCCCGAGCCGGTTCAGGTAGAGGTTCGTGCGATAGATCGCGATGGTCGTGAGGAACGATGCGAAAGCGACGATGGGGCCCGCGCCGAGCAGGACAGCGACGGATGCGGCCATCCCCGCCCAGGCCGCGGTCGCCACCCAGCGGGGATAGGGGTGCGGTGCGGAGACGATCGTATCGAGGATGCGGTGCGCCTGCGCCGGGGTGAGCAGCCGGTTGCGCATCTGCCGGATGAGGTGATCGACCGCGGCGAGCCGGGTGAAGTCGAGGGAGCGATGGTGCACCACGCGCATGGTGGTGGCGGGCGGCAATGTCGGGCCCCGGTGCGCGGTGATGATGATCGAGTTGTACGTGACGTCTACCTCGCATTGCTCGAGGCCATACGTCGACGCTACGAATTGTGTCTGCCATTGCGTGTCGATGGCGCCGGTGCCCGAGTCGAGCAGCACGGAGCCCACGCGGACCGCGAGGTCGAGCGCTTCGGTGACGGCAGCGTCATCGGTGAGGTCGATGGGCTGCAGTGGGAGGATGGCCGGGGTCGCTGCGGTGTCGATGGTGGCTTGTGTGCCACCGGATCCGCGGCCCAGCTTCCGCATCCAGCTCATTCTGGTGGAGCTTCCCTTCCACGAGGGTGATCGATTGTCGAGATGTGCATGCTCCATCATGTCCGCTAAGCGGCCTGGAAGCTAAACGAATCTGAGCCGGCCCGCTGGCGGACATGCCCCGGCAACGGCTCGGACTAAAGATGGCAGACCGGTAACGTACTGTGCACTCCGATTAGTCCCCGGTTCGCCGGGGAGGAGCAAGCATGGGACGAGCGGTGGAGGTGCCACGGTGGCTGAGCAGTTGACCTGCTTGGAGATCTGCGCGGGAGCAGGGGGCCAGTCACTGGGCCTGGAGCAGGCAGGGTTCGCGCATGAGCTCGCGGTGGAGCTTGAGCCGGAGCCTTGCGCCACCCTGCGCATGAACCGGCCAGGCTGGGCGGTGCATGAGGGTGATGTGCGCGAGATCAAGGGGCGGGAGTATCGCGGCATCGACTTGCTGGCCGGCGGTGTGCCGTGCCCGCCGTTCTCCATCGCGGGCCAGCAACTCGGCGCCGACGACGAGCGTGATCTGTTTCCGGAGGCGCTGCGCCTTGTCGCGCAAGCCCGCCCGGCCGCAGTGATGCTGGAGAACGTGCGGGGCCTATCGACAGCGCGCTTCGCGCCGTACCGGCTGTCCATCCTGGAGAAGCTCGACTCGCTCGGCTACGACGCGGACTGGCAGGTCCTGAACTCCTCGGAGTTCGGGGTGGCGCAGTTGCGCCCACGGTTCATCCTGGTGGCCGCGAAGCGCCGCTACATGAAGCGATTAGCGTGGCCGGGCGCCCAGGGAACGCCACCCACGGTGGGGGAGGCGCTGTACCCGATCATGGCGAGCAAGGGCTGGTCCGGCGCGCAGCAGTGGGCGAAGCAGGCGAAGGGGATCGGGCCAACCATTGTCGGGGGTTCGCGCAAGCACGGCGGTCCTGACCTGGGGCCGACGCGGGCACGCGCCTCGTGGCTGGCGCTTGGCGTCGACGGTCGGGGCATCGCCGATGCCTTGCCCGACGAGGACACTCCGGCCGATCATGTTCCCCGGCTCACCCTGGACATGGTGGCCGCGCTGCAGGGCTTCCCGCCCGAGTGGAAGTTCTCGGGGCGCAAGACTGCCGCCTACCGGCAGATCGGCAACGCGTTTCCCCCGCCCGTGGCTGCGGCGATCTGCGGATCCATCAATCGCATGCTCGCCGCGAAGCCCGCCACGCGATCCCGCAGCACCGCCACGGCGAGGCACTTGCGCGCGGTCAGCTAGGACGCGCGCGCATGGGGCAGCGTGGGCGCGGGGACCGCAGGTGGCTCCCCGGGTCGGGCCAGCCGCCAGCGCTGCCCCTCCAGCACCACGGACGGCAGGATGTCCCCGGGCCCGGAGGGGACCAGCGGGAAGCTGACGAACTCGCCAGGGCGCGGCACGACCGCTCCGAGATCCGCCGCGATCTGCCGGTGGGCCTGGTAGTCGCCGCCCGCGATGACGATGCCCTCGGCCTGCAAGGTCGAGCGTGCCCCGCCATTGGCGCGCACCCTTTTCATGTAGTCATCCTGCTCCGCCACGGTCGCCACCGTGTTGCGACCGATGCGGCGCCCAGTGACCAGTCGGAACAACTCGTTGACCCGGCGCTGCCCCGTGCGCGCCGCGAAGATCCGGTCCACGATCTGCCGATCCACCCGCAGCAACACATTCGGGGGCAACTCCGCGTCGTGGAACAACCACACCACCGAGGCCACCCCGGCCGGGGTGAATGTCGTTTTCCCATCGCGGTTCACGCTCGTGCGGCACAGCCCTGGCATCGCCCGCGCGACTCCCAGGCTCCACGTTCCGTCCTCATCACTGGCCGTGCACACCAGCACCAGGTGCCCCAGTGCCTCGGGCGGCAGCATCCACCCGCCCATGCGCTGCGAGAACTTGCAATCCACATCCAGTCCCTGGATCCGATAGTCCAGCAGTGCCCCGTCCTCGAGAACGTCGCGGAACTCCCGCCGCAGATTGCTCTCGATCAACGTGCCGAAGTGCGTCTTCTCGGTCTTGTACAACTGGTCCCAGCGATAGCGGCCGGTATGCTGCCCGTCGTACAACTGGTCGAACGTGGATCGAAACCCCGCAGCAAGCCTCTCGCCACCGGGATCCGCGCCCCGCAACGCCGCCACCACGAGGTGGAGCGCGTCATCATCCGGCATCACGACGGCGGGCCCGCCCCCGGCCGGGACGAGATCCGACGTCGCGAACAGCGCCAGGCCATCATCAGCAGGAACCGGCTCCGGAGAGGCGGATGCCATCGACGTGGGGAGTGGCCACAATCCGTCGTTCACAACGACACTGTAGGCAACACCGCGACCCAGGCGAAACCGCCCGCAATACTGGACGCAGCGAAAGGAGCACCGCCCCGATGAAGCCTTCCCCGCTCGCCGCGCGCGAGCCGACGGACCCGGACAGCGCTGCCGCGAGCAGGTATGTCCACACCGGTGGCGCTCGCATCCACTACGCCGTGCGCGGTGACGCAGCCGCCGAGCCGCTGGTAGTGCTGCACGGGAACGGCGAGGACCACACCACCCTCGAGGCGCAGATCGCGGCGTTCTCCGAGCAGTTCCGGGTGATCGCCCTCGACACCCGCGGGCACGGTCGCTCCGTGGCAGGATCCGAGCCCTGGGACTTCCCGCTGCTCGCGAGGGACGTTTGCGCCGTGCTCGATGCGGAGGGCGCGCGATCGGCCCGGTTCTTCGGCTACAGCGATGGCGGCAACATCATCCTGCAGATGCTTCTCGACCATCCACAACGGGTCCGTTCCGCGGTGGTTGTCGGCGCGAACCTCGATCCGGCAGGCCTCCACCCCTGGGCGCGCGCCTCGATGGTGGTGCAGAAGATGCTGCTCGGTGTGGTGTCGCGGAGGCTGCCGTGCGTGCGCCGGTCCGTCCGCAGGCTCGCGCTGATGACGGATCATCCGCGGATCGATCCGGTCCGCCTGCGCCGCGCGGAGGTTCCCGTCCTCGTGATGGCGGGGGAGCACGACATCGTCCGGGCAGGGCATACCGCGCTGATCGCCCGGTCGCTCCCGGCCAGCGAGCTGCACATCATGGCTGGTGCCGGGCATGACATCCCGATGGCCCGGGCCGCGGAGTGCGCGCAACGGTCACTGGCGTTCCTGCGCGCTGCCTGAACCCGGGGTCAGCGCCACCAGGTGTCGGCGGGGGTGACGGGCACCGTGCGCTTGTGACGGGTGGCGAGGAACATGCCCTCGAGGCGCTCGGCGATCTCCTCCGCGACGTCCTTGCCCTCGAGGTAGTCGTCGATCTCGTCGTAGGTCATGCCGAGCGCGGCCTCGTCGGGCAGGGCGGGCCTGCCATCCTCGAGGTCGGCGGTGGGGACCTTCTTCCAGATGCTCTCGGGGGAGCCGAGCTGCTCGAGCAGTTGCCGGCCCTGGCGCTTGGTCAGCCCGGTCAGGGGCGTGAGGTCGACGCCGCCGTCGCCGAACTTGGTGAAGAATCCGGTGACGGCCTCGGCCGCGTGATCGGTGCCGACAACGAGCATCCGCAGCTGCCCGGCGATGGCGTACTGGGCGATCATGCGCTCGCGTGCCTTGATGTTGCCGCGCACGAAGTCGCTGATCCCGGCGGACCCGCCCGGCACGTTGGCGATCGCGACGGAGCATTCGGCGCTCGCGGCGTCGGCGGCGGGCTTGACGTTGACGGTGATCGACTCGTCCGGGGCGATGAACGCGAGCGCGGTCTGGGCGTCCTGCTCGTCGGACTGGGTGCCGTACGGTAGCCGGACCGCGATGAAGCGGGCCTCGTGGCCGCCCGCGCGCAGGTGCTCGGCGGCGAGCTGGCAGAGCTTGCCGGCGAGCGCGCTGTCCTGGCCGCCGCTGATGCCGAGGACGAAGCCGCGCGTGCCCGTGTGGAGCGCGTAGTCCCTGAGGAAGGCGACCCGTCGCTCGATCTCGCTGGCGGGGTCGATGGCGGGGGCGACGGTGAGTTCGTCCTGGATGTGCTGCCGCAGATCGCTCATGGCATAACTCTAGTGCGCGCCGCGCTCGGCTTCAGGGCGCAGGTGATCGCGCAGCGCGCGGAGAGTGGTGAAGAACGTGTCGCGCTGCTCGGCGGGGATGCCGTCGAGGAAGCGCTGCTCGACGATGCCAAGGTGCCCGGGGAGCGTGCCGAGCAAGTGCGCGAGGCCTGCCGGGGTGAGCGCGGCGGTGGTGCCGCGGCGGTCGTCGGGATTGGTTTCCCGGGCGACGAGGCCGCGGCCCTCGAGACGGTCGACGAGCCGGGTCGCGCCACTGTTGGTGAGGCCTGCTTGCGCTGCGAGGTCGGACATGCGCAGGCGGTGATCCTGGTTGCGGCTGAGTCGCAGGAGGGCCTCGAACTCGGCGGGGGCTAGCTGGTGGCTGGCGAGCTGTGCCGCGGTGTGGTCGGTGAGGGCGGCGTAGGTCTCGGCGAACAGGCCCATCAGGGTGATGCGGGGGTCGTGGTAGAGCTCGCGATTGTCAGCCATGCTTCGATGTTAAGCCAGCAAAGGGCAGGTTTTATTGCCCCGGCAAAGAGATGTTGGCGGTGTCACATGACGAATTGGAGGATCGGCAGAGCTGATGGACCAGGAAGGTCCAGTTCTCGATGACCTGCTCGAACGCCTGCTGCTGGACGTGAACCTGGTGCAGCACAACGGGTGCGCTGAGGATGGCGAGCAGCGAGGTGGCCAGGCCGGCGGGCTCCGGCGCGATCGCCAGCTCGCGCAGCAGGTACGCGAGGTGGGTGTGATCGAGGCGGCGTGGCGGGGAACCGAACAGGTTCGCTGGGTCGCGGTCGGCGGCACGCTGCAGCTCGCCGTGCCGCCGCAGGAACTCGATGCGGGCCGCGCCGAAGGCCACGAGCCGCTGCTCTGGGGGAGCGCCCGGGCCCAGCGGAGGCGGGCCAGCAAGAAAGCCGCGCTGGAGCACTTGCTCCTCGGCGTCGAGCAATGCCTGCAAGAGCCCGGAGCGGCTGCCGAACCGGCGGAAGATGGTGCCCTTGCCGACGCCCGCGGCCTGGGCGAGGCAGTCCATGGTGAGGCTGTCCGCGCCACCCTCGGCGAGGAGGCTCCGCGCGCTGTCGAGGATGCGCTGGCGATTGCGGGCGGCATCGGAGCGCTCGCCCCCGGGGTCTGGGCCGGGGCGGGGCCGGGGCTCGGGCAGCAAGGGGAGCGCATCCACCTGGCCATGGTATCCGGATCCGTCGAGTGTGATTCGCCACACATCCGGGCATGCTCCGGAAGTAATCGGACTGCGGTCCGGTTGAACGGTTCGAAGGATCCCAGCGATCCTCCCCGCAGCCACCACTCCCAGCCTCCCGGAGGAAGCCATGACCGCCTCGACCACCATCGCCGTCCTTGTCGGAAGCGTCCGCGACGGATCGCTGAACCACCAGCTCGCCAGGATCGCCGCCGAGAACGCTCCAGGCTCCACCGCCGTCACCATCGTGGAAGGGCTCGAGTCCGTGCCATTCTACTCCGAGGACCTCGACAGCCCCACGGGCATCCCCGCCGCCGCCGCGGCGCTCCGCGAATCCGTGGGAGCCGCCGATGCGGTACTTCTTGTCACCCCCGAGTACAATGGCACCTTGCCCGCTGTACTGAAGAATGCCATTGACTGGGCCTCCCGCCCGTTCGGCGAGGGAGCCATCAAGGACAAGCCCGTCGCCGTGGCGGGAATCTCGGCAGGACAGTACGGCGGGAAGTGGGCTCATGACGATGCCCGCAGGTCGGCCGGAGTGGCGGGCGCCCGAGTGGTCGAGAACCTTACCCTCTCCATCGGCGGTGCCTACCAGCGCTTCGCCGAGCACGGGCCTGCGGACGACGCCGAGCTCGTGGAGCAGATCCGCGAGGTCGTCACCGAGCTCGCGAACGCGGTAGCGGTTGCGGCATAGCCGGGACCCTTCCGTGGCCGATATAGTGTCAGCCGACATCGCTAAGCGGAAGAGGGATCCCCATGAAGGTTCGTAAGTCATTGCGCGCGCTCAAGCAGAAGCCCGGCGCCCAGGTCGTCCGGCGGCGCGGCAAGGTGTACGTCATCAACAAGAAGGAGCCACGCTTCAAGGCTCGCCAGGGCTGAGGCCACGTGAAGCACCTGGCTCGAGAAGGCCGGCTGTTGTTCACGTTTGACCCAACCACGCCTCGCCAAGCGCCCGCGTGCGGTAGACAAGGACCAGGAGTTCTCTGATCCCCGAAACCGCGCGCGGGCGCTTGAGCGAGGAGACCACCCGGTGAGTACACTTCCCGGCGCCAAGGGCGCTTTCCCCGGATTCGTGGCAACAACGCCACGTGCCCAGCACTGCCTCACCGTGCTCATCCGCGGCGGGGAGTTCCGCAGCGGGGACTTTGTCGTGCCCATCAGCGATGGCGGGCTCAAGATCAGCGGCGGGGTCACGGACGGGAAGTTCATCCCGCCGTCCGACGGCAGCCACGGCATCTACGGAGAGTTCCTCGAGGTCCCCGGTGGCGTCACCGGCCTCAATGCCGTATCCCGGGTCCTTGGCACGATGGGTGCCGTCACCTCCCGCGTTGAGGCGGTAAAGCCGCTGGTCATCAATGACCTCATGGCCTTCGACCTCACGCTCTTCCTTCGCGTCCACGTCCACAACCCGTTCGTGGGCGGCGATTGCTACATCGGCACCCACGCCAAGCCGCTCATCGTGCGCATGCAACGCATCGACGGTGCCGAGAACATTCCCGGCCTCATCCGCAAGGGCATTCCCAGCAGCGTCATCGGCATCAGCAATGTCAACGTCGCCGCCACCGGCTTCCCCGTCCCCTCCGTGAGCGGGGCCGGCCCGATGGGAGCGTTCAATACTGTTGTCAATCTCCGCGCGAGCTTGCCCAACGCGGGAACCACCTCGAAGCTCTCCGTGCGCACCGAGGCATTCCTCGCGCAGAACCCCGACTTCACCGGCGATTGAAACGCGCTGCTCCCGGTAGCGGCGCGCGGCCTAGGCCTGCTCCTCCCGCCGCGGCCGCCCGGGGCGAGTGATGGGCCGCGCATCGCGCGGTTCCCGCCCAGCCTCGCGCAGTGCGCCGCGCAGCAGGTACTCGATGTGCGCGTTGGTGCTGCGCAGCTCGTCCGCCGCCCACTTCGCGATCGCATCGTGGACGGCGGGATCGAGCCGCAGCAGGATCTTCTTCCGCTCCATGGCTACTGGTACAGCGAGCCGGTGTTCACCACGGGCTGTGCGTCACGATCCCCGCACAGCACCACGAGCAGGTTCGAGACCATGGCAGCCTTGCGCTCCTCGTCGAGCTCGACGACCGAATCCGCCTCGAGGCGGGCGAGCGCCTGCTGGACCACCGTGACGGCTCCCTCCACGATGAGCTGCCGGGCCGCGATGACCGCGCCCGCCTGCTGGCGGCGCAGCATGGCCTGGGCGATCTCCGGAGCGTAGGAGAGCCTCGTGATGCGGGACTCGATGACCTCCACCCCGGCCGAGGTGACGCGCGCGGCGATCTCCTCGGCGAGCTTCGCGTTGATCGCGTCCGCGTTCTCCCGCAGCGAGAGCTGGCCCGATGAATCGTATGGATAGCTGCCGGCGATATGCCGGACCGCGGCCTCGGTCTGGAACGCGACGAACTCGACGAAGTCATCGACCGCGAAGACTGCCCGGGCGGTGTCCTTGACCTGCCACACCACCACGGCCGAGATCTCGATGGGGTTGCCATCCACATCGTTGACCTTGGACTTGGTGGTCTCGTGGTTGCGGATGCGCACCGATACCCGCTGCCGCTGCGTCAATGGATTTACCCAGCGCAGGCCCGGGATGCGCACCGAGCCGCTGTAGTTGCCTCCGAGCACCTGCAGCACGCGCGCCTCATTGGGCTCGACGAGCGTCAGGCCCACGAGGACGAAGATCGAGGCGATGATGACGAGGATCCCGGCGACCGCCAGCGCGATCCCTGGCGCTGCCGAGTCCTGGCCGAGCGCGATGCCGCCGAGGAGGATCGCCACTCCGGCGAGGACGCCGACGATGCCGCCGCCGAGGACTGGCCACCCGTTGATGTTGGTGGCCTCCCGCTCGCTGATCGAGGGGGCGGGGATGACCGGGGCGCCTGCTGGGCTGTCGAGCGCCGTGCGTGATTCAGGCATGAAAGGCTCCTTTCCGAGCATTTGATGCCATGATGATATCACTTTTTACTGATGCGTGAAACTTGTGGGCGGTGCTGCCTGGTCGCAGCTTGCTGGCCCCGGCCTCCCGCTCACGGCTCCTTGCGCACGATCCCCAGGATCTCCGGTCCACGGTCATCGAGCACGCGCGCCGCGAGGCGCCCCCCGTAGAACCACGCCGCGGCACCCGCTGCTCCACCAGCCGGAACGGCCAGCAGCCACGCTAGCCAGCCACCGGGCGCCGTCAGGGCGAGCATCGCCACGAAGACCGCCACCACCATGGCGATGGCAACGAACCCGGACACCAGCGCGGGCCCGTTGAACGAGCCACGCGTGGAGAACGGATTGCCCTGCTTGGCCGACGGCACCGGATACGGCGCGGCAGCGGAGGCCACCACTACGATGGCGGAGCCCGTGCCGAGCGCGAGGAGCATGGAACCAGCATCAAAAGCCAGAGCCTCGGCGCCGCGACCGAAGAACACGTAGCGCGCGATGATCGTGCCGAGCAGGAGGGGCGCGGACAGCAGGAGCCACGCCAGTTGCTTGCCGCGCACGTCCACCCGCGCCCCGTTGGGCAACACGAGCACCTGCCACAGCGACGGGCCATCGAGCCCATAGAGATTGAGCCAGCCGCTCACCAGCAGGACCGTGAGGATGAACGCGGACGTCGCCAGGTACATCGCGAACGTCTCGGAGATCGACGGTCCGGCGAAGATGACAAGCAGGAACACGGGCACGATCAGCATGAGGGCCTTGCGGCGCGGATCACGCCACGACAGGGCCAGCTCCTTGCGCGCTGCCGCCGCGATCGGGGTCGACGCGCGGGCGAGCCGCGAGGCGCCTTGCTTGGCTGTCTCCCCACCACCTTGCTCGGGCCATCGAAGCTGGCGCGCGAACAGGGGAGTCCAGGCCGCAGCGAGCAGCGCGATCAGGGCAGCGAGGGCCAGGACCATGCCGATCGCCGGCACCCACTGGCCCGACTCGGCGAGCGCCGAGGCCGTCGCCGCCCAGCTGAACGGGACGGACCGCAGTGCCGTGCCCAACCACGCGGGATTGCCGTCGACGACGAGCGGAACGATGAGCTGCAGGCCCATGTACAGCAACCACAGGACGGCTCCGAGGGCAACGGTGAGGACCATCGCCGCGTCGCGGGCCCGGCGGCTGGAGGCAGTACCCGCGAGCAGCAGCATCACCAGGCGCGAGAGCCCGACGATGAGCAAGGCCTGCAGCGCGACGGCGGGCACCGCGATGACGAGGGCGAGCGGGGCATGGCGCAACGCGTGCACGATGGGGCCCGCGAGGCCCACGATCGCCAGGGCGGCCGGGACGGTCAGCAGTGAGGTGGCGAGCATCGCCCGGGCAAGCGGCCGGGTGGGCAGCGGCAGGAGCGCGAAGTGCACGGGGCGCAGCCCGCCGCCGGAGATGCCGGCGACCATCGGCGCGAAGATCCACGCCAGGCCCCACCCGATCGCGAGCAGCGCGAGGAGGTCATGGTCGGCGCCGGGCCGATCGAGCGAGACGAGCCCCACCGCCAGGGAGGCCAGGGCGACCACCACCCCGAGAAGCCCGGCAAGCACCTTCACCACGAGCGCACTGCCGGTGAGCTGGTGGCGCGCCATCGTCCACCGCATCCGCAGCACCGTCCGCGCCAGCTCGGACTGCGCCAGCCCAGGCCGTTCCCGCGCGGGTCGTCCTGGCGCGGATTGGTCTAGCGCAGCCATTGCAGCTCCCCCTCATCATCACTGCGGCCACCGACAAGACGGACGAACACGTCCTCGAGGGTCTCCGTTCCGCGTACCTCGTCGATGGGGCCTCGCGCGGCGATCGATCCGTGGACCATGATGGCGACATGGCTGCACAATTGCTCCACAGTGGCCATCACGTGGCTGGAGAGGATGACGGTGCCGCCCCCGGCCACATAGCGCAGCAGGATGCGGCGGATCGTGGCCGAGGACACGGGATCGACGGCCTCGAACGGTTCATCGAGCACGAGCAGCCGGGGCGCGTGCAGCATTGCCGCGGCAAGGCCGATCTTCTTGGTCATGCCTGCCGAGTAGTCGGCGATGAGCTTGTCGCGCGCATCGGCGAGCCCGAGCACCTCAAGAAGCTCTATGGCCCGCTCGTCGACGACGGCTGGATCCATGCCGCGCAGGAGTCCCTGGAAGCGCAGGAGCTCCGCGCCGGTGAGCCGGTCGATGAGCGTGAGCCCGTCCGGGAGCACGCCCGTCAGTGACTTCGCGGCCACTGGGTCCCGCCATGTGTCGTGGCCGAACACGCGCGCCTGTCCGATGTCGGGGCGCAGCAAGCCCGTGCACATGGCCAGCGTGGTGGTCTTGCCCGCCCCGTTGGGGCCGACGAGGCCGAAGAACGATCCTGCGGGCACGTCGAGCGTGATCGAGCGGACTGCTGGTTGCTGGCCGTAGGACTTGGCGAGCCCCTCGATCTCGAGGGCGTTCGTGCCTGCCATGCTGGGGCCTCCCGGTATTCGTGACAGCGTGTATTCCCCTGTGGATCCTCCCTTCTCGCGTACGAGTCCGCCACTCGAGGTCGATGCGTGTGGCGTGGAACATGGATATGCTGATGTTGCATCGAGCGATGTGATCCACGACATAGTGTTGCGGGATAGTGGGCTGGGGGCAGCGGTCGTGCCTTCGGCCGGTGGTCCCGAGCGGCCCATGTCTTGCTCAGCAGATCGACAAGAGGAGAACGATGTTCGACAGCAGCGACGAAACACATGCCCGGCTCGAGCGTGCCCGAGCAGCGGAAGTGGTGCGCGGCCGCCATCACTGCGACTGGATCCCCGAGATCAAGAAAATGTCGGACGACGAGGCACTGCCGCTGCTGCTGGAGATTATCTCCGCGGCCGAGGAATCAACAAAGATCGCTGGCTGGGCGATGCCCCGCATCTATACCCATTTGGCTGCCGATATCTACGAGCGCCAGGGGGAGAAGGACAAGGCCGTCGAGCTCTGTGACCGGTATCTCGATCACGTCCAGCAATTCCGCAAGCATGAGCCCGAGGGCGGCGATCGTGGAGTGGCGGAAATCAAGGAAGTTCGCGAGCACCTGAAATCCTGATGTGGTAGTCATCGCCTGGTATTCGCGATCCAGGCGATCCTTCCGGCGCGGCCCTGGAGGGCGGCGGGGCGGATCCCGTCCGTCGCGAGCGCGGCACAGGCGCCCGGTCCAGTAAGCGGATGAGGCCCGCTGCATCGCATGCTCGATCGTGCGATGCAGCGGGCCTCCTGCTGCGCCATGGCTCTCTGGCTCGTAGCTCGCGAGGGCGCGCTGAGGGCATCTGGCGGCGGATGCCCGCGCGCCACGAGGCGGCCCGGAAGCATGCTGCCGGGAGTGTGGCCAGGTCACGCGGCGTGGCGCTCGGGAGGGGCCCGGGAGCGGGCGGCCGGGAGCGAATCACACCCGTGTCATTCACCTCGTCGCAACATCTGGGACACCCGGCGTGGCGACACGCCAGCCTCGACCTGGATGCGGGGTTGCGACCTGGGAATATCAGGTTTGTCATTACAAGATATGCGATTCGCTTGCAGTGTCAGACACTAGGTGTAGTGTCTACGACAGAGCAGCACCCCCAAGGGTGGCGGTCGGAGGGGAAGCCGATCGGAGGCCTCGGAAGGTGCCGCTCAGCCGGTCCCGGGCCGGCTTTTGTCCGCTGTAAGGCGGGCTGATGACACTGGAGCAAGCACCGTGACCGTGGGTGCTGAGATGAAAGAGGTCGGCAGCAGATGAGCATCACTGTCTACACCAAGCCCGCATGCGTGCAGTGCAACGCGACCTACCGCGCCCTCGACAAGGCGGGCCTCGAGTATGAGGTCATTGACATCACCGAGGACGGCGGCGCGCGTGACTTCGTCATGGCGCTCGGCTACCTGCAGGCCCCTGTGGTGGTCGCTGGCGATAACCACTGGGCGGGCTTCCGGCCCGATCGGATCAAAGAGCTCTCTGCCGTCGCGGCATGACGCTAGCCAGGCGTCGCGTGATCTGTATGGCACGCTGACGCCCTGGCGGGGATCGAGTGCCGGGAAGCGCGCAGGAGGTCGGGCTAGAATTACGCGGCGGTGACAGCAATGGCAAATATTGTTTACTTCTCCAGTGTTTCGGAGAATACGCACCGTTTCGTGAAGAAGCTCGACCTTCCTGCTTTCCGGATCCCCACTCACAGTGAAGGCGAAGTTCTTGAGGTGGACGAACCCTATGTCCTGATCCTCCCCACTTATGCGGGCGGAAAGGACGCGCAAGGCCGTCACCTGGGGGCTGTGCCTAAGCCGGTTATCCGGTTTCTCAACAACCCGCATAATCGGAAACTCATCCGCGGCGTCATCGCTGCGGGAAACACCAACTTCGGCGATGCCTTCGGCGTCGCCGGGGACATCATCTCGAGGAAGTGCCAGGTGCCCTACCTGTACCGCTTCGAGCTGATGGGCACAGCGGAGGACGTGCACCGCGTCCGCGAGGGATTGGAACAGTTTTGGCACCGACAATCACCACACCCATGACCCCGGCCCCAGTGCGCCAGGACGAGCCCGAGCTCGACTACCACGCGCTCAACGCCATGCTGAACCTGTACAGCCCGGACGGCAAGATCCAGTTCGAGGCTGACACCGCCGCGGCCCGGCAGTACTTCCTGCAGCATGTCAACCAGAACACCGTGTTCTTCCACGACCTCGACGAGAAGCTCGACTATCTCGTGGAGAAGGACTACTACGAGCCCGAGGTCCTTGACCAGTACGAGCGGGACTTCGTCAAGTCACTGTTCCAGCGCGCGTACAAGAAGAAGTTCCGGTTCCCGACCTTCGTTGGCGCGTTCAAGTACTACACCAGCTACACCCTCAAGACCTTCGACGGCAAGCGCTACCTCGAGCGCTTCGAGGATCGTGTCTGCATGGTCGCGCTGTCGCTCGCCGCGGGCGATACCACCCTCGCCGAGCACCTCGTGGACGAGATGATCTCCGGCCGCTTCCAGCCCGCCACCCCCACCTTCCTCAACGCAGGAAAGAAGCAGCGCGGCGAGCCGGTTTCGTGCTTCCCCGCAGGAACCCCGGTGGACACCATCGAAGGTCCGCGCGCGATCGAGACGTTGCGCCCCGGAGACCGTGTGCTCTCCCATGACGGGACCTTTGCCGAGGTAGAGGAGCTCATCGAGAACCCGAACGATCAGGAGCTGGTGTCGCTCTCGCACTTCGGGCACAAGGAGCCCATTCGTTGCACTCCCGAGCATCCGGTCCTCGTATGGACCACGCGGGACGTCGAGACCTTGATCGAGGGCGATGGCGCGGACCCGTTCAACGGATTCGTCTGGCTCGCCGCTCAGGACGTGCACCCCTCGGACTTCATCGTCACCGCAGCACCCCTCGAGGGGCGTGCCCGCCGCGTGCATGACCTGATGGAGCACACCGGGGAAGGCACGTACGAAGAAGTCGACGGCCTGATCCAAAAGGTGAACACCGACGCGAAGCACCGGAACACGCAGCGCCACCACATGCGATTCATCTCGGTCAACCGATACGTGGAGGAGTCCTACGATCTGGGCCTCATCCTCGGCTGGTACGTGGCAGAGGGACACGTCTCCAAGCGCTCCAACAGCGAGGGCGTGCTCCCGAACGGTGTTCACTTCACCCTCGGGGCCCACGAGACCGAGTACCACGAAGAACTCGCGGGCGCCTTCAAGCGCGTGTTCGCAGCCGACTTATCGGTCAACAAGAGCCTCTCGGACCAGTCCGTCCGCATGATCTGCAACAGCAAGGTCGTCGCGTCACTGATGCTCTCCCTCGCCGGTACGGGATATAGCACGAAGCGACTGGCCCACGACGTCCTCACCGCTGACGAGGACTTCCAGCGCGGTCTGCTCGCCGGGATCTTCCGGGGCGACGGTTGCTGCACCACTGGCGGGATGATGCTGGACCTGGTCAACCCCGAGCTAGTGGACCAGATCCAACTGATCCACCGTCGCCTGGGGATCATGTCCACGGTCCGCCGGTACGTCAACCAAGCGGGGAACATCACTGGCCAGCTCTTCGTCCCAGGACTGCCTGGAACCAACGAGGAGTTCATCTTCGAGGTTGGCAAGAACCTGCACAACTATGTCGGCCGGAAGGGCACGCAGCGCACGACATACCAGGTCGTGCACGGGCGGCACGTCTACGGCATCCGCGAGATCGTGCGCACTCAGGAAGCTCCCGAGACGGTGTACAACCTGCACGTCAAGGGAACCCACACCTATTCGATCCACGGCACGGTCGTGCACAATTGCTTCCTCTTGCGCATCGAGGACAACATGGAGTCGATCGGTCGCTCCATCAACTCGGCGCTGCAGCTGTCCAAGCGCGGCGGGGGAGTGGCGCTGCTGCTCAGCAACATCCGCGAGTATGGCGCGCCGATCAAGAAGATCGAGAACCAGTCCTCCGGCGTCATCCCGGTGATGAAGCTGCTCGAGGACTCGTTCTCCTACGCCAACCAGCTCGGCGCGCGGCAGGGCGCGGGCGCGGTGTACCTGCATGCCCACCACCCCGACATCTACCGGTTCCTCGACACCAAGCGCGAGAACGCCGACGAGAAGATCCGCATCAAGACGCTCTCTCTCGGCGTGGTGATCCCCGACATCACCTTCCACCTCGCCAAGAAGAACGAGGACATGTACCTCTTCTCGCCCTACGACGTCGAACGCGTCTACGGAATGCCCTTCGCGGACATCGACGTCACCGAGAAGTACTACGAGATGGTCGACGATCGGCGCATCCGCAAGACCAAGATCAAGGCGCGCGAGTTCTTCCAGACCATCGCCGAGCTCCAGTTCGAATCCGGCTACCCGTACATCATGTTCGAGGACACCGTGAACCGGGCCAACCCGATCAAGGGCAAGATCACGCACTCCAACTTGTGCAGCGAGATCTTGCAGGTCAGCACGCCGAGCCGATTCAACGAGGACCTGTCCTACGCGGAGATCGGCAAGGACATCTCCTGCAACCTCGGCAGCCTCAACATCGCGAAGACGATGGACTCGCCCGATCTCGGAGCGACCGTCGAGACCGCGATCCGGGGGCTCACCGCAGTGTCCGACCAGACGCACATCAACTCGGTGCCCTCCATCGAGCATGGCAACAACGAGTCGCACGCCATCGGCCTCGGCCAGATGAACCTGCACGGCTACCTCGCCCGCGAGTACATCCAGTACGGGTCCGACGAGGGCATCGACTTCACCAACATCTACTTCTATACGGTGCTCTTCCACGCGCTGCGTGCCTCCAACCGCATCGCGATCGAGCGCGGCAGCTACTTCAAGGGCTTCCCGGAGTCCAAGTACGCCTCCGGCGAGTTCTTCGACAAGTACACCGAGCAGGAGTGGGCACCACGGACCGCGCGGGTGCAGCAACTGTTCGAGAACGCCGGCATTCACATCCCCACACAGGAGGACTGGACCGAGCTCAAGGCAGCAGTGCAGGAGCACGGCATCTACAACCAGAACCTGCAGGCCGTGCCGCCGACGGGCTCGATCAGCTACATCAATCACTCCACGTCGTCGATCCACCCGATCGCCTCGAAGATCGAGATCCGCAAGGAAGGCAAGATCGGGCGCGTCTACTACCCGGCGCCGTACATGACGAACGACAACCTGGAGTACTTCCAGGATGCGTACGAGATCGGCTACGAGAAGATCATCGACACCTACGCGGCGGCCACCCAGCACGTGGACCAGGGCCTGTCGCTGACGCTGTTCTTCAAGGACACCGCCACCACTCGTGACCTCAACAAGGCGCAGATCTACGCCTGGCGCAAGGGCATCAAGACGCTCTACTACATCCGGCTCCGCCAGATGGCGCTCGAGGGCACCGAGGTCGAGGGCTGCGTGAGCTGCATGTTGTAGCGCCCACGGAATTGTCAGACCGATCCTGTAGACCTATCCGCGTGACCCTACGTCAACGCTCGGGATCCCGGTCCAGCCCGCTGCCAGGGCTGCAACCCAGGCAGCGGGCACAGGGCCACCGCACAGAGAACGCCCGCACACATGAACAGGGCCCGGCTGCTGCAACAGCCGGGCCCACGGCCCCAGCGCGCGCCAGGACCCATTCAGAGAACATCAGGGTAAGCGAGCACGGTCCCGTCAGCAATAGGACGGGGCCGGCATGGGGCATATCCATGCGAAAGGAATGCCAACCCGTGACCACCGCGATCACCCGGCCCGCAGCCGCGCACTGCCCCGGCTCGCAGCATCCCAGTAGCCCGTACCGCAGCCCCGTCACCGGCCGCACCGACCGTGGCCCCGGCTTCCAGCGCCACATCACCATCGCTGGCACGACCGAGTTCAAGGAACGCATGCAACCAGTGCTGGACCGTCTGCGCCCCTACTGCTCCGGCCAGTCCACCGACGACGCGGCACGTCGTCTCGAGCAGGCCTGGGCGAGCGCGACCGGCGAGACGCTGCCCCGGGACCTCCGGGCCAGCATGGCAACGATCCTCGCGTGGGGCGAGCGCGTCGTGCTCGTGTAGGGGTTTCCGCCGAAAGCTGCCGTCGCGTCGTCCCAGCTCATCGCCCCAGCCCGGCTATACGTTGCAATCCACCTGTACTCGAATACCATCGGTATCCATGGCGCATGACGTGATCATCGTGGGAGCCGGATTCGGCGGCATGGGTGCCGCGATCGAGCTGGGCAAGATGGGGATCGACGACATCGTCATCCTCGAGCGCGAGGATGACCTGGGCGGAACATGGCACGTCAACCGCTACCCGGGCCTCGCTGTCGACATCGCCTCAGTCACCTACTCGTACTCGTTCGAGCCCAATCCGAACTGGTCGCGCCTGTTCGCGCCCGGCTCGGAGCTCAAGGCCTACGCGAGCCATGTCGCCAACAAGTACGACCTGCGCCGCCTCATGCGATTCGGTGTCGAAGTGACCGGCGCGACCTGGGACGCGGACGCGGCCGAGTGGGAAGTCGCCCTGGCGAGCGGAGAGACCCTCCGAACCAGGTACCTCATCACCGCTACCGGGTTCCTCAGCCAGCCCAAGCTGCCTGACATCGAGGGCATCGAGGACTTCGCTGGCACCGTGATCCACAGCGCCAAGTGGGACGATGAGGCGGATCTCGAGGGGCGGCGGATCGGCGTGATTGGCACCGGCGCCACCGGTGTGCAGCTCGTACCGGAGCTAGCCAAGGTAGCCGGGCACCTCACGGTGTTCCAGCGCACGCCGATCTGGGTGGTGCCGAAGATTGATTTCGCGGTGCCAGGGCCCGTGCGCACCATGTTCGGCGCGCTCCCGATCACCCAGCGCGCTGCTCGATTCGCCAACTCGGTCGCGCTGGAAGCGCTCAACACCGTGGGCGTGCTCAACTACAAGTACGGCCACCGGTTCAATGATCTCGCCGCGCTGCTGGCCAAGGCACACATGTTCGCCCAGGTGCGCGATCGCAGGACCCGCGCCGCGCTCACACCGGGGTACTCGTTCGGGTGCAAGCGGCCCACCTTCTCCAATGCGTACTTCCCGACCTTCGCGCGATCCAACGTCACGCTGGAGTCCACCTCGATCCGCCGGGTGCTTCCGGACGGCATCGAGATGGCCGACGGGACGGTGCACGAGATCGACACCCTCGTGCTGGCTACGGGATTCTCGCTGTGGGAGAAGAACTTTCCCGCGATCGAGGTGATCGGCCGCGATGGCCAAAGCCTGGGCGAGTTCTGGCGCGAGACCAGGTTCCAGGCCTACGAGGGCATGGCCGTGCCGAAGTTCCCTAACTTCTTCTGCCTGCACAGCCCTTACAGCTACACCGGACTGTCGTACTTCTGGACCATCGAGGCGCAGATGGTGCATCTTCGCCGCGTCTTCCAGGAGATCGAGCGCCGCGCGGCGCGCACCGTCGAGGTCACCGAGCGGGCCAACGCGGAATTCCTGGGCACCATGAGCGGCCGGCTGGGTCGATCGGTCTTCCAGCTGGGCTCGTGCGAGGGCAGCCGCAGCTACTACTTCGACCCGCACGGCGAGGCAACATTGCTGCGCCCCAGCTCAGTGATCGGGGCGCGACGCGACGCCCATACCTTCCCGATCGACGACTACGCGTTCGCCTGATCGAGCGCCGCGAACAGCTCGGATAGCACGTCCTAGTTGCTGGTGTAGAGGAACTGCTGGTAGTCGCCGAGGCGCGCATCGACCGTGCCCTCGACCAGTCCGGTCCACAGGCCATTGGCCGCGTCCAGGTCGAAGTAGACCACGCTCTGGTCGCCCTCGAAGCCCGTGCCGGAGTACGGGGCGGTGAGGAAGACCAGGGAACTGGTATCGATGCCCCGCAGCTGCCAGGCAAGCTGGAGCATCCGCGGGGTGGTCAGCGTGTCATCAAGGGTGACCGATTCCTGCACCGCATCGATGAAGCGCCGCGCCGTGGTGAAGTCGATGAGTGACACGTCCTCCTTGACGCTGCGGAGCATGCCGGCGAGGTAGGACTGCTGGAGCTGGACCCGATCAAAATCACCGCGCGGCAGGTTCTCGCGCTGCCGCACGTAGGCGAGGGCTTCCTCGCCGTCCATGCGCTGGGGCCCGGCGCGGAACTCGCGACCGTGGTAGGTCGTATCGAAGGGCACGGTGACGGTCACCCCGCCCAGCGCGTCGGTGACGGCCTCGAAGCCGAAGAAGTCCACGATGGCGAAGTGATCGAGGCGAATACCAGTGAGCTGCTCGACGGTCTGGATGAGCAAGGACGGGCCCCCGAATGCATAGGCCGCGTTGATCTTGTTCATGCCATGCCCGGGCACATCGACCCAGCTATCGCGGGGAATGCTGACCAGGTGCGTGCGATCGCTGCTCCCATCGACCCTCGCGAGCATGATCGTGTCCGTGCGGGCGCTTCCCTCGCTCGCAGTGGCGGAGTCGCCGGTGGTCGGCCCTGCCGCGCGCGCATCGGTCCCCATGATGAGGAAGAACGTGGGGGCATCGTCGTCCGTGTTGGCCGGGGGTCCGGGCGGCCGGGATTCCTCGTCGAGGTCAGCGAAGACACCGTCGATGCGTTCGAAGCCGCCGAGCGCGCGATCCAGCGCGAACCGCGCGATGAGCGCGCCGGCCATGGCCGACACGATGAGAGCAATGGCGAGGATCGCTAGTCCCTTGCGCGAACGGATCATCGCCCGCTCAGGGCGTCGGGGGCGAGGGATCGTGCGGAAGCCATAGGTTGTGCCTATCTCCGTGCGGCTGGGCGATTGGCACTCAGTATTGCATCAGGATGTGGGTGTTTTGGGGGAATCGGTTGTGCTCGGCGCGAGCATGCCGAGAACGATATCCACCTTCGCCGCGATCTCCTCCGCGATCCGGCGGTGCAGCGCGGGGCCCTGCCGGTATGGATCAAGGATGTCGGGCGCGTCCACTGCGCGGGGCACGCGGGTGCGGGCGACGGCTAGCTCGCGGATCGTCCGGACGTGGACCTCCGTGGCGATGAGCGCTGCCTCGGACAAGGTGAACGTGCGGAGCGTCGCGGCGGGGGCGGTGGCAAGGACTCGATCACGATGCGCGCGCTCCATCACGAGGATCAGGTCCGCGTTTCGCGCGTCCGCGAGAGTCAGCGCGCGGGCGGTGAAGCCATCCGGGGTGCCGCCCAGGGCGGCGAGCGCGCTCGCGGCCTCGGGATCCATGGAATAGCCAACCAGGGCGTGCGTGCCGACGCTGGTCGCCTCGATATCAGCGCCGTGCTGCTCGGCCCAGTGGGTTGCGTAGCGCTCGGCGAGGGGTGATCGGCAGATGTTCCCGGTACAGACGAACAACACCCGCATGGCGCTGATCGTACGCGGTGGGGCAGTTCGCGGGGGCCGCGTTGGCGAGCCGGGGCAGGCCTAGTCTCCGAATGTGGCGATCCAACCACTGGGTTTGTGCCTAGGATCGTCTGGTTCGTCCGATAAGCCCCTGGGCCTGGCATCGCCAGGTCGCGAGACGACAGGAACCCGAACATGGCCAACCGCATGGCGAAGGCGCTCGCGTCGCGCGTGCTCTCGCGGTTCCTCGGCGCGCTGCTCCAGGCGCTTGCCTTCTTCGTCATCGCGCGGCAGGTCGGTGCCACGGATTTCGGCTGGTTCGCCCAGGGCATGGCCGCGGGCTACGTCGGCGCTGCCATCGCGGGCCTGGGCCTGGCCAACCGTGTGCTCACGGTCAACGGGCATGAGGATCCCACCGGCGTGGCGGGTGCCTTCCTCCACGTCCGGACCGCCACGATCCCGATCGGCGCGGCCCTCGCCGCCGGGGGCATCGCGCTGCTCGGACTGCCCTTCAGCATGATCGTTTTGCTCGGCGCGGCGGTCGCGGTGCTCGACAACTATGTCGATTTCCTCCAGTCCGCGCTCGCCGGGCTCACTCGTGACGGCCGGGCAGTGATCGTGATCCTCGCGCAGCGCGCCCTGCCGCTGGCGGTGCTGCTGGTGGCGCTGGCCATCGAGCCCGGGGCGATCATCACTGCCTTCGTAGCCGGTACCGCGCTGAGCGGACTGGTGGGCCTCGTCCTCGCGGCCGCTTCCACGAGCAGGCCCGCGACGTATCGCGTGGTGCGGGAGAAAGCAATGGGGTTCTGGTTCTCGGGGATCGCCTCGAGCCTGCCGCAGCTCCAGCCCGCGATAGCAGGTGTGGTGCTCGGGCCAGCGGTCGCCGGCGTGTACGCGGTGGCGGTGCGGGTGACAAGCCCGCTCGCGATCGTGCCCATCGGCATCCAGACGATTCTCGTGCCGCGCATCTCGACCGCGGACCAGGCCCGGGTGCGGGCCGTGACGAAGCAGGCCTATATCGCCTCGGCCCTGTACGCGGTGCTGCTCGCCGCGCTGGCGCTCCCGCTCGGTTGGGTCGTTGGCCGGGCGCTGGGCGAGGGTTTCGATCATGTCGTCTCGCTCGTGGCGGCGTTCACGGTGATGTCGGGCGCCGCGGCCATCGCGCAGGTCAACTATGGCCGGCTGATCGCGCGCCATCGCGCGGGGCTCGGCGCCACCATCGTGATCGTCACGACCATCCTGAACCTCGGCTTCCTCTGGCTCGTCGGCGGCCTCGCCGGGGCAGCCTGGCTGTGGACGGTGCCGCTGATCGGCAGTGTCCTGGGAGTCGCCGCCTTTAGCATCGCGGACGCCCGCACCGCGCCCACCGAGCATGGAGGAACCGAACGTGGCTGAGTTCGCCGCCCACCTCTCCGCCGACCTGGCCCGCTACGCGGACGGGCACCAGCTCTCGCCGCTGCGGTCGATGAAGATCCTGATGTCCAATCCAGGCGCGCGGGCATCCTTGCTGCTGCGCGCGCAGGAGAACTCCGCGCTGTCGCGATCCGGCGGATGGCGCAAGCTGCTGCGGCAGGTGACGCTGCTGCTAACCGGGGCGGACTTCGTGCCTGGTTGCCGGATCGGGCCAGGGGTGATGATGCAGCATCCGAACGGCATCGTGATCAGCGGCCGCGCGGTCATCGGCGCCAACGCCACGATCCTGCAGCAGGTCACGGTGGGGGAGGCGATCGGCTCGGACGGGGCGCCGCCGCGAGCGCCGCGCATCGGCGATGGAGTGCTGCTCGGGGCGGGCTGCAAGGTGCTCGGGGGGGTCGAGGTCGGCGATGGTGCCGCAGTGGGCGCGAACGCGGTGGTACTGCAGGCGGTGCCTGCTGGCGCGGTCGCGGTGGGCGTGCCGGCCCGCGTGCTCCCGGCGCGCCGCGGCCCGGGCGCGTAGCGACCACTGTTGGGCGCTCGCGGCCGCGGCCGCCGTTGGGCGCAAACGCGGCCGCCTTTGGCCGCAAACGCGATAGAAACCACGGAAAAGCCGCCGCGCTTTCCATCGCGTTTGCCCGTTTCCGGTGCTTTTGCCGGAAAGCCGCCGACCGCGAGCCGCCGACCGCGAGCCGACCGCGAACCTACCCGAGGAGCTTGTCGAGGAAGTCGCGGGCGCCGTCGCTGGCGAGGACGGTAGGCGCGGGCTCCTCCAGCATCGCCGCCATCGTCGCGCGCAGCGAATCCACGTCGAGCGGGCACCAGCGCGCGCCGGTACCGATGATGGCGACGTCCTGGCGCAGGGACCGCGCCCCGGCGCCGAGCACACGGGTGCCCGCGCGGGTGGCCTTGGAGAGGATGCCGCTCGATCCCTCGTTGGAATGGGCGAGCACGACGCAATCGACGGCGGCCACGGCGGCGTCGACCTGTTCGTTCTCGAGAAAGTCATCCACCACGGCTATGCGGGCGCCTGATCCGCGGGCCGTGGTGATGGCGCGGGCGAGCGAATCCGCGATGTCGCTGCTGATCCGTCCGGCGATGAGCAGGCCGGTGTGGTGGTGGTCGAGATGGGCGAGGGCATCGAGCACGAGGTCGACGTTCTTGCGGCCGGTTATGGCACCGATCACGGCGAACCAGAAGCGGTCGTTGTCGAGGCCGGCGAGCGCGCGGAGATCGGCGATGGACGTGTCGCTGGCGTCGATGATGGCGGGGTCGCTGACCTCGTTCGGGCCGGCGGGCCGCAGGGCGCTCGCGAGGGTGTAGATGGTGGTGCTGGGCCGCTTCCTCAGCACGGCCATGATGGTGCGCTTCACCGCGGACGCGACCGCGGAGCGGGCGCCGCCCTGGCTCTCGGGGCGCATGACGAGCAGGGCAGCGGGCACGGGGAGCGGGCGCCAGCCGTGGCGGAGGAATCCGGGCAGCAGGGTATCGGCGTCAGGCACCACGATGCGGTCGCAATGGTGCTCCCGCGCAGCGTCGAGAATGCCCGCGACGGTGATCGCGGGGGCGGTGCGGACGTCGATCCGGTCCTCGATCGGCGCGAGGTGGATGCGGTACTCGGTGGAGTTGGGTGCTTCCGGGTGCAGCAGCACGGTCGCGCGGCCGCCTCGCTCGTGGGCGGCCGTGGCGAGCAGCGCGATGTACATCAGCCGGTGGCCGTGGTGGGTGCGCTCGACGAGCAGGGGGCGCGGTCGGGGTGCCATGGTGGTTCGGTCAGATCTTCCCGGCGGCGCGGAGTTGCTCGATCTCGTCGATCAGGATGTGGAGTGCCTCGAGGTGGTCGCGCTCGTCCTGCTCGGTGGGGAACCGGCGGCCTACCTCGCGGGCGGGACTGCCGGCGACGACGGCGAAGGGCGGCACGTCCTTGATGACGACCGATCCGGCCGCGACGACTGCCCCATCACCGATGGTGACACCGCTGAGCACGGTCGATCCGGCGCCGACGTAGACGTCGATGCCGATGGTGAGGATGTCGTCGGGTGTGAGGTCGCGGTCGCCGATCCAGGGAGTGGCGGGCACGGGCATGCCCACTGCGTCGAGGGAGTGGTCGCGGCGGCCGACGACGACGGAGTGGTGCGAGATGCCGCTGAAGGAGCCGATGGTGCCGTTGACCTCGATGCGCGTATCGGGGCCGATCTTGACGAAGTGGCCGATCTCGAGGCTGTGGGTGGCGAAGATGGTGCAGCCGCGGCTCGGCCAGAACTGGTGGCCGTGGGTGACCTTGCCGGAGATGGCGGAGCGGCGGATCATCGCGCGCATTCGTTGCTGGAGCGCGGCGGGGAGGCGGGATTGCCTCTTGAGGATGGCTTCGAACCGCTCGACCGTCATGGGTGTGACGGCGGGCCGGGAACCGGGTGTGCTCATTGGGGGTCTGCTCCTCGCAGTGCGGCGATGACGCCTGCGGCCATCGCTTCGGCGGAGTAACGGTCGTGGACGTAGGCGCGGAGGTCCTCGCCGTTGATCTGGTCGGGATTGTCGTGGGCGCGAACGAGCGCGGTGGCGAGTCCATCGTCGGTGGTGGCGTCGTAGTAGAGGACGCCGCCGGTGCGATCGAGCTCGATCTCGGGGGCGTGCAGCTCGTTCTCCGAGACCACGATCGGGACGCCGAACCCGAGGCTCTGGGTGATGGAGAGGCCCGCGTAGCCGGGGGAGACGCTGCAGATCGTTTCGGCGTAGAGGGTCCGCAGCGCGGTCGCGTCGTACACGCCGGGGAGGAACTCGGTGGCGGCGGTGATGCCGAGTTCGGCGGCGAGCTTGGCGAGCGCGGGCTTCTCCGGGCCGTCGCCGACGATGGTGAGGGTGGCGCCTCGATCAGCGAGCCCGGACCGCGCGAACCCGGCGAGCAGCCGGTCGATGGATTTCTCGGTGACGAGGCGGCCGACGTAGAGGATGCGGTGGCGTCGAGCGCTCGTGTCGATCGGGGCGAGGTCGGCTTGCCGGTAGAGGGCGTTGGGCGCGACCCAGACGGGCTGGCCGGGAAGCTCGGACTTCGCGAAGTCCACGCTGGCGTAGTCGTAGATGATGGTGCCCTGCGCGAGGCGGCGCATGACTCGTCGTACCCGGGCCGTGGGGGAGCTGCGACCGGCGCGGGGGAAAAGGTGCCCCCACGCCACGGTGCGGCGGCGCAACAGACGGCGGGCAACGAGGAAGAACCAGGCGCTGAGATCGCGCGGGTTGAGGTCCACGACCAGTACCTCGGCAGAGATGGCCTCCCCGAAGTGGCCCCACTGCCAGAGGACCTTGCGGCCGAGCAGGAAGTGGTTGCGCACTTCGACGAGGTTGGGGGAGACGGTGCCGGTGCGAACGGTCTCCGTGATGTGGGCGTCGCCGGCCCAGTGGGTGACGGTATCGCCAAGCTGCTCGTCGATGACGTCCACGCAGGCCTGCCGGTACCGGGGTACCACGGGCAGGTAGATGCCGTGCTGGACTCGCGGGGGGCGGGCCATGTGATGCCTCCAGTGGCTAAGGGCTGCGGGCTGGAACCGGGAGCTAGGCCCGCTCGGCGGGATCGTCGAGGATGGAGCCGACGACGCGGGCCGGGACGCCCATCACGATGGCGTTGTCGGGCACGTCCTTGGTGAGGACGGCGCCGGCGCCGATGATGGCGTTGTCGCCGACCCGGATTCCGGGCAGCACGGTCACGTTGGAGCCGAGGAAGACGTTCTTGCCGATCACCACGGGCGCCTTGCTGTGGGTCTCCCGGTAGAGGAGGCCTTTGCTCGTGGCGCGCGCGTCATGCGACTGGGAGGTGATGACGGTGGTGGCGCCGATCATGGTGTCCTCGCCGATGGAGACGCCGCCGCCGCCCCAGATGTGCACGAAGTCGCCGATGACGGCGTTGGCGCCGAGCGATACGTGTTCGGCGTTGTAGATGATCGAGCTCGGGCCGATCTGGGCTCCGGGGCCGAATTCCATGAGGGTGCGCGACCACCGGAAGTCGCTCAGCCGCTTGCGGGCAGCGCGGGGCACCCGCAGGAGCAGTGAGAGCAGGGCGTGGAGGGGGGTGAGCATGGTGTGGTTCTCCGGCTCGAGGTGGGAATGCGAACCTTCTGGCTGTGGGTAAACGTACTACGCGCCAGCGGTGTTGTTGACGATTTGAACGTTTGGTCCGGGTTGGTGGATGGCGGCATCGACGCTCGCGAAGCCGCGGAAGTGGTTCTCCCGGATGATCATGTCGCTCTGGGGCAGCAGCACGCCGAGGTGCTGGGTGTCGCTGTAGGGGATCGTGTTGCCCTCGAGGAGGACGCCGGTGTGCTCGCCGCTCGATTGGTCCTGGACGCCAAAGCCGGCATTGCTCTCGATGAGGGAGTTGGCGACCGTCGCCTGCGTCGACTCGTCGTTGACGATGATGCCTGCCTCGCCGTTGCCGCGGATGGTCGCGCCGGAAACGCTGCATCCGGCGGCGAGCCCGATGCCGGCCCGGGCGGCGCCGGTGAACGAGCCGCCCGTGATGCGGACGCCGGAGGCCTGCCCCGGGGCGAGTCGCGCGGCGACGTTGCCGGCGGAGGTCGAGCTGCACTGGGAGAGGGCGACATTGCGGTTGCGGATCTGGAATCCTGCCGCGTCGCTGCCGCCCCCGTGCGCGTCGCATCGATCGAAGGTGATGTCGTACCCATAGGGGTGGGTGTCCCAGACCGCCAGGCTGTCGGGGCCCGCCCAGCCCGAGCCGCGCACCACGAGGTGACGGGGGTCGCCCCACTGCTCGTTGGCGCCTCCGGTGGGGCTGGGCCGCTCGTCGGCGAGGGTGCTGAAGAGGTGCCGGCAGTTGCCACCGTTGACCTCGGCGGTGGCGTAGGCACTGGCGCCAGCGATGACGACCCCGTAGCCGAACTCGTCGTAGTAGCGGGGCAGCGCGTCGACCTGGGCGCGGATCGTCGAGTGCATCGAGTTGAGGACGAGCACGCCGCCCCCGGCGTCGAGCAGCGCCACATCGATGGTCGGGCGGATGGCTTCGCGGACGAGCACGCCACGGATCGGCTGGGAGTGCGCGTCGGTGGCGGTGATGCGGATTCCCTCGATGGCGAAGTCGCTGACCGGCTGGATGATGAAGGCGCGCGCGCCCGCAGCAACGGGGTAGTCCCAGATCAAGGGCTCATCCAGATACGCGAATGGTCCGCGGACCCGATCCACCTGGTGCATCTCGAAGGCCCAGCCTTGCTGGCCGGTACCCGTGGTCGCTGGCCCTGTGGTCTGGACGCGCGCCTCGATGCCCAGGACGGTTCCGGCGGCCATGGAGCCCCTGAGCTCGTCAGGAATCCGGATGCGGGTGCTGCCACTACCGTGGTCCTCATTCAGCGAGGGCTTGCTGCCGCCAGTGATTCCGCTGGCGTTGAGCAGCGCTCGGGCGGGGATCGCCGAGCCGACCGTGAGGGTGGTGCCTACCCCGATGAGCGAGCGGCCCTTGAGGTGGACCGCGGAGTGGCAGGCGTAGTCGTCCGGGTCTCCGGGCGGGAGCTCGACGGTGGGAATGCCGTCAGCAGCAGCGGCATCGATCGCGTCCTGGATCACGGAGGAGGCGTCCGGGGCGGCGAGCAGGGTGGCGCGGTCGACGATGTAGCGATTGCCCAAGCTGGAGAGCAAGGTGATCGAGCCGGGGCGCGACGCCAGCCGCGCCGGTCGAGGATCAGTGAACGCCGTTGAGCCGAACGCATGGGGGGCGAGCGCCGCCGCGGCGAGGGATACGCCGCCGAGGCGAAGGAAGGCGCGTCGGCTAGGTGTTCTGCGGACCACGTTGCGGCCTTTCGGTTACTTGTCGGGTTTCGACTTGGACCGTAGGCGGGATCAGGGACAGGCTGGGGATTCGTGGCTTCATGGCAACGGCTTTGACGCGCTCTCGAGACTTTCATCGTGTCTGCATCAATGGCCGACCGAATGTGGGGGCTTCCCATTGCTTGGCGTTGATCACGCGTACATCACAAATGTGAGCCAAATCACATTATTCGGAGCAAGCCGCAAGCCCCTGGCCTCCGCAGATGGCTGCTCGCCTTCTCTTGCAGCACATTTGCGCCAAAGCGGCGATTCGGGCGAGACGGACCGGCATTTGGCCAGCAATTTCTTGCACGCTGACGCTTTGTTGAACTGTTGACAGCCTTTGCTACCGTTTTCAACAACGCGAACCGGGCAAGTCCGACGCCCCTTCCAGGGGTGATCCGGACAGCGCGGAACACAAGGCTTGCCCTTGGGCAACGGTCGGGGACTCCACGGCGCCAGCATCGGCCGACAGCGCCCGTGCACCCTCTGCGGAGCACGAGGCATCCTGCCGGCACGAGACCAGCATGAAATTCCTACGGACGGACATCCATGACGGTTATCAAGGGTTCCTTCCCCGCGGGGGCGAATCCCCGCGCCACGGAGAACCGGCTCCCGGCGCCAGCAACCCCGCGCCCCGCCACCCCAAGCCCCGCCGCCCCGCCGCTCCCGCAAGCCCGGCATTGGTCCTTCTGGTTTCGTGCGCTCCTTCGCTTCACTGATACCTTCGTCATCCTCGCCGCGGTGGCCATCGCCCAGATCGTGCGCTTCGGCGTGCAGGGCGGGCCGGTCTACCCGATCCCCAACATCCTCGGCTATACCGCGGTCTCGGTCTTCCTCGTGCTCGCCTGGAGCGCCTCGCTCGCGCTGCTCGGTGCCCGCGATGTGCGGATCATCGGGACTGGTGGGGAGGAATACCAGCGCATCATCCAATCGACCCTCATGGTCTTCGGCCTCGTCGCCATCATCGCGCTGCTCCTGAGGCTCGAGATCGCTCGCGGCTACCTCGCCATCGCCCTCCCTCTCGGGCTTCTGGGCCTCCTGTCCTCCCGCTGGCTCGCGCGTCGCTGGCTCAGCAGCGCCCGCGCCCACGGGCACTGCTCGACGACCGTCATCGTCCTGGGCGGGGGCCAGGCCGCGCTGGAGATGATGACCGGGTTCCGGCGCCAGCCCGCCCTCGGCTACCGCGTTGCCGGGGTCTGCATCCCGGACTACGAGGGCCCCGTCGACCAGCGGATCACCGTTCATGGCGAATCCATCCCCATCCTGGGGGACCAGGACACCGTCATCGAGGCAGTGCGCGCCACCCGGGCCAATACCGTCGCGGTCACTGCCACCGAGCAGATCGGCCCCCAGCGACTCCGTGACCTGGCCTGGCAGCTCCAGGAGCATGGAGTCGACCTCGTCGTCCATCCCGGCGTGATCGACGTCGCCGGCCCCCGGCTGAAGATAAGGCCCGTCGCGGGCATGCCCCTCCTGCATGTCGAGGAGCCCCAGTACGAGGGCGCGACGCGCATCAAGAAGGCATTGTTCGACCGCTGTGGCGCGCTCGCCGCGCTGATGCTCTTCGCGCCCGTGATGATCGTCGTCGCCCTCGCCATCAAGCTGCATGATCGCGGCCCCGTCTTCTATCGACAGGTGCGTGTGGGCAAGTCCGGCGAGGAACTGCGCATGTGGAAGTTCCGCTCGATGGTGCCCCACGCCGACACGCTGCTCGACGAGGCCCGCGCCGCATGCGGCAAGGAGGACGACACCTTCTTCAAGGCCGAGAACGACCCGCGCATCACCCCGATCGGACGGTTCATCCGTCGCACCAGCATCGACGAGCTGCCCCAGTTGTTCAACGTGCTCCGCGGCGAGATGAGCCTCGTCGGTCCCCGCCCGCTGGTCAAGGGGGAGGGCGAGCACATCCCGGGCTATGTCGAGCGGCGCATACTCGTCCGCCCCGGAATGACAGGCCTATGGCAGGTCTCTGGCCGCTCCGGGCTATCCGACGACGACCGGGTACGGCTTGACCTCTCCTACGTGGAGAACTGGTCGATGATGCAGGACATCGTCATCATGTGGCGCACGGTCCGTACGGTCATCAACGGTGACGGCGCGTACTAGCCCGAAGCGGTCCCCGGCCCGGCGCGCCCGCCGCTAGGCTCGCGGGGTGGCAGGCAACGAAGCGCGCGCGAACCACGTCGTGGGCCGCCGTGCGGTGCTGGGCGCGCTGGCGGCCGGGGGAGCCGCCCTGCTTGCCGGGGACGGGCCCGCGCTCTCGCCCTGGCGGTCCCTGGCGCGATCACCGGATCGATACCGGATCCCGCGGCGCTCCCTGCTCGCGGCCGACGACGCCGCCAGCCTGATCCAGCTCGTCATCGCCGCGGCCCATCACGACGGGGCCAGCACCGTCGAGCTGCCGCCGGGGGACCCGGGCGAGTACTTGTGCCGGAGCCCGATCGAGACCCGCGGGATCCGGCTGGCTGGTGATCGCACCACGTTGACCGTCGCGGCCGATATGCGCGCGCTCCTCACGGCCACGGGCGCTCGTGGGCGCGCGCACCGCATGCGCGTGGATCATCGCGCGGGCAGCAGCACCCTCGTGGTTCCTGGCGGGCTCGCCGCGCAGGTGCGGCCTGGCGACATCGTGGGCGTCGAGAGCCGCGGCATCGTCACCGGCCCCCGGACCGTGGGCACGAGCCAGGAGGGCCTCGCCGGCGAGTACCACCGCGTGGTGGGCCGTTCCGGGACCACGCTCGACCTCGACACCCCGCTCGCCTGGGATCACCTCCGCGATGACAGCGCGCGCGCGTTCCGGGTGACGCCGGTGCACCAGCCCGTGCTCGAGGGAATGACCGTCACCGCCACGAGCCCCACCGAGCTCTCCTGCCGCGCGGTCCTGCTCCGTGACTCGCTGCACGGGGTGATCGACGTCGATGTCGGGCAGGCCGCGGGCGGCATCCATGTGCTCAACAGCCTGCATGCCCGAGTGAGGGCCACGGTCCGGTCCCTGCCCAACCGCGACGATCACCGGGGATATGGGGTGGCCATCAGCGGAGCCAGCGCCCACGTGCAGGTGGACGTCAGCGGCGGCGAGTGCCGCCACCTGTTCACCACGCTCGCCGATGAGCGCGAGGCCCCGGGGGGCCGCCGGGAGCAGTGGGGCGGCCCGCGCGAGGTCCAGGTCACCGGCCGCGGCACGGGGGATTCCCGCAGCCTCGCGATCTGGGACACCCACCCCTATGGGCACCGGATCCGGTTCGAGCGCTGCGAGGCCATCGGCGGGGGGCGCGAGGCGCCAGGCTTCCAGATCCGGTCCGTCGATACGATTATCGATCGCTGCTCCAGCACCGGCAGCGGCGACACCGCGTGCAAGCTGCAGGCGGGCGTTGCCCGCGGCACCCAGGTGCGCGACAGCGTCCTCGAATCAGCCGGGCGCCACGGGCTGGGGTTGTGCGAGGGAGCCGTGGTGACGCGATGCGTGGTGCGGGGCAACGGCGCGGCGGGCATCGTCATCGTCGACGATTGCTCGGGCGCGGTCGTCTCGGAGTGCGAGGTCGTGGACAACGCTTTCGGCATCCATGATCAATCGAGCGGCGGCAACCGGGGCGTCGTGGTGCAGCGGTGCACCATTGATCGCGGCGAGCGGCAGGAGATCGGCGTGCTCACGCCCAGGGGTGCCATGTCGATCACCGAAACGGCTTTTCGCGGCTATGGCTCGCTGGCGGACGCGGTCCGGGAGCCGGGCCCCGCGGTGCGGACCACCCGCAGCACGCTCGAGCAGGCGTGAGGGGTCGCGGTGGGCCAGCGATGGGCTGCGCCTAGGCGAACAGCAGGGTCCAGAGCAGGAAGATCACGGCACCCAGGAACAGTCCGAGCACTACTGTTCCCGCGATGGCGGCAGGGGAGACCGTGCTCGGGGCGCGATGCCGCGCCCGGCGCCGCTTGCGACGGGATTTCGCGGCGGTCCGGATCTCTACGATCTCCTTGCCCGCGGCGAGCGGATGCGTGGATGTTGGGAGAGCCGTGGCCGGCAGGACGAGGCGGGTGTCCGGGACGGCCCGCTGCGCGGGCGCCGGAGCGCGGGGCGGGGGCGTGGGGGTTGGCTTCCGTTCCGCGGGCGATGCGGGGGCCGTGCTCGCGGCGGCATGGGCGCGGGGCGCTGCCAGTGCTGCCTCGGAGGGCGGCGACGCGGGCGGCGCGGGCGGCTCCGGCGGAGCGGGCGGCCGTGGTGGGGTCCAAGGGGCGAGGAAGTGCAGCGCGCCGAGGGCGGCGGCAGTGCGATGATCATGCGGCACCACCACCTCTCCGGAGAAATGCTCCCTGGCCCGCTCGGCCATCGGGTCGAAGAAGACCCCAGTGCCGAACATGCACACCACATCGGGCGTGCTGCTGGACTTCTCGAGCAGCGCGTCGATGCGGGTCAGCGCCATGGTGACCTGATCATCGATGAGCTGGTCGCGCTCGGCCCTCGTCACCGGCACGGTCGTGTCGCCCTGGGTGTGCTCGGCGACGTCGCGCTCGTCGAGCTCCGCGCGCAACTGGGCTGCTCGAGCGGTGCTGATGCGCAGGTAGGGGGCCTTCTCCAGGAGCAGGTCCCGCATGTGCTCGTCGATGGCGGTGGTCGTGAGCTGCGTATCGAGCGACATGGTCACGCGCTTGCCCGTGAAGCCGTCATACAGTGCCGTGGCGCAGCCATCGTCGGTGGCCATGATCATGAGCGCGCGGGGCGCGCCCCGCACGTCGGTATGCATGCGCGCGTAGGCCCACATCGCCTCGTCCACGCGGATGAACTGGAACGCCGTGACGCCGTGCGCGGAGAGCACCGTGTTGATGGTCTGCTCCTGCCCGCTGGTCATGCAGGCGATGATGACCCGGCCCACGGTGGCGTTGCGCGTCGCGGCGCGGATCCGCATGATCCCGATCAGCGACGAGACTATATCGCCGAGATCGTGCGCGTTGTCCCGGCCGAGGGCGCGGTGGCGGTACTCGGTCTCGTCGTCGGCGCCGACAAGCGCGGAGTGAACACCGTCGGTGCTGACCACGATGCCCAGGTTCTCCTGCGCTGTCATTGCGTGCCTCCGTGCGGGGTTGGTGGTGCGGGGTCCTCTTCATGTATCGGTCCAGCGCTATGGAATGTCACACATCCGCCCGACCGGTTTGTCGGTTGTTCCCCCTACTCTGCCGTGTCGCGCGCACGGTAGGCGCGGCTTTGCTGCGGGAGGGACGAATCGGACTCGTAGTAGTAGGCGTACTCATAGCCCGAGGTCGCGTTCTGCGGGATCATCGTCAGGACGGTCCCGAGGATCGTCGCGCCGACCTTGTCGAGGTCGATCAGCGCCCGCCGGAGCTCCTCCCGCTTCGTCTTGCCGTGGCGCACCACCATCAGCGCCCCATCGCTCATCTTCGCCAGCACGGCGGCATCACTGACCGGCAGCAGCGGGGGCGCGTCGATGACCACGTAGTCGAACTGCGCGCGCAGCTCATCGATGATGTGCCGGGCATGGCTGGAGCTCAGCAGCTCGCTCGGGTTCGGGGGGATCGAGCCGGAACCGATCACGAAGACCCCGTTGACGGAGGTGGGCTGGAGCACCTCCTCGAGCGAGGCCTGCCCGGCGAGGACAGTGGTGAACCCCACCGCCTGCACGAGGCCGAGATACTTCGTGATGCGGGGGCGCCGGAGGTCCCCCTCGAGCAAGCACACCGAATGGCCCGCCTCGGCGAGCACGAGGGCGATGTTCGCCGCGGTGGTGGTCTTGCCCTCGCCCGGCAAGCAACTGGTGATGGTGATGACCTGCGGCGCATCGTCGATGTTGAGGAACTTGAGGTTCGTGCGCAGCGAGCGGTACGCCTCTGCTCCCGTGGAGCGGGTGTCGGAGAAGTTGATCGCTGGGTACTTCTCCCGGTCCTTCTCGAACGGCAGCGTGCCCACGAGCGCGATCTCACCGACCTCCTCGAGCGTCTGCCGGTCCTTGATGGTGTTGTCGAGGCGATCCCGCAGCACCGCGAGGCCGATGCCGACCAGCAGGCCGACCGCGAAGCCCAGAGCGATGTTCGCCAGCCGCTTGGGAGCGATCGGCGCGTCCGCGACCGTGGCTGCCTCCACCACGGTCACCCGAGCGGGCGGCGGACCACCCTCCTCGGGGGACTCGAGCTCAGCCACCATCGCGGTGAACTCGGAGGCGAGCGTATCGGCGATGTCGCGGGCAAGCTCCGGGTCCTCGTCGCGCACCGTGATATCGATCAGCACCGTCTCCGGGGCCGATGTCGCCGAGACGCGGTTGGCGAAGTAGGTGGGGTCGACATCGAGCCCGAGCTCATCGATGGTGCGGCGGGCCAGTGTCTCGCCCATGATCAGCTGACGGTACGAGCTGACCCGCTCCTGGGAGAACCGACCGCCTTGATACACCTCCGCGGCGCTCGAGACGCCCGAGGTGGAGACGAACAGCTGAGACGTCGATGCATAGATCGAGGGGCTCAGCACGGAGAAGATGATCGCCGCGAGCGTTGTCGCCGCTGCGGAGGAGGCGACGATGCGCCATCGTGCCTTGAGAATCCGCAGGAAGTCCTGAAGCTCCATGACCCAAACCCTTCGAGCCGTCGTGACGGCGACAACTAGTGATTGATGATTGCGTGGCGGCAGGCAGCGCGGATCATGCCCGGGCCTCGGCCCGGTGCTCCCGATACCAGGCCACCGCGTCAGCGATGCCCTCGCGCAGCGGGATCCGGGGCTCCCACCCGGAACCGGTGAGCAGGCCGACGTCGAGGAGCTTGCGCGGCGTGCCATCCGGCTTCGAGGTGTCCCACGTGATCTCGCCCGAGTAGCCCACGGTCTCGGCCACGAGGTGCGCGATCTCCTTGATCGTGGCGTCCTTGCCGGTCCCGACGTTGACCTGCGAGGGGCCGTCGTAGTGCTCGAGCAGGTGCAGCACCGCGGTAGCAAGATCATCGACGTGCAGGAACTCGCGCCGCGGCGTGCCCGTGCCCCAGTTCTGGACGGTCGTCGTGCCGCTCTCGCGCGCTTCCTCGTAGCGGCGGATCAGCGCGGGCAGCACATGGGACCCCGTGGGGGAGAAGTTGTCCCCAGGGCCATACAGGTTCGTCGGCATCGCCGAGATCCACGGCAGGCCATGCTGGCGGCGGACTGCCTGTACTTGCATGATCCCGGCGATCTTCGCGATGGCGTACGCATCATTGGTGGGCTCGAGATGCCCGGTGAGCAGGTACTCCTCCTTGATCGGCTGCGGCGCGAGCTTGGGATAGATGCACGACGAGCCGAGGAACTCGAGCCGCTCCACCCGCTGCAGGACCGCGGCGTCCATCACATTGACCTGGATCTGCATGTTCTCGGACAGGAAGTCCGCCGGATACGTGTCATTGGCCAGGATGCCGCCGACCTTCGCCGCGGCGAGCACCACGTAGCGGGGCCGGGCCTCGGCGAAGAAGTCGAGCACCGCGCCGCGATCGCGCAGGTCGAGCTCGGAGGAGGTGCGGCCGATCAGGTTCGTGAAGCCCGCGGACTCGAGCGCCCGCCATACCGCGGAACCGACCATCCCACGGTGCCCGGCCACGTAGAAGGGGGCATCGCGATCCAGGGGGCCCGGTGTGAAATCAATCGCGCTCATGCATCACGCTCCATATCCGGGCAGCCGGGGGTGATCGATCCAGTGGCTGCCCTCGTGCTTGAGCGCCTCGATATCGGCATCGACCATGATCCGGGCGAGCTCCGGGGTGTGCACCCGCGGCGTCCAGTCCAGGATGCGCTGCGCCTTGCTCGCATCGCCGACGAGCGCGTCGACCTCGGTGGGGCGCAGGTAGCGCTCGTCGAACCGCACATGGTCCTCCCAGTTCAGCCCCGCGTGGGTGAAGGCCTCGACAAGGAAGTCCCGCACCGTGTGGTTGCCGCCCGTGGCGAGGACGAAGTCGTCGGGCTCATCGGCCTGGAGCATGCGCCACATTCCTTCTACGTACTCGGGCGCGTACCCCCAGTCGCGGACGGCATCGAGGTTGCCCATGTAGATGTACTTCTCGCGGCCGTCCGCGATGCGCGCGACCGCCCGGGTGATCTTTCGGGTCACGAACGTCTCGCCGCGACGAGGTGACTCATGGTTGAACAGGATCCCGTTGACCGCGAACAACCCGTATGCCTCGCGGTAGTTCTTCGTCACCCAATAGGCATAGACCTTCGCCGCGCCGTACGGCGACCGGGGATAGAACAGGGTGTCCTCGTTCTGCGGTGGCGGCGATGCCCCGAACATCTCCGAGCTCGAAGCCTGGTAGTAGCGACAGTCGACGCCGGCGAGCCGCACGGCCTCGAGCAGGCGGATCGCGCCGATGCCGGTGGTATCGCCGGTGTGCTCGGGCTCGTCGAAGCTCACCCGCACGTGCGACTGCGCGGCCAGGTTGTACACCTCAGCGGGATTGATGCTCGACAACAGGGTGACGAGGCGCGCGCCATCGCTGAGGTCGCCATAGTGCAGGAACATGCGCGCGTCGGGATCGTGCGGATCCTGGTAGAGATGGTCGATCCGCGAGGGGTTGAACGTGGAGGCGCGCCGGATCAGTCCGTGCACCTCGTACCCCTTGCCCAGCAGCAGCTCGGCGAGGTAGGAGCCATCCTGGCCCGTGATTCCGGTGATGAGTGCGCGCTTGGTCATTCTGCTCCTCGCAGGTGGGGGGCGGTCGGCCCGGTCAGATCAGGGTGGCTTGGGCGGCGCCGGGCGACGAGATCGCGCAGCCAGCCCTCGTATTGGTCGATGGCGTGCTCCTGCGAGAGCTCCCGGCGGCAGAACTCCTGCCCTGCCTTGCCCAGGCTGCTGGCGCGCCGCGCATCGGTGGCGAGCTCGACGATGGCACGGGCGAGCGCCGCGGGATCGGTCGGATCGACCTGGATGCCCGCCGCCGATGCGCGGATCTCGTCCGCGGTGACGCTCGCGGCGTCGGTGGCGGCGACCACGGGGCGGCCCGTGGTGAAGTACGAGGTGAGCTTGCTGGGCACCGCCATGTCCGATAGCCCCGGCAGCTCATTGAGCACCAGCACATCGGCCGCGGCCATCGCCAGCCGGAACCCGCGCTCCGGCAGGGGCCGCACGAACGTCACGTTGGGCATTCCCTCGGCGAGCTGCTCGAGCCGGGGGCGCTGGTTGCCATCGCCGAGCAGCACGAATCGCAGTCGCGGCGCGGTCCGCAGTGCCGCGCGCGCTGCCTCGATGACGTTGTCGAGCCCCTGCTTGGCACCCATGTTCCCGGCATGGAGCGCGATGATCTCGCCGGGATCCCACCCCAGCTCGGCGCGTGCCTCGCTGCGGGGCGGGAGCTCCATGGGGACCAGGTGAGTCCAGTTGCGGATCACTCGCACCCGGTCGCCGTCGACGCCCAGGTCCCGCACCATGTGATCGCGCATGCGCTGGTGGATCGCGGCGACCCCGTCAGCTGAGCGGAGCGTACGGGCCTCGATGGCGCCCAGCGCGCGAGCTGCGCGCCCGCCACCGGTCCCGGTCTCCCGCGCGCCGAGCCCGTAGAGGTCCTGCACCCAGACGCCGATAGCGGGCCGGCGTGGCGTCGCCCGTGCCCGGGCGACATTCACGGCCGTGGCGAGCAGGGCCGGGCTGACACAGAGGATCACATCGGGCCGATGCCAGCGGCCCAGGCTCGAGGCGAGGCCGAAGCTGGCCTCCATCCGGGCCCGGTCGAGCGGATCGAGCGGGTCCGGGATGTGCGGCCGGAAACGCTCCACGGTCACGCCGTCGAGGTGCTCGGTCATGCGACGGCCGGCGTAGCCCTCGGTGATGCGCCACGCGGGATAGTGCGGATAGCCGGTGCGAACAGTGACATGATGTCCACGAGCGGCGAGCGCTGCCGCGAGCCCCGCGGTGTAGGGGCCATTGCCTGACTGCTCGGGGGCGTAGTGCAGCCCCAGCAGCAGGATGCGCAGCGGATTGTCGGTCACACGACGACAATAGCGTGGCGATGTGGGTCTTTTGCCCTCTTTAGTTGAAGCGGGAAGCAAGCCCAGTCCGGTTTGCCGGAAGTGTTGGTGTACAACAGGATTGACATTCATCGATTCCGGCAAACGTGGCAAAACGGCTACAACGGCTGATGCAGCGCGGTATCCTCCCGAGCTGCCGGCAAGCCGCGTCGTGCGAGGAGAGTGCCCCCGGGCCTGAGCGAATCCTCGCCGTCCCGCCCGAGAAGGACCCGGGCAAGCGAAGGCCCCGCCGCATCATCGGCCTTCTCGCCAACGTGCCCATCGTGGGGATGGGAACCCCGCTTGCGGTCATCCCGGTGACAGTCCTCGCGCTGATGCAGACCCGCCTGCCCCGGCACCCACTCGCCCGCATGTGCATCTTCGCCGCCCTGCTTGGCTTCGTTGCCCTCGCTTCCTCCGCGGTCTGGCATGACACCCGCTTTCCCATTGTCGCCCTGCAGCACTTCCTGGTCTTCGCCGTCATGGTCATCGGGCTCAGTGGCATCGTGCGCACCTCCGACGAGGCCGTGCACCTGCTCGCCTGGCTCTCCCTGGGAACAGTCGCCTACTACGTCGTCGTCGGCAATGCCCGCACCGCGGAGAGCGTCGAGTCCCTCTGGAAGTTCGGCATCGCGTTCCCTGCCACCATGCTGGTGCTCTACCTGCTGCGCCGGCTCAACGTCTCCCGCTACGCCGTGACCTTCGCCCTCGTCGGGTTCGGCATCTACGGCATGTACCTCAACAGCCGGGCCTATGCGCTGATCTGCTTCGGCGTCGCCCTCTTCGACTTCCTCCGCAGCAGCCGCAAGGGCCTCACCCGGACCCGCGTCTGGATCGGCGTCCTCGGCCTCCTCGGCTTCGGCACCATCATGCCGAGCCTGATCCTCTCCGGCGTCTTCGGTGAATCCGTGCGGCTCAAGACGCTCGCGCAGAGCGATGGCGGAGGATTCGCCCTGCTCGACGGCCGCACCGAGCCGCCGCTGGCTATCGCGGCGATCCTCGAGCGTCCTATCCTCGGCTGGGGCAGCGAGCAAGCCCTCGGATGGAACACCATCTACGCCGGCGTGCGCCTGGCCGAATACCTCGGCATGTCCAGCCCCGACGACTACATGCAGTACTGGGTCAGGCCCGGCGGGCGCATCTCGATCCACTCGATCTTCTTCGAGACCTGGATCCAGGGCGGCGTCCTCGCCGTGCTGTTCCCCATCGCCCTGCTCGTGACCCTCGCGCTGGGCTTCATCCGCATGCGCGGCCAATACTCCATCGTGGTGATGCTGGTGTGCGCCCAGTCCTTCTGGGACATTCTCTTCTCGCCCTGGGTCGCCAACAAGTCCATCTACCTTGCCGTGATCGTGCTCGCGGTGACCCTGCCGCTCTCGCCCGAGAAGAAGGAAAAGCCCGAGCATGCCCCGGCGCACCGGGCCGCGCGCCTGTCACGGCTCCAGGGGTCCGGCGCGCCGGAGCCCGCAACCCGCGACACCCCGGGATAGCCACTGGCGGTCTTGGCGGTCGCGGCGCCCGGCGCCCCGGTGCCGCTTTGGTCCCGGTGCCGCTTTGGTCCCGGTGCCGCTGTCGCTCGGCGCCGCTGTGGCTCGGCGCCGCCGTGGCTCGGCGCCGCTGTGGCCCGGTGCCGCTGTGGCAGCAAACGCGATAGAAGCGCCGGAAAAACCAGGTCGGCTTCTATCGCGTTTACCGGTTTCCAGTGCTTTTGCGGTGGCACGGCCCCAGCGCGGCCGCCCAGCACCGCCACCCGGCCAGCCAGCGGGGTCACCCGGAATCCAGCTCGTCTCCTGGCATCGCGCGCAACCGGTCGAGCTGGCGGCGTTCCCGCTTGGTGGGCCTGCCCGCGCCCCGATCCCGCCGCGGCACCGAGGCGAGGACTTCCCGCGGCGGGGGAGCGGGACTGCGATCGAGGTAGGCGCGCTGCGCGACCGGGGCCCCCACGCGCTTGGCGAGCGGCACCACCACTTCGAGGACGCGCAGCGTCCCGTGGTGCCATACCCGCACCTCGTCGCCGGGCCCGATGAGCTGCGCTGCCTTCGCCGACGCTCCGTTGACCCGGACGTGGCCGCCGCGGCAGGATGTCGCGGCCTGGGAGCGGGTCTTGGTGATCCGTACTGCCCATAGCCATGCGTCCACGCGGACGCGGCTGCTTCCGTGCTCGCCCATGGCACCAGGATAGGGGCGCGGGCATGCGTGGCACGATTGAGCAGAGCCCGGCGCGCGGGTAGTCTTCGCGGGTAGCCTCGATGGTCCGGGCGCCCGCGCCGCGCGGGGCCAGTTGGTTCGAGGTTCAAGTCTTATTGGGAGTAGGGGATCATGACGGCTCTTTCTGATGCACACAGCCCCGCCGGCGGTGCTCCGATCAAGCTCGTGAGCCGGGTCTCGGCCATCAACTGGAACCGCGTGCCCGATGAGAAGGACGCCGAGGTGTGGGATCGCCTCACCGGCAACTTCTGGCTGCCGGAGAAGGTGCCGGTGTCCAATGACATCCCTTCCTGGGGCACGCTCACGGATTTCGAGAAGCAATTGACGATGCGGGTGTTCACCGGCCTGACGTTGCTCGACACGATCCAGGGCACGGTCGGGGCGGTATCGCTGATCCCGGATGCGTTGACGCCGCACGAGGAGGCCGTGCTGACGAACGTGGCGTTCATGGAGTCGGTGCATGCGAAGAGCTACTCGCAGATCTTCTCCACGTTGTGCTCCACCCGCGATATCGATGATGCGTTCCGCTGGTCGGAGGAGAACACGAACCTGCAGCGCAAGGCGCGGATCGTCATGGACTACTACCGTGGCGATGATCCGCTGAAGCGCAAGGTCGCCTCCACGCTGCTCGAGTCGTTCCTCTTCTACTCCGGCTTCTACCTGCCCATGTACTGGTCGTCGCGGGCGAAGCTCACCAACACCGCGGACATGATCCGGCTGATCATCCGTGATGAGGCCGTGCATGGCTACTACATCGGCTACAAGTACCAGCGGGGCCTTGAGCTCGTGAGCCCCGAGCGTCGCCAGGAGCTCAAGGACTACACCTTCGAGCTGCTGTTCGAGCTGTATGACAACGAGGTCGAGTACACCCAGGATCTCTACGACGGAGTGGGCCTCACCGAGGATGTCAAGAAGTTCCTGCGCTACAACGCCAACAAGGCGCTGATGAACCTTGGCTACGAGCCGCTGTTCCCGAAGGACGAGACGGATGTTAATCCGGCGATCCTCTCGGCGCTGTCGCCGAACGCCGACGAGAACCACGGCTTCTTCTCGGGCTCCGGCAGCTCCTATGTCATCGGCAAGGCAGTCAACACCGAGGACGACGACTGGGACTTCTAGTCCAGCCGGAACGAGGAGCAACCGGTGACCGCCGTCCTACTGATCGCTGCGCTGATCGTTCTGTTCGGCCTGGTCTCGGGGCGGTTGCGCGGCACACCGATCACCGCTCCCATCTTCTTTGTCGCTGCGGGCCTCGCGATGGGGGCAACGGGCATCGGCGCGATCGACGAGGCCGCGGACCACGAGGCCATCCGGGTGCTCGCGGAGGCCACCCTCGTCCTGGTGCTGTTCACCGATGCCGCGCGCATCAACCTCGCGGTGCTGCGCCGCGAGTACTCCCTGCCGCTGCGGCTGCTCGGCATCGGGCTGCCGGTGATGATCCTGCTCGGCACGGGCGTCGCCCTCCTGCTGTTCAACGAGTTCACCGTGTGGCAGGCCGCGCTGCTCGCTGCGATCCTCGCGCCTACTGACGCCGCGCTCGGCGCGGCCGTGGTCAGTGATGAACAGGTCCCCGTGCGCATCCGCCAGACCCTCAACGTCGAGAGCGGGCTCAACGACGGGATCGCGCTGCCCGTGGTGCTGGTGCTCGTGGCGCTGGCCGGGCAGAGCGCGCAGGGCACCACCACGGACTGGGCGCAGTTCGCTGCCGCCCAGGTGGGCTGGGGAGTGCTGGCGGGCATCGCGATCGGCGCGGGCGGTGGCTGGTTGCTGCAGCGCGCGTCGTCCGCTGGCTGGGTCACCTCCACCTACCAGCGGCTTGCTGTGGTGGGGCTGGCGGCGGCCACGTATGCCGGTGCGGAGTACGTGGGCGGGAATGGGTTCATCGCCGCCTTCATGGCGGGCCTCGCGTTCGGTACTGTCGCGCGCCGCGAGTGCCGCCATGTGGATGACTTCGCGTCGCGCGAGGGCGAGCTGCTCACGATCATCACGTTCACGGTGTTCGCCGCTGTTGTCGCGGGCGATCAGCTCGGCGAGGTCGAGTGGCGGGCCTTCGCGCTCGCGATGGCGAGCCTGCTCCTCGTCCGCCCGCTCGCGGTGGCGATAGCCCTTGCCGGATCGGGCCTGCGCCTCGAATCGGTGCTGTTCCTGGGCTGGTTCGGCCCGCGCGGGCTGGCCTCGATCCTCTTCGCGCTGCTCGTGGTGGAGCAGGCGGGAATCGCGAACGCCGCGACGATCCTGCTCGTTGCCACCACCACGGTGATGCTGAGCGTGCTCGCGCATGGCCTTTCGGCCGCGCCCTGGGCCCGGGCGTTCGGTGCCCGGGCGAGCCAGCTCGATGCCGGCGCGCCCGAGCACCTGGGGATGGGGGAGCATCACCTGCCGTCGCGGCACCGCTGGAACATCCACGCCCAGCAGCCCGGGAACCTCCAGCGCTAGCCGCTGAATGTCACTCGGGCAATAGCTGGCCACGCGTTGCGCAGCTTCCCGATCGAGTAGATGAGCTTCATCGTCGCGGGGCCGAAGACGCCGTGCCCCGGCACCATGCGCTCGGTGCGAACCTTCGCGACCGCGGGCACCTTGGTGCGCAGCAGATCCAGGTCATGCGGGTCCAAAGCGAAGTACATCGCCGGGATCTGGTAGTCGTCGCGCTTCTTCCAGCCCTTGCGGGTCTTGCGGCCGAACCACTCCGGCACCACATCGAAGGTGGCCTCGCTGCCGGGGAAGCGCTCCCCGCAAGCCTGGAGCAGCCCGGTGACATCGTCCTCGGTGAAGTACTGGAACACGCCCTGGGCAAGGATCAGCACACCGTCCCCGGGATCGGTGACGTGGTCCATCCATGCGAGGTCGAAGGCGGAGACGGGGACGTTGACGAGCCGGTCATTGGCGGGGATGAGCCGGTCGCGCAGGTGGACGACCGGGGCCACGTCCACGGAGACCCAGCGCACCGTGCCGTTGTCGATGCGGAAGAACCCCGTATCGAGGCCGTCGCCGAGCGACACGATCGTGCCCGCGGGATGCTTGGCGAGGAACTCGCGCGAGACCCGGTCGAAGGTGAGCGCCCGCATCCAGTTCGGCTGTGCCGTCGCGCCGAACTTCTCCCAGTCGTAGTCCAGGCTGCGGAACACCTGCACTGCTACCGGATCCTTCAGCTTCGCGCCGGGGCGCTCGGCCTCCAGCGCGCGGTCGCGGAGCGTTCCGAGCATCGTCTCGGGCACGGGGTCGAGGAGCTTCTCGAGCTCTTCCGGGGTAATCATGTCAACGTCTCCCTCGTGCGGATCGCTGGTCTCGATGGCGCCAGGATCGGGTCTGGTGAAAGCAATTCGTATGCGTCTAGGCGCACGGAGGGATAGTAGGGCAAAACGGCCGAATGGCCGCGCTTTGAGGCCGGAGCGTTCTCAAGGAAACGGTGCTATTTCTTTTCTGCCAAAATGCTACCGCGGTTCCTGGAACCATGTCTCCGGACCGGTGGAGAGCGCCAGCCTGATGCGCTCGCGGGAGGTCGCTGCGAGATCAGGGGGCAAGCGATCGGGCGGGAACCAGCCGATATCGGTGTTCTCCCCGTCGGCCGGGCGCGGGGTTCCCGCGGCGTGCCTGGCGATGAAGCAGATATCGACGTACTGTGCCTGATCGCCGTTGGGGTAGGTGATGACGGGACTTGTCGTGACGCTGGTGATGCGCTCGAGGACGACCTCGATGCCAGCTTCCTCGGCGACCTCGCGCGCCATGGCGGGGCCTGCTTCCTCGCCGGGCTCGAGGATGCCGGAGATCACCGCCCACTCGCCGCTATCGGCGCGGCGGGCCAGCAGGATCTCGCCGTGCTCGTTGCGCACCACGGCGCTGACTCCGGTCAGCCATAGCAGCGACGTGCCCACATGCTGCCGGAGCTGGAGGATGAACTCAGGAATGGCCACGGGGCACAGCTTAGTTTGCCGTCCGATACCGCGATTCCGATACTGTGGTGCCGTGCCTGCACCAACCGCCATCCCCACGCCCTACGAGGATCTGCTCCGTGACGTCCTCGAGCATGGAGTCGCCAAGAGCGATCGCACCGGAACGGGAACGCGCAGCGTGTTCGGCCGCCAGATCCGCTTCGACCTCAAGGCGGGTTTCCCGCTCATCACGACCAAGCGGGTCCACTTCCGTTCCGTCGCCTATGAGCTCCTGTGGTTCCTCCGCGGCGACGCCAACGTCGGTTGGCTGCAGGAGCATGGGGTAAGCATCTGGGACGAGTGGGCGCGCGAGGACGGCGATCTCGGGCCCGTGTATGGCGTGCAGTGGCGCTCCTGGCCCGCCGCCGACGGCCGGCACATCGACCAGATGTCCCGGGTGATGGACTCGCTGCGGGACAACCCGGACTCGCGGCGCCATATCGTCTCGGCCTGGAACGTCGGCGAGCTCGAGGACATGGCCCTCCCGCCCTGCCACGCGTTCTTCCAGTTCCACGTCGCCGACGGGGCGCTGTCCTGCCAGCTCTACCAGCGCTCGGCGGACATGTTCCTCGGCGTGCCGTTCAACATCGCTAGCTATGCGCTGCTCACCGAGATGGTCGCCCATCAGCTGGGCCTCGAGCCCGGGGAGTTCGTGTGGACCGGCGGGGACTGCCACATCTATGACAACCACGTCGAGCAGGTGCGCACCCAGCTCGCCCGGGAGCCGTTCCCGTACCCGCGGCTGCGGTTCGCCCGCAAGCCGGCGACGCTCTTCGGCTACGAGTTCGACGACTTCATCGTGGACGGGTACCAGCACCATCCGGGCATCAAGGCGCCGGTCGCGGTCTAGGGGAGCGGCATGCGGTTGATCTGGGCCCAGGCACGGGACGGCGCGATCGGCGCGGGCGGCGCCATCCCCTGGCACGTCCCCGAGGACATGCAGCGCTTCCGGGAGCTGACCCGGGGGCACCCGGTGATCATGGGCCGGCGCACCTGGGACTCCCTGCCCGAGCGGTTCCGTCCCCTGCCCGGCCGCGCCAACATCGTCGTCACCCGTGATCCAGCGTGGGCGGCCGAGGGGGCGCACGTAGCCGGCTCGCTCGAGGCCGCCGCGAGCCGCTATCCCGATGCATGGGTCATGGGTGGCGCGCAGATCTATGCCCAGGCGCTCGAGCAGGACGCCGGGCACGGCATCACGGGCCTGCACGTCACTGAGATCGATCTCGACGTCGAGGGCGATGCGTTCGCGCCGACCATCGGTGCGGAATGGCATGTCGTCGCCGCGGAGCCCGCCGAGGGATGGAGCATTTCCCGGACGGGCATCCGGTACCGGTTCCTCGAGTACGCGCGCCGCTAGCCCGGCGGCGGGGGAGCGGGGACCGTGGTGGCGCCCCGCTCCGCGCCCGGCTTCAGTCCTCCCGGTACGGGTCCACGTCGAAGATCTCCGCGAGATCATCGAGGATCGCGTGCGCTCCCTGCACGCTCACCGGCATCATCCAGATCTCGTCGCGCACGCTGACGCGCCGCCCCTCCATCGTCTGCCACAGGGGGTTGCCCGTGAAAGCCTCGGCCGACTCGCGCACCGTGCGGGCATCGGCGTCGTCATCGGGCTCGTAGGTGGACACGATGATCACATCGCCCTCGGCGAGGTTCAGGTTCTCCGGGCTGATCGAGTTCATGATGCTCGAGGGATCGCTCGGGTCGGCGAGCTGCGAATCCGGCCGCGCGATCCCGGCGTCCTCCAGGACGATGCCGCTGAACGACGAGGTGCGGTATAGGCGCGCGGTCGGCTCGCCGGCGAACCGGATGATCGAGACGACGGGGTTGTCATGCTTGGCGTTGATCGCTTCGCCCACCTTCCGGGCGCGCTCCTCGTAGGCGGTCAGCTCGGCATCGGCGAGATCCTCCTTCCCGATCGCCTCGCCGAGCAGCCGGATGTTGTCCTTCCACGTCGGTCCGGTGGATTGGGAGAACACCGTGGGAGCGATGCTCGACATCTGCTCGTAGAGCTCGCCGTGGCGGACCTCGGCGGAGATGATGAGGTCGGGCGCGACGGCGGCGAGCTGCTCGAGGCTCGGATCGGAGAGCTCCCCGATCGAGGTCGCGTCGGCAGCGACCCGCTCGCGATCGTCCCCGAGGTACTCAGGCAGGCCCTCGCCGCGATAGTCGGTGTGGGCGACGAGCTGAGCGTCGAGGAGAAGCACCGCATCGGCGTAGGAGGAGTCGAGGGCGGCGATGCGTGCCGGGCGCGCGGGGATGTCGGTCGAGCCGCGGAAGTGCTCGACGGAGCGCGGGAAGCCAGCGTCGCTGGCGGGATCCTGCTCGGTGGTGGGCGCGGGGGAGCCGCATCCCGCGAGCACGGCGAGTCCGACGAGGGCAAGGGCGAGCGCGGAGCTGCGGCGTAGCGTGCGATGGGGCATGAGCAATCTTCCTGACGAGTTCGGAGCGGCGGGAAACCGCCGGGGGTCACCCAACACCGATCCGGCCCGCGCCGGGGGAGTACGTGTACGCGAATCGAGCGTCGGCAGCATCGGTCCACGCCCGTTCCGCGCCGCCGCCAGCCGACGGTATCCTGGTGCGATCCGCCCCCCGGAACACGCAGCGGGGCACCAGCCCGGCACCATTTACGACAAAGAGTAGGACCGGTGCACACACTCGGATCTCGACGGTCTAGGATTCTCTGGTAGCGACAGCCAATAGTCCCTCGCCCGACAAGAGCCCGGGTCTTGGACGCCGCAGTCAGGAGGATCAGTGACCGCCGTTGCGCCCAAGCCAGTCCTAGACAGGCCGTATCCGCCCAGGCAGGGGCCGAAGGGCTCCCTGATCTATGACATCTTCACGACGACCGACCACAAGCTGATCGGCCTCATGTACCTCACCACGTCGTTCTTCTTCTTCCTCGTGGGCGGGGTCATGGCGCTGCTGATGCGCGCCGAACTGGCCGTTCCAGGACTACAGTTCCTGTCGAACGAGCAGTTCAACCAGCTCTTCACCATGCACGGCACCGTGATGCTGCTGCTCTACGCGACGCCCATCGTCTTCGGGTTCGCCAACTACATCCTGCCGCTGCAGATCGGCTCGCCCGACGTCGCGTTCCCGCGCCTCAACGCGTTCGGCTACTGGCTGTACACCCTCGGCGCTCTCATCGTCGTGAGCGGGTTCTTCACCCCGGTGGTGCCGCCGACTTCGGCTGGACCGCCTACACCCCGCTGTCGAACTCGCTGCACTCGCCGGGCCCCGGCGGTGACCTCTGGATCGCCGGCCTCGCGGTCGGTGGCCTCGGCACCATCCTGGGCGCGGTCAACATGATCACCACCGTGATCTGCCTGCGCGCGCCCGGCATGACGATGTTCCGCATGCCCATCTTCACCTGGAACATCCTCGTCACCAGCGTGCTGATCCTGCTCGCCTTCCCGCTGCTCACCGCGGCCCTCGCGGGCCTGCTAGCCGACCGGCAGCTGGGGGCGAACATATATGACCCGGCAAATGGTGGTGTGCTCCTCTGGCAACACTTGTTCTGGTTCTTCGGCCACCCAGAGGTGTACATCATCGCGCTGCCCTTCTTTGGCATCGTCTCCGAGATCTTCCCCGTCTTCTCCCGCAAGCCGATCTTCGGCTACACCGGCCTCGTGTACGCCACGCTGGCCATCGCGGCGCTGTCGATCGCGGTGTGGGCGCACCACATGTACGCCACCGGCGCGGTCCTGCTGCCGTTCTTCAGCTTCATGACGTTCCTCATCGCGGTGCCCACCGGCGTGAAGTTCTTCAACTGGATCGGCACCATGTGGAGAGGTCACCTGACATTCGAGACGCCCATGCTGTTCAGCGTCGGCTTCCTCGTCACCTTCCTCTTCGGTGGCCTCTCCGGCGTGCTGCTCGCCAGCCCGCCCATGGACTTCCACGTCTCTGACAGCTACTTCGTCGTCGCGCACTTCCACTACGTGCTCTTCGGCACCATCGTGTTCGCCACCTACGCCGGCATCTACTTCTGGTTCCCGAAGATGACCGGGCGCATGCTCGACGAGCGCCTCGGCAAGTGGCACTTCTGGACCACCTTCATCGGGTTCCCTGCCACGTTCCTCGTGCAGCACTGGGTCGGCAACGAGGGCATGCCCCGCCGCTACGCCGACTACCTGCCCGGCGACGGCTTCACCACGCTCAACACCATCTCCACCGTGGGCGCGTTCATCCTCGGAGCCTCGACCCTGCCGTTCATCTGGAACGTCTTCAAGAGCGCCCGCTACGGCGATGTCGTCACCGTCGACGATCCGTGGGGCTACGGCAACTCCCTCGAGTGGGCCACCACCTGCCCGCCGCCGCGCCACAACTTCACCGAGCTGCCCCGCATCCGGTCCGAGCGCCCCGCCTTCGAGCTGCACTACCCGCACATGATCGAGCGGATGCGCGACGAGGCGCACGTCGGCCCTGGCCACGGACACAAGGCCAACGAGCTCATCGAAGCTGACCGCCACGCCCCGCCTCCATACCGTCCGAAGGCAACACCCGAGGACAAGTAGCACCTCGCACCAGAACGGCCCTGCCTGCACAGCCCGCTGGCAGGGCCGTTGCGGTGGAACACCGCAAGGCTTCACGCAAGGGGCGCGCGAACTGCGCTGAAAGGGGAGACGACCGTGACCACGCGGGAAACCACAGTCCTGATCACTGTGACGGGGCGGGACAAGCCCGGCGTCACCTCCGTCCTCTTCGGGGCACTCTCGCGGCACGACACCAACCTCCTCGACGTCGAGCAAGTCGTCATCCGTAGCCGCCTCACCCTCGGGGTCCTGCTCACCACCCCCGGTGACGCCGAATCGCTCCAGGACGAGGTCGAGCAAGCCATGGCCTCCATCGGCTTCGACGTCGATGTCGAGATCGGCGCCGACCACACCGAGCGACGCAGCCTGTCCACCCACGCCATCGTCGTGCTCGGCAGCCCTGTCACCGCCCGCGCCTTCAAGGTCATCGCCCGCGAGCTCGCCAGCATCGGCGTCAACATCGACACCATCCGGGGCGTCGCCGACTATCCCCTCACTGGGCTCGAGCTGCACGTCTCCACCCCCAGCGGCACCGCCGACGACGACACCACCCTCCGCCACCACCTCGTCGAGCTCTCCGCCGCCGAAGGCGTCGATATCGCCGTCGAGCGCGGCGGTCTCGCTCGCCGCGCCAAGCGGCTCATCGTGTTCGACGTCGACTCCACCCTCATCCAGGGCGAGGGCATCGAGATGCTTGCCGCCCACGCCGGGCGGGAAGCCGAGGTCCGCGCGGTCACCGAGAAGGCCATGCGCGGCGAGATCGACTTCACCGAATCCCTGCACCGGCGCGTCGCCGCCCTCGCCGGGCTCGACGCCAACGTCATCGAGGCAGTCTCGCAGCAGCTCGAGCTGACCCCCGGCGCCCGCACCACCATCCGCACCCTCCGCCGCCTCGGATTCCGCTGCGGTGTCGTCTCCGGAGGGTTCCGCCAGGTCATCCAGCCCCTCGCCGACGAGCTCGAGCTCGACTTCGTCGAGGCCAACACCCTCGAGATCATCGAGGGCACCCTCACCGGGCGCGTCGTCGGTCACGTCGTGGACCGGGCCGCCAAGGCTGTCGCGCTGCAGACATTCGCCGACCAGCGCGGCGTGCCCATCGAGCAGACCGTCGCCGTCGGTGACGGCGCCAACGACATCGACATGATCGAGGCCGCCGGGCTGGGCATCGCGTTCAACGCCAAGCCGGCGCTGCAGCAGGTCGCCGACGCATCCCTTACCCACCCCTACCTCGATGCCATCCTGTTCATCCTCGGCATCACCCGCGACGAGATCGAGCACGCCGACGCGGCCGAGGGAGTCGTCCGGCGCGTCCCGCTCCCATGACCACCCCTGGCTTCCTCGACGCCGGATTCATTGACGCGGGATTCATCGAGCGCCACGCCGCCCTCGCCGAGCACTGCCACCCCCGCGCGCGCCACATTGATCGGCCCGACCCCGACGACCCCGCCGAGGTGCAGGCCATGCAGATGGTGCTGCACATCCCGCGCGCCGATCCACCACCCCGGCACGAGATCCTCGCCGCCGCCGCAGCCTCCGCCATCGCCGTATGCCTGCACCCCGATACCGGCCTTGGCGGGCCCTGGCATGATCCGCTCCACGCCTGGATGGGCGCGCGGATCCGCAAGGTCGCCCGGCGTGCACGAGGGACCGCTTGGGATGCCGCGCAATCCGTGCCCGGTGTAACCAGCACTGCCGGGACCGCTCACGCCCGCGCACTCGTTCCCGGACGCATCGGTGACCTCGACCCGCGCATCAAGAAGCTACAGATCAGCGGCACTGACATCCCGCCGGAGCCCGAGGCCACCAAGCGTTTGGGGCCTTCCCAGCCGGTCCTTGCGATCAATACCGCCCTCGGCATGACCGTCGGCAAGGCCGCGGCGCAGGCCGGCCACGCGAGCATGCTGCTAGGCGCCACCCTCACCGCCGAGCAAGCATGGGAATGGGCGCGCCGCGATTACGGTTGCACCATCATCGAGGCAGGGCCCGCGCGGTGGGCAGAGCTTCTCGAAGCCGCCCGGGCGGGGCAGGGCATCGTCGTGCGCGATGCCGGGTTCACCGAGATCGCGCCCGGATCGGCCACCGTCATCGCTCACTGGGGGCGGTAGGCCTGCCGGTTGGTCGCGCGTGCTTGTTGCCGCCCTCCGCTCTCCGCTCTCCGCCCCTGCCCTCCGCTCGCCCTCCGCTCTCCGCTTGCCCTCCGCGCCGCCCCTGCTCGCAAACGCGATAGAAGCGGCGGAGATCGCTGGTCGATTTCTATCGCGTTTGGCTGTTTCCGGTGCTTTTGCGGGCGAAGGGCCCGGTTCGCGAGCACTCGCGCCGGGCCGTCCTCAGCGGCGGCGACTGCTACTTGAGGATGAGCACAAGATCCGACCCGAGGCTGACGAAACCAGCCGCCCGCGCCGATAGTGTCTAGGGCATGACAACAACGCTGATCCTTGCTCAAGCAACCCAGGTCGACTCCGGCGACGCGGTGAGCATCGGGCTGGTAATCCTCCTCGCGGTCGTGGCGATCGCCGCGCTCGTGCTGTTCATCGCCGCCCTCGTCAGCGTGTTGTCGTCCACCGTGCTCAGTGGCGTGGGCAAGATCGTGTGGATCCTGCTGATCTTCGTGTTCCCGCTGCTCGGTCCGCTGCTGTGGTTCTTCCTCGGCCGCAACGTGCGCATCTAGGCCTCGGGCGCGGCGGGCTGCTGGCCCGTCGGGCGCGGCGGGCTGCTGGCCCGTCTGCTGCAAACGCCGTCCGCCGACCCGTCGGCCCGTCGGCTGCAAACGCGATAGAAGCTGCGGAAATCCCAGGTCAGCTTCTATCGCGTTTGACCGTTTCCCGTGCTTTTGCGGCCGAAGTGGCCACCAGCCGCCCCCAGCTAGCCCAGCTAGCCCAGCTAGCCCAGCTAGCCCAGCTAGCCTCGCGAGTCGCGGATTCGGGCGAGCGCACCGAGTGCCACGCTGCGATCCATCGTGGACCAGTACGGCGGCAGGGTGGAGCGCAGGAATCCGCCGTAGCGGGCGGTGGCGAAGCGCGGATCGAGGATGGCGATGACGCCCTTGTCGTCGACGGAGCGCAGTAGCCGCCCGGCTCCCTGGGCGAGCAGCAGCGCGGCGTGGGACGCGGCGACGCTCATGAAGCCGTTGCCGCCGCGGGACTCGATGGCACGCTGGCGGGCCCTCCGCAGGGGGTCGTCGGGGCGTGGGAAGGGGATGCGGTCCATGATGACTAGCGAGAGGGAGGGGCCGGGCACGTCGACGCCCTGCCAGAGGGACAGGGTGCCGAAGAGGGAGGTCTCCTCGTTGGCGGCGAACTCGCGGACGAGCTGGCCGGTGGCGTTCTCGCCCTGGCAGAGCACGGGCGTGTCGATGCGTTCGCGGACTTGCTCGGTAGCTTCGCGGGCGGCTCGCATGGAGGAGAACAGGCCGAGGGCGCGTCCGCCGCTCGCGGTGATGAGGTCAACGATCTCGTCGATGTAGGCGGGTGGCAGTCCGTCGCGGCCGGGCGCGGGCAGGTGGCTGGCGACGTAGAGGATGCCGGATCGGCCATGGTCGAAGGGGGAGCCAGCGTCGAGGCTGGACCAGCGCAGCGCCTGGGTGTCGCTCGGTGCTTCTTTCCCGGTGGCCAGCGCCGGGTCGGCGTCGCGGGTGGTCTCGCCGGGGGTGTTGCTGGTGACGGGCAGTCCCCAGGTACGGGCGAGGGCGTCGAAGGCTCCGCCGATGGCGAGGGTGGCGGAGGAGAGGATGACGGTGGCGTCGGCGAAGAGGCTGGAGCGTAGCAGCCCAGCGACGGAGAGGGGGGCCACGTGCAGGATGGCTCCGCGGCGGTCGTCGGCGGTGATCCAGACGACGTCGCGGCGCTTGGCGGCGTCGGGCTCGCCGAAGTTCTCGAGGATGCGGACGACAGTGTCGTGGATCTCGTCGAGCGCGGAGAGCGCGGCGGCGCGGGCGCCGAGGGCCTCGGGCTCGGCGTTGCCGGCGGATCGCATGGGGCCGACGGCGGTGCGGGCGTTCCAGGCGGCGTCGCGGACGGCGGCGAGGGCGTACTCGGTGCCATGCGGCAGGGTTTCCCACAGCCCGGCGGGGATGCTGTCGAGGACGTCGCCGAGGTTGTCGGAGGCGGAGTGCAACTGATCGGAATCACGTTCGTCGATGAGCTTGGCGCACTTGCGGACGGCCGCGACGATGGTGCGGGCGGTCAGCTCGGCGGCCGCTGCCCCGGTGACGCGGTCGACGAGCTCGTGCGCCTCGTCGATGACGACCACATCATGGTCGGGGAGGATCTGCGCGTCGGAGAGGGCTCCGATCGCGAGGAGCGCGTGGTTGGTGACGACAACGTCGACGTGCGCGGCCTGGGCGCGGGCGCGCTCGGCGAAGCAATCCTCGCCGATGGGGCAGCGGGCGGCGCCGAGGCATTCGCGGGAGGTGACGCTGACCTGCCGCCACGCCTGGTCCATCACTCCGGGGGTGATCTCCTCGCGGTCGCCGATGTCGGTGGTCTCGGCCCAGTCGTGGATGCGGCGGACGTCGCGGCCGAGGCGGGAGACGGCGAACGCATCGAACAGCTCGTCGGGCTCGTCGTCGGGCTCGTCTGGGGTGTTGTGCAGCTTGTTGAGGCACAGGTAGTTGTTGCGGCCCTTGAGGATCGCGAACTCGGGCGTGCGGCCGAGGTGCGGGGCGAGGGCCTCGACTAGGCGGGGCAGGTCGCGGTCGATGAGCTGCTTCTGCAGGGCGATGGTGGCGGTGGAGACGATGGCGGTCTTGCCGGTGCGCACCGCGTGCTCGATGACGGGGACGAGGTAGGCGAGCGATTTGCCGGTTCCGGTGCCAGCCTGCACGGCGAGGTGCTCGCCGATGTCGATGGCGTGGGCGACGGCGTTGGCCATGCGTACCTGGCCGTCCCGCTCGGTCCCGCCGAGCGCGGTGACGGCATGGTGCAGCAGGGTGGTGGTGGAGGTGGTCGCCGGTTCGGGCACGCACCGAGGGTACCCGTGGCGGGGGCTGGTCCCTAAAGCCGTCGGGGGCGCGCCGGTGGCGCAGTGCTCAGCGCGCCACCCCGGCCGCGGCGCCCGGTCGTCCGTCGAGAGCAACTCCTTCGCCGCGCAACTGCTCCAGAGCGGTGTCGATGCTGCTCGCGGCTACTCCGACGGTGTAGTCGAGAAGAATGGTGGTGTCGAAGCCCTCGCGCGCGGCGTCGAGGGCGGTGGCGCGCACGCAGTGGTCGGTGGCGATGCCGACGATGTCAACGCTGGTGATGCCGCGCGCGCGGAGCCAGTCGGCGAGGCTGGTGTCGTCGGCGCTCGCGCCCTCGAAGCCGGAGTAGGCGGCGGTGTAGGCGCCCTTGGAGAAGACTTCCTCGACACTGTGGAGGTCGAGGTTGGGGTGGAACTCGGCTCCGGTGGTGCCGACCTTGCAGTGCACGGGCCAGGTGTCGATGAAGTCGGGGTCATTGGGGAAGTGCGCCCCGGGGTCGATGTGGTAGTCCCGGGTGGCAACGATCGCGCCATAGCGGTCGGCGGAATCCGCGATGAGCGCGGAGATCTCGCCCGCCGTAGCGGAACCGCCATCGACGCCCATGGAGCCGCCCTCGCAGAAGTCGTTCTGGACGTCGACGACGATGAGCGCGCGCTGCTCCGGGGCCGGTGCGTCCTGGTGGTTCGTCATCGATGGTCCTCCTCGCTCAGGAACCGGGTGGGGATGGCGGGCTCGCCGCGGGAGAGCGCGAGCCCCTCCCACGGCAGGGACCGCAATCCCTTCCGGGTGTTCTCGCGTGCCTCTTCCAGTGTGACGCGAGCGGCGGCGCGCTCGCCACCCTCGAGGAACACCCGGGTGACGGTCCTTGCATGCGGCAGGGGTGGCGGGGCCAGCGTGGCGGGGTGGATGACTTCCTCGACGAGCGTGCCGGTGGGGCGCGCGATCCGCAGCGCTGACTTCGCGCCACCGATGGTCTCCTTGTTGCTGCTGCGCTTGGCCACGGGCACGCCATCGACCTCGACGAGCTTGTACACCATGCCGGCGGTGGGGGCTCCGGATCCGGTGACGAGGGAGGTGCCGACGCCGTAGGAATCGACGGGGTCGGCGCGCAGCGCGGCGATGGCGTGCTCGTCGAGGTCGCCGGAGACGACGATCTTGGTGCTGGTGGCGCCGAGGGAGTCGAGCTGCTCGCGGACCTGCCGGGCGAGCGGGCCGAGGTCACCGGAGTCGATGCGTACCGCGGCGAGGCCGGTCCCCGCGATGTCGATAGCAGTGCGGACGCCCTCGGTGATGTCGTAGGTGTCCACGAGCAGGGTGGTGCCGGTGCCGAGCGTGGCCACCTGGGCGCGGAAGGCGGCGGCCTCGTCGGGGCCGTCAGCGGTGGTGTGCACCATGGTGAAGGCGTGCGCGCTGGTGCCGGCGCTGGGCACCCCGTGGCGGCGGGCTGCCTCGAGGTTGGAGGTGGCGGTGAACCCGGCGATGTAGGCGGCGCGGGCCGCGGCGACGGCGGCCTCCTCGTGGGTGCGGCGGGAGCCCATCTCGATGGGCGGGCGCCCGTCGGCGGCGGTGACCATGCGGGCCGCGGCGGAGGCGATGGCGCTGTCGTGGTTGAGGATGGACAGGGTGATCGTCTCGAGCAGGACGCATTCGGCGAAGGTGCCGGTGACGGAAAGGATGGGGGAGCCGGGGAAGTACAGCTCGCCCTCAGGGAAGCCGGTAATGGTGCCGCTGAACCGGTAGTCGCGCAGCCACTCGACGGTGCTGGCGTCGAGGAACCGGGATACGGAGGCGAGGTCGTCGTCGGTGAAGCGGAACGCCCGCACGGCATCGAGCACGCGCTCGGTCCCGGCGACGATGCCGTAGCGGCGGCCATCGGGGAGCTTGCGGGCGAAGACCTCGAAGGTGCAGCGGCGGTGGGCACTGCCATCGTGCAGCGCGGCGGCGAGCATGGTCAGCTCGTACTGGTCGGTGCGCAGGGCCGTGGACGCGAGCGAGGTGGTCACGTCCTCCACCGTAGTGCGATGGTCGGCCCGGGGGCAGCCCATGGACAGCGTGGCCGTGGTCCGGGAGGTGGGATTGTTGGCCGGTCGCCTAGTGGCGCCCGCGGGCGTCGTCGTACCCTGGTCGTATGCCTGTTCCGATGGAGACCGAGCCCCAGGCCACGCCCGGGGGGCTGGCCGTGGAGAACACGGATGAGGCGAGCCAGCGTCCGTGGGTGACCATCGTGTGGGACGACCCGGTGAACCTGATGCAGTACGTCACCTATGTGCTGCAGAAGATCTTCGGGTATAGCCGCCAGAAGGCGACCGAGCTGATGATGAAGGTCCACACCGAGGGCAAGGCCGTTGTCTCCTCCGGAACGCGGGAGAAGGTCGAGGCGGATGTGCGCAAGCTGCATGCCGCTGGCCTGTGGGCAACGATGCAGCACGAGTCGTGACGTCGCGCGGTGTCGCGTGGCGAGCCGTCGAGAGTCGAAGGAAGTCGATATCCAGTGCAGTCCTGGTCCCGGAAGAACACGCTCAGCGGGGTCCGTATCCGGTCGCAGCTGGATCCGCATGAGGCGAAGGTGCTGCGGTCGGTCATCCATTCCGTGGTGGCGATGCTCGACGAGCGGGTGTCCGATTCACCCCACGATGAGCTCGAGGAGCTGACGGGAATGCGCTCGGGCAACAGCGCGCCACCCACGAATGCTGTTGTTGCCCGGCTGCTGCCCGATTTCTGCCGCCACGATCCCGACCATCAGGACAAGGAACTCGATGCGGCGGGCGTCGCCGAGCTCAATGGCGCCCTGCGGAGCCTCAACGAGCCGGAGATCATCGACGACAAGAAGGCCGCAGCGAAGGCGCTGCTCGACACGCTGCCCGCCGAGGGGGGCAAGATCTCCCTGACCACCGCCCAGGCCGAGGGGTGGATCGCGGCGATCAACGATGCCCGCCTCGCGCTCGGCACGGTGCTCGACGTGCACGACGAGATGGCCGAGGAGATCGATCCCGAGGACCCGCGCGCGCCGCAGCTGGGCGTTTACCACTGGCTGACGTGGATGCAGGACGCGCTGATCGTCGCCCTGGCCGGGCAGCACTAGATGGTGCCGCGCCCAGCGACGCCGGGGCCGCGCAACAGCATCACCGACGTCGAGGGCCTCCTCGTGGGGCAGTGGACACGCCTCGAGGATGCCGCGCTGGGAGCGGGCTGGGCGACGGGCGCGACGGTCGTCCTTGCCACGGCGGGCGCGACAGCCAGCGTCGATGTGCGCGGCGGTGGCCCTGGCACCCGGGAGACCGACCTCCTGGCCCCGCACAACACTGTTCAGCACGTGCATGGCATCGTGCTCGCCGGGGGAAGCGCGTACGGCCTCGCTGCCGCGGATGGCGTGATGCAGTGGCTCGAGCAGCACGGGCACGGCCTGCGGATAGGCGGCGAGGGAGCCGTGGTGCCGATCGTTCCCGCGGCCGTGATCTTTGACCTGCCCGTGGGTGCCTGGGCCAACCGGCCGGGAGCGCAAGCAGGACACGAGGCCGCGGCCGCTGCCGCGCTCGACGTGGCGACGGGCTCGGTGGGCGCGGGGACCGGCGCGCGGGCGGGGGCGCTCAAGGGCGGCGTCGGAACCGCGAGCGTTCGCCTGGGCAGTGGTCCGGCCGAGGGGCTCACCGTGGGCGCGCTGGTGGTGGCGAACCCCGTGGGATCGGTGATCGATCCGGCAACGGGATCGCCCAGGGGCATTGCAGCCGGGATCGGGGACGAGTTCGCGATCCCGCGCCCCACCCCCGAGCAGATCGCCGCGCTGCGGGAGCTCGGGGCGAAGGGAACAGTGCTCAACACCACTATCGGCGTGGTCGCCACCGACGCGGCGCTCGACAAGGCAGGCTGCCACCGCCTCGCCGTGGCAGGGCAAGCGGGGCTCGCGCGGGCGATCCGGCCGTCGCACTCCCCGCTCGATGGCGACACGATCTTCGCGGTGGCCACCGGCACGGCCGCGCCCCCGCCCGGCGTGACAGCCGCGCTGCCCGCAGGTATACCGGGAGGAACAGCCGTTCTCGCGGAGCTGTCCGCCGCCGCGGCGTCGTGCGTGGAGCGTGCCGTGGTGCACGCCGTGCTCGCGGCGACGCCGGTCGCGGGCATCCCTGCCTACACCACGATGGTGGCGGGAACGGCGAACGAGACGGGAGGGGACCATGACCTACAGCCATAGCGCGCCCATGCCGAGAACGCCTGCCCCATCCCCGTGGCTGCGCGCGGCCACATTCTCCGGGGGATTTGTTGCCCTGCTGTTCGTCATCGAGCTCATCGACACACTGCTGAACCAGCGCTTCAACCAGGCCGGGATCCGCCCGCTGGACTCCGACGGGCTCAGCGGCATCCTCGTGGCGCCCCTGATCCACTACGACTGGGCGCACCTGGTGGCCAACTCCGTGCCGCTGCTGGTGCTGGGCTTCCTCGTGTTCCTCGGCGCGCTGCGCCGGGCGATCACAGCGACCGCCATCATCTGGATCGTCGGCGGGGCCGGGACATGGCTCATCGGTGGCAGCGGCGTGCATATCGGAGCGTCGATCATCGTGTTCGGCTGGCTCGCCTTCCTCGTCGCGCAGGGCTTCTTCAGCCGCAACGCCGTGCAGATCGCCGTCGGGGTGGCCGTGGTGTTCCTCTACGGCGGGCTCTTCTGGGGCGTGCTGCCGGGCCAGCCGAACGTCTCCTGGCAGGGGCACCTCTTCGGCGCCATCGGCGGACTGGTCGCTGCCTGGTATGTCACGTCCCACGAGCGCGAGCAACGGCGCGCCGCTCGACAGCGACCGATGCCCCGCGATGGAATGACGTGGTGAACGCCAGCGGATCGCCGAAGACACGTATAGCCGGATCGCCCATCGTGGATGCGCCGGGCCCCGAGTCCCCGATCGGGATCTTCGACTCCGGCGTAGGCGGGCTCACGGTCGCCCGCGCCATCATCGACCTCTTGCCCGATGAGAACATCATCTACATCGGCGATACCGCCAACGGCCCCTATGGGCCCCTCACCATCCCCGAGGTGCGCGCGCACTCCACCGTCATCGCCGACGACCTCGTCGAGCGCGGCGCGAAAGTGCTCGTCATCGCCTGCAACACCGCCTCGGCGGCCTACCTGCGCGACGCGCGGGAGCGCTACTCGATACCCGTCGTGGAGGTGATCCTGCCGGCGGTGCGCCGCGCCGTGAAGGCCACCCACAATGGGCGCATCGGCGTGATCGGCACGCAAGCCACCATCTCGTCGCGCGCCTATGAGGACGGGTTCGCCGCCGCCCGCGATATCGACGTCAGTGCCGTCGCGTGCCCGCGCTTCGTGGACTTCGTGGAGCGCGGCATCACCAGTGGCCGCCAGGTGATGCAGCTCGCCCAGGGCTATCTCGAGCCGCTGCAGCGCGACGGGGTGGATACCGTGATCCTTGGCTGCACCCACTATCCGCTGCTCTCGGGCGTGATCCAGCTCGCGATGGGCGATGACGTGACGCTCGTATCGAGCGCTGAGGAGACCGCAAAGGATGTCTTCCGCGTGCTCACCGAGCGTGACCTGCTGCGTCCCCACCCCGGTGCGCCACCGCGCCGGGAGTTCCTCGCCACCGGCGACCCCGAGCGCTTCAGCCGGCTCGCCGCCCGCTTCCTCGGCCCGTCGATTCCCGTGGTGCAGCACATCTAGCGGGCGGCCATCCCGGCCCGGCCCTACCGCCGAAAGTGTGCGGTCTTGTACCCCGACACCGCCCTGCGAGGGTGCAGAACCGCACACTTCCGGCGTCGGCGTCCAGGCAAAGCCGCGCGCCAAGCGCACCCGGCTCGCCTACCGCCGCGAGACCCCCCAATCGCTGCCCGCCACCGATCGAATCGGCGAAAGCATTGCAGCACAACGATTCCCGGTATTGCTTGCTCTGGCAATGAGTATGCTCTCGTGCGCATACCGTCATTTCGCCACGTAACGGAATCATTCGGATTCGGCGATCGAAGCGTCACGAGTTGGCCTAGTTATCGCCTCAGCGCCCAGAAAACGCCAGAGAAGCCAATTGTGAATTCGTGCGGCATGGCAGCATTAGGGGCATGCGCATTACCGTTCTTGGCTGCTCCGGGAGCGTCACGGGCCCGAGCTCGCCGGCGTCGGGGTACCTCATCACGGCGGAGGACACCGCGCCACTGGTGCTCGACTTCGGTGGCGGGGTGCTCGGTGCGCTGCAGCGGTATGTCGATCCGGGCGAGGCGAACCTCATGCTGTCGCACTTGCATGCCGATCACTGCCTGGACATCCCTGGCCTGCTGGTATGGCGTCGCTACCACCCCGAGCCCCCATCGGGACGGGCGCTCGTCTACGGGCCCACCGACACGGCCGTGCGGATCGGAGCCGCGTCCTCCGAGGTGGGCGGGCATATCGACGATCTCTCCGACGTCCTTGATGTGCGCACCTGGCTCGACGGCGAGGCAGTCAAGTTCGGCAGCCTCACCGTGCTGCCGCGAAGGGTCTACCACCCCCCGGAGTCCTACGGGTTCCGCATCACCGCGTCCGACGGATCAGTGCTCGCGGTCAGTGGCGATACCGGGGTGTGCGAGCAAGTGCGAGAGCTCGCCGCGGGCGCGGACCTCTTCCTGTGCGAGGCATCGTGGACGCATTCGCCCGACCGGCCCATAGGAGTTCACCTCTCGGGCACCGAAGCGGGAAAGCTCGCCCGCGAGACCGGCGTCGGCGCGCTGCTGCTCACGCACATCCCGCCGTGGACCTCCGCCGATGACGTGCTCGCGGAGGCAAAGGCCGAGTTCGGCGGGCCCATCCACGTCGTCAAGCCCGACGACCAGTTCGATGTGGCCCAGGCCCGTCTCGTCAAGGGATCCATGACCTGACCTGACGCCCGCGCAGCGTCGCGCGTGAACTACCGGTGGGGAAGCCGCTAGTCTCGAAGGCGTGAGCAGACGAGCAGACGGCAGAGCAGACGACGAACTACGCCCGATCCGGATCACCCGGGGCTTCACCGACCATCCCGCGGGCTCGGTGCTCGTGGAGTTCGGCAAGACCCGCGTCATGTGCACCGCCAGCATCATCGAGGGCGTGCCGCGCTGGAAGGAAAGCAACGGCGAGGGCTGGCTGACCGCCGAGTACGCCATGCTTCCCGCGGCGACGCACTCCCGCAGCGGTCGCGAGTCGGTGCGCGGCAAGGTCGGGGGCCGCACCCAGGAGATCAGCAGGCTCATCGGACGGTCCCTCAGGGCCTGCATCGACCTCAAGGCCATTGGCCCGCGCACCATCACCGTCGACTGCGACGTGCTGCAGGCCGACGGCGGAACCCGCACCGCCGCGATCACCGGTGCCTTCGTGGCGCTGCATGACGCGATCACCTACCTGGGCGCGGCGGACGCGCTGATCGATCCGAAGCCGCTCTCGTGCTCCATCGCGGCGGTGAGCGTGGGCGTGATCGACGGCCGGGTGCGCCTGGACCTGCCGTACGAGGAGGATTCCCGCGCCGAGGTCGATCTCAACGTGGTCGCCACCGATGCGGGCACCTTCGTGGAGATCCAGGGCACGGGCGAGGGCGCCACGTTCCCGCGGTCCACCCTCGATGCGCTGCTCGATCTCGCGCTGAAGGGCTGCGCCGAGCTCGTGGAGATCCAGCGGGAGGCCCTCTCCGCGGCCTACCCGGGCGAGCTTCCGCTCCCGAGCCCGAGCGCAGCGAAGAAGAAGGCCTTCGGCCACAAATGAGCACGGGACCAGGCACCACGAAGACCCTGCTGGTAGCGAGCCGTAACGCCAAGAAGCTCGGCGAGCTGCGCCGCATGCTCGATGCAGCCGGGATCACGGGTATCGAGCTGGTGAGCCGGCGGGACGTGCCGGAGTTCCCCGAGGCCCCGGAGCCAGGGGAGACGTTCGAGCAGAACGCGCTCGCCAAGACCCGCGATGCGGTGGCCGCGACGGGCCTGGCGTGCGTCGCGGATGATTCCGGGCTGGAGATCGACGCCCTGCACGGCATGCCAGGGGTCCTGTCGGCGCGGTGGAGCGGCGATCACGGGGATGACGCCGCCAACACCGCTCTCGTGCTGGCCCAGTTGCGGGATGTTCCCGACGAGCGCCGCTCCGCGGCGTTCGTGTCGGCCTGCGCGCTGGTGCTGCCCGATGGCACCGAGGCCGTGGAGCGCGGGACCTGGCGCGGAGCCATCGCGCGCGAGGCTCGCGGCGAGGGTGGCTTTGGCTACGATCCAGTGTTCATCCCGCTGGTGGGGGAGGATCCGGTGCATCCCGTGCTGGCGGATCACACCGCGGCCGAGCTATCACCGCACGAGAAGGACGCAGTATCGCATCGTGGCCGGGCACTGGCTCAGCTCTTGCCCTCTATCGCGGCGTGGGCGGCGTCCTGACCTGAACATCGGTGGGCCCGTGGGCGGGGCGATGCGGGCTACTCGCCCTCGTCCACGGTCTCGTCCACTCCACCGTCCTGCGGGACCTCCGCCGGCGCGCCCGGCTCCTCGGGCGCGCGTGGCTCGATGCGCAGGGAACCGTCGATCTCCTGCACTGTAGGGGCGATGGCCTCCGCATCGCGGGACAGGGAACTCACCCGCAGCTGCACCACATAGGTCGTGTCGTCGATATCAGCGACGACCGTGCGTTCCACCACCGCCATGTAGCCATGCTCGCTGTCACGGAACTCGCCCGACACCGCGTACGACGGGAAGCCGCCCACCACGGTGTCCTCGTCATCGAGAGCGATCTCGAACTCGGGGAGGTTGCGCAACGCGCCATCGGCATGCTCGAGGAGCTCCTCGGCAGGCACCACACGATCGAGGCGCTGCACGGTGAGGACAGCTGTGGGCAGCGGGCCCGGATCCGCCTCGTAGAACCACTCGGTGCCCAGCGCCACGAAATGGGCTTGCGGGTACGTGGCGGGATCGGCTGGCTCCCAGCCCTCCGGCACATCGAACTCCACGATCGGCCCCGTGCCGCTGCCCGGCGGCAGGGGGGTGCGGCCAATGCCTTGCTCGCCGAGATAGTCATTGATCGTGGTGGCGGCCTCCGGCTCCTCCGGCGGCTCCGGCGCGGGCGCGGTGGAGGTAGCGGGCGGGATCGACACGGCCACCGTGGTCGGCGGGGCATCGCTGGGGGCAGTGTCCTCGCTAGCGCACCCTGCCACGGCCAGCGTGCCCGCTACCACGATCGCTGTCCCGGAGCGACGGATCATCATGCTCTCTTGAATAGCCCGCCGCCACCGCGATGTCAAAGGCGCCGTCCGCGACGAGTCACAATCGTTGCCCCGCGCGGGTCCTGCGTGTCACCTTGTGCTCCACGATGAACGACAGGAACGGGATCGTGCCCGCGAGCAGCACCCCCAGCGTCGGCACGGGACGCCAGCGCGCCTTCACCGCCAGATCCAGCGTCACCAGAAGGAACACGAAATACACCCAGCCATGCACCACCGGGATGATCGACGCCCACCCCGGCATGTCGAGCTTCAGGATGTACTTCGCGATCATCTCCACCGTCAGCACCAGCAACCAGATGCCCGTGGTGATCGCCAGCACCCGATAGCGGGTGAGCGCCGAGCCAATATGCTGCGGCAACGTGCTCGTCGGAGCAGTCACTCCCTGTTCCTTTCGTCAGAAGTCCGGGGCTGCTCCCCGGCGAGCTCGGCAAGCAGGCGGTTGTATTCCCGCAACTGCGGATCATCCACGTCCGACCGAGCCTCGGCGCGCGGGCGCTGTGGCAGCAGGTCCTCCGGGATCTCCCGCAGTTCGTCGGCGCGCGGATCAACCTCGCCGCGCTCGAGCCGGACGAACCGGAGATACGCATAAACGAAGAACCCCGCGAACAACGGCCACTGCAACGCATACCCCAGGTTCTGCGCCGAGCCCGACATCGAGTCATAGCGCTGCCACTGCCACAACCCCAGGATCAGGCACGCGGAAGCAGCGATCACCACGAAAACGATCAACGCGACGCGACGCGAACGAGAAGGAGAGGTGCCAGCCACACCACCACGGTACCGGCACCAACGCTGTGGCCACGCTCACGCAGGTGCGGGGGGACCGCTCGGCCTGGTTCGTGCAGCCACCGCGCCCGCCGCGATGGTGAGCCGGTGCAGATCGACGAGCTCGTCGGCCGTGAGACGGCTGCCGATGTAGCCGCCCGCGAGGACGAATGCAACGGGGAGGGATTCCCGCGCGCAGGACTCGAACACGAGGCGCTCGCGCTCGGCGAGGATATCGCTGGTGATTCCCCGCAGCCCGCCGATGCTGCAGTCCTCGTGCGGATCCATGCCCGCGTTGTAGAGCAGCAGGTCGGGCTGGAGGCTTTTCAGCTGTTCAAGCGAATGCGCGACGCGGCCGAGGTAGAGGTCGGCGTGGTCGACCAGCCACAGCGTCGAGTTGCCGGTATCGGTGTAGGAATCGAACGAGGACACCGAAACGTCGAGCTGCGTGATCCGCGGATCGGTGCTGATGATGGAGGCCGTTCCGCCGCCGCAATGCGCGTCGAGGTCGAGGATCGCCACCGTTGACGCTCCCTCCCGAAGTGCTGCCTCGGCCGCGACCGCGAGGCCGTTGACGCTGCAGAAGCCGCTGCCCCGATCGCGGCGGGCGTGGTGCAGCCCGGACGATAGCGAGCCAGCCGAGCCTTCCTCGAGCGCGGTCAGCGCGGCCGCGACCACCCCGCCGGTCGATGCGGAGATGGATGTCCACAGGCCCGGATCCCAGGTGAGTCCCTGCGATTCGGCGACCACGCGGGGCCGTCCGGTGCGGAGCGCGTCGATATAGCCGGGGTCGTGCGCGCCCTCGAGGTCGGCGGGAGTGATCGGGGCTGGCATTGCGATCTGCACGCCGTCGATGGGGCTCGATGCGAGGGACTCGGCGATCCATCCGGATTTCGCGACGGTGTCGAAACTTTCCTCGGAGGCGATGTAGCGGGGCGAGTAGAAGACTTTCATGGGGTGCCTTTCGCGTCGTGCGGGCATGGCGAAGCCGCGCTTGTGGAGGGTTTGCGCCGGTGGCTCGTTTGGGGCGACTGGCCGGTGGAGTGGCTAGCGCCGGTTCCTCAGGTAGTCGCAGGGATTCCAGATGCTGGGGTCGGCGATGTTGAAGTAGGCGTGGCCACCTTCTGGGCTGCGGACCTCGAGGATTCCCCAGCGCGTCTTCCACCATGCTTGACCGTCGGAGAGAAACAGCGCGGCCGCGACGGCGTCCGGGTTGTGGTTGCGGAAGCGGAAAACCTCATCGTCCTTCGTAATGACAATCTGGTCGTCGTCATCGACGTTCGCCGTCACCTCGACGGGATGCTTGTCCTCGAACGCCTTGCGCGCGTGGATCCAGTGCACGACGTGCCCGCTCTGGTACAAGCGGCATCCGGGGACGCCGCTGCCGATGCGGACCACAGCGACTTCCTTTGCCGGGGTGCCGTCGGGTTCAGGTGTGGCGTGAAAGTCGTCAGACATCGAGAACTCCTCGATCCAGGGCCCTCAGGGGCCAGCTCCTGCCGCGCGCCGGTCGACGCGAGGCCGCTTCCTCACCCGAGCCACCCATGAGCATGGGGTTGGCCTGCAACCCAGTCGGGGCTTGGCGGCTGCATCTCGTGAAGCATTCGTCAGTGTACGGGGGAGGTCTGACAAAAAACGTCGGCGGCCATTTCGGCAGGCGGGATCACCCAGCGGGCGCGTACCGGAAGAGGTAGGCGAAAGCGGACCGGGTATAGGCGATGCCCCGGCCCCTGCTGCGGATGAGAGCCGGGTCAGCGTCCGCTGGCTTCTTCGGGATCAGGTAGCTGTCCAGCTGATCGCGGTCGATGCGGAATCTCCCGTCGCGGGAATGAACGGCGGCCACCAGTTCGAGACGTGGATCGAGCGCGGCAAGGCTGGCATCACCGTGGCTCGCGTTCGCCAGGAACAGGCCGCGTGGCGCGAAGTACTGGTCGCATTGGCCCCAGACCGGCCCCGCGTAGAGGGAAATGACAAGGTCGAAACTGGCCTCGGGCACAGGAAGCGGCTTCGTGTAGTCGGCATGGACGAATCGCACCTCGGGAGAGCTGATCCGGTGCAGGTGGCCCTTCAGCTCGGCGGCTACGCGTTCCTCATCGGCGAAATAGCGGGCCGCGCGACGATTCAGATCAACGTAAATGACCGACGCGATAGCAGTTGAGGGAGACGCGTCGAGATAGCTGCCCAGGTAGAGCGCCCGTGCTGGCGACCACGCATCCGCGATGCCAGCGAACAGCTCGGATCTGTCACCGATGGATTGCCGGTATGTCGACCAGGATGGCGGAGTAGCTCGGCGACGCGACGGTGGGGGATTCACAGGATGCTCCTTGGCGCTGCGGACGTGCCGGACCATTCGACAAGCGGAAGCAGGCTATCCGATAGCGATCGCGGAGTCGGCGGGTTCGACGCCGGAGGAAACCTGCCAGCCCCGGCCCTGACCGTCCGAGCCGACCGGGGCAACACATTGCCGGACGCGTACCAGCATTATCGGTCGCAGCGGATATGCTCGCTGCCGTGCGACGACTCCTGCGACGAACCATCCTGATCGGAATCCTGGGGCTCGTCCTCATCATCGCGGCTTCGAGCGCGTGGGTGCAGTGGCAGAGCCGCTCACGCATCGAGACCGCAACCCCGCAGCAGTGGGTCATCGTCCTCGGTGACCGCGTGCGCGACGGCGAACCCTCGGACTACCTGCGCGAACGCCTCGACACCGCCATCGGCATCATGCAGGAGGATCGCGCGGCACAGGTGCTCATCTCCGGGCACGCCGCGTCGAAGAAGGGCAACGAGGTCGCCGCCATGCACGACTACCTCATCGAGCAAGGAATCGATGCGGAGGCGATCACCAAGGACCGCCACGGCGTGACCACCTACAACACGTGCGCCCGCGCCCACGACGTGTTCGGCATCAACAACGCCACCGTCGTCACCCAGGACTTCCACCTGCGGCGAGCCGTCGCGCTCTGCGAGGAACAAGGCATCCACACCCTCGGCGCGGAAGCCAACTCCGACGCTGGTGCCTACCTCACCGTCCGCAACTGGTTCCGCGAGATCGTGCTCTCCCGGCCCAAGGCGCTGCTCGATAGCACGGTTGATCCGGGGCCGCGGACTCGCGAGCGGTGAGTGGGGTGGGGCTGCCTCCGAATCTGCGAGCGAAAGTCAACAAATGTCCGATTCTGGGGCGTGATTTGTTGACTTTCGCTCGCAGATTTCTGCTGGCGGCTGGTGGGCCAGTGCCGCGCGCCTGCCCGTCCCGCAAAAGCACCGGAAACTGCCAAACGCGATAGAAACCGCCCCGCGTTCGAGGCAGCTTCTATCGCGTTTGCGGGCGGGACCTGTGAGGGCAGCGAACCCATCTTGTGCGCGAGGGGGGACTTGAACCCCCACGTCCTAGGACACTGGAACCTAAATCCAGCGCGTCTGCCAATTCCGCCACTCGCGCGCGCAGGGGCTAGCGTACGGCGTGGCGCGGGCTGTCCGCTACTTGGTACTGCATGGCACCTCCGCCCCACATCGCAAAGATAACGATTTGATAACGCCAGGCGGCCTGGATGGCGGCCATTGAGGCGTCAAATAGATGACCTGAGCAGCGCAGACGCCTAAACATGAGTGGTTACTCATGATTAACCGTATTGGCTACCGGTCAGTAGCTTGCGCCGCACCGAAAAAACATGAGGAAAACCTCACGAATATGTGCCACTCTGGGTCCAGGCCGCAACGAGCCGCGCACCCACCACGTGCCGCTGGACGCTCGCGCTCGCCCCCTAGACCTTCCCCAGCACACCCCGCACCGGAGCAACAGATGACCTTGAGCGATCACCCCTACGCCCGCGAAGCCGCCACGGCCCACCGCCACCATGGCCGCACGCTCGTCGAGGATTTCCGAGCTGGCACCCGCTACGCGATCGCGTTCGGCGGGCAAGGCTCCGACTGGCTGCCGGCCCTCGCCGAGCTCGCCCACGACTCCGGCACCACCGCCGAGCTCGCGGACCTCGTGCAGCAGGCCAACACGCTGATCGCGCCGCTCGCCGATGACCTGCTCGCCATCCGGCCCACTTTCGACCCGGTAGCCTGGCTGCCTGGTGCAATGCCGTCAGCAGCACCCGGCCAGAACCACGGCGCGCACACGATCACCGGGCACGAAGCCAGGGGAGCGGCATTGTCGCTGCCCGGAATCCTGCTCGTGCAGCTCGCCACGCTCCGACTGCTCGCCCTCGAGGGCCTCGACACCCGCGCCATCCCGCCTGCCGCGACCGCCGGGCACTCGCAGGGCGCCCTTGCCGCGGAGGCCGTGCGCCACCACGGCGAACGCGACGCCGAGATCCTCGCTATCGCCCAGCTCATCGGCGCCGCAGCCACTCTCGTGGGCGGCCGTCGCGGACTGCGCGGCCACGGCGAGCACCCCGCGATGCTGTCGATCTCCCGCGTGGATCCCGCCACCATCGAACGCATCGTCGCCGACCTCGCCGCGGGCCTGCATCCGGCCCAGGCGCCCGTTCTCTCGCTGCGCAATGGTCGCCGCCGCTGCGTGGTGTCCGGCCCGCCCGCCCAGCTCGACCGCGTGCGCCGCCGCCTCGCCGCGATCACCGCCGAGCAGCGCGCCGAGCGAGATGCCCGCACGCGCGGCGGCGCCATCCTCGACCCGGTGCTCGAGCCCGTGCACGCCGAGGTCGCGTTCCACCACCCCGCCATGGCCGAAGCCGTTGACCTCGTGGCCGATTGGGCCGCTGATTGCGACCTCGACGTCGAACTCGCCCGCAGCCTCGCCACCATCGCGCTCGTCGATCCCGTCGACTGGGTGCGCGACATCGAGGCGCTCGGCGATGCCGGAGCCACGTGGATCCTCGACATCACCCCCGGTGATGGCCTGGCCCGCATGACCAGCTCCATCACCCGCGGGCTCGGCATCGAGGGCATCGCCGCGAGCACCCGAGGCGGCCACCGCAACCTCTTCACCCCCGGTGCCGCGCCCCGCCCCGCTCCCGCGTGGAGCACCTTCGCGCCGATCCCCATCCGGCTGCCCAATGGCCGCGATGCCGCGGAGACCCGCTTCACCCGCCTCACCGGGCGCTCGCCGATCATCCTCGCCGGAATGACCCCCACAACGGTGGACACCGCGATCGTCGCGGCGGCCGCCAACGCCGGGCACTGGTCGGAGCTTGCCGGGGGAGGGCAGGTCACCGCCGAGATCCTGCAGGCGAGCATCACCGAGCTCGCCGCTGCGCTTGAGCCGGGCCGGGCCGCCCAGTTCAACGCCCTCTACCTCGACCCGTACCTGTGGAAGCTGCAAGTGGGCGCGCGCCGGCTCCTGCAGAAGCACCGCGAGGCGGGGGCACCCATCGACGGCATCACCATCACCGCGGGCATCCCCGAGCTCGACGAGGCGCTGGCGCTAATCCGCGACCTCACCGCGTCCGGCATCACCCACATCGCGTTCAAGCCTGGCACCACCGCGCAGATCCGCGCCGTCATCCGCATCGCCGCCGAGGTGCCCGAGCAGCCGCTGATCGTGCAGATCGAGGGCGGCAAGGCCGGTGGGCACCACTCGTGGGAAGACCTCGATGACCTGCTCCTCGACACCTATGCCGAGCTGCGTGCCCGCCCCAACATTGTCATCGCCGTGGGCGGTGGCATCGGCACCCCCGAGCGGGCGGCCGGGTACCTCACCGGCACCTGGTCACGCGTCCACGGCTTCCCGGCGATGCCGATCGACGCAGTCCTCATCGGCACTGCCGCGATGGCGGCGCGCGAGGCCACCACCTCGCCCGACGTCAAGCGCCTCCTCGTCAACACCACCGGCACCGAGCAGTGGATCGGTGCCGGGCACGCTACCTACGGCATGGCCTCGGGCCGCAGCCAGCTTGGCGCGGACATCCACGAGATCGACAACGCCGCTTCCCGCTGCGGCAGGCTCCTCGACACCGTCGCCGGCGACGCGAGCGCCGTCACCGCGTGCCGCGACGAGATCATCGCGGCCCTCGCCGCCACCGCGAAGCCCTACTTCGGCGATCTCGCCACCATGACCTACCAGCAGTGGCTCGAGCGATACATCGAGCTCACTGTGGGCAACACCGCGCCCCGCTGGGACCTCGGCACCGACCTCGGCGCGGCGTGCGATGAGTCGTGGCGCTCGGTGTGGACCGACCCCACTTGGAAGGACCGCTTCGCAGCGATGCTGCGCCGCGCCGAGGCCCGCCTCAACCCGCAGGACCGCGGCAGGTTTGCCTCCCGCCTCACCGACCCCACCGCGCCCGCGGGAACTGCGACGACGGTCCAGCCGTCGCGCCTCGAATGGCCGCACGCCACCATCGGCGCGCTGCTCCAGGCATACCCTGCCGCCGCCAGCACCGTCCTGCACCCCGGCGATGTGCCGTTCTTCCTGCACCTATGCCGGCAGCCCGGCAAGCCCGTGCCGTTCGTGCCGATCATCGACGCGGACGTGCGCCGCTGGTGGCGCTCGGACTCGCTGTGGCAGGCCCACGATCCCCGCTACACCGCTGACCAGGTGTGCGTCATCCCCGGGCCAGTCTCGGTCGCGGGCATCACCGCCGCGGATGAGCCCATCGCGGACATTCTCGGCCGCTTCGAGACCGCCACTTTCGCGGCCCTGCGTGCCCCGGCGACGCCCGCCATCAGCCGCCGTCGCGTGCCGCACCCGTCCCCGCTGGGCGTCCTGCTCGCTGCCCCCGACGTCGCGTGGGGCAACCGTCGCATCGCGAACCCGCTGCGCCGCCTCGCCCCAGCCCACCAGTGGCGACTGCTCGATGAGGGCATCGCCACCGAGCCGATCTCCGGCGCCACGGCCCGCCTCGTCGATGACCGCACGGTCGTCCTCGACGTGCCCATGGGCCGCCGCGCCCCGGCCGGGCTGGCGCTGCGCTTCACCATCCCCGCGTCGTGCATCGACGGCGGCGTGCCCCTGGTCACCCGGCAGGACACCGTCACCGGGATGCGTCGTTTGCTGCGCCTCGCCGGGGGAGGCCCCGAGCTGCCTCCCGCGCCGCGCGGCACCGCCAGCCTTGGCGCGTCCCTGGCACCGGAGGTGTTCGCCGACCATGCTTCCGTCACCGCGCTCGATCTCGGTTCGCACCGCGTGCCCACCAGCGCCCCGGATGCGCTCGTTGGATCCTGCTGGCCGGCGATCTTCGCGGTCCTTGGTACCGCCCGCACGCCCTGTGGTGATCCCGTCATCGAGGGGTTGCTCGACCTCGTGCATCTCGACCACCACCTCGAGCTTGTCGCCGAGCCGCCCGCCGAGCCGACGTCGATCCAGGTGACCGCCACGCTCCGGTCCGTCACCGACACCACCGTGGGGCGTGTCATCGACGTCGAGGCGCGCATCGAGACGGTGCCCGCGCGCGGCGTCCACCGCATCCCGCTCGCGACGCTGCGGGAGCGCTTCGCCATCCGCCACCGCACCGGCACCGCGCCGCTCGATGCTGCTAGCCCCGTCACCGCGGGCGAGCCCACCACAACGCCTCGCATCGTGCTGCGCCGCGCGACCCTCACCGCGCCCCGCGACATGAGCGCCTTCGCCCGCATCAGCGGCGACCACAACCCGATCCACACCAGCCCCGCTGCCGCCGCGCTCGCCGGTCTCGACGGACCCATCGTGCACGGAATGTGGCTCTCCGCCGCAGTGCAGCACCTCCTCGGTGCCGAGGATCTCGGTAGCGAGCACCGCGACATCCCACGCATCACGGCCTGGACCGCCCGGTTCCTCGCCCCCGTCGCCCCCGGCAGCTCCCTCGACGTCACCATCGAGCGCACCGGCACCAGCAACGGCGCCACCCTCGTCGAGGCGACCTGCCGCGTCGACGGAACCCCCGTCCTCATCGCCAGCGCACGTCTCCAGCCGCCCCGCACCGCCTACGCCTTCCCCGGCCAAGGCATCCAGCACAAGGGCATGGGAATGGCCGCGATGGCCACCTCGCCCGCCGCCCGCGCCGTCTGGGAGCGAGCCGACGCCCACACCCGCAAGGCCCTCGGCTTCTCCGTACTCGCCGTGGTGCGCGACAACCCCACCCGGCTGCGTGCCCGAGGCATCGAGCACCACCACCCCGACGGCGTCCTCTACCTCACCCAGTTCACCCAGGTCGCCATGGCCACCCTCGCCGTCGCGCAGGTAGCCACCCTCCGCGAGTCCGAGGTGCTCGTGGACGACGCCGTCTTCTGCGGCCACTCCGTCGGTGAGTACACCGCATTGGCCGCCATCGCCGAGGTGCTGCCGCTCGAAGTGGTCCTCGAAGTCGTGTTCCGGCGCGGCTCCGCGATGCACGCCCTCGTCCCGCGCGACGCCGACGGGCGCAGCGACTACCGCCTCGCCGCGATCCGTCCCGCCCAGGCCGGCATCGCCGATGATGACGTCGCCGCGTTCATCGCGCGCACCGCCACCGATACGGTCGAGTTCCTGCAGGTCGTCAACTACAACCTGCGGGGCAGCCAGTACGCCATCGCCGGTACTGTCGCCGGGCTCGAGGCGCTGGAGGCACGCATCGACGAGCGGCGTGCCCAGCATGGCGGCAAGCGCGCGTTCATCCTTGTCCCCGGCATCGACGTGCCTTTCCACTCCGATGTGCTGCGCCCCGGCGTGCCCGAGTTCCGGCAGCGCCTCGAGGAGCTCGTGCCGCACGGCATCGACCCCTCCGTGCTCATTGGCCGCTACATCCCGAACCTCGTGCCACGCCTGTTCAGCCTCGGCCGAGGCTTCATCGCCGAGATCGCGGACCTCGTCGACAGCGAGCCCCTCGCCCGTGTCCTCGAGAACTACGAGCAGGCCCTCGCCGACCCGTCCGCGCTGTGCCGCACCGTTCTCATCGAACTGCTCGCCTGGCAGTTCGCCAGTCCCGTCCGCTGGATCGAGACCCAGGACCTGCTGTTCAGCGATGAACTGGGCCTTGAGCGGTTCATCGAGATCGGGGTCGGCGCGGCCCCCACGCTCGCCAACCTCGCCGCCGGAACCCTGCGGGCCAGCGACCAGCATCCGCAGCCGCGCGTGTGGAACTGCGAGCGCGACGCCGCCCTTCTCCTCGCGCAGGACGCCCCCGAAGCGGCGGCTTCCGCTGAGCCCGTTGCATCTGCAACCGCTGAAGCTCCCCAGCCCACGGCCCAGCCCACCGCCCAGCCCGCCGGACCGGCATCCGCTACCCGGGACGCCCCGGACCTGCCCTACACCGCCGGTGACGCCGCGGTCGCCCTCATCGCGCTGTGGACCAAGACCCGCCCCGACCAGATCACCCCAGCCGACACCATCGAGGCGCTCTGCGACGGCGTCTCCTCTCGCCGCAACCAGGTGCTTCTCGACCTCGGCGCGGAACTCGGGCTCGGTGCCATCGACGGCGCGGCCGAGGCCAGCATCCCGGCCCTGCGCGGCACTGTCGAGCGTCTCGCCCGCTCCTACAAGCCCCTCGGGCCCGTCCTCGCCGACGCCGTCACCGACAACCTGCGCCGTGCCCTCGGACCCACCGGCAAGCGCCCCTCCCACATCGCCGACCATGTCACCGGGACCTGGCAGCTCGGACCCGGCTGGGTGCATCACGTCTCCGTCGAGCTTGCCCTCGCTACCCGCGAGGGAAGCAGCGCGCGCGGCGGCGAGCTGGCCACCATTGATGCCACCACCGCTGATGCGATGGTCGACGCCGCGATCACTGCGGTAGCCAGTCGCGCCGGGCTCACCGTCGCGAAGCCTGCCGCCACCAGCAGCTCCACTGTTGATCCGGCCGCGGCGGCAGCGCTCACTGAGGCCCTCACCGGCCCGGACGGCGTGCTCGCCACCACCGCCCGGCACCTGCTCGCGAAGCTCGGCCACGACACCTCAACGGCCGGGGCGGCGGACGACGACAGCGCCGCCAACGATCGCGCGATCCTCGACCTCATGGCCCGCGAGCTCGGCACCGACTGGCCGCGAATCGTCGCGCCCGCCTTCGACGCCGCCCGCGCCGTGCAGCTCGACGACCGCTGGGCCAGCGCCCGCGAGGACCTCGCCCGCATGTGGCAGGACGGCGCGCAGGCCAGTGGCCGGTTCGATGGAGCAGGGGAGGCCGTGGCACGGCAAGCCCACTGGTGGGCCACCCAGGCCCGGCAGCAGGAGCGCCCCGCCCTCGCCGAGGCGTACCTGCGCATCGCTCACCAAGCGACCATGAGCACCAAGGGTGCATGGTCCGGCGAGATTGCGGTCGTCACTGGTGCCAGCGCGGGTTCCATCGCCGCCGCCGTCACCGCCGAGCTCCTCGCAGGAGGCGCCACCGTCATCGCCACCACCTCACGCCTGGATGACACCCGGCTGCGCTTCTACCGCGACCTCTACCAGCAGCACGCCCGCCCCGGCGCCACCCTGTGGATCGTGCCCGCCAACCTCGCCTCCTATAGCGACGTCGACGCGCTCATCGACTGGATCGGCACCGCGCAGCGCGCCACCATCGGCGCCCCCACCACCCTCGTCAAGTCGGCCCTGGTGCCCACTCTGCTGATCCCGTGCGCCGCGCCCCCCGTCCACGGCTCCCTCGCCGACGCCGGACCGCGCGCCGAGACCCAGGCCCGCGTGCTGCTGTGGTCGGTGGAGCGGCTCATCGCCGGGCTCGGCACCCTCGGCGCCACCACCGACATCGACGGACGCCTCCACGTCGTGCTGCCCGGCTCCCCGAACCGCGGCATCTTCGGCGGCGACGGGGCCTACGGCGAGGCCAAGGCCGCGCTCGATGCGATCGTCGCGAAATGGCGCTCCGAGCGGTCCTGGTCCCAGCGCATCACCCTCGTCCACGCGCTGATCGGTTGGGTGCGCGGCACCGGGCTCATGGCGCAGAACGATCCGCTCGTCGACGCCGTCGAGGACGCCGGGGTGCGCACCTGGTCCGCCACCGGCATGGCCCGCGCCCTGCTCGAGGCCTGCACCACCGAAGCGCGCGAGCAAGCCCGGACCGCCGTGCTCGCCCGCGACCTCACCGGCGGGCTCGCCGAGGCTGACCTCGACCTCGCCGGGCTGGCTCGTGCGGTGGCTGACCAGGCGACGGAAGCTGACCCGGCCGAGGAAACGCACGATGACCTCATCGCCGCGCTACCGCCCGCGCCCAGCGCACCCGCCCACCAGCGACCCTCGTGGGGCAGCGTTGGCCTCGACCCCGCCGACATGATCGTCATCGTCGGCACGGGCGAGCTCGGCCCCTACGGCTCCTCCCGCACCCGCCACCAGATGGAGGTCACCGGAGAGCTCTCCGCAGCCGGAGTGGTCGAGCTTGCCTGGAGCACCGGCCTGATCACCTGGCAGGACGACCCCCAGCCCGGCTGGACCGACACCGCCACCGGCGACCCGGTCGCTGAGGAGGACATCGCCGACCGCTACCACGACACCATCCTCGCCCGCTGCGGCATCCGCACCTACGAGGACGACGGCGCGCTCCAGGACGGCAGCATCCCGCTGCTCGTCTCCGTCTACCTCGACGAGGACCTGCCCTTCACCGTCGGTGCCCGCGCCCAGGCCGAGGCCTTCCGCGACGCCGACCCCACCCACACCACCATCGCCGAGCTGCCCAGCGGCGAATGGCACGTCACCCGCAAGGCCGGCACCGAGATCCGCGTGCCCCGCCGAGCACGACTCACCCGCAGCGTCGGCGCGCAGATCCCCACCGGCTTCGACCCCACCCGCTGGGGCATCCCCGCCGACATGGTCGCCGCCCTCGACCGCGTCGCCGTATGGAACCTCATCACCACCGTCGATGCGTTCCTCGGCTCCGGGTTCACCCCCGCCGAGCTGCTCCGCTGGGTGCACCCCGCCGACGTCGCCAACACCCAGGGCGTCGGCATCGGCGGAATGCAATCCATGCGATCGCTCTACGTCGACGCGCTGCTCGGCCAGCCCCGGCCCAACGACATCCTCCAGGAAGCGCTGCCCAACGTCATCGCCGCACACGTCGTGCAGTCCTACATCGGCAGCTACGGCGACATGCTGCACCCCGTCGCGGCCTGCGCCACCGCCGCCGTCTCCGTCTCCGAGGCCACCGACAAGATCCGCCTCGGCCGCGCCAGCATCGTCGTCGCTGGCGGATTCGACGACCTCGGGCCGGAAGGCATCACCGGCTTCGGCGACATGAACGCCACCGCCCGCACCAGCGACATGCTCGCCAAGGGCATCGAGCCGGGACGCTTCTCCCGCGCCAACGACCGCCGCCGCGGCGGATTCGTCGAGGCACACGGCGGCGGCACCCTCATCCTCGCCCGGGGCGACATCGCCGCCGAGCTCGGACTGCCCGTGCACGGGGTCATTGCCTGGGCCGGAACGTTCGGCGACGGCATCCATACCTCCATCCCCGCGCCCGGCATCGGCGCCACCAGCGCCGCCCGCGGCCGCACCGGCTCCGAGCTGCACCGGGCCCTCGCCAAGCACGGGCTCGCGCCCGATGCCATCGCGGTGATCTCCAAGCACGACACCTCCACCCACGCCAACGACCCCAACGAGTCCGAGCTGCACGAGACCATCGCCACCGCCCTCGGCCGAGACCCCGGCAACCCGATGTTCGTCATCTCCCAGAAGACCCTCACCGGTCATGCCAAGGGTGGTGCCGCGGCCTTCCAGATGATCGGGCTCTGCCAGGTCCTCCGCGACGGAGCGATACCACCCAACCGCAGCCTCGACTGCGTCGACGACGTCCTCGCCGAGCACGACCGGCTCGTCTGGCCGCGACAGGCCCTTCGCCTCGGCGCCACCATGCCGCTGCGCGCCGGGCTCATCACCAGCCTCGGGTTCGGGCACGTCTCCGCGCTCGTCGCCATCGCCCACCCCGAGGCGTTCCTCCAAGCCCTCGGAGCAGGCGCCGACGACTACCTCGGCCGTGCCACGCAACGCCAGCTCGACGGGCAGCGCAGGCTCCTCGCCGCCCAGTGCGGGCAAGCCAGCCTCTACACCCGTCCCGCCGACCGGCGCATCCCGGGCGACTCCCGCGCCCTCGAGACGGAGATGCTGCTCGACCCCGCCGCACGCATCGGCGGTGGTACCGGTGAGCGGTCTCGGGCAGGTGAGCGGCGATGAGCACCACCGCCGTGCGGGGCATCGGCTTCGACCTCGTCGATGTGCCCGCCTTCGCCGGGCAGCTCGCCCGCCCCGGCACCACCATGCTGCGCAACTTCACCCCGGCCGAGCGGCGCCACGCCGCTGCCGGTGGTGGCGCGGCGGCTGGTGGCGTGGCGGCAGTGGAAACTATTTCCGCCTCAAGCGGGGAGAGTTTCCACCAGCAGGCGGCGGCCGGGGCACCGGGCGACTCGAGCCGCGCGAGCAGCGCCGACAGCCAAGCGCGGCACCTCGCCGCGCGATGGGCGGCCAAGGAAGCGCTCGTCAAGGCCTGGTCGGGGTCCCGGTTTGGTCGCCCCCGCCTGCTCGCGACCGTTGACTACCAGGACATCGAGGTCGTCACCGATCACGTCGGTCGCCCGCGCATCGTTTTGCACGGCCCCATCGCCGAGCACCTGCGCGATGCCACCATCCACGTCTCGCTCACCCACGACGGCGATACGGCCGGCGCGTTCGTCATCATCGAGGGCTAGCTGGGCGGCCGGGCTGGTGCTCGCCAGGCCGGGGCCGGGTAGCTAGTGGAAACGTTTCCCGCTGTGACGAGGAAAAGTTTCCACTAGCGGTGGCACTGAGGTGGGGCGCGGTGCTGGTGGGGCCGGGCCCGTCCGCGGCAGCCCCGGGGTCGCTGGGCGCCTCGCCGAGCCGGGCACGTCCGCGGATGTGTGCGGTTTTGCACCCTCCACCCGCGTTCGGAGGGTGCATTGGGTAACACATCCGCGATGCCGCCCGCCGGAACGCGACTTACCGCCGGGAGCGGTGGCGGATCTCGCGCTCGGTGGCCTTGAGGTAGGCGTTGAGCATGCGCTTGAGCTCGATGATCGCCTCGGGGTGGGATTGCCCGTCGCGGACGGCGAAGTTGAGCATGGAGTAGACCATGTGCACGCACACCTCGGCGATCTTCTGGATGTACTCGGGGCTGGCGGTGGGCACCAGTGGCGCGATCACCTTGGCGGCCTGCTGGGCGAGCGTGCGCTCGTAGATGACGGCGGTGGCGCGGGTGGCGGGGGTGGATTGCACGGCGTGCCACACGGCGCGGCGGGAGGGGTCGTGCAGCCAGAGATTGGCGAGGTGATCGAGGAACCGGTCGAGTAGCTGCTGCCATTGCAGCGCGGGCACTTCCTCGGCGAAGGCGGCGAGCTCGCGCTGGACGGCGACGAGGTCGTGGCGGTCGAGCTCGCAGACGATGACGTACTTGTTGGCGAAGAACTGGTAGAGGGTGCCGATGGGCACGGCGGCGCGCTGCGCGACCTCCTCGCAGGTGAAGGATTCGAATCCGACTTCGACGAGGAGCTCACGGGCGGCGGCGAGGATGGCCTCGAACTTGCGGCGGCTGCGTTCCTGGGCGGGGCGGCGCCGGGGGAGCAGTTCCTCGGGCGCGCCGGTGGGCTCGGGGATCGTCGCGATCGCCCGAGCGTCGCCGGTCTGCTTGCTCGCTGCTGCCTCCACGCCCCGAAGGATATCGGTACTGGCGATCTCGCGCGGCAGCGTCATGGGTGCAGGGCCGCGCTGGGGGTCATACTCCGAGGTCGCGGCGGAGCTTGGCGACATGCCCGGTGGCGCGCACGTTGTATTGCGCGGCGGCGATGGTGCCGTTCTCGTCGACGAGGAAGGTGGAGCGGATGACGCCCTGGACGGTCTTGCCGTACATCTTCTTCTCGCCGAAGGCGCCCCATGCGGCGAGGGTCTCCTTGGTGGGGTCGGAGAGCAGCGGGAAGGTGAGGTTCTCCTCGTCGCGGAACTTCGCGAGCTTGGCGGGCTTGTCGGGGGAGACGCCGAGGACGTCGATGCCCTGGCCCTCGAGCTCGGCGAGGTTGTCGCGGAAGTCGCAGGCCTGCTTGGTGCAGCCGGGCGTGCTGGCCGCGGGGTAGAAGTACACGATGACCTTGCGGCCCGCGTAGTCGCTGAGGGATACGGTGTTGCCATCGGCGTCGGGCAGCTCGAGGCGGGGGGCGGTGTCGCCCACGTTCAGCCGGGTGTTCTCGCTCATGCCTTGCAACACTAGGCGACGTGCGCGGCTGGCGTCATGCGGGTCTGCCTGGGTGTTTTTCGGCGGTGCGTCCGTCATGATCGGGACTGGTGTTCTAACGTAGGTGCCGACAGACTTCCCGGCTGATGGAGGACACGTGTCCAGAAACCCCGAAAGCATTGAGCGTGACATTGAACGTGCTCGGGAGCAGCTTGCGAGCACTCTTGACGAGCTGGTGGTGCGGGCCGATCCGCGTCGCGCCGTGGACACCGTGAAGGCGCGCGTGGTGGCGAAGTCGGAGGAGCCGGAGGTGCGGATGGCCGTCGCCGGAGTGGGCGTGCTGTTCGTGCTGTTCGTGCTGTGGCGGATCTTCCGCTGATACGAGTGTGCACCAAGCGGGCAGCCGGATGGTTGCCCGCTTGTCGTTTTTCCGGGGGGTCGATGACGTGGCCTGGCCGGGTGTGTCGCGCGGGACCACGGCGCGGGGGAGCGCGGGCGGTGCGCTGGTGCTAGCGGGAGCGCCAGTGCTGGACGCCGAGGGCGATGAGGCGGAGCTGCTTCTCGCCGCGCTGGAGGATGTCGCGCTCCTCGGCGGGGTTGCGCCGGTCGGCGCGCAGCAGGTGGTCGATGAAGTCGAGGATGGTGGCGGTGATGAGGTCCGCGACCCATTCGATGTCGTCGAAGTCCCACTCGCGCATGGCGGGGGCCCGGCTGAGGTCGGCGGCGAGCTCGCGGCCGAAGATGCGGATCTCGGTGGCGATGGCGCGCCGGATCTCGGGGGCTCCGCCGTAGCGTTCCTGGGTGAGGAACCGGAACTCGCGCTCGTGGTCGCGTACCTGGCGGACCACGATGGTCAGTGACGCCTCGATGGCGAGCGCGTCGGTGTGGCGGCGGGCGTCGCGGAGGATCTGGCGCAGCGCCTTGGCGCTCATCTCGACGAGGTTGACGCCGAGGTGCTCCATGGAGTCGAAATGCCGGTAGAAGGCGGTGGGGACGATGCCGACGGCACGGGTGACCTCCCGCAAGGACACGCTCGAGAAACTGCGGTCATCGAGAAGTTCCAATGTCCCGTCGAGGAGTGCCTGGCGGGTCCGTTCCTTGCGTTCGGTTCTGCTTCCGGGCCCTGTCACGACGATAAGTCTAGGGCGACGGGCGGTGGTGCACGCATGAGCACTGTCATGTGGATCACGCGGGTTGCTGTTGACAGTGGGGGAGGGACACCCCCAAACTATTGGGTGTACACACGTTCACTGAAAGTTCGGGCTTGGATTCGTGTACGGACCGGGCCTAAGGTTCAGCAACGATGAGGAGATCCCAGTGACCACATCGATTACGCCGCGGGCCCTTCCCACCCGACCTAACCCGCCCCGCTTTGGCAAGAAGCCCGCGCTGCCCAAGGGGCGCCCGTCGCTCGTCAAGCTCTTCGAGGCCCTGGCCACGCCCCATGCGGTGGACCGCTACCTCGAGCTCGTCAACCCCATGGTGACGGTGCGCGACCTGCGCGCCAAGATCACCAAGGTCGAGCGGCACACCAAGGACACCGTCACCCTCGAGCTGCGCCCCACCCGCCAGTGGAAGGGCTTCGAGGCCGGGCAGTTCGTGCAGATCGGCGTCGTCGTCGACGGCGTCCGCCACACCCGCTGCTTCTCGCCGGCCAACTCGGTGCACAGGGCCGATGGGCGCCTCGAGCTGACCATCAAGGCGCACGCCGATGGCTTCGTCTCCCGCTACCTGCGCGAGAACGCCGAGCCCGGCATGATCGTCGACCTCGCCCAGGCGAACGGCGTGTTCAAGCTGCCCGCCGAGCGCCCCGAGAAGATCCTGCTGCTCAGTGGCGGCAGTGGCATCACCCCGGTGCTGTCGATGCTGCGCACCCTCGTCGACGAGGGCCACCAGGGCGACATCACCTTCCTGCACTACTGCGACACCATCAACGACGTTCCCCATGCCGAGGCCCTGCGCGAGATCGCGGCCAAGCATCCCAACGTCACCCTGCGCATCGCGTCCACCCTCCCCGGCGGTGGCGGCGACCTCCAGGGGTTCTTCGGGACCGAGCATGTCGACATCGCGGCACCCTGGTTCGCCGACGCCGAGGCGTACCTGTGCGGCCCGCCGCCGATGATGAACGCCATCCGCGCCTACTACGACGAGCGTGGTCTCGGCGACAAGCTGCACACCGAGGAGTTCCAGGTGGCCGGGAGCGTGGCCGCCGATACCGAGGAGGCCACCGGCACGATCGCGTTCTCCAGCAGCAACGTGCAGCGGGAGAACTCCGGCACCTCGCTGCTCGAGGAGGCCGAGTCCGCCGGGCTGAGCCCCGACTACGGCTGCCGGATGGGCATCTGCTTCACCTGCACCGCCGTCAAGAAGACCGGCTGCACCAAGAGCCTGCTCACTGGCGAGCTGAACGACACCGCGGACGAGCCGATCCAGCTCTGCGTCTCGCAGGCCGTCGGCGACGTCGACATCGACATCTAGGCAACGTCGGGGCCGCGCCCGCCAGCCGGGCCAGCAGGCCCCCGATCCCGGCAGCAAGACCCCGGAATCACTAGCGAAGTACCAGGACAACACCCGTGACGGTGCCCCCATGCCAAGAACGGGAAACCCAGAAGGAGACACATCATGGCTGTCATCAATCTCCCCGTAACCCCGCCCGCCCTGCCTGGCCGCGAACTGCGCCGCAAGGCCACGTCCACCCTCGCGAAGGCGCCCATCGCCGGGCGCGCGTTCCGCCCGGCCACCGAGCCGGCCACCGATGAGCCGGTGCGCCTGACCCCCGAGCAGGTCGAGGAGTTCGGCCGCGAGCTCGAGGCACTGCGCGCACGGATCGTCGCCGACCTCGGTGACAAGGACCGCGACTACATCTACAACCTCATCAAGGTCCAGCGTGGCCTCGAGGTCGCCGGCCGCGGACTGATGTACGTCCTGCCTGCATGGCCGCTCGCCGTCGCCTCGCTCGGGCTCGCGAAGATCCTCGACAACATGGAGATCGGCCACAACGTCATGCACGGCCAGTACGACTGGATGCGCGAGCGTGGCCTCAACTCCCGCGTCTTCGAGTGGGACAACGTGTGCCCCGGCGACCAGTGGCGCCACTCGCACAACTACATGCACCACACCTTCACCAACATCCTCGACATGGACCGTGACATCGGCTACGGCATCCTGCGCATGGACAAGGACCAGAAGTGGCACCCCTACTTCCTCGGTAACCCGGTCTACGCGTTCCTGCTCATGGTACTGTTCGAGTGGGGCGTGATGCTCCATGATCTCCACGCCGAGGAGTTCGTCAAGGGCCAGCGCGACATGGGCGAGGTCAAGAAGCTCGCCAAGGGCTGGCTCGGCAAGGCAGGCCCACAGGCGCTCAAGGACTACCTGATCTTCCCCGCGCTCACCGGGCCCCTGTTCCCGACCACCCTCGTGGGCAATGCCGCGGCGAACCTGATCCGCAACGTCTGGGCCTACAGCATCATCTTCTGCGGCCACTTCCCCTCCGGCGTGCAGGTGTTCACCAAGGAGGAGACCGCCAACGAGACGAAGGCGGAGTGGTACCTGCGCCAGATGCTCGGCTCGGCCAACATCACCGGCGGCAAGCTGTTCCACATCATGTCGGGCAACCTGTCGCACCAGATCGAGCACCACCTCTTCCCCGACATCCCGGCGTACCGCTACCCCCAGATGGCGCCCGAGGTGGAGCGCATCGCCACCAAGTACGGCCTGCCCTACAACAAGGGCGGCTTCACCAAGCAGATCGGCTCCGTGTGGGGCAAGATCTTCAAGCTCGCGCTCCCGAACTCGCTGGTCAGCCACAACGAGCCAGCCGGTGTGATCGTCGAGCGCAAGGCCGAGGCAGCACCGCAGCCCGCAGCGTGATCCGCGCGGACGCATTCCGCGAGTGCTGATGAACCAAGGCCCGGGCAGGGCAATCCCCGCCCGGGCCTTGCCGCGCGCGAGGGGCGCTGCCCCTACCGTGTCAGGACGGGCACGTCCTCATGGTCGGTGAGCCACACGTGCGCGAGCTCCTCGAGGGCTCCCTCGTGATGCAGCTTCTGCAGTGCCAGGGAGGCACATTCCGTGAAATCGCTGTCCTTCTCCAGGACGAGCCCCAGGAACTCGGTGACCTCGTTGGGGGCGGGGAACCGGCCCACGACCACACCGCCCGCGAGCTGGTCGTTCGCGATGCGCACCGCGGTCGGCAGGTCTGCCACCAGCGCGTCGATCTCGCCGCTCGCGAGCGCGCTGGCCGCGTCGGCCACGCTGGCGTAGCCCACTGGATCGGTCCCGGGCTCGATGGAGTGCTCGGCCGCGTACATGCTCGTCGAGCTCGAGTCCGCCCCGATCGCGAGGTCCTCCAGATCGTCCATCGTCGTCGCTGCCGCGGCGGGCGTGCCCTCCAGCGCCACCACGGCCTGGGCGACGGCATAGTAGGGGGCGGAGAAATCGACATTCTCGCGGCGCTCGCCCATGATGCTGAACTGGTTGATCGCGAAGTCGAAGTCTTTCGGTCCAGCCTCGAGCGCCTCGTCGAACGGAACCCGCACGAACACGGTCGCCTCCGGGGAGTAGCCGAGAGTGTCGGCGACCGACCGCGCGATGGCGCCCTCGAAGCCCTGCCCGCTCGCGGGATCGTTATCGATGATCCACGGGGCGAACGCGGGATCATCCACGGCGATCGTCAGTGCCTCGGGAGCCACGGTCCGGCCGCCCCCGGGGCCGCAGCGTGCCGGGATGGTGCCCGCGTCCTCGTTCGGCAGGCGCAGCGAGCCCTGGGGGGTCTGCTCGAACTCCTCCTCTGGCTCCGGCGTGCTGGACCCGCACGAGGCGGCAACAAGGGCAAGGGCTGCGAGCGGCGCGGCAGCTAGGCGGCGCGAGGGTGTCGGCATCGATCACGCTTCCTCAACGGGTGCGTCCATGATGGACCCATTATGCGGCAACCTGACTCGGCCGCGGGGCATCCAGCGAGGAATGGATGGGGCCAGTGTGGCGTGAGGGAGCTGGCCGGAGCGAGGCTAGGAGAGCGGCGGGATCGCCTCGTCGACTGCCAGCCATTCCGCGGCGAGCTTCTCGAGGGTGCCATCGTCATACATCTGCTCGAGGGCGATGGTGGCGCACAGGGTGAGGGGGTCGTCCGTCTCCAGCACGAGCCCGTAGAACTCGGTTACCTCGTTGGGCGCGGGGAACTTCCCGACGATCACGCCGTCCTCGATCATGGTCTCCGCGATCTGGACGGCGGTGGGCAGATCAGCGACAAGCGCGTCGATATCGCCGTCGGCGAGGGCGGTCACGGCGTCGCTGAACCCGCCGAAGATCTCGGCGTCGTCGGGGCCGATCACGCTCTCGACGGCGAAGGCACTGCTCGAATGCTTGTATGCCCCGACGCGCAGATCCTCGAGGTCCGAGATGCTCGACGCTTCAGCGGCCTCCGAGCCCTCTAGCGCCACCACGGCTTGCTCCACGGCGTAGTAGGGCGCGGAGAAATCGATGTTCTTCCGCCGCTCGCCCATGATCGTGTACTGGTTGATCGCGAAGTCGAATTCCTTCGGTCCGCTCTCCAGGGCCTTGCCGAAAGAGGCGCGGACGAAGCTGACGCTGTTGCCGTCGAAGCCGAGGCGCTCGGCCACCGTCCAGGCCACTGCGGGCTCGAATCCCTGCCGGTTCGTCGGATCGTTGTCGATCACCCAGGGGGCGATGCCTTGCTCGTCGACGGCGACCGTGAGCACCCCGGGAACGACGGTGTGCCCGCCGCCAGGGCCGCAATGCGCGGGCAGCGCGGGCGGTGTCTCATCCGGCAGTTGCAGCGCGCCGGTGGGCACACCAGGTTCCACTGCGGGCCCGGACGAGCCCCCGCAGGAGATGGCCAGCATGGCGCCGAGCGCCACAGGCAGGATGAGTCGATATCCACGGCTGCGTAGCATCATCGCACCTGGGATCCTCTCGGCAAGAACTCTCGGCAGGAAACGGACATTTCCGATTATGGCCCATGGCGCGATCATCCGGGGGCGCAAGCGGATCAAAGGAACGCGGGCGGGTGGCCTAGTCGGAACGGCTTTGATCACACATTGTTATATAGAGTGACCTTGTTCATAGGCCCCTGCTGATTCGATGGGAACTCGGATAGTGTCTACCGGGCCGATCAACGACGATCGCCGCGTGAAGATTACGCGTAGACATGTGAGGGGAGGGTGCGGCATGGTAGCTCTGCCACTGCTAGGAAAGACCAGGGCAGTGCGGGATATCCCCGCCCGTGGCCTCGCTGTTGCCCAGACCCTCGTGGAAGCGATGCCGATCCCCGCGCCCACCGTGCTGCGCAAGCCCCAGACCGTCGATGCGCCCCCGGCCCCGCTGCGCCCAGCCCGGCCCGGCGAGACTGGCCGCGACACCGTCCACCTCACCCTCGCGCAGGTCGAGGAGCTCGGCCGCGCCCTCGATGAGATCCGCGCCCGCCACCTCGCCGACATCGGCGAGCGCGACCGCCGCTACATCTACAACCTCCTCAAGGCCCAGCGCGCCCTCGAGATCACCGGCCGCGGCCTGTTCTTCCTCGGATTCATCCCGCCCGTCTGGCTCGCCGCGGTCGCCGCGCTCTCCCTGTCGAAGATCATCGACAACCTCGAGATCGGCCACAACGTCATGCATGGCCAGTACGACTTCATGCACGAGCGCGGATTCAACTCCCGCATCTTCGAATGGGACATGGTCGTGCAATCCGACCTCTGGCGGTACTCGCACAACTACCGCCACCACACGTTCACCAACGTCATCGACGAGGACCGCGACATCGGATTCGGTGTCATGCGCATGGACGAGGACCGCCCCTGGCACCCCTTCTTCCTCCTCAACCCCGTGCTCGGCGCCATCATCGTCGTGGGTTTCGAATGGCTCACCGCCCTGCACGTCCTCGAGCTCGACCACTCCGTCGTGGGCGACGACACCAGCACCAAGGTCAAGAAGGTCGTCAACCACTGGTGGGCGAAGATCCTGCCCCAGGCGATGAAGGACTATGTGTTCTTCCCCGCCCTCACCGGGCCGCTCTTCCCGCTCACCTTCGCCGGCAACGCCACCGCGAGCATCATCCGCAACCTCTGGGTGGGCAACCTCGTGTTCTGCGGACACTTCCCGGCGGGCGCCCAGACCTTTACCGAGGAAGACATCGCCGGGGAAACGCGCGGCGAATGGTACCTGCGCCAGCTCCTCGGCTCCGCGAACTTCACCGGATCGAAGGCCCTGCACATCCTCTCCGGCAGCACCGGCCATCAGGTCGAGCACCACCTGTTCCCGGACATCCCGTCCTGCCGTCTGCCCGAGATCGCCGTCGAGGTGCAAGCCCTCTGCGCGAAGTACAACCTGCCCTACAACACCGGATCGCTGCCCTCGCAGCTGCTGTCCGCCTGGGCACGCGTCTTCAAGCTCGCCCTGCCCAAATCCATCGTGGGCACGGAGAAGTACCGCACTGTTATCGTGGAACGAGACACCACAGCACCGGCCTGAGCACCGCCAAGCCGGACGAGCGTGGCATCAAGGCCGAACCCCCAGCCGGAAGAAGGAAGCATGGTCGGCAAGCTGGAACAGCGCAAGGACATCGCCCAGCAACTCGTCGAATCCGCCGCAACGCACGTCGGCCGCATCACCGTGATCATCACTGGCGCGGTCGCTGGCGTCGCGCGCGAGATCGGCGACTGGATCACCGATGGGTTCGAGATGGCCGAGGCCGCCAAGAAGGCTGGCGAGGACGCGCCCCGGCGCATCGAGCAGCCTGCTCCCCGCGAGATCCTCGACGCCGACCCCGACGACGACCTCGACGACGAGTAGGCGCTCAGGTCCGGTCGGGGCGTCGCGCGGGTGCGTCTTGCGCGCGAGCGTGCGAAAAGCGACAGCTTTCGCGCCCGGAGCTGTCGTCGATCGCACTCTGAGCAGCGACAGGCCCGCCGGGAAGCCCTCAGCACCCGCCCGCTGCACGGAGGGCCGCCCGCACTTCCTCGATGATGAGGTCGGGGCGCTGCATCATCGGTGCGGTGACCCGCACGACCCGCCAGCCTGCTCGCATCAGGCGATTGCCACGCTCGGCATCGCGGCGGGCCTGCTCGGGGTCGGTGAAATGATGCGATCCCTCGTACTCGATCGCGACTCTCCACCGCGGCCACGCGAGGTCCGTGCGCCCGATGAACCGGCCACGCGCATCGCGCACCACGAACTGGGTGACCGCCCTCGGCAGCCCGGCGCGCAGGAGCAGCAGTCGTAGCACGGTCTCGCGCGGTGACTCGGCGCCAGGGTCCACCAGTCCCGCGAGTGCTCGTAATCGCGCCGCCCCGGGTGTTGCGCGCAAGGCCCCGGCGAGGTCCAGCAGCGCGTTCGGCGCCAGGTCAGTGGCGCGGCACAGCGCATCGATGTGGCATATCGCGGTGTCGGGCTCGTGGCGCCGCGCGAGGTCGAACGCGGTCCGGGCGGGGCTAGTGACCCGCATCCCGAGGCGATCGGTGATGTCGCGGGGGTGGATGCGGTCGCGGTGCGCCACGAGGCCGCGCACCCGCACGACTCTGCCCACCGCGACCTCGGCGGGCGCCTCGCCGGGCAGCCACCGGGCGCCATGCACGGCCGCGGCAGAGATCCCGGTGAGCACGCATGCGCCATCGGCCCACAGCCATGCCGCGCGGGCCTTCACCAGGGGTGTGACGGGCGCAGCAGGGTCGATATACACGCCCGGGAACAGGCGGGTGTAGCGGCGTTGCGCGGTGCGCGGCGGGATGCCTCGGTGGGCGGGCTTGAACGGGTGCACGCGATGTTGGACGCACGCACGCCGGGTATGGATCCGTTCCGCGTGAAATTCGTGGCGAGTGTGCGAAAAGCGACAGGATTCCTGCGTGGAGCTGTCGTTCTTCGCACACTCGAGCAGCCAAACAGCCAGCCAGCGAACTACATCTTGACGCCGATGTACTTCGTCTCGAGGAACTCGTCGATGCCAGTCAGGCCGCCCTCGCGGCCGAGGCCGGATTCCTTCACGCCACCGAAGGGCGCAGCGGGGTTGGAGACAACGCCCTGGTTGAGGCCGACCATGCCGGACTGGAGCGCCTCGCTGACGCGCAGCCCGCGGCGGAGGCTCTCGGTGTAGACGTAGGCCACCAGGCCGAAGGGGGTGTCGTTGGCGCGGCTGATGACCTCGTCCTCGGTGTCGAAGACGCTGATGGCGGCGACGGGGCCGAAGATCTCGGTGTGGGTCATCTCCGCATCATCGGGCACGCCGGTGAGGACGGTGGCGGGGTAGAAGTAGCCCTCGCGGTTGAGGCGCTCGCCGCCGAGCAGGACGTCGGCGCCGCGGCGGGTGGCATCGTCGACGAGGGTCTCGACCTTCTGGATCGCGGCCTGGTCGATGAGGGGGCCGACGATGAGGCCGCTCTCGATTCCGCGGGCGGGGGTGTACTTGCTGAGCTCCTCGACGAGCTTGTGGGTGAACTCGTTGGCGATGTCGCGGTGGACGTAGATGCGGTTGGCGGCGGTGCAGGCCTGGCCGATGTTGCGCATCTTGGCGAGGATGGCGCCGGTGACGGCCTCGTCGAGGTCCGCGTCGTCGAACACGATGAAGGGCGCGTTGCCGCCGAGCTCCATGGAGGTGCGCATGACGGTCTTGGCGCACTGGCCGAGGAGGATCTTGCCGACCTCGGTGGAGCCGGTGAAGGACAGCGTGCGGCTGCGGGGGTCGTGGATCAGCGGCGGCATGACCTTCGACGGCTCGGTGGGGAGGATGACGTTGACGCTGCCGGCGGGTGCTCCGGCGCGCTGGAGGATCTCGGCGAGGGCGAGCATGGAGAGGGGAGTGGCCTCGGCGGGCTTGATGATGCTGGTGCAGCCGGCGGCGAGGGCGGGCCCGATCTTGCGGGTGCCCATGGCCATGGGGAAGTTCCAGGGCGTGATGAGCAGGGAGGGGCCGACGGGCTCGTGGCGCACGATGAAGCGTGCTCCCCCGGCCGGGGCGTCCATGTAGCCGCCGTTGATGCGGACGGCTTCCTCGGAGAACCAGCGGAAGAACTCGGCGGCGTAGGCGATCTCGCCCTTGGCCTCGGCCAGGGGCTTGCCCATCTCGAGGGTCATGATCAGCGCGAGGCGCTCCTGCTCGGCCATGAGGATGTCGTAGGCGCGGCGGAGGATCTCGCTGCGCTCGCGCGGTGGCATGGCGGCGAGGCCGGGCTGGGCCTTCTCGGCGGCGTCGAGGGCGGCCATGGCCTCATCGGGGCTGGCGTCGGCGACCTCGCACAAGGTGGCGCCGGTCGAGGGGTCGGTCACTGCCATGGTGCGCTTGGTCTCGACGAATTCTCCGCCGATGAAGAGTCCGGTGGGGACGGAGGCGATCGCGTCGCGCTCGTCCTGGGGCGTGGGGGCCATCGCATCTCCTTGCGGGCATTGCCTACAGTTCCGCAGTCATGGTATGCCTATTGTCAACAATCCGACAATAGGATGACCCCTTCAAGGATGGAGCTGACCGTGACCCGGCTATCGCCACTTCTCAAGCAAGCCACCCCCGTCACCGTCGAGCGCGGCGAGGGCAGCTACCTCTTCGGCACCGATGGCCGTCGGTACCTCGACTTCACCGCTGGGATCGGCGTCACCAGCACCGGTCACTGCCATCCACGAGTCGTCGAGGCCGCCCAGAAGCAGGTCGCCTCCCTCATCCACGGCCAATACACCACCGTCATGCACAAGCCGATGATCGAGCTCATCAGCAAGCTCGGCGATGTGCTACCGCCCAGCCTCGACTCCGTCTTCTTCGCCAACTCCGGCAGCGAGGCCGTCGAGGCCGCCCTCCGCCTCGCCCGCCAGGCCACCGGTCGACCCAACGTCATCGTCTTCCACGGCGGCTTCCACGGCCGCACCGTCGCCGCGGCCTCCATGACCACCTCCGGCACCCGCTTCAGTGCCGGGTTCAGCCCGCTGATGGCCGGCGTGCACGTCGCGCCGTTCCCCACCGCTTACCGCTGGGGCTGGACCGAGGAGGAGGCCACGGCCTTCGCCCTGCGCGAGCTCGATTTCCTCTTCGCCACCATCAGCGCCCCCAACGAGACCGCCGCGTTCATCATCGAGCCCGTCCTCGGCGAGGGCGGCTACATCCCCGCCAACACCACCTTCATGCAAGGACTGCGCGAGCGCGCCGACAAGCACGGGATCCTCCTCGTGATCGATGAGATCCAGACCGGCTTCGGCCGCACCGGCAAGTACTTCGGCCACCAGCACTTCGACGTCAAGGCGGACATCATCACCCTCGCCAAGGGCATTGCCAGCGGCTTCCCGATCTCCGGGATCGCCGCGTCCGAGGAGCTCATGTCCAAGGCCTGGCCCGGCTCGCAAGGTGGCACCTATGGCGGCAACGCTGTCGCCTGCGCCGCGGCCTGCGCGACACTCGACGTCATCCGCGACGAGGGCCTCGTCGAGAACGCCGCCGCCCGCGGCACCCAGCTCCTCGACGGCGTGACGAGCCTCAAGACCGAGGCCGTGGGGCAGACGCGCGGGCTCGGGCTGCTCGTCGGCAATGAGTTCGTCGACGCCGACGGCAACCCCGATGGCGCCACGGCCGCCGCCGCGCAGAAGCTTGCCGCCAGCAAGGGCCTGCTCCTGCTCATGTGCGGCGCCTACATGAATACGGTGCGCATGATCCCGCCGCTCGTCGTCACCGAGGAGCAGGTTGATGACGCCCTCGGCACCTGGAAGGAAGTCCTCGCCGAGATCTAGACGGCGCCTCCCGCGCGGCCGTGTGATCGTGAAGCCCCAGCCACCTCCTACGTGGCTGGGGCTTCACGATCGAGCGCCCGGCCCGCCGACCGCCGTCACGTACAGTGCTGCTCATGCGCTCGCCGATCCCCGAATACATGCTGGAAGTCCTCGACGATTGCCGGAACACCGACGGCGGCACCGTCGCCGACTACATTCCCGAGCTAGCCCGTGCTAATCCGGAGCGGCTCGCAGTGGCCATCGCGACCCCCGAGGGCGCGTTGTACAGCGCGGGCGATGACGAGGTGGAGTTCTCGATCCAATCGATCTCCAAGCCGTTCGCCTACGCCCTCGCGCTGCACGACAACGGCCTCGAGGCGGTGCTCGCCAAGATCGGGGTGGAGCCATCCGGCGATGCGTTCAACGAGATCTCGCTCGAGGACGAGACGGGGCGGCCGCGCAATCCCATGATCAACGCGGGCGCGATCGCCACCCATTCGCTCATCCATGGCGGCAATTGGGAGGAGCGGGCGGAGCGCTTCCGGCGCCGGGTGAGCATCCTTGCCGACCGCGAGCTCCAGTTCGACGAGGCAGTGTTCGAGTCCGAGATGGAGACCGCGCACCGCAACCTCGCGATCGGCTACATGCTGCGCACCGTGGGCATCCTCGAGAATGATCCCATCGACATCGTGCGCGGCTACATCCGCCAATGCTCGTTGACCGTCACCACACGTGACCTGGCAACCATGGCCGCCACCCTCGCCAATGGGGGCGTGCAGCCGCAGACGGGCCGACGAGTGTTCGACGATCTGACGGTGCGCCAGGTGCTCAGCGTGATGATGACCTGCGGCATGTATGACGCGGCGGGCGACTGGGTGACGACGGTGGGAATTCCCGCGAAATCCGGCGTCGCGGGGGGTGTTATAGGCGTGCTTCCCGGGCAGGTGGGCATTGCGGCGTTCTCGCCCAGGCTGGACGAGCACGGCAACAGCACCCGCGGGGTGAAGGTGTTCGAGCGGCTGAGCACGGACATGGGCATGCACCTGATGGAGGTGCCCCCGGTCGCCCAGGCGGTGCTGCGGGGCGTGTCCGATCGCGATGGCGTGGCAGTGTTCCGGCTGCAGGGCTCGATCCGGTTCTCCGGCGCCGAGGCATTGCTGCGGGCGATCGTGGCGCACGAGCTCAACGACGACGGCGTGGTGCTGGACCTGAGCAGGGTGAGCGGGGTCAGCGATGTCGCGCGGCGGATGATCCTCGAGGCAGTGCGCCGCTTGGTCCTGCACGATGGCAAGAGGGTGATGCTGGTCGATCCCGATGCGATGCTGAGCGAGCCCGACGCGGGCGAGGGCGTGCGTCCCGACGTCCACCCGCACCTCGACGACGCGATCGCTGCGCTTCGGGCACAGTAGGCAAGGCCCAGGGCGAGCGTGCCCTGGCTACGATAGGGCCGTCGCGAGTGTTCCGAGGATGGGTGGCTATGAGCAGTGACACGCTAGTGATGATCGCTGCCGCCGAGGCCGTGATCATCCTCGTGCTGGCGCTGCTGCTGGTTCGGAGCACGCGGCAGGTGGCGAAGCTGCGGCACGAATTGCGCACCCAAGTGGCGCGGCGCCTGTTCGCCGGGAGCCGGGACGCCGTGAAGACGGTGTGGCACACCGCGAACCTCGTGCGCACCAAAGGCATTGGGGCCGCAGTGCGATCCTCGGTCGAGGACCTCGCGGGCTGGGCTCAGGTGGAGCGGCCCGACCTCGCCCGCATGACGGTGGACGGGCGCGTGGTGATCCTGTTCTCCGACATCGAGGGCTCCACCACCTTGAACGAGCAGCTCGGCGACCAGGCGTGGGTGCGCCTGCTGGCCAAGCATGACCGGCTGATCCGGCAGGCAGTCGCCCGGCACCACGGGTATGTGATCAAGAGCCAGGGCGACGGGTTCATGGTGGCTTTCAAGTCCCCGGATGATGCTGTGCTGTGCGCGGCGTCGATCCAGGAGCAGCTCGCGCGCGTGGGCTGGGCGTCGCGCGGCGGGGTGCGGGTGCGGGTGCGTATCGGGATCCATTCGGGGCGCTCGGTGCGACGTGGCGATGACCTGTTCGGCCGCAATGTGGCCATGGCGGCGCGGGTGGCAAGCCAGGCCGAGGGCGGGGAGACCTTGATCTCGGAATCTGTGCGCAAGCGCCTTGATCCGACGGTGCCCATCGTGGTCGAGGGGCACCGCGAGGCCGAGCTCAAGGGGTTCGAGGGCACCCACGTCCTGCACCTGGTGCGATCCGGCTAGGGCGTTCGTATAGCTAGGTGTTCGGCTGGCCGGGCGCGCCCCGCCGTTGGCCGGTCGCGCCCCCGCGAGTGTGCGATGTGCGACAGCTCTCGTGCGTGAACCTGTCGTTCTTCGCACACCCGCGGCAGCTAGGGCGACCGCGCTTCCGCTGGGTCGCGCGGCACCACGAGTCAGTTGCGCTATGCGGGCATCTCGCCAACGGTCGTGGACATGTCAACGAGGCCCAGTGTCTCGCCCTGCGGCGACTGCACGAAGCTCATCCGCCCGTAGGGGCTGTCGGTGGGTTCCATGAGGATGGTGGCTCCGCGGCTGGTGGCGGCCTCGGTGGCGGTGTCGCAGTTCTCGACGGCAAAGTATGCCTGCCACATCGGCGGGACCTCGGCGGGAGCCATGTCGTTGAGCATCATCCCCGCCACGCCCTCGCCATCTAGCTCGGCAACGAAGTACGTCATGCCTTCCTCGGAGAGCTGCTTGTAGCTGTAGCCGAAGAGCTTCGCGTAGAAGTCCTTCGCTGCGTCGACGTCGCGGGTCTGCAGTTCGTTCCAGCACATGCCGCCGGGCTCGTTGACCACGGCGGCGCCGGTGTGATTGATGGGCTGCCACAAGCCGAAAAAGGCGCCGGTGGGGTCGACGATGACCGCGATTCGGCCCTCGGTCATCACGTCCATCGGAGCCACCGGCACCTGCCCGCCGTTCGCGGCCGCGGCTTCGGCAGTCGCGTCCGCATCCTCGGTGGCCAGGTAGGTCGTCCACGCCGAGGGCATGTCCTCCATGCCTTCCGGCTTCGGCATGAGGCCCGCGGCGACGTGCCCGTTCTTGCGCGCGATGAGGTAGCCGCCCGTCTCGGGCCCGGTGTCCTCGAACTCCCAGCCCATCACTGCCTCGTAGAACTCCCTGGCGCGCGCGACATCATCGACCGCGCAGTCGGCCCAGCAGGGGGTTCCAGCGGGCCAGCCCTTGTCCCGGATCGTCATGATTCCTCCTCGTGAAGAGTGCCTGCGGGAGAGGGTGCGGCGGGAAGCTCTCCCTGTGATGCACGTTACGCACGCGGTCTGACAACAAGTCCGGGTCGGGTTACGGCCACGCGACGGCTTAGCGAAGAATTCGACCTGACCTCGCCACGGCTCCTGCTGCTACCCGGGCCGCGCGCGAGCAGAGGGCCACGCGCGCATCAGTCCGCGTCGAGCGGCCCGGTGAGGTAGTGCTGCAAGGTCGGCGCGATGTGCCGCACGACCTCGGTCGCGGGGACGTCGGCGATCGGCTCGATGCGCACGAGGTAGCGGGTGACGGCGAGCCCGAGCAGTTGCGAGAGGGCGAGGTTGGCGCGGAACCGGCGCTCCTGCTCGTCGCCGTCGAGGGCGGTAATGAGGACGGGGACGAGCTGGTGGTTGACGAACTCGCGGATCGCGATGGTCATGCCGTCCTGGGCGAGCACCGCGCGCAGGGTGTGCGCGAGGCCTGTTCCGGCAGGGGAGTCCCAGACGCCGACGAAGGCCTCGGCGATGCGGTGCCCGAGCTCGGATGGTGGTCCGTCGATGATTCCCTTCACGATGTCGACGGGATTGACGGGGGCGCGCATTGCCGCGATGAATAGCTGCTGCTTGGTGCCGAAATGGTGGTGGATGAGCGCGGGATCGACCTGGGCGCGGGCGGCGATGCGGCGGATGCTGGCCTTGTCGAACCCGGCCTCGGCAAAGAGGCCGCGGGCGGCGTCGAGGATGTTGTCACGCGTCTCGGCCGGATCGCCCGGGCGGCGTCCGCGCTGGCTGGCTTGTGGTTGCTCGGGCATGGGGTCCTTCCCGGTCACGGGGTGCGGCGGCGCAGTATCACGGGGTGCGGCGGCGCAGTATCACGGGGTGCGGCGGCGCAGGGTCGCTGCGGCGAGGACGAGGGCGAGGGCGACCACTCCGGCCACGATCCCGATGTCGGTCCAGATCTCCGTGGTGGCGGGGGAGGGCGCGGCGATCTCCTGGAGCGCGCTGACGCCGTAGGTGAGGGGGAGGACGTCGCTGATGTGCTGGAGCACGATGTTCATCTCCGCGCGGGGCACGAACAGCCCGCACAGCAGGATCTGCGGGAAAGCGATCAGCGGCATGAACTGCACGGATTGGAACTCGGTGCGGGCGAAGGCACTGGTGAACAGGCCGATCGAGACGCCGAGGAGCGCGTTGACGACAGCAACGAGGGCGACGAGCGCGGTGCCGGCGGTGGGGCGCACGTCGAACGCGAAGTAGGCGACGGCGATGGTGACGGTGGCCTGCGCGGTGGCGGCGAGGCCGAACGCGAGCCCGTAGCCGAAGAGCAGGTCGAGCTTGTGCAGGGGGGACGCCATGAGCCGCTCGAGCGTGCCCGAGGTGCGTTCGCGGAGCATGGCGATGCTGGTGATGAGGAACATGACCGTGAACGGCAGGATGCCGAGCATGATCGTGGCGATGCCTTGGAACAGCATCGTGTTGTCCTCGTACATGAAGTAGAGAATGGTCAGCAGGAAGCTGGGCAGCAGCAGGATCATGGCGATGGTGCGGTGGTCGCGGCTGAGCTGGCGCAGGACCCTGCGAGTGGTGGCGAGCAGGATGCGGATGTTCATGGTGGCCTCCGGGCGTGAGGGCGGTGGCGTGCTGCAGGGGGTTCAGCAGCGGGGGGGTCAGTCGCGGTGGGCGAGCGCGAGGAAGGCGTCCTCGAGGTCGTCCTGGCTGGTGGTGCGTCGAATGGCGGCGGGAGTGTCGTCCGCGATGAGGTGGCCGTCGCGCAGGAAGAGCAGCCTGTCGCACCGGCGGGCCTCGTCCATGACGTGGCTGGCGACGAGGATGGTCGTCCCTGCATCGGCGAGCTGGTGGAACATGGTCCACAAGTCCTCGCGGAGCACCGGGTCGAGGCCGACGGTGGGCTCGTCGAGCACGAGGATGCGGGGGGCGCCGACGAGCGCGCAGGCGAGGGTGACGCGGGTGCGCTGGCCGCCGGAGAGGTCGCGGACGAGCCGCGAGCCTGGCAGGTGGTCGAGGTGGACGGCGTCGATGGCGTGCGCCACGTCGTCGCTGCTGCATCCGTAGAGGGATGCGAAGTACTGGACGTTCTCGGCGATGGTGAGGTCGTCGTAGACGCTGGCGTCCTGGGTGACATAGCGGACGGTGCCGCGCAGGGACGGTGAGCCGGCGGGGTCGCCGAGCACGGTGATCGTGCCGGACTTGATGATCTGGACGCCGACGAGGGCGCGGATGAGGGTGGTCTTGCCGCTGCCGCTGGGTCCGAGCAGCCCGGCGACGCTGCCCTCCGGGATGGTGAAGCCGAGCGAGTGGAGGACGGGGTGCTTTCCGCGGTGGACGGTGAGGCCGTCGACCGTGATGGCGGTGGTGGTCATGGCGCGCATCCTTAATTCAACGGTGTTGAAATAAGAATAGCCTCGCTGCCGCGGCATTGGCAATGCTTGACGCGTCTACGGTTGCGTAACCAGGCCGCCGTGCTCAAAGGTGTGATTCGTGCCGCCAGATCCCGGTGGCGCGGACGACCAGCATCGAGACGAAGGAACAACCGGTGGGCCATTACCGCAGCAACGTGCGCGACCTCGAGTTCAACCTGTTCGAATCCCTCCGGCTCGGCGACGTGCTTGCCACCGGCACCTTCGGCGATCTCGACAGCGACACCGTCCGCGAGATCCTCACCGAGGCCGCGCGGCTCGCCGAGGGGCCCATCGCCGACCCGTTCGCTGATGCCGACCGCAACCCGCCCGTCTTCGACCCGGCCAGCCACAGCGTCGAGCTGCCCGCGAGCCTGGTCAAGGCCATCAAGACCTGGCACGAGGCCGAGTACTTCCGCATCGGCCTCGACCCCGCGATCGGCGGCGAGCCCGCCCCCTCCATGCTCGGCTGGGCCATCAAGGAGCTCATCCTCGGCGCCCAGCCCACCGCCTACATGTACCTAGCCGGGCCCAAGGGAGCCGACATCTTCCACGGCATCGGCAACGAGCAGCAGAAGCACTGGGCGAAGCTCGCGGTGGACCGCAACTGGGGCGCCACCATGGTGCTGACCGAGCCCGATGCCGGCTCGGACGTGGGCTCGGGCCGCACCAAGGCCACCGAGCAGCCCGACGGCACCTGGCACATCGACGGGGTCAAGCGCTTCATCACCCCCGCCGACTCCGGTGACCTCTTCGAGAACATCATGCACATGGTGCTCGCCCGGCCCGAAGGCGCGGGACCCGGCACCAAGGGCCTCTCCCTGTTCCTCGTGCCCAAGTACCACTTCGACCCCGAGACCGGCGAGCCCGGCGAGCGCAACGGCGTCTTCGTCACCGGCGTCGAGCACAAGATGGGCATCAAGGCGTCCGCCACCTGCGAGCTGACGTTCGGCCAGCACGGCACCCCGGCCGTCGGCTGGCTCGTCGGCGACGTGCACGACGGCATCGCCCAGATGTTCCGCGTCATCGAGGAAGCCCGCATGATGGTCGGCACCAAGGCCATCGCGACGCTATCCACGGGCTACCTCAATGCCCTTGACTACGCCAAGCAGCGCGAGCAGGGCGCCGACATGACCCAGATGACCAACAAGGACGCCCCGCGCGTCACCATCACCCACCACCCCGACGTGCGCCGTTCGCTGATGCTGCAGAAGTGCTACGCCGAGGGCCTGCGCGCCGTGTACCTCTACACCGCCGCGCACCAGGACCCCGCCGTCGCCGCGATCGTCTCCGGCGCCGACGAGCAGATGGCCGCGCGGGTCAACGACTTCCTCCTGCCCATCGTCAAGGGCGTCGGCTCCGAGCGGGCCTACCAGTTGCTCTCCGAGTCGCTGCAGGTGCTCGGCGGCTCCGGATTCCTGCAGGACTACCCCGTCGAGCAGTACATCCGCGACGCCAAGATCGACTCCCTCTACGAGGGCACCACCGCCATCCAGTCGCAGGACTTCTTCTTCCGCAAGATCGCCCGCGACCAAGGCGTCGCCATCGGTCACATCGCCGGCCAGATCGCCGCGTTCGTCGATAGCCCCGATGCCGACGAGCGCCTCGCTGAAGGCCGCGAACGCTTGCGCGCCGCGCTCGAGGATGTGCAGGCCATCCTCGGCGTCATGTTCGGGCACCTCATGGGAGCCAAGGACGAGCCCGCCAACCTCTACACCATCGGCCTCGGCTCGGTGCGGCTGCTCATGGCCGTCGGCGACCTCATCATCGGCTGGCAACTGCTCCGCCACGCCGAGATCGCCCACGCCGCCATCGATGCCGGTGCGCGCGATACAGCGTTCTACGAGGGCAAGATCGCCAGCGCGCGATTCTTCGCCGCCAATGTCCTCCCGATGATCTCCGCCACCCGCTCGGTGCTCGCGAGTCTCGACAGCACGATCATGGAGCTCGACGAGGCCGCTTTCTAGCTCTCTGGCGCTGCCCTTGACGCCCCCGCCCTCGACGCCGCCGCCCTCGACGCCGCTGCCCTCGACGCCCCTGGGCCTAGCCGCGCGCGTACTCCGCGTGCAGGTGATGGGTCAGGGGCGTCTCGGCGTGCGCCATCCACATGTCGAACACCAGTCGATCGCCCTCGAGCACTAGCTTGCGGCGTACATCGTGCACGGGCTTGGCCTCGACCGACCGCTCGATGCGGACCGGATGGAACTCCAGCACGCCGCCGTGCCAGCGCGTCGCATGGATCTCGGTGAATCCGGTCGGCTGGCTCAGCAACCACTCGATGCTGCCCGAGGTGGTGCGACGGAGATAGCCGCACTCGGTGTGCATGGGTTGCTCGGTCCGCAGGTTCCAGGTGCGGGAGCGATAGAACAGGAACGGCTTGCCCGAGGGGGCAAGCTCGATCTCCTCGCGATAGTCGAACTCCTCGATGGTGGGGTAGTGGCCATGGCCGGTGCCATGCCATGTCCCGGCGAGGGCGGCGAGCTCGTGCAGCGGATCGGTGGGGCTGGTCATCTTCGTCTCCCTGGGGCTGTTCGGGGCTTGCCTCGAGGGTATCGACAGCGCCGGGCGCCGCGGGTGGTGCGGGCCAACTCGGCGTGGTGCGGGCTGGCTGGGCCCGGTTCGTCCCGCGAGAGTGCGATTTCGGCCCGGGAGAGTGCGAAAAGCGACAGGTCCCGCGAGAAATCGTGTCGTTTTTCGCGCTCTCCCGGCGCTAGGCACCCCCCGGGGCGCTAGGCACCCCGGCTAGGCACTCGCGCTAGGCACCCCGGCTAGGCACTCGCGCTAGGCACCCGCGCGAGGCAGAGCCCCCGATAACCCCTACACCGAGAGAACGTGCTCGGCATAGCGGGCGACGGCGAGCACGAGGTCGTCGGAGTGGCGGGGCCCGATGATCTGCAGGCCTACGGGCAGCCCGGCCTTGGTGGTGCCGACCGGGATGCTGATGGCGGGCTGCTGGGTCATGTTGAACGGGTAGCTGAACTGGGTCCATTGCGGCCAGGACTTCAGCCCGCTGTCGGGCGGCACGTCGTGGCCGGCCTCGAACGCGGTGATCGGCATGGTGGGGGTGATGAGCAGGTTGTGGATGTTGTGGAAGTTGCCCATGATGATGCCGAGCTGGGCGGCGACGCCGCGTGCCTCGAGGTACTCGACGGCGCTGTAGCTGTTGCCAGCGTCCCAGACCTTGCCGAGCTCGGGGTCGACCTTCTCGCGCGATCCCTCGGGGAACCCGGCAAGCAAGGCGGCGGCGCCGGCGGCCCAGAGCAGCTCGAACGCCTCGAGCGGGTCGCTGAATCCGGGGTCGGCCTCGGTGACCGGCAGCCCGGCCTCGTCGAGCTGGCGCACGGCCGCGTCGACGATGGCGGCCACCTCGGGATCGACGGTGACGTAGCCGAGGTTCTTGGAGTAGGCGACACCGAGCCCGCGCACGTCGCGGTTCATCTGTCCCCGATAGGTGGTGAAGGTGGGCCCGAGGTAGGTGGGGTCGCGGGGGTCGGGCAGCGACAGGATGTCCATGAGCAGCGCGGTGTCCTCGACCGTGCGGGTCATGGGGCCGCCGTGGGCGAGCGGGCCGAACGGGCTCGCGGGGAACATGGGGATGCGCCCGTGGGTGGGCTTGAATCCGACGATGCCGCAGAACGAGGCGGGGATGCGGATGCTCCCCCCGCCATCGGTGCCGACGGAGCAGGGGCCGAGGCCCGCGGCGACCGCGGCGGCGCTGCCACCGGAGGAGCCTCCCGCTGTCTTGCTCGGGTCGGCGGGGTTACGGGTGATGCCGGTCAGGGGGCTGTCGGTGGTGGCCTTCCAGGCGATCTCAGGCGTGGTGGTCTTGCCGACGAAGACCATGCCGTCCTCGCGCAGGCGCGCGGTGATGGGGCTGTCGATGGTCCATTCCTGCGCGGGGTCGATGCACTGCGAGCCGCGCAGCGTGGGCCAGCCCTTGGTCAGGAAGATGTCCTTGATGGAGATGGGCACGCCGTCGAGGAGTCCCTTGACGTGGCCGCGGCGGTACCGCTCCTCGGCCTGCTTGGCCTGCTTGAGGGCACGCTCGCTATCGACGAGGCAGAACGAGTTGATCTCGGGATCACGTTCGTCGATGGCGTCGAGCACTGCCTGGGTGGCCTCCACGGGGGAGAGCGCGCCCGCGGTGTAAGCGGTGACAAGCTCGGTGGCGGTCAGCTCTGTGGGGTTCATGGGTGCTCCTTAGCCCGGGACGTAACCACGATCTTTGTCAACGATATTGAGAAGCTCGGTGCCGCGCCGCCAGCGCTGGAAGTTCTCGATGAACAGGCTGGTGAGGTCATCGCGCCAGCCGACGACATCGCCGGCGTTGTGCGGGGTGATCATGACGTTGCCGAGCCCCCAGAGCGGGTGGTCGGGGGGTGGCGGCTCGGGGTCGATGACGTCGAGGGCCGCCCCGGCGATGGTGCCGTCGCGCAGCGCGGCGACGAGGTCGTCGGTGACGGTGAGGTCGCCGCGGCCAACGTTGATGAAGCGGGCGGTCGGCTTCATCGCGGCGAACATCTCCGCGTTGAACATGTGCCGGGTCTGCGGGGTGCTTGGCGCGATGGAGACGACGTAGTCGGCGGTGGCGAGCGCGGCGGGGAGGTCCTCCTGGGCGATGATGGTGCCGAGGTCGGGGTCGTTGTCGCGGGCGCGGCGCCCGGAGCCTGTGACCTTCATCCCAGCGGCGCGCAGGAGGCGGCCGATCGCGCGCCCGATGGGCCCGGTGCCGACGACGATGACGTGCTTGCCGGCGATGCGCTCGGACTCGCGGTGCTGCCACTCGCGCTCCTGCTGCAACCGCAGGGAGCGGGGGAAGTCCTTGGCGAAGGAGAGGATCTGCCCGAGCACGTACTCCGCGATGTGGGGATCGAAGATGCCGCGCGAGTTGGTGACGACGACGTTGCTGGCAGAGAGCTCGTCGAACATGAATCGCTCGACGCCGGCGGAGGCGATGTGGATCCACTCGAGGTCGTCGGAGTGGGGCCAGGCGTCGGGCACGGCGTGGCTGAAGAAGTCGTAGGCGAAGAGGACGCGCGCGCCGGGCAGTGTCTCGGGCAGTTGCTCGGCGGTGGAGTAGCGGAGGGTGGCGTGCTCGCGGACGGGGGCGAGGAGGTCCTCGTCGGGCCGGGCGTCGCCGTGGAGGACCGTGATGATGGGGTTCTCGGTCACGTTGACACCGTATGAGGCACTCGTATGATTGTCAACAATCTGCTTAAATGCCAGAAGGAACACTCACGACTGAAGGCGAGGGCCCGTGTTGGAACTCAACCTCCCCGACTTCGAAGGCCCCATCGCGCAGCGCGGGGTCGGGATCATCGCGCCCTTCGACATGGCCCTCGAGCGCGAGCTGTGGCGCTGGCTGCCACTCGAGGTCAGTCTCCACCAGGCCCGCACGCCCTACGAGGACGTCGAGGTCAGCTGCGCCATGGCCGAGCTCGTCTCCGACACCAAGCTCATCAAGGCCGCCACGCGCGACATCATGCACGTCGAGCCCGAGGTCGTCGCCTACATGTGCACCTCCGGCAGCTTCGTCAACGGCGTCGCCCACGAGAAAGCGCTCCGCGAGGCAATGATCGAGGCCGGGGCCCCTGACGCGATCACCACCAGCGGTGCCCTCGCCGAAGCGCTCGAGCACCTCGACCTGCGCCGCATCTCCGTCATCACCCCCTATGACGCCCCGCTCACCGAGCGGCTCCACGACTTCCTCGGCGAGCTCGGCGTCGAGGTCCTCAAGTCCGACCACCTCGGCCTCGGCGGTGGCATCTGGAAGGTCAACTACCGCACCATCGCCGAGCGCATCGTGGCAGCAGACACTCCCGAGTCCGAGGCCATCTTCGTCAGTTGCACCAACCTGCCCACCTACGACCTCATCGAGCCGCTCGAGACCCTCCTCAACAAGCCCATCCTCACCGCCAACCAGCTCTCCATGTGGGCCTGCCTCGGCCACATGAAGCTGCCCATGATGGGGCCCGGCAAATGGCTCCGCGACGTATTCCAGGGAGAGTGAATGAGCACCACCACCGCCACCGCGCTCGGCTTCATCTACCCCGACCACGCCGCCGAGGACGACTACCCGCTCGCCGAGCGCCTGCTCCGGGAGGCCGGCACCGATGTCACGCTGCGGGTCGAGCACATCTACGGCACCGATCTGCATGCCGTGCCGGAGCTGCTCGATCTCGGTAGCCCCGACAAGCTCGCGCACGGTGCCAGCCTGCTGGCCAGCTCCCATCCCGCCGCGGTCATCTGGGCCTGCACCTCCGGCAGCTTCGTCTACGGAACCGGCGGTGCTCCCGGCCAGGTCGAGGGCCTTGCCGAGGCTGCGGGCACGGCTGCTTCCTCCACGAGCTACGCGTTCGTGCACGCCGCCCAGTCGCTCGGCATCACCAAGGTGGCCGTCGCCGCGAGCTATCCCGACGATGTCGCCAGGCTGTTCGTCGAGTTCCTCGCCGCCGCGGGCATCGAGGTGGTGCGCATGTCCAGCGCAGGTATCGATACCGCCGCCGAGGTTGGTACCCTCGCCCCCGACCAGGTCCTGGATCTCGCGACATCCAACGACCACGCCGATGCCCAGGCCCTGCTGATCCCGGACACGGCGATGCACACCATCGGAGGGCTGCCCCGGCTCGAATCCACGCTCGGCAAGCCTGTGCTCACCGCCAACCAGGTGACCATCTGGGAGGCGCTGCGCCTGGCCGGCATCACGGCAGTCCAGCCCGCGCTCGGAACGCTGTTCCAGGAAAGGCCCCACCATGACGATGTTCGATCTTGAACCCGTCGCCCGGCAATCCACTGCGGAACTGATCGCCGACCGGCTCCGTATCGCGATCATGCGGGGCGCGCTCGCCCCGGGCGCGCAACTCGGCGAGACGGATCTCGCGGCGAAGTTCGACGTCTCCCGCGGGCCTGTCCGCGAGGCCATGCAGCGGCTCGTGTCCGAGGGGCTGCTGCACAGCATCCGCCATCGCGGCATCTTTGTCATCGAGCTGACGATGGACGATATCGAGGACGTGTACTTCGCGCGCGCGGCCATCGAGCGGGGCGCGCTGTGCCGCATCCTCGATGGCAGGCGCGAGGCGACCCACGCCGCGCTGGGCCCGGCCGTGGAGATGATGCTTGCGGCCGCGGACCGGGGCGATGCGGCGGGCGTATCGGATGCGGACCAGCCGTATCACGAGGTGTTGGTGCAGAGCTCGGCGAGCCCGCGGCTCGTGCGCGCGGCCCGTACGTTGCTCATCGAGACCCGCATGTGCCTGGGGGCCCTGCAAACCACCTATGAGGATGTGCACGAGCAGGTCGCCGAGCACGCTGCCCTGCGCGACGCCATCGGTTCCGGTCCGGGTGAGATCGCCTACCGGCTGCTCGCCGATCACATGGAGGACGCCGTGGCGCGGCTGCGCGTCCAGCGGGCCAGCGTCAGCGGGACGTCGGCATAGCCATGATGGCGGCGGCGCAGGCCGGGCCATCGAGGAAGACCTCTTCGCCGTCCTCTCCCGACGGGCAGCGCACCTGCACCTCGGGATCGACATAGGCCTGGTGCCGGTCGAAGGGGGACAGGCCGTCGGCGCCGGTGACATTGGCGGCGTCGGCCGGGTCGCCGGAGGGGTCGCACACGCTATCGCCGGGAATGCAGACCGAGATCACCCGCGGGTTCCGGTCCATCCAGCCGTCCTGCTCGAAGCCGCTGAGGGGAACCCTCCGGAAGATGCCCTCGCCGCGCTCCGCCCCAGCGGTGATCGCCGATTGCTCGGCGGACCGGCTGGGGTCGCCGAATAGCACGATCCGTGACACCTGATCGAACCAGCCGGTGCCGCGCTCCTCCTCGATCGCCAGGGCGGTGTTGATCACATCGGCGCCCTGCGAGACGCCCGACACCACGACGTCGGTGCCATCGTCGCCGCACGCCTCGTTGATCTGCTCGAGCGCGGCGAGCAGGTTCCGGGAGCCCTCATCCACCGAATCCCGGTACACCATCGGGTACAGCAGGAGTCCCTCGCCCACTCGCACGGCTGGATAGGTGATGCCCAGGCCAGCAGGCGCGGACGCGCCCGACTCCTCGCGGCTCGCGCTGAACTCCTCGAAGAACGCATGCACTGTCGGCCCCATGCCGAGGCCCTCGGTGCCGGGCGGGTACACAACGTCGTCGGAGCTTGCAGTCGAGTCCGCGTCGTTCGGTGGCTCGTTCGAGCCGCGTACCCCCAGCACGTAGGTATCGGCGCACGATTCGCCGATCATCTGGCCGATCTGCTGCCCGGTCGTCGTGGCGGCGCGGTCGCCATCGCTGGCCTGGTCCTCGCCGGTGGCTTGCGCGGTGGCGGAGGGGCTAGCGGCTATCAGTGCGCCCATGGCGAGAACGGCGGACCGCGTGGCGTAGCGCCGCAGCCGACCACGCGTCACCGTGGCCTCGGACCGCGGGCCGCGCCGATTCGTGACTAGGAGCATTGCTCCTATTATCCCTGATTTCGCCGCGCAGACCCTGAGGGTTTTCGATGAATGACCTGTTCCGGGCTAGCGGCGACCCGGGAGCAGGCTGGCCCAGCGCATGCTGGTCGCCGCCATCGCTGGTGGCGGGCCGGGCTCGATGGCCCCCGCGGCGAGGTAGGAGGGGATAGCGAGGTAGGTGGGGCTCGAGCGGCCGGGGAGAGCGTGCCGATCGATCACCTTCCAGTGGTTCGATTCCGTGGAGGACGCTGCCGCGATCGCGCTGCCGGAGGCAACGCCCCCGGCCTGAAGCGACCGCGCGTGCTGGGCGAGCAGGGCTGCCGCGTTCACCGGATCGCCCACCACCGTGTACTTCGACCGGTCGGAGGACCCCATGATCGCGGCGATGACGTGGCCGTAGGAGATGCCGAGGCCGGGGCGCGGTGTCACTTCGCCGAGCTTGCTCGCGAGGCCGCGCGCGGTGGCCAGGGCGGAGCCGGCCGGATCCTCGAGCGCATCGGGCGCGCCGAAGACGACCAGGGCGGAGTCGCCGGCGAACTTGTTGACGAACCCGCCGCCGTGACCGGCCTCCTCGACGACGATCGCGAAGATCCTGTCGAGCAGCGCGACCACTTCCTCCGCCGGGCGATGCTCGGCCACGCTCGTGGGGCCCGCCAGATCGATGCACAGCGCAGCAACGGCGTGATGGGTCCGGTGCTGCTTGCCCGGTGATTCCAGCACGTGGCGGGCGAGCTGCTGGCCGAGGTGTCGATCGAACAGGTCCCGCAACCGCGAGCGCTCGCTCAATCCCCGCGACATCGAGTTGAAGCCGGATTGCAGGTCGCCCAGCTCGGTGCCGTCGAAGACTGGTACCTGTGCCTCGAGGTCGCCGGCCTCGATCCGGGCCATCCCGTCCCGCACCACCTTCACCGAAGCCACCACCGAGGCGCCGGCCAGCGCCGCGAGCAGCGCGCCGAACACCAGCACGATCACGCCGGTCGCGAGGATCGCGAAAGCCAGGGTGTCACGGTCGAGATCGTCGTGCAGCAATGCCTCGGCGGCGAGCACCATGAGGGCGACCACGGGCACGGCGGTGCCGACCACCCAACCGATGAGGGTGCGGACGCTGATCGTGCCCGCGCGCTTGCGCGCCGCCGGGTTGGCCGCGAGCGCCTTCGCGACGGCCGGGCGCAGCGCGAACTCGCTGAGCAGGTACGCCATGACGCTCACCACCACGGTCGTGCCCGCTGCTGTCAGGCCGACCCGGATGCCTACCGACGCGTCGACGGAGGCATACCCGAGCGCGAACAGGATCGTGCCGAGGAGCCATAGTCCCGCCTGGATCCTGGTGAGCCGCCACGGCATGGCGAGCGCGGACTGCTGCTGCGCCTCGTCGGGAACCGTGCCGTCGATCGCCCATCGCAGTTCCCGCGTGGCTCGGTGCGTCGCGACGAGGCTGCCGAGCAGGAACGCCACGATCAGGTAGGTGGGGACAGCGATGAAGTTCAGCTGCGCGAACCGCGGGGCCAGCACCATCGGGCCAGGCACTACCAGCGCGAGGTAGGCGATCACGCTGGCGACGCCCACCCCATTGGCGACGAGCAGCAGCGTGGTGAGCAGCACCTGGATGCGGACCCGATCACGCGGGTGGTCCGCGGGCTCCCCGAGGAGCCACGAGCCGGGGATGCCGGAGGGGGAGGTGTTCATGAAGCCGTGGGCATTCTGATCCGGTGGTCCTTCGCGGCAGGAGGGGGTGTCGTCACCTCCATTGTCGCGAGCGGAAGCCGGAAGGTTTCATGCGCAAGTAAAGAACTGGCCGAGATCTTCGACAAGTCCGGGTGCAGGAGTGATCGGAGTCACTGCTGGGACGGGGCTACGCGTACGTTCGCGGCATGCGCGCAGCAGGGGTGCGGGGGAGAGTGCCCCCGACAGGAATCGAACCTGTGGCCTGGACTTTAGGAGAGTCCCGCTCTATCCGACTGAGCTACGAGGGCATGCGCGGCGCGCGGGAAAGAGTGTACCGCGAGGGCGGTCGGGCTCGCACGCGCGACCCGGAGCGCCAGGAGGGCAGCAGCGTGGTCGCTTCCGGCTTGCCCGAGCAGTGTTACACCGCGCGAACCGGTGTCCCGCATAGTTGCTCATCGTCGATTGTGACAACGAACCTTGTCGCGTAAGTGCTAGTTGTTTCGCGTTTCCGTTGTCTAGACTCGGCAGAGCGTGTACACAGTCACGCATATCGTCACCGCTGGGTGAGGAACCGGGCCAGAGAGGCCCAGAGGGACAGTTGGGGATAGATGTGAGCAACTTTCAATCGATGAATCCTGTGCGACCGACCGTGGACATGCTGCGGCGCAACGAGATCTGCTCGCGCATCCTGGATGCTGCGGAGGAGTGCCTGATGCAGTCCGGCTTCCGCGCCCGGGTGCACGCCGCCATCGCCAAGCGCGCCGGCTTGTCACGACCCACCGTCTACAAGTACTTCGGCGACCAGACCGCCATCATCGAGGCACTGTTCGAGCGCGAGGTCAACAGCTTCCTCCAGCGGCTTCGCCCGGTCATCGAGGGGGGCACCCACGCGAAGGCGCGGCTCGTCGACAGCGTGGTCTTCGTCGTCAGCTACGCCCGCGAGCACGAGCTGCTGCAGAAGTCGCTCAAGGAGGATCCGCAGGTCGTGACGCACCTGCTCACCTCGCAGGGGCAGACGCTCATCGAGCGGGTCGCGGACTTCATGGCGCCCTACTTCCCGCGCGGCGACGAGCCCACGGCTGACCAGCGCGCGCTCGTCCCGATGGCCGAGTGGCTCTATCGCGTCGTCACCTCGCTGATCACCACGCCCGGTGTGGTCGACACCGAGAGCCCCGAGAAGCTGCGCGTCTTCGTCACCGAGCTGATGGAGCTGCCCAGCCTCAGCAGCGCGCTCGAGGCCCGCCCCGTCCGCGAGCCCGGAGCAGCAACCCTCGGGTAGCCGCGAGACGGTTGCACGCCGCTCCCGATCCATCTGGCAGGGTGAACGCCATGCGGACACTCCTTGTCATCGGTATCGGCGCGGGCGATCCCCAGCAGCTCACCCTGCAGGCCATCGACGCGATCAAGCAGACCGATGTGTTCCTCATCGTGGACAAGGGTGATGCGAAGCGCGAGCTCGTGGATCTCCGCCGCGCCCTGCTCGACACCCACCGGCCCGACGGTGGCTACGCGGTGGTCGAGATCGATGATCCGCAGCGTGACCGCATCCCCGATGACTACCAGCATGCTGTCACCGACTGGCACGCGCGCCGGGCTGCGCTGTTCGCGGACACCATCGCCACGGCAGTGCCCGAGAACGGCACCGGCGCCTTCCTCGTATGGGGGGACCCGACCCTGTATGACAGCATCCTGCGCATCCTCGAGCGCGTGCAGCACGACGGCCGCCTCCCGCTCGCGGTCGAGGTGGTCCCCGGTATCACCAGCATCCAGGCGCTGGCCGCGCGCCACCGCATCCCCCTCAACCGGATCGGCGAGCCCATCCACATCACCACTGGCCGCCAGCTCGCGCGGGGCCTGCCCGCGGGCATCACCAACGCGGTGGTCATGCTCGATGCCCACCACGGCTACGCCGCCCTCGAGGAGCGCGAGCCCGGCTCGTGGCACATCTGGTGGGGCGCCAACCTCGGCACGCGCACCGAGCAGCTCATCGCCGGCCCCATCGCCGAGGCGGCACCGATGATCGCGCGAGCCCGCGAGGCCGCGAGGGACTCCGCGGGATGGGTGATGGATACCTACCTGGTGCGCCGGGCGGCCCCATAGCGCTGCCCGGCTAGCACGGCTAGAACAGGGCGGACGGTCCGCCCGGGATGCCGAGGCCGGGCTCGTTGCTATCCCAGCTCTGCGGCACCAGCCCCCACTTCTCCAGCTCCTTGATGACCAGCGACCGCAGGCCCCGCGAGGTCGGGAAGCGCACCGGATCCACCCCGTTGACCGCCAGCGTGTAGTGATCGCCGTTGCGCAGCAGGCAGGCATCGATCACGAGCGGCCCGGCCAGCGCGTCCACCGGGTGGAAGCGCGGATGCGCCGCCCGCGCCGCGGTGGACGCCACCGGGTACTTGCCCAGATGGGTGAGCGACTGGGGCAGCGTGCCCACATGCGACGCGACGGCCTCGGTGATGGAGCTCGCGCTCGTGAGCTTCGTGGCGACCCGATCGGGCACGATGTTGAGGGTGGCGAGCGGGAACGCGGCGGGGCGGGCTGCCTCCGGGATGGTGCTCGTGGAGGTGCGCCGGAACGCCTCGCGGGCCCTGTCGCGGAGCAGGAAGAGCTCGCCATACCGGCTGCCACGCGGCGCCCAGGTGAGGGTCGACAACGTCAGCGCGTTCGACCGCAGGGGCTTCTCGGTGCCGTCCTCCTCGCTCGACGTGTCGAAGGGCATGCCGATGGTCACCGGCTCATGCAGCCCCTTGGCGCCGCTGCTGTACATCAGGTTGGACACGATGCACACGAGCAGGCTGTTCGGGGTGCCGCTCGAGCGGGCCGCTACGGCATCCCATTCACTGGCCATCACATCAATGATGGTGGTCGCCTCCCGCCAGCCCGCCGGGATCTTGCCCTTCTCCGCGATCGTGGCGGCCCGCTTGCGACGCAGCGCTTCCACGCGGTTGCGGCGCAGGTGCCGGACGATCTCATCGCGGTTGTTGCCCTGCACGAAAATCGTGTAGAAGGCGAGCAGCGAGCCGATCAGGAACTTCCAGTACTGGACAGCAGCATCGCGCAGCTCGCTGCCGAGCGCGCGGCGGCGCGCGAGGCCCGCGACGCTCTCCCGCGTGCCGGTGACCGCGGCCTCCACCGCCCCGATGAGTCCCCGCGCGTCGGTCAGCGCGTGCGAGCACACCAGCGAGATGATCGTGCCGCCATCGGCGATGCGGGCGATGCTGAGCTCCCACCCGATGCCATGCTCGGGATTGAGCCGGGTGAGGGTGCGCTCGTCGGCCCACTCGATGACCCGCTCACGAGGCAAGGCATGCCGCGTGTAGTGGATGGGAGCGATGCTCGCGCCGAGTGCCCAGTACGGACGGGCGCCCGGGACGAGGGGCTTGATGACGCGCCGGTTGAGCGGCCCGGCGGCGAGCCGGCGATGCAGCTGCGACAACGTGGCCTCGTCGACCGTCTCGTCGAGCATCCAGATCCCCTGCATCACCACCGGCATGCCGTGGCCGCGGTGGGTGCGCAGGAAGTGCATATCGACAAGGCCGAGGTAGCTTTCCTCGCCCGGGGCGCCCCTCATGAGCGGCCGCGCCAGGACCGGTAGCGGTCGATCAGTGCCGCGGTGGACCCATCGACGTCGCTGCCGGGAGCGGAAGCACCGGGGCCAGTGATCAGCGGCAGCAGTTCCTTGGCCTGCGTCTTGCCGAGCTCTACACCCCACTGGTCGAACGGATTGATGCCCCACACCGTGCCCTGGACTAGCACCTGATGCTCGTAGAGAGCGATGAGCTGCCCGAGCACTGACGGCGTGAGCCGGGGCGCGAGGATGGTGGTGCTTGGACGATTGCCAGGCATGACCTTGTGCGGAACGAGGCCCGGCTCGGTGCCCTCGGCGGCGATCTCCTCCGCTGTGCGCCCGAGCGCGAGGACCTGCGACTGCGCGAGGAAGTTCGCCATGAGCAGGTCATGCATGCTGGAGCCGTCGGCGGTGAGCAGATCATCGGTCGGCTCGGCGAAGCCAATGAAGTCGGCGGGAACGAGGCGGGTGCCCTGGTGGAGCAACTGGTAGAAGGCGTGCTGCCCGTTGGTGCCGGGCTCGCCCCAGTAGATCTCGCCGGTGCTGCCATCCACCGCGCTGCCGTCGAGGCGCACCGACTTGCCGTTGGATTCCATGGTGAGCTGCTGCAAGTACGCGGGGAAGCGGGCGAGGTCGTTGGAATAGGGGAGCACCACGCGGGATTGCGCGCCCAGGAGCTCGCTGTTCAGCACGCCGAGCATCCCGAGCACCACCGGGGCGTTGCGGTCGAGGGGCGCGTCGCGGAAATGCTCGTCGATCAGGCGCATGCCGTGCAGGAACTCGCCGAACCGCTGCCGGCCGATCCGCAGCATGAGCGACAGCCCGATGGCGGAGCCCACCGAGTATCGTCCGCCCACCCAGTCCCAGAAGCCGAACATGTTGGCGGTATCGATGCCGAACTCGGCCACCCGGCCAGCGTTCGTGGAGACCGCCACGAAGTGCCGCGCGACCGCGGATTCATCGCCGCCGAGGCCGTCGACTAGCCAGCGCCGGGCGACCTCGGCGTTCGAGAGGGTCTCGAGGGTGGAGAAGGTCTTCGAGGCGATGATGAACAGCGTCCGGGCGGGGTCGAGGGTCGCGAGCACCGCGGTGAGGTCGGCGGGATCCACGTTGGAGACGAAGCGCGCGCTGATGCCCGCGTCGGAGTAGTGGCGCAAGGCCTCGCTGGCCATCGCGGGACCGAGATCCGATCCGCCGATGCCGATATTGACGACAGTGGTGAGGCGCTCGCCCGTGGCGCCGCGATGCTCGCCGGCGCGCACCCGGTCGGTGAAGCGGCCCATGCGATCGAGCACCTCGTGCACCTCGGCGACCACATCCGCGCCCTCGACGATCAGGCTCGCGGACCGCGGCAGGCGCAGCGCGGTATGGAGCACCGCGCGATCCTCGGTCGTGTTGATGCGCTCCCCGCGGAACATCGCCTCGCGCCGCTCGATGATGCCCGCCGCGTCCGCGATGGCCGACAGCAGCGTCAGCCCGGTCGCGTCAACGCGCTGCTTGGCGTAGTCGATGTAGAGCTCGCCCGCGCTGATCCGCATGGTGGCGGCGCGATCCGGCTCGGCGGCGAACAGCTCGCGCAGCGTGCGTTCCCGCAATGCCGGCATGTGGCTCTCCAGCGCGGCCCATTGCGGGGTGCCACGCATCGGGCGCGGCGCGCGCGGGGGGGAAACGTCCTGGCGGTCGGGGGTGTGCGTCACCATGCGCTCCTCGGGGTCTCGTCTGGTCCCGTGCGACCGAGCCTAGACGGTGGGCGACGGCGCTTCAGCGCAACGAGCCAGCCATCCCGGTGTCAGCGATCCCGGCCGAGCCTGCCGCGCCCGAGGCGCAGCAGCAGCATCGCCAGGGTCTGTCCCTCGGGACCGAGCTCGCTGAATCGCTCGATGACCCTCATCTCGCGGTTGTGCACCAGCCGCGGGCCACCGGAGGCCATGCGCACCTGCCCGATGATGCGCGAGACCTCCGTGCGCCGCTTGATGGCCCGGAGGATCTGCGCGTCGAGCTCGTCGATCTCCTTGCGCAGCTCGTCGATGTCGGGCGCGGCGCCTTCGATGGTCGGCTCGCTCGACCCATTCATCGGTGGAGTGTGGTCGGCCGGTGGCATCGTCAACGTGTATCCCCTGTCCTGGCGTCTGTCGTGCTGCCCGAGCCCGTGGCCCGGCGCTCGCCTAGCCCCCTGATTCTGCCACGCCGCGCGGGCGGATTTCCCGGTTCATGGCGCGACGGGGCGAGCACGCGTGGTGGGCGTTGTCGGTGCACGGCCTTATCCTGGTTGGGTCCGCGACGAGCAGCACGGCATGGGGTGAGGAACATTCTTTCTGGTACAGGCCAGCACGGGTGGGGCAGCGCGACCGGGACGGCGGGGCAATGGCCTGGTGGGACGGCCCCGGCAGCGGGCAGCGTCCAGCCCGGGACTGGCGGTGATCCGCAGCAGATCCTCGAGGGCCTCAACCCCGCGCAGCACGAGGCTGTGGTGCACGCGGGCACGCCCCTGCTGATCGTCGCGGGCGCGGGCTCCGGCAAGACCGCCGTGCTCACCCGGCGCATCGCCTACCTCCTCGCGCACCGGGGAGCGCGGCCGTCGGAGATCCTCGCGATCACCTTCACCAACAAGGCCGCCGCCGAGATGCGGGAGCGCGTCGCCGGGCGCATCGGGCCCGTGGGGGCCAGCATGTGGGTGGCGACGTTCCATTCCACCTGCGTGCGCATCCTGCGATCCCAGGCGGGCCTCGTCGACGGGCTCAACACGAACTTCTCCATCTACGACGCCGATGATTCGCGCCGGCTGCTCGGCATGATCGCCAAGGACCTCGAGCTCGATGTGCGCCGCTTCACGCCCCGGTCGCTCGCCACGCAGATCTCGAACCTGAAGAACGAGCTGATCGATCCGGTGCGCGCCGCCGACGATGCCGAGAGCGCGCCGGGCGAGCTGCCGCGCGTGGTGGCCCGCGTCTACAGCATCTACCAGCGGCGCCTGCGCGAGGCGAACGCGGTGGACTTCGACGATCTGATCAGCGAGACCGTGCGGCTGCTGCAGCAGTACCCCGATGTCGCCGCCTACTATCACCGCCGGTTCCGGCACATCCTCGTCGATGAGTACCAGGACACCAACCACGCCCAGTACGTGCTGGTGCGCGAGCTGTGCGGGGCCGGGACGAACAAGACCGACGGGATCCCGCCCGCGGAGCTGTGCGTGGTGGGCGATGCCGACCAGTCGATCTATGCCTTCCGGGGCGCGACGATCCGCAACATCATCGAGTTCGAGCGCGACTTCACCGATGCCACGACGATCCTGCTCGAGCAGAACTACCGGTCCACGCAGAACATCCTCACCGCCGCGAACTCCGTGATCGCCCGCAACGAGGGGAGGCGGCCGAAGAACCTGTGGACCGACGCCGGGTCAGGCGAGCCCATTGTCGGCTATGTCGCCGACAACGAGCATGATGAGGCCACCTTCGTCGTGTCCGAGATCGACCACCTCACCGAGAGCGGCGAGGTGAACTACTCCGACATCGCCATCTTCTACCGCACCAACAATGCGTCGCGCGCGCTCGAGGAGATCCTCATCCGGCATGGCCTGCCCTACAAGGTCGTCGGCAGCGTGCGCTTCTACGAGCGCAAGGAAGTCCGCGACATCGTCGCCTACCTGCGCGTGCTGGCCAACCCCGACGACACCGTCAGCCTGCGGCGGATCATCAACACGCCGCGCCGGGGCATCGGGGACCGGGCCGAGGCCTGCGTCTCGGTGCATGCCGAGCAGCGGGGGATCGGGTTCGGTGCCGCGCTGCGCGATGCCGCCGCGGGCACGGTGGCGCTGCTCGGCACCCGCGCCCAGCGCGCGATCGGTGGGTTCGTGGAACTGCTCGACGAATTGCGCGCCCCCCTCGCCGCCGCGGACGACGATCTCGACCTCGGTCGGCTCGTGGAGACCATCCTGGACCGGACCGGGTACCGGGCCGAGCTCGAGGCCAGCAACGATCCCCAGGACGGGGCGCGGCTCGACAACCTCAACGAGCTGGTCAGCGTGGCCGCCGAGTACAGCCACGAGGCGATGAGGCTGCGCGCCGAGGGCATCACCGCCGCGGAGGGCGAGCCAGAGCCCGGGTCTCTGGCAGCGTTCCTCGAGCGTGTGTCACTGGTCGCGGATTCCGATCAGATCCCCGAGTCCGAGTCCGGTGTCGTCACGCTCATGACGCTGCATACCGCGAAGGGGCTGGAGTTCCCGGTCGTGTTCGTCACGGGGTGGGAGGACGGCCAGTTCCCGCACATGCGCTCGCTGGGCAACAACGACGAGCTCTCCGAGGAGCGGCGCCTCGCCTATGTCGGTATCACCCGTGCTAAGCAGCGGCTCTACCTGACACGGGCAGTGACCCGCTCCGCGTGGGGGCAGCCGACCGCCAACCCGGAGTCCCGGTTCCTCCAGGAGATCCCCGAGCAACTGATGAACTGGCGGCGCGTCGCACCCAGCCCGGCCGCGCAGTTCGGCGCGGGCCAGTTCGGATCCGGCCAGTTCGGATCGGGCCAGGGGAGCTGGGGCCAGCGCGGGGCAGGCCAGGGCGGCTGGTCCTCGCGCGGTGGACCGGACAAGCCGGCCGACGCGGCGCCGAGCCTGCCGCGGGCGCGCCAGCGCCGGCCCATGCTCGAGCTAGCGGCCGGTGATCGTGTCAGCCACGACACCTTCGGCCTCGGTACCGTCGTCAGCACCGAGGGCAACGGGGCGATGACCCGGGCGACGATCGATTTCCGTGGTGCGGGGACGATGACCCTGATGCTCGCCGGCGGCGTGCCCATGGTGAAGCTCTAGGCGCGGGACCCGGGCAAGCCCGGGCCCCGCGCGCAGCAAGAGGGGCGCGTGCCCCGGGATTGGCACGCGCCCCTCTTGCTGTCTTGATTGCTAGGTGTTCCTAGCGGGTTGCTCAGCTGCTGCCGAAGACGTTGACGCCCTTGCTGGAGAGCCAGCCGATGGGGTCGATCTTCTGGTCGCCGTTGATCCACACCTCGAAGTGCACGTGCGGGCCGGTGGAGAAGCCGCGGTTGCCCATCGTGGCGATCTGCTGGCCTGCCTCGACTCGCTGGCCGACCGACACGGTGTTGGTGTCGTTGTGGCCGTACACGGTGACAGTGCCGTCATCGTGGCGGACGCGGACCCACAGCCCGAAGCCCGCGGCGGGCCCGGAGTCGATGACCTCGCCACCGGCGACGGCGACGATCGGCGTGCCGATCGGGCCGGCGATATCGATGCCACCGTGGAGGGTGCCCCAGCGCTGGCCGAACGTGGAGGACAGCACGCCGATGGCGGGGAGGTGGAACAGCGGGCGGCGAAGCTCGGCCTCGCGGGCGGCACGCTCGTCGCTGAAGCGCTGCGCGGTGGCAAGCTGCTGGGCGAAGGCGGAGGGATCAAGCGCCCGGTTGACGTTGAGGACCTGCACGGTGCCGGCCGGGGCGCTGGCCTCGGCGGCGACGAGGTCGATGTTGTCGCTAGTAGCGCTCGAAGCGGCGAAGGTGATGTCGTTCGCGCTCGCTGTGGTGTCGGAGAGCAGGACGGCCTGTCCGCCAACGACGGAGGCGCCGATGGTGACGACGGCGAGGGCCATACGGCCCTTGGGGGCACGCTTCTGGGCATGTTTGTTCAGTGTGGTGCGCAGCATGGGGTATCCAGAAAGGGGTGCGAATCCCTCGGGTCGGTTCCGCCGCAGTCTCGCTGAAGACTGCGGTGTCATCCCGGTTGATGACGCCAGCGGAAGTGGTGCTTGCCGCTGGTCCACGATCGTTGTTCGTATCCTCGGGGCCTAGTGCCTGTCGGGGCGCCCCGTGGTCGTGATCAGATCGTGACTTTCACTGATGAAAAGGTAACGAAACGGTTGCGACGCTTGCAAGCACTCACAGCCCCTGGAGGCCGTTTTGAGAGCGCACTCACAACGCTGGAGCGCAAAAGCCCAGTTTGCGGGAGTGCAGGCGATCTTTGGCAACGGCTAGCGTCTCACTATTTGGGACGCAGTTCGCTACTGGCTAGCACTCGGAGGGCCCCTGGCGCCGTTATCGGCATCGATGCGCACAGCTGCTACCCCAGGCGGATTGCTGCCACGGCAAGGCCCCAGCTGCCACCGCTATTTCAGTGGCAACTGTGGACCAAGGGTGGGTGGATCGCGTCAACGGTGGCGGATGGGCTCCATATATAGGTGGCAGCCGCCAACCGGGATATGTAGGCGGCAGCTGCCAACCGGGCCCCAGCCACCCTCGCCACGGTCCCCGTGCCGATCGCCGCCACGACCGGACCCCTGGCTGCCATTGCCCGGCCAGCGTCCGCGGTCGGCCCTCACTATGGCGCCCCACCCCTGGTGAACCCCGCGCCAAGCACTCCAGCGGCCACCGAATACCGCCATAACGTCACGATTCGTGGCCCCGCGCGATAGGTTGGATTCGCCTAGGGCGTGACGTAGCGCACGTCCGGGCCATGCCTGTGCCACGCGCGCGCATGGCCTGGACTAAGGTCCGACTTGGCTCGCCCCAACCCGGGTGAGCGTCACAGTAAATGAGACGGTGAGCACATGGATCTCTTCGAATACCAAGCGAAAGAGCTTTTCGCGAAGCACGGAGTCCCCACCACACCGGGGCGCGTCGCGGATACAGCTGAGGAAGCCGAGCAGGTCGCCGCGGAAATCGGCAAACAGGTCGTGGTCAAGGCCCAGGTGAAGGTCGGTGGCCGCGGCAAGGCCGGTGGCGTCAAGCTCGCCACTGACGCCGCCGATGCCCGCGCCAAGGCCGAGGACATCCTCGGCCTCGATATCAAGGGCCACATCGTTAAGAAGCTTCTCGTCGCCGAGGCCAGCGACATCGCCGAGGAGTACTACATCGGCTTCCTGCTCGACCGCACGAACCGCACCTTCCTCGCGATGTGCTCGAAGGAAGGCAAAAAACGCGCTCGCCAAGGTTCCCGTGGACGCCACCGAGGGCGTCNGAGATCGAGCAGGTCGCCGTCGAGAACCCCGACGCGCTCGCCAAGGTTCCCGTGGACGCCACCGAGGGCGTCAGCCGCGAGCTCGCCCGCCAGATCGCCGAGCAGGGCAAGCTGCCCGCCGAGGTCCTGGACGCGGCCGCGGAGACCATCGCCAAGCTGTGGGAGGTCTTCGTGAACGAGGACGCGCTCCTCGTCGAGGTCAACCCGCTCGTGCGCACCCCCGATGACCAGATCCTCGCCCTCGACGGCAAGGTCACCCTCGATAGCAACGCCGACTTCCGCCAGCCCGACCACGAGCAGTTCGTCGACGCCGACGCCGCCGATCCGCTCGAGGCCAAGGCCAAGGAGAAGGGCCTCAACTACGTCAAGCTCGAGGGCGAGGTCGGGATCATCGGCAACGGCGCGGGCCTGGTCATGTCCACCCTCGATGTGGTTGCCTACGCCGGCGAGGACTTCGGTGGCGTCAAGCCCGCCAACTTCCTCGACATCGGTGGCGGCGCCTCGGCCGAGGTGATGGCCAACGGACTCGACGTCATCCTCGGCGATCCGAGCGTCAAGAGCGTATTCGTCAACGTCTTCGGTGGCATCACCGCGTGCGACGCCGTCGCCAACGGCATCGTCAAGGCCCTCGAGATCCTCGGCGACGAGGCGAACAAGCCGCTCGTGGTCCGCCTCGACGGCAACAATGTCGAAGAGGGTCGACGTATCCTCGACGAGGCCGGGCACCCACTCGTGCAGCAGGTCGACACCATGGACGGCGCGGCAGCCAAGGCCGCTGAGCTCGCTGCAGCGGCAAAGTAAAGGGGAACGAAGACAATGGCTATTTTCCTCACCAAGGACAGCAAGGTCATCGTCCAGGGCATCACCGGGGCGGAAGGCACCAAGCACACCCGCCGCATGGTCGCCTCGGGCACCAACATCGTCGGTGGTGTCAACCCCCGCAAGGCCGGTAGCGATGTCGCTGGCATCCCCGTCTTCGCCTCCGTCAAGGAAGCGATGGAGAAGACCGGCGCGGACGTCAGCGTGCTGTTCGTGCCCCCGTCGTTCACCAAGGCCGCCGTCATCGAGGCCATCGACGCGGAGATCCCCCTCGCCGTGGTCATCACCGAGGGCGTGCCCGTGCACGATTCCACCGAGTTCTGGGCCTACAACCTGAAGAAGGGCGGCAAGACCCGCATCATCGGGCCGAACTGCCCCGGCATCATCAGCCCCGAGCAGGCCAACGCCGGCATCATTCCCGCCAACATCACCGGAGCCGGCAAGATCGGCCTCGTGTCGAAGTCCGGCACCCTGACCTACCAGATGATGTTCGAGCTCGCCGACTTTGGCTTCACCACCTGCGTGGGCATCGGTGGCGACCCGGTCATCGGCACCACCCACATCGACTGCATCCAGGCATTCGAGGATGAGCCCGACACCGAGCTGATCGTGATGATCGGTGAGATCGGTGGCGACGCCGAGGAGCGTGCCGCCGACTACATCAAGGCGAACATCACCAAGCCCGTCGTCGGCTACGTCGCCGGGTTCACCGCTCCCGAGGGCAAGACGATGGGCCACGCCGGCGCCATCGTTTCCGGTTCCTCCGGCACCGCGCAGGCCAAGAAGGACGCGCTCGAGGCCGCGGGCGTGAAGGTCGGCAAGACCCCGTCCGCCACCGCGGAGCTCGCGCGCGCGATCCTCGAGAAGAAGTAGGCCCTAGAGCTGGGTCCCCGGACGCCGCGGCACTGCGACTCGCAGGCCGCGGCGTCCGTGCTTTCGCGCTCTCTGGTCCCGGCGGCTGTCGCCCGCTCTCGGGCCCCGGCGGCTGTGCGAAAAGCGACAGGGTTGAGCGCGCGAGCTGTCGTTTAGCGCACACTCGCGCCCCGGCAGCGGCGCGCCTTGCACCCTCCGCGGCGGCAAAGTGCCACTCTCGATATCGATGACCGATCTGCATGCACGACGAGCCCGCGCATCCCGGCAGGAGAGCCGCGGCAACGAGATGAGCGACGTCGCCCGCTCGCTGATGAAGGCGGCGTTCGTGCCCACCGGGGCAGTGGTGGGCGCTATCACCGTCACGATCGTGGCGCTGCTGCTGGCCTCGAGCAGCGATCTCACCGGCGTGTTCGCAGCCGTCGGCGCGTCCTGGCTAGCGGTCCACCAGGTGGTGCTGCCGATCAGTGGCGTGCACCTCGGTGTGCTGCCGCTCCTGCTCACCGCCGGCATGGTCGCTCTGACGTTCCACTTCGTGCGACGGGCCAGGGTGGTCGCTACGACTAGCCGAGAGCTCGCACAGCTCATCGCCGCCGCGACCGCCATTCCCGTCGTCATGACGATCATCTCCCTGGCCGTCATCAAGGATGCCTCGACAGTCCTGAAGATCGACACGCCCAACGTGCTGATCGCGCTGCTGCTCACCGCGGCCATTCATGGCGGCGCTGCCACCGCGGCCCTCCCCCCCCTTGTACGGGAGCGCATCGCCGAGCGAATCACGCTGCCGGAATGGGTGGCCGTCGCGCTCGAGGCTGCCCGGCGTGGCGCGCTCGTCCTCGTGGCGAGCAGCGCAGCGATCACGGTCGCGCTGCTGGTGCTCTCCGCGTCGGAGGCGATCGAGCAGCTCCTCGCGTTCGGTGGAGCTGGGTCGTTCCTCGGCCTCGGTGCGCTCTCGCTGCTCTATCTGGGGAACATCATCGTCGGCGTCGCCTCCGCCACGATCGGCGGCACCGTGCAGATCGGTGAGGCATCCGCATCGTTGTTCGCGACCGAGCCCGCCTCCCTCCCGGGCCTGCCCATTCTCGCGATCATGCCCGACGGGCCCGCGGCGGCGTGGTGGCCGCTAGCGCTGGTGGTTCCGGCCGCGGTCGCTGTTGTCACGGGCAAGGCGGTGACCCGCTACCACCTCGAGATCCGCGATCAGGTCGCCACCGTGGTCGCGGCAGCGGCGCTCCAGGCCGGGGGCTTCCTCGTCCTTGCTCTCCTCGCCAGCGGCCCCATCGGCGTGCTCGGCAGCGTTTCCTACGCTCCCTGGCTGGCCAGCGCGCTGCTGCTCGCCTGGATCGCTGTGCTCGGCACCGTCACGGCCACAACGACCGCGCGGATTGCTGATCGCCACGAGCGGCGCGAGCGGCGCGCCGAGATCGAGCGCGCCATCGCCGAGGCGCTCGAGGACGAGAAGGATCACGACGAGAAGGATCACGCGAAGGAGCCCGCCGGCGAACAAGGCGCAGAGAAGGCGGAGGGCGCCGATCAGGCCGCGGACGCGCCGAGCGGACCGGCCGCCCCGAAGGCCACCGAGCCGGAGAAGCCATCGGGCCTGCCCTCGCCCCGCGCCGCCCTCGCCACCGCCGGCAAGCTGCTGCCGTCGATCCCGGGACGACCCGGCCGCCGCAAGAAGGATCAGGCCGAAGCCAAGAAGGCCCCGGAAGCCAAGGGCCAGGATGGCGAGAAGCCGAACGAGGACGACGGCGCCCAGCCCGCCGCCTCGGCGTCGGCACCACGCCCACCCGCGTCCAGCGACGATGCCAGCCCGGACGACACCACCGCCAAGGAGCCCGCCAAGGAACCCGGCGAAAGCGCGGAGCCGCCCGCAACGGGCGGGACCAAGCGCCAGCGCGGCAAGGACACCATGCGCGCTCCGGGGCGCGGCCGCCGCCGCTAGGCCCCCAGCGCTGTCGTGGACCCGATGGCGGGGATCCTGATGCCAGCCACTAGGCTATGTCGCGTCGGTCGGCCCAGCAGGGTCGATGTGCTCGCCTGAACCAGGAGATCCGCGCTGAACCGCCTCGATCATTCCCGGAGCCCCCGCCGCGGCACCGAGGATGCCCCAGCCCGCATCGTCGTGCTCGCCTCAGGCAGCGGCACTCTCTTCCAGGCATTGCTCGACGCAGCGAAGGACGACTACCCCGCCCGGATCGCCGCTCTCGTCACGGATCGGGAATGCACCGCCGAGCAGCGGGCCCGGGAGCACGGCGTTCCCGTGGAACGGATAATGCCCGCGGACCACGCCACCCGTGAGGCATGGAACTCCGCGCTCGCCGCGGCCGTCCACCAGCACAGCCCGGACCTGGTGGTCACTGCGGGATTCATGCGCATCCTCGGCGAGTCGTTCCTCCGAGCATGCAACACCAGGATCGTCAACAGCCACCCGGCGCTGCTGCCGTCGTTCCCCGGGGCCCACGCGGTCCGTGACGCACTGGCCCATGGCGTGCGGATCACCGGCACGACGGTGCATCTTGTCGATGACGGTGTCGATACCGGGCCGATCCTGGCGCAGGAAGCAGTGCCCGTCATGCCCGGCGAGGCCGAGCCTGAACTGCACGAACGAATCAAGGAAGTCGAACGGCGCCTCCTCATCGAGGTGGTAGCCGACGTGGTGACCCGAGGAGTGGTCATCGATGGACGGAAGGCCATGATCCCGTGAGCAACCGCACCCCACCCACCATTCCTATCAAGCGCGCCCTCGTCAGCGTCTACGACAAGACCGGCCTCGAGGACCTCGCCCGCGGGCTTGCCGAGGCAGGCGTGGAGATCGTCTCCACCGGCTCCACCGCCAAGCGCATCGCCGACGCCGGGGTCGCGGTCACCCCCGTCGAGGAGCTCACGGGCTTCCCGAGACCCTCGACGGCCGTGTCAAGACGCTCCATCCCCGCGTGCACGCCGGGATCCTCGCCGATACCCGCAAGGATGAGCACCTCGAGCAGCTCGACACCCTCGGCGTGGAGGCATTCCAGCTCGTCGTGGTCAACCTCTACCCGTTCACCCAGACAGTGGCCTCCGGCGCCACCGAGGACGAGTGCGTGGAGCAGATCGACATCGGTGGGCCCTCGATGGTGCGTGCCGCCGCGAAGAACCACCCCTCCGTGGCCGTGGTCGTCGATCCCGCCAAGTACTCCCACGTCCTCGAGGCGGCGCGCGAGGGCGGATTCAGCCTTGATCAGCGCATCGCCCTCGCCGCCGAGGCATTCCAGCACACGGCGATGTATGACGTTGCCGTGGCGAGCTGGATGACCAGCGTTCGTGCCCGGGCCACCGCCGACAGCCCGTTCCCCTCGTGGGCCGGCGCCACCTGGGGGCGCAGCTCGGTCCTGCGCTATGGCGAGAACCCGCACCAGGCGGCGGCGCTGTATGTCTCGCCAGGGGGAGGGGGCATCGCCTCGGCCGAGCAGTTCCACGGCAAGGAGATGTCGTACAACAACTACACCGACACGGACGCGGCGTGGCGGGCAGCGCATGACCACGAGGACCCGTGCGTGGCGATCATCAAGCATGCCAACCCGTGCGGCATCGCGGTGTCGAGCCTGCCCGGCGGCGGAGCGATCGCTGAAGCGCACCGCCGCGCGCACGCCTGCGACCCCGTGAGCGCGTTCGGGGGCGTCATTGCCGCCAACCGCGAGATCACTGTCGAGATGGCCGAGCAGGTCGCGGAGATCTTCACCGAGGTGATCGTCGCTCCCTCGTACGAGGAGGGCGCGGTGGATGTGCTGAGCCGCAAGAAGAACATCCGTATCCTGCGGGCCACCGTGCCCGAGCCGCGGGGCACCGAGCTGCGCGCAATCTCCGGCGGCATCCTCCTGCAGGACCGCGATGTGCTCGACGCCGGCGGTGATGATCCCGCGAACTGGACCCTGGCTGTCGGCGATGCCGCCGACGAGGCCACCCTCGCGGATCTCGCGTTCGCCTGGCGCGCCTGCCGGGCCGTGAAGTCCAACGCGATCCTCCTCGCCCACGAGGGCGCCACCGTCGGAGTGGGCATGGGTCAGGTCAACCGGGTCGATGCCGCGCGCCTCGCGGTCTCCCGCGCCGGCGACCGGTCCCGGGGCAGCGTGGGTGCCTCTGATGCGTTCTTCCCGTTCCCCGACGGCCTGCAGGTCCTGCTCGATGCCGGGGTGCGCGCCGTGGTGCAGCCCGGCGGCTCCGTGCGTGATTCCGAGGTCATCGCCGCCGCGAAGGAAGCAGGGGTCACCCTCTACCTGACGGGGGCGCGCCACTTCGCCCACTAGTCGGCAACGCTCGCGCCCGCCACGCACATCCAGCGTGGCGGGCGCTGCTGTCCCATCGGCGGCTGGCTAGGCAAGCAGGACGCACGCCGCGATCACCGGAACCGATAGCACGGTCGTCACGATCGCCGAATCGCGCGCGAGGACCACCCCGCGGCCATACCAGCTCGCGAACACGAACACGTTCTGCGCCGTCGGCAGTGCCGCGCGCACCACCACCACAAGCCGCGACTCGCCCTCGAGCCCGAGCATCCACGCGCCGATCAGCCACGCGAGCAGCGGCTGCGCCAGCACCTTGATCGTGGAGGCGAGCAGCACATCGCGCCGCGGGCTGGTACCCCGGCGCAGCGCGCGCGTGCCATGCAGCGAGATGCCGAACGCGATCAGCGCGCCCGGTACTGCCATGCCACCGATCAGCTCGATCGGCTGGTCGATGATCTCCGGCACGCTGATCCCGGACAGCGCGACGAGCATTCCCAGCGCGGCACCGATGAGGATCGGGTTGCGCAGCGGGGCCATGAAGATTCCCGCGAGCGATCGCTGATGGTGTGGCTGGCGAAGAGTGATCTCCAGGATCCCGAGCGCGATCGGCCCCAGGAACACCACCTGGAACAGCAGCAGGGGAGCGATGACCGTCGCGTCGCCGAGCACATACACCGCGATGGGCAGGCCCAGGTTGACGGAGTTGACGTAGGACGCGGCGAGGGCGCCAATGATGCTCTCCGCCACCCGGCGGCGCAGCCAAGCACGAGCGAGCACGAAGTACACCAGCGCCGCTAGCGAGGCCGAGCCCGCCGCGACCACGAGGCCGGGGGAGAAGACCACTGACACATCGGCGTGGGCGAGCGTATGGAACAGCATCGCTGGTGTCGCGACGAGGAACACGAGCCGCGCGAGGACCTGCTCGCCGCTCGTGCCGAGCGCGCCCGTCCGGCCCAGCAGGTAGCCCACCCCGATGATGCCGAGGATGACCGAGAAGCCGACCACCACTCCTGACATCGGCGCTCCACCTCCCTGGCCGCTAGCGGGCCTGCCCTGGCCGCTAGGCCCGCCCTGGCCGCTAGGCCCGCGTGTGCTGCCATGCTAGGCGCGTAGGCGGTGGTGCCGTTATGGCGTGGATCTCTGCCTGGGGGCGCAGCGGCTCGCCGGGTGAATTCGGGGCGCAGCGACCACGCATCCCAATGGGCTCCTGCCACGGCTAGCGAGTTCCTGCCACCCTCAATGCACGATGCCACCGAAATATCGGTGGCATCGTGGTCTAGCCGTGGCCGCAGCTAGCTTTGGGTGGCAGCTTCCATCTCGCGCCGCCGCCCTCCGCCCCTCGCCGCCGCCTTCCGTCCCGCGCCGCCGCCCGAACCGGCACAGGTGCTGGAACGCACCGGCACAGGCGCTGGAAGGCACCGGGAGGCACCGGGATGCACCGCTAGCCCCGGCAGCGTCGATCCATGCTGCCGGGGCTAGAGCGGTATTGCTGGGAGCCGGTAGTGGTTAGCGGCTGGAGAAGGGGAGAAGCGCCATCTCGCGCGCGTTCTTCACGGCGATAGCGACCTGGCGCTGCTGCTGTGGCGTCAAGCCCGTCACTCGGCGTGAGCGGATCTTGCCACGGTCGGAGATGAAGGTGCGAAGCAGGTTGACGTCCTTGTAGTCAACGTGCTCGATACCGGCTGAGATCAGCGGGTTCTTCTTCGTCTTGCGACCCTGGTCTCCGCCCTTCTTCTTTACTGGTGCGGTGCTCTTCTTGCCCATTTACCCTTCGTTCCTCAACGTTTGTTGTTTACCAGCTGGACTTGCTGACACCGGGGAGCTCGCCGCGGTGTGCCATCTCGCGCACGCGGACCCGGGAGAGTCCGAACTTGCGGAAGTAGGCGCGCGGGCGGCCGTCGACGGCGTCGCGGTTGCGCACCCGGATCGGGCTGGCATCCCGAGGCTGGCGCTGCAGCTCGGAGACAGCATCCGCGCGGGCCTCATCGGAGGTCGCGGGGTTGCTGATGATCTGCTTGAGCTCGTTGCGGCGCGTCGCGTACTTGGCGACGATGGCCTTGCGCTGCTCGTTGCGGGCGATCTTGGACTTCTTGGCCATCAGCGCTCCTCGCGGAAGTCGACGTGCTTGCGAACGACGGGGTCGTATTTGCGCAGCACGATGCGGTCAGGGTTGTTTCGGCGGTTCTTGCGGGTCACGTACGTGAAACCTGTGCCAGCCGTCGACTTCAGCTTGATGATGGGGCGCACGTCATTTCGCGCCATGGTGTTCCCTTCCTAGTTCGATAGCGGGGTGGAGCTAGACCTTGTCGCCACGTGCACGGATCGCGGCGACGACGGCCTCGATGCCATCCCGATCGATGGTCTTGATGCCCTTGGTGGAAACCTGGAGCGTGACGTACCGGCCTTCGCTGGGCAGGAAGTACCGACGACGCTGGATGTTCGGGTTCCAGCGACGCGAGGTGCGCTGGTGCGAGTGGGATACGGACTTCCCAAAGCCCGGCTTGCGCCCAGTTACTTGGCAGTGCGCCGACATGACTACAGACCTCTCGTAAGTGACGTTCATTTTCGACAAAGCCGACGGGACACGGTACCTTTCCGGTAAGGATTCTGACAACCATTACCGATAAGGAGCATCGAGTGACCGATCAGCGCACACCCGTCGTGCTGGTCTGCGGATGGCAAGAAGATGCTAGTCCCATTGCGCGCGCATTTCAACGCGAGGGTACCTCAATCGTCCACTATGACCTCGCAGAGGTCAAAACGGGGGTCATCTGCAGGGCATTGACCACCACTGATGGTGTCACGCCACGCATGCGAACAACCCTGCTCGCGGCCGCGCCAGGTCGTGCATCAGACGCGATCCGCGAGGATCTCCTTCCCTTGTTGCGCCGGCTGGCTAGTCGAAGCCGTGTAGAGCGGATAGTACTCCTCGTGCCTCCCATGATCGACATCGAGGACCTGCGCGGAAGCATCAGCACCGCCGCCATCACCGGGATGGTCGGACATCGCGATGGCCCGCTCCGGCAGGACGTGCGGATCCACGCGGTGATCAGCGCGCTCGACTCGGCCACCTGGTTCGCCGACGCCACGAGCGCCGAGGCCCTCGCCGGGCGCGGGCTAGCAGGCACGCCGCCCGAGGCCACGGTCGCGAGCGCGGTCACAGCATGGGCCCGCGCCGCCGATGGGATCGTCGTCCTGGGCGCCAGCCATGGGGACCCTGAGCTCGATGAGGCCCCGAGGCTCGCCGCCGTCCTGGACCGCCTCGCGCCCGGCGTTCCCATCGCCTGGCAGGGCAGCGACCTCGTCCCCGATCCGCATGACCTGCTCGCCCTCCTGCCCGCGGAGGCAAGCAGCCCGGCCACGCCCGGGATCCACGACCCCTTGCTCGGCGCGCAGCCACCGCTCGAGTCCGAGCACGGCATCCAATGGCTCGAGTTCGGCGCGACCCGGCCCTTCCATCCCCAGCGCCTCCACGAGGCGCTCGACCCCATCCTCGACGGCACCATCCACGCGCGCGGCCGCGCCTGGCTCGCCACAGCCCCCGGCACCATGCTCTGGCTCGAATCGTCCGGGGGAGGCCTGACCATCAGCGCCGCGGACCGCTGGCTCGCCGCGATGACCCCCGCCGAGCACGACGAGCAGCCGGCCGAGCGCACCGCGATGGCCGCCGCCCGATGGACCCCCGAGCACGGCGACCGCCATACCGCGCTGGTCCTGCTCGTCCACGACGGGCAGCCCGAGCGGGTCCGCGATGCGCTCGCCGCCGCCCTCGTCACTGAATCCGAGCTCGCCGCGGGCCATGAGCTGTGGCGGACATGGGAAGACCCCTTTGGAGCATGGCACCAGGATCCTTGTGCCGGCTTCCCGGGAACAGGCGCCACCACGGGCGCAATTGACATCGACACAAGGAAAGAAGGAGACTAGTGCAACCAGCCATTCATCCTGAGTATCATCCGGTTGTCTTCCAGGACGCCAACACCGGATCCATGTTCCTCACGCGGTCCACCGCAAGGAGTGAGCGGACAGTGAGCTGGCAAGACGGAAGCGAGTATCCGCTCATCGTCGTCGATGTGACCGCCGAGTCGCACCCGTTCTGGACGGGCGCGCAGCGTATCCTCGACACGGCCGGCCGGGTAGAGAAGTTCCGTCAGCGTTATGGCAACCGTGCCCGACCCGCGGGCGCTCGCAGGAACGCGGGCGGCAAACGAGAGGAGCTTGATAGCAATGGCAGTACCCAAGCGTAGGAAGTCGCGCGCGCGGACGCACCACCGCCGCTCGCAGTGGAAGGCCACTGCGGTCGACCTGGTGCCCGTGACCGTGGGTGGCGTGGCGACCCGGGTGCCGAGCCGCATCGTCAACGCCGTCCGCCGCGGACTGATCGACCCCGACAAGCTCTGATCCAGAGCCGTACCGGGCTAGAGACTTTGTCCTAGGGCCCGCGCAGCATTGCTGCGCGGGCCCTAGGCTGTGCCAGCGGTGCTCGCTGCCGCCCCGGGCGGCAGGATCCGAGGGGACAAGCGGCCCCGGCGCAGGAGGCCCGGCAGAGTGCGACCACTCTTACACATTGTTCAGGTGGGCAGTACACACTAGTGGGCATGCGGATACTCGTTGTCGATGATGATCGAGCCGTGCGGGAGTCGCTGCGGCGGTCGCTGTCCTTCAACGGCTACACGGTGGACCTCGCCGTCGACGGTGTCGATGCGCTCGAGCAAGTCTCGGCGACCTCCCCGGACGCGATCGTGCTCGACGTGATGATGCCCCGGCTCGACGGCCTCGAGGTGTGCCGTCGCTTGCGCAGCCAGGGCGACGATCGCCCCATCCTCGTGCTGACCGCGCGCGATTCGGTGTCCGAGCGCGTCATGGGCCTCGACGCCGGAGCCGACGACTACCTGCCCAAGCCGTTCGCGCTCGAGGAGCTGCTCGCCAGGCTCCGCGCCCTGCTGCGGCGGCGCGGAGCGGCCGACGCCGACGACGGCGCTGGCGAGGCGATGGAGTTCGCCGGGCTCACCATGGACCCGGTCACCCGCGAGGTCACCCGCGATGAGCGCCAGATCAGTCTCACCCGCACCGAGTTCTCGCTGCTCGAGATGCTGATGGCCAACCCCCGCCGCGTCCTCACCCGCGCGCGCATCCTCGAGGAGGTGTGGGGCTACGACTTCCCGACGAGCGGGAACGCCCTCGAGGTGTATATCGGCTACCTGCGCCGCAAGACCGAGTCGGAAGGGGAGCCGCGGATCATCCACACGGTGCGTGGCGTGGGCTACGTGCTGCGGGAGACGCCCCCGTGAGGACCGGGGGGTGGCTGCACCCCTCGCGGCGCATCGGCCGCACGATGTCCCTCCGTACGCGCGTTACCTTGCTCGCGGCGTTCGTGGTGACCATCGCGGTCGCGCTGATGGCGGGCGCGGCGTTCAGCGTGGTCGCCCGCGCGCTCTACAGCGATGTGGATGACCAGTTGCGCAAGCGCGTCGACCTGATCGTGGCCTCGCACCTGCCGGAGCGGTTTGGCAGCGACGCGGTGACAGCGGCCTCGTTGTTCTCCGACACCCTCTCGGGCACCTTGATCTACCCCGACAACACGGCCGCGCCGATGTCGCCGCTGATCGAGCTGGGCGAGCCCGAGTTCGCCGTGATCCGCGGCGAGCAGGAATCGTCGCTGCGCACCATTGGCAACCGGAGGGTCATCGCGCAGCGCTCCAACCAGGGCGCCACCCTTGTCCTCGCCCAGGATCTCGCCCCCACCCAGGAGGTCCTCGACCGGCTTGCCCTCGTCCTGTTGATCGTCGGTGGCTGCGGCGTGATCCTCGCCGTGGTCGCCGGAACCGGGGTGGGGCGCACGGGCCTGCGCCCGGTGGCGCGATTGACGGCGGCGGCCCAGCGCGTGGCGCGCACCGACGACCTCACACCCATCCCTGTCACGGGGGATGACGAGCTCGCCCGGTTGACCGAGGCATTCAACTCGATGCTGCTCGCCCTGCGCGAATCCCGGGAGCGCCAGTCCCGCCTGGTGGCCGATGCTGGCCACGAGCTGCGCACGCCGCTGACCTCGCTGCGCACCAACACCGAGCTGCTGATCGCGGCGAGCAGGCAGGGCGCGCCGGCGCTGGCCCCGGAGGACATGGAGGGCCTCCAGGAGGACGTGCTCGCCCAGATCGAGGAACTGTCCACGCTCGTCGGCGATCTCGTGGACCTCGCGCGGGAGGACTCGACCGAACCTGGCATGGAACGCGTGGATCTCGCGGAGATCGCCGACCGCGCCATCGAGCGCGTGCGCAGGCGGCGCACCGACGTCGAGATCGACGCCTCCACCCTCGGCTGGTGGGGGTGGGGCGATGCAGGCGGACTGACCCGCGCATTGCTCAACGTCCTGGACAACGCCGCGAAATGGAGCCCGCAGGAAGGGATCATCACGCTGCGGATGCAGCCAGGCCGCGGGCGCAACGTGGATGTGATCATCGAGGACCAGGGGCCGGGCATCCCGCTCGAGGAACGGGCGCTGGTGTTCGAGCGCTTCTATCGCTCCGATGACTCGCGATCCATGCCTGGCTCGGGGCTCGGGCTCGCGATCGTCTACCACGTGGTGCATCGCCATGGCGGGCAGGTCACGATCGACGATGCCGACGGCGGGGGCGCGCGGGTGACCCTGAGCCTCCCGGGCGAACCGGTCGAACGGTGATCCCGCTCTCGTGGCAGAATTATCGGTCCAGTCTCAGGATGCTCTCAGAGCGCCCATGCACCGTGTTGCTAGAGGATCCGAACGGCCACGCCCCGGGGTGGCCGCCTGGAACATGAGGAGCTGATGGCATGACCTACGGAGCCGATGGCACCCCGGCAGGCGGCAATCCGCCGGGCAACGATCCCCGGCACGGACTGGGTAACCCGCCGCGGAACTATCCCCCGATGGGCGCGACTCCACCACCGGGAGGTCCGCCGCCGGGATATCCCCAAGCAGGCCCACCGCCGCCGGGCACCCCCGCGCAACCCAGCGCCGAGCAGCAGCGTCCCCGCTCGCGAGCGCCCTGGTTCTTGGTGGGAGCCCTGGTCATCGCCCTGGCCAGTGGCCTTGTCGGCGGCCTCGTGGGGGCGGGGATCGCCGGGCGCGAGGGGTCGAGCGCCCAGACCGCCCCGTTCGGCGGCCAGCTGCCCTCCGTAGCGGACCCCGCCGAGGAGGCGCCGCGTGGATCGGTGCAGTGGGCGGCGGAGCGCGTGCTGCCCTCGGTGGTGAAGATCGATGTCGATACCGTGTCCGCCTCGGGAAGCGGCTCCGGCGTGATCCTCAGCAGTGATGGCGTGATCCTGACCAATAATCACGTGGTGGCGGGCTCCGACGGCACCGTCGATGTCGCGTTCAATGATGGATCCGTCGCGCCCGGCCGGGTCATTGCCGGCGACGCCCAGTTCGATATCGCCGTCGTGCAGGTCGAGGGCCGTACCGATCTCACTCCCGTCGAGATCGGCAGCTCGGGCGCGCTGAACGTGGGCCAGCCCGTGGTGGCGATAGGCTCGCCGCTCGGGTTGTCCGCCACCGTGACCACCGGCATCGTCAGCGCCCTGAACCGCCCGGTGTACGCGGGTGGCGAGACCGCCGAGGAGACGTCGGTGATCGATGCCATACAGACCGACGCCGCCATCAACCCGGGCAACTCAGGTGGTGCTCTGGTGAACCTCAACGGCGAGCTCGTGGGCGTGAACACGGCGATCGCGACGCTGGGCCGCGCCGGCATGGGCCAGGGCGGCTCGATCGGCCTGGGCTTCTCGATCCCCATCGATCAGGCCAAGCGGGTCGCGGACGAGCTGCTTGCTACCGGCGAGGTGCGCAAGGCGACGCTGGGCGTGCTGGTGGACATGCGCGATCCGGAGCGTGGCGCGCTGGTCACCGAGATCGTTCCGGATGGCGCTGCCGAGCAGGCGGGCATCCCGCCGGGAGCGGTGGTCGTCGGCCTCGATGATCGGCCCATCACGACCGCCACGGCGTTGATCGCGGCGGTCCGGTCGCAGGTGCCGGGCGATGTCGTCGAGATCTCCTGGATTCCGCCCGACGGCGGCGCGTTGCAGCGCGCTCAGGTCGAGCTGCGGGAAGGATGATGGTGCGCAACACGATCGTGGGTGACGCTGTTGACGATTCCCGTTCCGTGGCGGTGGTCGCGGGCATTACGGTAAGAGGGATGGAGATGCAGACATCGCCGCAGGGGCGGGCGCTCGTGGTCATTGTTGACGACGGGCACACTTCGGGTGAACCGCCTGAATCGATCGGGCCACTGGTGCGCGAGCTGCTTACCGAGGGTGGTTTCCATGTTGACGCGATCGTCGCGGTGCAGCCTGACGAGGTGCAGATACGCAATGCCCTCAATACCGCGGTGATCGGCGGCATCGACCTTGTCATCTCGATCGGTGGCACGGGAAGCACGGCGCGCGATGTCACTCCCGAGGCCACCGCGGGGGTGCTCGACCGCGAGATCCCTGGCATCGCCGAGGCATTGCGGGCATCGGGGCGAGCGGACGGTGTGCAGGATGCGGCGTTGTCGCGGGGGCGCGCCGGGGTATCGGGCAGCACGGTGGTGGTGAACTTCGCCTCCTCGCGGGCGGCGGTCCGCGATTCGATGGCCACGATCGGGCCACTGGTGTCGCATGTTCTTGCCGAGCAGTCGGATTTCGACGGCGAGGTGGCGTACCGGTGAGCGAGCCCGAGGATCCGCGGGAGCGTGCCCGGCGGCGGGCACGGCTCGATGCGGTGTTCGGGGAGGTCCTGCCGGAGGAGCGGCCTTCGCGTGGTGCGCCATCCGGGGCCGACGACTCCCAGCGCGAGCAGTGGCTGCGGGAGAACAAGCCGCCGCACCACTGACGACATTCCTACCTAGCGCGATGCCTAGCCGGCGTGACGCGGCGCCCGGCATGGTGCCACGCCCTTGCTACCAGGTCCCGCCCGCCGTTCTCCGGGGGCGGGACCTGTGCTGTTGCTGGGTGGGATCAGGCGCGAGGGGTCCGGTCCTGCAGGAGATCCCGGATCTCGGTGAGGAGCTGGATATCGGTGACGCCTGCCTCCTCGTCCGCGACCTGCTCCTTGATGAGCCGCTTCTTGGCGTGCGTGAACGGCACGATCAGCACGAAGTACACGACCGCCGCGAGGATGACGAAGTTGATCACCGAGGTGATCACTGCGCCCACATCGATGAACGTGGCATCGATCCCGGGGCGGATGGCGAACCCGAGCCCGTTGACGTCGGTGTCCGCGCCGATGGCGGCGATGAGCGGATTGATGATGTTCTCGGTGAATGCCGTGACGATGGCGGTGAACGCGGTACCGATGACGACCGCGACAGCGAGGTCGAGCACGTTTCCCCGCATCAGGAAATCGCGGAAACCTTTAAGCATGGGGACTCCAGGTGTGTGCAGTGGAATGCCGGGAATTATTCGGCTGGAATGGATCCTAGCGCCGCAAGACCGGTTGTGATCAGTGACGCCGTCGCGGCTCACCGGAGTGTCACGGTCACGATTCCCTGCGCCGCATGGGCAGCCACGGCCACCGCGTCGGAGGGGCCGAGAGCGAGCACCGCGAGCGCCCCGCCGGTATCGCCGGGGCTGCTGGTGAACAGGACCGCGACATCCTTGGCAAGGACGCGCGCGGGGAGCTCCGAACCTGGCGGCACGGCCACCACATCAACCCGGTCGCCGGGCTGGAGCAGGCTCGTCACGGCGGGGTCGGAGAGCCGCACGGGGACCGCGCGGGCACCGGCGGCGTGGCTGTTCTCGTCGACGATACGGGGTGTCAGCAGCCGTGCATCGGTAAGGATCTCGCCCGCGCGGATCGGGGTCGCGGCGCGTGACCCGATGGCCTCGGCCGGGGTGATGAGCGAGGACGGTGCCAGGCCGGTCGCATCCACGGCGCGCTCGGCGACATTGCTGCTGGTGAATTCCTCGCCGGCCTCGATCCCGTGCACGGCGATCGTGGCGACCGTATGGCCGGGGCCGCGCAGGAGGAACACGAAGATCGCGACCGCGAGCAGCACCAGCGCGAGGCCCCGGCGGGCCTGGTGCAGCTGGTGGGGCGGGATCACCGCGCGCGCGGTGATCCTGTCGAGCAGGCTAGGGGAGAGGTCGGCGATCCCCGCTGAGGACCGCGCGTGCTGCTTGCGAAGCGGGGCAGTCGCTGGATGGGTCGGGGGCACGCGATCTCCTGGGTCTGCGGGCTGGCATGCCGCGCCCCGATCAGGTGGTGCCCTGATCAGGGCGCGGCGCGCGAGGTCGATCGCAGTCTAGGGATCGTTCCAGGAAGGCGGGACTGGCGCGAGCGCGCCTGTGGATAACCGGATGCTGGTCCACAGGGGGCGCTGCCGGGCGCGCGAGGGTGCTAGGAGGAGCTGCTTCCCTGCGTGGAGCTTCCCTGCGAGGAACTGCCTTGCGAGGAACTGCCTTGCGAGGAACTGACTTGCGAGGAACTGCCTTGCGAGGGACTGGCTTGGGAGCCACTGCTCTTCGGGGAGCTCGTGGACGAGCCGGTTGACGCGCTCGCGGAGCTGCGGCTATCAGTGCGGTAGAAGCCACTGCCCTTGAACACGATGCCCACCGAGTTGAACAGCTTGCGGAGCTTGCCATCGCAGCGGTCGCACTCGGTCAGCGCGTCATCGGTGAACGACTGGACGATGTCGAACTGGTGATCGCACGCGGTGCAGGCGTAGGAATAGGTGGGCATCGGGGACCTCCATGAGGACAGGATCAGCTATTGGCACTCTAGCGCGCGGAGTGCTAGGAGTGGTAGCGGGCCGGGATCGCCTCCGCGGCGATCACGCTCCTTCAGTGCCCTCAACGCCCGCGGGCAGCCGTATATGCCCGCCGCTCGGTGTGATCACCCCATCCATCCGCACATCGTGCGGATCTGCCGGCAGGTGATCCACGAGTTCCTCATCGCGAACCACTGCTATCAGTGGCGGGCGGTGGGCGAGCGCCCCCAGCGCGCGGTCATAGAAGCCAGCCCCGCGACCCAGGCGGGTGCCCGTGCGATCGACGGCCAGCGCCGGGACAAGGACCAAGCCGCATGACTGCACGCCCCCGGGCCCGAGCAGCGGACCAGCCGGCTCGAGTATCCCGAACCGTGCCTGCCGGAATGCCGCCGCGCCCTCGAACCGCGCCCAGTCCAGCGCGCTGCCGGGCCGCATGATTGGCAGGATCACCGGGAACCCGGCCGCGACCAGGGCCTCGAGCATCAGCGCCGAGCCGGGCTCCGTGCCGGACGGAGCATAGGCCGCGACGTCGCGATCGGGGGCGAGGGACTGGGCCACGGCAACCGCATGGACGGCGATCTGCTCCGCCTCGGCGGCATGAACGGCCCGCGGCAGGGTTGCGCGCGCGTTAACGAAAAACGTACGCCACGCGGACTTGCCGTGTTGATTCCCGGGATCAGGGCCAGATCCCGGATGATCGGTGTTAGTAGAATCACCAAGCATGGATTACCTCGGTATTCATCTCGCACAATGCTTGCGGGCCGACGTTCTTCCATGCGCGGAACCACTGCGAGAACCACGATCAGCATGGCACCAAGCACTTCACGACCTGGCAGTGTGAAGCACGATCAGGCTAATACGCGAGCAGAACAACGAGGTGGAAGATGAGTGACGTCGGCGCGAGCCCCGCGAAGCCATTTCGCACAGCGATCGTACCCGCGGCAGGGCTCGGCACGCGTTTCCTGCCGGTGACCAAGACGGTCCCCAAGGAACTGCTTCCCCTCGTGGACACTCCCGCGATCGAGCTCGTCGCGAGCGAGGCCGCCGAGGCCGGGGCCGAGCGGCTCGTCATCATCACTTCCGAGGGCAAGCAGGGCGTGATGGCCCACTTCATCAAGCACGACGTGCTCGAGGGCACCCTCGAGGCCCGCGGCAAGCACGCGCTGCTCGACAAGGTCCGCCGGGCCCCAGCCCTGCTCGATGTCCAGGCGGTCGTCCAGGAGAAGCCCCTCGGGCTCGGCCACGCCATCGCCTGCGCCGAGGCTGTGCTCGACGAGGACGAGGACGACATCGCCATCCTGCTGCCCGATGACCTCGTGCTGCCCACCGGGGTGCTCACCAGGATGGCCGCGGTGCGCGCTCGGCATGGTGGCAGCGTCATCTGCGCCATCGAGGTGGAGGCCAAGGAGGTCAGCTCCTATGGCATCTTCGACGTCGTCCCCACGGGCAACGACGACGAGACCGACACCGTGCTGAAGGTCACCGCGATGGTCGAGAAGCCCGCGCAGGAGGACGCCCCGTCGAACCTCGCCGCAGCGGGCCGCTACCTGCTCGACCGGGAGATCTTCGACGCGCTGCGCCGCATCACGCCTGGCGCGGGCGGCGAGCTGCAACTGACGGATGCCATCGAGATGCTTGTTGACGAGGGGCACCCCGTGCACGTGTATGTTCACACGGGAAGCCGACACGATCTCGGAAATCCCGGCGGCTTCATCAAGGCTGCGGTTGACTTTGCTCTCGACGATGAAGAGTATGGTCCGCCATTGACGCAATGGCTGACCGAGAGGCTTGGCCTCCCTTCCCTGCCGGGTCTCGTTCCCACCTCGGACGAGGACCCGGGCCCGGAAGGGGACTGACGGGAAGGAAGGGGTCCATGCGCACGGTCGAGGAGCAGCATGCTCGCATCGCGGAGGCGGCCGTGGAGCTGGAGCCACAACGAGTCAGCATCGCGGAGGCACGCGGCCTCGTATGCGCGGAGGAAGTGACGGCCCGCAGGCCCCTGCCCGGGTTCGACCAAGCCTCCGTTGACGGATACGCCGTGCGCAGCATCGATATCGCCGAGGCCGGCCCCGACCACAAGGGGCAGTTCGGCCAGCCCGCGGACCTCGCGCTGCCCGTGGTCGGCGAGATCCGTGCCGGAGCCCGGCAGATCCCCCGCCTCCAGCCGCAGCAGGCGGTCCGCGTGGAGGCCGGGGCACCGCTGCCCGCGCTCGCCGACGCCGTCGTCCCGCTCGACGGGACCAACGGGGACCGCACCAAGGTCGCGATCTACAGCCCCATCAAGCCGGGCACCAACATCCGGGAGACCGGCGACGACGTGCGCGTGGGCGACGTGGCCGTCGCCGAGGGCACCTTGATCTCCCCCGCGCACGTAGCGCTGCTCGCCTCCGTCGGGCGCACCGACGTGCTCGTCAGCGCCCGGCCCCGCGTCACGATCATCGCGGTGGGCCCGGAGCTCGTGGACATCGCGTTCACCCCGGACACGGGCCAGGTCTACGACGTCAACTCCTACGCGCTCGCCGCGGCCACCACCGAGGCCGGGGCCATCGCGAACCGCGTCGGCATCGTCGACCCCTACGCGGATGCACTCCGCTCCGCCATCACTGAGCACCTGCCGCGCACCGACATCCTCGTCATCACCGGGGGAGTGGGTGGCCGTGCCTCCGACACGGTGCAGGAGGCGCTCCTCGATTTCGGCAACATCGAGATCAGCCGCGTCGCGATGCACCCCGGAGGCGTGCAGGGGTTCGGGATGCTCGGCGACCGCAAGGTCCCCACGTTCCTGCTGCCCGAGCTGCCCACCAGCGTGCTCGTTGTGTTCGAAGTGATGGTGCGGCCCCTCGTGCGGGGGATGCTCGGCCGCACCGATCCGTACCGGCGGCGCGTGAAGGCCCGCACCGTGAACGACTTCAACTCCGAGCCGGGCGTGGTCGGCTACGTGCGCGGCAAGCTCCTGCGCGACGCCCGGGGCAGCTACCACGTGCGTGCACTCGGCGCGGTCGACGGCGCGAACCGGCTCGTGCACCTCGCGGACGCGAACTGCCTCATCGAGGTCGACCCCGGCACCACTCACGTTGGGGCGGGGGAGACCGTTCCCGTCGCGTTCCTCGCGCAGCGCGGGTGACGCATCCGGGCTGGCCGGCGGTCGTCGGCCCGATCACCACGGCCGCGGGCACGATCCTCCTGCGGCCCATCCGCCTCCGCGACGCCTCGCAATGGAGCCGGCACCGGCTCGAGGACGAGGATTACCTGCGCCCCTGGGAACCCACCGGCGAGGGCGGCTGGATGCTGCGCCACCGGCCCGGCAACTGGCCAACCATCTGCATGACGCTGCGTGCCGCGGCGCGCAAGGGCACGATGATGCCGTTCGCCATCGAGGCCAATGGCGATTTCGCTGGCCAGCTCACCGTCGGCAATATCGTTCGCGGACCGTTGAGCTCCGCCTGGATCGGCTACTGGGTCGCGCGATCGATGGCGGGACAGGGCATCGCCACCGCTGCGCTGGCGCTCGGCGTGGACCACAGCTTCACCGCCAGCCACCTGCATCGGCTCGAGGCGACCGTGCGGCCCGAGAACCACGCCAGCCGCACCGTGCTGCGCAACGTGGGCTTCCGCGAGGAAGGGCTACTGCGCCGGTACTTGCATGTCGATGGCGAATGGCGCGACCACACCCTCGTCGCGCTGCTCGCCGATGAGCTGCCCGACAGCGCGGCCTCGCGCATCGTTCGCATGGGCAAGGCGTCATGGTGAACTCTTAGAATTGTCGCTCGGCGCGTCGCGCGTTACCCAACGGTGATCCCACCTAGCCTGTCCTCGAGGCGTCAAGCATTATTGACGCGAACGCCCTGAGCTCGGCGGCAAGGAAGGAGCCCGTGGTCATGCCGAATTCGTTCCTCTGGTTGGGACTCGTGGCCCTCTCGCTGTTCGTGCTTGTTCCCATGATGGTGAACATGCGCGAGCCTGTCTTCCGGGCTGGCGATCGCGCCTTCGCCACCAGGGTCCTGCATTATGGCGGGGCACGACCACGCACCGAGAGCGCGTCCGCGGAGCAGTTCCTCGCGGGCGGTGCCATGCGGGCGCACATCGAGCTGAACACCAATCCCGGGGAGGATCGGATGGCAATGCGCGATACGAGCAGTCACGGCGGGGCAGTGGCCGGGCCGTCCGAGGAGGAGCTCGCGCGGCGCCGCGGCCGCGGGGGATTCGACCCCGAGGCCGATGCGCTCGCCAGCGCCGCGCGGTACCGGTTGCGCCAGCGCATCGTGATCGGGCTCGCCGCGACAGTCGTGCTCTCCGCCGTCATCGCGCTGCTCCTCGTTCCAGCGGCCTGGTACCTCACGATCGCCAGCATCGTCGCGCTCGTTGGCTACCTGATGTACCTGCGCACCCAGGTGCGCATCGAGCGGGATATCCGCGAGCGCCGCATGGCCCGCCTGCGTGGCGAGCGTTCCGCCCGCATCCCCGGTGGGGACCCGCACGATCTTGACCCGCACGACGCCGACTACGTCGCCTACGACGACGAGGATCCCGAGTTCGATCCGCTGGGCGATTACGACGAGCCTGGCTACCAGTACAACCCCCGCCAAGCACGCTAGCCGGGTGTGACCCAGGCCAATGTTTCTCCAGCACCGTGATGCGACACACAAGCATTACGGGGCGGTCACCCTTCGGCGATATGCCGGAAACACGACGCGCGAACACTGGAATGCATGGAATGGGAACGCATCAGTGACACTGGACAGATCTGGCGCGTGCGCGTGCAACTCGTGGACCGGCCAGGAACCCTCTCGGCGCTGACCGCGCGCCTCTCCGCGCACGAGTGCAACCTGCTCGCGGTGACCGTGCTGCCCGTATCCGGCAGCGACACCTCCGAGGGAAACGTCGTCGACGACTTCGTCCTCCGCGCCCCTGCCCGCATGACCGCGGACCACCTGCGCGCGCTCGTGGAATCCGACTCGGTGACCTGCTGCGGGCTCACCACCGGCAGCGTCAACGACCTCGTCGACCCCGAGACCACTCTGCTGCGCCTCACCCGCGCCGCGCTCGCCGGGACCATCACCGTTGCCGAGGCGATTCGCCGGCTGCTCGGTGCCGACTCGATGGAACCTGCCGCGCGAGCGAGGGAGCAGGCCTTGCTCGACGCCACGGGCCATGCCGCCACCATCACCGCGGCCGGGAACAGCACGCGATACACCCGTGCCTGGGCGCCGTACGTCGATGGCGAGCTCGCCCGCGTCGAAGCACTGCTCGAGCTCGTCGCGCCCACGCAGGAAGCACCTGCCTCCCCAGCGACTGATCCGGAACGCCGGGAGATCCCAGGAGCAGAACCCGAAGCGCCACCGGCCACGACGCTCGCCACGCCCCACGTGCGCCAGCTCTCCAGCCTTGATGTCCAGTTCCTCAACGCCGAGACCGCCAGCACCGTCATCCATGTCGGCGGCCTCACCATCCTCGACCCCAGCGACCTGCCCGGCGGGGTGCTCACCGCTCCCGCGCTGCGCGACGTCATCGCCAGCCGCCTCCACCTCGTGCCGCCCCTGCGCTGGACACTGCGCACCGTGCCGCTCGGCATCGACCTGCCCTACTGGGACGACGAGCAGCCCGTGGACCTGCACTACCACGTCCGCGCCATCGACCTGCGCCACGAGGGCAACGGCAGCACCAGCGACGGGGCCCTGCGCGATCTCGTCGCCCGCCTCGACGCCACGCACCTCGACCGCAGCAAGCCACTGTGGGAGGCCTACCTCATCTCTGGACTCGACGGTGGCCGCCAAGCGCTCTACACCAAGGTGCACCACGCCGTCATCGATGGAGTGTCCGGCGCCGAGGTCATGGCTGCCGTCATGGACCTCACCCCGGAACCGTTCGCCGTGCCACCGAGCACCACCCACGGGCCCGAGTATGTCGCCCCCCGCGCGCTCCGGCTGATCGGCCGCACCGCCCGCCGCGCCGCCACCAAGCCCGCCCGCCTCGCTCGCGCCGCCCGGTCGATCGCGCCACACATCGCTGATGTGCCCGGCATCATGGCGCTGCCCGGTGTCGACGGAGTCGCCCGGAAAACCAGGCGCAGCACCACGAGCACCCAGCCCGAGCGGCCCGGTGCCCCGCCCATGACACCGTTCAACCAGCGCATCACCGCGCGCCGCAGCATCGCCACCACCAGCATTCCCCTCGCCGACATCAAGACCGCGAAGAACGCCTGGGGCTGCACCGTCAACGACATCGTCATGGCGGTCTGCACCACCGCGATCCGCCGCTGGCTCAGCGACAACGACGCGCTCCCCACCAAGCCGCTCGTCGCCTCCATGCCCGTCTCCGTCCGCACGCCCGAGCAGCATGGGACCGCCGGCAACCAGATCGGCTTCATGCCCACGATCCTGCCCACGCATGAGCCCGACCCCGCCCGTCGGATCGCCCACCTCACCGACGGCATCGCCGCCGCCAAGCAGCGCTTCGCCCACGCCCCCGCCACGCTGCTGCACGCTGCGACCGAGGCGCTCCCGCAGCTCCTCCACGGTGTTGCCTCCCGCGCGGTGTTCGCCGCGGCAGGCATCGCGGCGCCGCCCTTCAACCTGCTAATCTCCAACGTGCCCGGCCCCCAGATGCCGCTGTACGTCGCCGGGGCCAAGGTGCTGCACAACTACCCCGTCTCCGTCATCTCCGACTTCACCGGCGGGCTCAACATCACCGTCATGTCCTACAACGGCAACATCGACTTCGGGCTCGTCACCTGCCCCGACCTCATCCCCGCCCTTGACGTGCTCGCGAGCCACCTCCACGACGCCATGACCGAGATCCTCCAGCTCGCCACGGCTGACGCCTCGGGGGCGCGGGTGGGCTGAAGCGGCCCGGCCCGTGGCAGCGCGGCACGACGCTACGCGCAGCGCGTCGATTTCCACACCCGGCGCAACGGCTGCTAAAGTTCCACACGACACATCCTGGGGCTATAGCGCAGTTGGTAGCGCGTCTCGTTCGCATCGAGAAGGTCGGGGGTTCGATTCCCCCTAGCTCCACCAGTGTCAACGCAGGCCAGGGCCGTTCCGGTGATGAACCGGGGCGGCCCTGGCCTGTTTTTGCGCGTGGGTGGGGAGCTCCGGGACCTTCTGGGTGAATCTGCTAGCCAATGTCACGCGACACGCCGCGACACGTTCCCGCCTGCGTGACATGAGCGAGCAGATTTCGAGGGGGCAGTCGAGGTGCAAGACTGGGCCTCGTGAATAGTGCTAGCCGAGCCACGGCCTGGTGGCGTTCCCGCTCGCCCGTGGAGCGCATCACCGTCTACATGGTGTGGCCGTGGTACCTCGTGCTCTGGATGATTCCGCTGCTATGGGTGAGCACGGCGTGGTTCGTCGCGCCGAGACGGGACTGGCTGCTCTCCGCGCTGGTCATGGTGGTGCTGCTCGGCGTCGCAACGGTGGTGTTCCACGGCGGGATGCAGCAGCGCATCCATCCTGATTCGCCGGTGACGCGCGCCCCGTGGCGGTGGGCAACGGTGCTGCTTTTCGTGGCAGCCGTCCATTTCGCGGTGCTGGCCTTGGTGGGCGAGGGCGACGAGGACTGGGTGCTCGCGCACTTCTGGAGCGGTATCTTCGTCGTTTCCATCGCGCTGGGGCCACTTCTGCGGCAACGCATGCTCGGTGTGGTGGCTCTAGCGGGCGCGGGAGCCGCCCTCGTGGTGGCGGGAACGGTAGGCCTCGCGGTCGCGGCAGCGGTGCTGGCGCTGGTGATGGTGCTGCTGGTGCATTCGACGTTGTGGCCGATCGATGTGATGCGGCAGCTCGAGGAATCCCGCGCGCGGGAGGCGGCGCTGTCGGTGGCGGAGGAGCGGCTGCGGTTCTCCCGCGATGTGCATGACGTGGTGGGGCGTGCCCTATCGACGATCGCCATCAAGTCGGAGCTGGCGGCGAAGCTCGCGGACCGGGGTGATCCAGCGTCGGCGGCGCAGATGCGCGAGGTGGAGGGCATCGCGCATGAATCGTTGCGGAGCGTGCGGGAACTGGTCCGCGGCTATCGGACGATCAACCTCGACCAGGAGGTCCGGGGCGCGCGCGAGCTCCTCGAATCCGCCGGCATCGCCACGACCGTCGAGGGCGGATCCCAGGATGTGCCGGAGCTCGCGCGGGAATCCGCAGCGTGGGTGGTGCGCGAGGCAGTGACGAACATCCTGCGGCACTCGCATGCCGGTAGCTGCCGCATCGTCATCGGTGTGGAAGGCGTGGCCATCACCAACGATGGCGCGGCCGCAGGGTCGCGGGCCACCGAGGGAGTCGGCCTGACGGGGCTGCGCGAGCGACTGACTACCGTGGGTGGAGAACTGTCCATCCGGCGCAGCGAGAACGAGTTCACGGTCGCGGCCCGGTTCCCCGGCTCCCGCTCCACTGGGGAGGTGCGATGACCAGCAACGACCGCGTGATCACGGTACTGCTCGCCGATGACGAGAACCTTATTCGCAGTGCCCTGGCCTCGATGCTGTCGCTCGAGGCCGATCTCGAGATCATTGCCGAGGCCGCCGACGGTACTGAGGCGCTGGCCAAGGCCCGTGCGCTGAAACCCGATGTCGCCGTGCTGGATCTGCAGATGCCAGGCCTCGACGGGGTGGAGCTCGCCGAGCTGCTCGCCCGGGAGGTGCCAGACTGCCGGACCATCATCGTCACCAGCCACGCCCGGCCCGGCTACCTCAAGCGGGCCCTCGCCGTGGGGGCACGGGGATTCCTCCCGAAGACCGCCACCGGAGCCACCCTGGCCGACGTCATCCGCCGCGTCGCCGATGGAGGACGCTATGTGGACCCAGATCTTGCCGCGGATGCCATCAGCGCCGGCGACAGCCCGCTGACACCCCGCGAGGCCGATGTGCTCGAGGCCGCGGCGGACGGCGCCCCGCTCGAGGAAGTGGCCCGCCGCGTCTCGCTCGCGGCGGGCACCACCCGCAACTACCTCTCCTCGGCGGTGACGAAGCTCGGTGCCCGGAACCGTTTCGACGCCTGCACCATCGCCCGCCAGCGAGGCTGGATCTAGGGCCTACGCGCGCGGCTCCCACCGCCACGTTGCCCGTGCAAGCCACAGGCCAGCACCGATCCACACCACGGTGGACAGCACATCCACCAGGACGATCGGCATGCCCAGCGCGGCCGGAGCAGCGGCAAGATCCGCGCCCATGCCGCGGGCGAGCAGGTCCGCGACGCCGGAGAACGGTGCCAGCAGCAACCACGATCGTGCCTCGGCCCCGATCAACGGCTGCAACGCGATCGTCGGGAACGCCACGCTCACCAGCAGCACCGGGATCGTGGTGAACTGCACCGACGCAGCGCTCGTCGAGAACGCGCCCGTCGCGATGCCACCAATGATGCTCAGCATCACCACGCCCACCAGGCCCGCCAGCAGCAGCGCCCAGCTCTCGGGCGCCGGTGCGCCCAGTAGCGTGAAGGCACCCAGCACGAGCGCGCCCACGACCATGCCGATCACCAGGTACGGCGCGGCGAGCGCCAGCACCATCTGCACCGGCGACAGCTCCGTGGTGCGCAATGCCTTGAACACGTGGGACTCGCGGCGCACCGCGATCACGATCGCCAGCGCCGAGGCCACCGACATCGTCACCAGCACCGGCGTTGTCGAGGCGACCATCGTGCCCCACACCGCGCGATCATCGGATTCCACGACCGTCGCCAGGAGGATCGCCATGACCGGGCCGAACGCCAGCATCGCCAGCACCATCCGCTGCTTGAATGTGTAGCGGACCTCGAACAATGACATCCGGGCCACCCGCTTCGCCGGGGACAGCGGGGCTATTGTCTGCGCGCTCATGCCTGACCTCCTGCGATCTGATGGAACACTTCATCGAGCGAAGCCGGATTGGCGCGGATCATTCCCAGCTCCACCCCCGCCTCGTCGGCCTGCTGCACCAACCACAGCATCGACCGCTGCTGGTCCGCGGCCTCCACCACCCCCGTCGGCTTGCCGCGCTGATCACCGACCGTGATCGACACCCCCGCGGGAGGCTGCGGCCACCACCCCGGCGGCGCGGAAACCACCTCCGCCACCACGCGCGCCGGACGGCTCGCCAGCACTTCCTCCAGCGTCCCCTCCACGGCGAGCACGCCCTCATGCACGATGCCGACCCGGTCAGCGAGCTGCTCCGCCTCCTCCAGGTAATGCGTCGTCAACAGCACCGTCGATCCCGCCGCCTTCAGATCACCAATGACCTGCCACATGCGCTTGCGCGACTCCGGATCCAGGCCGGTCGTCGGCTCATCAAGGATGATCAGCTCCGGGCTGCCCCACATCGCCAGCGCCAGATCCAGTCGGCGCCGCTCGCCACCCGACAAGCTCTGCACCGCAGTGCCCGTCTTGTGCGCCAGATCCACCCGCTCCAGCACCCGTGCGGCATCATCGCGCCGCGACGACAAGCCAGCATGCAGGTTCACCGTCTCCCGCACCGAGATCTCGCCGAAGTGACCACCCTGCTGCAGCACCACGCCAGTCCCGCGCCGCACCACATCAGGCTGCTCCCGCGGATCGCGCCCGAACACCCGCACCGAACCACCAGACCGTTGCCGGAACCCCTGCACCATCTCGAGAGTGGTCGTCTTGCCCGCGCCATTCGTGCCCAGCAGCGCGAAGCACTCGCCCCGCACCGCCCCGAACGAAACACCGCGGACCGCCAGGAAGTCGCCATACCGGCACTCCAGCGAATCCACCTCCACAACCAGTTCATTGCTCATGACTCTTATGGTCTTCGGTTTTCGGGCCTCGCAGTAGAGCAGCGCATCACGAGAAAACGGGAGGAATGCACGGGCGAGGCATGACAGGTGTCATGGGGGTGTGATGTGCCGTGGGTCCGTGGCTCCGGGCGAATTTGCTAGCTGATGTCACGCGACACGCCGCGACACGGTCTGTTTGGCGTGACATTAGCTAGCAGATGCTGTGGGGCAGGTTGGAGCAGAGGCGGTTGGGCGCCTCGGTTGTGGTGCATCACACAGTGGAGTGGTGGAACCATCGTCGCTCGGATTGCGTCCTACTTCCCAAGGCGAGTGCTGGCAACGATAAAAGGGGACGGGCATGCGGGGAGTCGGGGTGGGAGCGGGCTTGGTGCTGGCGGCGGGGCTGCTGGTGGGGTGCGCGCTGCCGGGAGAGTCCGAGTCCGGCGGGTCGACCTCGATCGCTGCGCCAACATCGACCGGGCCTGTGCGCCCGCCGGCGTTGTTTGACCCGTGTACTGATATCCCCGACGAGGCGCTGGAAGCGGTGGATGTGGAGCGGGACTCGCAGTACATGAGCATCTATGGCAACGCCAAAATCTCCGGGGAGCACTGGGACGATCACCGCGAGTGCGCCTGGTGGGGCGAGGACCATCGCATCTGGATCGCCTCGGAGATGCGCTCGCTCGACGAGGTGCGCCAGCGCCCTATCGCCTCGGAAATCACCGAGGTGGTGATCAACGGGCGTGCCGGGATACGCAGCAACCTCAAGTCGTGCGGGGCGTTCCTATGCGCGGAGATCGCCCTGCCCACGGGGGAGGGCACGGTGTGGGTGAACCTGAACTTCGCGGTCTCGGCTGATCCATCGTTGCACGCCAACGAGGAGGTCATCCGCTACACGACGTTGCTCGAGCCGTATCTGCCCGCCCGCTAGACAACCGCCCAACTGCCAGGGGGAACCACCACGATGTCGTCACCGATCACCAGCGCCGGGGGGCTGCTCGAGCTCGACCCGGCCACCCTCGACCGCGCCATCACCGCCTGCGAGCAACTCGCGACCGACCTGGTCCGCGCCAGGAACGGTCGCATCCGCACGTTTCCCTCGGCTAGCCTGCGCTTGGGTACCCTGCCCTCGGCTCATGCCCTGGCCAGGGCCTACGGCGCCTTGTGGGATGGCGGGGAAGCCTCGCTCGATGGCATCGTCACCTCCCACGTCTCCATCGCCGAGGCGATGGCGGCCACTCTGGCCTCCGCGCGTGACCAGCTGACTGGCACCGATAGGGAGGCCGCCGCGGCGCTCGCCGAGCTCGAGGCGCTGGCCAAGCAGGGCGGGACGGGGGCGGTGCTGGCCAAGAGCCTGCTGCCCAGCACCGATGTGGCGAGCACCGGTCAGGCGGGAACCGGGCCGATTGAGGCCCTGGCCAAGCAGGGTGGCACCGGCGCGGTGCTGGCCAAGAGCTTGCTCGCTGCTGCGGCGGCGGTATTCAACCTCAGCCCCCGCTCGCCGGGCTACCACGCGCTGCCGGTGGCGGTCACCGAGCCGTTCGGGACGATGGGGCATGCCGAGATCGCCGCGGCCGCCACCGCGCTGGCTGCCGACCTCGACAGCCTGATGAACTTCGCGGACTCGTGGAAGCTCGCTGCAACGGGCCTCACGGAGGCTGCCGAGGATGCCGCGGCGGGCCTGCGCGTGCTGCCCGGCGGGCTGTCGGGGGAACTGGCTGACCGGATGATCGCCGCGATCGAGGACCACCTGGTCAGCCTCGTCACGCTGGGATCTGTGGCGGATGAGATCGGCGGCAAGCTCGACATTACGGTCCAGGGGTTGTCGGACGCGGCGCGGGCAGTACCGGAGGTGCCGACGATGAGCGCAGCGGATGTGGCGGACCCGACAGGAGCATCGCAGGCGCGGCTGGCCGCGGAGCAGCAGGCGGCGCTGGAACTCGCTCGCGACGCGATGGAGCTTCGGTACCGGCCGGTGGTCAACGATGCTGCGGACCGTGTGCCGCTGCTGCCGTCGCCGGACGTGCCCACCAGCGGCGATGGTGCCGTCACGGCTGGTCCGGGTATCGCGCCACAGGCGGGCAGCGGGCCAGGCACGGGGGAGCGGGGGCCCGGCGGGGCCGGAAGCGGAGCATCAGGTAGTGGCGGTGCCGCCGCGGATGCGGGCAGCAGCCTGGCAGCCGGTTCGGGTGAGGGCGCTCCCGGTGATGCCCGTCTGGGCCACCACAGCGAGCCGACTACCCTCCCGGCCGGTACGCAGCCCGCGGGCCTGGCCACGGCCGGTGGCGAAGCGAGCACAGCACCACGGCCGGGCACCGGTGCCGGTCCAGGCATGGGCGCGGGAGCGGTAGCGGGCCCTGGTGGCCAGCCCGGCGCTGCGGGCGCGGGCGGACCAGCCGGTGGCGCGCTGGCTGGTGGCCCGGTATCTGGTGGTGGCGCATCGCGCGGCATTGCGCAGGGGGCGTCGCCCAGCGGACCAGGAAGGCCGCCCAGCAGCAGCGGCGGCACCGCGAGGCTTCCCGGAGGATCCCTGCCGCCAACCACGACCGGCGCCGCCACCACTGCACCCAGCGCTCCAGGCACCAATTCCCGTCCGATGATGGGCGGCATGGCTCCGATGGCACCGATGGCAGGTGGAGGCGCCGCTGGGGGCCAGGGGCACACTCCGGCGTCGTACCTCACCTCCAAGCGCAACGGCCGCGCCCTGATCGGGGACCTGCCCCGCACGCCGCGGATCATTATCAGCGGGTCCGACGACATCTTCGAGGAGTAGCCCTGGCAGCAGGCTCGAAAACGCCTATGAAACGCAACAAATCGCGCTCGCAGTTGGAGCAAATTGTGGAGTCTCATAGGCCATCGCCATGAACCCAGCGCCACCAGCAGCGAAAAGTGTCAAGTCGCCAACCAGTGACAGACGCCACAGGCCCTGACGGAACCAACCGCGGATCCAGCACGTCCAATCTCTTGAGCCAAACAAGGGGATCTAAACAGGGGGATCAATCGTGACCGCGCCGATGCATGGGGAGGAGCGTCGTCCCGTTGCCGCCGAGGGCAGTGCGGGCGTGCTGCACGTCGAGCCGGAGTTCCTGCGGCTGGTCGCTGGCAGGTTCCGTGACCATGCGACCACGGTCGAGGGCCTCGATCCAGCGGCTGGGCTGGGCGCACTCGCGGCGGACCTGCCCGGGTCATCGAGCGCAGCCTCTGTTCCTTATGCGGCGGGACTGATCGACCAGGCGATCCAGATCATCGCAGATAGGGCGCATGCGTTGGGCGACCTGGCGCACGGCACGGCGGAGGACTACGACCTCACCGAGGACCGCTTCACCGCTGATCTCGGCTCGTTCGGTGGCGGCTCATGATCACTCGTGCCGTAGTAATGCAGTGGCGCATGGACTCGATCCCCCGGCACGCCGAAGCGATCGACAACGCCGGTGGCGCGCTGTTCAGCAGCGGCAAGGCCATGAACGAGAAGTTCACGCAGCTCACCGAGGCGTGGGAGGGGGATGCCAGCACTGCAGCAGGGGAGCGCGCGGCCGACGAATGGCAGCAGACCCGCACGATCGCGACGATGATCGAGGACGTCGCCGAGGACATCAAGCGCGCGCATTTCACGCTCGGTTCGACATGCGCGGCCCTGCAGGATCTCGTCCGCGAGATCGGCGCGCAGTCCGCGACGGTCACTGATTCCTGGCAGGTCCAAGCGCTCGCGGACGTCGATAAGGGCGTGGTCACTGCCTGGCAGACCCGGATCAATCATCTCGTCGGTGATCTCACGGCCCAGGACGATGCCTTGGCGGCACGGCTTGACGCGTTCATCGACGAGTTCGGGCAGGCCATGCCGCAGAACTCGGGACATGACTCAGGAGAGGGAGCCAGGCTTGGGGGTGCCCTCGCTGCGGCCATCACCACCAACATCCCCTACGACAGCATCTATGGGCGCATCCCCACCGAGCTTGCTCGGAGCATCGGCGAGCACCTCGAGGAGGTTGGCCTCACGCCTCGGCAGCTGGAGGCTCTCGCAGCGGGCGAGCCAGTCGCAGCTTCGCCTGACCAACTGATGTTCATGAACAACTTTGTCGAGCACGCGGGCATGAATGGTCTCCTCGCGCTCAGCAGGCACTACGCCGATGGGGGAACCGAGGTGGGCGCAGCGCACCAGACCTCGCTGGCGAACGCTCTCCTGACAGTGTCGAACGAGAACGTCGGCACCGGCATCGCAGTCGGTGAAATCCGCGGACCAGGTGGATTCGATCAGCTCCCGGACGATCTGCAGGAGCTCATCCATTGGAACCGCGATGCGGACCGCTATCCCGGCGCGAGCGAAATGACGGCGCTCAGGGACTTCGCCGACCTTCTCGAAGCTTCGGATGCCACATATACGCCGGGTGAGGAACTCGGTGCTCATCTTGTCGACAGGGCCGCGGACTTCCACGTCCTCGGATACGAGGCCGAGCATCATGTCCTCGAACCAAGGACAAACCCCTATCCCATGCGCGGCGAGTATGACGGGATAGCGCACACCTTCACCGAGATCGGCACTCGCAATGAGGATTCCTCCGCCGCGATCCTCACCGGCGTCTACAGCGATGGGCGCGAACTGCTCGGATACGACCGCGATACGGCTGTTGGCTGGCTGCTCCTCGAAGGCGGCGAGCCAGCAGAAAAGCTGATCGACTGGATCCAGGACGACGCGACATCGCCCAACCTGGACACAGCGCAACGAGCCGGGGAAGCGGCATTCGGCCTCGCGAGCGCCATTTCCTCCGATGGCTCCGGAATCAACGGCAACAATCACAACGCATTCCTCAATCTGCCCGATCGCGACGGGCAATCCCTCGGCCAGCACGACCCCAGCATGACGCGCACCATAGCGAACGCATTGACGCCGTACATCGCCAACATCGGACTCATCGAACAAGGATTGCTCACCACCCGAGGATTCTCGGACATGGTCGAGGAGGATTCCATGCGCCTGTTCTCGGTCATCGACAGCAACCCAGAAGTGGCCGAGGACTGGAACGGCAGCGTGTACATGGCCATCAAGGAAATCGAGGATCGCTACGTCGCCAGCATGCTCTACGAGGATCAGTCCTTGATCTCGCTCGGAGGCGTGGTCGGCAGGCTCCAGGAGTACGTCGTGGAGGGATACCTGGGCGAAGTCGAAGATCGCAACGCTGACCGGCAGGAAGCCGTGGATGCGCAGCGCGCCGCGATCGAGCGAACAGGCACGATCACCGGCTCGGTATTGTCGTTCCTGCCCTACGCCGGGCCTGCCATGGGCGGGGCTACCTCCCTGCTGGCCGATGGCTATTCCAGCCACAGCGTGCCCAATGTCGAGCCCATGGATATCGAGACCGGAGCGCGCTCCAACCATGTCGACGCCCGCCACTACTACAACCTCCTTGTGTCGCTCGATGCGCGCGGAGCGCTGGAGGCCGACGAGCGCGTCGACAAGTATCGCGGTGCCGATGGCGCATTCCTGCCCTACGATGATGCTTTATTCGTGGAGAACGCACGGTCGAGCGAGTCAGCAAAAGCTGATAAATTTGAGGAAAATATCTACTTTGCCCTCGACGATCAGGGTCATGAAGTTAGCGAATTCATTAGCAAGATCAGAACCACGAAAGATGATCTAGAGGCGCCGAGATGAAAGTGCAGATCAATATGCGTTGGTCAGGAATCGCTTGTGCGACTCTATCCACTGTGTTGCTAGCCACTGCTTGTGCCGAGGGTCCACCGGCGGCTGAGGTGGCGTTCGATCGCGCGTGCATATCGTACCCAGGAGATTTCACTTTATTGACCTACAATCTAGTTTTGTACGTGCAGGAGACTGAAGGACTAGGTCAGTTCAACAGCGACTTTGCTAGCTATCTGGATGAATCGGGGAATCTCTTGCCGCTAGAGGAAGCGCTCGTGCGGAATAACCATCCGCAGGGCGGGACGCGTGGCTACGAGAAGATCGATGAAACCATGGTGCACTACCTGACCTCCGTGGGCTTCCACGACCGTCCGCTGCGATACGGGTTTGCCGAGGCGATGCAGGACACCCGTGACGGCGAGCAACGGATCACCGATGACTATCTCCTGTATGCGATCGCGGCAGTCAACGAGGAGTACCTCGCCAAGCGACCGAATGCCCTGTTCGCCCTGCTGCCGACCTCGCCGATCCTGGATCCGTTCCGTAGCGAGGACGGGCTGATGCCGTACGAGGAGGCGCTCGCGCTGGTCAATCCCACCGATGATCCGGCTATCGGGCATACGACGTTGACGCGCATCCTGACGGAGTACTTCGTGCCCCACGATATCCCTGTGGACGTGGTGATCGATACGTATCGGGACGTGACCAGCGACTGCATCGTCAAGCAGGTGTCGGAGTGAGGGGGAGCCGCATTCGTCGAAACCTCCGGCGACTGGTAGCTCCGTTTAAGCGAGCGTGTTAAGCCGGTTCTCTCTACTAGGCCTCATGAAATGTTTCCCAAGGCGGAGTGACCCCTGCGAGCTTCCGGCCTGTGCCGAGGGAATAGCCAATAGAGCAGGATTGAAGTGCATAAGCAGGTCGCAGCCGACCGCGGCGAAGGCCCGTGGCCAAGGCCGCGCTCGCGCATGCCGACAGCCAATCGGCGGAGCCAACCCACGTGTCATGCTGTGCGCGAATCTCGACCGGACTACCGTCACCCTCACCGAATGAATCAAGGCTAGGAGGGAAACGACGATGGCTACAGAGGGCTTCTCCGCGCAAGAGCGCGAAGCGATGAAGCAACGCGGCGCCGAGCTTAAGAAGGAAGCAAGCCGTGGGCGAGGCAAGAAGGCAGCTGCCGACGAAGCGGACCTGCTTGAGAAGATCGAGCAGATGGCCGAACCTGACCGATCGTTGGCCGAGCGAATCCACCAGCTCGTCACCGGCAACGCCCCGGAACTGTCCCCGAAGCTCTGGTACGGGCAGCCCGCATATGCGAGTAAGGGCACGGTCGTGTGCTTCTTCCGCAGCGGCCAGGATGACAAAGACCGGTACTCCACTTTCGGCTTCACCCCCGACGCCAACCTCGACGAGGGTGGTTTCTGGCCAACCTCCTACGCAGTGGCCGAGTTGGATGACAAGGCTGAGGAAGCCATCGCTGCGCTCGTCAAGAAGGCTGTGGGCTGACTCCCGGCTTCGGGGCAGAGATTGGGTCTCAACAAGCAACGGGGTAATCGACTTCTCCAATCCTCCAGGACGCCAATCAGCACCCTCCTCAAGAGCGCGGCATGACAAAGCCATTGGCGCTGTGCGACTACGCCCTGCATAGCGGCGTCCGCCGTGGTCCCCACCCCCACCAACCCAACCCCCGTGTTTGAAACCCGCGACGCCGGGAAGCCTCCGTGTGACCGACAACCAGGAGGTGCTTGCTAATGGCGACCTATCGGATTCTCGATCCGGCGGGCGATGTTTCGGACACGGGGGATTTCGCTAGCGCGGAGGACGCGGTGACGTGGTTTCGCAATCATGAGCCGCGCAAGGGTGAGCTCGGTTGGCGGGCCGAGGTGAAGGATGATGAGGGGGAGTGGCACTACTTCGAGGATAGCGAGGAGTACGACGCCTGAGTCGCCCCCGAACCCTGCCCCGCTACGCCACACTTGAAGCCATGAAGCCTTTTCCGAACGATTGGTCGCGTGCGCTGGCGATTGTTGCTCATCGGGATGATGTTGAGTACGGCGCCGCCGCTGCGATAGCCCGGTGGGTCCGGGAGGGCAAGTCGGTTTCCTATGTGATGATCACGAGCGGCGAGCAGGGCATCGAGGGGATGGATCCCGCTGTGTGTGGACCGTTGCGCGAGAAGGAGCAGATCGCGAGCGCGGCGCGGGTGGGGGTGTCGGATGTGCGTTTCCTGCGGTACCCGGACTTCGTCCTGGAGAATTCACCGGAGTTGCGTGCCGATCTGGTCGCCGTGATGCGCGAGTACCAGGCGGAGCTGATCGTGACGTTGAACTTCCGCGATCGTTGGCCGGGCGGGGATTTCGCGAACTCGTCGGATCATGTCAATGCGGGTTCAGCGATTGTTTCTGCTGCGCAGGAGGCGGGCGGTGTGCGCTGGGTGGCAGCGTGTACATCGCCCGTCTCGACGCATGGCGTGGACGTGAGCGCGTTCGTGCACGAAGCGGTCGCGTCATTGCAGGAGCATCAGGAGTACTTGCGGGGCCTCGGCCCAGACGATCGGTCGTTGGAGATGATGCAGGAGATCCTCATGCATGGCGGCGTGCAGCTGGGCACCGAGGCTGCGGTGGTGTTCGAGCTGATCCCCATCGGAGGCGGCACGAGCGATGGGGATCAGCCTGACAGCTAGAAGTACGGGTGGGTGATGAGCTCGATTCCGTGGCCGGCGGGGGCGCGGAAGTACACTCCGCGGCCGTCGTCCACGAGAAGCGCGTAGTGCTGCATCTGGATCTTGAAAGGTGGCTCGGCGGACGGGAGCATCGCGCCGTCGTTGATCTGGATGTCGGTGAGGATGCCCCAGGAAGGCGCGTTGCCCGCTGTCCGGCTCACTGCATGATCGGGTCGCTCATCCGTGCATGGCTGCGAACCGTCCTTGTCAGCGGAGGCCCCTGTGGGCCATTGCGGCCAGAGCCCTAGTCGACGTGTTTCTCCTCGCGGGCCGTCACCTCATCGGTGGGGATGATGAGGAATTCGCGGTCCTCGGCAGTGAGGATCTTGAGGAAGCCGGGCGAGGTTTCCATGACATAGCCGTCTTCGGTTCGATCGGTCAGGGTGATGTGCTCAAGCGGCACCCAGGGCGTCCGCACCAGTGCGGCGAGCACGAGCACGAGGAGCCCGGTGATGAGCCAGGCGCGGCGCAGGAGGAGCGTTCCGGCCTGGTGCAGGCGTCCATGGCGGCGCCATCGGTGCAGGCCAACGAGGGTGAGTGTGACGGCGGCGGTGATCGCGAGCAGCCACCATTGCTGGTAGGTGACCAGCAGCGATGCGTAAGCGGTGGTGACTACCGCGATCAGTACGAGCGCGCTTCCTCGGTGCGTGGCACTGCCTGGCCAGAGCAGCCGGAGCAGAGGCAGCGGGGCGATGAGGGCGAGTGCGATGCCGGTGAAGAGTGGTTCGCCCATGAGCGTTCCGACAAGGATGCCGAAGCCTTCATTGAGGTCAACGGTGTGGATAACGGCGAACGCGACGTTCCAGTTGTAGTCGCAGACGGCCAGTAGTCGCAGCAGCAGGAACAGGAACAGTGCCCCAGTGCCGGTGATCAGCGCGCCCGATGTGGATTCGCGCGCGGGCTCGATGCTGGACATGGCCAGGATCGTAGTTCACCGCGCATGGGTGCGAGGAGTTGTTCGCTCTGCCCTGCCGTGGTCGATCAACCGGAGCGGATCAGCCGTGGTCGATCAACCGTGGTGGGTCAGCCGGGGCAGATACATCCACGGTGCAGCGTGTGCTCGCGGGTGGCGCGGCAGTAGCGCGAGGCGATCGCATCGTGAGTGGCGCTGGAGTGGCCGCACATATCGCACGTGTCGGGGCGTGATTCGCCAGCTATTTCCGTGTCCGTGGCAGTGGCTTTGGTGGGAGCGAGTGTCTGGCTCATGAGAAGCTTCCTGACTGCCTGAGTCGGTAACCGATCAGGCGTATCACGCGCCTCCCGCAGGGGCAGGTGCCCGCTGCTTGAAATGGGTGCGCCCCTCAACCCTACGCTGTGGGAGGCTGAGGCAGTGGCCGCTCGGGGGTGTGCAGCTCCGGCGGCGGCGGGAATCTGCGAGCGAGAGTCAACAGGTGTCCGATTTTTGGGCGGGATTTGTTGACTCTCGCTCGCAGATTTTTTGGGGGGCGTTGGACGAGCGCCGCCAGCCAATCGCCAGGACTTCACGCGCCCCTGCGGCGGTGGACCATGTCTTCGATAGTCGGTTTGGTGCCCTCTCGGACATTGGCCATTACGGCATGTTGATGCCGGCGAGGCCACCGACGCTAGCGGAGGTCCGTCCACCAGTGCGGCGGCAACCGGGCATCCTGCGGATGAGGGCTCGGCCAGTCCTCCGGCAACGGCTCGAACGGCCCACGATCAGGATCGTGCTTCCACCAGCGGATCGGCTCCGCGCGCATGGGATTGGCGGCCAGCAGGCCAGCGAACCTCGACGCTAGCTCGTCGGGGTTGCCGCGCGTGTGCTGCCAGGTGTAACGGCATAGGTCGAGCGAGAGCTTCTGCCGTAGAAACCATTCCCGTTCCTGCTGGTCAGCGACTATGCGTGCGGCATCGGGCCGGTCGTTGTACTTGATGGCACCGTCGGCCTCGAACCCTGCCCAGTGGTACGGCCACAATCCATCGAGCCGGAACCGCGGCTTGGTATCACCGACCCACGCGTTCGGAACCGGAACGGGCAAGCCGCCCAAGTAGGCGGCGAACCGGCCCAAGGATTCCAGCGGTGACTCCGCAAGTCCCGATGCATGATCTGCCACCCAGCGGGCCCGCTCGATCCCTGCCCGGCCCCGGAAATCCTTGATGCAGCCAGTGAGGCTCGCGCCTCGGCGCAACGCTTGATCCGCCACCGCTAGCGCATCGGGCATGCGCGGCGACAAGGCGATCGTGCACGCAGCATGCCCTACCGTCGTCGCGGGCACGCCAGCGTAGTGCCGCAGCCGATTCTCGGGAATTGGTTCCACACGCGTGCGGCCATACGCGCACTTCGTCACCCCGCTCAATCGCGTGCCCGGACGCACGACCAACGGCAACCGGGGTGGCCTCCCCATCGTGGGCAACCCATTCACCGGCGCCGCTGACCAGCCTGCGAGGTAGGAGCCTGGCAGCCCGGATCCCACGAATGCGCGCGAAGCCAGGGCGAACTGCTCCCAGTCCGATAGTCGCTGGTAGACCACTGGATCGACGTAAGCACCCTGCGCGAGGCGAGCAAGGAGACCGCGCGAACATAACTGTTGCGCGGGCTGGCGCGAGATGCCCTCGCCGACGCGGACCAGACCGTCGTTCGCCGCGAGGAGATTCTCCACCGCGCGGGGCAGCTGGTCACCGCGTAGCGGGTTTCGTGAGGGTGGCATGGCAATGCAGCCTGCCGGGAGCTGGTGGCGCGCGCATCTTCCTGCAGCGTTCCTGTGGACAATCCTCGGCTTGTGGACAACTTCGTCGGTGCGGCTGGTGCTACGGCTGCGGGGCCGGGCGACGCCTTGCCCCGCCCCGGCGAAATCTGCGAGCGAAAGTCAATTAGAACCCGGCAAATCGGGCGCTTTGGTGGACTTTCACTCGCAGATTCGGGCGAGGGGCAGATTCGAGCAAAGGGGGAACTACTTCGATTCCAGGTCGCGGCGGCGGAATCCGGCGATCCCGGCGGCGGCGAGGGAGAGGGCGATCGCGGTGAGGGCGATCAGTGGTGTCCATTCGAGGTCGGCGGCGGGCAGGTCGGGGATGTAGCCGAAGGGGGAGTAGCGGTGGGTCCATTCGGGGAAGCCGAGGATGCCGCCGAGGTAGACGACGATGATGCCGTATACGGGGACGATCCAGCCGAGGGCGAGCAGGCGTGGGGCGAGGCCGTAGAGGGCTGCGGCGACACCGACGGCGACCCAGATGGCGGGGATGTGGGCGAGCGCGGCGCCGAGGACTTTGGTGAGGAAGCCGATGTCGCCGGTGACGAGGGCGCCGGAGCCACCCATGCCGATGGCGGTGATGATGGCGAGGATGGCGCTGGAGCCGAGGGCGATGGTGAGGTGGCTGGTCATCCAGTGCTGGCGGGAGACGCCGGTGGCGAGGATGGGTTCGGCGCGGCCCGCGGCTTCCTCGCTGTGCATGCGGTTGACGGCGAGGACGGCTTGGGCGGAGATGACGATGGACAGGAAGGTGATGAGCATGGCGACGTAGGAGTCGACGAGGGTGGATCCGGGGATCTGGGCGATGATGTCGCCGAGGGCGGCGATCTGCTCGATCATGTCCTCGATGCCGTCGATGAGCATGCCGTAGGACGCTCCGAAGAGCAGCATGCCGATGGTCCAGCCGATGAGGGAGGCGCGATGGAGCCGGTTGGCGAGGCCGAGGGGCGTGCCGAGGAGGGGGCTGGCGGTGGCGGCTCCGCGGCGGGCGGCGCGCAGGCCGGCGCCGACATCGCGCTGGGTGCTGAGCCGGTATCCGATGGCGATGAGGGCGGCGGCGATGCCGAGGGCGAGCAGGAGTGGCCACCAGCGCTGGTCGGTGGCGTAGGGGCGGGATGCCTGGCCCCAGTAGAGGGGCGAGAGCCAGCTGCTGTTGTTGTCGCCGATGTCGCCGAAGGCGCGCAGGACGTAGGCGATGCCGAGGGTGGCGAGGGCTAGGCCGGTGGCGCCGCGTCCGAACTCGGTGATCTGGACGGTGATGGCGGTGATGCCGGCGAAGACGATTCCGGCGGCGGCGATGCTGAGGCCGTAGAGGAGCGACCCGACGGGGGTGATGCCCTCGAGGCCGGTGGCGGCGAGCCCCGCCGCGGTGAGAAGCCCGGCGATGAGGCTGGTGCCGGTGACGATGATGAGCGCTGCGGTGAGGGTGGCGTGGCGGCCGACGACATTGGAGCGGACGAGCTCGGCGCGGCCTGCCTCTTCCTCCGCGCGCGTGTGGCGCACGAGCTGCAGGATGCTCATGAGCCCGAAGATGAGCGCTGTCATGACGGTCATCTGGTGGCCAATCATGATGCCGAAGTGGTAGTCGGCGGGCTGGTAGTTGCGACCGACCATGCCGATCATGGCGGGCAGCTCGGCGAGCCGCGCGACGGTGTCGCGGTCGGCGGCAGTGGGGTAGGTCTGCTCGAAGCTCGAGACGCTGGAGAGGGTGAAGAGGGTGAGCCCGGCGATCCAGAGGGGCAGCCGGATGCGGTCGCGGCGCAGCGCCAGTCGGGTGAGCGTCCAGGTCCCGGTGAGGGCGTGGCGGGATCGCTCGGGCGCGTGGGTGGTGGTCATGCCGTGGCTCCGTTGGTGAGCTCGTTCTGGTAGTGCTGCAGCATCAGTTCCTCGAGCGTCGGCGGGTGGCTGGTGATGCCGCGGATGCCGAGGGTGGCGAGCTCGCGCATGACGGTGTCGAGGTGGTTGCCGTCGACGGAGAAGCGGATTCCTCCGTGCTCCTCGGTGAGGTCGTGGACGCCGTCGAGGCGTGCGAGCCCGGCGGCGGGCTGGTCGGTGATCGCCTCGACAGTGGTGCGGGTGAGGTGGCGCATGTCGTCGAGGGTTCCGGTCTGCACGATCTTGCCCTGGCGGATGATGCTGATGCGGTCGCAGAGCTTCTCGACCTGGGCGAGGATGTGGCTGGAGAGCAGCACGGTGGTGCCACGGCCGGTGGCTTCGTGGATGAAGTCCTGGAAGACGGTCTCCATGAGGGGGTCGAGCCCGGCGGTGGGCGCGTCGAGGAGGAGCAGGTCGACGTCGGAGGCGAGGGCGGAGATGATGGCGACTTTTTGCCGGTTGCCCTTGGAGTAGGTGCGGCCCTTCTTGGTGGGGTCGAGGTCGAATCGCTCGATGAGCGCGGCGCGGCGGGCGGTGTTGATCCCGCCGCGGAGGCGGGCGAGGAGGTCGATGGCCTCGCCGCCGGTGAGGTTTGGCCACAGCTCGACGTCGCCGGGAACGTAGGCGAGGCGGCGGTGCAGGGGGACGGCGTCGCGCCAGGGATCCTTGCCGAGGAGGGTGGTGGTGCCGGAGTCGGCGCGCTGGAGGCCGAGGAGGATGCGGATGGTGGTGGACTTCCCGGCGCCGTTGGGGCCGAGGAAGCCGTGGACCTCGCCGGGCTCGACGTGCAGGTCGAGGTGGTCGAGGGCGCGGACGGTGCCGAAGGTCTTGACGACATTGTGCATGTCGATTGCCGCAGTCATGGTGTCGATAATACACAGCATTCACTAAAGTGTGAATAGTATGAATCTTGTTACGATAGTGCCAAGGGGCGCCGAGGCGGCAACGGGGGAGCGGGCGGTCAACGGTTCGAGCAAGGAGCGGGCATGGACGAGGCGGACAACCACGAGGCAGTGCTGCGATTCACCGAGAAGCTCGCGATCCTGCTGAGCGAGTCCGGCATGCCCCGCATGTCGGCCCGGGTCTTCGCGTACGTGCTCGCCGATGATGCCGACACCTACACCGCGCGCGATCTTGCGGAGGGCCTGCGCGTGAGCCCGGCGGCGATCTCGGGGGCGGTTCGCCAGCTCGTCCAGGCCGGGTTGCTCGCGCGCGGCAGGGAGCCGGGGGAGCGCTCGGACTTCTACCGGATCGACGACGATGATGTGTGGGGCACGATCATGGCGCAGCGCAAGCCGTTCCTCGAGCGCTACATCGAGCTGCTCACCGAGGGTGCCCGCGAGATCGGAGCGACGCGAGCAGGCGGGCGGCGGCTCGAGGAGACCATCGAGTTCTACCGCTTCATGGACGAGGAGCTCGGCCTCACCCTCGAGCGCTGGAAAGACCGCCGCGCGCGCTGGGTTGCCGGCCACAGCTAGGTCTCCCACGCGAACCGGGGCAGATGCCGCAAACGCGATAGAAACGCCAGGGATTTCCGGGCGATTTCTATCGCGTTTGACGGTATCGGGTGCGTTTGCCGGCCACCGCCGCTAGCCACCGCCGCCAGCAGCGCCAGCGACCAGCAACCTCCGCCAGCGACCAGTCGCCGCTAGCAGCGTCGGCCGCCGAGGCTCAGGCGAGGGTGAGGAACAGCTTCTCGAGCTCGTCCTCGGAGAGCGGCTTGGCGGTGCCATTCTCGGCGTTGCCCTCGTTGACGAGGCATTCGCGCAGGCTCGTGGCGACGATCTTGAAGCCGGCGCGGTCGAGCGCGCGGGAGACCGCGGCGAGCTGGGTCACCACGTCGCGGCAGTCGCGGCCGTTCTCGATCATCGAGATGACGCCGGCGAGCTGGCCGTGGGCGCGGCGGAGGCGGTTGAGGATCAGGGCGGCGCTGGGGTCTGCGGGGTCCATCGCGGCCTCCTTCGTTGTGCGGGATCCTTGACTGTACCGGATCGGATACCCCCCAGGGTACGCCGCGCACGGGGAATCGGGCGATCCGAGCGGGTCGATCTTGGCATGGATCACACCCCGGCTTGCTGAATACCCCAGTGGGTATATAGTCGAGTGTTGGGGCATTACCCGTGGGGGTATCTGCCCATGCTGCCCGGAACTGTAGAAAGGTGACCCATCGTGACGGTCCGCACCGAGGACGCGACGCCCGCTGAGGGTGCCGCGCCTCCCGATGCACGCCCGACGTCATCCATCCCCCGAAGTGGCCCCCTCGGGCGGCTCGGCATCACCATGACCCACCGCGCCAGCACAGTTCTCGTCGCGTGGGTCATCCTCATCGGCGCGCTGGGCGCTTTCGCTCCCGCCGTGTTCACCTCCCTCGCCGGGGCTGGCTGGCAGGCCAACGACTCCCAGTCCGTCCAGGCCCGCGAGCTCGCCAACGAGCACTTCGGCGGCAACTCGGCATCCGCGCTGCAGGTGGTCATCAACGCACCTGGCAAGGACATCGCCGACGAGGACGTGCAAGCCGTCATCACCGAGGTCACCAACACCCTCGCGGGTGACGAGCGCTTCGCCGAGATCATCCCGCCGCAGCCCGGGATGACCATCTCGCCCGACGGCAGCACCGGCATCCTCATCGCCGGTGCCAACGCCAGCACCGATGACATGGTCAAGGCCGTTGATGATCGGCTCGACGAGCTGGCGGCGCTGTCCGGCAACGGCATCGAGATCTACCCGACTGGCTCGAGCGCGCTGTGGAGCGACTTCAACCATGCCAACCATGACGCGATGATCAAGGCCGAGATGATCTCCTGGCCGGTCACGCTGACCATCATGATCATCGCGTTCGGCTCCGTTGTCGCTGCGGGCCTGCCGCTGCTGCTCACCCTCGCCGGTCTCGTCGCCTCCGCGGGCGCGCTAGTCCTGCTGAACATGGCCACCCCCATCTCGGTGTGGGCGATGAACTTCGCGATGATGTTCGCGCTCGCTCTCGGCATCGACTACGCGCTCTTCATCGTCGCGAGGTTCCGCGATGCCCTCACGCGCACCGCCGACGCCCGCGTAGCCGTTGCCGAGACCATGGACACGGCCGGCAAGGCCGTGCTTCTCTCCGGCATCACCGTGCTCATCAGCCTCTCCGCGGTGCTGCTCGTGGAGGCCCCCGCGGTGCGGACCATGGCGGTGGGCATCATGCTCGCGGTCTCGTTCGTGCTGCTCGCCACCCTGACCCTGCTGCCCGCGGTGATGGGCAAGCTCGGCAACCGCGTCAATGCGCTCGCGCTGCCGCATGCGAGGAAGCAGGAGCATCGCTCGCCCCTGTTCGCTAGGTGGGGCGAGATCCTCAACAAGCATCCCTGGCCCTTCGCGGCCGGTGCCGTCGCGTTGCTCGTGGCGCTCGCCATTCCCGTGTTCTCCCTCAAGGTCGCCATGCCGTCCATCGACGTCGTCGATGAGGCATCGCCGGTCCGCGAGGGGTACAACGTCGTGCAGGAGCAGTTCGGCGAGGGCGCGCCCGGCATGCTGCAGATCGTCGTCCCCGAGGCTGATGCTGCCGCTACCATCGCCGCCACCGAGAGCACCGACGGCATTGCCATGGTCACCCCCGCGATGCCGGCCACCGACGGCTCCGGGTACGCCATGATCCAGGCCATGCCGTCGGTCGATCCCTCCGACGAGCAGCTCGGCACCATCCTCGCGGACCTGCGCGCTGCCATCCCGGCCGACGCCGTGGTCGGCGGGGCCGCCATCGAGAACCTCGACTTGCAGCAGGCGCTCAACGACGCGTTCCCGCTGATCGTCACTATCATCCTGATCCTCGGGTTCCTGCTGCTGCTCGTCGCGCTGCGCGCGCCGCTGATCGCGTTCATCGGCACCGCCGTCAGCCTGCTCTCCACCGCAGCGGCCTTCGGCGTCGCCAAGCTGATCTTCCAGGACGGCGTGGGCGCGAGCCTGCTCGGCTTCGAGCCGCAGGGCTTCCTCAATGGGTGGGGGCCGGTGTTCTTCTTCGCGATGATCTTCGCCATCGCCATGGACTACACCGTGTTCCTGCTCGCCAGCGCCAAGGAGCACTACGAGAGGACGGGCAGCGCCGTGCAGGCCAAGGTCGAGGGGCTTGCCCATTCCGGGCGCGTCATCATGGCGGCAGCGGCGGTGATGGTCGCGGTGTTCTTCACCTTCGCGCTCGCCGAGCCCTTGCCACCGAAGGAGATGGGCATCATCCTCGGCCTCGCCGTGCTGCTCGACGCGGTGATGATCCGTCTCATCCTGCTGCCGGTGGTGCTGCGCCTGTCCGGGCATGCAGCATGGTATTGCCCCCGCTGGCTGGCGAAGGTGCTGCCGGAGGTCAGCTTCGCGCACGGCTGAGCCGGAAAGTTCGACCTGCAAGAGATCAACGCCGATATTTCCAGGAGGAAACCATGGAGCTAGGCATCACCACCGAAGTCACTCTGCCGTTCGATGAGGCAGTCGAGAAGACCCGCGCAGCCCTGGCCGATCAGGGCTTCGGCATCCTCACCGAGATCGACATGAAGGCCACCTTGAAGAAGAAGATCGACAAGGACATCGAGAACTACCTCATCCTTGGCGCGTGCAACCCGCCGCTGGCTCATCGGGCGGTCAGCGCTGATGCGCAGATCGGCTTGCTGCTGCCCTGCAACGTCATCGTGCGCGACCACCGCGACAAGCCTGGCACCGTTGTCGTCGAGGCCATGAACCCCGACATCATGGTCACGGTCACCGGGAAGGAAGCCCTAGAGGAGGTCGCGAGCGATGCGGGGACCCGCCTGCGTACCGCGATCGCCGCGATCAGCTAGCTCCTCGCCCCACCAGGAAGCGCCACCCCTGCCAATTTGCAGGGGTGGCGCTTTCTGGTGGGGTCGGCGCGCGTCCAGGGCTGCCTACCCACCGTTGGCTTGGGCGTTGTCGAAGTCGTCGTCGATCAGCACGATCTCGCGCCCGGGCTGGTCGAGCAGCGATGCGGCGACGGAGGCGCGGTAGCCGGACTGGCAGTGCACCCAGACCTCGCCGCTGGGCACTTCCTCGCGGCGGGCGAGCAGCTCATGCAGGGGAATGTTGATCGCGCCCCGGATGGCACCGCTTTCGTGCTCGTTGGACAGTCGCGTGTCGAGAACGGTGATCGGCCGCTCGGCGCGGGCGCTGGCCACGTCAGCGAAGGACGCGACGCGGTAGTCGCGCAATGTCTGGTCACTGGTGGCGAGCTGCTCGATGGGTCCAGTGGCGGACCCGGTGACATTATCGATGCCGATGCGGGCGAGGTCGCGGCGGGCGTCCATGATGTCGCGGGTGCTGGTGCCGAGCAGCGTGATCGGCGCCCCCCAGCGGTAGAGCCACCCGAGGTAGGTGACGAAGCTCGTGGATAGCTCGAACCCCATGCTCCCGGCGAGGTGCCCGGCGGCGAAGGCGCGGCGCTGCCGGAGATCCACGACCCATTCGCCGGCATCGATGCGTCGGCGCAGCGTGGCCGGGTCGACACGCTCGGGCATGCGCAGGTCGATGGGGGAGGGGCCCTCGCTGTTGATGACGCCCATGTGCGCGTAGTAGGCGGGGTAGTCGGCGAGCCCGGCGATCAGTTCGTCGACGTAGGCCTGCTCGTCCTGGGTGAGGGCGGGGTTGACGGCGCGCTGCTCGCCGATCGTGGAGGAATCGCCGCTGGTGGGGGTGGCGGAGCAGAAGCTGCCGAAGCCGTGGGTGGGATACACCTCGGTGTGCTCGGGGAGCTCGTCGGCGAGCTTGCGGACCGAGTGGTACTGCGCGTGCGTGAGCTCGGTGGTGTGCTGCGCGCCGAGGAGGTCGGTGCGCCCGGTAGAGCCATACAGCATGGACCCGCCGGTGAAGACCGCGCTGGGGCTGCCGGTTCCGTCGAGGAGCACATAGGAGAGGTGATGGTGGGTATGGCCGGGAGTGTGCATGGCGCGGAAGCGGAGCGTCCCGGTCTCGATGACGTCGCCGTCGTGCGCGGGCCGGTGGGGGAAGCCGACGGAATCGAGGGCAGAGACGACGTACTCGGCCCCGGTCACGCGGGAGAGCTCGAGGCCGCCGGTTACGTAGTCATTGTGGATGTGGGTCTCGAGGACGTGGGTGATCATCACGCCGCGCTCGCCGGCGGCGGCGAGGGCACGGTCGATGTCGCGCTGCGGGTCGATGACCGCGGCGACGGTGCCGTCGTCGATCAGGTAGGAGCGGTCCCCGAGGCTGGAGGTCTCGATCGTGGTGATGGTCATCGCGCTGCTCCTTGAATCGTTGGTGCTGCGTGCCGGGGGCAGGGGCGCGGTCCGGGCGACGGACCGGGGACCCCTGGGTGCCCCACGGAACCAGCATACGCCTAGGGGTATTGGTGGGGCGATGGATCAGCAGGATTCTCGCCACGCGGGCCGCCCTCAGCGGTAGGCTCGGACCAAGCACGCGCACGCCGCAAGCGCAGAGGGAAAAGAGCTGGCGATGAGCACTCCGGGCGGGCAGGAAACCTTCAACCGGATGAACATCCGGATCATCGGTATCTGCGTCGCCGCGGCCCTCGGCGGCTTTCTCTTCGGCTTCGATACCGCCGTCATCAACGGCGCCGTGGACGCGATGACCGAGACGTTCGCGCTCGGTCCGGCGCTGAAGGGCTTCGCGGTCTCGTCCGCGCTGCTCGGCTGCGCCGCGGGCGCCTGGTTCGCCGGCCCCATCGCCAACCGGCTCGGCCGGGTGCCCGTAATGCTCATCGCGGCCGGGCTGTTCCTCGCCTCCTCCTTCGGCTCGGGCCTCGCCTTCGGCGTCGCGGACCTCATCGCCTGGCGCGTCATCGGCGGCCTCGGCGTCGGCGCCGCCTCGGTCATCGCGCCCGCCTACATCGCGGAGGTCTCGCCCGCCCGCATCCGCGGCCGCCTGGCGTCCCTGCAGCAGCTCGCCATCGTCACGGGCATCTTCGCTGCCCTGCTCTCCGATGCGTTCCTCGCCAACTCCGCGGGCGGCTCCCTCGAGGAGCTGTGGCTCGGTCTCGAGGCCTGGCGGTGGATGTTCCTGGCCGAGGCGATACCCGCCCTCGTGTATGGCCTGGCCGCGCTGCGGCTCCCGGAGTCACCCCGCTACCTCGTGGCGCGCGGCAAGGTCGACGAGGCAACCAAGGTGCTGCGCGTCTACACCGGCATCATCGATGTGGGGGACCGCATCCGCGCGATCGAGGACTCGCTGCGCTCCGATCACCGCGTCTCGCTGCGCGACCTGCGCGGCTCGCGGCTCGGGCTCAAGCCCGTGGTGTGGGTGGGCATCCTGCTGTCGGTGTTCCAGCAGTTCGTCGGCATCAACGTCATCTTCTACTACTCGACGACGTTGTGGCGCTCGGTGGGCTTCGAGGAATCCGATGCGCTCACGATCACCGTCATCACCTCCATCACCAACATCGTGGTCACGCTCATCGCGATCGCGCTGGTCGATCGGATCGGGCGCCGGCCCCTGCTGCTGGTCGGGTCCGCGGGCATGTTCCTGTCGCTGGGCCTGATGTCGATCGCGTTCTCCCAGGCGACCTTGGTCACGGCTGCCGACGGCACCGTCAACGCGGACCTGCAGGGCGGCTGGGCGACCACGGCGCTGATCGCGGCGAACGCGTTCGTGGTGTTCTTCGGCGTGAGCTGGGGGCCCGTGGTGTGGGTGCTGCTCGGCGAGATCTTCCCCAACTTCATCCGCGCGGGCGCGCTGGCGGTCGCGGCGGCGGCCCAATGGCTTGCGAACTTCGCCATCTCCACATCGTTCCCGGCGTTCAGCGAGATCGGCCTGACCTTTGCCTATGGCTTCTACGCGTTCTTCGCCCTGCTCAGCTTCGCGTTCGTCTACACCCAGGTCCCCGAGACCAAGGGCCGGGAGCTCGAGGACATGACCGACGACATACGAGTACGCTAGGCAGTCCGGGGGAGGGCTGGTGTCGCGCGCCGCCTGATCGCACTACTATCGTGGGTCGGCAGCATCAACGCGGCCGCAGCGATGCAAGGACCCGTGCCACGGATCCAGGATCCGGCGGGCGCGGGAGAAGGGTGGGAACGTGACGCAGGGGGGCAGCTCGCTATCGGGCCGCGAGGCAGCAACCATCGGGAACTGGCTGAGCGACCGCGAGTACGAGACCACCCGCGTCCTGGAGCGCGCCACCCTGGTCATCGAGGCACATCCCGGCATCGAGGCCGTCGAGGCCATCAGCGCCGCCTATTCCCAGTACTCCGCGCGCACGGCGGGGCCGAGCCTCGCCGCCGGTGCCGCGCTCGTCCGCAAGTACCCCGCCCTCACCCTGCTCCTGCTCGTGATGCACGCCAGCGGCGAGAGCCGCACCAGTGACTTCTGGGACCGCTACTGGACCCACCTCGGCCTGCCCCGCGAGGCCAAGGCAGAGACAGAGCTCCGGCAAGCCGTGCCGAAGCTGATCCGCCGCTTCGGCCTCGCCGAGTTCCCCCGCCTGCGCAGCCGCTACGTCCAGCTCATCGGCATGCAGGCCGGCATCCCCCTGCCCTGCCTGCGCGGCCTCGTCGACGTCATGATCGACCACCTCGCCCGTGGCGGCGAGCCCAACGGCGCCGCGTTCACCCACTGGCTGACCGACCCGCGCAAGCCCCATAGGCTCGCGCGCGTCGACATCCCCGTGCGTACCTTCGTCACCGAGGGCGGCCAGTACGCCATCGACCTCGTCGACCGCATCATCGACGTCGTCGCGATCGCGCTCGGCAACCCCACCACCTGGCAGCAGCACCAGGACAGCATCGAGGACAGCAGCAAGCTGCCCAAGGCCCTGTTCGCCGAGCTCGCGACCGTGCTCGCCGACTGCGACCTCGCAGCGGCCGCCGCCGAGGGGCTGTTCGACAGCGATGGCCACATCGAGCCGCCCCGCCTGCGCCTCGACACCAGCGACGGCAGCGTGCAACTGCTCATCCCCTCGCCACCGGCCCGCCCGGAGGATCGCTGGCAGGTCTCCGCCGATGGCGACATCACCGACGTGCTCACCCCCGAGCCGCTGATTAGCAGCGACGGTGCGCGCGCCAGCGCCCCGCACGCCAACTACCCGGTGCTCGGGCCCGCCCGCCACGTCACCGTCGAGCATTCCTCGATCCCGCGCCGCTTCGTCTTCCCGCTGGTGGATCCCAAGGACCCGCTGGTCCTCTTCAGCGACGGCGGCAAGCTGCTGCCACCCCGCCAGCCCATCCCGCTCGGCACCGTCCACGCGCTCGTCCCGCGCGGCCACCACCTCGTCGACGCCGCCACGCGCGACCCCATCGAGGCCGACGAGCAACGCGGCAACCCGGTCGGCTGGCACGACTGGAAGCTCCTCGTGGTGGACACCACCAGCATCGCCGCGCTCCAGCTGCTCAAGGATGACGCCCTGATCGGCACGCCGCGCGCGGTGCGGCGCGGCTACCTGCCCGAGGTGCTGCTCGCGGAACCGATCCGCGGGGTCACCGCCGCCAACGGCTCGCCCCTCTACAACGAGCGTCCCGCCGCCTGGCTGCCCGCCGACGCCGTGGGCAGCGCCACCCAGTGGCTCGTCGGGTCCCGGCGCCTCGGAGCTGTCACCTGGGTCGCCAACTACGCGTGGACCCTCGAGGACGAGGAACTGACCTGCGACCCGTTCGAGGACGTTCCCGAGGGGCTGCTCGGCACCTACGAGATCGTCATCCGCGGCCCGCTCGGAACCGACATCCGCAAGGTCGTCCACCTCGCCGAGGGGTTCGCCGCCACCGCCGAGCCCGATTATCGTGTCCCCACCAAGGACGGCCTCAGCAACGCCACCATCACTTTGCAGGCTGATCCACCGCTGGAGGTCGATCCCACCACGATCACCGTCGCTGGTGATGACGCGGACAGCATCGCGGTGCTCACGGGCCCGGACAGCCCCGGAATCGCTGTGGTCATCAGCCCGCCGCGCGCCGAGACTCGGCTCGGGCGGCCCGGCGAGCCCGGCCTGTGGTCGTCGGTGCCGCACGTGATCACTCCCGCCGATCTCGACAGCGACGACACCCTCGCCTACCGCGTTCCCGCGAGCACCGACATCAACACCTGGGTCGAGCTGCGCGACCGCACCGGCAAGACCCGCATGCAGGAGCCGCCGAGCTACAACGAGCATGCCGACGCCTTCGAGGTGGAGCTGCGCACCCTCCGCGAGGGCATGGGCAGGCTCCGCTCCGCCCGAATCGTCGCGGTCGTGCAGGCCGAGGACGAGGCGCCCCACGACGTGCTCCTCGCCACCGTGCGCCCGGCCGAGCTGCTCAGCGGCCTCCGCCTCGTCGACGGCACCCTCGTCCTCGATGATCTCGCCGACGTCACCGGCATCACCGTGCAGGCCTGGCTCGAGACCGCGCCCTGGCACGCTCCCGCCACGCTGCCCGTCCGCGACGACACCGCCGAACTGCCCGAGGAATTCCGCGAGGCCGGACCACTGCGCGTCCGCGTCCTCGTGCAGGACCACCACAATCCTGTCCTGCCACCCGCGACGCCCCCCGCCGGGGCCACGCGCATCGAGCAGGCAGGCTGGCATCGCTCCAGCGACCACGCGCTCGAGGCCCTCTCCCGCTTCATCGCCGGCGACGCGGGGCTGCCCACCGGGATGGAGCCTGGCCCACAGGCATGGACCGCGCTGCAAGCGCTCGCCTCCGCCAACGATGATGCCCACGCCGAGGCAAGCAGCGGCCTGCGTGCCCTCCTCGCCGAGCAGCCCCGCGAGGCCCTCGTCGCGCTCACCCACAGCACCGTCCCCATCGCCGAGCAACCAGCGCTGACCATCGAGACCGGGGTCGTCCGGGGACGGTTCACAGCATCAAACCGGCAGCGCGAGGACGAGGCAGCCGCCAGCGAACCGGCCAGCCCGGAAGCCCGGGCCGCGACCATTGGCGCCAATCCGTGGGCCACCTGCCTCGCCACCCTCGATGACCTGCTCCACGCGCGCCGCGGCAGCGACTCCTGGGTGCAAGCCCGCGAGGAGCTCGCCGAGCACGGTGGCGATGCGCTCATCCGCGTCCTCGACTCCGGCCGCGACACCGAGCTCGCCAAGGCGCTGTTCGATCACACCACCGTCATGCTGCACCACATGCCCGCCGAGCAGGTGGACAAGATCTTCGACGTCGCCCGCATCATCCCCGGTGCCGTCCTGGACGTGGACACCCGCGTCTCCGCGATCGCCGAGACGTTCGCCATGCGCGAGCAGTGGGTCGCCACCGGCACCCACACCGAGCTGATCGTGCGGTCGAAGAAGTTCATCCGCGCCATCCGCAAGGCCGGCAAGCAGTTCTATGACCAGATCTCCATTCGGTCCGACGCGCTCGGCACCGCCGACACCCAGTCGCATCCGTGGCTGATGCTGCCGATGGTCTCGCTCATCATGGCCCTGCTCGCACGGCTCGAAGCGCACGGCGCCCTCAAGCCTGGCATGTTCGACGAGCAGATCACCCGGGCGTGGGCCGACCTCGCGCGCATCTGCCCGCAGCTCGTCCGCATCGACCTGGTCTTTGCCGAGGCGCTCATCGCGCACGCGCGCCTCGAGGCCGGGGCCGACTGGGAAGCCGCTTCGGCCTGACCGCGGGGCTTGAAGCCTCGGCCCAGCCGATCCTGAAGATCTGGCCACCTCGCGCGTGGCTGGATCCTCACGATCGGTGTGGTCCGGTCCACGCGAAGGGCCCCGCCCCGGGTCAATGATCCAGGACGGGGCCCTTTGCCCATGCTTGCAGCTACCGCGTTGTCAGGCCTGCGGGTACTTCGGGTACAGCACGCCAGTGATGTGCTGGACGACCCGGATCACCTGGCAGGAGTAACCGAACTCGTTGTCGTACCACAGGTACACCACCGCGTGGTTGCCCTGCACGATGGTGGCCTCCGCGTCGACGACGCACGCCGCGCGGGACCCCACGAAGTCGGTGGACACCGTCTCGGTGGAGGCGGTGACGTCGATCTGCCGCTGCATCGTGGAGCTCAGCGACACGTTGCGCAGGTGGTCCACGAGCTCATCGCGGGTGGTGCCCTCCTTGAGCGTCACGTTCAGCATCGCCATCGACACATCCGGGGTGGGCACGCGGATCGAGGAACCGGTGACCAGGCCCGTGAGCTCGGGCAGTGCCTTCGCGACAGCGGAGGCGGCACCAGTCTCGGTGAGCACCATGTTCAGCGGGGCGGAACGGCCACGCCGATTGCCCTTGTGGTAGTTGTCGAGGAGGTTCTGGTCGTTGGTGAACGAGTGCACCGTCTCGACGTGGCAGTACTCGACACCGAACTTGTCGTTGAGCGCCTTGAGCGGCGGCACGATCGCGTTGGTGGTGCAGCTCGCGCAGGACAGGATCTTGTCGTTCTCGCCGAGGGTCTCGTGGTTGACGCCATGCACGATGTTCTTCACATCGCCCTTGCCGGGCGCGGTGAGCACGACCTTCGAGATGCCGGGCCGCAGGTGCTGCGACAGGCCCTCCGAATCGCGCCACTTGCCGGTGTTGTCGATGAGCACCGCGTCCTTGATGCCGTACTCGGTGTAGTCGATCGACGTGGGATCGCCACTGTAGATGATCTTGATCTCATTGCCATTGGCAATGATCGTCTCGTTCTCCTCATCCACATGGATGGTGCCGTTGAACAACCCGTGGATGGAATCCCTGCGCAGCAGCGAGGCGCGCTTGGCGAGGTCATTCTCCCCGCCCTTGCGCACCACCACGGCGCGCAGGCGCAGGCCATTGCCCGATCCGGTCTTCTCGATCAGCAGCCGGGCGAGAAGGCGACCAATCCGCCCGAAGCCATACAGCACCACGTCACGAGCAGGTGGCTGCCCGGCGCCATCGGCGGCGATCGCGTCCTTCACGGCCTCCCGGGTGAACTCCTCCGCCGACAGGCCGCGATCATCATTCTTGAACGCCATCGCGAGATGCCCGATGTCGATCCGCGACGGTGCGAGGTTCATCTCGGAAACAGTCTTGAGGATCGGGTACGAATCCTCGATAGCAAGCTCGGTCTCCTCGATCTGGCGCACGAACCGGTGCGCCTTGAGGATCCCCACAGCTGACTTGTTCACCAGCGAACGGCTATGCACCAGGATCGACACATCATGCTGCCGATACAACTGCCCGATGATCGGGATCATCGCTTCAGCGAGTTCCTCACGGCGCTTCCACTCTGCGAACGCGTCCCCAGCCAACACCGGCTCCTTCAATGCTCGACATGCCACGCGCACTGGCCCCGCAGGACACCCCTCAACGGAGCGTGACCTGCAACGTCAATGCGCGGCTCCAATGTGATAGTTCCCCTCGGACTCTACGCCACATCGCCCAGCCCGACGGCGACTGGGCGGAAAAGGGGACAGAACTCACCGAACCGCCTCGGCGGCCGGGCGGCCGGCGGCTGGGCGGCTGGCGGCGCAAAAGCACCGGAAATGGCCAAACGCGATAGAAATGGAGCCGCATTCTCGGCGCTTTCTATCGCGTTTGCGTCCGAAGCGAGCACCGCAGCGGCCCAGCGTCCGAAGCGAGCAACGCAGCGAGCACCGCAGCGGCCCAGCGTCCGCAGCGAGCACCGCGACGGGCGAACCCGAGCACACCCTCGGCCCCGTGGGGCCGTTGCTCAGAGGCCAGCGCGGCGTTGCACGAGCACCGCGCTGGCGACGGAGATGCCGAAAACGAACACCAGGGCGGTGACGAATTGCCAGGACAGGGCGGAGGTGCCGAACGCGCCGATCGCCACGAATCCGACCATGCCGGGCAGGATACCGATCGCGGTGCCGAGCACGTAGCTGGCGATGGGCACGCTACTGACCCCGGCGGCGTAGTTGACGAGCCAGAACGGCGTGACGGGCACGACCTGCACCGCGAGAACGGTGGAGAAGCCGCGCTGCTGGAGGAAGCGCACTGCTCGGGATGCGGGTGAGCCGCCGTAGTGGACGAGGGCGTCCGCGCCGAGGGATCGGCCTACGAAATAGGCGATGGTGCCAGCCACGGTGGCGGAGACGAGGGTGACGACGGATCCGATGGTGAGGCCGTAGAGAAGCCCGGCAGCGATGGCCATGGCGCTTGACGGCACTGGGGTGAGGGCGAGGCCGATGAAGATGGCCATGAAGATCGCGATGCCCCAGAGGCCGGTTGATTCGACGGCGGCACGGAGCTCGGAGGGCCCGGGCACGTCGAGGAGGGTGACCGCTGTGATGGCCGCGGCGAGCAACCCGACGAGGGCCAGAGGCCGTGCGATCGGGCGCGAGCTGCGGGATGTATCGGTCGTGGTCACGTGTCTATCGTGCCATGACACGGGGGGTTGGGCCCAACACGAATGCATCACGGATCACACTGTGTCTCTTGCTACCGCGCACCGAATCTTTGCCAGTTTGCGGCGGAACTCGTAGGCGCGGGGGCACTTCCGAACGCGGCGGCGTGGCTCCTCGTCCGTGCGCGCGGGGCAAAGCCGCGCGGCACACAGCCCGGAGCGTGCTCGCGGCAGGATGGCTGCCCACCCCGAGTGGAAACTTTTCCCGACTGAGGCGGGAAAAAGTTCCACTGCCAGCGGGACCGACCATGGCAAGTGCTGCAGGCCCCTAGGCGACCGAGCTGCAGGCCGCAGCGGGCGCGATGCTCGCCCCGGCACATCCGCGAGCAAGGGCACTAGCGCTGGCAGTGCGGGCAGCGGAACACCAGCCGCTCGTCGACGGTGGGGCGCCGCGGCGGGAGGTATCCAGTGGGCCCGAGGATGCGCTGCTCGATGGGGGTGCGGCAGCGCCGGCAGGGCTTGCGATCCCGCCCGTACACCCACAGCTGCTGGCCGGGGCGCAGGTTGCCGGTGGTGCAGCGGTTGGCGCGATCCTTATTGGCGTGCAGGAGCCTGCGGGCGAGATCCACGAGCGCCGGGAGATCGGTGGCCTCGCCGACCGGGGTGGCGGGGTCGATGCCGCGGAGGAAGCACAGCTCGCTGCGGTAGATGTTGCCGATCCCGGCGAGGTTCTGCTGGTCGAGCAGGGCGACACCGATGGGCCGGTCGGGTTGCGCGCTGATGCGGCGCACTGCCTCGCGGGGGTCCCAGTCTGGCCGGAGGAGGTCGGGGCCGAGGTGCGCGGTCGCGGCGGCGGCATCGGCGAGGGCGGTGACGCGGACATGGCCGAGCTGGAAGCCGACTGCCTCGTGGGTGGTGGTGGCAAGCACGAGGCGGGCCTGCCAGCCAGGCTTGGTCCAGCGCTGCCCGCTCGGGTAGATCCGCCATTCGCCTTCCATCTTCAGGTGGGTGTGGACGGCGTGCGGCCCGACGGCCATGAACAAGTGCTTGCCGTGCGGCCAGATGCGGTCGACGGTGAGGCCGGAGAGGTCGAGGTTGGCGTACTGGGGCACGCGGAACTGGCTGCGCACGAGTGTGTGGCCCTCGAGGGTGTCCCTCAGCAGGGTCGCGGCGCGATAGACGGTGTCGCCCTCGGGCATCGTCAGCGCCTCAGCCGGTAGCCGCGCGGCACGGCGGCGAACCCGTTCTCGGAGAGGGCCTGCCCGGCCCTGGCGATGGCCGGATCGTTGCTGCTCGCCGCTGTGGTGGCGGGCTCGCCGTTGATGGTCTCGATGTGCAGGGTGGCGGGGGCGGACGCAGCGAGGGCGCGCGCGGCCGCATCGAGGTCGGCGGTGTCGTCGGTGAACGCCAGCATGGTCTTGCCGCCGCGCTCGAGGTAGAGGGTGAGGTCACCCTCTAATAAAACGACGAGTGCTCCGGCCTTGCGTCCCGCGCGATGCCCGGGCACGGGGGGATCAGGCCACGGCAGGGCGGCGCCGTACGCGTTTGCGGGGTCGATGGCGGCGAGGGTGACGGCGGTGCGCTCGGGAGCAGTGGCATCGGGCTCGTCGCGGTGCTCGTGGGAGCGCAGCTCGTCGACGACTGCTGTGGTGGCGAACTGGGTGGCGCCGAGGCCGTCAACGAAGTATCCGCGCCGGCACAGGCCTCGGTCCTCGAGGCTGGCGAGCACCTTGTAGAGGTCGCCGAACCCGGGTGTTCCGGCGGGGGCGCGCTCGGCGCCGAGGACGGGGCGGGTGACGATGCCGTAGCGCTCGAGCAGTTGCTCGGCGAGGCCGTGGCTGCGCAGCGTGTGGTCGGTCTCGGCTTCGGGGACCAGCGACCAGCGTCCGGCAACAGTGGGTGGGCTGCTGCGGGTGGTGAGCGAGGCCCTGCTGAGCGAGCCGCGTGGCAGCCGGGGTGCTCGTCCCGCGCGGTGGGTGCGGGCGCGGGCCGTGGCGGGGGCGCGGTGGGCGCTTCCGCCACGGCCGCTAGCGAGCAGTGCCCGGACGGGCGCGAGGGTGTCGTTGGTGGCCTGGCCTGCCCAGACCAGCTCCCAGAGGGCGGCGATGAGCGCCTCGTCCCCGGCAAGAGCTGAGCCAGTGGGGAATGAGCCGCCGGGCGCGGGGGTGGTGAGTTGCTCGGCGAGCTGGCGGAAGAAGTAGCCGCCGCCGCGGACGAGGATGGCGTGCAACTGCTGGGCGATGCCACTGAGCTCGGGCTCGCCGGGCGGGGGCAGGGTGAGGTGCGCGGTATCGGCGAGGTGCAGGGCGATCCAGCCGTCGCGGGCCGAGATCGTCCCTGCGCCGGACCAGAGGATCTCGCCGGCGCTGGTGAGCTCGTCGAGGTGGGCGGGGTTGTAGTCGCGGACGCGGCTGGGCAGGACGTGGGTCTCGAGGGCGGAGGCGGGCAGGGGCAGGCCCGCGAGCTGCTCGATGGCGTTGAGCACGCCGTCGGGTCCGCGCAGGGAGCGGCGGCCGATGTGGTGCCAGGCGGGCAGGAAGCGAGCGAGGGCTTGCGTGCTGACGGGCTGGATGGCGTCGCGGACGAGGGCGAGGGAGCGGCGCCGCAGCACGGTGAGGACGCCGAGGTCGCACCACTCGGTGGTGCCCCGGTGCTCGTGCTGGAGCGCATCGTCGCTGCTCGTGGGCCGGAACTCACCTTCGGTGACGCGCTTCTGGGCGGCGAGGGCGCGCAGCACGGTGGTGACGATGCTCGCGGGCACGCGGTACCGGGCGGTGATGTCGCTGGCGGTGAAGGGCCCGTGCGTGCGGGCGTAGCGGGCAACAAGGTCCTCGAGCGCGGTGGGGGCGGGCTCGAGGAATGTGGCGGGGATGCCCTGGGGCAGCGGCGCTCCGAACGCGTCGCGGATGCGGCCGGCGTCCTCGATGACGATCCACCAGCGCTCTCCGGAGAACGCGACGTCGATGATGCGCCGCGCGTCGGCGAGCTCGCCGAGCCAGCCGGTGGGGTCGGCGCTGCACCGCGCGATGACCTCGGGTGTGGTGAGGGGCCCGAGGGATCGAATGAGGTCAGCGAGCTGCTCGGCGCTGTCGGCCTTGCGGGCGAGCCGTTGCAGGCCGTTCTCGTGCTCGGCGATGATGCCGGGATCGAGGAGGTCGCGCATCTCGAGCCGACCGAGCAGCTCGGCGAGGAGGGGGGTGTCGAGGGAGAGCGCGGCGGCCTTGCGCTCGGCGAGCGGAGCATCGCCCTCGTAGATGAAGGCCCCGGTGTAGCCGAACAGGGCGGAGACGGCGAACGGCGAGGGCGTGGTGGTGTCGGCCTCGACAAGGCGGATGCGTCGGCGCTCGATGCTGGTGAGGATGCGCACGAGCCCGGGAAGGTCGTAGACGTCCTGGAGGCATTCGCGGAGCGCCTCGAGCACGATGGGGAAATCGGGGTGCTCGCGCGCGATGTCGAGGAGCTGGGCGGAGCGTTGCCGCTGCATCCACAGCGGGGAGCGCTTGCCGGGGTCGCGGCGGGGCAGCAGCAGCGCGCGGGCGGCGCATTCGCGGAACCGGGCGGCGAACAGCGCGGAGGTGGTGGTCTCGCGGGTGACGATGTCCTCGATGCCGGTGGGGTCGAGGAGGAAGAGGTCAGCGCCGGGTGGCTCGTTGCCGGTGTCGGGGAGCCGGACGATGATGGCGTCGTCGGTGGTGACGGTGGCGCCGTCGATGCCGTGCAGCTCCAGGATGCGGGCATTGATGGCGAGCGCCCAGGGCGCGTGGACGGGCAGGCCGTAGGGGCTGTGGAGGATGAGCCGCCAGTCGCCGAGCTCGTCGCGGAATCGCTCGAGGAGCAGCGTGGTGCCCGAGGGCACGATGCCGGTGGCGTCGAGCTGCTCGGTGATGAAGGCGATCGCGTTGCTGGTGGCGTTGGTGTCGAGGCCTGCGGCGTGCAGGCGCTCGCGGGCCTGTTGCGGGTCCTCGGCGATCTCGTGGAGGAACGCGCCGAGGGCCTCGCCGAGCTCGGCGGGCCGCCCGATGCTGTCGCCGATCCAGAAGGGCAGGCGGCCGAACTGGCCAGGGGCTGGGCTGACGAGGACACGATCGTGGGTGATGTCCTCGATGCGCCAGCTCGTGGCACCGAGCGCGAACACGTCGCCGACGCGTGACTCGTACACCATTTCCTCGTCGAGCTCGCCGACGCGGGTGTTCTTCTCGCCGACCATCATCACGGCGAAGCTGCCCCGGTCGGGAATGGTGCCGCCGGAGGTGACGGCGAGCCGCTGGGCGCCGGGACGCCCTGTGAGGGTGCCGGCGTCGCGGTCCCAGACGATGCGGGGGCGCAGCTCGGCGAACTGGTCGGAGGGGTACTTTCCGGCGAGCAGGTCGAGGGTGGCGTCGAACAGGCTGCGGGGCAGCGCGGTGTAGGGCCCGGCCCGGCGCACGGTGGCATACCACTCCTCGACGTGCAGCTCGTCGAGGGCGCAGGCCGCCACGGTCTGCTGGGCGAGCACATCGAGCGGGTTGGATGGCACGCGCAGGGCCTCGATCTTGCCCGAGCGCATCCGCTCGACGGTGATCGCGCAATGCAGCAGGTCAGCCCGATGCTTGGGGAACAGCACCCCGCGCGAGATCTCGCCCACCTGGTGCCCGGCCCGGCCGACGCGCTGGAGCCCGCTCGCCACCGACGGGGGCGCCTCGACCTGCAGCACGAGGTCCACCGCGCCCATGTCGATGCCGAGCTCGAGGCTGCTGGTGGCGACGACGCAGCGCAGGCGGCCCGATTTCAGGTCGTCCTCGATGATCCCCCGCTGCTCCTTGCTGACTGACCCGTGGTGCGAGCGGGCCAGGACCAGGGGCGCCTCGATAGCGGCTCCGCCTTGCGCGATGTACTCGGCAGGGGAGCGTGGTGGGGATTCGGGCAGGTCGTAGCCGTTGCGCTCGCTGTAGATCTCGTTGAGCCGCGCGGTGAGGCGCTCGGCGAGGCGCCGGGAGTTGGCGAAGACGATCGTGGAGCGATGGTCGAGAACGAGGTCAGTGATCTGTTCCTCGACGTGCGGCCACAGCGAGCTCGCGGACAGGTTGCGCGCGTCGGTGTCGGTATCCCCGGGGGCGGCTGGAATGTTTGCCATGTCCTCGACGGGCACAGCGACGGTGAGGTCGAACCGCTTGGGAGTGGGCGGCGCGACCACGGTGACGGGGCGTGCCCCGGCGAGGTAACGGGCTACCTCGTCATGCGGGCGCACGGTGGCCGATAGCCCGATGCGCTGGGCCGCGACTGCCCGGGCGTCCCCGCAGCGCAGCGAGTCGAGGCGTTCGAGCGACAGCGCGAGGTGCGCTCCGCGCTTGGAGCCCGCGATGGAATGGATCTCATCGATGATGACGGTATCGACGGTGCGCAGGATCTCCCGCGCCTGCGAGGTCAGCATCAGGAAAAGCGACTCGGGAGTGGTGATCAGGATGTCCGGGGGGTGGCGCAGCATGGCGGCGCGCTCGCGCTGCGGCGTATCGCCGGTGCGCACCCCGGACCGCACCTCGGGGACCGGCACGCCCAGGTGGCGGGCAGTGTGGGCGATCCCGGCGAGGGGCGCGCGCAGGTTGCGCTCCACATCCACGGCCAGCGCCTTCAAGGGCGAGATGTAGAGCACCCGCACGCCTGGCGCATCGGCCGGGGTGGACGCAAGCCGGTCCAGCGACCACAGGAATGCCGCCAGGGTCTTGCCCGACCCAGTTGGTGCCACGACGAGCGTGTGATCACCCGCGCTGATGGCATCCCAGGCGCCATCCTGCGCGGCGGTGGGCGCGCCGAAGGAGGACGCGAACCACTCCCGCGTCGCCACAGAGAACCGATCGACCGCCGTCACTCCACCATCATGCCCCGGGGCACTGACAAGAAGGCCGACCGCTGGCTAGCGCACCTGCAGGACGATCTTGCCGCGGGTGTGCAGGCCGCGGGACCGCTTGTGCGCCTCGGCGGCATCGGCGAGGGGGTAGAGGTACTCGATGGAGGAGCGGATGGAACCGTCCTCCATGAGGTCGAGGATGGCGGCGAGCTGATCGCTTCGGGGCTTGACCAGGACGGTGGCGCTGCGACGTGCTGCTTCCTTCCTGGCGTGCCGCGCCAGCGAGGTGCGCGCCCAGTCCGCGGTGTTGCGGAGGGTGGGGACGGTGGTGACGTACGTGCCGCCAGGCGCGAGCATGGGGGAGCAGGCGGCGAGGCTCTCGTGACCGAAGGCGTCGAGGACGATCGCGCAGTCGGTGACGGTGGACCGGAAGTCCTTGCTGCGGTAGTCGATGACGCGGTGCGCGCCGAGGTCCTGGGCGAACTCGGTGTTCGTGGGGCCACAGATCGCGGTGACGTGGGCGCGGGCCTCGCGGGCGAGCTGGATGGCGTAGTGCCCGACTCCTCCGGTGGCCCCGATGATGGCGACGCGATCGCCCTTGCCCTTGCCCAGGCTGCCGATGTCGTGGAGCGACTGCCAGGCGGTGAGCCCGGCAGTGGGGATTGCGGCGGCACCGATGTGGCTGACCGAGGAGGGCTTGGAGGCGAGGTGGTCCTCGTGGATGGCGATGCGCTCGGCGTAGCCGCCCATGTTGCCGAGGGCGGATTGCATGCCAACGACGGCATCCCCGGGCTTGAAGCGGGTGACGTCGTCCCCGGTGGAGTGAACGACTCCGGAGATGTCGCTGCCGGGAATGATGGGGCGGCCCCGGACGAGATGGCGCGCGAAGTAGCGGCCCTCGCGAAGCAGCCAGTCGCGGGGATTCACTGCTGCCGCGTGGACGTCGACAAGCACCTCGTGGGCGCGCGGCCGTGGGTCGGGGAGGTCCCCGTAGCGGAGTACCTCGGGTCCGCCGTAGTGGTCGAAGTAGATCGCTTTCATGTGTGGTCGCCTCGCTCTTTGCTGTGGCAGTGACCCGCAGTGTGTCACATATGCATAGGTGAATCGTTGTACCACGCGGCGATCGTTACTGGAATCACTCAAGAATGTTCGGGTCGGCGTGAGTCCAGGCGTCACGCGTCGCGACAGTGGTGTGGGTCATGGGAGTGATGGTCTGGCCGACGTCCTCCGCGACCGCGTTGCTCATGATTGCAAAGGTCCTGGCCATGGGTTGCTGATCGGGATTCGAGCAGCGCGGGCAAAAAGGAAACGCTGGGTTAATGCGCAGTCGTCGCAATCTTAGTTTCACTTCTAGGGCTCGATTCTGCTGCATTGGCGCAATCGGCGTCGCCTAGTGCTGCGCCGAATGAGGGTTTAACGCCCGGCGGCAGGTCGGGAATCCTCGGATTATTCAGAGGCTTCCCTCGGTCAAGCTGAGTCGCGAGGCCTCACGCCGGAGTCCAACGCTGCTCCGGAGATGTCAGCGGAGATGTATGAGCACCTACGAACTTCCTGGTGGTTTGACGTTTGGTATATCTGAGTCGCTTGGTCGGGTTTCCGGAGGTTCTGACGCAATCGGTGTCATGGTTGCTTTTCTCGTTGTTCTTGCGTCGGCATATGGCGCATCGAGGTTTGAGTCCAGTGGCTGGTCGATCGCGTTCCAGGAGCTGATGGGTGCTGGAATCATCAGTGGTGGCCTGCTCTCATGGGCGGCAGCCCGACGCTGGCGGAGGGACGGCTAAAGGCACAACCGCATGATGCTGCTACACCCGCGCCAAGCAACAAGCACGGCCGAAGGAATGATCCCTCGGCCGTGCTTCTGTCGCGATGCTGGCGGAGCTAGTGCCCGGCTCCGAGCTGCCCGCTGAGCTTGTCATGGCGCTGCTGAGAGGCCTCGTTGAGACCGATGATCTGCACCTTCTTGCCACGCTGGTGGTACTTGTTGGTAATCGCATCGAGCGCGGCCACGGTGGAGGCGTCCCAGATATGCGAGTCGCTCAGGTCGATCACGACATTCTCCGGATCGCCGGAATAGTCGAACTGATACACCAGGTCATTGCTCGAGGCGAAGAACAGCTCGCCCGAGACGCGGTAGACGCGGGTATCGATGTGGCCGTCCTTGGTGGTGTCGGTCTCGGTGACCGTCTCGACGGTGACGAAGTGCGCCACGCGACGGGCGAACATCACCATCGCGGTGAGGATGCCCGCGATCACGCCGTATGCCAGGTTGTGCGAGAGGACCGTGACCACGACCGTCACGAGCATGACCAAGGTCTCCGCCAGAGGCATGCGCCACAGCGTGGCCGGGGCGATCGAGTGCCAGTCCATCGTGCTGTAGGAGACCATGATCATCACGGCGACCAGCGCGGCCATCGGGATGATGCCGACGAGGTCGCCGAGACCAAGAACCAGCGCTAGCAGGAAGACGCCTGCCAAGAGCGTGGAGATACGAGTGCGGGCGCCGGAGACCTTCACGTTGATGATGGTCTGGCCGATCATGGCGCAGCCGCCCATGCCGCCGAAGAAGCCGGTGACGAAGTTCGCGCTGCCCTGGCCCCAGCCCTCGCGGGTCTTGTTCGAGTGCGTATCGGTGATGTCATCGACGATCTTCGCGGTCAGCAGCGACTCGATAAGGCCGACGAGCGCCATGGCGAGCGCGTACGGGGCGATGATCTGCAACGTCTCGAAGGTGAATGGCACGTCGGGGATGAAGAACAGCGGGATCGTCGACGGCAGCTCGCCCTCGTCGCCCACATCAGGCACGTTCCAGGCGAAGAACACGGCGACGGCGGTGAGGATGACGATCGCGACCAGCGGCGCGGGCACGGCCATGGTGATCCGTGGCAGCAGGAACATGATGAGAAGGCCGACGATCACCATGGGGTACACCAGCGCGGGAACACCAACGAGGTGGGGGATCTGCGACATGAAGATGAGGATCGCGAGCGCGTTGACGAAGCCGATCATGACGCTGCGGGGGATGAACCGCATGAGCCGGGCCACGCCGAACAGGCTGAGCGCGATCTGGATGAGGCCGCCGAGGATCACTGTGGCTAGCAGGTAGTCAAGCCCATAGTCACGCACTACCGGGGCGAGCACCAGCGCGATCGCGCCCGTCGCCGCCGTGATCATGGCGGGGCGGCCACCGGTGAACGCGATCACCACGGCCATGGTGAACGAGGCGAACAAGCCGACCTGGGGATCCACGCCAAGGATGATGGAGAAGGCGATGGCCTCGGGGATCAGGGCGAGCGCGACGACGAGGCCCGCGAGGACCTCCGTCTTAAGGCGCTGCGGCGAGCGCAGGGCACCCATGACCGAGGTGTCCGGCTTTGGTGTTGCCATGAGCGGGGGCGCGTACGTGGTAGAAGAGCTAGGAGTGTGATCGGTCACACTGCCTCCGTCCGTGAATCGGGCTGTCCGTGAATCGGGCATGCGTGAGCCCGGCGTCTTTTTCTTAGGATTCGGTGAGGAATGTAACGATACCGGCACGGACTACCGGAAAGCACCCCAACGACGAGAAAGGGTGACGTGGCTAACGCCACGCCACCCAATCGGAAAATCCAGCATTCAGCGTTCGCCAGTGGCGCCGCTCTCCTCGCTGTTGCCGTCATTCCTCGTGAGCTTCGAGCCCTCGTGGGAGGCCTCGAACTCGGGAGTATCGAAAACCTCGCCGCCGAGCGGATCCTCGTCCGTCGCGTCCACGGAGATCCCGAGGTTGCCGGTCTTGGGATCCATGACGATGTCGCTGCTCGATACCGAATGCACCGACACCAGCAGCCCCGGGTGCTCGGGTGTCTTATCGGTGGGCTTCCAGGAATCGAGGCCAGCGAAGGTCGAGGAGATGCCCCGCGCGCCGCGCCATCGGCTGCGGTGCTCATGCTTGGGCGCGGGCGCTGCCACGGGCTGGGGCAGCACGATATCGGCCTCGCCCTCGCTGGTCGGCTCGCCGACGGGGACCACCCGCACATAGCGCGGCGTGCGGGCCACGTCGTAGTGGAACGCCTTGAGCAGCGAGAAGCACGCGAGCACCAGCACGATCGAGAATGGCACGGCCGTGGCGATCGACGCCGTCTGCAGGGCAACGAGGGAGCCGCTGCCACCGATGATCAGCAGCACCGCTGCCGCGATTCCCTCGAGGAACGCCCAGTACACGCGCGTGATCCTGCTGGTCTCCACATCTCCACCGTTGGAGAGGATATCGATCACCAGGGAGCCGGAGTCCGACGAGGTGACAAAGAAGAACACGACCACCGCGATCGCGAGAATGCTCGTGATCATGCCCAGTGGCAACGTCCCGAGATACGCGAACAGCGCGGTATCCACCACCACTTCGGTTCCATCCGCCAGGTCACCGACCTCGCGCTGCCGCAGGATCGCGGAATCACCGAAGATCGTGAACCACAGCGAGCTGATGAGTGTCGGGGCGATCAGAACGCCGGCGATGAATTCGCGAATAGTGCGCCCGCGCGAGATGCGCGCGACGAACATGCCCACGAAGGGCGCCCAGCTGATCCACCAGCCCCAGTAGAAGATGGTCCAGCCCGCGGCCCAGCCGTCGTCGGCGAATGGCGCGGTGCGCAGCATCAGCTCGGGCAGCGCCTGGAAGTAGCCGCCGATGTTCTGCACCCACGATTGCATGAGGAACAACGTCGGACCGGCCAGCAGCACGAACAGCGCGAGCAGCGCCGCGAGCGTCATGTTGATGTTCGACAGCCACTTGAGGCCCTTGTGGACGCCAGTGACCACAGAGATCGTGGCGATCAGGGTGATCAGGGTGATCAGGCCGACGACCCACCAGTTGGATGCCTCGATCCAGCCGAGGAACTCGAGCCCGGCCATGATCTGCTGCACGCCGAAGCCCAGCGACGTCGCGACACCGAAAAGCGTGCCGACGATCGCCACCGCATCGATGGTGTGACCGAGGAAGCCCTCGACCCGCTTGCGTCCCAGCATCGGCTCGAGCAGCCAACGGACCGACAGCGGCCGACCCTTGCGGAACGTCATGTAGGCCAAGCCGAGGCCGACCACGACATAGATCGACCAGGCGTGCAGTCCCCAGTGGAACATGGTGATCTGCAAGGCTTGGTTCGCGGCGGCATCGGTCGAGCCGGCGATGCGCCCTGCCTCGGGCGGGTCGACGTAGTGCATGAGCGGCTCGGCGACGCTGTAGAACAGCAACCCGATGCCCATGCCCGCGCTGAACAGCATCGCGAACCAGGAGAGCAGGCCGAACTCGGGCTCCTCGTCATCGCGGCCGAGCCGGATCTCGCCAATCCGGGACAAAGCGCAATACAGGGAGAACACGACGAATCCGGTGGCGACGAGGATGTACCACCAGCCCACGCCGTCGGAGATCCAAGTGTTGAGGGTGTCGAAGGCATCGCTCGCGGTGCTGCCGAAGATGGCAGCGAACGCCACGAGGCCGATGATGATTATGGACGCTGGTACGAAGACTGGTTTGAGCAGCGACGCCCAGGCGGCGCCAACGCTGCCCCCGGACGGCGATGAGCTGGTGCCCGGCGAGCCGGTACCAGCCGGGGATCTGTCAGCTGACACGGTTCCTCCTCGGGAATCACATTCCTCTGTTGGTCACCTTTAGCGTGTCACACTTCCGCGCTGGCTAGCGCGGCTCGAGCAGCTTGCCCCGGATCACCTCGATTTCCCCAGGATCGAGGCCCAGGCCGCGCGAGAAGTACGTCGCCAGATCCCCGTACGACTCGTCAAGCGTGGCCCACGCGGTCCCGAGGAACGAGGGCTGCACCCTGAGCACGGGATACAGCCATTCGCGGGCGATGCCGTGGCGGCTCGCGGCATCGTAGATGGGCGCGAACAGCGCATCAGTGGCGGGGATGACCGAGAGATAGTGCTCGAGCAACTGATCCCGGTCCAGCCCAGCGATCGCGAGCAGCAGGGTCGCGGCCCATCCGGTGCGATCCTTGCCCGCGGTGCAGTGGAAAAGCACGGGGCCGCTCGACCGCGCCACGGCCAGCAGGGTCTCTCGGAAGGCCTCGCGCGCGCCCTCGTCGGTGATGAACAGCTGGTACGCGGACGCCACCTCTTTCTCCGCCTTGCCGCTGGCGAGGAAGTCCGCGGCATGATCGGGATCATGCAAGGCCTGCGCGAAGCGGGCCGCGGTCGAGCGCTGCATGTTCGCGAAGACATCGGCCACAGTGACCTCGATGCCATCGGGCACCGAGGTGGGCATCGACGCTCGTTCGCTCGCGGTGCGCAGGTCCACCACGGTGCGGACGCCGAGCTCAGCGAGCGCATCGCCATGATGACCCCCCAGCTGGGCCGAGCGGAACACGAGCCCGGCACGCCCAGGCAGTCCGAGGGATGCCGCGTGGGCGCCGAGATCGAGCAGGTTCGGGATGCTCACGGTGCCTGATCCCCGGGTTCCCCGCGATACCGGTCCTCGATCTCCTCCACGAAGCGGGACGTCATGCTGGCCACCAGGTCAGGCTGGTAGAGCGGCAGCCAGTGGCCACCGTCGACGAAGCGGATCCGGCAATCCAGGGCCCACTCGGCCGCGCCGGACTGCGCCACCGGGGGAAATAGCTTGTCATTCTCGGGAACGATCACCAGCGACGGAACAGGCTTGCGGGGCTCGCCGGTGACACGGTCGGGCTTGCGGCCGAACAACTGGCTGTAGATGTTGGCCGTGTAGATCCGCAGGCCGTCCCGGTTGCGGGCCGCGAGCCCGGAGCCGTAGCCGCGCGGGCGCTCGCCCGTCTCGAACTTCCACTTGACCATCCTGATCGCGGCATCGCCGAGGCCGATGCGGAACAAGGCAGGGGTCAGCACGGGCAGCTGCAGCATCGTCATGTAGGTATTCGTCGGCCACAACCGCACCAGGTCACGAAGGTGCTGCCAGTCGAGCCGCAGCTGATCCCGCACCCACGCCGAGTAATAGTCAGGCGAGGCGGATCCGATCGTGGTGAGCGACAGCAGCTCGATGCCATCGACTGGATGCAGGGCCAGGTCCCAGGCTCCCGCGCCGCCCCAGTTGTGCGCGAGCAGGTGAACCCGGCCGTTGACCGCGAGGGTCCGGGCGACCGAGGCGATATCGTCGGCGAGGTGGGCGATCGTATAGTCGCCGATCGAGCTGGGGCGGTCCGACTTGCCTGCCCCGCGCATGTCGAACGCCACAACGTGGTAGTTCTCGGCAAGGCGGTCGATCACTGGTTCCCACATGCGGTGATCATCGGGAAAGCCATGCACGCACAGCACGGTGGGCCGGGCCGGGTCGCCATAGGAGTACGTGGCCAGGCGCACGCCATCGGTGCTGACCACCCAGCGGTCCGAGACGACCCCGCGTGCGTGGCTGCGAGCTGTCTGGCTGGGCCGTGGATCTGCGGTGTCATCCGCGTGTGCCATGTGAACCTCAATGCTCCGAGCCGACGGTGAACATCTCGCAGGCTAGCGCAGGGCGTCGTGGTGGTGCTAGCACCGCGCTGCGATGCCCTCGCGCGCCGACCAGGCTGCTCGCTACAGCAGCTCGCGCACCGTCTCCGCTGGCCGGGCGAGCCTGCTGCCGCTGGCAGCGCGCACGAAGGGCCGCTCGATCAGCACGGGGTTGGCCACCATCGCGTCCAGAGCGGCCTCCTCGGTCAGGCCAGGATCGTCGAGGCCAAGCTCCTTGTACAGCTTCTCGCGGCGGCGCAGGGCCTGGCGGGGCGCGAGCCCGGAATCGCGGATGAGCGCGGCGAGCTCCTCGCGGGACGGCGGATCCTCCAGGTATTTCACGATCGTGGGCTCGGTTCCGGTCTCCCGGATCAGCGCGAGCACCGCGCGAGAGGTAGAGCATCGGGGGTTGTGATAGATCGTGACATCGCTCATGGGGAAATTGTCGCTGACTCGCCACCAATATGGGGCACGCGCGTGATACTGGTGTGTGCCCGGCGCGTGGACCGGGAGAGCGAGGTACGTGTGGATGCTGGTCTCGATTGATGGCGGCTCGGCCCTGCCGCCCTATGAGCAGATCGTATGCGGGGTCGTCGATGCCGTTCGCGAGGGCGCGCTGATCGCGGGGACCAAGCTGCCGACCGTGCGCGCGCTCGCTGGCGACCTTCGGATCTCGCCGAACACAGTGGCCAGGGCCTACCGCGAGCTCGAGGCCAGGGGCGTGATCGAGACGCATGGCCGGCTCGGGACTTTCGTCGCGCCCGGCGCGGACCCGGTGCGAGGGCGCGCGGAATCCGCGGCGACCGAGTTCGTCGCCCAGCTCACCGGCCTCGGATATGGCGCAGCGGAGATCCGCATCCTCGTGGATGCGGCGCTGCGCGGCATCGATGGCTCAAGCGTTGAGGACCAGGCGGCCGATCGCCACGACGATCGCCAGGACAAGAAGCGTGCCGACGTAGGGGAGCGCGGGGGCTAGCTCGCCCCGGCGGTGCAGCACCAGGCAGGCGAGCGCGAGCAGAGCCGCGAGGCCGGCCGCGGCGAGCGGGGTGATCAGGGGGTAGATGCCGGTGGCCTGGGGGAGGACCAGCCCGAGCGCGCCCAGGATCTCGAGGATGCCGATCGCGCGGACCGCGTTGGGGGAGAAGTCGTGGGCCCAGCCTGCTCGAGGCCTGGCCTGGTAGGCATCGTAGGGCGTGGAAGTCTTGGTCACGCCACTGAGGAGAAACGCTGCGGCAAGGATCGCGGAAGGAATCCATAACACTAGGTCCATTCGGCCTCCCCTGGATTTCCTTGCTGGTAGACCAGGCTATAGCGCGGAGCAGCGGACGACTAGCGGATCGGGCTCCGCGTCGGCGCATGGCGGCGCGGGTGCAGCGGCCGCAACCAGCCATTCACCCGAAATTAGTTGCATAGTCAACTAGAATGTCGCTATCGTGCACTCACGAGCCCGCCCGGCACGAGTCCGCTGGGCAACGTGGCCCCGCGCACGAACCCCACCAGGAGGAAACCCCCATGGCACACGGATGGCATCGCGATATCGCTGTACTCATCGCCCGGATCGGCATCGGCATCATCTTCGCCGCGCACGGATGGCAGAAGCTCAACGACCAGACCATCGATGGCGTGCAGCAATACTTCGCCTCGATCAACGCGCCCCTGCCCGAGATCACCGCCTACCTCGTCACCTACCTCGAGCTCGGTGGCGGCATCGCGCTGATCATCGGCGCCCTCACCCCAGTGGTGGGCCTCCTGCTCTTCGCCAACATGGTCGGGGCCTTCGTCCTCGTCCACGTGGAGAACGGCATCTTCGTCGCCGACGGCGGCTACGAGCTCGTCCTCGCCCTGGGCGTTGGCTCGCTCATGATCGCCGCCATCGGAGCAGGACGGATCAGCGTGGACGCCTTCATTCCCGGCCTGCGCACCCCTGCCTGACCGTCGCTGGAACGGTCTGCGACGCGCGGTGACCGCTGGCGCGGTGGGCGCCGCGCCAACTGGCGCCGTGACCGCTGGCGCGGTGGGCGCCGCCGCCCCCAAACGCGATAGAAACTGCCGAGATCCCAGGGCAGGTTCTATCGCGTTTGGCGTTTTCCGGTGCTTTTGCGAGCGAGCGCCGCTCGCCCCGTCGCCGCTAGCCCGCCGCGCCGCTAGCCCAGGCAGGTGTCGAAAACATCGAGCATCGCGTCCCGCTCGGCAGCGGTGACCCACAGCCGATAGATCGTCTTCACCTCGATCTGCTGCGATACAAAGGTGCACCGGTAGGAACGATTTGGCGGCAACCAGCCCGAGGCATCGCTGTCGCTCTTCTGCTGGTTCGCCCAGCCCGCCACGGCCAGCAGGTTCCGCGGATCATTCGCGAAGTTCCGCCGCTCCCGCTCCGACAGCTGCTGCGCGCCCTTCTGCCACGCGTCGGACAGGGCCACGAGGTGATCGACCTGCACCTCGCCGGACGTCTCCGGCCCGCGCACGAACTCGATCGTCTCCAGCGTGACCGGATCAAGGATCGTTCCCTCGCCCACGACGCAGCCCTCCTCGCCGGGCCGGAACGTGACCTCCAGGAAATCGCGGATCAGGATGTCATTGCGCGTGTCGCAGCCATTGCCGCCGAACTCGACGTCCACATCGTCGGTCCATGCCGGGCCGAACTCCTCCCGGTCGTAGCCCGTCTGTGGCGCGCGCCCGCGAACGGGCAGCTCATCCAGCGCCTCCCGGGCAGCCTCCCACCGCGCGATCTCCGCGTCCGTCGCCGGCGTCCCCGGGCTATGCCAGGACACATCGGACCGGTCGAATCCTTCCGGGATCGACGCGGTGACGTCATCGGAGCGTTCCTGCGCTCCCGTCACGACCACCAGCACGCCAAGGCCGACGATCACGAGCAGCACGATCGCGATCCGCACCTTGGTGCTCACCACTCCACGGAGCTTCTTGTCCACGGCGAACGCGAGGTCTGCGCGCTTCATCCACCCACCCTTTGCATCGTTGTCGAGTCAATCCGGGCAATAGTCGACACCTTGTCTACCACCAGGGGCCGACAAGCCCGAATCGCAACGATGCCGGGGGATCGGGGGAATCACCGGCCCCGGGCGATCACCGCCAGCTCGGCAGCCACAACTGCCACTGCCAGAATTCCTCGCTGATCGGCACCGCGGTCAGGATCGGGTACAGCCACGCGAAGTTCACGATGACCAGCGCCAGGTAGCAGCACACCACCAGCCTGGCCAGCACGCGCCGCTCCTCCGACCGCGCCGACGCCCGAAGCAGGTCACCCAGCGTTAGCGCCACCATCATCACCAGGAATGGCGCCATGGGAGCGGCATAGAAGTAGTACATCTGCCGGTCCAGGTTCACGAACCACGGCAGGAAGCCCGCCAGGTACCCCGTCAGCACCAGCGCATGCCGGCCATCCCGGTGCGCGACGATCCGCCACGCCGACCAGGCGATCACCGGCAGCGCCGCCCACCACAGCGCCGGTGTGCCCAGCAGCATCACCGCGCGCACGCACGACGCCGCGCCGCACCCAGAGATCTCTGGGCCGTCCACGAAGTAGTACAGCATCGGGCGCAGCCCCATCGGCCACGTCCACGGCTTCGACTCCCACGGATGCACATGGCCCGCCGAGTTCGTCAGCCCAGCATGGAACTCCAGGATGTTGGCATGGTTGTGCCACAACGAGCGTACGGCGTCCGGCAGGAACGACCACGCTCCGCCCGTTCCCACATCCCGGCCCACCGCATGCCGGTCCACGCCGGTCTCGCTCGCGAACCACGCCCAGTAGCTCCCGAGATACACCCCGGCAGGCACGACGAGCAGCGCCCACAACGCGGGAGCCATATCCCGCGCCAGCGTCCCCCGGAGCGGCCGCCGCACCCGGTACCGATAGCGCGCCGCGAGGTCGAGCGCCACGCTCATCACCCCGAAGAACGCGATGAAGTACAGCCCGGACCACTTGGTCGCCACCGCCAGCCCCAGCAGCACCCCGGCCGCGAACCGCCACCAGCGCACGCCCATTCGCGGACCCAGCGCGGACGCGCCGATCCGGCCCTCCTCGTAGGCTCGGGCGAACCGCGAGCGCACGTCATCGCGGTCGATGACCAGGCAGCCGAACGCCGCGACCACCAGCACCACGAGGAAGATGTCGAGCATCCCCATCCGCGAGGTCACGAACGTCAGCCCGTCCACCAGGACCAGCAGTCCCGCGATGGCGCCCACCAGCGTGGACCGGGCCAGCCGCCGCGCGATGCGCGTCACCAGCACTACCAGCACCACTCCGGCCGCCGCCGCCGAGAACCGCCAGCCCAGCGCCGAGTAGCCCAGCATCGCCTCGCCCAGCGCGATCAGCTGCTTGCCCAGCGGAGGGTGCACCACCAGCCCGTACGCCGGGTTCTCCTCCACCCAGCCGCCACGCAGCATCTGCCAGGCCTGGGTCACATAATGCTTCTCATCGAAGACCGGCATGCCGCCATCGGTCGGCGTGCCCAGCCGCGCGAACCGCGTGATCGCCGCCAGCACCGCGAGGAACAGCGCCACCATCCAGCCGCGCAGCCGATCAGCGGGCATCGGCACCTCGACCGGATCCACCGGCCCCGGCGAATCCCCCCGCACCGAGCGATCAGGAACTGAATGCCGCGGCGGTCCCGCGTGCGCCGGGGAACCATCGCGCTGGGACCGGCGCACCCCGGATCGACGCGCGAGTTCGAGAACCGTCACCCCACGATCGTAGGCTGTACCACCATGACAGGTCAGTTGGTGCTCGCGGCAACCCCCCTCGGCGACGTTCGCGACGCCTCGCCCCGCCTCATCGAGGCGCTCGGCACGGCTGGCATCATCGCCGCCGAGGACACGCGCCGGGCCCGGCAGCTCGCGAGCTCGCTCGGAGTCACCATCACCGGACGCATCCTGAGCTTCTACGACCACAACGAGCACAGCCGCATCGAGCAACTCGTCCGCGACATCACCGACGGCGCCATAGTCCTGCTCATCACCGACGCTGGCATGCCTTCGGTCAGCGACCCCGGCTTCCGCCTGGTCGCGGCCTGCGCCGAGCACAGCCTCCCCGTGACGTGCTTGCCCGGCCCGTCCGCCGTCACCACTGCCCTCGCGCTCTCGGGCCTGCCCGTCGACAGGTTCTGCTTTGACGGCTTCCCGCCCCGCAAGCCCGGGCCACGCCGCGCCTATTTCGAGACCCTCCGCCACGAGGCCCGCGCCTGCGTGTTCTTCGAGGCACCCCACCGGCTCGCCGACTCCCTTGCCGATGCGGCTGACGTCCTCGGGGGCGAGCGCCGCGCCGCGATCTGCCGCGAGCTCACCAAGACCTACGAGGAAGTCATCCGCGGCACCCTCGCCGAGCTCGCTGAATGGGCGACCGGAAACGTGCGCGGCGAGATCACTGTTGTCCTGGCAGGGGCAGCCACCACCACCGAGGAAGCGATCGACCACGTCCGCGACGTCGAGCGGCTCGTCGAGGCGGGCAGCCGGCTCAAGGAAGCCTGCGCTGTCATCGCCGAGCGCGCCGGGGTGTCCAAGCGCGACCTCTACCAGGAATACCTCAAGCGCCGCGACGAGTAACTGCTCGGCTGGCGAGGCGCGTCCCTCTCGCCCCGCGCGCCACTTTCGCCCCACCGGTACCGTGATAGTGCGAAGAACGTCAGCTCGGAGCGCGAAACCTGTCGTTTTTCGCACACTCGCGGGGCAGGGGAGCACACTCGCGGGGCAGGGGGCACACTCGCGGGACAGAGCAGGGGCGGGGTCCAGCCAGAGCTAGCCGCTCGCGCGGAGCCCAACGATGGTGGCCGCTTTGGCGAGGCACTCGTGCCATTCGGTCTCCGCGCGGGAGTCGATGGTGATGCCGCCGCCCACACCGAGGCGGCAGGCGCGCGCGGTGCCAGTCGCTGGCCCGAGCTCGACAGTGCGGATCGCGACGTTCAGCTCCAGCCCGGCGACGGGGGAGCGGGCGCCGATGGTGCCGCAATACACCCCGCGCGGCTCGGGTTCCCACGACTGGAGGAATCGACGGGCGCGCAGCTTCGGCGTCCCCGTCACCGACGCGGGCGGGAACGTCGCCCCGAGCAGGTCCGCCACTGGCACACCGGGATCGATGCCCGCACGCACCGTGGAGACCAGGTGCCACACCCCGGGCGCGGGATGGATGCGCAGCAGCTCGGTGACCGTCACCGAGCCGGGGCGGGCGAGGCGACCGAGATCATTGCGGACGAGATCGACGATCATCACGTTCTCCGCCACGTCCTTGACCGATTCGCGCAGCAGCCGCGGATCAACCGTGATGGGCAGGGTGCCCTTGATGGGGCTCGATTCGACGATGCCGCCGTGCCGGGAGAGGAACAGTTCCGGCGATAGCGAGGCGACCGCGCCCCAGGCGCCGGTGAGGAACGCGGCGCGCGCGGGCCGGGTAGCGGTGATGCCATCGGCGAAGAAGTCCACGGGCTCGCCGACGAAGCGGCCCTGGAAGAAGCCGCATACGCACGCCTGATAGACCTCGCCGTCGCGGATCGCCTCGAGACAGGATTCCACGCCGTGCTTGTGCGCCGCGCGGTCGGGCGGAAGCCACTCGCACGACCATCGCGCGGCCTCTGGGGCGGACCCGTGCACGGCATCGCGCACCCAGCCGGGGCAGGACGCGCCGGTGAGCGATTCGAACCACCAGCAGTCGTCCTCATCGAGGCGCAGCACCGTCGGCGCGTATCCGGAGGCGATGGGGGGCAGCGGGCCCGAGCGCCCATCGACTGTGCCATCGGGGTAGGAGAGGTAGGCGAACCAGCCCCCGCCGAAGAATGCCGTCGGTGCGCCCGCCGGTGGAGGGAGCGACGCGGCCTCCGTCCCGAACGGCTGCCCGCCCTCGTCGCACGGAGCGATCTCGACCGAGGGCGCGATGATCGCGCGCGAGCCGAACCAGTCGCCCGTCAGGGCCGCGGGCGCATCGAGCCCCCGGGATCGCGCGCTGCGGGCTAGGGCGCGCAGCACCTCGGCCGCCGGGTTGCCCGCGCCCAACCGTTCGTATCGCACGCCCTACAGAGTCGCACGCTTGCCCGGCAGCGGCCTACGCTAGGCCGACCGTCACGCCTCGAGGCTCGCCCCGGCAGGAGCGAGCACGGCCTGATCGGCAGCGACCTTTCCGGCGATCCAGCCGCGGGCGTCCATCGGCGCGGCGGTCTGCTTCTCGGTCTGCGGGAACAAGCGCTCGAACTCGGCGTTGACGGCGGCGTCCTGCGCCGCGAGGATCGGCAGCAGGTCCCTGCCGTCCTGGCGCTTCCGGCGCGCCTCCTCGGCCATGGTGTGCTCGCCCACCTGCTGCAATCGTTGACCCACGCGCACCGCGTAGGCGAACAGGAAGGCCCGCCGGAAGCTCGCCGAGCGGGTCGCTGGATCCTTGCTCGACTCACCGATCGCGGTCATCGACTGCGTGGCCTGCACGAGCGTCGATTCGTAGAGCAACCCGACCTGCCGCAGGTCCACGGGCGTTCCCACGGCGGTGGCCACCGAGTACTCGGCATCCCACACCACGCGCACCCGGTTCGCGAGCGCGATCTCGTGCAGCAGATGCACCTTCGACTTGGTGTAGGGATTCTCGATATGGACGCGTCGTGTCACCACGTCCGTGCGGTCAACTGTCGCGCTGAGGATCGCGGCATCGATCGCGTAGCGGGTCATCAGTTCCTGCGCTTTGGCGGTGACAGCCTCGGCCTCGCCCTGGTAGGTCGTCGCCTCTGCCTTGGCGAGCAGGCCCCGCACCCGGTTGAGCACGCGCGGTTCCACCGTGGGCGCCCCTGAGTCGGTGTCGATGCGCCGCTCCGGCCACTGCGAGGGCGTCGCGCACACCACGGGCCACACCGGCAGGTCATGCCATTGGCCGAGCAGCGCGAGCACCGACTGCCAATCCGTGTGCAGCACCTGCGGATAGTCGATCATCAGCAGGAACGGGCGGCCAGCCGGATTGTGCACGGCAGCGCGGCGCATCGTCCCGGCGAGGCGGGGAAATGACTGCTCGACCTCGCGCAATTGATCCACCCACGGCAGCGGGGCGCGGTTCTCGGCGTTCGCGAGCACTGCTTGATGCGTCACCGTCGCGACCGCGAGCTCGAGCACTGGCGTGGCATGCGACCGGCGCACCACGTGCACGACGTCGAGAGGCTGCCACCCATGCTCGTACAGCGAGTCCATCGCGGCGAGCAGCAGCTCGGACGCTACGCGCGTGGCCAGCCATGGCTCGCGACCAGCATCGATGGCGGCGAGGCGGTCCGCGATGCTGGTTGCGTGCGCGCGCGATCGGCGGCTGCCGACGCTGGAGTGGGCTCCATCGAGGATCATCTCCATGACCAGCGTGTGCGCGTCGGTCCCGGGGCGCACGACGCCACCGGGCCAGCTCCACTGCTCCTCGACGTCGCGGTCCCGTGCGCTGCCCCGGTCGCGGGGCGCGGCAGGATCCTGGGACTGGCCGGCGCGCTTCGTTGCCCAGGAGGGGAAGCGCAGGCGCGCGCCCAGCCCACCCAGCGCGGAGTCGCCCAGCCCTGGTCCGCGCTGCCCCTGATAGCGCTGACCCTGATCGTGCTGGCCGGTGCCGCGCTGGCCTGGTCCGCGCTGGGCCGGGCTGCCGTTGTCCTCCGAGGTCGTCCCCATGGCAGTGCAGTATGCCTGGATCCGCCGAGGAGGTGTGGGAGCGACGCAGCCGCGACACCAAAGGTTAACCAGCCAGGCGCCGTGCCCGGGCACCGCGGTTGGGAATCCCCCTGCACGACCTAATAGGCTTGGGGCATGTCTACCCGAGTGCTCACGGCGGTTGCGTGGCCCTACACCAACGGTCCCCGCCACATTGGCCACGTTTCCGGCTTTGGCGTCCCTTCGGACGTGTTCGCCCGCTATCAGCGAATGGCCGGCAACGACGTGCTGATGATCTCGGGCACCGACGAGCACGGCACCCCCATCCTCGTGCAGGCGGAGCAGGAGGGCACCACGCCGCAGGAGCTGGCGGACCGCTACAACCGGGTCATCGTCGACGACCTCGCCGGGCTGGGGCTGAGCTACGACCTGTTCACCCGCACCACGACCCGCAACCACTACGCGGTGGTGCAGGAGCTGTTCCGCACCCTGCACAAGAACGGCTACCTCGTCCCCAAGACCACCACCGGCGCCATCAGCCCCTCCACCGGGCGCACGCTGCCCGACCGCTACGTCGAGGGCACCTGCCCGATCTGCGGCTACGACGGCGCTCGCGGCGACCAGTGCGACAACTGCGGCAACCAGCTCGACCCGATCGACCTCATCAACCCACGCTCCAAGCTCAACGGCGAGACGCCGAAGTTCATCGAGACCGAGCACTTCTTCCTGGACCTTCCGTCCCTCGCCGGGGCCCTCGAGATCTGGCTGAAGGGCCGCACCGAATGGCGCCCGAACGTGCTGCGGTTCAGCCTCAACCTCATCGAGAACCTGCGGCCGCGCGCGATGAGCCGCGATATCGACTGGGGCGTTCCCATCCCGCTGGAGGGCTGGCAGGACCGTCCCGACAAGAAGCTCTACGTGTGGTTCGACGCTGTCATCGGCTACTTGTCCGCGAGCATCGAGTGGGCCGTGCGCACCGGCAACCCCGACGCGTGGCGCCAATGGTGGACCGACCCCGAGGCCGTGTCCTACTACTTCATGGGCAAGGACAACATCACCTTCCACTCGCAGATCTGGCCCTCCGAGCTGCTCGGATACCGTGGCGCCGGGGATCGCGGCGGCCAGCCTGGCATGTTTGGCGAGCTCAACCTGCCCACCGAGGTCGTCTCCAGCGAGTTCCTCACCATGAGCGGCTCCAAGTTCTCCACCAGCCGCGGCACCGTCATCTACGTCCGTGACTTCCTGCGCGACTTCGGCCCCGACGCGCTCCGCTACTTCATCTCCGTGGCCGGTCCGGAATCCCAGGACACCGACTTCACCTGGGACGAGTTCATCCGCCGCACCAACTTCGAGCTCGCCAACGAATGGGGCAACCTCGTCAATCGCTCCGTTTCCATGGCGCAGAAGAACTTCGGCGAGATCCCCCGCCCCGCGACCCTCACCGACGCCGACGTCGAGCTGCTGCGCACCGCCGAGGCCGCGTTCGAGACCGCCGGGGCCCACCTGCGCCGCAGCCGCTTCCGCGCCGCCGCTACCGAGGGCATGCGCGTCGTCACCGCCGCTAACCGCTACATCTCCGCGCTCGAGCCCTGGAAGCTCGCCAAGGACCCCGACCAGCGCGACCGCCTCGCCACTGTCCTGCACACCTCGCTGCAGGTCGTCTCCGACGCCAACGCGCTGCTCACCCCCTTCCTGCCGCACGCCTCGCAGCAGGTCCACGAGCAGCTCGGCGGCACCGGCGTGTGGGCGGCCCAGCCCGAGGTCCACGAGGTGGAGGACAACACCGCCCGCACCGCGCCCGTCGGCGCCAACCTTCCCGAGGAGGGACGCGGCTACCCCGTGCTCATGGGTGACTACGCGAACGAGAAGGCCCGGTGGGAGCGCACCAGCATCACGCCGGGAACGCCACTGAGCAAGCCGAAGCCCCTGTTCGCCAAGCTCGACCCCGAGATCGGCGAGACCGGCCCGGAGTGGGCACCGATCAAGAAGTGAGGCACTGATGGGATCAAGCAAGCGCGAAGCACCACCGCTTCCCGAGCGGCTTGCCCCGATCGTCGACGCGCACACCCACCTCGACGCCTGCGGCGCCCACGACGAGGACACGCTGCATGCCATCGTGGACCGCGCCGACAGCGCCGGAGTGGGAACCATCGTCACCGTCGCCGATGACCTCGACGCAGCCGAGAACGCCGTTCGCTTCGCCCACTGGGACGAGCGCGTGCACGCTGCCGTCGCGCTGCACCCCACCCGTGCCAACGCGCTCGACGAGCACGCCCGCGAACGCATCGAGGCTCTCTCCCGCGACGAGCGCACGGTCGCGGTGGGGGAGACCGGCCTCGATTGGTACTGGCCCGGCAAGCTCGACGGTTGCGCCACCCGCGCCGAGCAGGAGGATGCCTTCCGCTGGCACATCGACCTCGCCAAGCGCATCGGCAAGCCGCTGATGCTGCACAACCGCGAGGCCGACGATGACCTCGTGCGCGTCCTGCTCTCCGAGGGACCGCCCGACACCGTCATCTTCCACTGCTTCTCCTCCGGGCCCGCCATGGCGCGCACCTGCCTCGATAACGGCTGGATCCTCAGCCTGTCGGGCACCGTCAGCTTCCGGAATGCCCGCGAGCTGCACGAGGCTGCCCGCCTCATCCCGCACGAGCAGATGATGGTGGAAACCGACGCGCCCTACCTGACGCCGCATCCCTACCGCGGGGCGCCCAACCAGTCCTACTGCCTGCCCTATACCGTGCGGGCGCTCTCCGAGCTGCGCGGCGAGGACGCTGAGGCCGTCGCGGCCGGGACCACCGCCACCGCGCGGCGCGTCTACCGGCTGTAGGGTCCGCGGCCCGCCGGTCGCGGGCTTAAACTGACCACCCCCGCCTCCGTTACGCACGGTCGGTCGCAAACGCGATAGAAGCTGCAGGAGATGCAGGTCCGCTTCTATCGCGTTTGACGGTTTCCAGTGCTTTTGCCGCCCCGCGGCCGCTCCGGGGCGGCCAGCGGCTGCCCTACTGCGCTCGCGGCTGCCCTACTGCGCTCGCGCGCCTGCTCTGCGGCCGCCCTACTGGACCGCAGCTCCCACCCATCGCTCGCGGCTCCCACCGATCTGGCGCAGCTCCCACCGTTATATGGGTGGCAGGAACCGGCGAGAGGTGGCAGGAACCGGCGAGAGGTGGCAGGAACCGGCGAGAGGTGGCAGGAACCGGCCAGAGGTGGCAGGAACCGGCGAGAGGTGGCTGGAACCGGCGAGAGGTGGGTGGAACCGGCGAGAGGTGGCAGGTGCAGCCCCAGGGCAGCCCCAGGGCTGCCCCAGTGCAGCCCCAGGCGCGGCCGTCCTGCCGTCGAACGTGCAGGGAAGCGCCACGCCAAGCCCCCACCCGGAACCCCCTCGCAGCCCCGTTGGTAACGCCTGCTGTTACCGAAGCGTGATTGATAGCGTTTGCTGCTGCTTGCAATGTGGTGGCCCCGATCACAGCAGCAAGCACGTGACGTGTGGGGCTCATGGTGCCCGCTCGCGCCGCTGGGCGCGATGAACAGGTGCGCAAAGCGCCTGCTCAGTGGCGCAATATCCGCCAAGGACCACCCCTGCCATCCCATCTTCACCACAGCAAATCAGGTCTGTTTAGCACTGTGGGTCACGTCTCATTCCGGGCAAAACGCTTGCTCCAGCTAGCACGGGCTCGTTACGGTTCTGTTATCGAAAAGCCGGGATGGAGATGCCCGACAGGGGAGAGCAACGGCGCTCGCACCACCCCCTCATCTCTTGCTCGGACACCCGGACAAACAAAGGTCAGGAACACAATGTCGCGCTCCACCACGCTCACCGCCCTCAGCCCGAAGTCCAAGAAGGTCCAGATCGTCGCCGGTGGCCTCCTGCTCACCATGGTTGCCGGAACCGGCACCGCGATGGCCGTGCAGAAGGACGTCACCATCGAGGTCGACGGCGAGACCACCACCGTCAGCACGTTCAGCGGTGATGTAGAGGGCGCGCTCTCGGCAGCAGGCTTCGACCTGACCGAGCACGACATCGTTGTTCCCGCACCGAGCACCGACATCGAGAGCGGCGCCACCATCACGCTCCAGAAGGCGAAGCTGCTCACCCTCAACATCGACGGCGAGATCCGCGAGGTCTGGACCACCGCCCAGACCGTCGAGGAAGCCCTCGCCCAGCTCGGCCTCGCCAACCGCGAGGTCAGCGTCTCCGCGTCGCGCTCCGCGCGCCTCCCGATCGACGGCCTCGAGCTCGCCGTGACCACCCCGAAGCCCGTCACCATCACCGATGGCGCCAACACCTTCGACCACGTCACCACCGGCATGGCCGTCGAGGACGTCCTCGCCGAGGTCGGTGCCCCGCTCGATGGCTTCGACGCCGTCACCCCGCCCCAGCGCACCGTCGTCACCGAGGGCATGGAGATCACCGTCGATCGCCTCCGCCTGGTCCGCGAGACCATCGAAGAGGATGTCGCGCCGACCGAGGAGATCATCGAGGATCCGTCGATGATCGAGGGCGAGAGCCGCATCGAGGTCGCCGGCACCCCGGGCCGCGCCACCAACACCTATATGGTCGTGCACAACAGCGACGGCGAGTCGGGCCGCACCCGCGTCGCCACCGACATCAGCGCCGAGGCGCAGCCCACCGTCGTCCGCAAGGGCACCAAGCCCCGCCCGGCCGCCCCCGCGGGCAGCAACGGCGGCACCTGGGACGCCCTCGCGCAGTGCGAGTCCAACGGCAACTGGTCCATCAACACCGGCAACGGCTACTATGGCGGCCTGCAGTTCAACCAGGGCACCTGGGAGGCGCACGGCGGCACCCAGTACGCTCCCCGCGCTGACCTCGCTACCCGCGAGCAGCAGATCGCGACGGCCGAGAAGGTCCGCGCGACCCAGGGCTGGGGCGCATGGCCCGCCTGCACCTCCAAGCTGGGACTGCGCTGATCCCAGCCCGGGCCCACCAGCCCGGAATGTCCTCGCGGCCCGCAGCCGCCTGACCGCACGATGAGGCCGCACTGAACACCACGCACCAGCACGAGAACCCCGAGCCCACCGGTTCGGGGTTCTCGCGTGCTGTGAACCTTCTCGGGCCAGCCGATATCCGCGTCCTTGCCGAGCAGCTCGGGCTCCGGCCCACCAAGCAGTGGGGCCAGAACTTCGTCCACGACGCCAACACGGTCCGGCGCATCGTCACCAGCGCGGCGGTCGCCCCGGGCGAGACCGTCCTCGAGGTGGGGCCTGGGCTCGGCTCGCTGACCCTCGCCCTCATCGCGGCCGGGCATCCGGTGGTGGCCGTCGAGATCGACCCCGCGCTCGCCGAGCAGCTCCCTGAGACGCTTGCTGCCCGCGCCCCCAGCCACGTCGATCGGCTCGCGGTGGTGCAGGCCGATGCGCTGCGCGTGCGGCGCGATGACCTGCCCGAGGGCAGCCGGGATCCCGCGGCGATCGTCGCGAACCTGCCCTACAACGTTGCTGTCCCCGTGATCCTGCACCTGCTCGCCGAGCTGCCCAGCGTGCAGACAGTCCTCGTGATGGTGCAGGCGGAGGTCGCCGACCGGCTCGCCGCGCCCCCGGGCAGCCGCACCTACGGGGTGCCGAGCGCGAAGGCCGCCTACTACGGCGAGGTGCGACGCGCCGGATCCGTCGGGAGGGCAGTGTTCTGGCCCGCGCCCAACGTCGACTCCGGCCTCGTGCGCATCACCCGCCACGCGGCCCCGCCCTGGTCGATGGAGCCCGCCCAGCGTCGCGCCGTATTCACCCTCATCGATGCCGCGTTCGCGCAGCGCCGCAAGACCCTGCGCTCCGCCCTCGCTGGCTGGGCCGGCAGCGCGCAGGAGGCCGAGCGCATCCTGCGCAGCGCCGGGATCGAGCCCTCGGAGCGTGGCGAGAAGCTCGGCATCGCCGAATTCGTCCGCATTGCCTCCGTCGCTGCCGCGGGAGCCACGCCCCCGCGCGATCCGGGGCGCGACGCGCCACCGAGCGCCGACTAGGCTGTTGCACCGTGCTTCATGTCGTTGACGCCCCCCTCGTTGCCCGCGCCCCCGCGAAGGTGAACCTCCACCTCGCGGTGGGCGCCCTGCGCAAGGATGGCTACCACGAGCTCACCACGGTCTATCAGGCGCTGTCGCTGCACGATGAGATCACCGTCCGCGCCGCCGACTCGATCGCCATCTCGGTGCGCGGCGAGGGCGCCGATGATGTGCCCCTCGGCTCGACCAACCTCGTATGGCAGGCCGCGGAGCTCATGGCGGAGAAGGCCGGGCATGGCAAGCGTGGCCCGCGCGCCAGCATCGCCATCACCAAGGGGATCCCTGTCGCTGGTGGTCTTGCAGGTGGCAGCGCGGATGCCGCCGCTACCCTCGTTGCCCTCAATGAGCTGTGGCAGCTGGAGCTTTCCCGGTCCGAGCTGCTCGAGCTTGCCGCGCGGCTCGGCAGCGACGTGCCGTTCTCGCTGAGCGGCGGCACCAGCGTGGGCGTGGGCCGGGGGGAGCAACTGCTGCCGGTGTTGTCGCGCAACACCTACCACTGGGTGCTCGCGTTCGCGAAGGGCGGACTGAGCACGCCCGCGGTGTACCGGGAGCTCGACCGGTTGCGCGCTGTCGGAGCCCCGCCCCGCATCGGTGCCGCCGACGATCTCATGCACGCCCTCGCGGCGGGCGATGCTCGGCAGCTCGCGCCCCTGCTCGGCAATGACCTTCAGGCCGCGGCGGTGACCCTGATGCCCGCCCTGCGCCGCACCCTGCGCGCGGGAACGGACGCCGGCGCCCTCGCCGCCATCGTGTCCGGCTCCGGCCCCACCTGTGCTTTCCTCTGCGCGGACGAGGACGATGCCATCAATGTCAGTGTCGAGGTCTCCTCGACCGGGGTGTGCCGCACCGTGCGCACCGCCACTGGCCCCGTGCCCGGCGCCCGGCTCGTCACGGCGCCGCACCCGCGACCCCCGCGACGCGAGCCTGGACCACCCCGGACCGACGACGATCTCGATCCCGTAGAAGGAGGCGCCTGAGTGGCGAACCTGGTCAACCTGGAGAACGTCACCAAGTCATTCGGGGTGAAGCCACTGCTCGACGGGGTCTCCCTCGGCGTTCGCGAGGGCCAGCGCATCGGTGTTGTTGGCCTCAACGGTGGCGGCAAGACCACCCTGCTCGAGATCCTCGCCGGGGTAGCCGAGGCCGACAGTGGCCGAGTGAGCCGCCGCAACGACGTGCGCATCGCAGTGGTCACGCAGCGCAGCGAGCTGCCTCCAGGAATCTCGATCGGCGAGACCATCTTCGGGCCCCTCGGCATGGCCGAGCACGAATGGGCCTCCGATGCGCGCATCCGCGGCATCCTCACCGGCATCGGCCTGCGCGCGGCGCAGCGGCACCTCGACACCCCCGTCGACACCCTCTCGGGCGGGGAGCGCCGCCGCGTTGCTCTCGCCGCAGCGCTCGTGCAGGAGCTCGACCTGCTGATCCTCGACGAGCCGACCAACCACCTCGATGTGGAGGGCGTGCAATGGCTCGCCGAGCACCTCGTGGGCCGCCGCTGCGCGCTCGTCGTCGTCACGCACGATCGCTGGTTCCTCGACGCAGTCGCCACCGAGACCTGGGAAGTGGTCGGCGGACAGGTCGAGACCTATGAGGGCGGCTACAACGACTGGATCTTCGCGCGCGCCGAGCGCGCCCGCATCGCCGACACGCAGGAGGAGCGCCGCCGCAACCTCGCCCGCAAGGAGCTCGCCTGGCTGCGCCGCGGACCGCAAGCGCGCACCTCCAAGCCCCGCTACCGCGTCGAGGCGGCGGAGGCGCTCATCGCGAACGTCCCGCCGCCGCGTGACACGGTGAGTCTCTCGGCGTTCGCGAGCAAGCGGCTCGGCAACGTCGTCATCGAGCTCGAGGACGTCACCCTCGCCACCCCGGACGATCGTGTCCTGCTCGATCACGTCACCTGGCGGCTCGCGCCTGGTGAGCGCATCGGCCTTGTTGGTGTCAACGGCTCCGGCAAGACCACCCTCCTGCGCGCCCTCGGCGGCGAGGCGACCCTCAGCTCCGGACGTCGCATCCAGGGCTCCACCGTGCGTCTCGGCTGGCTCCGCCAGGAGCTCGATGACCTGCCCACCGGCATGCGCGTGCTCGAAGCCGTCGAGGATGTCGGCCAGCGCGTCGTCCTCGGTGACAAGGAGCTCTCCGCCTCCCAGCTCGCCGAGCGCCTCGGCTTCCCGCCGGCCCGCCAATGGACGCCCGTCGTCGACCTCTCCGGCGGCGAGCGGCGGCGGCTGCAGCTCACCCGCATCCTCATGTCCGAGCCCAACGTGCTGCTGCTCGACGAGCCCACCAACGACCTCGACATCGACACCCTCCAGCAGCTCGAGGACCTCCTCGACAGCTGGCCCGGCACCCTCGTCGTCATCAGTCACGACCGGTACCTCATCGAGCGGATCTGCGACTCCGTGCATGCCCTGTTCGGCGACGGGCACCTCACCCACCTGCCACGCGGCATCGAGCAATACCTCGAGCGCCGCGCCCGCGACATCAGCGAGGCCGCCGCGCCCGCCGGCAGCCCGGGCGAGAAGCCCTCCAGCTCGCAACCCGCGAAAGCACCTCGGGACGGCGTAGCTGATCGCGCCGCCCAGAAGGAGCTCTCCCGCCTCGAGCGCGCCATCGCCAAGCTCGAGAAGCAGCAAGCCACGCTCCACGAGAAGCTCGCCGACGCCGCGACCGACCCCGAGAGGGCCATGAAGCTGCACACCGAGCTGCGCGCCCGCGAGACCGAGCACGCCGAGCTCGAGGAGAAATGGCTCGAGCTCGCCGAGGAGTGGGGCTGAACGTGCCCCGCGACGAGGGTGCTGGCGAGTAGCCTCGGTTCATGGCTCGTAAGAAGTCGGCGAAGCACGAAGGCGCGCACCCGGTGCGGGAGAAGAAGATGCCCCGGGGGCTGTATGAGCGCGAGCTCGAGCGGCTGCAGGCGGAGCTGGTGTCGATGCAGCATTGGGTGCAGGAGTCAGGCTCGCGGGTCGTCGCGATCTTCGAGGGACGTGACGCGGCCGGCAAGGGCTCGGCGATCAAGCGGATCACCGAGTACCTGAACCCCCGCCATTGCCGGGTGGTGGCCCTGCCCGCGCCTACGGAGCGGGAGCGCGGCGAATGGTACTTCCAGCGCTACATCAAGCACCTGCCCGCGGCGGGGGAGATCGTGCTGATGGACCGCTCCTGGTACAACCGGGCCGGCGTGGAACGCGTGATGGGCTTCTGCACGACGGACGAGTATCGGCGGTTCCTGCACCAGGTACCGATCTTCGAGCGGCTGCTCGTGGAGGACGGCATCATCCTCAACAAGTACTGGTTCTCGGTGTCGGATGTGGAGCAGGAGCGGCGCTTCCATTCGCGGCTGAACGATCCGATGCGGCAGTGGAAGCTCTCGCCGATGGACTTGCAGTCGATCGTGCGGTGGGAGGACTACTCGCGGGCGAAGGACGAGATGTTCGTGCAAACCGACATTCCCGAGGCCCGCTGGCACACCGTCGAGAGCGAGCACAAGCGCAACTCCCGCATCAATGTGATCAATCATCTGCTGGAGTCGGTGCCGTACGAGCATGTGGAGCCACCGTCGGTGACGGTTCCGCCGCGGCCGGTGGCCCACAACTATGAGCGACCCCCGCGTGACCAGTTCCGCTATGTCCATGATCTTGCCGGTGACCTCATGCGCGGGGCCGCCGCGGCCACCAATGGGTCCGCGGGCAAGAAGGCCGCGAGCAAGAAGAGCACGAAGCAAGCAGCAGGGAAGTGATCCACTACTGATGAGCACCCCGCAGCCCAGCGCGCCCGCCGGTTTCCCCCGGCCCGGCGCCGTCCCGTACCTGACCGTCAGCGGTGCCAGCGAGGCCCTCACCTGGTACTGCAAGGTGTTCGACGCCAAGATCCTGGGAACGCCCATCACCATGGAGGATGGCCGCATCGGGCATGCCGAGCTCGCCATCGGCGACGGCGTGATCTATGTAGCCGAGGAATTTCCTGAGATGGGTCTCACCGCGCCCCGCACGGGCACCGCGTCGGTGAGCCTGATGATCCCTGTCGACGACCCCGATCTTGTCATGACGCACGCCCGCGAGGCCGGCGGCCGGGTCGAGCGGTGGACGTACGAGAGCCACGGCCAGCGCAATGCGTCCCTGATCGATCCGTTCGGGCATCGCTGGCTGCTCGCCGCCCCCCTTGGTGGCATCCTCCACCAGGGCGATGTCGCGGGATTCACCTTGTGCTGCCCCGATGCCGATATCGCGGCACGGTTCTACGGCGCCGTGCTCGGCGGGGAGACGACCCGGAACGGCAACGGCTTCGCGGTCACCAGCACCACCGTGCCCGTCCGCATCGAGGGCGGCCATCACCGCACCGTGCTGCGCTGCGCCTATGCCGTGCCGGACGTGGAGGCGGCCCGCCAGCGCGTCCTCGACGCCGGTGGAGCCGTGGAGGCCACCGTGTGCCACACCTACGATGGCGTTCCCTTCGAGCTGGTGGGTACTGATTCCGCGCAGCGCCGGCCCGCCATCAACGGCGAGGCGCCGGGAGATCCCGCGTACATCACCCTGGAAACCGACGATCCCGACCGGGCCCGCTTCTTCTACGAGCAGGTAGTTGGCTGGACGTTCGACGGCAGCGAGGACCGGGGCGGCTACGAGATGCCTGGCGTGCACCCAATGGCTGGTCTCACCCGGGCCGGGGCCACCACCATCACGCCGATGTGGCGCGTCGATGATGCTGTCGCGGCCTCGGAGCTCGTGACCAGCAACGGCGGCGAGATCCTCGCCGGGCCCGAGGCCCGCGAGTACGGCGTCGCAGCGCACTGCCGCGACCCCCAGGGCGGACGCTTCTACCTCGGCTCCTGACCCGGCGCCGCTTCCTGGGGCAGAATCGGTAGCGCGAACCGCACGAAGGGAACCTGCCTCATGCCATCGGTCATCCAGCACGCCCTCGGCGCCCGCTTCGAGCGCCTCCACCCCAAGGTGCAGTGGCGATTCGCGCTCGCCTCCTCCGACCATCGCCGCCAGATCGGCACCGGCGTGATGGAGGAGATGAGCCATTCGCTGGCCATCCCCGCGCCCATGGCCTGGATGCTGGGCGCGCGCCGCGTCGCGCCCGCCCACACCGGCTACGACATCCCGTTCACTGTCGAGAACTATGCCTACCTCGACGACGCGGGACGCGAGACCTATTCCTACGTCCGCAGCTTCGACTTCGGTCGCCGCACCAGCAAGATGGACTCGGTGATGGTGCCCAGCAGCATCGGGGCGAGCGTCATCGACTATCTCGGTGCCGCGCCCGATATGGCTGTTCGCACGCAGGTTTGGGTCGATGCCGACGGGGGACTGCGCCTCACCAGCGGCCCGCCCCGATTCCTCGTGCCGCTCCAGCCGCGCCTGCCCGCGCTCGCTTCCGCCACCACAGAGGCGCGCGAATGGTGGGACGCGAAGAAGAAGCGCCACGGCATCCAGGTGGAGGTGCGCAACCCGGTGCTCGGGCGCATGTTCTTCTACCTCGGGCACTTCACTGTCACCGAGGAGGATTGCCCGCCCGGCCGCATACCCGCGCGGGCCCGCACCAAGCGGCTTGTCACCGCCGAGTAGGCGGGCTGGCTGCGCGGGGGTGTTGGCTGCGGGGGTGTTGGCTGCAAACGCGATAGAAACCGCGGAAAATCCGCCCTAGTTTCTATCGCGTTTGGCGATTTCCGGTGCGTTTGCCGCCGTGGCCCACCTCGAGGCGCCCGCCACCTGCCGCGGCCCGCCCAGCGGTCGCCACCCGCCGCGGACCGCCCAGCGGTCGCCACCCTCAGGCCGGCCCCAGCGGAACTACGACGCGACGGGGCGCCCGCTGATCATCGAGATGCGATTCCAGGAGTTGATCATCACCGCGATCCAGGAGACCGCGACGAACTGGTCATGCGACAGCACCATGCGGGCCTCCCGCACCACCTTTGCCGGCACGTCCTGATCCGGCAGCTCCGTGATCGCCTCGGCCAGCGACAGCGCCGCCCGTTCTAGCGAGGTGAACATTCCCGATCGGCGCCATAGTGCCAGCACCGCTAGGCGATCGCGGTCCTCGCCTGCCTCCACGGCCTCGGCCGAGTGATGCTGCAACGCATGCACGCACCCGTTGATCTGCGACACCCGGATCTTCAGGAGCTCGGTCAGTCCGTGGGGGATCCCGGACTGGCGGGCGATCGTCGAGACCTCCTGGTTGAGCGAGATCAAGCCCAGATAGGTGCCCGACGAGGGATCCGCCACATCGACCCGATGATTTTCGCTCATGGCACACCACCCTATTGCGTCGCTGCCGTTCCCGGGGCGGGGTAGCGTCGGTGCCGACCCCACAGATACGGAAACGAAACGAGGACATCGTGCCGGATCATGCGCCCACCACCTCAGTGACGGCCCGGACGAGCCAATCGGCCGGGATCCTTGAGCTCGACAAGCCCAAGGCCCTCAATGCCCTCGATCTCGGCATGATCCGCGATCTGCAGAGCGCGCTCGATTCCTGGCGGGATGATGACACTGTCCGCTCGGTCATCATTCGCAGCGCCAGCCCGCGCGCGTTCTGCGCCGGCGGGGATATCCGTGCCATCCGCACCGCGGTGCTCGAAGGCCGGCACGACGATGCGCACGCGTTCTTCCGCGAGGAGTACAACCTCAACGAGACCATCGCGACGTATCCCAAGCCGTTCATTGCCCTGATCGACGGTGCCGCCATGGGTGGTGGCCTTGGTGTGTCCATCCACGGCAGCATCCGCGTGGTCACCGAGAACGCGCTGATGGCCATGCCCGAGACTGCTATCGGATTCTTTCCCGATATCGGTGCTAGCTACTTCCTGCCGCGGCTGGCGATCAACAATCATGGTGCTCTCGCGCTCGGCAAGTATCTCGGCATGACCGGCGCGCGCGTGCGTGCTGCCGATGCGCTCGCCTGCGGGCTTGCCACCCACCACGTGCCTAGCGCCCGCCTCGGCGAGCTTGCCGAGGCGCTTGCAGCGAGCACGGGCGATCCCGCCGCGGTGGTCGCGGAGTTTGCGACCGATCCGGGGCCGGCCCCGCTCGCCGAGATCCTCGACGAGGTGGAGGAGTGTTTCTCCGCCGCCACCGTCACCGGCATTATCGAGCGACTTTCCGCCGGTGGCTCCGAGTGGCATAGCGAGACCCTCGCTGCCCTCGAGGCGATATCTCCGCGCAGCGCATGGATCACCGCCCGCCTTGTCGAGCGCGGTGCGGTCGCCACGCTGCGTGAATGCCTCGACCGCGAGCTCGCGCTCACCGTGACCGTGACCCGGCACCCTGACTTCGCGGAGGGCGTGCGCGCGGTGCTCGTGGACAAGGACCGCCAGCCCGCGTGGACGCCCGCTACCCTTGCGGAGCTGGATCCGGCCGAGATCGACGCCGTGCTGCTCTAGCAAGCAGATATTGCGTTCCTTGTGGCGACCGTGGCCGGAGTCGCCACGGATAGTTCACGCAGCTGCTACCTCTCGTCCCCAGCTGCCACCGATACCGCCTAGCTGCCACCGATATTTCGGTGGCAGCTAGTGCTAGGGGTGGGAGGAGCCGGCTAGCGGTGGCAGGTGGTCGAGGCATGCTCGCTAGGGCTAGGGCTAGGGCTAGGGCTAGGGCTAGGGCTAG
>NZ_JACYWE010000003.1:209334-240448 GCF_014841105.1 Lolliginicoccus lacisalsi
CGATGCGCATCTAGTCCGCGGTGGCGACGAGGGGCTCGAGGGTCAGCTTGGGGAACTCCTTCTGGATGAACTGCAGGCGCCACTTGTCGCTGATGAGGGCGAGCAGCGCTCCGTCAGTGCGGGTGAACACCTCGATGCCGCGCTGGCGATTGAGCTCGACCGCGGACTCGGCGTCGGTGCGCCGGGCGAGGGTGTAGGGCAGGCGGTCGAACTGGGTCTCGACGGAGAACTCCGTGGTCATGCGGGCGGTGACGACCTCGAACTGCATGGGTCCGACGGCCGCGAGGACGGGCGAGGCATCGCCGCGGACGTCGTTGCGCAGCACCTGCACCACGCCTTCGGAGTCGAGCTGGTCGATGGCCTTGCGGAACTGCTTGTACTTGCCCGCGCTGGTGGCGCGGAGGACGGCGAAGTGCTCGGGCGCGAACTGCGGAATGGGCGGGTATTCCACGGCCTTTCCGGTGTAGAGGGTGTGGCCGGGAGCGAGCGCGGTCGCGTTGACGAGGCCGACCACGTCGCCGGGGTAGGCGGATTCGACGGTGGAGCGGTCGCGGCCGAACATGGTCTGCGCGTACTTGGTGGTGAAGGGCCGCCCGGTCTGGGCGTGCGTGACGACCATGCCGCGCTCGAACTCGCCGGAGACGATGCGCATGAAGGCGATGCGATCCCGGTGGGCAGTGTCCATGCCGGCCTGGACCTTGAACACGACGGCGGAGAAGTCGTCGGTGACCTCGCGGTGCTGCTCGTTGATGTCGTCGCGGCCGCGGGGCGGAGGCGCGAGGTCGACGAGGGTGTCGAGCAGCTGCCGCACGCCGAAGTTGAGCATGGCTGAGGCGAAGAGGACGGGGGAGGTCTCCCCGGCGAGGAAGCGTTGCGGGTCGTGATCCTGCCCGGTGGCGGAGAGCAGTTCGCTCTCCTCCGCGGCGGTCTCCCAGTCCTCGCCCTCGGTGGCGAGGGCCTTCTCGGGGTCGAGGTGCACCTCTGGGGCGATGGTGGCGCCACCGGCGGTGCGGGTGAACTTGATGTACTCGGCGGGCTCGCCGTCGGTGCCGCGGCGCAGGATTCCCTTGAAGTCCCCGGCGATGCCGACGGGCAGGAAGAGCGGGGTGGGGACGAGGCCGATGCGCTCACCGATCTCGTCGAGCAGCTCGAGGACGGAGCGGCCGGGGCGGTCCCACTTGTTCATGACGGTGATGATGGGGATGCCGCGGTGCTTGCACACCTGGAACAGCTTGAGGGTCTGCGGCTCGAGCCCCTTGGCCGAGTCGATCAGCATGACGGCGCAGTCCCCGGCGGTGAGGACGCGGTAGGTGTCCTCGGAGAAGTCGGCGTGGCCGGGGGTGTCGACGAGGTTGATGACGCAGTCGGTGGGCTCGCTGTAGGTGCCCGCGGAGCGGTAGTTGAACTGCAGGGCGGTGGAGCTGACGGAGATGCCGCGTGCCTTCTCCATCTCCATCCAATCCGACACCGTGGACTTGCGGCCGGCCTTTCCGTGCACGGCGCCCGCCTGGGAGATCATCTGGGCATGCAGGGCGAGCGCCTCGGTGAGGGTGGACTTGCCGGCGTCGGGGTGGGAGATCACGGCGAAGGTGCGGCGCTTGGCTGCTTCGACCGCAACACCGCTTCCGGGGCCTCGTGGCGCTTCGCCGGATGCTGTCGTGGGCTGGTCGATTTCGGTCACCGTGCGTTCCTTGCTGATGAGTCATGCCGCCGTGAGCGGGGTGGGGCGTCGTGGGTCCTCAGCAAGGGTACTCGGCGGCGGGAGCGCGCTGGAATCGTGCACGACGACGGTCACGGTTGTGACAAAGGCTGGACCGCGCCACGTAACGTGGCGTATACAACAAGGGGTACTCAAACATGAGGGTTCCTTCGGGTAACCGCCGGGCCTATCGCATGTCTCTAGGAGAGAACGTTGTCTCGCTTCACCGACGAAATGTATGCCACCGCCGCCACCAGCAAGTCAGGCCTGGTAACCGGCGAGCCGGATGCCCCATTGCGGCAGACCTGGGGCGAGGTGCACGAGGTGGCGCGCCGCATGGCCGGCGGGCTCGCCAAGGCCGGGATCGGCCACGGCGACGCGGTGGGGATCCTGGCCGGCCAGCCCGTGGAGATCGCTCCCGCCGTGCAATCGATCTGGATGCGCGGCGCCTCGGTGACGATGCTGCACCAGCCCACCCCGCGCACCGATCTCGCGCACTGGGCCGAGGAGACCCAGCTCGTGATCGAGATGATCAAGGCCCGCGCGGTCGTCATCAGTGCCCCGTTCGAGCCGGTCGTGCCCGTGCTCGAGCAGCGTGGCATCACCGTCGTCACGATCGAGCAGTTGCAGGAGAACTCGCCGATCGATCCGGTGGAGACTGATGAGCAGGACACGGCGCTGCTGCAGCTCACCTCGGGATCCACCGGCTCGCCGAAGGCCGTGCGCATCACCCACGAGAACTTCCACACCAACGCCCACGCGATGCTCGCGGCCGCGAAGTATGACCATGACACCGATGTGATGGTCAGCTGGCTGCCGCTGTTCCACGACATGGGCATGGTCGGATTCCTCACCACGCCGATGCAGATGGGCTGCGAGACGGTCAACGTGACGCCGCTGGACTTCCTGCAGTCGCCGTTGATGTGGGCGGAGCTGATCACTAAGTACCGGGGAACGATTACTTCCGCGCCCAACTTCGCGTGGTCCCTGCTCGCGCGCAGGCTCCGGCAGGCGCCCGAGGGCGCTTACGACCTGTCCGCGATGAAGGTCGCGATGAGCGGGGCCGAGCCCATCGATCCCGACACGATGGAGTCGCTGCTGGAGGCGGGAGCGCGCTTCGGGCTGCCCCGCGAGGCGCTCGTGCCGGCGTACGGCATGGCCGAGACCACCCTGGCCATTTCGTTCGCCAACGTCGGCGAGGGCATGAAGGTCGACGTGGTGGACGCGGACCTGCTCGAGGGAATGCACAACGCCGTTCCCGCCACCAAGGGCAACCTGCGGCGGCTGGTGCAGCTCGGCCCGCTCGTGCCCAACCTCGAGGGCCGGGTCGTCGATAGCGACGGGACGGAGCTGCCGCCGCGCGGCGTGGGCACGATCGAGGTCCGTGGCAAGGCCGTCAGCCCCGGATACATCACGGTCGATGGCGAGAAGCCCACCCAGGATGCCGAGGGCTGGCTCAACACCGGTGATATCGGCTACTTCACCGAGGACAACGAGATCGTGGTGTGCGGCCGCGCGAAGGACGTCATCATCATGGGTGGTCGCAACATCTATCCGACGGATATCGAGCGCGCGGCGGGCACCGTCGAGGGTGTGCGGCCCGGTGCTGCTGTCGCGGGGCGGCTCGACGCGGGGGAGCGGCGCGAGAGCTGCGCGGTGGCGGTCGAGACCAAGGCGCATGACGACCCCGATGAGGTCTCGCGCATCCATCACGACGTGGTGCACGCGGTGTTCGCCGAGGTCGGGGTACGGCCCCGCACGGTCGCGGTGCTCGCGCCCGGCAGCATCCCGAAGACCCCGTCGGGCAAGCGGCGCCGGTCGAGCTCGGCGAACCTCGTCGCCGACTGACGTTCGTCGATCGCGCGCCCGTGCCGGCCCTAGGTGGCTGTCGCGGGCGCGCGCGTTTTCATGGCTTGCTCCACGAGGGGGACCAGCACGGTCCGGGCATCGGTGAGGGGCGTGGTGCTGCGCGCCGCGAAGCTTCGCGCGATGGCACCCTCGATCGTCGCGATGATGGTGGAGCCGAGCGGGCCCGCGGAGTCGTTGGGCATGCCGTGCTCGGCGAGCGCGGTGGCGAGGAGGCTGGACCATTGCTTGAGCGCTGTCGCGGCGGCTGCCTGGACGGCGGGCTCGGCGGGGCCGCTCTGGGCAGCGGCGAGGACCGGGCAGCCGTGGGTGTAGTCGCTCGAGGCCAGGCTAGTGATCCAGTAGTCGATGAGGGTGCCGACGGCGCTGGCTGGGTCCCCTTGGGCGAGCGCGCGCTCGATCCGGCGGCCGATGGTGTGGCCAGCGAGGAGCGTCGCCTGCTCCATGAGCTCGGTCTTCCCGCGGGGGAAGTGCTGGTAGAGCGATCCTCGGGCGGTCTTGCTGTGCTCGAGGAGATCGGCTAGCCCGGTGGCGTGGACGCCGCGCTCGCGCATCAGCGCGATGGCGCTCGCGAGCAAGCGCTCCCGCGGTCCTTGTGGCATGGCGCACACCTCTCGCTTATGGACCGTTTGGTCTATTCCAGAGTACGCTGGAGCCGGAGATAGACTGACCGGTCTATCGGTGAGGAGCGTCAACGATGACCAACCACGAACTCCCCAGCGGCCTTGATCTGCTCAAGGCGATCACTGCGGCCGAGGATAGGCCTATCGGCATCTGGTCCCTGCTCGGCATGGACGACGCCCAGATCCGCGAGGGGGAGGTCTCGTTCACGATCACTACCCGCCCCGACTTCGCCAATCCCCTCGGCACCGTCCACGGCGGGATCTGCGCGACCCTGCTCGACTCGGTGATGGGTTGCGCCGTCCATTCCACTCTCGGGCCGGGCGTCGGCTACAGCACCCTCGAGCTCAAGGTCAACTACATCCGCATGGTGCCCACGGATGGCCGCAGGCTCATCGGCACCGGCACGGTCATCCATGGCGGGCGCTCCACCGCGACAGCCGAAGGCCGTGTCGTTGATGATCAGGGTCGGCTCGTCGCCCCCGGGACCACCACCTGCCTGATCCACGCGCCGCAGTAGCCCCAGCGCATCCCCCCCCCAGCGCACGACCCCCAGCGCAGCTACTACCGCGCGTGCACCTGGTTCTGGGCGGCCTCGAGCCCTAGGTCAATGAGCGCCTCGACGGCGTCAGCGGCTTCCTCGACCACGACGCCGAGCAGGTCCCGCTCGGCCTTGGCGAACGGCTTGAGCACGTACGCGGCGGCGTCCATGCGCCCCGGCGGACGGCCAACCCCGATGCGTACGCGCAGGTAGTCGCGCGTGCCCAGGTGCTGGGTGAGCGATCGCAGGCCGTTGTGCCCGCCCTCGCCGCCGCCCCGCTTGAGCCGGATCGTCCCGAGATCAAGATCGAGATCATCGTGGATCGCGATGACCTGCTCGGGCGGCACGGAGAGGTACTTGGCGAGCGTGCCGACGGACTGCCCCGAGAGGTTCATGTAGGAGCGCGGTTTGAGCAGGATCAGCTTCTCGCTGCCATGGCGCGACTCGGCGACATCCGCCTTGCTCGTCTTGTGGACGGACCAGCGTGCCGCGCCCCGGTCGGCGAGCACATCCGCCACGAGGAAGCCCACATTGTGCCGGGTCAGCTCATACTTCGGGCCTGGATTGCCAAGCCCGGCAACGATGGTCGTCACGTCGTGGTGCCTTTCCGTGCGGGCCAGGACTCGCTGGCGCGGCAAGCAAGCGGGGCGGCGCGCCCATCGATCAGCACGCCGCCCCAACTGTAGCTACCCGGCCGACGCGGTCCGTGGATCACGCTGGCCGGTTGTCGATCACTCCTCGCTGGAAGAATCCTCGCCAGCGGCCGGCTCGGCGGCGCTCTCGTCGGCTTCCTCATCCTCGTCGCCGTAGCTCTCGTCACGAGCCTCGGTGACGTTCACGATGAGGGTGTCGGGATCGATATCGAGCTCGCAGTCAGCAGGCAGCTCGATGTCGCTCGCCAGGATCTGGGTGCCCGCCTCGGCGCCCTCGACCGAGACCTCGAACTCCTCGGGGATGTTGAAGACGTCCGCGAGCACCGGCACGGAGGAAGCGTCGAGCGCGGCAACGGTATCGGGAGCCGAATCGCCAACGACAACGATCGGGATGTCGACGCTGACCTTCTCGCCCTTCCGCACGACGAGCAGGTCGACGTGCTGGATGACCGGACGAATGGGGTGCGCGACAACAGACTTGACCAGCGCGAGGTGCTTGGTGCCGTTGACATCGAGCGCCAGGATCGCGTTGGTGCCGTGGTTGCGGAGCACAGCGGCGAAGTCGAGCGCCGGCAGCAGCAGGTGCAGCGGATCGGTGCCGTGGCCGTACATGACGGCGGGGATCTTGAAGGCGACGCGCGCGCGGCGCGAGGGGCCCTTGCCGAACTCGGTGCGCTCCTCGGCAGTGAGGTTGATGCGATCAGCCATGGTGATGCTCCTTGGTCGTTTCTCCGGGAGGTTTCCCTGGCGCGGGCCCCTGGGGAGGGATCCACGGGGGACCTGTGGTGAAGTCCCGCACGAGAACGCACAGGAGCATCGGGAACCGATGCATGCAGTGCCTACTCAGCCGCGTCGATAACGGGGCATGACTGCCACCCTCGCCGAGACAACCACGCCATCGTAGCGGCTGCGGGCGGCCAGCACGAAATCAGGCTCCCGTCAGTGGTGCACCTCGATGTGATCGGCGTGCATCATCACCTGCGGGTCGGTGTTGGTGACCACCGGGGAGAGCAGATCAGCAGCGAGCATCCCCGGATCCTGCGGGGGCGGCTCGTCACCGATCATGCACGACGTCGCATGGCGATAGACCCCAGGGAACGGCACCTCGATCTCGATGCGCGCGGTGCCCCACGGCGGGGCGACCACGAACGGTGGCATCCCGACATGGGAGATCGGCAGGCCGAAGAACTGCGCGGCGGCGAAGCAGGACAACGGCTCGCTGCGCTCGTTGCGGAACTCGAACACCAGGACGCGTCCCTCGACGGCGACCGAGCCATCCGGCGCGGGCACCTGCGGAGTGATCGGCTGCGCGTGCGCCATCGTCGGCGCGGCAGCGGCGAGAAACAGGACGGGCGCGCAGAGCAGGGCAGCCGATCCGGCCCTCGTGCGTGGGATGCGCGGGGCCCGGGTTGCTGCTCGATGGAGGATCATGCACGGGATGCTAGGGGCTCGCGCCTGCCGACGGTGCCAATGCGGCAGGCAGGTATGCACTTGTTATGGGCGCGCCCCGCTAGCAGCGCGGCGGCGCGGGACACGGAAACGCCCGGGCGCGCGGTTTCCCGCAAGCCCGGGCGTTCGTGCCGGATGCTAGGCGCTGCCGTCGAACAGCGACGTGACGGAGCCGTTCTCGAATACCTCGCGGATGGTCTGCGCGAGAAGGGGAGCGATGGAGAGCACGGTCAACTGCTCGAAGTCCTTCTCGGGAACCATCGGCAGCGTATTGGTGACGATGACCTCCTTCGCGCCGCAGTTCGCGAGCCGCTCGGACGCGGGATCGGACAGCACGCCGTGGGTGGTGGCGATGACGACATCTCCGGCACCGGAATCCTTGAGCAACCCGACCGCGCCCGCGATGGTGCCACCGGTGTCGATCATGTCGTCGATCAGGATGCAGGTGCGGCCCTCGACCTCGCCGACGACCCGGTTGGACTTGACCTGGTTGGGCACCAGCGGATCACGGGTCTTGTGGATGAAGGCAAGCGGAGCCCCGCCGAGCAGGTCGGCCCACTTCTCCGCGACCCGCACGCGCCCCGAATCAGGGGAGACGACGGTGATCTTGTCCAGCGAGTAGTTCTTCGCCACGTGGCCCGCGAGCTGGGGGGCGGCGCGCATGTGATCGACGGGGCCGTCGAAGAAGCCCTGGATCTGGTCGGTGTGCAGGTCCACGGTGATGATGCGGTCCGCGCCGGCGGTCTTGAGCAAGTCCGCGACCAGGCGCGCGGAGATGGGCTCGCGGCCGCGATGCTTCTTGTCCTGCCGCGCGTACGGGAAGAACGGAAGGACCGCGGTGATGCGCTTGGCGGAGCCACGCTTGAGCGCATCGATCATGATCAACTGCTCCATGAGCCAGTTGTTCAGCGGATAGGGATGCGATTGGATGACAAAGGCGTCGCAGCCGCGCACCGACTCCTCGAACCGCACGAAGATCTCGCCATTGGCGAAGTCCCGTGCCACCTGGGGGGTGACGTGGGTGTCGAGTTCCTTCGCAACCTCTTCGGCCAGCTCCGGGTGTGCTCGCCCGGAGAACAGCATCAGGTTCTTCTGGTTGTCAACGGAAAATGCGCTCACTCGATCCCGCCATCCTCGATCGGTTGTGTTGGGTAGTTCTCTTCGTGCCGTGCCTTTGCCGCAGCCTTCGCCGCGCCCGTTCCTGGTCGATTCTTCTCGACCCAGCCTTCGATATTGCGCTGCCGGCCACCCGACACCGCGAGCGCCCCGGGCGGGACATCGTCCTTCACCACAGTACCGGCGCCCGTGTAGGCACCATCACCGACGTGGACCGGCGCGACGAACATCGTGTCAGAGCCGGCCCGGACGTGCGAGCCCACCACAGTGCGACTCTTGTGCACGCCGTCGTAGTTGACGAACACGCTCGACGCCCCGATGTTCGTGTGCTCGCCAATAGTGGCGTCGCCGACGTACGTCAGGTGCGGAACCTTTGAATGCGAGCCGAGATCCACGTTCTTGGTCTCGACGTACGCGCCGATCTTGCAATGATCACCGATCACCGACTTCGGCCGCAGGTAGGAGAACGGGCCCACCGCCGACCCGGCGCCGACGATCGCGCGCTCCCCGTGCGTGCGGATGACCCGCGCACCCTCGCCGACCTGCACATCAGTGAGCGTCGAGTCCGGGCCGACCTCGGCGCGATCGCCGATCACCGTGTTGCCTCGCAGTTGCACCCCGGGCTCGATGATCACATCGCGCCCGATGCGCACATCCACATCCACCCAGGTCGTATCGGGGTCGACAACATCCACGCCCGCGCGCATCCAGTCCTCGAGGACCCTCCGGTTGAGCTCCTTGCGCAGCGCCGCGAGCTGCACGCGATCATTCGCCCCTGCCACCAGGTGCGGATCGTCGAGAACCATGCCGCGGACGATACGCCCCTCGTCGCGGGCGATAGCGATCACATCGGTCAAGTACAGCTCGCCCTGCGCGTTATCGGAGCCCAGCCGGGCCAGGGCGGATCGCAGCATCTGGGCATCGAAGGCGTAGACGCCCGAATTGACCTCGGTGATGCGCCGCTGCTCGGCGGTGGCATCGGCCTCCTCGACGATCCGGGCGACCAGGCCCTCGCCGTCGCGCACGATGCGCCCATAGCCGCGCGGCCTCGGGGCCTCGAACGTCATCACTGTCACCGCGGAATCCGTGCCATGCGCCGCCAGGAGATCCGCCAGCGCCGATGACGTCAGGAGCGGCACGTCCCCCGCGGTGACCAGCACCGTCCCCGTGAAATCCGGCGACAGCGCCGCTAGCCCGCACTCCACCGCATGGCCGGTGCCGTTCTGCTCCTCCTGCACCGCCGTGGCGATCTCCCGGTCAAGCTGCTCGGACAGTCCCTTGATCTCCGCGATCACCTTGTCCCGCTGGTGGCCCACCACGGCGATGATCGAATCGGGCGCCACTCCGGCGGCCGCGTGCACCGCGTGCCCCACCATGCTCCGGCCACCAATCCGATGCAGCACCTTAGGCAGGTCCGACCTCATCCGCGTCCCAGCCCCAGCCGCGAGAACGATCACCGCGGTGCCGGCCCTCGCTTCCTGGCCCGGGGGGACGGCGGACACTGGGGGGGTCTGCGGCATTGGTCTCCCTTGCTCGCTGCGAAAACCGGACAAGCGCGCGCTGGGCCTTCGAGAACCCCTCCGGCTGCCCGGGGAGGCACGAGACCCGACGGCCTGCAGCACCAGTGCAGGCACTGCGCCGGGGTGGACCAGTCGCGCCGAACGTCGATAATACGCAGGATATGCCCCAAGCTCGAACGGCGTGCCCGGAACCACCATGATGCGCCGATCACTGGCCGCGGCCCGCGAACCACGAACCGTGTGTCGCCAATCAGACATTTCCCGGCACCGGCGGCGCGCCCTCGGAATAGAATGAGACCACCAGGCACAACGCCGTCCAGCCCGCGGCACCGAACATGGCAACCCACCCGATCGGCCAAGCTCGACAGCCCCAACCAGCTCAATGACGAGGTGGATGGAAATGACAGTGCATCACTCGACCGTGCCACTCATCGCGATCGCCGCGCTCGCCCTTGGTGGCATCGCGACAACTAGTTCCCACTCCGGCCCGCCAGGTGTTCCGGAAACCCGCACCGATGCGGTCGTGCTCGCCTTCCACGACGAGGACGAGGACGACGACGAAGATGATGACGACCTCAGCAGGACCCAGTTGCGCCGCGAACTGCGCAAGATCGAGCGGCAGCTCGAGCGCATGCGGGGCAGCGACGACCGCGCCCCGAGCGTCGTCGAGACAGCGCCACCGCCAGTGACGAACGAGGACATCATCCGCCAGTTCCTCGCGGACTTCTTCGGCATCTACATCTAGCTCGGTCCGGGACGATCGCTGCTAGGCGGGTCCCGGACGCTGCGCCAACGTCTGCGAGATCGCCCTGGCGGCGTTCTCCCGCGAGACCTGGACGCGCCAGTCCAGGCCGTGGGTGCTGCGCGCCCGCCATTGGTCATATTGCACGACGGCCAATCGCGTGTTGTGGCTGAACCGGCGGTCCGGGCTGCCATCCTTGTTGACGTGCTGCCAGGTGGAGCCCGTCTGGCGAGCATCACTGGGAACCGTGCCAGGCTGCTCGATGAACGTCGTGGTCCCGGCCGTGCTCGTGAGGTGCTCATAGGCGACATCGGTGTAGTGCTTGCCGTCGCGGACCAGCACGCGATCCGGCAGGAAGTACAGCGCGGAGCTCCCCGCGGCGAGCGTCGGAACCACCACGTTGCTCGTGAGATGCCGCGGCCCCTCCAGGCTTGCCCGTGCCACCTCGCGGCGCACCAGGTCCGTCGCCCCCGCGCGCGACTTCCGCTGCCCCGGCGACGCGACGGCACCCTCCGCGACGACGCGCCAGATCCTCTCGCTGCCCGTCAACCACGCCCAGTTGCCCACGAGCGCATCGAACCACTCGTCGAGCTCATCCTCGACGTCATACATCACGACCGCGGTGCGACGAGCCCTATCGCGCTGCCATAGCCACCAGCACGCCGGGATCGCCACCAGCCACGCGAGCAACCCCAGGGGCATCGTCACCAGGCCCACGAGGGCGAACAACGCGACAGAAGGCCAGAACCAGGCCCGCCGCCCCGCTGCTTCGTTCATCTGGTCAACCAGGTCGCCACCGCCGGTCGGCTCGAGGTGCAACGGCTCCACGCCCGTGGCATCCCGCAAGGACGGACCCGGCACGCCACCCGTCGTTGGGGTGCCCTGCCTGGCGCGGGCACGGCCAGTCCCGCGCCGCCCGGAACGGGTGCCGCTCCCGCTTCCGGAACGGGTGCCGCTCCCGCCGAGGGACTTGCGGTAATAGGCGCCATGACGGCCCGCATGCACGTAGTTCCCGCGCGGGCCCCTTCCCAACCGGAAGCCTGGCACACCCGAGCTGACGCCGATCCCCGACTTGCTCAGGTTGAACCGGAACGGCCCTGCCTTCACGCTCTTCCTGATGTAGAAACCCATGCGCGCCTCCTCGATCCGGTCGATTATCGCGTACGAGGCGGCTGCTTGTCCGGCGGGGTGCAGTTGCGGGCGGTGGCGCTGGCGCTCGCGGTGGCGCTGGCGGTGGCGGTGGCGCTGGCGCTCGCGGTGGCGGTGGCGGTGGCGCTGGCGGTGGCGGTGGCGCTGGCGGTGGCGTCAAAAGCACCGGAAACCGGCAAACGCGATAGAAGCGGCCCGGAATTTTCCGCGGCTTCTATCGCGTTTGCGGGCCCGGCTCAGCTCCCCGGCTCAGATCCCCGGCTCAGCTCCCCGGCTCAGCTCCCCGGCTCAGGTTCCCCGCGCGAGGTGCCGCGAGGCGATGGCGCAGGCTCTATCCGAGCTCCCAGCGGACCGTCACACGGACCTCGACGTCCTGGCTGCCCGGCTCGATCGGCACCGCGCTCTCCGCGCGCCCCTGCATGGTGTCAGCAAAGAACGGCTGCGGCGACGGAGCTTGGTCCTCCACGATGCTCACGACCTCGCCAAGATCACTGCCGGCAAGCTCGGCGTACTGCTCCGCACGCTGCCGCGCATCCTCGAACGCCCGCTCCCGAGCCTGGCGCAGCAGCTCCGCGTTGTCCTCGAGCATGAAGCCCACACCATTGACCACGGCGTCGTCGCCACCCGCGCGCGCGCTCGCATCCAGCGTCGATCCCGAGGCGTCGATGTCACGGATCTTGATCGTCAACTGGTTCGCCACCTCGTACCCGGCGATCCGGCGCGTCCGCGGACCCTCATCGAACTCGTATCGCGGGTTGATCGAGAACCGCTCCGTCTGGATGTCCTCATCCGCCACGCCGCCCTCGCGGACCGCATCGATCACTCGTTGCGCCGCCTCGTTCGCCGCATCCAGCGCCTCCTGCACCGAACCGCGCTCCACCTGCACCCCGACAGTCGCGCGCAAGGTATCCGGTGTGCCCGACACGATCCCTGAGCCACTCATCGAGATGCCCACCTGCTCGCCCTCCGCCCCGGAACTACTGCCGACCGAGCACCCCGCCGCAGCCAGAGCACCCACTAGCACCAACGACAACGCGGCCGTGCTCCGCGCGAAACGACTTCCGCCGCGACTTCCCAAGCGACCCATGACAATCCTTCCCTCGACGATCTCGCTGCGGACCAGCGTACGCATGCGAGAGGCGCGCGGTGAGGCATGGCATTGGTGGCGATTCGCTGTGGCGGCTCTGCTTCCGGGTGCAGTGCCAGTTCTGTGCGGTCTTGCACCCAGTTGCGCGCCGGACAGGGTGCAAAAGCGCACACAACCGGGGCAGCGAACCAGCGGCCAGCGAAACCTGTCGGTCGCGGCCACTATCGTCCTCGGCATGATTGATTTCCAGAACGGATCCGTGTTCAAGCTCGGTCCGGCGAACCCAGCCGACGCCCAGGCCGAAGTGGCACCGATACTCGTGGAAGGCGAACGCATCTACCTCGCGTTCCGGGGCGTGCGGGATTCCGTCCTCTTCACGAGCAAGCGACTGATCGCGATCAACGTGCAGGGAATCACCGGCAAGAAGCGGGACTACACCTCGCTCCCATACTCGCGCGTGCAGGCCTTCAGCATCGAAACGGCCGGGAGCTTCGACCTCGATGCGGAGGTGGAGCTCTGGTTCAGCAGCGTGGGGAAGGTCCGGCTCGAGTTCAAGGGGCAGGTCGACGTCCGTGCCATTGGCAGGCTGCTCGGCGATCACGTCCTGTAGGCGCGCAGCGGGCTGGGCCCACACCGCATCCGCTGAACCATGCGAGCAATCAGGCACCAACCCGGCGCCACACGGCGTGAAGCAGTCGGCGGATAGCGGGTGTTTATGGGGTTTTACCTGCACTGATGCTCCGCCGCCAGGACTCGAACCTGAACTGTCTGAACCAAAATCAGAAGTGCTGCCGATTACACCACGGCGGATTGGTGCTGCGCTCCGGTGGGCGAGTCTGGGTGACGCGCGGGCCGGTATGCGAAATGATACTGACATATCTGTGTTGTTTAGTCGACTCAGCGCGGCGGTGTTCCCTGCGAGCAGGGAGGGCCGCGGGCATGGGCATTGACGAGGGGATTGATCAGGTGACTCGGGCACGCATGACGGGTTCGCAGCGGCGCGATCAGCTGATCGAGGTTGGTCGGTCGTTGTTCGCGGAGCGGGGCTACGAGGCCACGTCGATCGAGGAGATCGCGCAGCGTGCCCTGGTGTCGAAGCCGGTGGTGTACGAGCACTTCGGGGGCAAGGAGGGCTTGTACGCGGTCGTGGTGGACCGGGAGATGGCGGACCTGCTGCAGCGGATCACGTCGTCGTTGTCGGCGCATCGGTCTCGGGAGCGGGTGGAGCAGGTGACGCTGGCGTTCCTCACCTATATCGAGGAGTGCACGGACGGCTTCCGGATCCTGGTCCGGGATTCTCCCGCGGATGCGCGGTCGGGGACGTATTCGAGCTTGCTGAATGATGCGACCACGCAGGTGGAGCATTTGCTGGCGAGCGATTTTTCCCGCCGCGGCATGGAGACCGAGTTCGCGGGCTTGTACGCGCAGGCGCTGGTGGGGATGGTGTCGGTGACGGCGCAGTGGTGGCTGGATGAGCGGCAGCCGCCGAAGGAGATCGTGGCGGCTCATCTGGTGAACCTGTGCTGGAACGGGTTGATGCATCTGGAGAAAAAGCCGCAGCTGGAGGCGGAGCGGTCGCGGGAGGATCCGGAGGGGGAGTCGGCGGCGTCGGCTGGTTGATCCTGCCGACTGGCTGGGCGGGCTCCCGCCCGGATGGTTTGTGTCAGTGGCGCGTCCTAGACTCGGGGACATTCGTTGGTCAAGGATGCGGCCATGCGTGACGGTCTTGTGCGCGTGGTGGTGCGGTGGTGAGGAGCGCGGTCGGGGTGTCGGCGGAGCAGTCGTGGAGCGGTGCGGGGTCGATGCTGCTGGAGGCGGCTGCCACTGATGAGGCGTTGCGGATGGTGTCGCGCGCGGTGGGGGAGCCGCAGCGGAGGTGGGTCGCGCCGGCGGGGGCACGATGGCTGGTCGCGGCGACGGTGGCCCGGTCGGCTCCCCTGCTCGTGGTGACCACCACGACGCGGGAGGCGGAGGACCTGCTGGCGGAGTTGCGCAGCGTGCTTGGAGGTGCCGCGGCGCTGCTGCCGTCGTGGGAGACATTGCCGCATGAGCGACTGTCACCGAGCGCGGACACGGTGGGCCAGCGGATGCTGGTGCTGCGCAGGCTCGCGCGCCCAGGCGATGCGGTGCTGGGCGAGCCGTTGCGAGTGGTGGTCGCGCCGGTGCGCGCGCTCGTGCAGCCGATGGCCGGCGGGCTGGCCGAGGTCGAGCCGGTGGTGCTGCGCGCGGGCGCGGACGTGGTGTTCGACGAGGTCATCGAGCAGCTCGTGGCATTCGCGTACAAGCGTGTCGATATGGTGGCGCGGCGCGGCGAGTTCGCGGTGCGCGGCGGCATCCTCGATATCTTCCCACCGACCGCGGATCACCCGGTGCGCGTGGAGTTCTGGGGCGATGAGGTCAGCGAGATCCGCGAGTTCTCGGTGGCGGACCAGCGCTCGATCGAGGGCCCGGCGATCACCGAGGTGGTTGCCGTCGCGTGCCGGGAGCTGTTGCTCACCGATGGGGTGAAGGAGCGCGCTGTGCGCCTTGCGGAGACTCATGCGGACCACGAGTTGCTCGCGCCGATGCTCGACAAGATCGGCTCGGGCATCCCTGCGGACGGCATGGAAGCGCTCACCGCCGTGCTGACTGATCGTCCCCTCGAGCTGGTCACCGATGTGATGCCACGTGGCGCGCATGTGCTGGTGTGCGACCCGGAGAAGGCGTCGATGCGCGCGGCGGACCTGCGGCGGTCGAGCTCGGAGTTCCTGGAGGCATCCTGGTCAGCGGCATCTTTCGGCGGAGCGGCACCGCTGGACATGGAGGCGCTCGATCTGCAAGCGCTGGCTTTCCGGCCGTTCGACCTGGTCGCTCAGCGCGTCCTGGACTCGGGCCGCAGTTGGTGGACGCTCTCTCCCTTCGCGAGTGGTGCCGGCGACGAAACGGAACTGCCGGTCGACCCTGCTCCTGCCCTGCACGGCGGCGAGGCCGAGATCGAGCAACTGTTCGCGATGCCGCGTGCTCATGTCGCGAGTGGGGGGCGTGCCGCTATCGCGGTGGCCGGGGCGGGGACGGCAGCCCGGTTCCTCGAGCGGCTCAAGGAGCACGGCGTGCCCGCGCGGCAAGCCAAGGATGGATCCACAGAGCTAGCGAAGGGGCTTGTCACGGTGGCGCGGGCGCCCTTGTCCACCGGCCTGATCCTGCCCCAGGCGCAGGTGACAATCCTGTCCGAGGCGGATCTCACGGGCAACCGCGTGGCCGCGACCCCGGGCCGCAAGCTGGCATCGAAGCGCCGCAACCAGGTGGATCCGCTGGCGTTGAAGGCCGGTGATCTTGTTGTCCATGATCAGCACGGCATCGGACGGTTCGTGGAGATGGCCGAGCGTACCGTCGGGGGAGCGCGCCGCGAGTACCTCGTCCTCGAGTACGCCTCGTCCAAGCGCGGGCACCCAGGTGATCGCCTGTTCGTCCCGATGGAATCGCTCGACCAGCTCTCCCGCTACGTCGGCGGCGAGGCCCCCTCGCTGTCCAAGATGGGCGGGTCCGACTGGCAGAGCACGAAGCGCAAGGCCAGGCAGGCGGTCCGGGAGATCGCCGGCGAGCTCGTCCAGCTCTACGCCAAGAGGCAGGCCTCCCCGGGCCACGCGTTCGCCCAGGACACGCCCTGGCAGCATGAGCTCGAGGACGCGTTCGCGTTCGCCGAGACCGAGGACCAGCTCACCGCGATCGCCGACGTCAAAGCCGACATGGAGCGACCCGTTCCGATGGATCGCGTGGTGTGCGGCGACGTGGGTTTCGGCAAGACCGAGATCTCGGTGCGCGCGGCGTTCAAGGCGGTGCAGGACGGCAAGCAGGTCGCGGTCCTCGTTCCCACCACGCTGCTCGCCCAGCAGCACACCGACACCTTCACCGAGCGCATGACGGGCTTCCCCATCAAGGTCCGGCAGCTCTCCCGCTTCACCGATCCCGCCGAATCACGCGAGGTCATCAACGGGCTCGCCGATGGCAGTGTCGACATCGTCATCGGCACCCACCGCCTGCTGCAGACCGGCGTGCGATGGAAGGACCTCGGCCTCGTCATCGTCGACGAGGAACAGCGCTTCGGCGTCGAGCACAAGGAACACATCAAGGCGCTGCGCACCCACGTGGACATGCTCACCATGTCCGCCACGCCCATCCCGCGCACCCTCGAGATGTCGCTTGCCGGCATCCGTGAGATGTCCACCATCCTCACCCCGCCCGAGGAGCGGCTGCCCGTCCTCACCTACGTCGGTTCGCACGAGGACAAGCATGTCGCCGCCGCGATCCGGCGCGAGCTGCTCCGCGACGGCCAGATCTTCTATGTCCACAATCGCGTCAGCACCATCGACAAGACCGCCAAGCAGCTGCGGGAACTCGTGCCCGAGGCGCGCATCGTGGTCGCCCACGGACAGATGAACGAGGAGACGCTCGAGCAGACGGTGCAAGGCTTCTGGAACCGCGAGTACGACGTTCTCGTGTGCACGACCATCATCGAGACCGGGCTCGACATCTCCAACGCCAACACCCTCATCGTCGAGCGCGCTGACCAGCTCGGCCTGTCCCAGCTGCACCAGCTCCGCGGGCGGGTCGGCCGTGGCCGCGACCGGGGCTACGCCTACTTCCTGTACCCCTCCAACCGTGTCCTCACCGAGACCGCCTACGACCGCCTCGCCACGATCTCGCAGAACTCCGAGCTCGGCGCGGGCATGGCCGTCGCGATGAAGGACCTCGAGATCCGCGGTGCCGGAAACGTCCTCGGCGCCGAGCAGTCCGGTCACGTCGCCGGCGTCGGGTTCGACCTGTATATCCGGCTCGTCGGGGAAGCCGTGGAAGCGTTCAAGGCCATCGCTGACGGCAAGCCCGTCGAGACGACGGAAGAACGCAAGGACATCAAGATCGATCTCCCGGTGGACGCGCACATCCCTACCGACTATGTCGCCAGCGACCGCCTCCGGCTCGAGGCCTACCGCAAGCTCGCCGCGGCGAGCGACAGCAGCGGGATCGAGCGTGTGATCGACGAGCTCGCCGATCGCTACGGGCCACTTCCCGACGAGGTCAAGAGACTCATCTCCATCGCCCGCCTGCGCCTGCTCTGCCGCGACAAGGGCATCACCGACATCACCATGGCCGGCACCCAGGTCCGCATCGCTCCGCTCGAGCTCCCCGACTCCAAGCAGGTCCGGCTCAAGCGGCTCCAGCCCTCCGCCCAGTACCGCGCCACTACCTCGACCATCCTCGTGCCGCTCCCGCGCACCGGCCACGGCACCCCTGCCGACCCTCGCGTCCGCGACAATGAGGTCATCGCCTTCGTGGCGGACTTCATCACCGCGCTCGACGGGCAACCACAAGCCTCGCCCACCCTGGTCCAGGCATGACCACCACCGTCCTGCTCGACCCGCAGCGCCCCAGCCTCGTTCCCGCGGCCGCGCTGCCCCACCTCACCCTGCCCACCTACCTCGCTGACGACCTCGTTGGCGAGGTGCGGGAGCAGCTCGCGGTGATCGCGACGCCTGCCCTCAATGCCGAGCACGCCACCACGCTCGTCACCACCGACCCCCACCATCCCGGGAGGGAGCGCCACCCCGCCACGATCACCCTGGGCGACCCGCCATTCCCGGGACACCAGGTGCTCACCGCCATCGACATCATGGACACCATGCGCGCCCACGGGCCCTGGGAGAAGCAACAAACCCACCACAGCCTGCTGCGGTACCTGCTCGAGGAAACCTACGAGCTGCTCGACGCCGCCCACGGCACCGATCGCGACGAACTGCGCTCCGAGCTCGGGGACCTGCTCCTGCAAGTCCTCTTCCACGCCCGCATCGCCCACGACGACCCCACCGATCCCTTCCCCATCGACGACATCGCCCGAGCGCTCACCACCAAGCTGCTGCACCGCAACCCCCTCGAGCACCTCCAGCCCGGCAGCACCCTCGATGTCGACGAGCAAGACCGCCGCTGGCAGCAGCGCAAGGCCACCGAGAAGCCCCGCGCCTCGCTGCTCGACGGAATTCCGCGCGCCCTGCCCGGGCTCGCGCTCGCCGAGAAGATCCTCGAACGCGCTCACACAGCGGGAATGCCCGCCGACCTCGTCCCTGCCGGGCTTCGCACCGTCACCCTCGTCCCGGGGGGCGACACCGAAATCGTTCTCCGGCGATCCATCTCGACGCTCGTCCGCGCCATCGAATCGATCGAGAAATCGCTCGGGCGCCCACCCCGCGAACCGGACGAATGGCGCGCGCACTGGCCCGGGGTCGCTAGCTGCTAGCCCTCCTGCAAGATCACGAACACAGCACGGTTGCCGAAAGCCTCGGACACGAACCGTGCACGGGGCACCCCCCGGCACCAGAGTGGGACGGGTGACACCCACCCGACGGAACACGCCGCCCCGAAAGCCGCGCCGCATCATTGCCGCCGCAGCCACCGCTGCGGCAATACCGATCGGCACCGCGATCGCGCTCAGCGACCCGCATACTGTCGGCATCACACCGGCCTCTGTCACCGACGTCGCCGAGATCGCCCCGCACCTGCTGTCGCCCTACCCCGGGACCCCCGTCCCGCCCATCGATGTCAACGCCCCCGGCCGCGCCGCCTGGCAACTCGACGGCTGGGCCCGCGCCCACAGCGACGCGCTCGGCATCCCGCACCAAGCGATGATGGCCTATGGCAACGCCGCCCGGCTCCTCCAAGCGACGAACCCTGGCTGTGGCATCACCTGGACCACGCTCGCCGGCATCGGCGCCATCGAGAGCTGGCACGGCACCTACGAGGGCGCCTCCATCGACGGCAATGGCTACGCCCTGCCACCCATTCGCGGCATCGCGCTCGACGGTCGCCCCGGCATCGCCGAGATCCGCGACACCGACGGCGGCGAGCTCGACGGAGACCCCGAGTTCGATCGCGCCATGGGCCCCATGCAATTCATCCCCGCCACCTGGCGCATCTGGGGCAGCGACGCCGATGGCGACGGCATCGCCAATCCCGACGGACTCGACGACTCGGCCTACTCCGCAGCTCGATACCTCTGCGCCTCCGGCGGCGCCCTCCGGTCCCCGATCGGCTGGCGCACTGCGATCCTTGCCTACAACTACTCCGAGGACTACCTCAAGTCCGTCCACCTCAAGGCCACCCAGTACGGCCGCGACGAGGTATTCGTACCCGCGCCACCGCCGCCTCCACCACCGGAACCCGCGCCCGCTGAACCAGCGCCCGGCGAGGTGCCACCTCCGCCGCCAGGTGACGCACCGCCTCCGGGGGAACTGCCACCGGAAGAGCTGCCTGTGCCGCCGGGGGAAGCGCCACCGCCAGGTGACGCACCACCACCGCCGCCACCACCTCCAGGGGAGGCGCCGCCTCCGCCACCGGAGACCCAGGCATCGGCCGCGGTGCCCGCCGCGACCGAGCTCAGCGAGGAGGAGCGCCGGGCGCGCGCCGAGCACGCATTGCGCCGGATCGATGCGCACGTGCGCAACATGCTGGAGTTCATCGAGACGCAGCAGGCGTCCGAGCGATAGGCATCGGCGCGGCGCTGTGCACGGGCACGCGAGCCAGCAGTTCTGTGCGGTTTTGCACCCTGTCAAAGCCCAGGCAGGGTGCAAAACCGCACACTAGCCGAGCGGGTCTGGCGCGCGGCGACCGTGGAGCAACGCCTCGCTCGCCGGACCGGTCCTGGCAATCCCGAACGCCCCTGCGCGCCTGAAACCAGGAGGCCGCTGCGGCGGCTACCCTCAAGGCTGGCAAGATTGGTCATCGCGGAGCGTGCCGCCCCGCACGTTGTTGTCAGCTGCCAAAGGAGTGAGTCGTGGCCGTCATTGAACAGGTCGGAGCGCGCGAGATTCTTGATTCCCGGGGCAACCCCACCGTGGAGGTGGAGGTTGCGCTCGATGACGGAACCGTGACGCGGGCCGCCGTTCCCTCAGGTGCCTCCACCGGGGAGCACGAAGCCGTCGAGCTGCGCGATGGCGGTGATCGCTACCTCGGCAAGGGCGTGCAGCAGGCTGTCAATGCGGTGCTCGATGAGATCGCTCCCGCGCTGATCGGCCTCGACGCCATCGAGCAGCGCGCCGTGGACCAGGCGATGCTTGATCTCGATGGCACGCCCGACAAGTCGCGCCTGGGCGCCAACTCCATCCTCGGAGTCTCCCTGGCAGTGGCGCGCGCGGCCGCCGAGTCCTCGGGCCTCGAGCTGTTCCGCTACGTCGGCGGGCCCAACTCGCATGTGCTGCCCGTGCCGATGATGAACATCCTCAACGGTGGCGCGCATGCCGATACTGGCGTGGACGTGCAGGAGTTCATGATCGCGCCGATCGGTGCTCCGTCGTTCCGGGAGTCCCTTCGCTGGGGCACCGAGGTCTATCACTCCCTGAAGTCGGTGCTCAAGTCGAAGGGCCTCGGCACGGGCCTCGGCGACGAGGGCGGCTTCGCACCGGACGTGGCAGGTACGAAGGAAGCCCTCGACCTCATCATCGAAGCCGTTGACAAGGCCGGGCTGAAGCTGGGCAGTGATGTCGCGCTGGCCCTTGATGTGGCTGCCACCGAGTTCTACAAGGACGGCACTGGCTACCAGTTCGAGGGCACCGTGCGCAGCGCCGACGAGATGGCCGAGTTCTACCGTGACCTCCTCGGGGCCTACCCGCTGGTGTCGGTGGAGGATCCGCTCAGCGAGGACGACTGGGACGGCTGGAAGACCCTCACCGATGCGGTCGGCTCCTCGCTGCAGCTCGTCGGCGATGACCTGTTCGTCACGAACCCCGAGCGCCTGCAGACTGGTATCGATCGGGTTATCGCCAACGCGCTGCTCGTCAAGGTCAACCAGATCGGCACGCTGACCGAGACCCTCGATGCCGTCGATCTCGCGCACCGCAACGGGTACCGGACCATGATGAGCCACCGCTCCGGCGAGACCGAGGACACCACGATCGCCGACCTCGCCGTCGCTGTTGGCAGCGGACAGATCAAGACCGGCGCCCCGGCCCGCAGCGAGCGCGTTGCCAAGTACAACCAGTTGCTGCGCATCGAGGAAGCACTCGGTGACGCGGCCCGCTACGCGGGTGCCAGCGCGTTCCCGCGATTCACCTGGAGCAGCTAGACACACCCATGGGCCGGGAACGCGGAACCACCTCTTCGGCAGCCCGCCCGGGCAGGGAAGCGCGACGCAGCGCTGATCCCCGTCCCGGGCGGTCCGCGCTGCCGCGTCGCTCCGGTGCCTTGCACGGACCGGATTCCCGGGCCAGGGGCACGCAGGCAGCGGCGCAGCGCGCGGCTGCCCGCACCAGCAGCAAGCGCGGGAGCATCACCAGCAAGGCCGCGCCCCGGACCGGCTGGTCGACGCGGCAGACGTTCATCCTCGCGCTCGTCGTGGGGGCGCTCGTGCTGACCTTCGTCATGCCGCTGCGTACCTATTTCTCGCAGTGGAGCGAGGCCCGCCAGATCGTGGCCGAGCAGGAGCACCTGCGTGCCGAGGTGGCCGCGCTGCGGGCCGAGCAGGAACTGCAGGACGATCCCGCGTACATCAAGGAGCAAGCGCGCGAGAGGCTGCGGTACGTGTTCCCGGGCGAAACGCCGTACCGGGTACAATTCTTCGACGAGCAGAACCAGGACGGAACCGGCGACCAGCTACTGCCGGGCAGCCGCGACCCCTGGTACACACAGCTCTGGCGCGAGATGTCAGTGCAGCGAGACGAAGGACCCCAGCGCGAGATGAACATGCCCATCGCCCCCATCGAACAAGCACCCGCGGAGTGAGCGTGGCAGACGTCGCGCCCGCGGACCTCGCGGCGGTCGCGGCCCAGCTCGGTCGCGAGCCGAGGGGGGTGCTCGCCATAGCCTACCGCTGCCCGAGCGGCGAGCCAGGAGTCGTCCAGACCGCGCCCCGGCTGCCCGATGGCACGCCATTCCCGACGCTGTACTACCTCACTCATCCGCGGCTGACCGCAGCAGCGAGCCGCCTCGAGTCCGGCGGCATCATGAAGGAGATGAGCGACCGGATCGCCGCGGAAGCCGGGCTCGCGGCCGCCTATCGTGCCGCGCACGAGGACTACCTGCGGGAGCGGGACAGCATCGAGTCCCTCGGCACCGATTTCTCTGGCGGCGGCATGCCTGACCGTGTGAAGTGCCTTCATGTGCTTGCCGCGCACTCCCTCGCCAAGGGCCCCGGCCTCAACCCGCTCGGCGACGAGACCGTGGTCCTGATGGCCCGCGACGAGCCCGACCTGATCGGCACGGTCCTGCCGGGCGACTGGCCGGACATCGACGCCGAACAGAGGGAACCGCAGTGACCCGGGTCGCTGCGATCGATTGCGGCACCAACTCGCTGCGCCTCCTCATCGCCGACATCACCGAGGCTACCGATGGCTCCCGCGTCCTCACTGACGTGGATCGCCGCATGACCGTTGTCCGGCTGGGGCAAGGAATCGACGCCACGGGGAAGTTCCACCCAGATGCGCTCGCGCGGACCCGCGACTGCCTCGTCGACTATGCGCGCATCATCAAGGACGCCGGTGCCGAGCAGATCCGCATGGTCGCCACCTCCGCCACCCGTGATGCCCGCAACCGCGACGAGTTCTTCGACATGACCGAGGAAGTCCTCGGCGTTGTCATCCCCGGCACTCGTGCCGAGGTCATCACCGGCGACGAGGAAGCACGCCTCTCCTTCGTCGGTGCCGTCAACGACCTTCCCTCCAGTGACGGCCCCTTCATCGTGGTCGATCTCGGCGGAGGCTCCACCGAAGTGGTGTATGGCAGCAGCACGGTCGAGGGCGCGCGCTCCGTCAACATCGGTTGCGTCCGACTCACCGAGCGCTGCCTGCACAGCGACCCGCCCACCGCCGAAGAGATCGCGCAAGCCCGCGCCACCGCCCGAAGCATCCTCCGCGATGCCTTCAACAGCGTGCCCCTCGCGCCCGCGCGCACCTGGATCGGTGTGGCTGGCACCATGACCACCCTGGCCGCGCTCGCGCACCGCCACCCCACCTACGACTCCGCGCGCATACACCTGTCCACCATCCCCTTCGACAGGCTCCGCGAGGTGTGCGACGAACTGCTCGCCATGACCCGCGAGCAGCGGCTCGCGCTCGGACCCATGCATCCCGGCCGGGCGGACGTCATCGGCGGCGGAGCGATCGTCACCCAGATCCTCGCCGAGGAGATCGCCGCCGTTTCGCCCATCCGCCATCTCACCGTCAGCGAGCACGACATCCTTGACGGAATCGCCTGGTCCCTCGTCGGCAGCGCCTGACGTTCCCGGCCCCCTGCACGCCCCCGTAGCCCAATTGGCAGAGGCAAGCGGCTTAAAACCGCTCCAGGTGTGGGTTCGAGTCCCACCGGGGGCACCAGTGTGACCTGGCGCGGCGCACCCTCTAGTGTCGAGGGCAGAGGATCCGGCAGTACCGTCGATCAGGAGGATTCCCCACGCATGGCCACCAGCGATGACGCCACCACCGACGTGCCTGGTCCCGCGCCCGGGAAGCCACGGGCGGCCGAGCCCGACAGCCTGGACCTGTTCCGCACGGCCTTCCGTCGGCAACCAGCCGGGCTGGCCATCATCTCCGCGAACAGCCCCGAGGGGCCCGTCGGGATCCTGTCGTCCTCGGTGGCCTCCGTCGGCATCGACCCCCCGGCGCTGTCGTTCACCATCTCGACGTTGTCGGCGAACGCCCAAGCGGTCCGGCATGCACCAACCATGGTCGTGCACCTTCTCGACGCGGGCGATCTCGCGCTCGCCCAGGTGTTCGCGCCTCCCGGGAGCACGCGCTTCGGCCCGGACATGCAATGGGACCGCCTGCCCAGCGGCGAGCCCTTCCTCACGGATGTGGCCACGCGCATGCACTGCCGCGCCATCGGGCACATGGAAGTGGGTGAATCCGTGATCGTCGCCGCGGAGGTCATCGATGTGGCGCACAGCGACTCCCACGCGCTGCCGCTGGTCTACACCAACCGGGCCTTCCACGTGTTCCACGAGGTCCCCATCCGCTGATCCCGTGCGGCCAGTGGGGTATGCCTCGCGGGCCCGCGGCTCCCAGCCCGGCGAGGGTGCGAAGAACGACAGGTCCTGTCGAGAATGCTGTCGTTTTTCGCACACTCGCGGGGTAAGCGCACACTCGCGGGTCCGAGGCGGCGGGGCGACCAGCGCGCGCCACTCGCGGAAGCCGGGCACCGCGACCACCGGACCGCGCGCCACGATCCTGTATCGACAAGCGCATGTGCCCCGTCTCACCCCTGCGATTGGGTGTTCGCCCAGGTAAAGTAGGGGCTGTCCGTTTTGTCGTCGAATCGCTCGCCCATGGTGGAACTTCCGCTGCGGGCTGTTCGTTATCACGGCAAGATCAGGAATGATCCTCGGGCACCGAGCCAGTAGCCAGCCCGACAGCCTAGACGAAAGGAACTCACGGTGCGCACCAGCAGCAACCCGGTGTTCAAGAACTTGCCGAAGAGCCCCGGCGGATACGCGACGTTCGGCAGCGGCGCCGCGGGTGGCGCCCAGGCCGCCTATCAGCATGGGCAGACCCAGTACCGTGACCAGTACCAGCCTGCCACGCCTGACCGTGCCATGACTGTGGACGATGTGGTCACCAAGACCGGCGCCACGCTTGGCGTCCTTGTCGCCACCGCGGTGCTGTCGTTCTTCCTCACCAGCAGCAACCCAGGTCTCGCCCCGATCCTCGTGTTCGGTGGCATGATCGTTGGCCTCGTTCTCGTGCTCGTGGCCGTATTCGCGAAGAAGATGGACAACCCGGCGATCGTGCTCAGCTACGGCGCGGCCGAGGGCGTGTTCCTCGGCGCATTGTCGTGGTTGTTCGCCGGCGGCACGTCGACGATCATCTTCCAGGCCGTGATCGGCACCATCGGTGTGTTCTTCGGCATGCTGTTCGTCTACAAGACGGGCGCGATCCGCGTCACGCCGCGGCTGACCCGCATGATCGTGGCCGGCCTGATCGGCGCGCTGATCCTCATGGTCGCCAACCTTGTCGCGAGCTTCTTCATGGAGGGTGGCTTCGGACTGCGCGACGGCGGCCCCATCGCCATCATCTTCTCCCTGCTCGTCATCGGTCTTGCAGCGTTCAGCTTCCTGCTCGATTTCGACCAGGCAGATCAGCTCATCCGCATGGGCGCGCCGGAGAAGGCCGCCTGGGGCGTGGCGCTCGGCCTCACCATCACCCTGGTGTGGCTGTACATCGAGATCCTGCGCCTGCTCAGCTACTTCCAGGAATGATCACGTAGCTGGCCCATTCGCGACAACGACCCCCGGCAGGGATTCCCCGCCGGGGGTCGTTGCTATGTCGGGCTCGGTTGGGCCGAGTCCTTGGGCGGCGAGAGGTAGCTCGGTGGCAACCCGCGCCCCTGCGCAGGCTATCTGCCACCCATCGTGGGCTCCACCCACCCTCCGCGCACAGCTGCCACGGAAATATCCGTGGCAGCTGGATGCTAGGCGTGGCGGCTACGCGCTAACGGTGTTGGATTCGCTCAACCGGCAGTCACCTCAACTGGCAGCCACCTCAACTGGCAGCCACCTCAACCGGCAGTCACCTCAACCGGCAGCCACCAAGCCACGCGGCGGCCCCTGGGAAGCAGCTACCGCATGAGCATCAGCTGAGGCGCTCGAGGATGATCGCCATGCCCTGGCCGCCGCCGACGCACATGGTCTCGAGGCCGAACTGCTTGTCGTGGGTGGACAAGTTGTTCAGCAGGGTGGTGGTGATGCGCGCGCCGGTCATGCCGAACGGGTGCCCGAGGGCGATGGCGCCGCCGGAGACATTCAGCTGCTCCTCGTTGATACCGAGCTCGCGCGCGGAGCCGAGCACCTGCACGGCGAACGCCTCGTTGATCTCGAACAGGTCGATGTCGGAGATCGACATGCCAGCGGTCGCGAGGGCGCGCTTGGTAGATTCGATGGGGCCGAGCCCCATGATCTCGGGCGACAGGCCCGATACGCCGGTGGCGACAACGCGGGCGAGCGGGGTGAGGCCGAGCTCCTTTGCCTTCGTGTCGGACATGATGACCAGGGCTGCGGCGCCGTCGTTGAGCGGGCACGCGTTGCCGGCGGTGATGGTGCCGTCGGGCCGGAAGACCGGCTTGAGCTGCGATACCGCCTCATAGGTGGTGCCAGCGCGCGGGCCGTCATCGGTGGTGACGACGGTGCCGTCGGGCAGGGTGACAGGGGTGATCTCGCGCTCGAAGAACCCGGAGTTGATGGCTTCCTCGGCACGGTTCTGGGAGCGCACGCCCCAGCGGTCCTGGTCCTCGCGGCTGATCCCGGTCAGCTGGGCGACGTTCTCCGCGGTCTGGCCCATGGCGATGTAGGCGTCGGGCAGCAGCCCGTCCTCGCGGGGGTCGTGCCAGGTGGTGCCGCCCTGGGCAGCGGTGGCGGTGCGCTCCTCGGCCTCGGCGAACAACGGGTTCTTCGTCTCGGGCAGGGAGTCGGAGTTGCCGCGGAGGAAGCTGGAGACGCTCTCCACGCCCGCGGAGATGAACACATCGCCCTCGCCGGCCTTGATGGCGTGCAGGGCCATGCGGGTGGTCTGCACCGAGGACGCGCAGTAGCGGGTGATGGTGGTGCCGGGGAGGTTGTCGTAGCCCAGCATGATCGACAGGTTGCGGGCCATGTTGAAGCCCTGCTCGCCGCCGGGGAGGCCACAGCCCAGCATCAGGTCATCGATCTCGGTCGGGTCGAGCTCGGGAACCTTCGCGAGGGCGGCGGCGACCATCTGGGCGGCTAGGTCGTCCGGCCGGATCCCCTTGAGGGAGCCTTTCATGGCGCGCCCGATGGGGGAGCGGGCGGTGGAGACGATGACTGCCTCGGGCATGGGAACTCCTCGATCGATGGGTTGAGATGTGATGCGTGTCCCTACAGGCTAGTCCGGCAGCGGCGAGCGCTTGCCATGGCGGTGCTGCCGGGCGACACGGCGGAGGTGCGCCGCGGGCGCCACCCCGAACGGATTGCGCCGGCCGCGGTTGTCGATCTCGCGGGGCCCGGGCGCGGCGCGGGGCTGGCGGTGCCGGAACCAGGCCCGGTTGAGCGCGTTCCAGGCACGCACCGTGGGGCGCCGGGCCTCCACGGCCGCGGAGACCTCGGGGAGCTCCTCGAGCGGGCCGCCGTGCCAGATCCCGAGCGCGGTGCACATCACGGGGAGGATGTTGCGCGCGGCCAGCTCGTAGCCAGCGGGGGAGGGATGGAACCGGTCGGTGGAGAACATGCGGTCCGGCGAGGCGAGGAACTCGGGGGTGAGCAGGTCGGCGAGCGGAACGGGGTGGCCGCCCTCGGCGCGGGTGACGGCGGCCTGGGCGCGAGCGAGGCGCAGGCCCCAGCGGCGGATGACCGCGCGCAGGGGCTGTGGCACATCCGTGACGATGCCGAGATCGGGACAGGTGCCGACGATCACGACCGACCCCGCGGAATGGAGCCGGCGCACCGCGTCGCGCAAACGCCGTGCCGCGGCCCGGATGGACTGGCGGGCGGTCACATCGTTGGCACCGATCAGGATGACCGCCACATCAGGGGGGCTGCCTGCCACGAACGAGGCATCCACCTGGCCGGAGAGGCCCTTGGAGGTGGCGCCGCTGATCGCTTTTGTGCTCAGCCGCACGCGCTTGCCCGATTCCTCGGCGAGCCCACGCGCGAGCCGCACCCCCGGCGTCTCGTCGGCGAACGTGCAGCCCAGCCCGGCCGCGGTGGAGTCGCCGAAGATCATCAGGTGGAAGTCGGCGGACTTCTGGGAGCCCCAGCGCTCCGGCCGGCCGCCGGTGGGCGAGTACACCCCGTCGGCCTCGGGCGGGTAGGGCGGCAGCTTGCCGATGCGCAATCGCGCGATGCGAGCCTGCGCGGCGAGGAAGTGGTAGGTGCCCCAGCTCGCCGCGGCGGCGGTGGAGGCACCGATGACAGCGGCGGCAGCGGTCTTCGTGGACAGCGCCGAGAACGACGACTCGCTACCGATCACGGCGGTGTCGTCCTCGTCTGGCGGCATTCTTGGGACTCCTTCGGCCAAGGCTCGGGGCGCGTTGGGGCTGCTCCACAAATCTATACGTGGGACCGGCAACACGGATACTCTGGCGCACCGGGAGGGTCACGGTTTCCCCCGCGTTTCCCCGGGCAGCCACTTTCTGGAACGATAGAGGCATGCGCATTGCGAATCACGTGGTCGACCTCATCGGTGACACCCCGCTGGTGAAGCTGAACTCTGTCGCCGAAGGCATTCCCGGAATCGTCGCCGCCAAGATCGAGTACCTCAACCCTGGAGGCAGCTCCAAGGACCACATCTCGGTGAAGATGATCGACGCGGCGGAGGAGTCGGGGGCCCTGCAGCCTGGCGGAACGATCGTGGAGCCCACGTCCGGCAACACCGGCATCGGCCTCGCCCTCGTCGCCCAGCAGCGGGGATACAAGTGCGTGTTCGTATGCCCGGACAAGGTCAGCGAGGACAAGCGGAACGTCCTCAAGGCGTATGGCGCGGAGGTCGTGGTGTGCCCCACCGCGGTGCCGCCGGAGCATCCCGATAGCTACTACAGCGTCTCGGATCGGTTGGCGCGCGAGCTTCCGGGCGGCTGGAAGCCGGATCAGTACTCGAACCCGGCGGGCCCCGAGAGCCACTACGAGACCACCGGCCCGGAGATCTGGCGCGACACCGAGGGCAAGGTGACGCACTTCGTGGCCGGGGTCGGCACGGGCGGCACCATCACCGGGACTGGCCGGTACCTCAAGGAGGTTTCGGGCGGGGCGGTGAAGATCATCGGTGTCGATCCGGGGGGCTCGGTGTACTCCGGTGGCACGGGTCGCCCGTACCTCGTGGAGGGGGTGGGCGAGGACTTCTGGCCGAGCGCCTACGACCCCGCCATTCCCGACGAGATCATCGCGGTCTCCGACGCGGATTCGTTCGACATGACCCGCCGCCTCGCGCGCGAGGAGGGCCTGCTCGTGGGCGGCTCGTGCGGCATGGCTGTCGTCGGTGCGCTCGAGGTGGCCCGCAAGGCAGGGCCGGACGCTGTGGTGGTCGTGCTGCTGCCGGACGGCGGGCGCGGCTACTTGTCGAAGATCTTCAACGACGCGTGGATGTCGTCGTACGGTTTCCTTCGTACCCGGCTCGACGGCTCCTCGAAGGTCGCCTATGTCGGGGACGTGCTGCGTGGCAAGTCCGGCAAGCTGCCGGACCTGGTGCACACCCATCCGCAGGAGACGCTGCGCGATGCCATCGAGATCATGCGCGAGTACGGCGTGTCCCAGATGCCCGTCGTGGGGGCGGAGCCGCCGATCACCGCAGGGGAGGTGCAGGGCAGCCTCAATGAGCGTGACCTGCTCAGCTCCGTGTTCGAGGGCCGTGCCAACCTCGCGGACCCGGTGAGCTCGGTCATGGGCAAGCCCCTGCCGCTGATCGGTACCGGCGAGACGGTGGATGACGCGCAGAAGGCGCTCGCGGAGATCGACGCGCTGATGGTGGTCGAGGATGGCAAGCCGGTTGGCGTGATCACCCGCTACGACTTGCTCCATTTCCACAACACGGGCCGCGGATAGCAGAACGGCGAAAGGCCTCGCGATGATCCATCGCGAGGCCTTTGGCGTGCGTGCTCCTAGCGGGGAATGATATCGAGCGGAATGAACTGGCCGTTCACGGCGGCGCAGCCCTGCAGGGTCTGGAAGTCGCCCGCGAGCGCTGCGGTGCCGCTGCAGACGGGGGCGGAGTTGCCGTCGAACTGGACGGTGGACTGAGCGCCCGCGATGCCGAGGGCGAGGCCCGGGTTCGAGCCCGCGGCGTTCACGCTTGCGCCTGGTCCGATCGCGATGGCGAGCGGGCCGGCGAAACCGTCGGCGTTGACCGTGGCCATGCCTCCCTCGGCCGTGATGGCGAGGGCGAGCCCCTGCGGGCCCGAGGTCGCGGAGCAGGATGCAGTGGTGGCTTGCTGGCCTGGCAGGGCGGGGCACGCATCCACGGTCTGCGCCGCGCTGGCGGGAGCGGCGATCACGAGCGCAGCGGCAGCGGTGCCAAGGGTGGTGGCTCCGGCGGCGACAAGGTTTCCGAGTTTCATCAGGGTTCCTTCCACGAGGGCTGACAGCGGGGCAGTGGCCGGCCGATGGGTCAGCGAACCGGCTGCCCGCTATTCGGAACAGTATGTTATTCGGATTGGTCGTGTGGGGAATTCGACAGCAGAAAGCCCCGGACCGGGGAGAGGGGGTGATCCGGGGCCTTCCTGGCGCGCCGGGCGCTGCGGATCCGGGGCGGCGTGACCGGGGGAGGGTCAGCCGCGCTCGAGGGGGTATCCGGAGCGCGCCCAGGCGGCGGTCCCGCCGGCGACGGAGACGGCATCGTGGCCGGCCTGCGCGAGGATCATCGATCCCATCTGGCTGCGATTGCCCGAGGCGCAGATGACGAACACGCGGCCGGCGCGGGGGACCTCGTGGACGCGGTCGGCGAGCTCGCCGAGGGGGATGAGCATCGCGCCAGGCACACGACCGCGAGCGTGCTCGAAGTCCTCGCGGACATCGACGACGGTCGCGTTGCCGGTCCATGCGGTGTTGAGGGTGTGCACATCGACTTCGCGCATCGTAGGGCCTCCTTCGGGCTCTTTCGGATACCCCTGGGGGTATTGCTTGGACTCAGCATAGCGCGCGATCGCACATCTGGGAAGAGCGCGGCGGCGGGCGGGCGTGCGGGGGCGGGCGGTGTGGTGGACCATCCGCGGCCGTG
>NZ_JACYWE010000003.1:240522-440919 GCF_014841105.1 Lolliginicoccus lacisalsi
TAAAAGCACCGGAAACCGCCAAACGCGATAGAAACTGGCCGGGCTCCTCCGCCGCTTCTATCGCGTTTGCGCCACTTGGGCCGGCGCGACCTGGCCAACGAACGCCGCGCGCCCGAACGCCGCGCGCCCGAACGACGCGCGCCCGAACGCCGCGCGCCCGAACACCGGCGCCACCGCCTAGCGAAAGGCGTTCTCGCCGGTCAGGGCCTGGCCGAGGACGAGCTGGTGCACCTCGGACGTCCCCTCGTAGGTGATGACAGTCTCGAGGTTCGCCGCATGACGCATCACCGGGTACTCCAGCGTGATGCCGTTGGCGCCGAGGATCGTCCGGCACTCGCGAGCGATCGCCAGCGCCTCGCGGGTGTTGTTGAGCTTGCCCGCGCTGACCTGCTCCGGGGTGATTTGCCCCGAATCCTTGAGTCGGCCGAGGTGCAGCGCGAGCAGCATCCCCTTGCCATACTCGACGGCGCCATCGGCGATCTTCGCCTGGGTGAGCTGGTACCCGGCGATCGGCTTGTCGAAAACCACGCGCGCCTTCGCGTACTCGATGGCGGTCTCCAGGCAGGTGCGCGCGGCACCCATCGAGCCGAACACGATGCCAAACCGGGCCTCGCCCAGGCAGCCCAGCGGTGCCCGCAGGCCGCGCGCGCCCGGCAGCAGCGCCTCGGCGGGCAGCCGCACACCATCGAACGAGAGCTCCGCGGTGACCGAGGCCCGCAGGGACAGCTTGCGGCGCATCACCCGGGCCTCGAGCCCTGGCGTCCCCGCGGGCACGAGGAAGCCGCGCCCCCCGTCGTCGGTGCGCGCCCACACCACCGCCACGTCCGCGACGGTGCCGTTGGTGATCCACATCTTCGTGCCATCGAGGATCCAGTCCTTGCCGTCGCGGCGCGCCCGGGTCCGCATGCCGCCCGGGTTGGAGCCGAAATCGGGCTCGGTCAGCCCGAAGCAGCCGATCAGCTCGCCCGCGGCCATTCCGCGCAGCCATTGCTGCTTCTGCTCGTCGGAGCCGTAGGCGTGGATCGCGTGCATCGCGAGCGAGCCCTGCACCGACATGAGGCTCCGCAGTCCCGAGTCCACGGCCTCGATCTCGTGGCATGCGAGGCCATAGGCGGTCGCGGAGGTGCCCGCGCAGCCGTAGCCGTCGAGGTGCATGCCGAGCAGGCCGAGGCTGCCGAACTCCCGCGCCACCTCGCGCACGGGCAGCGTGCCGGCGTCGTACCATTCCGCGATGTGCGGACGAAGCTCCCGGTCGGCGAACGCGCGCGCCGTGGCCCGCACGTCCAGCTCCTCGCCGGCCAGTAGTCCCTCGATGGCGAACAGTTCATCCACAGACGTCATGTTCCATGTCTACCGCACGTCGCGCCGCCTCGTGGTGATCGGCGCTAGGGGCGGCGCATCGCCACCGCCAGCGCCACTGCCGCGATGCCGATGAGCTCGCGCGCGGCGAGGTCCTGTCCCAGGATGGTCCAGCCGATCAGCGCGGAGGTGACGGGCAGCAGCGCGAGCAGCGTGGCGAAGTACGCGCGCCCGGCGGTGCGGAGGATCACCTGGTCGAGGCCATAGGGAATGACGTTGGCGAGCAGGCCGAGGCTGATGCCGAGAAGCAGCACCGTGACCGCGGGCGTGCCGGGCTGCCAGGAGCCCGCGATCACCAGCACCAGCGGTGATGTCACCAGCGCGGCCACGGCGAACCCGACGGCGAGGCTGTCGCGCGGTGATCCTGCATCGGCGACGCGCGCGCCCAGCACGATGTATCCCGCCCAGAGCAGCGCGGCGAGCAGCGCGAGCGCCAGGCCGAGCGGCGACCCGGCGAGGTGCACGTCCGCGATGAGCAGCACCCCGCCCGCGGCGCTGGCGAGGGCGAGGACATCGCGCGGGCCGCGTGATCCCCAGGCGGCGACGAGGATGGGACCGATGAACTCGAGCGCCACGGCAGTGCCGAGCGGTAGTCGCGCGATGGCCTCGTAGAACGCGATGTTCATCAAGGCGGTGATGGTGCCGAACGCTCCGGCGAGGATGAGGCGCTGGCCGGTCCAGGCGTGCCGCTGGGGGCGGACGATGGCGAGCAGGATCAGCGCGGCACCGAGGATTCGCAGCCACGCCACGCCCGCCGGGGGCAGGTAGGCGAACAGCAGCACGCCCGTGGCCGCCCCGGCATACATCGACGTGCCGCTGGCGAGCATGAGCGCGGGCGGGATCGCTCGTGCTCGGGCGCGGGGCGTCAGGGTCGGCACAGGGCAAGCCTCCCCGATCACCGAGCCGCGCGCATCCTCATTCTCCGGTGGTGCGGGATGCGCTCGTGGGCCGGATGGGCGCGACGACGGGTCCGGATGGGCCAGGCAGGATCTGCACGGACGCGCCGTAGTGCTGCTCGATGATCGGGGCCGTCAGGATCTCGCTGGGGCGACCGGTGGCGACGACCGTGCCACGGGCCAGCAAGACCATGCGGTCGGCGTACTGGGCGGCGATGGACAGGTCATGCATGGTGGAGACGACAGTGAGCCCGCGCTGGCGGCGCAGCTCGTCGACGAGCTCGAGCACATCCTGCTTGTGGCTGATATCGAGCGCGGTGGTGGGCTCGTCGAGCAGCAGCAGTGGTGCGTCCTGGGCGAGCGCGCGGGCGAGGAAGGCTCGCTGCCGCTCGCCGCCGGAGAGCTGGTCGAGGCGGCGCCGAGCGAAGGTGCCCAGGTCGAGCATCGCGAGGGCGTCATCGGTCGCGGCGTGGTCGAGCGCGGTCTCGGCGCGCAGCAGCGGGACGTGGGGGGTGCGCCCGAGCAGCACGTAGTCGCGGACGAGCATGCCGGGCGGGATGATGGGGCTCTGCGCGACGGTAGCGACTAGCCGGGCGCGTTGCCGCGCGGAAAGCCCGGCCGCGCGATGGCCATCGATGAGTGCCTCGCCGCCGTGGCGGACCAGGCCGGTGATGACGCGCAGGAGCGTGGACTTGCCCGCGCCGTTGGGGCCGATGATCGTCACCCACTCGCCGCGCCCGACATCGAGGTCGACGCCGTGGAGGACCTCCCGGCCGCCGAGGCGCGCGCTGGCCCCGGCAACGGAGAGCATCGGCACGGTCCCTGCCACGGTCACGGCCCGGTCCGCCTGGTTGCCCGCAGCACCAGCACGAAGAACGGGGCGCCGAGGAACGCGGTCACCACGCCGATCGGTACCTCACGGGGCATGTCCACAGTGCGGGCGGCGAGGTCGGCGAGCACCAGGAACGCCGCGCCGAGCAGCATGGACATTGGCAGGATCACGCGATAGGACGTGCCTAGCAGCATGCGTACCAAGTGGGGGACGATGATGCCGACGAATCCGATGAGGCCGGAGACGGACACGGCCGCCGCGGTCCCCAGCGAGGCGGCGGCGAGCAGCGCGATGCGGATGTACCGCGGGTCGAGGCCGAGCCCGGCTGCTTCGTCGTCGCCCACCGACAGGACGTCGAGCGGGCGCGCGAGCAGCAGGATCACCACGGCGGAAATGATGGCGTAGGGCAACAGCATCCTCACTTCGCCCCAGGTGGCGCCTCCGAGCCTGCCCAGCAGCCACGTATAGACCTGGCGGATCACCTCGACGTGGCGCTGCAGGACATAGGTCTGCAATGCCGTGAGGAACGCCGAGACGGCCACGCCCGCGAGGATCAGCGCCTCGGCCGAGCGCGCCCGCCCGCCTGCCGCGCCGAGCAAGTAGGTGGCGGTAACGGCGCCGAGCGCTCCGGTGAACGCGGCGAGGGGAGCGGTCACGGGCAGTCCTGCCGCGGTGCTGGGCTGGAGCGCGATCACCACGGTCACGCCGAGCCCGGCCCCCGCAGCAACGCCCAGCAGGTACGGCTCGGCCAGCGGATTGCGGAACACACCCTGGTAGGCGGCTCCGGCGAGGGCGAGCATGGCCCCCACGAGCATTCCCAGCGCCACACGGGGCAAGCGGATGCGGGTGACGATGGCGGCCTCGCGCTCGGTGAGCCCCGAATCGATGCCAACGCCAGGCAGGAGGTTCAGCACTTCCAGCGTGACGCCGCGCAGGGGCAGGCCCGCCGCTCCGAGGGCGAGGCCCGCGACGCCCGCGAGGACGAGGACCACGATGCCGCCCGCGATCCACCACGGCCGCCCGCGCTGCCGCATCACTGGATGGTGTCGGTGGCCCGCGCTACCTCGGCGACGAGATCCACGGTGCGCGGTCCCCACCGCGCGGCGATGTCCGCGTCGAGCGGGAAGATCGTGCCCTCGCGCACCGCGGTGATGGTGCCCCATCCAGGCCGTTCCGAGACAGTTTCCGCATCCACGCCGAAGCCTGAGTTCATGAGGAAGATGACGTCGGGATCCGCCGCGACGATCGCCTCCGCCGAGAGCTGCGTCGAGACGGTTGCCTCGTCGTCGGCGATGTTGCGCAGCCCGAGCTCCTCGAGCAGGGAACCCACGAGGCTGCCCGCGGTGTAGGTCCAGTAGGTGTCGTCGATCTCGATGTAGTAGGTCAGCGGTTGCTCGCGCTCGGGGGAGTCCGCGACGAGCTTGCCGATATCCGCCCGCATGCGCTCGACGAGATCCTCGGCGTCCGGGGAGTTGCCGGTGAGGGTGCCGAGGTCGGTGATCTGGTCATAGACAGCATCGATGGTGCGGGGATCATCGGGTGCGACGAACGCCGTGATGCCGAGGGTCCCGAGCTGGGGCACGATCTCGTCGCCGAACGCCGAGACGATCACGAGGTCAGGATCGTAGGACGCGATCGCCTCGATGTTGGGCGAGAACCCCGAGAGATCCGTGATCGGGGCGTCGGCAGGATAGTTGGAGTACTCATCGACGGCCACCACCTGGCTGCCCGCATCGATGGCGAAGAGCATCTCGGTCACCGCGGGGGAGAGGGAGACGATGCGCTCGGGCTCGGCATCGACGGTCGTCCCGTCGACCGTCACCGGGAACGTTCCGCTGTCGCTCGTCGCGCCCGGGTCGCCCGTGCCCGGCTCGCTCGTGCCGCAGCCGACGAGCAGCAGGAGCGATCCTGCCGCTGCCGCCATCCTCAAGGTTCTCATCGCGCGCCTTCCTGCCAGTAGCTCGATGGTGCGCGTCGCTGCGCGCGAGCCTCGATCAGCCTACCGGTGCGGGCGGAGCACCACGTCTACCAGGTATTGCGGCTACGATCCCCAGCCCGGGCTGGGGGGCGGATCGGTGTTCAGCGTGGTGCGCATCAGCATCACGTTGTATTCCGACCACAGCGATACCGTGAAGAACAGCTCGTCCCCGCTCGACCACGGGTGAATGTACGGGGCGTAGAGGCCCCCGGGGAATGCCTGCGCCGTCATGATGGCCTCGGGCGCGCTCCAGGGTCCCTGCGGCTGGCTGGCGGTGCGGATCACCACGCTGCCAATGTCGTTGGTATAGAGGGCGATGAACTTGCCGAGATGCTCGTTCCAGGTCACGGACATCTCGCTGACCGGGGCGGGAATGACCACCGCCGCAGCCCCAGGATCCTCGCTCGTCCAGGCGTCGCCATCCCAGTACTCGTACGCGGTGAGGTCCAGGATGTCGGCCTCCGCCACACGAGCCACCCGTGCCGCGCCGAACCGTCCCGACGGCGTGCCGAAGGTGTAGACGAAGCCGTCGCGCTTGGCGTAGGCGGTCATCTGGAAGTTCTCGTTGCCGTCGATGACGTCGATCCCATCGAGGTTGCCCTCGGTGTTCTCGCGGATCGTGGCGACATCGACCTCCCAGTTCTCGCCGTTGTCCTCGGAGACCGCGATCGCCGAGAAGTTGGTGGTCCACCGGCTCGGCGGTCCCCACTGCTTCACGGACATGAAGTTGATGTACTGCACTCCGTCCACGGAGATCCCAGCCGTGGGGATGACGGTGAACTCCTCCGGGGCCAGGCCGAGCTTGTCGATGATCTGCTTGGCGAAGCTCGGCTTGTCGACCGTGACGGGCGAGCCGCCGTAGAGGTAGCCGTCGTCCTCCTCGGTGAGGGGGTCAGGGATGTCGAGACCGTCGCCGGGCGTGGCGTCGGAAGCGCGCATCAGCGTGTTGTAGCGCCATTCCTGGTCTGGCTTCGAGCAGTCGCCGAAGGTGTCGCCATAGGCGATGAGCACCTGGCGCTCATCGCCGGTCGCGCCGTTGTCCCACATGATGCCCAGGTCGGTGCCCGAGATCGAGAAGCGCGACGACGTCTGGTTCGCGCTGCGCGGCCCGGTCAGCCACTGCACGAGCCGGGCGGGCGAGGCGATGCGAGCACCGACGCGCTCGCTGAGCAGCTCCACGCCCACTGGCCCATCCGCGGTGAGCGGCTTGCGCCCGAGCGGCGTCCCGATGACCGCGCGCCCCTCGTCGGACTCGATGTTCGCTCCGCCGGAGGAGCCGCATGGCTGGGCCATCGCGCTGATCGGGGACACGGTCTGCAACCCTGCTCCGATAGCGAGCGCTAGCCCCAGGGAGACCGCCTTGCCAGTTCGCACACCTGCTCCTCACGTTCACGCAAGCAAAACCTGCTTGCGCGAAAGCATGTGCGCCACAACGCATTGTTGACCCTCGATTGGGCCGCCCCGTCACCGAAGCGTGACGGCTTGGTTGCCGCGGCTCGATGTCCGGCCCGCTGCTGTGGTTCCGGGCGCTACATCGGGCACTGCGACCTAGCTCCAGCCATGCTGCTCGCGCAGTACCTCTGCCACTGCATCGAAGCGGCCCCGCCCCAGGATCGCGCCCTCCCGGCGGATACCTTTCTCGGGCACATCGATCACACGATCGAGCCGTACCCAGCTCTCCCGCCCCTGGGAGTCCCATGCGCCACTGCCGATCGGCAACCAGTCCCGGTCACCACCGTGATCCTGGCTCGACAGCATCAGCCCGAGCAGCGTCGCACCCTCGCGGCCCACCACGAGCACGGGGCGATCCTTGCCCTGGCTCGCATCCTCCTCGTACTCCACCCAGGTCCACACGACCTCGCCCGGATCGGCATGGCCATCAAGCTCCGGCGCATAGGCCACCCGCCGGGCACGTTCCCGCGTCGGGCGCGAGCGCCGCGGCATGCTCGACGGGGATGGCACGGGGGCTGGGGCGGGCGTGGTTGCCTGTGGAGCACGCGCGGGCGTGGTCGCGCGAGCATGACTCGTGCGCTGCGTGCTGAGCTGCTGCAGCAGCCGGGGTGCCTCCCGCGCCACGGCACGGCCGAGCTGGCGGACGACGGGGTTCTTCCAGAATCCACTCATGCCGGATGAGTCTAGGCGGCAGGTTACGGCGCGCTGGCCCGGCCGCGGTGGGGTGCTCGCGGGTGCTCGCGGCCGGGGCTCTCCCGAGGCATCCCGAGCCATTCCGCACTAAAAGCACCGGAAACTCCCAAACGCGATAGAAATTCGGCCGGATCCCCGGTGGTTTCTATCGCGTTTGCAGCCACCGCTCGCCTGGCGCACACCACCGACCAGCCCACCGCTCGCCGCCCGGCGGCCTCCACCAGCGGCGTCAGATCATTCCCTTCGCGGTGAGCCAGTGCATCGTCGGCCATCCCAGGAAAACCGGAAGCCATGTGGTGAGCACCCGGTACAGCAGCACAGCGGGGACGGCCGTTGCCGCGGGCAACCCGAACGCGACCAGGCCACCGATGAGCACGGCTTCCACCGCGCCGACGCCGCCGGGGGTGGGGGCCGCGGAGGCGAGCGTCCCGCCGACCATGGTCACCACGGTGACGGTGACGAACGTCGTTCCTCCACCGAACGCCTCGACGCTCGCCCACAGGGCCAGCGCCATGCCCAGCGTCGTCATCGCCGAGCCGAGGAAGATGATGCCGAACCGCTGCGGGTCACGCGCGAGGTCGCTCAGCTCCCCGGCGACATCGCGCAACTGCGGCACGATCTCCCGCCCGAGCCACCGGCGCAGCGCCGGTACCAGCATCGAGGTGCCTACGATGCCCAGGGCCGCACCGACGATCAGGTAGATGATGGTGGGGTCGGGAACGATCTGCTGGATCTGTGCCGTGGTGCCCGCGACGACCGCGAAGAGCACGAGCAGCGACACATGGGTGATCACTTGCACGGACTGCTGCAAGGCCACCGCTGCGGTGGCACGAACGCCGCCCAGTCCACCTTTCTGGAGGAATCGCACGCTCAGCGCGAGGCCTCCCACCCCGGCCGGGGTGGTGGTCGCGGCGAAGGTGTTGGCGAGCTGCACCACGGTGAGGCTGCGGAAGCTCACGAGGCCGTTCGCGCAGGCCCAGAGGGCCGCCGCCGCGCCGAGGTAGGTCAGCCCGGACACTGCCAGCCCGATCATTGCCCAGCCCCAATCGACTGTGCGCAGCTGGTCATAGAACGTGGGCACCGCGCTGATGAACGGATACGCCACATAGACCAGCGCGACGAGCAGCACGAGCTGGATGGCCTGGTTGCGGGTGAGGCGCGTGACCTGCTCGGGCTTGATCTGGTCGGCGCCGGTTTGCCGCAGCACCTCATCCCGCGCGCTCGCCATCGTCGCGGAGGCGTCGGTCACGGAGCGTCGCAGCCCGACGGGGATCGCGGTGCGCGTCAGGCGGGATGAGGCGGCGAGAACTTGTTGCGCGCCCATCTCGGCGATCGCGCTGCGCACTGCAACTTGATGCCCTGCCAGGGCGGTGGTCGTGATGAGGAGCTGGGCGATGTCGGAGTAGAGCTGTTGCTCCGTGGCCCCGAACTCCGCGGCTCCGAAGCCTCCGAACAACGCCGCGTCGCCGTCCATGCGGATCTGCGAGGCACGCAGGTCGCCGTGGGCGATCCGGTTCTCGTGGAGCAACCGCAATGATCGCCACGCGCTGGTGACGGACTCCTCGCTCGCGCTCTGCTCGAGAGGGGTGCCTCGCATCCGGGTGCGCGAGTACAGCACCCAGCCGCGATCGAGCGCGGCCACCACGAGCGGGCGCGAGCTCGCTAGCCCCAGATCGTCGATGGCGATGCCCATCAGCGCGCGATGCTCCACTGCCCGCTGCAACGAGGCGTGCAGCGGCGCCGTTTCCTCCTCCCGGAACGACAACCATCGCCACACCTGGCTCAGCGCGCGGCTCGACCCCTGGTAGGGGCCATACAGCTCGACGATCGCTTCCTCGTCCAAGCCTGACCCCGTCGAGGACAGCACCAGGGGGCCCGTGCCGGCCGGGCGAAGCACCGTGAAGCGCGATGTCGTGTGCCCGTGGCGGGCCAGTACCTTTGCCGCCGTGGCGAGCGGGACCTCCAGCGCGGGGGTGCCCACCAGCAGCACGGTGACCGCTCCGACGAACCAGCCCACCGCGAGTCCTAGCACTGTGCGAGCGGGGACCACGGTGCTCACCACGAGATGGATGGGTACGAACGCCAGCAGCAACGCCCACCACCAGCGACGCCACAGCTTGGGCAGCCAGGGGCCCGCTACCGTCAGCACCGCCGCGAGCCCCGCGATCCAACGCGAATCGATGAGGAATTGCGACAGGAAAGAGTTCAGCTCCAGCTCCGTGGCGCCCTCGAAGCTCAGCCGCGAGGTCGTCAAGCCCTGTGGAGTGATCGATAGCAGCAGTCCGGCGATGTTCCCGGCCAGGAAGTACGCCACGACGAGCTTCCATTGCAGGCTCGCGAGCACACCGATGAGGATCGCGAACGGCAATGCCAGGATGACCAGCCCGTATAGCAGGTACACCAGGTTCGCCTGCTCGGGCGAGAGCACTCCCACGATGTTGGAGACTGATCGCTCGAGGTCATTCCACTTGTTGCGGGTGATCTCGGACGCCGCGATGACCAGTGAAACCAGCACGACCGACGCGACGACCCGCACGATGTCGGTGGTCCGGCGCGAGCGCGGCTGCAGCAAGTTTCCCGCAACCGGGATCTCCCGCCCCTTGACGCGCATCGGCTCGACTCCTGCTCGCTTCTCGATCGCGGACACGATCCATCCGCCAACATATCGTGCCGCCTTTGCCCGCAACGGGCTAACCACGGGTGATGGGCGAAATGCGTTGGTCTGGTGGAGGGTTGGCGGAAGCCCCCGGGCGCTCGCCAACGGCACCTGACTGGATCACCCCGCTGCGGTCGTGCGTTGTGAGGTGCGACACAATAGGATGATCATGCGCGGCGCGGACGGTGCCGCGATGCTTCGTGAGCAGAGGAGTCGATCATGCGGCGGAAGCTAGCTGTGGTGGCAGCATCGGTGATGATGGCGTCGGGCGTGTCTCTGGTGGCAGCACCGGCTGCGTCGGCCCATCCCGGGGTGGGTTTCGAGGTACACGATACGCAGGAGCAGTGCTTGCAGAGCCTGTTCAACCACGTCGTGGCGGGGCAGTGGCGGATCAACTGCATTGGCTTCCTGCGGACGCCATACATCCTTTTCCACTACTGATCTTGGTCGATCGGGGGTGGCGGGCGCACGCTGTTCCGCTGCCTAAACAGCGCGCGTGTGCCACCCCTACGAGGTACCTGCCACCCTCCGATCGCAGCAGCCACGCATATGGCGGTGGCCGCTGTGCTTTTTCAGTGGCTGCTGAGCGCGATGGGTAGCCACTGCACCGCCGATCGAGTGCCGGCGCCTCGATCGGCTACCGCCAGAAGGTAGCGGCGTTCTCGGCGAGCACGAGCAGCGGGCCCGGTATGATCCCGAGCGCGATGGTGAGCGCCGCTGTGATGCCGACGACGGCGTAGAGGGCGGGACGCGGCGCGATCTCCGCGGGCGACGGGGCAACGGTGGCGGTCGCTTGGCCGTGCTCCCGCGCGCCAATGCCGCTCTCGCTGCCCGTTCCCCGGTCCTGGGTAGGCGTTGCCGTCTCGTCGCTAGGCTCCGTGTCCTCCCCCGAGAGGTAGAGCACCGTGATGACGCGCAGGTAGAACAGGGCAGCGAGCGCGCTGGCGAGCACACCGATCACGACGATGCTGAGGTAGCCGCTCGTCGCAGCGGCCTGGAAGACCGTGAGCTTGCCGATGAACCCACTGGTCAGTGGTATTCCGGCGAAGGACAGCAGGAAGAGCGTCAGCGCGGCAGCGAGCAGCGGCGCGCGGCGGCCGAGGCGGGCCCAGTGCGCGAGGGCGGTGGCATCCCCGGTGTGGCGGCGCAGCAGCGCGAGGGTGGTGAACGCGCCGATGGTGCTCATGCCGTAGGTGGCGAGGTAGAAGAGCGTTGCGGCGGTGCCCGCGGGGCTCGCGGCGAGGACCCCGGTGAGCAGGAAGCCAGCATGGGCGATGGCGGAGTAGGCGAGGATTCGCTTGAGGTCGCTCTGCGTGATGGCAGCTAGTGTGCCGACCGCCATGGTGAGCGCGGCGATGGCCCACAGCAGGGCGAGCCACTGGTCGTGGAGGGCGGGCAGCGCGACGGTAGTGATTCGCAGGAGCGCGACGAACGCGGCGACCTTGGTGGTGGCGGCCATGAAGCCAGTGAGCGGCGTGGGTGCGCCCTGGTAGACGTCGGGGGTCCAGGAGTGGAACGGCGCGGCGCTGATCTTGAACAGCAGTCCGACTGCGAGCAGCCCGGCGCCGAGCAGCGCGAGGCCCGCGCCCTCGGTCGTGGCGAGCGAGGTAGCGATTCCGGTGAGCTCGACCGTGCCGGAGTGCCCATAGATCAACGCGATGCCGTACAGCAGGATCGCGGAGGAGAACGCGCCGAGCAGGAAGTACTTGACGGCGGCCTCGTGGGAGAGCAGCCGCTGGTGGCGGGCGAGCCCGCACAGCACGTACAGCGGCAGTGAGAGGATCTCGAGGGCGATGAACAGGGTGATGAGATCGCCCGCGGCGGGCAGGATCATCATGCCGCCGAGGCTGAACAGCAGCATGGGGAACACCTCCGTGTGGCTCGCGGCCACACGGGCGGCGGTGCGCTCGGCGGCGCTGCCGGGGATCGCGGAGCCCTGCGGGGTGAACGCGTGCAGTCCCCCATTGGGGGCGCGCTCGGCGATGGCGGGCAGCGCGAGCGCGGCGAGGACCAGCAACGTTCCCTGCGCGAACAGTGCGGGCCCGTCGATGTGCAGGGAGCCGATGGCGGGGGTGGTGGTCGTGCCCGCGAGCAGGATGGTGGCGCGCAGGGCGGTGGCGAGCGCGGCGATGGCGAGCACGAGCTGCGCGGCGTGGCGCGCGGCCCGCGGCAGGAACGCCTCGAGGAGCACGCCGACGATGGCGGCACCAAGGATGATCAGGAGCGGGGAGAGGGCTCCGTAGTCGATGCTGGGGCCGTTCACTATCGCTCACCTCCGGCTTCGATGTCGGTCGGGGCGCTTGTGGTGTGCGCGACGGCCGGGGTGATCGCATCGAGCAGCGGCGCGGGATAGGCACCGAGGACGATGAGGGCGGCGAGCAGCGGCGCGATCGCTGCGGCCTCGCGGGGGCGCAGGTCGGGCAGGGTGGCGGTGTTGCTGGTGGTGGGCCCGGTCATGATGCGCTGGTAGGTCCACAGGACGTAGAGCGCGGCGAGCACAAGAGCACCAGAGGCGAGGATCGCCGCCACGGGGTAGGGGCCGTAAGTGCCGATGAGGACAAGGAACTCCGAGACGAAGGGGGCGAGGCCGGGCAGCGAGAGGGTGGCCAGCCCGGCGATGAGGAAGCTGCCCGCGAGCAGCGGGGCGACCTTCTGCACGCCCCCGTAGTCGGCGATGGCCCGGCTGCCGCGCCGGTGGATGAGGTATCCGGCGGCGAGCATCAGCGCAGCGGTGGCGAGGCCGTGGTTGACCATGTAGAGGGTCGCGCCGGCCTGGCTCTGGCTGGTCATCGCGAAGATTCCGAGGACGATGAACCCGAAGTGAGAGATCGAGGCGTAGGCGATGAGCCGGATGAGGTCGGTCTGGGCGAGGGCGAGGATCGCGCCGTAGAGGATGCTGGTGACAGCGAGCCCGACAATGACGGGAGCGAAGGTGTCGGAGGCTTCGGGGAAGAGCGTGAGGCAGTAGCGCAGCATCGCGAAGGTGCCGACCTTGTCTACGATGGCCATCATCATGATCGCCGCGGTGGGCGGGGCGTGCTTGGCGGCATCAGGCAACCAGGTGTGGAACGGCCACAAGGGGGCCTTGATCGCGAACGCGAGCAGGAACCCGAGGAACAGCAGGTTCGCGAGCGCCGGATCGAGGTCGAGGGCTCCGGTCTCGACGGCGCTGGTCAGGGTGCGCAGGTCGAACGTCGGCAGGCCCTGCCGGGCCGCGGCGGCGTAGAGCCCGATGACCGCGGCGAGCATCACCAGGCCGCCGAAGAGGTTGTACAGCAGGAACCGGCCCGCGGCGGTGGTGCGGGCGGCCCGCTCGTCATCGGGCGTGGTAGCGCGGCCGCGCTGGGCGAGCAGGAAGTACAGCGGGATGAGCATCGCCTCGAACAGCACGTAGAACAGCAGCACGTCGAGCGCGACGAACGCTGCCAGCGCCATGGCCTCGGTGGTGAGCAGCAGGGCGATGGTGCTGCGGGATTGGCGGGCAGCGAGGACCAGCAGCGGGGTGAGGGCAGCGGTCAGGGCGATGAGGGCGAGGCCGATGCCGTCGAGGCCGAGCGTGTAGCGCGCGCCGAGCGCGGGGATCCATGGCTGGGACTCGACGAGCTGGTACCGATCGCTCCCGGTGCCGGGGCCGGCCGTCTCGAACCCGATGGCGATGACAGTGACGATCGCGAGCGGCGCCAGCGAGGCGACGGCGGCGATGGTGCGCTCGCCGCGGCCTCCGCCGAGGACGAGCAGCACCGCGCCGGCGGCGGGGACGAGCCACAGCAGCGTGAGCCAAGGGACGGCGCTCATCGGACGCCTCCGATCCAGAACGCGGCGAGGATCAGCGCGGAGCCCGCGAGCATCGCCAGCGCGTAGCTGCGCGCGTAGCCGGTCTGGGTGGTGCGCAGCATCCGGCTGGCAGCGGCGGACAGTGCTCCGACGGAGCTCACGGCGCGGGCGAGCAGGTTCGTGTCGGCGGCGGCGAGGCCGCGGGCGAGGTGGCGGCCGGGCCGCTCGAGCAGCGCCTCGTTGATCGTGTCGCCGTGCAGGTCCCGCCGCGCGGCCCGGGTGAGCATCGAGACACTGGTGGGCGCGGTGATGGGCACGCCATGGGCGGCGTGCTGCCGGTAGGCGATGAGCACACCGATGGCGACGGCGGCGAGCGCGAGCGAGGTGGTCGCCCAGATGGGGAGGCGTGGCTCGGGGTGGTGGCTGCCGATGACGGGCTCGAGCCAGTGGGCGAAGCGATCCCCGAGCGCGAGGAATCCTCCGGCGGCGACGGAGCCGAGAGCAAGGATGATCATCGGCCCGGTCATGCTGGCTGGAGATTCGTGCGGGTGCTGGTCCTCGGCCCAGCGGGGCGCTCCGAGGAACGTCATGAGCATCCCTCGTGTCATGTAGTAGGCGGTCAGGGCCGCGCCGAGGAGCGTGACGCTGCCCAGGATGATGCCGCTGATGCCGTCCGCCGCGAACGCGACCTCGATGATCTTGTCCTTGGAGAAGAACCCGGCGAACGGCGGGACGCCAATGATGGCGAGATAGCCGGCCCCGAAGGTCAGGAACGTGAGGGGCATGGCGGCGCGGAGCCCACCGAAGCGGCGCATATCGGTCTCGTCGTTCATCGCGTGCATGACCGACCCGGCGCCGAGGAACAGCCCGGCCTTGAAGAAGCCGTGAGTGATCAAGTGCATCAGGGCGAACGCGTAGCCCGCGGGGCCGAGGCCAGCGGCGAGCATCATGTAGCCGATCTGGCTCATGGTGGAGGCGGCGAGGGCCTTCTTGATGTCGTCCTTCGCGCAGCCGATGATCGCTCCGAACAGCAGCGTCACCGCGCCCACGGTGACGATGGCGTGGCCGGCGATGGGAGCGGGCTCGATGAGCGGCCCGGACCGGATCACTAGGTACACGCCCGCGGTGACCATGGTGGCGGCGTGGATGAGCGCGGAGACCGGTGTGGGGCCCTCCATGGCGTCGCCGAGCCAGGCTTGCAAGGGTACCTGGGCGGACTTTCCGCACGCGGCGAGCAGCAGCAGCAACCCGATCGCGGTGAGCGTGCTGGTCCCGGCCTCGGGCGCGCTGGCGAAGACGACGTCGAACGCGAGGCTGCCGAAGGTGGCGATGAGGATCATCATGGCGATGGCCAGGCCGGTGTCGCCGACCCGGTTGATGATGAAGGCCTTCTTCGCGGCGGTGGCGGCGCTCGGCTTGTGCGCCCAGAAGCCGATGAGCAAGTAGGAGGCGAGGCCGACGCCTTCCCACCCGAGGTAGAGGCCGAGGTAGTTGTCGGCGAGGACGAGCACCAGCATCGCCGCGAGGAACAGGTTCAGGTAGGCGAAGAAGCGGCGCCGGCCGGGATCGTGGCTCATGTAGCCGAGCGAATAGATGTGGATGAGCGAGCCGACGCCGGTGATGAGCAGCACGAAGCTCATCGATAGTGGATCGAGCAGCAGGCCCATGCCGATGCGCAGGTCCGCGACGGGCACCCAGGTGAACAGCGTGTGGGTGATGGTGCGGTCCTCGCCGGGGCGGCCGAGCAGGTCGACGAGCAGCACCAGCGCCACTGCGAAGGAGGAGATCGCGGCAGCGCACGCCAGGGCCGGGCCCCAGGCGGCGCGTCGTTCGTCGGTGGATGCCGCACCAGCAGTGACGGCAGGGGAGAGCAGCAGGATGGCGGCACCCAGCAGCGGCAAAAGTGGCAGCGCGGTGAGCAACGCGGGGCCGAGGGTCATGGATCAGCCCCTCACCAGGTGCGCGTCGTCGACGGACACGGTCTGGCGGGACCGGAAGATCACCATGATGATCGCCAGGCCGATCACCACCTCGGCCGCCGCCACCACCATGGTCAGGAACGCGAACACCTGGCCGTGGAGGTGGCCATGCATGCGCGCGAACGTGACGAACGCCAGGTTGGTGGCGTTGAGCATCAGCTCGATGCACATGAACATGACGATGGCGTTGCGGCGCACGAGGACCCCGCCCGCGCCGATGGCGAACAGCAGCGCGGACAGGAACAGGTAGTTGGCCGGGTTCACGTCTCCTCCTCCTCGGGGTCGCGGGGGCGGAGGGTGCGGCTGACGGAGCCCCGCGCATAGCTCCCGTCGGGCAGGCGGGCAGGCATGTCAACGGCATTGTGGCGCGCGTAGACGCCGGGCGCGGGGCGCGGCGTGGCGCGGAGCCCGTCGCGGAACCGCTCGATGGACATCTCCCGCTGGGTCTGGCGGCGCTCGTGCAGCTCCCGGTGGGCGAGCAGCATCGCGCCGAGCGTCGCGATGATCAGCAGCGCCCCGGTCAGCTCGAACACCCACACGTAGCGCAGGAACAGCAGCCCGGCGAGGCCGGGCACGTTGCCGTCCTGGTTGGCATCGTCGAGGCCCACGAACTCTGGAAGCGTGGCGTTGCCGATGCCGGCGATCAGCAGCAGCCCGAAGCCGACGCTGGCGATGATGCCGAGGATGCGGTGCCCGCGCAGGGGCTCGTCGAACGAGTCGGAGGACTCGACGCCGATGAGCATCAGCACGAACAGGAACAGCATCATCACCGCGCCGGTGTACACCACGATCTGCGCGACACCGAGGAACAGGGCGCCCTGGGCGATGTAGAGGATGGCGAGGGTGATCATCGTCGTGGCGAGGAACAGTGCCGAGTGCACGGGGCGCCGCGACGCGACCACCCCGATGGCACCGGTCACGGCGATGGCAGCGAGCACCCAGAACTGCACGGCCTCGCCGGTGGTGGTGCGCAGCAGCGGCTCGGCGTTGACCGCGTGGGCGGCAAGGATCATGCCTGCTCCTCCGTCCCGGTGATGTGCCCGCGGTAGTAGTCCTCGTCGGTGGCGCCGGGCGGCATGGGATGCGGGGCCGGGGTCATGCCCGGCTCGAGCGGGGCGAGGAGCTGGTGCTTCTCGTAGATAAGCCCGGTGCGGGTGTCGTCGGCCATCTCGTAGTCGTTGGTCATGGTCAGCGCCCGGGTGGGGCAGGCCTCGATGCACAGTCCGCAGCCGATGCAGCGCAGGAAGTTGATCTGGTAGACGCGGCCGTACCGCTCGCCCGGCGAGTAGCGCTCCTCGTCGGTATTGTCTGCGCCCTCGACGTAGATGGCGTCGGCGGGGCAGGCCCAGGCGCACAGCTCGCAGCCGATGCACTTCTCCAGGCCATCCGCGTACCGGTTGAGCTGGTGGCGACCGGGGTAGCGGGGCGCGGTGGGGACCTTCTCCTCGGGGTACTGCTGGGTATTGGGCTTGGCGAACATGGTGCCGAAGGTGACGCCGAAGCCGCGGATCGGTCCGAGGAATGTCTTACTCATGACGGCCTCCGGGGCGCGGTGGCACGGGCAGGGGTGGCACGGGGAACCCGCCGGGGCTGGCGGCCCCGGACGGGTCGGGACGGGGATCGGGGGCGGTCGCGTGGCGGGCATCGGGGCGCCGGGTCGTGGCGCGGCGTGCCAGCCACGGTGCCGAGGCCACGATCGCGGCCGCGACGATGATGGTGAGCATCGCGGCGGTGTCATACCCGGCCGTGGAGAGCCCCCGCACCGTCGCCACGGTCATCACCCAGACCAGCGAGATGGGGATGAGGACCTGCCAGCCGAGCCGCATGAACTGGTCGTAGCGCAGGCGTGGCAGGGTGGCGCGCAGCCAGACGAACAGGAACAGGAACGCCCACACCTTGAGGGTGAACCACAGCACCGGCCACCAGCCCGTGTTGGCGCCCTCCCAGATCGACAACGGCCAGGGGGCCCGCCATCCGCCGAGGAACAAGGTGGTGGCGAGGGCGGAGACGGTGACCATGTTGATGTACTCGGCGAGCATGAACATCGCGAACCGCAGCGACGAGTACTCGGTGTGGAACCCGCCGACGAGCTCGCCCTCCGCCTCGGGCAGGTCGAACGGTGCCCGGTTGGTCTCGCCCACCATCGCGGTGACATAGATCAGGAACGACGGCAGCAGCAGCACGATGTACCAGGTGCCTTGCTGGGCGGCGACGATCCCCGAGGTGGACATGGTGCCGGCGAGCACGAACACCGCCACGAACGACAAACCCATCGCGATCTCGTAGGAGATCACCTGGGCGGTGGCGCGCAGCCCGCCGAGCAGCGGGTATGTCGATCCCGAGGACCAGCCGGCGAGCACGATGCCATACACCCCGACCGAGGTGACGGCGATGATGTAGAGCACGGCGACGGGTAGGTCGGTCAGTTGCAGCGGCGTAGTGGTGCCGAGGATCGAGACGACCGGGCCGAAGGGGATGACGGCGAATGCGAGGATCGCCGCGGCGAGCGCGATGACCGGAGCGAGGAAGTACACGGGCTTGTCGGCCTGCGTGGGGAAGATGCCTTCCTTGAGCGCGAGCTTGATGCCGTCGGCGAGGCTCTGCAGGATCCCTCGCGGACCGACCCGGTTCGGGCCGATGCGCATCTGCATCCAGGCGATGATCTTGCGCTCGACCAACACCATGAACAGCGCGGTCAGCAGCAGGAACAGGAACACTGCCAGGGATTTCGCGACGACTAGCCACAAGGGATCCTGGCCGAACATGCTGAGGTCCGCGCTCACGGTCCCACCTCCGCGCGGGCCAGCCGAACCCGGTCACCGGGCAGGGCGTGCAGCTCGGCGTGGAGGTGGCTGCCCGGGGAGCAGGTGGGGACCCAGGCCACGGCGTCGGGCATGTCCGTGATGCGCAGCGGCAGCGTGATTGCCCCGTGCGGGGTGCTCACCCGGATGGGGTCCCCGTCGGAGGCCCCGAGCTGGTGAGCGGTAGCGGCGGAGAGGCGCGCGACAGCGGGATGGGCGGTGCCGGCGAGGTGCGGCTCGCCGTCCTGCATGCGGCCGTCGTCGAGCAGCAGGTGCCAGCTCGCGAGGATCGCCTCGCCCGGTGCGGCGGTGCCTTCTGCACGGCGCGGCGCCGGGGCGACGGGCTCTTCCCGACCACCGTGCCACGGCGCCAGGGCATCAAGCTCGGTACGCACCGCGATCGTGGTAGCCAGGCCGAGGGGGCGCCGCATGGTGGCAGCGAGCGCATCGACGATCCGATGGTCGGGCAGCATGCCGGTATCGCGCAGCGCGGCCCCGAAGCCGCGCGGGCGGCCCTCCCAGGTGAGGAAGGTGCCTGCTTTCTCCGCGACCACGGCGCTGGGCAGCACCACATCGGCCCTGGCGGTGACGGCGCTGTGGCGGATCTCGATGCTCGCGACGAACCCGGCCCGGTCGATCGCGCTGAGCGCCGCGGCGGGATCAGGCAGGTCATGCGGATCGACACCGCCGACGAGCAGGCCATGCAGCGTGCCGCGCGCGGCCGCGTCCAGGATGCCGCTGGTGTCGCGGCCCGCCTCGCGCGGCAGGTCCGGTACTTTCCACAGCCCAGCGACGGCGCGGCGGGCGTCGGGGTCGGCCACGGGATGCCCGGCGGGCAGCAGCCCCGGCAGGGCGCCCGCCTCGAGCGCGCCACGTTCCCCGGCGCGGCGCGGGACCCACGCGAGGATCGCTCCGGTCTCGTCGGCGAGCCGCTCCGCGGCGGTGAGGGCTCCTGGGATGGCGGCGGCGCGCTCACCGACGAGGATGACCGCGCCGGGCTGCCGCAGCTGGGCCCCGGCAGCGCCACCCCGGCCGAGCTCGGCGAGGGTCGCGGCCTCGTCACCGGGGATGGTGGGCAGCAGCGTGCCGGACAGCTTGCGCAGGCCCGGCGAGGCGAACGGGGCGATCGAGAAGACGGGCAGCCCGCGGGCGCGCGCGTTGCGGCGCAGCCGCAGGAACACGATCGGGGATTCCTCCTCGGGCTCGTGCGCCACGAGCAGCACGGCCGGGGCGGCATCGAGGTCGGCATAGCTGGCCGTGCCGATGCCCGCGATGCGCCGCGCGAGGAAACCCGCTTCCTCCCGCGAGTGCGGCCGTGCGCGCATGTCGATGTCGTTGGTGCCGAGCACGAGCCGGGCGAGCTTGCTGTAGGCGTAGGCATCCTCGATAGTGGCCCGCCCGCCCACGAGCACCCCGGCTGGCCCGGCGGCGAGTCCCCGCGCGGCCACGGCGAGCGCCTCCGGCCAGGACGCCTCGTGCAGTTCCCCGTCGCTGCCGCGCACCAGGGGGCTCGTGATGCGATCGGCCTCGGTGGCGTAGGTGAACGCGAACCGGCCCTTGTCGCAGTTCCATTCCTCATTGACGTCCGGGTCATCCCCGGCGAGGCGGCGCATCACGGTGCCGCGGCGATGATCGGTCCGCTGGGCGCAGCCACTCGCGCAGTGCTCGCACACGCTGGGGGTGGACACCAGGTCATAGGGACGCGCCCGGAAGCGGTAGGTGGCGCTGGTGAGCGCCCCGACGGGGCAGATCTGGATGGTATTGCCGGAGAAGTAGGAGTCGAAGGGCTCCTCGGTGCTGATGCCAACCTGCTGCTGGGAGCCGCGCTCCACCATATCGATCAGTGGGTCCCCGGCGATCTGCTGCGCGAAGCGGGTGCAGCGCGCGCACAGCACGCACCGCTCGCGGTCGAGCAGCACCTGCTCGGACAACGGGATCGGCTTGGGGAAGGTGCGCTTGGTGCCGGTGAAGCGCGTCTCGGAGCGGCCAGCGGACAGGGCCTGGTTCTGCAGCGGGCACTCGCCGCCCTTGTCGCATACCGGGCAGTCGAGGGGATGATTGATCAGGAGCAGCTCCATCACGCCGCGCTGCGCCGAGGCGGCCTCCACCGAGGAGTGCTGGGTGTGGACGACCATGCCGTCGGTAACCGGCATCGTGCAGGACGCGACGGGCTTGCGCTGGCCCTCCACCTCAACGATGCACTGCCGGCACGCGCCCGCCGGGTCGAGCAACGGGTGGTCGCAGAACCGGGGGATCGCGACGCCCATCTGCTCGGCGGCCCGGATGATCAGCGTGCCCGGCGGCACATCCACGCCTGTGCCGTCGATGGTGACGTGCACGAGACCCGGGTCGCGGGTGCTGGTCTCCTCGTTGGTCCTGGCATGGGTCATGGTGCAGTCGCCTCCGCGAAGAGCGTGGACCGGTGGTGATCGAACGGGCATCCGCCGTGGCGCAGGTGCTCGAGATACTCGTCGCGGAACAACCGGACCGACGAGATGATCGGGCTGGTGGCGCCATCGCCGAGCGCGCAGAACGACTTGCCCGCGATGGTGCTGGTGATATCGAGCAACAGGTCCACGTCCGCGGGGCTGCCGGTGCCGTCCTCGAGCCCGCGCAGCACCTGCACCAGCCAGTAGGTGCCCTCGCGGCAGGGCGTGCACTTGCCGCACGACTCGTGCTTGTAGAACTCGGTCCAGCGCAGCACCGCCCGGACCACGCAGGTGGTGTCGTCGAAGATCTGCAGTGCCTTGGTGCCGAGCATGGAGCCCGCCGCTGCGACGGCCTCGTAGTCGAGCGGCACGTCAAGATGCTCCTCGGTGAACAGCGGGGTCGAGGAGCCGCCCGGTGTCCAGAACTTGAGCCGGTGCCCGGCGCGGATGCCGCCCGCGTGGTCGAGCAGCTCGCGCAGGGTGATGCCGAGCGGCGCCTCGTACTGCCCTGGCCGGGTGACATGCCCCGACAGCGAGTACAAGGTGAATCCGGGGGACTTCTCGCTGCCCATCGAGCGAAACCAGTCCACGCCGCGGCGCAGGATGGCCGGCACGCTCGCGATGGACTCGGCATTGTTGACCACCGTCGGCGCGGCGTACAGGCCCGCCACCGCGGGGAAGGGTGGCCGCAGGCGCGGCTGCCCGCGCCGACCCTCCAGCGAATCGAGCAGCGCGGTCTCCTCGCCGCAGATGTACGCCCCCGCTCCGGCGTGCACCACTAGTTCCATCGGGTAGCGCGCGCCCGGGCCCAGCAGGCCAGCGGCATACGCCTCGGCGACGGCAGCACGAAGCCGACGGATCACCGACAGCACCTCGCCGCGCACGGAGATGAATGCGTGACGGGCGCGGATCGCGTAGGCGGCGATGATCGCGCCCTCGATCAGCACGTGCGGCTCGTGCAGCATCAGCGGCATGTCCTTGCACGTCCCCGGCTCGGACTCGTCCGCATTGATGACCAGGTAGTGCGGCTTGTCGGCAGCATCCTTGCCAGCGCCGTCCTTCTGGGGCACCTGTGGGATGAACGACCACTTCATGCCAGTGGGGAAGCCTGCCCCGCCGCGCCCGCGCAGGCCCGCTGCCTTGACGGTGGCGATCACCTCGTCCGGATCCATGGCCAGCGCGGCGGCGAGGCCCTCGTAGCCCCCGTGGCGCCGGTAGGCCTCCAGCGTCCAGGACCGGGGCTCGTCCCAGTGCTCGCTCAGCACGGGGACCAGCGGAGTGGGCTTGCTCATCGCTCGTCTCCTCCGTCGCGGCGCGCGGCACGCAATCCCGCGAGGGTGGGGGCCCCGGGGCGGGGCGCCTCGACCGTGCCGGGCTGCTCGTCATCGAATCCCGCGAGGATCCGGGCGGCCTGCTTGAACGTGCACAGCGTGGCGCCGCGCGGGGGCGTCACGGTCTCCCCGGAGCGCAGCGCGTCGACGAGCTCGCGCGCCGATGCGGGGGTCTGGTTGTCGAGGAACTCCCAGTTGACCATCACCACGGGCGCGTAGTCGCAGGCCGCGTTGCACTCCACATGCTCGAGGGTGACCATCCCGTCCGGCGTGGTCCCGCCGTGGTCGACGCCGAGGTGCTCGCGCAGTGCCTCGTGGATCGCGTCGCCGCCCATCACCGCGCACAGCGTGTTCGTGCACACCCCGACGAGGTACTCGCCGGTAGGGGCGCGGCGGAACATGCTGTAGAACGTCGCCACCGCCATCACCTCGGCCTCGGTGAGCCCGAGCGCGCGTGCGCAGAACCCGATGCCGGCGGGAGTGAGGTGGCCGTCCTCGGACTGCACGAGGTGCAGCAGCGGGATCAGCCCGGAACGGGCCTGGGGGTAGCGGGAGATGAGGGTAGCGGCGTCGCGCTCGAGGCGCTGCTCGGTCTCGGCCGGATAGGTGGTGGGCCCGGGCAGGTCGATGGCGGGACGCTGGCCGAGGGGCAAGAGGATCGGATCGGAGCTCATCGGTCCACGCCCCCCATCACGGGGTCGATGCTCGCCACGGAGGCGATCACGTCGGCGACCATGCCGCCCTCGCACATCGCCGAGACGGCCTGCAGGTTGGTGAACGACGGGTCGCGGTAGTGCACCCGGTAGGGGCGGGTGCCGCCGTCGGAGACCATGTGCACGCCGAGCTCGCCGCGCGGTGACTCGACCGCGATGTAGGTCTGGCCGGGCGGGACGCGGAAGCCTTCGGTGACGAGCTTGAAGTGGTGGATCAGCGATTCCATGTCGTCGCCCATGATGGTGCGGATGTGCTCCAGCGAGTTGCCGAGCCCATCGCGGCCGAGCGATAGCTGGGCGGGCCAGGCGATCTTCTTGTCCGCCACCATCACTGGCCCGGGCCGCAGCTTGTCCAGGCACTGCTCGACGATCTTCAGCGACTCGTTCATCTCGTTGACGCGGATCAGGTAGCGGCCGTAGCAGTCGCAGCCATTCTCGGTCATGACGTCGAACTCGTAGTCCTCGTAGCCGCAGTAGGGCTGTGATTTGCGCAGGTCATGGGGCAGCCCGGTGGCGCGCAGGACGGGCCCGGTCATGCCCAGCGCCATGCAACCGGCCAGGTCGAGGTAGCCGATGCCGACGGTGCGCGACCGCCAGATCGGATTGTCGTTGAGCAGCAGCTCGAGGTCCCGCAAGCGCCCGGGCAGGACGCGCAGCAGCTCGCGGACCTTCTCCACCGCGTCGTCGGGCAGGTCCGCCACCACGCCGCCGGGGCGGATGTACGCGTGGTTCATGCGCAGGCCCGTGATGTGCTCGAACACCTCGAGGATGAGCTCGCGCTCGCGGAAGCTGTACAGCATCGGGGACATCGCGCCGAGCTCGAGCCCGCCGGTGCCGAGCGCCACGAGGTGCGAGGAGATGCGGTTGAGCTCCATGAGCATCACGCGGATCACGCTGGCCCGCTCCGGGATGTCGTCCTCGATGCCGAGGAGCCGCTCCACGCCCAGGCAGTACGCCGTCTCGTTGAAGAACGGCGACAGGTAGTCCATGCGGGTGACGAACGTGACTCCCTGCGTCCAGGTGCGATGCTCCAGGTTCTTCTCGATGCCCGTGTGCAGGTAGCCGATGCCGCAGCGCGCCTCGGTGACGGTCTCGCCCTCGATCTCGAGGATCAGCCGCAGCACGCCATGGGTGGACGGATGCTGCGGACCCATGTTGACGACGATCCGCTCGCCGCCCGCGTCGTTGACGGCCTCGACGATGTCATCCCAATCCTGCCCGGCGGCCACGTGCACCGATTCGCCATCCGTCATGAAGCCATCCGTCATGAATACGCCCTCCGCTCGTCCGGCGGCGGGATCGTCGCGCCCTTGTACTCGATCGGCACGCCACCGAGCGGATAGTCCTTGCGCTGCGGATGGCCCTCCCAGTCGTCGGGCATCTCGATGCGCACCAGGTCCGGATGGCCCTCGAACACGATGCCGAAGAAGTCGTAGGTCTCGCGCTCGTGCCAGTCGCACGTCGGATACACCGCGGTCACCGACGGGATGCGCGGATCCGCGTCGGGGGCCGCCACCTCCAGCCGCAGCCGACGGTTGTGCGTGATCGACAGCAGCGGGTACACAGCGTGCAGCTCGCGGCCCGCGTCCTCCGGATAGTGCACCCCGCTCACCCCGAGGCTCAGCTCGAACCGCAGCGCCGGGTCATCGCGCAGCGCGCGCGCCACCACCGGCAAGTGCTCGCGGCGCACCTCCAGCGACAGCTCCCCGTGATCGGTATCCACCCGCTCCACAGCATCGGCGAGCGCCACCTCATGCTCCGACAGTGCTGCCTCGAGGGCGTCGATGGCCTCGTCGAACCAGCCGCCATACGGGCGCTGGGCGCCACCGGGCAGTTCCACCGTCCGTTCGAGCCGCCCGTAGCCCGACGTATCGCCGCTGCCGCGCGCGCCGAACATGCCACGCAGGGAACGGATCCGCTCGCCGCCGCTCATCGAAGCATCCCCTTCAGCTCGATCAGCGGCTTCTGGGCCATCGCGGCCTGCTCCGCCGCCCGGACCGCCTCGGCCCTGTTCGACCCCAGCGGCATGTCGCCGATCTTGTCGTGCAGCGCGATGATCGCGTGCAGCAGCATCTCGGGGCGCGGCGGGCAGCCCGGCAGGTAGATATCGACGGGCACGACGTGGTCCACGCCCTGAACGATCGCGTAGTTGTTGAACATCCCGCCCGATGACGCGCACACACCCATCGCGAGCACCCACTTCGGCTCGACCATCTGGTCATACACCTGGCGCAGCACGGGGGCCATCTTCTGGCTCACCCGCCCAGCCACGATCATCAGGTCGGCCTGCCGCGGCGACGCGCGGAACGCCTCCATCCCGAAGCGGGCGATATCGAACTTGCCGCCCGAGGTGGCCATCATCTCGATCGCGCAGCACGCCAGCCCGAACGTCGCCGGCCACAACGAGCCCTTGCGGGCATACCCCGCGGCCCGCTCGACCGTGGTCAGCAGGAACCCGCCCGGAACCTTCTCCTCCAAGCCCATGCGCCGTACCTCCTCTTGCTCCCGCTAGTCCCAGCTGAGCCCGCCGCGCCGCCACTCGTACACATAAGCGACCGACACGTTGACCAGGAACAATCCCATCGCGGCGAGGCCGAACAAGCCCAGCTCATCGAAGTGGACCGCCCACGGGTACAGGAACACGATCTCCACGCCGAAGATGATGAAGAGCATCGCCGTCAGGTAGTACTTCACCGAGAACCGGCCACGGCCTGGCATTGCCGGGGGCGGCACGGGCTCGATGCCGCACTCGTAGGCCTCGAGCTTCGCCTGATTGCGGCGGCTCGGGCCCAGCAGCGAGCCCATGGCCGCGGAGACCAACGCGAATGCCGCCGCTATCGCGCCCAGGACGAGGATCGGGACCAGCGTGCCCATGTGCCTGAACTCCCCTCGCCGCGAGCCTGGCTCCCCGGTAGTGCCGCACCGGCATCACCACGGATTGTGATCTAGCTCTCAGGGTAGCCGTCAAGGCGGTGACCCTGCATGCTTTTGCGACGGGCGCTTGCCATGGCGTGTCACCGACCTTGTTCGCCCACAGCAGGATTGGCGCACGAGGAACCCGGAAGTGCCGCGCGTGGCTTAGCTGGCGCCGACCCCGGTGCGCGCTTCCACTAGCTCAACGGCCAGCTGCGACAGCTCGAACGGATCCACCGGCAGCGGCACCGCGCCATCCGCCCCCGACCAGCGCGCCAGCCAGCGATCGTCGCGGCGGCCGAGCAGCACGATGATCGGCGGGCACTGCGTGATCTCATCACGCAACTGCCGGGCCAGCCCCATCCCGCCCAGGGGCGCCGTCTCGCCATCGGCGATCACCAGATCGATCATCCCGCGCTCCACCCCGGCCACCGCGGCGTCGGCCGTCGCCACCTCCACGTGCTCGGTCGCGGCGGACCCGGGCAGCAACCGGGGGCCCAGCGCCGCGCGGGCTCGGTCGCGGATCGAGCGATCGTCGCTGTAGAGCAGAACGCGCGGACCCGGGGACGAGGATTCGGAAGTGGTAGGGATCACAATCACGAGCCTAATGCTTCGCCGCTCACGGCGTGCCGCCACATTGGGGGGCAAACCTCCGCTAAGGTAACGCTCTGATAACGGTTCCTTTTCCATACCCGGGCCCGATCGCGCACCACACCAGCGATCCGGTCCCGTCACCCGGAGGTCAACTCTTGCGCTCCCGCCGCCACGCCAGTCCCCGCCGTGCCCTCATCGCCGCCGGTGCCATCCTCATCGGCACCATGGCACCGTTCGTCGCAGCAGGCGGCGCAACCGCGCAATCCCTGCCCTTCGACACCGGCTCCGCGGGATTCGGGCAAGCCGTTTCCCTTCCCTGGGCCGCGCAGCCCGCGGTCGGCGTCCTCACCTCCGGATATGGTCCCCGCTGGGGGCGCTTCCACGAAGGCGTCGACATCGCCGCCCCCATCGGTACCCCCGTCTTCGCCGCCGGGCCAGGCGTTGTCACCGACGTCGGCCCCGCCAGCGGCTTCGGCCAATGGGTCCGCATCCGTCACCTCGACGGCACCGTCACCGTCTACGGCCACATCGACCGGTACTTCGTCGCACCCGGCCAGCCCGTATTCGCCGGCCAGCAGATCGCCACCGTCGGCAACCGCGGCCACTCCACCGGCCCGCACCTCCACTTCGAGGTCCGCGACCCTCTCGGCCGCTCCATGGACCCCCAGGGCTGGCTCATCTCCCGGGCACTGCCGACGTACTGATCGGCGGGGGGGCTCGGTGGGCTGGCTGTTGCCCGCTCCCAGCCACCGCGCCCTCAGTGGAAACTTTCCCCGCTCCCACCGGGAAAGGTTTCCACTAGCGGGCGGGGCACCGCGAGAGCCACTACCGCGCTGGCATCCTGAGCAGCCCGAGCGCGGCGAGATCGCGGGCGTACTTGCTGATCAGCGCGTGGTCGAGGCTCGGGACCGCGTGCTGGCCCGCCACGCCATGCTGGGCGATGGCTTCCCGGAACCGCGCGGTGAGCACCGGATCCTCGGCATGCGAGGTAGCGGGCCGCTGGTAGGCGTGCATCAAGGGCAGCACCGTGTGCTGGCGCTGCTGCTCGGGAAGGGCCTCCATCGCCGCGCTGATCCTGGCGACCCATGCGCGGTGGTCGTCGATGCGGGTGATGGGGTGCCCGTCCTCGATGAGCCAGTCGATGAAGGTGTCGAGGGAGATGCCGTCGTCGTGAGTGCTGAGCACGTTGAACGTGCGGTAGCTGTCGCCCGCGGCCTGCCCGAGCCGACGCACGGCCGCGGCAGTGAAGTCGACGGGGATCCCGTCGTAGTGCGCGCGCTGTGCTGCTGGGCCGCGCCGGTAGAACGATCCTGGCGCGAGGCCGGTGGCGAGGACGCTGAGCAGCAGCCGGGTGAAGTTGTCCGGCACGTTGAGCTGCCCCGTGTAGCGCGAATGGGCGAGGATCATGCCGGAGCGGAACACGGTGACGGGAATGCCGAGATGCTCGTGCGCCTCCCGCAGCAGCACCTCGCTGGCCCATTTGCTAGTGGCGTACCCGTTGGCGTATCCGTCGCTCACCGCCCGGGCGGGGCTGGCCTCGCGGATATCGGAATCCTCGGCAAGGCGGCTGCCGTCGTCGAGGAGGGTGACGGCGACGGTGGAAAGGAAGTGCACGGGCTTGCGGGTGGTGGTTGCGGCGAGCTCGATCACGCGGGCGGTGCCGATCACGTTCGGCTCGAACAGCTCGGGGTAGGGCAGCACATGGTTGACGAGCGCGGCGACGTGGACGATCAGGTCGGTGCGTCGCGCGAGGTCGAGCCACTGGTGACTGGCTAGCCCGAACCGGGGTGCCGCGGCATCGCCAGCGATGACCTCGAGATGATCGGTGGCAAGCTCCTGGTAGTGGGCGAGCAGCTCCGGGTCGCCGCTGTCGAACGCGGCATCGAGACGGGCGCGGGCGTCCGTCTCATCGCGGCCGCGCACCAGGCAGATGAGCGTTCCGCCGGTGGTGGCGAGCTGCTCGAGGTACTCGAGGCACACGAACCTGCCGAGATAGCCAGTCGCACCGGTGAGCAGTACCGTTCGTGGTTCTCCGGTGGCCAGCGGCAGATCGGTGGCGGAACGCAGCGTCGTGGCGTCGAGCAGCTTGGCGAGCTGGATGTCCGACGCGCGGGTCACGGCTGGCCGGTGCCCGTGAATCGCGCTGAACACCGAATCGCCCGGCGCGGTTGTTCGCTGTTGCTCGATGCGCGCGGCGAGGCTAGCGAGAGTGGCAGTCGGGCTGATGATCTCGTGCACGGCAATGGCGAGGTCGTAGATCTCCTCGATGCCGGTCGCCACCGACATCGCTGCGAGGGAGTCGCCACCCAGATCCGTGAAGGGCACATCCGCCTCGGCGGAGCCGATCCGTGCCTGCACCAGATCGAGCAGCACCTCAACGACGGGACGGTGGTCCCGCTGCTCCCGCAAGCTCGCTACCTGGTCGATCTCGGTGGTGTCGAGCTGCACGTACAGATCCTCGAGCCGCGGCCCATAGAGCTCGGCCAACCTCGGCCGCGCCAGCTTGCCAATACCGGTGAGCAGGCCATTGGCGGTGGTGAAGGGCTCGTCCGCGAGGACGATCTCGCGGGGCACCTCGTAGGCGGCGAGCTCGTGCCGCTCCGCGACCTCCTCGAACGCCGCGCGCAGGGTCTCGGGGATCGCGCCCGGCCGCGCACGGGCCTGCTCGCTGGGCTCGACCACGGCAAGCAGGTAGGAGCGCGCGCTGTTGCCGTAGAGAAACACCTGATCGATCAGCGGGCTCGCGGAGTACAGCGCCTCAAGGCGGGCGATCGCCACGAACTCGCCCTGCGCGAGCTTCAGCACGTTATTGCGGCGATCGACATACACCAGCCGGTCGGGGGCGATCTCCGCGACGATATCGCCGGTGCGGTAGAAGCCGTCCTCGTCGAAGACCTGCGCGGTCGCGTCGGGGCGCCGGTAGTAGCCGGGGAACACCGTGGTGGCCTTGATGAGCAGCTCGCCCCGCGGATGCGGCTCGTCCGTCGTGAGGTAGCCGAGCTCCGGCGCGTCGACGAGCTTGTAGTCCAGGACGGGAGGGCGCATCACCACCGTATTGGTGACCACCCCGCCGCTGGTCTCCGTCGACCCGTAGCCGTCGCGCAGCGGAACCGCGAGGAAGCCCTTGAGGAAGCGGCGCAGCTCCGGGGTGAGCGGCGCGCTGCCCACGACGGCATGCTGCAACCGGTCGCCGAGCATGGCCTGCCTGGTCGCGGTGGCCAGCGCATCGTTCACCTCAAAAGCGTCGGTGCTGGTGATCCCCGCCCGGCGCGCCGCGGCCCGGTAGCGCTGGTGGAGCAGCTCCGCCACGCGGGGCACCAGGTTGACCGCGGTGGGGCGGACGAGCGCGAGGTCCTCGAACAAGGTGGACATGTCCGGGGCGGCAGCAAAGAAGCCGGTGCCGCCGAGCGCGAGGCCGCGCAGCAGCCACATGCGCCCGTACACATGGCTCATCGGCATGTAGTGCAAGTAGGCCGGGGGAGCGGGATCGGAGTCCTCGTCGTCCGGCTCGGCCCACAGGTGCGCGAGCATGCGGGTGGTGTACATCGCGCCCTTGGGGGTGCCGGTGCTGCCGGAGGTGTAGATCAGCAGCGCGAGCGGTTCCTCGCCCGGGGCGGGCCGGAACGGGGGAGGCTTCGGCCGCTCGGCGCCACGGGCGATCGCGTCGGTGAGGGCGAGGACATTGATCGTGCCGTCCGCGCGGAGCCGGGCGATAGATTGCTCGTGGCTCGCGAGTCCGGGCAGGACGTCGAAGATGATGACCTGCTCGATCGAGGGCGTGGCGCGCGCGAGCTCGGCGGCCTTGCCGAGGTTGTTGATGCTGGTGGCGAGGATCCGAGGCTCGGTCTCCGCCAGGATCGCGGCCAGCTGTGGCACCGGCGCATCCGCCTGGAGGGGCACGCTCACCGCGCCGAGATGGGTGATGGCGAGATCGATGACGGTGTAGTCGATGCTGGCGAACCCGATGACCGCGACCATGTCGCCCGGCTGTAGCGCGGGGGTGGCGCTCCAGTGGGCGGCGAGGCTGGTGATGCGTTCGGCCAGCTCGCGGAAGGTGACGGTGGTGAACCGGGGCTGCAGGGTGACGTGCTGCTCGCCGGTGGTGGGGTCGGTGTGGGCGATCCGTTCGCGGTCGCCGAGCGCGGGCCGGTCTGCGTGGTGGTGGAGGAGCGCGGCGACCGTCTCGGCGGGACCTGGCGTGGTGGTTCCAGCCGCCGATCGCGCCGTGGTGGATGTGGCGGTGGCTGTTCGTGCGGTCCCTGTCATAGCGGTCCTCCTATTGCGGCGCGGGTGCCCCTCGCCTCGATTATAGATAGAGAAGCTATATATAGATAGGGGTGGGGTGCGGCTGTCTGGTGCGGCCAGGTTGCCAGCGCGGCCGGGGTGCCGCCACTCCGATCGTGAAGATCTGGCCACGCGTGATGTGGCGGGATCTTCACGATCGGAGCCAGCCAGCCAGCCAGCCAGCCACCGGAGCCAGCCGCGCCAGCCAGCCGCCCGCAGCAAGCCGCGCCAGCCACCGGAGCAGTGGGCCTGGCATGCTGGGCACGTGGCCGAGAACCTGACGATCCCGCTGCCGGGCAGAACCATCGCCGCGCAGGCCTGGGGCCCCATCGACGGACCCCTCGTACTCCTGCTGCACGGATTCCCGGACTCCCCGCACACCTGGCGCCACCTCGGCCCCCGGCTCGCGGAACGTGGTTGGCGCGCCATCGCCCCCGCCAATCGTGGATACGCTCCCACCGGCCCCGCGCCCGACGGCAACTACGAGCTTGCCGCGCTGGTCCGCGACGTCCTCGACATCCAGGACGCCCTCGCCGCCCCAGGTGCGCGTGCTCCTAGGAGGGCCTTGCTCATTGGTCACGACTGGGGATCCATGATCGCCTCGGGCGCCGCTAGCCTCGCCCCCGACCGATTTCACGCCGCGATCCTCCTCGCGGTGCCCCCGTTGCCGGTGCTCCTTGCCCGGGCATGGCCGCCGCGTCGACTCGCGCGCCACGCGAGGACGTGGCTGCGCCAAGCACCACGCAGCTGGTACATGCTCGCCGCCCAGGCGCCCCTCGAGCGCGTCCCTGCGCTGAGCCACAGGTTCATCAATGAAATCTGGGCACGCTGGGCACCGGCATATGAATACGACGCGGATCTCGCCGCCGCCCACCGCGCGCTGCCCGACGCCGCGCACTGCCGCGCCGCTCTCGGCTACTACCGCGCCCTATGGAATCCCCTGCGCTGGAGAACAAGCCGCGCGCCCGAGCGGCACGGCATCTACCGCGAGCATCGCGTGCCGATCCTCTATCTGCACGGCGAGCGCGACACCTGCGTCCGGGCCGATCTCGGTGCTTCAACGCCGGATCACCTGCCACCCGCCAGCAAGGCGCGGGTGGTCAAGGGCCTCGGGCATTTCCTCCACCTCGAGGAGCCGGACAGGGTCAACGGCGCCATCCTGCGATTCGTTGACGGCTTGCCCGGAGGAGAACTGGATCGAGCAGGCCAGGCTAGCCAGTGAGGACGCCGCCCGCCATCGACATGACGACGAGCAGGATCACGAGCAGGAACCAGACGGCCCCGAACCAGCGGCGCCACTCGATTCCGTCGCGCCAGCACCAGATGGTGAAGGCCGCGGCGCCCGCTACGCCGAGGAGGAGGATGCTGACGGGCGCGAACAGGATGATGCTGCGCTGCGTGCTCGCGCAGGCGTCGGTGATGGCGCACTCGTCGGGGATCGTGAGGGCCGCCCCGAGCAGCACCCCGATCGCGGCGACGATCACAGTGCCCACATAGATCGCGATATTGCGCATTTGCACAGGATCACCTCGGCAGCCTCGGGTTGTCCCCGCCGACGTTACCCCGCTACCGGGGAAGGCGTGCTCGATATTTGTCGTGCCCCCGCATTAGGCTGTCACCCATGAGTGAGCAGCACGGGTTCTCGACGACGGCGATCCACGCGGGCTTCGACCCGGACCCGCAGACCGGTGTGGTGAACGTTCCCATCTATGCGAGTTCCACGTTCGCCCAGGATGGGGTGGGTGGAATGCGTGGCGGCTTCGAGTACGCGCGCACCGGCAACCCCACCCGGCAAGCGCTCGAGGCCAACATGGCGGCGATCGAGCAGGGAACCCACGGTCGCGCCTTCTCGTCCGGCATGGCTGCCACCGATGCGGTGCTGCGCGCGGCGCTGCGCCCGGGCGATCACCTCGTGATCCCCAATGATGCCTACGGTGGCACCTTCCGGCTGATCGATAAGGTCTTCACCCAGTGGGGCATCTCCTACACGGCGGTGCCAATCACTGATCTCGATGCGATCCGTGCAGCGATCCGGCTCGAGACGAAGCTCGTCTGGATCGAGACACCGACGAATCCGCTGCTCAATGTCGGTGATATCGCGGCCATCGCGGAGATCGCTCACGCTGCCGGGGCCAAGCTGGTGGTGGACAACACCTTCGCCTCGCCGTACCTGCAGCAGCCGCTCACGCTGGGCGCCGATGTGGTCCTGCACTCGACCACGAAGTACCTCGGCGGGCATTCCGACGTGGTCGGCGGCGCTATCGTGACGCGCGATGAGAAGTTCGACGCGGATGTCGCGTTCCTCCAGAACGGGGCGGGCGGGGTTCCCGGGCCGTTCGACGTGTTCCTGACGATGCGCGGCATCAAGACCCTCGCGGTGCGCATGGACCGCCACAGCGACAATGCCGAGGCGGTCGTGGACTTCCTCGCCGGGCATCGTGCCGTCAGCAGTGTGCTCTACCCGGGCCTGCCCGAGCATCCCGGCCACGACGTGGCGGTGAAGCAGATGCGGCGCTTTGGCGGCATGATCTCCGTCCGGCTCAATGGTGGCCGCCAGGCCGCGCTCGACCTGTGCGCGCGAACCAAGGTCTTCACTCTCGCTGAGTCGCTCGGTGGGGTCGAATCCCTCATCGAGCATCCTGGGGCAATGACGCATGCCTCCACCGCCGGCTCCGTGCTCGAGGTGCCCGAGGATCTTGTGCGCCTGTCCGTCGGTATCGAGGATGCCAACGATCTCGTCGCTGATCTCGAGCAGGCACTCGGCTAGCCGGAACTAGCAGGCACTCGGCTAGCCGGAACGATGGGCTCGCAGCGCGCTTGAGTGTGCGAAGAACGACAGCGCAACGCGTGAATCCTGACGCTTTTCGCACACTCGTCGCCGCCGAACCGACACACCGGCCGGGGACACCCCGGCAATTGACACACCGGCCGGGGACGCCCCGGCAATTGACACACCGGCCGGGGACGCCCGTCAGGCAGCCACGCTCGCCGGTGGGCGCGCCGGGGCACTAGGGTCGTGGGCATGGCAGGCGAGATTCTCTTCATCATCGGCAGCGCCCGGCCCGTGCGGGTCGGCGGACAACTCGGGCGGGCGATCCTCGACCAGATCCCGGGCACGGATGGCCCCAGGGTCCAGGTCGCGGACCTGCGCGAGCTAGCGCTACCGATCCTCGACGAGCCGCGCATGGCGGCAACCGGTGATTACCAGCATGAGCACACGCGGAACTGGGCGCGCATGGTGGGGGGCGCCGCCGCGATCGTGGTGCTCACCCCGGAGTACAACTGGGGCTACCCCGCGTCGGTGAAGAACGCCATCGACTACCTGTACGCCGAGTGGAAGGACAAGCCGGGCCTGCTCATCAGCTACGGCGGGGGCGGTGGCAAGCGGTCCTTCGAGCAGCTCAAGCAGGTGCTCGGCCGGGTCGGGGTCAATCTTGTCGAGACCCCGGTGAACATTCCGCTGCGTGGCGAGTACGGCGACGATGATCGGCTCACCGATCCTGCCCGCGTGGTCGCGGACAACGCCGAGGTCCTGCGCCAGGCGTGGCAGGAGCTGCTCGGCCTGATCGGTGACGAGGGCTAGTCGCAAGCGCACGCGCTGGCTTGGCGCGGGAATTGTCGGCTCTGTCCGCTAGTGTCATGGCACTCGGGGCGGACGGGAGAATGGAGACGTCATGGCGGCAGCGCGGCGGCCCGAGCCGCAGCAAGGATCGTTGTTCGATGATCCGTTCCAGGAAGACGAGGAGCCAGCGCTGTTCCCGCTGGTCGCTCCGGCGCGAACGAGCGCGCGAGCGAGCACGCGGGCACCGAGCTTCGTGGCCTTCGATGTGGAGACCGCCAACGGCTCATGGGGCAGCATCTGTGCCCTCGGTTTCGCGGTCGTGGAGAACGGGGCCGTTACCCGTACCGAGAGCCTGCTCTGCCAGCCTCCGCGCGGACTCGGGCATTTTGATCCTGGCAACATCGAGATCCATGGCATCACGCCTGACGATGTCGCTCGCCAGCCTTCGTTCGTGGAGCGCATGGAGCAGTTTCGCGACGTGATCGGTGATCGTGAACTCGTATGCCACAACGCGCGGTTCGACATGACGGCGCTGCGCGAGGCCTGCACGGTCTCGGGCATCCACGTCCCGGAGATCTCGTTCGGCTGCACGCTGGTGTGGTCGCGCATCGATCTGCCCGGGCTCGTCAACTACAAGCTGCCCACCATCGCCCAGCACGTTGGCGTGCCGCTCGAGCAGCACCATGACGCCGCCGCGGATGCGCTCGCCGCTGCCGGGATCGCGCTCCAGCTCACCCAGGCGCGCAAGTCCCGCGATCTCGCTGCCTACGCGAAGGCCACCGATACGGTCCTGGGGTCGCTCTCCCCGCACGGGCTCACGTTGTGCGCATCGACCCGGCCGACCGTTTCCTGGCAGGGCCACCAGCCCAGCCGCAAGGCCAGCGAGATGCCAGTGCCGAGCCCCACGGCGGATCCAGGCCACCCTTTTCATGGCCAGATCGTCGTTGTCACGGGCGAGTTCGCCGGATGCAGCCGCGAGGCGCTGTGGGACATGATCGCCGAGCGCGGTGGCAAGCCCGAGCTCAATGTCACCCGGCGCACCACCATGCTGATCAAGGGAACCTGGGTGGATGCCCACGGGTCACCGATCGAGACGAGCAAGGAGCGCAAGGCGCGCGAGCACATCGCCGCCGGGCGTGCGATCTCCATCATCGACGAGAGCCAGCTGCGCGAGCTCCTCGACTGAGTGCCGCCGCCCGGCCCGCACGGGGCTGTCGTCGCGCCGTGACTCAGTGAGGATCGGCCAAGCCAGGGAAAGCACGAGGGCTCCCAGCGTGAAAAGCCGGGAGCCCTCGTTGCTCGATCAGGGGTCAGCCGTGATAGGGCTCTGCCTTGGTGAGCGTGACGGTCATGGTCTTGCCGTTCGGCAGCTTGTACTCCTTCGTCTCACCGACCTTGGCGTCGATCAATGCCGAGCCAAGGGGGGAACTGGGGGAGTAGGTCTCGAGCTCATCGGTGGCCGTGCTCTCCTCGCGCGTGGCGATGAGGAACGTCTCGGAATCCGATTCGTCGCCAGCGTAGTAGACCGTGACGACCGAACCGGGAAGAGCAACGCCGGACTGCTTGGGCGCCTGACCGACCTTGGCGTTGTTCAGCAGTTCCTGCAGCTGGCGGATCCGCGCTTCCTGCTGCCCCTGCTCCTCGCGGGCAGCGTGGTATCCGCCGTTCTCCCGAAGGTCGCCTTCCTCGCGTCGCGCGTTGATCTCCGCGGCGATCACGGGCCGGTTGGCGATGAGCGCCTGGAGTTCACGATCGAGCTTGTCGTACGACTCCTGGGTGAGCCAGCTCGCCTTCGTGTCGGTCATTGTCGATCACTCCTTTATACTGTGGCTGATGCGCTTGGCACCGAGCCCAAGCCGGGCGGACCGGGAACCATCCGCGGTCGCCATGCCATTGGGAGCAAGTGCTCCCACATGCGCGTACACGGCCCCACTCAGGGCCGTGTACATACAGGATACACGTCCTTCGCATGAACAACGGTCTAATGAAACCCGAACCGCGACTTGCCGAATCCCGGCCTGGCCTCGCCGGATCCACTCGGATCCGCCTCGAATGACGGATACGTCCGGATATCTCGTTCCCATTTCGCCCCAAGCGGTTCCAGTTGGAAAACGCTGCGGAATCCGATGCCATCGACCATTCTTGGCATGGGTGACGCCCGTCACCACCCCCGTTCCTGATCAAGGGAGAACGATCCATGCGAAATGTCGTGCGCGCGGGAATCGCCGCTGCCGCAACCGTGCCGATGATGCTCGCCGCCTCCGGGATGGCCTCGGCCCAGACCGAGCTCAGCGCCACCGCCATGGAGCTCGGCCCGGTCATCATCGTCTCGGTGTCGGGCGCCCAGCCCGAGTCGGAGTGCGTGACCGTGCCGCCACAGGTGTTCGGCGGCACCGCGGACGCGGACGGCAACGCCACGCTGGTCCTGCTCAGCGCCACTGACCTGGTGGGCGGCGTGCTCGTCACATGCACCCCGGGCGCGTTGATCATCCCGGACGTCACCACCGCCGAGGTGGAGTCCGGCTCCCTCGAGTCCTGAGGCGTGCCTCGTGGCCCCGCCTGTGCATCATTGGGCGGGGCCACGAGCGTGCGCGGGCGGCGAGGCCGTGGCGCCGGGCCCCGGCCGCGGCCCAGCGCCTAGCCCTGCTGGGGCTGGAGGTACTGCGGAACGCTGCCGCCGCAGCCGTACACCTCGGCCATGCCGGGGGGCTTGGAGGTCGTGATCGTGGTGGTGACCTCGACGGCGCTGCTGGTGGAGCCCGGCACGAGCACTTCGCGCCGCCCGGTCTCGGATCCGTCGCGGGAGCGGGAGCGCACGATGCACACGACGTCCGCGCTCGGATCGTCGCGGACGACCTTGAAGCGCACCGTGATCGTCGCATCGTCGATGACCTCGTATCCGAGCGCCTCGGCCTCGATGGGCGTCGAGGTGATCGGCCGGTACCCGAGGTAGGCGATCACGGCGATGCCGAGGGCGAACAGCACTCCGAGCACGATGACGAGGGGGCGCTTGGTCCGCCCGGTCGCCGCTGCTTCGGGGTATCTCGGGGGCTGGTCGTGCTGCGTGCTGCTCAATGCGATGCTTCCCGTCGGGCGTGCTGGGCCGGTGGAGGTGGTGCTGGCCTCCCATGATGCCACCCGGTCCTTGCCTGCTGCCCGGCGCGCGGGCGGGTGCTGCCCGGGCGGGTGGTGCGCCGTGGCGGCGCGCGGCCGGCCCCACGTATTCTCTAGAGGAGTTGCCCGTGAGTTGCCGTCGTGCCGCTCATGCGGAATCGTGAGAGGACCACGGCAAGCTGGGAGCGGCCCCGGGGTCGCGCTGGGGAGATTGCGGAGGAGATTTCGTGGCCGGTTTGAGGCTGATGGCGGTACACGCGCACCCTGATGATGAGGCGAGCAAGGGTGCCGCGACGATGGCCCGCTATGCCAAGGAAGGCCATGACGTCATGGTCGTCACCTTGACGGGTGGCGAGCGGGGCGATGTGCTCAACCCCGCGATGGACATCCCGGGCGTGCTCGAGCGCATCAACGAGGTGCGGCAGGAGGAGATGGCGCAGGCCGCGAAGGTCCTGGGCGTGCAGCATCACTGGCTGGGGTTCATTGATTCGGGCCTGCCGCAGGGTGATCCGGTGCCGCCGCTGCCCGATGATGCGTTCGCGCTCGTGCCGCTGGAGGTTGCCACCGAAGCGCTGGTGCGTGTGGTCCGGGAGTTCAAGCCGCACGTGATGATCACCTATGACGAGAACGGTGGCTATCCGCATCCCGATCACATCATGTGCCACAAGGTGTCGATGGAGGCGTTCGAGGCAGCCGGGGATGCCGGACGGTTCCCCGATGCGGGCGAGCCGTGGGAGCCGTCGAAGATCTACTACGTGCACGGCTTCCTCCGTGACCGCATGCAGTTGTTCCACGATGATTTCCTCGACCGCGGCCTCGAGAGCCCGTACGCCGAGTGGCTGGCGAACTGGAAGCCGCGGCAAGGCGACATCATGGGGCGCGTGACCACCCAGATAACCTGTGGTGATTACTTCCCCCTCCGGGATGAGGCGCTGCGCGCCCATGCGACGCAGGTGGATCCGAACGGTCCGTTCTTCGTGGTGCCGCTGGAGATGCAGCAGCGACTGTGGCCGACCGAGGAGTTCGAGCTCGCCCGGACGAGGATCCGCACCACTATCCCGGAGACTGATCTGTTCGCCGGCCTTTCCGCCGGCGATGAAGCGAAGGAGCAGGACTGATCGTGGCCACCCATATTCCCGACGTCGCGGCCTGGGGGTCCTGGGCGCTGGCCGAGGGTGCCACTTTTCTCGCCCAGAATGGGGTGGAGACGACTGGTCCCGAGTTCGGCAAGGCACCGCCGGTGGCGGCAGCGATCATCGTGCTGCTCGCGATCGGCCTCTTCCTGCTGATCAGGTCGATGAACAAGCATCTGGCGAGGTTGCCGGAGACCTTCGAGCGGGAGCATCCCGAGCCTGATCAAGCAGTGGACGAGGGCACGGATCGTGCTGCCGTGGAGACGGACACATCACAGTGAGCATGGCCGGGGATCAGGACGGGGCGCCTGGGGATCCCCGGGCGCGGAACATGCTGGGCGAGGCTTCGAGCCCGTACCTGCGCCAGCACGCGAGCAATCCCGTGCATTGGCAGGAGTGGAGCAGCGACGCGCTCAAGTGGGCGCGCGAGCGGGACGTGCCGGTCCTGTTGTCGATCGGCTACGCCTCGTGCCACTGGTGCCATGTGATGGCGCATGAATCATTCGAGGACGAGCAGATCGCGGCCCGGATGAACCAGGACTTCGTGTGCATCAAGGTCGATCGGGAGGAGCGCCCCGATCTTGATGCGATCTACATGAATGCCACGGTCGCGATGACCGGCCAGGGCGGCTGGCCCATGACGTGCTTCCTCACCCCCGGCGGGGAGCCGTTCTATTGCGGCACCTATTTCCCGGCCCGGCCGCGCGGCAACATGCCGACGTTCCCGCAGGTGCTCGCGGCGATCTCGGGCACCTGGCAGAACCGGCGCGAGGATGTGCATCGCGCGGCGGGCTCGGTGACCGAGGCGCTGCGCGAGAACGCGGGCGCGCTGCCCGCGGGAGAGCGACTTCCTGATGCGGCGATGCTCGACGCTGCGGCGGCCGCGGTCATCGCGGATGAGGACACCGCGCGGGGCGGGTTCGGTGGGGCGCCGAAGTTCCCGCCGTCCGCCCTGCTCGAGGGCCTGCTGCGCCACCACGAGCGCACGGGCGAGGGGCTGCCGACGATCGAGCGCGCCGCCTCGGCCATGGCGCGCGGCGGCATCTATGACCAGCTCGCGGGTGGTTTTTCCCGGTATGCGGTGGACGCCGAGTGGGTGGTGCCGCACTTCGAGAAGATGCTCTACGACAACGCGCTGCTACTGCGGTTCTACGCGCACCTCGCCCGCCGCACGGGCGATCCCCTTGCCGCGCGGGTGGCGCGGGAGACCGCGGGGTTCCTGCTGAAGGATCTGCGCACCCGCGAGGGCGGATTTGCCTCGGCCTTCGACGCGGACACCGAGGGCGTGGAGGGCCTGACGTATGCGTGGACGCCGCAGGAACTGATCGATGTGCTCGGCCTCGAGGACGGTCTGTGGGCGGCGAGCCTGTTCGCGGTCGGCAGCACAGGCACGTTCGAGGGCGCGCAGAGCGTGCTGCAACTGCCCGGGGATCCCGATGACGAGGAGCGCTTCGCCCGGGTCCGCGCCACCTTGCGTGCCGCGCGGGACGAGAGGCCGCAGCCGGAGCGTGATGACAAGGTGGTCACCGCCTGGAACGGGCTCGCCATCACCGCGCTCGTCGAGGCCGGGCTGGCGCTCGACGAGCCGGACTACATCCAGCAGGCGCGTGTGGCTGCCGAGTACTTGCTGGCGACCCACGTGGTGAATGGTCGGCTGCGACGTGCTTCGCTGGGCGGCTCGGTCGGCGACGCTGTCGCGGTCCTCGACGATCATGGAGCGCTCGCTGTGGCTCTGCTCGCGCTCTACCAGGCCACGGGCGATGATCGCTGGCGGGTTCGCGCGGAGGAGCTCGCTGACATTGCTCTCGCGCGCTTCGCGGATGCCGAGGCTCCGGGTAGCTGGTTCGATACCGCTGATGATGCCGAGGCGCTTCTCGCGCGCCCCCGCGATCCGCTGGACGGCGCTACCCCCTCGGGCGCATCGACGATCACTGAGGCATTGCTCACGCTCGCGGTCGTCGCAGGGCCCGAGAAGGCCATCCGGTACCGCGAGCATGCGGAGGCATCCCTGGCGCGGGCGGTGCTGCCGATCGAGCGAGCACCCCGCTCGGCGGGGCATTGGTTCGCGGTGGCCGAGGCCGCCCTGCATGGCCCGATCGAGGTGGCGATCAGCACCACGAGCGGGCGGGACGGTGGATTGCTCGCGGCGGCCCGGGAGCAGTCACCGGGAGGCGCCGTCGTGGTTGCTGCCGAAGCGGGCAGCACGCCGCCGCTGGCCGACCGCCCTGCCGTGGACGGCCAGCCAGCGGCCTACGTGTGCCGGGGCACGGTATGCCAGTCGCCCGTGGGCGACCGCGATGCCCTCGCTGCGCTGCTCACTGCTTTCGACGGCTGATCACGGCCGCGGCGAGCTCGTCGAGCAGGCTCTCGGTGGTGGCGAGGTCCATGCAGGCATCGGTCACCGATTGGCCGTAGACGAGCGTGCCCGGTCCAGGCTCCTGGCGGCCCGCGACAAGGAAGCTCTCGAGCATCACACCGGAGATGCCCCGGTTGCCCGACGCGACCATCGCGGCGATCTCCCGTGCTACCTCGGCCTGGCGGATGTGGCTCTTGCCGGAGTTGGCGTGGCTCGCATCGACCATCACTGATGCTGGCAGGCCTGCCTTGGCGAGCAGCGCTGCGGCTGCCTCGATATCGGCCTCGGAGTAGTTGGGGCCGCCACGCCCGCCGCGCAGGATGACGTGTGTATCCGGGTTGCCGGTGGTCGAGACCAATGCTGCCTTGCCGTCGACGTCGGAGCCGAAGAAAACCTGTGCTGATCCCGCGGCGCGGCAGCCATCGATGGCGACCTGCACGGTGCCGTCGGTGGCGTTCTTGAAGCCGATCGGCATCGAGACCCCCGACGCGAGCTGGCGGTGCACCTGGCTCTCGGTGGTGCGGGCCCCGATGGCGCCCCAGGTGACGGTGTCCGCGATGTACTGGGGGCTGGTCGGCTCGAGGAACTCGCAACCGACGGGCAGGCCCGTGTCGAGCACGCCGAGCAGGACCGAGCGGGCGAGCCGCAGGCCGCGCGGGATGTCGTACGACTCATCCATGCCCGGATCGTTGATCAAGCCCTTCCAGCCGACAGTGGTGCGGGGCTTCTCGAAGTACATGCGCATGACGATGCGCAGCTCATCGCGGTGGGCGTGGGCGATCGGCGCGAGCCGCTGCGCGTAGTCGAGCGCGGCCTCGGTGTCGTGCACCGAGCAGGGGCCGGTGACCACGACGAGGCGGTCATCGGTGCCGTCGAGGATGGCTCGCACCTCGTCCCGGCTGGAGGCGACGAGGCTCGCGCGCTCGTCACCGAGCGGCATCTCCTCGAGGATCTCGCGCGGGCTAGGCAGGGGCGAGATGGAGCGGACGTGCACATCGCTGGTCGAGGCGCGGGGACCGCCAGTTTGGGTGGCGCGCTGGATATCGTCGCCGAGGGAGAGTGACATCGTGGGCCTTTCGTTGATGCTCAGGCGGCCACACGTGGAATGCTCATCCCGGTGCCCGCCGGCTAGCGGACGGAAAGCCAGCAGGGCGAGGTGCCTGCGGCTTGGGCTCCGGATGAACAGTGATCGTCAGCGCGTGAATCGACCACCAGCTCCACCCGGAGCCGGTGTAAAGCGCCAATACGACCTGACATGGATCATGCCCACGACCATAACGCAGGATCTCGGTTTCGTCATCTTGGTGGCGCGCGCCACACCGCCCGCGGCCGGGCTCAAGCCGCTCCGCCGCTGGTCATCCGGTGATGTCGCGGCGAGCGAGCCCCATCGCGGCGGCGATGAGCAGCGCGACGGAGATGGCGAGCAGCACCCACGGAATGCCCGTGGCGGGGTAGTCGGCGACGTGGGTGAACGGCGTGAGGTCGCGCGCCCAACCCGGCAGGCGCAGGACGGGACCGAGGATCGCGGCGATCGCGGCCGCGGCGTAGGCCAGCCAGGCGAAGCCCGCGAGGCGGGGCGCGGCGGCGGCGAGGGCGAGCGCGAGGGTGCCGAGCACGAGCGCCGGCGCGGCCTGGACCAGTCCGCCGGTGATGATGCTTCCGGTGGCTGACCAGTCGTTCCCGCTCGCGCCCGCGCCGAGCGCGAGCGCGATGCCGCCGACGAGGCAGGTCAGCACGGCAGCGAGGAGCGTCGGGAGCGCGTAGTGCGCGAGGATCCGGTGCCTGCGCAGCGGCGCGACGGCAAGGAGCGGGAGCCGGCTGGCTCGCTCGTCGGCGTGCAGGCGCAGCGCGACCGCGGTGCTGCTGCCGGCCGCGAGGATGGCGAGGATGATCAAGCTGAAGGCGAGGAACGCCTCGGTGAGGGACTCGTCGCCGTAGGCCGCCATGACCTCAGCGGTGCCGTCGGAGGTCCCGGCGATGGTATCGATGCTGGGCACGATCGAGCCGAACGCGGCGAACGTGATCGCGGCGGCCACGGCCCAGGCAATGATGGTTCCCCGCGCGAGCCGTAGTTGCAGGCCCGGCAGCGTCCCAAGCAGCGGCCCCGCGCTCGCGGGCCCGGGCCGCGCGGCGAGCAGTCCTTGCCCGAGGTCGCGGCGCGCGTTGATCGCTAGCGCCAGAGCGAGGAGCGCGGCCGCGGCGACGAGCGCGCCCGCGAGCGGAGCGGGATAGTTGCCCGCGAAGGGCTCGCTGGCTTGTGCCCAGCTCAGCGGGGATGCCCAGCCGAGGGGCATGTCCGTGGTGTCGTGGACCGCGCGCACGGCGAAGGCGATGCCGAGGGTTCCGAGCGCGAGCCTGCGCGCCGCGGGGGCATTGCTGGCCACCTGCGCGGCGAGCAGCCCGAGCATTCCGAAGAGGATCCCGATCGACGCGACAGCGGAACCGAACACGAGTGATCCGGCGCGATCCGCACCTGCTACGACGAGGGCGAGGCTGATGGCGGTGCCGAGAGCGAGCTGGTTGGCGGTGACGAGGATGGCACCGGCCGCGAGGGGCGCGCGCGGACCGATTCGTCCGGCGAGGATGAGTTCCCACGCGCCGGAATCCTCGTGGGCGCGGGTGGCGCGGATCCCGAGCAGGATCGCGCTGGCAGCGACGGCGATGCTGGCGAGCCAGCCGGCCTCGTAGACGGTGATGCCGCCGATCGTGTCGAGCCCGCGTGGCGGGCCGCTCATGGCGATCTGGGCAGTGATCTCGCTCGCGGTGCGCGCATAGGCGGCGCGATCATCGGCGGTGGGGTAGAGGGAAACGATGGAGCGGGCGCCGAGCCAGACGAGGGCGGGCAGGGCGAGCAGCCAGATGGCCATGCGTGTCCGGTCGAGGCGCAGGAGCAGCCGGACCAGGGTGGCGGTGCCGGTCATCGGTCGCTCCCGGTGGAGGTGTAGTAGCTGTGGAAGAGGTCCTCGAGGGTGGGGGGCGTGCAGGACAGCTCGAGCAGGCCCGCGGTGTCGAGCTGGTTGATGGCAGCAGGCAGCCCGGGGGCCGAGATGTCGAACTCGGTGCGGTGGTTGCCGTCGTCGGGGGTGATCGCGAGGTTCGTGATGCCGTCCGCGTCGTCGATCGCGGGCCGGGCGCGGGTGCGGGCGATCACGTGGGAGCGGGCGACGCCGCGGAGCTCGGCGAGCGACCCGGTCTGCACGGTGCGGCCGTCTCGGATGATGGTGGTGGTGTCGCAGAGCTGGTCTACTTCGCTGAGGATGTGGCTGGAGAGCAGGACGGTGGTGCCTTGCTCGGCCGCGGCGGTGACGCATCGCGCGTACTCGGCGTGCATGAGGGGGTCGAGCCCGGTGGTGGGCTCATCGAGCACGAGCAGGTCCGGGCTGGCGGAGAACGCGGAGATCAGGGCGATCTTCTGCCGGTTTCCCTTGGAGTAGCCGCGGATCCGCTTGCGGGGGTCGAGGCGGAATCGCTCGATGAGCTCGGCGCGCTTGCGGGCGCTGGTTCCGGGGTTGGCGCGCGCGAGGACCTCGAGCGTCTCGCCACCGGTGAGGCTGGGCCAGAACGCGACGTCGCCGGGGACGTAGGCGGTGCGGCGGTGGATGTCGAGCGCGTGGGTGGCGGGATCGTGGCCGAGCACGGCCACGGTGCCGCCGGTGCGCCGCATGAGGCCGAGGAGGATCCGTATGGTGGTGGATTTCCCGGCGCCGTTGGGCCCGAGGAAGCCGTGGATGGATCCGGTGGCGACCTGGAGGTCGAGCCCGGCGAGGGCGGTGAAGCGGCCGAAGTCCTTGGTGAGCGCGGTCGCGTCGATGGCGAGCTTCATGGTGGCTCCTGCTGGCGAAGCAAATGGTCAGTCACTGTCAAATGACAGTGACTACCAAAAATGTAGCGCATTGGACAGCAACCTGCAAGTGACTTTCAGAATTCGCTAGCATGGTGCCATGAGCCCCACCACGCACCGTGAACCCGGGCTGCGCCAGCGCAAGAAGGCCGAAGCCATGCGCCGCATCCAGCACGCCGCGCTGGACCTCTTCGAGGAGCAGGGCTACCAGAACGTCACCATCGAGCAGATCGCCCGCGCCGCCGAGACCTCACCGAGCTCCGTGTACCGCTACTTCGGCACCAAGGAACAGCTCGTCCTGCATGATGACTACGATCCCCAGCTCCTCGCGTTCCTCGCCGCGGCCCCCGGAACCGTCGTCGAGGCGCTCGAGGCGATGCGGGCGGGAATGGCCGCCATCATGGCGGGCTGGGAAAGCGGCGAGGTCGACGACATCGCCCGGCGGCTGCGCGTCATGCTCAACGAGGACAGCGTTCACGCTGCCATGACTCTCCAGATGGCCGAGTTCGAGTCGTTGATCCGCTCGGCCCTCGACGCGCGCGGCGCGGCGGGCGGGGCAGGGCTGCGGACCCGGATGATCGCCGCGATGGTGGTCGCCGGGCTCGTGGCCGCGATCCGCCACTGGGCCGACACCGGATACGACGATCGCCTCGCCGAGTTGCTCGACGAGGCGATGGCGACGATCATCCGCGCGGTGCGCGCGATCGAGGGCTGACCTCGACGCGCGGGCGGGCTAGCTGAGGGCGACGAGCCAGATCGCGATGTAGTGGCAGAGCGCGGCGATGACGGTCGCGGCGTGGAAGAACTCGTGGTGGCCGAAAGTGGTGGGCCATGGGTTCGGCCACTTGGTGGCGTAGAGCACCGCGCCGACGCTATAGAACGCGCCGCCCACGGCGAGCAGCACCAAGGGGGCCACCCCGGCCTCGGCGACGAGATCCGGAATGACGAAAGCGACCGCCCAGCCCAGCAGGATGTAGAGCGGCACGCCCAGCCATGCCGGCGACCGGGGCCACAGCATCTTCTGCGCGACCCCGGCGAGCGCGCCGGCCCAGACCACGGTGAGGATGAGGCGACCGGTGTCCTCGGGCAGCGCGAGCATGCAGAACGGCGTGTAGCTGCCGGCGATGAACAGGAAGATCATCGAGTGATCGGCCCGCTTCATCCAGATGCGCTTGGCGGGAGACTTCCAGGTCACACGGTGGTAGAGCGCGCTCACCCCGAACAGGGCGGAGAGCGTGACGCTGTAGATCGACACCGCGAGCAGGGCGCGCGAGTCCTCCAGGGCACCGACCACGGAGACGAGGGCGATGCCGGTGAGGATCGAGATGCCGAACGCGTAGAGATGTATCCACCCGCGCATGCGCGGCTTGAGCGGCTTGAGCGCCTCGACGATCGATGACATGGGAGCCGTCGCCTCCTTCAGGGCTGTTCGATCGGGCAGGAACGCTAGTTACGGTAGCGTAGGTTACGCAGCAGTAACTTATTATGTGGCGCGATCAACCCGTCGTCAATCCATTCTCCTCCTCCCGAGTCGCACAATGCCGCCGAACAAGCGGCGTAGGCTACCTCACCGTGGTGATCGAATCGTGAAGCAACCGTCCACAACGGTGTACCGGCTCTATGAGCAGCGACTCCTCCGGAAGCTCGAAGGCATGCAGCGCCCCAAGCACATCGCCGTCCTCTGCGACGGAAACCGCCGCTGGGCACGCGCGGCAGGATTCACCGACGTCAGCCACGGCTACCGCATGGGCGCCCGCAAGATCGCCGAGATGCTCGAATGGTGCGACGAGGCCGGTGTCGGCCTCACCACGATCTATCTGCTCTCCACCGAGAACCTCCACCGCGACCCTGATGAGCTCGCCGCTCTCCTCGAGATCATCACCGACGTTGTCGAGGAGATCTCCGGCCCCGGGAAGAACTGGCGCGTCCGCGTCGTCGGCGCCATGGAGCTCCTCCCCGAGGCAGCCGCCCACCGCCTCCAGGAAGCCGCCCGGCGCACCCGCGGCCGCACGGGCACCCACGTCAACGTCGCGGTTGGCTATGGCGGCCGCCAGGAGATCTCCGACGCCGTGCGCGCGCTGCTCGCCCGCGCCATCTCCGACGGAAAGTCCGGCGACGAGCTCATCGATTCCCTCACCGTCGAAGGCATCGCCGACCACCTCTACACCTCCGGGCAGCCCGACCCCGACCTCGTCATCCGCACCTCCGGCGAGCAACGCCTCTCCGGGTTCCTGCTGTGGCAGAGCGCCTACTCCGAGATCTGGTTCACCGAGGCCTACTGGCCCGAGTTCCGGCGCGTGGACTTCCTGCGCGCCCTGCGCGACTACGGCGCCCGTCACCGGCGATTCGGCCGCTGACCAGCACCGGCGGCGCGATCACAGCTTGCGCAGCCGCAGCCTGTTGATCCGGTGGTTGTGGTCCTTGCGCAGCACCAGCGTCGCCCGGGGACGAGTCGGCAGGATGTTCTCCACGAGGTTCGGATAGTTGATCGACGCCCAGATCTCGGACGCCTTCGCGCGCGCGTCCTCATCGGACAGCGACGAGTAGTGGTGGAAGTGCGAGCGCGGATCGGCGAATGCTGTCTTGCGCAGCGTCAGGAACCGCTGGATGTACCAGTCCTCGATGTCCTCGATGCGCGCATCGACGTAGATGGAGAAATCGAACAGGTCCGAGACCATCAGCGTCGGGCCTGTCTGCAGCACATTGAGGCCCTCGATGATCAGGATGTCGGGCTGGCGCACCACATGCCGCGCCCCGGCCACGATGTCATAGGCATGGTGGGAGTACACCGGCGCCGAGACCTCCGCGGCACCCGACTTGACCTCGGTGACGAAGCGCAGCAGCGCGCGCCGGTCATAGCTATCAGGGAACCCCTTGCGGTTCATGATGCCGCGCCGCTGCAGCTCCTTCGTCGAATGCAGGAATCCATCCGTGGTCACCAGGTCCACCCGGGGGTGGTTCTCCCAGCGCGCCAGCAGCGCCTGCAGCACGCGCGCCGTCGTGGACTTGCCCACCGCGACACTGCCGGCGACGCCGATGACGAACGGGACCTGCTGGTCAGGGTGCGCCTCGCCGAGGAAGGTCGCGGTGGCGGCGAACAGGCGCTGGCGGGCCGCCACCTGCAGGTGGATCAGCCGCGACAACGGCAGGTAGACCTCCTCCACCTCTGCTAGGTCGATCTGCTCGCCGAGTCCGCGCAGGCCGCGCAGCTCATCCTCGGTCAGCACCATCGGCTGCGACTTGCGCAGCCCTCGCCATTGGTCGCGGGTGAACGCCACATACGGGCTCGGCTCGCTCATCGACAAGCCCCCTCGCTGGCGTCGTGCCGGGCGCCGGACCTGGATGCCGTGCGCTCACCGATGTTCGAACTGATCGTCAACTCCTCGTGCTTGGCCCGATGCCCTGCCCACGCGGCCCTACAGGCAGATCCTAGCCCCTGCGACCCGCTGCGCATCCAGTACCTCGGCCGCCATGGCCGCGTTGCCGATATCGTGGACGATCATGGACAGCGCGGCGCCCACGGACGGACTCGTCAACGACTACCTGCGGCTCGGGCTGCGGTTCGACAGGATCGAGGAAGGCTTCGTCGATGCCTACACCGGCGATCCCGCGCTGCGGCGCGAGGTCCTCGATGAGCCCGCGCCCGATCCCGCGCGCCTCGCCGCCGAGGCCCGCCGCCTCCGCGCCAATGTGGACCAGAGCGATCTGCCCCCGCAGCGGCGGGAGTTCATCTCCACGCACCTGCGCGCGCTCGAATGCTCCGGGCGCAAGCTCGCCGGCGAGGAGGGCGCCTTCATCGACGAGGTCCGTGACTACTTCGATGTCGAGATCGGGCTCGGTGACCCAGATCAGTACCGGCAGGCCCACCGCGATCTCGACGCGCTGCTCCCGGGCGCCGGGGATATCGCCGACCGGATGCGCGCCCACCGGGCCAGCGAGGAGATCCCGCCCGAGCGGCTCGAGGAATGCGTGGCGGCCTTCTCCAGCGCGCTGCGCGACATCGTACGGACCCGCTTCGGACTGCCCGCCAGCGAGCAGGTCGTGTTCGACGTCGTCACCGACAAGCCCTGGTCGGGGTTCAACTACTACGAGGGCAGGTTCCGCTCCACCGTCGCCATCAACGCGGACCTGCGGCAGCACACCTCCTCGCTGCCGCACCTGATCGCGCACGAGGCCTACCCCGGCCACCACACCGAGCACTGCCACAAGGACATCGCCCTCGTGGAGCAGGGGCAGGCGGAGCAGACCATATTCCTGGTCAACACCCCGCAATGCCTGATGGCGGAGGGGCTCGCGGACCTCGCGCTGCGCGCCGCCACCGGGGAGCAGTGGGGCACCTGGGCACAAGAGATCTACGCCGACCTGGGCATCCGGTTCGATGGCGAGCGCGCGCAGCGCATCGCGACGGCGGCGTCCGGGTTGCTGACGGTCCGCCAGGATGCGGCGATCATGCTGCATGACCGGCACGCCGATGCCGACGAGGTGGCGGCGTTCCTGCAGCGTTGGCTGCTCATCACGCCGCAGCGCTCCCGCCAGACCCTGCGGTTCCTCACCTCGCCGCTGTGGCGGGCGTACGTGAGCACCTATGTGGAGGGCTACCAGCTCCTGCGCGACTGGCTGCGCCTCGACGTCGCGAGCACCCCGGAGCCCGGGCAGGCAGGCAAGGGGGAGCGGTTCGCCCGGTTGCTCGACGAGCCGCTGCTCCCGGGCGCATTGCGCGCCGATCTGGCCCGGGCCGGGCGCTGAGCCGTTCGCCGCGGGTCGGTTGTGGCGGGTTTCACCGGGGCTGCGAAGTTCCGTACACTTGGTCAGGCTTCGCGCGATCGACGTCGCCACGAACGAAAACCCCAGGAGATTCACTGATGACTGCTGCACCCGTTGCCGCTTCGAGCTTCACCGCTTCGCTCGCGGAGGTCGATCCCGACGTCGCGGCGGCGATGGCTGGTGAGCTCGCGAGGCAGCGCGACACCCTCGAGATGATCGCCTCCGAGAACTTCGTGCCCCGCGCGGTGCTGCAGGCACAGGGCTCCGTCCTGACCAACAAGTACGCGGAAGGCTACCCGGGGCGCCGCTACTACGGCGGCTGCGAGCACGTGGACGTCGTCGAGAACCTCGCGCGCGACCGCGCCAAGGCCCTGTTCGGCGCCGAGTTCGCGAATGTGCAGCCCCATGCGGGCGCGCAGGCCAACGCTGCCGTGCTGCACGCGCTGATGAAGCCGGGGCAGCGGCTGATGGGCCTCGACCTCGCCCACGGCGGGCACCTCACCCACGGCATGCGCCTCAACTTCTCCGGCAAGCTCTACGAGGTCGGCTTCTACGGCGTCGATCCCACCACCTTCCGTGTGGACATGGACGCGATCCGCGCGAAGGCGCTCGAGTTCCGCCCCGAGGTCATCGTCGCCGGCTGGTCCGCCTACCCCCGCCAGCAGGACTTCGCCGCGTTCCGCGCCATCGCCGATGAGGTCGGCGCGAAGCTGTGGGTGGACATGGCCCACTTCGCCGGCCTCGTCGCAGCGGGCCTGCACCCCTCGCCCGTGCCGCACGCCGATATCGTCTCCACCACCGTCCACAAGACCCTCGGCGGGCCCCGCTCGGGACTGATCATGGGCACCAAGGAGTGGGAGAAGCCCATCAACTCGGCGGTGTTCCCCGGGCAGCAGGGCGGCCCGCTGATGCATGCGATCGCCGCGAAGGCCGTCGCGTTCAAGATCGCGGGGACCGAGGAGTTCGCGCAGCGCCAGCAACGCACCCTCTCCGGTGCCCGGATCATCGCTGAGCGCCTCACCCACAGCGACGTCGCGGACAAGGGCATCACCGTCCTCACCGGCGGCACCGACGTGCACCTCGTGCTCGTTGACCTGCGTGATTCCGAGCTCGACGGCAAGCAGGCCGAGGACCTCCTCCACGAGGCCGGCATCACCGTCAACCGCAACGCCGTGCCGTTCGACCCGCGCCCTCCGATGGTCACCTCCGGCCTGCGCATCGGCACCGCCGCGCTCGCCACCCGCGGATTCGGCGACGCCGAGTTCAGCAAGGTCGCCGACATCATCGCCCGCGCGCTCACCGGCGCCGCCGATGTCGACAAGCTGCGGGGCGAGGTCAGCGCGCTGGCCAAGGACCTCCCGCTGTACGAGGGCCTCGAGGACTGGCGCCTCATCGGCTGACAAGCACTTCCGAAGGCGGCGAAACCACAGGTGAACGGTGGTCTCGCCGCCTTTTGTAACGGTTCACCCAACGTTTACCGTCATGCCGTCACCGCGACAACGAGCGACCGGTACCGTCGCCGTTGTAGGCCACATCACGTGCCTACCCGGGAAGCCCTGACCGCCATCACGAAAGGGTCGGCACCCGACCCGGCGCGCGGACCATCCCGGCCACAGCGAGACCGCCCACACTGGTGCGCGTGGGCAAAGGAGCGCCCGTGACCGTGACGAACACTGCACGTTCCGTCCGCACATATGTCCTCGACACGTCGGTCCTGCTGTCCGACCCGAGGGCGCTCGCGCGGTTCGACGAGCACCACATCGTCCTGCCCCTCGTCGTGATCGGCGAGCTCGAGGCCAAGCGGCACCACCCCGAGCTCGGCTGGTTCGCGCGGGAATCCCTCCGCACCCTCGAGGATCTCCGCACCGAGCACGGACGGCTCGACAGCCCCGTGCCCGTCGGCACCCAGGGCGGCACCCTCCGCGTCGAGCTCAACCACATCGATCCCGACGTGCTGCCCACCGGGTTCCGCACCGAGACCAACGACTCCCGCATCCTCGCGTGCGCGCTCAACCTCGCCGCGGAGGGGCAGGATGTGGTGCTCGTCAGCAAGGACATCCCGCTGCGCGTGAAGGCCGGGGCCGTGGGCCTGCGCGCCGACGAGTACCACGCCCATGACGTCGTCATCTCCGGCTGGACCGGCATGACCGAGGTCTCCGTCGACCGCACCACCATCGACACGCTGTTCACCGCCGGCGAGATCGATCTCGACGAGGCCCGCGAACTGCCCTGCCACACCGGGCTGCGGCTGCTCTCGGCGCACTCGAGCGCCCTGGGCCGCGTCACCGCCGACAAGACCGTCAAGCTCGTCCGGGGCGACCGCGAGGCCTTCGGCCTGCACGGCAGGTCCGCCGAGCAGCGCATCGCCCTCGACATCCTCCTCGATGACAGCGTCGGCATCGTCTCACTCGGCGGCCGCGCGGGAACCGGCAAGTCCGCGCTCGCGCTGTGCGCCGGGCTCGAATCCGTCCTCGAGCATGGCCACCACCGCAAGATCGTGGTGTTCCGCCCCCTCTACGCCGTCGGCGGGCAGGAGCTCGGCTACCTGCCCGGCAGCGAGAACGAGAAGATGGGGCCGTGGGCACAGGCCGTGTTCGACACGCTCGAGGGGCTCGCGAGCCCGAACGTGATCGAGGAGGTGCTCTCGCGCGGCATGCTCGAGGTCCTGCCGCTCACCCACATCCGTGGACGCAGCCTCCACGATTCGTTCGTCATCGTCGACGAGGCGCAGTCGCTGGAGCGCAACGTGCTGCTCACCGTGCTCTCCCGGCTCGGAACCGGCTCGCGCGTCGTGCTCACCCACGATGTCGCGCAGCGCGATAACCTCCGCGTCGGCCGGTTCGATGGGGTCGCCGCGGTCATCGAGAAGCTCAAGGGCCATCCCTTGTTCGCGCACATCACCCTGACGCGCAGCGAGCGCTCGCCCATCGCGGCGCTCGTGACCGACCTGCTGGAGAGCTGACCCTCCACGATCGAACCAGCACGATCCACGGCCCCGGGAAGATCCCGGGGCCGTGGCTCCTGCTACTGGGGCGATCCGCTGGGGGAGCGGCGGCGCCTGGCTACTCCTCGCCGGTGAGGTCGTCGCCGGGCTCCAGCGGGGCGGTGGTGCCGAGATCATCAGCAGGTGCTTCGCCGAACGACATCGTGTCGAGCTGGTCGAGGCTGCCCGACTCGGACAGGGTGGCGAGGATCGTGTCAAGCATCCCGGTCGAGACCTGCCCGAAGATCTCGCCGAAGACCTCGTTCAAGGCATCGCCACCCACGATGCCGAGCAGGTCGAATCCTCCATCGAGGAATGCATCCAGCATTGGCCGCTCCAATCGTTGTCCGCGCTTTGCGATACTGGCCGAGCTCACACGGCCGCTCCAGCATTGGTAGCACGCCACCGCGCCGGTTCCGGGCGCCTCAACCGGAACGCAACGCAGACGAGACCTCCTGTGCATCAACGGCTGCCCGGAAGTGGACCACGTCCACCACCGGGCAGCCAGGAGCTATGCGTCGTGCTTACTTGACCTTCGCCATCGCCAGCACATCGAGGCGCTTGTCGAGCTCGGCCTCGGACAGCTTCTCCGGCACCAGGCCGCGGTCGATCACCGCCTGCCGGATCGTCTTCTTCTCCTTGAGCGCTTCCTTCGCGACCGCGGCGGCCTCCTCGTAGCCGATCGCGCTGTTGAGCGGCGTTACGATCGACGGCGACGACTCCGCGAGCTCCTTGAGGTGCTCGGTGTTGGCCACTAGGCCGGCCACGCAGCGATCCGCGAAGATCCGCGACACGTTCGACAGCAGCGTGAACGACTCGAGCACATTGCGCGCCATCATCGGGATGTAGACGTTGAGCTCGAACGCGCCATTGCCACCGCCCCACGTGACCGCCGCATCATTGCCGATGATCTGCGCGCCCACCTGCGTCACTGCCTCGGGGATGACCGGGTTGACCTTGCCCGGCATGATCGACGAGCCCGGCTGCAGGTCCGGCAGCTGGAGCTCTCCGAGGCCCGTGAGCGGCCCGGAGCCCATCCAGCGGATGTCGTTGGCGATCTTGGTCAGCGACACCGCGATCGTCTTGAGCGCGCCCGAGGCCTCCACGAGCCCATCCCGGGCAGCTTGCGCCTCGAAGTGATCAGCAGCCTCGCGCAGCTCCGACAGGCCCGTCGACTTCTTCAGCTCCTTGACGACCTTCGCGCCGAACTTGTCCGGAGCATTGAGCCCGCTGCCCACGGCGGTGCCGCCGATCGGCAGCTCGCCCAGGCGGGGGAGCGTCGCCTTGACCCGCTCGACACCGGCCTCGATCTGCCGGGCGTAGCCACCGAACTCCTGGCCCAGCGTCACCGGCACCGCATCCATCAGGTGCGTGCGGCCGGACTTCACCACGTTCTTCCACTCCACGGACTTCGCCTGCAACGCCTTGTGCAGGTGCTCGAGCGCGGGGATGAGCGTCTTCACAGCGGCCTCGGTAGCCGCGAGATGCGTCGCCGTGGGGAACGTATCGTTCGACGACTGCGACATGTTCACATGATCGTTCGGGTGGACGGTGACGCCGTTCAGCGCGGCGATCGACGCGATCACCTCGTTGCTGTTCATGTTCGAGCTCGTGCCGGAGCCGGTCTGGAACACATCGATGGGGAACTGGTCATCGTGCTTGCCCTCGGCGATCTCGTTGGCCGCCGCGATGATCGCGTCGGCCTGCTCGGCCGGGAGCAGCCCGAGATCCTTGTTCACCTTGGCGCACGCGGCCTTCAGCAGGCCCATCGCGCGGATCTGCGTGCGCTCGAGGCCACGGCCACTGATGGGAAAGTTCTCCACCGCGCGCTGCGTCTGAGCGCGCCACAACGCGTCGACAGGGACATGCACCTCTCCCATGGTGTCGTGCTCGATGCGGTACTGCTGTTCAGCCACGGTTCCTCCGGGATGGTCGACTTTGCTCTCAGGCCTTGCTCTTCGTGCACAATACTGCTGCCCCCGCCCATCAAGGATGGTGAGGGCAGCGGGGGAGGCGGCGCACCGGGCGCCAGCGCCCCTCGCCGGCGATCACGGCAGCGGCGGGAACGCCGTGCCATCTCCCTCGAAATCAATGCTGGAGTACGACTTCAGCTTCGTCAGGCGATGATAGGCCTCGATCATCCGCACCGTGCCCGACTTCGAGCGCATCACGATCGACTGGGTCGTCGCGCCCCCGGCGCGGTAGCGCACGCCACGCAGCAGATCACCATCAGTGATCCCCGTCGCCACGAAGAAGACATTGTCGCCAGCGACCAGATCCTCCGTCAGCAATACCTGGTCGAGGTCGTAGCCGCGGTCAAGCGCCTTCTGGCGCTCGTCGTCATCCTTCGGCGCGAGCCGGCCCACCAGGGTGCCGCCCAGGCAGCGCATCGCCGCGGCCGCGATGATGCCCTCCGGGGTGCCACCGATGCCCATCAGCATGTCCGTGCCGGAATCCGGGCGGGCCGTAGCGATAGCGCCCGCCACGTCGCCATCCGAGATCAACCGGATCCGGGCCCCGGTCTCCCGGACCTCCTGGATCAGCTTCGCATGCCGCGGACGATCCAGGATGCACACCACCACATCGCCCACGCTCGACTTGTGCGCCTTCGCGACCCGCTGGATGTTCGCCTTCACTGGATCATTGATGTCGATGACATCCGCGGCATCCGGCCCCACCGCGATCTTCTCCATGTAGAACACCGCCGAAGGATCGAACATCGCGCCGCGCTCGGACACCGCGAGCACCGAGATCGCGTTCGGCATGCCCTTCGCCATCAACGTCGTGCCATCGATGGGATCGACAGCGACATCCACCTCCGGGCCGTCGCCGTTGCCGACCTCCTCGCCGTTGTAGAGCATCGGGGCCTCGTCCTTCTCGCCCTCCCCGATGACCACTGTGCCGCGCATCGTCACCGTGCTCACGAGCTGGCGCATCGCATCCACCGCAGCGCCATCCCCGCCTTCCTTGGCGCCCCGGCCAACCCACCGGCCCGCAGCCATCGCGCCCGCTTCCGTGACACGCACGAGCTCCAGCGCGAGATTGCGGTCAGGCTTGGGGTTCAGCAAAGGATCAGGGGTGGATTTGCCACCGGAAATGGTCGTCATGGACGAGGTGCCTCCCTCAGGTTTGTCGCCGCGCCCGGCGCCCCGAGAAGCGACGAGCCGACAGCGTCAGGATGTGCTCGCTCGCATTCTTCCAGAGAAACCCCACCCAAGTGGGCGGCAGGCGCAACATGTCGTGGCGGATGCAAGCACAAACCGCTGGCCCTGGGCGGACGGTAGCTGCGAGGCGACAGGCGCAGCCACGAGATGCTCGCCACTGCCGCGAGGCGCGTGGCGCTGCGATGCGGGATCCCGGCCGGAAGTTTGGAATACTGGGCCCCGTGGCGTCGAACAAACCCAGGATCCTGCAGAACCATCGGGACATGCTCCTCACGATGATCCCGCTCGTCATCCTCATCGCGCTCGTCGCCGGCATCTCCGGCTTGTGGAGCAACCCCGACCCGGCCCCCGTCGGCAGCATCGACGAGACGCTCGCCCTCGAGTACGACGCCACCGTCGTCGACTTCCCCATCCGCATCCCCGACGCGCCCTCGGAATGGCAGCCCAACTCCGGGCAGCGCGTCGAGCTGGAGGAGGATGGCGGCGGAACCGTCACCTGGATCGGCTACGTCACCGACGACAACCTCTACCTGCGCTACAGCCAGTCCGGCATCAGCGCCGAGCGGCTCGTGGAATACCACTACGGCGATGCCAGCAACATCATCGGCAGCGAGACCGTCGACGGCACCACCTGGACCCTCTACCGCGCCGGCAACAACGAGCCCATCTGGCTCGCCGACCTCGACGACGTGCGCATCGCCATGACCGGCAGTGCCACCGAGGCGCAGTTCACCACCATGGCCGAGGCCGTCATGGCCGCCGAGCCCCTCGACTAGAGCGGGGCCCGGCTGGGCTGCGCTGGCGGGCTCCGGCGGGCCTGGCTGGCGGCGCTGGGCGGTGCTGGCTGGCGGCCGCCGACGGGCTCCGGCGGGCTCCGGCGGGCCTGGCTGGCGGCAAAAGCACTGGAAAGCGCCAAACGCGATAGAAATACCACCGGGTTCTCGGCCGCTTCTATCGCGTTTGCGGTTACTGACCCCTCCTGCGGCTACTGGCCCCTCCCGCGGCTACCGGCGCCCCTCCCGCGGTTACTGGCCCCTCCCGCGGCTACCGGCGCCCCTCCCGCGGCTACCGGCGGCCATCCCGTCGCTGGCGAGCGCGGCTGCTAGCGCGCCGCACCGCGGTCATTCCTTGTCAGGATCGCCCTCAGTGCTGCCCCCGTCGCCGTCCGCATCGGCGCGCGCCGCGATGGCGGTCTCGATGCGGTTGCGCGCGCCGGACAGATGCTCCTCGCAGCGATCAGCGAGTTGCTCGCCACGTTCCCAGAGGGTGATCGACGTATCGAGATCGAGGCCGCCTTGCTCCAGCACGCGAACGATGTCGACCAGTTCATCGCGGGCACGCTCGTAGCCAAGCGTGGCGGTCGCCGGGCGCGCCTGGATCTGCTCGGGGGTGATCTGCTCGGCCTGCGACATGATCGGGGACCTTTCGTTGTCGGTTCGGGGGGTGCTCGTGCTATTCGGAGCCGCGGGAGGTGGCGCGGAACACACCGTCGGTCACGCGTACCCGGACCTCGGTGCCCGCTGTGGCCTGCGCGACCGAGGTGATCACTCGTGCCGGGCCGTCAGCCGGGACTTCCTGCACTACCGCGTAGCCGCGTGCCAATGTTGCTGCGGGGCCGAGGGCGGCCAGCCTGGCCCGGACGTGCGAGATCTCGGAGCCCGCAACATCCAGGGCCCGGGAAAGCTCCCGGCGCGCGCGCTCGCGGTGCAGGGCGATGTCCTCGCGGTGCTGGTCGACCATCACCATGGGCGTGGCGAGGACGGGGCGCGTCCGTAGCTGCTCGAGCAGGCGTTCCTCGCGCACCACCCAGGTCCGCAGCGCCGAGACGCAACGGTCCCGAAGCTCCCGCACGAGCTGGCGCTCCGCCACCACGTCCGGGACCACCCGCTTGGCGGCATCGGTGGGTGTCGCGGCCCGTACATCGGCGACGTGGTCGCACACCGGGCTGTCAGGCTCATGGCCGATCGCGGACACCACGGGTGTCGTGGCGCTGGCGATGGCGCGGCACAGCGCCTCGTCCGAGAACGGCAGCAGGTCCTCCACGCTCCCGCCGCCTCGCGCGATGATGATCACATCGATCTCGGGATCCGCGTCAAGCTCCCGCAGCGCCTCCACGATCTGCGCCACCGCGCCCGCGCCCTGCACCGCGGTGTTCCGGATCTCGAACTTCACTTCCGGCCAGCGCCGCTCGCTCACCGACACCACATCGCGCTCCGCAGCACTCGCGCGCCCAGTGATGAGCCCGATCCGGTTCGGCAGGAACGGCAGCGGCCGCTTCAGGCGGGGATCGAACAATCCCTCGGCCTGCAGCAGTGCCTTCAGCCGCTCGATGCGGGCCAGCAGCTCACCAATGCCGACGGGGCGGATCTCGGTCACCTGGAGCGAGAACGTGCCGCGGCCGACATAGAACGTGGGCTTGCCCCACACCACGACCCGCGTGCCCTCCACTAGCTCGACCGGGGATTCCGAGAGAAGCCGGGGCGAGCAGGTGACTTGCAGCGATACATCAGCTGAAGGATCGCGCAGGGTCAGGAACGACGTCCGGGTGCCGGGGCGACGGCTGAGCTGCGTGATCTGGCCCTCCACCCACACGCCGCCGAGACGATCGATCCATTGCTTGATCTTCGTGGAAACGACGCGGACAGGCCATGGCTCGTCCGCGGAGCTCGCCCCCGCCGAACCGCTCGCCGTGGCCGAGACGCTGGCCGCGGTGGTGCGTGGCGGGGTGCCGCCGCTGGACTGTGCTGGGGAACTCACCCGGACGACAGTACAAGCCGGCACCGACATTGTCCGGATGCTCGCGCTATCACGAGTGGCGGTGCCGCTGCCTGCTGCGCCTAGCTGCCCGAGACGGTGGAGATCCGGTTGGCCAGCATGGTCTGGAACGGGGCGCGCGAGAACTTCTGCTCCTCGTAGCGCAGCAGCTCCGAGAGCTCGTCGCGCGAGAGCTTCCGCAGGCGGGCACGCAGCTGCGCGAGGGTGAGGGTGTCGTAGGCGATGCGCGCGGCGATCGCCGGAACGAAGACGTCGTTCTCGAGCGCGACGCTGATGGCGCGGCTCGAGGCTGCTGCGGCGGGGCGGCGGGGCGGCACGACAGCCTTGCCCGTGCTGACCGGCGCGGAGTAGAGCGCGAACCGGCCATTCGACGTTGACGAGGCGGCGGATGCGGTCACTGCCTTGGGGGCGGGCGAGTCGGTGGGCCGGGCGAGGGTGCTCACGCTGTCGCGGTCCTCGTCGAACGTCGCCCATTCCGGCTCGTCCTGCGGTGGGTAAAGCCACACGAAAGCTTGGTCACCCTTGATGGCCAGCTCCGTCATCTTCTGCTGCATCCGCATCGAGGTTTGCAGCACCTGGCTCACCGCGGTCATCGGGAAGGTCGCGGCGGTGCTGGGTAGTCGTCGTGTTTCCTCGACCAGCGTGACGGCGATGCCAGCCATGACTCGTGCGGCGAAAGGTGGGCGTCTCATGCTTCCAGCGTGCCCTATTGCCGCCGTGTTCTCTAGGAGATCCACTCCGACGTGTCGCGGGAACTTGCGGGCGCACCGTACCCTGGAGGCATGTCGTCGGCAGTGAACATGGGAATTCCCGGGTCCGTCAGCAGCGCCGCTTCCCCCGGGCAGGGAAAGCGGATCCTGCTCGCGGAGCCGCGCGGCTATTGCGCTGGGGTTGATCGCGCGGTCGAGACGGTGGAGCAATCGCTCGCCAAGTTCGGTGCCCCGGTGTATGTGCGCAAGCAGATCGTCCACAACAAGCATGTCGTCGAGACGCTCTCCGAGCGCGGTGCGATCTTCGTCGAGGAGGTCGATGAGGTGCCCGAGGGCTCCATCGTGGTGTTCTCGGCCCACGGGGTGGCCCCGACGGTCCATGCGGGCGCCAAGGAGCGCGACCTGCACGCGATCGACGCGACGTGCCCGCTGGTCACCAAGGTTCACCAGGAGGCCAAGCGGTTCGCTCGCGATGACTACGACATCCTGCTCATCGGCCATGCCGGGCATGAGGAGGTCGAGGGCACATCCGGGGAGGCCCCGGACCATGTGCAGCTCGTCGATGGGCCTCATGCCGTGGATGACGTGACCGTGCGTGACGAGAATCGTGTCGTGTGGCTTTCCCAGACCACGCTGAGCGTGGACGAGACGATGGAGACGGTCCGGCGCTTGCGGGAGAAGTTCCCCACTCTGCAGGATCCGCCGAGCGACGATATTTGCTATGCCACGCAGAACCGCCAGGTTGCAGTGAAGGCGATGGCCCCGGAATGTGATCTTGTCATCGTGGTGGGCTCGGCCAATTCCTCCATCTCGGTGCGGCTGGTCGAGGTGGCGCTCGATGCGGGGCTCGGGCGAGCTTCCTTGTTGACTACGCCAAGGAGAGCGACCCGAGCTGGCTCGAGGGAGTCGAGACGGTCGGCATCACCTCGGGAGCATCGGTGCCCGAGATCCTCGTCGAGGGTGTCATCGAGTACCTGGCCGAGCACGGCTTCGCGACGGTGTAGCCAGTGACCACGGCCAACGAGACCCTGGTCTTCTCCTTGCCCCGTGAGCTCCGTACCGCGCGCCGCAACGGCTAGTCCCGGCTGGGGTTCGCTCTTGTCCCCGGGCCCAGGGCCGACGCGCTGCTAGCCGCGCGGGTCGCTGGGGCCGTGCCCTGTGATGCCGGGCCTGTCGCTGCGGGGTTCATGCTGCGGGGAGCGCGGTGTCGCTTGCCCGTAAGTGCCGCCAGGGTAGTTGCCGGCACGTCCACCATGCTGCCTGCTCGTGCCCGCGCGGGGCGCTCCTGCCTGAGCAGATCCTGCCTGCGGGTACCCGGCGCGGGATGCCCCGGGCCCGCTGCTTCCGGGACGCTGGCTCGCGCGACCGGGCCGCTGGACGCGTCGCGGTTGCTGCGGAGTGCTCCGGGGCAGGAACAGCCGGATGCCACCGATCACCACGACGACTGCCGCCACGAGCAGCATGAGCGGGAACCGGGACACGAGCGGGATCACGAGGTCGAAGATGCGGGTGCGCAGGCCACCGGAGCTCTCCGGCACGATCACCTGGTAGGCAAGCGGCACGGCCGCGAACAGGATCAGCGGGGGCTGGGCCATCGCGGTGAACAGCGCGCGCTGCTGCACGAGGATGACGGCAGCGGTGCAGCCGAGGAAGTAGAACGCGCTGAACACCAGCGTGAGCTCATCGCCGCGGATCGCGTCGAGCACGACGCCGACGATGGTGAGGCCCACCGCGATGGCGATCGCGCCCCACCAGGGCACGCCTGAGCGGTGGGGGAGCAGGGAGCGCATCTCCGCGGGGACCGGGCTGGAGAACTGGCGGTTGTCAGGCACTCTCGCACCATACCGGGCGGCCGTCACGGCAGGCGCTCCGCGGGCGCGAGCGACGCCAGCGTGCCGTCGGATCGGGTCACCGCACGGGGAACCATGTCCACGGAGCTCACCGACGGCGGTTCCGCGGGGAATGCGGGGAGCTCATGCAGCTTGCGGGCGGTGACGAGGATGCGGGATTCCATCGATGAGACCGTCGAGTTGAATGCCTCCACGGATTTCCCGAGCTGCCCACCGAGCTGGTCGAGGTGCTTGGCGAGCGTGCCGAGGCGGCTGTAGAGCTCGCTGCCGAGCTGGTGGATCCGTTGGGCGTCCTGGGACAGCGCCTCCTGCTTCCAGGTGTGCGCGATCGTGCGCAGCAGCGCCACCAAGGTGCTGGGGGTCGCGAGCACGACATTGCGGGCGAACGAGTGCTCGAGCAACTCGGGATCGGCACCGACAGCCGCGTCGAGGAACGGGTCGCCGGGGATGAACAGCACCACGAACTCGGGAGACGGGTCGAACGCGGCCCAGTACGACTTGGACGACAGCTGCCCGATGTGGGCGCGAAGCTGGGCAGCGTGCTTGCGCAGGAGGGCGGTCTGCTCGCTGTCGTCGCGAGCCTCGAGAGCCTCGAGGTACGCACTGAGCGGCGCCTTGGCATCCACCACGATGTTCTTGCCCCCGGCGAGGTGCACCACCAGGTCTGGCCGCACAGCGCGCGAGCCTTCGGGCCCATCGTGCGTCGCGTGCGCCTGGGTGCTGAAGTCGCAGTGCTCGGTCATCCCGGATAGCTCCACCACTCGCTGGAGCTGGATCTCGCCCCACCGGCCCCGCACCTGCGGAGCACGGAGCGCCTGCACGAGCTGGCCGGTGTGGGTATTGAGCGTCTGGGAGACCTGCTGCATCCCCGTTACCTGCTCCATGAGCCCCGAGTAGGCGGCGATCCGGTTGTGCTCCACGCGCTGCACCTGTTCCGCCAGCGTTCCCACGGCCTCGCGCAGGGGCCCGACGATGTGCTGGACCTGCTCGTTCATGGCACCCGAGTGCCGCTTCGCCGAGTCCTCGCTGGCCGCGGTGAGCGAATCGCGGAGCAGGTGCTCGGAGTCCTTGCGCGCCTGCAGCTGGGCCTCGGCGTAGGCGAGGCGCTGCCCATGGCGGCTTGATTGCAGGAGCCAGCCGATGCCGATCCCCGCGGCGAGGGCGACGAGCAGTGCGAGGAATGTCAACGCGTTCATGGTCGCCATCATGGCGGCTCGCACCGACAGAAACACGGACCACCGAATTGTCGGTGTGGTGCTCTACTCTCGTTCGCCATGAGGATCCTCCACACCTCCGATTGGCATATCGGTCGCACCTTCCACGGTGTGGACCTGCGCGCGGACCAGGATGCGGTGCTCGCGGAGATCGCGCGGATCGTCGCGGCCGAAGGGGTTGACGTCGTGGTGGTGTCGGGCGATCTCTACGACCGGGCGATGCCGAACGCGGACGCGGTCCGCTTGTGCAACGACGCGTTCGTGCGGATCCGCGACGCGGGCGCCCGCATCATCGCGACCTCGGGCAACCATGACTCCGCCACGCGCGTGGGCGCGGCGGCGGAGTTCGCCGCGGCCGGTGGGCTGCACCTGCGCACCCGGGTGCCAGAGATCGACGTGCCCGTCCTAATCGAGGACGAGCACGGACCGGTCGCGTTCTATGCGATCCCGTACCTCGAGCCGGATGTGGTGCGCGGCGAGCTCGCCGTCGCGGAGCGATCCCATGAAGCTGTGCTTGCGGCCGCGATGGCTCGCATCAACGCCGATCGCGAAGCCCGCGAAGCCAGCGCGGGTGCTGACCGCCTGCGCACGGTGGTCAGCGCGCATGCGTTCGTCACGGGCGCGGTGCCGTCGGAATCCGAGCGGACGATCAGCGTCGGTGGGGTGGAGACCGTCCCGATGTCGGTCTTCGGTGATGTCGACTACGTGGCGCTCGGCCACCTGCACACTCCGCAAGTCCTCGCGCGGAGCGTCCGCTACTCGGGCAGCCCAGTGCCCTACTCGTTCGGTGAGCGCAGCGACCGCAAGGCCGTGTGGCTCGTCGACCTGGACGCGAACGGGCTCCGCGATGTCACCGAGGTAGCCCTGCCGCTCGCGCGGCCGCTGGGCGAGATGACCGGGACGGTGGCGCAGCTACTGTCGGAGCCTGCTCTCGAGGAGCTCACCAGCCACTACCTCTCCGCCGTGCTCACCGACCCAGTTCGACCGCGCGATCCCATGCGTGTGCTGCGCGAGCGCTTCCCGCACCTTGTCCACCTGCGATGGGAGAGCCCTGCGCGCGACAAGGAAACGAGCTACCGGCAGCGGGTGAGCGGGGCGAGCGACAAGGAGATCGCTCGGCGCTTCCTCATCGATACCTGGCGGGAGCCCACCGCCGCGGACCTGGATCTCGTCGAGGAAGCGCTCCAGCAAGCGCGCGCGGGATCACCCTAGCGCCGTCGCCACGACCGACACCCCTGCACCGTCCCCAGAGAAAGCACCGTCACCACCTATGCGATTGCACACCCTGACGATCGAGGCTTTCGGCCCGTTCGCTGGCACGGAACGCGTCGACTTCGACGAGATCGGTGCCGACGGCTTGTTCCTCCTGCACGGCCAAACCGGCGCGGGCAAGACCACGATCCTTGATGCCGTCGCGTTCGCGCTGTTCGGCGCGGCACCTGGCGCGCGCGGCAGCGGGCACAAGTTCCTGTCCCACCACGCGCCGCCGGACGCTACGCCGCGAGTCACGCTCGACGCGACGATCAAGGGTCGTCGCCTGCGCCTCATCCGCAGCCCCGAGCATCAGCGCCCGAAGCGCCGGGGCGCAGGTTTCACGACCCAGAATGCCCGGGCGAGCCTGGAATGGCTCTCGCCGGATGGCAGCACCGGCACCGGCGAGCACCTCACGCGCATCGACGAGATCGGACGTGCAGTCAGCGACCTCCTCGGCATGAGCAAGGACCAGTTCTTCCAGGTGGTCCTGCTGCCGCAGGGCGAGTTCGCGGAGTTCCTGCGCGCACCCATCGAAGATCGCGAGAAGCTGCTCGAGAGCCTGTTCGCCACATACCGGTTCGGAACCGTGGAGAACTGGTTCCGCGATCGGCGCCGCGAGTCCGAACAGCGCATGCGCGACGCCCTGCACCAGCGGGAGCTGCGGATCAGCGCGATCGGCACGGCGGCCGACCTGGCTGCCGACGAGCATCCCGTTCCCGGGAGCAACGATGACGTGCGTGCCTGGATGGACACCGTTGCCGCCGTCGTGACCGCACGGGCCCAGGATGCCGAACAGGCCCGCGCAGGCGCGGCCGCCGCGTTCGCCTCCGCCGACGAAGCACGGACGCTGGCGCGCGAGAACGCGCAGCGCCGCGCGTCGCTTGCCGCGGCGCGGCAGCAGATCGAGGCGCTCGAGCTCGAATCTGGCCGTATCACCGCGCTCGCCGCGGAGCTGGGCGCAGCCCAGCGGGCCAGCGCGGTCGCCAGCCCGAACGACAGGCTCGGCGAGCTGCGCACCAGGCTGGCAGCGGCACGCACCGCGATGCACCAGCACGCGCAGGTGCTCCAGGAAGTGCCCAGCAGCTCAGCGATCGAGAGCCTCCTCGAGCATGGCCAGCATGCGCGGGCCCGAGGCCTGCTCGATGAGGCGATCGGGCAGTGGAACGCCGAGGTCGGCGCACTCCGGGGACTGATCCGCTACGCGACCGAGCGGGACGACGCCGCCGCCCGGATGAGCAAGATCAGCACGAGGATCCAGGCCGCCCAAGCGCGTCGCGACGACCTGGCCGCGCGGATCGAGGGCATGCCCGCGGAGCGCGAGCAGCTTGACGCCGCCTTGGCCGAGGCCGCGGAAACCGCGCGCGCCGAGGAATCCTTGCGGAACGAGCTTGCCCTGCTCGTCGATCGCCGCGACGCCGCGGGGAAGCTTCCGTCGGCCGTCGCCCGGTTCGAGGACGCGCGCGCGGCGCATAACACGGCGCACGCCCGGCACCTCGATGCCCGCGATCTGTTGCAACGCCTGCGCGAGCAGCGGATCTCCGGCATGGCCAGCGCGCTGGCGCGCCAGCTTCGCGACGGGGAGCCCTGCATGGTGTGTGGCTCCATCGACCACCCGGCTCCGACGGCGCCTGGCCGGGACACCATCAGCGAGGACGAGGAAAACGAGGCGGCGCGCGCGGAAACCGAGGCGCTCGCAGATCGCGACGCCCGCCACGAGGAGCTGCGGGCAGCCGAGCACGAGGTGGAGCGCCTGCGCGAACGGACCGGGGACGCTGAGCCTGGCGAGCTCGACCGGTGGCACACCGAGGCCGCCGCCCGCCACGAGCAGGCGCAGCAGGCAGTTGGCATGCTCGAGCAGCTCCGGCTGCGGCGAACCGAGCTCGATGCCACCGAGGGGGCACTGCGCGAGGATCTCGCGACCACGCGCACAGCCCTCGCAGCCCTGGAGGAACAGCACGTGTCGCTGCATCAGCGCGCGCAGGAGCTGACCGTGATCCTCGACGAGGCCCGCGGCAGCGACGCTGACATTCCTTCGCGCACCGCCAGGCTCGAGGAGCTCGTCGACACCGCCGCAGGCTTGCGCGACGCCATGATGTCCGTGCACGACCTCGAGTCCCGGGTGAGCGAGCAAGCCAGCGAGTGCGAGCAGGCGGCCCGGGACGCAGGGTTTGGCACCGTGGACGCGGCGATAGCGGCGCTCCGCGCGCCCGCATGGCACCAGGAGACCGAGGCCGATCTGCGGCAGCACCGCGACCGGGGGATCCAGGCCCGCGCGATGCTCGACGAACCGCTGAACCAGGCGGCGGAGCAGGCTCCCTGTGACGTCGCGGCCGCCGAGGAAGCATTCGCCCTCGCCCAGGACGCCAGCGATCAGGCTTCCGAGGACCTTGCCCGGGCCCGCCACGCGCGCGATCGCACTGCCAGCAGCATCGCCGCGCTCACGGCCTTGCTCGACGAGCATGCCGACCAGCACGACAAGCACCAGCAGCTCATCCGCCTCACCGAGGTGATCACCGGCACCGGCGAGAACACCCGGACCATGTCGCTGCGGTCCTACGTCCTCGCGGCCCGCCTCGAGGAGGTCGCCGAGGCCGCATCGCAGCGCCTGCGCATCATGACTGCTGGACGCTACGAGTTCCAGCATTCCGACAGCAGTGGCCGCCACGGCAAGCGAGGCGGGCTCGGCCTCGACATCCGCGATGACTACACCGGCACCCTGAGGCCCGTGAACAGCCTGTCCGGCGGCGAGACCTTCATGGCATCACTGTCGCTCGCGCTCGGTCTCGCCGACGTCGTCGCCGCCGAATCCGGGGGCGCCATCCTCGATACGCTCTTCATCGATGAGGGATTCGGCACCCTCGATGCGGACACGCTCGACGCGGTGATGAGCGTGCTCGACGAGCTGCGCGCGGGGGGCCGCGTCGTCGGGATCGTCAGCCACGTCGACGAGATGCGGCAGAGGATCCCGTCCCGCATCCATGTCCGCAAGCACCGAGACGGGTCCTCGATCCGCAGCACCGCCCCCAGCAGCAGCCCCCCGCCCAGCTAGGTGGCGGGAGCTCGAAACCACCGTTGCCCAGGCCGGGGCTAGGCCTCGGCCGCCTCCTCGGGATATGACGCGGGTTTCTCCGCGATCTCGTCGCTGAGCTCCCCATCCACCCATAGGTCCTTGCCGGTGCTCTTGAGCGTCATCACCTCGTCGATGTAGCGCACCAGCACCGCGACCATCGCCGCTACCGGCACCGCGAGGAACGCGCCGATGATGCCGAACAACGTCGAGCCGGCGGTCACCGACAGCAGCACGATCACCGGATGCAGGTTCATGCTGCGGCTCTGGAGCACCGGCTGCAGCACGTTTCCCTCGAGCTGCTGCACCAGGATGATGATGCCCAGCAGGATCAACGCGGTGATCCAACCATTCGCGACCAGCGCCACCAGCACGGCGAGGGCGCCCGCGACGAATGCACCGACGATCGGGATGAAGCCCGCGACGAACGTGATGATGACCAGCGGGCCCGCGAGGGGAACGCCCAGGATCACCAGGCCGAGGCCGATGAACGCGGCATCAACGAAACTGACGATCGCCTGCGTGCGGATGAAGCCGCTGAGGGTGCGCCACTGCCGGAACAGGACCTCCTCGACATGGCGCGCCGCGGGGGAGCCGGTGACCCGGCTCATCCACGGCAGGAACCCGGGCCCATCCTTGATGAAGAAGAACGACAGCACCAGTGTGAGCACCAGCGTGATCATCACCGACGTCACCGCGCCGACGCCGGTGAACACGCCCGAGGCGATGGCGCTCGAGGAGTCCTGGATGCCCGTGACCACGGTATTGATGAAATCGGTGAACTGTTCCTCGCGCAGGTTCAGCGGCGGCCCCTGCAACCACGCCTGGATCTCCCGCACGCCGCCGGACGCCTGGTTCGCCAGTTCCGGAGCCTGGCTGATCACCGACGGCACGATCAGCGCGATGACGCCGACGAATGCGCCGATGGCTCCCAGCATTGTCACGAGCGCCGCCAGCGCTGGCGGCAGGTAGGCGCGGCGCAACAGGGCGGTGATGGGCCACAGCACCGTGGTGATGATCAATGCCAGCGAGATCGGCAGCAGGATCACCCAGAACTCGCCGACGATCCAGCCGAGCACCCAGGCGGCGGCCGCGATCAGGATGATGCGCAGGCTCCACGTGGCGAGCCAGCCGCCACCGATGCCGATCAACGTGCCCCGGTCCGGGGGGTTCTCTGTCGTGGTCGCGCGGTTGGGCTCGTGCGCCGTCAACGCGGTCTCGAGCGCGCTCTCGCGCTCGGCACGGTCTGGCCGATCCTGTGCAGTCACCTCAAGCCCCATCTGATGTGAGCGGATAGTCAGGTCGATGTTGTCACCATGCTGGCCTGTCGGCCACCGGAGCGACCACGTTTTGATGCGCATCACCATGATCGGTGCACGAAAATCGTACTGCTCAGGACATACCCGGCAATCGGCACTAGGCTCGGACCCAGGACCGGGCGCCTGGGCGCCGGTGTGATCGATGCGGCCGGAGGCAGATCATGGCACGACGGATTCTAGGAACGCGCGCGACACTCGCGGCGAGCAGCGTGCTGCTCATTGCCAGCAGTCTTGTCGCCTGCGGAAGCGACACCGAGGATGGAGCGCCAGCAGGCGGGTACGGAGCGCCCGCCTCGGAACCGGCGACCGCGAACGGCGCCGAGGGCGAGGACGGTGCAGCCGAGGGCGAGGACGGCGCGGACGGGGAAGCGGAGGCCACCGCGGCGAGCGAGATCCGGGTCTCCGGCTTCGAGTTCGCCCCGTCGAGCATCACCATCTCCGTCGGGGATACCGTCACCTGGGTCTTCGACGATGGGCAGATCCCGCACGACGCCATCAGCCGCGACCCCTCGCCCGAGCAGTTCCGCAGCCCCACCATCCGTGAGGACTCCTGGTCCTTCACGTTCACCGAGCCCGGCGAGTATCCCTACTTCTGCTCCATCCATCCACAGATGACTGGAACGGTGATCGTCGAGGAGTGACAGGCGACGCACAGCGGGGCGGCGCGCGCGGGACTAGGCCGAATAGGACTGTGACGGAGTAGTCCGTACACTGATCTAGCTGTGAGCCTAACCCTCGGAATCGTCGGCCTCCCCAATGTGGGCAAGTCCACCCTCTTCAACGCCCTGACCAAGAACGATGTCGTCGCCGCGAACTACCCCTTCGCGACGATCGAGCCCAACGTCGGCGTTGTCGAGCTGCCTGACCCGCGCCTCGACAAGCTCGCGGAGATCTTCGGATCCCAGCGCATCCTGCCCGCCACCGTGTCGTTCGTCGACATCGCCGGCATCGTCAAGGGCGCGAGCGAAGGTGCCGGGCTTGGCAACAAGTTCCTCGCCAACATCCGCGAGGCCGATGCCATCTGCCAGGTTGTCCGCGTCTTCACCGACGGCGACGTCGTGCATGTTGACGGACGTGTTGATCCGCTCGCCGACATCGAGGTCATCGAGACCGAGCTGATCCTCGCGGACCTGCAGACCCTCGAGAAGGCCGTGCCGCGCATCGAGAAGGAAGCCAAGAACAACAAGGATCGCCGCGCCCTCGCCGAGGCAGCCAAGGAAGCCCAGCAGCTCCTCGACAGCGGCAAGACCCTCTTCTCGCAGAAGGACAGCATCGATCTGCCGCTGCTGCGCGAGCTCCAGCTGCTCACCACCAAGCCATTCCTGTACGTCTTCAACGCCGACGAGGGCGTGCTCACCGACGAGGACCGCAAGAACGAGCTGCGCGCCTCCGTCGCCCCCGCCCAGGCCGTCTTCCTCGACGCGAAGGTCGAATCCGACCTCCAGGAGCTCGACGAGGAATCCGCCATGGAACTCCTCGAGACCATCGGCCAGACCGAGCCCGGCCTGTACTCCCTCGCCCGCGCCGGCTTCGAGACCCTCGGGCTACAGACCTACCTCACCGCCGGTCCCAAGGAAGCACGCGCCTGGACCATCCACCGCGGCGACACCGCCCCCAAGGCCGCCGGCGTCATCCACACCGACTTCGAGCGCGGCTTCATCAAGGCCGAGATCGTATCCTTCGACGACCTCGTCGCCGCTGGTTCCATGGCTGCTGCCAAGTCCGCCGGCAAGGTCCGCATGGAGGGCAAGGACTACATCATGGCTGACGGGGATGTTGTGGACTTCCGCTTCAACGTCTAGGCCGTCAAGCAATCCGCACATGCGGGTAAGCCGCCTCCCGCGCCTGGAAGCTCAGGATGCTCGGGTTGCGGACCACGCCGTCGAGGATCTCGATCGCGCGGGAGATGGTGAGGTTCTTCTCCCACGTCGCCGGGCCGTCCATGACTGTGCGCATGAAGGGCAGCAGCGCCGCACTGATTTCCCAGGTCGCTGAGTTCCACAGGTAGGAGGGGCTGTGGTCGACGGCGTAGTAGTGGACGCCGTCGCCGACGGTGAACATGGGGTCGTCGAACCCGGTGGGCGTGGCCCATTCGAAGCCCATTCCCGCGTCGCACGAGACGTCGATGATCAGGCTGCCCGCAGCGAATCCCTTCAGGTCCTCGGTCCGCAGGTAGGTCAGTGGCGCGGCGACGTCCTGGAGCGTGCAGTTGACGACGATGTCGTGCGAGGCGAGGAACTCCGGGAGCAGGACGTTGCCGTTCTCCGTGAGCACCTCGCTGAGATGGACCTCGCCGTCGCCGGTGTTGAGCTGGACCATGTGGGCGCCGTGGATCGGGGAGCCGACGGCCGTGATGTCGCGCTGGGTGAGGACCTGGATGTCGTGGACGCCTTGGGCGTTGAGCGCTGTCACGGCTCCTCGTGCCGTCGCTCCGAAGCCGATGACGACCGCGCTGAGCCGTGGCCCGTACCCGCCCGTCGATCCTGTGAGACGCAGCGCATCGAGCACCGAGCAATAGCCGGCGAGCTCGTTGTTCTTGTGGAAGACGTGCAGGCTGAAGTCACCGCGGCGGCTCCAGTGCTGCATCGCCTCGAACGCGATCAATGTGAGCCGACGGTCGATCGCCGTCTGCGTCAGCCCGGCGTCCTGCACGCAGTGCGGCCCCCCCCACAGCACCTTGCCCTCGGGAATCACCGTCATGTCGGCGGCCTGGGGCTTCGGTAGCAGCAGCACATCAGCCGATTCGATCACCTCGGAGCGATCCGCGACCCTGCCGACCCGTGACTCGACGTAGCCGGGCTCGAGCTGGAAGCCAGCACCGTAGCCACGCTCGACGATCATCCGCGCTCGGAGATCCGGTTCGATCCGGTCGAGGTGATGGGGGTGGATCGGTAGCCGCCGCTCGTTCTCCATCGAGGACTCCGCGAGCAGCCCGAGGGTGAGCACAGTGCTGTTCGGAGGGGTGGGGATAGTGGCAGTGGGTAGAACTGCGCCGGGAATAGGGGCTCCCATCATTGGGGAACCAGGGGTAGCTCCTGGCCCGATCTTACGCGCATGCTGCCCGGGCAAGTCGCTGCTAGTCGTTGGCCGTTGACGGGCCGCAGCCGATGCGCAAGGCTGTGAGCGTGACGATCCTCGGCATCACCGCGTTCGAAGCGACCGGTTCGTGATGGGGGACGAGAACGCGGCGAGTGAGGCGACCCCGTGGCTCGCGGAAACCAGGACCTCGTATGACACCGATGCCGCCGGGTACGCGGAGCGAGTTGAAGGGCTGCTAGAGAAGCATCCGCACCTTCGGGCACATCTGGACGTGCTCGCGGAACTCGTGGGGCGCAACGGCGGCGGTCCGGTGGCGGACATCGGTTGTGGTCCCGGATACGTGACGCGGCATCTTCACGACTCGGGCGCCGCAGCGTTCGGCATCGACCTCTCGCCCGAGATGGTCGCGATCGCGCGCCGTGCCCACCCTGGTCTGCGCTTCGAGACGGGGACGATGACGAGCCTCCACCTGGACGACCACTCGGTCGCCGGCATCGTTGCGTTCTGGTCCACGGTCCACATTCCCGACGACGCCATGCCGGGGGTGATCGCGGAGTTCGCTCGCGTCCTGCGACCCGGGGGCTACCTCCTCGTCGGTTTCCACGTCGGAGCAGGGATCGAGCACACCTCGACTGGATATACGGGCCGCCCGATCAGTGTCGATACCCACCTCCGACAGGTGAGCACGATGTCGGACTGGTTGCGCGACAGCGGCTTCCGGATCGAGTCCGAGTCGGTCTTCCGGCCTGATGACGATGCCCCGGGGGCGATCATCATCGCCCGTAGCCAGGAGTGAGCGCTCACGTATATGTCCCGACGTTGATCACCCAGCCCGATGTGTCGCGGTTGCAGAACCGGGTGATGCCCCAATCCTCGATCTCCATGGGCACGAGTACAGCAACCGGGTAGCGCTGTGCCCGGAGACGGGTCGGGCATCAGCAAGCAGGAGGCCGCAGCGCTCCTTGAGTCGATCGTGCGGAACCACCCGTTGGTCGACGGCAGCAATCGCCTGGGATGGCTGGCCGTGCTCGTTGTCTATGGATTGAATCGCTATCGCCTGGAGGCTCCCGACGACGATGCCGACGATGTCATCGTCGATCTCGCCTAGGGGGCGATTGGCTACAGCGAGACAGCGGTGGAGCTAGCACGATGGGCGGGACCATTGCCCTGACGCCCCACGTTTCCGGGTGCTCCTCGGGGTTTCTCCCGATGCGCTCGTGCCCCTGATCGTCGTAGCGTGGGTGGCATGACAAGGCGTGGCGGGTGCCGCGCTGTTTCCGAGCAATGGAGGTCGTGCCATGACGATGCAGAGCCAGTTGAGGCGTACCCGGGACGGTCGCTGGATGGGTGGTGTGTGCGCGGGCATCGCCAAGCAGTATGGGTGGGACGTGAACCTGGTCCGGCTGGTGTTCGTGCTGGTCTCCTTGCTGGGCACGCTGGGCATCGGTGTGCTGGTGTATCTGGTGATGTGGGCGATGATCCCGCTGGAGGACTCGTCGGCCACGCCTCGCTGGTGAGCGAGTACCTCCGTGGGGCTGCTGTGAAGTCGCTGAGAATGACACCGCCGGCGGGCTGAGGGCTGGCGAGCGGCCGTAGAGTCGGTATCGCGCCCCCGCACAGACGTGTTTTTCTCCTTGGTTCCTGGCTCTGCGGGGGCGTCCATCATGTCCCGGCCTTGAGCGCCTGAGCGTCAGCGCTGTCTGTCGGCTGGTGCTTCCCGGGCGGCCGGACGGCCACGTCTTCGCTATCGTGGTGATTCGATGCGCGGCCCGGCACACGGGTCGCGCGATGCAGCGAGACAGCGAGGACGAGCAGTGGACGGCAGCGCCCTGTCGGTCGGCCCAGCGCAGGGCAAGCCAGCGCACGGTCAGCCAGCGCAAAGCGCGTCGGACCCGAGGCTTTCGCGCCTGCTCCGGTGGGCGCCGCTGGTGCTCGCCGTCGCCTTCGCGGCCCGCCTGCTATGGACCGCGCTGGTGCCGAACGCGACGAACTTCCTTGATCTGCATGTGTATGTCGACGGCGCAGCGCGGATCACCGCGGGTGATCTCTACGGCTTCCGGTACGCGACGAATACGCCAGAGTTCCCGCTGCCGTTCACCTACCCGCCGTTCGCGGCGCTGGTGTTCTTCCCGCTGAGCGCGCTGCCTTTCACGCTGGTGGCGCTGCTCTGGCAGGTCGGTATCGCCGCGGCGCTCTATGCGGTCGTGCGACTGTGCCAGCGCATGCTCGGTGCCGCGGGCCGGGTGGGCAGCCGCCGGGAGGCAATGCTGTGGACCGGCGTTGGCCTGTGGACCGAGCCGGTACGCACCACGCTCGATTACGGCCAGGTCAATGTCTTCCTGGTGCTGCTGGTATTGGTGGCGGCGAGCACCGCGCGGTGGTGGCTGGGTGGGGCACTCGTGGGCATCGCCGCGGGCATCAAGCGGACCCCGGCGATCACCGGACTGTTCTTCCTGGCGCGCCGCCGGTTTGGTGCCGCAGCGTTCTCGGCGGTGGTGTTCTTCGTGACGGTGGGAGTCTCGTGGCTGGTGATCCGGGACGAGACGCGGGAGTACATCGGTTCCTACTTCGGCGATGCAGATCGGATCGGCCCGACCGGGTCGGTGTGGAACCAGTCGTTGTTCGGTGCAGCGCACCGCTTCGGCCTGCCGGAGGGCACGGCCCGGATCGTGTGGCTCGTCGCGGTCGTGCTGGTATGCGTGCTGGCCTGGGTGGCGTGGCGGGCCCTGCACCGGCACGATGTGCTGGGCACCTTGCTGGTCGTGCAGATTCTGGGGCTGCTGGTGTCGCCGGTGTCGTGGTCGCACCATTGGGTGTGGGTGATCCCCCTGCTGCTCTGGCTGGTCCGGGGCCCGTTCGCGGGGATGCCGGGGGCAAGGGCGATCGCGAGCGCATGGGCAGCGATGGTGCTGGTGGGCGTGCCGTGGGTGCTGAGCTTCTTCCAGCCCACGATCTGGGAGATCGTCGAGCCAGCCCCGCTCGCCTGGATCGCCCTCGTCTACGTCGTGGGAGCCATCACCGTTCTCGCCTGGATGGTGTGGTGCGGGCGCGCGCGCCGCTCGCTAGTGTCTGCGCCATGAGCACCGCGCGCCTGCCGCATCCCGAGCTTGCCGCCGCCTACGCCGCCGCCCGCGAGGCCCCAGTGGACACAGGAACCTGCCATCTCGACAGCGCCGCTGCAGGCCGCATGAGCCTCGCGGTGCGGGCAGCGATCCGTGATCATCTCGATCTCGAGGCGCGCGTGGGTGGCTATGTGGCGCACGAGCAGGCCAGCGAGCGCATCGATGGTGGCCGCCACGCCATCGCGGAGCTGTGTGGTGGGCGGCCTGATCGAGTCATGTACACCGAGAGCGCGACTGCCGCTCTCCGCGCCATGTTGCTCGCGCTCCGGCTGCCGGCGGGATCGCAGGTAGCGGTGCTGCCGTGCGAGTTCGGTCCCAACCTTCGCGAGCTCCGCGCGTTCGGTCTCGAGCCGTGCGTCATCGATCCGTGGGACGGTCAGGGGCAGCTCGATCTCGGGCACGCCGCCGACCAGCTCGATCAGCGATCCCCGGCACTGGTGCACCTGTGCTACCTCGGCTCGCACCGGGGCGTCGTGCAACCCGTGCGGGAGCTCGCGAGGCTGGGCGGCGAGCGGGGAATCCCCGTGCTCGTGGACGCCGCGCAAGGATTCGGGCACCTCGATTGCCGCATCGACGCCGACGCCATTTATGGGACGAGCCGCAAGTGGTTGTGCGGCCCGCGGGGCGTCGGCTTCGCCATGCTGCGCGACGGCTTCCTCGGCGATGGCGCGGCCCTAGTGGAATCGCAGGAGGCGTACATCGCGGGCCGGGTCGGCCTGGCGGTGGCGCTCGAGGAGCACCTGCGGCTCGGGCCACCGCGGGTGCGGGAGCGGCTGCATGCGATCGGGCAGCTCGTCCGCGGTTCCCTCGACGGCCGGGGCGGATGGCAGGTGGTCGAGCCACACGCTGAGCCATGCGCTGTGACGACGCTGCGTCCGCCCGCTGGCTTCCGGGACCAGGACGTGGCGGCGCTGCGGGAGCATCTTCTTGCCTGTTCGCCCCGCATGGTGACCACCTACGCGGGGCCGGAGCGCGGACCGCTCGAGGCTACCCGCGGTGTCCTGCGCGTGAGTCCGCACCTCGATGTCACCGGTGCCGATCTCGAGCAGCTCTCCGGGATCCTCGACGCTTGGCGGCCGTAGTTCAGGCTTAGCGCCCGGTGGACTTGGTGCAGGGCAGGCGCCCGGTGCCTGCCGCATTGGTACTCCTCGCAGTGGGCTTGCTACGAAACGGGCGCGGGCGAGGATCACGGCTGCCACCCTTCGCTGCGAGCTGCCACCCCTGCGCGAATCTCCCACGGAAATAACCGTGGCAGCTGGGCGGGAACCGTGGCAGCAGCACGCTATCGGTGGCGGCTGGGGTCCACGGCCTAGCGGGTGTCCCGAATTGGGGCGCCGTGCTGGCCGTCGCCGTAGGGCCACCCGGCTAGTGGATACTTTTCCCGCTCCGAGGAGGAAAAGCTTCCACTCGCCGCGCGGGAACCGGGACTAGCCGCGGAGCCGGACCGCCCGCTAGTCCTCCTTGTCGGGGTTGTTGCGCAGGTGGATGAGGCTGGCGATGAGGCCGCCCCAGACGATGGTCAGGGACAGGATCATCATGATGATCGCGGTCGTGGTCATCGGTGGCCTTCCTTCGCGAGGAACTGGGTTGATTCTGGATGGCCGAGGTCGGTGCCGCGCCGCCAGGGCAGCACCGCGAGGATGATCGCGAAGGCGATCAGCACGGCCTGGACCGACCAGCCGAGGACGAGGATGAAGCTGTCCGGGTAGCCGCCGTAGCCCTCGTCCGCGAGCGTGCGGATCTCGCTGATCAGCATGGCGCTGAGCACGATCGGTGTGGCGACGACGATGCAGAACTGCCACACGATGTTCGCTCTGAACGACGAGACCGCGTTGAGGTGATCGCCGAGCTCGCCGGTGCGGCGCAGCAGCCAGGCGACGGAGATGACGGTGATGAGCGCGACGCCGACGATGCCGAGGTTGTTGACGAACTTGTCAACGACGTCGAGCACGCTTACGCCGGTGGTCGTGGGGAACAGAGCGATGGAGCATGCGGCCATGGCGCCGCCGACGCCGAGCACCGCCGGGATCCGGGTGATGCCGAGCTTGTCCTGTACCGCCGAGATCACTACTTGCACGATCGAGATGAGCGAGGTGAATCCCGCGAAGACGAGGCAGAGGAAGAACAGTGCTCCGAACACGGAGCCGCCGGGCATCACGGAGATGATCTGGGGGAACGCGATGAACGCGAGGCCGATGCCGCCGCTGACGACCTCGTCGACGGGTACGCTCGCGATGCTGGCCATGTAGCCGAGGGCCGCGAAGACGCCGATGCCGGCGAGGATCTCGAAGCTGCTGTTGGAGAATGCCACGACCATGCCGGACCCGGTGAGGTTCGTGCGGATGCGCAGGTAGGAGGCGTAGGTGATCATGATGCCGAACGCGATGGAGAGCGAGAAGAAGATCTGACCGTACGCGGCGATCCATACGGTGGGGTTGAGCAGCAGGCTCCATTCGGGGTCGAAGAAGGCGTTGAGGCCCGCGGCCGCGCCGTCGAGGAACAGCGAACGGATGACCAGCACGAGGAACAGCACGACGAGCAGGGGGACAAAGATCCGTGCCGAGTTGCCGATGCCGCGCTGCACGCCGAGCGCGAGGACGGCGAGGGTGGCCAGCCAGACGAGCACGAGCGGTATCGCGACGCCGGGAACGAGGTCGAAGCCCACGCGCGCGCCGTCCTCCTGCTGGAGGAAGTTGCTGAACAGGAATCCCTCCGGATCGTCGCCCCAGGCCTGCCCGATGGAGAAGAAGGTGTATCGCACGGCCCAGGCCACGATGACGGCGTAGTAGACGGCGATGACGAAGCAGATCCCGACCTGCCACCAGCCGAGGGTCTCGGTCCATTTGCTGAGGCGGCGGAACGCGAGGGGCGGGGATCCGCGGAACTTGTGGCCGATGGCGTAGTCAAGGAAGAGCAGCGGGATACCGGCGGTGAGCAGCGCGATCAGGTAGGGGATCACGAAGGCCCCGGCGCCGTTCTCGTAGGCGACGAACGGGAAGCGCCAGATGTTGCCGAGGCCGACCGCGGAGCCGATCGCAGCCAGGATGAAGACTGATCGCGCGCTCCATACCTCGCGTGGTGTGTCCATTCGTGGCGGCTTTCTGTTGGCGGCGGTTGGGGGAGCGTGCCGCGTTTCGCGGCGGCTAAGCACACGGTAAACGACTCATTCGCGATGCTGGCGGGAAGTGGCCAACTGGTGTCCTACCAGATGCGCGGGTGTTTCAACACGCGGCAGGAAGTGTGGTACGGGGATGTGGGCCAAGTCCTGGCGAGCAGTGCCCAAAAAGCGCATCATTGTGGCATGGGTCACGTAATGAGCATCAATGACATCCGAACCGCGATCCGGGAACTGCGTGTCCGTGAGAACGAGGCCCGGAAGGAAGGCCGCGAGGCCGATGCCAACGAGATCGCCGAGCGCATCCGTGGCTATCAGGAGGAGCTCGCCGAGCGCCCCTGAACCGGACGCCCCGAACCAAGCAGGCGTTTCCTCGCGCTAGCGCCGGTGGCCAAGCAGCGAGAACCCCGCCGGGACAAGTCACCGACGGGGTTCTCGTGGGGTGCCTGGCGAATTGACCGGGCAGTAGGGCTAGCGGATCAGTCGACCACGAACAGGCCTACCGTGGGCGCGAATCCACAGGTGATCGGTCCGTTGGGCCCCTCGAGGGTGGCCTGGCCATGGATGGTGGCCAGGATGCGGCCCTTGCCGGTCCGGGAGATGGCCGTATAGGTCGCGGGGCCGTCGGCGTTGATGCCGGCGCTGTTGTCGAGCGCTGTGGCGCCCGATCGGCCGGAATCGATGTTGAACCACGACACAGTGAGCGGGTCCGCGGGAACCTGGCTGGTTGCTCCTCCGGTGCCAAGCGCGGTGAACACGAACGCCGCCTCGCGGGAGCGCGGGCCCGGTGCCGGGATATCGGCCGGGCCGGACACCGCGAGGGCCGTGGCGATGGAGCTCTGGCCGGGGCCGATGCAGTCGAACCCGATGGTCGGGTAGAGGAACTGCTGGATGGGTGGTCCATCCGTGGGAATCGGCGGTCCGCCCTGCGGGGGCTCGGGGGCGCTGATGAACGACACGATGCGGCGCGCGCCGTCCTGCACCTGCTCCGGCACTCCAGGCTGGCCGAGCAGGCCGGTGAGGGTCGCGAGCAGTTGGTCCTGGGCTTCCGTGCCATTGCCGGCACCGGTCGCCGCGGACCCGATGATCGCGGGCAGGATCTCCATGGCCGCGGGGTCGATGTCAGAGAGATTGATGTCGGGGTAGACGATCGGTAGCGCCGGTTGTGCCGAGCTGATGCCGGGGAGCGACAGCGCGGCGGTGACGGTGATCGCCAGTGCCGCGAGCGTTGTTCGCGATTTTCGGATGTGGAGCACGCGAGGTTCCATCCTTGTCTCCATTGAGGTCGGGGCCGGTGGTCGTTTCAGCAGCGCCCGAGCTGCCGGATCTGGTGTGCGATGGCGGGCAGCATCGAGGCTTGCCGACGATCGCGCGCGGCCCGCGCGGATGCTGAGCTCCGTGGCACCTTCCGGTCCGGGGCCCCACGATGCTTGGGGTTCATGATTCATGGCGGGAGGCGGCACCGTTCCGGGTTTGCGGGAGCGTTACCAACTCTTGGCTGTAGTTCAGCCGAATCCACGCCACATCGCAACTTGGCGCGGACATCGCCCGCGGGTCGCCGCGCGGGCCTAGGAGGTGCTGATGCTCGTGATCTCCGCCTCGATCTGGTTCGCGAGGTCGAGATCACGCTGGGTGAGGCCCCCTGCCGAATGGGTCGTGCAGGAGAAGTGGACCGTGCGCCACCGGATATCCATGTCGGGATGGTGGTCGAGCTCCTCGGCGATCACCGCGACCCGATCGATGAGGAGGATCGCGTCGGGGAACGAGGCCATCGCGGCTGTCCTTTTCAGTGCTGCCCCGTCCCGGTGCCAGGAGTCCAGGCTTTCGAGGAACTGGTCGATCGTGGCGTCGTCGAGGATATCGCTCATCCCTCTAGTGTGACATCCATCACCGCTGCAGCGGAATGGCCCGTGCCGCCGCTGCGGAAGGCGGCGAACCGTGCCGTGGCGCCCATCGCGCCCGCCGGTGCCCGTATGGTGGATGCTTGCCATACCACCGCGAGAGGAACTCACCATGGCCGCGTCACCTCGAGCAGTCGTCGCGGGCTGCGCGCTCGCGACGCTCCTCCCGGCCCTAGCGGGCTGCTCCACGATCGGTTCCGGCGGCAGTGACGCGGACGGGGCCGTGGTGCTGCTGACGCACGATTCGTTCTACCTGCCCGAGGATGTGCTCGACGCGTTCGAGGCAGAGACAGGCATCGCCATCGATCATCGTCCGCAGGGCGACGCCGGGCAGCTCGTGACGGGCCTGGCGCTGTCCCGCGATCGGCCGATCGGCGACGTCGTGTTCGGCATCGACAACACGTTCGCCTCGCGCGCCGTGGCAGAGGATGTGCTCGAGCCCTACGAGGCGAGCACCGCCGTGCCGCAGCGCTTCGCCTACCCGGGCGACCCCGTGCTGACCCCCATCGCCTATGGCGATGTGTGCCTCAACATCGACACCCGCTACTTCGCTGATCGTGGCATCCCCGAGCCCACGAGCCTCGGCGACCTCGCTGATCCCCGTTACCGGGATCTCGCCGTGGTGCAGAACCCCGCCACATCATCGCCGGGCCTTGCGTTCCTCCTCGCAACGATCGAGGAGCACGGCGAGGATGGCTGGCAGGACTACTGGACGCGGCTGCGGGACAACGGCGTGCTCGTCGTCGACGGCTGGACGCAGGCCTACACGGTCGAGTTCTCGGGCTCCGCGGGGGAGGGCCCCCGCCCGATCGTCGTCTCCTACGCCACCTCGCCGCCCGCGGAGGCCGGGCCCGATGGCGCCCCGCCGCCCACGCGGGCGCTGCCGGATACCTGCTTCCGGCAGATCGAGTACGCCGGGATCGTTGCGGGAACGGCCAACGCGGACGCCGCGGGCGAGCTGATCGAGTTCCTGCTCAGCCCTGCGGTGCAGGAAGCGCTGCCCGAGAGCATGTATGTGCTGCCGGTGGTGGAGGGCACTCCGCTGCCCGAGGCTTTCGACCTGCACGCCCCGCGCCCGGCCGAGCCGATGTCCATGGATCCCGGCCGCATCGGCGAGAACCGTGACGAGTGGATATCCCAGTGGCGCGCCCTCATGCTCGGCTAGTGGCTCCAGCCGTCGTCGCCCGGGGCGCCCGCCGGATACCCGCGGGCGTGTGGCTCGGCGTGCTGCCCGCGGCCTTCCTCCTGGTGTTCTTCGCCTGGCCGGTGATCGCGATCCTGCGACGCGGGCTCACGGGGCCTGATGGCGGCCCCGATCCGCTCGGGGCGGCGCGGATCCTCGCGGAGCCGGGCGTGTGGGGCATCGCGGGCTTCACCATCGGCCAGGCCCTCGCCTCGACGTTGCTGACACTCTTGGCCGGGCTGCCCGTGGCATGGCTGCTCGCGCGCGTGGCCCTGCCCGGGCGCCTGGTGCTGAGGATCGCGGTCACGGTGCCGTTCGTGCTGCCCACCGTTGTGGTGGGCATCCTGTTCCGGGTGATCCTCGCGCCGCAAGGGCCACTCGGCTTCCTCGGCCTCGACGGCACCGTCTGGGCGATCCTGCTCGCGCATGTTTTCTTCAACATCGCCGTGATCGCGCGCACGGTCGGCTCGGTCTGGTCCACCCTCGACCGGCGGGCCGAGCAGGCGGCACGCACCCTCGGTGCCACTCCTTTCCAGGCCTGGCGCACGGTGACCCTGCCGGCGCTGCGGCCCGCCATCCTCTCCGCCTCCGCGATCGTTTTCCTGTTCTGCGCCACCAGCTTCGGCGTGGTGCTGGTGCTCGGCGGCAGCCGGTACCGCACCCTCGAGACGGAGATCTACTTGCAGACCGTGCAGGCGTTCGACCTGCGCGCCGCCGCTGCGCTATCGATCCTGCAGATGCTGACCATCGGGGCGGCGATCCTCATCGCCACCCTCGCGCGGCGCGGGCGGCGGAGCGACGGGCAGGCCGCGATGGCGTCCGGGCAGCAGGCGCGGCCCCGGGGCGCGCAGTGGGTGCCGGTCGCTCTGGTCCTCGGGGTGGTCGCGGCCCTGCTGGTCGCGCCCCCGCTGCTGCTGGCATGGACGTCCGTGCGGCGCGGCGGCAGCTTCACGCTCGAGGGCTATCGCTTGCTCCTCGGGCGGGGCGGCGATCACGAGGCCTGGGGCGCGATGCTGATGTCGCTGCGCACCGCCACCGATGCCGCGGTGCTCGCGACCGTGCTGGGCGTGCTCGCGGCCGTCGCGATCACCGCTGCTCGGGGGCGGTGGGCGATCGCGGGCGAGGCGGCCTTGCTCGCGCCGCTGGGAATCAGCGCGGTGACCGTGGGGTTCGGCCTGTTCATCACGCTGGGGCAGTTGCCCGTTGATCTGCGGTCCTCGCCGCTGGTGATCCCCATCGCGCAGGCCCTCATCGCGATCCCGCTGGTCGTGCGGGTGCTGCTGCCGGCGCTGCGCGCGGTGGACCCGCGGCTGCGGGAGGGCGCGCGCGTGCTGGGCGCGTCGCCAGCGCGGGTGTGGGCCAGCATCGACCTTCCCCTGGCGTGGCGGTCGCTCGCGGTCGCGGCGGGGTTCGCGTTCATCGTCAGCCTCGGGGAGTTTGGCGCTACATCCTTCCTCGCCCGCGCGGGCGAGCCAACGCTGCCCGTGCTCATCGGGCGGTTGATCAGCAGGCCCGGGGCAGAGAGCTATTCGGTGGCGATGGCGGGAGCCGTCGCGCTGCTCGTGCTGACCGCGGCGGTCATCGCGGTCGTCGAGATCGTTCGGGTCGGCGAGATAGGGGAGTTCTGAATGCTGCGCCTCACAGGGATCACGGTGCGCTACGGGGACACCCTCGCGGCGCACGATGTGACGCTCGAGGTTCCCGGCGAGGCGCATGTGCTCGCGCTGCTCGGGCCCTCCGGCTCGGGCAAGACCACCGTTCTGCGCGCCGTCGCGGGCCTGGAGCCCATCGCCTCCGGCTCGATCACCCTCGGCGGCGAGGACCTTTCCGCGGTGCCGGTGCACAAGCGCCGCATCGGGCTGGTGTTCCAGGACGGGCAGCTCTTCCCGCACAAGTCGGTGGCCGGGAACATCGCCTACGGGCTCGGGCTGGCGCGGGACGAGGCCGGCAGGAGGATGCCGCGCGCGGCGCAGCATGACCGGGGCGCGGAGCTGCTGGAGATGGTTGGCATGGGTGGCTTCGGGGACCGCGGGGTGGCGGGGCTCTCCGGCGGCGAGGCGCAGCGGGTGGCGCTGGCCCGGGCGCTGGCGCCGCGCCCTCGCCTGCTGCTGCTCGATGAGCCGCTCTCGGCGCTCGACCGCGGCCTGCGGGATCGCCTGGCGACCGACGTGCGCGACATCGTGACCACGCACCAGACGCCAGCGATCGTGGTGACCCACGACCACGACGAGGCCGCCTTCCTCGCCGATCGCATCGCCGTCCTCATCGACGGGCACATCCATCAGATCGCGGCCCCGCGGGATCTGTGGCGCCGCCCGGCGGACCGGGCTGTGGCGCGCTTCCTCGGCTTCGAGGCGTTCCTGGACGCGGACGTCCGGCACGGGGTGGCGCGCTGCGTGCTCGGCGCGGTGGGCGTGGACGCCCCGGATGGGCCAGCGGTGCTGGCGCTGGGCCAGCACTCGCTCGCCATTGCTCCGCACGGGCCGGTCGCCGCGACCGTCCTGTCGCGGGTGATGATGCCCGATGGGCTGCGGCTGCGCGTGGCCGTCGAGGGCCTGCCCGGTGGTCGGGCGGAGCTGGGCGCGGTGGGCACGCTCCATGACAGTGCCGAGCCGGGGCAGCAGATCCGGCTCGGCCTGGACGGGCGGCGCACCGGGTTGATCGCGAGCGCGCCCGCCCGGTCCAGCAGGGCCGAGCCGGACGGGGTGGCGGCGCGTGGGTGAGGAGTGCCTGGGCGAGCAGCGTCGCGAGGTCGTGGCCGGCGCGGTGGTGCGGGAGGGCCTGCTGCTCGTCGCTCGCCGCGCGTCGCCCCCGGAGCTCGCGGGGCTGTGGGAACTGCCTGGCGGGAAGGCCGAGCCGGGGGAGGAGCCGCGGGCGGCGGTGGAGCGGGAGCTCGCCGAGGAGCTCGCGATCGTGGTGGTGGGGGGCGAGCGCGTGGGGCCGGAGGTGCTGATCGGCGAGCGGATGGTGCTGCGCGCCTACGCCGCGGAGTGGGTCTCCGGCGAGCCGGTGGCGATCGAGCACCTCGAGGTGGCGTGGATCGGCAGCGATGCGCTCGATGACTTGCCGTGGGTGCCGAGCGACCGTGCGCTGATCGCGGCCCTGCGCGAGCTGCTCAGGCCGCGCGAACGCGCTTGAGCTGCTTCTTCAGGTCGCTGCCCTTGACTCCGTTGGACTCGAGCTTCTTCATCTTCGCCACGACGTAGGGGCAGCGCATGCATCGGGTCTTGGATCGGCAGCACTTCTTCTTCGGCTTGAGGCTGCTGACTTTCGATGCTTTGACCTTGCCCATCGTGTAGTGCTCCAGTGTGGTCGGCGGTGGTCGGGGACGCAGTGCGTCAACTAAGCATAGCCTCGCTTATGTAGGTAGGGCTAACTGATCTTGGGGCGCTCGATTGAGCCCTTGCGCCCCCGAGCGGGTATCCTCGGGGCTGGTTGCTCATTGGAAGCATCATCGACCATGCCCACTCGGGCAGTCGCATGAGCAACCGACTCTTCACCACGTCCCGGCCACGGCGCGCCCCCTGGCGCGACCAGCACGACCGGGGCGCCTCAATCATGTACAGGAGCTTGTGTGTCGTCCACCTCGGCTGATACCCGCACCCCAGCCTTCCGCAACATCGCGATCGTCGCGCACGTCGACCACGGCAAGACCACGCTGGTCGACGCGATGCTGCGCCAGTCCGGGGCCTTCGCCGAGCGCGAGGAGCTCGTCGAGCGAGTCATGGACTCCGGCGATCTCGAGCGCGAGAAGGGCATCACCATTCTCGCCAAGAACACCGCGGTGCGGCGCGTGAACCCCGCCGGCTCCGAAGTGATCATCAATGTGATCGACACCCCGGGCCACGCTGACTTCGGTGGCGAGGTCGAGCGCGGTCTGTCGATGGTCGACGCCGTCGTCCTGCTCGTCGATGCCAGCGAGGGACCGCTCCCGCAGACCCGTTTCGTGCTGCGCAAGGCGCTCGAGTCGTCGCTCCCGGTGATCCTCGCCGTGAACAAGACCGACCGTCCCGACGCCCGCATCACCGAGGTCGTCGACGAGGTCCATGACCTGCTCCTCGATCTCGCCAGCGACCTCGAGGACGAGAAGGCCTCGGCCGCCGCGGAGCATGCCCTCGAGATGCCCGTCATCTACGCGTGCGCACGCTCCGGCAAGGCCAGCCTGACCCAGCCCGAGGACGGCGAGGAGCCTGATTCCCCCGACATCCAGCCGCTGTTCGACCTGCTCCTCGAGCATGTCCCGGCGCCCGTCGCGGATCCCGATGCCTCGCTGCAGGCCCACGTCACCAACCTTGATGCTTCCGCCTTCCTCGGCCGCATCGCGCTCGTGCGCATCTACAACGGCACCATGCGCAAGGGACAGACCGTCGCGTGGCTGCGGAGCAATGGCGAGGTGAAGAACGTGCGGCTCACCGAGCTGCTGCGCACCGAGGGCGTCACCCGCGTCCCCGCCGATGAAGCAGTGGCCGGCGATATCGTGGCGGTCGCGGGCATCGAGGAGATCATGATCGGCGACACCCTCGCCGATCCCGCGAACCCGGTCGCGCTGCCGCGCATCACCGTCGACGAGCCGGCGATCTCGGTGACCATCGGTACCAATGGCTCGCCGCTCGCGGGTCGCAATGGCGGTACCAAGCTCACCGCCCGGCTGCTCAAGGCCAGGCTCGACCAGGAGCTCATCGGCAACGTATCGCTGCGCGTGCTGCCCACCGAGCGTCCCGACTCCTGGGAGGTCCAGGGGCGTGGCGAGCTCGCCCTCGCGATCCTCGTCGAGACCATGCGCCGCGAGGGATTCGAGATGACCGTCGGCAAGCCGCAGGTGGTCACCCGCACCATCAACGGCAAGCTCCACGAGCCGTTCGAGCTGCTCACCATCGACGTGCCCGAGGAGCACCTCGGCGCGGTCACCCAGCTGATGGCCGCCCGCAAGGGCCGCATGGAGAAGATGCACAACCACGGCCAGGGCTGGGTGCGCATGGAGTTCGTCGTCCCCGCTCGCGGCCTCATCGGGTTCCGCACCGCGTTCCTCACCGAGACCCGCGGCACGGGCATCGCCAACAACCACTCGCACGGCTACGAGCCCTGGGCGGGCGAGATCCGCAGCCGCCACACCGGCTCGCTCGTCGCCGACCGCGCGGGCGCGATCACCAACTTCGCGCTGCAGACCCTCCAGGACCGTGGCCGCTTCTTCGTCGAGCCCGGTGATACCTGCTACGAGGGCATGGTCGTGGGCGAGAACCCCCGCGCCGAGGACCTCGACGTCAACATCACCAAGGAGAAGAAGCTCACCAACATGCGCTCCTCCACCGGTGACGAGCTCGAGCGCCTGCAGCGGGCTGCCCGGCTCGACCTCGAGGGCGCGCTCGAGTTCTGTGGATCCGACGAGTGCGTCGAGGTGGGCCCCGATATCGTGCGGGTTCGCAAGGTCATCCTCGACTCGACCACTCGTGGCCGGGAGCGCTCGCGCGCCAAGACCCGTGACAAGGCCGCCGAGTAATCGCTGCCAGGTAGGCGCTGCGGAGTCGCAGCGGGACAACGTGTCGCATAGTTCCCCGCGTCCACGAACGGAGGCGGGGAACATGGCACGATGGCAGGGAGGGTCGGCAAGCACGGGCCCTAGCGGGCGCGGTTCGCCCGCGCGCAGCGCACACGGGGAGGAACGAGTGCCGACCAAGTCGACGACGCCCGCAGCCGGGTGGGCCAGAGCCCTGCTCGCCGGGGCGGCACTGCTCTCGCTCACCGCTTGCACCGCGAGCCCGCCGCCCCCCATCGAGAGCACGGGGACGGTCACGCCGGTCCCGCCGCCCGTCACGGTGCAGAACGAGATCGTCGTGGCGATCGACGACATCGGCTCCGGCTTCAACCCGCACCTGCTCTCCCACCTCTCGCCGGTCAGCAGCGCCATCGCTGACCTGGTCCTGCCGAGCCCGTTCCGGCCGGTGCCCGACCCGCAAGCAGCGGGCGGGGTAAGTTGGGAGCCCGACACCTCGGTGCTCGAGTCGGCGGAGGTCACCGATGACGGCAGCGGGGAGACCCCGTTCACCGTCACCTACGTGCTCCGCAACGAGGCGCAATGGTCCGATAGCGCACCGATCGCGGCCGAGGACTTCCTCTACCTGTGGCGGCAGATGACCACGCAGCCCGGTGTGGTCGATCCCGCCGGATACGACCTGATCACCGCGGTGCGCTCCTCGGCGGGCGGCAAGACCGTCACCGTGCAGTTCAGCGATCCCTACCCGGCCTGGCGAGAGCTCTTCAGCCACCTGCTCCCCGCTCACCTCATCAAGGATTCCCCAGGGGGATTCGACGACGGGCTCGCTGACACGATCCCCGTCTCGGGCTCGCGGTTCAACATCAAGCGCGTCGATCGCGGCCGCGATGACATCCGGCTCGAGCGCAATGATCGCTTCTGGGGCGTTCCGGCCAGCGCCGACCGCATCCACATGCGCCGTGGCGGCAGCGCCTCGCAGATCGCCGACTCGCTGCGCTCCAACGATGCCCAGGTCGCCGAGGTCCATGGCGGGGCATCCTTGCAGGCGCAGCTCTCCGCCATCCGGGGACTCTCCACGGCGCGCGCCTACCAGACCCGCACCCTGCAGCTCGTGCTCAACACCCGCATCGAGCCACTCGACGATCCGGCCATGCGCAAGGCCTTGCTGAGCGTCCTCGATACCGACGTGCTCGCGGCCGTCGGAGGCGGCGGCACTGCCACTGTCGCGGTGGCGGAGGCACAGATCCGGCCACCTTCCGATCCCGCCTACACGCCCACCGAGCCGTCCCGCATGCGCTACGAGGAAGCGATGGCCGTGCTCGCCAACGGCGGATACCAGCTCGTCGACGATACGTTGCGCCTCGGCGGGGACCCGGCGGGCGCCGCGCTCAACCTCGTCATCGGCGTGCCCGGCGGGGACCAGACCGCCCGCGCGGTCGCGAACACCGCCGCGGACCAGCTTCGCCAGGTGGGTGTGCGGGCACGGGTCACCCAGCTCGCCCCGGCGCGGCTCTACGGCGAAGCGCTCACCGGTGGCGAGATCGACATGCTCGTCGGGTGGACGCAGACCGGCTACGATCCCGCCACCACCCTCGCCTCGCGCTGGTCCTGCCCGCAGGGGGAGGACGCGGCTCCGGCCGAGCCCGCGGCCACCGGGAACCAGCGGGACATCGAGCGGGCGCCCAGCAACCTCTCCGGGGCCTGCGCGCCCGCGATCGATGCCCTCATCCGGGCCGCCCTCACTGGGCAGGCCAGCGCCGATGCCGTCATCACCCAGGCCGAACCCGTGTTGTGGGAGCTCGCGGCAGTGCGCCCCATCCTGCAGGACGTCACCCTCGTCGCGGCCCGGGACACCGTGGCCGGGGTCAATCTCGACCTGCCCGTGCCCGTCGGTGTGTTCGGTGACGCAGCGCAGTGGACCAGGCTGCCCGAATGACCAGCTCCCGAATGACCAGATCCCGAACGACCAGCGCGGCCCGCCGGTTGATGCTCGTCCACGCCCACCCCGATGACGAGACCCTCATCACGGGAGGGACGATCGCCGCCGCGTGCGATGCCGGCATCGAGGTCCTCGTCGTGACCTGCACCCTGGGCGAGGAGGGCGAGATCATCGGCGACGAGCTCGCCGGGCTCGCCGCGCAGCATGCCGACCAGCTCGGTGGCTACCGCTACTGGGAGCTCCAGCGAGCGCTCAGCGCGCTCGAGGCGCCGGAAAGCCGCGGCCGGGTGCGCGGAGTCTTTCTCGGCGGCGCGGGCCGCTGGCGCGATTCGGGGATGGCCGGAACCGACGGCTCTCGCAATCCGCGCGCGTTCATCAACGCCCCACTGGTGGACACCGCGAGCGCGCTGGCTGCCCTCATCCAGGACTTCCAGCCCCACGTCGTCACGACCTACGACCCCAACGGCACCTACGGTCATCCCGACCACATCCGGGTCCATGAGGTCACCCATCGCGCGGTCGAGCTCGCTGCGGCTTCCGCGCGTGGCTGGGACGTGCCCCGCCTGTACTGGAGCGTCATCGGGCACCAGGCGTTCCAGGAGAACGCGGCCCGGCTCAGCGGCGTCCCCGCGGACTGGGTGCGGGAGCCCGGTGGCGGGCTCGGGCTCTTCCCCGACGAGCAGATCACTACCCGCATCGACGTGCGTGACCAGCGCGACCGGAAGGCCGCCGCGCTCCAGTGCCATGCCACGCAGATCATGGTTGATCTGCCCAACCGCGCGTTCGCCCTGTCCAACTGGGTCGCGCAACCGATAATGGATGAGGAACACTTCGTCCTGGTCCGCACCACGGGCCATCCCGTGCCGGACGGGCAGGCCGCTCACGGTCTGTTCGCCGGGCCCGGACCCACTTGAGATCGAAAGGAAGCACATGGACCTCATCGCTTGGATCCTGGATCCGGTCAGCTACCAGCAGGAGATCTCCGACGCCTACTGGGGAGCCATCTACGGCGCGGTGAACAACTACAGCAACTACCTGACGCAGATCGGCTACCCGCCACGGTGACGCCCCAGTCCCCAGGCCCGGGCCGACGGGCGACCCCTGGCACCGCATCGGAGAGGCAGGAACCGTGAACGTGGCGTCGCGCTCCACCGCGAGCATCCAGCGTGGCCGTGGCAGCATGTCGTCCTGGGCGGGCCCGCGGCAGCGGCCCACGATGAGCGCGTCCCGCCTCGATCCGTACATCGTGGGCGTGCTGGTGACCGACGGCATCCTCCTCGCGGTGCTGTCCATCTTCCTGCTTCCCAGCCAGCTCGACGGGGTGCCGTTTCCCTATGCGGTGCTGATGGCTGCGGTGGGCAATATCCTGCTGGTCGAAGCGGGCTTGAGGCTCGGCTACACCATCAAGCGGGCCGCCGCGCCCGTGATGGCGTGGACCGTCGTGGTGCTGCTCGCCTTCCTCGGTGGCCCGGGCGGCTCCACGCTCCTGCCGGGGCATGACCCGCGCGGGCTGTATCTGATGATCGGGGGCCTGGTGCCGGTCGCGTTCTGGATGCTGCGGGAATCCATGCTCGACAACAACACCGGGACCACGCCGACCGCCCAGCGCTGACCCCGGCTCGCTCGGCTACCGGGTGGCGCGGGGGAGGGACTGGATCATGCGTGGCGTCACCGCCGCGATGATGTCCCATGCCCAGGGCTCGGGAACGTCGATCACCTGATAGGCATCGGCCCCCGCGGGGGTGGCGGCCGTGAGCGTGGCGAGGCCCGAGCGTCGCTGGAAGAACGTCTGGCGCACGCTCCAGCCCACGATTCCCTCGGCGTCGACCATGTCGCGGGAGCGCAGCAGCGATCCGCTCTGGCAGACCAGCCAGCCCGCGGGAGTGGCATGCCCGAGGGAGCGGTACCGGTCGACGCCCAGGCCCGTGGACGCGGCGAGCAGCAGGCCCGCCGCGAGCCACGCCCACCACGGGACCGATGCCCCGGCGAGCACGGCGATCGCCAGCGCGGCGAGCACGATCGCGGGCGGCGCGACCGCGCGGAACATGCGGCGACGGAACGCGGCGCTGCCGTGGCCGCGCAAAGCCACATGCATGACGCCGGGATCGCCCACGACCGCGGCCGCCACCTGCTGGGCACGCTGGCGCGGCGCATCGGGCAGGACCAGCGCCGAGGTGCCGGAGGACTCGCCGATGCCGGTCATGATTGCGCGCGCCCTTGCCCCGCCGCCGAGGCGCAGCAGCACGGGCTCCTCGATCGAGACCCCCCTCAGCCTGCGCCGATCGAGCGTGCTCTCGCGGGTGGTGAGCAGGCCATGCTCGACGCGCAGCACGTGGCCGTCATCGTGGAGGGTGAAGCCCGAGTAGGACAGGATGTAGCGGGCGATGGCGATGGCGCTCGCCGCGACCAGCACGAGCAGCACTGCCATCGCGGACGCGACGAGGGGGCCGAGCTCCCGCCCGAGCGAGGCAGCATCCTGCGCCAGCCCGGAGTCCGCGATGCGATCGATCGCGGCGCCGGACTGGAAGAACAGGCCGAGCCCGGCGCCGATCGCCACGAGCCCGGTGTATCCCAGCGGCGCATAGCGCATCCAGGAGGCCTGCCAGTCCGCGATCTCGGAGCCGGGACCGGTCTCGGGCTCGGGGTCGTCGCTGGCGGCCGGGGGGCCGCTGACCAGCAGGACCGCGCGCAGCTCGGGGACGGCCTCGGCGGCGATGGCGTCGAGCTCGAACCCGGAATCGTCGGTGCCGGTGCCGATCCGCAGCACCGTGAGCCCCAGGATGCGGTGCAGCACCGTGGCGTGCGTATCGACCGACCGCACGCGCGAGCGCGGCACGGAGAGCACATTGCGCTGCAGCAGGCCCCGCTTGAGCTGCACGTGCTCGGGGCCGACGCGGTAGCGGGTGGTCAGCCAGTCGATCGTCGCGACATAGACGAGTCCCACGATGGCGATGAGCAGAAAGGCCGGGTTGCCGGTCTGCGCGCCGAGGATCAGCGGCACCACCAGCGCGGGAAGGGCCCGGAAGCCTGCGGTGACGGGCTTGACGAGCAGCATGCGAGCGTCGAGGCGGCGCCAGGGCACGGCCTCATCGGTGATCCCGGCCGCATCGGCCGCGGGGGGTGGTTCCACGCTGCTCACGTCGCGTCCCCGCGGGTCTGCGCCGCGATGTCGGTCAGCTCGCGGACGGTGCGCTCGGCGACGTCGAGGTCGAGCGCGGGTATCGTCACCGCTCCGGCGGAGGAGGCGGTGGTGACGGTGACCGTCGCGAGCCCGAGGAGGCGGTCGATGGGTCCCCTCGTCGTATCAACGGTCTGCACGCGCGAGATCGGCGCGATGCGATGCTCCTGCACGAGCCACCCTTGCCGGGTGTGCACGGCCTCCCCGGTGATCTCCCAGCGGTGCACCCGGTATCGCCACCAGGGGACGCCGATGATGTGCAGCGGAGCGAGCACCACCGTCGCCACGGCCGCGGCGGCGAGCGGCCAGCCGATCCCGGGGCGCGCGAGGGCCAGGAGGGCCTGGGCGACGATGAGCACGAGCCACAGGATCACGATCCCCGACGCCCACAGCAGGGGAGCCTTGCGGCTGGGCCGCCATGCGGGGTCGGCCAGCTTGCTCGTCGGAACATCCATCACGCGCACCACCACCTTGTCCTGGCCTCGGGGTCCGGGCCTCGGGGCCACCTCGACCTCGATGGCTCGTGACTGCGACTTTACGTACGGCGGGCGTTGTCCGCTGGTCGGGATGGCGGGTTTGGAGCATGATCGGGGGGTGACTTTCCACACCGCTGACGCCGTCCCTGCCTCCGCTGTCCGCCGTGTGCTGCGCCGGGCCCGCGATGGCGTGACCCTCAACGAGGCGGAGGCGGCGGTCGCGCTGCGGATGCGGGGCGCTGATCTCGAGGCTTTGTGCGTCGCGGCGGGGCGGGCGCGGGACGCGGGCTCGCGCGCGGCGTTCCCCGGCTGGGAGGGCCCGTTGCCGGTCTCGTACTCGCGCAAGGTGTTCATCCCGCTGACGCGCCTGTGCCGGGACCGCTGCCACTACTGCACGTTCGTGACGGTGCCGGGCAAGCTGCGCGCGGCGGGGGAAGGCATGTTCCTCGACCCGGACGAGGTCGTGGACATCGCCCGCCGCGGCGCGGCCCAAGGCTGCAAGGAAGCGTTGTTCACGCTGGGCGATCGTCCGGAGGATCGCTGGCCCGAGGCCCACGAGTGGCTCGAGTCGCGGGGCTACCGCTCCACGCTCGACTATGTGCGCGCCATGTCCATCCGCGTCCTCGAGGAGACGGGCCTGCTGCCGCACCTGAACCCCGGGGTGATGTCGTGGGACGAGATCGCGCGGCTCAAGCCGGTCGCGCCGTCGATGGGCATGATGCTCGAGACGACCTCCCGAGCGCTGTTCGAGACTCCCGGCGCCTGCCATCACGGCAGCCCCGACAAGGATCCCCAGCGCCGCCTGCAGGTGCTGCGCGACGCCGGCCGCCACGCCGTGCCGTTCACCACGGGGATCCTCGTCGGCATCGGGGAGACCGTCGAGGACCGGGCCGAATCGCTCTTCGCCATCCGTGCGGCGCATCGCGAGTTCGGGCACATCCAGGAAGTGATCGTGCAGAACTTCCGGGCCAAGCAGGACACGGCCATGCGGGCCGCCCCCGATGCCGATCTCGAGGAGTTCCTCGCGACCGTCGCTGTGGCCCGGCTCGTGCTCGGCCCCGGCATGCGCATCCAGGCCCCGCCGAACCTGGTCTCGCCCGAGGAGTCGCGGCGCTTGATCGCCGCCGGCATCGACGATTGGGGCGGCGTCTCCCCGGTCACCCCGGATCATGTGAACCCGGAGCGGCCCTGGCCCGAGCTCGACGCCCTTGCCGCCATCACCGCGGAATGCGGCTACCAGCTCGTCGAGAGGCTCACCGCCCATCCCCGCTACGCGCGCGCCGGGCAGCCGTGGATCGATCCGCGCGTGCGCCCGCATGTCGCGGCGCTGCTCGATCCCAGCACGGGGCTCGCCCGGGACACCCGCCCCGCCGGGCTTCCCTGGCAGGAGCCGGACCCGGACTGGGCCTCCTCGGGCCGCACCGATCTGCACGAGGAGATCGACGTCGATGGACGGCGCACGGACCACCGCAGCGACCTCGAGAGCGCCTTCGGGGACTGGAACGTCGTGCGCGGCCGTGCCGATACCACCGAGGGGAGCAGCCAGGCGCCCGAGCGCCTCGACACCGCCGTTCTGCATGCCCTGCGTCGCGCCGAGACCGACCCCGCCGGGCTCTCCGATGACGAGTACCTCGCCCTTGCCCACGCCGACGGCCCGGCCCTGCACGCGCTGGCCGGCCTCGCCGACGCGATCCGGCGCGACACCGTCGGCGATGACGTCACCTACGTGGTCAACCGCAACATCAACTTCACCAACATCTGCTACACCGGCTGCCGGTTCTGCGCGTTCGCGCAGCGCAAGGGCGATGCCGACGCGTTCACGCTCTCGAGCGCCGAGGTCGCGGACCGCGCCTGGGAGGCGCACGTCGCCGGGGCCACCGAGGTGTGCATGCAAGGAGGAATCGACCCGGACCTCCCGGTCACCGCCTACGCCGATCTCGTCCGTGCCGTCACCGCGCGCGTCCCCGGGATGCACGTCCATGCCTTCAGCCCCATGGAGATCGTCAACGGCGTATCCCGATCCGGCCAGCCCCTCCGCGAATGGCTGCGCGAGCTGCGCGAGGCGGGGCTGGGCACGATCCCCGGGACCGCCGCCGAGATCCTCGATGACGATGTCCGCTGGATCCTCACCAAGGGCAAGCTGCCCGCGAGCACCTGGATCGACGTCATCACCGCAGCGCACGAGGAAGGCCTGCGGTCGAGCTCGACCATGATGTATGGGCACGTCGACAAGCCCCGGCACTGGGTGGGGCACCTGCGCGTGCTCCGCGATATCCAGGACCGCACCGGCGGCTTCACCGAGTTCGTGCCGCTGCCATTCGTGCATCACAGCGCGCCGCTCTATCTGGCGGGCGCGTCCCGTCCCGGGCCCACCCCGCGGGAGAACCAGGCCGTGCACGCGCTCGCCCGCATCATGCTCCACGGCCGCATCGACAACATCCAGACGAGCTGGGTCAAGCTGGGCACCGAGGGGACACGCCTGATGCTGCGCTCTGGAGCCAACGATCTCGGCGGGACGCTCATGGAGGAAACGATCTCCCGCATGGCCGGCTCGCAGCACGGTTCCGCCCGCACCGTCGCCGAGCTCGAGGAGATCGCTCGCGGCATCGGTCGGCCCGCCCGCCAGCGCACCACCACCTACGATCCCGTCGGTGGCCCGGGAGGGCTCGCCGCGGTGGCGATCACGGCTGACCTGGGGGAGCAGGGGTGAAGGGCACGCCGTCCGCGCGCGCCTGCTCGCTCGCCGTCGCGTGCGCCCTGGCGATAGGATCGCTCGCCGGCGCGCCCCTTGCCGCTTCCCTGCCGGTCGCTGGCGAGCTGATCGCCTCGTCGGCGGCGCCCGCCGAGCAATGGATCCCCGGCACGGCGCGCGCGTTCCGGATCTCGTACTGGTCGGATGGCGCGGGGGAGCAGCGATCGCCCGTCTCCGGCGCGGTGTACCTGCCCGGGGGAGCGCCACCGCCAGGCGGGTGGCCGATCATCGCCTGGGCGCATGGCACCGTGGGCCTCGCCGATCATTGCGCGCCCTCGATCAGTGGCCGCTCGGAGCGCGATCTCGGCTACCTGGAGGCCTGGCTCGACGAGGGCTACGCGATCGTCGCCAGCGACTATCCGGGGCTCGGCGGCCCAGGCGTCCACCCCTATCTCAACGGCAGGATCGCCGCCCATGGGGTGATCGACGCGGTGCGGGCGGCGCGCGCCGCCGAGCCAGCGCTGTCCCGTTCCTGGGTGGCGGTGGGCCAGTCCCAGGGCGGGCACGCCGCCTTGTTCACGGCCCGCTTGGCGCCCGGGCGCGCCCCCGAGCTCGATTTCCGCGGCGCTGTGGCGACCGGAGCGCCCTCGCAGCTCGAGGCTCTCATCCCGGCACTGGGGCCCTGGTTCCCGGAGATCGGGCAACCCGGATTGACCGTGTTCGTGACCTACCTTCTCGCCAGCGTTCGCGCCTCGCATCCGGAGGCGGACGTGGATAGCTACCTCACCCCGCTCGGGCGATCCGTGGTCGCCGATGCGGAGCGGCTCTGCTACAGCGCGCAGCGCGATCGGGTCTCCGGGATCGCATTGGGGTCGCTGTTCAGCCGGCAGCTCACGACCGTTCCATTCTTCTCCGCCGTGCGAGAGGTCGTGGAGGTGCCCGTCGACGGGTACGAGCGGCCCTACATGATCGCGCAGGGTGGTCTCGACGGCACGGTGTGGGCGCCCTTGACGGAGATCCTGGCATCGCGGATGCGCGCGGCCCAGCAGCCGCTGACCCTGCGGTACTACCCCGCCGAGGGCCATGATTCCACCATGCCCGCCTCGCTCGAGGACTCGCTGCCCTTCGTGCGCGAGCTGTTCCGGGGATGATCCCGCGGGATTTCGGGCGGGGCGCTGCATGCCGGTAGGCTAGGAACTGCTTGTGGCCCTGGGCGGGGCTCGCAGCGGGGTGAGGGAACCCTGGCACGATCGGGAGCCCGCGGTTGCGTGATAATGATGACGTGGGCCGTTTGGCGTGGCTGAGCTGCTCGGCCCAGTGCTTCGCAGGCATCGCGTTCCGCACAGCCCGCGGGACGTGACATCACAATGGTGGCCATAGCTTGAGGCCAGGCGAGTAGGACAGGAGAACTGCTGTGACGTATGTCATCGCAGAGCCGTGTGTCGACGTCCTTGACAAGGCATGCATCGAGGAATGCCCTGTCGACTGCATCTATGAGGGCGAGCGGATGCTCTACATCCACCCCGACGAGTGCGTGGATTGCGGCGCGTGCGAGCCTGTGTGTCCCGTCGAGGCGATCTTCTACGAGGATGACGTTCCCGACGAGTGGGACGACTACGTCGCCGCCAACGTTGACTTCTTCGACGAGCTCGGTTCTCCGGGCGGCGCGGCGAAGGTGGGCAAGAAGGCGTTCGATCCCGCGTTCATCAAGGAACTGCCCCCGATGAACGAGGAGTGACGTGCACCGCACTCCCGTGGCGCGCGTGCTGCCTGATTTCCCGTGGGACTCGCTCGCAGGCGCCCAGCAGCTCGCGCAGGCCCACCCCGACGGAATCGTTGACCTTTCCGTCGGCACGCCGGTGGATCCTGTCGCCCCGGTGATCCAGGAGGCGCTCGCCTCGGTGGCGGCCCAGCCCGGGTATCCCACCACGCACGGCACGAGCGAGTTCCGCGAGGCCGCGGCCGGATCGATGGCCCGCCGCTACGGGATCGGCGGAATCGACCCGGACGCGGTGCTCCCAGCGATCGGCACCAAGGAACTGATCGCCTGGCTGCCCCGCCTGCTTGCCGTGGGCGCCGGGGACACCGTAGTCATCCCCGAGCTGGCCTATCCCACCTACGAGGTGGGCGCGCTGCTCGCTGGCGCCGACGTGCTCCGTGCCGACAGCACGGTAGCGATCGGGCCGCAGCGCGCGCCGCTGCTGTTCATCAACTCTCCGTCGAATCCCACCGGGCGCGTGCTCGGGGTGGACCATCTGCGCAAGGTCGTCGAGTGGGCCCGCCAGCGCGGCACCATCGTGGCCTCCGACGAGTGCTACCTCGGGCTTGGCTGGGATGCCGAGCCCGTATCGATCCTCGACGAGCGCGTCAGCGGCGGCAACCACGAGGGCCTCCTCGCGGTGCACTCGCTGTCGAAGACCTCCAACCTCGCCTCCTACCGGGCGGGCTTCATTACCGGGGACCCCGAGCTCGTGGGCGATCTGCTCGCCGTGCGCAAGCACGCTGGCATGATGGTGCCACTGCCCATCCAGGCTGCTGCTGCCGCCGCGATGTCCTCGGACACGCACGAGCAGGATCAGAAGGAGCGGTACCGCGAGCGCCGCGAGGTGCTCCGCGCGGCGCTCCTCGGCGCGGGGTTCCGCATCGACCATTCCGAAGCGGGCCTGTACTTGTGGGCAACGCGTGGTGAACAAGGCCGCGATACTGTCCAGTGGCTCGCTGAGCGCGGTATCCTGGCCGCGCCAGGAGAGTTCTACGGGCCGGCCGGCGCGCAGCACGTCCGGATCGCGCTGACTGCTACCGACGAGCGCATCGCGGCCGCGGCGCGGCGGCTAGCACCCTAGCCGCCGCCGGCGCGGGGCGGGCTCCAGCACCCAGGCGTGCCCAATGTGAGAGGAGAACCGCAGATGCCAATTCCACTGATACCGATCGCGGTCGGTGTGGGCGTCGCTGCGTTCGGAGCGGGCCGCAAGTTCCTGAAGAACCTCGAGGTCACCCGCGAGGCCGACGAGGCCAAGGCGCGAGCCCGTGGCGCGTACCTGCAGCTCGCGTTCGCCGTTGATACCATCCGTGGCGACAATGACGATGTCGCCGCCGGTCACCTGGACCGGGCCAAGGACAGCCTCGACAACGCGCGCGTGATGCTCAACGTCGCCACCACCGCCGAGGCGGCCAATGCTGCCGAGGAAGTCATCAACGAGGGCTTCGACCACATCGAGCGGGCCTGCACGGCACTGGGCATCGAGCCGCCCCAGCGATTCTCCGACATCTGATCGGCCCTGATGGCACCCTCGCTCCTCGCCTCCCTCCACGCATCGCCCGCTAGCGAGGCTAGCTCGCCCGCGGTCACCATCGAGGGAACCACCCTCTCCCGCGAATCCCTCATGGGGGCCGCATCCGCTGTGGTGCCCCGCATTCGTGGCGCCCGGACCGTCGCGGTGCTCGCCCGGCCCACCCTCGAGACGATCGTCGCCATCGCGGGAGCGATCACCGCCGGTGTGACCGTCGTGCCCGTGCCCCCCGATTCCGGCCCGGACGAGATCACCCACATCATCTCCGCCTCCGGCGCGCAAGCCTGGCTCGGCGCCCCGCCCGGCGCCCCGCCCGGCCACGACGCGGCCGAGCAAGTGCCGCGCATCCCCGTGCGGGTCCACGCCCGGGACTGGCACCACCACCCCGAGCCCTCCCCGGCTCGGTAGCCGTTCATCGTCTACACCTCCGGAACCACCGGGCGCCCCAAGGGTGTCCTCCTGAGCCGCCGCGCCATCGCGGCGGGAATCGATGCGCTCGCCGATGCCTGGGAATGGACAGCCAAGGACACGCTGGTCCACGGCCTGCCGCTGTTCCACGTTCACGGGCTGATCCTGGGAGTGCTCGGCCCGCTGCGCCTCGGTAGCCCCCTCATCCACACCGGCCGCCCGAGCCCGCAGGCCTATGCCGCTGCGCCCGGAACGCTCTACTTCGGGGTTCCCACCGTGTGGCATCGCCTCGCGCGCGAGCCCGAGCACGCTCGCTCGCTCTCCCGGGCGCGCCTCCTCGTCTCCGGCAGCGCGCCGCTGCCCGCCACTGTCTTCGCTGCGATCAGGGACCTCACCGGGCACGAGATCGTCGAGCGCTACGGAATGACCGAGACCCTCATCACCCTCAGCGCGCGGGCGGACGGCCCGCGGCGGCCCGGCCATGTCGGAACGACCCTGCGTGGCGTGACGACACGCGTCGTTGACGGTGACGGCCACGAGCTGCCCCGCGACGGCAGCAGCATCGGCGTGCTCCACGTGCGTGGCCCGATGCTCGGGGACGGCTACCACGGCAACCCGACCGCCACGGCAGCGAGCTGGAGCGACGGCGGATGGTTCATCACCGGCGATATCGCGGCCATCGAGCCGGACGGGACGCATCGCATCGTCGGTCGCGAGTCCACGGACCTCATCAAGTCCGGCGGCTACCGCATCGGCGCGGGGGAGATCGAGAACGTCCTGCTCGATCACCCCGCCGTCGACGAGGTCGCTGTGGTCGGCGTGCCCGATGACGACCTGGGGCAGCGGATCGTCGCGCACGTCGTGGGCGCCGCCGCGGACCCCGGCGAACTGATCGACTGGGTTGGCGAGCGGCTATCGGCGCACAAGCGGCCCCGCGAGGTGCGGATCGTTCCCAGCCTTCCGCGCAATGCCATGGGCAAGGTGCAGAAGACCCAGCTGGGCTGATCGCGGTCCTCCGGCGGTGCGGAATCCGGGACCGCGATTCCGGCCTCCTGCCACCGGACGTGCTCGGCGCATTGGCTTCCTGCCACCCTTGGCCAGTTCTGGCCACCGTTGAGTGCCAGCGACCACCCAAATATCGGTGGCAGCTGTGCGTAGCAGTGGCAGGTGCTCGCGAAGGGTGGCAGCTATGCCACCCGCGCCTGGCGGTGGTTGAGCATGCCGAGCGCGGTGAGCAGCAGGCAGAAGATCGCGGTGGAGATCAACTGGTCGCGGGCGTCGGCGTCAGTGAGCATCAGGACGATGAGCCCCGCGAGCATGGCCAGCGCGAGCCACGTGAGATAGGGGAACAGCCACATCCGCACAGCGAGCGGCCCTTGCTCCTCGAGGCGGCGGCGCAAGCGTAGCTGCGCGATCGCGATGAAGATCCAGATCACGAGCAGGGAGGCGCCCACCGCGTTCAGCAGGATCCCGAGCAGCGTGCCGGGAAGCCACCAGATTAGAGCCACGCTGACGAAGCTGAGGAACACCGACAGCAGGATCGCGAACAAGGGAACGTCGTTGCGGGTCAGGCGGGTGAGGATGCGTGGGCCGTCGCCGCGGCTCGACAACGAGTACGCCATCCGCGAGGTGGCGTACATCTGCGCGTTGTAGGCCGACAGCAGCGCCGCGACCACGACGAACTCCATGAAGCCGGCCACGTACGGGATGTTGGCGAGGTTGAGCACCGAGACGAACGGGCTCTGCGCGATGGTCTCGGAGTCCCACGGCAGCAGCAGCACCATGATGGCCACCGAGCCGATGTAGAACAGGCTGATGCGCCAGATGACGCTGCGCACCGCGAAACCGATGCTGCGCTCCGGGTCGCGGGACTCCGCGGCGGCGATGGTGACGATCTCGATGCCACCGAACGCGAAAGCCACGATCAGCAGGCCCGCCGCGATGCCGCCGATGCCGTTGGGCAGGAAGCCGCCGTGCTCGGTGAGATTGACTAGTCCGACGGGATCGGTGCCGGGCAGCAGCCCGAGGACGAGCCCCGCGCCCAGGATGAGGAACGCCACGATGACCGCGACCTTGATCAGCGCGAACCAGAACTCGAACTCGCCGAAGTTGCCGACGCTCGAGAGGTTCACCGCGGCGAAGAACACCACGATCACCGCAGCGATCACCCACTGGGGCACGTCGGGAAGCCACGAGTGCAGGATCGCGGACGCGCCGGTGATCTCCGCGCCGATCACCATCACGCGCAGCGACCAGTACAGCCAGCCCATCACGAAGCCCGCTACCGGCCCGATGCCGATGCGCGCGTAGTGGGAAAACGATCCGCTCGCGGGGATCGCGGCGCCCATCTCGCCGAGCATGCGCATCACCAGGATCACGATGAACCCGGCGATGCAGTACGAGATGAGGATGCCTGGGCCCGCGGTGGAGATGCCCGCGCCAGTACCGAGGAACAGGCCCGCGCCGATGGCGGAGCCGAGGCCCATCATCGTGAGGTGGCGGACCTTCAGCCCATGGCCGAGGTTGTTGGTCTCGGTGGAGAGGGATGCTGTGCTCATGCGCGCGGGCTTTCTGCGGGGACGCATCGCCCTTGGCCTCTCGCCGGCGGCTCGCTAGGAGCGCGGCGGAGGGCCAGGGCGATGCGGAGGGAACTGGCTAGTCGTTCGCGTGCAGCGCGGCGTTGAGCTCGACGCCCGTGCCCTCGCGGGGTACGCCCTCGACGGCACCCGAGACCGAGTTGCGGCGGTACAGCAGCCCGTTGCGGCCGCTGAGCTCGCGCGCCTTGACGATGGTGGACTGGCCCTCGGAGATCACGGCGACCTTCGTGCCCGCGGTGACGTACAGCCCGGCCTCGATCACGCAATCGTCCCCGAGGGAGATGCCCAGCCCGGCGTTGGCACCGAGCAGGCAGCGCTCACCGACCTCGATGGTCTCCTTGCCGCCGCCGGAGAGGGTACCCATGATCGAGGCGCCGCCGCCGACATCGGAGCCATCGCCCACGACGACACCGGCGGAGATGCGGCCCTCGATCATGGAGGAGCCCAGCGTGCCGGCGTTGAAGTTGACGAATCCCTCGTGCATCACGGTGGTGCCGGGGGAGAGGTGCGCGCCGAGGCGTACCCGGTCGGCATCGGCGATGCGCACCCCGCGGGGCACGACGTAATCGACCATGCGGGGGAACTTGTCGATGCTGTACACGGTGACGGGACCGTGGCGGCGCAGCAGCGCGCGCACCTTCTCGAAACCATCCACGGCGCAGGGGCCGTAGTTGGTCCACACCACGTTGGAGAGCAGGCCGAACTGGCCATCGAGGCTCAGCCCGTGCGGAGGAACCATGCAATGCGACAGCAGGTGCAGGCGCAGGTACACGTCATGGGGATCGAGGGGCGCGTCGCTCAGCGCGGCGAGCGTGGTGCGCACGGCGACCTTGCGGACGCCCCGGTCATCATCGGCGCCGACTAGGCCGATCAGCTCGGAGGGCGTGTCGGCCGTGTTGAGCACCTCGGTGCCTGCCGGGCCGAAATCACCGAGCATGGGTTCGGGGAACCAGGTGTCGAGCACGGCACCGTCGTTGGTGATGCTAGCGATGCCGACTGCTTGGGCGCCGGTGGAGGATTTCACTGGAGTACTCACGAGGACACAGGTTACATTCCGGCGCGTCCCCGGTCACGGGCTCGTGCGGGTGAGAGATGGCGCACTGTCGCCGCAAACCGCCAAGGCGGCCCGGAGCCTGTGATTAACCTGGAAAAATGAGCCTCGACTTGCGCGCAGACCCGATCGATCTCACCGCGGCCCTCGTGGATGTCCCGAGCGAGTCCCACCATGAGAAGCGGCTCACCGACATGGTGGAGATCGCGCTGCGCGAGCAGGCGCCAGCCTTCCAGATCATGCGCTCGGGCAACGTCGTGCTCGCGCGGACCGATCGTGGCATGGCGCAGCGCGTCATTCTCGCAGGGCATCTCGATACCGTGCCGATCGCCGACAACGTGCCCTCGCGCCGCGACGGCGACATCCTGCACGGCTGCGGCACAGTGGACATGAAGTCCGGGGACGCGGTGTTCCTGCACCTCGCGGCCACGCTGGAGAACCCGCGGTTCGATCTCACCCTGATCTTCTACGACTGCGAGGAGATCGCCGCCGAGCACAATGGCCTCGCCCGGATCGAGCGGCAGATGCCGGAGTGGCTCGAGGCGGACGTGGCGATCCTCGGCGAGCCGACGGCCGGGGTGATCGAGGCCGGCTGCCAGGGCACGCTGCGCGTCAACCTCGCCGCGTCCGGCACTCGCTCGCACACCGCGCGCGCCTGGATGGGGGAGAACGCGATCCATCGGCTCGCCCCGGTGCTCGAGCGGCTCGCCGCCTACGAGCCCCGGTCGATCGACATCGACGGCTGCGTCTACCGGGAGGGGTTGTCGGCGGTGCGCATCGATGGTGGCGTCGCGGGCAACGTGGTGCCCGATGCGGCATCGGTGGATGTGAACTTCCGGTTCGCCCCGGATCGCTCGGGCGAGCAGGCCCTCGACCACGTGCGCGAGGTGTTCGAGGGCATCGAGCTGCAATGGACGGTCACCGATCTGTCCCCGGGCGCGCTGCCGGGATTGTCGAATCCCGCAGCGGCGGAGCTGGTGCGCGCGGCGGGCTCGGTGCGCGCCAAGTACGGCTGGACCGATGTGTCCCGCTTCGCGGCGCGCGGCGTTCCCGCGGTGAACCTGGGGCCGGGGGATCCGAACCTGGCGCACCGGCGTGACGAGCATGTGCCGGTGCACCAGATCACGGACGTGACCGAGACGCTGCGTGCCTACTTGAGCAGCTGATCCACCGTCACCCGGTCGCTCTCCTTGTCGAAGCGATGGCGGCCGCCTTCCTTCCGGTCGGGCGAGCCCGGCCACCAGATCCGTGGGCCGACCTCGCGCACCACCGCGGGCACGAGCAGCGAGCGCACGATCAGCGCGTCGAGCAGCACGCCGAACGCGACGATGAACGCGATCTGCGCGAGGAACAGCAACGGGATCACCGACAGCGCGGCGAACGTGGCCGCGAGCACGATGCCGGCCGAGGTGATGACGCCACCGGTGACCACGAGGGCGCGCAGCACCCCGTCCCGGGTGCCAATGCGTCCTGCCTCCTCCCGTGCCCGGGTCATGAGGAAGATGTTGTAGTCGATGCCGAGCGCGACGAGGAAGACGAACGCGAACAGCGGGATGGCGGGGTCGGCTCCCGGGAACCCGAGCACGTGGTTGAAGACCAGCGCGCTCGCGCCGAGCGTGGCGGCGAAGGACAGCACCACCGTGGCCATCAGGAACAACGGGGTGAGCAGGGATCGCAGCAGCATCGCGAGGATGAGGAACACCACGAGGACCACCATCGGGATGATGACGGTGCGGTCGCGCGCGGAGGTGTCATTGGTATCGAGCTGCAGTGCTGTCTGCCCGCCGACGAGCGCATCCGCGCCCTCGACGCTCGCGAGCCCGGAACGCAGGTCGCGGACAGTGCTCTCCGCCGCCGCGGAGTCGGCGGCATCGGTGAGGGTCGCTTCGATCCGCACGAGGCCGTCTCGGACGAGGGGCTGCCCGGTAGCGGGATCTGGGGTCGCGGTGGCGTCGGCTATGCCGTCGATCCGGGTCGCGGCGAGCACCGGATCGAGCGCCTCGGCCTCGGCGATGATGATGACCGGGGAACCCGTTCCTGCATCGAAGTGCTGCTCGAGCACCTCCTGGCCCTGCTGCGACTCCACGGGGAGCAGGAAGAAGTCCGATTGCGCCACGCCGTCGGCGCGCAGGGTCGGCAGGAACGCGGCGAGCGCGAGCAGGCCGATGAGCGGCACGACCCAGTAGCGGCGCGGTCGGGCCTCGATGCGGCGGGCGAGCTTCGCCCACACCGAGCGGGACGCGTCCTTGCCGTTCGCGGTGCCCGTGGGCTCGAGGCGCGGCCGGTAGGGCCAGAACGCGGAGCGCCCGAGGAGGGCGAGGACGGCGGCGAGGAAGGTCATGGTGGCGACGAACGAGGCGACGATGCCCAGCGCGGCCACGGGCCCGAGGCCCCGGTTGGAGTTCAGGTCGGAGAGCAGGAGGCACAGCACGCCGGCGATGACGGTTCCCGCGGACGCGGCGATCGGCGGCAGCGCGGCCTTCCAGGCCCGGGCCATCGCGGCGAACCGGTCCTCGTGGTGGTGCAGCTCCTCCCGATAGCGGGCGACGAGCAGCAGCGCATAGTCGGTGGCGGCGCCGAAGACAAGGATGAACAGGCTGCCCTGGCTCTGCCCGTTAAGGGTGAGCGTTCCGGCATCGGCGAGCAGGTAGACGAGGAAGCTGGCGAGGCTCAGCGCGAGGATGGCGCTGGTGACCACGATGAAGGGCAGCAGCGGGCTGCGGTAGACGATGACAAGGATGATGATGACGACGGTCGCCGCCACGCCGAGCAGCAGGCCGTCGATGCCGGCGAACGCTTCGCCGAGGTCGGCCGCTTGCCCACCGGGGCCGGTGACGAGGACAGTGAGGCCGTCGGGCGCGCGAGCGAGGTTGTCGCGGAGCTGCTCGACGGTGTCGGCGACATCGATCGTGGTATCGAGGGGAACGATCACCTGCAACGCCTGGCCGTCCTGCGAGGGGATCGGGGGCGAGGGGGGAGCCGCGTAGCCGGGCTGCCCGGAGGCCTCGGCAGTGGTCTGCTGGAGGAATGCCGCGTCCTCGGCGGTGATGCCGCTGGCTCGCTCGGCGACGATGATCGCGGGCAGCGCCTCGTTGTCGGTGAACAGGGCCTGGAGCTCCTGGACCTCGGTGGATTCGGCGGAGGCGGGGAGGAAGGATGCGGAATCGTTGACCTGGACCTCGCTAAGCTTGCCCGCGAAGGGGCCAGCGACCCCGCCGAGGGCGAGCCAGCCAATGAGCAGCAGGGCGGGCAGGATCCAGCGCAAGCGACCGCGCGCGCGGGAATGATCCGGACCGGGAGGTTCTGGGGAGGGGGTGTCGGTGAGCGCCATGATCACATTATTGTTCAGCAAGCTTAACAATGCACGGGGAGGTTCGGAATGAATGACGACGACCTCGCCGACTGGCCTACTGGACGGCTGCTCTCTGTCGCCGCGCGCCGGCTCGAGCACGCCTGGGAGCAGGTGCTCGCCGAGCACGGCCTCACCCATGCCGGGCTCATCGCGCTGCACTGCCTCGCCGACGAGCCGCAGTACCAGCGCGAGATCGCGCGCCGCTGCCGCGTCACCGACCAGACCATGAGCCGCACCCTCGACAGGCTCGCTGAGCTCGGCTGCGTCACCCGTCACCGCGACCCGGCCGACCAGCGACGCACCGAGGTCCGCATCACCGATACCGGGCGGCAGCGGTACGAAGCGGTGCTCCAGCAGGAGCGCAGCGACCCGCGGCTCATCGCCGGCCTCGAGGACCAGACCGAGCTTCGCCGCCACCTGCTCGCCCTCATCGCCCACCTCGAGCGCACCGGTCCCGGCCACTGATCACACCCTCGGTTGAGCGGCGATGCCCGTGCCGATACTCTCGCCGCATGGCGCCCGACGACACGCGAGACGACCCACACCACCCCCGCCACACGTGGGACCAGCAGTGCGGGCCAGTCCGCCTGCGCCGGGACATCGACTGCGACGACTCCACCACCGATCAGCGGCTGCTGGACCAGCGCGGCCCCAGCGACTGGGTGCACACCGATCCGTGGCGGGTGATGCGCATCCAGGCGGAGTTCGTCGAGGGCTTCGGCGCGCTCGCCGAGATGCCACGGGCCGTATCAGTGTTCGGGTCGGCGCGCACCGGACCGGGAACCGGCGAGTACGAGTCCGCCCGGAAGATCGGTGCCGCCCTCGCCGAGGCCGGGTACGCGGTCATCACCGGTGGCGGGCCGGGAGTGATGGAGGGCGCCAACAAGGGCGCGAGCGACGCGGGAGGGCTCTCGGTCGGGCTAGGCATCGAGCTGCCGTTCGAGCAGGGACTCAACGACTGGGTGGACCTCGGCATAGATTTCCGCTACTTCTTCGTCCGCAAGACGATGTTCGTCAAGTACTCGCAAGCATTCATCTGCCTGCCCGGGGGGTTCGGCACCCTCGATGAGCTCTTCGAGGCGCTCACGCTCGTGCAGACCCGCAAGGTCACCCGGTTCCCGATCATCCTGCTCGGCACTCGCTTCTGGGGCGGCCTGGTGCAGTGGATCACCGACCAGTTGCTCGAGAGCGGCACGGTCTCGCCGCGCGATGTGGACCTGATCCATGTCACCGACAGCGTGGCCGAGGCGATCGCGATCATCGATGCCGCGCAGGATCACATCCACGAGGCCCTCGCCTCGCCGCGCGCAACAGACCCACGCATAACGGACAGGCTCGCCCCTCGCGCAGCGGACAGGACCGCCCCGTGAGCGGCTCGCGCGGGCAGCGCATGATCGCGGTGTATTGCGCGTCGGGCCCCGTCCCCGAGGTACACCTGCAGCTGGCCTCCGAGGTGGGCGAGGCTCTCGGCGACCGTGGCTGGGGCCTGGTATCCGGCGGCGGCAACGTGTCGATGATGGGTGCTGTCGCCACGGCGGCGCGGGCGGCCGGGGCCTGGCCGGTGGGCGTCATCCCCAAGGCACTGGTGCACCGCGAGGTCGCGGACACCGAGGCGGACGAGCTGATCGTCACCGACACCATGCGGCAGCGCAAGAAGCACATGGAGCAGCGCGCGGATGCCTTCCTCGTCCTGCCCGGCGGCATCGGGACGCTGGAGGAGTTCACCGAGGCATGGACGGCGGGCTACCTGGGGATGCATGACAAGCCCGTGGTCATCCTCGACCCGGGCGGGCACTACGACGGGTTCTTCGACTGGCTCGAGTCGTTGCGCCCGGCGGGCTTCGTCGGGGACGCCGCGCTCGCGCGGATCTCCCGCGTCCGCTCCCTGAGGGAAGCCCTGGACCGCTGCGGATAGCTGTTCACCTGCCGGTACGGCATGCGCGCCGGGGATCGTGCCACGATGGAAGCATGCAAACCGGTGAGGCGTCGACGCTGTGTGGCCGGCCCGTGGCCGAGGACCGGGCGCTGGTCATGGCGATCGTCAACCGCACGCCCGACTCGTTCTATGACCGCGGCGCCCATTTCCGCGATGATGCCGCGATGAGCCTGGTGCACCGCGCGGTCGAGGAGGGCGCGGACATCATCGATATCGGCGGCGTCAAGGCTGGCCCCGGCTCGATGGTCGATGCGGCGGAGGAGCGGCGGCGCGTGGTGCCCTTCGTTGAGGCCGTGCGGTCCGCCCACCCGGGGATCGTCATCAGCGTCGATACCTGGCGGGCGGAGGTCGCGCGGCAGGCCTGCGACGCCGGTGCCGACCTGATCAACGACACCTGGGCCGGGCATGATCCGGACCTCGTGCACGTGGCTGCCGAGGTCGGGGCGGGCATCGTCTGCTCCCACACCGGCGGGGCGCAGCCACGGACGAGGCCGCACCGCGTCCGCTACCGCGATATCGTCGCCGAGGTCGCCGCGGAGCTGCAGCGCGCGGCGGAGCGCGCGGTCGGCGCTGGGGTGCGGGCGGACGGGATCCTCATCGATCCGACCCATGACTTCGGCAAGAACACCTTCCACGGCCTCGCTTTGTTGCGTCGGCTAGACGTTCTCGTGAAGACTCCATGGCCTGTCTTGATGGCGCTGAGCAACAAGGATTTCATCGGTGAAACGCTTGATGCGAGCCTCACGGAGCGATTGGAGGGCACGTTGGCCGCCACAGCAGTAGCCGCATGGACCGGCGCCCGGGTGTTCCGCGTGCATGAGGTGGCGCAGACCCGCCGCGTGGTGGACATGGTGGCCGCGATCGCCGGCACCCGGCAGCCCGCGCGCACGGTGAGGGGCCTGGCGTGACGATCACACCCCTGCGCCACGAATGGCTGCGCACCCATAGCTGGGATTCCATCCCGTGGTCGATACCCGAGCTCGTGGCCGCTAAGCGGGGCCGCACCATCTCGGTGGTGCTGCCCGCCCTCGACGAGGAGGCCACCGTGGGCGCGGTGGTCGGCTCGATCACGCCGCTGCTGGGGTCGCTGGTCGATGAGCTGATCGTGCTGGACTCCGGCTGCACCGACGCGACTGCCGCGCGGGCCCGGGCGGCGGGGGCGACGGTCATCAGCCGCGAGGAGGCGCTGCCGGGCGTGGCGCCGATGCCGGGCAAGGGCGAGGCACTGTGGCGGGGCGTGGCGGCGAGCCGGGGCGATCTCATCGTGTTCATCGACTCGGACCTGATCGATCCTGATCCGATGTTCGTTCCCGGCCTGGTCGGCCCTCTGTTGTTGCGACAGGGCGTGGAACTGGTCAAGGGCTACTACCGGCGGCCCCTGCGGGAGGGGGCCGGGGTGGACCAGCATGGCGGCGGACGGGTCACCGAGCTCGTGGCGCGGCCCCTGCTGGCGGCGCTGCGCCCGGAGCTTGCCGCGGTGTTCCAGCCGCTTGGCGGCGAGTACGCCGGGACCCGGGAGCTGCTAGCCGCGATCCCGTTCGCTCCTGGTTACGGGGTAGAGATCGGCATCCTGCTGGACGCGTACCGGCGCCACGGCATGCACGGCATCGCGCAGGTCAACCTGGGAGTCCGGCAGCATCGCAATCGACCACTCAGCGATCTGGGCTTCATGAGCCGGCAGATCCTCGCGACCGCGCTGGATCGATTGGGCATCGCGGACTCCGGAACTCCCCTGACGCAGTACATGCCGTCCGCTGGCGGCTACCGGTCGCGGACCGAGCCCGTGCAACAGGAGGATCGGCCTCCCCTCGCGGAGCTAGCGCGCCGCTTGCGCGACGGGGAGCGCAAGCGCGCATGATCACGTTGCTGCTGTATGTGCTGGGCATCGTCGGTGTGGCGGTGGTGCTGTTCGTGCTCGCGGCGCTGACGTTCGGTCGTGGCGAGGATGTGCCGCCGGTGGCGCCGGGAACGACCCCCACCTGGCTGCCTCGCGACGAGGTCACCGGTGCGGACGTGCGGGCGGTGCGGTTCCAGCAAGTACTGCGTGGGTACAAGGCCGCCGAGGTCGATTGGGTGCTCGACAGGCTGGGCCGGGAGATCGACGACCTGCGGGAGCAGGTCCGCCAGCTCGAGCCGTCGGCCCAGCAGGCCCCGCCCGGGAAGCAGCGCTAGGCGCGATCACCGAGGGACAAGGACGTATCGGCACCGGCGGATGCGCGGAACCTGGTGTCGTGGCCGCTGTTCCCGCGTGTCGCGGGGGATAATCGTGTCGTGCTGATTGGCGTGCCGCCCCTGTGGGTGGCCGGGACGGCCCGTGCTCGCGCGGACTAGACTGAGATGCCTGGCATCGGCAGCCCCGGATCCGCTGGGGCAGGCACGAGTTTTGGAGGGAGCAGAGATGGCGGCGATGAAGCCCCGGACTGGTGACGGTCCTCTCGAGGCAACCAAGGAGGGACGCGGAATCGTGATGCGCGTGCCGCTCGAGGGGGGAGGGCGCCTCGTCGTGGAACTCACTCCGCAGGAAGCCGCTGATCTCGGCGATGCGCTGAAGGACGTCACGGGCTAGCGCGGACGGGTGGAGGAGCATCCCCGCCCCGGCCCGGGCAACCGGGAGCCCCTGAACGATACGAGCCCCGCGCGGGCCAGCGGCCACCGGCCCGAGCCGCGCGGGGCTCGCCCATGCACCGCAAGGAGCCACATGCCCCACCCAGCGATTCCCACCTCCCTGACCGCGGTCCGCCAGGGGCACGAGGACCTCTCCGAATCGAGCCCCAACGTCGCCCGCGCGGTCATCACTGATGGTGATGCGCCACGCTGGTGCAACCCTGTCGAGATCGACGCGCGCAACAGCAGCCAGTGGACGGTGCGGATCGATTCGCCGACCGAGGGGGAGGACCCCGGCCGGCGATGGCGCGCGGCGGGCGCGGCGCTCGCCCGCGCGGGGCGGGAGCATGGAGCCGAGCTCGGCATCGATGTGGTGGTGGTCGAGATGCCCCGCACCACCACCGAGGCCGAGGTCCATGCCCTGACCATCGGCATCGTCGCCGGTTCCCATGAGCTCACACTGGCAACAACGAGGACCGCGCCGCTGGGCCAGGTCCTCGTGCAGCACCACGACGACGTCAGCGCCACGATCCGCCATGCCCAGGCGCTCGCCCGCGGCACCGCTCTCGCCCGGGATCTCGCGATGATGCCCTCCAACCTCAAGCCGCCCCGCGAGCTCGCCCGGATGATCGAGCACGCGCTCCCCGAGGGCCTCGAGGCAACGATCAGGGACGAGACGTGGCTGCGGCAGCACGGATTCGGCGGGATCCTCGCGGTGGGCAGTGGATCGGCCGAGCCGCCCCGGCTCACCGAGATCCGGTGGCGGCCCGCTGGGGCCAGCGGCCACATCGTGCTGGTCGGCAAGGGCATCACCTTCGACACCGGCGGCATCTCGGTCAAGCCCGCGGCTAACATGCACCTGATGAAGACCGATATGGCCGGGGCCGCGGCCGTGGCTGGTGCCATGGCGGCCATCGCGGAGCTCGACCTCCCGATCGCCGTCACCGCGCTGCTGCCGTCGGCGGAGAACATGCTCTCCGGCAGCGCCTACCGGCCAGGCGACGTCGTCACCCACTACGGGGGCATCACCTCGGAGGTCACCAACACCGACGCGGAGGGCCGGATGGTCCTCGCTGACGCCCTCGCCTACGCCGTCGCCACCCTCGAGCCCGATCTGATCATCGACGCAGCCACGCTCACCGGTGCCATGAAGATCGCGCTCGGGATGCGGACCGGCGCCATCCTCACCGAGTCCGATGATCTCGCGCAGCGCATCGCGCGGGCCGGCGCCACCGTGGGAGAGAAGTGGTGGCGGCTGCCGCTGTCCGCCGAGTACCAGGACGCGGTCAGCTCCCGCATCGCCGACGTCCGGCAGGCACCAGCCGGGCCGGGCGCGATCACCGCGGCCCTTTTCCTGCGCGAGTTCGTGAGCGATGTGCCCTGGGCGCACCTCGATATCGCCGGGCCCGCCCGCACCGAGGAAACCTACGACGAGGTCAACCCCGTCGCGTCGGGATTCGCCGCGCGCACCCTTGCCACGGTCGTCGAGCAGCTCGCTGCCCCGTGATCGATCGCGTCGTCGCATGCCTGCGCTGCCCCCACTGCGCCCAGCCGCTCGCGCGCACGGACCGGTCCATGCGGTGCAGCAGCGGCCACGCGTTCGATATCGCCCGGCAGGGCTATGTGTCGCTCCTGCGTGGCGGGCGCAACCCCATCCATGGGGATGATGCCGCCATGATCGCCGCGCGCGAGGAGCTCTTCGCTCGCGGGCCCTACCGCCTCGTCGAGCAGGCGATCGCCGGCATCGCTGCCCGGGTGGCCCGGAGCCGCCCTGATCCGGTGATCGTCGATCTGGGCGCGGGCATCGGCAACTACCTCGCGGCCGCGCTCGAGAAGGCCCCAGCAAGCCACGGCATAGGCATCGACGTGTCCAAGCCCGCTGCCCGGCGCCTCGCTCGCGCCCACCCCCGTGCCGGGGCGATCATCGCCGACGTGTGGTCGGGCCTCCCGCTCGCCAGCGAGTGCGCGGACGTGGCCATGACAGTCTTCGCGCCGCGCAATGCCGTCGAGACCGCGCGCATCCTCCGCCCCGGTGGAACCTGGCTGATCGCGACCCCTGCCGCGCGCCACCTCGCCGAGCTCGCCCGCATCGACGGAGTGCTCGGCATCGACGAGCGAAAGGGGGAACGGCTCGCGGCGACGCTGGGTGATCGCTTCGTCGAGCAGGAGATCCACGAGGTGCGGGCCACCGTCGATGTGACACCGGAGGAAGCGTCCCTGGTCCTCGCGATGGGTCCCACCGCCCGGCATCTTGATCCGCAGCAGCGCGCCCGCGCCGTCGAGTCGGCATTCGAGGCGGCCGCGGCAACCACCCACCTGCCCTTGACGCTCTCGGTCGACATCGCCGAGTACCGGCTCGCTGCTCCACCCGCGCGCTAGGGGCGGCGCGCTGGAACCAGCGTTGCGCTAGGCGATGAGCCGCGGCCATTCGGCTAGCCGCCCCGGCCCGTCAACGATAGGTTGGGAACCGTGAGGAGTCAGCCACACGTACTCGGGATCGTGCTCGCCGGCGGGGAGGGCAAGCGCCTCTACCCCTTGACCGCGGACCGGGCCAAGCCCGCCGTGCCGTTCGGGGGCGCCTACCGGCTGATCGATTTTGTGCTGAGCAACCTCGTCAACGCTGGCTACTTGCGGATCTGCGTGCTCACGCAGTACAAGTCCCATTCGCTGGATCGCCACATCTCGCAGAACTGGCGGCTGTCCGGCCTCGCTGGCGAGTACATCACCCCGGTCCCCGCCCAGCAGCGGCTCGGGCCACGCTGGTACACCGGCAGCGCTGATGCCATCTTCCAGTCGATGAACCTCGTCGTCGACGAGGACCCCGAGTACATCGTCGTGTTCGGCGCGGACCACGTCTACCGGATGGATCCGCAGCAGATGGTCGAGCAGCACATCGCCTCCGGAGCGGGCGCCACGGTCGCGGGGATCCGGGTCCCCCGCAAGGAGGCCACCGCGTTCGGCTGCATCGATGCCGACGAGACCGGCAGGATCACCCGGTTCGTCGAGAAGCCGCTGGATCCACCCAGCACCCCGGATGACCCCGAGGTGACATTCGCGTCGATGGGCAACTACGTCTTCACCACCAAGGCGCTCGTGGAGGCACTGCGGGAGGACGCGGGCAACCAGGACTCCGATCATGACATGGGCGGCGACATCATCCCGATGCTGGTCGCGAGAGGGGAGGCCCACGTCTACGACTTCGATGACAATCACGTTCCGGGCGCCACGGAGCGCGACCGCGGCTACTGGCGCGACGTCGGAACCATCGACGCCTTCTACGAGGCACACATGGACCTCGTATCTCCCCAGCCCGTATTCAACCTCTACAACCGCAAATGGCCCATCCGGGGAGAGGCGGAGAACCTCGCCCCCGCCAAGTTCATCGAGGGCGGGCTCGCGCAGGAATCCGTGGTGGGCGCGGGCAGCATCATCGCCGGGGCCGTGGTGCGCCACTCGGTCCTCAGCTCCAACGTGCTGGTCAACGCGGGGGCGTCGGTCGAGGGAAGCGTCATCATGCCCGGCGCGCGCATCGGCCGCGGGGCGATCGTCCGGCACGCGATCCTCGACAAGAACGTCGTCGTCGGGGAGGGCGCGATGATCGGGGTCGATGCCGAGCAGGACCGCGAGCGCTTCGCGGTGAGCGCCGGGGGCGTCGTGGCGGTCGGCAAGGGCGTGTGGGTCTAGGACCCGTGGGCTCCTACGGACGGCCCGCCCGCGCGTTCAGGAACGGATGGCGCAGAGCACGCCCTCGCCCAGGGGAATGATGAGCTCGGTCAGCGAATCGTCCTCGGTGATCATCGTCGTGGCCTCGCGGGCGCTGACCGCCGCCGGATCCTGCTGGCTCTGATCGCTGGCGCGCCCGCCGAGCAGGGCCGCGTTGACGATGAGGATGCCGCCGGGCCGGAGCAACCGCGAGCTCGCGGCCACGAAGGACGGCTGGTCGATGACGTTGGCGTCGACAAAGATGATGTCGTAGGCCCCATCCGCGAGGCGGGGGAGCACGTCGAGGGCGCGGCCGTTGATGAGCCGGGTGCGCGTCGTGGCCACACCGGCTTCCCGGAACGCGCGCCGCGCCGCGCGCAGATGCTCGGTGTCGGTGTCGATGGTGGTGAGGACACCATCCTGCGCCATCCCGCGCAGGAGGTAGAGGCCGCTCACCCCGGCACCGGTGCCGATCTCCACGACCGCGCGCGCGGAGGCGAGCCGGGCCAGGAAGGCGAGGAGGGCTCCGGTCGCGGGCGTGACCGCCCGGGCCCCGAGATCATCGGAGAACTCGCGGGCGGCGCGGAACGTATCGTCCTCCGCCACGGAGGTCTCGGCGTGGGAAAGCATCAGGTCGGCATTGGCAAGCACGACTGTGAGGTTATCCTTCCAGGGGGGCGCTTCGGCGTGAGGCACGCGGAAGCGGGTCCATCGAGCCCGCTGCATTCTCAGCAGAAACTTAGCCTGATCATAGTACCGGCATACTCCGATCAGAGACAGTAGAGCTGCACGGAAGTACCGGTATGGCATACCGGTCGGCTCATCGCCGGGGGGAATGTTCTCGCTCCCCGTGGTGTTACCTCGAAGAGGATTGGCCGGCAGGAGTCTTGACGGGGAGGCGGCACGAAGCTTGATGTGGTTCTCGGGACCAGGAACGCGCGAGGCGTGGCAGGCAAGCGGCAGCGCCACCAGCAGTGATGCCGCGGCCGCGGAGGCTAGCGGCGGGCAGGCCGCACCGGCCCCCGTCGCGCCGGCCATGGATGGCACCGCCGCGTTCGATACGACCGATGGTGCCGTTCCGCTGCCGAGCTGGGACGAGATCGTCCGCGAGCACGCCGATCGCGTGTACCGCCTGGCCTACCGGCTGTCCGGCAACGCGCACGATGCCGAGGACCTGACGCAAGAGACCTTCATCCGGGTCTTCAAGTCGCTGTCCTCGTACCAGCCCGGCGTGTTCGAGGGCTGGCTGCACCGCATCACCACCAACCTGTTCCTCGACATGGTGCGGCGCCGCAGCAGGATCCGCATGGAGGCATTGCCCGAGGACTACGACCGGGTCCCCTCCGGCACCCCGGATCCGCAGCAGGTCTACCACGACACCCACCTCGACCCGCACCTGCAGCGCGCGCTCGATTCGCTCGCGCCCGAGTACCGTGCCGCCGTGGTCCTGTGCGACATCGAGGGATTGTCCTACGAGGAGATCGCCGCGACCCTGGGCGTCAAGCTCGGCACCGTGCGCAGCCGGATCCATCGCGGCCGACAAGCGCTGCGCGATAGCCTCGAGCGCAGGGGCGTGCTCGACCCCGGAGGCCTCGAGCACGTGGCTTCCGGCCACGCGAGCCGCTGAGCAAGCCACGGTAGCCCGGTCGCGCGCGCTGGCGAGGCCACCCGCGCCAGCGAGCCAGTCCCGGTAGACTCTCCAAGCGCGCCACCTCTCGCGCAAGTGGCGTAGCGTGGAAACCGGTCAGATACGCAGCAGGGGAGGTGTGATGATGGTGTCGGGACGAGGCGGTAGCGGATGGCGGTTCGCGGCCTTCGGCGCGTGGAGCATCTTCCCGCATGGCCACGACGAGCGCAGCAACACGTCCTACGCGCAGCCAGCGCCGGGGAGCCTGGAGGAGCGCTTCCTCCCCGCGGCGCCGCGCCGGACATTCTCCTCCACCGAGCACCTGTCGCCCGAGGCTGTCGCCGCCTACGTTGACGGCGAGCTCGCGATGGGGCCGCACCTGAGGGCCAGCGCCCACATCGCCCAGTGCGGCGAGTGCCGCGATCAGATCCACGCGCAGAGCCAGGCCCGCGCCGCGCTGCGCCGCGCGGATCCCGTAGGAGCACCCGCCTCGCTGCTGAGCGCCCTCGCCCGGATCCCCACGAACGACCAGGACGTCGCGCCCGGGTTCCCGGTGGCGGCGCCGAGCCCGCAGAGGAAGCGACGCCGGAAGCGCCCGTGAACCGCGCGGACACCGCAGGGCCGCCGCGCCTCGAGCCCCGGCCCATCCACCGCCCCACGATCGACGATGCGACCTCCCGCGCGTTCGGACGCCCTTCCGGCGTCGACGGCCCCTCCGCCACCGAGAGCCGCCACGAGGCCCGCAGCGACCCAGGCATCACCGTCCGCGAGCCCGACCCGATCCTCGCCGAGGCATTCGGGCGGCCAGACGGCTCGACCGATGTGCTGCAACGCGATCCGCGTGATCAACAACGCTCCCCGCGGACCGAGACCCCTCCCGCGGATCCCTGGCGGGATCCCGCCGCGCCGGTAACCCTGGGCAACCCCGTCGACGAGCCAGCCGGGAACTCCCCGGCCACGCCCGCGACCGCACTGCCCCCGCTGACCACGCGCGAGGTCCTGCTCGGCGGCCGCGTGTCCTGGCGGGCGCTCGCGACCCTCGGCCTCGTTGCCGTCCTGATCGGCGTCGCCGGAGGACTCATCGGCCGCGTCACCGCCGAGGTCTATGAATCGCGCACCAGCACCAAGGTGTCGGTCGCGCAGGTCGCGGGCGAGGAAGGCGATGCGCCCCGCGGAGAGGTCGTCGAGGTCGCCCGCGCGGTGACCCCTGCTGTCGTCTCGATCCGTGTCCGCGTCGGCAACCAGGCCACGACCGGCTCCGGTGTGATCATCGACGAGGCCGGATACATCGTCACCAACAATCACGTCATCTCGATCGGGGCCCGCAACGCCGATGCCGAGATCGAGCTGCTGTTCTTCGACGGATCCCGGGCCAGCGCCACCATCGTGGGCCGTGATACCCGCACCGATCTCGCCGTGCTGCGCACCGATGCCGACAACCTGACCGTGGCCGAGTTCGGGAGTTCCAGCGAGGTGCAGGTAGGCGAGGAAGTCATCGCCATCGGCGCCCCCCTCGGGCTCGACCGCACCGTCACCACGGGAATCGTCAGCGCCCTCAACCGGGCAGTGCCGCTTTCCGGCCCCGGCAGCGACACCGACGGCGTCATCGATGCCATCCAGACCGATGCATCGATCAATCCCGGCAACTCCGGCGGGCCTCTTGTGGACCTCGCCGGCCGGATCATCGGCATCAACACCGCCATCCAGTCCAGCACCGGAGGCTCCATCGGGCTCGGCTTCGCCATTCCGTCCGATACCGCGGCGCGCATCGTCCAGGAGCTCATCCGGAGCGGCCGCGTCGACCACCCCGGCATCGGGGTCACCGCCCGCACCGTGGTCAACGAGGCCGTAGCGGGGGCTCAGATCGCGAACGTCGCGGCGGGCAGCCCCGCGGAGGAAGCGGGACTGCGCGAGGGCGACGTGGTGACGCGGGTCGCTGGCCGCGAGGTGTTCAGCAGCGATGAGCTGACCGTGGCGATCGGCGAGCTGCCCGTAGGGGAATCGGTGACCCTCGAGGTGCGGCGGCAAGGGCGCCCCCTCGAGATCCAGGTGACACCCCGCATCCTGTCCTGACCGGTGCTCGGCGCGCTCCTGGCGCGGCATCGTGCTGATACGGGGGCGACACTGTGCCCTCGCGCGGGGCGACACTGTGCTGCCGATGACGAATCAACGTAGTCTAATGACGTGTTCAGCAACATCGGTTGGGGCGAGATCTTTGTCCTCATGGTCGCCGCGCTTGTCATCCTCGGGCCCGAGCGCCTGCCTGGCGCCGCCATGTGGCTTGGCCGCACGGCCCGGCAGGCCCGCGACTACGTCAGCGGCGCGAGCAAGCAGCTCCAGGAGGAGTTCGGTACCGATATCGACGAGTTCCGCAAGCCGCTCTCCGAGCTGCAGAAGCTCCGGGGCATGAATCCGCGATCGGTGGTCACGCGGCACCTGCTCGATGGGGATGACTCGTTCTTCACCGGAAACTTCGATGACCAGCCCGGCCGTGGTGGGGCAGGAGGGAGCGCCAGCGGCGCGAATCCCGGCCGCCCGCACCTCAATCCTGAGCGCGCGCCGCTAGGGATGGACGAGATGCCACCCATCGACCCCGATGCCACCTAGCGTGATCCAGCACCGAGGAGGAGAACGATGAACGACGGCGGCCCCGACAAGACCACGATCATCTGGGCGGTGCTGATCTCCTTGCTGGTGATCCTGTCGGTCGTGTCCTTCTTCGTGAACAACTAGCCGCGCCCGCTGCCGGCCGCGCCGCTCGGCAGGTGGCGGTCGGCGTGGTCGGCGTGGTGGGTGGCGGCCGCGCCGCTCGGCAGGTGGTGGTCGGTAAAAGCACCGGATACTGCTAAACGCGATAGAAGATGGCGGGGGTTTTCCGCAACTTCTATCGCGTTTGGCTCCAACCGCGGCCGCAACGAACCGCGGCCGCGGCCAACCAAGCGGCCGCAACGAACCGCGGCCGCTACGAACCAAGCCGCCGAAACCAGCCGCCGCGGTAAGTCCTAGCGCAGGTGCCGTGTGGTGTCGATGCCCAGCGACATCCCGGCTAGTCCACGCTGGCGCACCGCGAGCTTGTCGGCGATCGCGGACAACGCCTGCGCCGCGGCGGAGTCGGGCTTCGAGAGGACGATCGGCATGCCCGCGTCGCCGCCCTCGCGGACGGTCGGGTCCAGCGGGACCTGGCCGAGCAGGGGAACGTCCGCGCCGATCGACTTGGTGAGGCGATCCGCGACGATTGCGCCGCCGCCCTCGCCGAAGATGTCCATGCGGGTGCCGTCGGGCAGTTCCAGCCAGGACATGTTCTCGATGACCCCGGCGACGCGCTGACGGGTCTGCAGCGCGATCGCCCCGGCGCGCTCGGCGACCTCGGCCGCTGCCTGCTGGGGCGTGGTGACTACGAGGATCTCCGCCGTGGGGATCAACTGCGCCACCGAGATGGCGATATCGCCCGTGCCGGGTGGCAGATCGAGGAGAAGGATGTCGAGGTCGCCCCAGAACACGTCCGCGAGGAACTGCTGCAGCGCGCGGTGGAGCATGGGGCCGCGCCACACCACGGGGACATTGCCCGTGGTGAACTGCGCGATGGAGATCAGCTTCACCTCGTGCGAGATCGGTGGCAGGATCATCCGGTCCACCTGCGTGGGCTTGGCATCGGTGCCGAGCATGCGCGGGATCGAGTGGCCGTAGATATCGGCGTCGAGCACGCCGACGGAGAGCCCGCGCGCGGCGAGCGACGCCGCGAGGTTAACCGTGACGCTGGACTTGCCCACGCCGCCCTTGCCGGAGGCGACCGCGAACACGCGGGTGAGCGAGCCTGGCTGCGCGAACGGGATGACGGGCTCGGTCGAGTCGCCGCGCAGCTTCGTGCGGAGCTCGGTGCGCTGCTCGTCGTTCATCACATCGAGGGTGACGGTGACCGTTCCCACCCCGGGCACGTCGGCCGCCGCGGCTTGCACCCGATCATGGATCTCGGTGCGCATCGGGCATCCCGACACCGTGAGGTAGATGGCGATATCGACGTCGCCGGTGTCGGCGATGTCGATGCTCTTCACCATGCCTAGCTCGGTGATGGGCTTGCGTATCTCTGGATCCTGGACGCGCGCGAGCGCGGACCGGATGGCTGACTCACTTGGTGCGGACATCACTGACGATCATAGGCCCTGGGGCAGGCCCGCCACGAATCCCTCCCGCGAGCGGCCTGATAGGGCGGCTCGCGGGAGGGGTCGGGTCTAGAAGGGCAGCTGGATCTCGCCCACGCCGGGGATGACGATCGGCGGCGGCCCGCTCGGTGCCGGGGCGGGCTGCTGCTGCGCGGGTGCTTGCTGCGCAGGTGCTTGCTGCGCGGGTGCTTGCTCGGCCGGTGCCGGCGCCTGGGGAGGCGCGGGGGGCGGGCAGAAGATCACGCACGGCAGGTTGGGCGGCGGCGGCAGCAGCTCGGCGAGGTCGTCGAGCGGTGTGCGGGGTGCCTCGGGCTCGGTCGATTCCTCTGCGGCATCGATCTCGAGTCCCTCGCCCTCGCGCTGGGCGAGGAGCTCCGCGGCGAGGGTCCGGGCAGATCCCTCGGTGGTGGCACCGGGCCCGCCGGGCGCGGGCAGCTCCCAGGGCAGGATTCCGGCCGGGGGAAGGTCGGTCGGCGTGGGGAGGACGCCCGTGGCGTAGGCGGTGGCCCAGTTGCGCACGTTGTGGAGGTAGCTGCGGGACTGGTTGTACCGCAGGATCGCCCGTTCCTGGTTCGCCGGGACGGTCAGGTCACCGCCGGCGTCGCACAGGTATTTCGCGGCGGCGAGGGTCGCGTCATAGACGTTGTGAGGATCGGATACGCCATCGCCATTGCCGTCGGAGGCGTACATGGCCCAGGTGCCGGGGATGAACTGCATCGCGCCGACTGCCCGGTCGAACTCGCCATCGCCGTCGATCTGCCCGCCATCGGTGTCGCGGATCGTGGCGGTGCCCGGTGTGGTCCCATCGAGCCGAGGGCCGAGGATCGGGCGCAGGGTGCGCCCATTGATGTCGACGGCGCCGTTGCTGGCGTGGCCGGACTCGACCCGGCCGATGCCAGCGAGGAGCGTCCACGAGATCCCGCAGCCAGGGCGGGTGTCCACCATCGTCGCGGCCGAGCGCTTGTACGCATCGAGCATCACCGCCGGCACGGAGAATGCGCCAAGGTTGACCGCGACGTTCTCGAGCGCGGAGCCGATGGCGTGGTCCAGCTGGGCGAGGGCTTCATCGGGGTCGAGCCCGGCCGCGCGCGCGGCGTCGTCAACGGCGATCGAGCGCGCGCTGCGCAACGGGGCCGGGGTGCGCAGCTCCGGGGTGGCAATGCCTACCACCGCGGCCTCGTTCGTCGATGCCGCCGCATGGCGGATCGAGACATCGGCGACCGCTGTGGCCCGGGCCTGCTCGGCGACAGTGTCGGCATGCTCGAGGTCGGAGCCTGCGGCGATGCCGAACAATCCCACGGGGAGCAGGGCGGCCAGCGCGAGAACACTGGTGGGGTTGTGGCCCGGCTGGGTCGACCGTGACCGGGTGCGGGGAAGCTTCGGCACTGGCTGGTTCCTCACCTTCGTCGTCAAAACGTGACTTACTTTACAGTCTTGTTGCAACCGCTCGCGTACCGAATGGGTGGTATTGGGGCAGCGGAGTGAAAACTCTCAGGAATCGTCGGCAGGCACGTACCGCCAAGGAGGCTCGCGATGACCATGGAACGATCCGCCAGGCGCACCATCCTCGCTGTTCCGGGCAGTAATCCGCGGATGATCGACAAGGCGCGCGCCTTGTCGTGCGATGCGGTCCTGCTCGACCTCGAGGATGCCGTCGCGGCGGGCGCGAAGGACGCCGCGCGCCAGCAGGTGGTCGAGGCGCTGGTTTCGGGTGGCTGGGGCGGCCGGGCCCGCACGGTTCGGGTCAATGCCTGGTCCACTCCATGGACGCATAGGGATGTCATTGACATCGTGGCGGGGGCCGGGAGCGAGCTCGACGCGATCGTGCTTCCCAAGGCGGATCATCCTGGTCATGTCCAGGCCCTGTCCTTGCTGCTGGATCAGCTCGAGGTGCTCCACGGATTGCCGGTCGGGCGCATTGGCATCGAGGCCCAGATCGAGTCCGCGGCAGCGCTGCGCCGGATCGACGAGATCGCGTCAGCGAGCCCGCGCCTGCTGTCGCTGGTCCTTGGGCCTGCCGATCTGATGGCGAGCCTGGGAATCCGCACGCTCCGGGTCGGCGACCAGCCGCCGGGGTACGCGCCGGGCGATGCCTACCATCATGCGCTGATGACCATTCTCGTCGCGGCACGGGCGCATGGCGTGCAAGCCATCGATGGGCCTTTCGTCGACATCGACGATCCGGAGGCGTTCGAGCGGGCTGCCCGGCGGACCGCAGCGCTGGGCTACGACGGCAAGTGGGTGATCCATCCCTCGCAGATCGAGCGGGGCAATGCCGCGTTCACTCCGTCGGGGGAGGAGCTTGATCGGGCGCGGCGACTGCTCGGGGCCTACGAGGAAGCCACGTCGCGCGAGGGCGGAGCGCGGGGGGCGATCATGCTGGACGGCGAGATGGTCGACGAGGCGGGCCGTGCGCTTGCTCGGTCCATCGTGGCGCGTTCGGAGGTTTCTCGCTCGATGCAGGAGGGTGGCCGCTCCTAGGTGCTCGCGCCGACGGTGCTCGCGCGCGGATCCCTCGGTAGCTCGCGTACCGTGGAAACGTGGCACGAATCCTCTTCCTGGGCGTCATCGTTGGTCTCGGCGCGGCCGCCGTGTGGGCCGTCGTGGCGCCGTCGGTGCCGACGCTCGTCGCTGAGCAGGGCATGGCGACCGTTCCGGGCGAGAGCACGGCCGTTTTTGATGCCGTGATGTATTTCGCAGGCATCACTGTGATCGCGGGCATCGTGCTCGGCATCGGGGCATGGCTGGTCGTCGCTGTCCGTGGTCCGCTCGCGGTGGTGATGCTGGCGGCTTCGGCAGGGCTCGGTTCGTGGATAGCCGCGACCGTGGGCACGCTGCTCGCGGGCCTGCGGAACCAGGATCCCGTGCCCGCGGGAGACCTGATGATGGTGTCGGTGCCGCCGGAGATGTCGCTGTGGCAGGCCTTGCTCATCCAGCCCTTGGTCGCGGTGTTCGTGTATTTCCTCGCCGCGGGAATGAGCGATGATCCTGGTCTTGGCGTGGAGGCGCGGTCGCAGCGCCGGCGCGAGACCGTGAGCGCGTGAGCAGTTGTTTCCTCATGCAGTGTTGCGGGTGAGCCACTCGACGAGAGGGCGTAGCTCCCGCCATGTCCCGCGGACCCGGTCGAGCGCTTCCGGCGTGCTCAGCCATTCCGGGGAAACATGCCGCTGCCCGACGGTGATCGATTTGTGCCGCAGCAGCGTGATCCGCGGGTGGTCCGGAGCGAAGCCACGCGGATGCGTCTTCAGCTGTTCCCCGCCGATCTCGTAGTCCGCGCGCAGGCTGTCGACGATTGTCTCTAGCTCCGGCCCGGTCGTCTCGTCGTCGACGGCCCGCCGGTATGCGGTGATCTCGGTGGTCGATCCACCGTAGAAGCCGGCGCCGATGAAGATTCCGGCCGCATCGATCTGGACGTACCACCCGGCGCTCTGGCCCGAGCCAACGTACGCGCCCTGGTGTGTCTTGTAGGGGGCCTTGTCCCGCGAGAACCGCACGTCCCGGTTGGGCCGGAAGAGCTTCGCCGGGCCGAACTCTGCCTCGAGGCAGCTGAGCATCGCGACCATCGGGCCTTTGACGGCGTTCTCGTAGATGTGCTTGTTCGACGTCCAGAACTGTTTCGAGTTGTCGGCCTCGAGGTCCTCGTAGAAGTCCAGCGCGGCGACGGGGAAACCAGTGAACTCGTTCAACATCGGTCCTTGCGATCGGGTGGTCCGTGGCGGCGGGTCGCTGCCGGGTCGCAACCCTCCGCGCCGCATCCTTCCGCGCCGCATCCTGTCGCGACATGCCCTTCCTACGGTAGCCCGATCTCGCGGGGTGGAGCCGTGTTTGCCTAGCTGGGCGGGCGCAGCGCCGCGAACTCGTCGGTGACCCGGTAGTCGGTGTCGGTGTAGCGGTAGACGGCCGCGGGGCGCCCGCCGGTTCGCCCGGATGGTGCAGTCGTCCCGGTGGGGAGGATCACGCCGCGGCGGCCGAGGACGCGTTGCAGGTTGGTCGCGTCGACGGGGTATCCGAGTGCCGCGCTGTAGATCGTGCGGAGCGTGGAGATGGTGAACTCGCCGGGCGCGAGCGCAAAGCCGATGTTGGTATAGGACAGCTTGGCGGCGAGCCGGCTGCGCGCGTGGTCCACGACGATCCGATGGTCGAATGCCATGCCGGGCAGGCTCGCGACGGGATGCCATGCGGTGTCGGCCGGAAGTTCTGGCTCGGACTGGCAGGGAATGAGCCCGAGGAATGTCGAGGCGATCACGCGTTTCCCCGGGACGCGTCCCGGCTCGCTGAACACGGAGAGCTGCTCGAGGTGGCTCAGCTCGCGCACGTCGACCTTCTCGGCGAGCTGGCGGCGGGCCGAGGTGGGGAGGTCCTCGTCGTTGCGGAGCTGCCCGCCGGGCAGCGACCAGGTGCCGGGCATCGGCGGGAGGGCTCGCTGCCAGAGCAGGACGCAAAGCTCCGGGGTAGTGGCGGGCAGAGCCCCGCCGGGGCTGGGGCGGACCTGGAACACGGCTACCAGTACTTCGTGAGCGGTGATAGTATTGACATTCACGTTTTCGATTGTAAGTCGAAAACTGATGCGAGGGGGCGGACCACGCCGTTCCCGAGCAACGCTCCGGGCATCTGACCCGGAAACACCTGATCGTGAGGAGAACGGCCATGACGACCGCAGTGACAACGCCGCTGTACCTGACCGACACCACGGTGCGGCTGCTCGGCCAGCTCACCGACGGTCCCGCCGGATACGGCGGAGTCGCCGCCACCCCGGAATGGGCCCAGGAGGTCCGGCGCCTCGCGCGGGAGCGCAACGCCACCATCCTCGCGCACAACTACCAGTTGCCCGAGATCCAGGACGTCGCCGACCACGTCGGCGATTCCCTCGCCCTCTCGCGCCTTGCCGCCGAGGCCAGCGAGGACACCATCGTCTTCTGCGGCGTCCACTTCATGGCGGAGACGGCGAAGATCCTCTCCCCGGAGAAGACCGTCCTCATCCCGGACCAGCGCGCGGGCTGCTCGCTCGCTGACTCCATCTCCGCCGACGAGCTGCGCGAATGGAAGGCCGACCACCCCGCAGCCGTGGTGGTCTCCTACGTGAACACCACAGCGGAGGTCAAGGCGCTCACCGATATCTGCTGCACCTCCTCGAACGCGGTGGACGTCGTCAACTCGATCGACCCCGGCACCGAGGTGCTCTTCCTGCCCGACCAGTTCCTCGGCGCGCACGCCAAGCGCGTCACGGGACGCGAGAACATGCACATCTGGGCGGGGGAGTGCCACGTCCACGCGGGGATCAACGGCGACGAGCTCGCCGCGCAGGCACGCAGCCACCCCGATGCCGACCTGTACGTCCACCCCGAGTGCGGCTGCGCGACCTCGGCGCTCTACCTCGCCGGCGAGGGGGCCGTCCCCTCCGACCGTGTGAAGATCCTCTCCACCGGCGGCATGCTCGATGCTGCCCGCTCGACCGGCAAGCGCGAGGTCCTCGTCGCCACCGAGGTGGGCATGCTCCACCAGTTGCGCCGCGCCGCCCCCGATGTCGACTTCCGAGCCGTCAATGACCGCGCCTCCTGCAAGTACATGAAGATGATCACCCCCGCAGCCCTGCTCCGGAGCCTCGTCGAGGGCACCGATGAGGTGGAGGTGGACCCGCGCGTCGCGGCAGCGGGGCGCAAGTCGGTGCAGCGGATGATCGAGATCGGCAACCCGGGCGGCGGCGAGTGACGATCCCCGCGCGGGATTGGGAGTGCGCGGCGGATGTCGTCGTGGTGGGCGCGGGCATCGCCGGGCTCACCACGGCGCTCGGCGCGCGGGAGCGCGGACTGCGCGTCGTGGTGGTCGCGGCAACGACCACCGGGACCGCCACGGCGCTCGCCCAGGGTGGTGTCGCGGTGGTCGACGGCGGCGACCCGCTCGACAGCCCGGGGCTGCATGTCGCGGACACGATCGCTGCCGGTGCGGGGCTGGTCGAGCCTCGCGCGGCCCAGATGGTCGTCGCCTACGGCGCGGCAGCGGTCGCCACGCTCGTCCAGCGCGGTGCTCGCTTTGACCATGACGCGAACGGCACACTTCGGCGGACCATGGAAGGCGGTCACTCCCGCCCGCGCATCATCCATGCCGGGGGCGACGCCACGGGCGCCGAGATCCAGCGTGCCCTCGGTCGCGCGGCGCACCACGAGCACCCCGGCATCGTCGTGCTCGGCGGCTCCACCGTCACCGATCTGGCAGTGCAGGCCGGCGTGGTGGCCGGCGCCAAGGTCGAGGATGCGACGGGCGCCATCGGGATCATCCACGCGCCTGCCGTGGTGCTCGCCACGGGCGGCCTCGGGCAGTTGTACGAGGTCACCACCAATCCGTTGGGCTCGCGCGGTGACGGGATCGATCTCGCGCTGCGGGCCGGGGCCGCGGTGGCGGACATGGAGTTCGTGCAGTTCCACCCCACGATGCTGTACCTGCCGCGCACGAGCGGCACGTGCCCGCTGATCAGCGAGGCCGTGCGGGGCGAGGGAGCGGTGCTTCGCGATCACGATGGCCAGCGGGTCACGGCCCCAGCGCGCGGGGGCGACCTCGCTCCGCGCGACATCGTTGCCCGCGCGATCGCCGACCGCATGGCCCGGACCAACACGCAGCACGTGTACCTCGACGCCCGGCATGTCGAGGGCTTCGCGCAGCGGTTCCCCACCATCACCCGGCTCTGCCGCTCGGAAGGGATCGAGCCCGCGCGCGATCTCATTCCCGTTGCGCCCGGCGCGCACTACCACTGCGGTGGAATCAGCACTGACCGGTCGGGCCGCACCACCGTCCCGGGCCTCTTCGCCGTGGGCGAGGTCGCGCGCACCGGCCTGCACGGCGCGAACCGGCTCGCGTCCAACAGCCTCCTCGAGGCCGCGGTGATGGGCGACCGGGTCGCCGAGGCGATCGCTGCTGAGGACCACGTGCCAGGCCGGGCCAGGCGCCGCGGAGGCAGCCTGCACCGGGCCACTGTCGAATGGCCCGCGTGCGCTCCCAGCACCATGCCGCTCGCCGATATCCCGCTGCGCGCCGTCCAGGGCCTCATGAGCCGGCATGCCGGTGTCGTGCGCGACGAGGTCGGGCTCGAGCACGCCGCGGGCAGGCTGGAGGACGCGTGGCACGGCCCCGCTCTGGTTGCTCGCGCGATCGTCCACGCGGCGCTGCACCGGCGCGAGACCCGCGGCTGCCATACCCGGAGCGATCATCCCCGCAGTGACCCAGCCGCAGCGCGGAGCACCACGATCCGCTTTGCCGACGGCATGATCATCACCGACGACCTGGAGGTTCCTGTCCATGCCTGACCTTGCCATCGCGCTGGCGCCCGCGGAGATCGAGGAAGCGCGCGGTGTGGTCCGCGCCGCGCTCGACGAGGACCTGCGCTACGGCCCGGACATCACCTCGGAGGCCACGATCGCTGCCGGAGCGCGGCTGCGCGCGGACATCGTCACCCGGGCTGACGGAGTGATCGCGGGAACCGGCATCGCCGCGCTCGTGCTCGACGAGGTCCTCGGCGCGGGCAACTACGAGCTCGACATCCGTGCCGCCGATGGGGCGCGCGTCGCTCCTGGTGACGTCGTCCTCGCCATCGACGCGCCCGCGCGCGGCCTGCTCACCGCCGAGCGCACCATGCTCAACCCGATGTGCCATCTGTCGGGCATCGCCACCGAGACGGCCCGCTGGGTCGACGCGATCGACGGGACCGGGGCGAGGATCCGCGATACCCGCAAGACTCTGCCGGGGCTCAGGCTGCTGCAGAAGTACGCCGTCCGGGCCGGTGGTGGCGAGAACCACCGCATGGGCCTCGGTGACGCGGCCCTGATCAAGGACAATCATGTTGCCGCGACGGGATCCGTCGTCGCGGCGCTCGACGCGGTGCGCGCGCGCCATCCGGGCGTGCCATGCGAGGTGGAGGGCGATTCGCTCGAGCAGCTTGACGAGGTGCTCGCAGCCGGGGCGGAGCTCGTGCTGCTCGACAACTTTCCCGTCTGGCAGACTCAGATCGCCGTGCAGCGCCGCGACCGCAGCGCCCCCGCCACCAAGCTCGAGTCCTCCGGGGGCCTGAGCATCGATGTGGCCCGCGACTATGCCGGGACGGGTGTCGATTACCTCGCCATTGGCGCGCTCACCCACTCGGTATCGGTGCTCGATCTCGGGCTCGACATTCCCTGACGACACAGTGCCCGAATGATGGCCTTGGTCACGTTGTCCCGCTTGCCGCGGCCGAGCCCTTGTCGCCCCTGCTGCCGCGGGGTACCTTCCGCAGTCATGGACACTTCACGCAGCGCCAATCGCTTGCCCGAGCTTCGGGGCACGGGCGTGCCCGCGGTCGCTGGTGACGATGCCATCGCGGTGGTGCGGGCCTTCCTTGCCGCGCTCGAGCGCGGCGATGTCGAGGCAGCGTCCCGAGGCCTGCACCCAGAGGTGGAGCTGCGCATCGTGCCGTTCCGGCCCATCGAGGGGATCGCCCCGGTGCTCCGGCAGCTGCGCAAGGCTGCCTCGCTGATCAGCAGCATGGACATCACGATCCACAGCATCGCTGCCAATGGCGAGACCGTGCTCACCGAGCGCACCCATCGCATCGCCCTGCTCGGTTCCATCGAGCTCGAGTTCTGGATGTGCGGGACCTTCGAGCTCGCGGACGGGTCGATCGCGGTGTGGCGCGACCGGTTCGACCTCGCGGAGATGACCGCCTCGATGATCCGCGGCGTCGGCACAGCGCTGTCGCGGCTGCAGATCGAGCAATCGCCGCGCCGGTAGGGCCCTGCCCGCCACGATTGCCGCCGGCCCGCCGCGGACCCGTATCCTGGTTGGGTAAGCGACCCTTCAGGAAGGACCCGCATGTCACCCCGTGTTGATCTGCGCCGCGTTGATCTCCGTGGCCGGATGCCCTCCACCGTCGAGCTGCGCGCGGCCCTGCCGCGCGGGGGCGTGGATGTGGACGCGGTGCTCCATCAGGTCCGTCCTGTGGTGGACGATGTGCGTGCCCGTGGCGTCACGGCCGCGCTCGAGCTCAGCGAGAAGTTCGATCGCGTGCGCCCGGAGCAGGTTCGGGTTCCCGGCGCGGAGGTGCGGCGTGCTCTCGATGACCTCGATCCGGCGGTGCGCGCGGCGCTCGAGGTCGCGATCGAGCGTGCCCGCCGCGTCCACGCAGACCAGCGGCGCACCGATGCCACCACCCGCGTCGTGCCGGGCGGGACGGTCACCGAGCGCTGGGTGCCGATCGAGCGGGTAGGCCTGTATGTCCCCGGCGGCAACGCGGTGTATCCGTCGAGCGTGGTGATGAACGTGGTCCCAGCGCAGGAGGCTGGTGTCGCATCGCTGGTGGTCGCGTCTCCGCCGCAGGCCGACTTCGGGGGCCTGCCGCACCCGACGATCCTGGCGGCGGCAGCGCTGCTCGGCGTCGAGGAGGTCTGGGCCGTCGGCGGTGCCCAGGCGGTGGCCCTGCTGACCCACGGCGGCACCGATACCACCGGCGAGGAGCTCGTGCCGGTGGACATGATCACCGGGCCGGGAAATATCTACGTGACCGCGGCGAAGCGGCTATGCCGCAGCCTCGTGGGCATTGATGCCGAGGCGGGTCCGACGGAGATCGCCATCCTGGCCGATGAGACCGCGGACGCGGCCCACGTCGCGGCGGACCTGATCAGCCAGGCCGAGCATGATGTGCTCGCGGCGAGCGTCCTGGTCACCACCAGCGCGGATCTGGCCGATGCCGTGGACAAGCAGGTCAACGAGCAGCTCGCGGCCACCAAGCACCAGGAGCGCATCGCGACCGCGCTGGGCGGAGAGCAGTCCGGGATCGTGCTGGTCTCCACCCTCGACGAGGGGATCGCGGTCGTTGATGCCTATGCGGCCGAGCACCTCGAGATCCAGACCCGGGACGCTGCCGCGGTAGCGGGCAAGGTCCGCAACGCGGGCGCGATCTTCGTGGGGGCGTACTCCCCGGTGAGCCTGGGCGACTACTGCGCGGGCTCGAACCATGTGCTGCCCACCGCTGGCAGTGCTCGCCATTCCGCGGGATTGTCGGTGCAAACGTTCCTCAAGGGCATGCACGTCGTCGAGTACAGCGCCGAGGCGCTGGCCGAGGTGGCGCCGCATGTGGTCGCGCTGGCCTCGGCGGAGGATCTGCCCGCGCATGGCCAGGCCGTGGAGCGCCGCTTTCCCGGCAAGGCCGCGGAGTGATCCCGGGGATGAACGCGCCTGGTAGCGGAGCAACGATCGCTGACCTGCCGCTGCGCGAGAACCTGCGGGGCAAGTCCCCCTACGGGGCGCCGCAGCTACAGGTGCCGGTGCAGCTCAATACGAACGAGAACCCGCATCCGCCGTCCGCGGCGCTCATCGCGGATGTCGCCGAGTCGGTGCGGCAGGCCGCGGCCGAGCTGCATCGCTATCCTGATCGGGATGCGAGGGCGCTGCGGCAGGATCTCGCTGCCTATGTGTCCAAGCAGACCGGCATCGCGGTCACCGAGGCGAACTTGTGGGCGGCGAACGGCTCCAACGAGATCCTCCAGCAGCTTCTGCAAGCGTTCGGCGGGCCGGGCCGCACGGCGCTGGGCTTCACGCCGTCCTACTCGATGCACCCGATCATCTCCACAGGGACCCAGACGTTGTGGATCGAGTCGCCGCGACGAGCGGACTTCTCCCTCGACGTGGATGCGGCGGTGCTGGCGATCAGCGAGCATCAGCCCGATGTGGTGTTCGTGACGAGCCCGAACAATCCGACCGGGCACAGCATCCCGCTGGCCGGCTTGCGCCAGATCGTCGACGCCGCCCCCGGCATCGTCGTTGTCGACGAGGCCTACGGCGAGTTCTCCGCGGTGCCGAGCGCGGTGGGGCTCATCGATGAGCATCCGTCCAAGCTCGTTGTCAGCCGGACGATGAGCAAGGCGTTCGCGTTCGCTGGCGGGCGGCTCGGATACCTCGTTGCCGCGCCCGCGATGGTGGAGGCGATGCTGCTCGTGCGGCTGCCGTACCACTTGTCGGTGGTGACGCAGGCTGCGGCGCGGGCCGCGCTGCGGCATGCCGACGAGACGCTCGCGAGCGTGCACCACCTCGCCGCGGAGCGCGACCGGGTCGCCGCGGCGCTGGCAGCGTGGGGGTTCGATGTGGTGCCCAGCGATGCCAACTTCATCCTGTTCGGCAGCTTCCGCGACAGTGCCGCGAGCTGGCAGCGCTACCTCGACCACGGGGTGCTGCTCCGGGACGTGGGCATCCCCGGCCATCTTCGTGCGACCATTGGCCTCGACGCCGAGAACGATGCGTTCCTCGAGGCGAGCAAGAAGCTCGCGGCGAGCGAGCTCGTGACCGGCAGCACGCCACGGGAAGGAACATCATGACCCCACGGATCGGTCGCGCGGAACGCACCACGCGCGAATCGAGCATCGCGGTGGAATGGAACCTCGACGGCTCGGGCCGCACGGACATCTCCACGGGCGTGCCGTTCTTCGATCACATGCTCACCGCGCTCGGTGCGCACGGCAGCTTCGACCTGTCGGTCCGGGCCACTGGCGACATCGAGATCGAGGCGCATCACACGGTGGAGGACACCGCGATCGTGCTCGGGCAGGCGCTGGGCCAGGCGCTCGGCGACAAGAAGGGCATCCGGCGCTTCGGTGACTGCTACATCCCGATGGACGAGACGCTCGCGCATGCCGTCGTGGACGTGTCGGGCCGACCGTACTGCGTGCACACCGGAGAGCCCGAGCACATGCTGCACACCATCATCCCGGGGCACGCCAGCGCGCCCTACTCCACGGTGATCAACAGGCATGTCTTCGAGTCCCTCGCGATGAACGCCCGCATCGCCCTGCACGTGCGGGTGCTCTATGGCCGCGACCCCCACCACATCACCGAGGCGGAGTACAAGGCCGTGGCGCGGGCGCTGCGCGCGGCCGTGGAGCCGGATCCGCGCGTCGGAGGCATCCCCTCGACGAAGGGCGCGCTGTGAGGGCGGGAGCGCGATGAGCGCCACCGTGATGTACCTGTTGTTCATGGCCGCGGGCTTCCTCCTGGGAGGGGCCATCGCGCTGTGGCGGACCAACCGCTTCCTCTCCGGCGTGCTCGCCGCGACAGCGGTGATCTGCGGCGTCGCGGCCGCACTGCGATTGCTGGAGGTCCTATGACAACCCCTGCGCCGAGCGTGGCGATCCTCGACTACGGCTCGGGCAACCTGCGGTCCGCGCAGCGCGCGCTCGACCGGGTGGGAGCCCGCACCGTCGTGACGACCGACGCCAGCGAGGCGCTCGATGCCGATGGCCTCGTCGTGCCGGGCGTGGGTGCCTTCGCCGCCTGCATGGAGGGCCTGACAGCCGTGCGGGGCGATCGCATCATCGGGCGCCGCCTGGCCGGTGGCCGACCGGTCCTCGGCATCTGCGTGGGCATGCAGGTGCTGTTCGAGCGTGGCATCGAGTTCGGCATCGAGGCCGAGGGGTGCGGGGAATGGCCTGGCACTGTCGACCGGCTGCATGCCGAGGTGCTGCCGCACATGGGCTGGAACACCGTCGAGGCACCCCGGGGCAGCGTTCTGTTCGAGGGGCTGCCCGAGGACACCCGCTTCTACTTCGTGCACACCTATGCGGCGCAGTCGTGGGAGATGGAGCCCTCCGACTTCATCGCGCCGCCGAAGCTCACGTGGGGCGACTACGGAGGCCGTTTCCTCGCGGCGGTGGAGAACGGCCCGCTCTCGGCGACCCAGTTCCACCCGGAGAAGTCCGGCGATGCTGGTGCGCACCTGCTGGAGAACTGGGTGAGATCCCTATGAGGGCCAGCGAGGGACCTGCCGGGGAGTTCTCGATGGCCCGGCTCGCGCTGTTCTCCCTTGGTGCGGGTTCGCTGGTGCTGCTTGGGGCGGCCGCGATCATCCTGCTGGCGCAGCCCTCTCCGGTGATCGGGCTAGTGATCGGGCTGGTGGGGCTGGGAGCGTCCGTGGCGGCGGTGGGGCTCGTGTCGACCACGATGACGCGCCGTGCGCTCGGGCCGCACGGTCCGGAGCAGCGAGGTTCGGTGAAACCCGGGCCGAGCGACTAGGGTTGTCGCCCGTGAGTCTTGTGTTGTTGCCCGCGGTGGATGTCGCGGATGGTCAGGCTGTCCGGCTCGTGCAGGGAGAGGCGGGGAGCGAGACGAGCTATGGCTCTCCCCGCGATGCCGCGCTGCAGTGGCAGAACGATGGTGCCGAGTGGGTGCACCTGGTGGATCTGGACGCGGCGTTCGGCCGGGGCTCCAACCGCGAGCTGCTCGCCGAAGTGGTGGGCGAGCTCGATGTGAAGGTGGAGCTCTCCGGTGGCATCCGCGACGATGATTCGCTCGCGGCAGCGCTCGCGACGGGGTGCGCCCGGGTCAATCTCGGTACCGCGGCGATCGAGGATCCCGAGTGGTGCGCCCGCGCGATCGCCGAGCATGGCGAGCGCATCGCGGTCGGCCTGGACGTGAAGCTCATCGACGGGCAGTGGCGCCTGCGCGGGCGCGGCTGGGTCAGTGATGGCGGTGACCTCTGGGAGGTGCTCGAGCGGCTCGATCGGGACGGGTGCAGCCGCTACGTCGTCACCGATGTGACCAAGGACGGCACGCTTACCGGACCGAACCTTGATCTGTTGCGCCAAGTGTGCGCCGCGACCGACGCTCCGGTGATCGCTTCCGGTGGTGTCTCGACCATCGCGGACCTCGAGGCCATCGCGACGCTCGTCGAGGACGGGGTGGAGGGATCCATCGTGGGCAAGGCGCTCTACGCCGGACGATTCACGCTGCCCGAGGCGCTGCGCGCGGTCTCCCGGTAGCGCGTTTCCCCATGGCCCCCTTGGATACCACGACTCTCGATCGCCTCGCGGTCGAGGCATGCGAGGTCCTGGACGAGGCGTGGCCACGGTTCCTGGCCGGGCATGGCTCGCCCAGCGCCGTGTCGAAAGGTGACCGCGATTTCGCCACCGAGATCGATCTCGAGCTCGAGCGGTTCGTTGCCGCGCAGCTCGAGCGCCGCACCGGCATCGGCACCCACGGCGAGGAGTTCGGCGGCGACAGCCTGAGCGCGGGGCCCGTGTGGGTGCTCGACCCCATTGACGGGACGATGAACTACTCGCTGGGCCTGCCGTACGCGGGGATGCTGCTCGCACTGCTCGACGAGGGGCAGCCCGTGATCGGCCTGACCTGGTTGCCGCATCTCGACGAGCGGATCTGGGCAGTCGTGGGCGGGGAGCTGATGCGCAACGGCGAGGCGCAGCCCCGCCTCGAGCCACGCTCGCTGCATCACAGCATGGTGGCCGTGGGCTCGTTCAACCTCGATAGCACGCGCGGATTGTCCGGCCGCTACCGGCTCGACCTGATCGGCGAGATCAGTCGCCGCAGCTCGCGGGTGCGGATGCTCGGCGCGACCGGGGTGGATCTCGCCTACACCGCGACGGGCACGCTGGGCGCGACCATCAGCTTCGGGCATCATGTATGGGATCACGCCGCGGGGGTGGCGCTGGTGCGAGCGGCCGGCGGCATCGTGACGGATCTGGCGGGCGAGCCATGGACGGTGCGCTCGCGGTCGGTGCTCGCTGCCGCGCCGGGCGCGCACGGGGAACTGCTGCGCCTCGCGGCATCGGTGCCCGGGCAATGAGGGGCCGAGGCAATGATGGGCTGTAGCGCGGCATCGCCGATGATAAGTGTGGTGAAGGAGAGCGGATGAGCCTGGCAGTGCGAGTCATTCCATGCCTGGATGTCGACAACGGTCGTGTCGTCAAGGGCGTGAACTTCCAGAACCTGCGCGATGCCGGTGATCCCGTGGAGCTTGCCGCGGTGTACGACGCGCAGGGCGCTGATGAGCTGACGTTCCTCGACGTCACTGCTTCCACCGGTGATCGCGGCACGATGATCGACGTGGTGCGGCGCACCGCCGAGCAGGTGTTCATCCCGCTGACCGTGGGTGGCGGCGTCCGCTCGGTGGAGGATGTGAACCAACTCCTGCGCGCCGGGGCGGACAAGGTCAGCGTGAACACCGCGGCGATCCGTCGCCCGGAGCTGCTGCGCGAGCTGTCCACCAGGTTCGGCTCGCAATGCATCGTGCTCTCGGTCGATGCCCGGACGGTGCCGGACGGGCAGGATGACACGCCGTCGGGCTGGGAGGTCACCACGCACGGGGGCAAGAAGGGCACCGGGATCGATGCGGTCGAGTGGGCCGTGCGCGGGGCGGAGCTCGGTGTGGGGGAGATCCTGCTCAACTCGATGGATGCCGACGGCACGAAGGCTGGCTTCGACCTGCCGATGATCCGGGCGGTTCGTGCAGCGGTGGCTATCCCGGTGATCGCGTCGGGCGGCGCGGGCACGGCGCGGCATTTCCCGCCCGCGGTGCACGCGGGCGCGGACGCTGTGCTCGCGGCGAGCGTCTTCCATTTCGGGGACATGACTGTTGGCGACGTCAAGGATGCGATGCGCGCGGATCGGATCGTGGTGCGATGAGCAGCAGCGAGATCGCGGCGGCGCGCCTGGATCCGGCGATCGCGGCGCGGCTGAAGCGCAATGCGGATGGCCTGGTGGCCGCGGTGGCGCAGGAGCGGAGCACCGGTGATGTGCTGATGCTGGCGTGGATGGATGACCATGCGCTCGCCCACACCCTGGCGACCCGCAAGGGAACCTACTTCTCGCGCAGCCGGGGCGAGTACTGGGTCAAGGGGGAGACCTCGGGCCATACCCAGCATGTGCATGAGGCGCGCATCGACTGCGATGGCGATACCGTGCTGCTCGTGGTCGATCAGGTAGGGCCGGCCTGCCACACGGGCGTGCACACCTGTTTCACGGGCGATGAGCGGGTGCTGCTGCCGCTCGTGCAGGACTAGATCTCGAACCGGGTCCAGGCGCAGGCCCTGGCCTGCCGTGGGGCACACTAGGTGCCATGCCTTTGATACAGATCTCCCAGACCCCGGGGCTTTCCGATGAGCAGAAGCGTGCCGCGATCGAGGCGGTGACGCAGGCGTACTGCGCCGCTACGGGCAAGAGCGAGAGCGCGGTGTGGGTCGTGATGACCGATGTGCCGCGCGCGAGCTGGGGCGTTGGTGGCGTGCCGCTGGGCTGAGGCAGGCGATCCCAGGGCGTGTGATCCGGGGAATAGTTGCTGGACTTCCGTGGCCTGCTGGCGTGATAATTGCGTAAGCAACTACTAGGAGGTTCGATGGCCGCCCTGCCCGTACTATTCCTCAGCCACGGCGCGCCACCACTGGTCGACGACGCCCGCTGGGTCGGCCAGCTCCAGCGCTGGGCCCGCGCGCTGCCGCGACCCGCCAGCATCCTGATCGTCTCCGCCCACTGGGAATCCGCGCCATTGACCATCGGCGCCACCGCGGGCACGACCCCGCTCGTCTACGACTTCTGGGGCTTTCCGCAGCGCTTCTACGACGTGACCTACCCCGCCCCGGGCGCCCCCGGCCTCGCCGACCTCGTCGAATCCCTCGTGCCCGACCCGCTCGAGGTGGCCCGCCAGCCCCATCGCGGCCTCGACCATGGTGCCTACGTGCCGCTGACCGTCATGTACCCCGAGGCCGACATCCCGGTGCTGCAGATATCGCTGCCCACCCTCGAGCCCCACGCGCTCCTGTCCCTCGGCGAGCGCCTCCGCCCCCTGCGCGAGCAAGGCGTGCTCATCATCGGCTCCGGCTTCACCACCCACGGCCTGCCCTACCTCACAGACCCCACCGCCGGCGCCTCCCCGCCCGGATGGTCCAGCGAGTTCGACCACTGGACCGCCGAGACGCTCGCGCGCGGTGATCTCGACACTCTCCTCGATTTCCGCCACTCCGCCCCCGGCATGCCCTACGCGCACCCCAGTACCGAGCATTTCGCGCCGCTGTTCGTCGCGCTAGGCGCCTCGAGCGACCCCGAGCAGGCGCCCGAGCAGGTCATCGACGGATACTGGATGGGCCTGGCCAAGCGCTCCATCCAGCTCTCCTGAGCCTTGCTGCGGCCCGCGCGGCTCCACCGGTTGTGACGCGCGCGGCCCGTCCTGCAAGGATGGGGGCATGCACGATTCGACGACCACGCGGGAACAGTTCCACCACCTGGCGGCCGAGCACAGGGTCGTGCCCGTGACCCGGAAGGTCCTCGCCGACGCCGAGACCCCGGTGTCCGCCTACCGGAAGCTCTCCGGAAACCGGGCCGGAACTTTCCTCCTTGAGTCCGCCGAGAATGGTCGATCGTGGTCACGGTGGTCGTTCATCGGTGCCGCGAGCACCTGCGCCCTGACGGTGCGCGACGGCGAGGCCGTCTGGATCGGCGGCGCGCCCCAGGGCGCGCCCTCCGGGGGCGACCCCATCGCGGCGCTGCGCGACACCCTCGCCCTGCTCGAGAGCGAGCACATCGACGGCATGCCACCGCTGACCGGCGGGCTCGTCGGCTACCTCGGCTATGACATCGTGCGCCGCCTGGAGAAGCTGCCCGAGCACACCACCGACGATCTGCACGTTCCCGAGATGGTCATGCTGCTCGCCACGGACTTCGCGGCGTTCGACCACCACGAGGGCAGCATCACCTTGATCGCCAACGCCGTGAACTGGGACGGGGCCGCCGAGCGCGCGGACGAGGCCTATGACGCCGCGGTGGCCAGGCTCGACGCGATGACCGCCGCCCTCGGAGCGCCCGCTGCCTCCACCGTCTCCACCTTCAGCCGCCCCGAGCCCGATTTCGTGCGGCAGCGCACCAGCGAGGAGTTCGGCGCGGCCGTGACCCAGGTCGTGCACGAGATCGAGGAGGGCGAGGCGTTCCAGGTGGTGCTCTCCCAGCGCTTCGAGATGGACACCGATGCCGATGGGCTCGACGTCTATCGCATGCTGCGGGCCTCGAACCCGAGCCCCTACATGTACTTGATGCGCGTGCCCGCCGATCCTGGTGACGGCGCGGCAGGCGAGGGGCTGCCCGATCAGACCGCGTTCACGATCGTCGGCTCGAGCCCCGAGGCCCTCGTGACCGTGCAGGAGGGCGTCGCCACCACCCATCCCATCGCCGGCACCCGCTGGCGCGGCGCGAGCGAGGAGGACGACATCCTCCTCGAGAAGGACCTGCTCGCTGACGAGAAGGAGAACGCCGAGCACCTCATGCTGGTCGACCTCGGTCGCAACGATCTCGGGCGGGTCTGCCGGCCCGGCACCGTCAAGGTCTCCGACTACCGCCACATCGAGCGCTACAGCCATGTGATGCACATGGTGTCGACGGTGTCCGGGCAGCTCACCGAGGGACGGACCGCGCTGGACGCGATCACGGCCTGCTTCCCGGCGGGCACGTTGTCCGGAGCGCCGAAGGTCCGCGCCATGGAGCTCATCGACGAGCTCGAGCTCACCCGCCGCGGGCTCTACGGCGGGATCGTCGGGTACCTCGACTTCACCGGCAACGCCGATACCGCCATCGCGATCCGCACCGCGCTGCTCAAGGATGGCAAGGCCTATGTACAGGCTGGTGGTGGCATCGTCGCCGACTCGCAGCCCGAGTACGAGGACAACGAATCACGCAGCAAGGCAATGGCGGTGTTGAAAGCAGTCGCTGCGGCAGGCACCATCGAGCCCATGCCTGCCCCAGCCGCGCCGAGCGATTCCGCGCCCACATGACCGCGCCCCCGACCGGGACAGCCCGGCGGCGCGCGCTGCTGCTCGCGCTGCTCGGCGCCGCGCTGCTGTGGGTGTCATCGCGGCTGCACTGGGTGTCCTACACCGTGCTCGATGGACTGCGGCCGCCCTACGGCGCCACGATCGTCGGGGCCGACTGGGCGGCCGGGCTCGCGCCCCTCGCCCTCGCCATCGGGGCAGCGCTGCTCGTTGCCCTCGTCGCCCGCGGCCGGGCGCAGCCCGCGCTGGCCCTCGCGATCGGTCTCCTTGCCGCCCTCGCGCTCATCGAGCCGCTCCGGACGGTCGTCGGCGGGATCGATGCGGATCGCGTGACCCGGCTCGCTGAGCTGCCTGCCCGGGCGGAGGCCAGTGAGATCGTCGGCAATCCCGTGGCAGCGCTCGTTGCTGTTGCCGGTGCCGCGCTGGGACTCGCTGCGGCGCTGCTCCTCGCTCGCGCGCCGCGCCCCGCTGCCCGCTCGAGCAACCCGTACGAGACCCCGGCGGTGCGCAAGGAGAACGCCCGGACAGGGCTCGCGGCCGGGCCGATTTCGGCCGGAGAAGCGTCGGGCATACCATTGAGCGATCGGTTGCTCTGGGATGCGCTCGATGCGGGCGAGGATCCCACGACCGATGACCCTGAGCCAAGACGGCCCTAGACGATTTACGAGCAATGACGGTGCGTCGTGATGAATGATCGGCCGCGCAGCGCGCGGATGCACTCGTCGACGGAAAGGACACGTGGGGGCAGGATGACCGTTCTCGACTCCATACTCGACGGCGTGCGTGCGGATGTCGCGGCCAGGGAGTCCGCCCTTGACCTCGCGGCGGTGAAGAAGCTGGCGCGGCAGGCCCCGGATCCCCTTGATGCGGCCGCTGCGCTGCGCGAGCCCGGCATTGCCGTGATCGCCGAGGTCAAGCGCGCGAGCCCGTCCAAGGGCGCGCTCGCGAACATCCCGGACCCCGCCGTTCTCGCCCACGAGTACGAGCTCGGCGGTGCTCGCGTGATCAGTGTCCTTACCGAGGCGCGACGCTTCCAGGGCTCCCTGGCCGATCTCGACGCGGTCCGCGCGGCGGTGCGCATCCCGGTGCTGCGCAAGGACTTCATCGTCGGCCCCTACCAGATCCATGAGGCGCGGGCCCACGGCGCGGATGTCATCCTGCTGATCGTTGCCGCGCTCGAGCAGGACGTGCTCATGGCGCTGCTCGACCGGACCGAGTCCCTCGGGATGACCGCGCTCGTCGAGGTCCATACCGAGGAGGAGGCGGACCGGGCGCTCGAGGCCGGGGCCAGCGTGATCGGCGTTAACGCCCGGGACCTGAAGACCCTCGAGGTGGATCGGGATTGCTTCGCGCGCATCGCGCCCGGCCTGCCGAGCAACGTCATCAAGATCGCGGAGTCCGGGGTCCGGGGGCCAGCGGACCTGCTGGCCTACGCAGGAGCTGGCGCGGACGCGGTCCTGGTCGGGGAGGGGCTGGTCACCAGCGGCGATCCGCGGGCAGCCGTGTCCGATCTTGTCACCGCGGGCGCGCATCCCTCCTGCCCGAAGCCAGCGCGCAAGGGATGACCCGGCGCGCGACAGGGCCGGCCACCGACATGGGAACAGGAAGTAGCGAAGTGGGGCAGACTGGCGGCATGACGCCGTTCGAACCTGTGGATCTCAAGGCAGCCGCGCAGCCAGGCGGGCAGCACATGCCCCGGGCCAGCGCCGGGCTCACCGAGCGCAGTCCGTCCGACCCCGATGCGGGCGGGCATTTCGGCGCGTTCGGCGGCAGGTTCGTGCCCGAGGCGCTGATGGCGGTGATCGAGGAGACCACCGCGGAGTACGAGAAGGCCCGCGCCGACGATGGCTTCCTCGCCGAGCTTGATCGCCTGCACCGCGACTATTCCGGACGGCCCTCCCCGCTGTACGAGGCGAAGCGCCTCAGCGAGCATGCCGGGGGCGCGCGCATCTTCCTCAAGCGCGAGGATCTCAACCACACTGGCTCGCACAAGATCAACAATGTGCTCGGGCAGGCCCTGCTCGCCCAGCGCATGGGCAAGACCCGCGTCATCGCCGAGACCGGTGCCGGGCAGCATGGCGTGGCCACCGCCACCGCGTGCGCCCTCCTCGGCCTGGATTGCGTGATCTACATGGGCAAGGTCGATACCGACCGGCAGGCCCTCAACGTGGCACGAATGCGACTGCTCGGCGCGGAGGTCGTCGCTGTCGAGACAGGCTCGAGGACTCTCAAGGACGCCATCAACGAGGCCCTGCGGGACTGGGTCGCCCATGCTGACGACACCTATTACTGCTTCGGCACCGTGGCCGGCCCACACCCCTTCCCGCTGATGGTGCGCGATTTCCAGCGCATCATCGGGCTCGAGGCCCGCGTCCAGATCCAGGCGCTCGCGGGACGGCTGCCCGACGCCGCGGTCGCCTGCGTCGGGGGCGGCTCCAACGCCATCGGGCTGTTCCACGCCTTCATCGGCGACCCCGGGGTCCGGCTGGTGGGTATCGAGGCGGGCGGCGACGGCGTCGAGACCGGGCGCCACGCGGCCACGATCGGCGGCGGCACCCCCGGTGCCCTGCATGGCGCGTTCTCCTACTTGCTCCAGGACGACGACGGCCAGACCATCGAATCGCACTCGATCTCCGCAGGACTCGACTATCCCGGCGTAGGCCCGGAGCATTCCTACCTCAACGATATCGGTCGCGCGGAGTACCGCTCGGCCACCGACACCGAGGCGATGGACGCGTTCGCGCTGCTAAGCCGCACCGAGGGCATCATTCCCGCCATCGAGTCCGCCCACGCCATCGCGGGGGCCCTCGTGCTCGGCCGCGAGCTTGGCGAGAACGCGATCATCGTGGTGAACCTCGCGGGCCGCGGCGACAAGGACGTCGCCACCGCAGCGGACTGGTTCGGGCTCGCTCCGTCCAGCGACACCGAGTCCGAAAGGGAGATCGCGCAGTGACCGCACCCATCAGCCCAAGCGATCCATCGACCTCCCGCCTCGCGCCGATCTTCGCGCGCTGCAAGGCCGAGGGCCGCTCCGCCCTCGTCGGGTACCTCCCGGCCGGCTACCCCGACAAGGCGACCTCCCGCGACCTCTTCGCCGCGCTCGTCGAGGCAGGCTGCGACATCATCGAGGTCGGCGTCCCGTACTCCGCCCCCGTCATGGATGGCCCCACGATCCAGAACGCCGCCGGGACGGCCCGGCGCAATGGCTTCCGGGTCCGGGACGTGTTCGACTCGGTCGCGCACATCAAGGAGCTCGGTGGCAACGCCGTGGTCATGACCTACTGGAACCCAGTGCTCAAGTATGGCGTCGATGCGTTCGCCCGCGATCTCGCCGCCGCTGGCGGGCTCGGGCTCATCACCCCGGACCTGATCCCCGACGAGGCCCACGACTGGATCGACGCGTCGACCGCGCACGGCCTCGACCGCATCTTCCTCGTCGCCCCGTCCTCCACGGAGGAGCGCCTCGCCACCACGCTCGACCAGTGCCGCGGCTTCGTCTACGCCGCATCGACCATGGGCGTGACCGGCGCCCGCGATGCTGTCTCCCACTCCGCTCCTGACCTCGTCGCCCGCATCCGCCAGCACAGCGACATCCCCATCGGAATCGGGCTCGGCGTGCGCGACCGCGCCCAGGCCGCCGAGATCGCCCGCTATGCCGATGCGGTCATCGTGGGATCCGCGCTGGTCAGCGCCGCCGAGGACAGCATCGACGCGGTGTCGGCGCTCACTCGCGAGCTAGCAGCCGGAGTACGCGAGCCGCACGCTTCCGCTACCGTGTGAAGTGGTCCACCTGCGCGGGGAGACGAGTGCTCCCTGCGGCGTCCCATGCCTAGCCAATCGAGGGGAAAGCTGTGAACCAGGGCTCTCCAGCCGCTACAACGGTTGATCTGCTCGCGTACATCCCGAGCCCGCCGCAGGGCGTGTGGTACGTCGGTCCGTTCGCGCTGCGCGCCTACGCGCTGTTCATCATCGTCGGCATCATCGTCGCGATCACCTGGGGCGACCGGCGCTGGCAGGCACGCGGCGGGGAACCCGGAACCGTGCTCGATATCTCGCTGTGGGCGATCCCGTTCGGCTTCGTCGGTGGCCGCGCCTACCATGTGCTCACCGACTGGCAGAAGTACTTCGGGGAGGGCGCCAACGCGATCGATGCGCTGAAGGTCTGGCAGGGCGGCCTCGGCATCTGGGGCGCCGTGGCCTTCGGCGCCCTCGGCGCGTGGATCGGCTGCCGGGTCAAGAAGGTTCCGCTGCCGGCGTTCGGTGACGCCGTCGCGCCGGGCATCCTGCTCGCGCAGGGCATCGGTCGACTCGGCAACTACTTCAACCAGGAGCTCTACGGCCGCAGCACCGACGTGCCGTGGGGCCTGGAGATCTACACCCGGCTCGACGCGGCAGGGCGCATCGACAACCTCAACGGCATCTCCACCGGCCAGCTCGTGGACGTCGTGCATCCCACGTTCCTCTACGAGCTGCTCTGGAACGTCTTCTTCGTCGTGGTGCTCGTGCTGATCGACCGCAGGTTCCGCATCGGCCACGGCCGGCTGTTCGCGCTCTACGTCGCGGGCTACAGCTTCGGCAGGTTCTGGGTGGAACTGTTGCGGGCCGACCCGGCCAACGAGTTCTTCGGCATCCGGATCAACTCGTACACCTCCGCCATCGTCTTCACCGGCGCGCTCATCTACGTGCTGCTCGCCCGCAAGGGCCGGGAGGACCCCGCCACGCTCCAGCCCGGCGGCACGCACGCCGACGCGGGCCCGGACGCGGAGGCACCCGCGGGCAGCAACGCCACGGTCACCGCGGGCGAGCCGGTCGCTGATGCGGACGACGACACGAGCTCGCGCGATCCAGGCCATCGCGATAGCGGCGCGGATCCCCGCTGAGCGTGGATCCGCGATAGCGAGGTAGCCCCATGGCAAGCCAGTCCAAGGCGCGTCCGGCCCCTCACGCCGGGCCGCACCATCCTGGCTGCGGCCATGGGGCACGCCCGCGCAACCGGCTGCATGCGGTCGCGCTCGCCGCGCTCCTCGGCGGGGGCTGCCTCTACCTCTGGGCGTTCAGCCCGCACGACAGCTCCTCGGTATACCCGATCTGCCCGACCAAGCTGGTGACCGGCCTCGACTGCCCGGGGTGCGGCGCGCTGCGCATGGGACACGACCTGCTCCGGGGCGATCTCATCGCCGCGGCCCACGACAACGCGTTCCTCCTCGCGCTTGCCCCGGTGCTCCTCGGCTACGGCGGCTGGCTCGCCTGGCAGCGCTCGCGAGGCCGTGCTCGGCGAGTGCCGTGGCGCGCCATCATCGTGATCACGGCGCTGGCGATCATCTGGGGGATCGTCCGCAACATCCCCGGCTTCCCGCTCGTGCCTGGCTCGTAGCGCCAGACCAGTGGGTGCTGCCACGCTGGTCGCGGCCGCGGGGCCCGAGAATTCCTTGCCCGTTCATTCCGTGCGATGCAGACACTCCCAACCCAGGCGACTATGTTGGTGACTGTGAAACGTCGAGCGAAGATCGTGTGCACCCTGGGGCCAGCTACCGGCACCGAGTCGAAGGTGAAGCAGCTCATCGACAGCGGCATGAACGTCGCCCGCCTCAACATGAGCCATGGCGACCACGCCACCCATGAGCAGAACTACCAGCATGTCCGTGCCGCCGCCGAGGCAGCGGGTCGCAATGTGGGAATCCTCGCTGACCTGCAGGGCCCCAAGATCCGCCTCGGCCGGTTCGAGGGCGATGGCGCCACGCACTGGGCGAGCGGCGAGGAAGTCCGCATCAGCGTCGAGGACTGCGCCGGCACCCACGACCGCGTATCGACCACCTACAAGGGCCTCGCCGAGGATGCGCGCGCGGGCGACCGGCTGCTCATCGACGATGGCAAGGTCGGCCTCGTGGTCACCGCGATCGACGGCCCGGACGTGGTGTGCCGCGTGGTCGAGGGCGGGCCCGTCAGCAACAACAAGGGCATCTCGTTGCCCGGCATGAATGTCTCGGTGCCCGCGCTGTCGGAGAAGGACGTCGAGGACCTCGAGTTCGCGCTTCGCCTCGGTGTGGACCTGATCGCGCTGTCGTTCGTGCGATCGCCGTCCGACATCGAGCTCGTCCACGACGTCATGGATCGGGTGGGCCGCCGAGTCCCGGTCATCGCGAAGCTCGAGAAGCCCGAGGCCATCGCCAACCTCGAAGCGATCGTCCTGGCATTCGATGCCATCATGGTCGCCCGTGGTGACCTGGGCGTCGAGATGCCGCTCGAGCAGGTGCCGGTCGTGCAGAAACGCGTCATCCAGGTCGCCCGGGAGAACGCCAAGCCCGTGATCGTCGCGACGCAGATGCTCGAATCGATGATCACCAATGCCCGCCCCACCCGGGCGGAGGCGTCCGACGTGGCCAATGCCGTGCTTGACGGCGCGGATGCAGTCATGCTGTCGGGCGAGACGTCGGTGGGCCAGTACGCGCTCGAGGCCGTGCGCACCATGGCGCGGATCATCACCGCCGTCGAGGCCGAGTCAACCGTCGTGCCACCCCTGACGCATGTGCCGCGCACCAAGCGGGGGGTGCTCTCCTACGCGGCGCGCGACATAGGCGAGCGGCTCGAGGCGAAGGCGCTCGTGGCCTTCACCCAGTCCGGCGACACGGTGCGGCGGCTCGCGCGGCTGCACACCTCGCTGCCGCTGGTGGCGCTCACCCCTGTTCCCGCGGTGCGCAACCAGTTGTCCCTGACGTGGGGCACCGACACATTCACCGTGCCGTACGTGGAGAGCACCGATGAGATGATCCGCCAGGTCGATGAGGCATTGCTGGCCATCGGTGGGTATGAGCGCGGCGACCGTGTCGTGATCGTGGCCGGGGCCCCGCCCGGAACCGTGGGATCGACCAACCTCATCCAGGTGCATCGCATCGGCGAGGACGACCACTAGCACGCGGTCGTGGGCCACCGCTGGAACCCAACGCCCGCTAGTGGAAACTTTTCCTCCCCTGGGCGGGAAAAGTTTCCACTAGCGCGCGGCAAGGGTCCCGGCGCGGCAAGGGTCCCGGCGCGCGGTAGGTTTCGCCATCGCCGCAACGCCGTGGCACCATTCCTGAATGATCCGCCGCATTCCGGATGCACGATCAGTGCTGCCACCGACCGAGTGGCCCATGGTCGGCGCCGCCTTCGTCTACATCATTGCCTACACGGTCTCGGTGCTGCGGCCGGAGCCTGGGGTGCGGGCGGCCACTGAGCTGATCATGGTGGCCGTGTGGGTGGTCTTCGCGATCGACTACCTCGTGCGCCTCGTCGCGGCGAAGCGCAAGCTGCGATGGTTCCTGACCCACCCGCTGGAGCTCGCGATCGTGGCGCTGCCAATGCTGCGGCCGCTGCGCCTGCTCCGCGTTGTCATCGTGGTGCAGAAGCTGCATGCCTCGGTCGGCCGCACCTTGCACGGGCGGGTCGGGCTGTATGCCGCCACGTCGGCGGCATTGCTGATCTACATGGCCTCGCTCGCGGTGCTCGATGCCGAGCGCGCCGCGGAGGGCACGCAGATCACCAACTTCGGCGATGCCGTCTGGTGGTCGATCGTGACGGTGACGACCGTGGGCTATGGCGACATCGTGCTCGTGACCACGGTGGGCCGGATCATCGCGGTGCTGCTGATGTTCGGCGGAATCAGCATCATCGGTGTCATCACGGGCCTCATCGCGTCGGCGATCGTCAATCGGGTATCCGAGAACGATGAGACCGAGAAAGCGGCGACGCGCGCTCAGGTGACCGCTGTGGACGAGCGCATCGGTCAGCTCGAGGAGCGCATCTCGGAGCTCACGGCAGCGCTCGCCGAGCAGGGACGCGGGCCGGATGGGCGCTAGGCCCAGTCGGGCTGGGCGCGAGCTGGCTCGCAGCAAGAAGTGCCCTCGGTGAGACTCGAACTCACACTGTACGGGTTTTGAATCCGTTGCCTCTGCCAATTGGGCTACGAGGGCGGGCCGCGTGCATCGGTGGCGCCGTGGGGCGCGTGGCCGAGCGGTGCGCGGACAACAGTGCATGCTACCCGAACGTGGCTGCTCGTTGCACATCTCGCGATCGGGCGTGGTGGCGCGCGGCGATGATCGCGCGGAGGCCGTTGGCGGCGGTAGGCTCTTGCTGCGGAGCGAATACAATACAACGCGGTCGATGATGTCTTCGGCGGCAGGTGAGGGGAACGGGTGTCGATGAAGGACTCCGAGGCGATGCAGGATCAGTCCGGCGGCACTGGCGCGCCAGCGGGCGACGGGGCATCGGATGTCGCGGGTGCGATCGCGTCGGAGGCACAGGACGCGGCCGGGGAGCATGATGCCCGATCGGCGTGGCCGGTCCGGCGCGTGCTCGTGGCCGAGGACGAGACCTTGATCCGGCTCGATCTCACCGAGATGCTCCGCGAGGAGGGCTACGACGTCGTGGGCGAGGCTGGCGACGGGCAGCGCGCGGTGGAGCTCGCCGAGGAGCTCACGCCGGAGCTGGTGATCATGGACGTCAAGATGCCGGTGCGCGATGGCATCGACGCGGCGTCGGAGATCGCGGCGAAGCGCATTTCCCCGGTGGTGATCCTCACGGCGTTCAGCCAGCGCGAGCTCGTGGAGCGGGCGCGGGACGCGGGCGCGATGGCATACCTGGTTAAGCCGTTCTCGCAGGGCGACCTCGTCCCGGCGATCGAGCTGGCGACGAGCCGGTTCGCCGAGCTGAAGGCCCTGGAGCGGGAGGTCGGTGAGCTCACCGATCGACTGGAGACGCGCAAGCTCATCGACCGGGCCAAGGGCGCGCTGATGAAGGCGCATGGCATGACCGAGCCGGAGGCGTTCCGCTGGATCCAGCGGGCGGCCATGGATCGTCGTACGACGATGAAGGTTGTCGCGCAGGTCGTCATCGATACGCTTTCCATGAAGCCCAAGTCTGGAAAGTAGAATTCTGCATTACTGTGGAAACTTTTTGTTTCCACTATTGCGGGATGGTGACATGCGGCGAGTCGGCCGAGGGATTGGTCGCAATTGCCGCTATGTTCCTCACAAGGACGCCCGGGATCCGTTCGCGCGAGAGCGAGCGCCTGCACCTGGGCCCGACCTTTTGAGGAGAACTCCCTATGGCGAAACCACACTGGATCCGCCTCGCAGCCATCGCGGGCGCCACCTCGCTGCTGCTCACCGCATGCGGCGGCTCCGACGATGGGGCCGACGAGGTACAGCTCGCTGATACCGATTGCGATCCGCCCCAGGCCCAAGCGACCGGCAACCCGTCCACCGAGCCACTGAAGTTCGGTGGCCTGCTGCCGCAGACCGGCGACCTCGCGTTCCTCGGGCCCCCGGAGATCGCGGGATCCGAGCTTGCCGTGCAGGAGATCAACGACGCCGGTGGAGTCCTCGGCAACCCGGTCACCATCAACCAGGGCGACTCGGGCGATACCACCACCAACATCGCCAACCAGACCGTTGATCGGCTGCTCGCCGATGGCGTCCAGGTGATCGTTGGCGCGGCATCCTCCGGGGTGTCGCTCAGCGTGATCGACAAGGTCGTCGACGCCGGAGTCCTGATGTTCTCCCCGGCCAACACCTCCGATCAGTTCGTGTGCTACCCGGACAAGGGCCTGTACTTCCGCACGGCTCCAACGGATGTGCTGCAGGCCCAGGCGCTGGTGCAGCTCATTGCCAACGATGGCGTGCAGCGAGTGTCCGTGCTTGCTCGCAACGATCCCTACGGCGCGGGCCTCGGCCGCAACACCGAGCGGTTCCTCCAGGATGCCGGCATCGCGGAGGACCAGATCCAGGTCATCATCTACGACCCGAACGCCCAGTCGTTCAACGCTGAGCTTGATGAGATCGCCCAGTTCGACCCCGACGGCATCGCCGTGATCGGGTTCGACGAGAGCAAGCGCATCATCACCCGCATGTCCGAGATCGGCATCGGCCCGCAGGACAAGAACGTCTACGGCACCGATGGCAACATGGGCAACGCGCTCGGCGAGGGCATGGACGCTGGCATCCTCGAGGGGATGAAGGGAACGGCCCCGCAGTCGCCGATGAGCAGTGACTTCGAGCAGCGGGTCCGTGCGGCGGGCGCCGCATCCGGGCTGAACCTGGCCGATCTCCAGTACTCCGCCGAGGCCTACGACGCGGTGATCATCTCCGCGCTCGCCGCCGAGGCCGCGGGCTCCACCAACGGCCCCGACATCGCCTCCGAGGTCAACGGCATCACCAGCGGTGGCGAGGCCTGTGCCTCGTTCGCCGAGTGCCGCGACCTGATCGCCGCCGGCGAGGATGTCGACTACAACGGTGTCACCGGTGACCTCGAGTTCGCCCCCGCTGGCGAGCCTGGCGTCGGTTCGTACGGTGTGCTCGAGTTCGGTCCCGCCAACGCTCTGCTCCCCGTCGAGGACTACATCGTCGTCGGTGACTGACCTGGCAGGTCTTGATTGACGCTAGCGGGGTGGCGCTCCACGGGAGTGCCACCCCGCTCCCGTTTGTCGAGGGGCCGGGGCGTGTCTTGAGCCGCGGCGTGTCTTGAGCCGCGGCGGGGCCGTTAGCGCCCTCGGCCGACCCTCCCGTTGCCCCTCGGGCCGCAAAAGCACGGGAAAACGCCAAACGCGATAGAAGCAGCACGGGATTCGAAGCAGCTTCTATCGCGTTTGCGGCCAGCGGCGGGAACCCCCGGCCAGCGGCGGGAACCTCGGCCACCCCCGGCCAGCGGCGCCGGCGTTACCCGCTAGCCGCGTGCCTCGTTGCGGCCAGCGAGCGTGCCAAGGTACAGCTCGATCACCTTCGGATCATGCAGCAGGTTCGAACCGGTATCGGTATAGGCGTTGCGCCCCTGGTCGAGGACGTAGCCGCGGTCGCAGATCTGCAGGCAGCGGCGGGCGTTCTGCTCCACCATGATGATCGAGACCCCGGAGGCGTTGATCTTCTTGCAGCGCACGAAGACCTCGTCCTGGAACATTGGCGACAGCCCCGCTGACGGCTCGTCGAGCAGCAGGACGCTGGGATCCATCATGAGGGCCCGCCCCATGGCAACCATCTGCCGCTCGCCGCCGGAGAGGGCGCCAGCCTTGGTGGTCCTGCGTTGCCGCAGCATCGGAAACAGCTCCGTGACGCTGGCGAAGCGCTCGGCGAACAGGCGTGGCCGCAGGTAGATGCCCATCTGGAGGTTTTCCTCGATGGTCAGGGTGGGGAACACGTTGTTGGTCTGGGGCACATAGCCGACACCGAGGGTGACGAGCGTGTGCGCCTGTGCCGCGGTGATGCTGGCGCCCCGCAGGGTGACCGTGCCCCCGCGGACAGGGATCAGTCCGAACAGCGACTTCAGCAAGGTGGATTTCCCGGCGCCGTTGGGTCCGATGATGCCGACGATCTCGCCCTCGCTCAGGTAGAAGTTGCAGCGGTCGAGGATGTTGACGCCAGGCAGGTAGCCGGCGGTGAGGTCGTCGGCGCGCAGCAGGGCGCCTTCAGCGAGGCGGGCGTGCTCGGCCGGGGTGGCGGCGAGCTGGGCGGGGGAGAGGTCCCCGGAGGAGGATCCGGTGCCCGTGCTCATCAGCTGGTTCCCCTCTCGGGCTCGGGGGCGTCGGAGATGCTCTGGCCCTTGCGGACCCGGTGCGCGAGCTCGGATTCCATTTCCTCGACCATCCGCGCGGTCTCGCCGACGGGGTCGCCCTGCTCGTCGAACTCGAGCGGCTTGTCGTGATGGCTGCCGAGGTAGGCATCGACGACCGCGGAGTTGCTGGAGAGCTCGCTCGGTGGCCCTTCGGCGATGATCTCGCCCTGCGCCATGACGACCACCCAATCGGAGACATCGCGGATGACGTCCATGTCGTGCTCGACGAACACGACGGTGGTGCCATCGTCCCGGAGGGACTTGATGTGCCCGAGGAGGCTCTGGGTGAGCGCGGGGTTCACGCCGGCCATGGGCTCGTCGAGCATCACGACCTTCGGGTTGGTCATCAATGCTCGTGCCATCTCGAGGAGCTTGCGCTGCCCGCCCGAGAGCGAGCCCGCCATGTCGATGGCCTTCGTGTCGAGCTTGAACCGCGCGAGCATGGCATGGGCGCGCTCGGTGATCTCGGCTTCCTGCGCGCGCCAGGACCAGGGCATCAGGGCGCCGATCATGCGTTCCCCGGTCTGTCCGGTAGCGCCGAGGCGCACGTTGTCGAGCACGGTGAGGCGGGAGAGCGCCTTGGTGAGCTGGAAGGTGCGCACCATGCCGCTGCGCGCCACGCGGTAGGCGGGCTTGGAGGAGATGGTCGTGCCGTCGAGCGACCAGGTGCCGCTGTTGGCGCGGTCGAAGCCGGTGAGCAGGTTGAACAGGGGGGTCTTGCCTGCCCCGTTCGGCCCGATCAGCCCGGTGCTGGTGCCGCGCTGGATCTCGAGGTGCTCGACGTTGACCGCTTGCACGCCGCCGAAGGACCGGGTTACGTGATCAGCGGTGATGATCGGGTCGGGCTTGGTGCTGCCGGGCACGCGCTCCACCCCGGCGAACGGGTCAATGGTGGTGTCAGGCATTGAGCTGCACCTCCTCCTTGCGTCCGAGGATGCCCTGGGGGCGGTAGATGATCAGGACCGCGAGCAGGATGCCGACGAGCATGATCTGCACGGCGCCGACCTGCTGCGTGGAGATGGGCAGCACGGAGTCGGGGCCGGTGGCGAGCTGGCGGAGCACGTTGTCGATGAGGGAGAAGACGAACCAGAACACCATCGCGCCGACGACTGGCCCGAGCACGGTCGCGGCCCCGCCGAGGATCATGGCGGTCCAGGCGAAGAACGTTTGCTGGGTGGAGAAGAAGTCGGGGTTCAGTGCCTGCGTCATGGCGATGAAGATGCCGGCGAGGCCGCCGAAGAAGCCACCGAGGACGAGCGCTTGCATGCGGTACATGAAGACGTTCTTGCCGAGCGCCCGGGCGGCGTCCTCGTCCTCGCGCACCGCCTTGAGCGCGCGCCCCCAGGGGCTGCGCACCAGCAGCCACACCACGACGAGCAGCACGGCGATCAGGGCCCATCCGACGGTCATCGACCACAAGGTGGAGCCGAGGAACTTCACCCCGAGGATGGTGTACTCGCGGCCCGCGTCGTAGGGGTTGACCGATTGGAACGCGAAGTTCTGCCCCTGGATGCCGCGCGTGCCGCGGGTGATGTCATCGGATGCGGTGGAGCGGGCGGCGAGCCGCAGGATCTCCGACGCGGCGATGGTGACGATGGCGAGGTAGTCGGCTCGTAGCCGCAGTGTGGGCACCCCGAGCAGGAGCGCGAGCACCACGGAGGCGCTCATGCCCACGAGCAGGCCGATCCACATCGGCTGGTCGTAGACCACCACGGTGATGCCCACGCCGTAGGCGCTGACGAGCGCGAAGCCGATCTGCCCGAAGTTCAGCAGGCCGGTGTAGCCGAAGTGGATGTTCAGCCCGATCGCGAGGAGGGCGAAGAAGATCGCTTGCGGGCCGACGAACTGGGCGAGCGCATTGCTCAGCACCACGCCGGTGTCGATTCCGAGGATGTCCATCGATGCCTCACCCCACCCTTGTCCGGGATCCGAGGATGCCTTGCGGGCGCAGCACGAGCACGAGGATCAGCACCAGCAGGCCTCCTGTGTACTTGAGGTCGGGATTGATGATGAGCGTGGACCACTGCACGAGCAGCCCCAGCAGGACGCAGCCGAGGAGCGCGCCGTAGGCGGTGCCAAGCCCGCCGAGGATGATGCCGGCGAACATCAGCAGCAGCAGCTTGAAGCCCATCTCGAACTGCACGGTGCCATTGAGCTCCGAGACGGCGAACAGCACGCCACCGAGCGCGGCCAGGCCACCACCGAGGGCCCAGACGAACGCGATGACCCGCTCGACGTTGATGCCGGACGAGGCCGCGAGGTCCCGGTTGTCCGCGACCGCGCGCATGGCCTTGCCGATGCGGGTCATCTTGAACATCAGCGCGACCGCCACGAGGACCGCCAGGCTGATCACCATGGTGCCGAGGTTGACCGGGGTGATCGCGACCGGGCCGAACTCGAGCTGTCGCTGCGCCTGGTAGGTGGTGAACGCCTGTGACCGGTCGGAGAAGAACAGCAGGATCGCCGCTCGCAGGGCGAGCGCGAGGCCGATGGACACCACGAGCTGCGCGACGAGGCTCGCGCCGCGGCGCCGCAGTGGCCGCCAGATCACCGAGTTATTGAGCAGGCCGACGATGATGCCGACGATGATCGCGATGATCGTGGCGATGCCGAGGTTCGCGGCGAGGCTCAGGTTCGCCCCCCATGAGGTGCCGTCGCCGAAGCGGAACACCTCGCCGAGCAGCAGGTTGGCGACCCACGCGGCCACCGCGCCGATGGTGACGAGCTCGCCGTGGGCGAAGTTCGTCAGCCCCGTGGTGCCGAAGATCAAGCTCAGGCCCACGGCGGTGATCGCGATGACCAGGCCGAATCGCAGTCCCTCGATCGTTAGGCGCAGCAGCTTCTCGCCCATCGAGATGTTCAGGCCGCTACGGATGTCGCCGAAGGTGTAGATGACGGAGGCGACGCGATCCGCGCGGACGGTGGCGGTGCGCTCGCTGGTCTGCACGAGCACGTCGGGTGGAAGGGATGCCTCGACGAGGGTGATGGTGTAAGTGCCGGGGGCGAGCGTCATCGACCAGCGGCCCCGCTCGTCGGAGGTAGCCTCGGCGGACTCGGCGCCGGTCTCGTCGGTGGCGGTGAGCGTTGCCCCGGCCACGGGGTTCCCCGCGTTGATCAGGGTGCCCTGCACGGTGCCGGTGGCGGCGGGAGGATCGTCGGACGGATCCTGGGCGTGGGCGAATCCACTCGCGAGGAGCGCCGACAGCAGCGCGAGCAGCAGCGTTGCGAGCGCGGCTCCCCCGAGTGAAGCGCCCCGCCGGCCAGCAGTGTGTGTCACGTGTCCTCCTCCCGGTCGCGCGAGCGCGGGGCCGGGGCCGGTCGGAATCGCGTCGTTCCGCGAATTGTCCGTTTCATCTTCTCAACTGTGGAACCATACGTCGGTTTGGTTTCGCTTGCGCATGTCGGCGTGTTGCGCCAGTGTTTCGGCGGTGCCGGGAAATCAACGACACGTCGATGCTGCCGAGTGTCAGGGCGCATCCCTAGACTGTGTCGCGTGAGTTCCCCCGCAGCGAAGAAGCCCGCCTCGTCCACCACCGTGCCTCCAGAGGGCGGCGGTCGCCCGCGCCTGCTGCTGCTCGACGGTCATTCGTTGGCGTACCGGGCCTTCTTCGCGCTGCCGGCGGACAAGTTCCAGACCTCGAGCGGGCAGACCACCAACGCGGTGTATGGCTTCACCTCGATGGTGATCAACCTGATGCGCGATGAGCGCCCTACGCATGTGGCGGCCGCTTTCGATGTGTCGCGGCAGACGTTCCGCAGCGAGAAGTTCCCCGAGTACAAGGCGAACCGGGCGAAGACCCCTGACGAGTTCAAGGGGCAGGTGGAGATCACCAAGGACGTGCTCACCGCGATGGGCATCCCGGTGATGGCAGAGGCCGGCTTCGAGGCCGACGACATCATCGCCACGCTGGCGACCACCGCCGCGGGGGAGGGGTTCGAGGTGCTCGTGTGCACCGGTGACCGAGACTCCCTGCAACTCGTCACCGACGACGTGACGGTCCTGTACCCGAAGCGGGGCGTCTCCGACCTCACTCGCTATACCCCGGAGGCGGTGGAGGAGAAGTACGGCCTCACGCCGCAGCAGTATCCGGACTTCGCCGCGCTGCGCGGGGATCCGAGCGACAACCTCCCTGGCATCCCGGGCGTGGGGGAGAAGACCGCCGCGAAGTGGATCCGCGAGTACGGAACGCTCGATGGCCTCGTCGAGAACGTCGACAAGGTGCGGGGCAAGGTCGGCGATGCGCTGCGGGAGAACCTGTCCGCGGTGCTGCTCAACCGGGACCTCACCGAGATGGTGCGCGACATGGCGCTGCCGTACCAGCCCGGGGATCTCGAGCTGCGGCCTTGGGACAGGGAACGCATCCATGGGCTCTTCGACGAGCTGGAGTTCCGGGTGCTGCGCGACCGCCTGTTCGATTCGCTCTCCTCGACCGAGCCCGAGGCGGAGAGCGGGTTCGATATCCATGGCGCCGTCCTCGAGCCCGGCACGGTCCGTGACTGGCTGGCCACCCACGCCACCGCCGGTGACCGGCATGGCGTGGAGGTGCTCAGCGTGCACCGCGTGCACGATGCCGACGCCACCGCGATCGCTCTGGCAGCGGCGGACGGCACCGGCGCCTACCTCGCCACCGAGCAGCTCGCGTCCGACGATGAGGCCGCCCTCGGGGAGTGGTTCGCGAGCGCGGACCACCTCAAGGCCGTGCATGACGTCAAGTGGGCGATCCATGCGCTGCGCGGTCGCGGCTGGACGCTCGCGGGGGTGGGCAGCGATACCGCGCTGGCGGCTTATCTCGTGCGGCCGGGGCAGCGCACGTTCAAGCTCGACGATCTCTCGCTGCGCTACCTCGGGCGCGAGCTGCGCATCGACGAGGACGAGACCGAGCAGCTGTCCTTGCTCGACGATGCCGACGATACCGACGAGAAGCAGGCCCGCGCGGCGATGCTGCGGGCCCGCGCGGTGGCGGACCTCGCCGAGGCGCTCGACGCCGAGCTCGAGAGCATCGAGTCCCGCTCCCTGCTCACCGAGATGGAGCTGCCGCTCGCGTTCGTGCTTGCCCATCTCGAGGCAGCAGGCATCGCGGTCGATACTGGCATGCTCGAGGACCTGCGCAAGGAGTTCGCTGGTCACGTCCATGAGGCCGCCGAGGCCGCCTACGGGGAGATCGGCAAGCAGATCAACCTCGGCTCGCCCAAGCAGCTACAGGTCGTGCTCTTCGAGGAGCTCGACATGCCCAAGACCAAGCGCACCAAGACCGGCTACACCACGGACGCCGAGGCGCTCGTGGGGCTCTACGAGAAGACGCAGCACCCGTTCCTGCAGCATTTGCTCGCTCACCGCGACGCGACCAAGCTGAAGACCACCGTCGAGGGGCTGCTCAAGACCATCGCCGACGACGGCCGCATCCACACCACGTTCAACCAGACGATCGCTGCCACCGGGCGCCTCTCCTCGACCGAGCCGAACCTGCAGAACATCCCGATCCGCACCGACGCGGGCCGCCGCATCCGCGAGGCCTTCGTGGTCGGCCACTCGGGCGAGACCACCTATGACACGCTGCTCACCGCGGACTACTCGCAGATCGAGATGCGCATCATGGCGCACCTATCGGGCGATGACGGGCTCATCGGAGCGTTCAACGCCGGCGAGGACCTCCACAGCTTCGTCGGCTCGCAGGCGTTCGGCGTGCCCATCGATGAGGTCACCCCCGAGCTGCGGCGGCGCGTCAAGGCCATGTCCTACGGCCTGGTGTACGGGCTGTCCGCCTACGGCCTTGCGCAGCAGCTCAAGATCTCCAACGAGGAGGCCAAGTCGCAGATGGAGGCCTACTTCGCGCGGTTCGGCGCGGTCCGTGACTACCTGCACGAGGTCGTCGAGCAGGCCCGCAAGGATGGCTACACCTCGACAGTGTTTGGTCGCCGCCGCTACCTGCCCGATCTGAACAGCGACAACCGGCAGCGCCGCGAGGTCGCCGAGCGTGCCGCCCTCAACGCGCCCATCCAGGGCAGCGCCGCCGACATCATCAAGGTCGCGATGCTGCGCGTGCACAAGGCGCTCGCCGGGGAGGGGCTCCGCTCGCGAATGCTGCTGCAGGTGCATGACGAGCTAGTTCTCGAAGTGCGTAGCGATGAGCGGGAAACCGTGGAACAGTTGGTCCGTACGGAGATGGAAGGTGCATACACGTTGTCCGTGCCGCTCGATGTATCGATGGGCGCCGGAACATCGTGGGAGAGCGCGGGTCACTGATATGAGCGAGACATGGGACGTAGTAGTCATCGGCGGCGGCATGGCGGGCGCGTCCATTGCCTATGAGCTCGCCAGCGAGTCCCGTGTGCTGCTGCTCGAGGGCGAACCGATGCTTGCCGCTCACTCGACGGGGCGATCCGCCGCGATGTACCTGCCCTCCTACGGCGGAGAGGTGGTGCGCGCGCTTACTGTGGCCAGTGGTCCCATTTTCGACTCGCTCGCCGAGCAGTGGGGGGACACGCACCCGCTGACCCCGCGCGAGCGGTTGTGGACCGCCTTCGACGAGGAGAGCGATGCCGCATTGACATCGATGCTCGCTGCGCAGGAAGGCAGCGTCGAGAAGCTCGATGCCCCCGCGGCGCTAGAGAAGTCATCGCTGCTCAAGCCGGAGACGCTGCGCTGGTGCGTGCTCGACGGTGGCGGCCAGGACATCGACGTGCTCGCCGTCCACCAGATGTATGTGCGGGGATTCAAGTCGCGCGGCGGGACCACCCGCACCGGAGCACGCGTCACCGGCCTCGAGCGATCCGGCTCGGCCTGGCGCATCACCACCGGGAGCGAGACCCACGAGGCCGGCCTTGTCATCGACGCCGCCGGAGCCTGGGCCGATGCGATCGCGACCATGGCCGGCGCGCGCCCGCTCGGGCTGGTGCCCAAGCGCCGCACGCTGTTCCTCAGCCCCGCGAGCGTGCCGGTCGACCCGCACGGCCCCACCATCGGTGACCCCGCCGAGCGCTGGTACTTCAAGCCCGAGGGCGACGGCATCCTCGCCTCGCCCGCCGACGCCGACCCCGTGGAGGCTGGTGACGCCAAGCCATCCGAGCTGAACATCGCCCGCGCCATGGAGGAGATCAACGAGGCCACTACCCTCGGCCTGCGTACGGTGCGCCGCTCCTGGGGCGGGCTGCGCACTTTCGCGCCCGACGGTGCACCGGTGGCCGGGCTGGTACCGGATGTCCCCGGCTTCGGCTTCCTCGCCGGGCAGGGCGGCTACGGCATCCAGATGGCGCCCGCGCTCGCGGTCGCCGCCGCAGCGGTACTGACGGGCAGCGAGATCCCGGAGACCATTCCTGTCAGCGCCGAGGACCTGGGCCCGCAACGCTTGTGGGCCGCCTAGCCCCCGGGGCCCGGCGCCACCAGCGCGTGAGCGGCATCCCTGGGCGCTGCGAACATGCGGCGGTACTCCAGCGGCGTGACCTGCCGCAATCGAAGGAAATGGGCGCGCAGCGATGCTGCGGACGAGAATCCCACCAGCGATGCGATCCGCTCGATCGGCTGTGTCGATGACTCCAGCAGGTGCTGCGCGGCGAGCACGCGCTGATCGGTCAACCACCGATGCGGGGGCACGCCCGTCTCGTCGACGAAGCGCCTCGCGAACGTGCGCGGGGACAGGCGCGCCCGCTGGGCCAGCGCCGCCACCGAATGATCCTCCGCGAGGTGCGCGCGCATCCACTCCCGCACCGCCGACAGGGAATCGCCCGATCCCGCGGGCAGCGGCTGGTTGACGAACTGGGCCTGCCCGCCCTCGCGATGCGGCGGCACCACCATGCGGCGCGCGATCCCGTTGGCCACGCGTGGACCATCGAGCTGGCGGACCAGGTGCAGGCACAGATCGATCGAGGCAGCGGTTCCGGCACTCGTGAACACCGGCGGATCCTCGACGTACAGCACGGACGGGTCGACGCGGGCGCGCGGGAACCTGCGCTGCAACTCGGCAGCGTGCCGCCAATGCGTGGTGCAGCGGCGCTCGTCGAGAAGTCCCGCCGCGCCGAGGATGAACGCTCCGGTGCAGAGCGAGGCGACCGGGATGCCGCGGCGCGCGGCCCGGCGCAGCGCCTCCAGTGCCGGGCCGAGACCGCCGGGCTCCTCGCTCACGCTGGTCGAGCCATCAGGGTGGAGCCCGTTGCCGCCGGCGTTGACAATGATGAGCCCGGCGCGGTCGAGGACGTCGAGATCATGCGCGGCGGGAATGCTGTATCCATAGCGGGTGGATACGGGCCCAGGCTCAGCTGCCACGAGATCGAGGCGGTAGAGCGGCAGCCCGTCATCGCGGCGGTCGACGCCGAACACCTCGCAGGCGACGCCGAGCTCGAAGGTCTCGGTCTGTGCGGGCAGGAGCACGGCAATGCGAAGCACCATTCCATCAGTGTGGCAGGAATTCGCCGCGGAATGGCATTCCCGCCACTGTCGCGCTGGGGCTCACCGGAGCAGGGTGGGAGGCATGACAGTGCTTGTGGCGTTCGCTGGAGTCCTGGTCCTTCTCAACCTGCTCGCCCTCGCCGGGATCGGGGCGGATACCCACCAGGAGATTCTCCCGCACGGCTCCCTCAACTGGTGGGGCCGCTGACGGCGGGGCCGCTGGTCCCATCGGTTCCGGCGATCAGCCAATCCCGGTGCTCCTCGCCATCCCAGCGCCGCGCCGCGACGATGTGGCCATGCAGGTCGTGGCGCCGCGCCACCGTGCCGATCGCGGTGGCGCAATCCGCGATGGGAACCCGCTTGGCGAGCGTGGCGTGCGGGGTCCATTCGCCCGGCGCCGTATGCCGCGGCTGGCCGGGGCAATCCCGCATCGCCGACCACACCGCGCGATGTGCTTCGACGAGCTCCGGCGACACTGTGATCGCGCGCGCGATCACGACCCGCCCCGTGCCGAACACGAGCAGGCCGCCCAGCGTCACCGGGATCGGCAGCGTCGCCAGCGCCCGCGCGAGGGCCTTGTCGATGCGCGGATAGATCTCGCTCGCGACACCGATAGTGATATGGGGCCGATGGTGGGGACGCAGCGCGCGTATCCCCGTCGAGGAGAGGGCTTCCCAGTCCGCGCGGACCGCGGCATCGAGGCCGGGATCCAGCAGCAGCTCGACCGATTGCACCATCAGCCCATTATCGCGCGAGGGGCTTCCGCCGCGCGCGCCGCCCGGTTGCTCGTTGCCGTCCGCGATGCGCGAGGATGGACCCATGGGTGAAATCGAGCTCGGGGTCCTGCACGGAGACGGGATCGGCGCGGAGATCGTGCCCGCCACCGTGGCGGTCGTGGACGCAGCGCTGGCCGCGGCGGGCGCCTCCCCGATCCGCTGGCGCGAGCTGCCGTATGGCCGCGCGGCGATCGACACGCATGGCGATTCGCTTCCCGCCGAGACCGTTGATGCGCTGGCCAGCATGGCGGGCTGGATCCTTGGCCCGCACGACAATGCCGCCTACCCTGCCGAGCACCGCGCCCGCACCGCCCCGGGCGGGCGCATCCGCAAGCAATTCGGCCTCTACGCGAACATCCGGCCCGCCGCGGCGCTGCCGGGCATCCACGCGCTGCGCCCGGACCTCGATGTGGTGATAGTCCGCGAGAACACCGAGGGCTTCTATGCGGATCGCAACATGGCTGTCGGCTCGGGCGAGTTCAAGCCCACCGTCGATGTGGCGCTCGCGGTCGGGGTATTCACCCGGCCAGCGTGCGAGCGCATCGCCCGCGTCGCCTGCGAGCTCGCCGCGACCCGGCGCAAGCGGCTGACCATCGTGCACAAGGCGAACGTCCTGCCGCTCGCGATGGGAATGTTCCTCGAGGCCTGCCACGCGGTGGCGCGCGAGTACCCGGGCCTCCACGTCGACGACGAGCACGTCGATGCCATGGCCGCGCACCTGGTGCGCGGCGGGGACTTCGATGTCATCGTCACCGAGAACATGCTCGGCGATATCCTGTCCGACCTCGCCGGGGAGCTTTCCGGCTCGCTGGGCCTCGCGGCCTCGCTCAACTCCTCCGACACCCAGGCGATGGCGCAGGCAGCGCACGGTGCCGCGCCCGATATCGCGGGGCGCAACCGCGCGAATCCCACCGCGTTGTTCCTCTCCGCGGCCTTGCTGCTCGAGTGGCTGGCCCGGCAGCGCGCGGACCGGCGCCTGCACGACGCCGCGCGCCGCATCCGCCACGCCATCTCCGGCACCCTTGGCAGTGGTGTCGCCACCGCTGACCTCGGCGGTCTGGCATCGACGAACGAGTTCACCGAGCTGGTGCTGGCCCGGGTCGGGCGCCGGGGCTGAGCCTGGCGGCGCTGGCTCCTGGCGAGCTCGGCGCCGCGGCCAAGGCGGCTCCGGATGCGCCACGGGGAGGCAGGATCACTGCCTCCCCGGTGACTGCCCGCCGACGGCGGGTCTACCTGCTAAGAGTTTCGCTACTGCGAGTTCTCCTGCGGCGGGTTCTCCTGCTGCGCGGCGATCTGCTCGCGGACCTCGTCCATGTCAAGGTCCTTGACCTGCGTGATCAGGCTCTCGAGCGCGTCGGGCGGAAGGGCTCCGGGCTGCGCGAACACGAGGATTCCCTCGCGGAAGGCCATCACCGTCGGGATCGACTGGATGCCCGCGGCGGCGGCGAGCTGCTGCTCGGCCTCGGTGTCGACCTTGGCGTGCACCACATCGGGGTGCTTCTCCGACGACGCCTCGAACGTCGGGGCGAAGGACTTGCAGGGACCGCACCATTCGGCCCAGAAGTCCACCAGGACCACGTCGTTGTCGGTGATCGTGGTTTCAAAATCGGTGTGGGTAAGGGCCTGAGTCGCCACTGGCTATTCCTAACGTTGATCGTTGCCGGGGTGGTGACCCGGCTCGGTCTACACTACGTAACGAGATCGCGCCGCGAAATGTTCCAACCGCGCCCGTCCGCTACGGTCGTGCGCATGGAACCCGTACCGACGCCCCCCGTGGTGCCCGTCGAGCTCAGCGACGGCGCTGTGTCGGTCACGGGCTTCCTCCACGAGTGCGCTGGCCCGCGCGCGGCGCTCGCGCTATCCCACGGCGCGGGCAGCGACGCCACGAGCCCGCTGCTCGTCGAGCTCGCCAGCCAGCTAGCGAGCCAGGGCGTCCTGGTCCTGCGTTTCACCCTTCCGTTCCGGGTCCGGCGACCGTCCGGGCCGCCGCACCGCGCGCATTCGGGCCTCGATCGCGCGGGCATCGCGCTCGCGGCGAGCATGTTGCGCGAGCGCACCAGCGCGCCCGTGTTCCTCGGTGGCCATTCCTACGGAGGCCGGCAGTCGAGCATGCTCTGCGCCGAACAGCCCGATCTCGCGGACGGCCTGCTTCTGCTCTCGTATCCCTTCCATCCACCAGGCAAGCCGGATCGGATGCGCACCGAGCATTTCCCAGCCATCACCCGGCCGACGGTGTTCGTGCACGGTGATCGCGATCCGTTCAGCACCGTCGACGAGGCCACCACCGCGCTGCGCGAGGTCACCGCGCCCGTCCGGCTCGTCGTGATCGAGGGAGGACGGCACGACCTCGGCGGCGCGCGCAGGCCCGCGATGACCGCGACGATCGTCGCTGCGGCGAGGGAGCTACTGGTTGCCGATGCGTGAGGGCCGCCGCTCGGTGATTCTCGGCTGCGCCCTGGCGATCATCGCCACGGCGCTGCTGCTGCGCGGCTGGGTGCTGCACGAGGGCTACTTCTATTGGGACGATTTCATCCTCGCGAGCCGCGCCGCCCGCGAAGCGCCCTGGTCGGCCGAGCTTCTCCTGGCCAGCCACGATGGCCACGTGATGCCGCTGGCATTCCTGGTGACATGGATCGTGACCGCCGCTAGCCCGCTCGGGTGGGGGCTAGCAGCGGCCTCGGTGCTGGTGCTGCAGGCGCTCGCGCTCGCCGCAGTGCTGCGCATGCTCATCATCCTGGTCGGATGGCGGCCCATTCTGCTCGTGCCGCTCGCATGGTTCGCGCTCGGGCCGTTGACGCTGCCGGCGATGGCATGGTGGTCCGCAGCGCTCAATGCGCTCCCGCTGCAGGCCGCGATGGCCTGGGTGGTTGGCGACGCGGTCCTCTACGCGCGCACGGGCCACCGGCGATGGCTGGCGAGCAGCGTGGTGGTCCTGCTGGTGGGCCTCGGCTTCTTCGAGAAGGCCATCGTGGTGCCGGCGGTCGCGCTCGCGGCGCTGCTGCTGTGGTCACGGGCGACGGGCGCCGGGCCGGGGGCGCTGCGCCGTACCTGGCCGATGTGGCTCGCGCAGGGGCTAGTGCTAGTGGCCTGGCTGCCGTTCTACTACCTGGCGGGCGCGCGCGATGCCTCCTGGGACGGCCTGGCGAGCTATCCGAGGTTCCTCGCGCGCGCGATCACTGACGGCGTGGTGCCTGCTCTTGTCGGCGGACCGTGGCGATGGGAACGGTGGCAGCCCTCGACGCCGTGGGCGGACCCGCCGGTCGTGCTTGTGGTGGTCGCTGTCGCGGCGGTGGCCGGGGGCGTTGTTCTCGCGGCGCGGCGCAGGCAGTCCTCGTTGCTTGTCCTGGGATCAGCAGGACTGTACGTCGCGGCCACGCTGGTGCCGGTCGCGGCCGTGCGGGGCGGCAGCGGCACGGCCATCGAGATCGTCCTGTCACTGCGCTACCTCGCTGATTCCGCCGTGGTCATTGCTATCGCGATGGCCCTGGTGCTCGTGGCCCCCCGCCGGGTGGCCCATCGCGCGCGGCCGACGCTGGTGGTTCCGGTGTCGCTGGCAGTGGCGGGCGCGGTGTTCCTCGCTGGCAGCGCATGGACCACGATCGCGTTCTCGCGGACCTGGTCCGATTCCCCCGCGCGTGCATACATGGAGGGCATCCGGGCGAGCACTGGCGAGGGCACCGTGGAGATCCTCGAGCAGGAGGTGCCGTGGGCGGTGCTCGGGCCGGTTGCCTACCCCAACAATCTCGCGAGCGGGTTCCTCGCCCCGCTCGATGACCGCATCGTCGTCACGGACTCGGTGACGGACCTGCGGATGCTCACCGACCAGGGCGCCGTCGTGCCTGCCGAGGTGTGGTGGAACCGCCGCATCCTGCCCGGTCCCGTCCCGGATTGCGGGCATCGGATCACCGACAGCGCCCCGCGGCGGGTGCCGCTCGATGGTGCCATGGTCGAGCATGGGTGGACCGTCCAGCTCAACTACTTCGCCTCGGGCGCGGGCAGCGCCACGATCCGGTTCGACGGCGAGCCCGGCCGCGAGGTGGTGTTTCCCGTCGAGCCCGGGCTCGATACCGTGCACGTCCGCGTCGTGGGGAGCGGGGGCACGCTCCTGCTCCGCACGCTCGAGCCCGGTCTCGAGATGTGCGTGGGCACCGGGCCGGTGGGCGTGGCCGTGCATTCGGGGGAGTAGAGGCCGATATCAGGCCGCGGGCTTGCGCGCGCGGAAGATCGCGGTCCCGGGGAAGTGCCAGCCCCGCAGCGGGCTCCACTGGCCCCATTCCCGATCGAGCCATTCCGGCCACTCGGGCTCGATCACGTCCTCGAGCACGAGTCCTGCGGCGACGATCTCGCGAACACGATCGCCCATTGTCCGGTGGTGCTCGACGTAGGCCGGGATCCCGTTGCGGTCCACCTCCACGTAGGGGCTGCGGTCGAAGTACGAGGACACCACGGTCAGGCCGCGGGGGCCGGGATCGTCGGGGAACATCCAGCGCATCGGATGGTTGATCGAGAACACCCAGGGCGCGCCGGGCCGGAGGACGCGCGCCACCTCCCGCATGACACGAGCGGAATCAGCAACGAAGGGCACTCCACCGAACGCGGAGCAGGCCGCGTCGAAGCTGCTGCTCACGAACGGAAGCCGCTCCGCGGAGGCTTGTACCAGGGGTACCTGTGGCCCGCCGCGTGCCATGACGTCACGCGCGCGGTCCAGCATGCCCGCGGAGATGTCGAGCCCGATCGCGGTGGCGCCATTGCTCGCCAGCCACCGCGAGCATGGCGCGGAGCCGCACCCGATCTCGAGGACGCGCTTGCCCCTGATGTCGCCGAGCAGGCGCACGTCGCCCTCATGCAGGGCCTCGGGGCACCAGATGAACTCGCCGGCAGGGGAGTCCACGCCGAGGAAGTCCGCGTGCTCGTCGTGGTACGCGGCAGAATCATGATCCCACCACGCACGGTTGGCCGCGTCGCTCTCGGGCGAGGTCACGCGACGCAGGGACACGGTCGTGTGCTCGGGGTCGGGCGCGTGCCCGGGCGTCTGGGGGCTCATGCTTCCTGCCGCTGGTTGATGGGGGAAAGCACATAGCTTAGCCATAGACGACGGCCGGGCTGCGGGCCATCGCGGCGCGGCTAGGCGGTGGCGCGTGCCTTGCGCAATCCGTCCACGCTGTCCCAGATCGCGATCGCCGCGACGACCAGGATGATCAGCCACGGGTTGATCGTGGGCACGGAATCCCACTGCGCTCGTTCCGCGATGGTCACGAGCAGTTCAGGGTTGATCAGCATCTCGGCGCTGGCTAGCCAGCCGATGACCGCGAGGAATGCCACGTTCGCTGCTGTGTTCGCGATCGCGATGGGGTAGTTCCATTGGCCACGAACGTACTTGGCGATCTCGATCGCGAGCGACAGGACGAGGATGGCGATGATGACCTGCATCCAGCCGTTCCACAGCTCGGGGGAGAGCATGGGAACGCGGGCGTCGTCGAGCGTGGAGACCGGTGAGCGCAGGTGCTGCCAGAACAGGAACCCGATGGCGACGAGGATGAACGCCATTCCGGCGACCGTCTCGCCGCGGGAGATCGTTGTCGTGCCGGTGGTGGCTGGCAGTGAATCCGGGTCCCAATCCTCATGCTCGAGGACGTCTTCCTGTCCACCGGATCGCTCGATGATCGCGAAGACCAGCGTCACCCAGAACACGAGTTGCACGGCGACCTCGATGGTGACGCCGATCGCTGAGCCCAGCACGCTGGCGATCGGTTCGTCCTCGACCAGCTTGATCGCGACGATCACGATGGCAATGACAGGAAGGACGATCGAGGCGAGCAGCCGGAGCAGCCTGACGTAGTCCGGGAAGAGCTCGGGCCCGATCAGGTATTGCGGCCGGTCGCGGTACTTGCCCGCCAGCGCGCGGGGCTCGCCCAGCTCGACCAGCGCCGCCCGCTCAGCGTCGGCGTGCGGCTGGCCAGCGTCGGTGCGCGCGTCGACCATGTCGGTGATCGCCACAGTCAGCTCGGCGGCGATGTCTCCGCGCTGCTTTTCGGGGAGGCGCCGGACGACGTCCCATACGTAGCGCTCGGTGAGAGTAGTCATTTCGTTTCTCCTCGTGAGAGTGATTCGATCGATGCGTTGAGGCGACGCCACTCGTCGGTCAGTTCCTGGAGGATGGCGCTGCCGAGCTCGCTGACGCGATAGAACTTGCGTGGCCTCGGCTCCTCGGTATTCCACTCGCTGTCGAGGAGGCCCTGCTTATCGAGCCGCCGCAGGAGGGGGTAGAGGGTATTGCCGTCGACGTCGAGCCCCGCCTCTCGCAGGGTTTCGAGCAGCGCGTAGCCGTAGCGGGGGGTGGAGAGCGTCGCGAGGCACGCCAATGCGACGGTGCCCCGGCGCAGCTCTTGCATGTGCCCTGTCAGCAGCTCGTCCCGTGTCATGGGTCCTACTATACTGTGTGACACACAGTAATGTATAGAGGGTTGGGCCGACGGTGGGCGAGCGGGTTGCTGGCGACCGGATCGGCGGCCCCGCGCGACGGGGCTCGCGGGTGGTCTACCGGGGGCCTGGCGCGCCGATGAGGGGTCGGCGGAATGACTTATGTTGCCGCGGGTTGGGTTTGCCGCACAACTGTGTGATCACGTATTCTATTCGTGCTGTGCCGTGTGCACGGTAGGGTTTTGCGTGTGCCTGACGGTGCTCGAGGGCTGCCCGGGGATTGCCTCGCGGCCACCCTCTCTGCGGTGTCTTCCAGCAGGGGTGCCCGAGGTGCCGCGCAGTCCCGCACCTGTCCATGTAACTTTGAGTCCAACTGTCCGGAGCACCTCACCTAATGCCCACCACAACCTCGACCTCGCCGCAGGTAGCCATTAACGATATTGGCTCCGCCGAGGATTTCCTCGCCGCCGTCGACGCAACCATCAAGTACTTCAACGACGGCGACATCGTTGAAGGGACCATCGTCAAGGTCGACCGCGACGAGGTCCTGCTCGATATCGGCTACAAGACCGAGGGTGTCATCCCGTCCCGCGAGCTGTCGATCAAGCACGATGTCGATCCCAGCGAGGTCGTCACGGTCGGTGACGCTGTCGAGGCACTCGTCCTCACCAAGGAAGACAAGGACGGGCGCCTGATCCTGTCCAAGAAGCGCGCGCAGTACGAGCGCGCCTGGGGCACCATCGAGGCGCTCAAGGAGAAGGACGAGGCCGTCAAGGGCACCGTCATCGAGGTCGTCAAGGGTGGACTCATCCTTGACATCGGCCTCCGTGGCTTCCTTCCCGCCTCCCTCGTCGAGATGCGCCGCGTCCGCGACCTCCAGCCCTACGTCGGCAAGGAGATCGAGGCCAAGATCATCGAGCTCGACAAGAACCGCAACAACGTGGTCCTCTCCCGCCGCGCATGGCTCGAGCAGACCCAGTCCGAGGTTCGCAGCGAGTTCCTGCACCAGCGCCAGAGGGGCCAGGTCCGCAAGGGCGTCGTGTCCTCGATCGTCAACTGCGGCGCCTTCGTCGATCTGGGCGGCGTCGACGGCCTCGTGCACGTCTCCGAGCTGTCCTGGAAGCACATCGATCACCCCTCCGAGGTCGTGCAGGTCGGCGACGAGGTCACCGTCGAGGTCCTCGATGTCGACATGGACCGCGAGCGAGTCTCCCTGTCGCTCAAGGCCACCCAGGAAGACCCGTGGCGCCAGTTCGCCCGGACCCACGCCATCGGCCAGATCGTGCCCGGCAAGGTCACCAAGCTCGTTCCGTTCGGCGCGTTCGTCCGCGTCGAAGAGGGGATCGAGGGCCTCGTGCACATCTCCGAGCTCGCCGAGCGCCACGTCGAGGTCCCGGACCAGGTCGTCAGCGTCAACGACGACGCCATGGTCAAGGTCATCGACATCGACCTCGAGCGTCGCCGGATCTCGCTGAGCCTCAAGCAGGCCAACGAGGAGTACACCGAGGAGTTCGACCCCGCCAAGTACGGCATGGCCGATTCGTACGACGAGGCTGGCAACTACATCTTCCCCGAGGGCTTCGATCCCGAGACCAACGAATGGCTCGAGGGCTTCGAGAAGCAGCGCGAGGAGTGGGAGGCCCGCTACGCCGAGGCCGAGCGTCGCCACAAGATGCACACCACCCAGATGGAGAAGTTCGCGAAGGTCGAGGCCGAGGCAGCCGAGGCCGCACCGAGCAACTACTCCTCCGACAGTGGCGTCGCCGAGGCAGCCGCCGCGCCGGCCACCACCGGTTCCGGCACCCTCGCCAGCGACGAGCAGCTCGCCGCGCTCCGCGAGAAGCTCTCCGGCAACAACGGCTGATCCTGCCCAACGGCTGACAAGCCCAGCACCAGCACCGAGCCCCGGTCTTCCTTCGAAGACCGGGGCTCGGTCCGTCCCGTCGTCGTCGGCACCGCGCACCAAGCCCCGGTATGGCACACTCGACCGCGTGCTACGCGTAGGCCTCACCGGCGGCATCGGAGCCGGAAAATCCACTGTCTCGACCAGGCTCGCTGAGCTCGGCGCCACCATCGTTGATGCCGACAAGATCGCCCGCGAGGTCGTCGAGCCCGGCACCCCCGGCCTTGCTGAGCTCGTCGAGGCATTCGGCCCCGAGATCCTCACCAGCGACGGCGCCCTCGACCGCCCCGCGCTCGCCGCGGTCGCGTTCAGCAATGATCAATCCCGCGCCACCCTCAACAGCATCGTGCACCCCCGCGTGGGCGCCCGCACCGCCGAGATCATCGCTGCGGCGCCCCCCGATGGCATCCTCATCCATGACATCCCCCTGCTCATCGAGAACGGCCTCGCGCCCACCTGCCACCTCGTGCTCGTCGTGCACGCGGAGGAGGACCAGCGCGTCCACCGCCTCACCAGCAGCCGAGGCATGCCCGAGGCCGACGCCCGCGCCCGCATCGCCGCCCAGGCCACCGATGAGCAGCGCCGCGCCGCCGCCGACATCTGGCTCGATAACACCGAGGACCGCGAGCACCTGCTCCAGCAGGTCACCGCGGCATGGCACGACCGGCTCGTCCCGTTCGAGCGCAACCTGCGCACCCGCACCCCGGTCCCGCCGCCGATCGTGCCCAGCGAGCCGGACCTCGAGTGGGCGGCGCAGGCCGCCCGGCTAGTGGCGAGGCTGCAGCTGGCCTGCGGCGGCACGAGCGCCACGGTCGAGCACATAGGCCCGACCGCGGTGGCCGGGCTTCCCGCGCCCGACGCGATCGATATCCAGGTCGCTGTCGCGGACCAGGGCCAGGCCGACGAGCTCGCCGACAGGCTCGCCGAGGCGGGATTCCCCCGAGCGGACAGCGCAAGCGCTCCGAGACCGGTCACCGATCTGCTAGCGCTCCATGCGAACGCTGACCCCGGGCGCCCCGCCATCGTGCAAGTGCAGGTGGCGGGATCGCCTGGCCAGCGGGTCGCGATCGCGCTGCGCGATATGCTGCGCGCCGACCCAGAGGCGCGGGAGCAGTACGCGGACCGTGCCCGCCGGGCGGCGGTCGGCGAGGCGGCTCCGCTCGATGAATGGATCGAGCACGCTCGCGCGAGGCTCAGCTAGCCGGAGAGCGCCACCGCAGCGGCATCCCCTCGGCAGCGAGCCACTTCATCAAGCAATGCCCGTGCCCCGCGATGCCGCTCATCACGGTGGTCGCGGTCAGCACGGCCGTCGATGCCTCCTCGGCGGCAACGAGGCCTTCCTTGTGGGCGATGAGCAGCTCGTCCACATCCTCGAGATAGGCGTCGCGCCCCTCGCGGACGATGATGTCGAGGTAGTGATCCACCGACGTCCAGGCCTGCTCCCCGGCCGCGAACTCGCCGATATCGATGTAGTAGTCCTGGTCCCGCTCGTGCCCGGGGTTGAAGTGGAAGATCGTGACACGGATCCGCATGCTGGGCAGAAGCCACGACTCCATGTAGTGGAACTGCCGGTGGTCAGCGGGGCGGCCCATGTACAGCCCCCACGGCTCGGCCACGTACGTATCGACCGCGCGCACGAAGCCCTTCGGATCGGTGTTCGTGCCTGCCGCGAGGTCGAACGTCTCGAACTTCGGCGGGTGGACGCCAGGGGAATGCGATGCTGGTCGCTCGGGCATCACCCCACCGTACTGCCCGCCCGCGAAAGGCGTGGGAATTGTCGGCCCCCCTCACTACCCTGTTGCCTATGGCGTTCGCGACCGAGCAAGACCACGATCCCTCCGGTCTCCCCGATGCAGTGCTCGCGCACTCGGAGTACCGGCCAATGCACGAGGTCGAGCGCACCTCCGGCCAGTTCACGGTGGTCAGCGACCACAAGCCCGCCGGTGACCAGCCCACGGCGATCGCTGAGCTCGAGCGCCGGCTACGCGCGGGCGAGAAGGATATCGTGCTGCTCGGCGCGACCGGCACTGGCAAGTCCGCCACCACGGCCTGGCTCATCGAGCAGATGCAGCGGCCGACGCTGCTGATGGCACCGAACAAGACGCTCGCGGCCCAGCTCGCCAACGAGCTATCAGAGATGTTCCCGCACAATGCCGTCGAGTACTTCGTCTCCTACTACGACTACTACCAGCCCGAGGCGTACATCGCGCAGACCGATACCTACATCGAGAAGGACTCGTCGATCAACGATGACGTGGAGCGGCTGCGGCACCGTGCCACCTCGAGCCTGCTCTCGCGGCGCGACGTGATCGTCGTATCCTCGGTCTCCTGCATCTACGGCCTCGGCACGCCCCAGTCCTACCTCGACAGGTCGATCACCGCGTCCGTCGGGGAGGAAGTATCGCGCGAGCGATTGCTGCGCCTGCTCGTCGATATCCAGTACACCCGCAATGACATGGCCTTCACCCGCGGCGCGTTCCGGGTCCGCGGCGACACGCTCGACATCATCCCCGCCTACGAGGAGCTGGCCGTCCGCATCGAGTTCTTCGGCGACGAGATCGATTCCCTTTACTACATCCATCCGCTCACCGGTGATGTCGTCGAGCAGGTCGATTCGGTGCGCATCTTCCCGGCCACGCACTATGTCGCGGGGCCAGACCGGATGGAGAAGGCCATTCGTGGCATCGAGCAGGAGCTCGAGTCGCGCCTCGAGGACCTCGAGAACCGGGGCAAGCTGCTCGAGGCACAGCGCCTGCGCATGCGCACCTCCTATGACATGGAGATGATCCGGCAGGTGGGGTTCTGCTCGGGCATCGAGAACTACTCGCGCCACGTCGACGATCGCGCGGCCGGTACGCCGCCGGCAACATTGCTCGACTATTTCCCCGATGACTTCCTGCTTGTGATCGATGAGTCCCACGTCACCGTTCCCCAGATCGGCGGCATGTACGAGGGCGACATGTCGCGAAAGCGCAATCTCGTCGAGTTCGGCTTCCGGCTGCCCTCCGCGATGGACAACCGGCCACTGACCTGGGAGGAATTCAGCGCCCGCGTCGGCCAGACGGTGTACCTCTCCGCCACGCCCGGCTCCTATGAGCTCGGGCGCACCGGTGGCCAGTTCGTCGAGCAAGTCATCCGGCCCACCGGCCTCGTCGATCCAAAGGTGGTGGTCAAGCCCACCAAGGGACAGATCGACGACCTCGTGCACGAGATCCGGACGCGAGTGGAGAAGGACCAGCGGATCCTCGTCACCACGCTGACCAAGAAGATGGCCGAGGACCTCACCGACTACCTGCTCGAGCTCGACATCAAGGTCCGCTACCTGCACTCCGATATCGACACGCTGCGCCGCGTCGAGCTGCTCCGGCAGCTCCGCCTCGGCCATTTCGACGTGCTCGTCGGCATCAACCTGCTGCGCGAGGGCCTCGACCTGCCCGAGGTTTCCCTCGTCGCGATCCTCGACGCCGACAAGGAAGGATTCCTGCGCAGCTCCACCAGCCTCATCCAGACCATCGGTCGCGCGGCCCGCAACGTCTCCGGCGAGGTCCACATGTACGCCGACCGCATCACCGACTCGATGAAGCACGCCATCGAGGAGACCGACCGGCGGCGGGCCAAGCAGATCGCCTACAACACCGAGCGCGGAATCGAGCCAGCTCCGCTGCGCAGGAAGATCGCCGACATCCTCGACCAGGTCTACGAGGAAGCCAGCGATACCGAGCGCAGCGGTGCACGGGGCAAGCGTGGCGAACAAGCAGCCCACACCACGGCGGGAATCCGTGAGGGGCATGACGCCAAGGCCATGCCCCGGGCCGAGCTCGCCGATCTCATCGACCAGCTCACCGAGCAAATGGTGGGGGCTGCTCGTGATCTCCAGTTCGAGCTCGCGGCACGGCTCCGGGCCGAGATCTCCGACCTGAAGAAGGAACTGAGGGGAATGGATGCCGCCGGAATGTCCTAGGCAGCACGACACACCCGGAATGTGAGGAATATCGCGGTCCAAGATCGTGGCAGTTTGGGTGTTTCCGCCCGAAACTTGCCTTGGAGGGGCAGCGATACCGCTAGTGTTTCCGCTAGTAGTGTTTTGATGCACGCTCTCACTAGTGCAAGCTGTGAGGCCCGAGCGCAGGCAAGATCATGGGAGGAATGAATGACCGCCTACCGCACGATTGTCGTCGGTACCGATGGTTCCGAGTCATCACTGAAGGCTGTCGAGAAGGCGGGCTCACTCGCTGGTGACGAGAGCGCCCGCCTCGTCCTGGCGTGCGCCTACTACCCGACGGACCCGAAGGAGCTTGGCGACGCCACGGATGTCCTCAAGGACGACGCCTACCAGATCACTGGTGCCGCCCCCACCTATGAGATCCTCCGCACCGCCCGTGAGCGCGCTGCATCCGTAGGCGCGAAGAACATCGTGGAGCGCGCGGTGGTAGGTGCTCCCGTGGACTCGCTCCTCGCGCTCGTCGAGGAAGTCGATGCCGACCTGCTCGTCGTCGGAAACCGGGGGCTGAACACCATCACCGGGCGCCTGCTCGGATCGGTGCCATCCGACGTCGCGCGCAAGTCCGCGAGCGATGTGCTGATCGTCCACACCACCCGCTGACGCAATTTCCGCCGGCTGCATCGTCAGCTGCGGGAACACAACAAGCGTGAGCAATGCCCGCCCCGGCTAGGCCAGGGCGGGCATTGCTGTGCGTGGAGCATCGGCAGGGTCGCCCGCCCGCGGTGGCTGCGGTGGCTGCCCGGCCGCGGTGGCTGCCCGGCCGTGGTGGCCGCGGTGGCTGCAAACGCGATAGAAACCGGCCCAGAACCCGGTGATTTTCTATCGCGTTTGGCAGTTTCCGGTGCTTATGGCGCTCGCCGCCGACCCGCCGCGAGCAGGGGAGCTCGCCGCCGGCCCGCCGGCCCGCCCGCGAGCCCACGAGCTCGCCGCCGGCCCACCAGCCCGCCAGCGAGCTCGCCGCCCGCCAGCCCGCCAGCGAGCTCGCCGCGAGCCACTTGGCGCACCAACTACCGCACCGACGCCGCCTGGTCCATGCCAGCGGGGAGGGCGGCGTGATGAATGATCGCGAGGCGTTGCGTGGCACGGGATATGGCCACGTACAGGTCGCTCATCCCGCGGGTTGATTGCGCGGCGATCGCGCCCGGCTCGACTATCAGCACCGAATCGAACTCCAGGCCCTTGGCCTCGCGCACGGACAGCACGGATACCTCCGTGTTGGCATCGTCATGGGCCGAGGCGTCGCGCACCTGCTCGACAAGGTCTTCCGGAGCGAGGATCACAGCGGTCCCCGGCTCGTCGCGCCACTTTGCCAGGTTCTGCCACGCAGCGGCCGCGAGCTCCTCGGCGCCAACGTGCTCGATCACTGGTGCGTGGCCTGAATGCCGGATCGAGCGTGGCGCGTCAATGCCGGGGGCGAACTGGGCGAGCACACCGCTGGCGACGTCCATGATCTCTGCTGGGGTGCGGTAGTTGACGCTGAGGCCCTGCAGGCGCCAGCGTTGCGCCACATACGGCTCTAGAGCATCGTTCCAGGATCCCGCTGATGCGGGGCTGCCAGTTTGGGCCGGATCACCCACGATGGTCATCCACCTGTTCGGGGTCCGTCGCATCACCATGCGCCAGGCCATGGGGGACAGCTCCTGGGCCTCGTCGATGATGGTGTGGCCGTAAGTCCATTGGCGGTCCGCGGCTGCCCGCTCGGCGGTGGTGCGGTACTGGCGGTGCTGCTGCCGCTCGGCGAGGGTCTCGGCGTCGATGAGGTCATACGCCATCAGGATCTCGGGGTCGAGATCATCCTCGAGGTCCTGGGGCGCGGACCCCGTGAGGATGTCCAGGGCGTCCTGGGCCTCGGCGATGCGGGCGCGCCACTGCGCGCGCGCTGCCTCATCGTCGTCGTCATTGTCGATGCCGATCAGCTCGGCGAGCTCGTCGAGGAGTGGCGCATCGGTGTCGGAGAACAGTGCGCTCCGCGCCCGGAGGATGCGCTTCTGCTCGTCCGCCGCGAGCAGCTCGCCGCTCGCGGTCCGGAGCCGGTCAGGATCGCTGAGCAGTTCCATCAGCACTTGCTGGGGAGTGAGCATCGGCCACAGCGAATCCAGCACGCCACGCACCGCGGGGTCAGCCCGCAGCTCGTCGCGGATATCAGCGAGATCGTCCCGGTCGAGCAGGTCGTGGCCGCCATCGATGCCTGCGCTGATCGCTTTGCGGTACTGGCTGGCGAGCAGGTCGACGGCAGTGCTGACGAAGATTTCCCGGGCCTTGTTGTGCGCGCGGCGGGAGGAGCGCGCGCGTCCACGGGCCCGGGTCGCGAGCGCCTTGTCCACACGCAGCGTGTAGGTATCGAACGGCACCTCGATCGGGGCGCTGGGAACGGTCTGCCAGTCGCGCACCGCGGTCTTGAGGATATCGACCATGCGCATCGATCCCTTGATGGCGGCCACGTCATCGGTGTCATGGGTGCGCGCGGTGACGCCAGGGTAGAGGTCCCCGACGGTGGACAGGACGACGCCGGTCTCGCCAAGCGATGGGAGCACTTGACTGATGTAGTCAAGGAAGGTCGAGTTGGGGCCGATGATCAGCACCCCGGACCGCTCGAGCTGCTCGCGGAATGTGTAGAGCAGGTACGCGACGCGGTGCAGGGCCACGGCGGTCTTCCCGGTCCCTGGCCCGCCCTCCACGACGAGGACTCCGCGATGGTGCGAGCGGATGATGACGTCCTGCTCGCGCTGGATGGTCGAGACGATGTCGGTCATGTGGCCGGTGCGGGCAGCGCTGATCGCGGCGAGCAGCGCGCTCTCCCCGGCGACTCCTTCGCTCACGGTCTCGGCGCTGCCGTCGGCGCTCCCGGTGAGGGCGTCCGCGGCATCGGGGTCGAGGATCTCATCGTGCAGCGCGGTGATCTCCCGGCCGCGCGTGCGGATATGCCGACGACGTGCCACTCCGTCCGGCGAGGCCGGGGTCGCGAGATAGAACGCGCGGGCGAGCGGGGCGCGCCAGTCGAGCAGGAGCGGCTCGCTATCGACCTCGTCGTCCCACATGCCGATACGGCCGATGTAGCGGACGGACTCGTCGACGTCGTCGATGCGGCCGAAGCACAGCCCGTTCTCCGCAGCGGTGTACTTGGCTAGCTTGTCGGTGTAGAGGGCGTTGTAGGACTCGCGTTCCGAGAGCTCCTGGGGGTTCTCCTCGCGCATGCGCAGGACGTCGCGGATGCGTGTTCGCGTCTGCTCGCGCAGCGCGTCGAGCCGCCCGTACAGCATTGAGACATACGCTTGCTCACGGTCGATCTCGCGTTGCTCCACCCAGACTCCTTCGACTCCACCACCAGGGCGTGGGCCGGCGCTTCCCCTCTCGGGAGAGCGCTCGGGCCCACCACCCTAATGCAGCATCAACGCGGAGTCGAAGAACCTTGTTCCCGTGCCGTCCTTAGCGGTGGCGCAGCCGCGAACGGACCTCGGAGGTGCCCTCGCGAGCTGCTTCCGCGGCCTGGTGCGCGGCCTCGGCGCCACGGTCCGCGGCACGGTGGTAGAGCATGCCACCGCGGTCGGCAGCCTTGTGGTAGAGCTCGCCGCCACGGTCGGCCGCGACCTCATAGAGCTCCGGGGCCCGCTCGGCGGCCGTTCCGTACCAGCGCGAGGTAGCTTCGGCCGCGTCCTCCACTACGTCCTTGGTGCGGTCGGCGAGGGTTGACCAGCCGTCAGCGGTGCGCTCCGCCACGGTGGACCAGCCCTCGGAGAGCTTGTCCTTGGTGGTCGATCCGGAGGACGAGGCTACCGACCCGATCACGGGCACCGCCGCGGAGATGGTGCCGGAGGCTCGCGTCGCGTAGCGCCGCGCCCACCATCCCACCGAGGGGCGGCCCTCGGTGTCGGCCGCGGCGATCAGCAGGCCACCGAGCAGGCCGACGTTCTTGAGGAAGTGCTGGCGCTGGTTGGCGCGAGCCGCCGCATCGGTCTCGGCCCAGAACGGGTGCTGGACCACGGTGGTGGGGATGAGGCTGGTGGCCAGCACGCCCGATGCGAGGCGTGGCGCGCGGCCCCAGGCGAGGAGTCCCGCGGCACCGATCTGCGCGACGGCGTTGATCCGGGCGAGGGTGACGGGGTCCTGGGGGAGCTTGCTGGACACGTCGGGTGGCAGGGTGCCGTGCGCGTAGTCGATGAACGGTGCTGCCCGGTCCGCTACCTCGTTGGGCTGGCGCAGCGTGCTGATGCCGTTTGCGATGAACACGCCGGCGATCATGGGGCGCGCGATTCTCCGAAGGATCATGACTGGCCTTTCGCTGGGGGGTTCCGCTCACCAAGCTACCCAGATTCGCTGCTCCTGAACGTCTATCGGTCGAATCGCGGAGAATGTCGCATCCGGCGCGCTAGGGCTGGCCGCGCGCGGGCCCCGCAGCGGCGGGCCTGCAGCAAACGTGGGCATGCCCTGGGGCGGTCGCTAGACCTACCAACCGCGGGCTCGCCACTCGCCGAAATGGGGACGCTCGGTGCCGAGCATGGTGTCCTTGCCGTGCCCTGGATAGACCTTCGTATCGTCGGGGAACTGCCCAAAGACCTTGTTCTCCAGGTCGTTCATCAAGGATGAGAACTGATCCGGCGTGGTTGTCTTTCCCGGGCCGCCCGGGAAGAGGTTGTCGGCCGAGAAGAGGTGGGTCGTGCCTCCATCGACGAGAGCGAGCGCGATCGATCCCGGGGTGTGCCCACGCAGGTGGATCACCTGCAGGGCGAGATCCCCGACCGCGATGGTGTCGCCATCAGCGAGGAGGCGATCGGGTTGCACCGGCAGGGGATCGGCGTCGATGGAGTGGGCGGCGGTGGGCGCGCCGGTCGCCGCAGCGACGTCGGCGAGGGCCTGCCAGTGATCCTGGTGGCGGTGCGTAGTGATGATGAGCGCGAGATGCTGGCACGCTTGCTCGGCAAGGGAGGCGATGCGGGAGGCCTCGTTGGCCGCATCGATCAGCAGTCCTTCGCCGGTGCGCTCGCACACCACGAGGTAGGTGTTGTTGTCCATCGGCCCGACGGCGAGCTTGTAGATCGACGCCGTGGGGCTGCGCTGGAGCTGGGCGGGCCCGCCCACGGTGGTGGCGCCCGTGTAGTGGTTGTCGATCGGGACGGGGATGCCTGCTTCGTCTGCCATGGCCCCACGCTAGCGCTTGGCGATCGGGCGGTCACGGAGAGCTCCCTACCAGCGGAAACGGCGAAGTGTCAGGGATGGGTCGTAGCATGTTCCCTGCACAGTGGCCGTCGGGCGGCCGGGCCGGGGCTCATGAAGGGATGAACGTGACCGATCGTTTGATTGTGCGTGGCGCCAGGGAGCACAACCTCCGTGGTGTTGATATTGATCTGCCGCGCGACAGCCTGATCGTGTTCACCGGGCTCTCCGGCTCGGGCAAGTCCAGCCTCGCGTTCGACACGATCTTCGCCGAGGGGCAGCGGCGCTACGTGGAGTCCCTCTCCGCCTATGCCCGGCAGTTCCTCGGGCAGATGGACAAGCCGGATGTCGATTTCATCGAGGGGCTCTCCCCGGCGGTATCGATCGACCAGAAGTCCACCAATCGCAACCCGCGCTCGACCGTCGGCACGATCACCGAGGTCTACGACTACCTGCGCCTGCTGTTCGCCCGCGCAGGTACCCCTTACTGCCCGGTGTGCGACGAGCGCATCGCGAAGCAGACGCCGCAACAGATCGTCGATCAGGTGCTCGACATGGAGGAGGGCACCCGGTTCCAGGTCCTCTCCCCGGTGGTGCGCACCCGCAAGGGCGAGTTCGTGGACTTGTTCTCCCAGCTCAGCGCCCAGGGATTCGCCCGCGTCCGCGTCGACGGCGTGGTGCATCCGCTGTCCTCCCCGCCGACGCTGAAGAAGCAGGAAAAGCACGACATCGAGGTCGTGGTGGACCGACTGGTGGTCAAGCCCTCGGCGAAGCAACGCCTGACCGATTCAGTGGAGACGGCGCTGCGGCTCGCTGACGGCATCGTCGTGCTCGATTTCGTCGACGTGCCCGAGGACTCCGCCGAGCGCGAGCGGCGCTTCTCCGAGAGGCTGGCCTGCCCGAACGGCCACGCGCTCGCGGTGGATGATCTCGAGCCGCGGTCCTTCTCCTTCAACTCGCCCTATGGCGCCTGCCCGGAATGCCACGGCCTCGGCATCCGCAAGGAGGTCGACCCTGATCTCGTGGTACCGGATCCCGAGAAGTCCCTCGCGGAGGGGGCCATCGCGCCCTGGTCCACGGGCCAATCAGCGGAGTACTTCCAGCGGCTGCTGCAGGGGCTCGGCGATGCACTGGGTTTCAGGCTCGATACGCCCTGGCAGAAGCTCCCCGCGAAGGCTCGCCGCGCGGTGCTCGAGGGCTCGCCGCAGCAGGTCCACGTCACCTATACCAATCGCTACGGGCGCAGCCGTGCCTACTACGCCGAGTTCGAGGGGGTCATGCCCTTCCTCCACCGGCGCCTCGAGCAGACCGAGTCTGACCAGATGAAGGATCGCTACGAAGGCTTCATGCGGGACACTCCCTGCCCCGCGTGCCAGGGCACGCGGCTGCGCCCGGAGATCCTCTCCGTGCGCATCGCGGGCGGAGACGGCAGCGCCCGCTCCATCGCCGATATCGCCGCGCTCTCCATCGCGGACTGCGCCAAGTTCCTCACCGATCTGCAGCTCGGGGCGCGCGAGGCCGCGATCGCCGGGCGCGTCCTCAAGGAAGTGCAGGCCAGGCTCGGTTTCCTCCTCGATGTCGGGCTTGACTACCTCTCTCTGGACCGCGCCGCAGGCACACTTTCCGGAGGCGAGGCGCAGCGCATCCGGCTCGCGACCCAGATCGGCGCGGGGCTCGTCGGGGTGCTCTATGTGCTCGACGAGCCGTCGATCGGATTGCACCAGCGCGACAATCGCCGCCTCATCGACACCCTCACCCGCCTGCGCGATCTGGGCAACACCCTCATCGTGGTCGAGCACGACGAGGACACCATCCGGGCCTCGGACTGGATCGTCGACATCGGGCCCCGCGCAGGCGAGCATGGAGGCAAGGTCGTGCACAGCGGCAGCTTCGAGGGGCTGCTCGCCAACGAGGATTCACTCACCGGCGCGTACCTCGCGGGCCGGCTCGCCATCGAGATGCCCGAGCAGTGGCGCGCCATCGATCCGCAGCGTCGTATCAAGATCGTGGGCGCGCGCGAGCACAACCTGAAGAACGTCAGCGTCGAGTTCCCCCTGGGCACGCTCACCGCGATCACCGGGGTCTCCGGGTCCGGCAAGTCCACCCTCGTCAACGAGATCCGTGCCAAGGCACGGGCCAGCAAGCTCAACGGTGCCCGGCACGTGCCGGGTCGCCATACCCGCATCAACGGAGTTGACCTGCTCGACAAGCTCGTCCAGGTCGATCAGTCGCCCATCGGACGCTCCCCCCGCTCCAACCCGGCAACCTACACCGGGGTGTTCGACAAGATACGCACGCTGTTCGCCGCCACCACCGAGGCGAAGGTTCGTGGCTACCAGCCCGGACGCTTCTCGTTCAACGTCAAGGGCGGTCGCTGCGAGGCCTGCACGGGCGACGGCACCATCAAGATCGAGATGAACTTCCTGCCCGATGTCTACGTGCCGTGCGAGGTATGCCACGGGGCCCGCTACAACCGCGAGACCCTCGAGGTGCACTACAAGGGCAAGAACATCGCCGAGGTGCTCGACATGCCGCTCGAGGAGGCGGCCGAGTTCTTCGAGCCCATCAAATCGATCCACCGCTACCTCGACACGCTCGTGGACGTGGGCCTCGGGTATGTGCGGCTCGGGCAGTCCGCGCCCACCCTCTCCGGCGGCGAGGCGCAACGCGTGAAGCTCGCCGCCGAGCTACAGAAGCGCTCGACCGGGCGGACCGTCTACATCCTTGACGAGCCGACGACGGGCCTGCACTTCGAGGACATCCGCAAGCTGCTGCGCGTCATCAACGGGCTCGTGGACAAGGGCAATACCGTCATCGTCATCGAGCACAACCTCGATGTGATCAAGACTGCCGACTGGATCATCGACATGGGGCCCGAGGGAGGCTCGGGCGGCGGCACCGTGGTCGCGGAAGGTACCCCCGAGAGCGTCGCGGCGGCCCCGCACAGCCATACCGGCCAGTTCCTGCGCGGCATCCTCGCACCAGCGCTGGCTGTTGGGTCCCCAGCCTGAGGTAGCCGCAGCGGCTACCTCAGGCTCGGCGCGCGGGCGTGCGGACGGCCGGGCGGGCGCGGTTCGTCGCGCTGACGCGGCTGGCTGGCGGTCCCCCCGCTGCCCAGTGGAAACTTTTCACCACTGAGGCGGGAAAAGTTTCCACTGGTGGCGCGGGCTGGAGGATGCCGCGGCGGGAACCGTGCTCATTCGCGAGCGCGCCGGGGACGTGCATCTCGGCCGCGACCAATGACCGAGAGTGGCTACCGCATGACCCCCGCCGCCTCCGTTGAGTCCGCGGCAGGCCCCGCGCCCGAGCAGCTAGCCCCGCGCGGCAGGCCTCGCGCCCGCGCGACGGAGCCTAGCGCCCGCCTCAGCGGCAGCGCCCCTAGTGGACGGGGCCGGTGTACTTCTCGCCGGGCCCCTGCCCGGGCGGGTCGGGGTAGGCGGAGGCCTCGCGGAACGCCCGCTGCAGCGCTTGCAGCCCATCGCGGAGCGGCCCGGCGTGCGGGCCGAGGTACTCCGCGGAGGAGGTGATGAGCCCAGCGAGGGCAGTGATGATGCGCCGCGCCTCGTCGAGGTCGAAGTACTCGCTCTCGGCGGGGGCCTCCTCGGAGAGGCCGAGCTTCTCCGCCGCGGAGCTCATGAGCATGACCGCCGCGCGGGAGATCACCTCGATGGCGGGGAGCGCGGCGAGCTCGCGCACGGGCAGCTCGGCCTGCGGGGGAGTCGTCGTGTCCTCTGCCATCCGGTAGGAATCATCTGTCATGCCTGGTACGATGTCACATGCGACCGCCCTTGAGCAGATCGGGGGCATCAAGTGGAGCCCAAGCTCCCACCGCTGCACCACTTTTGCTTGAACGGTGTCCAGTGGTCCGGTCCCGCGAGGCCAAGTCCTGGAGGGCATGGCTAGCGCAGGCAGTGCCCCTATGGGTGTTGCTGGTGCGAGCGGGCCGGTCGGCAATTGGGCCCCTGGCATTGATCCACATCCTGATGGATCCGAGCTAGGGGCATTCTTGTTGGGGCACTGGGTTCGCTGTCGCGCCGCAGCAGTTTCGACCTAGGAGGCCCCATCAGCACCGAGACCCGCATCAATGACCGCATCCGCGTTCCCGAGGTCCGCCTCGTCGGCCCCAACGGGGAACAGGTAGGAATCGTGCGGATTGAGGATGCACTGCGCCTAGCGATCGACGCGGACATGGATCTCGTTGAGGTCGCCCCTGATGCCCGCCCGCCGGTGTGCAAGATCATGGACTACGGCAAGTTCAAGTACGAGGCCGCGCAGAAGGCCCGCGAGTCCCGCAAGAACCAGCAGCAGACTGTCATCAAGGAGCAGAAGCTGCGGCCGAAGATCGATGATCACGACTACGAGACCAAGAAGCGCAATGTTGCCCGGTTCCTCGAGGCCGGCAGCAAGGTCAAGGTGACGATCATGTTCCGTGGCCGCGAGCAGTCGCGTCCCGAGCTTGGTTTCCGCCTGCTGCAGCGCCTCTCCGCGGATGTGGCGGAACTGGGCTTCGTGGAGACCACCGCGCGCCAGGACGGTCGCAACATGACGATGGTGCTCGCGCCGCATCGCGGTCAGAAGACCAAGATCAAGGCCCAGCAGGCGCCTGCCCGCGACCGCGAGCAAGGTGACTCAGCGGGAGAGGGCCAGGGCGCCCCCGCGGCCAGCTGATCCAGGATCCATCACTGCCTGGCGGCATGGCCGGGCAGGGTGATCGGCGTGCACGCTGCCTTACCACGCCGTTCAGCAAGGACGTGCAGTGCGCTGTCGCGCGAGCGGCGAGCACTGCGAACACTCGACAGAACTGAGGACATCCAATGCCGAAGAACAAGACCCACAGCGGCGCATCCAAGCGCTTCAAGGTGACCGGCCGTGGCAAGCTGCTCCGCGAGCAGGCCAACCGTCGCCACCTCTTTGTTCACAAGCCCAGTGACCGCACCCGCCGCCTCGAGGGCGTCACCGAGGTCGCCAAGAGCGACCAGAAGCGCGTCAAGCGCATGCTCGGCCTCTGACCCGAGCGCCAGACAGCCAGACCAGCCGGGTCGATGACCCCCGAAAAGTGACAGGACTACAACAGTGGCACGCGTGAAAAGAGCGGTAAACGCTCACAAGAAGCGTCGGACAGTTCTCGAGAGCACCAAGGGCTACCGCGGACAGCGCTCGCGCCTGTACCGCAAGGCCAAGGAGCAGATGCTCCACTCGATGAACTACTCCTACCGGGACCGCCGTGCCCGCAAGGGTGACTTCCGCAAGCTGTGGATCACCCGCATCAACGCGGCCGCCCGGTCCAACGACATCACCTACAACCGGTTCATCCAGGGCCTCAAGGCCGCCGGTATCGAGGTGGACCGCAAGAACCTCGCCGAGATCGCCGTCTCCGATCCCGAGGCCTTCACCGCCCTCGTGGCAGCCGCGAAGGCAGCGCTCCCGGCTGACGTGAACGCACCGTCCGAGGACGCGGCCTGACCAGCACAGGCGCAGCACACGAACGACCCGGGGAATCGATTTCCGATCGCAACCCCCGGGTCGTTTCTGCATTGAAGCTCGTCCGGCCCGCTGAGCGGCGCAAGGCCGGACGATTCCTCGCCGAGGGCCCTAACGCCGTTGCCGCGGCGCTCGCGCGCGGCGCGGTGATCGAGCTGTTCGCCACCAGCAAGGCCATCGAGAAGCACGAGGCGATCATGGGCAACGCCGGGTGCCCGGTGTGGATCGTCTCCGAGCGCATCGCCAAGGGGCTCTCCGAGACCGTGACCCCACAGGGCCTCGTTGCTGTGTGCGAGGCTCCGGCTGCCCGGCTGGATCACACGCTCGCGAAGGTCCCGCCCGAGGGTTTCGTGGCGGTCCTCGTGGACGTGAACGAGCCTGGCAACGCGGGCACGATCATCCGTGTTGCTGATGCGGCCGGCGCCGCGGCGGTCATCATCGCCGGGGAGAGCGTGGACCCGCTCAACGGCAAGGTGATCCGGGCCGCGGCGGGGAGCAGCTTCCACCTGCCCGTTGTGCGGGCGGCGATCGCGGGAGACGTGGTCGAGGAGCTCCTGCGCGCGCGATTCCGCGTGCTCGCCACCAGCGCGCGCGGAGAGCTATCGATCTTCGACGTCGGCGAGGTGCTCTCGGGCACGCGGGTGGCATGGCTGTTCGGCAACGAGGCGCACGGCCTGCCCGCGGCGATCGCCGATCGCGCCACGCATGCGGTGAGCATTCCCATCCGCGGCGGCGCGGAGAGCCTGAATCTCGCGACGGCGGCGACGCTGTGCCTCTACGAGAGCGCCCGGAGCCTCCACGGGAGCGCTCGGGCACAGGCGGGCTAGGTGCGCGGCACGAACGTCGCATAACATCGGCGGGGCACGCTCTCGCGCGGAACGTGCGCACACGGAACTTGCCCGAGCGACCGCGCGGGCCTAGGGGCATGGGATTCGAGGAGTGGAACGGATAGTGGCTGACAACTCGGCGCAGCACGGACCCGGCAACACGAGCAGCCCAGCGGGCGAGCAGGAAGGTGTCTCCCTGCTCGGCGAGGAACAGCTTGCCACGGCAGCGGCGGAGGCGCGCGCTGCTTTCGACGGCGCCGCTGACCTCGAGGAGCTCGCGCGCGCCAAGACTGCCCATCTCGGTGACAAGTCGCCCATCGCCCTGGCGCGGCGCGTTCTCGGCAGCCTGCCGAGGACCGAGCGCGCCGATGCGGGCAAGCGGGTCAACGTCTACCGCTCGCAGGTGCAGCAGGCTTTCGAGGAGCGCAGCGCGGTCCTGCACGCCGAGCGTGATGCGGCAGTGCTCGTCGCGGAGTCCATCGATGTCACCCTGCCCGCTGGTCGATCCGCCCGTGGCGCGCGGCATCCCATCACCACCATCTCCGAGCAGATCTGCGACGTGTTCGTCGCGATGGGCTGGGAGGTCGCGGAGGGCCCCGAGGTCGAGACGGAGCACGCCAACTTCGACGCCCTGAACTTTCTGCCCGATCATCCGGCCCGCACCATGCAGGACACGTTCCACATTGCTCCCGAGGGCTCCCGCCAGGTGCTGCGCACCCACACCTCGCCCGTCCAGGTCCGCAGCATGCTGACCCGCGAGGTGCCGATCTATGTGGTGTGCCCGGGGCGCACGTTCCGCACCGATGAGCTCGACGCCACCCATACGCCGGTCTTCTCGCAGATCGAGGGCCTTGCTGTCGACAAGGGGTTGACGATGGCGAACCTGAAGGGCACCCTCGATGCGCTCGCGCGCGGCCTGTTCGGCCCCGGCGCGCGGACCCGCATGCGCGCCAATTACTTCCCCTTCACCGAGCCGTCCGCGGAGGTGGACGTGTGGTTCGAGCGGAAGAAGGGTGGCCCGGGGGGGGTCGAGTGGGGCGGGTGCGGAATGGTGCATCCGAACGTGCTTCGCGCGAATGGCATCGATCCGGATGCCTACTCGGGCTTTGCCTTCGGCATGGGGCTCGAGCGCACCCTGCAGTTCCGCAATGGCATCCCTGACATGCGTGACATCGTCGAGGGCGATATCCGCTTCACCTTGCCATTCGGTGTGCAGGGATAGCCACCGCTAGTTCATTGCTGTTGATTTCGTGATCACGTGATTCGAGGGAGCGAGCACCCGTGCGAGTAGCGCAGTCCTGGCTGACAGACATCATCCAGCGTGCCAACCCAGGCTGGAGCATCTCCGCCGAGGAGCTCGACGCCGGCTTCGTCGGCGTGGGCCTCGAGGTGGAGGACGTGACCCGGCCCGGACCTGTCGTGGGTCCGCTGCGGGTCGGTCGCGTCGTGTCGATCGAGGAGCTCACCGAGTTCAAGAAGCCCATCCGGTTCTGCCTCGTCGATGTCGGGGGCGCCGAGCCACAGGGCATCGTGTGCGGCGCCCGCAACTTCGTCGAGGGCGATCTCGTGGTCGTGGCGCTGCCCGGCGCGGTGCTGCCCGGTGACTTCACCATCTCTTCCCGCAAGACCTATGGGCGCGTCTCCAACGGCATGATCTGCTCGGTCCGCGAGCTCGGGCTTGGCCGGGAGCATGCGGGGATCCTGGTGCTGCCGCCGGGCACGGCATCGCCGGGCGCCGACGCGCATGGGCTGCTGGGGCTGACGGACACGGTGATCGAGCTCGCGGTGACGCCGGATCGCGGCTATTGCCTCTCGGTGCGGGGATTGTCGCGGGAGCTGTGCTGCGGGTTCGACCTGGCCTTCGCTGATCCGGCCGAGGGCCCGGACCACGGCGCGGAGGGGCCCGCCTGGGGGGTCAGCGTCGAGCCGGAGGCCGATGCGGCACGGTTCGCGGTGCGTCGCATCACGGGCATCGATACGCAGGCCGTGACGCCATGGTGGATGCAGCTTCGCCTCATGCTGTCGGACATCCGCCCGATCTCCCCGGCCGTGGACGTCACCAACTACGTGATGCTCGAGCTGGGCCAGCCGATGCACGCGTTCGACGCGGCCCGGATCTCCGGCGACCTCGTGGTCCGGCGCGCCCGGCAGGGGGAGAAGCTGGTCACCCTCGACGATGTGGAGCGTGGCCTCGATCCCGAGGATGTGGTCATCGCGGATGATTCCGGTGTTGTCTCCCTCGCCGGGGTCATGGGCGGCGCGAGCACCGAGGTGTCGACCTCGACCACCGAGGTCCTTCTCGAGGCCGCGTGCTGGCACCCGCTGGCGATCTTCCGGACGGCACGGCGCCACAAGCTCTCGAGCGAGGCGAGCCGCCGCTTCGAGCGTGCGGTGGACCCAGGGCTGACGGTGGCCGCTCTCGACCGCGCCGCGGCATTGCTCGCTGAGATCACGGGCGGCGATGTGGAGCCCGGGCTCACCGATATCGGTGCGGTGCCCGAGCGTGCCGTGATCCGCATGGATTCCCGCCTTCCGGACACGGTCGCCGGGGTGGAGTACGCGGCGGGCGCGGCCCAGCATCGCCTGGAGCAGATCGGCGCGGGCGTCCTTGAGGAGCAGGCGGGGGATTCCCTCCAGTTGCTCGTGACCCCGCCATCGTGGCGGCCAGATCTCACGCAGCCTGCCGACCTCGTGGAGGAGGTGCTGCGGCTCGAGGGGCTCGATCTCATTCCTTCGGTGCTGCCGCCCGCGCCTGCGGGCGCGGGGCTCACGGCGCTGCAGCGGCGACGGCGCTCGGTGAGCCGGGCGCTCGCGCATTCGGGCTTCGTGGAGGTGCAGCCGTCGCCGTTCATCTCGCCGAAGGTCTTCGACCAGTTCCGGCTCGCCGCGGACGATCCGCGGCGGCAGGCCATGCGCGTGCTCAACCCTCTCGATAGCGAGCGTGCGACCCTCGCCACGACCTTGCTGCCGGGATTGCTCGATGTGCTCGCGCGCAACGTCGCGCGGGGGCAGCATGATGTGTCGCTGTTCACCATCGGCCAGGTGGTGCTGCCAACCGGTTCGACCCGTCCGGTGCCGATGCTGCCGGTGGATCGACGTCCGGAGCCGGAGCAGGTCGAGGAGCTCTTCGCGTCGCTCCCCGAGCAACCGGTCCGTGCGGGAATCGTGCTTTCCGGGGCGCGGGTGCCGCGTGGTCCGTGGGGTCCGGGGCGTGCCGCGGACGCTGCCGACGCGTTCGAGGCGGCGGATGTCATCGCGAGCGCCGGGGGCGTGGTGATCGAGCGCCGGGCGGCGCAGGACCTCCCGTGGCATCCCGGGCGCTGCGCCGAGCTCGTGGTGGAGGGTCGGGTCATCGGCCATGCTGGCGAGCTGCATCCAGCCGTCATCGAGGAGATGGGATTGCCGCCACGGACGTGCGCGGTGGAGATGGAGCTCGATGCCCTGCCAGTGCGCGAGAACCTCCCGGCCCCGCGCCTGTCGGTGTTCCCCGCGGTGCTCCAGGACGTTGCCGTGGTGGTCGCTGAGGAGGTGCCCGCTGCGTCGGTGGAATCTGCATTGCGCGATGGCGCTGGCGAGCTGCTGGAGGAGATCGAGCTCTTCGCGGTGTTCGCGGGCGAGCAGCTCGGCGAGGGCCGGAAATCCTTGACGTATTCGCTGCGCTTCCGTGCCGCAGACCGTACGTTGACAGAGGAGGAGGCGTCGGCTGCTCGTGATGCCGCGGTCGAGCGGGCCACCGAGGTGGTCGGAGCGCGATTGCGGTAGCGCGTGGCCGTTGTGGGCCCGGCTGCTCGACGTATCCTGGAAGCATATTGCTCGAAGGGAGCCCGTCGTCGTGGAGAAGAAGCCTTCGTCGATCGATTCGTTGACGCGTGCGTTGTCGGTGCTCGGCGACGCAGAATTGTGCGAGGTGGTGTCCGCGGCCACAGCGGATCGCGAGGATCTGCGCGCGCTGCATCAGGTCGCGCAGTTGTCCCTGGTCGCGGGCCCCGCCTCGGGCGGGGACCTGTCCGGCGCGGCGTTGTCCGGTGCCACGTTGTCGGCGGCGGGCGGGGTAGTGCGGGCCAGTGACGTGGAGGACTACCCGGTGGGCGAGGTTCCGCCGCTGGGCAAGCCCGGCGGGGAGAGCGACCCGGGATGGACTACTGACGGCATCCCGACGTTCAGCAAGGTGCGGGATAGGATCGCTGCGAAGTTCGCGGTGGCCATCGGTGCTCCCGAGACGGATGTGGAGCGGGCCGAGAGCTTGTCGCTGGAGCAGCAGTGGGAGAACCGCGCTCGAGCGGCCCGGGAGCGCCTGGAGCAGATCAAGGGACTCATGCGCAAATAGCGTTTGAATATTGTTGCAATGGAGCGCATAATCAGTCGCATGACTCTTCGGATCGCCGTCGCAGGTGCCAGTGGATACGCCGGGGGAGAAGTCCTCCGGCTGCTCCTCAACCATCCCGGCGTGCTCGACGGAAGCATCGAGATCGGCGCGCTCACCGCAGGCGGCAGCGCGGGCACCACGCTGGCCGCGCACCATCCCAATCTCCTGCCGCTCGCCGATCGCGTGCTGGGCGAGACCAGCCCCGAGACCCTGGCCGGGCACGATGTCGTGTTCCTCGGCTTGCCCCACGGTCATTCGGCCACGCTGGCCGAGCAACTCCCCCCGAGCACACTGATCATCGATTGCGGCGCGGACTTCCGCCTCAACGACTCCACGGCCTGGGAGAAGTTCTACGGCAGCCCGCACGCGGGGACCTGGCCCTACGGCATGCCCGAACTGCCCGGCGCCAGGGACAAGCTGCGCTCCGCCACACGGATCGCGGTGCCCGGCTGCTATCCCACCGGCACCTCCCTCGCGCTCGCGCCCGCCGTGGCCGCGGGCATCATCGAGCCGCGGATCACCATCGTCGCGGTCACCGGGGCATCAGGGGCGGGGCGCTCGCTGCGCACCGATCTGCTCGGTGCCGAGGTGATGGGCTCCGCCCGCGCGTATGGGGTCGGGGGAGTCCACCGGCATACCCCGGAGATCACCCAGAACCTCCAGGCCCTCACCAAGCAACCGGTCTCGGTGTCGTTCACCCCGATCCTCGCGCCCATGGCCCGCGGCATCCTCGCTACCTGCGTGGCCCCGACGACCGCCACCGCGGCCGAGGCCCGCGACATCTACCTCGCGGCCTACGCCGACGAGCCCTTTGTCCACGTGCTGCCCGAGGGGCAGCTGCCCCAGACGAGCGCCGTCGTAGGCTCGAACGCGGTCCACCTGAGCGTCCACGTCGATGCCAGCGCGGGGACCCTGGTTGTGGTCTCCGCCATCGACAACCTCACCAAGGGCACTGCTGGCGGCGCCATCCAGTCGATGAACATCGCGCTGGGGCTGCCCGAGACCGCCGGGCTCTCCACGGTCGGGCTAGCCCCATGACACCGCCCATCCCGGGCGCCCGAATCGATCGGGCGAGCGGCGTGACCGCGCCCGCGGGCTTCACGGCCGCCGGTGTCGCCGCGGGAATCAAGCCGTCCGGCGCGCCCGACCTCGCCCTCGTGGTGAACAACGGCCAGGAACGCCCTGCCGCTGGCGTGTTCACCACCAACAAGGTCAAGGCCGCGCCCGTGCTGTGGTCGCAGCAAGTCCTCACCATGGGCGAGCTGCGCGCGGTAGTGCTCAACTCGGGCGTTGCCAACTCCTGCACCGGCCCCCATGGATTCGCCGATGCGCACCACACGGCCGAGGAGGTCGCTCGGGCGCTGACCGCATCCGGGCAGGAGACCGGCGCCGTCGAGGTCGCGGTGTGCTCCACCGGCAGCATGGGCGACCTGCTGCCGATGCCCGCCGTCCTCGCGGGCATCCACGGAGCCGTCGGGCAACTAGGAGCCGGGGGCGACTCCGCCACGTCCGCGGCGCGGGCGATCATGAGCACCGACACGGTAGCCAAGCAGGCGGCGCTCGTCGCGGCCGAGGGGTGGACCGTGGGCGGAATGGCCAAGGGCGCAGGCATGCTCGCGCCCGCCTTGGCCACAATGCTGTGCGTGCTCACCACCGACGCGCGCGCGACCGCGGACCAGCTCGATCGCGCCCTCCGGCATGCCGTGCGCTACACCTTCGATCGCCTCGATGTGGACGGCGCCACTTCGACCAACGACACCGTGCTGCTGCTTGCCTCGGGCGCATCCGGCATCTATCCGGGCGATGACGAGCTCGCCGCAGCGGTGAAGGCGGTATGCGAAGACCTCGCCGAGCAGATCATGGCCGACGCCGAGGGCGCTACCAAGCAGGTGCTGATCACGGTGAGCGGCGCGGCGAACGAGAGCGAGGCACTGGCCGGGGCCCGCGTGGTGGCGCGCGACACCCTAGTCAAGACGGCGCTGTTCGGCTCCGAGCCCTGCTGGGGGCAGGTCCTCGCGGCCATCGGGAACGCGCCGATCATGCTGGACCCCGATCGGACCAGCGTGTTCTTCAATGACCTCCCTGGCTGCCGCGATGGCGTGGCCGCGCCCGGCGTGGACACGATCGACCTGGCTGGCGCGCGCATCCATGTGCGTGTCGAGCTCGGCATCGGCAGCGGCAAGGCCACCATCCGCACCGCCGACCTCTCGCACGGCTACATCACCGCGAACTCCGCCCGCTCATCCTGATCCCGCATCCCGGAGGAAGGCCACTGCTCCATGCCCGACAACCCGAACGACGAGCCAGCCGAGACCAGGCTCGATGCCCTGACGGCCCTGGACAAGGCCCATGTGCTCGCCGAGGCACTGCCTTGGCTGCAGAAGTTCCATGGCAAGACGATCGTCGTGAAGTACGGCGGCAACGCCATGGTCGATGATCAGTTGAAGCGCGCCTTCGCTGCCGACATGGTCTTCCTGCGCACCTGCGGCATCCACCCGATCGTGGTGCACGGTGGCGGGCCGCAGATCACCCGCATGCTGGCTCGGCTCGGCATGCAGGGCGAGTTCCGCGGCGGCTTCCGCGTCACCACGCCCGAGGTGATGGACATCGTGCGCATGGTTCTCTTCGGCCAGGTGGGGCGCGAGCTCGTCGGCCTGATCAACGAGTACGGGCCGTACGCGGTGGGCATCTCCGGAGAGGACGCGCACCTGTTCACCGCGGAGAAGCGCGGAGCCGTCATCGACGGGAAACCCGTCGACATCGGGCTCGTCGGTGACGTCTCCGAGGTCAATCCCACCGCTGTGCTCGATCTGGTCGCGACGGGCCGGATCCCCGTGGTCTCCACCATCGCGCCCGATCGCGCCGGGGTGGTCCACAACATCAACGCCGATACCGCGGCGGCCGCGCTCGCCGAGGGCATCGGGGCCGAGAAGCTGATCGTGCTCACCGATGTCGAGGGCCTCTACACGGCCTGGCCCGATACGAGCTCGCTGGTCAGCACCATCGATTCGGCCGCGCTCGAGCAGCTCCTGCCCTCCCTCGCGAGCGGCATGATCCCGAAGATGGAGGCGTGCCTGCGGGCCGTGCGCGGCGGTGTCCCCTCCGCCCACGTCATCGACGGCCGGGTCCCGCATTCGTTGCTGCTCGAGATCTTCACCAAGGAAGGCATCGGGACCATGGTCACCCCGTCCACACCCGGAGGGCCTGCATGAACACCGCCACCGCGCAGCTCCAGCAACGCTGGTCCGCATCCCTCATGGACACCTACGGGGTGCCCAAGGTCGCCCTCGTCGGCGGACGGGGCGCCACCGTCACCGACGCGGACGGCCGCGAGTACCTCGACCTGCTGGCAGGCATCGCGGTCAACGCGCTCGGGCACGCTCATCCGGCGATCCGCGAAGCAGTGGACAAGCAGCTCGGCACTCTCGGGCATGTCTCCAACCTGTACGCGAGCCCGCCAGTGATCGAGCTCGCGGAGGCGCTGCTCAACAAGCTCGGTGTACCCGGTCGCGTGTTCTTCGGCAACTCTGGGGCCGAGGCGAACGAGGCGGCGTTCAAGCTGACCCGCCGCACCGGCCGCACCGCCGTCATCGCGACCGAGATGGCCTTCCATGGGCGGACCATGGGCTCGCTCGCGCTCACTGGGCAAGCACCCAAGCGGGCCCCGTTCGAGCCGCTCGTGCCTGGCGTACGGCACGTGCCCTATGGCGATATCGACGCCTTGCGCGCCGCGGTGGACGACACCACCGCGGCAGTCTTCCTCGAGCCCATCATGGGCGAGGCCGGCGTGGTGGTGCCTCCTGCGGGCTACCTGGCGGCAGCCCGTGACATCACCGCCGCGCACGGCGCGCTCCTCGTGCTCGACGAGGTGCAGACGGGCGTGGGCCGCACCGGCTGGTTCTACGCGCACCAGGCCACCGGCATCGTCCCGGACGTGATCACCCTCGCCAAGGGCCTCGGGGGAGGACTGCCCATCGGAGCGTGCATCGCCACCGGTGCCGCCGCCGAGCTGCTCGCCCCTGGCATGCACGGTTCCACCTTCGGGGGCAATCCCGTCTGCGCGGCCGCCGCGCTCGCGGTGCTCCGGACGATCGACGAGCAGGACCTGCTCAGCCACGCCGACGCGCTGGGCAAGACGATCCGGGCGGGCATCGAGGGCCTCGGGCATCCGCTGATCGACCATGTGCGCGGCGCCGGTTTGCTGCTCGGTATTGTGCTCACCGAGCCCCGCGCGCCGGCGGCGGAGACAGCGGCCCGCGACGCGGGATTCCTGCTGAATGCCGCGCAGCCCGATGTCCTCCGGATCGCCCCGCCGCTCATCCTCACCGAGGACGAGGCGAACCGGTTCGTGGAGGCTCTGCCCTCGATCCTGAACACCGCCCTCGACGAAGGACCGTCATGACACGCCATTTCCTCCGCGACGATGACTTGACCCCCGCTGAGCAGGCGGAGGTCCTCGCGCTCGCGGCGGAGCTCAAGCGCGCACCGTTCCTGCACCGCCCGCTCGAGGGGCCGCGGGGCGTCGGGGTCATCTTCGACAAGACCTCCACCCGCACGCGGTTCTCCTTCGAGCTCGGGGTCGCCCAGCTTGGTGGCCACGCGGTGGTGGTCGAGTCACGATCGACCCAGCTCGGCCGGGACGAGACGCTCCAGGACACCGGGCAGGTCCTGTCGCGCTATGTCGACGCCATCGTGTGGCGCACCTACGGGCAGGAGCGGCTCGAGGCGATGGCCGAGACTGCCACGGTGCCGATCGTCAACGCCCTGTCCGACTCGTTCCACCCCTGCCAGGTCCTCGCGGACCTCCAGACCATCGCGGAGCACAAGGGCGAGCTCGCTGGCCTGCGATTGACCTACCTCGGGGATGGCGCCAACAACATGGCGCACTCCCTCCTGCTCGGTGGCGCGACAGCCGGGCTGCACGTCACCATCGCCGCGCCCGCGGAGTTCCAGCCCGCGCGGGGCGTGGTGGAGGCGGCCCGGGAGCGGGCGGGCCTGACCGGCGGATCGGTCACTGTCACCCACGAGCCTGCCGCGGCGGCGGAGGGCGCGGATGTCCTCGTCACCGACACCTGGGTCTCCATGGGCCACGAGGCCGACGGCCGCGACAGGCGCGCCCCGTTCTGGCCGTATCAGATCAACGACGAGCTGCTCGCCCGGGCCGCGGCCGATTGCATCGTGCTGCACTGCCTGCCCGCGCATCGCGGCGAGGAGATCACCGACTCCGTCATCGATGGCCCTCGCAGCGTCGTCTGGGACGAGGCAGAGAACCGGCTGCACGCCCAGAAGGCTCTTCTCGTGTGGCTGCTGGGGAAGCAATGACCGAGCCTGGGCGGGGCGCCGGGGCGAGCCGGGCGCGCCGGCAGGCGCGCATCGTGGAGCTGCTCGCGGCCCACCAGGTGCACAGCCAGACCGAGCTGGCACAGCTCCTCGCTGACGAAGGGATCGACGCGACGCAGGCTACGCTGTCACGTGACCTCGAGGAGCTCGGGGCGCTCAAGCTCCGGGCGGCCGATGGCGGCAGCGGCATCTATGTCGTCCCCGAGGATGGCACGACGATCCGGGGCGTCACCGGTGGCACCGAGCGGGTATCGCGCCTGCTCGCCGAGCTGCTCGTCTCGGTGGAGGCCAGCGGCAACCTCGCTGTGCTGCGCACGCCCCCGGGCGCGGCGCAGTTCCTCGCGAGCGCGCTGGACCGGGCTGCGCTGGCACAGGTTTCGGGAACCATCGCGGGGGATGACACGATCATGGTGGTGGCCCGGCCGCCACACGATGGCGATGCCCTCGTGTCCCTGCTGCGGGAGCTGGCCTGACATCCCCAGCAATGCGCCGGGAACCATAGCGAACACTAGGCACCAGGAACGATAAGGAGAAGCAACACCATGGCAGAACGCGTGATCCTCGCCTATTCCGGCGGGCTCGATACATCGGTCGCGATCAGCTGGATCGCCAAGGAGACCGGCGCCGAGGTCGTGGCGCTGGCCATCGATCTTGGCCAGGGCGGCGAGGACATGGAGGTGGTCCGCCAGCGCGCCCTCGATTGCGGCGCCGTCGAGTCCATCTGCGTCGACGCCCGCGACGAGTTCGCCGACGACTACTGCCTGCCCACCGTGCAGGCCAACGCCCTCTACATGGATCGCTACCCGCTCGTCTCGGCGATCTCCCGGCCGCTGATCGTCAAGCACCTCGTGCAGGCGGCCAAGGAGCACGGCGGCACCACCGTCGCGCACGGCTGCACCGGCAAGGGCAACGATCAGGTCCGCTTCGAGGTCGGCATCGGCGCCCTCGCCCCTGACCTCAGCGTGATCGCGCCGGTCCGCGACTATGCCTGGACCCGCGAGAAGGCCATCGCGTTCGCGGAGCAGAACGACATTCCCATCACCGTCACCAAGAAGTCCCCCTTCTCGATCGACCAGAACGTGTGGGGACGAGCCGTGGAGACCGGCTTCCTCGAGGACCTGTGGAACGCCCCCACCAAGGACGTCTACGACTACACCGAGGACCCCACCGCGCACTGGCAGGCCCCTGACGAGCTGGTCATCTCCTTCGACAAGGGCAAGCCGGTCGCGATCGACGGGCGCCCCGTCACGATGCGCGAGGCCATCGTCGAGCTCAACCAGCGCGCGGGCAAGCATGGCGTCGGCCGGCTGGACATGGTCGAGGACCGTCTCGTGGGCATCAAGAGCCGTGAGGTGTACGAGGCACCGGGCGCGATGGTGCTCATCACCGCGCACCAGGAGCTCGAGGCCGTCACCAACGAGCGCGAGCTGGCCCGCTTCAAGCGGCAGGTCGAGCAGCGCTGGGGCGAGCTGGTCTATGACGGCCTGTGGTTCTCCCCGCTGAAGTACGCGCTCGACTCGTTCATCGAGCACACCCAGGAGCACGTGAGCGGCGATATCCGGCTCACGCTGCACGCGGGCAACGTCGTGGTCAATGGTCGTCGCAGCAACACGTCGCTGTATGACTTCAACCTCGCCACCTACGACGAGGGCGACAGCTTCGACCAGTCCGCGGCGAAGGGCTTCGTGCAGCTGCATGGCCTCTCGTCGAAGATCGCCGCCCGTCGCGATCTCGACCAGCAAGGGTGATGGCTGAGTGACCACACAGCATGGCACCAACCAGGGCGCGCTGTGGGGCGGCCGGTTCGCATCCGGGCCGGCCGCCGCGATGGCGGCCCTGAGCAAGTCCACGCACTTCGACTGGGCGCTCGCGCCCTATGACGTGCAGGCATCGAAGGCGCATGCCCGCGTGCTCAGCAAGGCCGGGCTCCTCGCGGACGCGGATCTCGCCATCATGATCGAGGGCCTCGATGGGCTCGCTGCCGATGTCGCTTCCGGCGCGTTCCAGCCCGCGGAGAGCGACGAGGACGTCCACGGCGCGCTCGAGCGCGGCCTCATCGAGCGCGTTGGCCCCGAGGTCGGCGGGCGCCTCCGTGCCGGGCGGTCGCGCAATGACCAGGTGGCCACGCTGTTCCGCATGTGGCTGCGCGAGGCGGCCCGGCGCATCGCAGTCGGGCTGCTCGATGTGGTCGATGCGATCGTCGGCCAGGCGGCCGCGCACCCCGATGCGGTGATGCCGGGCAAGACGCACCTGCAGGCGGCGCAGCCGGTGCTGCTCGCGCATCATTTGCTCGCGCACGCGCATCCGCTGCTGCGTGATGTCGAGCGACTGCGGGACTTCGACGCGCGGGCCGCGGTCTCGCCGTATGGATCGGGAGCGCTCGCGGGATCCTCGCTCGGTCTCGACCCCGACGCCATTGCTGTGGATCTCGGTTTCGATTCGGCCGCGGACAACTCGATCGACGCGACCTCGTCGCGCGATTTCGCCGCAGAGGCTGCTTTCATCCTCGCGATGATCGGCGTCGACCTCTCCCGCATGGCCGAGGAGATCATCATCTGGACCACGCCCGAGTTTGGCTATGCCACCCTCGCCGACGAGTGGTCCACCGGCAGCTCGATCATGCCGCAGAAGAAGAACCCGGACGTGTCCGAGCTCACCCGCGGCAAGTCCGGCCGCCTCATCGGCAATCTCACCGGGTTGCTCGCCACCCTCAAGGCACAGCCCCTGGCCTACAACCGGGACTTGCAGGAGGACAAGGAGCCGGTCTTCGATTCGGTGCTGCAGCTCGAGCTGCTGCTTCCCGCGATCGTGGGGCTCGTGTCCACCCTGGAGTTCCACGAGGACCGCATGGCCGAGCTCGCCCCGGCAGGCTTCACCCTGGCCACCGACATCGCGGAATGGCTGGTACGGCAAGGTGTGCCCTTCCGTGTCGCCCACGAGGCTGCCGGTGCCTGCGTGCGGGCCGCCGAGGCGCGCGGAGTTGGTCTCGATGAGCTCACCGACGCGGAGTTCGCTGCCATCGACCCCGCTTTGACGGGAGAGGTGCGCGCTGTTCTCACGGTGGCGGGCTCGATCGCCTCGCGGAACGCTCGCGGCGGCACAGCGGGGGAGCGGGTAGTGGAGCAACGAGATCGCGTCGCAGCGGCATCCGCGGCATTGCGCGCGTGGGCTGTGAGATAGCCAACAAACGCCGCCATGCACGGTATATGGGAGCCCGTGTAGCAGAAACCGCGTTGGGGGATGTGCGAAGATTCAGGAAGAGCGCACATCCCCGGCGCCGGGCCACGGTGGCGGGCGAGGATGGAGGTCCCCGTGAAGTTCACTGCCCGAACCCTCACGTCGCCGGTGCATCGAGTCCTCGCCACCGCGCAGAATGGGCTCGAGGTCATACGGTTCGGAGGGCTCGATACCGGCGAGGAGGCCTCTCCCTTCACGGTGATGGAGCGCCGCCCGATGTTCCGGCTTCGCCGCTACTTCCCCGCGGCAGACAATCTCGATGAGCGCGCCCCCGTCATCCTCGTTCCGCCCCTGATGGTGGCGACCGACATCTACGACGTCACCCGGGACCAGGGCGCGGTAGGGATCCTGCACGACCACGGCCTCGATCCGTGGGTCGTCGACTTCGGCGCCCCGGACCGCGAGATCGGCGGCATGACCCGCAACCTCGCTGACCACGTCGTGGCAGTCAGCGATGTTGTCGACATCGTCCGGGAGCACACGGGCAAGGACGTCCACCTCGCCGGATACTCGCAGGGCGGCATGTTCTGCTACCAGACCGCCGCCTACCGGCGCTCCCGCGGCATCAAGAGCCTGATCACCTTCGGCTCGCCCACCGACGCCGTGGCCCTGCCCATGGGCATCACGGTGGGCTTCGCCTCGAAGGGCGCGGACTTCCTCGCCGACCACGTCTTCAACCGCCTCGCCATTCCGGGCTGGATGGTCCGCACTGGCTTCCAGATGCTCGACCCCGTCAAGACCGTCAAGTCCCGCCTCGACTTCCTCATGCAGCTCCACGACCGTGAAGCGCTGCTGCCGCGCGAGAAGCAGCGCCGGTTCCTCGAGGTCGACGGATGGGTCGCATGGTCGGGGCCCGCCATCGCTGAGCTGCTCAAGCAGTTCGTCGTGCACAACCGCATGATGACCGGCGGCTTCGTCATTGACGATCGCCTCATCAGCCTCGCGGAGATCATCTGCCCGGTGCTGGCGTTCGTCGGCACCACCGACGATATCGGGCTACCTCGCGCGGTCCGCGGCATTCGTCGCGCCGCGCCTCGCTCCGACGTCTACGAGGCAACCCTGAAGGCCGGTCACTTCGGGCTCGTGGTCGGCAGCAGCGCCGGGACGCTCACCTGGCCCACCGTGGCGCAATGGGTGCGCTGGAACGAGGGGATCGCCGAGCGCCCCGAGGTCGCCAAGCCCATGACCGATGAGGACCAGCCCGCCGCCGATGGCGACTACACCGTGATGTCACGGCTGGTCAACAGTGCTAGCCAGGCCGCCGAGATCGGCTTCGGCGTGGCACAGGACTTCGTCGATGCCACCGTCGGAGCGGCCAAGACCACCAAGGAGATCGCCGGCGAGGCGCCCCGGACCTTGCCGCGCCTCGCCAGGCTTGGCGTGATGCAGGCGCACACGCGCATGTCGCTCGGTCTCCTCCTCGAGGAGCAAGGCCGGCGAGCGCCGCTCGGGGAATGCTTTCTCTTCGACGACCGGGTCCACACCAACTCGGCGGTCAACGAGCGCATCGACAACGTCGTCCGTGGCCTCATCTCGGTGGGGGTCCGGCAGGGATCCCATGTCGCGGTCCTCATGGAGACGCGGCCGAGCGCCCTGGCGACCATTGCCGCCCTCTCCCGGCTCGGCGCTGTCGCGGTGCTGCTGCAGCCCGGCACGAACCTCGACGATGCGCTCCGGCTCAGCGAGGCCACCGGAATCGTCACTGACCCGCAGAACATGGACGATGCAATCGCCACTGGCGGCCAGGTCTACGTGCTTGGCGGTGGCGATATCCGCGACCTGGGCGTCGACGGACACCCCAACGTCACCGACCTCGAGAAGGTCGATCCGGAAGCGGTCGAGCTTCCCGCCTGGTACCGGCCCAACCCGGGCATCGCCAGCGACCTCGCGTTCATCGTCTTCACCCGTTCACGAGGCCACATCGAGCCCCAGCTCATCACCAATCACCGCTGGGCACTCTCCGCGTTCGGTACCGCGTCCGCCGCATCGCTGACCGCCAGCGACACCGTCTACTGCCTCACCCCGCTGCACCATCCCTCGGGCCTGCTGATGACCCTCGGTGGTGCTGTCGCCGGCGGCGCCCGCATAGCACTGACACGCAGCTTCGACTCCTCCCAGTTCGCCGAGGAGGTCCACCGCTACGGCGTGACCGTCGTGTCCTACACCTGGACACTGCTCCGCGAGCTCGTCGAGGACGAGGACCTGCAGATCCAGCGGCACCATCCCATCCGCCTCTTCATGGGCTCAGGCATGCCCCGGGCCCTGTGGCAGCGTGTCACCGAGCGGTTCGCGCCCGCCCGCGTCGTCGAGTTCTACGCCTCCACCGAGGGCGAGGCAGTCCTGGCGAACATCACGGGCGCCAAGCCTGGCGCGAAGGGGCGACCGATACCCGGTTCCGCGACGATCAAGCTCGCGGCGTTCGATGTGGAGAGCAATCGCTTCCTCGAGGACGAGAGAGGCTTTGTCCGCGAGGTGGAGGACGACGACACCGGCCTGCTGCTCGCCCACCCGCGTACCGGCGTGGAGCACAGTTCCAACGTCATCCGCGGGGTGTTCAGGCCTGGCGACACCTGGATCCCCACCGACCATCTCTTCCGCCGCGACGCCGATGGCGACTACTGGATGGTCGACAACCGCAACAGCGTGATGCGGACCGATCGGGGGATCGTGTACTCGCTGCCCATCGAGGATGCGCTCGCGGACGTCGAAGTGCTCGATCTGGCGGTGGTCTACGGCGTGGAGCACGAGGGCCGCGCATTCGTCATCGCCGCGGTATCGCGCCGAAGCGACGAGCCTGGCCGGGACTTCGCGCCGGAGCAATTCGATCGTGCCCTCGCCGTGCTGCCCGGGTCCCAGCGCCCCGACATCATCCACGAGGTGCGGGAACTCCCCATGACCACCTGGTACCGCCCGAAGACACGCCTGCTCGCCCAGCAGGGGCTCCCCGCCGCCGATAGCCACGCATGGTATTACGACACCACTACGCACAAGTACATGCGGCTGACCGAGGCCGCCCGCAAGCGCATCCTCAAGCGCAAGCAACCCTGAATCCGGATAAGGTAGACCACTGTGCCACTAGACCCAGTACTGCTCGACATTCTCGCCTGCCCCGAGGACCGCGGCTCGCTCATCCATATCGAGGGCGAGGCGCTCTACAACCCGCGCCTTCGCAAGGCCTACCCGATCGAGAACGGCATCCCGGTGCTGCTGGTCGACGAGGCCCGCGATGTCGATGACGAGACCCATGCGCGCTACATCTCGGTGGGAACGCCCAGCGATTAGGGGAGCGGACTTGCGCTCCGCGCTCGAGGCTAGCCAGCCCGCCGAGGCTGCCCGCCTCCTCATTGGCTGCACCATCGAGCACGGCCCGGTGCGGTTGCGGATCGTCGAGACCGAAGCATATGGCGGTCCGCCCGATGGCCCCTGGCCAGACCCCGCTGCCCACTCGTACCGTGGCCCGACCGCGCGCAACCAGGTGATGTTCGGCCCGCCCGGGCACCTGTACATCTACCGGATCTACGGCATGCACCTGTGCCTCAACATCACCTACGGCCCCGACGGGCGCGCGGGTGGCGTGCTGCTTCGTGCTGGGGAGATCCTCGACGGCATCGGCGCTGCCCAGGACCGCCGGGGCATGGAACGTGCCGTGCATCAGCTCGCGCGGGGCCCGGCCAATCTCGCCGCCGCTTTGGGCATCCCGTGGGAACTGCGTGGCACTGATGTGATCGCCGAGGGGGGTCCCGTCCTGCTCGAGCGTGGCGCGGGCGATCAGGAGGAGTCCATCCACGCGGGGCCGCGCGTCGGGGTCCGGCTGGCTGCCGATCGCGCGTGGCGATTCTGGCTGCCAGGCCATCCTGCGGTATCCGCGTACCGGCGGCACCCAGCGGCCACCGATGCAGCCGGGCCCAATAGCCTGGGGCATTAGCCTGGGCGCCGCGCATGAGGAATGATCGGGTGCGTGACGATCGACATCCTTGAAGAACTGACCTGGCGTGGCCTGATCGCGCAATCCACTGATGCCGAGGCGCTGCGCGAGCAACTCTCCTCCGGTATGACCACGGTCTATGCCGGGTTCGATCCCACCGCGCCGAGCCTGCACGCCGGGCATCTCATCCCGCTGCTCGTGCTGCACCGCATGCAGCGCGCCGGGCATCGGCCCATCGTGCTCGCCGGCGGGGCGACAGGGCTGATCGGGGATCCGCGCGATGTCGGCGAGCGCAGCATGAACGACGAGGATGTCGTCGCGGAGTGGGCCGACCGGATCAAGGGCCAGCTCGAGCGATTCGTGGAGTTCGATGACGCGCCCAACGCGGCGATCATCGAGAACAACATCACCTGGACGGCCAACCAGTCCGCGATCTCGTTCCTCCGCGATATCGGCAAGCACTTCTCGGTCAACGTCATGCTCGCGCGCGAGACAGTCAAGCGACGCCTCGAGACCGACGGAATCTCCTACGCGGAGTTCTCCTACATGCTGCTCCAGGCCCAGGACTTCGTTCAGCTCCACCGCAAGCACGACTGCACTGTCCAGGTCGGGGGATCGGACCAGTGGGGGAACATCATCGCTGGCGTGGATCTCGTGCGCCGGCTCGATGGCGCGCATGTCCATGGCTTCACGGTCCCCCTTGTCACATCCGCGGACGGGAAGAAGTTCGGGAAGTCCACCGGTGGCGGCAGCCTCTGGCTCGACCCCGAGATGACGAGCCCTTACGCCTGGTACCAGTACTTCATCAATGCCAGCGACGCCGACGTCATCAAGTACCTGCGGTGGTTCACTTTCCTGTCCCAGGACGAGCTCGACGAGCTCGAGTCCGAGACCAAGGAGCGCCCGCACCTGCGCACCGCGCAGAAGCGACTCGCGCAGGAGATGACGAACCTGGTCCATGGCGAGGACAACACGCGCTCCGTCGAGCTCGCGAGCCAGGCCTTGTTCGGCCGCGCGGACATCGCCGGTCTTGATCGGACCACCCTGGGTGCCGCGCTCATCGAGGCCTCGGTCGCTGAGCTGGGCGAGGGCGAGCCCCGCACCATCGTTGACCTTCTCGTGGCGAGCGGACTGTGCGAGAGCAAGGGCGCCGCGCGCCGAGCCGTCCGAGAGGGAGGCGCCTCGGTCAACAACAATCGGATCAGCGACGAGGCGTGGGAGCCGAACGCGGCCGACTGGCTGCACGGCGAATGGCTGGTCATCCGCCGTGGCAAGCGCAACTTCGCCGGGATCCGTCGGCTCTAGGCGGCAGTCCGCGCGCGCCTCCCGACGTATCGCGCCCCCTGGAGTTGGGCGGGCATTCGTGCCCTGCTCAGCGGGATGTTGCCCGGGATTTGTATTCGGTCCCGCGGGTGTGTAACTTTCTTGGGGCCAGCCGGTGCGCGGGCCCGCCGAGAGCGGGGGACGGGCGCCAGGGCGGACCTGGATCGCGGGGGGCGTTGTTGCCTCCCGGGGCGCGGGGATGCTAGTGTGGCTGGCTGTGCCTGTGGGAGCTTCCCCGCCTGTTGGCGGGGTGCCTGGTGGGCGTGTTGATTGAGAACTCAACAGTGTGCCAGTTTTGTTTCATTGGATCCTGGTCGTCGTCGTGCCGGGCCCCTCGCGGGGGCCGGGAGTGGTGCGGCCGGGTGGATGATCGCGTGGGTGCCGCGAGCGCGCGGGGCCCTTTCTGGGTCGTGCCGCCCCTTTTTCGGGGCGGTGCCTGCCGCGCGTGGCGTCCTTGTCCCTGGTGGGCCCC
>NZ_JACYWE010000016.1 GCF_014841105.1 Lolliginicoccus lacisalsi
GCCGCGGAGCGGGCTGGGAGCAACCAATGACCAGCGCGACCAGCGCCCAGGAAAGTCGAAATGAGGATCAGCCTTGACGGTTCAAGTTGTCTCTAGCAAGAAGGGACTGATCGCGGACGCGGTCAACGAGATCGGTGGTCTCGTGACGTTTGCCGCGCAAACATTCCTTACCGGACTGGCCGCGATTCTCCGCGGCCGGTTCCCGCTCGCCGAGTTCGTCGAGCAGACCGTGTTTCTCGTGCGTGTCTGCTTCTGGCCATCGCTGTTGCTGATGCTGCCGATCGGTGTGGTCATCGCCGTGATGATGGGTGGCCTCGCCGGTCGAATCGGCGCCGCCCAGTACTCGGGCGCGGTCGTGTCATTCGTGATCATCGGGCAGGCCGCGGCGCTGGTGACCGCGCTCATCGTGGCCGGCGTCGGTGGCGCTGCCATCGTGTCGGACCTCGGAGCGCGCACCATCCGCGAGGAGATCGACGCGATGCAGGTCATGAGCATGGACGTCGTTGAGCGCGTCGTCGTGCCGCGCGTCTTCGCTCTCGTGTTCGTCGCCCTGTCGATGTGCGCGATCGTGTCCTTCTCCGGGATCTTGTTCACCTATGCGTACCAAGTGGTCGGCGTGGGTGAATCCCAGGGCGGGTTCCTGCTGACGCTGCAGGCCTATGGCCGCACCACTGACTTCGTGATGGCGTTGTTCAAGTCGTTCTGCTTCGGCGTGGCCTGCTCCATCATCGCCGCGTACAAGGGCACGCAGACCCGTGGCGGCTCCTCGGGCGTGGCCAACTCGGTGAACGAGTCCGTCGTGATGATGTTCATCGCGGTGTTCGTCATCAACGTGGTCCTCACCCAGATGTACATCGTGGTCGTCCCAGCGGTTGGAGAGTACATATGACGACGACAGACGCAGGAGTACGGCTGAAGCAGCTATCCAAGGGAACCGTTGGCAGGTTGAAGGGCAGCTTCGAAGCTCTCGACGGCCACGTGATGTTCGGCGTGAAGATGTTCGCCGGCGTTCCCCTGGTGCTCACCCGGTACCGCAAGCACGTCATCACCGAGATCGGCAATATCAGCTTCGGCAAGGCATCGCTGCTGTCGGGCGGTGGCACCATCGGTGTCGTCGCGGGCATGGCCATCGTTGCTGCCGTGATGGTCTCGATCGAGATCCACCGCGCGCTCGGCCTGCTCGGCTTCACCGCGCTCTCGGGTCTCGCGGGCTCGATCGCCAACACCCAGGCCCTCGCGCCGCTGATCGCATCGCTTGCCATCGCGGCGAAGGTCGGAACGGGCTTCACCGCCCAGCTTGGCTCGATGCGCGTCTCCGAGGAGATCGATGCGCTCGACGTGCTCGGCGTTCCCTCGATCCCCTTCCTCGCCTCGGTGCGCATGGTGGCGATGCTGGTCATCATCGCGCCCGTGTACATGGTCGGCCTGCTGGGTGCCTACCTGGCATCACGCCTTGTCATCGTCAACATGCTCGGGGAGTCCTCGGGAACGTATGACTATTACTTCCGGCAATCCATCACCCCGGAGTTCTTCGCGTACTCGGTGCTGATGACAGTGATCTTCTCGATCCTGATCGCGGTGATCTGCTGCTCCTACGGATACAACGCCGGTGGCGGACCGGAAGGCGTGGGGCGCGCGGCCGGAACAGCGGTCCGCACCACGATCCTGACGATCGCGCTCGCCGCGATGGTGCTGATCTTCGGCCTCTACGGCCTGACACCAACGATTCCAGGAATGGGGCTTGAATAAATGAAGTCGATTCGTGGATTGATCATGGGCGTCCTCATTCTTGCAATCTCGGCGCTGCTGATCGCTCGTGGTGCTGGAGCGCTTGACCGATCGCCCAAGATCTACGTCGAGGTCCCGGCGGTGGTCGTCGGCGCCGATGGAACCAACAACGAGCCGGGCCTGCTGCTCGGCTCCAACAACGCGGTGCGCTTCGAGGGCGTCATCGTGGGACGCATGTCCAAGCTCGAGACTGGCCTCACCAACGACGAGGGCGAGACCTACTCCCTCGTGGAGATGCAGATCGACGAGGATGTCCTGCGCAACATGCCCGATGACACTCTCGTTCGTGTCGTGCCGCGCACCATCTTCGGTGACAACGAGCTCCACCTCGTCGCGCCGTACGAGCAGGCCGGGAACGGACGCTCCGCCTCCACCGTCGAGCCTGGCGAGACCATCGCTCTCGACACCGGCGACGAGGCGCAGCAGCTCTACAACGTCTACGAGAAGGTCATGCGCGCGGTGTATGAGCTCAACATCGACAAGTCCATCCAGGGCTTGCGCGAGCTGCGCGACGGCGTGGAAGGCCGCGGCGAGGACATCGGCAACCTCATCGTCCAGGGTGGCGATCTGCTCGAGTCCTTCCAGCCCATGATCGATGGGAACGTGATCCCGGACCTGCGCCGGGTCGCGGAGAACGTCGATTCGGCCCTGCCCGATATCGTCGACACCCTTGATCAGTCAGCAGTGCTCGCCGACGTCCTCACTAGCCGCGAAGCGGGCCTGCGCGACGTGTTCGTCTCCGGTGCCGCGTTCGCCGGCGATGTCGAGTCACTGGTGGCCGTGATCAAGGACGACACGATCGTCGTCATCGATGGCCTCGTCAGGACTGGCGGCGCCGTGAACCAGGGCGTGGGCATCGATGGCTTGCTCAACAGCCTCGGCGAGCTCGGTGGCGGCCTCGGACCTGCGTTCCAGGCCGGAAAGCTCACGATCACCCTTGTAGCAACATTCGAGGAACCCATGCCCTATACCCCAGCGGATTGTCCCCAGTACCCCGGGTTGTCATCGCCCACCTGCGGCCCCGCGACGCCGAGGACCACGAACCAGTCCGCGATGTCGGATCTCGTTCCGTTCTTCCCTGTCTCGGGCAACGTCCAGCAGCTTCCCGATCTCGATCCGCTCGCGGCGATCGAGCAGGAACTGGCGCGCACCATCCCGGGATTCACCCCGGCATCCGCAGCGACCGGCGCGCCTAGCGCCCCCACCGCGCTGATGCTCGGCCCCCTCGTCCGCGGAGCGGTGGTGGAGGTCCAGTGAAGCTGAGCAGAGGCGCCCTCATCGGGCTGGTCGTATTCCTGGTGCTCGTGCTGTTCACCACCTTCAGCGTGTGGCAGACCCTGAGCCCGCCGGTCGATGGCAGCGAGGATCGCTACGAGGCCGAGTTCTCCGACATCACCAGCCTCAAGCCCGGTGATGACGTGACCCTCGCTGGCGTGCGCGTCGGCAAGGTCCGTGGAGTTAGCTGGGAGCAGCAGGACGACGGTCGCGTCAACGCGGTCGTGGAGTTCGGCATCGAGGACCACATCGAGCTCACCGAGGCCGCCACCGCGCAGGTCAAGTTCGCCGACATGCTCGGTGTGCGCTACATGGGCATCGTCGATCCCGGTGGCGCGCCCGACCTCGAGCCGGGGGGACGCTTCCTCACCGAGGGCGAGCCGCCCACCGACGTGACGGAGCTGTTCAATGGCTTCCGTCCGGTGTTCCGGATCATTGATCCGCCACGGCTCAACGAGCTCGCGGCATCGATCATCGAGGCCCTCGATGGCAACACCGACGTCTTCGAGGCCATGCTGCTCGGCATGCTCGATGTGGCCAACGTGACCCTCGCGCGCCAGGCGGAGATCGAGGTGCTCGCCGAGACGCTGCCCGACGCCCTCAAGATGATCAACGACCGCAACGACGATGTCGCGGCCGCGATCGACGGCGTCGCGAACCTCACTGACAAGATGGCAAGCCGCAACCAGGACGTCATCGCGGTCCTCGACCAGGGCGGCTCCACCATGGACAAGCTCGCCACCCTCCTCGACACCACCATGCCTGACCTGCAGCGCAGCATCTCGGCAGGCACTGCGGTAAGCCAGGAGTGGAGCGCGAACAACGCCGAGTACGCGCAGCTGCTCGCCAGCCTGCAACGCGCGGCCAAGGCAGTCAACCACTACGGCGAATACGGATCCTGGATCAACATCTACATGTGTAACCTCACAGTTCGCGCTGGCAGCGCCGCCGTCGATCCGTTCTCGCTGGTCGGCGGAACCCAATCGGAGGTGTGCCGATGATCCGGTGGATCAAGAACCTCAACCAGCAACTCGTCGGCTCGGGCATCTCGAAGATCTACGTGACCCGGCCCGGGTTGATCGGCGTGGTGGCGCTGGCCATCCTCATCACGGTGCTACTGGTCGCCGCGTTCTTCCCCACGGCGGTGTACAACCTGCGCACCAAGGGCTACTCGATCGCGCTGGAGAGCTCCGGCGGCATCTCGGCGGGCGATCCGGTCTATGTCGCGGGTTACCCCGCGGGCCGGGTCGAGGCCGTGGAGATCGAGGGCGACGAGGTGGTTGCCGAGTTCCGCGTCGATCGCTCGATCGACCTGGGGGCAGCCACCGAGGGCGAGGTCAAGCTGCGCACCATCCTCGGTGCCTACTACCTCGATGTGCGGCCGAGCGGTGACGGCGAGCTCGCCGATGGGCGGATCCCGATGGAGCGCTCCGGCGTGCCGTTCAGCTTCGACGAGATCGCCCGCAGCGCGTACAACGCCACCCGGACCGATGACCCCGACCGGGAGACCATCGACTACCAGCAATTGTCCGATCTCGCCGATCTCGCCTACGAGTCCATCCCGGACCGGCAGCTCGCCGAGGAGGCGCTCAACGCGCTCGCGGACGCCGCAGCGGTCATCAACAACAACGGCGATCAGGTCGAGGAGATCCTCGAGCAGGGCCGCGACCTGGCGGTCCTCGTCGATGGCCAGCAGGAATCGATCGAGGTCCTCTTCGACCAGGGCGCAGTGATCTTCGGCACCCTGGGTTCGCGGGCCCAGCTCCTCAGCGGACTCATCACTGACCTCGAGACGGTCGCGGACCGGTTCAGCGAGCTGCTCACTGACGAGCCGGGAGAGATCGACACCCTATTGATCAACGTCCGGCAGGTCACGTCGATGCTGGCGTCGGAGGCTGATGCTCTCGACCGCAGCATGGAAGAGCTCGCTCCGGCGTTCCGCACGCTCACCGATGCCACCGGCAATGGCCCCTGGCTGGACGTGACGTTCCCGGCTGGCCCGCTCCCCGACAACTTGCTCTGCCTGATTGGCGCGATGGAAGGATGCCGATAAATGAGCGCAGATCCAAGCGTGCAGACCAAGGGCGGGAAGGCCGGCAAGCTGCTAGCGCTCCTGCTGGTCGCGGTACTCGTCATCGCTCTGGTGTGGTTCATGTTCGTTCGTGACAACCGCAAGACGATCTTCGCGGAGTTCGAGGTCGCCACCGGCCTCTACATCGACAACGAGGTCCGTCTCCTCGGCGTCGAAATCGGCAAGGTCACCGAGATCACCCCCTCGGAGCAGGGCGTGCTCGTCGAGATGAAGGTCGAGGACGATGTCGCTATCCCGGCGAACGTGAGCGGGCTCATCACCAACCGCACACTGGTCGCGGATCGCTACGTCGAGCTAGTCCTCCCGCCAAGGGAGGAGCGGTACGGGGACCTCTCCGACGGATCGACGATCCCCATGGAGAACACCGACGTGCCCATCGACTACGACATGCTGCTGACCTCGGCCAAGGATCTCGCGGACTCGCTCGCGGGCGAGGAAGAGCTCGGCAACATCCGCGAGACCGTCGAGAAGATGGGGGCCGCCTTCGAGGGCCTCGGGCCGGACGCGAACCGGGCCATCGCCGAGTTCGCCGGGGCCACCCGCACGCTCGCGGGCAGCTCCGAGGAGATCGACGAGCTTCTCGAGGTCTTCGGCCGCATCGCCAGGATGCTGTCCGATCGCGAGGCCCAGATCCGGCAGTTCACCACGTCGCTCACCGTCCTCGCGGCCGAGGCAGGCCGCCAGGACGTTGATCTCGGGAACATGCTCTCCCAGATCCGGACCATGTTCGATGAGGCAGACAGGCTCGTCACCGAGCGCGGTGGCGATTTCACCCAGTTGGTGCAATCCACGGACGTGCTCGCCAATGTCCTCGCGAGCCGGCAGATCGAGCTCGCTGAGCTCGTTGATATCGCACCCATGCTGGGCCAGAACGCGTCGAACGTCATCACGCCGGACGGCCGGGCGCGCATTCGCCTGAACATCTCATCGGACCTGCGGCAGTTGCCCGGCCTCGCCCGGCTCTGCGGCCAGGCGCCCGCGTCGTTCTGCACTGGCGCCGGGTTCACCAACCCGATCTCCTATCCGGTCAGCTTCTCCGATCCGCTGAACATAGGACAGCTCTTGAACAACGCGGCAGGGGGAGGACGATGATCAAGCCAGCCCGCAAGCTCGCGATAGCAGGATTGCTCATCATGCCCACGACCATGGCAGTGGCAGGCTGCTCGGTCGGCATGCAGAACATCGACTTCGATGCCATCCAGGGCAGGGAGGTGTATCCGCTCGAGGTCGAGCTCGAGACGGCGGACCTGCTCATGGTCGGCAGCGAGGTCCGGCTCGGCCAGCAGATGCTTGGCCGGGTGACCGACCTGAGCACCGACGTGGCCTCCGATGGGCGTCGGATCGCGGTAGCCAGCATCAGCCTTCCCGCCGATGTGGAGCTGCCACGCAACGCCACCATCACCGTGGAGCTGCCCAACACCCTCGGCAATCCGTACCTTCGGGTGCGCATGCCCGAGGATGAGGCACCGGCGGCGCCGTACCAGCCCGAGGAGCGTGTCCCGGAGAGCCAGACCTTCCGCGGGCCCGACCTCGAGAACGCGCTGGCCAGCCTCGCGATGGTGCTCAGCGAAGGCGGAGTGGGAAGCCTCGAGGTCATCGCCAACGAGATGGAGCTCGCCATCGGCGGTCGCGGCGACGATATCCGTCGCACGGTCGCGGCGCTGCGTGATACCGCTCAGATCCTCGAATCCCGCTCGGAGGATATCGATCGGATCCTCGTGGCAGCGTCGAACGCCTCCGCGCGGATCGCGGCGGAGCAGGAAACGTTCGACAACAGCCTCGACGCCGCGCTGCCGGTGTTCGACCAGTTGATCGACCAGTGGGACGAGATCGCTGATCTCCTGGCCCGTCTGGCCTCGATGTCCGGCGAGCTCGATCAGGTCATGACGGCCTCCGAGGCCGATCTCCTCGCGTTGCCGGCGGAGCTCGCGGAGCTGCTCGAGGCCCTCGAGCGAACCGATATCCGCTCGGTGATCGTGCCGCTCTCGGCTCTTCTCGACCAGCTCGATGACGCCCGGGCCGGCGACTACCTGCGCATCGATGCGGACGCCGATGTGCCGGAACTGCTCAATAATCTCGTAGTCGGTGGACAGCCGATCCAGACTGGAGGCGGACGATGAGACGCAGCACCAAGATCCAGCTCGCGCTGTTCATCGCGATGGCTCTGTTCATCATCCCGTTCGGTACCCGGTACGCGCTCGGCGCGCAGTTCCTGAGCCTCGGCACGATCGGCCTCGGTGATCGTCCCACGAAGGCCACGGCCTACTTCGACGATGGCCGAGGGCTCGGTCCGGGAACCGTGGTCACCTATCAGGGCGTGGTGATCGGCAAGGTCCAGGAGATCAAGCCCGTGCCGCCCGAGGATGTGCGTCGGGTCCAGACCGATGATGGCGAGGTCGTCCTGCCCGTGCAGGTGGATTTCCAGCTGGATCCCGGCATCGAGGTTCCGGGCAACGTCACGCCCGCCTCCACGATCCTCAACGTCGCGGGATTGGTGAACCTGGAACTGCGGCCGCAGGAAGGCGGCGTGGCGGGAGACACCCTCGCCGACGGTGACGAGCTGATCGTGGATCCGACCCTGCAGCGCGTGAGCTTCCGGGAAGTCCTGGTCTCGGTGAACGAGGTCGTCGACACTCTCGATGTGGAGTCGCTGAACGCCCTGCTGACCATGCTCGGTGACACCTTCACCGGGCGTGGCGATGACATCGGCGACATCATTGACAACGTGGGCGAGCTCGCCGACGTGTTCGACAAGCATGGCGAGACCGTCGACTGGCTCGGGACCGAAGGGCCCGCGACGATGGCGCTGATCGCTGACGCGTCGGACACCATGCCGTCGTCCTTCGCCACGTTCAACACCTGGACCCGCCAGCTCATCGAGGCGCGCCCCGATCTCGAGGCGCTCATCGATACTGGCCCGGGCTCCATGCGCCGGGTGGCCGACCTCATCGCGAGCAACGAGGCTGGCCTCGACAGCATGATGGACGGATGGGGCGATGTGTTGCCGGTCCTTGGCGATCGGGAGCCCGCGCTGCAAGCGCTGGTCAATGACTTCCCCGCTGGTCTCCGGGAAGTCGCGGGCATCGCCCCCGGGGGAGTGGCCCGCTTCGACCTGGTCGTGACCCAGGGGCCCGCGTGCTACTACGAGACCACGCGGCGCGCCGTTGCCGACACCAGCGATCGCGAGTCGAACAAGGCCGTGTTCTGCCCGCCAGGACCGGACCTTGCCCAGCGTGGTGCCGCTACGGCGCCTCGGCCGAATGGTCTCGGGCTCGTGGGCTACACTTCGCCGGGCCTCGCGGCAGGCCCAGTGATGGTGTCGGATCCGCTGATCCTCGGACCGGCCAGCCGTGCCGCGCTCGACGGAATGCGCAACGCTGGCGTGCTGCCGCGCTAGCTAGATGCCACGGGGGCGCTGGCGCGCCTCCCCGATTAAGGAGCTCCAGAAATTAATCAGTTCGACCACGACGCTCGGTCAACGACCAAGGACGGCAGGGGCCAGCGGCGGGGAGGTGCAGCGGGCTACGTGCTCGCTGCGCTCTTCGCTGTGATCGCCGCGGTGCTGGGCTTCCTCTACTGGGACGCCACTAGCAACGGCGAGGCCGCGCTGCGCGAGGAAGCGGTTGTCGCCGCTACCGAGTATGGGACACTCATCGGCACCTACGATCACTCTGATCTCAAGGCTAATGTGGAGTCGGTGCGCGCGATCTCGACCGACAGCTATGCCGAGGAGTACGAGACGATCTCCACGGAGCTCGAGGCTGCTGTCGCGGCGTTCGAGGCGACGTCCGTCGGTACGGTCACCCATGCCGCGGTCGAGTCCATCAGCGAGGATTCCGCGACCGTGCTGGTATTCCTTGACCAGGATGTGAACACCAATCAGCTCGAGGAGCAGGGCATCACCGTGAGCCGTCTCGTGATGACGCTGGCCCGCGAGGGCGATCGCTGGCTGCTCGACGGTGCGGAGCCCGCATAGCGGGACGCGCCGCTCTAGGGGACTGCCGAATGCCTGGTTGCCGATGCTGCAGCCAGGCATTCGGCGTGCTGCCGACCGCCGCTAGCACAGCGTACGCGTAGATAGTCGTTCACCTGCTGTTCGTCAACCAAGTGGGTCGAGAATTTTGTCCCCAATTTTGGGGGTTGTTGCGATGTGCTTCATCACTATCAAGTAACGTGCGGAGTCACGTGCATCGCATGTTGTGAGTTAGAGTGACGCCACCCACACTGTTCGGTGTTGTGGCCTAGCTGGGAGGTTCCGTGGGAGTCGAGGTCGCGGTCGAGGGTCTGACTAAGTCATT
>NZ_JACYWE010000015.1 GCF_014841105.1 Lolliginicoccus lacisalsi
TGATGAGGGAGACAACGATGAAGATGCCGAAGAAGTTGAGGGCGATGGCGGTGACCACGTATTGCGGGTCGAGCAGCACCATGTAGGAGCCCATGATGGAGGCGGAGACGGTGGACATGGCCGCCGCGGCGAGGGTGTAGAGGCGTCGTTCATCGAGGTGGGTGATCTGGTGCTTGAGAGAGAGGAAGACCTCGGACTGGCCGAGGACCACTGATGCGGAGGTGCCGTAGGACTCGAGCTTGCCGAGGCCGTTGACCTTGCCGACGGCGAGACCGAGGTAGCGGATGAGGACGGGCAGGATGCGGGACCATTCGAGGATGCCGATGATCGCGGAGATGAAGACGATCGGCATGAGCACCACCATGAAGAACGAGGGGGTGAGGCCGTTGGTGGCGTCGGGGTCACCGGCGAGGCCGCCGAAGACAAAGCTCGTGCCTTCGAAGGCGTAGTCGAGGAGCGCGGAGAAGGCGGTGGTGATGCCGTCGATGATGGTCTGGCCGACATTGGTGCGGATGAGGAACAGGCCGAGGAGCACTTGGATGGCAAGCATGATGCCGACGTACTTGAGCCTGGTGAGCGCGAGGCGGCGGTCATAGCTAGCGGCCCAGGCAAGCGCGAGGAACACGACGAGCCCGGTGATGCCGATGACGTAGTGCACGGTCCTGCCCTTTCCGTGGTGCCCGCTCCCCCGCTGGCAATCGCTGCGCGGCGAATGATTCACCTTCGCCCGGGGCGTGCCGTGCCGCAACCGGAAGGCGAGCAAATGTGATGAGAACGGGCCCTGGCTGGAACGTGGGCGCCAGGCGCGAGCAGTGGCTACGCACGGTGCGCGGAACAAGAAGAAGGCCAGAGGCTTGGTGCCTCTGGCCTTCTTCGTACCTGTGGAGCTGCCGGGAATTGAACCCGGGTCCTGTGCCATTTTGCTGGGGCTTCTCCGTGCGCAGTCCGCTATGCCTCTACTCGGATCTCACAATCTCGCGGACAAGTTGTGATGACGATCCCAGTCACTGTTTGATGTCCCCTACAACCCCGTGACCGGGCTGTAAGGTTTGTCCCTCTTGCGACGCCAGGGTCCGGGCCGAGGGCGCTCCCGGTCTGACGGACTTGCTATCGCTTAGGCAGCGAGAGCGAAGTCGCGCTGAGTGTTCTCGGCGCTTATAGGTTTGCAGCGACGCTTACGGTGGTCTCCTGCCTGCACCGGCACGCTTCCCCCAGCGCTACGTACACAGTCGAAACCGATCAGCCCCGTAGTCCCTGGGATCAGGTTCCCCCAGTGTAACGACAAGCCCGGACAGTGTCATCCACGTTGTCCCGCAATAGTGAGCCGGAACACCTATCCGCGCATGCCCTTGATGCGTCGTCCCAGCTCACGGGTGGCTTCCCGCTCCGCGGTGCGCCGCGCCATATCCTGCCGCTTGTCATGCAATTGCTTGCCGCGCGCCAGAGCGAGCTCCACCTTGACCCGTCCGTCGACGAAATACATCGACAGCGGCACGAGAGTCAGGTTCCCCTCGCGCGTCTTGCCCACGAGGTGCTCGATCTCGCGCTTGTGCAGCAGTAGCTTGCGGGTGCGGCGCGGTTCATGGTTGGTCCAGGTGCCGCGGTTGTACTCGGGAATGTGCAGCCCGCGCAGCCACACCTCGCCATCATCGACGGTGGCGAACGCATCCACGAGGGAAGCCTTGCCCTCGCGGAGAGCCTTGACCTCGGTGCCCATGAGGGCCACTCCAGCCTCGTAGACGTCGAGGATGGCGTAGTTGTGGCGGGCCTTCTTGTTGGTCGCGATGACCTTGCGGCCCTTCTCCTTCACCTCATGGTCCCTTCGTGGTCGTTCTCGCGCATGCCCGCCCCGCGATCGGGCAGGCGCTGCCTAGCCCTTCAACGATACGGGTTCGCGCAAGTCGATTACCGCGAAGGCAGATTCGCTGCGATCACCCCCGGGCCTGCTCCCTTAGTCGCGCACGTAGAACCGCAGCGTGACGTAGCCGGTCGCGGCGGCGAGCGTCGCGGCAAGGCCGAGGAGGACGGGCGCGACGGCAGCGACGGATCCAGTCGTGATGGGCGCGATGATGTTCGATTCGTAGACGGCGGCGAGCATGCCGTCGACGAGGGCGCCCTTGGCGACGAAGAGCCCCGCGATGGCGATGCCGGCGCCAAGGAGGGCCGCGAGCAGCGCTTCGAGGATGAACGGCACCTGGGTGTACCAGCGGGTCGCGCCGACTAGCCGCATGATGCTGACCTCCTCGCGCCGCGTGTAGGCGGTGATCTGCACCATGTTGCCGATGAGCAGCAGCGCGGCGGCCCCAGCGACGGCGGCGATGGCGAACGCGCCGTTGCGAAGCCCATCGAGAATGGTGAAGAGCCGCTTGACGAGTTCTTCCTGGTTGCGGATGGCTTCGACGCCCGGATAGAGGAGGAACTGGTCGTAGATGGCGGCGAACTGCCGGGGATCGTCGAGGCGCACGCGGAAGGATGCGGGCAGCGCCGCCGCGCGCACAAGCGCCAGGATCTCGGGGTCGTCAGCGAAGGTCTCGCGGTAGAGCTCGACGGCCTCGTCGCGGCTGATGTAGGTGACGGTGTCGGTCCCGGGGAACGCGGCGAGATCCTCGGCGAGGGTCGTGCAGATGCTGGTGGCGCAACCGGGGTCGGCGGCGCTGATGTCCTCGGTGAGGAAGATCTCGACCTCCACATTGTCGAGGTAGATCTGCTGGGTACGGGTGGTCATGTCGGCGATGAGGAGGCCGCCTCCGAGCAGTCCGAGGGACATGGCGGTGGTCAGGATCATCGCGACGGTCATGGTGATGTTGCGGGCAAGGCCGGTGATGGCCTCGCGGGCGAGGAAGACCACGTTCATGCTTGGTCCGCCAGGTATGCAGCGGAGGCGTGGTCACGGACGACGCGCCCGTTGTCGAGCTCGATGACGCGCCTGCGTGCCCGGTCGACGAGATGGGTGTCGTGGGTGGCCATGACGATGGTGGTGCCGGTGGCGTTGATGCGTTCGAGCAGCAGCATGATGTCCTGGCTGGTGACGGGGTCGAGGTTGCCGGTGGGCTCGTCCGCGAGGAGCAGGCTCGGCTTGTTGACGATGGCGCGGGCGAGCGCGACGCGCTGCTGCTCGCCACCAGAGAGCTCGTGGGGCAGCCGGTCGGCCTTTCCCTCGAGACCGACCTGCGCGAGGGCCTCGGGCACCGCGACGCGGATGTCGGATTGCTTGCGCCCGATGACAGTGAGGGCGAAGGCGATGTTCTCGCCGGCGGTCTTGCGGGGCAGCAGCCTGAAGTCCTGGAAGACGCAGCCGATGCGCTGGCGCAGCTTGGGCACCTGGCGCCCGGACATGGTGTTGAGGTGGTATCCGGCCACGTGGATATCGCCGTCGGTGGGCTTCTCGTCACGGAGGAGGAGGCGGACGAGCGTGGACTTGCCGGAGCCAGAGGGCCCGACGAGGAAGGCGAAGTCACCCTCGGTGATATCGAGGGTGACCCCGTCGAGAGCGGCATGTGTCGCGTTTCCGTAACGCTTCGACACAGCGGACAGGGTGATCACGCCGCCGAGTGTATAGTCCCGCGCGCTCCCCTAGCATCCTGGAGGCCGAGGCCTCGAAGGATGCGTGGCTATTCGCCGGAGGTGTCGCGCATGCGCCAGCGGATGCCGGACTCGATGAAGCGGTCGATGTTGCCGTCGAGGACGGTGGAGGGATTGTTGACCTCAAGCTCGGTGCGCAGGTCCTTGACCATCTGGTAGGGGTGCAGCACGTAGGAGCGCATCTGGTTGCCCCAGGATGAGCCGGAGTCAGACTTGAGCGCGTCGAGCTCGGCCCGTTCCTCCTGCTTCTTGCGGGCGAGCAGCTTGGCCTGCAGCACGCGCAGCGCCGCCGCCTTGTTCTGCAGCTGCGACTTCTCGTTCTGGCAGGACACGACGATTCCGGTCGGCAGGTGGGTGAGGCGCACGGCTGAGTCGGTGGTGTTGACGGACTGCCCACCCGGCCCGGACGAGCGGAAAACGTCGACACGCAGCTCGGTGTCGGGGATCTCGATGTGGTCGGTGGTCTCCACGACGGGCAGCACCTCCACCTCGGCGAAGGAGGTCTGGCGGCGGCCCTGGTTGTCGAAGGGGCTGATGCGCACGAGCCGGTGGGTGCCCTGCTCGACCGAAAGCGTCCCATACATGTAGGGGGCCTTGACGGCGAAGGTGGCGCTCTTGATGCCGGCTTCCTCGGCGTAGGAGATGTCGTAGACCTCGACCTTGTAGTCGTGCTTCTCGGCCCAGCGGACGTACATGCGCATGAGCATCTCGGCCCAGTCCGCGGCGTCGATCCCACCGGCGCCGGACCGGATGTTGACGAGGGCCTCGCGCTGGTCGTACTCGCCGGAGAGGAGGGTGCGCACCTCGAGCAGCTCGATGTCCTCGCGGAGCGCTATCCGCTCGGCGTCGGCCTCGGCGAGCGCGTCGCTGGCGGCGTCGCCCTCCTCGGCCTCGGCGAGCTCATACATGATGGGCAGGTCATCGAGGCGCTGGCGGAGCGCGGTGAGCCGCCGCATCTCGCCCTGCGCGTACGCGAGCTGGCTGGTGACGTGCTGGGCGTGCTCCTGGTTGTCCCAGAGGTCCGGCGAGGCGGCCTGGTCCTCGAGCTCCCGGATGCGGGTTTGCAGCTCCTCGACGTCGACGACCGCCTCGACGGTCTTCAGGGTGGTGTCGAGGTCAGCGAGGTCTGCGGAAACGTCAGGATGCACAGTCCCCCAGCCTACCTAACCCGCGACCGTTGGCATGCATGCTGCTCACCGAGCGTGCGCGTGGGCCACCCAGGCGGGAAGCGGGTCGCGATATCCGCGCCACGCCGCTGGCCCGCTCGCGAGCTCCGCATCGGTGAGCAGCGCGGCCCTCAGCAGCGCGCGGGGATCGTTGCGATCGAGCTTGAGGCCGATCAGGACGATCTCCTGGCCGGGCGCGATGTCCACGGAGTCCCAGGGCTGAGCTGGCTCGATGATGAGATTCGGCCCGGCCTGGGACCACACGGCCGCGTGCTCCGAGCGACTGGCCAGCCAGCAGAACCCCTTGCTGCGCAGCACGCCCTTGAGCCCGTCGATGGCGCGGGAGAGCCGCTCGGGGTGGAATGGCCGGTTGGCGCGGAACACCACGCTGCTGATGCCGTACTCCTCGGTCTCGGGGGTGTGCCCGGAGGCGAGCTCCTCGGCCCATCCGTCGGCCTCGGCAGCAGCGTCGGGGTCGTACAGGCCAGTGTCGAGGATCTCGGCGAGCGGGACGCGTCCGTGCCCGGCGCGCAGGAGGCGGGCACGGGGGTTGAGGTGGCGGATGGTGGATTCCACGACGCCCGCAACGCCGTCGGTGACGAGGTCGGTCTTGCTGAGCACGATGACGTTGGCGAACTCGACCTGGTCGACGAGGAGGTCGGAGATTCCGCGCTCGGCGCCTTCCCCGGCGGCGAGGCCGCGGTCGGCGAGCCGGTTGCCGCGGGCAAGCTCGCTGAGGAACGTGGAGACGTCGACGACGGTGACCATGGTGTCGATGCGGGCGAGCTCGCCAAGCCGGAACCCGTCGTCGAAGGTCCATTCGAAGGTCGCGGCGACGGGCATGGGCTCGGAGATGCCGGTGGACTCGATGAGGATGTGGGCGAACTTCCGGGCGCGGGCGAGCGCGGCGACGGATTCGACGAGGTCCTCGCGCAGGGTGCAGCAGATGCAGCCGTTGGTGAGCTCGACGAGGCGTTCCTCGGTGCGGTCGAGGCGGGCCTCCCCCGCTATCGGGCCGTCGATGAGCTGCGAGTCGATGTTGATCTCGCTCATATCGTTGACGATGACGGCGACCCTGCGGCCCTCGCGGTTGGCGAGGACGTGGTTGAGCAGGGTGGTCTTGCCGGCGCCGAGGAAGCCGGAGAGCACGGTGACAGGGATGGGGTGGGCTGCATTCACACGTCTAACGATAATGGTTTTCATTCTCTATGCACAAGCGGAGGGCAGCCGGCCCGGCGAGTAGCGTGCTCCCCATGACCGACCTCGCCGCCGATCTCGCCCTCGCCCTCGCCCTCGCCGACCAGGCCGACGCGATCACCCTCGACCGCTTCGGGGCCCTGGACCTGCGCATCGACAGCAAGCCCGACCTCACCCCCGTCTCCGACGCCGACCTCGCCGTCGAGCGCGCCCTGCGCGCCACCCTCGCCACTGCGCGCCCCGCCGACGCCATCCTCGGCGAGGAGTTCGGCGGCACCGCGGCCTTCACCGGCCGGCAGTGGATCATCGACCCCATCGACGGCACCAAGAACTTCGTGCGTGGCGTACCGGTCTGGGCGACCCTCATGGCGTTGCTCGAGGACGGCGTCCCCACGGCGGGGGTGGTGAGCGCGCCCGCGCTGGCCCGGCGGTGGTGGGCAAGCTCCGGCCAGGGCGCCTACACAACGGCTCTTGGCGGCCCGGCCCATCGCAGCCAGGTCTCCGCGGTCGCCGACCTCGCCTCGGCCAGCCTGTCACTGTCGAGCCTCAGCGGCTGGAAGGAGCGCGGCAACCGCGAGCAGCTGCTCGACCTGACCGACGCCGTGTGGCGCGTGCGCGGCTTCGGGGACTTCTATTCCTACTGCCTCGTCGCGGAGGGAGCTGTCGACATCGCCGCTGAGCCAGAGGTTTCCCTATGGGACCTCGCGCCGCTCGACATCCTGCTGCGCGAGGCTGGCGGAGCCTTCACATCGCTCGCCGGGGATCCCGGCCCGCACGGCGGCAGCGCGGTTGGCTCAAACGGCCTCCTGCATGCCCTCACACTCGATAGCTTGAAGTGAGTTCGCCAACACGTCCCGGCAAGTTTGGCGAGCCCCTCGCGCGCACAACTTACTCATGGGTAAGATAGCGACCACACTGACCCTTCTCTCACGAATAGCTGGAGATCATGAGCAAGAAGAACCCAAATGGTGGTGCCTCGCAAAGCTCCACCTCCGCCGTGGGCCTCAACCCCGTCAAGCGTGACGCGATCGGCACTGCCATGCGCGTGCTGACCACCCTGACCGGATCGAGCCTCGCCGAGAAGTACAACCTCCGCAAGCCGATCGATCGGGTCGCGTACCAGGCCACCAAGACTGGTTTCCAGACCCTCGGCTCGGCCACCCGGACCTTCAAGAAGGTCTCCGGAACCGGGAAGCCCAAGCGGCTCCCCGACTCCGAGGCCAAGAAGAAGGGCCTCTACGACCTCACCCCGAGCGACGAGCAGAAGATGATCGTCGACACGGTGAAAGACTTCGCTGGCGAGATCCTGCGCCCGGCCGCTCACGACGCCGACGCGGCAGCCGCCGCGCCTGCTGACCTGATCGCCCGCTCCGCCGAGCTCGGCATCACCCTGATCAACGTTCCCGAGGAGCTCGAGGGCGCTGCCTCCGAGCGGGGCGCGATCACCAACTCGCTCGTCGCCGAGGCGCTCGCTCACGGCGACATGGGCCTCGCGCTGCCGATCCTCGCGCCCAGCGGCTTCGCTGTCGCGCTCACCCAGTACGGCAACGACGAGCAGCAGCAGACCTACCTGCCGTCGTTCGCCGGCGAGAACGTTCCCGGCGCGGTCGTCGCCGTCAACGAGCCCCGCGCGCTGTTCAACCCGTTCGAGCTGCAGACCAAGGCCAACCGCGCTGCCGGCGGCTACACCCTGCAGGGCGTGAAGAGCCTCGTGCCGATCGCTGCCTCGGCGGAGCTGTTCCTCGTCGCCGCGGATCTCGGTGGCAAGCCCGCCTTCTTCATCGTCGAGTCCGACGCCAACGGGCTCACCGTCGAGGCAGACCCCAGCATGGGCCTGCGCGCAGCCGGCATCGGCCGCCTGAACCTCGACAACGTCGTCGTGCCCGAGTCGGCACTGCTCGGCGATGGCGATGCCAGCAGCCGCGCCAAGGACTACCAGGACATCATCCAGCTCTCCCGCCTCGGATGGGCCTCCCTCGCCTGCGGCACCAGCCAGGCCGTCCTCGACTACGTGATCCCCTACGTCAACGAGCGCGTCGCCTTCGGCGAGCCGATCAGCCACCGCCAGTCCGTGGCATTCATGGTCGCCAACATCGGCATCGAGCTCGAGGGCATGCGCCTGGTGACCTGGCGCGGCGCCTCCCGCGCCGAGCAGGGCCTGTCCTTCGACCGCGAGGCAGCCCTGGCCCGCCGCATCACCGCTGAGAAGGGCATGCAGATCGGCCTGGACGGCGTCCAGCTCCTCGGTGGCCACGGCTTCACGAAGGAGCACCCCGTCGAGCGCTGGTACCGCGACCTGCGCGCCATCGGTGTCGCCGAAGGCGTCGTCGTCCTCTAGCCGTTCCCTCCTGAAAAGCCTGGAGACACTCACATGATCAATCTCGAACTCCCCAAGAAGCTGGTGGCGGCCTCCAACCAGGCCCACCAGGCAGCGGCGGAGATCTTCCGCCCCATCTCCCGCAAGTACGACCTCGCCGAGCATGAGCGGCCCGTCGAGCTCGACACCATGGCAAGCCTCGTCGAGGGCATGGCCGATGCTGGCCGTGGCGCCGCAGGCGCGACCCTCGGACGCGACGGGAAGCCCACGAAGGAAGGCAACATCAACGGCGGCAACATGTCCGCCCTGATGAACGTCATCGAGACCTGCTGGGGCGACGTCGGCCTTACGCTGTCGATCCCCTTCCAGGGCCTCGGCAACTCTGCCATCGCCTCGGTCGCCACCGATGAGCAGCTCGAGCAGTTCGGCAAGGTGTGGGCCTCCATGGCCATCACCGAGCCCAGCTTCGGCTCCGACTCCGCCGCCGTCACCGCCACCGCCGTCCAGGACGGCGACGAGTGGGTCCTCAACGGCGAGAAGATCTTCGTCACCGCCGGCGGGCGCTCCACCCACGTCGTCGTGTGGGCATCGGTGGACAAGACCAAGGGCCGCGCCGCCATCAAGTCGTTCGTGGTTCCCAAGGATGCCCCCGGCATCACCGTCGCGCGGCTCGAGCACAAGCTCGGCATCCGGTCGTCCGACACCGCCACCATCATGCTCGAGAACTGCCGAATCCCCTTCGACCACATCCTCGGCAGCCCCGAGGTTGACGTCAAGAAGGGCTTCGGCGGCGTCATGGCCACCTTCGACAACACCCGGCCGCTCGTCGCCGGCATGGCCATCGGCTGTGCCCGCGCTGCGCTCGAGGAGCTCCGCAGCATCCTCAGCGAAGCCGGTGTCGAGATCGACTACAACGCCCCCGCGTTCTCCCAGCACGCCGCCGCGGCCGAGTTCCTCACCCTCGAGGCCGACTGGGAAGCCGCCTACCAGCTGTCGATGAAGGCAACCTGGATGGCCGACAACAAGAAGCCCAACTCGCTCGAGGCCTCCATGGCCAAGGCGAAGGCGGGGCGCACCGGCACCGCGGTCACCCTCCGCGCGGTCGAGCTCGCCGGCAGCTTCGGCTACTCCGAGCGTCCGCTGCTCGAGAAGTGGTCGCGCGACTCGAAGATCCTCGACATCTTCGAGGGCACCCAGCAGATCCAGCAGCTCATCGTGGCTCGCCGCCTCCTCGGCAAGTCCTCCTCCGAGCTGAAGTGATACCTGCGGGCCAGGACCGCCATCGCAGGCCCTAGCGGCCCGCCGCGGTAGTCCTGCCCGGATTGCCCCGCCCCGAACCAGGGGCGGGGCAATCGTCGTTTCCGGGCCATGCCCGGGCGGCGGCGCGGATCC
>NZ_JACYWE010000007.1:0-89316 GCF_014841105.1 Lolliginicoccus lacisalsi
TGTCGAGGTCGGTGAAGATGCCCACCACCTGCGGCATGAACTGGGCGCCCGGCAGCACCAGATCGACCGGCGAGGCTCCGCCTGACGTGGAGATCGCGATCTCGCTCTTCGTCACCACCACGCGCAGCGACTCGCACTCCGCCATCGCCTCGCGCGGCTGGGACCACACCACCGCATTGCGCGAGATCACCTGGGCGTCGGTGGCGGTGGCGCGGACCTGCATGCCGAAGCGGGTGGCGTCGGGCCCGCCGGGCGGGCTGGTGGCGGCGAGGATGAATCCGGCGAGGCCGGTGCTCACCGCTACCAGACGAGCCAGCCGTACCGTGCGCGCATCCCTTTTTGTAGCCACGGGAACTGATGGTATTCGGCCCCCGCGGACGACTACGCCCCGGCCAAGGCTGGCCGGGGCGTGTCGGGGATCGCCGGGGCGGTCCCGGGGCTAGCGAGGGCGACTACTCGCGCGGGTAGTCGTCATCGTCGGGGACCTCCTGGAGCTGCTCCGCGAGATCCGCCTCGTTCGCCTCCATCGTGCGGGATCCCGTGTCTGTGGTGTCCTCATCCTCGGGGCGCACCGGGGTGGCCTGCTCGATCCGGTCAGCCTCGGAGGCGTCAAAGCCATAGGACGAGGATGCGCGTGAGGTCATCAGGTCCCTCCTCGTATTGTTCGCGGAAGCCAGCCCGGCCGGGCCGTGCCATCCGTTCCAGTCTACGGAGCAGGCGTCCGCGGGGCACGACAATGCTGTTGCCCGATCTGGCAGCGCTCACACGGTGACGAGGATCGTTCCATCGCGGACCTCGGCATGATGCACGGCGGCCGGCGCGATATCGCCGGAGGTGCATTCACCGGTGGCGAGCGAGAAGCCGTACTGGTGGAGCGGGCACACCAGGACGGTGTTGTCGATCTGGCCGTCGGCGAGCGGGCCGCCCCTGTGCGGGCACACCGCGGCGGTGGCGCGGACAGTGCCATCGGGTAGCAGGAACACCGCTATCTGCTGGCCCTCGACGACGTAGGCGCGCCCCTCGCCGGGGGTGAGGTCGGTGACCGGGCCGACTGCAATGGCGTGCCGTGTGCTCATCGGACCGGCACCTGGGGCAGGGGCAGCAGCGGCAGGGCTGAGGCGAACTGCGCCGGCGAGCGGGGCTCGGTCCGCTCGAGCCACGGATCGCGGTACCCGTCCACGGACTGCTGCAATCGCTCATCGAGGGTGGCCGCGATGCCGTCGCTGTCGTCGATCAGCACGGCGCGCAGTGCATCGAGCCCGATGCGGGGCACGAAGTCATAGGTGCGCTCCAGCCATTTGCCGTTCTCCCGGTAGTACTGCACGAATCGCCCGGCGAGCCGCAGCACCGCATCGGCCGAGCCGACGGTGGCGAGCAGGTCGCCCTTGCGGATGTGGGCGCCCGCCGCGCCGCCGACGTAGATCTCCCAGCGGCCATCGCCGACCGCCACGACGCCGAGGTCCTTGCACAGCGCCTCGGAGCAGTTGCGGGGGCATCCCGCGACCGCCATCTTCAGCTTCGCGGGGCACTCGAGGCCCTGCAGGCGCTCCTCGATGCGGATGCCGAGCGCGGTGGAGTCGTCGAGGCCGTAGCGGCAGAAATCGCTGCCCACGCACGTCTTCACCGTTCGCATGGACTTTCCGTACGCAAAGCCGGACGGCATGCCCAGATCGCCCCACACCTTCGGCAGGTCCTCCTTCTTGATGCCGAGCAGGTCGATGCGCTGCCCGCCGGTGACCTTCACCATGGGCACGCTGTACTTCTCGGCGACATCGGCGATCTTGCGAAGCTGCTCGGGCGTGGTGACGCCGCCCTTCATCTGCGGCACCACCGAGAACGTGCCATCGCGCTGGATGTTGGCGTGCACGCGATCGTTGATGAACAGCGCGCCCCGCTCATCGACCCAGTCCGGGCCCCACACCGTGCGCAGCAGCGAGGCGAGCGGCATCTTCGCCGCAGCGTCCTCCCGGCCGCCCTCGGCGAGTTCGGCGAAGACCTGCGAGACGGCCCGCAGATCGCGCGCCCGGATCTCGGCGATCAGATCAGGCTTGGACAGCGGGATGCACGGCACGTACCAGTCCGCGGCGGGATCCTTCTCGAGAGCTCCCCCGGCCGCGCAGGCGACCACCTCGCCGACCAGGGCCTTGCAGGAGCCGCAGCCCTTGCCGGCCCGGGTCCGCGCCATGACATCGGTGAGCGACTTCGCGCCATGCTCGACGCAGGCGACGATTGCGCCCTTCGTCACGCCATTGCAGCTGCACACCTGGGCATCGTCGGCGAGATCGGCGGCGCCCTGCCCCGCTGGCGCGCCACCGAGGTCGAACAGCATGCTGATGCGTTCCTCCGGCAGCTCCGCCTTGTCGTCGAACACCTGGCTGAGGTACCCGATCTTGCTGATGTCCCCGAGCAGCATCGCCCCGATCAGCTTGCCCTCGCGCACCACCACGCTCTTGTAGACGCCTGTGCTGGGCTCGTAGAACTGGACGAACTCGTCATCCTCGCGCTCGGGGCCCTTCACGCCCATCGCGGCGACATCGATGCCCGCGACCTTCAGCTTCGTCGTGATCCGCGAGCCGTGGTAGGCCGCCCGGGGGTCAGCACCGGTGAGCACATCAGCGAGCACCACCGACTGCTCCCACACCGGAGCCACGAGGCCATATACCTCGCCGCGATGCTGCACGCACTCGCCGACCGCGAAGATCGCCGACTCGTCCTCGCAGCGCATCTGGTCATCCACGACGATGCCGCGCTCCGCCACCAGGCCCGCGGACTGCGCCAGCGCCGTGCTAGGCCGGATGCCCGCCGCGACCACCACCATGTCCGCATCGAGGCGCGACCCATCCGCGAACCCGACGCCCGTGATGCCACCGCCCGCGTCGCGCAGCACCGCGGTGGTGCGCGCCCCGGTGTGCACTCGGATGCCGAGCTTCTCGATCTCCTTGCGCAGCACCCGGCCCCCGCGCTCGTCGAGCTGCTGGTTCATCAGGTGCCCGGGCGAATGCACCACCTCCACCTCGAGGCCCTGGGTGCGCAAGCCGTATGCGGCCTCGAGCCCCAGCAAGCCGCCACCGATCACCACGGCATGGGTCTTGTCGCGCGAGTGCGCGAGCTGCAGCATTCCGTTGGTGTCCTCGATGTTGCGGAAGCCGAACACGCCCTTGAGCAGATGCCCGTCGGTGCCGCGGAGGCCATCGATGTTCGGGAAGAAGCTCGACGAACCGGTCGCGATCACCAGCACGTCATAGTCGACGATGCGGCCGCTCTCGCACGCCACCTGCTTGGCGAACCGATCCAGCCGCACCGCGCGATCCCCAGCGTGCAGGGTGACGCCGTTCTCCCGGTACCAGCTCATCGGGTTCAGCAGCAGATCATCGTCGTCGATGGTGGCCTCCCCGGCCAGCACATGCGACAACATGATGCGGTTGTAGTTGCCGTACGGCTCATCACCAATCATGGTGAGGTCGAACAGGTCCCCGCCACCGCGGGCGATGATCTCCTCGACCGCCCGCGCGCCCGCCATGCCGTTGCCGATGACGAGCAGCTTCCTGGCTGTCATGCGACCACCAGCCCGCGATCGATGACCACCTCGCCCGCGAACGGGAAGGCGCCCTGCAGGAACCGTGGAGTGAACGACATAGCGTCCAGGCTCGTCGCCGTCGGTGTCACGGCGACTACCCGAGCGTTACGCCACCGTCAGGAAGTGCTCACAGCGGCGCGAGGCGGCTGGTGCAGGGGGGTGCCCCGTCGGCAAAAGCACCGGAAGTTGCTAAACGCGATAGAAAATCCAAGGGTTTCCGAACCACTTCCAGTGCTTTTGCCCAGCGGACGGCCCCAGCGGACGGCCCCAGCGGACGGCGCGAGCCTAGATCGGCAGCTTGCGGAACAGCGGCCGGGGCACGTGGCGCAGCGCCGACATCACGTAGCGGTACGCCGCGGGTGCCCACACCAGTTCCTTGCCGCGGCGGGAGGCCTTGACGGCGATGCGGGCGACCTCATCGGCGGTGATGGTCATGGGTGCCTCGTCCATGCCGTCGGTCATCTTGGTGCGCACCATGCCGGGCCGCACGACGGTGATGACGACGCCGTGGGGCCGCAGTGCCTCGCCGAGGCCGAGGTAGAAGCCATCGAACCCGGCCTTGGAGGAGCCGTAGACGAAGTTGGAGCGGCGCACGCGCTCCCCGGCGACCGAGGAGAACGCGATGATGCGCCCATGCCCCTGGGCCTTCATCTTCTCCCCGAGGATCACTCCGGCGGAGACGGCGGCGGTGTAGTTGACGGTGGCGAGCTTGACCGCCTCGTCCTGGTTCTGCCACAGCTCCTCGGCATCGCCGAGCAGGCCGAACGCGACGACGGCGACGTCGACGTCATGGCCGGAGAAGGCCTCGTCGAGGGCCTTCTGGTGGCTGCTGGTATCGAGCGCGTCGAAGTCAACGAGGGTGACGGTGGCACCAGCCTGCCGCAGCCGGGTGGCCGCATCATCGCGACGGTCGGAGGGGCGGGCGGCAACGATCACGCGCAGCGGACCCGCCGTCAGGTACTCATCGGCCACCGCGAGCGCGATGTCGGACGTGCCGCCGAGCAGCAGGATCGTGTTGGGGTTGCCTACAGCATCAATCACAGGAGTTCCAGCCTTCTGGCGAGATCGGAGACAAAGACACCATTGGGGTCCACGGACCGGCGGACCTTGATCCACTCGTCGATCCGCGGATACATCGCGTGGAAGGTCTCGGCGCTGGTGCGGGAGTCCTTGGCGAGGTAGAGGCGGCCGCCCATCTCGAGGACGCGGCGGTCGAGGTCGCGGACGAGCTCGTGCAGGCCGGGCTTGATGGGGAAGTCCACGCAGATGTTCCAGCCAGGCATGGGGAACGACAAGGGAGCGTCGTTGCCGGGGCCGAAGCGCTTGAACACGTTGAGGAACGAGTAGTGGCCGCTGTGGGCGATGTCGTGGATGATGCGCCGGAACTCGTCGACGGCGCTGATCGGCACGATGAACTGGTACTGCAGGAAGCCCACATCGCCGTAGGCGCGGTTCCATTCCCCGAACAGGTCGAGCGGGTGATAGAACTGCGTCAGGTTCTGGATCTTGTTCCGGTAGGTGCCGGACTTCTGGTACCACAGCTCGCCGAGCATCCCGAAGGTGAGCTTGTTGCCCAAGCCGTTGGGGAAGATGTCGGGCAGGGTCATCAGCGTCGGCGCGTCGAACTTCAGCGGGTCCTTCTGCAGCTTCTTGGGCAACTGATCGAATGTCGCCAGCGAGCCGCGCGAGATCGCGGCGCGACCGAGCTTGGGCCCCTTGGAGATCGCGTCGAACCAGCCCGACGAGTAGTCGTAGTCCTCCTCGCTGCCATCGCTATGCAGGGCGATCGTCTCGTCGAGATCGCGGGTGCGATCGCCGTCCGCGATGAAGTACGCCGTCTCCGTGGGGGTCATCTTGATGACCGCGCGCAGGATGATGCCGGTGAGGCCCTGCCCGCCCACGGTTGCCCAGAACAGCTCGGAGTCCTTGCCGCGCGGCGTGATGGTGCGGATCTGCCCATCGGCGGTCAGCAGGTCCATCGACACGACGTGGTTGCCGAAGCTGCCCGCGCTGTGATGGTTCTTGCCGTGGATGTCGGAGCCGATGGCCCCGCCGACGGTGACCTGCCGGGTGCCGGGAAGCACGGGCACCCACAGGCCGAACGGCAGCGCGGCCTTCATCAACTGGTCGAGGTTCACCCCGGCGTCGACGTCAACGAGCTGCGTGTCCGCATCGATCGAATGGATCGTTCTCAGCGGGTTCATGTCGATGACGAGGCCGCCACCGTTCTGGGCCGGATCGCCATAGGACCGCCCGAGCCCGCGCGCGATGATGCCGCGCTTGAGGTAGGACGGGGCGTTCTCGGCCTTCTCGTTCGCCATGCGAACTGCCTTGGCGATCAGCTCGATATCGGGCGTCGAGAGGACCTCGGCGGTAGTGGGCGCGGTACGTGCCCAGCCTGTGAGGGTGCGCGTCTGCGTGGGCAGCTCCGGCGAGAAGCCCGGGGCCCCGGAATTCGTGGTCGTGGACATCACGGTAGAGATTACTCGCCCGGTGCCGCTTCGGGTGGGTGGACAGCCGGGTTTGGTGCGGTCGCGGCGGTGAACACGCGGGCGCCGGTGGCCCACAGCGCGTCGAGGTCCGACCCTGGCGGGTAGCGATTGTCCAGCTCAAGGATGGTGGTGCCGTGCGCGAACGACCACAATGCCTGCGCTGTCAAAGGATCGCCGGTGACGATCCAGAATGGCTGGCCCGCCCATTCCTCCAGCCCTTCGGGCAGTTGGTCGCGGGGAAGTTCCCCGCTCGTGGCGAGCCGGTAGAGGTGCGGGCGCTCCGTCGCCAGGGCCCGGTAGGCGGCCAGCAGCGCGCGCACCGAGTCGGTGGCGGCGTGCAGGGCGAGGCCGGATTGGTGCAGGGCATCAGTGATCAGCACGGCGCGGATGGCGTCGCGGCTCGCGAAGTGCTTGTACAGCGATGGTGCCTTGATGCCGAGCTCGCGGGCAAGGGCGCGCATGGTGACCTCCTCCCAGCCGTGGGCGTCGAGGATGTAGTGCGCGGCGTCGGCGATCTCGCGGGCCCGGGGGGCGAGGCTGGTCACGGCCGGGCAGCTTACCTCGCTGCTTGCTGCTCGGAGCGCTCCCTCAGCGCACGGTTCATGGCGTCGAAGCTATCGCGCACATCGAGCGAGTTGCCGGCGAGGGGCACGAGTGCGCCGCGAAACTGCTCGCCCTGCACGAGCCGCGTCTGTCCGCCGGGCAGTGCCTCGAGGAGGAAGTAGTGCTCGCCATCGACGATGCCGGGGGCGAGGAAGCGCCCGATCCAGCGGAGCTCGCGGGCTGGTTCAGCGACGGTGATGCGCGGCTCGAACGTCATCGCGGACCCGTTGTTGTCGATGGTATTGCGCAGCCGGGTACCGGTGGTGGCGGTGCCGGCCGAGGAGGTGATGAAGGGGTTCCACTGCTCGTAGGACTCGAAATCGGTGAGCGTGGCCCATACGGCCTCGGGCGGAGCGTCGATGGTGATGGCTGTCTCGATGCCTGGCTTGGCGATGACGGTGTAGAGGTAGCTGCCCGCGGCCGCGGCGACGATGGTCGCGAAGGCGATCGAGGTGGTGAGGATGATGCGCATGGTTGCTCCTTGGCTAACGATGTTAGCTTCAATGCTAGGCTAACGACGTTAGCCGCGCAATGGGTAGCAAGCCGCGCCCCGTGGCCATGCTGCGCGATACGCTCGACCCGTGACCCGACAGCCGCACCAGCCCCCCGAGCAGCACCACGAGGTGCCCCTGCCCGTCGAACTGCCCCTCGACGAATACACCAGCACCGCGGACGTCGACCTCAAGACACAAATCGTCCGGTTCGGCGTCACCGGCGGGCTCTCCGCCATCGTCGACTTCGGCAGCTTGCTGATCCTCCGCTACTTCGGCCTCCCCTTCGAAGTAGCCAAAGCCATCAGCTTCATCTTCGGCACCACCACCGCCTACATGATCAACCGGCGCTGGACCTTCAAGGCCCAGCACAGCAACAAGCGCTTCGCCGCCGTCGTCGGCCTCTACGGGCTCACCTTCGTCCTCCAGGTCGGCATCAGCGCCCTCATCTTCTACAGCCTCGAAGGCCGGTGGAACGAGCTCATCGTCACCACCATTGCCTTCGTCATCGCTCAAGGCATCGCGACGATCATCAACTTCATCGTCCAGCGCGTCGTGATCTTCCGCATCCACTAGCGGGGTGGGGCAGGCTGGGCCTGCGGCGCGTCCAGCCGGTAGAGCTGGCAGCTGCCACCCATCTGCCACTCCTGCCACTGAAATATCCGTGGCAGCCTCGCATAGGGGTGGCAGCTGGGCGGCAAGGGTGGCAGCTCCGCTGCCAAGCGGACCACGATCGGCGGGCAGGCGCGGGCGGGCTACCCCTCGAACTGCGGCAGGATCCCGGCGTCGAGTGCTTCCTGCAGCGACGGCGCGGCATTGTCCTTGTCGGAGAGGACCGGGGTGAGCGGGCGGCCAGTGTGGCCGAGCCGGGGCCAGCTGATGCCGAGGGCGGGGTCGAGGGGGTCGATACCGTGCTCGGCAGCCGGGTTGTAGCCACTGGTAACGAGGTACGCGACGGTGGCGGTCTCGCTGAGCGCGAAGAAGCCATGCCCGAGGCCGACGTCGAGGTAGATGGCGCGGTGAGAGAGATCGTCGAGCAGCACGCTGTCCGACTGGCCGAAGGTGGGGGATCCGACGCGGATGTCGACAACGACGTCGAGGATGGCCCCGCTGACGCACGTCACGTACTTGGCCTGGCCGGGCGGCACGTCCGCGAAGTGGATGCCGCGCAGCGCGCCCTCGGTGGAGGTGGACATGTTGGCCTGCTCAAGCTTGAACCGGTGCCCGGTGGCCTTCTCGAACGCTTCCTGCTTGAACCATTCATGGAACGAGCCACGGTGGTCGCCGAAGAGACGGGGCGTTATCTCCCACGCGCCCGCGATGCTGAGTTCACGAAATTCCATCTGCAAGCTCCCGGTGCATGAGGTCGATCAAGTACTGGCCGTATCCGGATTTCACGAGCGGCCCGGCGCGTTCAAGGAGCTCGTCCTCGGTGATGTAGCCGCAGCGCCAGGCGACTTCCTCGGGCGCGCCGATCTTGAGGCCCTGCCGGTGCTCGATGGTCCGCACGAAGTTCGACGCCTCGAGGAGGGAGTCGAACGTGCCGGTGTCGAGCCAGGCGGTGCCGCGCCCGAGCTTCTCCACCGTGAGACTGCCGGCGCGCAGGTATTCGAGGTTGACGTCGGTGATCTCGAGCTCGCCCCGCGGTGATGGCTTGAGCCCGCGAGCGATCTCCACGACGTCGTTGTCGTAGAAATACAGGCCGGGGATGGCGTAGTTCGATTTCGGGCGCGCGGGCTTCTCCGCGAGAGAAACAGCGCGGCCATTCTTATCGAACTCGATCACGCCGTAGGAGCGGGGATTGGACACCCAGTATCCGAAAACCGAGCCGCCGGTGATAGAGGAGAATCGGGCGAGGCTGGTCCCGGTCCCGGGGCCGTAGAAGATGTTGTCCCCGAGGATCAGGGCGACGGGGCCGTTGCCGATGTGGTCGGCGCCGAGGGTGAACGCCTGGGCCAGGCCTTTTGGCTCCTGCTGAACCTTGTAGGTGATGGAGATTCCGAACTGGCTGCCATCTCCGAGCAGGCGAATGAACTGCTCCCGATCGTGGGGGGTGGTAATTATCAGGATGTCGCGAATTCCGGCGAGCATGAGCGTGGAGAGCGGATAATAGATCATCGGCTTGTCATAAACCGGAAGCAATTGCTTGCTCGTGCCCAGGGTGATCGGATGCAATCGCGAACCGGTGCCGCCCGCCAGGATTATTCCGCGCATGCCGCAATACTGTCAGGTTCGAGGCCGGATGCAAGCCACTTCGCGAGCGCGCCGCCACCCCTTCCCGGCACAGGGCGGCGCAGTGCCCAGCGTTGCCGGGCCTATCGTCGCAGGGCCTCCCGCCACGGGATCCGCGCGCCCATGCGCAGCACCGAGTTGCTGTAGATGCGAGCAGCGAGCAGGGAGATCCCCGCGCATGCCAGCACCATGAGAATGAGCGACCCGGCGATCTCGATGGCCGATGCCTCGCCCGTAGCGACCCGGATCGGCATCGCGAACGCGGAGAACGGAGGTACCCACGCCGTCACCACGGCCAGCGTCCCTCCAGGATTGGACAGGTTCACGACGCTCGCGCCCAGGCACGCGAACATGACCATGATCACCGGGGCCTGCACCGACTGGACTTCCTCCTGGCGGGAGACCAGAGACCCGGCCGCGGCGTACAGCAGCGCGAAGAACAAGTAGCCCAGGATCGCCCACACCACCAGCGAGGCGAACGTGGCGGCCTCGCCACCGGAGACCGAGAGCAACCCCGTCAGGCTCGCGACCACCAGGCCCACGGCAGCATAGGTGAGCACCTGCAGCAGCCCCGCCGCGCCGATGCCCAGAACCTTTCCCCACAGCAACTGCAAAGGCTTGATCGTCGACAACAGGATCTCGACCACCCTGCTCGACTTCTCCTCCACGACGCCCATCGCCACGTACATGCCGAAGCCAAATACCAGCCCGGTCAGCAGGTACAGCACAACGGCCGCGATGATGATCTGCTGCGTCGCATCCGAATCCGGCGGATCAGCGACCTCCACCTCGACTCCCGCCGCAGCGTCCGCCGCGAACGCGCCGGGGTCCACGCCCTGTGCCTCCAGCGCGTCCTCGACGGCCAGCGCGCCCGCCGCGGACTCCAGCACCGCCACCATGGGAGGCTCCAGCGGCTCCACGCTGTAGGCGCCAAGGACAGTGCCATCGCGGCCCAGCAACGCCACCCCGGCATCCTCGTTGTCCACCCAGGCGCGCGCCTCCTCGACGCTCTCGGCCTCCCGCGCCTCCACGAGCACTCCGAGCGCCTCGCCCGATGCCTCGACGGCCTGCGCCTCCACCGACAAGCCCGGCGCCACCGCCACCACTGTGGGATCCGGTTCCCCATCGCCCCGGAAAATCGAGAACGCCACCAGGCCGCCCACGATGATCACCAGCGTGATGATGTTGCCCACTACGAACGACTTCGTGCGCACCTGAGCCCGGAACTCCCGCAGGGCCACCAGGAGAACTGCCGAACTGCGCTGGCTGCCGCTCATGCCGCCACAACCTCCCGGTACAGATCCGCCAACGACGGCACGTGCGACGCGAACCGCTCCACCCGGCCGGTACCCAGCGCCGCCCGAAGCACCGCCTGATCATCAACCCCAGGCTCCAGTTCCAGCACGACAACACCATCGGTTTCGCTCACCAGCTGAACGCCCTCCACGCGAGGCACCCACCCCGGCGGCGCATCCGGCACCCACAGCTCCAGCATCCGGCCACCCCGCGACCGCAGCTCCTCCACCGGGCCCACCGCGCGCATCCGGCCCTCCTTGATGATCCCCACCCGATCGCACAACTGCTGCACCAGCTCCAGCTGATGGCTCGAGAACACCACCGGCATCCCCTCCGTGGCCTTCTCCCGCAACACCTCAGTCATCACATCCACGGCCACCGGATCCAGCCCCGAGAACGGCTCATCCAGCACCAGCACCGACGGATCATGCACCAGCGCCGCCGCGAGCTGCACCCGCTGCTGATTGCCCAGGCTCAACGCCTGCAGCTCCATCGCGCGCTTGTCCTCCAGGCCCAGCCGCTCCGTCCACCGCTCCATCGCCGACCTCGCATCCTTCGGCGACAACCCGTGCAACCGCGCCAGGTACACCAACTGCTCGCCCACCCGCATCTTCGGATACAAGCCGCGCTCCTCCGGCATGTATCCGATCCGCTGCCGCACAGCCAGATCCACCGGCGAGCCATTAATCGTCACCGACCCCGAATCCGAGGCCAGTACCCCCAGGATGATGCGCATCGTCGTCGTCTTGCCCGCGCCATTCGACCCCACGAACCCGAACAACTGGCCCGCGTCCACCGAGAACGACACGCCGTCGAGCGCCAACACGTTCCCGAAACGCTTGCTGACCGAATCAACCTCCAGCACCCCGACCGCCCTCCAGCCATCTGCCCGCCAACGAGACACACTGTGACCAATACGCTAGCCGGGGGCGCGGCGGTGCGCAGGGCGAAGCGTGGGATGTCCGGTTTGGGGTGGTGGGGGCGTCGGGCGGGGTGGTTGCGGCCTCGGGCGGGGCGGTGGCGGCGTCGATCCGGGAGGTGCCCACGTCGAGCCAGGCGGCGCGCGCGATCGTGAAGATCTGGCCACGCTGGAGGTGGCTGGAATTACACGATCGGCCGAGGCGCTGCCTGGTCAGGCCACCGCACCCACCCGAGCCGCCCTAGGCTGTAGAAGCATCGTTCCGGTTTTTGGCGAAGGTGGGTTGAGCGTGCGGGTTCTGGTGACGGGCGGGGCGGGGTTCATTGGTGCGAACTTCGTGCATCTGACGGTGCGGGAGCGCCCGGATGCGCGGGTGACGGTGCTGGACAAGCTGACCTATGCCGGCCGTTGGGAGTCGCTGGCGCCGGTGGCGGACCAGGTTGAGCTCGTGCAGGGCGATGTCGCGGATGCAGCGCTGGTCGATGAGCTGGTCGCTCGCCACGATCTGGTGGTGCATTTCGCGGCCGAGTCGCACAACGATAATTCGCTGCGTTCGCCGGAGCCGTTCATCCACACGAACATCATGGGGACGTTCGTCCTGCTCGAGGCGGTGCGCAAGCACGGGGTGCGGCTGCATCACATCTCCACCGACGAGGTGTTCGGGGATCTCGAGCTCGATGATCCGGAGCGTTTCAGCGAGGAGACGCCGTATCGCCCGTCGAGCCCGTACTCGTCCTCCAAAGCATCCGCGGACCTGCTGGTGCGCGCCTGGGTGCGCTCGTTCGGGGTGGCGGCCACGATCTCCAACTGCTCCAACAACTACGGGCCCTACCAGCACGTGGAGAAGTTCATTCCGCGGCAGATCACCAACCTCCTCACCGGGCGTCCCATCAAGCTGTATGGCGCGGGCGAGAACGTGCGCGACTGGATCCACGTCGATGACCACAACCGTGCCGTGTGGATGATCATCGACCACGGCAAGCTAGGGGAGACCTACCTTATTGGCGCGGACGGCGAGAAGTCCAACAAGGACGTCATCGCCGACATCCTCGACCTCATGGGTCACACCTTCGACGAGGTGGAGCACGTCACCGACCGGCCCGGCCACGACATGCGCTACGCCATCGACGCCACCCGCCTGCGCACCGAGCTCGGCTGGCAACCACACTACCGCGACTTTCGCGACGGCCTCGCCGCCCCCATCGACTGGTACCGCGACAACGCCGACTGGTGGCAGCCCGTCAAAGACGCCACCGAGAAGCAGTACGAGGGATAGGGGAGCGGGGCGCAGCGGGAGGCTCGCGGCAAAGGCCTATGAGACTCAACAGAACGTGGCCCGAAACGGGGCAAATCGTTTCGTTTCATAGGCTTTTGTCAGCAGGACTAGCCCGCCCCAGCTAGCCGCCCTGCGCGACATATTGCTGGTGGAAGGCTGTCATGGTCTCGCGGAGCAGGTCGGGGAGGTTCTTGCGCGGGGTCCAGCCGAGCTGGATCTTGGCGTTCTCGATGTTGGGCATGCGCCGGTCGCAGTCCTCGTAGCCGGGGCCGTAGAAGTCGAGGGAGGAGACGGATTCGATGGGATGGTCGCGGTAGCCGTCGTCTCCGGTGATGGTGGCGTAGATGCCGCGCATGAGCTCGGCGAGCTCGCGCATGGTGACCTCGTTGCCGGGATTGCCGATGTTGAAGATCTGGTTCTGCGCGTTGGTGGGGTTGTCGAGCATCAGCATGAGCGCGTCGACGGCGTCCTCGATGGAGACGATGGTGCGGCGTGCCTTTCCGTCATCGACGAGCCGCATGGGGGTGCCATCGATGAGGGCGGACATGAAGGACGCGAGCACTCGCGGCGTGCCCTCGCCGTCGTGGCCGGGCAGGTAATCCATGCGTGGCCCGAAGAAGTTCAGCGGCCGCACGAGGGTGTAGGGCATGCCGGTCTCTTCGTGATAGGCGTGGATCAATCGTTCCATGACTTGCTTGGCTGATGCGTAGGTCCAGCGCAGGTTGGAGATCGGGCCCATGATCAGGGGCGTGGAGTCCTCGCGCAGCTCGTAGAGGTCTGGATCGTCGTAGGTGTTGCCCGGCAGGTAGCTCGCGATGGTGCGTCCGTACACCTCGCTGGTGGAGAAGTGGATCAGCCACTTCTGGTGCTGGGCGCACAGCACGGGCACCTGGTAGGTGTCGAACAGGTTGGAGTGCAGCACGCGCAGAGGGTGGGACACGTACTCGGCGGGGTTGCAGATCGCCGCGAGGTTCATGACGACGTCCGCGCGGGCGATGTGCGGCTCGAGCGCGGCGATGGCCTCGGGGCTCGCGAGGTGCGCGCGGTGGAACTCGAATCCTGGATGGTCGAGGTGGTTGTCGATCTTCGCCGAGGAGGTGTCCCACCCTGTCACGCGCACCCCGGGGATGGCGAGCACTCGGTCGAGGAGGTGGCTGCCGATGTAGCCGCCGCATCCAAGGATGAGGATCCTGCTAGCGATCATGGTGCTCAATTCCTCCTGCCTCGCGAGCTCGTGCCATCGGTGCGGCCGAGGCTCGTGCCGTGAGGGGTATTCTGCCGTTTTCGTAACGTTCCAGCGGGCTAGCGCGTTCTCGGCGGTGTGTCGCGCCGGAAGCTGTGGCAGAGTCCGCTGGCAGCGGCGATACGGCCGTGGGTGGCATAGCAGGAGGGAATCGTCCCCATGAACGATCGGCGGGGCCTGAAGGTCCACATCATCGGGTTCTCGTCGTCGAACAACTCGCTCACGAGGGCCTTGAGCCACGGTCTCGCTGCGCAGGAGATCGCTGACGCTGAGATCCATGCGTTCCTCACCGGGGCCCTGTGGGTGGGCGCCTCGAAGTATCCCTTTGACGTGCAGGTGTTCGGGAAGAAGGAGATCCAAGGGCTGGCCCGGCGCATCGCCAGGGAAGCGCGGGAGCGCCCAGTGGTGGTGTGGCTGTGCAAGGGGCGGTGGCCGCTCGACCGCATCGCGGCGGCGCTCGAAGGATCATCCGCCATGGTGATCGCGGACTTCAGCGACGATGAGCGGGCGCTCTCCGACGCCGTTCGCGATCATGGCCTGCTCGGCAAGATCCTGCTGCTCCCCCTGATCAAGCACAGCCCCGCCGGGACCACGCGCTCCCAGCGGGCCGTGCTCGAGCGAGCGGATGCCGTGACCGCGGTCAGCCAGCACCTCGCGGGCGTGCTCGCGCAGCAATACGGCGCCCCGCGCTGCCCCACGCGCCTCATCCCGCACACGCGGCTGGACTTCCCGGGCGGCCCGACAGGTACCCGCGCCACCGCCGATCGCATCCGGGCCGGCTTCTTGGGAACAGTCCGCCAGCACAAGCGGCTCGACCGACTGATCGACCTGACTCGGCGCGACCGGCGGATCCACGGGGTGGTCTACCGCCAGCACGGGGTGACGATCCCCGGCGATGTCGCCGACCGCTGGACCCTCATCGATCCCGATACCCCGCTCCATGAGGCCTACGCGATGATCGATGTGCTGGTCATCCCCTCGGAGGAGGACGTCGCCATCACCGCCTCGCAACTGCCAGCGAAGCGCGTGGATGCGGCGGTCGCGGGCTGCGCCGTCCTGGCGACACCGACCCCGGCGATCAGCGAGTACGCCCGCGACGCGATCCTCGCGGTGCACGACTGGGCGGACCAGAGCGAGCTGTCAGGCTTGCTGGAACCAGGACGCATCCGCGAATCAGGGCAACGGATGCGGGCGCTGTACGAGGACCGGTTCAGCCCCCGGCGTACCTCGGCCCAGCTCGCGGCACTGCTGTCCGAGCTGGGCATCGCGGTGCCTAGGTAGGTCGTGCACGGCCAAGGCCCCCCGCAGATCATGCGAGGGGCCCCGGTCGTGTTCCTGCTGGGTCAGCTCGTGGCCTTCTCCAGCTTGGTGGCGGCGATGCCCGCACCGACCATCACGGCGCCGAGCACGAAGTGCAGCCAGTTGTCAGCAGTGTTGAGGCCGACGAAGTTGAAGTTGCTGTCCAGATCGATGACCAGGCCGTAGATCCACAGCACGAGGTAGACGGCACCGCCGGCCAGGAGGAACCAGCGGGCTCCGGCCGCGGTGCGGGCCAGGACGAGGCCGACCACGCCGAACAGCAGGTGCACGATGTTGTGCAGCACGGAGACGGCGAAGATCCCGAGCAGCTGGGCGTGCTCGGCGCCGTGGCCGTGGCCGGCGAAGGCAAGGTTGTCATAGTTGGTGGTGATGCCCGGAATGAACCCGAGGATGCCGACGAGGATGAACACGGCACCAAAGACGCCGGCGATGATCTGGCCGGTGGACTTGCCGTTGAGTACTGCTGGACGGGTCACTGGTGTGATCCTTTCGGTTGGTTGCGCTTCTGCGGGTCATTCGCCGACCAGGTGCAGGGTGGATTGGCCGCTGACGTGCGGCAATGATCACACCGACGATGCGGAACGGATCCGCGGCGCGGGACGATCGCGCGTGCGGATGCCGATGTCCGGGCACGCCGATATACTCCCGGCAGGAATGACATACTGTCGCAAAATCGGGAGGAGCCGTCATGGCGAAGGATCTCGCGCGCGGCCCCGCCCGCACCGGCGAGCGCGCCCTCGCCCCCGACCTTGCCCGCGGCTTCATGCTGCTGCTCATCGCGATCGCCAACACCCCGTGGTACCTATGGGGACGCGAGGGGGAGCGGCTCGCCTCGCATCCGCCGGACGGGTCGATCCTCGACAAGGCCACCCAGGCGGTCATCGTCACCACCGTGGACCTACGCATCTATCCGCTGTTCGCGTTCCTCTTCGGCTACGGCATCGTCATGCTCTACCAGCGCCAGCTCGCCGCCGGCACCCCGGAGCGGGCCGCGCGCGCCCTGATCCAGCGCCGAAACGTATGGCTGCTCGTCTTCGGCTTCGCGCATGCGCTGCTGCTGTGGTTCGGCGACATCCTCGGCGCGTATGGCCTGGTGGGCCTGGCGCTGGTGTGGTTGTTCCTGCGCCGCACCGACCGCACGTTGCTGCTGTGGAGCGCCATCGGCGGCGGCATCCTCATCCTGCTCGCCTTCCTGGCGCTGATCACAGCCCTGTCCGTGCCGCCCGCCGACCAGCCCAGCGAATCATTCAGCCCGTACTTCATCATCGAGGCCGCCAACGGCGAATCGAACTACTTCATCGCAGCAGTGACGCGCGTGGCCTTCTGGGGAGCGCTGATCCTCTTCCAGGGAATCATCAGTCTCGCCGTGCCCATCGCGATCCTGCTCGGCATCTGGGCAGCGCGCCACCGCATCCTCGAGCAACCAGGCCAGCACCTGCGGCTCCTGCGGACCACCGCGATCGCCGGCATCACGCTCGGCTGGGTGGGCGGTGCGGTCGCCGCATCCGCCAAGCTCGGCGCGTGGGAACCGACGGAAGCGATGCGTGGAGCACTCGAACTGGTGCAGCTCAGCACCGGGCTGGCCGGCGGCGTCGGCTATGTGGCCCTGTTCGGCCTGCTCGGGCACTGGCTTCAACCGCGGGCGCCGCTCGGCATCATCGGTACCGCCATTTCCGCCGTCGGCAAGCGGTCGCTGTCCTGCTACCTCGCCCAATCCATCCTGTGCGCGCCGATCCTCGCCGCCTGGGGCTTGGGCCTGGGGGAGCAGCTGCACAGCGCCAGCATGGCCGCCTACGCGATCGCGGTGTGGGTCGTCATCGCGGCATGGGCTTACTGGCTCGAGCGCGGCGACAAGCAGGGCCCGTTCGAGATCGTGCTGCGGAGCCGCGTCTACGGGCGCGCGGGGTAGGAGCTGTTCCTGGGTGGTGCCTTCATCGCCCCGTGGCCTGGGCGACGGCGATCGGCCTGGGCGCCGGCGATCGGTGCCCGCCCGGCCGCAAACGCGATAGAAGCTGCCGGGAATCCAGGTCGGTTTCTATCGCGTTTGGCGGTTTCCAGTGCGTTTGCCCGGCAAGGGCCCGGCGCCCGCCAACCGCCAGCGGCCACCCGCCCGCCAAGAGCCCGCCCGGCGCCCGGCGGAGGCAACCGCCACCCGCCAGCCAGCCACCCGCCGCCACCCGCCAGCCGCGAGCCCAAACCCGCTATGGCCGCCGGAACTGCTCCTCGCGCCCGAGCTTGCGCAGCCGGTTCCATTCGCGCCAGCCCGCCACGTCGCGCTTGCTCACCAGGAAGTACCAGCTGAACCGCACCCATTCCTGCAGCAGCAGCTTTCGCATCCCCGGCTGCGAGAGCAGGTAGCCACGATTGCGGTAGGTGAAGTAGCGCTTGGTCTCGTTGTCCGGGTACTGCGTGTGCATGCGACCGCCCAGGATCGGCTTGAACTCGTCCGACCCATCGGGATGCAGGTACGCGACCTGCAAGCAGGTGCCGAAGGGCAGGCCGGATCGCACGAGGCGGCGGTGCACGTCCACCTCGTCGCCGCGCACGAAGAGGCGCAGGTCGGGCACGCCGACTGATTCGAGGGCGGTGGCGGAGAACAGCGCGCCGTTGAACAGCGACGCGATGCCGGGCAGCAGGTCCTCATCGCCGAGCTCGTGCCGCCACCGCCGCCACACCAGGCCGCGGCGCAGCGGGAAAGCCAATCGGTCCGGCTCATCGATGTTGCACACCACCGGCGAAACCTCGGACAGCCCGTGCCGGTGCGCGCAATCGAGGAGGGTGGCCAGCACGGCGGGACCCTCGGGCCGTCCATCGTCGTCGGCGAGCCACACCCAGTCCGCGCCGAGGGCGAGGGCGTGCAGCATGCCGAGGGCGAAGCCGCCCGCGCCGCCGAGGTTGCGCTGCGAGCCCAGGTAGGTGGTCTCGATGGGCTGGGACTCGACGAGCTCGCGCACTTCCGGCTCGTTGGCGTTGTCCACCACGATCAGGTGATCCACCGGGCGCTCCTGGCTGGCCACGACGTCGAGGGATGCGGCGAGCAGCTCGCGCCTGAGGTGGGTGACCACCACGGCGATGATGCGTTCGGTCACCGGTTCTCCTCGATCCCGTCGCGCTTGTCCTCGAGGGCCATATCGGCCCGGACCTTATCGACGATGCGGGCCGCCTCGGGACCCTTGTAGTGGGTGGGCACGTCCTTGATGCTGCCGCGCTCCCGGATGGTGCCGTGGTCGATCCACATGGCGGTATCGCAGAGCTGCGCGAGGAACTCGTCTGAGTGGCTGGCGAACACGAGGATGCCCGACCGCGACACCAGTTCCTCCAGCTTTCGGCGGGCCTTGCGCATGAAGTCCGCGTCCACCGCGCCGATGCCCTCGTCGAGCAACAGGATCTCCGGCTCGATGCTGGTGACAACCCCCATAGCGACTCGCACCCGCATGCCGGTCGAGTAGGTGCGCAGGGGCATGTTCAGGTAGTCGCCGAGCTCGGTGAAGTCGGCGATCTCGTCCATGCGGTCCAGCATCTGCTTGCGGGTCATGCCCAGGAACAGGCCGCGGATGATGATGTTCTCGTAGCCGGAGATCTCCGGATCCATGCCGACGCCGAGATCGAAGATCGGCGCCACCCGTCCCTGGACGCGGGCCTTGCCGCGGGTGGGCTCATAGATCCCCGCGAGCAGCCGCAGCAGCGTCGACTTGCCTGCCCCGTTGTGCCCGACGAGCCCCACCCGGTCGCCCTCGCGCAGCGACATGGTGATGTCCTGCAGGGCCTCGACGACCATCACGTTGGAGTTGTTGCGCTTCATCGCGCCGCCGGCCCTGCCGAGCACGGCCTTCTTCAATGATCGTGTCTTCGCGTCGAAGATGGGGAAGTCCACATACGCCCCGGCGGTGTCGATCCTGACCTCGCTCACGCTGCTCCTCCCTCAGACCCAGTACGCCACGCGGGCGCGATAGTTGCGCATCGCCAGCAGGGTCATGCCCCAGCCGACGACGGTGAATCCCAGCACGATCACCCAGTGGTAGAGGTCCACGTGGTTGCCGAGCATGGGCGCCCGGATGATCTCCAGGTAGTGGAACAGCGGGTTGATCTCCACCAGCCGCGCGCGGTCGGCGGCCTCGCCGCCACGGTTGATCAGTCCCTCGGTGGTCCACACGATCGGTGTCATGAAGAACATCAGCAATGTCAGGCTGTTGAGGATCGGATAGATATCGCGGTAGCGGGTGGCGAGGATCCCGAAGAACATGATCACCCACAGCACGTTCAGCACCAGCAGCACCAGCGCGGGGAACGCCAGCAGGCTATGCCACCCCAGCGGCGGCCGGAACACCGCAATCATGATCAGGTAGATCAGCATGTTGTGCGCGAAGAACAGCAGCAGCCGCCACGTCAGCCGGTAGACGTGCACGCTCAGGGCCGACGGCAGGAACTTGATCAGCCCCTCGTTCTTGATGAACACCTCGGCGCCGTCGATGATGGCGCCCTGGATCATCGCCCACACGATCAGCCCCACCGTCACGTGCGGAAGGAACATGCGCAGGTCGACCTCGAGCAGCACCGAGTACAGCAGCCCCATGGCGACGGCCTGCACGCCCGTGGCGATGGTGATCCAGAACGGGCCGATCACCGAGCGGCGATACCGCTGCTTGATGTCCTGCCAGCCCAGCACCCACCAGAGCTCGCGCTGGGCCAGGCCGATGCGCAGGTCCGCGATCGCGCGGCGCATCGTGCGCGAATCGGAGGTGATCTCATGCACCTCTACCTGCAGGGCATGGGCGGTCGGCTCGCCGTGGCCTCCGCTGGGCTGTGTTGCTGAGTCGGGCACGGGTCACAAGCCTAGTCGTGCCCACCGTCCCAGCGCGCGGATGCCGCGCCGATTGCCCTGCACGGGGCACCGGGCCCGCTCGCGCGGGGGACACGGCCACCACCAGTGTTTGCGCCAGACCTGTTGAGCAGTAATGGTTGTCGCATGCCTAAATCGGACATGGGCCAGGATGTCATCTATCTCATCGCGCCCAGTGGTCATCCCAACTACGGCGACGAGCTGATCGCCGCGCAGTGGCTGCGCTACCTCGCGCGCCGCCGCCCGCGCTCCCTAGTCGTGCTTGATTGCCACACCCCGGGGCAGGCATCGATCCTTCTGCACGGCCTGCATCCCAACGCGATGTTCGTTGACACCGCCTGGCGGCTCGCCACCGAGGCCAGCAAGCGGGAGCCCGCGCAGGCCGAGGACTTCCTCGCCCATGTCATCGCGGAACCGGGACGGGCTTGCCTTATTGTCGACGGCATCGAGCTGCTCGCCCGCGCGTCGAGCATCCACCTGCTCGGTGGCGGCTACCTCAACTCGATGTGGCCCCACCACTACAACCTGCTCGACATTGCCAAGTCTGCCCAGCAACGCTCCGGGGCGCGCCTCTACGCCACCGGACAAGGACTCATGCCCGCCAAGGACGACGACCGGATCGCCGCGGCCACGCGCCACTTCGACGTCTTCGATGTGCGCGACCAGCCCTCCACGCGCTTCGACGGCACCATCCTCACTGGCGACGATGCCTGGCTCGATCTGCCCGCCGTCCCCACCGAGGGCATCGCGGCCGAGGCGGCCCGGCGCGGCACCGTCCTGTGCCTGCAATCCGATCTCACCGGCAGCGACGACGGCGCCGCGCGGCTCGCCACCCTCGTCCGCGGGCTCCTCGACCACTGGGGTACACCTGGCAGCGACATCGCCGTCATCGAAGCCATCCCCGGCACCGACCGGGTCGTGTTCGATCAGCTCGCCGACCGTCTCGACGGAGCACTGTTCGTGCCCTTCACCGAGCTCTGGCGCCACGGCTTTCCCGCCAGCCCCGGGCAGGCATGGATCAGCACGCGCTTCCACCCGCACCTCATCGCCGCGGCAGCGGGAGCCGCGGGCATCGCCATCAGCGGCCAGCGCGGCTACTACGACACCAAGCACCAGTCGCTCATGGACCTCGGCTCGCGCTGGACGCTGCTGCACCTCGACGATGACCCCCGAGCCGTGCCGCGGCCGGTTTCCGGCGGGTTCGCTGCCGACGACACCAGGATTCTCGCCAGGGCCAAGAACGATCTCGCGGAGGCCCTCTATCCGCCCGTGCCCTTGCGCGATCGGGCCCGGGCGCTCGCGCCACCGATGGTCAAGCGCGGGGCGAGGAGAATCGTCGGCAGGGGATAGCGCTCGCATCCGCGAAGGTGCTTCCCGCGAATCTGCGCGTCAATGTCACGCGACACGCCGCGCCACGCGACCCCGAGCGTGACAATGGCCAGCAGATTTCCTGGCGAGCCAGCCGCGACTACAAGTACTGGCCGGTGCCGTGGCCGTGCGGGTGCGCCTCGCCGGGATCGGCCTCGCGCGGATCAGTCTCCTGCAGCCCGCCGAGGCTCATGCCTGGTGGCAGCGCGCCCTGGCGGATCTGCTCGAGCTGCGCCCGCGCCGCCATCTGCTGCGCGAACAGGGCTGTCTGGATCCCATGGAACACACCCTCGAGCCATCCCACGAGCTGTGCCTGCGCGATGCGCAGCTCCGCGTCCGAGGGCACCACATCCTCGTTGAACGGCAGCGTCAACCGGTCGAGCTCCGCGCGCAGCTCGGGCGCGAGGCCATCCTGCAGCTCGCGGATCGACGAGTCATGGACCTCGCGCAGCCTCGACCTGCTCGCGTCGTCCAGCGGGGCCGAGCGGACCTCCTCGAGGAGCTGCTTGATCATGGTGCCGATGCGCATGACCTTCGCGGGCTGCTCCACCAGATCGGTCAGGGGCGTCTCGCGCGGCTCGGTGCCGGCATGGTCGTCGCTCGTGCCGAGCACCTCGATGCCGTCATGGTCCGTAAGAGTCATGCCTACCATGATGGGGTCGGCGCCGCGCCAGCGCTAATCGGCCAGCGAAAGCCCACCCGCGCCTCAACTGACCCGCAGCAGCAGCTTGCCCGCGACGTTCCCGGAGTCCAGCATCTCGTGGGCCTTGGCTGCCTCGGTGATCGGCAGCTCGTCATGGATCACCGGGCGCACAAGCCCGGCCTCGATCATCGGCCACACGCAGCGCATCGTCTCCCGGATGATCTCCTCCTTGCTCGACTCGCCCATGACGGGCCGGCCGCGCAGGTTCGTCGCGGTCACCGTGGCCCGCTTCGCCAGCAGCTTCGCGAGGTCTACCTCGGCGCGCCGTCCGCCCTGCAGGCCGATGATCACGATTTGCCCGTCCATGCCCAGTGCATCAATGTTCCGGTCGAGGTATTTCGCGCCCATGATGTCCAGGATGATGTTCGCCCCCGGGTGGGAGAATTCCTTTGTGTAATAGGCCATCTCGGCGACAAAATCATCTTCTTTGTAGTTGATGACGTAGCGGGCGCCCAGCTCGCGGCAGAGCGCGAGCTTTTCCGCGGAGCCCGCCGTCACCGCGACCCGCACATTCATGGTGCGCGCCACCTGGATCGCGTGCGTGCCAATGCCGCTGGAGCCGCCGTGGATGAGCAGCGTCTGCCCCCGGTGCATCCTGGCCCGCATCCCCAGGTTCGACCACACCGTGCACGCCGCCTCCGGCAGGCTTGCCGCCGAGTACAGGTCCACGCCCTTGGGCACGCGCATCAACTGGGCCTCGGGCACCGCCACGAACTCCGCGTAGCCGCCGCCGGAGAGCAGCGCGCACACATCATCGCCGACACGCCAGCCCTGCACGCCTTCGCCGAGCTCGACGATCGTGCCGGAGCACTCCAGCCCGAGGATCGGGCTCGCTCCCTCCGGCGGTGGATAGTGCCCCGCCCGCTGCAACAGGTCAGCGCGGTTCACCGCGGTCGCCGCCACGCGCAGCAGCACCTCGCCGCGCTCTGGGCGCGCGTCGGGCACGCGCGCCCACTGCAAGACTTCTGGACCACCGGACCGGGACATTGTGATCGCACGCATGATCATGAGGGTAGTCGTCCTCGCGGCGCGACGGCGCGACCTTCACTAGCAAGCCAGTTCGCCAATCCTTATGCGGTATAACTATTGTCTTACGTGTCACATAATGTACGACCGGGGAGAGGACGCACGATCGATGGGGGACGGCGACAATAATGGCATCGAGTGGCTCACTGCCAACGAGCAGCGGGCATGGCGGGCCTTCATAGACGGCAGCCAGCGCCTGATCGGTCTCCTCAATCGCGACCTCACCACCAGCGATTCCCTCTCCATCGCCGACTACCGCATCCTCGTGCTGCTCTCCGAAGCGCCCACCGGCGCGCTCCGCATGAGCGAGATCGCCGACGGCATCGTTGCCTCCCGCAGCAAGCTCACCCACCAGGCGCGCCGCATGGAGGCTGCTGGGCTGATCCACCGGGAAGCCTGCTCGGAGGATGGCCGCGGCGTATGCGCCCACATCACCGACACCGGCCGCGCCGCCCTGCGGGCAGCCGCCCGCAACCACGTCGCCAGTGTCCGCGCCTACTTCGTCGATCTCCTCGATGAGGCCGAGCTCGACGCGCTTACCCGCATCTTCGAGAAGATCGACAACCACGTCGTCGCCAAGCAACACAGCGACGACTGATCAATTCGACCCCGCTCCCACCCGTTCGCTAGGATCGCCTACGGAAGCGTGGCAGAGCGGCCGAATGCACTCGCCTTGAAAGCGAGCGTCGTTAACAGCGACCGGGGGTTCAAATCCCTCCGCTTCCGCTCCACGCCCTGACCTGTTGATGCAGGTCAGGGCTTTTTTGTTGGGGGCGGAGTGTGGCGGCGGCTGAAGCGTGGCGTGTGCGTATTGCTCGCGGCTCCTGGCACTTCGGGTGCGTAGCTGCCACCCCTGGAAGGCTGCTGCCACCCTTGGTGCCTAGCCGCTACCGCTATTTCCGTGGTCGCTATCGCTAGTGGTGGCGGGAACCGTTTAGGGATGGCGGGAGCGCACAGAGCGCATCGCGGATCAACCACGAAATTCCCACACTTCTCCGCAAGAGGCTTCCTCGCTTCATGCGTGCGCCTCGTACAGGGGGAACTACAAGCCCGCCTCTTTCGCTTTCTGGTCCGCCAGGCGTGAGGCTTCTTCCTCACTGACTTCCTCGTAGTCACCGCTGAAGGCGATCTTGGTGGTCAGTCGGCGCGCGACCTGCGGATCCAGCGTCCGCCACAGACTGCCGGTGAAGGTGTCCACCGCGGCCTCGTGGAACCCCTTCACTCCCACCCCGTCGTCGCTGTGGACGCGTAGGATCCGCCAGGCTCCATCCGAGAAGTACCTCATCGTTTCCTCCGTGTTCGACCCTGCCGTCATGCTAGGCAACGCGACGGCTGGCGCATTCCTGCCACCACCGCAACCCCCTACCCCGTCCAGGTGATGCGGTCCTGCTCTTCGACGGGCGCGGGGGCGTGGTCAGCGAGATAGGCGCGCAGCGCGCTGGGGCCGCGGATGGTGGCCGAGGTGGTGATGTCGTCGAGGGCGGTGAAGCCGCTGCCGGGGAGGGTGAGCGCGGGGTCGACGACGAGGCGATAGTCGAGCCCGGGTTGCAGTGGTTGCCCGTCGAGGGTGATGCCGCTGACCCGTGATCCGATCGGGGCGGCCTCGTCGATGGTGTAGGAGAGCGCGGCCGAGGGCTGGAGGAGGGTGGCGCGGTCGTCCTGGAACTGCTGCTCGAGCACTTGCGCGAGGATGCTGCCCGGGATGTCGATGGTGGCGAGCGGGGTGTTGTCGACGGCGGCGAAGATGTCGCCGTAGGTCACGGTCTCGGTGAGGTCGTCGCGCAGGAAGGCGGGGTGGATGAGGGCGGCGACCGCGGGCGTGTCGTCGGCCCGGTCGTTGTGCGAGTAGACGGCGGCATCGGCGATGAGCCTGCCGAGGGGGCTCTCGGTGGCGGTGGAGACGGGTCGGGGGGCCTGCTGGGTGAGTGTGCCCACCGGCCTGCGCTCGGCCTGGCCGATCGTGGACTCGAGGTCATCGAGGGTGGCGGTCACCTCGTCCGCGGGGGCGATGTCGCGGGTGACGATCTGGTTGAACACGCTCACGCGGTCGCGCTGCACATCCCCGGTGTTTCCATCGATCACGAGGTTCGCGACGGCTACGGTGCGGCCGTGCGTGGCCGCGGCGAGGAGCGGGCGGTCGTTCCCGTCGGGGTCGCGCACGAGGCATGTGTAGGGGCTGGAGCTGCTGGTCAGGACGAGGTCGATCTGCGGCGGGGCCGTGGTGGCAAGGTCGTGCGCCGCGGTATTGCTGGCGCCGCAGTCGCTGGGCCCGGCAGCCGCCTCGGCGACGTCGGGGCTGTTGACGAGCAGGACCATCGCGGAGACGCCGAGCCCCTGGAGCGCCTCGGTGGCGTTGGTGATGGTCTCGCGCTCGGAGGCGAGGGTATAGCCGGGGCCCGGATCGTCGTGGAGGGTCGCGCCGATGATGCCGGTGGGGGTGCCGTTGATGTGCCGGATGGTGAACGGCGACGTCAACGGGGTGTGGGTGGGGCCGTAGATGTTGGAGCTGACGAACGGGAACGATGCTCCGTCGAACGTTGCCTCCTCGTCGCAGTCCTCATCGAGGTGGCATCCGCCGTCCGTTTTGCGGAACAGCTCGGGAATGCCCTCGGCGAGCTCGGTGGCGCCGATCGCTGAGGCGTCGAGCCCCCAGGCGTCCAGGAGGTCGATGACGGGCTCATGGCGGAGCACCGCGGTGCGGCTCGGCTCATCGGGCGCGGCGAGGTTGTTGCCCGCGGAGAGGAACAGGGAGCGGTCGGCCTGGCGGCGCAATTGATCGAGGTACGTGCCCAGGTGCGCGGCCCCGCCTGCGTTGATGCGTGACCCGTCGGGTTGCAGCACGGTGCCGGCGTCGCCGTCGAGCGGGGCGAAGGCGCTGCGCAGGTCACCGATCGAGAGGATGCGCACTTCGATGTCGTCCGCTGGGCTCGCCACGGCGAATGGCGCGGCGAGGATCGGCAGGGCCAGCGCGATCACCGATGCGGCGACAGCATGGCGGCGCATGCTCATCCGGTGCCTCCTCGACCAGCCCTCGAATCCCGCGTCCGCGCGGTTTCCCTGGACCCCAGTGTGGGGGCTGCCGCTAGTTCGGGGGGCAACCATCGCATCACGGTTGCATCACTATCCCGCACATCGCTGCGGGGAGATCGGCCGTGGGCTACTGCCGGGCCAGGCCGGTCGCCACGTCGCTCAGCGCGAACGCGAGGAACTGATCGTTCTCGTACGCATCACCGATGGTGACCCGCACGCCCTCGCCGGCGAACGGGCGCACCAGTACCCCGGCCTCGGCGCAGCGCGTCGAGAACTCGGCCGCGTTTGCGCCAAGGTCCAGCCAGACGAAGTTCGCATGGGTCTCGGGCACGGTGTAGCCAGCCGCGAGCAGGGCATCGCGCACCCGCCCGCGCTCGGCCACCACAGCGTCGGTCCGCTCCAGCAGCTCGGCCTCGACATCGAGGGAGGCCAGCGCCGCTGCTTGGGCCAGGCTGTTCACGCTGAACGGGATGTAGACCTTGCTGACCGTGGCGATCACCTCGGGAGAGCCGACGGCATACCCGATGCGCAGGCCCGCGAGCCCGTAGGCCTTGGAGAACGTGCGCAGAACCAGCAGGTTCGCGCGGCCCCGGCCCAGCGCGACCCCGTCCGGCAGGTCCCCGGCGCCGAAATCCTCGGCGCGCAGGTACTCGATGTAGGCCTCATCGAGCACCACGAGCACGGTGCTCGGCACGGCGTCGAGGAAGCGCTCGAGCTCGCGCCGTCCCACCGCGGTGCCGGTCGGATTGTTCGGATTGCACACCATCACAAGCCTCGTGCGCTCCGTGATCGCCGCGAGCATCGCATCGAGATCATGCACCTGCCCCGGGCCTAGGGGAACCCGGACCGGCACGGCCCCCGCGACGAGAGTGACCAGCGGGTACGCCTCGAAGGACCGCCACGCGAACAGCACCTCATCGCCTGGCGAGCATGTCGCGAGGACCAGTTGCTGGCACAAGCTCACCGAGCCGCACCCCACGGCGACCTGCTCGGCCGCGACGCCGAGGCGTTCTGCCAGCGCTTCCCGGACGGCGATCGACCCATTGTCGGGGTACCGATTGACTCCCTGCGCAGCGGCCGCGATCGCGCCGACCACGCTGGGCAGCGGGCCCGGCGAGGTCTCGTTGCTCGCCAGCTTCAGCGCTCCCGGCCATGACTTCCCCGGCACATATGCCGGCAGCGTTCCGAGGTCGGGACGGAGCTGGACGTGGGCGGACGGGTCGCTGGCAGGATCATGGCGCGAAGTGGTCACCTGCGCGAGAATAGTCGTACCAGGCCTCGAAAATCAGGACGAGGAGTGGGAGAGTAGAGGCTATGTCGGGAATCCACACTTCACGAGCCCGGCAGGAATACGCGGCCCTGCCGGATGCGTCCACCCGTGTGCCGCTCACCGTCATCGCGCCCGAGGCACGACCTCGCGGCGGGATCGTGTTCCTCCATGAGATGCGTGACTTCCACGAGCCGCTGCTGCAGCTCATGCATGAGCTCGCCGACGAGGGCTGGCTCATCGCGGCCCCGCACCTGTTCCACCGCCAGCCCGAGGATCGAATCGACCCGGTGTTCGGGGCGGAGTTGTTCGACGACGCGGACGCTGCCCGCGACTGGCTCGTTGACAACGATATCCATACCGACAGCGTGGGCATCATCGGTTTCGATAGCGCCGGGACCGCGGCCGCGATGGTCGCCACCCAGCGCCCGTACGGTGCCGCGATCAGCGTCGCGCCCCATGGCATCGAGCGCGCGCTCGCGCCTGGAGCCACGCCTCTGCTCGAGACCGTCCATTCCCTGCGCACCCCGTGACTGGGCATTTTCGGCGACGACGATCCGCAGACCCCGCCGGACTCGGTGAACGCGCTGCGCAACGCTGCCCTGCGCGCTCCCGTCGCGACGCTCCTCGTCAGCTATCCGGGCCTCGCCCATCGGCCCGACGATGGTTTTGGCACCTGGTCCTGGCACGAGGTCGACGATGTGCCCGAGGCGGCGGACCCCGCGGACACCGAGACCGCTGTGACCGCGGCGAAGCAGCACATGTTCGAGTGGCTCGATAGCTATCTCCGCTGACCCCGCCACGCCGTCTGCCTTGGGTTTTGCAAAACCACAGCAGACGTGTGTAGTCTTGCCGATGCCCGACGCAAAGGGTCCAGGGAGGCGTGCCAGAGCGGCCGAATGGGGCTCACTGCTAATGAGTTGTTCCCCCCAAAGGGAACCGGAGGTTCAAATCCTCTCGCCTCCGCCACCGGGGTTCCGGTAGTACAAAAGAATAAGCTCGCGCTCGTAGCTCAACGGATAGAGCATCTGACTACGGATCAGAAGGTTAGGGGTTCGAATCCCTTCGAGCGCACGTCTTGGTTGAGACAGCAGCCGCCCCCGCACTTGTGCGGGGGCGGTTGGGTTTGTCCGGCCCTTTGGTAGTCGCAGGGAGGCGGACGGGTCCTGCGGTCCCGGGGCTAATACCCACGTTCCGTTGCGCGAGCCCCCTGGTGCTTCCTACGGTAGTGAGCGTGAGCAACCCCGTATCGGAGCCGACTTCGTGGCCTGCTGTCCTGACGTGGAGGTCCACAACGGCGCCGCGGATGGAATCGACCCGCATCCAGATCTCCGGCAAGCGGATCAAGGCCTCGGGCCGTCTCATCGGTGGTCCCTGCGAGGAGCACGAGAGCTTCAGCGCCTCCTATGATCTGGTCACCGATGATGCGGGCGAGACGCGCCGCTTGTCGCTGCGCACCACGACCGCGGCGGGGGAGCGGGTGCTGTCGGTGTCGCGGGACCGGGAGGGCTACTGGACGGTTCACGAGGGCACGACCTCGGCCCGGTCCCGGTTCGGTGGCGCGCTTGATGTCGATGTGATCCTGAGCCCCTTCTTCAACGCGCTGCCCATCCGGCGGCTTGATCTGCAGCACGAGCCAGGTGATGAGCAGGTGTCGGTGGTGTACGTCTCGCTCCCGGACCTCACGGTGAAGGAGGAATCCCTCACCTACAGCGCGGGCGCGGAGGGCATCCATGTCATCTCCCCGGTCGCGAGCGCCACCGTCACGGTCGATGCGGATGGCTTCGTGATCGACTACCCCGGCCTCGGGGAACGGATCTAGGAGCAGCTCACGCCAGCTCGCCGAGTGCTCGGGCGCCGAGGATCAGCGGGGCGCGTGCATCGGCATGGGGGAGCGCTGCGAGCTGCGCCCCCACGGGCAGGCTGTCCCCGGCTGGACCAGCGCTCCCAGGGCCCGTCAACACAGGGCCCGTCAACCCAGGGCCGGGTATCGCGGCGACGGAGTAGCCCAGCGCGCTGAAGGGAATGCACAGCCGCAGGATCTCCGGCCGGACCGGCACTGTCGACCCACCCGCCTCGAGCTCCTCCACGCCGATCAGCGGAGCGCGGAACGGGACGGTGGCGGCGAGCAGCATGTCGAAGCCCGCGTCCCGCAAGCGCTGGTCGATCTGCCGCCGCAGTGCCCGCAATCGCCGCACCGCCTGGATGTACTCCGTCGCTGGCCGACCTTGCTGGGCGCGCAAGCGATCCCGCGTCAGCTCCTGGAACTGGTCCGGGACCTCATCAAGCTCCCGTGCATGCGTGGCGAGAGCCTCCGCGCCCGTGATGGTGCCATAAAGCTCCACCAGCTCGACCGCCTCGGGAAGCTCCACGTCGACCACTGCGTGGCCGGCGTCGGCGAGCCGCTCGGCGGTGGCGTCCACAGCGGCGCGCACCTGCTCATCATGAACCTGCCAGCCCGGGCCAGCCAGACGGCCGATCCGGCAGCCAGCGCTCGCGTGCCGCGCAGCCACGCCCTCGAGACCGGCGCCGCCAAGCCCAAGAGCATCCCAGGCCAGCAGCGCATCAGTGCCCGTCCTCGCCAGAAAGCCCACGTGATCGAACGACTCGGCCAGCGGGAACACGCCTCCGGACGGCAAAGCGCCGAAGGGCGGCTTCACGCCCACCACCCCGCACAAGGCGGCAGGAGCGCGCACGCTGCACCCGGTGTCGGTGCCGATCGCGAGAGGAACCACGCCCATCGCCACCAGCGCTGCCGACCCCGACGACGAGCCACCCGTGATGCGCGCGGCATCCCACGGGTTCGCGGCCGGCCCATCCGCGCTCACCGCGCCCGTGGGCCCGTAGGCGAACTCATGCAAGTGCGTCTTCGCGACGATGACCGCCCCGGCCTCGCGCAGCCGTTGCACGACCGCCGCATCCGCGCGCGCAGGACCCGCGGACTCGCGCACCCGGCTGCCGCACCGAGTGGGCACGCCCGCCACGTCGATGAGGTCCTTCACCGCCACAGCCACCCCATGCAAGGGCCCCGGGACCGCGCCACCAGCCCGTCGCTCATCGAGCTGCCGGGCCTGCTCGAGAGCCTGCGTGGCGAGCTGCTGCTGGTAGTCCCGCCCCACCACGAGGTTCTCCCAGGGCGAGCCGCGCAACGCCTCGATGCGCCCCAGCACCTCGGTGACATGCTCCTCGGCAGTGAGACGCCCGGCGTGGAGATCGTCCACCAGCCTCGACAAGGTGGTCATCGCGGATCCTCCCCGGGCAGCGCCACCAGCACCGCGCCAGCACGGCCTGCCTCGCGAAGCGCCTCCAGCCAGCCAGGCTCGCCGGGAACGATGCCCTCGATGACCTTCCGCCCCGCCCCGCGATGCTCGAGCTCCTGGCGCGCCGCATGGCCAGCCGCTGTGAGCGCCGAGGTGGAGGAATGCTCCGCGAGCGCCGCCCGCGCCTCCCGCAGCGTACCGAGCACCTCATCGAGCACCAGCAGCAATGCCTCCGAGTTCGCCTCGCACATCGCATCCACTAGCGCGGGCGCCGTGCCCGCAACGCGCGTGCCGTCACGGAAGGATCCCGCAGCCAGTGCCAGCGCCAGCGCTCCTCCCTGGGCGCCCGCGATCGCCAGCGACTCCGCCAGCACATGGGGCAGGTGCGAGATCCGCGCCGCAGCGTCGTCATGCTCCTTCGACGCTGCCGGCACCACTACCGCGCCGCAATCCAGCGCCAGCGCCGCTACTCGGCGCCACACCGCGGGATCACGTCCCTCGTCCACGCTCACCACCCAGGTGGCGCCCTCGAACAACGCCGCATCCCCGGCCGCCCAGCCAGACTCCGCCGTGCCTGCCATTGGATGCCCGCCCACATACCGGGCATCGAGGCCCCGCGCCCGCGCCTCAGCGGCTACCGGGCCCTTCACGCTCACCACATCGGTGACCGGGCAGCCGGGCGCGCGCCGGGCGATCTCGCCCAGTACCCCACCCACCGCGGGCATCGGGACGGCTACCACGATCAGCGCCTGCTCCCGCGCCGCGCGATCTAGCGTCGCGGCCAGGTCGTTGCTCGCATCGAAGCCATCAGCCCCGGCGGCCTCCACCGCCGCCGACGACCGGTTATAGCCGAACACCTCCCGGCCGGCGGCGCGCGCCGCGCGCATCACCGAACCACCGATCAATCCCAGGCCAAGGACACAAACAGACTCAGGCACACCACCAGGTTCGCACACCACCGCTGGCGTGTCGCGCCCCGACACCACCCCGCCACCTGCGTTTTCCTTGCCGGAGTTCCCACACGTGCCTAGCCGCGCTAACCTCACGGCATGGCAGCACAGCGCGCTCGCACACAAAGCGACGACGAGTATGAGGTAGACGGCTTCGCGGTGGGAGTCGTCCGGGAGGACGGCCGGTGGCGCTGCGTCGCGCTCTCGCAGTCCGTGCTGACCAGCCTCGAGGACGCCGAGACCGAGCTCCGCGAGCTACGCAGCTCCGGTGCCACCATCGGGCTGCTCGATGTCGACGATGAGTTCTTCGTCATCATCCGGCCGTCCCCAGCTGGGACGCACCTGCTGCTCTCCGACGCTACCGCCGCCGTGGACTATGACATCGCCGCCGAGGCCCTTGACGAGCTAAACGTCGACATCCCCGATATCGACCCTGACGAGCTCGACGACGTGGACCCCTGGGAGGAAGGCGACCTCGGCATCCTCACCGACCTCGGGCTGCCCGAATCGGTGATGAGCGTGATCCTCGCCGAGGACGATCTCTACCCCGACGAGCAGCTCCAGATGATCGCCGAGCGGCTGGGCTTCGAGCGCGAGTTCGTCACGATCATCGACTCCCTGCAGAACTAGCCGACCCGCTGGGCAACCATTCCGTGACGCTCGCCGAGGACGAGGCCATGATCGCCGCCGCCATCGACGCGGCGGCGCTCTCCGGTCCCGACGACGTGCCCGTGGGCGCCGTGATCCTCGCGCGCGACGGCACCGTCCTCGCCCGCGCGGGCAACCAGCGCGAGGCCACGGGGGACCCCACTGCCCACGCCGAGATCCTCGCGCTGCGGGCCGCGACCCGCGCGCTGGGGGATGGCTGGCGGCTCGAGGACACCACCATCGCTGTGACGCTCGAGCCCTGCACCATGTGCGCGGGGGCTCTCGTCCTCGCACGGGTCGGGCGCATCGTGTTCGGGGCCTGGGAGCCCCGCACCGGTGCCGTCGGGTCTTTGTGGGATGTCGTGCGGGACCGTCGCCTGCTGCACCGGCCCGAGGTGCGGGGCGGCATCCACGCCGAGCCCTGCGCCCGGCTGCTCACTGACTTCTTCGAAGCGCGCCGCTGAGCGGGGTCCGACGGGCTGGAAAACGCTGTGACCAGGCGATTCGGCGCGAAACTCAACCTCGGGTACAGTTGTTCGCGGTGGCGTGTCCGAGCGGCCGAAGGTGCAGCACTCGAAATGCTGTGACGGGTAACCCCCGTCCGAGGGTTCAAATCCCTCCGCCACCGCTTCCAGCCTCCCGCCTGTTGACGCAGGCGGGAGGCTTTTTTGTGCCTGGGGGGTGGTGCGTGGTGACCCCTCGGCGAATCTGCTAGCTAATGTCAACGCTCGGGCAGCGCGTCGCGGCGCGTCGTGTGACATTGACCAGCACATCCTCCGGCGCAGGCCGCAAGCCAGCCGCAGCCCGAAGCCAGCCGCAGCCAGCCGCCTACTCCTGGAGGGACACGGTCAGCTCGACGATGGTGCCGTCGCCGGGGCTGGCATCGATGAGCGTGGTGCCGCGCATCCTCGTCGGCGGTGTCGCGGAATCCAGCAATCGTGCCGAGACTCCGGAAACCGTGATGCGCCCGAATCCGCAGCCCTATACTTGGGCGCGGCTGATCGCCTACTGAAGCGAAATGCGTTGGCGTTCAGCCTCATCGATGAATGATGAGCTGGCAGGAGCATGAACGCTAGAGCAGGGATGGGAACGCGTGGTCACCAACGCTGGAAAAAACCTGTACGCAGTAGCACGTGACTATCTGCGCGGGACCGGACAGGTCGATCGACTTGTTGGCGACACGCTGGAGGGTTGGGCCGTCCATTGGTCGAAAGCGCGATCGACCGAGGTGAGCCTGGTCATCGATGGTGAAAAGTGCCTGCGCGTCCCCGCGAACCGCTACCGCAGTGACCTGGAGCAAGCAGGAATCTCCGGTGGCAATGCCCAGTTCATGGTGAAGATTCCGCGCAGGTTCCATGACGGAAGGCCTCACTCGGTCGAGGTAATCAATGAATCAACGGGGCGGGCCATCAAGCCGGGGAAGCTTGGAGTCACGATTGGCCCCGAGCTTCTGGAGCGTCCTCTGCGCGAGAAATCGATAATTGGTGTGGCGCCCGAAGAGCAGGCCCGTCGAGGAACGGGGAGCAGCACCGATCAACTCCTGGCGTATTCGTGGCGGATTAGTGGTCACGGTGGTGGGGCGGGCTTGGAGCAGCAGATCAAGGAAAAGCGGAAGCTAGCCGTTGTTGCCGCATGGAGCAATCACCCTACTTTCCTTGCCTGCCACAGAGACATTGTTTCCGATCTCAAGCGCATGGGATTCGCTGTCATCCTGGTCAACGCGTCTGATCGCCAGGACGAGTCGCGTACCTGCGCAGAGGTCGATGATCTTGATTGCCTCATTGGCCGACCCAACGAGGGGTACGACTTCGGATCGTGGGCAACGGGCATCCTGCACTGCGCGGATGTGCTGCATGATCTCGACGAGTTGATCCTGGTCAATGACTCGGCGTTCGGCCGGATCGCGCCGCTGGAACCGAGGCTCAGCGCATGTACGGCCCCTTTCGTTTGCTTGACGGATTCTTACCAGGTCTCGCACCACGGCCAGAGCTACTTTCTTCGCTTTGGCCGGGAGCCTCTGGAGTCCGGGGCAGTCCTAGACTTCTTCGAGCGATACCCGTTCACGAACAAGAAGCGGGATGTCATCAGGAACGGCGAGATTGGCTTGAGCACGGCCATGCTGGATGGCGGGTTCGGCATCCATGCCTTGTTCCCGTATGAGCAAGCATCTGCGCAGTGGATCGAACACGCGCCAAAGACAGTTGGCCTGATCAAGGAGACGTACCGGGAGCTTGGTCTCTACGGAAGCAAGACAATGAACAGGCGGCTCGATGTGCTAGCGGAACAAGTGGAGAGTGTGCTGCGCAATGTGCCCGCGAATCCGTCACACCTGTTCTGGAGGACGCTGATTTCAGAATCAGGTTTTCCCTTCATCAAGCGCGAGCTTCTGCTTAAGAACCCGATCGGTGTCGCGGATCTTTTTCCGATGATGACGACTCGCTATGTTGAGGCTATCGGGGCTGAAAATCAAGTAGTCGAGTACTTGGATCTCGTAGCAGGGATTCCCTTGATCCAAAGCGAGCAAAAATGTGATCAAAGAATCGTGGCCGTGAACTGACCATCAGGGGAGCATGTGGAATCACTAGAACTATCAAGCTCGGGCTGGATCCTTCGTGAACCCATGGGTGGTCCTCGGAAGACCTTCTGCGTCCTGGGTGTTGCGCGGGGTGGCACCTCGATGGTAGCGGGACTGCTGCACCAGCTCGGTGTCAACATGGGTGCGCGCGTCGACCCCAGCAACCAGGAAGACATCGATTTCTTGACTCATCGAGGGATTCGGCGGATATTCTGGAACCGCGCTGAAAACGCGAAGCGAAAAGAGTATATAAAACACGCCAGGTCCCTTATATCCGCCCGCAATGCATCATACGAAACCTGGGGCTGGAAGGATCCTATATCTTCCTACTACATTTCCGATATTCATCGCTTGCTGATCAACCCGCATTACATATTCGTGGTGAGGGATGCGGCGGCGGTTGCGAGCAGGGAGATGAAGCATTCGGGCGACGTTGTGGCAGGTGACTCCATCAACCTCATGGGCAGGGCGCTAAAGGAATACTCTGATTGCCTCAGCTTTGTCTCCGGGGTGGGGAGCCCCGCTCTCGTCATCAGCTACGAGCGTGCGCTGCGTCATTCCTTGGACACCGTGAAGCTCGTGTCCGAGTTTGCGGGGATCTCCTCGCTGGAGCCGGGCAGGCGCGAGGAGCTTGCTCAATATATCCAGCCGGAAAGAAACACCGCAGCTTTCGGCTGATGTCGTGATTCTGGCTACCCCTGAGGCATCGCTCATCGCAATGCTCTCGAAAAGAGCTCAATACAGCAACGCATACAGGAGGACGAGCAGTGAGCATTGCAAGCCTGGTTCGAAAAGTGACACCTAGCAGGGTTTTTTCCATCGCGGGCGGTGAGGCCACCAAAGGTGAGGTGAAGATCTCCTTTGATATAGCTACCACGTTTCGTCGATTCGCTTATTTCAGGGGCACTCTCCGTGGAGAGGGTGGACAGGCATGCAAGATCGTGTCCGCAAGCGTTACCTCCGATGTGGAGATGAGCCCGCCCTCGGTCAACTCGTGGCAGAGCCCTCGGGATGCGAGCGTCGTGGTCTTCGAGGTCTTCTCAGTGGCATACGACGAGTTTGACCTGGCGGTTTCGAGCCTTGAGCTCACCATCAAGTGCGGAGGCAAGGAGCACGTCGTCGCGCTGCCCTACGCGGAAGTGCAGAAGCGGCATGTGCCGGAGAACTACACCGTCATGCAGACCTGGCGCTCCCTCGTAGGCGAAGCGGACGTTCAGGAGGTTCTGGATGTGGGCGGACGGGCGCGCAGTGGTGTGTCGCACAAGGACATTGCCCTAGGCAAGAACGTCGTGATCACAGACATCATCGAGGCTGATGATGTGGATATCGTCGCTGATATTCATGAGCTTTCACGGCATGTCGAGAAGAAGTTCGATGCCTTCATGAGCATCGCTGTCTTCGAGCATTTGGTCATGCCCTGGAAAGCAGTCGTCGAGCTGAACAAGGTCCTGCGACCGGGCGCGGTGGGGCTTGTCGTCACTCACCAGACCGAGGGGCTCCACGACGTTCCCTGGGACTTCTATCGCTATAGCTCGGATGCGTGGAAGGGCCTGTTCAACAAGAAGACTGGTTTTGAGATCGTCGATAGCGGCATGCGGACACCGATGGGATTCATTCGACTGCGGTGGAACCAGCGCAATACCGGCACCACGTTCGCGGTCGGGTACCAGGAATCCGCGGTCGTCGTGCGCAAGATCGGTGAGCCCGAGGTCGATTGGCCCGTGAGCTTGGCCAGCTTGGTCGAGACCGGCTACCCGGGGTTTCCGGAAGCGCGGTAGTGAGTCGGTGACCCCTCGGCGAATCTGCTAGCTAATGTCAACGCTTGGGCAGCGCGTCGCGGCGCGTCGCGTGACATTGACCAGCACATCCTCCGGCGCAGCCCGCAGCCAGCCGCAGCCAGCCGCCTACTCCTGGAGGGACACGGTCAGCTCGACGATGGTGCCGTCGCCGGGGCTGGAGTCGATGAGCGTGGTGCCGCCGATCTCGTGCATGTTGGCCTCGATGGCGTGGGTGATGCCGTAGCCGCGGGGCGTGGTGGCGGTGTCGAAGCCTCGTCCGCGGTCGACGATGCGGACGGTGAGGCGCGTCTCGTCGGTGAACGCGGTGAGCCATGCCTCGGTGGTGCCGGAGTGCTTGAGGACGTTGTTGAGCGCTTCGCGGACGGCTTCGGAGAGGGTGTCGCACCGGTTGCCGGGGATGCGCTCGGGCAGGCTGTGCTGCTTGACGTGCACCTCGAGGCCAAGTGCCTCGATGTCGGCGAGGGTGGCGGACATGAGGTTCTGGAGCCGGGATTCGGTGGCGATGTCGGTCTCGGGGTCGTTGGTGATGAGGTTGCGCAGGTAGGCGGCCTCGGCGGCGCAGCGGCGCTGGACCTCGGTGGTCTTGTGGTCGAGACCGCCGCGGGCGATGGCGGTGAGCGTGGTCAGGACGGTGTTGTGGAGGTGACGGTACTGTGTCTGGCGCTCGGCGGCGCGGGCAGCGCTGGCGGCGCGCTGGGTCTCGGCGTGGAGCTGCTCGGCCTGGATCTTCTCGAGGATGAGTCCTTGCCCGCTGAGGTAGCGGCGGACGAAGTGGGCGGCAACGGCGTACCAGAGACAGCCGTTGAGCACGGAGAGAGTGGGCTGGGAGAGCAGGGCGACCTGGTTGTCGTGCAGCTGGGCGACGGCAAGGAGGGACGCGGCGATGATGGCGAGGCAGGTGGCGGCGAGCCATGGGCGGAATGCTGCGGCGGTGAGGGCGGACGCGGCGAGGGCGAGCGTCACGGGCCAGTTGGAGTCGGAGAACACACCAGCATCGGCGATGTTGCGGCTGCTGATGAAGAGCAGGGCGGTGACGAGGGCGAGGTCGGTCCAGATGGCCCATCTGGGGAACCATCCGCGTCGGCGCGCGATGAGGATCAGCGCGATGTTCCAGCCGGTCGCGAGCACGAGGAGGACGGTGTTGAGCGCGGTGTCCTGGTAGGTGGACGGCGGCGCGGTGGCGGCGGTGGCGATGGCGGGCAGGAGATAGCTGGCTCGCTGGATGAAGAGCAGCGCGAGGATGAAGCGGAGCGCCCGGTCGGTGCTGGATCGGGTGGCCAGGTATTGGGGGTCGTTCCAGCTCAGGACATTGCCGAACAGTATGTGCCAGGCCACGCGCAACCGGGCCGTGAAGGGTGTGGTGAGCACGGCGGTGTCGCGGGATTGGGGTGCTGGTGGTGCTGCCTCGGCGGACTGCATGGTCCTTATTGTCGGTCATGCGTGGGCAGACAGCGTGTAACGGGTCTGGGTGATGGTGCGATTGTGGTGAGGGAGTGACAGGTGTGTGCCGCTGAGCACGTGTGAGCGAGACTGATGATCGCGGTCACTTGTCGCATGGGATCGGTGGTGCAGCCGTTACCCTTCAAAGAGGGCCGACAGCGGGGTGGGCCCGCCGACCATGGCGAAAGGTGGCGTGATGACTCGGGCAGACCGTGATTCGCGCAGTCATCTGGAGCTGGGCCTGGTGAACTTGTCGGATCCGGGCGCGGTTCGCGATGAGCCTGCGCTCGTTGAGCTCGACGGTTGGGTGCGCAGCTTTCTGACGCGCCCGCATGCTGATCTGGGCCGATCGGGGCCGGTGTGCCCGTTCACGGTTCCGTCGTTGTCGCGGAAGCTCCTGTGGGCTGGCGTGGTGCGCGGCTCCGCGTTGTCGGAGGAGGACATCTCCCTGGCGGTCGAGAAGCTGGTGGATGACTTCGCGCGGATCGGTCCGGTCGATGGCGGGCGGGCGCTGTACAAGGCGGCGATGGTTGTCTTCCCGGATCTCACGGACTATTCCTTGATCGATCGCGTGCAGCAGGCGCGGAAGCCGCAAGCGGTGGCGGGCGGGCTCATGCTGGGCCAGTTCTATCCCGGGTGCGCCGAGCCGGGGTTGTGGAACGAGCATTTCCGCCCCTTGGAGTGTCCGCTGCCGATGCTGGCGCTGCGCCATATGGTGCCGAGCGATCTGCCCTTCCTCGATGCCGACGCGGCGTGGATGGAGAGCTATCTCAAGCGTTTTGCCCCCACGGTGCCCTTGCAGGTGCGAGCGACGATGGTGCAGCGCCTGGTGCGGCCGCGCGAGCCTCGGGGGGAGTAGCGGTGCCGGTAGTGCATGACAGGGTCCGTGATGTGCTGGATCGCGCGGGCGTGGCTGTGACGGTGCATGCGCACGCTTCGCTCCCGGGCCCGATCCGGAGCCCGCAGGATTTCGCGGATGCCCTGGGCTATCCGCTCGATCGCATCACCAAGTCGGTGTTCCTGCGCGCGCGCAATGGGGCGGCGCATGCTGTCGCGGTGTGCGCGATGGGGTGCAAGCTCGACATGAGCGAGGTGTCGGGCATCGTTGGCTCTGGGCGCATGGAGCTCGCGGGGCCTGATGAGCTCGCGCGGGTCCTCGGCTACCCCCGGCATGGGGTTTCTCCGCTCGGCGTGCCGGCACCGGTGGTGGTCCTTGTTGACGCGGGGCTGCTCGATGAGCCGACGGTCCTGGTAGGCGCTGGAGTGGCAGGCGTGGAAGTGGAGATCGCCCCGCGCGATCTCGTTGCCGCCGCGGGCGCCCTCGTCGCCGACATCGCGACGGAGTAGTCGCGCGCGGCCTGCCCGGCGCCGGGGGAGCGCCGCAAGGACAAAGCAGACAGAGTGTTGCAAATCATATTCTTGCGCATGCCGGAAATATTGCAGCCTGTCGCAAAGTGTTGAAGCATGGAAGCCATGCACAACGGACCAAGCCTGCGAGAGCGCAAGAAGGCAGCCACCCGCGCTGCCCTCGCGGCCGCTGCCGTCCGCTTGACCCGGGAGCGCGGGGTCGAGGCGGCCACCGCCGAAGCCATCGCCGCACAGGCCGGAGTCTCGGCGCGCACCTTCCACAATTACTTCGCCAGCCGCGAGGACGCGATCGTCCACCACCTCGAGACGCTCGTTGACACTCTCCTCGACACCCTCGAGGACATGCCCCGCGAGCTTGATCCCATGGCCGCGCTCCGGCAGCTCCTGCTCGGCGCGGCCAGCACCCGCCAGCACGAGCTCGCGGACCTCGTCGGCGCGCTCCACCTCGTCGAGGCGCACCCCACCGTCGCCTCGTGCAACCAGGCCCTCCTCACGCGGACCATGGACCGGGCCGTCCGCATCATCGCCGACCGGGCTGGGATCAACGGCGACACCCACATCTACCCGCGCCTCGCCCTCGGCGTCGCGAGCGCTGCTTTCAATTCCGCGGCCGAGGTCTGGGTCCGCGGATCGCCCAGTGGACGCACCCTCACCGACCTTGTCGATGAGGCATTCACGCGCATCGCCGACGGCATGACCGCCCCCGGAACCGACCAGAACCCACGATCACAGGAGCCCCCATGGCCACCTACCTCTACCGCCTAGGCCGGTTCGCTTACCGGCGGAAAGGCATCGTCCTAGCCTTCTGGCTCGCGATGCTCGTCCTCGCTGGCGGTGCGGCCGCGGCCTTCTCCGGCCCGACGAAGGATTCCTTCTCCATCCCGGGCACTCCCGCCCAGGAGGCGCAGGACCTCATGGCCGAGCGGTTCCCCAACGCCGCCGCCGACCCCTTCAACTCGTTGAGCGCCCGCTACCTCTTTGTCGCTCCCGAGGGCAGCACGCTCGACGATCCCGCACTCGGTGCCGCGATCGACGAGACCCTCGCTGCCATCCGCGGCATCGACCAGGTCAGCGAGAGCGCAACCAGCACGGACGGTCCCGGCGCGCTGGCCAGCCCGTCCGCAGCGTTCGACGGCATGGTCGACCAGCTCATCGAGCAGGGCACGCCCGAGGACCAGGCGCGCGCCAACGCCTCCGCGGTCGGACCGCTCAGCAGCGACCGCACCGTCGGCTACGTCGACGTGCCCATCGACGGCGACTTCGGCGACATCACCGAGCAGCTCCGCGAGGACCTCAACGACGCGGCCGACCCTGCTCGCGATGCTGGCCTCGACGTGCTCGTCGCGGGATCGGTCATGCAAGACGTGGAGCCGCCGGGCGGCGCCGCCGAGCTCGTCGGCCTCGCCATCGCGGCTGTCGTGCTCGTCATCACGTTCGGCTCGCTCATCGCTGCCGGAATGCCGCTGATCGCCGCGATCATCGGCGTTGGCATCGGCGTCTCCCTCATCACCGCGGCCACCGGATTCATGGACCTCAGCCCCACCGTCTCCACCCTCGCCGTGATGATTGGCCTTGCCGTCGCGATCGACTACTCGCTGTTCATCCTCTCCCGCTACCGGGCCGAGCTCGCCACGGCTAGCTCCCGCGAGGAGGCAGCCGGGCGCGCTGTCGGCACAGCGGGGTCCGCCGTCGTCTTTGCCGGCCTCACCGTCATCATCGCGCTGCTCGCCCTGCGCGTCGTCAACATCCCGTTCCTCACCGACATGGGCCGCGCCGCCGCGCTCACCGTGCTGATCGCGGTGCTCATCGCGATCAGCATGCTGCCGGCGGTCCTGGGCCTGATGAGGTCCGCGATCTTCAAGGGCCGCATCCCGGGCGTTCGCCAGGTGGACCCCGAGCACCCAGACCGCCTCACCAACGGGCGTCGCTGGGCCAACGTCGTCACCCGGATCCCCGCGGTCACCCTCATCGGCGCGATCGTCGTCCTCGGCGTCCTCGCCATCCCGGCCGCCAAGCTCGAGCTCGCCCTGCCCACCCCGGCCACCGAGCCGCCCGGAACGGTCACCCGCGACGCCTTCGACGTGACCGAGGACGCGTTCGGCCCCGGTCGCAACGCGCAGCTCATCGTCGTTGCCGATGGGCAATCGGTGGCCGAGGACGAGCGCGCCGATGCGTTCGCCGAGCTCGCGGATCGCATGTACACCTACGGTGACGTGTCGAACGCCCAGATCGTCGGCATGAACGAGGCCGGGGATACCGCCCAGATTCTCGTCCCCCCCGCCACCGGGCCCATCGACGAGGCCACCACGGACCTCGTCAACACCATCCGCGGAGCCGAGGAGCAGGTCCAGACCGAGACCGGGCTCAACTACGGCGTGGCCGGGCAGACCGCCATCGAGATCGACGTCTCCGACCGGCTGCAGGACGCCCTCATCCCGTACCTCGTGGTCGTGGTCGGGCTGGCGTTCATCCTCCTGATGCTCGTGTTCCGCTCGATCCTCGTGCCGCTGACCGCCACCCTCGGGTTCCTGCTCAGCGTGGCCGCCACCTTCGGCGCCACCGTGGCGATCTTCCAGCTCGACTGGCTCGGCCTCGCCACCAACCCGCAGCCGATCGTCAGCTTCCTTCCGATCTTCCTCATCGGCGTGGTCTTCGGCCTCGCCATGGACTACCAGGTGTTCCTCGTCAGCCGCATGCGCGAGGCCTACGTCCACGGCGAATCCGCGAAGGATGCGATCATCAGCGGCTTCTCGCACGGTGCCCGAGTCGTCACCGCCGCTGCGGTCATCATGATGTCCGTGTTCGCCGCGTTCATCGCCGAGGACATGGCCTTCATCAAGGTGATGGGCTTCGCGCTCGCCGCCGCCATCGTCTTCGACGCCTTCCTCGTCCGCATGGTGCTCATCCCGTCCGTGATGGCGCTGCTCGGCGACAAGGCCTGGTGGCTGCCCAAGTGGCTCGACCGCATCCTCCCCAACGTCGACGTGGAGGGCGAGAAGCTCGCCCAGCACATCGAGGCGCGGGAGCTCGCCGCGACCGAGCGCGAACCGGCCGTGACCCGCTAGGCGCGCTTCCCGGGCCCCGTGGCATCGCCTCCCTCGCCGGGAGCACGCCGCGGGGCCCGCACGCTTTCGTGGGGAGGGTCGCCTCTGGTTGGATGGCTACCCGTGCCCCACAACCAGCAGCAACCCTTCGACGTCCACGCCACCCTCGACGGACGACTCGGCCGCACCGGGACCATCCACACCCCCCACGGCACCATCGAGACACCCGCGTTCATCCCCGTGGGAACCAAGGCGACCGTCAAGGCGCTCCTGCCCGAGACCGTGCAGAGCCTCGGCGCCCAGGCCGTGCTTGCCAACGCCTACCACCTCTACCTCCAGCCCGGCTCCGACATCATCGACGAGGCTGGCGGGCTCGGCCGCTTCATGAACTGGCCGGGCCCCACCTTCACCGACAGCGGCGGATTCCAGGTCCTCTCCATGGGATCGGGCTTCCGCAAGATCCTCGCCATGGAACTCGGGAAGGCCCGCCCCGAGGACATCCGCGCCCACCAGCGCGACCGCCTCGCCCACGTCGACGACGACGGCGTCAACTTCAAGTCCCACATCAACGGCTCGCAGCACCGCTTCGCCCCCGAGGTGTCGCTGCGCATCCAGCACGAGATCGGCGCCGACATCATGTTCGCCTTCGACGAGCTCACCACCCTCGTCGACACCCGCGACTACCAGGTCGAATCCGTCGAGCGCACCCGCCTGTGGGCGCAGCGCAGCCTCGATGAGCATGAGCGCCAGACCGAAGCACGCACCCACCGCCCCTACCAGGCACTCTTTGGTGTCGTCCAGGGAGCCCAGTACGAGGACCTGCGCCGGGAAGCGGCCCGCGGCCTCGCCAAGCTCCGCTCCTACGCCGGCCGACCCTTCGACGGGTACGGCATCGGCGGGGCGCTGGAGAAGCACAACCTCGGCACCATCGTCCGCTGGGTCAACGAGGAGCTGCCCTTCGAGACCCCCAAGCACATGCTCGGCATCAGCGAGCCCGACGACCTCTTCACCGCCATCGAGAACGGCGCCGACACCTTCGACTGCGTCTCGCCGTCCCGCGTCGCCCGCAACGCCGCCATCTACCTGCCCACCGGCCGCGTGAACATGGACAAGGCACGATTCAAGCGGGACTTCACGCCCATCGACGACACCTGCGACTGCTACACCTGCGGCCACTACACGCGCGCCTACCTGCACCACCTGTACAAGTCGAAGGAATTCCTCGCCTCTACACTCGCGACCATCCACAACGAGCGGTTCATCATCCGCCTTGTTGATCAGATCCGCGACAGCATCAACGGCGGCTACTTCGCGGACCTGCGCGCGGACGTGCTCGGTCGCTACTACGCGCCGCGCGAGGGATAGGGGCTAGCTGGCCGGGGTCGGCGGCGGGTGGCCCAGGTGGCCCCGGTTGTGTGCGGTCTTGCACCCTCGAACGGCCGCGAAAAGGGACAAAAGCTAACACTTCCGAGGCTGGACCGCGGCCGGGCGGAGGCTAGCTTGGCCGGTCGTGGTGGCAGCCGCCGACTCCGCCCGGGCAGACGCACCGGAAGTAGCGCGCGGACCCCGGATTTTTCTATCGCGTTTGAGGGTTGCGGGTGCGTTTGCGGCGAGGACTAGCAGCGTACGGGCGCGGAGCGGGCCAGACTAGCGCCGCAGCTGCCTTTGCGGGGCGAGCTGGTTGGTGCGCCACTTCAGGAACGACCACATCGCGAGGCCGGAGAGCACGGAGCCCGCCGAGAGGAACGAGCCGACCGACAGGATCGACCCGAACGATGCCGCGGAGCCGATAGACAGCGCCGAGCCCGTCGATCCGATGGATAGCACCGAGCCCGAGGATGCGATGGAGAGGACGGAGCCCGTCGAGGCGATCGACAGCACCGATCCCTCCGAAGCGATGGATGCGCGCGATGCCCCCATGATGTGCCCTTCCGTGGTCTAGGCCTGCTCGGGAATAGCGTAAGTGGGCTCGCGCTTCTTCACCTGGGCAACGACCTGATAGGTCACCGGCAGCAGGAGGGCCTCCACCGCGGTCTTGTACACGAATCCGAAGAACAGGTAGTTGAGGAAGTCGTCCATCGTGCTGATGCCGATGGCCGTGGCAGCGATCGCGCAGAAGATCAGGGTGTCGGTGAACTGCCCGACCACCGAGGAGCCCATCAAGCGCGCCCACAGGTGCCGCTCCTTGGTGCGCTCCTTGATGCGCACGAGCACATACGAGTTGAACAGCTGCCCGAGGAGGAAGGCGGTGAGGCTCGCCACCAGGATCTGCGGATACACGCCAACCACGGCCTCGAGCGATTCCTGCCCCTCGTAGAAGCTCGCCGGGGGCAGCAGCGTGACGATCCAGAACGACACGGCCGCGAGGATCGCTACCCCGAAGCCGATGAGGATGGCGCGGCGCGCGGCCCGGAAGCCGTAGACCTCCGCGAGCACGTCACCGAGCACGTAGGCGAGGGGGATGAGGAAGAACCCGCCATCGGTGATGATCGAGAAGTCGCCCACGATGGGGCCGAACTCGACACCCTTGGTGGCGGCGATGTTCGCCATGAACAGCAGGGACGCGAACACCGCGACGATCGTGGCATACAGTCCGCTGCTCGCCCGCGCGAAAACGGCGGGACCGGGCTGTTCGGCGGTCAAGCTTGCGTGAGGCATCCGGGTATCCAACCACACATCTCAGGCACGGACCACTTGGGTGCCGTCCGCGATCTCGTCATGCCTGCCCTGCCCGCGCGGGCTCCGCGCGATGCTCAGCGCGATGGAGGCCACCGCGGCGAGGGTCACGAGCGCGGCGAGGAACGTCACCGCGAGGAAAGGCATCATCACCAGGGATTGCAGGATGTAGAACGAGTTGCGGCGGAAAGCCTCGCTGCGCGTGGGGAATTGCCCGGTGGGGCCGTACACGCGCAGCCGCATGATGCGCTTGCCGAACGTCTGCCCGCTCTCGGACTCGAGGATCACCGAGTAGGCAATCAGGGTGACGCCGTAGATCAGGGCTCCGAGGAAGCCTCCGAACGCGCCGAACCCCTCGCCGAGAACCCGGTACACGACGACCGCGGGGATGCCGACGATCAATCCGTCGATGACGCGGGCGATCGCGCGGGGCACGAGGTCGGCCGGCTCATGCCCGGAGGGCAAGTACGAGGCGTCGGCGCCGTACGCGGCGTGCGGATCGAAGGCACGTGGATTGTGTCCCTCGCCCGCCGGGGACTGGCGGCCGTCGCGGCGTGGTTTTTTCTTCCCTTGGCTCATCGGCTCGATCCTGGCTCATCGCGGCGTGGCGGTTGCTTCGTGACGAGACAACAGTACGGCACACCCCGCGCACCCTGCATGTTCGCCACCTGCACGGCGCACGGTCAGGACAGCGGCCCGGGCAGGTACGTCCACGGCTCGTGGGGGAGGAGCGCCGGATCGAAGCCGCCGAGCAGGTCCTGCGGCGTGATCTCCTCCTTGTTGCTCAGCCCGAGCGATCGGGCCAGCAGCGCCACGAGCCGAGCGGGGCCAGCATCGATCTCGCGCATCGTCACCGCCCCGTCGCGCTTGGCCAGGCGCTTGCCGCTGGGGCCGAGCACCAGGGGCACATGCGCGTACCGCGGCGGCTCGTGGCCGAGCAGGGATGCGAGGTATGCCTGGCGCGGGGCGGAACTGAGCAGATCATCACCGCGGACCACCTGGTCCACCTCGGTGGCGAGATCATCGACCACGCAAACGAAGTTGTAGGCGAACGTGCCGTCGCCGCGCTGGATCACGAAGTCATCGACCACGCCGGTGTAGCGGCCGTGCAGCGCATCGCTGACCGTGCAATGCGTCGCGCTCGTCCGCAGCCGCACCGCAGGGGGCCGTCCGGTCGCCCGGCGCTCGGCACGCTGCTGCTCGGTCAGGTCGCGGCAGGTTCCCGGATACGAGCCTGGTGGCGCGTGCGGAGCCGATGCGGCGGCGTGGATCTCGCGGCGCGTGCAGAAGCACTCGAACGTCAAGCCCGCATCGAGCAGCTTGCCCAGCTCGGCCTGGTACGTCTCCTGCCGGTGCGACTGGTAGAGCACCGGGCCGTCCCAGTCGATGCCGAGCGCGGCGAGGTCGGTGAGCTGCCGCTGCGCCGACGCGGGATCCACTCGATCATCGAGGTCCTCCATGCGCATCAGGAACGCGCGATCGCTCGACCGGGCGAACAACCATGCCAGCAGCGCCGTGCGGAGGTTGCCGAGGTGCAGGTCGCCCGTGGGGCTCGGCGCGTACCGCCCGGCCCCGGTCGCGGGAACGAGCGGGATCAACACCTAGCCGATGCTACCGGCGCGCCCTCGCTCAGCAGGCGCACGTGGTGTCGCAGCAGCTCACGTCCTCCACCCACATGCCGGAGGTCTTCCACGCCTTCAGCGCGCTCGTGTCCATGCCGAGCCGCGTGCCGACCGTGTGCGCGACATGCGCGAAGCGCTGCCGGAACTTGTACACGAAGCACAGGTGCAGGCGCGCGTGCCGCACGGCGGGACCCGCGAGGAACAATCCCGGCGTGATGGTGGATTCATCATCGCCAGTCAGTGCTGGCCACCCGTCGGCGCGGCTGTCGAAGAGATGCTCGACGGGGCCGAGGTGCGGGCGATAGCCGGTCGCGAGGATCGGTCGCGCCGCCGACGAGAGCGTGGTGCCGTCGCTCGCTGTCACCACGTAGCCGCCGTCGTGCTCGGCAATGGCATCCGCCGCCACGCCGCCGCGCAGCTCGAGGCGGCCCGTGGCGCGGGCCTCGCGCAGCCGCACCTGGGTGCGGGGCGAGAGCGTGACCGAGGGGTCCGAGCTCGCCCGCTCCCACGGCGTCTCGGGATCAAGAACTGTCACGTGGTTGCCCCGCGCTGCCAGCGTGCAAGCGATATCGATGCCGGACTCGTAGCCGCCGATGACGATCACGGGCTCCTGCTCCCGGGGAGCCCAGGCGGCCGCGTCACTGCTGTGGACCGCCAGACCAGCGCCAGGGATCGGGGGGATCGAGGGACGCGCGAACTCGCCACCTGCCCACACGATCGTGCGGGCGGTGAGCACGCCCCGCGAGGGCGTCACCTCGAACTGCTCATCATCGGTGGGGGTGACCTGCTCGACCGCGGTGTGCTCCACGACGGGCACCTCGTAGTGCTCGGTGAGCTTTTGCAGGTAGTGGGCGTACTCCCGGCCCGACGGATAGTCGGTCTGCAGCAGCAACGCGGGGGAGGTGCGGGGGTGGATCGCATTGAGATCGATGGCGCCGAACGCGTTGCCGGTGAACGACGGCGTGAGGAGGCTCATCGCATCGGGCCACTGCTCGAAGGTGTGCCCGATGGTGGCTTGCTCGAGGATGCCGTAGGTGATGCCATCGACGGCTTGCAGGGCGAGCGCGGTGCCCAGGCCAGCGGGCCCCGCCCCGATCACGAGGGCATCAACGGTGGGGGACAGGCTCGGGTTGCTCATGGGTGCTCCTTGAGGCAGGCGTGCGTGGTTGCTCGCGGAGGACGTGCGCGAGCAGGGAGAGGTGCGGGAACTCGATCAGCATCGCCAGCACGATCGTTGCGTGCAGCACGGGCTGGTCCGGGAACGCCACGATGCTCATGGCGAGCATCATCGGCGCATTGCGGGCAGCAGTGGTCATCGTGAGGGCGACGCGGTCCGGGCGGGGCAGTCGCAGCCGGAAAGCCGTCGCGGTGGCGATTCCCAGGGAGCCCGCGAGGAACAGCACGGTCGTCGCGAGAACGGGCAGCACCAGCGTGGCATGGTCCGCGAAGACGGGGGCGTTGCTCGCGAAGATCTGCAGCACCAGCGCGGCCAGCACCCAGGGCACTGCGGCGTCGGCCAGTCGCGTGGCGCGGGCGGAACCACTGGCGCGGGGCGGCGTGCGGGCCAGGAGGAAGCGTGCGGCCACCGCCACCGCGATCGGTGCGACGAACCACAGCGCGAGGGTCGAGCCGAGCTCATCGGTGCCCAGCGTGCCCGCGGTGGTGCCCGCGCCCAGCATCACCACCACGGGGAAGAGCGCGACCTGGCCTATCAGGTTGCCTGGGATCAGGGCCGCTGCCGCAGCGGTATTGCCGCCCGCGATGCGGGTGAAGGCGAGGAACCAGTCGGTGCAAGGGGCCAGGAAGTACAGCATCAGGCCAAGCATCGCGGCGGGATGGCCGTGCAGGACCAGCCAGGCGAGGCCGATGCCGAGCGGTGCGATCACAAGGAAGTTCAGCACCAGCGCGACAACGACGAGTCGGCTGCTCGCGAGCGCGGCGCGGACGGCCGCCAGGTCCAGCGGCAGCAGGATCAGCACGACCAGGGCGAAGAGGGTCACCGTGGTGCTGTGCTCCAGGTGCTCCCCGGCGCCAGGGCCGAGGAACGCGGCGGCGAGCCCCGCGAGGATGGCGCCCGCTATGAGCAGCGGGGGCGATGCGTGGCGGAGTGGACCGCGGTGTGGCTGGTGAGTGGTCATCGTTCCCTCAGATCTCGGATAACGATAACCGTATTCATTTATTGGAGGCGGGGCAAGCGGCTGGGGCCGTCGGTCGCTGGTTGCCCAGCGCCCGGGAGCCTCGGGCCTCGGTGTGCGGCTGGGGTGGCGCGTGGGGCCTCGGCACGCGGCTGGGGTGGCGCGTCAGTGGAAACTTCTCCCGCTCCAGCCGGGAAAAGTTTCCACTGGCTAGCTGCCGAACTGTCTGCGCACCGAAGTGGAGCCGCGACCCTCAGCCACTCGGCCCCGTCGGGATCCGACCGGCCTGAGAGCCAGCAAGGTACCTAGCCCACGAGAAAGGGGCTGCTCGCACCTGCGATAGGTGTGAGCAGCCCCTTCTTGGAGCGGAGGATAGGGGATTTGAACCCCTGAGGGCTGTTAACCCAACCCGCGTTCCAGGCGAGCGCCATAGGCCACTAGGCGAATCCTCCGGGGCCATCATAACCAATCGGTGGGGCCCGAGCGCAAACCGAGCCGGCGGCCGAGGGGCGCGACACGCTTGTGGCACGCGTTCGGGGGAGGGGCGCCTGCACGATCGTCGGCAATGTGGTTAGACTGTTCCTCGGATCCCGCGTGGCGTGCATCCTGTGAACTCCCCCAGGGCCGGAAGGCAGCAAGGGTCAACGGGCTCTGACGGGTGCGCGGGGTCCCCCAACTTCTTCCGAGATGATGGCGGGGCATTGTTGATGGTGTCGTTCGAGACCCTGGACCGCGAGGCACTCTCTGCCGAGGTCGACAAGCTGCGCGATCAGTACTCCCAGCTCCGGGCGAGGCAGCTCGATCTCAACCTCACCCGCGGCAAGCCCGCCCCCGAGCAGCTTGATCTCTCCGCGGAGCTGCTCGCGCTGCCGGGCGCGGACTATCGCGACGGCAATGGCCTCGACTGCCGCAACTATGGCGGTCTCGACGGCCTGCCGGAGCTGCGCGCCATCTTCGGCGAGCTCCTCAAGGTGCCCACTAGCCAGCTCCTCGCGGGCAACAACTCCAGCCTGGAGATGATGCACGACACGATCGTCTACCAGCTTCTCCACGGCAACGTTGACTCGGCGCGCCCATGGTCTGCGGAGCCAGGGGTCAAGTTCCTGTGCCCTTCGCCCGGGTATGACCGGCACTTCGCGATCTGTGAGCATTTTGGCATCGAGATGCTCCCGGTGCCCATGCGCCCGGACGGGCCGGATATGGATGTGGTCACCGAACTGGTGAACGATCCCCAGGTCAAGGGCATCTGGTGCGTGCCGATCTACTCCAACCCGACGGGCGTGACGTTCTCGGAGGAGACGGTGCGCGCGCTGGCAACGATGCCGACGGGCGCGCATGATTTCCGCATCTACTGGGACAACGCCTACGTCGTGCATCCGCTCACCGATGCCGAAGCGCCCGTGCATGACATCCTGGGCATGGCCGCGGACGCCGGGCATCCGAACCGGCCGCTGGTGTTCGCATCGACCTCGAAGATCACCTTTGCCGGCTCGGGCGTGGGATTCCTTGGTTCCTCCAGCGAGAACATCGATTGGTACAAGAAGAACCTCGGCTTTTCCTCGATCGGCCCCGACAAGCTCAACCAGCTCCGTCACCTGCGATTCTTCAAGGATGCTGCGGGAGTGCGCGCGCACATGGCCAAGCATCGGGAGATCCTCGCGCCAAAGTTCAACGCCGTGCTCGACATCCTCGATTCCCGCCTCAGCGACGCCAAGGTCGCGACGTGGACGCATCCGGACGGTGGATACTTCATCAATCTCGACGTCGTGGAGGGAACCGCGAAGCGCGTGGTGCAGCTCGCCAAGGAGGCGGGCATCTCGCTGACTGCCGCGGGCGCTTCCTTCCCCTATGGCAAGGATCCGGCGAACTGCAACATCCGGCTCGCGCCCAGCTTCCCGGCCCTCGAGGAGATCCGCGTCGCCATGGACGGGGTAGCGACCTGCGTTCTGCTGGCCGCCGCCGAGCACTTCGACGAGCAACAGGGCTGAGCCTCGGCGGCCCGTGTCGCCAGCGAGGAGCCAAGTGCTCGCCCATCGCTAGCGCGACGTCCAACGCCTTGTGGTGCAGGGGCTAGTGCCGTGGCGCGGTGGCCCGGACATACTGGGTAACCCCATGCACTTCCCGCTCGATCGCGGCCATGCCACGATCCGCGAGATGCCCCGTTAGCTCGTCGAGGCCGAACATGCGCAGGCCCATAGCGCCCAGGATGCGATCCTGGCCACCGCGCACCACCGCGTGCCGGGAGGCGCGCGACGCCATCAGGGCAAGCCGCCCGCCTGGCCGGAGCACACGGATCATCTCGTCGATCACCGCGAACGGCTCGGGGATCAAGTACAGCGCCGCGTAGCAGGACACCGCGTCGAACGCCCCATCGCGGAAGGGCAGCCGGGTGGCATCGGCGCGGGCATACACCGCATTGCCGCGCTCGTTGGTCGCCGCGGCGCGCCGCAGCATCGGTACCGACACATCCACGCCGACCGCGACCCCGGGCCCGGCCACGCCCCCGGTGGAGACGGCGTCGGCGAAGGCGCTGGTGAAGTTCCCCGGCCCGCACGCCACATCCAGCACAGCATCGCCGGGCGAGAGATCGAGCCACCGGACGGTCTTCGCGCGCTCCTCGCGGAAATGGCGCAGGTCGAGGCCCATGAACGCCAGCACGCCAGCGGGGCGCCAGATCCGCTCGTAGATCGGCGCGAGCAGCGGGAACTCCATGACCCACTGCGTCATCGAGCGGCTGGCCACGCCTGGTGGTTCATGCGGCATCAGGTCGGCGTACCCCTCGGTGACCGGGATCGGCTGGCCTGACCAGGCCTCGGCGAGCAGCGGACCCAGAGCCTGCGCCTGCCGGGATGTTGCGGATCTGTCCACGATGACCTCCCTCGGGGCTTATTGTGCGCGCCCGCGCGATCCATGTCGACCATCCGGGATAGTCAGTGCGAACCGGTAGGCTTGCCGCGTGGCGCTCTCCCGCAAGTATCGACCCGCGACCTTTGCCGAGGTCGTCGGCCAGGAACACGTGACCGAACCGCTCAGCGTCGCGCTGCGCGCGGGCCGGATCAATCACGCATACCTGTTCTCGGGGCCGCGTGGCTGCGGGAAGACCTCCTCGGCGCGCATTCTCGCGCGCTCGCTGAACTGCGTCGATGGCCCCACCCCGGAACCTTGCGGCACCTGCTCCTCATGCGAGGCGCTCGGCCCGGGCGGGCCCGGCAACCTCGATGTGATCGAGCTCGATGCCGCTAGCCACGGCGGCGTCGACGACACGCGCGAGCTCCGTGACCGCGCCTTCTACGCCCCGGCGGAATCGCGCTACCGCGTCTTCATCGTTGATGAGGCGCACATGGTCACCAACGCCGGCTTCAACGCGCTGCTCAAGATCGTCGAGGAGCCGCCCGAGCACTTGATCTTCATCTTCGCCACCACCGAGCCGGAGAAGGTGCTGCCGACCATCAAGTCGCGCACGCACCACTATCCGTTCCGGCTGCTGCCACCGCCCGTAATGCGTGGGCTCGTGGAGCAGATCTGTGGCCGCGAGGGCGTCCGAGTCGATGATGCGGTGTTCCCGCTGGTCATCAAAGCCGGGGGTGGCTCGCCCCGCGATACGTTGTCCGTGCTCGACCAGTTGCTCGCGGGAGCCGGGGACGAGGGCATCACCTACAACCGGGCACTGGCGCTGCTCGGCGTCACCGACATGGCGCTCATCGATGCGGCCGTGGACGCTCTTGCCGAGAACGATGCGGCCGGGCTCTACGACACCATCAACCGGGTAATGGATGCCGGGTTCGATCCACGCCGCTTCGCCGCGGACCTCCTTGAGCGGTTCCGCGACCTGATACTCGTGCAGGCAGTGCCGGAGGCGGCGGGCAACGGGCTCGTCGACGCTCCCGCTGACCAGCTCGAGCGGCTGCGCGAGGACGTGGACAGGTTCGGGCCGGCAACCCTGACCCGCTACGCCGAGCTGCTGCACGATGGCCTCGCCGACATGCGTGGCGCCACCGCGCCCCGCTTGCTCCTAGAAGTGCTGTGCGCCCGCATGCTCCTGCCCTCCGCCTCAGATTCGGAGGGGTCCCTGCTGCAACGCCTCGAAGCGCTCGAGCGCGGCGCGCCTCCTCGGTCCGTCGGCAGCGCGAGCGCGGGATCGGCGGCTCCCGCATCACCAGGCGCGGCATCAGGCGCCTCCGCTGCCAGCGCCGAGCAGCCACCGCGGTTCCAGCGACCCTCGCGGCGGCCTGCCACCGAGAAGGAGCAGTGGCCCGCTGCGGGTCCAGGCGAGGACATCGCGGAGGCGGCACCGACTGCTGTTGCTCCGACGGCGCATGTCCCGGCTGCGGAACCTCCAGCTCCCAAGCCCTCCGCTGCCGCTGCTCCAGTTCCGCAGGCTCCAGCTGCCGAGACTCCTGCTCAGCAGCCCGGTGCGGCGCACGTGCAGCAACCGCAGCCCGGACTGGCTGGCGGATCGAGTGCCGAGGGCGCCCCAGCCCCTGAGTCCGAGCAGGGCACAGCTAACGAGCAGGCCACTGGGCCCGGGCAGGGGAGCGCAGCCGAGCCCGCCGGGCACGATGCCCCGGAGGCCGTGCTCGATGCACGATCGGTGGAGGCGGCCTGGCCAAGAATCTGCGCCGAGGCCCGCAAGTCGAGCAAGACCATCGAGGTGATGCTCTCGGGCGCGCGAGTGACCACCACCGAGGGGCGCACGGTCGTGCTCAGCCACGAGACCCCGGCGCTCGCGGCGCGCCTGCAGGAGCCGAGGAACGCCGCCGCGGTGCAAGCCGCGTTCAGCGCAGTCCTGGGTATCCCCGAGGTGACCATCCTGTGGTCGGGACAGCAGCCAGCAGCACCTGCCCAGCACGCCCAGGCACGGCCAGCCCTGTCGCAGCAGGGATCGACCCAGCAGCGATCGAACCCGTCAGGCCCCGGGCCTGGAAGCCAGCCGCGGCCCGAGTTCGTGCGGCGCTCCCGCGCGTCAGCGCCGCAAGCACCAGGCGGGAGCCAGCGCAGCAAGCCACAGCAGCGATCGCCCGCGCCCCCGACGGACGATATTCCGCCACCGGAGGACCCGGGTTACCCAGACGATCCCGGACCGGGCGAGCCACAGGGAGCATCCCAGGCCGGTGCGCGGATGGCCGGTTCCGTAGGGCCCGGGCCTGCTTCGGCACACCCAGCAACATCACCGCCTGCACAGTCCGCGCCGGAAGACGAGGATGAGATGCTTGCCGAGGCACATCGCGACACCGGCAGCGGTGATCCCGCCGCCCGCCGCGACCCCGAGGAGATCGCCATCGAGCTCCTTGCCAACGAGCTCGGAGCCAAGCGCATCGACTAGGGCTCGCGTGCCGGACTCTGGCCGTGGTGGCCTGTGGCAATCTCGGGACCTTGGCCGCAAACGCGATAGAAGCGGCTGAAATACCAGGTCAGCTTCTATCGCGTTTGACAGTTTCCCGTGCTTTTGCCGCGAGCCGACCCCGCCACCGGGCCGTGAGCCGACCCCGCCACCGGGCCGGGAGCCCACCCCGCCACCGGGCCGCGAGCCCACCCCGCCACCGGGCCGCGAGCCGCGAGCCGCGAGCCGCCGCCGCTATGAGCCCGCCTAGCGGCTCCACCAAGGGCGCAGGGGTACCTGGGCATCGCCGGAGCTGGTGGGCTTGACGGCGAGAATCTGGTGCAGCTGGATGGAGTTTTTCTCGAACGCCACGCGGGAGCCGGCGATGTAGAGGCCCCATACCCGCGCGGTGCCCTCGTCGGAGGCGGCGACGCACTCGTCCCAGTGTCGGGCGAGGTTGGCGTTCCAGTCGCGCAGGGTCAGCGCGTAGTGCTCGCGGAGGTTTTCCTCGTGGCGCACCTCGAAGCCCGCGTCATGGATCTCGTTGATCAGCCTGCCGGGCGCGGCGAGCTCCGCGTCAGGGAACACGTAGCGGTCGATGAACTCGCCGGCGTGCTCACTGATCCGGTTGCTGGGGCGCGTGATGCAGTGGTTCAGCAGGCGGCCACCGGGGCGCAGCTTGCTATGCAGGAACCGAAAGTAGCTCTGATAGTTGCGCACGCCGATGTGCTCGGTGAGCCCGATGGAGGAAATGGCATCGAACCCGGACTCGGGGATGTCCCGGTAGTCGCTGAAGCGCACCTCGGCGCGGTCCTCCAGGCCTTCGCGGGCGATTGCGTCCTGTGCCCATTCGGCTTGCTGGCGGGACAGGGTGGCGCCGATGACGGTGACTCCGCGCTTGGCAGCGTAGCGCGCCATGCCACCCCACCCGCATCCGACGTCGAGGAGCCGGTCTCCCTCGCGCAGGCCGAGCTTGTCATGGACGAGCGCGTACTTGGCTTCCTGCGCGTCCTCGAGGGAGGTGTCCTCGGTGGCGTAGGTCGCGCATGTGTAGGTCATCGATGGGCCGAGAACGTGCTGGTAGAACTCGTTGGACACGTCGTAGTGATGCTGGATCGCTGCGGCGTCGCGTGCCCGGGAGTGCAGCAGGCCCTGGGCGATGCGCCGCCATCGGGGCTGGTGCTCCTGCGGTGGGGGAGCGATGGGGCGCAGGTTCTGCCAGCCGAGGGAGCGCACGATCGTCGCCAGCTCGACAGGCGAGGGGCGCCGTACCGTCACTTCTTTCGTGAGCACCTTCATCAGCGTGTACGGATCCCCGGGGTGGGCTCCGGTGATCACGAGGTCGCCGCTGACGTAGGCGCGCGCCATCCCCAGATCTCCGGGCGCGGACGCGAGGTAGCGGAGCCCGCGCGGGCTCCGCAGGTGCATCACGTGCTGGGCTTCCTCGGGCCCGTGGGCGGACCCGTCGTAGGCCGTGAAGCGGACCGGGAGGTCGTCGCCGAGCACCGCGCCGACAACCTCGGCGATCGAGAGGGTCTCCAGCTCGGGAACTCGCAGCAGGTCGGGCAGCCGCAGGGTGGCCGGGGAGCCCGTGGTGGTCTTGTTCAATGCTCTCATTGGTTTCGCACCGCCTTCGCGTACAGGTCGAGGAGCCGCGTATTGGGGTCGTAGCGTTGCTTGAGCTGCCGGTAGGAATCGCCGCCGTAGAGCTCCTCGAACTCCGTGCGGTCGTAGTAGGAGTCCGAGTACAGCGATTTGTGCCCATCGAGGCGGGAGACCTCGGCCTCGATCATCCGGTTGGCGTGGCCTTGCTCGTTCGCCGGATTAGTAGGCACCGCGGACCAGAAACCGATATTGACGTAGGTGCGGTCCCGGTGCAGCGGGTACAACGGCCACGGATGGTCGACCTGCGGACCAGTGCCCTCGGCGGAGCTGCCGCGGAGGCGCAGCGGGCACAGCCACACCGGTTCGATGGGGACGTGGGAGAGGAACCAGCGCAGGAAGTCGGCAGTGTGCTCCACGGGCACCTCGATGTCCTGCACGACGCGCTCGCGGGGCGCCTCGCCCCTGCGCGCGTCGAGGCGGTCGGACAGCCCGATCTTGTTGTCCAGGGCGAGTAGCTTCCAGTAGACGCTGGAGCGGCGCCACCGGCCCGGCCATGCGCGGCGCAGCACCGGGTGCTGAGCGCCGAATGCCCGCGAGCACCAGAACCAGTCGGTGTCCCATCGCCACAGGTAGTCGCGAGCGCGCAGCCGGTCCACAGCCGGTGTGTCGATCTGGTCATGCTGGATTGATCGGTAGAAGATGCCGGCGCCGGTGTAGTCGCTGACCGGGCCGGGCTCGCTGGTCCATCGCCCGAGCACCAGGTAGCTCTCGGTCGCGGAGAACATCACGCCATCGAGGAAGTCGACGAGCTCGCCCTGGAAGGTGTGGTGCTCGGAGATATCGGCGATCGCGTCCTGCAACGAATCAAGCTCGGGAAAGCGGACATGCCGCAGTTCCACGAAGGGCTCGACCGGCTCGAGAGTGATCCGTAGCCGCGTGGCATAACCGAGGGTGCCATACGAGTTAGGGAAGCCATGGAAGAGATCGGCATGCGGTCCTGTAGGCGCGGCGGTGAGCACCTCGCCCGCACCGGTAAGGATGTCCATCTCCAGCACTGACTCGTGCGGCAGGCCGTTGCGGAACGACGAGGACTCGATCCCCAGGCCCGTCACCGCGCCGCCCAGCGTGATCGTCTTGAGCTGTGGCACGACGAGCGGCATCAAGCCATGCGCGAGGGTGGCATCGACGAGATCCTCGTAGGTGCACATGCCGCCGACATCCGCGGTCCGCGCCTCTGGGTCGATCGATATCACCCCGCCGAGCCCGGAGACATCCAGGCCCGGTGCTCCCGTCCGCGCACGATGACGGAATAGGTTCGACGTCTTCTTCGCCAGGCGCACCGGGGCGTCCTCGGGGAGCGAGCGATAGCTCGCCACGAGCCGCTCCACGACCGCTTCATAGGCGCGCCGTCCCGCGTGTGATGACCGGTCGCCGGGAAGCCAGGCAGTGATGCTTCGCACAAGCCCGACTGTAGACCTCCATGATGAGGATGCGCACGGCCCACGCGTTGCTCCCGCGTGAATTTTCTGTCGGAACCGGGCAGTATGGTCACGGGAAATACCAGGATGGCCAGCTCACGGCTGTTCGTCCTTGCAACGAGAACCAGCCAGCAGGCTTGAAGGGAGATCGGTGTGTCCACGCCGAACAAGGTCAGCGCATCCAGCACGGTGACGATCGACGCCCCCGCGGAGGCGGTCATCGCGGCGCTCGCGGACTACAGCACCGTGCGGCCCAAGCTGCTGACGGAGCACTTCCATGATTATCGGGTCGTGGAGGGTGGCGTGGGGTCGGGCACCGTGGCGGAATGGACGTTGCAGGCGACGAAGAAGCGGTCCCGGGAGATCCGGGCTGCCGTAGAGGCCGCGGGCAGCACCATCATCGAGCGCGACGCCAACTCGTCGATGGTCACGACCTGGTCGGTGGAGCCCAGCGGCACGGGCAGCATCGTCACCACGAGCACGGAATGGAACGGCGCCGGCGGCGTGGGTGGCTTCTTCGAGCGCACGTTCGCGCCCCTTGGCCTGCGCAAGATCCAGGCGGCCATGCTCTCCAACCTGCAAGCCCACCTGACTCGCTAGCATCCACGAATACTGCCCCGGAGCGTCCCGCGCCAGCATGTGCGGGGGCGACTACCCTGGGGCTCGTCCCGCGCGGCGGCGGTCCGTCGCGCACCTGATCGAAAGGGAGACCCATGCAGCCTGGCGGCCAGCCCGACATGCAATCAATCATCCAGCAGGCGCAGCAAATGCAGCAGCAGCTGATGGAGGCGCAGGAGAAGATCGCCGCCGCAGTCGTCGAGGGGCAGGCCGGGGGCGGTCTCGTCACAGCCAAGCTCACCGGTACCGGCGAGCTCGTTGACCTCACCATCGATCCCAAGGTCGTGGACCCGGACGATGTCGAGACCCTGCAGGATCTCGTGATGGGCGCGATCAAGGACGCCAACGCGCAGTCGCAGAGCCTCGCGGCCGAGACGCTCGGTCCGTTCGCGCAGGGCATGGGGGGCGGTTCCGGCATCCCGGGCCTGCCTTTCTGATACCGGGGCGAGAGGCACGTGTACGAGGGGCCGATCCAGGACCTGATCGATGAGCTGGGCAAGCTTCCCGGGGTGGGCCCCAAGGGTGCCCAGCGCATCGCGTTCCATCTCCTCACCGTTGACCGGGAGGAGATCGGCAGGCTGCAGGGCGCGCTGCAGCGCATTCGCGACGGTGTGCAGTTCTGCGCGGTGTGCGGGACCGTTGCGGAGCAGCAGCTCTGCCGCATCTGCGCGGACCCGCGCCGTGATCGTGCGCTCGTGTGCGTGGTCGAGGAGCCCAAGGACGTGCAGGCCATCGAGCGGACCCGCGAGTTCAAGGGCCTCTACCATGTCCTCGGCGGCTCGCTGAACCCGCTCGCCGGGGTGGGGCCCGACCAGTTGCGCATCCGCGAGCTGCTCGCCCGCATCGGCGGTCAGCAGCCCCTTCCCGAGGGCGTCAACCACGAGCCCGCCGAGATCACCGAGGTCATCATCGCCACCGACCCCAACACCGAGGGCGAAGCGACCGCGACCTACTTGTACCGGATGCTCAACGGGTTCCCTGGCCTCACCGTCACGCGCCTCGCCACTGGCTTGTCCATGGGAGGCGACCTCGAGTTCGCCGACGAGCTCACCCTCGGCCGCGCGCTCACCGGCCGCCGTTCCCTCTAGCGCGAGCATCCCATCAGCCAGCGCATGAGCCCCTCGAGAGTCGCCATCAACGAGCTCATCGAGCTCGTGCTCCGCCGCCCGCCTCGGCTCGGACCAGTCCGCGCGATCGCCATCGACGGGCCTTCCGGCGCGGGAAAGACCCAGTTCGCGCGAGCACTGAAGGACCAACTGCAGGAGCAGCGGGGCACAAGTACGGCCATCGTTCCCTGCGATGCCTTCGCTACCTGGGACAATCCCGTCGCCTGGTGGCCAACTCTCGAAGCCACGGTGCTCGAGCCGCTCGCGAGCGGCAGGCCCGGCAGCTACCAGGCCCTCGAATGGATCAACGGCGTGCCAAGACCAGGGCCCTGGTACGCGGTGCCCGTGGTGGACTTCCTCATCCTCGAAGGAGTCTCCAGCGCGCGGCGCAGCATCGCCGCCCGGCTCACCGCTAGCGCCTGGATCGGATGGGGCGACGATCAGGCCCGCCTCGAGGCCGCGGTGAACCGCGATGGCGAGGACTCCCGGGCGCACCTGCAACGCTGGCAACGCTTCGAGCACGGCTGGTTTCCCATCGACGGCGCGCAGCACCGGGCCGACATCCGCGTGACCGGCTAGCTCGCGGCTCCGGGCGTGAGACGGCCTCGGGCAGCTCGCAACCTCGGGCGTGCTCGCAACCTCGGCGGCGAGTGTGCGGAAAACGACACTTTCGGACGCGTAAGCCTGTCGTTTATCGCACACTCGCGCACCGTGACGCCGCGACACCCGTGCACTCGCACGCCACGACACCGCAGAACCGCTAGCGCGCATCCCCTAGGCCCGGCAGCCCCGCGAGGAAGGCCTCGATACGCGGGTTCACCACGTCGGGGTGCGTGAGGTTGACGGCATGCGCGGCCCCTGGAACCTCCACGACGTCCCGAAGATCGGGCAGGTTGTCGATGAGCGAGCGGGCGCGCTCGATCGGGACCGCCACATCCTCGAGGCCACGGATGAGGATCGCTGGCGCGGTGATCGTGGAGACCTGATCAGTGATGTCATCGCGGTATAGCAGGCAGTTTCCTGCTGTGGCGATCGGAATGCCCTTGCGGTCCCGCCACTTGGCGATCCAGGCGGGCTCGAGCTCCGGGTCGCCGATGATCTGCCCGGCCAGCGCGGTGGTGAGCTCGTCCACCGGGCCGATGGTGTCCCACACAAGGAACGTCTCCCCGTAGATCTTCTGCTCCTCGTCAGGGCAGGGGCCTGCCTCGGTGCTGATCAGGATCAGCCCCATCACCCGTTCCGGAGCCATGAGTGCCGCGCGCAGCATGGTGAACCCGCCCTGCGACATCCCGCCGAGCACCGCGCGCTGCACCCCGAGCTCATCGAGGACGGCCAACACATCGTCGGCGGCGTCCCAGTAGGTGAAGGGGGTGTCATCCGACATCGTGGCGCCGTGGCCGCGCGCGTCGATGCACACCACCCGGTAGCGGTCCGAGAGGGCCTCGACCTGCGGGGCGAACATGCTCGCGTCCATGAAGAAGCCGTGCGCGAGGACGATCACGGGCAGGCCCGCGCCACCACTATCGGTGAAATGAATGCGTGCCCCGGTCTGCTCGATATAGGGCACGGCTCATCGCCTCCCGGCAGCGAGCCGCTCCCGCCGCAGCAGCTCCACATCGGGCAGCTCGAGCGGATCGAGCACGTCCACGCCGAGGGCGCGGCGGATCATCAGGTCCGCGAGCTCCGGGTTGCGGGCCAGCGCGGGACCATGCATGTAGGTGCCGATCACCGAGCCTTGCACCGCCCCCTCCTGGGAATCGCCGACCCCGTTGCCGACACCGGCGGTGACCCGGCCGAGCGGCTGGGCATCAGCCCCGAGGGTGGTGCCGCCACGATGATTCTCGAATCCCGTCAGCGGCGCGGACAGCCCCTTGAGCAGCGGAGTGGTGATGACCTCGCCGATGGCGCGCTTCTCCTGGGGCACCGTCGTGGCGTCGAGCATGCTGATGCCGTCCACGCGCTCGCCCGCGGAGGTCTCGTACCAGTGGCCGAGCACCTGGATGGCCGCGCAGATCGCGAGGACGGGAGCGCCCCGCTCGGCGGCGCGCTGCAGGCCCGGGTGCTGGGTGAGGTGGCGGGTGGCGAGTCGTTGCGCGTAGTCCTCCGCGCCGCCGAGGGTGTAGAGATCCAGTGAATCGGGCACGGCATCGTTGAGGGTGATCTCGATGATCTCGGCGTCGTGCCCGCGCATGCGCAGGCGTTGCCGCAGGATCAGCGCGTTGCCCCCGTCGCCGTAGGTGCCCATCACGTCAGGCAGCACCAGGCCGATGCGCACCGTGGAGTCAGCCACGGGAAACCTCCCTCTCGATGGCGCGGTTCAGGCCGAGGAACGCGGTGTAGTTCGCGAGAACCTCGACCTGTCCCGGTGGGCATGACTTGATCGCTTCCAGCGGATCCTTCACCAGGGTGTGCTTCACGTCCGCGTAGGTGAGGCGCACCCCGAGGTCCGTGCCCCGCTCGCCCGCGGCGACTACCTGCACGCCCTCGAAGCTCTCGAACCGAACATCCCACAGCCAGGAGAGATCCTCCCCGTCGGGCACCTGGCCGTTGACGGCGATGACGAGGCCATCAGCGCTGCTATCGACCATCGATAGGGCTTCCTGCCAGCCCGCGGGGTTCTTCGCGAGCAGCATGCGCACATTGTGCGCGCCGACCTGCACGCTGCTGTAGCGTCCCGCTACCTCGCGCACCGAGGAGACGGCGTTGACGGCGGCGCTCGGATCCACGCCCATCGCCACCGAGGCCGCGACGGCCTGCGCGGCATTGCCCCGGTTGGCCCGCCCCGGCAGGGCTAGCTCCATGGGCAGGGTGAGGCCATCGGGACCATGCAGGTGGGTGTCGTCGACCCACCAGTCCGGCTCGGGGCGCTTGAAGTCCCCGCCGGTGCTGTACCAGTGGACTCCATCGCGGGCGATCGGCTCGCCCGTGCGGGGGCAGCTCACCGAATCACCCAGCCAGGCATTGCCCGCGGCGACCCAGATGACGTTCGCGCAGTCATAGGCCGCGGAGGTGACCAGGACGTCGTCGCAGTTGGCGATGATGGTGGCCTCGGGGTGCCGCTCGAGGCCAGCGCGCAGGCGTCGCTCGATCATGTTGATCTCGCCGACGCGGTCGAGCTGATCGCGCGTGAGGTTGAGCATGATGATGGCCTTGGGGTCCACGAAGTCGGCAACGTGGGGGAGGTGCAGCTCGTCGACCTCGATGGCGGCGCGGGACGCATCGAGGGACTGGTTGTAGGCCGCGACGATCCCGGCATCCATGTTGGCGCCGTCGAGGTTGGTGGCGACGTCGCCGAGGGTGGCGAGCGCGGCAGCCGTCATGCGCGTGGTGGTGGACTTGCCGTTCGTCCCGGTCACCAGAACGGTGTCCCGGTAGGCGGCGAGCTGCTTCAGGATGGTCTTATCGATCTTCAGGGCGATCAGGCCGCCGATCATGTTGCCCGCGCCGCGCCCGGTCTTGCGCGAGGCCCACGACGCCGAGCGTGCGGCACGCAGCGCGAGCTTCCCGCGCGCGCTGATGGGTTGCCGCGCGACCGCACCGCTCTCGCTGCTTGATGAGTTCCCCTTGGCCATGGCTATGAGGCTAGTGCGCGAATCCGGTTTCGGGGGCGATGACTGTCCGATCTCGTCCTGCGATTATGGTCACGCGCCGGTTCCGTGCCGTGCGTCAATGGTCTCTGCGAGCTCGTCGTACCCGGTCCGGGGAGTCAGCGGCGCACCAGTGAGGTAGCCGGCCCGGCCGAGCGCATGACCGCCCACGGCCGCGGTGGCGAGGTTGATCACGATAGCGAGGACAGCCTTCACGATGTTGAGCGCATCGGGGTCATGAAGCATGACGCCAAGAATGATCAAGGCAAGGCCGAGACCCGATGCGGTGGTGATGGCGCTGATCCGGGCATAGAGGTCGGGCAGCTTCAGAACCCCGATGGCGGCAGCAACGAAAGCGAGCGTGCCGAGCACGATCAGGACGGCGCCCACGGTTTCCAGGATGGCCATCAGCGTTGCCCCCTTGTGACGAGCCGGGCGACGGACAGGGTCGCGAGGAAGCCCACCACCGTCGCGACGAGCACGATATCGAGCACGATATCGGTGTTCATGCGCAGCCCGAACAGGGCGAGCACACCGATGAAGGCGAAGAAGACCAGGTCCGCCGCGACGGCACGGTCAGCATCGCGCGGGCCGCGGAAGCTGGCATACGTCGCGGGAACGAGGGTGAGCGCGATGAGGATGAGAGAGATATCGATCAGCAGGTCCATGTCACGCGCCTCCCTCGGGATGCGTGGAATGGTGCGGCAGGTCCGGCACGGGACCGACTTCGCCGCTGCGTCGCATTCCACGGAGCATGCGTTCCTCCATGTCGTAGAGCGACTCCCGGAAAGCGTCGATTTCGGCGGCATACATGCCGTGCACGTAGAGCTCGGGGGGGCGATTGCTCACCGACAGCGTCAGCGTGCCCGGGGTCAGCGAGATCAGATTGGCGAGCATGGTGATCTCCAGGTCGGTGCGGCAGCGCAGCGGCAGGCGCGTGATTCCCGCAGCGATCCTCGTCCCCGGGGTAACGATGTCCCAGCCGACGATGATGTTGGAGATGATCAGCTGCCACAGGTAGTAGAGGACGAAGCTCAGTGCCCGGACTGGCCAGGCAATGGGGGTGCTCATTGGCCGATCACCGCCTCCACGTAGGGGTTCACGTCCACCAGGCCCGCTGCGGCCTGCTCCGAGAGGACGAGCAGGCCTTGCGCGCCCAGGCCCACGCCCAGCGTGACGAGCATGAGGAGGACCGCGGGCATGGCCAGCGAGGGCTTCACATGGGTGAGCAGGCGACCGGGCTTGCGGGCGCTGATCGCATTGACGCCATCCTCCGGCGCCCGGCCCCAGAACACACCCTTCCAGATCTTCATCATCGAGAGCAGGGTCAGCAGGCTCACTGCCACCGCGACCACCGCGGCCGCGGTCTGTGCCTCATCGATCGCCGCGCGCACGAGGAGCAGCTTGGCGACGAAGCCGGAGAATGGCGGGAGCCCGGCAAGGGAGAACGCCGCACCGAGGAACGCCACCGCGATGAGCGGCTCGGTCCTCGCTATTCCTTGCAGCTTGCCGAGGTCGTTGGTCTTGTACGTCACCTCGATGGCGCCCGTGGACAGGAACAGCGACGCCTTCACGATCATGTGGTGGAGCAGGTAGAAGATTCCCGCCATGAGGCCGATCGGCCCGAACAGCGCGACACCGAGCAGGATGTAGCCGATCTGGCTGACCATGTGGAACGCGAGGATCGACCGGGTCGTGCTCTCGCCCACCGCGCCAAGCACGCCGATCAGCATGGTCGCCGACATCAGCACCACGCCGATCCACAGGTAGCGGCTATCGCCTTCGAAGACCACCGCGTAGATCCGATAGATGGCATAGATCGCGACCTTGGTATGGAGGCCGGAGAACAACGCCGTCACAGCGGGGGAGGTGTAGGGGTAGGTGCGCGTGAGCCAGCCATGCACGGGGATCACTGCTGCCTTGACCGATAGCGCGATCAGTACCGCGCCCATCGCCGCCCCGACCAGCGGGTTCTCCTTGCCCATCCCGGCGAGCTCCGCGAGGTTCACTGTTCCGGCGACGCCGTAGACCAGGCCCACGCCGACGAGGAAGATGGTCGAGGTCATCAGGTTCATCGCGACGTACAGCCGGCCCGCGGAGAGGCGCCGCATGCCGCCGAGCATCGCGAGCAGGCCGTACGACGGCAGCAGCATGACCTCGATGAACACGAACAGGTTGAAGAGGTCCCCGGTGAGCAGTGCTCCGTACACGCCGCCGGAAAGGACAAGCACCAACGGCGCGAAGTAGGGTCGATCGTCGTCCCCGGCGGCGATGCCGAACGCGGAGCACACCAGCCCGAGCAACGCGGTGACGACGAGCATGAGGGCACTGAACATGTCTGCCACGAAGGGGATCGATACCCCAGCCGGCCACAGCGCGATGCTGTGGGCGATCACATTGCCGCCCCATGTAGCGGTGATCAGCCAGATGCCGAAGCCCATCGCCAGGGCATTGGTGCCCAGCAGGATCGCTCGCCGCAGCCAGGCGGGGGACGACACCACCGCGAGCAGGGCCGCGGTGAGCAGCGGAACGACGACAACGACAGCCAGCAGCGCATCATTCATGACTGGTCCTCGCTGTTGCTCGGGGAGCCGGTCGGCGAATCGGTGCGGTCATCAGTGTCATCGTCCCCTGAGCCCACGCCGGCGAGGGTGAGCATGTAGATGGTGATCGCGAAGGCAATCACGATGGCGGTGAGGGCGAACGCTTGAGGAAGCGCATCAGCAGCGACGGACGGGTCGGTGAGCTGGATCAGCGGCGCGTCGCGCCGGGCAGCCACGCCAGCGGAGATCAGCACGATGTTCGCGGCGTGGCCGAGCAGCACGAAGCCGAAGGTGATGCGGACCATGCCTCGCTGGAGGACCAGGTAGACGCCTCCGGTCACGAGCACTCCGACGAATAGCGCGAGCGTCAGCGCTGGCCTCCCATCAAGTTCTCCGGGCGATCTCCGGTCGCGGGACGGGGGGATGGGGTGGCGTCGTTGGCGCTGCCGGGCGGGGGGCCACCAGGAGGCCCTGCATGCGCTGTGCCGGTTCGCCGCGGCGGCTCCTCCTCGACGCCGAGCTTGTTGAGGGCCACGAGGATCACGCCAACCACCGCGAGGTACACGCCCACATCGAAGACCAGCGCAGTGGTGAAGTGGTAGTAGCCGTCACCTGGCAGCGGGATATCGAAGTGCAGGGGCTTGAGGAAGGATCCGTCCAGGAAGCCGAGAACCCCGGTAAGGGTGGCCAGCGCGATGCCGGAGGAGATGAAGCCGACGTAGGGCAGCTTGATGGGCGCGCGGCTGGCGCGGGATGCGCTGAGGTAGGCAAGCGCGAAGCCAGCGCCTCCGATGAGGGCGGCGATGAAGCCGCCGCCTGGCAGGTAGTGGCCGCGCAGGAGCAGGTAGAGCGACAGGATGACCAGAACGGGCCCGAGCCAGCGTCCCACGGTGCGGGCCAGGATGGTATTACCCACCGCGGAGCCGATCGGGGTGTCGCGCAGCGATGCTGCCTGCTCGTCGCGCTCGCCGCGCAGCAGGCCGCTGGAGTCCAGGACCGCGATGATCACCAAGCCCGCCACTCCGAGCACGGTGAGCTCGCCGAGCGTATCGAGCGCGCGGAAGTCCACGAGGATCGTATTGACGACATTGGTCCCGCCCGTCTCGTTCTCCGCCTCGCGCAGGAAGTAGTCCCCCGCGGCCGAGATCTCGCGGCGCCCGGTGAGCACATAGGTGGCGAGCGCGGCGGTGCTGCCCGCGATCACCGCTATGACCGCGGTGATCGCGGTGCGGGACTTGCTGACCCGGTGGAAGGCACGGGGGAGGCGGCGCAGGATGAGGACAGCGACCACCACGGTCAGGACCTCGACGAGCAACTGGGTCAGGCCCACATCCGGCGCGCCGAGGACGAAGAAGAGCAGCGCTACCACGAAGCCGACGACGCCAAGCAGCACGAGCGCGGCGAGGCGCGACCGCGCGAGCACCAGGGCGATCACGCCCAGAGTCAGCAGGCCCAGCAGCAGCCAGTCGATGGGCTCGGTGACCGGCGCGGGGAAGGCCGGCACGGAGGGGCCGCTGGCAAGGACAGCGCCGGCGAGCAGTGCCAGCAGGATGAACGGGCTCGCGAGGTGCCGGGCAGGCGAGTTGCTGCGCGTGGCGTCGCCGACCCGAGCTCCGAGCGCGATCGTGCCGCTATAGACCTTCTGGAACACTTGCACGCCCGTGACCGGGAACAACGCGCGATCGTCGAGAACGGCATCGACCTTGTTGCGGGCCATGAAGAGGACGAGCCCGAGGAGGATGGTGATGATCGACATCACCAGCGCGGCGTTGAACCCATGCCACAGGGTCAGGTACACATTGCCTGGAACCCCCTGGGTGTCCAGGACGATGCGATCGATTAGCGGCTCCAGGGGCTTGGCGTAGAAGCCCAGTGCAAGGCCGGTCAGCGACGCTACCGCGGCGGGCATCAGGAACAGCAGGGATGGCTCGTGCAGCTTCTTCTGGGCTACCGGGCCACCGAATGCCCCGTAGACGATGCGGAACGCGTAGGCGAAGGTCAGCACCGCGCCCGCGACCGCGAGCGTGCCGACCAGCGGCCCCACCCAGGCTGGTCCTGGCGCTCCGAGGAACGCACCGAACAGGTTCTCCTTCGAGATGAACCCGAGCAAAGGTGGAACACCGGCCATCGACAGCGCGGACAGCGCGGTGAGCGCGGCGGTCAACGGCATGACCTTCCGCAAGCCTGTCAGCTTGCGGATGTCACGGCTACCAACCTCGCGATCGATCACGCCGACCAGCATGAACAGCGTTGCCTTGAACAGCGCGTGGGCGAGCGTATGGATGCCGGCCGCAGCGAGGGCGGTAGGCGTGCCCACGCCGATGACGGCCACCAGGAAGCCGAGCTGGCTCACCGTCGAGTAGGCGAGAAGTTCCTTCAGGTCATGGCGCTGGAGCGCGAACAATGCCGCCATGATCGCCGTGAACAGGCCAACACCGATCAGGGTGACCTGCCACACCGAGTTGTCGCTCAGCGCGGGCGAGAACCGCATGAGCAGGTAGATCCCGGCCTTGACCATCGCGGCGGCGTGCAGGTACGCGCTGACCGGGGTCGCGGCGGCCATCGCGTCGGGCAGCCAGTCGTGGAACGGGAACTGCGCCGATTTCGTGAAGGCGGCGATGATCAGCAGCACCGCGACCGTGGTGGCGAAGGTCGAGTTCTCCTGCCAGATCGGATCGGCGATGATCACGCTGAGCTGGGAGGTTCCCGTGTACACCGTCATCGTCACCACGGCGGCGAGCAGCGCGAGCCCGCCACCCGCCGTGAGCAGCAGAGTCCGCAGTGCGGGCTCATTGGCGTGCTGCCCCGACCGGCCGATCAGGAAGAATGACGCGATCGTCGTGAACTCCCAGAAGACAAAGAGCAAGATGACGTCATCGGCAGTGACCAGGCCGAACATCGCTGTCGCGAACAGTGACATCAGCAGGAAGAAGCCAGTGTGCCGGCCGCGGCTGTGGTACCGCGCGGAGTAGGCCATGATCAGCGCGCCCACGCCGAGGACCAGGGCTACGAAGAGGAGGCTCGTCCCGTCCATGCGGAACCGGAACGCCACGTCGATCGCAGGCATCCACGGAGCCTCGTACTCGATGGTGCCCTCATCGGCGAGGCCTGGTGCAGCTTCGCTCATGATGAGCCCGCCGAGAGCGAGGAATACCACCGCGACCACCCAGCCGGTGCTCCGGCCGAGGTAGCGGTCGAGGAGGGGCGCGGCGACAGTGGTGAGCGCCAGCAAGCCTAGGACCAATGGCAGGACCAAGAATCTACCCCTTCGGCGGATGCGCAGCGGACGGAATCTACATCAAGGGATGCCTCCGGCCATTCAGGCCAGAAGTCACCGTGTCAAGGACGGCGGTGGGCAGCCGCTGCCGTGGTGGCCCCAGGTGCTGGGGTAGCCATTGGACCCCGAGAACGCTGTGCGGCCGCTTGCGAGTCGTGCGCCTAGCGAGCCGGGCAGCCCATAAGCGAGGGAGAGGGTGATCGCTGGCATTGGTCGAGGCACCCCTCCCGTCGCGTAGTCGTGTCGGCGTTCACGTTATCAGTCGCCCGCGTGGCCAGGCGGGCGCCTGGGGAATGCGGGGCCCTCTCGTTTCCCTGTGCTTCCTGCTGTTTCCTGGCCCGAGGGGGCCTGGCTGGCGGGGCGCCGAATGTGGGGATCGTCACCTGCCGGTCGTGGTGCAGCGCTTACCGGTGGTTGTGCCCGCCGTTGTTGCTGCTTGCCTGATCGTCAGGGAACCATGCTCCTGACGAGCGGAGCGCTGATTCGCGGCTGTCGCCGAGGCCGATGACGAGGTTGAGCATCATGGGGCGGAGCACGTTGCGGATGCCGGCGTCGGGCGGTGTGTAGTAGCCGGCGAGCTCGAGGACGACATAGCCGTGCAAGGCGGTCCAGATCTGGGCCGCGATCGCTACCGGGGCGAGCTCGTCGAGGCGCCCGGCGTCCATGGCGCGGCGTGCTGCCTCGACGATGTAGTCGTAGGCATAGCGACCGGTCCGCAGCAGGTCGTCGGGCGTGCTGCGGTAGCCGCCGAGGGATGCCGAGCCGAACATCACGACGTAGAGGTCTGGGCTTGCGCGGGCGTGCGATATGTACGCGGCGAAGATCCCGCCGAGGTCGGCCACGGGATCGTCGGTGCGCGGCGCGCGCTCGAACTCGTCCGCGAGGCGGGCGTAGCCCTCTTCGGCCACCGCCTTGATGAGCTCTGGCATGGATCCGAAGTGGGAGTAGAGCGTCATCGTCGACGTCCCGGCGGCAGCGGCCACCTTGCGGGTCGATAAGCCGCTGGGCCCCTCGAGGGCAAGCAGATGGGCCGCGCTCTCCATGAGGCGCGCGTGCATCGGCGAATCTGTTCGGCGGCTGGCCATCGCAACATTCTCTATCACGAACCCTGGATAACACTGATATATCAGTGTAATAATGCAGCTATTGCTCATCGCTCGAGGGAGTTCCGCTAGTGCCTGAAACCGTGGATGTCGTCATCGTTGGCGCGCGCTGCGCCGGCACGGCGATGGCCGTGCCCCTTGCCCGGGCAGGAAGGCAGGTCGTCGTGCTCGACAAGGCCGCCTTCCCCGCCGACACCTTGTCCACGCACGTGCTGTTCCCCATGGGGGTCACCGAGGTAGCGCGCATGGGTGCGCTCGAGCGCATCCTCGCCCTCGACCCGTCCCGCATGACGCATCTCCAGCTTGATATCGCCGGCGCGAGCCGCACCGAGCGGTTCCAGGAGATCGATGGCATCGACTACGGCATCAGTGTTCCCCGGATCGCCCAGGACGCCGCGCTCATCGATGCAGCGCGGGAGGCAGGCGCTGACGTCCGGGAGCAGAGCACCGTCATCCGGATCATGCGGGACGCGGACGGCCGCGCGGCCGGGGTCGAGTACCTCGATCCGAGCGGCGCGGCGCGCGAGATCCGCGCCAGCCTGATCGTCGGCGCGGACGGCCGCGACTCGCTCGTCGCGAGCCAGGTCGGGGAGTGGGAGCCCTACCGCCGCTCCCGCAACGGCCGCGGCATGGTCTTCCGCTACATGGATGCCCCCGCGGCCGCAACGCGATGGGCAACGACGCTATGGGAGGGCCGCACGAGCGACACCATCGCCTTCGCCTTCCCCGGCACACCACGGGGGCGGCTGCTCATCCTGTTCATGGGCCCCCGGGCCGAGGTCGCCGAGGCCCGCTCCGACGGCGAGGCGTACTGGGCACGAAAGATGTCGGAGTTCCCCAGCCTCGCCGAGCGGGCCGCGGGCGCGCGGAACCTCTCCGGCATCCGGGCTACCTCGCGCACCCACGCCTACTTCCGGCGATCATCGGGACCAGGCTGGGCACTGATCGGCGACGCCGGGCACTTCAAGGATCCCGTCCTCGGCCAGGGCATGCGCGATGCGATGTGGATGGGGCGTCGGCTGGCCGAGCACGTCCGCGATGTGCTGGGGCAGCCGAGGAAGCTCGATCGGGCCACCCGCGCCTGGGAGCGGGCCCGCGACCAGGAATGCCTGCCCACCTACCACTTCGGCAACCTCGAGACCCGAATCCCGGCCGTGCCGCCGGAAGTCCTCGCGGCCGTGGTGCGGGGCGTGGACGGCGCGGAGCTATCGGACATCCACCAGCGGCTCATCAAGCCCCAGGGCGTCTACACCTTCCCGCGAATCATTCGCGCAGCAGCATCCGCGGTCCGCGAGACCGGCCCCCGTCCTAAGCTCCTCCGCCAGCTCGGGGTGCTCGCGGCGATGGAGGGGTTGATCCGCGCCGAGCTGCTGGCCGCGGGATCCCTCCCGGTGCGCATGCCGGGGCTTGGAATGGCAGTGGGCGAGAATCCAGACGACGGCCCATGGGGCCGGCCGCCCCGGGCAGCCAGGCAGTCCGGTAGCGGTCGTGCCGCCAGCGCGACGATGCGCGCCACCGTCTCCCGAGCCAGCTCTGTCACCCCCGAGGTGAGGACGCTCGACCTCGAGCGCGTCGACGGCCAGCCCTGGCCCGAGTGGGCGGCTGGTGCCCACATCGACGTGCACCTACCTTCCGGGCGGCTCCGGCAATACTCGCTCTGCGGCGAGCCGGGGAACCGGCGCTGCCTGACCATCGCCGTGCTCCGCGAGCCGGAGGGCAGGGGTGGATCGATCGAGCTCCACGAGCTTGCCGAGGGCGCCCGCGTCACCGTGCGCGGCCCGCGGAACAACTACGCGCTCGAGGACGCTCCGGAGTACCTGTTCATCGCGGGCGGGATCGGGATCACCCCCATGCTGCCGATGATCGCGGCCGCGGACGCCACTACCAGGAAATGGCGCCTGCTCTACCGTGCGCGCAGCGTCGACCGGATGCCCTTCGCCGCAGAGCTCTCCCGCCGGCATGGCCACAAAGTAGTGCTCAGCGATGCCGCGCATGCAGGCCGCCCCGATATCGCAGCGCAAATCGCCGCGCTGCCCACCGGTGCCGCCGTGTACTGCTGCGGGCCGAGCTCGCTCATGGACGCGGTCGTCGCGCACGCCGCCTCGCGCGATGATGTCGCCGTGCACATCGAGCGCTTCGCCCCCACCGAGAAGCGCTCCGGCGAGGACCAGCCCTTCGACGTCGTGATGGAGGCGTCCCGCGCCACCGTGCAGGTGCCCGTGGGAACCACGATGCTCGACGCGATGCGATCGATCACGCCGGACCTGCCGGCATCATGCGAGAACGGTCTCTGCGGCAGCTGCGAGGTCGCCGTCCTCCGCGGCCGGCCCGACCATCGCGACGACATCATCCAGCCCAGCGAGCGCGCCCGTACTGACATCATGTACCCGTGCGTATCGCGCTCGCTGGACTCCAGCCTGGCAATCGACGCATAAGGAGCACCTCGTGCCACGTACCATCACCGTCGCCGCCGTCCAGCCCGCGCTGGCGCTGGCCGACGTCGACAACAACCTCGCCCGGCTAGAGGGCCTCATCCGCGATGCCCACAGGACACACAAGCCGGACGTGATCATCGTGCCGGAGGCAGCGTCCGCGCCGAACGTGCACCATCCAGCGATGCGGACCGTCCCCCGTCCCGAGCGCGGCGCGCCCTACCAGCTATTGACCGGGCTTGCCCGCGAGCTGGGCATCGTGGTGGGCGGCGGATACCTCGCCGAGCGCGACGGTGACGCTTACGGGCACTACGTGCTCGCCGAGGCCGACGGAACCGTCACCGGGCATGACAAGGACATCCCCACGATGTGGGAGCAGAACTACTACGTGGGTGGCCACGACGATGGCATCGTCCACAGCTCCACTCTGGGCCAGGTGGGGCTGGTGTGCGGCTGGGAATGGGCACGCTTCTCCACCGCCGCCCGCCTGCGCGGCAATGTCCAGGCCGTGCTCGGCGGAATGTGCTGGCCAACGACGCCCCACAACTGGATCGGACCAGCCGGATGGTGGGGGAGGCGGGAGCACCAGCTACAGATCGGTCTCGCCCGCAAGCTGCCCGGCCAGTTCGCGCGGCTCGTCGGCGCGCCTGTCGTCCATGCCAGCCACGTCGGCCCGATCACCATGCGCTTGCCGGGCCTGCCCCGCGTGCCGTACCGGACGAGAATGCTCGGCGAGACACAGATCGTCGAGCGCGACGGAACGATCCTGGCGAGACTGTCCGAGAAGGATGGAGAGGGCCATATCGCTGCGACGATCGAGCTCGCGGACCCGCATCCGATCGATGAGCTCGAGGAGGCATTCTGGATCCCGGACATGACCGCCTCCGTGCGTGCCACCTGGGACCTCGCCAACTTCCACGGCAAGACGAGCTACCGGTTGCGCAAGATCGCCGGGATCCATATCGCACAGAGGGAGTAACAATGTTCGACCTGCACGAATGCGACGAGACGTTCTTCGAGTCGGCACCGATCGTCCACGCCTTCAGCCTGGACCTGCCCGTTCCCGCATCACGTGTGTGGAAAGGGCTCGCGGGCGACCGGCCGCTGGAATGGTGCCGGCTGCTCCGCAACGGCCGCTACACCTCGCCGCGCCCCTTCGGCATCGGCACGACCCGCGAGATCACCGTGGGCGTTGGCTTCCACCTGCGCGAGGAGTTCTTCCGGTGGGACGAGGGCCGGGGGCACTCGTTCTTTGCCACGCAGTCCAGCATTCCGCTGTTCCGGCGCTTCGCGGAGGACTACGTCATCGAGCCTATTGGCGACGAGCGGTGCCGCTTGACCTGGACGATCGCGTTCGAGCCGAGCAAGCCGATCGCGCGGCCATCCAGCCTGGCGGGAGCGGGGAACAAGCTGATCCTCGCATGGTTCAAGCACGACACCCGTCGTCACTTCGGCGGCTAGGCGCCGTTGCCGCGACCCTTTCCGATAGTGGAAGCTTTTCCCGCCCCAGCCAGGAAAAGTTTCCACTATCGGCGGTGCACCCGGCGGCCGAGGCCGTGTGGCGGCAAAAGCACGAGAAAGCGACAAACGCGATAGAAGCCGACCTGGTTTCTCGGCAGCTTCTATCGCGTTTGCGGCACGCGGCACGCGGCACGCGGCGCTTGCAGTGCCCCGGCTACTTCGCGGAGTGCAGGAATGCCCGGTTGACGGCCGAGACGACGGCGCGCAGCGACGCGGTCGTTATCGACGTGGCGATGCCGACGCCCCACACCTGGGTATCCCCGACCAGGCATTCGACGTAGGCCGCGGCCTTCGCATCGTCCCCGGCGGACATGGCGTGCTCGCTGTAGTCGAGCACACGTACATCGATGCCGAGGGTGCACAGGGCGCTGACGAAAGCGGCGAGCGGGCCATTGCCCTTGCCGGAGATCTCCTGCTCCTCGCCGTTGTAGATGACGGTGGCGCTGATCGAATCGGTGCCTCCGTCGATCTCGGCCTGGTCGTACAGCTGGCGGATGCGCTCGAGGGGCTGCACGGGCTCGAGGTACTCGCGGGAGAACGCCGCCCACATGGCCTCGGGGCTGATCTCGCCGCCCGCCGTGTCGGTGTGGTCCTGGATGGTGCGGGAGAACTCGATCTGCAGGCGCCGGGGAAGCTGCAGCCCGTGGTCGGCCTTCATGATGTAGGCCACGCCGCCCTTGCCGGATTGCGAGTTGACACGGATCACGGCCTCATAGGTGCGGCCGACGTCCTTGGGGTCGATCGGCAGGTACGGCACCTGCCACACCATCGTGTCGAGCTCCTTGCCATAGTGCTGGGCATCCTCGCGCATCGCATCGAAGCCCTTGTTGATCGCGTCCTGGTGGCTGCCGGAGAACGCGGTGTACACCAGGTCGCCGCCGTAGGGATGGCGCTCGGGCACGGGGAGCTGGTTGCAGTACTCGACGGTGCGACGGATCTCATCGATGTCGGAGAAGTCGATCTGTGGGTCCACGCCGCGGCTGAACAGGTTCATGCCCAGGGTCACGAGGCACACGTTGCCGGTGCGCTCGCCGTTGCCGAACAGGCAGCCCTCGATGCGGTCCGCGCCAGCCTGGTAGCCGAGCTCGGCGGCCGCGATGGCAGTGCCCCGGTCGTTGTGGGGGTGCAGCGACAGGATGATCGAGTCGCGCCGCGCCAGGTTGCGGTGCATCCATTCGATGGAGTCCGCGTAGACGTTGGGGGTGGCCATCTCCACGGTCGCCGGGAGGTTGATGATGACGGGCTTCTCGGGCGTGGGCTGGAATATCTCGGTGACCGCATCGCACACGTCGCGGGCGAAGCTCAGCTCGGTGCCGGTGTAGGACTCGGGGGAGTACTGCCACATCCAGTTGGTGTCGGGGTACTTCGCGGCTTCCTCGAGGCAGATCAGGGCGCCGTCGACGGCGATCTTCTTGATGACGTCCTTGTCGGCGCGGAACACGACGCGCCGCTGCAGGATCGAGGTGGAGTTGTAGATGTGCACGATGACGTTCTTCGCGCCCTCGCAGGCCTCGAACGTGCGCTTGATCAGTTCCTCGCGGCATTGGGTGAGGACCTGGATGTAGACGTCGTCGGGGATCGCGTTCTCTTCGATGATCTCGCGGACGAAGTCGAAGTCGGTCTGGCTGGCAGAGGGGAAGCCGACCTCGATGTGCTTGTAGCCCATGGCGACGAGCAGGTCGAACATGCGGCGCTTGCGGGCCGGGCTCATCGGATCGATCAGGGCCTGGTTGCCGTCGCGCAGGTCCACGGCGCACCACACCGGTGCGCGCGAGGTGATCTTGTCCGGCCAGGTGCGGTCCGGGAGCGATACATCCTCGACCTCGTCCGCGAACGGGAGATAGCGGTAGACCGGCATCGAGCTGTTCTTCTGGGTGTTCCACACCGGCTGATCAGTGGGCGCGGGACGGGATGGCGCGGTCACCATCTCGATGCGGCCTTCGGTGGGATCGGTGATCGTCATCGGAAGTTCTCTCCAGGATTGTGTGAACTGCTTGCTCCCCACGCGCCTGTAGCCGCCGGGGAGTCGACCAGCACCATGAAGCCCCGCGGCGGGACGCCGGTCTGGATCAGACCCCGCCGCGGCAACCAAGGAGAAGGCCGCGATGCATGATTCAACTGTACATCCGCGCGTGGCGCTGTCGCAGCGGACGGCCCGACCTGTGCCGCGGGGTCTCGGCCACTACGGTGCCGCCACCATCGCAGAGATCAGCTCGTAGGCAATGTGAGCTGCGGCGATTCCCGTGATCCCGGCGTGATCGTAGGCTGGCGCGACCTCGACGACATCGGCTCCGACGAGCTCGTGCCGTGATAAGGATCTCACCATCGCGAGCAGCTCCCGCGAGGTCGCTCCGCCCGCTTCGGGGGTGCCCGTTCCCGGCGCGAACGCGGGATCGAGGACATCGACGTCGATGCTTGCATAGACGGGCCCGGTACCCAGTCGGCGGTGCATGCGCTCCATGAGCGCCGCCAGCCCCTGCTCCTCGAGGTCCACGCAGGTCAGCTGCTCGAAGCCGAGCGCGGTGTCGTCCGCGAGGTCCGCCGCCGAGTACAGGGGCCCGCGAACGCCCACGTGCACGCTGCGCTGGCGATCGATCAAGCCTTCCTCCGAGGCCCGGCGGAACGGCGTGCCATGGGTGAGCGGAGCGTCGAAGTAGGTGTCCCAGGTATCGAGGTGCGCATCGAAATGCACCACCGCCACCGGGCCGTGCCGGGCCGCGACCGCCCGCAGCAGGGGCAGCGCGATGGTGTGATCGCCGCCGAGCGCGACGAGCCGCACCTCGTTGTCGGCGAACTGCCGCGCAGCTGCCTCGATCGCGGTCACTGCGGCGCCGATGTCGAACGGGGTCACCGGAACGTCGCCCGCATCGACCACCTGCACGACACCGAAGGGCGCGCGGCCAGTGGCGGGGTTGAAGGGCCGCAGCAACCGTGAGTTCTCCCGGATGTGTGCCGGGCCGAACCGTGCGCCAGGGCGGAAGGTCGTGCCCGCGTCGAACGGGATGCCAAGCACGGCGATGCGGGCGCCGGGCGCATCCTCGATGCGGGGCAGCCGAGCGAAGGTGGGGAATCCCGCGAACCGTGGCACCTTGCTGCTGTCCACGGGTCCGATGGGCCCATTCGTCATGGCCCCAGGCTACTCGTGGTGCCGCGGGAGTTGCGCAAATTGGCTCTGCGGTGCAAAGTGAAATCATGAACTCTGCAACGCAAAGCAACAGCGCCGAGGATGCCAAGGATGCGCTCGCTGAAGCCGCCCGCCTGCGGGACCAGGGCTGGCGCATGGCCTCTCCCACGTGGTTCCCGCTCCTCGTGAGCGGCACCGTCGTCCTCGCCTCCGCCCCGGCCGGGCTCCTCCTCGGCACCATCGGGGCCGCGGGCCTGTACTGGCCGATCGCCGCGGTGCTCAGCGCGGTCCTCTGTGCCTGGTACTTCCTGGCCCTGCCTGCCCAGGCGCCAGCGCGAACCGGCGGCACGGTGCTCGCGACCGGGATATCGATGCTCGTGGCCGTGCTGCTACTGCTCTGGTTCGCGCCGGGAGATGTGCTCTCCGTGGCACCGTGGCTCGTCCTCGGAGCAGGATTCGCAGTCTTCGGCGTGGCCTGGCGATCCATCCACGCCGGGGCCTTCGCCGCCATCACCCTGGTGGCCACGCTGGCTATCGTGATCACCGGGCCAGGCAACGGTGACGTCATCCTCGGACTGGTCGTGGGCCTGGCCGCCATCTCCGCGGCAGCCGCCGAGCTGCTCGGCGCCGCAAGGACGAGGCGGTGAGCACGAGCGAGCACCCCATCTCCGGCCTCGATGACACTGTCCATCAGCGAGCCCGACTGGGAATACTCTCCCTCCTCTCCACCGGAGTCGCGATGGAGTTCCCCGCTGTGCGGGCCACGCTCGGGCTCACCGACGGCAACCTTAACCGGCACCTTGCTGTCCTCGAGCGAGCAGGGCTCGGCTCCAGCTCGAGGCAAACAGGCCGGGGGAGGCCCAAGACCTGGCTCGAGATCACCCGGGCGGGGCAGGCAGCGCTCGATGCCGAGCTCGATGCCCTGCGCAAGCTCATCGCAGCGACGGAGCAGGGCCGCGGCGGCGGACCTGGATCCCGCTGACCATCGCGGCGGCCCGGTCGAACCGCTAGCGTGGTGGCATGGCAGCTGCGGAATCACAGGCACGAGAGTTCGATTTGGTCCTCTATGGCGCGAGCGGGTTCGTGGGCCGGCTCACGGCGGCGCATGTGGCGCAGCGCGCGCCTGGCTTCGCGCGGATCGCGGTGGCGGGGCGCAATCGCGACAAGCTGCAAGCGGTGGTCGATGAGATCGGCGGGGTCGCCCACACCTGGCCGATCATCGAGGCCGACGCGAGCGACCCTGCCTCGCTGCGGGCTCTCGCCCGGCGCGCGCGGGTGATCGTCACCACCGTGGGTCCGTACGCGCAGTACGGCATGCCGCTGGTGCGGGCCTGCGCCGAGGAGGGCACCGACTACGCCGACCTCACCGGGGAGCAGCTCTTCGTCCATGACACGATCGCGCAGTGCCACGAGGTCGCGGCCGGGACGGGCGCGCGCATCGTGCATTCCTGCGGGTTCGACTCGATTCCCTCCGACATCAACGCCTACCTGCTGTACAAGCATGTGCTCGCCGATGACGCGGGGGAGCTGCTCGATACCACCCTCTACGTCAAGGCCGCGCGCGGCGGGCTCAGCGGCGGGACGGTGGCCTCGGGCCGCTACCAGATGGAGCGGGAGGCGCGGGACAAGGAACTCGCCCGCATCACTCACGATCCCTATACCTTCAGCACGGATCGCGCGCTCGAGCCCGAGCTCGGCGAGCAGCCCGAGGGGGGCTTCGGCAAGGCCTCGGACATCGATCCCGGCCTGCGGGGCTGGACGGGGACGTTCCTCATGGCGCCCTACAACACGCGCATCGTGCGCCGCACCAATGGCCTGCTCGGATGGGCCTACGGCAAGCAGTTCCGCTACCGCGAGGTGATGGGCACCGGATCGGGCGCCGCCGCACCGATCGTGGCGGGCACGATGTCCGCCGCTCTCGGCGCGTTGTGGAAGCTTGGCCCGACGATGTTCCGCCGGGTCCCGCGGCCGATCCTCGACCGCCTGCTGCCCGCCCCCGGCACCGGTCCGAGCGATGAGTCCCGCGCCAAGGGATTCTTCGTCATCGAGACCTACGCGGACACCACCTCGGGGGCCCGCTACAAGGCGACCTTCTCCGCCCAGGGCGATCCCGGGTACGCCGCTACCGCCGTCATGCTGGGCGAGGCGGGGCTGTGCCTCGCCCTCGACCGCGACGAGCTCTCCCCGCTCACCGGTGTGATCACCCCGGCCTCGGCCATGGGGGATGTGCTGCCGCGGCGCCTGCGCGAGGCCGGGATCACCGTTGCGACAGAGCGGCTTCCAGCTCCCTGACCTCGGAGAGGAAAGTCGCGCGCAGGCCTGGGGGCGCGGAGTTGACGGTTGCGAGGACGCGATATCCGAGCTCGATGATCGCCACATGCGTGGCCCATTGCTCCCGCGCCCAGGCCTGGTCGCCGTGCGCCGTCGCATCCGCAGCGAGCACTGCCCCGATCAGGTCGAACTGGGTGTCCCGGCGCAACGCGCGCGCCATCGCCGGATCAGGCTCATCAAGCAGCGCGCGGACCCGGTCGAGCAGGGACTGCTCGGCGCGGGTCTGCATGCGGCGGTCCGCGCGCCGCGACCACGCCCACAGGGTGATCAGTGCCAGGCCAACCCCTAGGGCGGTCTCGGCGAGCCGGTAGGCGGAGGTGGCGAGCATGCTGGAGGGCGGGTTCATCGCCGTGCTGAGCAGCAGCGCCAGCGGGGTGATGAACGTGGCCGCGATGGCATAGTTGCGGGGCACCGCCAGCTCCACGGCGAACAGCAGCAAGGCCAGCACAACGATCAGCGCGAGCCCACGCGGCCCGGCGGCGGCGATGAGCATGAACAGCACGATCCCGGCGACGGTCCCGAGGAACCGCTGCGCGCCGCGATAGGCGCCGAGCACCCGGTCCGGCGCGCCGCCGAGCACGAGCGTGGCGGCGACCATCGCCCACTCGGGATGCTCGAGCCCGAGCATCGCGCCGATCGACGCCGCGACGATCGTCGCGAGCAGCACCCGGCAGGCGGTGATCATGGGCGGTGAATCCGGATGCCACGCCCCCTTCAGCCGGTGCCACGCCAGGGGGCGGCCCAGCGGGACGATGCCTTGCGGCAGCACCTCACGCAGCGCATCGTCCGTGCCGTCCTGGTCCTGTCGCTGTTCCTGTCGCTGGGCGACAACGCGGAGGAAGCGGGTGTGGGCGGCCCGGAGGCGCCCGGCCGCCGAGCCCTGCCCGTGGCCCTGGGCGAGCCCTGCCTCATGCAGCGTCGCCCAGCCCAGGTGGATGGCCGCGCCCGCGACGTGATGGGCCGACCGCGACGGTGTGCTCGCTGATGCCATCGCCTCGACCGCGCGCTCCGCGGCGTCCACCGCCCGGCGGGCCGGGCCGTAGGGATCCACGAGGATCGGTGCCATCGTCGCGAGCAGCGCTCCGGCGACACCCAGCAGCACCCACGACGACGCCTCCAGCACCGAGAGGCCGGAATGCGGCGCGAGGGAGCCCACCGATGCCGCGAGGGCGACAAAGACGGGGCCGGGCGGGCCCATGCGCAAGGCATTCATCGCGTAGGTCGCGATCGCGGCGATCACGCCGATCGCGGGGATCACCGCCCAGTAGGCGCCGCCGGCCCCGCTGCTGGCCGCCATCGTCGCGGCGAAGCCGCCTGCCATTCCCGCGCCCACGGCGGCCACGACGAGCCAGCGGATCCGGTACGCGCGGTGCTCCCCGTAGAGCACGGCGAGCGCGCCGATGCTGCACAGCACCGCCTCGCGCGGGTGCCCCAGCAGCGTGGCGAGCAGCGCGGGCAGCAGGAATGCCGTGCTCGCTCGCACCGCATTGGGCCAGAGCGGTGGTGCTGGGGCGAATCCCAGCAATATCGAGCGTGCCCTGGGGGGTACCGGGAAGTCATCGGTCACCTGCGTATTCTCTCGCCTCCGGGGGGCTCCCGAGCAACCCGGAATCAGCGCACGCTGGCGCATTATGACTGGATACTCGCTAGACTAACTAGCTGAATCCCAGCAAATTACGCGGAAGGGTGAGTATTAGCGTGGCGCTTGTCGTGCAGAAGTACGGAGGGTCCTCGGTGGAATCCGCCGAACGGATCAGGCGTGTCGCCGAGCGGATCGTCGAGACAAAGCGCCAGGGCAATGATGTTGTGGTGGTCGTCTCCGCGATGGGCGATACAACGGATGACTTGCTGAAGCTCGCTCATGCCGTGTCGCCCTCGCCGCATCCGCGCGAGATGGACATGCTGCTGACCGCCGGCGAGCGCATCTCCAACGCGCTGGTCGCGATGGCGATCCATTCGCTCGGCGCGGAGGCCCGGTCGTTCACCGGGTCGCAGGCCGGCGTGATCACCACGCAGTCCCATGGCAAGGCGAAGATCATCGACGTGACCCCGGGGCGCGTGCGCGCTGCCCTTGACCAGGGCTCGATCGTGCTCGTCGCCGGGTTCCAGGGCGTGAGCCAGGACAGCAAGGATGTCACCACGCTCGGTCGTGGAGGTTCCGACACCACGGCCGTGGCGCTCGCGGCGGCATTGAACGCGGACGTGTGCGAGATCTACACCGATGTCGATGGCATCTACAGCTCGGACCCGCGGATCGTCCCGACCGCGAAGAAGCTCGACAAGATCACGTTCGAGGAAATGCTGGAAATGGCAGCGGCTGGCGCGAAGGTGCTCATGCTGCGATGCGTGGAGTACGCGCGCCGCTACAACACGCCCATCCATGTTCGTTCGTCGTATTCAAACAAGCCCGGAACGATCGTGTCCGGATCAATGGAGGACATCCCTGTGGAAGACGCCATCCTGACCGGTGTAGCGCATGACCGCAGCGAGGCGAAGGTCACCGTTGTCGGCATCCCCGATGAGCCTGGCTTCGCCGCGCAGGTCTTCCGCGCTGTCGCCGATGCCGAGATCAACATCGATATGGTCCTGCAGAACGTCTCGAAGATCGAGACCGGCAAGACCGACATCACCTTCACCCTGCCGCGCGACGACGGGCCGCGCGCCGTGGAGTTCCTCACCAAGCGGCAGGACAAGATCGGCTTCAGCCAGGTGCTCTACGACGACCACATCGGCAAGCTGTCGCTGATCGGCGCCGGCATGCGCTCGCACCCCGGCGTCACTGCCACGTTCTGCGAGGCGCTCGCTGACGCGGGCGTGAACATAGAGCTGATCTCCACGTCCGAGATCCGCATCTCGGTGCTCTGCCGCGACACCGAGCTCGACAAGGCCGTCGCGGCCGTGCATGCCGCCTTCGATCTCGGCGGCGAGGAAGAAGCCACTGTCTATGCCGGGACGGGGATCTGACATGAGCACAACCATCGCAGTAGTCGGTGCCACGGGCCAGGTCGGTCGCGTGATGCGCAAGCTCCTCGAGGAGCGGGAGTCCCCGGCGGACACCGTGCGCTTCTTCGCCTCGGCGCGCTCCGCGGGCAAGACCCTGCCGTTCCGTGGCGAGGACATCGTGATCGAGGATGTCGCGGCAACCTCCGACGAGGACCTGCGCGGCATCGACATCGCGCTGTTCTCCGCGGGCGGCACCCTGTCCAAGGAGCAGGCGCCGCGCTTCGCCGCGGCCGGTGCCACCGTGGTCGATAACTCCTCGGCGTGGCGCAAGGACCCCGAGGTGCCGCTCATCGTCAGCGAGGTGAACCCGGAGCAGATCCACAACCTGCCCAAGGGCATCATCGCCAACCCGAACTGCACCACGATGGCAGCGATGCCGGTGCTCAAGGCGCTGCACGACGAGGCTGGTCTGCAGCGGCTCATCGTGTCCACCTACCAGGCAGTCTCCGGCAGCGGGCTCGCCGGGGTGAACGAGCTGCTCACCCAGCTCAAGGCTGTCATCGATGATGCCGAGAACCTCGTCCACGACGGTTCCGCGGCGAACTTCCCCGAGCCGGGCGTCTACGTGAAGCCGATCGCGTTCAACGCGCTGCCGATGGCAGGCGCGATCGTCGACGACGGCAGCGGCGAGACCGACGAGGACCAGAAGCTGCGCAACGAGAGCCGCCGGATCCTTGGCCTGCCCGAGCTGCTGGTCTCTGGCACGTGCGTGCGGGTCCCGGTGCTGACCGGCCACTCCTTGTCGATCAACGCCGAGTTCGAGCGTCCGCTGTCGGTCGAGCGGGCCGAGAAGGTCCTCGCCGGGGCGCCCGGAGTGCTTCTGTCCGATGTCCCGACCCCGCTCGATGCGGCCGGCCAGGACCCGTCTTTCGTGGGGCGCATCCGCCAGGATCCCGGCGTTCCCGATGGTCGTGGCCTCGCGCTGTTCATCTCGAACGACAACCTGCGCAAGGGTGCCGCGCTCAACACCATCCAGATCGCGGAGCTGCTCGTCGCCGCGAAGTAGCCTTCCCGCTGCCGCTAGCCCGGCCCGGCGACCGCGAGCGGTTGCCGGGCCGGGCTTGTCCGTAATGCCGAAGCGCGGGTTGGTGTGGCCGATACTGCGCCGCAACCAATAGGGTGTCGGATGTGAGTGCGAACCATGAGGCTGTGCCCCCGCCCCCGATGCCGCCGCGCGTCCTGTGGTGGGGGTGGTTCCTGTGGCGCTTGAGCGCTGTGCTGTTCCTGCTCGCTGCGGCGCGCATCATCTGGAACCTGGGGGAGATCCGGGCCCGGCTGACCGAGGAACTGCGCACGGATCCCAACTGGGCGTTCCGCGAGATCGGGGAAGTGGAGCGCACTGCGAGCTTCGCGCCGCTCGGCGTCATCGTCGCTGGCGTGGTGCTGCTGCTCGTGATGCTCGTGTGCGTCGCTCTGATGCGTCATGTCGGTTCGCGCGGAGCTCGCGTGGCCGCGATCCTCTTCGGTGCCGTCCTGGTATTCGTGACGGAGCTTGCGGTCGCGCTCGGTGGCACGGCGGATGATGCCACTCCGTCGCTGGTGGATGCCTTGCCGGACCTGCAGGCGGCGGTGATGCTCGTGGCGGCGGTCCTGGTGTTCCTGCGGCCGAGCGCGGAGTGGCTGTACCTGGCCCACGAGCATTGGCTCGATCAGCGCTAGCCGGAGTTCGCGCTCAGGTTTTTCTCAGCGGAACTTTACTATCCTTTTTCTTGACTCAATCCAGAAAAAGAGCATACTGGGGTCATGCCCACGGAGCACGACGCGAGTGACCCGCGCAACACCCTGCGCGTCACTGGGCCGCGCGTGACAGCCCCCCGTGCGGCATGCCCGGCCGCGCTCGCACGATGCGCCGCATCAGGTGCAGCGCGCTCGGGCCACCGCCCAGCACCGCCACAGGAGGCCATTCCATGACTGCAACGGAAAAGCCAGCCACCACGACGAACTCCGGCATCCCCGTCGCCAGCGATGAGCACTCCCTCACCGTTGGCCCCCAGGGACCGATAGCCCTGCACGATCACTACCTGATCGAGAAGATGGCGCAGTTCAACCGCGAGCGCGTCCCCGAGCGCGTCGTGCACGCCAAGGGCTCCGGCGCCTTCGGCAACCTCGAGATCACCGACGACGTCAGCGCCTACACCTGCGCCGACTTCCTCCAGCCCGGCAAGAAGACCGAGATGCTCGCCCGCTTCTCCACCGTCGCCGGGGAGCAGGGCAGCCCAGACACCTGGCGCGACCCACGCGGCTTCGCCCTGAAGTTCTACACGGAGCACGGCAACTACGACCTCGTGGGCAACAACACCCCCGTCTTCTTCGTCCGCGACCCCATGAAGTTCCAGGACTTCATCCGCTCCCAGAAGCGCATGCCCGACTCCGGCCTGCGCGACCACAACATGCAATGGGATTTCTGGACGCTCTCCCCCGAGAGCGCCCACCAGGTCACCTGGCTCATGGGCGACCGAGGCATCCCCCGGACGTTCCGCAACATGGATGGCTTCGGCTCGCACACCTACATGTGGATCAACAAGGAGGGCGAGCGCTTCTGGGTCAAGTACCACTTCAAGACTCGCCAGGGCATCGAATGCCTCACCCAGGAGGAAGCCGACGAGCTTGCAGGCAGCGCGCCCGATGCGCACCGCAAGGATCTCTTCGAATCCATCCGCGACGGCAACTATCCCCAGTGGGACCTCGAGGTGCAGATCATGCCCCTCGCCGACGCCGAGAACTACCGCGTGAACCCCTTCGACCTCACCAAGGTGTGGTCCCAGAAGGACTACCCGCGCAAGCACGTCGGTGTCATGACCCTCGACCGCAACCCGGAGAACTTCTTCGCCCAGGTCGAGCAGGCAGCGTTCGAGCCGTCGAACGTCGTGCCCGGCATTGGCTTCTCGCCCGACAAGATGCTGCTCGGCCGGGTCTTCTCCTACGCCGACACCCACCGCTACCGCATCGGCGTCAACTACACCCAGTTGCCCGTCAACGCCCCCAAGGTGCCCGTCCATAGCTACAGCAAGGACGGCAACATGCGGTATGCCTACAACGCTCCCGCGGAGCCCGTCTACGCCCCCAATTCCTACGGCGGGCCCCACGCGAACCCCGAGGCGGCCGGCCCCTACGCGGGCTGGGACACCGCCGGGGAGATGGTGCGCGAGGCATACGTGCAGCACCCCGAGGACGATGACTTCAGGCAGGCAGGGACCCTCGTCCGCGAGGTCATGGATGACGACCAGCGCGAACGGCTCGTCAACAATGTCGTCGGCCACCTCCCCGACGGAGTCACCGAGCCCGTGCTCGAGAGGGCCTTCGAGTACTGGAAGAACATCGACCCCGAGATCGGCAAGCGCATCGAAGATGGAATCCGCACTGCATAGAACACCCATCGCAATGCCGATCGACCCGATACTGTGAAAAACACGGTTCCCCCGGCTACCGCTTCCCAAGGAGGACACGCAATGCCAACTCCCATCACCAGCACCCTGACCTCGGACCAGCAGGCCACCACGGGCGAGGCGCTCCAGGGCACCGTCGTCGATCTCATCGACCTCAGCCTCATCGCCAAGCAGGCGCACTGGAACGTCCTCGGCAGGAACTTCCGCTCCGTCCACCTCGCCCTTGATGAGCTCGTCACCGTGGCCCGCGACTTCACAGACGAGGCCGCCGAGCGCTCCACCGCGATCGGTGTCAGCCCGGACGGCCGCGCCTCCACCGTCGCCGGTCAATCCAGCGCGAAGGGCATCGGCGAGGGCTGGACGAGCGATGAGGATGTCATCAACATCGTTGTCGAGAACCTCGCCGCCATCATCGACCGGCTGCGCGCGCGCATCGCCGTCACCGAGGAGGCCGACCCAGTGACCCAGGACCTGCTCATCTCCATCACTGCCCGCCTCGAGCAGCTCCACTGGATGTGGCAGGCGCAGGTCGCCTGACCTCGCTAGCAGTTCCGCGCCAAACGGGTGGCCCTGGGCCAAACGGGTGGCTCTGGGCCAAACGCGATAGAAGTTGCAGGAATCCCTGCTCCGCTTCTATCGCGTTTGGCGTTTTCCCGTGCTTTTGCCGCCGAGCCGAGCCGAGCCGAGCCCAGCCGAGCCGGCCAGCCTAGGTGATGTTGGCGAACGCCTCGACCTGGCGCACCTTGCCGGCAACGAGGAGGATGTCCCCCCGCATCAGCACGGTGTCCTGGGTGGCGTACGTGAAGTTCTGCCCCGCCCGCTTGACGGCCACCACGGTGATCTCATAGCGCCGCCGCAGCTCGCTGTCCTTGAGGGGAATGCCGATGGCCTCGGCAGGGGCGAGGGTCTTGACCATGGCGTAGTCGTCGCCGAACTCGATGTAGTCGAGCATCCGGCCGGTGACGAGGTGGGCCACCCGCTCGCCCATGTCGTGCTCCGGGATGACCACGTGGTGCGCGCCCACCCGCTCCAGGATGCGCTGGTGCTGCTTCGAGGTGGCTTTCGCCCAGATCTGCGGCACCTGGAAATCGGCGAGCAGCGAGGTCGTGAGGATGCTCGACTCGAGGTCGGTGCCCACCGCTACGACGGCGTGCGGGAACTTGTGCACCCCGAGCTGCATGAGCGAGTCGCGGTCGGTGGTATCAGCGACGGCGGTGTGGGTGAGGTCCTCGGCGAGCCGTTGCACGATCCTCGAGTCGGAATCCACACCGAGCACCTGGGTGCCGCTGGCGACGAGCTCGCGGGCAAGGGATCTGCCGAAGCGCCCCAGCCCGAGCACGGCGACCCGGGTGCTGGGGGGACGGTCGTATTTACCCGACAATGGGACGCTCCTCTGGTAGTTCGTATCTTCGGGGTCGTTCTTGCAGCGCGAGGGCGGACGCGAGGATGATGGGCCCGATTCGCCCGGCGAACATCAGGATGCACAGCACCACTTGTCCCGCGGCGGGCAAGTCTGCCGTGATGCCCATCGAGAGGCCGACGGTGCAGAAGGCGGAGATCACCTCGAACAGGACCGTCTCGAGCCGGTGCTCGGAGATGCCGAGGATGAAGATGGTTCCCGACATGACCGCGGCGATCGAGATCAAGGCGACGGTCAGCGCCTGCCGCTGCACGGTATCGGCGATCTTGCGCCCCATGACGTGGACGGTTGGCTGGCCGCGCAGCTCCGCGAGGATGACAAAACCAAGCAGGGCGAAGGTGGTGACCTTGATGCCGCCGGCGGTGCCCGCGCTGCCTCCGCCGATGAACATCAGCACGTCGGTGATGAGGACGGTAGCGGCGCTCATGTCGCCGGTCTCGATGGTGTTGAAGCCGCTGGACCGGGGCGCGAGGCCCTGGAACGTGCCAGCGAGCAGCTTCTGCATCGTGCTGAGCGGGCCCATGGTGGCGGGGTTCGCCCATTCGAACATGATGACCGAGAAGATGCCCACCACCGCGAGGACCCCATGCGTGAGGATCGTGATCTTCGTGTGCACGGTCCAGTGGCGGGGCGTCGCGTCAACCTCGGGATCGGACTCGCGCATCGTGGTCCGGAGGTGGCGCGTGACCTCGAAGATCACCGGGAACCCGATGGCACCGAGCGTGAACGCCACCATGACCGGGATCAGGATGAAGGGATCATCCACGTACTGCATCATGCTGTCCGATTGCAGCGCGAAGCCCGCGGAGTTGAACGCCGACACCGCGTGGAAGACGCCCCAGTAGAGGGCCTCGCCCGGGGAATCCGCGTAGGCGATCATGTAGCGGCTGGTCAGGAAGACCGCGGTGACGGCCTCGATGAGGAAGCTCATCTTGATGACGCCGATGATGACGCGGCGGATATCACCGAGCCGGAGGTTCTTGGTCTCGGTATGGGCGATCAACTGCATCCGCAGGCCCATGCGCCGCGCGACAAGGAGGCCGAGCAGCGAGGCGACCGTCATGATGCCAAGGCCGCCCACCTGGAACATGCCCACGATCACCGCATGCCCGAACGGTGAATAGAAGGTGCCCGTGTCCACCACGACCAGTCCCGTGATGCAGCCAGCAGACGTCGCGGTGAAGAGCGCCTCGACGAACGTGGCGCGCTCGGGGCCCGCGGTGGCGACCGGCAGCAGCAACAGGCTCGTGCCCACGCCGATGAACACCAGGTAGCCGGTCACGATCATGCGTGCCGGGTAACGGACGAACGTGCGCGCGGCCCTTCTCAGCCGCGCGCCCGCCCTCGAGCCGTGCTCCTCGGATTCTGGGAGCGTCACAGTGGCAGCTTCACCGTTTTTCCGGGGCGCATCGAGAGGTGCGCGTGGTGGGAGCGCCCACGGGCAATCAGGTGCTGATCGAGCATGGAGGTGAGACTACGCCTTGATCATCAGCGGCGCGCGACAAGGGTGGGCATGGCCGGGGGGCGGATAGCGCTGCGCCCCGGACAGTGCGGCCGCGTCCAGTGCCCGGCGCGGCGCAGAGGGGCGGACCGACCGCGGGCCGGAACGACCAAGGGCCGCTCCGGTGTGTTACCGAAACGGCCCTGGCCTGCATCTTGTGGTGTCGGGGTGGCGGGATTCGAACCCACGACCTCTTCGACCCGAACGAAGCGCGCTACCAAGCTGCGCCACACCCCGGTGCTAGCTGCCGCCAGCGTTGGAGAGTCTAGCGCACTGTGGCGTCGGATTGCGAAACCGGCTCGCTCCCGGCTTGTGGCTCGGTGTGCTGCGGGGCGGCGACGAGGGTGAGCAGGCTGGCCTCGGGCCGGCAGAAGAAGCGCGCAGGGGCATACGGGGAGGTGCCAATGCCCGCGGAGACGTGCAGGCGCATGTGGCTGCCCCACCGGGAGAGTCCCTTGACGCGGGATCGGTCGATGCCGCAGTTGGTGACGAGCGCCCCGACGACGGGGAGGCAGAGCTGCCCCCCGTGGGTGTGCCCGGCGAGGACGAGGTCGTATCCGTCGCTGGCGAACCGGTCGAGGACGCGGGGCTCGGGGGAGTGGGCGAGGCCGATGCGTAGCTGGGCGCGGGGGTCGGGGCTCCCACTGATGGTCTTGTAGCGGTCGCGGTTGATGTGGGGATCGTCCACGCCGGCGATGGCGATGCGGATGCCGTTGATCTCGAGCTCGCGACGGGTGTGGGTGGCGTCGAGCCAGCCGCGC
>NZ_JACYWE010000007.1:89480-226314 GCF_014841105.1 Lolliginicoccus lacisalsi
AGGTGCTGCCGGGGTGTCATGTGCAGGTCGCTGAGGTGCAGGATCCGCAGCGCGGGCGTGCCGGGCGGGAGGATAGGCACGGTGATGTTGCGCACGGTGAAGGCATTGCGTTCGATCAGGGTGGCGTGAGCGAGGGCGATGCTTCCCACCGCGACGGTTCCGAGTGCTGCTTGTGCCACGAGGTGCCGTGTGTTGCGTGCCATTGTCCAAGGATACGGCAGGGGTACCGCCTGCGGCACCGGGCCATCCGGCCCGGTGCCGTGCAGCGCTAGTTCTCGTCGGGCACGGGAACCGGGTTGGGCAGTCCCGGGATCTCTACCTGGTCCGGGAGGTCGGGGCGCGCCCGGCGGGGCGGCGTGGTGCCCGCGGAGTCATCGTCCCCAGTGGACGGCGAGCTCGGCGCGGGCCGGACCACGCGCTCGCTGCCATCGCTGATGTAGAGCGTGATGGTGCTCCCGGGCTGGGCGAATCCCGAGGGCGAGTAGGACGTGACGACACCGCGCGTCTCGGCGCTGGAGGTCCAGACCGTCTCGTACTCGTAGTCGGCGTTCTCGAGGCGACGGATGGCGGTGGCCTGGTAGAGGCCAGCGACGTTCGGTACCTGCAGGCCGGGATCGCCGTCTCGGAAGCGTCGCTGATCAGCGACGGGCTCGCGGATGGCGCCAAGCTTGTTGACGACCGGGCCCACGGCCTGGAACCAGGTCTGGGCGGGCTCGTTGCCGCCGAAGAGGTTGCCGCTGCCGCACTGGCGCAGGTTGAACGAGCAGATGGGGCTCGGGGTGGGGGAATCGCCGTAGACGTAGGTGACGCCGGCGACGGTATTGGTGTAGCCGAGGAAGCCCGCGGAGAAGTTGGAGTTAGTGGTTCCCGTCTTGGCGGAGACAGGGGCTGACCATCCGGTCGCGTTGGCGGCGCGGGCAGCCGTGCCGTTGCCGACGTGGTCCTGGCCGAGTCCCTGTGAGAGGGCGCGGGCGAGGCCGGGCTCGACGACCTGCTCGCATGGCTCGGTGGCGAGCTCGACGGGGTTGCCGTAGCGGTCGAACACGGCGTCGACCGGAGACGGCGGGCACCACATGCCGTCCGAGGCGAGGGTGGCCGCGACGTTCGAGAGCTCGAGGGGGTTGACCGCCACGGGGCCGAGGGTGAACGAGCCGAGGTTCTGGTCGGTGAACATGTCGGCGAGGCTCTGCTCGCTGTATCCGGAGGTGCCGGGCTTGGTGTAGGAGCGCAGGCCCAGCCTGACGGCCATGTCGACGGTCTCCTCGACACCCGTCTGGTGGATCATTTGCACGAAGGTGGTGTTGGGCGAGGTGGCGAGCGCCTCGGTGAGGCTCATGGAGGACTTGTAGGAGGTGAAGTTCTCCACGCAGTAATGGTTGACCGGGCAGCCGGGGGCCCCGCCGTCGCCGAGCCCGAACGCGTTGTAGCGGTTGGGGACGCTGACGGTGGTGTTGATGCCCATGCCTTGCTCGAGCGCGGCGGCAACGGTGAAGATCTTGAAGACCGAGCCCGCGCCGTGGCCGACCATGGAGAATGGCTGGGCGCTGACGGTCTCGTAGTTCTCGCCATCGAGGCCGTAGGTACGGCTCGAGGCCATCGCGAGCAAGCGGTGCGATTCCTTGCCGGGCTGGAGGAGGTTGAGCACGCTAGCGACCCCGGGGGTGCGCGCGTTGGCGTTGTTGTTGATCGCACGCTTGGCGGAAGCCTGGATCTCGGGGTCGAGCGTGGTCTGGATGCGGTAGCCGCCCCGGCGGAGCTGGTCGCGGCTGAGCCCGGACTCGGCGAGGTAATCGAGCACGTAGTCGCAGAAGAACCCCTTGTCCGCGGCAGTGATGCAGCCCTGCGGGATGGTGCGCGGCTCGGGGATGACGCCGAGCGGCTCCTCCTTCGCGGCGATGAACTCGGTGGCCCGCTCGGGGATGTTCTCGATCATGGTGTCGAGGACGACGTTGCGCCGCTCGAGAACGCGCTCGGGGTTGGTGTAGGGGTTCAGTGCCGAGCTGCTCTGCACGATGCCGGCGAGCATGGCGGACTGGACGGGGTTGAGGTCGGCGGCATCGATGGCGAAGTAGGTTTGCGCGGCCTGCTGGATTCCGTACGCGCCGTTGCCGAACGGAACGAGGTTCAGGTACCGGGTGAGGATCTCTTCCTTGCTGAGCCGGCTGTCGAGCTCGAGGGCCATGCGGATCTCGCGGATCTTGCGCGCCGGGGTCGTCTCGATGGCGGCCCGACGCTCAGCATCGTTCTGGGCGAGCACGAGGAGCTGGTAGTTCTTGACGTACTGCTGCACGAGGGTGGAGGCGCCCTGCTGGACCTCGCCACTGGTGGTGTTGGTGAGCGCGGCGCGGACGGTGCCCTTCCAGTCAACGCCGTCATGATCGGCGAAGCGCTTGTCCTCCACGGAGACGATGGCGAGCTTCATATCGTCGGAGATGCGGTTCGACGGCACCTCGGTGCGACGTTGCTCGTAGATGTGGGCGATGGTATCGCCGTTGACATCAACGATGGTGGTGATGGCGGGCACTTCGCCCTCGATGAGCTGGGCGGAGGTGTTCTCCACTGTTTGGGCGGCCTTGTTGGAGGCCAGGCCGAATCCGCCCGCCGCGGGGAAGAGCATGCCTGCTAGGAGTACGCCTCCGAGGATGCTGGTGCCGCCGAGCTTCGCGAGTGTGTTTCCGATCGCCACGGCTCCAGGGTACTGATGCGCGGTGGTGAAGTGGTAGGGCGCGCGGGGAGGTCGACGAGGCGGGCCCGGTTCGTGGCATATCGGCGACCTTCGCGCCGCATGGCCCTTCGCTGGGTTGCATCCTCGGAATTGTTGTTGCACAAAAGAATCTGTGCAGAGATGTGACTGTGTGCCGGACGGATTAACGTGGGTGCAGGCAGCGGTAGTGCGTCGACCTGGTTACCGTCCCGTCTCGGAGGCAAATTCGAGGTTGCATTTAGCGCAGTTAGTACCTAAGTTTGTTGCCAGTGTGACTCACACAACACTTGATGACCAACTGTGATCCAGCGATCGCGTGTTGGTCATTGACGGGGCTGGTGATTTCTGCATCCCACAGGATGCGCGGAATCGCTTGCGGGGGATGCGCGTACAGCCTGGCGCTGGTCAGCGTGCAAGAACACGACCGCAGGGGGCCGGAAGTAGGGAGTCAGCGAAGGTGATGAATCAATCGGGGCCTGTAGTCTCCAGTGCATCGATCAAGCGACCCGCGCAGCGCCGCGGTGGTGGCCTCCCGATGACAGCCACGATGTCGACAGAGGAAGCAGAGGCACGCATCGCATGGGTGTCCCAGGCCCGATGCCGCGGCATTGACCCCGACGTGCTCTTTGTGAGGGGGGCGGCGCAGCGCAAGGCCGCCACGATCTGCCGGCACTGCCCGGTCGTCCTCGAATGCGGCGCCGATGCCCTCGACAACCGTGTCGAGTTCGGCGTGTGGGGCGGCATGACGGAGCGACAGCGGCGGGCCCTCCTCAAGCAGCACCCGGAGGTCGAGTCCTGGGCCGAGTTCTTCTCCACCCAGCGCGCGCAGCAATCCGCGGGCTGACGAGGACATTCGACGACAGTCCACCCAGCCGGCCGAGAGGGGAAGCTCCGTCGCGCTGGGGTGGTCGAAGCCGAAGGCACGGAACCACGCGCGCCCGGCCACGGGTGCCAGCCGCGCTCGTGCCAGCCGCTCGTGCCAGCCGCTCGTGCCAGCCGCAAACGCGATAGAAACTGCGCCAGGACCAGGGCAGCTTCTATCGCGTTTGACAGTTTCCGGTGCTTTTGCCGCCGCGCAGCCGCACGCCCACGCCGCGTGGCCCCACAGCCCCACGGCCTCTACGAGGCCGTGGCGCCTGCTAGTGCTTGCGCCAGAGCTCCGCGATCGCTCGCAGCGAGGCAAGGTCGGACACCTCGTAGGGCAGCGTGCGAACCTTCGCCACCGGTACCCGCGGATGCGCGAGCGTGAAACGGGTGAGCAGCCGCTGCTCGCGCTTCTCCGTCGTGGCCCTGTCGGCGTGGATCGCGAGAACCGCTGATGCGAGGGCCGTGTCCTCGCTGGCCGCATCGCCGTTCGCGAGCTCCTCCGAAGCGAAGCGGGCGCGATCCGCGCCGAGATCCGTCAGCGTCTGATGCGTGCGGTTGAGCAGGAGGCCCGCGAGCGGCATGCCCTCCTTGGTGAGGCGGTTGACGAAGAACGAGGCTTCCCGCAGCGGATCGGGCTCGGCGGCCGCGATCACCAGGAACTCCGTTCCCGGGGCGCGCAACATGTCATAGGTGCGGTTGGCGCGTTCCCGGAACCCACCGAACAGCGAGTCCAGCGACCGCACGAAGCTCGACGCATCCGACAGCATCTCGGAGCCGACGATGGTGGACACACCCTTCATGGCCAGCCCGAGCGCGCCCGTGACGATCTTGCCCAGGCCGCGGCCTGGCGCCATGAACAAGCGGATCATCCGGCCGTCCAGGAATGCCCCGAGCCGCTGCGGCGCATCAAGGAAGTCCAGCGCGTTCCGCGAGGGCGGGGTATCGACGATGATCAGGTCCCAGCGCTTCTGGTGCACGAGCTGGCCGAGCTTCTCCATCGCCATGTATTCCTGCGTGCCCGAGAACGACGAGGCCACGGTCTGGTAGAACGGGTTCGCCAGCACCGCCGCGGCCCGCTCCGGCGACGAATGCTCCTGCACCATCTCATCAAAGGTGCGGCGCATGTCGAGCATCATCGCGTCCAGCTCGCCCGTGGAGCCGTCGAGCTCGACCCGCTGCGGGGTGTTGTCGAGCTCCCCGAGCCCGAGGGCCTGGGCGAGGCGACGGGCGGGATCGATCGTGAGCACCACGACCTTGCGCCCCATGTCCGCGGCGCGCACTGCCAGCGCGGCGGCCGTGGTGGTCTTGCCGACGCCACCGGCGCCGCAGCACACCACCACGCGCGTGGAGGAGTCGGCGAGGAAGCGATCGACGTTCAACCACGGGATGGATGAGTCCGGCACCGGGTCGACCGGTGCGTCGTCGATATCGGGCATGCTCATCAGTGGACCCCTTGCTCCGTCAGGATCTGTGCCAGCTCGTAGAGCCCGCCGAGATCGACTCCGTCGGTCATGGTCGGTAGAACGAGCTGCGGGATGTCGATCTCCGCGAGCTGCCGGGCGCTCTCCTGCTGCGCGCGGGTGCGCGCCGCCTGCTCGGCCACCTCCACGAGGAGGTTGTCGAGCTCGGTATCAGTGACGGTGATGCCTGCCTTGCCGAGCCCCGCGCGGATCGACTCCCGATCGAGCTCGTTGGCCTGCGCGGCATCGAGCAGCTCCGTGGGCAGGTGCTCCTTGTCCGTCCGGTTCACGATGATCGAGCCGACGCGCAGCTCCTTCTCCCGGAGCTCCTTGACGGCATCGATGGTCTCCTGCACGGGCAGGGACTCGAGCAGCGTCACGAGGTGGATCATGGTGTCATCGGAGTGGAGCAGCTTGACCACCCCGTCGCTCTGGCTGCGGATCGGGCCCGACTTCGCGAGGTCCGACATTGCCTTGGTCACATCGAGGAACGTGCCGATGCGGCCCGTCGGCGGGGCATCGACGACGATCGCGTCGTAGACATGCTGCCCGCGCTCATCGCGGCGGATGACGCATTCCTTGATCTTTCCGGTCAGCAGCACATCGCGGAGCCCGGGCGCGAGCGTGGTGGCGAACTCGATGGCCCCGACCCTGCGCATCGCCTTGCCAGCGATCCCGAGGCTGTAGAACATGTCGAGGTACTCGAGGAACGCCGCTTCGATATCCACCGCCAGCGCCTTGACCTCGCCGCCGTCATCGGCTGCCGCTACCCGCGTCTCCGCGTAGGGCAGCGGCGGGATGTCGAAGAGCTGGGCAATGCCCTGGCGGCCCTCCAGTTCGGCGAGCAGCACACGGCGCCCGCCCGCGGCCAGGGCGAGCGCGAGCGCGGCCGCGACGGTCGACTTGCCGGTGCCGCCCTTGCCACTGATGAAGTGGAGCCGGGCGCGGGCGGCCTTGCGGGACCACGAGTCGGAGCTAGACACGATACGAGCTTATAAGCTGCATCGGGGGTAGTGGCCCGACTAGGGTGGTTTTTATGTCTGAGATCACCCGCTGGGAGTATGCCACCGTTCCCCTGCTCACCCACGCGACCAAGGCGATCCTTGATCAATGGGGCCAGGACGGCTGGGAGCTGGTCACTGTGCTGCCCGGCCCCACTGGCGAGCAGCACGTCGCCTACCTGAAGAGGGGGCTCTCCGCATGAGCACCGCCCCGAGCGCGCGCCTGAAGGAACTGGGCCTCGCTTTGCCCCCTGTCGTGCCGCCCGTCGCCGCCTATGTCCCCGCGCTGCGGGCCGGTGACTTCGTCTACACCTCCGGCCAGCTCCCGCTGGTGGCCGGCGAGTTGCAGGCCGCGGGCAAGGTGGGCGCGGAGGTCACGCCCGAGCAGGCGCAGGAGATGGCCCGCATCTGCGGGCTGAACGCGCTCGCTGCCATCGATGCGCTCGTGGGCATCGATGCGGTGGAGCAGGTCGTCAAGGTGGTGGGATTCGTCGCGTCCGCTCCCGGGTTCAGCGGTCAGCCCCAGGTGATCAATGGCGCGTCCGAGCTGTTCGGGGAGGTCTTCGGCGAGGCGGGCAAGCACGCCCGCTCCGCCGTCGGTGTCGCCGAGCTTCCCCTCAACGCGGCCGTCGAGGTCGAGATGATCGTGCGGGTCCGCGGCTAGCAGCCTGCTCGCCCATCGGCGGGCGCCCCACGTACAACGATCCCCGGACCGCGCGCGGTCCGGGGATCGGTCATCCGGTGCAGGCCGCGGTTACTCCTGCGCTGCCGCGAGGGCCTCGTTGAACGTCTTGCTGGGGCGCATCACCGCGTCGAGCTTGTCGAGGTCCGGCGCGTAGTAGCCGCCGATCTCCACCGCCTGGCCCTGGACCTCCGCGAGCTCCTTGACGATGGTGTCCTCGTTGTCCGCGAGCTTCTTCGCCAGGGCCGCGAAGTGTTCCCGAAGGCCCGAGTCCTCGCTCTGCTCGGCGAGCTCCTGCGCCCAGTACAGCGCGAGATAGAACTGGCTGCCGCGGTTGTCGAGCTCGCCGGTCTTGCGGGAGGGGTTCTTGTTGTTCTCGAGCAGCTTGCCCGTCGCCGCGTCCAGCGACTCGGCGAGGATCCTGGCGCGCGTGTTGCCGGACTTGCGGCCCATGTCCTCGAGGCTGACGGCCAGGGCGAGGAACTCACCGAGGGAGTCCCAGCGCAGATGGTTCTCCTCCACGAGCTGCTTGACGTGCTTGGGCGCTGATCCGCCCGCGCCCGTCTCGTAGAGACCGCCGCCCGCCATCAGTGGCACGATGGACAGCATCTTGGCGCTCGTGCCGAGCTCCAGGATGGGGAAGAGGTCCGTGAGGTAGTCGCGCAGGATGTTTCCCGTGGCGGCGATGGTATCGAGCCCGCGGATGAGGCGCTCGAGCGTGTAGCGCATGGAACGCACCTGGGACATGATCTGGATGTCGAGGCCCTCGGTGTCATGCTCCTTGAGGCATTGCTGCACCTTCTTGATGAGCTCGTTCTCGTGCGGGCGGTACGGGTCCAGCCAGAACAGCACGGGCATGCCGGAATCGCGCGCGCGAGTGACGGCCAGCTTGACCCAGTCCCGGATGGGCGCGTCCTTGACGGTGCACATGCGCCAGATGTCCCCGGCCTCCACATGCTGGGTGAGCAGCACCTCGCCGGTCTCGATATCGACGATGTTGGCATCGCCGGCCTCGGGGATCTCGAAGGTCTTGTCGTGCGAGCCGTACTCCTCGGCCTTCTGCGCCATGAGGCCGACGTTCGGCACGGTGCCCATGGTGGTGGGGTCGAAGGCGCCGTTGGTCTTGCAGAAGTTGATGATCTCCTGGTAGATGCGCGCGAACGTGGATTCGGGCATCACCGCCTTGGTGTCCTTGGTGCGCCCGTCGGCGCCGTACATCTTGCCGCCCGAGCGGATCATCGCCGGCATCGACGCATCGACGATCACATCGCTGGGCGAATGGAAGTTGGAGATGCCGCGGGAGGAGTCGACCATCGCGAGCTCGGGGCGGTGCTCGTGGCAGCGGTGCAGGTCCTCGATGATCTCGTCGCGCTGCGAGCTGGGCAGCGACTCGATCTTGTCGTAGAGGTCCCCGAGCCCGTTGTTGACGTTCACGCCGAGCTCGTCGAACAGCTCCTGGTGCTTCTCGAACGCGTCCTTGTAGAAGATCCGCACGGCGTGCCCGAACACGATCGGATGGGAGACCTTCATCATTGTGGCCTTGACGTGGAGCGACAGCATCACCCCGGTCTTGCGCGCGTCCTCCATCTGCTCCTCGTAGAACTCGAGGAGGGCCTTCTTGCTCATGAACATGCTGTCGATGACGTCGCCCTCGCCGAGCTCGACCTTGGGCTTGAGCACGATCAGCTTGCCCTCGCCGGTGACGAGGTCCATCTTGACGTCGCGGGCGCGGTCGAGCGTCATGGACTTCTCGCCGTGGTAGAAGTCGCCGTGCCGCATGTGCGCGACATGGGTGCGCGAGGCCATCGACCACTCGCCCATGCTGTGCGGGTGCCGCCGCGCGTACTCCTTGACCGCCCTGGGCGCGCGGCGATCCGAGTTGCCCTCGCGCAGCACCGGGTTGACCGAGCTACCCAGGCACCTGGCGTAGCGGTCGCGGATGTCCTTCTCCTCGTCTGTCTTCGCGTCCTGCGGCAGATCGGGGATGTCGTAGCCCTGGCCCTGGAGCTCCTTGATGGCCGCCACGAGCTGGGGCACCGAGGCGCTGATGTTGGGCAGCTTGATGATGTTGGTCTCGGGCAGCTGCGTCAATCGGCCGAGCTCGCCGAGGTTGTCGGGCACGCGCTGCTCGTCGGTGAGGTAGTCGGGGAACTCGGCGAGGATGCGGGCCGCGAGGGAGATGTCACTGGTGGTGACCTCGATCCCCGCTGGCTTGGTGAAGGCGCGCACGATCGGCAGGAAGGCTCGGGTCGCGAGCAGCGGGGCCTCGTCGGTCAGGGTGTAGATGATAAAAGGGTCTCGAGAGGTCATAGGTTCTTCTCTTCCCGCGTTCGCTAGCTAGTTGTCTGGCGCCATGACGGTCGTGAGTCCGATGATAGTGGCCAGCGCGCTCCCGGTGGGGTGGTTGCGAGCCCGTATGCGGTCAGGCCAGGCACGTGGACACCCTGCGCGCCGCTGGCTCAGGCGAGCCCGATGCGGGTCAGGCAGCGCCACTCCAGGTAGCCCGTGAACATCCAGAAGCTGGCGAACACCGGGTTAGTGGTGCCGCCATCGTGATACCGCTTGTAGAGCTGCTGGACGATGCCCGCGAGGCGGAACAGCCCGTACACCTCATAGAACGTCCAGTCGTCGAGCTCGATGCCGGTGCGCGCGCAATAGTGCTGCACTACCTCCTCGCGCGTCATCATGCCGGGCAGGTGCGTGGGCTGCCGGCGGGTCTGCTGCATGACCTCGTCATCATCAGCCTGCACCCAGTACGCCAGCGAGGCCCCGAGCTCCATCAGCGGATCCCCGAGCGTCGCCATCTCCCAGTCGAGGATGCCGATCACCTGCAGCGTCTCGAGCGAGTCGAACACGACGTTGTCGAACCGGTAATCGTTGTGGATCAGGCAGGTCGCTACATCGGGCGGCTGGTTCTCCGCCAGCCAGCTCATCACGGCCTCGAAGTCGGGCACGTTATCGGTGCGGGCGCGCCGGTAGCGATCCGACCATCCGCCTACTTGCCGGCTGACGTATCCGGTGCCCTTGCCGAGGTCGCGCAGGCCGACGGCGTCGATGTCGATTCCGTGCAGCTCGACGAGCCGGTCGAGCATCTGGGTGCAGGCCGTGCGTGCCTGGTCCGGTGCCAGCTCGGCGCCCTCGGGGAGATCGCGCCGCAGGATCACGCCCGAAAGGCGCTCCATCACATAGAAATCCGAGCCGATCACCGATTCATCGGTGCACAGCGCCAGCATCGCCGGGACATGCGGGAAGCGCGGCGCGATCGCCTGCTGCACGTGGAACTCGCGCCGCATGTCGTGGGCGGAGGCGGCCCGGTGCCCGCCCGGGGGGCGCCGCAGCACGAGGTCCCGGCCCGGGTAGGACAACAAATATGTCAGGTTCGACGCGCCACCGGGGAACTGCCGCACCTCGGGCAGCGAATCCAGGCCCTCGACCCGCGCTGAAAGCCAGGAGTGCAGGCGCTCGACATCGAACGCATCATCCTCGCGTGGCGCGATCGTCTTGTCGTCCCCGCTCAACTCAGCCTCCGGACCACGCCCAGCGGCGCGAACCTCATGACCTGGGCGAGCACTGTCCATGGCCAGCCCGGCACGTAGGCTTTCGCCGGCTCGCGCTCGATCGCCTTCACCAGCGCGCGGGCGCCCGCGCGCGCATCGGTCATCAGTGGTGTCTTGGCCGCCTGCGCGGTCATCTCGGACTCGATGTAGCCGGGCATGATGGTTGTCACCGCGATGGGGGAGCGCAGGTGCTGCATGCGGATGCCCTCGGCGAGGGATGCCGCTGCGGCCTTCGTCGCCGCGTAGGTCGTGATGTTGCCGCGCATGCCGCGCACCGCGCTGACCGACGAGATGACCACGAGGTGCCCGGCGTCCTGGGCGTGGAAGATCTCGAGGGCGGCCTCGCACTGCGCGAGCAGGCCGATCACGTTGGTCTCGGCGGTCTGCCGGTTCGCCTCGAAGCTCCCGGTGCCCAAGGGCTGGCCCTTGCCGAGGCCGGCATTGGCGATCACCCGGTCGATGCCGCCGAGCTCGTCGCGCAGCTCCCCGAAGACACGGAACACCGCGGCGTGGTCATTCACATCGAGCGCGCGGATCGCGACCGTGATGCCCGGGTGCGCGGCACGCAGCTCGGTGGCGAGCTGCTCGAGCCGGTCGGTGCGACGCGCGCACAGGGCCAGGTCGCGCCCCATGGCCGCGAACTCCCGTGCCATGCCCTCGCCGAGCCCCGCGCTCGCGCCCGTGATGAGGATCTTCTGCCGGGTTGTGGCCATGGTCACGCTCCGTTCGGGTTGCTGTCGCGATGCTTGGCGAGCTCCAAGCGCGAGACTACTCCGAGGTGCACCTCGTCCGGCCCGTCCGCGAGGCGCAGTGATCGCGCGGCAGCGAATGCCGCGGCCAGCGGGTAGTCCGCGGTGAGGCCGCCCGCGCCGTGCAGCTGGATAGCCATGTCCACCACCTCCTGCGCCACGCGGGGCACCGACGCCTTGATCTGCGACAGCTCCGATAGCGCGCCGAGCGGTCCTTGCTGGTCGAGCAGCCACGCCGTGTGCAGGACATGGAGCCTGGCCTGGTTGATGGCGATGCGGGCATGGGCGATGCGCTCGCGGTTCCCGCCGAGGTTGGCGAGCGGCTTGCCGAACGCGGTGCGCGTCGTCGATCTATGCGCGGCGAGCTCGAGAGCACGCTCGGCGAGCCCGATCAGCCGCATGCAGTGGTGGATGCGCCCAGGTCCGAGCCGGCCCTGCGCGATCTCGAAGCCCCGGCCGGGCCCGGCGATGATGTTCTCCCGAGGCACCCGCACGTCGGTGAAGGTGACCTCGCCATGCCCGTAGGGCTCGTCCTGGAAACCGAGCACATCGAGCATGCGTCCCACCGCCATGCCTGGGGCGCCCATGGGCACGAGCACCATCGAGTGGCGCTGGTGGCGGCCGGCATCGGGATCAGTGAGGGCCATGACGATGACGAAGGCGCAATCGGGGTGGCCGATGCCGGTGGAGAACCACTTGTGCCCATTGATCACCACATCGTTGCCATCGAGCACCGCGGTCGCGGTCATGTTGGTGGCATCCGAGGAGGCGACCTCGGGCTCGGTCATGCAGAAAGCGGACCGGATCTCGCCACGCAGCAGGGGCAGCAGCCAGTCCTCCTGCTGCTGCTCGGTGCCATAGTGGACGAGCACCTCGGCGTTGCCGGTGTCCGGGGCGTTGCAGTTGAACACTTCCGGGGCGATGGCGTGGCGGCCCATCAATTCGGCGCTGGGCGCGTAGTCGATGTTGCTCAGCCCAGGTCCGTGCCCGGTTCGCTGGGCGTAGGCGGGCGGGAGGAAGAGATTCCATAAACCGGCCTCGCGGGCCCGCTGCTTCAAGGTATTCATGAGGGGTGGCACGCTCCAGGGCGAGGCCTGGGACCGGAGTTGCTGGTGATACTCCTGCTCGGCCGGGGCGATCTCGCTGGTGATGAATTCCTTGACCCGGCTACGGTACTCGGAAGCGGTGGCAGAGGCCGAGAAGTCCATGGCGGTCATGCTACTCCGCTATCGAGCATTGCTCGATGAATTTGCCGCGGGAATCCTGCCCTCGCGAGCATCCCGCCCCGAGAACCAGAAGGAGGACCGCCCGTGAGCGACGGCGCCACCGCCACGCCCCCGCGCCGGCACCGGCAGAACCCCGATGAACGGCGCCGCCAGCTCATCGGCATCGGCCTCGAGATGCTCACCCGCCGCCCGCTCCACCAGATCACCATCGACGAGGTGGCCGTGGCCGCGGGCATCTCGCGCAGCCTGCTGTTCCACTATTTCCCCACCAAGCGCGACTATTACGCCGCCGTCATCCGGGCTGCCAGCAAGCGGCTCCTGCGCGCCGCCCGGCAAGCGGGGACCGCCACCACCATCGAGGACATGCTCGACGGCTACCTCGCCTTCATCGAGCGCCGCCACCAGCCGTACGTGGCGCTCTTCCAGTCCTCCGGCTCGGAGGACTGGATACGCGAGATCCTCGCCGAGACCCGCGCCGCCCTCGTCGACCAGATCATCGGCCTGCTCGATTTGCGCGAGCCGCCCAGCGAGCTGCTCCGCGCTGGGATCGGCGCCTGGCTGTCCTTCGCCGAGGAGCTAGCGCTGACCTGGGCGCGCACCAGCACCGGAACCCGCCCGGCAATCCTCGCGATGCTCGAGGACTCGTTGCGCGCCGTCGTCCGGTCCGCGCTATCGCAGTGATTCCCGCGCGAGCTGCTCCACCCGCATCGCCCGCTCGATCCGCGCCACGACCTCCAGCACCTCCACGCCCCGGCGCAGCGATCCCGCCGCCCCGCCCGTGCTCGCGGAGCGATCGAGGAACTCGTCGAGCATCGCGTGGTAGCACTCCAGCGCGGGCGTCTCGCGGCTTGCGAGCTCGACCACGCCCGACGGGCCCTGCGCGCAGACCCGCAAGCGGGATGGCAGCACCGGCGTGCGCATCGACAAGGTAGCGGTGGAGAAGCGCTGCCCCGCATGCTCGAGCATGACCTTGGTCGCATCGCTCATCGCGTCCCGGCGGGCGCACAACACGTCCGTCACCGGCCCGAGTACCTCGATCAGCAGATCCAGCACATGCGGTCCCACATCCACCAGCGCGCCACCACGCTGCCGCCACGGCGACGCCGCGAACGGGCCGCCGAGCAACGCGCCCGACAGCCATTCCGCGTCCGCCGACGCCCACTCCCGGCCCGCCGCCGCGCCCAGGAACTCGCGCGTCTCCGGCGCGAACCGCCGCGTGAGGAACACGATCGAGCGCACCCCGCGCTCCCTGGCGAGGCGCTCCAGCGCGAGACCATCCGCCACCGAGCCCGCCACGGGCTTCTCCAGGATCACATGCCTGCCCCGCGCGACAGCGAACAGCGCGAGCTCCGCCTGGACCGCCGGAGGCACCGCGAACGCCACGGCATCCGAGGCCTCCACCAGGTCGCCGAACGTGTCGAAGACCGGCGCGCCCACCTGTGCCGCCGCCGCGGGATCCCGCGCCCACACGCCCACCAGGTCCACGCCGGGATGCACGGCGAGCGCCGGGGCATGCGTAATCAGGGCCCACTGGCCCGCACCCACCAAACCCACGCGCATCCACATACCGTACCGACGTGCATGCCGATCGGGCCGCAGGCCTCGGCGGTAGGCTGGACGGGCAACGGGAAAGGGGAGCAACCATGCCAGGCACGCTCGCGCACCCCGCGTACGGACAGGCCCGACCCGTCACCGACCAAGCGGCCGTCATCGTCGCGCCGAACTCGGGACCCATGACGCTCGAGGGCACCAACACCTGGCTGCTCGGCGCTCCCGGGCAGCAGGGCCGCGTCCTCGTCGACCCCGGCCCGATGGACGAGCAGCACGCCGAGGCCGTCATTGCCGCCGCCGGCGCGATCGAGCTCATCCTCGTCACGCACCGCCACATCGACCACACCGCTGGCATCGACATGCTTGCCGAGCGTACGGGCGCCCCCGTGCGGGCCCTGCTGCCCGAGCATTGCCGCGACGCGGCACCGCTGGGGGAGGGGGAGGCCCTGCGTGCGAGTGGTATCGCGCTCACTGTCCTGCCAGCGCCCGGGCATACCGCGGACTCGATCATGCTCGCAGTTGCCGATGGCGCGGTGCCCCTCCTCCTTACCGGAGATACCATCCTCGGCCGCGGCACGACTGTGCTCGACGCAACAGACGGTGATCTCGGCGACTATCTCGATACGCTCGGCGCCATCATCGACGACCGTTCCGGGCATCTCGTGCTTCCCGGGCATGGCCCCGAGCTGCCGGACGCCGCCGCGGCCGCGAGCGCCTACAAGGCGCACAGGCTGCACAGACTCGAGGAAGTGCGCGAGGCGCTGCGGGTTCTCGGGGAGGACGCGAGCGCTCGGGACATCGTCGAGCGGGTCTACGTCGCGGTGGACCCAGCGCTGTGGGGAGCGGCGGAGTCATCGGTGCGGGCGCAGCTTGCCTACCTCCGTGATCGCGCATGATCCGGACAACCGTACTAAGCTACCGGACAAAGGTGCTCGATGCGCGGGATTCGCGCACCGAGCAGGCCTAGGCGGGGATGCCTTCCGCAAGCCACCGGCGCGTGGCAGCAGGCTGCCGCAGCATGCTGGGAGCGCCGGGGGCGATCGATGACCGATCGGCCACGGGGGGAGTTCCCGCATGCATTAGGTCCATGCGACAGAAACGGGGAGCGAATGACTGAGCCAACCGCGGTCCAGGGGAGCGAGAAGGATACGACCGCGACGAGCCTGGACGATAACGGGGCGAACGGGCGTGGTGTCTTCGCCGAGCGGCTCGATGAGCTGTTCCGCAACGTGCCGGACCCGCAGGGGCGGCGATACACGGGCTCGGCGATCGCGCGCCGGTCCACCGAACTGGGATTCAAGCTGGGCGAGTCCTACCTGAGCCAATTGCGGTCCGGCAAGGCGCGGACGCCGTCCTTCCGCACCGTCGAGGGCATCGCTGCGGCATTCGGCGTGGACGTGCGCTTCTTCCTCGAGGATGGTGGACGCGAGCGCAGCCGCAACGAGATCGACATGATGCGCCTGCAGGCCGACCGCACCATCCATGATGTTGCCTACAAGCTTGCCGGGCTGTCGGAATCCTCGGTGCACATCGTGCACGAGCTGATCAAGGTGCTGCGTGTCCAGCAGGGCCTCGTGCCGGATCCGAAGCCCGAGTCCGACTAGGACACCGCGGCGGCTGCTCCGGCGGCGCGACTGGGCGTCTACCGCGGCGGCTGCCGGTGGCGCGGCCGAGCGGCTGCCGGTGGCGGCGCGGCTGGGCGTCTACCGCGGTGGCGGCGGCAAAAGCACCCCAAACCGCCAAACGCGATAGAAGCCGACCCCGGATCCCGGTGGCTTCTATCGCGTTTGGCGGTTCGAGTCCTAGCGCGCCCGGCGTGCCAGCCGCTCCGAGTCGGAGATCAGCACGCTCTTGCCCTCCAGCCGCAGCCAGCCGCGATGCGCGAAGTCCGCGAGCGCCTTGTTGACGGTCTCGCGCGATGCGCCCACGAGCTGCGCGATCTCCTCCTGCGTCAGATCATGCGTGACGCGCAGCGCGCCATTCTCCTGGGTGCCGAAGCGCTGCGCGAGCTGCAGCAGCGCCTTCGCGACACGGCCCGGGACATCGGTGAAGATGAGGTCCGCGAGATTGTTGTTGGTGCGGCGCAACCGGCGAGCGAGCACCCGCAGCAGTTGCTCGGCGATCTCGGGGCGCTGCCCTATCCATTCCTTCAGCGCCGCGCGGTCCATGCTCACGGCCCGCACCTCGGTGACAGTCGTCGCGCTCGACGTGCGCGGCCCGGGGTCGAAGATGGAGAGCTCGCCGAACATGTCCGATGGGCCCATGATCGCGAGCAGGTTCTCCCGGCCATCCGGGGACCGGCGACCGATCTTCACCTTGCCGTTGACGATGATGTACAACCGGTCACCCGGCTCGCCCTCGTTGAAGATGACATGCTGGCGCGGGAAATCCACCGGCTGCAGCTGGTGGGTGAGCGCGGCAATGGCGGAGGGCTCGACTCCCTGGAAGATTCCGGCTCTGGCCAGGATCTCGTCCACGTGGGCTCCTTCGGGAACTCGTCGGCACCGGAACAGCATCCAGCGCCGCTAGGTCTTGGGAACGCAGGCAACGTACGCGGCGAACGCCCGCATTCAGTCCCACTCTAGTGGCATTCATCACATATTGTCCGGTGCTTCGCGTTATGGACACAGCAGATGAAGCCTTGCGCAGCAGGGGAAGCGGGTCACGACGCTGCGCAGAGTGTGGTGGCTACCACTTGATCTTGCACAACGAGCGCCGGAAATTCCACTTGAGCGCCCGGGCCGCATCAGTCGGGGCGCGGCGATCCCGTCTTGACCAACGGGGAATCCGCTGCGCAGCTAGCCATGAGGATGCGCTCCACCCGGTCCAGGCCCATGGCGAAGAACATCAGCAGCACCGGGATGAGCAGCACCGCCAATCCTTCCATGGGACCAGTCAACACCGCGCAGGTCTCGGAACGGCAACGCCCCGGCACCGGCCCGGACACTAGCCGCGCGCGAGCGCGACCATCCCGGGCGATCCGTACCCTGGACCCGTGAGCACACCCCTACCGCGTCGGCGAGCGCGCCGCGCGCCCGAGACCCGCCTGGGCCTCGTGCGCCGCGCCCGCCGCATGAACCGGGCCCTCGGGCGCGCCTTCCCGCACGTGTATTGCGAGCTCGACTTCACCACGCCGCTCGAGCTGGCCGTCGCCACCATCCTCTCCGCCCAATGCACGGACAAGCGCGTCAACGAGGTCACCCCGGCCCTGTTCGCGCGCTACCGCACCGCCGCCGACTATGCGGGAGCCAACCGGGCCGAGCTCGAGGAGATGATCCGGTCCACCGGCTTCTACCGCAACAAGGCAAGCTCGCTGATCGGCCTCGGGCAGGCCGTCACCGAGCGGTTCGACGGAGAGCTCCCCAGCACCCTCGAGCAACTCGTCACCCTGCCCGGAGTGGGCCGCAAGACCGCGAACGTCATCCTCGGAAATGCCTTCGACATCCCCGGCATCACCGTCGATACCCACTTCGGGAGACTGGTGCGCCGCTGGCAGTGGACCGAGGAGACCGACCCGGTGAAGGTCGAGCATGCGATCGGCGAGCTCATCGAGAAGCGCGACTGGACGATCCTCTCGCACCGCGTCATCTTCCACGGCCGCCGCGTGTGCCACTCCCGCCGTCCCGCGTGCGGCGCCTGCATCCTCGCCCGCGATTGCCCCTCGTTCGGCGCGGGGCCCACGGACTTCGCGAGCGCGGCGACGCTCGTTCGCGGTCCCGAGGCCGAGCACCTGCTGGCCCTCGCGCGGCCCACGAGCGAGCAGGACGCGTCATGAGCTCCGGCGCCCGGGGCAGCCTCGCTGCCCTCGCCATCGTGCTCGCGCTCATCGTTGCCATCTGGCCCCGTGGCGATGACGATGCGACCGCGCCGGGCACACTGCCTGGTCGGGGGGCCCAGTCCGAGCAGGGCGATGGCCGTCCCCCCGTCGCCAACGAAGCGCTCGCGGGCGATCGCGCCCGCGCGAGCCTCGATCCCTGCCCCGCTGTCAGCGGAGCCACCGGGGCCTCCTGGGCCGCCGACCACCCGCTGCGGGGCCTCGAGCTCGGCTGCCTCGCGGACGGCGCGACCGTCGACCTCGAGGCAGCGCTCGCCGGCAAGCCCGCGGTGCTCAACATCTGGGCCTACTGGTGCGGGCCTTGCGCCGAGGAACTGCCAGCCATGCAGGAGTACGCGCGCGGCGTGGCGGGGGACATCACCGTGCTCACGGTGCACCGGGACCCGAACGAGGCCAACGCCCTCGCCCGGCTCGCGCAGTATGGAGTGACCATCCCCGGGGTACAGGACGCGAAGGGGCGCATCCCGGCCCAGCTCGGCGCGCCCCCAGTGCTACCCGTCACGATCGTCCTCGATGCGGGCGGTAGTGTCGCCGGTATTCTCGCCGAGCCCTTCACCACTCCCGGGCAGATCCAGGAAGCGGTCACGGCAGCCTTGCAAGGAGCACCCCGATGAGCACCCTCGGCCACGGGCCCACCCCGCCATGGCTGGCCCATGTCTGCGACAAGTCCGCCGATGCGCATCCGCGCATGATGCTGCGCGCTCCCGCGGATGTCGTGCCGCGGCCCGCAGCGGTGCTCATGCTCTTCGGCGGCAGCGAGCAATCCGACCCCCGGCGTCCCGGTGGGCTGCCTGACGATGCCTTCATCCTCCTCACCCAGCGTGCCTCCACGATGCGGCAGCACCGCGGGCAGGTCGCCTTTCCGGGCGGTGCCGCGGATCCCGGCGATGCCGGACCGGTCGACACGGCCCTGCGGGAGGCGCGCGAGGAGACCGGGCTCGATCCCGCCGGGGTGCGGCCGCTCACGCTGCTGCCCGGGATCTACGTGCCCGTATCGGGGTTCGAGGTCACGCCGGTTCTCGCCTACTGGGAAGCACCCAGCCCCATCGGTGTGGTCGATCCCACTGAAGCCTCCCGCGTGGACACCGTTGCCGTCCATGACCTCATCGAACCGGGCAATCGGTTCGCGCTGCGCCATCCTGACATCCCGTACGATTCGCCAGCATTCGTCACGGACGGCATGCTGATCTGGGGCTTCACCGCAGGACTCCTCGCGGGGATGCTCTCGGTCTCGGGGTGGGAGAAGCCTTGGGACCAGTCCGATGTGAGGGATCTTGATTCAACCCTCGCCCAGTACGGCATGGAGGTACATCGCCGGTGACAGGCTCGCAGTGGATCGACCTCATTCTGCTCGTCGGCGTGCTCCTCGCAGCGGCCTCCGGATGGTGGCACGGCGCGCTCGCGTCCGGCCTCGCGTTCGTCGGGGTCGTGATCGGCGCCATCTTTGGCATCATGCTCGCCCCGCGAGTCGTTGTCCTGGTCGATGACCAGTTCGGGCGCTTGATCCTCGGGATCCTCCTCATCGTTGCCCTCATCATCCTCGGCGAGGTGTGCGGCATGGTGATCGGGCGCACCGCCCGCGGATTGCTCCGTGCACCGGTGCTCCACTTCGTCGACAGCATGATCGGTGCGATCTTCCAGGGCGTCGCGATCCTCGTCGCCGCCTACCTGCTCGCCATCCCCGCGGCATCCGCGGGCCGGGCGGACCTCGCCGCGGCTGTCCGTGGCTCCAACCTGCTCACCCAGGTCGATCAGGTCGCCCCGGAATGGCTCAAGGAGATCCCCCGCGACTTCGCGGACCTCATCAACACCTCCGGGCTGCCCGATGTGCTCGGCCCGTTCGGCCGGACACCCATCACGGCGGTGGATCCGCCAGACGGCGATGTCGCGTTCTCCCCGGTCGTTACCGATGTGCAGCGCAGCGTGCCGCGGATCAGGGGCACGGCCACGTCTTGCTTGAAATCGCTCGAGGGCAGCGGCATCGTCATCGCGCCGACGCTGGTGATGACCAATGCGCACGTCGTCGCCGGCACCGAGGGCGTCACCGTCGAGACCCTCGATGGCGTGTTCGATGCCACGGTCGTCGTGTTCGACCCCTCCGTCGATATCGCGATCCTGCGCGCCCCCGGCTTGCCCGCTGCTCCGCTCGGCGTCATCGATGGCCTGGTCGAGCGCGGCACCAGCGGTGTTGTCGTCGGATATCCCGGCGGGGGGCCGTACACCGCGAACGCAGTGCGCATCCGCGATGTCGTCGAGCTCTCCGGCCCGGACATCTACCAGGCCAGCACCGTCAATCGCGAGGTCTACACCATTCGCGGCACCATCCGGCAGGGCAACTCCGGCGGTCCCTTGCTCGATGGCGAGGGCAATGTGCTCGGCGTGGTGTTCGGCGCGGCGGCGGATGATCCCGAGACGGGGTTCGTCCTGACCAACCGCGAGATCGCCCCGCACCTGAACGCGGCAGCGTCAGCGTTCAGTCCCGTGGGCACCGGAGCCTGCGTGTGAGCCCGGTCCGGAGTGCGCGCGCACGAACTCGATGAGCCGCGAGCTGACCATCTCTGGGGCCTCCTCGTGCGCGAAGTGCCCCACCCCGTACACGATGTGCAGCTCGCGGCTGGGCGCCCACGTCTTGTCCCGGTAGAGCGAGCCCGCGAGGATGAACGGGTCCGCGCCGCCATGGATCTGCAGCACGGGCAGCGAGAGGGCCGGGCGCATCGATCGGAAGAAGCGCCTCCCCTCGGAGCGGAACTGCGAGCGGAACGCCCACCGGTGGTATTCCAGGGCACAATGCGCGGCACCGGGGATCTGCACGGCCATGCGAGCATTGCGCGCGACCTCCGCGAAATCCTCGGACCGCACCCATGCCACGCCGCCCCGCTGCCGCAGCATCTCCTCCACGTAGGCGCCATCGTCGCGCACGAGACGGCGCTCGGGCAGCCAGGGGACCTGGAAGGGCAGCAGCGCCCGTGTCAGCGCGATGCGCTGGCGGCTATCGCGCAATGCCGCGCGCTTCACCGACATCGGGTGGGGGGAGCCGATCACGGCGATGGCCCGCACCTGCCGGGGGTGCAGCGCGGCCGTGGCCCAGCACACTAGCCCGCCCTCCGCGTGCCCGACGATGATGGCGTCCTGCAGGCCCAGCGCGCGCACGAGCCCGGCCGTGTCCCCGGCGAGCGTCCAGCCGTCGTAGCCGCGCGGTGGCTTGTCGGTATCGCCGTAGCCGCGCAGATCCACCGCGATGGCCCGGATGCCGGCGTCCGCGAGCGCGCGCAACTGGTTGCGCCAGGTCCACCAGAACTCACCGAAACCGTGCAGCAGCAGCACCGTCGGCACATCGGGGCCGGTGGGCCCGGCCTCCGCCACATGGAACCGGATGCCATTCGCATGCACGTCGCGGTGCGTCCAGGGGCCTTCCAGGCGCACGCGCGATGGATCGGGGGCAACCATTCCGCGGCCTTCCCGCTATTCTCCGAGCTCCCCGCTATCGCGGGCTCGAGGAGGATCCAGGAAGCTCGGTTCGCTGGGCGTCGGTCAGCTCGCCGCGCGCGAACCGCTCCGCCGAGGGCAGCACCTCGCGCAAGCCCTTCACCGATTCGATGGTGTGCTCCGGCTTCTTGAGCTTGCGCACCTTCAGGTAGCCGATGAGGCCGCAGATCGCCGCGATGACCACCATGATCAGGAAGACGATGCCCCAAGCGGCCCAGGTCCACAGCCAGAGCTCGAGCACATGGCCGAGGAAGAAGAAAAAGAAGAACAGGCTGAACAGCAGGATGACGCCGGCGACGACGAAGAAGACGCTGCCCTTCACGCCCTTCTTGACCTCGCCCACTACCTCGGACTTGGCGAGCTCCACCTCGGCGCGGAACAGCGTGGAGACCTGCGACGTCGCTTCCTTGACGAGCTCGCCGATCGAGACGGACTGGCCAGGGCGTCGCGCATCGGCGTCCGCGAGCGGGATCGACGCGACGGTACGTGGCACCCCGTCCCCCGTGTAACGCCCATTGCTGCGGTCGTTGAAGGTCACGTGCACTCCTCCACTTGGGTTGTGGCGTCTACTCGCTCGACGATCGAAAGGCGGTCTGCCGCCTATGTTGCCACGTCTCGGGCCATCCGTACCGGATTAGGTGCGCATTGCGGCCCAACTTCCGCGCGATCATCGGTCAAACACGACGGGGCGGGCAGGCCATCGCGGCCGTGCCCGCCCCTGGTCGCGCTGGGTGACGCGCTACTTCTGGCGCAGCGATTCCACGACCGCCGGATCGACCAGCGTCGAGGTATCGCCGAGCTCCCGGCCCTCGGCAACGTCGCGCAGCAGGCGGCGCATGATCTTGCCACTGCGGGTCTTCGGGAGCTCCGGGACGACATAGATATCGCGCGGCTTCGCGATCGCGCCGATGTCCTTGGCCACCGCCGCCCGCATGTCCGCCACCAGCTCGTCGCCGGTGTTCTCCACGCCCTGGCGCAGGATCACGAACGCCACGATGGCCTGGCCCGTCGTCTCGTCCGACGCGCCGATCACCGCTGCCTCCGCGACCGCCTCATGCCCGACGAGCGCCGACTCGACCTCGGCGGTGGAGATGCGGTGGCCGGAGATGTTCATGACGTCATCGACGCGGCCCAGCACCCAGATGGCGCCATCCTCGTCAAACTTCGCGCCATCGCCGGCGAAGTAGTACCCCTGCTCGGCGAACCGCGACCAGTAGGTGTCCTTGAAGCGCTGCATATCGCCCCAGATGCCACGCAGCATCGACGGCCATGGCTTGTCCACCGCGAGGTAGCCATTGGCTTCGGTGGCGCCACGCTCCACCGTGCGCGCCTCGTCGTCGACGATCTGCACCGAGATGCCCGGCAGTGGCGCCATCGCCGAGCCCGGCTTGCACTCCGTCACGCCCGGCAGCGGCGAGATCATGATCGCGCCCGTCTCCGTCTGCCACCACGTATCCACGATCGGGCAGCGGCCATGCCCGAACACCTCGTGGTACCAGCGCCACGCCTCCGGGTTGATCGGCTCGCCGACCGTGCCGAGCAGCCGCAGCGTCGAGAGATTGTGCGCGTCGGGGATCTCCCGGCCCCACTTCATGAACGTGCGGATCAGCGTCGGCGCCGTGTAGTAGATCGTGACGCCGTACTTCTCGATGACCTCGAAGTGGCGATGCTCGTTCGGCGAGTTCGGCGTGCCCTCGTACACCACCTGCGTCGCGCGGTTCGACAACGGGCCGTACACGATGTAGCTGTGCCCGGTCACCCAGCCGATATCGGCGGTGCACCAGTACACGTCCTTGCCGGGCTTGTGGTCGAAGACGACGTCATGCGTGTAGGACGCCTGGGTGAGGTAGCCGCCCGAGGTGTGCACGATGCCCTTCGGCTTGCCCGTTGTGCCCGAGGTGTAGAGCAGGAACAGCGGATGCTCGGCATCGAAGGCCTGGGCCTCATGCTGGTCCGAGGCCTGCTCCACCGTCTCGTGCCACCACACGTCGCGGCCGTCCTGCCACGGCGTGTCCTGCCCGGTGCGGCGGACCACCAGCACATGCTCCACCGACGGCGCGGGGGTGTCGCCACCGATCGCGTCATCGACCGCGGCCTTGAGCGGGGCGGGCTTGCCGCGACGGAACTGCCCATCGGTGGTGATCACCAGCTTGGCGGCGGCATCATCGATCCGGGAGCGCAGCGCGCTCGACGAGAACCCGGCGAACACCACCGAGTGCGTCAGGCCCAGTCGGGCGCAGGCAAGCATCGCCACGATCGCCTCGGGGATCATCGGCATGTAGATCGCCACCCGATCACCGGGCTGCATTCCCAGCTCGGTGAGGTAATTGGCGGCCTTCGATACCTCCGCGAGCAGGTCGCTGTAGGTCAGCGCGCGCGAATCCCCGGGCTCGCCCTCCCACTGGATGGCGACCTGATCGCCGTGCCCGGACTCGACATGCCGGTCCACGCAGTTGTAGGCGACATTCAGCTTTCCGTCGGCGAACCACTTGGCCACCGGCGCCTCCGACCAGTCCAGCACCTCGCTGAACGGCGTGTGCCAGTGCAGGCGCCGGGCCTGCTTCGCCCAGAACGCATCCCGGTCCTCCTCGGCCTCCTGGTAGAGGCTTGCCTGCGCGTTGGCCTGCGCCGCGAACTCCGCGCTCGGTGCGTAGACGGATAGGGCCCGCTCGGTCAGGTCTGTCGACATTGCGTGCTACTCCTCGTTCGGCTCCTCGATTGGCGGACACGGTGTCCGGCTCAACCCTGTGGGACTCTTCCTGTGAGGGTAGTCACATCTCGCCGGGGCGCGCATGACCCTTGCCTGTGTGTGGGATCACACCAGCGACGAGCGGTCGGAAACCAGCGGCCGGCGGCGCTCGGACCGGTCACTCGCCGGGCACCAGCCTGATGGCCGGCCCCCGCAGCAGCGGCGCCCCGATCAAGGTCGTCCAGCCGGGTACATCGACCGGATCGATGCCCGCCGCGAGCCCGTAGAGGGCCCGCCGCGCCTCGCCCTCCGCCTCGGAGCCCGGCACGGCGGCCACCTCGGCTGCCAGGGCCAGCGGATCCGGCAGCTCCGCGAGGTCCTGCTGGCCAGGATTGCGCGACGGGACCGCGTAGGCCCCCGTGTTCGGCGCGCCACCGGGGTACTGGGGAAAGCGTCCCGCGGCAGGGTCCACCGGTTCGTAGCAGATGGGGCCGCGCTCATCGAAGAACCGCGCCTCGTCCTGGTTCGGCACGTAGTTGCCACGCGGATTCGCGAGCTCGATCGTCAGGTTGAGCCCGGGCATGCCCTTTCCCTTGCCGAACGCGACCTCGAGCCTGTCGCGAAGGCCGGCGAAGTAGGCGAGGGAGCAGCCGAACGCGGGGGAGTAGCGGGCCAGGATCTCGAGCGTCTCGCGAGAATCAGCAGTGATGGCGATGATCCGATCCTGGTTCTCCTCGAGGATCGCGGCCGAATCCCTGCCCGCGCCGATCAGCGCCTGGTGCATGGCAGCGAGGTCGTCGCGCCGCTCCACGATCGTCCTGGTGGTCCCGCGGAGCTCATCGAGCGCGACAACAAGCTCCGGCAGCACATCGGAGTACGTTTCCGCGAGCTCCGCGATGTCGCCGAGCTGCTGCTCGAGAGCAGGAGCCTCCGAGTTGACGGAAGCGGCCATCCGGGAGAAGCGATCCATCATCTCGCCGATACGTTCCCCGCGGCCCGCCATGGCGGCATTGATCGACCCGAGGGTAGTGGCGAGCTCCGCGGGCGGCACCGCCTCGAGCAACTCGTAGAACACGTCGTACATCCGGGATGCGTCCACGGCGCTGCCGCTCGCGTCCTCTTCGATCACGTCGCCCGGCCGTATGGGCCGGGACCGGATGCCCGTGTCGACGAGCTGGACATAGCGCTCCCCGAACAAGGTCTTGGGCACGATGCGCGCTGTCGCGGTGGATGGAACCAGGTGCGCGGAGCTGCCGTCGATGGCAAGGGACACCTCGACCTCGAAGCCCGGGCGCAGGCGAAGTCCCGTGACCTCCCCAACGAGCGCGCCACCGAGCTTCACATCCGAGCCCGCCGAAAGGGCATTGCCGACGGTCCCGACGAGCAGCGTCACCGCGACGCGCTCGGTGAAGGCATTGCGGTAGATCAACATCGTGGTGGCTATGAAGCTGGCGATCATGACGATGAGGACGACGCCCAGGCCCACGTGGCGCCAGGACCCAGTGAACTCGTCGTCGTGGTCCGGGTTCTGGGGCCGCTCCTGCGGCGCTGGGTGATCGCTCATCGCTTCCCGTGCGGCCTCTCGCTGTTCAGGCTGAGCCGCCGCGGCATTAGCGCGTCACGATGACCCATTAACTTGTGCGTGTAACACGTTGCGGCACAGGAAGTTCCAGGCCAAGCTCAACCTGCGATAAGTGAGCAAGCGCTCCCTACCAGCGACGATATGGCGAGCAGCACAGCAACGATGCCCGCTGGCGGCGATCACACGGCGCGGGTGGTGCGGGCGGCGCGACTGGCGCGGGTGGTGCGGGCGGCGTGGCTGGCGCGGTTGCCCCGGAAGTGTTACCGAATGCACCCTTCGCAGCGCCGATGCAGGTGCAAAACCGCACACAAGTGCCGCAAGGCCGCGCGATCGCGAGGCAGTCGGCTACCGACCGCGGCGCCAGCTATCTGCGCGTGCGAGAAGGGCGCCGCGATCGAGGTCGCTTCAGGCAAGCCCGGTTGTAGCGGTAGCGTCATGATGCGTGACCGAATTTGCTGACCCCTTAGCGCCGATCCTCGAGATGCCTGGAATTAGTGACGCCGCGGAACGAGCACGGTCCGCGCTCGGCGAGGCGCACCGCCATGCCGCGAATCGTCGCGAGTGGGCAAAGAGCGCCACCGAGGCATCGGTCCGCGCCACCCGCGCATCCTCCGCGCTCGATGGAGGACGGACCGAGCTCGACCCCTCCGGCGCGATCGACGATCCCACGCTGTCCGGCGCGATGCGCGTGGCGCAAGCACTCGATGGGGAAGCGCTCACGAACCTGTCGGGAACCTGGAAGCGCGCGCCCCTGCAAGTCCTGGCCAGGCTGCACATGCTCGCGGCGGCCGATCTTGTCGATGATAGTGATCGGCTCGGGCGGCCTCGGCCCGAGCCGGGCGTGGGGGAGAGGCTCGAGCTCCTCGCGCATCTCGTTACCGGGGGGACGCGCGCACCCGCGCCGGTGATCGCGGCGGTGGTGCACGGGGATCTCCTCGCGCTGCGTCCGTTCGGCACCGCCGATGGCATCGTCGCGCGCGCGGCATCCCGGCTCATCGCAGTCACCTCGGGCCTCGATCCGCACAACCTGGGTGTCCCGGAAGCCAGTTGGTTGCAGCGGGCCTCCGCGTATCGCAGCGCTGCAGCAGGCTTCGCGGCGGGCACCGAGCAGGGCGTGGGCAACTGGGTGATCCTGTGCTGCGGCGCGATGGAGGCTGGCGGGCGGGAGGCCGTGGCCATCGCCGATGCTGCGCAGGCCTAGCAGGGAATGCGCCGAGAATGATCATGAATGAGACGCGATCATGAATAATCGCGACGCATTGTGGAGAATCCGGACATTAAAAAGCGGGCGGTGAAACCCAATTCACCGCCCGCGTAGCACTGAGTCCCAGGTTACCATGCGTGCTTATGTGGGTTGTGTGGGAAGGCCTCGGCGACAGCGCCACCTGAAATTGCTTCCCCTTCCCACAAGGGGAGAGCCAGTCCGGTATTGGTGACGTTTCGCAGGCCCACAACACTTCTGCCCTTACGCGGCGTGCTCCGCGTGGGTGCCTGGTGCTCGTGCCCAGGAGCTTTGACCGGGGGAGTCGAGATCTTCTCTTCCGATTCGGCCCTGTCCTGTCGTGCTCCCTTACCTATTTTGTACTCCTGACCTGCATCCGCTGCAAGGGGTTCGGTCGAATTGGAGCGAGTCCAGAAACTGCTAGCGGATTCGCCGCAAGAAGCTGAGCGCCACAGCGCCCGCAGCGACCGCTGCCCCGAGCCCGACCGCGGCCGTTGTCGCGAGCGTCCGAGTGGACGGTGCCGGCAGGTGCTCCCGCAGCGAAATCGAGTCCGAGAAAGTGAGGATCGGCCAGCCCTCCGAAGCCGCTTTTCGTCGCAATTGGCGATCAGGATTGACTGCCGTGGGGTGCCCAACAAGATCAAGCATCGGCAAGTCCGAGACCGAGTCCGAGTAGGCGTAGCACTGCTCGAGGCTGTATCCATTTTTCGCAGCCAGGCGGAAGATCGCGTCGGACTTTGCCTCGCCGTGGCAATAGAAAGAATACTCTCCCGTGTACTTGCCATCCTCCGTGGCCATCTCGCTGGCAATGATCGCATCGGCGCCCAGAGCATCGGCGATGGGCGCGACGACCTCGCGGCCCGACGCGGAGACGACCACCACTGCGTGCCCTCGCGATCGGTGGTCCTCCATGAGCGCTGCCGCCTCGGCGAACACGAAGGGTGTCACGACATCGCGCAGCGTCTCTTCGACGATCGCCTCCACCTGCTCGATCTCCCACCCCGCGCACATCGAGGCGATATGGGTGCGCAAGCGCTCGGTCTGCTCATGATCGGCGCCCGGCAGCAGCGCGAGGAACTGCGCATAGCTGCTCTTGAGCACCGCCCGCCGATTGATCAGCCCGGTCTCCGCGAATGGCTTGCTGAATGCCAATGTCGATGATCGCGCGATGATGGATTTGTCCAGGTCGAAGAAGGCAGCAGGGGAACCCTGGTGTGCGATGCCAGCATGAGGGTCAGTCACACGCCCAGGATAGTGGCACTAGCCACAGTTCGCCGCTGTCCGCGCTGCTCGTTCGGCATTGATCCCCCTGTGGCCTGGTTGTAGACTAAGATTTGTCCAAGATTTGGTGCTTGATTGCGGAAACACTTGAGCGATCGTGTGTACTATGAAGGCACTCGGACATGATCCGGGTGAGTTCAGCCCGACCCCCCGGGGCTGAACTCCGACGACCCCCGCCCCCTCCCCCCCCTGGCGGGGGTCGTCCTCTATCTGCACCCCGGTGAGAACTCCCGGAGTCCCGATATTCCAGCCGTATTCCATGCCCGGACTGTACGTGCCCGGACGGCCCCAGCGCGGGTTGTCCACAGGTCGCGACTTATCCACAGTCTGGCTCCAAGCAATGGAACGCCCCACCGCATCCGCGCACAGTTGCGCCATGCCCAAGCCTCCTGGCGCGGACCAACCGCACCCCGCCCATGCCGAGCCAGTGCTCGCCCACATCCGCGATCCCGAACTGCTGGCTAGCACCCGACGCATCACCGCGTCCCTCGGTCTCGGCATCGTCGAGGCGAACCAGCATGAAGCGCCAGCTAGCACCAGCGATGGACCGTCGCTGCGCAAGCTCTGGGAAACCACGCCACTCGTGATCCTTGACGACGTGGGAGCGCGACGCTGCCGGGAAAGCGGGCTCGGCCGACGCAGCGGCATCATCAGCGTCGTGGCCCGCAGCGCCACTGCGCGCCCGAGCCTGGAATCGCCGAGGCCGGATGCGTGGCGCGATCACGTCGTGCTCGGCACCGAGCACGTCTTCGAGTTGCCGGACGACGAGCACGCCATGATGCAGGCAATCTCGAGCATCCGCGCGCGCAGCAGTGCCAACCGTGGTCGCACCATCGCCGTCACCGGTGCCTGCGGCGGGGCTGGCGCAACCGTGCTCGCAGCGTCTCTCGCTCTCGCGCACGGGCATGATTCCCTGCTCATCGACCTTGATGGCCACGGCTGCGGGATCGACCTGCTGCTCGCCGCGGAGAACGATCCCGGACCACGCTGGCACGATATCGCCGCCATCACCAGCAGCATCGCGCCCGGGGCCCTCTGGTCCGCGCTGCCTGCCCGCGGATCCACCGCGTTCCTTGCTCACCAGCGCGGGAGCAGGCTGACGCCACCCAGTGCGCGCGCGCTCCAGACAATCCTTGCCGCATCGCGCGATTCCGGTCGGTTGGCCGTCTGCGACATGCCACGCACCGGAGGCGACGCCGCCGAGACGGCCTGCGCCGCGGCCGACCTCACCATCATCGTGGTGCCGGCCAACCTCCGGGCCTGCGCGGCGGCGCAAAAGGTCATGCGATGGGCACGCCCGCGCAGCCGCGACATCGGCATCATCGTCCGCGGCCCAGCAGCGAGCGGCCTAGGGGCCACGACCATCAGCCAGGCATGCGATGCCCGCTTGATAGCCACCATGCGTCCTGAGCCGAGGCTCGATCACCGGCTCGACACCGGCGGGCTGCGCCTGCCGGTCCGTTCGCCCCTGCGCAAGGCGGCGATCGAAGTACTCGCGCATCCCTCGCTCGCGCATCCCGTCATCGCGCAGGGCGGTACTAGCGCCATGGACGGCGCGGCATGAACCACCAGCATGCGCAGCTCCTCGACAAGGTACGGGCGCGGCTCGCCGACCACGCAGGCAACCTCGGCCCGGAGCAGCTCGCCACCCTGATCCGCGATGAGGCACGAGGAATGATCAGCGACCCCGACACCCTCGTTGTCCTTCGCGCGATGCACACCGACCTCCACGGGGCGGGCCCGCTCGATCCCCTGCTCGATGACGAGACCGTCACCGATGTGATCGTCAACGGCGCCGGGCCGGTGTACGCCGACCGGGGCAGCGGCCTCGCCCCCACCGAGGTTGCCCTCCCTGATGAGCGATCAGTCCGTCGCCTCGCCCAGCGCCTCGCCATCGCGGCAGGGAAGCGACTGGACGAATCACAGCCATGGGTTGACGGCCACGTGCCCCGGGACCAGGCCACGACGACGATCCGCTTGCATGCCATGCTGCCCCCGCTCTCCGTCGATGGAACCTGCATCTCCTTGCGCATCCTCCGCCCTGCCCGCCACAGCCTGCGCGACCTCACCGCCACCGGCATGCTGACGCCCGCGAGCCAGCAGCTTCTCGAGGCGATCATCGCCGCTCGCCGTTCCTTTCTTGTTACTGGCGGAACAGGTACAGGCAAGACCACGCTGCTCGGTGCCCTGCTCGCCGAGGTGCCCCGTGACGAGCGCATCATCTGTATCGAGGACGCGACCGAGCTCAATCCGCCCCACCCGCATCTCGTGCGCCTCGCCGCTCGCGCGGCCAACATCGAGGGCATCGGCGCGATCCCGATGCGCGACCTCATCCGCCAGGCACTACGCATGCGCCCGGATCGCCTCATCGTCGGCGAGGTACGTGGCAGCGAGGTCATTGACCTCCTCGCGGCCCTCAACACAGGGCACGAGGGCGGAGCTGGCACTATCCACGCCAACTCGCCGCGCGAGCTTCCCGCCCGACTCGAAGCGCTCGCCGCGCTCGGGGGACTGCCTCGCCACGCGCTCCACAGCCAGCTCGCGGCGGCCGCCCACATCGTTCTGCACGTGCAGCGCGACCAAGCGAAGCGTGTGCTCGCCGAGATCGGGCTCATCACGCCGCGGGCGGATGGGCTCACCACCGTGGAGACGGCCTGGACCTTGGAGCACGGGGCGAGCGCCGCGTGGGCAGGACTCCACGACCTACTGGCCAGCCGGGACCATGCCCTAGGGGAAAACCATGGGACCTAGCCTCATCCTCGCTGCCGCGGCGCTGCTTGCCTTCCCTGCTCCGGCCGCACGCTCCCGCCTGGGGCAACTCGGTATCGCGCAGCACGCGGGGAGACCAGCAAAGCCGCGGCTCCGCACCCCCGCCGGGCGCTGGACGATCGGTGTCATCGTGGCAGCGGCAATCGCGATCCTGCTGGGCCCGGCACCTTTGCTCGCCGCAGCTATCGTTGCAGCCACTAGCTGGTACCTCCATGCCCGAGCGCGGTCCCGCCGCGCGACCGAGCAGTCTGCCGCAATGCTCACCGGTTGCCTCGACGACATCATTGCCGAGCTGCGTGCTGGTGCTCATCCCGCCACGGCGACAAGTCGGCTCCGAACCGACCGCCAGCACGGCATCACCGACGCGTTCGCCCGGGCCGCGGCACGGACCCCGCTCGGACTGCCCGTAGCGGGAGCGTTCGCGCAACCCGGCTCCGACGCGCGCCTCCGCCACATCGGAGCAGCCTGGACGCTCGCCACCACCCACGGCTTGCCTCTTGCCAACCTGCTCGACGAAGCCCGGGCAGGTCTCGTCCTCGCTGATCGGCGCGACAAGCACGTGCGCTCAACGCTTGCTGGTGCCCGCGCGACCGCGGTGCTGCTCGCCATGCTGCCCGCGCTGGGGACCGTCCTCGGCGAACTGATCGGAGCGAGCCCCCTGCGCGTCCTGGGCAACACACCGATCGGGAACGCGCTGCTCCTCGCTGGCACCACCCTCGCATGCGTCGGTCTGCTGTGGACACATGCGATCACGGGGAAGGCAGCCCGCGGATGACTACGAGCACCGCCCTCGCCTGCATGCTCGCGGCAGCAGGAATGCTCGTTTATCCGCAGCGAGCGCTCGCGCCCCGGCTCAGCCGGATCGTCCACCGAACCGGAAACCCCGTGAGCACCGTGCCCACCGAGCGGCAAGCCCCTCTCGAGCCGCTCGCCCTCGATCTCTACGCCGCCTGCCTGGCCTCGGGTCTCGGGCCCGCCATCGCTGCGCAAGCGGTATCCCGTGCCACCGCCACCAGGTTCTTCGAGCGGGCCGCAGAACTGCTCGGTATCGGAATCGACCCGAGCGCCGCATGGGCAACCGCTGCCTCGAACCCGGCCGAGGAATCCTTCGCCCGGGCGGCGCAACGCTCGCATCGCACCGGCACCCAGCTCGCCGCAGTGGCACGGAACGCCGCGCAAGCGCTCCGCGAGGAGGAGCAGCATGCCGCCATCGCGCGCGCGGAAAAGGCATCAGTCCTGATCGCCGCGCCTCTTGGGCTCTGCTTCCTGCCCGCGTTCCTGTGCCTCGGCATCATCCCGGTCGTGATCGGGCTTGCCACCCAGCTAGCCCCCGCGGTCCTGCGATGAGCGCCCGGGGACCCTTCGCCGAAGGGCACGCAACCTCCCGGGCCGCCGACCGGCGACCGGGCAACCGAAAGGAAAACAAGAGTGAAGGCAACACGCACCCTGGCGCACAGGATCCGCAGGCTCGCCCGCGACGACGAGGGAATGAGCACCGTCGAGTACGCGATCGGCACCGTCGCGGCGGCGGCGTTCGCGGCAGTGCTCTACGCAGTGGTATCGAGCGATGCCGTCGTTGGCGCACTGACCAGGATCATCGATCAGGCCCTATCCACGCAGATCTAGCGATACACCCAGATCTTGGTGCCACACCGGGCCCTGCCGGGCAGCGTGCCGCACCGCGCGTTGGTGATGACGCAGGCGCGGTGACGGTGGAGACCGCGCTGGCGATCGCGATCCTCGTCATGGTTCTCGGCATGTGCGTGGGAGTGCTGGGCATCGGAGCCTCCTACGTGCGGTGCATCGATGCTGCTCGCGAGGCTGCGCTCGTGGCCGCTCGGGACGAACAGGGCCGGGCCGTCGATGCGGGCGCGCGGCTAGCCCCCAGCGATGCGACGATCTCGATCGCCGACGACGGGATGCTGGTGACCGCGAGGGTCACCCTTCGCCCCGCGCTGCTTCCCGGTGTCACCCTGACGGCTGAATCGATCGCGGCCATCGAGCCGAGCAGGCGGCAGGGTTGAGCTCGCGCGCGTCGCGGCTGGGCAATGACGAGGGCAGCGCAACCGTGATCGCGGTCGGCGGCATGCTCGCCCTGGTGCTCGTGGTCGCGATGGTGCTGCACCTCGTTGCGGTGGTGGCGGCCCGGCATTCGGCGCAAGCGGGTGCCGATCTCGCGGCGCTCGCGGCCGCCCACCATCACGCCTGGGCGTTGCCGGGAGAGCCGTGCGCGGTGGCTCACGAGATGGGACGGCGCAATGGAATTACCGTCGAGGAGTGCCGGATAGACGGCGGGGACGTGCATGTCGGCGTCGCGCGTCCGGTGCGGTGGGCGAGCGGCGGAGAAGGGGAGCGGATCACTGCTGGGCAAGTGCGCGCGAGCGCGCGGGCTGGCCCCGAAGAATCACCATCGATACTGGATAGCCGCGTACAGAACTGAACTGGAAGAAGGCGAACTAGGGTTCGCCGCGACATTGATCCGTGAGCCAAGGAGTCAACAATGGTGCACCGTCGCCATCGCGCCGCGACCCTGCTGGTCGCGCTGCTCTCGAGCATGACGCTCGTCGTGACCGCCTGCGGCGGGCAGTCCGAGCAGTTGGGCAGCGCGTCCACCGGGAACGGGGAGTTCCCGATCACCATCTCCCACGCCTTCGGGGAGACCACCATCGAGGAATCCCCGCAGCGCGTCGCTACCTGGGGCTGGGGCAGCGCCGATGCTGCCATCGCGCTGGGCGTCACGCCCGTGGCGATCCAGAGCCAGCCCTATGGCGGCGATGAGAACGGCATGCTGCCCTGGGTGCAGGAAGCTCTTGACGAGGCCGGGGAAGCCGCGCCCACCATGCTGCCGGAAGGTACTGATCCTCCGTTCGAGGCCATCGCTGCGGCAGCGCCGGACTTGATCCTGGCCGTCTACTCCGGCATCACCGAGACCGACTACGAGCAGCTCAGCCAGATCGCACCGACGGTTGCCTATCCCGACGAGGCGTGGTCCACGCCGTGGCGCGACACCATCCGCATTGTCGGCGAGGCCCTCGGCAAGACCGACGAGGCCGATGCTCTGCTCGCTGATATCGACGCGCAGATCGCGGCGAAGGCCGAGGAGCACCCCGAGCTCGCGGGCAAGTCCGTAGCGATGGTGTTCAACACCCCCGATGCGTTCTACGTCTACAAGCCTGCTGATGCGCGGGTGGCATTCACCCTGGATCTTGGGCTGGTCAACGCCGACAGCGTCGACGAGCTCGCCAACGGCGACTCGACGTTCTACTACACGCTGAGCGACGAGCGCCTCGGCGATCTCGAGAGCGACATCCTCGTCTCCTACGCCGACACCGCCGAGGCATCCGCGGAGTTCCTCGGCTCCCCCGAGGCCCAGCTGATGGGCCAGGTCCAGGATGGGCGGGTCGCTGAGATCGTCGGTACCTCGTTCATCGCGGCTGTCTCCCCGCCCACGGCGCTGTCGCTCACCTGGGGGCTCGACGAGTACGTCGCGATCCTCTCCGAGACCGCCCAGCGCGTCGGCGAGAGCTAGCGCCAGCTAGCCGAGGGCATCGAGGACCGCGCTGAGCACGCGGACCGCCCCGGCCTTGTCGAGCGGCTCGTTGCCGTTGCCGCACTTGGGTGATTGCACACACGATGGGCACCCGGTGCGGCAACGGCATCCGCGGATCGTGGCACGCGTCGCCGCAAGCCACTGCCGGATGTGGTCGTGCCCATGCTCGGCGGTGCCCGCGCCACCGGGATGGCCGTCGTAGACGAAGACCGAAGGCATGCCCGTGTCAGGGTGCAGGGCAGTGGAGACCCCGCCGATATCGTTGCGATCGCAGCTTGCGAACAGGGGCAGCAGGCCGATCGCTGCATGCTCGGCGGCATGGAGCGCACCGGGGATGTCCTCGTCGGCGATGCCAGCGGCGCCGAGGCTCCCCGGCGAGTGCGTCCAGGCGGCAGCGACCGTGGGCAGGGTCGATTCCGGCATGTCCAGCTCGATGGTGGCAAGCACCTCGCCCCCCGGGCCGCGCCGCAGGTAGTTGGTGATGCGGCTCGTCACGTCGACCCGGGCGAGCCCAACCGTGACTGGCCCGTGCTGCCGCGACCGCAGCACCTCGGCGATGCGGATATCGCTCACCGACCGGGCGACGGTGGTATAGCCGGGATCGCCAGCGGTGACGCGCGCGATGCCTTCGTCGAGGTCGAGATCATCCACGACGAACACCTCGCCCTGGTGCAGGTGCACTGCGCCGGGATGCACCGTGGCGGGCGCGCGCGACGCATCGACCGTGCCGAGCAGGCGTCCCGTGGCCGACTCGACGATCACGACCTGCTCGAGCATCGTGCCGCGCAGGCCGGTGGATCCGTGCGCGTCGATCCCCGGAGCGGGAAACCAGCCCCGCGGCCGCCGCCGCAGGAATCCCTGGCCCGCCAGATCGGCGATGGTTCCGGTGATGCCGAGAGCAGTGACCTCGTCGTCAGTGATCGGCAGCTCCGTCGCGGCGCACATCACCTGCGGAGCTGCGATGTAGGGGTTCGCGGGGTTGGTCACCGTCGCCTCGACGGGCTTGTCGAGCAGCGCCCCCGGGTTGTGGATCAGGTAGTTGTCCAAGGGGTCATCGCGGGCCACAAGGACCACGAGCGCGCCCTGCCCGCGTCGCCCGGACCGGCCTGCCTGCTGCCGGAACGAGGCGACCGTGCCCGGGAACCCGGTGAGAACCACCGCATCGAGCCCCGCGATGTCGATGCCAAGCTCCAGCGCATTGGTAGTGGCTACAGCACGGAGCTCGCCGCTGGCCAGCGCGGCCTCGAGTCGTCGCCGGTCCTCGGGCAAGTATCCCGCGCGGTAGGCGGCGACGGTCCCGGCGAGGGGAGGGCCGAGCCGCTCGCGCACCATCATCGCGGCGTGCTCCGCCCCGGCCCGCGAGCGCACGAACATCAGCGTGCGCGCGCCCTGCTCGACGAGCGCAGCCGTGAACAGGGCGGCCTCGGTGTGGGGGGAGTTGCGCTGCGTCGGATCCCCGGTGCCAGCCGGACCGGGCTCCCACAGGACGGTGGTGCGGTGGCCGCGGGGCGCCGCGTCCTCGGTGACGGCTCGGCAGTCGGCGCCGATGAGGCGGGTGGCGGCCTCCGCGGGATTGGCGGTGGTGGCGCTGGCGAGCACGAACACGGGGTGCGAGCCGTAGCGGGCGGCGATGCGGCGCAGGCGGCGGATCGTCCAGGCCACATGGGAGCCGAAGACACCGCGGTAGTGGTGGCACTCGTCGATGATCACGAAGCTCAGCCCCCGCAGGAACCGGCTCCATCGTGGATGGTTCGGGAGGATGCCGACGTGCAGCATGTCGGGGTTGGTGAACACGAGCCTGCTGGTGTCGCGGATCCAGCGGCGGTGGTCGGTCGGAGTGTCGCCGTCGTAGAGGTGCGGCCCGGCCGATGCGAGCCCGGGGATGGCGCCGGTGAGCGATCGGGTGGCGCGAAGCTGGTCGGCGCCCAGCGCCTTGGTGGGGGAGAGGTAGAGGGCGGTGGCACGGGGCTGCTCGGCGAGCGCGGTGAGGGCAGGCAGCAGGTAGGCCAATGATTTCCCGGAGGAGGTGCCGGTCGCGAGGACGACATGCTGCCCGGAACGGGCGAGGCTGGCTGCCTCGACCTGGTGGGCGTAGGGGCTGGTGATGCCGCGGTCGATGAGTTCATCGCGGAGGCCCGGGTAGGTCCAGTCCGGCCACGGCTCGTGGATGCCGGGGCGCCCCTGCGCGCGGTCGATGTGCGTGGGTGCTCCGGTGAGCAGGGACGGGGATCGATCCGCGATGGCGGCGAGCAGATCGTCGCCGAGGCCGTGCGCCGCCATGGCCTGCTCCCTCCCGGTGCGCGCTGGTCGCTGGGAAGTCTACGTCTCCGCGCGGGCACGTGGTCATCAGGGGAAATCCGGACACTTGCTGCAGGGGAGGGAGGGGTCTGGCACGGTGTTTCTTGTGCGCGAGAACTGGATGGGAAAGCTGGGACGTGGAGCCGTTGTTGTTGCCGTGAGCACGCTGGCGGTGGCCGGGCTGTCGGTCGGCGGGCAGGGCATCGCGGGCGCGCAGCCGGGCGATCAGGCCGGGGCCCGCTATGTATCCCTCGGCGATAGCTTCACCTCGGGGCCAAGCTATGACCCCCTCGGCGGCTGCCCGCAGCTTCCTTACACCTGGCCCAAGCAGTTCGCGCAGCAATGGGGGCTCGGCGGGGATTGGTTCGATGCCTCGTGCTCGGGCGCCGTCGTCGATGGCCGCGGCACCAATACGTTTGGCCAGCAGATCCAGGCGGCGGCGGGCGCGATGGGCCCGCGCACCGAGCTGGTGACGATCCAGTTCGCGGGCAACGAGACGTACGGCGGCGCGGGCCGCAGTGCCGCGTGGTCAGTGGGCACGTGCGTGCTGGATTTCGTCAATGGGTGCAACGATGCTGCTGATCCCGCGGCCGTGCGGCCCGACGCCATCACGGGACCGGAGCTGGCGCGACGATTGACCGCCGGCGACAGTGGCGACATCATTGGCCGGATCCGGTCGCAGGCGCCGAACGCGCGGATCGCGATCGTGGGCTACCCGACCGTGCTGCCGCGCGATACCTCGGTGTGCTTGCCGATCAACGGGCTCGAGGTACCGGACTTCCAGCCTCGCGCCGCGTACGCACGCCTGGTGCTGGATCGCATCGAGTCCGCCCAGCGGGCCGCTGCAGCATCGCTGGGCGTGGATTTCTGGTCGTTGAAGGGAGCCACGGCGGGGCACGATGCGTGCCAGCCGCTCGGGCAGAGGTGGATCACCCGGATCGGTGACTTCCATGAGCATGTGCTGCCGTTCCATCCGACCCAGGATGGCTATGGGGCGCAGGCCCGCGCGCTGACGGGCTACCGGGCGGGCTGATCATCCTCTTCGCGCTCTGCTTGGTGCTGACGCAGCAGGCCTGGCTTGCGCGACTTCGCGCCCCGTAACCCTCCCCGGGCGATACGGTGTCTTCAAGAAGGACTCCACGGTAGCGGAGATTGGGCTCCGGCCGGGCACCGGGAAGCGGGGAACACGCCATGGGAACGACGGCTCGCACCAGCATGATCGCGCTCGCGGTCCTCGTCGCTCAGCCGCTGCTGCTTGCATGCGGCACCGACGATGCGGAGGACGCGGCGGCGGGAGAGGGCACCAGCCCGGCAAGCGCCACGGAGGAAAGGATCTCCACCGAGGACTGGCTCGCCCGGTACTGCGGTCCGTTCGTCGCGCTCACCGATGCATTCCAGTACTACGACGTCGTGGTCGCCGAGCCGCCTGTGGAGCCCGAGCAAGCTCGCCAGACCTACCTCGACCTCTATATCCACCTGCGCACCGTGCTGTCCGATTCCGCTGTCAGCTTCCGTGAGCTCGGCGACCCGCCCGTCGGTGACATCCCTCCTGGCCTGGCCGAGCACCTCGCGGGCGCGACGCAGCAGGCCGCCGACGAGGTCGACGAGCTCCGGGCGTCGCTCGACGAGATGGAGCCCGGCGATCCGGTAGCGATGTCGGAGTTCACCGAGCGCATCGAGAACACCCCGAATCCCATCGCGGCGGCCTTCGACGAGCTCGAGCAGTATGAGTCCGGGGAGCTCGACGCGGTGATCGCTGATGTGCCAGCCTGCCAGCCTCTCGTCACCCAGCCAGCCCCCGAGGAAGCCCCCGAGGAAGCGCCCGAGGAAGCCCCCGAGGAAGGGCCCGAGGAAGCCCCCGAGGAAGGGCCCGAGGAGCCGGGCGAGGAAGCCCCCGAGGAGCCGGGCGAGTAGCTCCCGCCCACCCGTCGGCAGGGGCAGCCCCGCCCGTCCGATGGGCGAGATGTCGGACGAGTGCTGCATACTTGCCAGCGTTGGGCACAGCGGTGGTAGACAGGTTGCGGCATGAACGGCACTGCCTGTGTCAGTGTTGAGTGACATCCTTGCAGGAATTCAGAAAGGTACGAGCGTCAGGTGGCAGCACGCGGAAGTGGCACGGCGAATGGTTCGGCGCGCCCCGGGAAGTCGGCAGCGATCCGGCGCCTGGTGATTGTGGAGTCACCCACCAAGGCCAAGAAGATTGCCTCGTACCTGGGCCCCAACTACGTCGTCGAATCGTCGCGCGGGCACATCCGCGACCTTCCCAAGGGCGCGGCCGATGTCCCTGCCCGCTACAAGGGGGAGTCGTGGGCTCGCCTCGGCGTGAACGTCGATGCGGACTTCGAGCCGCTGTACGTCGTCAGCGCGGACAAGAAGTCCACTGTCACCGAGCTCAAGAGCCTGATGAAGGATGTCGACGAGCTCTACCTCGCCACAGATGGTGACCGCGAGGGCGAGGCCATCGCCTGGCACCTCCTTGAGACGCTCAAGCCCAAGATCCCCGTCCGCCGCATGGTGTTCCACGAGATCACCGAGTCCGCGATCCGCGCTGCCGCCGAGAACCCCCGCGACCTCGATACCGATCTCGTTGATGCGCAGGAGACCCGTCGCATCGTCGATCGCCTCTATGGCTACGAGGTCAGCCCGGTGCTGTGGAAGAAGGTCATGCCGAAGCTGTCGGCGGGCCGCGTGCAGTCCGTGGCCACCCGCATCATCGTGCAGCGCGAGCGCGAGCGCATGCGGTTCCGCTCCGCGAGCTTCTGGGACATCGCCGCCACCCTTGATGCGGGAGAGAGCGCCTCGCCCCGCGCGTTCGGCGCGAAGCTCAGCGCACTGGACGGGGCACGGGTGGCCACCGGCCGTGACTTCGGCCCCGATGGCAAGCGCAAGAATTCCGACAATGTCATCGTGCTCGACGAGGCCCATGCGAATCGTCTCGCCGAGGCGCTCGCCGGAGCCGGTCTCGTCGTCTCCTCGGCCGAGGAGAAGCCGTACACGCGCAAGCCCTACGCGCCGTTCATGACCTCGACCCTGCAGCAGGAAGCTGGACGCAAGCTGCGATTCTCCGCCGACCGCACCATGCGCACCGCGCAGCGGCTCTACGAGAACGGCTACATCGCCTACATGCGTACCGACTCGACCACGCTGTCCGAGTCCGCCATCACCGCGGCCCGAAACCAGGCCCGCGAGCTCTACGGGCCCGAGTACGTCGCGCCCACGCCCCGCCAGTACACCCGCAAGGTGAAGAACGCGCAGGAAGCGCACGAGGCGATCCGGCCAGCCGGGGAATCCTTCCGCACCCCGGGCCAGCTCAGCCGCGTCCTCGAGCAGGACGAGTTCCGGCTCTATGAGCTCATCTGGCAACGCACCGTCGCCTCCCAGATGGCGGACGCCAAGGGCACCACCCTGAGCCTGCGCATCACCGGCACCGCCGCGACCGGCGAGGAATGCACCTTCAGCTCCTCGGGGCGCACCATCACCTTCCCCGGCTTCCTCAGCGCCTACGTCGAGACCGTTGATGACGAGTCAGGCGGGCAGGCCGACGACGAGGAGCGCCGCCTGCCCCGGCTCGCCGAGGGACACACGGTCAACGCCGACAAGCTCTCCCCCGAGGGCCACTCCACCAACCCGCCCTCGCGCTTCACCGAGGCATCGCTGGTCAAGAAGCTCGAGGAGGAAGGCATCGGCCGCCCCTCCACCTACGCCTCGATCATCAAGACCATCCAGGATCGCGGCTACGTCTACAAGAAGGGCAGCGCGCTCGTTCCCTCCTGGGTCGCGTTCTCGGTCGTGGGATTGCTCGAGCAGCACTTCGGCAGGCTCGTTGACTACGACTTCACCGCCTCCATGGAGGACGACCTCGACGCGATCGCGGAGGGGCGCGAGCGCCGTTCCCACTGGCTCGGCGCGTTCTACTTCGGCGATGACACCAGCGCGGAAGGAACCCTCGCTCGCCTCGGAGGCCTGAAGAAGCTCGTCGGCGTCAACCTCGAGGGCATCGACGCGCGCGAGATCAACTCCATCAAGCTGTTCACTGACAGCGAGGACCGGCCCATCTTCGTGCGTGTCGGAAGGTTCGGCCCCTATCTCGAGCGCACCGTCACCAGCGACAGCGGCGAGCCGCAATCCCAGCGCGCCAACCTGCCCGATGACCTGCCGCCCGACGAGCTCACCCTCGACATCGCCGAGAAGCTCTTCGCCACGCCCCAGGAGGGCCGCAGCCTCGGCACCGACCCCGAGACCGGGCCCGAGATCGTCGCCAAGGAAGGCCGTTTCGGTCCCTACGTCACCGAGATCCTCCCCGACACCGACGAGTCCACCAAGAAGAAGCCCAAGCCGCGTACTGGGTCGCTGTTCAAGTCCATGGACATCGCCACGGTCACCCTCGAGGACGCCCTGACGTTGCTCTCGCTGCCCCGCGTCGTGGGCGCCGATCCCGAGACCGGCACCGAGATCACCGCGCAGAACGGCCGCTACGGCCCCTACCTCAAGAAGGGCACTGACTCCCGCTCGCTCGCCACCGAGGACCAGATCTTCAGCGTCACTCTCGACGAGGCGGTCAAGATCTACGCCGAGCCGAAGCGACGCGGGCGCCAGGCTGCCGCGCCACCACTTCGTGAGGTAGGCGACGATCCCGCCAGCGGCAAGCCGATGGTGATCAAGGACGGCCGGTTCGGCCCCTACGTCACCGATGGCGAGACCAACGCGAGCCTCCGCAAGGGCGACGAGGTCGAATCCCTCACCGTCGAGAGAGGGGCAGAGCTGCTCGCCGACCGGCGTGCCCGCGGGCCCGCGAAGAAGACCACCAAGAAGGCAGCAGCGAAGAAGGCGCCCGCGAAGAAGGCTGCAGCCAAGAAGACGACAGCGACCAAGACTGCTGCGAAGAAGACCACGGCGAAGAAGACCACGGCGGCCAAGAAAGCACCCGCGAAGAAGGCCCCAGCCAAGAAGGCCCCGGCCAAGAAGGCTGCCGAGTCCACCGACGAGTAGCGGGGGGAGCGCTAGTGGGCAACCGGAGCCGGGCGGTGGCCTACCGCAGCGGACCGCCCGCAGCGGCGTCGCCCCGCCCCGGCGCGGCCAGCTCGCTCGCCACCCCGCGCCCCCGCAGTTCCACCGACCGCACGATCATCCACTTCGCGGCCTCGTCCGGATGCGCCCGCTCCACCGCGACAGACGATGCCAGCACCGCCCCCGGCTCGTCCTTCGCTAGCTCGGTGATCCGGGCAGCCTCATTTACCGGATCGCCGATCACCGTGTACTCCAGGCGATGAGACGCACCGATATTGCCCGCCACCACTGTTCCGGCGGCCACCCCGATCCCGAACCCCACCGGCTCGTCGTCGGCGCCCGCGTGCAGCACGTATGGCAGGCGCTGCGCCAGCTCGCGCGCCGCGCCCAGCGCCGCCGCGGCCGGGTCGGGATGCTCCAGGGGCGCGCCGAACACCGCTAGCACCGCATCGCCGAGGAACTTGTTCACCAGTCCGTCGAAGCGGTCGATCACCTCCACCACGACGCGAAAGAACTCGTTGAGCAACGCCACGATCTCCGCCGGATCCCGCCGCGTCGCCAACGTCGTCGACCCCACCAGGTCCCCGAACAGCCCCGCCACGAACCGTTCCTCGCCACCGAGCCGCACCCCGTCGTTCAACGCTCGCCGCGCCACGTCCGGGCCCACATAGCGGCCGAACACTTCCCGGATCTGCTCCCGCTCCGCCAGCGACCGAACCATCTCGTTGAACCCTGCCTGCAACTGGCCCAGCTCCGTCGCATCAAAGATCCGCACCGGAGTATCGAATCGCCCCGCCTCCACCCGCCGCAGCGCAGAACGCAACTGCGCGATCGGATCCGCGATGGCGCTCGAGGTCAGCTTCGTCACCACGAAGCTCGCCACCACCAGCGCCGCGCACAACGCCATGATCGACGTCAGTACCGCGCTGGAATCCGCGATCAGGCTGCCCGTCAGCGCCGAGTTCGTCACCACCAGGATCCCCGCCACGGGAACCAGGACACTCACCGCCCAGCCCACCAGCAGGCGGCTCGACACGCTCGGCGGATGGCGGAGGCTCGCGTCGCCCACCGCCATCGCCGCGGCATGCACCGGCCGCAGCACCCGCTCGGCGAACAAGTAGCCGACCGCGCACGCCGTCGCCCCGCCAATGACTACCGTGACCGACGTGATCACCACCAGTTCCACCGACTGTGCTGTCGACACCACGAAGATGATGCCGCCCACCAGCCAGAACGCCGCGTAGACCCAGGCCAGCAGTTGCGGGATCCTCAACGCCCGATCCCGCGCCACGAGCCCCCGCTCCCCATCCCCGGGATCCTGCTGCCACACGATCACCGGCAATGCCAGCCACCACGCCACCACCGTGCTCACCACCGCCGTGAACACCAGGTACGCCAGGAACGGGCCGATCCGCTGCGGATCGAGGAGCTCGCCCAGCCGCACCGCGTCCCCGCCCGGCAACAGGAACTGCAGAAAACCGAACACGAACACCGCGCCCGCCACGTTGGCCACCTGCATGCCCGTCGCGTACAACGGCCACGGCCGCGCCACGGATCCCCGCGCGACCACCACAACGGACTCCCGCGCCCCAGCCAATGAACTCCGCGCACCCATGACCACGATCCTCGCGCATCCCCGGCGCCACCGGTATCCACTTGGCATTAACCACCCAGCCAGTAACCACTCATGGGAGGACAGCGCTACGCTGCCCTAGTGGCAGCAGTGTTCGACAAACTCCTCGGCCAGGACCACGCCATCCGCGAGCTCCTTGCCGCATCCACCGACGCCCGCCGCAGCACCCGTGGAAGCGCCAGCATCGAGCATTCCGCCATGACCCATGCGTGGCTGTTCACCGGACCACCCGGCTCCGGTCGCTCCATCGCCGCGCTCTGCCTCGCCGCCGCCCTGCAATGCACCAGCCCCGACGGACCGGGTTGCGGGCACTGCGCCGGCTGCACCAGCACGCTCGGCGGGAACCACCCCGATGTGCGGCGCATCATCCCCGAGGGCCTCAGCATCGCCACCGCGGACATGCGCGCCATCGTCCGCACCGCCGCGCGCCGCCCCAGCGTCGGAGCATGGCACGTCATCATCATCGAGGACGCCGACCGGCTCACCGAGGGCGCCGCCAACGCCCTGCTCAAGATGGTCGAGGAACCGCCCTCGCACACGGTGTTCATGCTGTGCGCCCCCTCCCCGGATCCCCACGACATCGCCGTCACCCTCCGTTCGCGGTGCCGGCACATCACCCTCACCACGCCGAGCACCACCGCCATCGCGCATGCCCTCGAGGCGCGCGACCACCTCGACGCCGAGACCGCGCACTGGGCCGCTGCCATCTCTGCCGGGCACATCGGCCGCGCCCGCCGCCTGGCCACCGACGAGCAAGCCCGCAGCCGCCGCGCGACCGTGCTCGCCATGCCGCCGACCCTCGACCGGCCCGCCGCGGCCATCAACGCGGCCGACACCCTCCTCGCCACCGCCACCGAGGACGCCAAGACCCTCACCGCCGAGATCGACACCCGGGAGACCGAGGAGCTGCGCACCGCCCTCGGAGCAGGCGGCACCGGAAAGGGCGCGGCGGGCGCGCTCCGCGGGTCCGCCGGGGCGCTCAAGGACCTCGAGCGGAAGCAGAAGTCCCGCGCGACCCGAGCCATCCGCGACGCCCTCGACCGCGCCCTCATCGATCTCGCCGGCTACTACCGCGATGCCCTCCTCGCCAGCCTGGGCACCACCGCCAGCCCCATCCATCCCGACAAGTCCGACGACATCACCCAGATCGCCCGGAGCACTCGGCCCGAGACGCTGCTGAACTGCATCGACGCGATTCTGCACTGCCGCGACACCCTCGCCACCAACACCAAGCCCGAGCTCGCTATCACCGCGATGCTCACCACGATCAGCGAGCACATGCGACGGGGATGAAGCGGGATCGCGCGCGCTCGACCAGCCTGTTTTCCAAACTCGGTGCCCACCCGCTAGACTGCACAACGCCGAGGCGAACGCCCAGGCACGCCGCCTTAGCTCAGTCGGTAGAGCGCTTCACTCGTAATGAAAAGGTCGGGGGTTCGATTCCCCCAGGCGGCTCACGGAAAGCCCCAGGTCAAGCTCTGTTTGACCTGGGGCTTTTGGCTGTCTTGGGAAGTCGGATGGGTTGTGGGTGGGGGGCGGTATTGAGCAACCGCGATCGTGAAGATCTGGCCACCTAGCACGTGGCTGGATCTTCACGATCTGGTGGACGTCAGGAGCAGGCCACAGAGCTAGGCGCTGCTGGATTCGGTGGTGCTGTCGAGGTCGGCATCCCTGATCGGGATGTCCTTGTTCTCCTCCACAGCGCAGAAGGTGATGATGATGAGCACCGCGGCATCGACCGCGGCCTCGCTATCGGCGGCATCGGTCTCCCCGGGCTCATCGGATGACTCGCGAAGGAACTCGGCAGCGGTCTCGCGCTTCTCGTTGGTGCTCTGCTCGCTAAAGGTCGCGCAGGTGACGTCGCCGCCCGTGTTCATCCCGCAACCGATCGTGGCGAGGAGGAGCGCCGCAGCGGTGGCGGCCCCCCGGAGTGCGCGGGTGCAGGAATCCATGTCCCGCTCCTTCATCTACTCATGGGCCGCGGTTGTCCCGGTTCGTGCCGCTGTACGGGTAATGCCCACCGGGATGCCTGGTCAAACGTGCTACTGCCGTCACCCGCCTCCGGCGGCGGGTTTAGGGCGGGGCCTGCTGGGTAACCTCCGCCTGCATGATCAACAGCCGGGGAGCGCGGCCGGTTCGTGCACGAATCATTCCGGTTTGCCCGCGCGGCCTAGCAGGAGGTGAGCTTGATGAGCAGGAAAGATGTCGCCGACGAGCAGGACCGCGACGAATCGAGCGACCAGGGCGACAAGGCCCAGGAGCAAAAGGACCGCGAGCAGTGGAACGAGGGCAACGAGACCGGCAACGAGCTGTCCGGGGTGGTCGACGATCTCGAGGAGGACATCGTTGACGAGAGGGACCGGGAGGGAGCTACCGGCAACGTGCGCGAGCGCGCGGAGGTGGAGCCAGTTGGTTCCGAGAGCGACGATGTTCCTGACTAGCGAGAGGATTCACGATGGTGGCGAAAGATCTCATGAGTGCCCACGGTGCGGCAAGGGCGATGGGGTGGGCAACGCTCGCCTACAGCGTCGCGGTCCTGGCCAGGCCCCGGGTGCTGGCGGCCCCCTGCGGATTCGTCGATGAAGGCCAGGAGGTTGCCCCGCCCGTAGGAATGACGGTCCGGGGCATCGCGGCGCGGGATGCAGCGATGGGCGCCGCCATGGCCCTCGCTCCAGCCGGGCCCGCCTTGCGCCTCGCGACTGCCGCTCGGGCAGCGTCGGATCTTGCGGACGCGGTGATCTTTGGCGCGGGGCTCGCGCCCCAGGGCCGGGCAGCGAAGGTCAGCGGCGTGGCTGCCGCCTGGGGAGCGCTCAACCTGGCGTGCCTGGCTCGTATGTGAATCGTGGTGCCTTGATGATGCCGCCCTGCTGCCTGCCCGGAGGCGACCGCTAGGGGGCTCGTGTCCAGCTCACGCAAAACGAGTGGGGGCCACGGCAATGCCGTGGCCCCCACTCGTCTTGTGCTCACTCGCGGAAGGTGCGCTTGCCCTTCTCCGCGGCGTCGCTCAGGTGATCCTTGGCCTGCTTGGCCTGGCCCGCCGCCTTGTCGGCAACGCCCTCGCGCTCGGTGCGCGGGTTGTTGGTGGCACGGCCTGTGGCTCGCTTGCCCTCACCCTTGACCTCTTGTGCCTTGTGGCGCAGCTTGTCCATGAACTTGGCCATTTTTTGCCTCCTTGTTGCTGGGGTTCGCATTGCTTGGGTGTGCTTCCCCTGTCACATGGGGTTCCCGCTGGGGCCGCTGCTAAACATCAGGGCACGAGATTCTCCTGCACGGCCGGTGTGGCGTGCCCGCCCGGGGCCGTTTGATAGATGCACGCCGGGGGTATCTACTTGCCATGGATATTCATGGCTTGCTGAACAAGGTGGAGGACTGGAAATGGCTGGATCCGGCAGGTGATGCCCTGGCCGCGATCGGTGAGCGCGTGGCCGGGAAGGGCCAGGCGGGCGAGGCACTGAGGGGCAAAGACATCGGTCATCCCATCCACCCGGTGGTGGTGCACCTGCCAATGGGGGCGTGGATGTCCGCCGCGCTCGTGGATACGGTGACGACTTCCTACCCAGTCGCTCGCCGCCTGGTGGCGCTTGGCCTGCTGACCGCGCCCGTTGCCTCGCTGACAGGGCTCGCCGAGGTGCCGGGGCTCGATCGCGCGCAGCGGCGCGTTGCCGTGACGCACATCTTCTCGAATGCTGTTGCCCAGGGGTGCTTCGCCGCCGCGTGGTCACGCGGGAACGACCGCCGCCTCGGGGCGCGGGCATGGGGCCTCGCGGGGCTTGCGGCGATGGGAGTGGCGGGAACCCTCGGCGGGCACTTGGCGTACGCGCAGGGTGCCGGCGTGGGGCGCTGGAGCGTCGCGCCACGAAAGGGAGCGGGGCAGGCAGGGGCGATGGTTCGGCCCGGCCATGTCGCTGAGTTGATGGACAGTCCCGATCCGAGCGCCGCGCTGGTCCTTGAGGCCGGTGTGCCCGTGGTGCGCTCCAGCGGCTCGGGTCCGGACGAGGATGAGGCGGTGGTGATCGTCACGCGAGCCGTGCTCGATCATCGGTTCCGCGGCGGCCCGCCGTCCTCGAGCGATCTTGAGGAGCAGGCGGCCGCGCTCGACTCGATCGCCCGGTCGCTGGGGGCCTAGCACAAGCTCGGCGCCGGGGGCGCGTGCGCTGCCGCGCTCGCAACCGCCTCGATCGTGAAGATCCAGCCACGCGCGAGGTGGCCAGTTCTTCACGATTGGTGTTGCAGCAAACACGCCGGGCTGCGCAAGACCGCGCGCAGGGGTATAAATACATCTTGTGTCTATGTCGTATCCAAAGCCTGCGGGCACTCGCACGGATCCTGCGGGCACTCGCACGGACCCTGCGGGCGGTCCCCCCGAGCACTCCCGCCCCGCGCCCGTCACCGCGCGCGGGAGCGCTGCAGCCTCCTCCGCATCGGACCGTGCCTACGAGTCGGTCAAGGAACGCATCATCACCGGAGCGCTGGCGGGCGGCGAGCTGATCAGCGAGGGGGATGTTGCCCGCGAGCTTGGTGTCTCGCGCACCCCGGTGCGCGAGGGCTTCCTGCGGCTGGAGGCCGAGGGGTGGATGCGCCTCTATCCGAAGCGGGGGGCGCTGGTCGTCCCGATCGCGCCCGGCGAGGCCGAATCCGTGGTGGAGGCGCGATTCCTGGTGGAGGTGCAGGCCGTGCGGCGGCTCGCGAGCGAACCAAGGGCGCGAGCGGAGGTCGTGCAACGGCTCGAGCGGGTGGTGCAGCAGATGCGCGATCATGCGCGGTCGGGGGATGTGGCCGCGTTCAGCGCGGGCGATGCGATGTTCCACGGGACGATCGTGGAGGCTCTGGGCAATCCGCTGCTCGAGGGCTTCTATAGGACGCTGCGGGACCGGCAGCGGCGCATGTCGCATCAGTCGGTGGTGTCACGGGAGCAGGCAGCGGAGGACATCCTTGCCGATCATGGCGCGCTGGTCGAGGCGATCCGGCGGGGCGATGGCGAGCAGTATGCCGATCGGGTGTGTCAGCACATGCGGTCGGTGCATCGCTTGCCGTCGCGGTCGCGCCCGGATCGGGGCGGGCAGGCGGGCAACTCGGCAAATGCCAGCACGCCGAGCGCACCGCGCAGCGAGGAGGCGGGCTCATGACGGGCGCGAGCAGCAACAACGAGCACCGCTTGTGGCTGCCGGTGGCGGTGTCCTTGTTCGCCGTCGCGTGGGGTGGCAACGAGTTCACGCCGCTGTTGACGATGTATCGCCTGGATCAGGGCTTTTCCGATGTCGTCGTGGATACGTTGTTGTTCGCGTATGTGCTGGGCATTATTCCGGCGTTGCTGCTGGGCGGGCCGTTGTCGGACAGGTTGGGGCGCCGGGCGCTGATGGTGCCCGCGCCGTTGGTGGCGATCGCGGGGTCGGCGGTGCTGGCGGCGGGCTCGGATCATGCGGCGGTGCTGATCGGGGGCCGGTTGCTGTCGGGGGTGTCGCTGGGCCTGGCGATGGCGGTGGGCGGCAGCTGGTTGACGGAGCTGTCGCGGGCACCGTTCGAGCCGGGCGCGGCGCCGGGTGCTGGTCCGCGGCGGGTGGCGATGTCCTTGACGGCGGGCTTCGGCGTGGGCGCTGGCGTGGCGGGCGTGCTGGCGGAGTGGGGGCCGTGGCCGAGCGGCTTCCCGTATCTCATCCACATCGCGGTGACCGTGGCCGGGTTCATGTGGCTGCTGGGTGTTCCGGAGACACGGGTGGACATCCCGGCGGAGAAGCGGGCGGCCCCGTTGCGGGAGGATCTGCGGATCCCGTCGGTGGCGCACCGGCGCTTCTGGCTGGTTGTGGTTCCGCTGGCGCCGTGGGTGTTCGGGGCGGCTGCTTCGGCGTACGCGATCCTGCCGGCGCTGATGTCGGAGCGGGTGGCGTGCGCACCGATCGCGTTCTCGGCGTTGTTGTGCCTGATCGCGCTGGGGTGCGGGTTCGGCATCCAGGCGCTGGGGCGGCGCATCGATCGTCCAGGTTCGGCACGGTCGTCGATCACGGCTTTCGGCTTGTTGATCGTGGCGTTGCCGCTGGCCGCGTGGGCGGCCTCGTCGTTGTCGATCCCGGTGGTGATCCTGGCGGCGGCTGTGCTGGGCATGGGCTATGGCATGGCCCTGGTCTCAGGCTTGCTGGAGGTGCAGCGCATCGCCACACCCGATGACCTCGCGGGGCTGAACGCGGTGTTCTATTCGCTCAGCTATCTGGGGTTCGCGGTGCCGGTGACGATGGCGGTGGCGTCGTCGTGGCTGAGCTATCCGGTGATGTTCCTGGTGGGCATGACGCTGGCGGTGATGTGCCTGGCGCTGGTGCTGCTGGGTTCTCGGCGGCCGCGCGCAGTCAAGGCAGGTCGGGAAGGGGTCTCCGGGTGAGCCACTCGTTCCACAGGCCGTCGAGGTCGTGGTGGGTGTAGTTGCTGGCGAGGTCAGTGAAGTTCTGGGTGGTGACGGTGCCGAAGCGGGGCCGGGTGGTCCAGTCCTGCAGCAGGGAGAAGAAGGAGTCGTCGCCGAGGCGGCAGCGCAGGGCGTGCAGGGCTAGGGCGCCGCGCTTGTAGACGCGGTCGTCGAAGAGGTTGCGGGGCCCAGGATCGGTGAGGACGAGGTCCTTGGGGCTGCGGTCGAGCTTGGTCCAGTAGTGCTCGGCCCACTCCTTGGCGCTCGGCCCGTCGCTGCGCTCGGACCAGAGCCACTCGGCATAGCAGGCGAAGCCCTCGTGCAGCCAGATGTCCTTGTACTGGGCGGCGGTGACGCTGTTGCCGAACCACTGGTGGGCGAGCTCGTGGGCGATCAAGCGCTCGGAGTCGCGGCTTCCGTCGCAGTGGTTGGCGCCGAAGATGGACAGGCATTGCGCCTCGAGGGGGATCTCCAGCTCGTCCTCGGTGACGACGACGGTGTAGCTGGGGAACGGGTAGGGGCCGAACATGCTGATAAAGGTGGTCATCATGTCGCGCTGCCGAGCGAAGTCATGGTCGAAGCTGCGGCGCAGCGCAGGGGGCACTGCCGCCTTGATGAGCACAGGCGTGGCGGCGACGGTGTGGGTGGCGTAGCGGCCGATCTGCACGGTCGCGAGGTAGGGCGACATAGGCTCGGGCTGGTCGTACACCCAGGTGGTGGTCCCGGCGCCGGACTTGCGGCTGACGAGGGTGCCATTGGCGAGTGCCTGGTAGGTGGACTCGGTGGTGATGGTGATGCGGTAGGACGCCTTGGCGCTGGGGTGGTCGTTGCAGGGGAACCAGGTGCACGCACCGTTGGGCTGGTTGGCGGTGAGGGCGCCCTCGGTGAGCTCCTCCCAGCCGATGCTGCCGAACATGTTGTCGAGCGGCCTGGGGTGCCCGGCGTAGCGAATGTCGACGCGGATCAAATCGCCCCTGCGGATCGTGCCGGCGAGCTTGATGCGCAGCTTGTTGTCGCGCTGGGTGAACTTGATCCCACCGGCATCGTTGACCTTGATCTTGGTGACCTTGAGCGCCGATCCGAGATCGAGGGCGAGGGTCGTCAGGTCCTCGGTGGCCGTGGCGGTCACGAGCGCGTGGCCCTCGAGCCGGTTGGTGGTGACCCGGTAGGAGAGCGCGAGATCGTAGCGGGACACCTGGTAGCCAGTGTTGCCGCTGGTGGGGAGGTAGGGGTCGAGCATGTTCCTGGACTTGCCGTTCACCGGTGCGTCCTTCCTGGGGGTGGTATCCCCATGGGTGTCGTCAGGTGGCCGTGGTCCATGGCGCGATGGGATTGCCGCGCCATCTGCTGGATGGTGGAACGGCATCGCCGCGCATCACCAGTGATGCGGGTCCCACGGTGGCGCTGTCGCCGAGCGATGCGGCGGGCAGGACGACACTGTGCGGCCCGAGGGTGGCTCCGTTGCCTAGGGTGACGGGCCCGACGCTCATCACGCGATCATGGAACAGGTGGGTCTGCACCACGCTGCCCCGGTTGACGGTGGCTCCGTCGCCGAGGGTGACGAGGTCCGCCTCGGGCAGCCAGTACGTCTCGCACCATGCGCCGCGACCGATCGAGGCTCCCATGCCGCGCAGCCATGCGTTGCCCACCAGTGTGCCGATGCAGGTGCGCAAGCACCAGGGGGCGGCGAGCATCTCGGTGAACGTGTCGGCGAGCTCGTTGCGCCACACGAAGCTGCTCCACAAGGGGGTCTCGTGCTCGCGGATGCGCCCGACCAGGGCCTTCTTCGCGAAGATGGTGGTGATGCCCGCGACCGCCGCGGCCAGGGCGAGGACCGGGCCTCCGAGGAGCAGCGCGGCCACGATGCCGAAGCGATCGAGCACGAGCACGAGCGTGGCGAGCACGAGGACGCCGAGCAGGAACGTCGCGATCACGGGCACGATGCGGCCGAGCTCAACGAGGGCGCGGAGCATGCGCAGGCGGGCCGGTGGGGCGTAGGTACGCGATTCGGTATCGCCGGGGCGCGATGGGCGGCGCAGCCTTACCGGCGGGCTGCCCAGCCACGAGGAGCCGCGCTTGGCCTTGCGGGGCGCGGTGGAGAGCACCGCGACCAGGCCATTCTTGGGGACCTTGCGCCCAGGGCTCGCCATGCCGGAGTTGCCGAGGAACGCGCGCTTGCCGACCTTGGTGTGGCCAATGCGCACCCAGCCGCCGCCGAGCTCGTATCCGGCGACGAGGGTGTCATCGGCGAGGAACGCGCCATCGTTGATGGTGGTGAACTTGGGCAGCAGCAGCACGGTCGAGGCCTCGACGTTCTTGCCGACGCGCGCCCCGAGCAGGCGCAGCCACAGGGGCGTGACGACGCTCGCGTAGAGGGGGAAGAGGAAGGTGCGGGCGGAGGCGGCGAGGCGCTCGGTGGCCCAGGCCTGCCATCCGGCGCGACTGCGCACGGGGTAGGTGCCGGGTCGCAGGCCGATCGCGAGGATCCGCACGGAAGCAATGATGAGCAGCGCGAACGTGATCGTTGACAGGATCGCTGCGCCCGGGGCCCACAGGATGAGCGGGACGATCGCTCCGGCGGGGGAGCTGGTGCTGCCGAGGATGGGGCCGAGCAGCAGGAGCGCGGGAATGAGCGCGGCGATGGGGAGCGCGGCGAGCGCCACGGCGGTGAGGGCATAGGCCAGGCCCCAGCGCCGCCCAGGCGGGGGCGGGCTAGCTGGCCAGTCGTTGCGAGGCTTGCCGGTGCGGTGCGCGGGCGATCCGCCCCAGCGCTGGCCGGCGGGAACAGTGCCGGAGACCGCGGAGCCCGCTTCGATCTCGGCTGCCTTGCCGATGCGAGTGCCGGGCAGCAGCGCGGTGCGCGCGCCGATCGTGGCACGGCCGCCGATCGCGATGCGGCCGATGTGCACCGTGTCGCCGTCCACCCAGTAGCCGCTCAGATCGGTCTCGGGCTCGATCGCCGCACGGGCGCCAACGGTGAGCATCCCAGTGATCGGTGGCGCGGTGTGCAGGCTGACGTGCTTGCCGATGCGGGCGCCGAGCACCCGGGCGTAGAGCGTCATCCAAGGGGCGCCGGAGAGGTTGGTGACACCGACGGTCTCCGCGATCCGCTCCGCGAGCCACAGGCGCAGGTGAACGCTGCCGCCGCGCGGATAGGTTCCGGGCTCGAGGCCGGGCAGCAGCATGCGGGCTGATCCGGCGGCAATCATGATGCGCCCCGGCGGGGTCAGCAGCAGCACCACGAGCGCGGCGAGCACGGGCCAGGGCGTGGTGGGCAGCCATGTGGCGCTCGTGACGTGGCCGAGCACGGTGGTGGCGAGAGCGGCCCACGTCGTCCAGATCGCGCCGCAGAGCGCGAACGGTACTGCGAGCAGCGCGGCCTGGGCGAGCTGGCTGCGCCGGGATTGCGGTGCCACCGGCCGATGCTGGGCCGCGATCGCGGGGGCCTGGGCGCCAAGGTGGGCAGCGAGCTCGCCAAGCCGGTGATGCTCGTAGAGCTCGGCCACCGTGAGGGCAGGGAACTGCTCGCGCAGCCGCGAGACGAGCTGCGCCGCGGTGAGGGAGCTGCCGCCGAGGGCGAAGAAGTCATCGTCCACGCGCGCTACCTCGGCGCCGAGGACGGATTCCCACACCTCGGCGATCCAGGCCTCGAGCCCGGTGAGGGTATCGGCGTGCCCGGCGGGGCTCGTGGACGGCAGCGGCCAGGGCAATGCGGCACGGTCTACCTTGCCGGATGTGCGCACGGGCAGATCGGGCAGGATGGCAAGACGCGGCACGAGCGCGGCCGGGAGGCGATCAGCGAGCCTGGCGCGCGCGTCCGCCATGTCGAGCTCGGCGCCTCCCGTGGTGAGGTAGCCGACCAGGACGGGGGTTCCCGCCTGGGAGCGCTGGACCGTGCTGGCGGCAGCGACCACCCCGGGCAGGTCTTGCAGCAGGGCATCGATCTCGCCGAGCTCGACGCGACGTCCACCGATCTTGACCTGGTCGTCCGCGCGCCCGTGGAAGAGGAGCCCGGTGCCGTCGAACGAGACCAGGTCCCCGCTGCGGTAGGCGCGATCCCAGCCCAGTGGCTCGAGCGGGGCGTACTTCTCGCGATCCTTGTCCTCGTCGAGGTAGCGGGCGAGGCCCACGCCGCCGATCACGAGCTCTCCCGGGGAGCCAGGGGCAACCGGCTGGCCGCTGGGATCGACGATCGCAAGGTCCCAGCCATCGAGCGGCAGCCCGATGCGGACTGGTTCGCCGGGTACCAGCGGAGCCGCGCACGCGACGACTGTTGCCTCGGTGGGGCCGTAGGTGTTCCAGATCTCCCGGCCGGGCGCGGCCAGCCTGCTCACGAGCTCGGACGGGCATGCCTCGCCGCCGAAGATGAGCAGCCGCACCGCGGCGAGCGCATCGCTCGACCACAGCGCCGCGAGGGTGGGCACGGTGGAGATCGCGGTGATGCGCTGCTCGATCAGCCAGGGGCCGAGCTCCTCGCCACTGCGCACCAGGGCGCGGGGCGCGGGCACGAGGCACGCTCCGTTGCGCCAGGCCAGCCACATCTCCTCGCAGGACGCATCGAAGGCCACCGACAGCCCGGCGAGCACGCGGTCCCCGGGACCGAGCGGCTCGGCGCGCAGGAACAGGCGGGCCTCGGCATCGACGAAGGCCGCCGCGTTGCGGTGCGTGACGGCGACGCCTTTGGGCAGGCCCGTGGAGCCGGAGGTGAAGATGATCCAGGCGTCGTCGGAGTCGCGGGGCGGCTGCATCCGGGACACGCGACGGACCTGGCGCGCGGGGATCCCGGCATCGGTGATGACCGTGGCCACCCCTGCCTCGCGGAATATCGTCTCGGCGCGCTCGTCGGGGTCGTCGGCGTCCACGGGAACGTAGGCAGCGCCGGCGGCCAGCACGGCCAGGATGGTGAGGTACAGATCGGCGGTGCCCGAGGAGCGGCGTACCCCTACCCGGTCGCCGCGCGCGATTCCGTGCTTGTGCAGCGCGCGGGCACGGTCGCCCACCGCGGCGATGAGCTCCGCGTAGGTGTAGGTAGCGTCCGTTGCCTCGATCGCGGGCGCGTCGGGGTACTCAGTTGCGGTGGCGTGCAGGATGTCGAGCAGCGTGCGCGGCGCGGGGGCCCGGTGGTGGGCGCGCAGAAGGCTGGTGCTCGTCCCGGTGCCTCGGGGATCGGTGTGGTCCAGGGTGCGGGTGGTCACGATTTTGCCTTCGCTGGTGCGGGGGTGGCGAGCGCCTTGCGGGCGAGCTTCTGGAGCGTCGCTCGTTCCTTGCGGCTGAGCGGGGCGAGCACGGTGACGAGCGCGTGGTCGACGACGCCGCGGCACAGCGCGTGGGCCGCTTCGCCGGAGGCGGTGAGGGCGAGGGTGTGCCTGCGGCGGTCCTTCTTGTCGCGCGTGCGGGTGAGCAGTCCCCGTTCCTCGAGGTCGTCGATGACGCGGACCATGTCGCTGCGGTCGATGGCGAGGGCGTTGCTCACGTCCTGCTGGGATGGGCGTGCCGCATGGGTGATGCACTCGAGGATCCAGTGGGTGCGCAGGGAGAAACCGGCATCGCAGAGCTGCTTCTCGGTGTGATCGCGCAGCTCGCGATGGAGGCGCGCGAGCAGGAACTCGGTGCCGTCGAGCGGCATCTGAGGCAGGGGAGGCGTGTCGGGCACGGGGATACCGTACCGGTTCGCGGGTGGAATAGATAGTAGGACACACCTACAATTGGGATCGCGGTTCTTTCGGCGGCCGGCCAGGGCGCCCTGTCACGCCTATCACACGCGGACCAAGCGGACGCGTGATCCGGGTCATGTGGCTGTATCCTCATCGACAAGAGGCCCGGAATCGCTCGCGCGAAGGGCAGGACCGCAGTGCCCCACGGGGGAGCAGTGCCCATGGGGGAAGGTACGCATGACCAGCCACACGAGCCCGCAGCGATGGCCGGCAGTCCTCGTCGCCTGCTTCGTGGTCCTGCTCGTGCTCCTGGCGGCGCTCACCGGATGCAATCGCAGCAGCCAGAACGCAGGCAGCCCCCTGCCCACTGAGCTCTTCGTCGTCAATACCAGCCCCGATCAGCAGCGCATCCGCGCCGAGGCCGTCCGTGATCTCGCGCGCGCCGTCCCTCAGCAGGTCCGCGAGGGCGGCACCCTCGTTGTTGGCATGACCGGGAACTATCCGCCGCTTTCCTTCCGCGCCGATGACGCGATGACCATGATCGGCATCGAGCCCGATCTCGCCCAGCTGATCGCCGATGTGCTTGATCTCAAGCTCGAGCTGATCATCACCGACTGGCTCGACGTCTTCGCGGGCGTGACCGACGGTCGCTTCCACATCGGGCTGGGCAATGTCGCCGTCACACCGGAACGGCTCAATCGCTTCGACATGATCGCCTACCAGCAGGAGAACCAGGCCTTCGCTGTCCTTGCCGGCTCGCCCATCGAGTCGCTCCAGCACCCCGGCGACATCGCCGGGCTCCGCATCGGCGTGGGCGCGCATACCAAGAGCGAGGAGATCCTCGAGGATTGGAATGACTCGCTCCGCAACGCTGGCCTCGAGCCCGCCGAGCTGAAGAACTTCGCGGAGACCTGGGAATACCAGGCCGCGCTCGAGGCCGGCGAGATCGATGCCACCTTCGGGCCCATGTCCATCCTCAACTTCGAGGCCGTCACCAAGGGCCGGAGCCGCGTCGTGGGCCAGGTACCGGGCGACGGCGTGCGACCCGCTCTCGTGTCCGCGATCGTCAAGAAGGACGCGGCCCTCGGCCCGCTCGTGCGCGACGCTATCGACACGGTGATCGTCACGGGCAAGTACCAGGCCATCTTCGAGCGCTGGGCCCTCCAGCACGCCATGCTGCCGAGCTCCACGCTCCACGGCTCGGAGCTGAACTAGCGCCCTGGAGGGCTCAAGCGCCCCGGCGCTCCCGACGTGCTGGCGGCCTGGAGGCCCTGGCGGCCTGGCGGGCCCTGGCGGGCCCTGGCGGCCTGGCGGCCGCAAACGCGATAGAAATCGAGGGAGGGACGCCTCAGTTTCTATCGCGTTTGGCCGTATCGGGTGCGTTTGCCGTTGATCGGCCGCCCCGGCCGCGAAAGCCCCGGCCGCACCCGCCCCGGCCGCGAAAGCCCCGGCCGCGAAAGCCCCGGCCATCCCACTCGGGGTGGCCGGGGCTGCTCGCGCGCGGAGGGGCTCAGTGACCGTTCTGGGTGAAGCGGTCGATCGAACGCTCGATCTCCGCGATGGCCTCATCGCGACCGACCCAGTCGGCGGCGTGGACCTCCTTGCCCGGCTCGAGATCCTTGTAGCGCTCGAAGAAGTGCTTGATCTCGGCGAGCTGGAACTCGGGAACATCGGCGAGGTCCTGGATGTGATCGAAGCGAGGATCGGTCGGCACGCACAGGACCTTCTCGTCGTCGCCGGCCTCGTCGCGCATCCGGAACATCGCGACTGGCCGCGCCTCGACGATCACGCCCGGGTACACAGGCTCGGGGAGCAGCACCAGCGCGTCGAGCGGGTCGCCGTCGCCACCGAGGGTGTCCTCGATGAAGCCGTAGTCGGCGGGGTACTGCATGGAAGTGAACAGGTAGCGGTCGAGCCGGACCCGTCCGGTCGCATGATCCACCTCATACTTGTTGCGCTGACCCCTTGGGATCTCGATAGTGACGTCGAATTCCACACGTCCTCGCTTCGGTCGTAGCGTTCCAGGAAATTTCGCGAGCACGCCCGCCAGCAATGACGGGCAGCGGCTCAAGGATAGTCTTGGGTCTGCGAGCGCGAGCAACAACCCGCCCTGGAGGAGGATTGATGGACGACCCGAGCGCCTCCAGTGGCCCCCCGTCCCAGGATGACGCGGAACCGGGCGATCTGGTCGTCGCCAGTGGTGGCTCCCCGCGCCCCCGCCTCATGGTGCTCGCGATCATCGTGGTGCTTGCCGTGCTGGGCGCCACGAGCATCGCGGTGGGCGCCCGGTACGTCCAGGGCTACCAGGACAGTCGTGATTTCACTGTCGACCCGGCCCCGGCGCTGGCGGTCCCGGCCATCGAGGTCCCGGCTGCTGCGTGGGAGGATTCCCCGCTCGATGGATCGGGCGTCGCGGCGGCTCTCGATCAGCTCGCGGAGGACCCCGCGCTCGGTTCGCTCGCCGGCCATGTCAGCGACCCCTACACGCGCACCGTCCTGTGGGCGCGCGATCCCGCCGAGCCCCGCACCCCGGCATCGGCGACGAAGGTGCTCACCGCGGCCGCGGCGTTGCTGGCTCTGCCGCTCGACCAGCGGGTCAGTACCCGTGTGATCGAGGGCCCGGGCCCCGGGGAGCTCATCCTCGCCAGCGAGGGCGATGTCACCCTCGGCTCGCGCCCCGCGGGCGAGGCCACCTACTACGAGGGCGCGGCACGGCTCGACGATCTTGTCGCGCAGCTCCGGGCGGCGGGTGCCGAGGCCAGCCGCATCGTGGTGGATGCCAGCGCCTTCAGCGGTCCCGCGATGGCCCGGGGATGGGAGGATGCGAGCATCTCCGAGGGCTACATCACCCCGATGGAACCGGTGATGCTCGACGGTGGGCGAATCATCCCGACCGAGCCCGAGTCGCCCCGGCACACCGAGCCTGCCCTCGCCGCCGGCCAGCAGCTCGCCGAGCGGCTGGGGCTGCCCGCCGCATCCGTGGTCGTTGCCGATGCCGAGGGATTGACCACTGACGGGCGCGTTCTCGCGGAGGTGGCGTCCGCTCCGTTGCTGACACGGCTGCGGCAGCTCATGCATGAGTCCGACAACGTGCTTGCCGAAGCAGTCGGGCGGGAGATCGCGATCGCCGAGGACGAGCCACCGTCGTTCCGGGGCGTGGCCCGAGCGATCCGCGCGGTGCTGGCCCGCAACGGCTTCATCACCGAGGGGCTCGAGCTCGAGGATGCCAGCGGCCTCTCCACGAGCAACCGCATCACCGTCGCGCTGCTCGATTCAGTGCTGTCGGCCGCGGTCGGCACCGTGGGCCGCGCGAGCGGCGAGGCCAGCGAGATCGACTCGGCCGCAGCGCTGCGCACCGTCCGGCTGCGGCCGTTGCTCGATCTGCTTCCCGTGGCGGCCGGCAGCGGAACGCTCGCCGAGCGCTTCATCGGGGACAGCAGTGCCGGGGGAGCGGGGTGGATCCGCGCGAAGACCGGAACGCTCGATGGCGTGAGTGCTCTGGTCGGTTATGCTGCCACCACCAACGGGCGAATCGTCACCTTCGCGTTCCTCTCCACGGAGAGCAACGCGTTCGAGGCCAGGCCGGCGCTCGACACCGCGGCCGCGCGACTTCGCGATATCGCCGTCACCGACAGCGCCGCAACCCCGGACGACGGAGGCAACTAGGTGGATAGCCCCAGCGAGCCAGGGCCCCGGGCACCGGGCAAGGGCGACGAATCCCGCAGCAGCGCGGCCGTCGACTGGACGCTCGCGGTGCGAGTGGCTGCCCGGCTGGCCCGGGCCGAGCCGTCGATGTCGAGCTATACGCGCGAGCAGGTGCGGAGCGAGCTCGTCGAGCTGGCCGCGAGCGCCGAGGAGCCGGTTCGCGAGGTCACCCGCCTCAAGGATGGCGCGCAGGTGCCCGAAGCTCTCATTCTCGACCGTCCCGGCTGGTCCCGCGCTGCCGCTAGCTCGCTTGCTGGCCTGCTGGGCGGCTCGATCGAGCAGCGGCCACGGGGCCTGCTTGCCGGTCGCGCGTCCGGGCTCCAGGCAGGAGCGGTGCTGGGGATCCTCTCGAATGCGATCATCGGCCAGTACGATCCCTTCGCCGGGCAGGGCGGCCAGTTGCTGCTTGTCGCGCCGAACATCATCCACACCGAGCGTGCCACGCGGGTCCGTCCCCGCGACTTCCGCACCTGGGTGTGCTTGCACGAGGTCACGCACCGGGTGCAGTTCTCCGCCAGCCCCTGGCTCGGCGGCCATATGCGTGCGCTGATCGACACCGCCACTCCTGCTAGCGGCGAGCCGCTCCTCGCAGCCGGGCAGCGGCTCGTTACCGCTATCCGCTCGCGCGATGGCTCCCGGGACGCCGACCCGTTGCTGGGCACCGGCATCCTCGGGATCGTCCTCGAATCACAGCCGCCCGAGCAGCGTGACGCCATGATCGGCCTCATCATGCTGGGAACCCTCCTCGAGGGCCACGCCGAGCACGTCATGGATGCCGCGGGGCCGCGGGTCGTGCCCACCGTGGAGCACATCCGCGCGGTCTTCGACGAGCGCCGCCACGAGCGCCGCGGACTCCTCCAATGGATCATGCGGACCTTGCTCGGCATGGACGCGAAGATGGCGCAGTACGCCCAGGGCAAGCGCTTTGTCGATACGCTCGTCGAGCGTGTCGGCATGGACAGCTTCAATACGATCTGGACCTCGCCCGAGACGTTGCCGAGGCCCAGCGAGATACGTGAGCCGGAGAAATGGATAACCCGCGTCCTCGAGTAACCACACCAGCACTGCACTCGGTCCGCCTCGCGGTCCGGTCCTGGATGGCCCGGCATCATGATGGCGGGCCCATCGCTGTCGCGGTCTCCGGGGGAGCGGATTCCATGGCGCTGTGCGCGGCGGTGGTGGCGGAGTCCCCTGGTCCGGTTGCAGCGATCACGATCGATCACCAGCTCCAGGATGGTTCGCGCGGCTTCGCGGAAGCCGCCGCGCGGGCAGCGAGCGCGCTGGGATGTGGCAGCGCCACCATCGCGACGGTGACGGTCACCGGCCCGGGCGGCATGGAGGCCGCGGCCCGCCGCGCGCGGTACGCGGCGCTCGATGATGCCCGCGCCGGGGCCACCGTGCTGCTCGGCCACACCCTCGATGACCAGGCCGAGACCGTGCTGCTTGGCCTCGCGCGGGGCAGTGGCGCGCGGTCGATCTCGGGGATGCGGGCGCTCAGCCCTCCCTGGGGCCGTCCCTTGCTGGGCATCCGCCGGACCACCACGGAGGCGGCGTGCGCCGAGCTGGGGCTCGAGCCATTCCAGGACCCCCAGAATGCTGATGAGCGCTTCACCCGGGTGCGCTTGCGCCAGGAGGCGCTGCCGCTGCTCGAGTCGATCCTGGGCGGAGGTGCTGCGGAAGCCCTGGCCCGCACCGCGCGGCTGCTGCAGGACGACAACGACGCGCTCGACGGGATGGCCGCCGAAGCCCGCATGGGCGCGCAGCACGGGACGGTGCTGCTCGTGGAGCACCTGCAGCGCCTGCCCGTGGCGGTGCGCTCCCGGGTGGTGCGCTCCTGGCTGCAGGACGAGGGCGCTGGCGCGCTCGCCAGCGCTCACCTCGGGGCGATCGATGAGCTGGTCACGCGGTGGCGGGGCCAGGGCGCGGTCGCGGTGCCGTGGCCCGCGGGCGCGGCGCGGCAGGGGGCGCGGTTGGTCGTCGAGCGCCGGCATGGCACGCTGGCACTGAGCATCCACGAGCGGGTGCTCGCCCATGCCGCATGCAGTGCCGGGCATCGGCGCGAGGAGAGGGGTACCTAGTCGTGTATGACGGCGATATCGCGTCCGTGGTGATCAGCGAGGACCGGATCCGGGCCCGGACCATCGAGCTGGCCGCCGAGCTCGCGCAGCGGTACCAGCCAGCGCCCGGGAAGGACCCCGAGGAGGACCTGCTTCTCGTGGGCGTGCTCAAGGGCGCGATGATGTTCATGACCGATCTCGCGCGGGCATTGCCCATCCCGACGCAGATGGAGTTCATGGCGGTCAGTTCCTATGGCTCGTCCACCTCGTCGTCCGGTGTCGGCCGCATCCTCAAGGACCTAGATCGCGATATCGCGGACCGTGACGTGCTGATCGTCGAGGACATCATCGATTCGGGGCTCACCCTGTCCTGGCTGGTGCGAAACCTGGAGGCACGGAACCCGCGCTCGCTGGAGATCTGCACGCTGCTGCGCAAGCCCGACGCGATCAGCATGCAGGTGGAGGTCTCGCACGTCGGCTTCGACATCCCGAATGATTTCGTGGTCGGCTACGGCCTCGAGTACGACGAGCGGTATCGTGATCTGCCCTACATCGGGCTGCTCGATCCCAAGGTCTACTGCTAGTTCGCTGCAGGCTTAGCGTGCTCGCTGCCGGGCCAAATGCCTCCGTTCACAGGATTTTCGGCCCTTCGCGGAGGCGAGCGGCCAGCCCTGGATCGGTGCGCGGTTACCCCTGGCCGTGAACGGGCGGTAGCCTGGAATCTCACCGCCAGGTGTGTTTGCTGCCCGGCGAGCTTCGGTCCGTGCACTGGAAGGATAGGCCACCCGGCTAAATCTGTATGAACCGTAAGACAGTCTTCAGAAACCTCGCCCTGATCTCCGTGATCCTCCTGGTGATCTACGCGTTCACCTACTTCGGCAGCGACACCCGCGACTACCACGAGGTCGAGACCTCGGTGGCGGTCTCCCAGCTCGAATCGGGCAACGTCGTCGACGCGCAGATCGATGACCGCGAGCAGCAGCTACGGCTGACCCTCCGTGAGGCGATCGAGGAGTCCGAGGGCAGCACCCAGATCATCGCCAAGTACCCGACGGGCGCGGCCGAGCAGATCTATGACCAGGTCAGCGCCGCGGACCTCGACAGCTTCGATACCAAGGTCACCCAGGACAGCTGGCTTTCCTCGCTGCTGCTGTTCATGCTGCCGATGCTGATCCTGCTGGGCCTGTTCCTGTTCATCATGATCCGCATGCAGGGCGGCGGCCGCGGCGGCATGATGGGATTCGGCAAGTCCAAGGCCAAGCAACTGTCCAAGGACATGCCCAAGACGACGTTCGCTGATGTCGCCGGAGCCGATGAGGCGGTGGAGGAGCTCGAGGAGCTCAAGGACTTCCTCCAGCACCCGGCGAGGTACCAGGCGCTCGGCGCGAAGATCCCCAAGGGCGTGCTGCTGTTCGGCCCGCCGGGCACCGGCAAGACGCTGCTGGCCCGGGCCGTGGCGGGCGAGGCCGGGGTGCCGTTCTTCACCATCTCCGGATCCGACTTCGTCGAGATGTTCGTTGGCGTGGGCGCCTCCCGCGTGCGCGACCTGTTCGAGCAGGCCAAGCAGAACGCCCCCTGCATCATCTTCGTCGACGAGATCGATGCCGTCGGCCGCCAGCGCGGCGCCGGCGTGGGCGGCGGCCACGACGAGCGCGAGCAGACCCTCAACCAGCTGCTCGTCGAGATGGACGGCTTCGGTGCCCGCCAGGGCATCATCATGATCGCGGCCACCAACCGCCCCGATATCCTCGACCCCGCCCTGCTCCGCCCCGGCCGCTTCGACCGCCAGGTGCCGGTGGGCAACGCTGACCTCGCTGGTCGCCGGGCGATCCTGCGCGTCCACTCGCAGGGCAAGCCGCTCGCCCCCGATGTCGATCTCGACTCCCTGACCAAGCGCACGGTCGGCATGTCCGGCGCCGACCTCGCCAATGTCATCAACGAGGCGGCACTGCTCACCGCGCGCGAGGCGGGCACCCTCATCACCAACGAGGCGCTCGAGGAAGCGGTCGATCGGGTCATCGGCGGGCCCCGCCGCAAGAGCCGGATCATCAGCGAGCTCGAGAAGAAGATCACCGCCTACTACGAGAGCGGCCATACCCTCGCTGGCTGGGCCATGCCCGACCTCACCCCGGTGTACAAGGTGACGATCCTGGCCCGCGGGCGCACCGGCGGCCACGCCCTCGCCGTCCCCGAGGACGACAAGTCCATGATGACGCGCTCCGAGATGATCGCGCGCCTCGTCTTCGCCATGGGCGGCCGTGCCGCCGAGGAACTGGTCTTCCAGGAGCCCACCACCGGCGCATCCTCCGACATCGAGCAGGCCACCAAGATCGCCCGGGCCATGGTCACCGAGTACGGCATGAGCCCCCGGCTCGGCGCGGTCCGCTACGGGCAAGAGCATGGCGACCCCTTCATGGGCCGCACGATGGGCATGGCGCCGGACTACTCGCACGAGATCGCCCGCGATATCGACGAGGAAGTGCGCCGCCTGATCGAGGCCTCGCACACCGAGGCATGGCAGATCCTCGATGAGTACCGGGACGAGCTCGACCACCTCGCCACGGAGCTGCTCGAGAAGGAAACGCTCAACCGCAAGGATCTCGAGCGCATCCTCGCGGGAGTGACCAAGCGGCCGCGGATCACCGAGTTCAATGACTTCGGCAACCGCATTCCGTCGACCCGGCCGCCGATCAAGACCCCCGGCGAGCTCGCGAAGGAGCGCGGCGAGCCCTGGCCGCCCCCCGAGCCGGCCACCAGGGACGCGCGCGCGACGGAACCCGAGGATCAGGAGCAGCCGCAGCCCGGAGCGCACGATCCCGCGGAGCAGCACGACGAACGCTCCGCGCCCGCGCCCGTTGGAGCGTCACCGAGCACCAGTCCCGGACGAGGGCGCTCGGCCAGCCAGCGCAGCTACGGCGAGCCCTCCGATTGGTCCGCCCCGGGCTGGCCCCCGCGCGATCCCTCCCGAGCCACCCCACCTGCCAAGGATGACCGTGACTGAGAACGTCGACATCGTGCCGCGGCCCAGCATGTTCGATCAACCCCGGGCAGAGGCCGCGGTGCGCGAGCTGCTGCTCGCCGTCGGAGAGGACCCGGACCGCGATGGGCTGGCCGAGACGCCGGCCCGCGTCGCCCGGGCGTACGCCGAGCTCTTCGCGGGCCTGCACACCGACCCCGATAGCGTGCTCGACAAGACCTTCGACGAGGGCCATGAGGAGCTCGTCCTCGTCAAGGACATCCCGATGTACTCCACCTGCGAGCATCATCTCGTGCCGTTCCACGGCGTGGCGCACGTCGGCTACATCCCCGGCCCCACCGGCCGCGTAACGGGGCTGTCCAAGCTAGCCCGGGTCGTTGACCTCTACGCCAAGCGCCCCCAGGTGCAGGAGCGGCTGACCAGCCAGATCGCCGATGCGCTGATGCGCAAGCTCGAGCCACGGGGCGCGATCGTCGTGATCGAGGCCGAGCACCTCTGCATGGCCATGCGGGGCATCCGCAAGCCGGGCGCCACCACCACGACCTCCGCGGTGCGGGGCATCCTCAAGACCAGCCCCGTCTCGCGCTCCGAAGCGCTCGACCTGATCCTCAGGAAATGACCAGCACAGGACCCGCCAGCATGCCTTCCCTCCCTTCGCTCGTGCCCGGCCCCGGGCGCTGCGTGGTGATGGGCATCGTCAACGTGACGACGGATTCCTTCTCCGACGGCGGGGAGTACCTGCGCACGGACCGTGCCGTGGCGCGCGGGCGCGAGCTGCATGCCCTTGGCGTGGACATCGTCGATATCGGCGGCGAATCGACCAGGCCGGGCGCTACCCGCGTGGAGCCGGGCATCGAGTCGCGTCGCGTCGTGCCTGTCATCGAGGCCCTCGCCGCGGAAGGCATCCCCTGCAGCATCGACACCATGCGCGCCGATGTCGCTAGCGCGGCGATCGAAGCGGGCGCGACCATCGTCAACGACGTCTCCGGTGGCCAGGCGGACCCTCGCATGGCGGGCGTCGTCGCCGAGGCCAAGGTGCCGTGGATCCTCATGCACTGGCGCTCCAACGGCGACTACGTGCACCGGCCCGACAGCGGGCGCGAGCACTACCGCGATATCGTCTCCGAGGTCAGCGCGGAGCTGCTCAGCCAGGTTGATGCCGCGGTGCGCGCCGGCGTCTCGCCCGATGCCATCGTCGTCGATCCCGGTCTGGGGTTCGCCAAGTCAGCCGCTGACAACTGGGCCCTGCTCCGGGCGCTCCCGCACCTCGCGGGGCTCGGCTTCCCCGTGCTGGTGGGTGCATCCCGCAAGCGCTTCCTCGGGTCGCTCCTCGCTGGCCCGGACGGCGAGCCCCGACCGGTCGACCAGCGGGATACCGCCACGGCCGCCGTCTCTGCCCTCTCCGCGGCGCGCGGAGCCTGGGGAGGGCGGGTGCATGACGCCCGGTCCACGCTCGATGCGCTCGCGGTCGCGCAGGCCTGGGACGGTGCCAAGGGAGAGGTGCCGCGATGAGCAGCAGCGACCTGATCCACTTGCGGGGCCTGCGGGCTCGCGGCCACCACGGCGTGTTCGACCACGAGCGCCGCGATGGCCAAGAATTCATCGTCGACATCCTGCTGGGCGTGGACCACACCACCGCCGGGCGCACCGATGATCTCGCCGACACCCTCGACTACGGCGCGCTCGCGCACACCGCGGCCGGGATCATCAGCGGCGAGCCATGCGACCTGATCGAGACCGTCGCCACCCGCATCGCCGAGGCGATCTTCGACGATGAGCGGATCCATCGGGCCGAGGTGACCGTGCACAAGCCGTCCGCCCCGATCCCGCACACGTTCGCCGATGTCTCGGTCACTGTCGTGCGTCACCGCGAGCAGGCGGGGACGAGCCCGCGATGACCGTCGCGGTCCTCTCCATCGGCTCCAATATCGGCGACCGGCGTGCCCACCTCGAGAGCGTCGTCGACGCTCTCGGCGAGCGACTGATCGCCCGCTCGCGGATCTACGAGACGCCGCCCTGGGGCGGGGTGGAGCAGGAACCGTTCCTCAACGCGATCCTCCTCGCCGAGGACAGCGACTGGTTGCCCGACGATTGGCTGGCGCTGGCCCAGCGGTGCGAAGGCGCCGCCGACCGGGTGCGGGACATCCGCTGGGGGCCGCGCACCCTCGATGTCGATATCGTCACCTGCCACGATGCCGACGGCGAGATCCGCAGTGGGGATCCACGCCTGACGCTGCCGCATCCGCGCGCGCATGAGCGGGCCTTCGTGCTCGTGCCCTGGGCACAGGCGCGGCCGGGAGCGAGCCTCGGCGGCATTCCGGTCACGGAGCTCCTGGATCGCCTGCCCGCAGCGGAGGTGCAGGCCGTGCGGCCGCTCGACCCACCTAGGGGCTGGTGAGGCATGCGCGCGACCCGGATCGCTGACCTTGCCGCGCTCGCTGCCACCGCTCTCATCGCCGCCTGGCTGCTGGCCCGGGGCTTTCCCGCCACGCTGCCACCGCTGCGCTGGTACATCGGGGGCTCCCTGTATCCCGTCGCGGTCATCGAGGCAGTGCTGGCCGTCAGCGTTGCCCGGAGCATCAAGGAACAGCGCGTCGGGCTCGGTCCGTCCCAGTGGCAACCCATCACCATCGCGCGGATCCTGGCGCTCGCCAAGGCGTCGTCGTTGATCGGCGCGGCCTTCGCCGGGGCATGGGCGGGCCTGATGCTCGCGCTTGCGCCGGACGTCGGCACCATCAGGGCGGCCACCGAGGACTTTCCCGCCACCATCGTCGGCCTGCTGGGCGGGCTGTTCCTCGCCGCGGCAGCGTGGTGGCTCGAGCGGGCCTGCCGCGCGCCCGACGATCCCGAGGATGATGACGACCCGGATCCGCGTTCCTGAGGCTCGCCGGGCCGGTTGGCGCGCCGCGGGCACGCACGACGGTATTTTCTGGGTCATGCCGGAACACCAAGGACCCCAGCAGGATTCGCCGCGTGGTCGTCGCGCGAGGCATCGGCGGCGTGGCAGCTCGCTGCTCGCGCTGGTCGTGGTGCTTTCCGCGGCGGCCAGCGTTTTCCTGATGCTCAGCAACAGCGTGGAGGCACTGCGAATAGGTTTTGTCATCGCGCTCTGGGCGGCCATCGTCGGCGTCGTCGCGGTGGTCAAGCATCGCAAGGAGGCCGAGGCGGAGCGCGCTCGCATCCGTGACATGCGCCTGGTGTACGAGATGCAGCTCTCGCGGGAGATCACCAGCCGCCGGCGCCACGAGCTGACCGTCGAGGCAAGGCTGCGCCGGGAGATCGATGCCCGCTCGCGGACCGAGACAGCCGAGCAGCTCGCCGCGCTGCGCCACGAGATGGCCTCGATGCGCGGGCACGTGGAGTACGCCCTGGCCACCCGCAGCACGGTGGAGCAGCTCGAGATCCGCGAGATCGGGCCCGCGTCCGAGGCCGCGCTGGCGCGCCCTAGCGAGCCAGAGGAGGTCGTCGATGCCGAGCTCGAGGACGACGCTCCGGCGGAGCGGGCGGGAGAGCGCGCCACGTAGCTTGCCACGTAGCGTGCGCCCGGGTGACAAACCTCACCAGGCCTAGGCCTTCAGGATGCGAGGTCGGCGCGCCTATCCTTGACTCACACGTCTGGTACCTGCAGGGCAGGACTGGAACGAACGAGAGGACAAAGGTGACCTCACACGAGCTCACTCGCGACCCCATGCCCGCGCGCTTGGCGGTCGGGGTCATTTCCGCTGGCCGGGTAGGCACGGCCCTGGGCGAGGCCCTCGCGGCCGCCGGGCACCCCGTCGTGGCCTGCTCCGCGGTCTCCGATGCGTCGGTCGGCCGCGCGACCACCCGGCTGCCCGATGCCGCGATCCTGCCGCCGCCCGAGGTGGCGGAGCGATCCGAGCTCCTTGTCCTCGCTGTCCCTGACACCGAGCTGCCCGGCCTCGCCCGCGGCCTCGCTGCCTGTGGCGCGGTGCGGCCAGGGACCATCGTCGCGCACACCTCCGGCACCTACGGGATCGCCGTGCTCGAGCCGCTCGCCGCGGCGGGCGCGCTGGCACTGGCGCTGCATCCGGCGATGACATTCCTAGGCTCCACCGAGGACACCGAGCGGCTGCGGAGCGCGTGCTTCGGGGTCACCGCTGCTGACGCGACGGGTTCCGCGGTCGCGCAGGCACTTGTCCTGGAGATCGGCGCCGAGCCCGTCGCTGTTCCCGAGCACGATCGCGCCCTCTACCACGCGGCGCTCGCCCATGGCGCGAACCACCTGGTCACTCTTGTCGTTGATGCGGTGGCCGCACTCGAGGCAGCCCTCGACGACGTGCCGGGGCCCGAGCGCCGAGCGACGGCTCAGCGCATGGTCGCCCCCTTGCTCTCCGCCGCGCTGGACAACGTGCTGCGGCGCGGGCAGTCCGCGCTGACCGGGCCGGTGGCTCGTGACGATGCGGCCACGGTTGCCCGGCATCTTGATGCGCTGTCGGCAGTGGACCCCGATCTTGCCACCGGATACCGGGCGCTCGCGCGGCGCACCGCCCAGCAATCCGGCGCCAGCGTGCCGATGTTCGATGTGCTCGATGGGAGGCAGGGCCAATGAGCGGCAACACAGCATTGTTCGCACCGGGCGAGCTGCGGGTCCACCAGGATCCCGCGACGGTCGCGCGGATCTCCTCGGCCTTGCGCCGCACGGGCCGGCAGGTCGTGCTCGTCCCCACCATGGGGGCGCTGCACGCGGGCCATATCGAGCTGGTCAAGCTGGCTCGCCGCACCCCCAACAGCGTGGTGATCGTCTCCATCTTCGTCAATCCGCTGCAGTTCGGGGAGGGCGAGGACCTCGACAAGTATCCCCGCACCCTCGATGCTGACGTGGAGCTGCTGCGCGAGGCCGGCGTGGAAGTCGTCTTCGCGCCGTCCGCGCGGGAGATGTATCCGCAGGGCCGCCGCACCATGGTCCACCCCGGGCCGATGGGTGATTGCCTCGAGGGCGCGAGCCGCCCCGGGCACTTCGCGGGAATGCTGACAGTGGTGGCGAAGCTCCTGCTGATCACGCGCCCCCACGCCGCGTTCTTCGGCGAGAAGGACTACCAGCAGCTTGCCCTGATCCGGCAGATGGCTGCTGACCTCGATCTCGGCACGCGGATCGTGGGCGTGCCGACCGTGCGGGAAGCCGATGGCCTAGCCATGAGCTCCCGCAACCGCTACCTGACGGAGGAGCAGCGCCGCGACGCTACCGTGCTCTCCGCCGCGCTGGTCGCTGGCGCGCACGCCGGGGACCAGGGACCGGAGGCCGTGCTCGCCACAGCGCAAGCGGTCCTCGCCCATGCACCATCCATCAAGCTCGACTACCTCGAGCTGCGCGGCCCGGACCTCGAGCCGCTGGAGCCGGAGGGCGGGGAGGCACGACTGCTCATCGCCGCCCGGGTCGGGGAGACCCGATTGATCGACAACGTTGGCCTGGTCGTGGCGCCGGGTCCTCGGACGGGCTCGCCCGAACCGCAATCCGACCACCACTGAACGGAGAACCGTGCCATGTTCCGCACCATGCTGAAGTCCAAGATCCACCGCGCTACCGTCACCCAGGCTGACCTGCACTACGTCGGGTCGGTGACTGTGGATGCCGACCTGCTCGACGCCGCCGATCTCATCGAGGGCGAGAAGGTGACCATTGTCGACATCAACAACGGGGCCCGGCTCGAGACATATGTGATCTCGGGCGAGCGCGGGTCCGGCGTGATCGGCATCAACGGTGCGGCCGCGCACCTCGTCCATCCCGGTGACCTCGTGATCCTCATCTCCTATGGCGTGATGGAGGATGCCGAGGCGCGGGCGTACGAGCCGCGCATCGTGTTCGTCGACGAGGGCAATGCGCAGATCGAGCTCGGAGCCGACCCGGCGCACGCGCCCGAGGGCTCGGGGCTCAAGTCCCCGCGCTCGCCCGAGCGGCCCGTCGCGCCGAACGCTGCCTGACGATGCTGCTCGCCGTTGATGTCGGGAACACCAACATCGTTCTCGGCCTGTTCGAGGGCACCGGCGAGGACGCGCGCCTCGTCGCTGATTGGCGCGTGCGCACCGATCCGCGGACCACTGCCGATGAGCTCGCACTAATGGTGCGTGGCCTGCTCGGCCCCCTCGCGGCAAGCGTCACGGGGGTCTCGGGGCTCTCCACGGTCCCGTCCCTGCTGCGCCAGCTGCGCATCGTGCTGGACCGCTACTGGCCAGGCGTTCCCCACGTGCTCGTCGAGCCCGGGGTGAAGACCGGTGTCCCGCTGCTCGTCGACAACCCCAAGGAAGTGGGCGCAGACCGCGTGGTCAATGCGCTCGCCGCCTACCACGCCTGCCACAGTGCCTGCATCGTCGTGGATTTCGGCACGTCCACCAGTGTCGATGTCGTCTCGGCCAGCGGGGAGCTCCTGGGCGGCGCGATCGCGCCCGGCATCGAGATCTCGGTCGATGCGCTCGCCAGCCAGGCCGCCGCGCTGCGCAAGGTGGAGATGGTGCGGCCGCGGTCGGTCATCGGCAAGAACACTGTCGAGTGCTTGCAGGCCGGGGTCGTTTTTGGATTCGCTGGCCAGGTCGATGGCCTCGTTCGGCGCGTGCAGCGCGAGGCGGGCCTGCAGGAAGCGACCGTGATCGCCACGGGCGGCCTGGCCTCTCTAGTCCTGGAGGAATGCGAGACCGTGCTGCGCCACGAGCCCGAGCTGACGCTCACGGGCCTGCGCCTGGTCTTCGAGCGCAACATGGCGGCCCAGCGGCGCCCGCATCGCCCTTCGGTGGCGCACAACCCGCGGCCATCGTCGCTGCATCCCCAGCGCGCCGCGCGCTGAGCGGTTCTGTGATCCATGCCCTTATCCGCTACCGATCCCGCCGCGCCTGTGCAACACTGATGGACATGTGGATCTCCCAGCATGCCGCGTGCCGTTCCTGGCGCGTTGATGCGTGCTGTCCGCAGAACTGTCGCGCCTTCTGAGCCCGCTGCACCGTTCTGCCGACCTTCCCCTGGAGATCCCCCATGATGGCGACCGCCACAACCCTTCCTGCTGCCCCAGCGGCTTCCGCGCGCGTGCCCGCCGCACCCGTCCTGCTCGCTGCTGCCGATGAGCACGCCGCGCGGGTGCTCGATGGCACCGCCCGGTTCCTTGCGCGCGAGGCCGTGCCGGGCAGCGAGCGCTGGCTGCTGCACCGCGATGAGAACATCGACGTGTGGCTCGTGGAGCAAGCGCCCACCACGCGATGGCATCGGCCTACCGGGCTGAATGCCGCAGCGATCACCGTTCTCGCCGGCGAGCTCGACATCGAGCGATGGAACGGGGAGGGCCGCATCGCGCGCCGCGTCGGCAGCGGCGAGCAAGCCTCCTTCACCAGTGGCACCATGCGGGGCACGCGGCCCGCGGCTGGTGGCACTGCCCTCGCGGTGCATGCCGTGGCGCGCTGGCGTGCCCCGCTCGATGACCTCGCGGCAACAGCGCTGTTCCCGGGCGACCTTCAGCGCGCGGTGGCGCGGGGCGCGCGGGTCATTGATATCCGCACGCAGCAGGAACGCATCGCGCAGGGTCCGCTGCTCGGAGCGATCGCCATCGATCCGGACAAGGTGGCGCACCGGGTGGATCCCCGCAGTGCTGTCCGGTTCCGCGAGGCCACGAGCACGGATATCGAATGGATCATCGCTAGCGCGGACGGGACGGCCGCGCAGCCGATCGTCGCCGAGCTCCGGCGCCGCGGCATCACGCGGGCGCGCGTGCTCGTCGACGGGTTCGCCGGGCTTGCCGAGCATGATCCGGTGGAGCCCCTGCGCGCGATCCTCGGCGGGGTGGGGCACCATCGCGACGCCGCGGTGATGGCCGCGCACTGATCCGCGATGCGGGAGGTTGGGCGCTGAGCCACTATTCTGGTCAGTCGTGAGTGCTGCCCGAGATTCCGACAACCAGGCGACGGTGAGTCCAGTGACCGATCCATCCCAGTCCACGACCAGCGCAGCGGCGAGCGAGGAGTTCGAGCAGCTCCGCATCCGGCGCGAGAAGCGCGACCGGCTCATCGAGTCCGGCAGCGAGGCTTATCCGGTCGCGGTGGAGCGCACGCATGCGCTGCGGGAGGTCCGCGAGAAGCATGGCGACCTCGCGGCGGGCGAGTCCACGGGCGAGCGGGTCAGCGTCGTGGGCCGGGTGATGTTCATCCGGAACACGGGCAAGCTGTGCTTCGGCGTCCTGCAGGAAGGGGACGGTACCCAGTTGCAGGCGATGCTCAGCCTCGCGGAGATCGGTGCGGACGCGCTTAGCCAGTGGAAGTCGGATGTGGATCTCGGCGATATCGTCCAGGTGACCGGCGAGGTCATCAGTTCCCGCCGTGGCGAGCTGAGCGTGATGGCGAGCGGGTGGCAGATGGCGTCGAAGGCCTTGCGCCCACTGCCCGTGACATTCAAGGAATTGAACGAGGAATCGCGGATCCGGCAGCGATATGTGGATCTGATCGTGCGCCCGGAAGCGCGGGACATGGCTCGCAAGCGCGTCGCGGTGGTGCGCGAGCTGCGCAACGCGCTCGAGCGCCGGGGATTCCTTGAGGTCGAGACTCCGATGTTGCAGACGTTGCATGGTGGCGCCGCTGCACGGCCATTTGTCACGCATTCGAACGCGCTCGACATGGACCTGTACCTCCGGATTGCTCCCGAGCTGTTTCTGAAGCGCTGCGTGGTCGGCGGTATCGACAAGGTTTTCGAGATCAACAGGAACTTCCGCAACGAGGGTGCCGACTCGTCGCATTCGCCGGAGTTCGCGATGCTTGAGACCTATGAGGCATACGGGACCTACGATGATTCGGCACGCATGATACGTGAGATCGTGCAGGAGGTCGCTGACGCGGCATTTGGTACGCGTCAGATCATCCTTGCCGATGGGTCGGTCTATGATATCGACGGCGAGTGGGCAGTGATGGAAATGTACCCTTCGCTATCTGAAATCCTCGGCGAGGACGTGACGCCCGACACCACTGTGGAGGATCTGCTCGACATCGCCGAGCGTGTCGGGTTCGAGGTCCCTGCGGGCAAGGGATATGGCCACGGCAAGCTCGTGGAGGAATTGTGGGAGCACCTTATCGGTGATCACCTCCACGCGCCCACGTTCGTTCGCGACTTCCCGGTCGAGACATCCCCGCTGACGCGCCAGCACCGCGCGAAGCCAGGAGTGACCGAGAAGTGGGACCTCTACGTGCGGGGATTCGAGCTCGCCACCGGCTACTCGGAACTCGTTGATCCTGTTATCCAGCGCGAGCGCTTTGTCGATCAGGCACGGCTTGCCGCTGCCGGTGATGACGAGGCCATGGTGCTTGACGAGGATTTCCTTGCCGCGATGGAGCATGGCATGCCCCCGACCACCGGCACGGGGATGGGAATCGATCGCCTGCTAATGGCGCTAACCGGGCTGGGAATCCGTGAAACCATCCTGTTCCCGATTGTGCGTCCGCTTGGAAAAAACAGCTAATTGGTTCTATCATCGGCGATGGGCATGCTTATTGTTTTGCTCAGGGTCCCCGGGCATCATGGTTCGCGGGGCATGGAGCGTGCAACTGATGAGAGAGGCAAATAGCAATGGCGCAGAAAGTGACCGTGACCCTGATCGATGATCTCGATCAGGAAGCACCGGCCGATGAGACCGTTGAGTTCGGGCTCGATGGCGTGACCTACGAGATCGATCTCTCGTCGGATAACGCCGCGAAACTGCGCGAGCAGATGGAAAAGTGGGTCGCGCATTCCCGCCGCGTCGCAGGCAGGAAGACCCGCCGCGCTGCTGGTGGTGGAGCCGCAAAGGGACGCGCCTCGCTGGACCGCGAGCAGAGCGCCGCGATCCGCGAATGGGCGCGGAAGAACGGATACAAGGTCTCCGCGCGCGGCCGCATTTCCGCGGAAGTGACAGAGGCGTACAACAAGGCGAACTGACGGCCGGTGGGCCCAGGGCCCACGAATCCCAGTGACCAGATCCTGGCCTCGGCGCGAGCCACCGCGATGATCCGCGGTGGCTCGCGCTGTCTCGTTGCTAGCGCTATCCCGTGGCGGCACGCTCATGTTCTCTGTAGGCGTAGCCGTGGCGGAAACGATCTGGGTCGCCCCGGCGTTGTTCTGGTACGTATGGTGGAAAGACCTAGGTCGAGACGTCATACCGGGGATCAGGCCAGCATGGCCGGGCCCACGGTCGAGCGCCACGCCTGTGGTGCCGGCCGCCAAGGATAAGCACGGTGCGACGTCGCGGTTCGCTCTCAGCAACTAGAGTGGTGATGCGCGGCAAGGACCGGGATGCCGGGATCAGCGACGGCATGCGGAGGCGCCCGCCATCGCGCGCCAGCGTCCGGGCCTAACGAGGAGTGTGAGGGAGAGCGATGTTCGAGAGGTTCACCGATCGCGCACGGCGCGTTGTCGTCCTGGCGCAAGAAGAAGCCAGGATGCTCAACCACAACTACATTGGCACTGAGCACATCCTGCTCGGCCTCATCCACGAGGGCGAGGGGGTCGCCGCCAAGTCCCTGGAATCGCTCGGTATCTCGCTCGAGGCCGTGCGCAACCAGGTCGAGGAGATCATCGGCCAGGGCCAGCAGGCCCCGTCCGGCCACATCCCCTTCACGCCCCGTGCCAAGAAGGTGCTCGAGCTGAGCCTCCGCGAGGCGCTGCAGCTCGGCCACAACTACATCGGCACCGAGCACATCCTGCTCGGCCTCATCCGTGAGGGCGAGGGGGTTGCCGCGCAGGTGCTCGTCAAGCTTGGCGCGGACCTCAACCGGGTCCGCCAACAGGTCATCCAGTTGCTCTCGGGATACCAGGGCAAGGAGCCAGCGGAGGCGGGCGTGGGCCGTGGCGAGGCGGGCACCCCGTCGACGTCACTGGTCCTTGATCAGTTCGGCCGCAACCTCACGCAGGCCGCGATGGAGGGCAAGCTCGATCCCGTGATCGGTCGCCAGAAGGAGATCGAGCGGGTCATGCAGGTGCTCTCCCGCCGCACCAAGAACAACCCCGTCCTCATCGGCGAGCCAGGCGTGGGCAAGACCGCCGTCGTCGAGGGCCTCGCCCAGTCCATCGTCAATGGCGAGGTGCCCGAGACGCTCAAGGACAAGCAGCTCTACACCCTTGACCTTGGCTCCCTCGTCGCGGGCAGCCGCTACCGCGGCGACTTCGAGGAGCGCCTGAAGAAGGTGCTCAAGGAGATCAACACCCGCGGCGACATCATCCTGTTCATCGACGAGCTGCACACCCTCGTGGGTGCCGGTGCGGCCGAGGGTGCCATCGATGCGGCATCGATCCTCAAGCCCAAGCTCGCGCGCGGCGAGCTGCAGACCATTGGCGCCACCACCCTCGACGAGTACCGCAAGTACATCGAGAAGGATGCCGCCCTCGAGCGTCGCTTCCAGCCCGTCCAGGTGGGCGAGCCGTCGGTCGAGCACACTATCGAGATCCTCAAGGGGCTGCGCGATCGCTACGAGGCCCACCACCGGGTCTCGATCTCCGACAGCGCCCTCGTTGCTGCCGCGACGCTCGCGGACCGCTACATCAACGACAGGTTCCTGCCCGACAAGGCCATCGACCTGATCGATGAGGCCGGTGCCCGGATGCGCATCCGTCGCATGACCGCCCCGCCAGACCTGCGCGAGTTCGATGAGCGCATCGCTGATGCGCGGCGCGAGAAGGAATCCGCCATCGACGCCCAGGACTTCGAGAAGGCAGCGAGCCTGCGCGACAAGGAGAAGCAGCTCGTGGCGCAGCGCGCCGAGCGCGAGAAGCAGTGGCGCTCCGGCGACCTCGATGTGGTGGCCACCGTCGACGAGGAGCAGATCGCGGAAGTGCTGTCCAACTGGACTGGCATCCCCGTCTTCAAGCTCACCGAGGAAGAGACCTCCCGGCTGCTGCGCATGGAGGACGAGCTTCACAAGCGCATCATCGGCCAGGAGGACGCCGTCAACGCCGTCGCGAAGGCGATCCGGCGCACCCGCGCGGGCCTGAAGGATCCCCGTCGCCCGTCGGGCTCGTTCATCTTTGCCGGACCGTCCGGTGTCGGCAAGACCGAGCTGTCCAAGGCTCTCGCCAACTTCCTGTTCGGCGACGACGATGCCCTCATCCAGCTCGACATGGGCGAGTTCCACGACCGCTTCACCGCCTCGCGGCTCTTCGGTGCCCCTCCCGGCTACGTGGGCTACGAGGAAGGCGGCCAGCTCACCGAGAAGGTGCGGCGCAAGCCATTCAGCGTCGTCCTGTTCGACGAGATCGAGAAGGCCCACCAGGAGATCTACAACACCCTCCTGCAGGTCCTCGAGGACGGGCGCCTCACCGACGGCCAGGGGCGCACGGTCGACTTCAAGAACACCGTGCTGATCTTCACCTCGAACCTCGGCACCGCCGACATCTCCAAGGCAGTCGGGCTGGGCTTCACCGCGGGCTCGGGCGAGGCATCGAACTACGAGCGGATGAAGCTCAAGGTCAACGACGAGCTCAAGAAGCACTTCCGGCCGGAGTTCCTCAACCGCATCGACGACGTCATCGTGTTCCACCAGCTCACGCAGGACCAGATCATCATGATGGTGGACCTGATGACCGACCGCGTGGCCACCCAGCTCCGGCACAAGGGCATGGCCATCGAGATGAGCGACCAGGCCAAGGCACTGCTCGCCAAGCGTGGATTCGACCCCGTGCTCGGCGCGCGTCCACTGCGTCGCACCATCCAGCGCGAGATCGAGGACCAGCTCTCCGAGAAGATCCTCTTTGGGGAGATCGAGTCCGGCCAGACGATCGTGGTGGACGTCGACGGCTGGGACGGCAAGGGGATCGGCGAGAACGCCACGTTCACCTTCACCGGCAAGCAGACCGTCACCGAGGAGCCCACCGAGGAGCCCGCTGAGGCTCTCGCCGCCACCGGCGAGAACTCCAGCGACGACACCGAGTAGCAAGCATGAACAAGGGCGGGGCACCTTCCGGGTGCCCCGCCCCTGTCATGCCTAGGTGTGGAGTCCTCAACCCCGCGCGACGCTCACGACGGGGATAGCCAGTGAGGGGCCTACATGCCACCTGCCATGGCTAGCCCCGCGAGGACATCGTCAGCGACCTGCCACAGGCCCGCGATCCGCCGCTCCGCATCCGCGGCCAGCATCGGCTCCTGCAGCGCGAGTCCGTGCGCTAGCGTCAGCGAGTTGTAGCCCATATCCGCGAATCTCAGGAGCGCCGTCGTGGCCACGCCCTCGCCGACGATCGAATCGAGCGCCGGGCCCACCACATAGCCGCGCCACAATGGCCCGAGATCGGCGCCGTACGCCGAGCGCGTGCGATCAATGATCAAGTCGCCGCGCACCGCGATGGCATCAACGATGCGGAAGAAATCCGGCACATGCGCATCGCGGGTCCCCGCGGCCGCGACCGCCCGCGCGAGATCCACCGTCAGGTGCGCGTTGTAGCCAGCCATCGCGGCGCGCGCCGGGGAGGCGGAGCAATCCTCGGCAAGGTCGAAGAACCGTGCCCACTGCGGCTCCACCACGCCACCGGTCACTCGCGCATGAAGATTCGCGAGGTATCGCTCCAGCAGGTCCAGGCTCAGCTCGCCCGCCCATCGCGCGTCAACGAACTGCTCGTGGTCCCGCTGCATCGGCAGCACCGCCGCCTGCTCGCCGGCATCGAGTCCCACGGAGAACAATCCGCGCCGATCACCCCGCGCCTCCAGGATCGCGGCGAGCCGCGAATGCCGCGCCGCCGCATCCTCCAGCCGTTCCAGCGGGGAATCGCCCGTAATGGCCGCTGGATCAGCGAGCTCCGCAAGGATCGCGTCATTCGAGGGCGACACGCAAGGCCCTGCTCCGCGAGGCGGTGCGGTGCCCGCCGATGCGGACGGGAGCGAGCCGGCCACAGGCGCTTGCGCCAACGCTGGAGCGGCACCGGCGATCAACGAGCCAGCGACGACGAGGGCAGCGAGCGAGCGAGGCACACGATTCACGCCACGAAGTCTAGAAGACACCCCCGAAAATGCTTGCAGCAGGGACTCAGTGGGGAAGACTGGGCCCGTGCCCGCAAGACTCGGGCCCAGTCATCAACGGAAAGGACCACAATGCCAACTCGTTCGGCACGCACAGCCTGGAACGGCACTCTCCAGGAGGGTGGCGGCACCGTGGAGCTCACCAGCTCGGGCGTTGGCCGGTACGACGTCTCGTTCCCCAAGAGGGCAGCGGACGAGGCCGATGGCACCACCAGCCCGGAGGAGCTGATCGCGGCAGCGCACTCATCCTGCTCCGCGATGGCACTCTCGGGGCAGATCGCCGAGGCCGGGGCCACGCCCCAGACCCTCGAGGTGCGCGCGGATGTGACGCTCGGCCCCGACCCCGCCGGTGGATTCCGCATCACCACCAGCAAGATCACCGTTCGTGGCGAGGTCGAGGGCATCGACGCCGCGGCGTTCCAGGAAGCTGCCAACGCGGCCAAGGAAGGCTGCCCCGTGAGCAAGGCCCTCGCCGGCGTCGAGATCAGCCTCGAGGCAATCCTGCACTGAGGCGGTTTGGTGCCGCACCGTCGGCGGTTCGGACCGTCGCCGCGTCGCAGCCTCGTACTACCGCCGCCTCGCCGCCTCGCAGCCTCGTGCCACCGCCGCAAACGCGATAGAAGCCTCGGAAAACACAGGTCGGCTTCTATCGCGTTTGACGGTTTCTCGTGCTTCTGCACCTCGTCGCGCAATCGTTCCCGAGCGGCGCGGACGCTGGCGCGGCGACGATTCCCAGCTCGCGCCAGCTAGCTGTCGGTCCCCTTCGGGGTGACATCGAGGACGACCTCGAACTCGAGCAGCGAGGCCCCGGAGGCCACGGGCCGCTTGCCCTCCCCGCCCGCGTGCGCGGCACGGGCGGGACCGGATGCCCAGGCGTCGAAAGCCTCATCCGATTCCCACGGCGTCACCACGAAGTAGCGCGACTCGCCCTTCACCGGGCGCAACAGCTGGAACCCCAGGAACCCGGGCGAACCCTCCACGGTTCCCGCCCGCGCCGCGAAGCGCTTCTCGAGCTCGGCTCCAGCGCCCTCGGGCACATCGATGGCATTGATCTTGACTACAGGCATGCCGTGATCGTACTCGCGTAGAGTCACTCCGCGTGTTGGTCGATCACGGTGGCGACGGTGGCCCGATCCTCCTCCTGCATGGACTGATGGGACGAGGCCGAACCTGGCTGCCCTGCCTGCCCTGGTTGCGCCGTCACGGCCGGGTTCACACCTACGATGCCCCGCATCATCGGGGGACCAGCAGCGGGCGAATCGTCGCGGAGGGTGGCGCGATCACCACCGAGGCCTTCGTCAACGACATCGCCACGATCCTGGCGGAATGGCAGGAGCCCGCCATCCTCATCGGCCATTCCATGGGCGGGCTGCACGCCTGGTGCACCGCAGCCGAGCACCCCGATGCGGTTCGAGCCATCGTCGTCGAGGACATGTGCCCGGACTATCGAGGCCGCACCACCCAGCCCTGGGACGCATGGTTCGCCTCCTGGCCCACCGAGTTCACCGACGAGAACGAGGTGCTCGACATGTTCGGGCCCGTGGCCGGACGCTACTTCCTCGACTCGTTCGACCGCACCGCCACCGGCTGGCGCCTGCACGGCCACATCGCCACGTGGCGCGCGATCGCCAACCATTGGGGCACCCGCGACTACTGGCGGCAGTGGGAGGACGTGCGTTGCCCGGCGCTGCTGGTCGAGGGCGAGCACACGCTCACCATCCCGGGGCAGATGAGCGACATGGCGAGCGTCCAGCGAGCGTCCTGGACCGATTATCTGAAGGTGCCAGGCGCGGGCCATCTCATCCACGACGAGGCACCCGACGAGTATCGCGGGGCGGTGGAGGCGTTTCTCTCAGCGCTGCCCGCTCGCGGCCGTGGCGTGTCCGGGCCTGGCTGGCGGTAAACGCTCGTGGCTCGGCTGGCGGCAAACGCTCGCGGCGCCGACTGGCGGCAAACTCTCGTGGCCTGGCTGGCGGCAAACGCGATAGAAATCGCGGAAATCCCAGGGCCGCTTCTATCGCGTTTAGCGATTTCCGGTGCTTTTGGCAGCTGAGGGCCCCGCCCAGCCCAGCCCCGCCCACGCCGCGCCACGCCGCCCAGCGGCTCCACGCCGCGCCGCGCTAGTCAGCGCCGCCCTCGCCGGCCAGGGCGAAGCGGCCGTCGCTGGTCTGCTCCACGAGTCCATCGGAGAGCAACGAGCCGAGCGCCCGGTCGCGCTGGACCCCGTCGCGCAGCCATGCGCTGTCGATCCTGGACCGTTCCACCGGGCCCGTCTCGCCGCGCAGTACATCGAGGATCCGGCCGCGCACCTGCCTGTCCGTTCCGGCATAGCCCTGGCCGGCTCGCTTGGGGCCGGTCGGGGCGGGACGTCCTGCCTCCACCCAGGCGCAGCGGGGGAGGGGGCAGCGCGGGCAATCGGGCTTCCGGGCAGTACAGATCACCGCGCCGAGCTCCATCAGGGCGGCCGCGAAGACCGCCCCATCGCGGCTCGGGGTGATCGTGGTGGCCTCGCGCAGGTCGCGGGTCGCGGACGGGTTGCCGGGCTCGGCCTCCCCGCGAACGGCGCGGGCGATCACGCGCCGCACATTGGTATCCACGACGGGCACGGCTTGCCCGTAGGCGAAGCAGGCGATGGCCCGGGCGGTGTAGGTGCCGATGCCGGGCAGCGCGAGCAGTTGCTCGACGTCCTCGGGCACGACGTCGCCGTGGTCCCGGGCGAGGATGCCAGCGCACTCGTGCAGGCGCAGCGCACGCCGCGGGTAGCCGAGCTTGCCCCAGGCGCGCACGATCTCGGCTGGGGACTCCGCGGCGAGATCGGAGGGCCGCGGCCAGCGTCGTACCCACTCGTGCCAGATCGGCTCGACCCGCGCCACGGGTGTCTGCTGCAGCATGATCTCGCTGATGAGGATGTGCCACGCAGTGGTCCCGGGGCGCCGCCACGGCAGGTCGCGGGCCTCGCGACGGAACCATGTTACGAGTTCCTCAGCGCCGTGCCATTGCTCGGCCCCGCTCGATTTCACCAACACTTCACACCTTCACGAGAACGGACATCGTTGCATGTCAATCGGTATTTCCTCGGCTGCCCCGGGTAGTGGTCCCGGTGCGGCGCTCCAAGCCTGGCGGGAAACAGTGCAGAATGGACCCATGCCATCCTCCAATCCGATTTCCGCCTGGAAGTCCCTCAAGGAGGGCAACCAGCGCTTCGTCAGCGGGTCGCCCATGCACCCAAGCCAGGGTATCGATGATCGTGCCAAGCTCGTAGCCGCGCAGCATCCCACCGCGGTCCTGTTCGGCTGCTCGGACTCCCGCGTGGCCGCTTAGATCATCTTTGACCAGGGTCTCGGCCAGATGTTCGTCGTCCGCACCGCCGGTCATGTGATGGACTCCGCCGTGCTCGGATCCATCGAGTACGGTGTCGGCGTCCTCAATGTTCCTCTCGTCGTCGTGCTCGGCCACGATAGCTGCGGAGCCGTCGCGGCCGCGGTCAATGCCCTCGAGGGCGGGGACGTGCCCGCGGGTTTCGTGCGCGATGTGGTGGAGCGCGTCACCCCATCGCTGCTGCGTGCCCGGCAGCGCGGGCTTACCGCGATCGACGAGTTCGAGGCACAGCACGTGCAGGAGACGTCGGCGCTGCTGCTCGCGCGCTCGCGGGTGGTGGCCGAGGCGGTCGATGCTGGCCGGTGCGCCATCGTGGGTGTCACCTACAAGCTCGCGGAGGGCGAGGCCCGGTTGCGCAGCGTCATCGGGGATGTCGGCGACCAGGACATCGACGATATGTCGGATCGCTAGCACTACTGGGGCTGTCGCAGCGAGGGTCCTGGGGCGAAACTCACAGCCGACACGCCCGCCGTGATCAGGCTGCCGGGTAACGATCGGGAATACCGTAAGTGCCGTGCACGACCCTCGCTACCCGTCCCCGCGCCGTCCGCGTCCGCTGCCGCACCCTCCCGAGGTGTATCGCCGGCGCCGCCTCGTGGCCGCCGCTGTCGTGCTGCTGCTCGTCCTTGCCCTGATCGTGGGAATCATCCTGGGGATCGTGGCATTGCTACGCGGCGGTGATGAGCCGGTTCCCACGGCTTCCGGCAGTAGTGCATCCGAGCAGGAAGATTCGGGCGAGCAGGATGGGGAGCGCGACGATGCTTCCGACGGTGATGACGCGGGGAACGAGGAAGTCGTCGAGGAGACGACCTCGGAGGACCTCGACGCGGCCTCCGACGATCTTGACGACGAGCCCAAGGTAGCGGAGGGACCCTGCAAGGATGAGTCCATCACGGTGCGCGCGACGATCGATCGCTCCGAGTACCTGGTGGGCGATCAGCCCCGGTTCGGCATCGTGGTCACCAACATCGGCGATTCGACCTGCGCGCGCGATCTTGGCCCCGCCGTGCAGCAGGTGACGGTGCGGGCGGTCGAAGGTGATCGGCGCACCTGGGTGAACACCGACTGCGCGCCCGTGACGGGTCGCGACGTGTGGACGCTGGCGCCCGGGGACCAGGTCGCGTTCGCGATCACCTGGTCCGGCACGTCCTCCGCGCCAGGCTGCTCGGGATCGCGGAACCCTGTAGCGCCGGGCGAGTATCGCGTGCTCGCGCAGGTGGGCGAGGTGGAATCCGAGCCAGTGCAGTTCGCTGTCATCGACCCGTCGGTTCCCGAGCCAGAGCCGGAGGCCGCGTTGCCGAGCCCGCTGCCGCCACCGCCGCCCGCGGGCTAGAAGCGATCCTCGAGGGTGGAGCTAGCGAGCCTCGAGAGCTCGTCGGCGATCATCCGGGCCCGGTAGGAACTGATGCCCTCCACTGTGTGGATCTTCTCCGGGCGCGCGGCGAGCAACGCTTGCAGGGAACCGAACGCCTCGACGAGCTGCTCGATCTGGGAGACCGGCACCTTCGGCAGTTGCGCGAGGAATCGGTAGCCGCGAGGCGAGACTGTCATCTCATGGGAGTCGGCGGGGGTGTCATGCCCGAGCAGGCGCGCGAGCGCGCTGAGATCAAGCAGCATCGCATCGGACAACCCGGCGAGCTGCGAGGCAACATCGTCGGCATCTGTGGCTGCCGGATTGCCCTGGTGCGGGAGATAATCGCGCAGCACGACGCGCAGGAGCTGATCGTTGTCGCCGAGCAGCTCGACCAGCTGGAGCGCGACCTGCCGCCCGTCCGTCCCGAGCTCGATGACGGCCCGGTCGATCTCGATGGCGATGCGCCGGACCATCTCGCAGCGCTGGATGACGAGCAGCACATCGCGGAGGCTGACGACGTCGTCGAGCTCCTCCACGGTCAGGGAGCGGGTAGCAGAGTCGAGCCGGTTCTTGTAGCGCTCGAGGGTAGCGATGGCCTGGTTGGCCCGCGACAGGATCGTCGCGGAATCCTCGAGCACATGACGCTGGCCCTGGGTGTAGATCGTCGCTATGCCCATCGATTGGCTCACGGAGATGACGGGGTGGCCGGTGTGGTGCGCGGTGCGCTCGGCCGTGCGATGCCGTGTGCCCGTCTCGGTGCTCGCGATCGACGGGTCCGGCACGAGGTGCACGTTGGCCCGGACGATGCGCGTGCCGTCCGCGGAGAGCACGACTGCTCCGTCCATCTTCGCGAGCTCGCGGAGCCGTGTCGGCGCGAACTCCACGTCGAGGCTGAACCCGCCGTCGCAGATCTGCTCGACGATCTCGTCGTGGCCGAGCACGATGAGCGCGCCGGTCCGCCCGCGAAGGATCCGCTCGAGCGCGGCGCGCAGTCCCGTTCCTGGCGCGAGCCGGGCGATGATCGACAGATCTGGCGAAAGGGCTCGGTGCGCCACGGAACGCCTCCCTGCTTGTCCATGAAGACTGCTTGGCCACGATGAAACCTGAATGAAGGCTACTTCAGGGCGCGGCGCACCCCTCGATCGCCCCCGCGCGGGTCATCTAGTCCCGTGGCAGCAGCGCGAGAGCCTCGGCCATGTCCCGGACACGCAGGGCCCGCACGGATTCCGGCAGGGCCTCGGAATCCGCGGGAACGATGGCACGGGTAAATCCCAGCCGTGCCGCTTCCTGCACCCGCCGGGCCACCCCGGGCACGCGCCGCACTTCGCCCGCGAGCCCGACCTCGCCGAGCACCACCGTCTTCTCCGGCAGGGCCCGGTCCCGCGCGCCCGACGCGACGGCCAGCGCGATGGCGAGGTCCGCGGAGGGCTCGGTGACGCGCATCCCGCCAACGGTCGCTGCGTACACCTCGGAGCCCGTGAGGGCCACCCCGCAGCGTCGCTCAAGCACCGCGAGGATCATCGCCACCCGTGCCCCATCGAGGCCGCTCACCGCGCGCCTCGGGGACGGGATGCCGCTGCCCGCGACCAAGGCCTGCACCTCGCCGAGCAACGGACGCTTGCCGTCCATCGCCACGGTGATCGCCGTCCCTGGCACGCTGTGCGCATGATGGTGCAGGAAGAGCCCTGACGGGTCCGAGACCTCGGCGATGCCGCCCTCCTGCATCTCGAAGCACCCGACCTCGTCGGTGGGGCCGAACCGGTTCTTGATGCCCCGGACCATGCGCAGTGTCGAGTTCTTGTCGCCCTCGAAGTGCAGGACCACATCGACGATGTGCTCGAGCGATCGGGGCCCGGCGACCGAGCCATCCTTGGTGACATGACCCACCAGCAGCACCGCGATGCCCGTTGACTTCGCCAGCGCCGTCAGCGCATTGGTCACCGCGCGCACCTGCGTCACCCCGCCCGTGGTGCCTTCGGAATCCGCCGCCCGCATCGTCTGCACCGAATCGACGATCAGCAAGCTCGGGCCCACTTGCTCGACATGACCGAGAATGGTCGCGAGCTCCGACTCCGAGGCGATCATGACCCGATCATGCAGGGCCCCCATGCGCTCGGCGCGCAACCGCACCTGTCCCGCGGATTCCTCGCCCGTGATGTAGAGCGCGACGTCGTTATCGGCCCAGCGGCGCACGACCTCGAGAAGCAGCGTGGACTTGCCCACGCCTGGCTCCCCGGCCAGCAGGATAACCGCGCCGGAGACCACGCCGCCGCCGAGGACCCGATCGAGCTCGCCGATTCCGGTGGAGCGGGTGGCTGCCTGCGTGCCCTCGACCTGGCTCAGTGGCTGCGCGGGGCTAGAAGGGAGGAGGCCTCCGGTGGTCGAGGCCACGCGGGACTCGGGCAGGGCCGACCGTTGCAGCGCTGACTTCTGCAGCGTCGAGAGCGCGGGCGCCTCCTCGATCGAGCCCCACGCGCCGCATTCGGGGCAGCGCCCCGCCCACTTGAAGGTGACATGCTGGCAGGCGGTGCAGCGGAAGCTCGTTCTGGTTCGGACCACAATGCAGCAGGCTAGCTGATGACCCTGACATTTCTGGCCCGGGCGATTCCGGCTCGCTGCCGCGTGGCGCTGAGGACGGAATCCCGGAACGATGTAGCCCGGCCTGGCCCCTCGCGGTGCCAGGCCGGGAACGTGCTATGCGCCCTGCGTAGGGAAGTCAGTGCCCCAGCGGCTCGGCGGGCACGTAGGTGCGCTGCGAAGCGGCCCCGGCATCGATCGGGACGTTGACGGTGACGTCGCCAGCCTCGGCGAAGGTGAAGGTGAACGGCACGGTCAGGCCGGGCCGCACGTCCGAGCTCATGTTCGACAGCTCGACGCTGGGACGGTCGGCGTCCTCCTCCTCGAGCTCCTGCGGGGCGAGCCCGACCTCGAGGACACCACCAGCGGGAATCTCGAGCTCAGCGCCCTCGGGCATGGCGACCTGCGCTTCGAAGGATTCGATGCCGAGCAGTGTGTCGCCGGTCGTCGCGCTGTTGTTGACAACGGTGAACACCAGGGAGGCGGTGTCCGCGCTATCGAGCGGGTACGCGGTCTCGTCGCCCTCGAACACGACATGCGCGTTGCGCAGCCCGAGATCACCGATCTCCACCGCGCTGCCGGTGACCGATGCGACCTTGACGCCGGTCTGGGTGACCTGCCCGGCACCGCAGCCGGTCAGGACGAGCGCTGAGCTCGCGCCGAGCGCGAGCGTGATCGCAGCAAGGCGGTGCGAGCGCGTGCGCGAGCGCGAGGTGAGCACATCGGCTGGTGCGCGGTGCTGCGCTGTTGACGAAGTCACGGTCGGTCCTCCCGGGCTCTTGATGATCGTGGAGCTGCGCGAGCCACCTGCCGCGCCCCGCGATCGCTTCCACTATGCAGAGTAGTTGGCCCGGGACCGGTCGTGCGCGGTGGGTGGGGTTTCTGGTCGTTTTGGTCCGCGGGCATCGCCTGCCCGCGCCGGGCGGGCGCGGGACTGGCGCTGGGAGCGTCAATCCTGGCCGGGGTGTTTGCAACTGCAAGCTCCGAAGAACCGCAGGTGAGCGGTGGTGCCTCAGCGTGGACGGCGCTGACCTGCAAGGACGGCATCCATTTAGGGGAGGCTCGTGTTAGCATAGTCATATCGAAAGGGGTACGGGACATATGAATTTCAGGGTCGGAGACACCGTTGTTTATCCCCATCACGGTGCAGCCACGATCGATGCTATTGAAACCCGAACCATTCGGGGTGAGCAGAAGGAGTACCTCGTACTGAAGGTGGCCCAGGGCGACCTGACGGTGCGGGTTCCCGCCGCCAACGCCGAGTACGTTGGCGTTCGTGACGTAGTTGGCGAGGAAGGCCTCGATCGGGTGTTCCAGGTCCTGCGGGAATCGCACACCGAGGAGCCGACCAACTGGTCCCGCCGTTACAAGGCCAACCTGGAGAAGCTTGCTTCCGGGGATGTGAACAAGGTCGCCGAGGTCGTGCGCGACCTGTGGCGCCGCGATCAGGATCGTGGCTTGTCGGCCGGCGAGAAGCGGATGCTCGCGAAGGCCCGGCAGATCCTCGTGGGCGAGCTCGCTCTCGCCGAGGGCACTGACGATGTCAAGGCCGCCTCGATGCTCGATGAGGTCCTTGTCGCCTCGTGATGCCGAGGCATCCTGATCGGCACTATCCTGGCGCGTAGCATCGCCTGGTGTGAATAGCACGTCAATCCGGACCGTGGCCCTGGTGCCCGCAGCTGGCAAGGGGACTCGTCTCGGTGGGGCGCTCCCGAAGGCCTTCATGGCCCTCGGTGGGCGCCCCTTATTGTCCTGGGCAGTAGCGGGATTGCGCGATTCCGGCGTGATCGACCACATCATCGTCGTCGCGCCCGCTGACCGTCTCGCCGAGGCCCAGGAGATCGCAGGCCCCCGGGCCAGCGTCGTCGCCGGGGGAGCGGAGCGCGCGGATTCCGTCCGCGCGGGGCTCGCCGCGCTCGAAGGCGCCCACCACGTGCTCGTCCACGACGCAGCCCGGGCCCTCACGCCGCCTTCCGTGATCGTTCGTGTGGCAGAGGCGCTGTGGTCGGGCGAGGATGCCGTGATCCCCGTGCTCCCGGTGACCGACACCGTCAAGACGATCGACGAGCACGGCTATGTGGCAGGCACGCCGGCCCGCGCCACGCTGCGAGCAGTGCAGACGCCCCAGGGATTCAGGGTTCCGGTGCTGCGCGCGGCGCACGCCGCGGCGCTCGCTGCCGACGACCTGACCGATGACGCGATGGCGTGCGAGCGCCATGGCGTGCCGGTGCGGACGGTGCCCGGCGATCCGCTCGCCTTCAAGATCACCACTCCGCTCGACCTCCGGCTAGCCGAGTCGCTCGTCGCGGCGCGGGCCGATCCGCGCGCCTGAGATCGCGAGCGGATAGAGTCGGGTGCGTGATGCGCGTGGGAATCGGGACCGATGTCCATCCGGTCGAGCCTGGCCGACCGTGCTGGATGGCCGGCCTGCTCTTCGAGGGGGAATCCGGCTGCACCGGGCACTCCGACGGTGATGTCGCCGCGCACGCGCTGTGCGACGCGCTGCTCTCCGCGGCCGGGCTAGGGGACCTTGGCGCTGTCTTCGGCACCGGCCGACCCGAGCTGGACGGCGTCAGCGGCGCGGCGCTGCTCGAGCACGTGCGCGACATGCTCGCCGAGTCCGGATACGCCATCAGCAATGCCGCCGTGCAGGTCATTGGCAATCGGCCGCGGATCGGGCCGCGCCGCCGGGAGGCCGAGGAGGTCCTCGGCGGCATACTCGGCGCGCCCGTCTCGGTCTCCGCGACCACCACCGACGGGCTGGGCCTGACCGGTCGCGGCGAAGGCATCGCCGCCGTCGCGACAGCCCTGATCTCGACGGCGAACTGATCTGCCGATCGCGGTCCGTGGATTCGAGAATGCACGGGCCGACCAAGTACGATGATGCGTTGTGACCCTGCGCCTTTTTGACACCGCGACACGCACCCAGCGGGACTTCGCCCCGCTCGTCGACGGCCAGGTCTCCATCTACCTGTGCGGCGCGACGGTGCAGGGCGAGCCGCATATCGGTCACGTGCGCAGCGGGGTCGCGTTCGATGTGCTCCGCCGCTGGCTGCTCGCGCAGGGCCAGGACGTCCGGTTCGTGCGCAACGTCACCGATATCGACGACAAGATCCTTGCCAAGGCCGCTGATGCGGGCCGCCCCTGGTGGGAGTGGGCCGCCACCTACGAGCGTGCGTTCGATCGGGCCTACGACAAGCTGGGCGTGCTGCCACCGTCCGTGGAGCCCCGCGCGACCGGGCACATCACCCAGATGATCGAGCTCATCGAGGTGCTCATCGACCGGGGCCATGCCTACGCCGCCGGCGGCGATGTGTACTTCGATGTGCGCAGCTTCCCCGAGTACGGCGCGCTGTCCGGGCATCGCATCGACGACGTCCATCAGGGCGAGGGCCTTGGCGAGCAGAAGCGCGACCAGCGCGATTTCACCCTCTGGAAGGCCGCGAAGCCAGGCGAGCCCTCCTGGCCCACGCCGTGGGGGCCGGGCCGCCCGGGGTGGCACCTCGAGTGCTCCGCGATGGCCGCGGCCTACCTCGGCCCGGAGTTCGACATCCACTGCGGCGGAATGGACCTCGTCTTCCCGCACCACGAGAACGAGATCGCCCAGAGCCGCTCCGCAGGAGGCGGGTTCGCCCAGTACTGGCTGCACAACGGCTGGGTGACCCTCGGCGGCGAGAAGATGTCGAAGTCGCTGGGCAACACCCTGTCGATCCCCGCCATGCTCGAGCGGGTGCGGCCGCAGGAACTGCGCTACTACCTGGGCAGCGCCCACTACCGGTCCATGCTGGAGTATTCCGAGCACGCGATCCAGGAGGCCGCCGCGACCTACCGGCGCATCGAGGCGTTCCTTGATCGGGTCGCTCGACGGGCCGGCGAGATCCCCGTCGGCGAGTGGACCGAGGCATTCGCTGCGGCCCTCGACGATGATCTCGGCGTGCCGGCAGCGCTCGCCGAGATCCACAATGTCATCGGTGCCGCGAACACGGCGCTCGAGGGCGGCCAGCCGGACCGTGCCCGGCAGCTAGCCGGCCAGGTGCGGGCCATGCTCGCCATCCTGGGAGCGGACCCGCTCGCGCCGCAATGGCGCGCGGGCGCCGCGGCATCCGACGGTGCCGATGGTGCCATGGCCGCGCTCGATGCCCTCGTGCGCGATGAGCTCGCCCGCCGCCAGCAGGCCCGGGCCGATCGGGATTGGGCCACCGCCGATGCCATCCGGGACCGGCTCGCCGCGCTCGGCATCGACATCACAGACACACCAGACGGGCCGGAGTGGGCCCTGAGGAACGACCACTAGCGCTTCCGCGGTTCGCGCGCGGAAGGAGAGATCGAGGGACACAATGCCAGGAAACTCCAGCCGCCGGGGCGCGGTCCGTAAATCCGGCACCAAGAAGGGCGCGGTCAAGGGCACCGGTGGCAAGCGGCGCCGTGGGCTCGAGGGCCGGGGCGCCACCCCGCCAGCGGAGATGCGGGTCGGCCACCCTGCCGCGCGCCGTGCTGCCGTGCAGGCCAAGGCCCGGCAGGGCCGGGCCGGGGCCCAGGCCGCGCGCCGCCGGGCTGGAGAAGGGCCGGAGCTCGTGCTCGGCCGCAACCCCGTCGTCGAGTGCCTCCGCGCCGGGGTGCCCGCCACCGCGCTGTACGTCGCGGTGGAGAGCGATCCGGACGAGCGTGTCACGGAGGCCGTGCAATACGTGGCCAACAAGGGAATCCCGCTGCTCGAGGTGCCCAAGCAGGACCTCGACCGGATGACCACGAACGGCATGCACCAGGGCATCGCCCTGCAGGTGCCGGCATATGAGTACATGCACGCCGACGACCTGATGCGCGCGGCCCACGAATCACCTGATCCGGGTCTCGTCGTGGTTCTCGACAACATCACTGATCCGCGCAACCTCGGCGCCGTCATCCGGTCCACCGCGGCGTTCGGCGGGGATGGCGTGCTCATCCCGGAGCGGCGCTCGGCGAGCGTCACGGCCGTGGCCTGGCGCACCAGCGCCGGAGCGGCCGCCCGCATCCCCGTGGCGCGCGCGACCAACCTCACCCGGACGCTCAAGCACTTCCAGGAAAACGGCTACTTCGTGGTGGGGCTCGACACCGAGGGCGCGGTGCCCCTCGATGAGTTCACCAGTGTTGATGTGCCGCTGGTGATCGTCGTCGGCTCCGAGGGCAAGGGCCTTTCCCGGCTGGTCCGGGAGACCTGCGACGTGATCGTCAGCGTCCCCATGGCGGATGTCGTCGAGTCGCTCAATGCCTCCGTCGCCGCCGGAGTGGTGCTTGCCGATATCGCCCGGCAGCGCCGCCAGCGCTGAGCAACTGTCGGGCCGGTGCCGCGCGAAAGATCTGCTAGTCGTTGTCATCATCCGGCAGGGTGTGTCGCGGCGGGTCGCGTGACATCGACCAGCAAGTTCGCGACAACCGAGCTCGCGGGCCCCGGGGCTACCAGGTCCACAGCCCCACGCAAGCGGAGGGCCCCGGCAGGAGATTCCTGCCGGGGCCCTTGCGCTGCAGCGTGGCTATTCGCGCTCATAGACGTTGGCGTCGTTGAGCATGGACGCCCGCAGCATGCTCTCGGGAACGCCGAGGCCCTCGACGAGGGTGAGCGCATGCGGGCGCAATGCCTCGCATAGCTCGTTGACGCCACGGCGGACCGCCTTGGCGCGCTCCACCGACATGAAGCGGTGCATGATGAACCAGTCGCGGTCGGCCTCGAGCTCGGTGAACACGTAGAGGTCGCAGAGCGTCTCGGCGATCTTGCGGGCCTCCTCGTCCTGGATGAGCTCGATGGCGTCGATGAACTCCTCGAGGATCAAGCGGTCAATGTGCGATGCGCCGGCCTTGAGGATGTGGTCCTGGGCGTTATTGAACGCCTTGAACGCGTCCCCGTTCTTCGCGCCATTGCGCAGCCGCTGCACGGCGGTGCGGACGAGGTAGTCCTCGCGGTCCGCGAAGAGCTGCAACTGGACGGCCCGCTTGGACAGGTCGCCCTCCTCGACGCTCTCGTCTCCGCGATCGAAGAGGGTCTGGATCATCTGCCGCACGCCGGAGCGCTCCCGGACGACGTCGCCAGCCATGGTCGCGGCGAAGCGGATCCAGTCGGTGGCGTCGTAGTCGCGCACCTCGTCTGCGTAGGAGGTGAGCAGTTCCTTGGCCACGAGCTGGGTGAGGACGGTGTTGTCGCCCTCGAACGTGGTGAAGACATCCGTGTCGGCCTTGAGGGTGACGAGCCGGTTCTCCGAGAGATATCCGGCACCGCCGCATGCCTCGCGGGATTCCTGGATGGCCCGGGTCGCATGCCAGGTCTGCGCCACCTTCAGGCCGGCGGCCCGCTTCTCCAGCGCGCGCTGCGCCTCAGGGTCGGTGTTCTGCCCGGTCTGGATGAGGTGCATCTTGCGCACGAGGTCGTTCTGCGCGAAGCCCAGCGCGTAGGACTTCGCGATGAGGGGCAGCAGGCGCCGCTGGTGCGCGAGATAGTCGAGCAGCACGTTCTCCGGCTCGTCCTTGGCAGGACGGAACTGGCGGCGCTTGAGCGCGTAGCGGGTAGCGATGCTCAGCGCAACGCGGGCCGCGGCCGCCGCGGCGCCGCCAACGCTGATGCGGCCGCGCACGAGGGTGCCGAGCGTGGTGAAGAACCGGCGGCTATCGGTCTCGATCTCGGAACGGTAGGTGCCGTCCTCCTCGACCTCGGCGTACCGATTGAGCAGGTTCTCGCGCGGGATGCGCACGTTGTCGAACATGATGCGGCCGTTGTCCACGCCGCCGAGACCACCCTTGTGCCCGCAGTCGGAGGTGGTGACGCCGGGGGGGTCGCCGCCGTTCTCGTCGCGGATGGGAATGACGACGCAATGCACGCCGTGCGATTCGCCCTCGGTGATCAGCTGCGCGAACACCGCGGCTATGGTGGCATGCTCGGCCGCGCCACCGATGTAGTCCTTGCGGGACGACGGGGTGGGCGAGTTGATCACGAACTCCTGGGTGCCCGGATCATAGGTGGCGGTCGTCTCGAGCTGCTGGACGTCACTGCCATGCCCGGACTCGGTCATCGCGAAGCAGCCGAGCAGGTCGAGGTTGATCAGGGGGCGGATGTACTTGTCGTGATGGCGCTTGGTGCCCAGGTTCTCGACCGCGCCGCCGAAAAGGCCCCATTGCACGCCGGCCTTCACGGTGAGCGAGAGATCCGCGTAGGCGAGCATCTCGAAGCCCGCCACCGCCGCGCCGACGTCACCGGTCCCGCCGTTCTCCTGGCGGAAGCCGCTCTCGGCGTAGCCGGTCTCGACGAGCGCGTGCATCTGCTCGAGGGCGCGCGCTCGAGCGGCCTTGGTGTCGAGGGTCGGGTCGGAGGCGAAGATGTCGGCGGGAAGGTATTCACGGCACTGCTCACGGACCTCTTTCCAGGGGCCGTCGAGTGCCTCGCGCAGGTATTGCCCAGTGCTGGTCATGACTTCGACGATAACCGCACTCGCGAGGGTTAGCAGGGTGTTCTCAGGGCCTGCTCAGGAACGCGTCCATGCGGCACACCGTCGCTGGTGCCATCATGGGGGCATGATGATGGTGCTCCTGGCGGTCGTGGCGATCACGTTGCTCGTGCTGGCCGTGGCGACGATCATGCGGCTCAGCGCGACACCGGCACCGGGTGACTCGCGACCGGCGCTGCCAGTGCAGCGCAGCGCGGCGGAGGAGGAGCTGCGGCGCCGCTTCGCGGCCGGGGAGCTGACCGAGATCGAGTACATCGAGAAGCTCGGCATCCTGCGCATGGACGACGAGCGGGACCTGCCGTAGCCCCGGTACTACACCCCGTCGTCGACGTTCGCGCGGCAAGCTGGAACACGGGTAGCCGTGACCGAGCCCCACGACCACGCCCACGTGCCCCGTTCCGCCCAGCTCTTCGAGCGTGCCTCCCGCGTTATCCCCGGGGGAGTGAACTCGCCCGTGCGAGCGTTCGGTGCCGTCGGGGGAGTGCCACGGTTCATCCGGGAGGCGCGCGGCCCCTGGCTCGTGGATGTCGATGGCAATCGCTATGTGGACCTGATCTGCTCCTGGGGGCCGATGATCCTCGGGCACGCTCATCCTGCCGTGGTCGAGGCAGTGCGCGAGGCAACGCTGAAGGGCACCTCGTTCGGAGCGCCCACCGAGGGGGAGGTCGAGCTCGCCGAGGAGATCGTGCGCCGCGTGGAGCCGGTGGACCAGGTGCGGCTGGTCAACTCGGGCACGGAAGCGACGATGAGCGCGGTGCGGCTGGCCCGTGGCTTCACCGGGCGCAGCAAGATCATCAAGTTCGCTGGCTGCTACCACGGGCACGTCGATTCCCTTCTCGCGCACGCGGGCTCCGGAGTCGCGACCTATGCCCTGCCCACCTCGCCTGGGGTCACCGGCGCGCAGGCCGCCGAGACGATCGTGCTGCCATACAACGATCTCGGCGCGGTCCGGGAGGCATTCGCCCGGCACCAGGGCGAGATCGCGGCCGTGATCACCGAGGCCGCGGCGGGCAACATGGGCGCGGTCGCGCCGCTGCCCGGGTTCAACGAGGGACTGCGCGTGGCCTGCCAGGAGAACGGCGCGCTGCTCATCATGGATGAGGTGATGACAGGCTTCCGGGTCAGCGCTTCCGGCTGGCATGGCATCGACGGCGTGGCCGGGGACCTCTACACCTTCGGCAAGGTCATGAGCGGTGGCCTGCCAGCAGCGGCATTCGGCGGCCGGGCCGACATCATGGCCCATCTCGCTCCAGGCGGATCCGTCTACCAGGCCGGGACGCTCTCGGGAAACCCGGTGGCCGTGGCGGCGGGCCTCGCGACGCTGCGCCATGCGACCCCCGAGGTCTATGCCGCGCTGCGGCGCAATCATGCCGCGCTGCGCGAGCTGCTCGCCGATGCGCTCGATGAGGTGGGCATCGCGCACCATGTCCAATCAGCGGCAACAATGGTGAGCGTGTTCTTCACCGATCATTCCGTGCAAGACTATGCACAGGTGAAGGCGAGCGAGACGTGGCGATATCCGGCGTTCTTCCATGCCCTCCTCGAGCGGGGCGTGTACGCGCCACCGAGCGCGTTCGAGGCATGGTTCGTCTCGGCGGCCCTCGATGAGGAGGCGTTCGAGGTGATCGCACGCGCGGTGCCAGCAGCGGCGAAGGCCGCGGCGGCCGCGACACCGCCCGAGACCGTGAAGGCCTGACAGGACGACATCCGCTCTAGGAGGGTGAGACGTGACCGATCCCAGCAATGACAGCGCGCGCTCGGGCGATATCCGGACGATCGTGCATCTCGTGCGCCACGGCGAGGTGCATAACCCCAACGGCATCCTCTACGGCCGGCTTCCGGGCTTCCGGCTCTCCGAGACCGGCCAGGACCAGGCCCGCCTCGTGGGCAAGGCGCTCGCTGGCCATGACATCACCCATGTCGTCGCGTCCCCGCTGCTGCGCGCCCAGCAGACCGCGGCTCCCATCGCCGAGGAGCATGGCCTGCAGGTGGCTACCGATGAGGACCTCATCGAGGCGGAGAACCAGTTCGAGGGACTGCGCGTCTCGGTGGGCGATGGCGCGCTGAGCCGCCCGCGGCACTGGTTGAAGCTGCGCGATCCGTTCACCCCCTCCTGGGGCGAGCCGTACCTGCAGATCGCGCACCGCATGCTGGCCGCCGTCAATACCGCCCGCGCTGCCGCGTCCGGCCACGAGGCGGTGTGCGTGAGCCACCAGCTCCCGGTGTGGTCGTTGCGGCGGTTCCTGCAGGGCCAGCGGCTCTGGCACGATCCGCGCCACCGGCAGTGCTCACTGGCGTCGCTCACCTCGCTGGTGTACGAGGGGGACGAGCTGATCGATATCGTGTACTCCGAGCCAGCGGGGGCCTCGGATCCTACGGTGACGGGGGCATGAGACCCCGCTCTCCGCGACGCTGGACCCTGGCTGCCGCCGCAGCCATGGCCGGTTCGCTGCTCGTGGGTTGCTCCTCCGGTGACGACGCCGTTGTCTACGGGGGCACCTTCAACTTCGTCTCGCCGGGCGGGCAGACCGAGATCTACTACGATCCGCCCGCCGAGCGCGGCACCGCGGGCGAGATCGCGGGCCCCTCGCTCATGCAGCCCGACGAGACCATCGCGCTGTCGGACTACGCCGGCGAGGTGGTCGTGCTCAACGTCTGGGGGCAGTGGTGCGCGCCCTGCCGCACCGAGATGCCCGAGCTGCAAGAGGTCTATGACAGCACCAAGGATCTGGGCGTGCAGCTCATCGGCATCAACGTCCGGGACCGGCAGATCGACAAGCCGCAGGACTTCGTCGAGGATTTCGGCTTCACCTTCCCCTCCATCTACGATCCGCCCATGCGGACCCTCCTCGCGCTGCGCGGCATCCCCACCAGCGTGGTGCCCATGACGGTGGTCCTTGACCGGGAGCAACGCGTGGCCGCGGTGTTCCTCAAGGATCTTCTCGCCGAGGACCTCCAGCCGGTGGTCGAGCGGGTGGCCGCGGAATGAGCACGGTGCTGCTCGCCGCCTCGGTCGGCGAAACCTTCCGCGATACCGCCGTCGCCGGGCCGATGCTCGCCGCGATCGTTGTCGCGGTGCTCGCGGGCTTCGTCTCCTTCGCCTCGCCGTGCGTCATCCCCCTCGTGCCTGGCTACCTGTCCTACCTGGCGGGCCTAGTCGGGGCCGAGGCGCCTCCGGCCACGGTCCAGCAAGCACAAGGAACGACGACTCTCACCACGATCCGGGACCGCACCCGATGGCGCGTGGCCGGGGCGGTCGCGCTGTTCGTGGCCGGGTTCACCGTCGTGTTCGTGCTCGCCACGGCATCCGTGTTCGGCATGATCGGCGCCCTGAGCCTTAACCGGGAGCTGCTCCAGCGCGTCGGCGGGGTCGTCACGATCATCATGGGGCTGGTATTCCTCGGCCTGATCCCCGCGCTGCAGCGGGAAGCACGGTTCTCGCCGCGACGCTTCACATCCCTGCTCGGCGCGCCTGTTCTCGGCGGGATCTTCGGCCTGGGGTGGACACCCTGCCTGGGGCCGACCCTCGCCGGAGTGATCTCGCTCGCCGCCGGCACCGAGGGGACGACCGCCACCCGCGGCGTGATCCTCATCATCGCGTACTGCCTGGGGCTCGGCCTGCCCTTCGTGATCCTGGCCTTCGGATCCACGGCTGCCCTCCGCGGTGTCGGCTGGCTGCGCCGCAACGCGCGACTGATCCAGATGATCGGCGGAATCATGCTGATCGCTGTCGGCGTCGCCCTGGTCACGGGCGGGTGGGAGCTATTCGTCGGCTGGGCGCGCGATGCGTTCATCACCGACACGGTGCTGCCGATCTGATGGGCCACCACACCGATGACCAATCATTGATCGACGGGGATCGAGGCGCCCGCCAAGGAGCGCGCGCCCGCCAATGGGGAGGATGAGTGCTACGCAAGGCCTTGGCCACGCTACGGAACCTGTGGCGGAGCCTCACCAGCATGGGCACCGCCCTGGTGCTGCTGTTCCTGCTCGCCCTCGCGGCGGTGCCGGGCGCGCTGCTGCCGCAACGCAGCCTCAATTCGCAGAAGGTGGCGCAATACATCGCGGATAGGCCCACCATCGGCCCGATCCTTGACACGCTTGGCTTCTTCGACGTCTTCAGCAGCTTCTGGTTCACGGCGATCTATGCATTGCTCTTCATCTCGCTGGTGGGTTGCATCCTGCCGCGCGCCGCTGATCACTGGCGCGCCATGCGGGCTCCTGTCGTGCGGGTGCCCCGCAACCTCGCGCGGCTGCCCCGCCACGCGCTCGGCACCTCCGGCAGCCCGCCCGAGGACGTGGCTGGCCGGGCCGAGCGCTTGCTGCGGCGATGGCGCACGAGCATCCGTCGCGAGGACGGCGTCATCGAGATCTCGGCGGAGCGCGGCCATTCCCGCGAGCTCGGCAACTTGCTCTTCCACGTGGCGCTCGTCGGTGTGCTCGCGACCGTGGCCATCGGTCGAATCCTCGGCTACGAGGGCTCGGTCATCGTCATCGCCGACGACGGGCCAGGATTCTGCAGCGGCAGCCCCGCGGTGTATGACTCGTTCCGCGCGGGCGTCGACGTCGATGGCACCGATCTTGCGCAGTTCTGCGTCCGCGTCAAGGACTTCACCGCCGACTACCTGCCCACCGGCCAGGCGGAGATGTTCACCTCCAATATCGAGTACCAGGCGGGCGAGGATCTCGTTACCGGCACGTGGCGGCCCTATCGCCTGCGCGTCAACGAGCCGCTGCGCATCGAGGGCGATCGCCTCTACCTGATCGGCCACGGCTTCGCGCCGACCTTCACCGTGACCTTCCCCAACGGCGAGGAGCGCACCGAGACGTTGCAGTTCGCCCCCGAGGACGCCACCACCTTCCTCAGCTCGGGAGCGCTGCGCTTCGACCCGCCCGGCGGCCTGTATGGCGACAGCGAGGAACGGCGCAAGAACCAGATCGCCCTCGAAGGGCTCTTCGCGCCCACCGCAGCGTTCCCTGACGGCACGTTGCTCACCTCGGCGTTCCCCGCGATGCTCGACCCTGCCGTCGCCATCGACATCTATCGAGGCGATACCGGGCTCGACACGGGCAGGCCCCAGAGCATCTTCGCGCTCGACCAGTCGATGATCGAGCAGGAGCGACTCGTCCGCGAGGCCCGCGTCAACCTGTACCCGGGGGAGTCGGAGACGCTCGACGACGGCACCGAGGTGCGCTTCGATGGCGCGGAGGAATGGGTATCGCTGCAGGTGTCGCATGATCCCGCCCAGAAGTGGGTGCTCGTCGCCGCGGTGACGATGACGCTGGGCCTGCTGCTTTCGCTGACGATCACCCGCCGCAGGGTCTGGATCCGCATCGCCTCGGGACCAGCGGGCCCCGGCGAGGAGGAACGACGTACTGTAGTAGAAATGGGCGGCCTGGCCCGCACCGATCAGGCCGGGTGGGGCAACGAGTTCGAGGAACTCGTCGAGACGCTTGGGCTGAGCCCTTCCGAGAGCAGTGAGATGGCCGGAAAGCCTAGCGCAACAGGCAACACGAGAAACTGGAGTGCCGAATGAACGTGGATCCCGAGCTCGCGCGCTGGAGCGATAGCGCCTTCCAGGTTGCCTTCGCCATCTATGTGCTGGCCATGGTGATGTTCGCCGGGCAGTACGCCACCTCGCGCGTGCGGGCCTCGCAGGAACGCGAGCTCGCCGGGGTAGCGGCCGGTGCCTCCGGGGCTTCGCGCTCGCCAGGTCGATCGCGGACCGCTCCATCGCGGCCCGCGGAACGCACGTGGTTCGACAAGTTCGGCGGCATGGGCTACGCGCTCGTCATGCTCGGCGCGGTGTTCCAGCTCGCCTCCATCGTGCTGCGCGGCCTCTCCGCGGGCAGGTTCCCGCTGGGCAACATGTATGAGTTCGTTTCCGGAATGGTGCTCGCCACCGTCGTCGGTGGGCTCGTCTTCGTCCGCAAGCCCGAGCTCCGGCCACTCTGGATCTTCATCCTCGCGCCCGTCGTGGCTCTCGTGTTCCTCGCGGGAACCGTGCTGTACGCGGACTCCGCGCCGGTCGTTCCCGCGCTCAAGTCGTTCTGGCTGCCCATCCACGTCTCCCTCGCCGTGCTCGGCAGTGGCTTGTTCCTCGTCTCGGGCGTCGCGAGCCTGATGTTCCTCGTGCGCTACGCGCTCATCGAGGGGCGTGCCGAGGATTCCCGCCCCGGCGGCGTGCGCGGCCGCATCGCGAGCCGCCTCCCGGAGGCGCGGACCCTCGATCGGATCGCCTACCGCGTCACGATCGTGGCGTTCCCGATCTTCGGCCTAGGCGTCATCCTGGGCGCGGTATGGGCCGAGGCAGCGTGGGGCCGGTTCTGGGGCTGGGACCCCAAGGAGACCATGTCGTTCGTGACATGGGTGGTCTACGCGGCGTACCTGCACGCTCGCGCCACCGCTGGGTGGCGGGACGTCAAGGCGGCATGGATCAACGTGGTGGGCTTCCTCGCGATCGTGTTCAACCTGTTCTTCATCAACATGGTGGTCTCGGGCCTGCACTCCTACGCCGGGCTGAACTAGCGGGCTCTGCTTGACGGCATCGTGGCGCTGATCGGCGGCCCGGCCTCGGGATTTGCCGGATCTGCTGGTGGATGTTTCGTTCTCGAGGCCGTGTCGCGGCGTGTCGCGGAGCAATCAGTAGCAGATCTAGCGGCCGATCAAGTCCGCACGGATTCCCTGCGGCGAGCGAGCCTCTTGCGACCCTCGTGCGCCGCGAGCAGGACCAGCCAGAACGCGGTAATCGGGATGACGAACCACATCATTGTCGCGCCAAAGGGCTCGAGCGCATCGTGGTCAGTGGCATCGAGCACGAGGTAGCCGAGGTAGGCGCCGTAGAAGGCGACGAAGACCCCGCCCTCCCAGCGGGCCACCGCGAGGCCGGTGAACGCGACCGGGAGGAGCACGAGCGCCACGGCGATCATGATGGGGATATCGAACCCGACGGCTCCGGGCGAGACATCGATCCCCTCGGGCGCGATCACGGCAGTGATGCCGAGGACCGCGCCGATGTTGAAGATGTTGCTGCCCACCACATTGCCGACGGCTAGATCCACCTCGCCCTTGCGCACGGCGATGACGGCAGTTGCCAGTTCCGGCAGCGAGGTGCCGATCGCGACGACGGTGAGGCCGATCACGAGGTCGCTGAGGCCGAAAGCTGCGGCGATGCTGGTGGCGCCGTTGACCAGCAGCTGGGCGCCAGCGACGAGGAGTCCCACGCCGATCACCACGAGTAGCGTGCTCATCGCTGCTTGCTTGCCACGCGAGCTGGTGCCGCCATCGGGCCAGGTATCTGGCGCTGGGGCTGCATCGGCCGAGACGTGCTCCTCGCCGTTCGTTGAACGTCGGGTGGCGGTCACGGTGACCGCCAGGTAAATGAGGAGCATCACGACGAGCACGATGCCGTTGATCCGGCTGATCGACCCGTCGAGCGCGACGACGAGGAGCAGCAGCGAGAATCCGATCATGATGGGGATGTCTGTCCGGATGATCTGGGACTTCACGATCAGGGGCGCGATGAGAGCGCCGATGCCGAGGATGAGAAAGATGTTGGCGATATTGGAGCCAACGACGTTGCCTATCGCGAGCCCGGGATATCCGCTCAGCGCGGCACCGGTGCTGACGGCGAGCTCCGGCGCGGATGTTGCGAAGGACACCACGGTGAGGCCGACGACGAGCGCGGACATACCAATGCTGTGCGCGAGCGAGGTCGCGCCGCGGACGAGCAGTTCTCCGCCGCCAACGAGAAGAACTAGGCCTCCCACCAGGGATAACAGCGCTATGGTGCTCACTGGGAAACGGTAGCACGCAGCGGGTCCGGGGGCTCGTTGGCGGGATTCGCGCGGGCTGGGGGCCAGGCGGACCACCTGCCCGCTACATTCTCACGATATGGGAGGCTCGATCGCGGGGGTTGCGCGGCGCCGCGGGATGGTGCTTACTCAATAGCGGTGGACAATCGGGGGATTGTCCCTATCATCAGTCAGTTCGCGCGCTTCAGGGGGAGGTGGCGATGACCAGTCAGGTCAGCCATGCGTACAAGAACGATCCAATGCAGGAGCACAGCAACGGCATCTGGTCCGAGGACCAGGCCGAGCCGGCGCCAGCAGCACCGAAGTCCGCCCCAGCCGCGGCCAGCAACGGTGCCGGGGCCAAGCGGGCTGCCACCACAGAGCTCTTTGGCGGCCCCGGTGCATCCTCGGGCAGCCTGAACTCGTGGGATCTCTCCAGCGAGGTCCTGCTCAAGCCGGTCAAGCCAGCGCCGCGGCGCGGCTGGCGCAAGGCCGTCTATTCCTGCACCGGTGGATCGGTGAATCTCGGTGATGGCAGGAAGGAAGCCCGCCTTGCTGAGCTGACCACGGAGATCCGGGGCTCGCTGTACGGCTGCCACAAGATCGCCGTGCTGAGCCTCAAGGGCGGCGTGGGCAAGACCACGGTGACCGCAGCTGTCGGCTCGACATTCGCGTCCCTTCGTGGCGACAGGGTAATCGCGGTGGACGCGAACCCGGACCGGGGCACCTTGAGCAACAAGCTGCCGCTCGGCACGGACGCCACCGTGCGCGACCTGCTCCGCGAGGGTGCCGAGATCCAGCGCTACAGCGATGTGCGGGCCTTTACCTCACAGGCAGCGAGCCGTCTTGAGGTGCTTGCCTCCGATACTGATCCCGCGGTCTCGGAGGCCTTCAGCGCGACGGACTATCGCGATGTCCTCGATGTCCTCGAGCGCTTCTACAACCTCGTGCTCACTGACTGCGGCACCGGGCTGATGCGCTCGGCGATGTCAGGAGTGCTCGATAGCGCCGACGCCTTGATCATCGTCAGCTCGGGGTCCGTCGACGGGGCACGCAGCGCATCGGCAACGATGGACTGGCTCGAGGCCCACGGCCACGCCGACCTCGTCGCGAGGTCGATCACCGTCATCAATGCCGCCCGGCCCAAGGCAGGCAAGGTGGATCTCGACAAGGTGGTGGAGCACTTCAGCAAGCGCAGTCGCGCCGTGCGGATGCTGCCATTCGATCCGCATCTCGAGGAGGGCGCGGAGATCGATATGGAGCGGTTGCGCCCCGCCACGAAGGTCGCGCTGATGGAGCTCGCGGCGACCTTGGCGAGCGGCTTCGGTAGCGCCCGCAAGGGGTAGCCTCGCCCATCGCCACCCGCTCTCCGCGATGGGTCATCGCGTCCAGATTGAGAGTCGACAGCCTGCGCGAACTGGGCAGGACAGACCGTATCGAAGCCCGCTGATCGGGACTAATATTGGATCCGCAGTGCAATTCAGCGGGCTCTCCGTGGCGACACCGGGCCGCCATGCCTCCTGAGCACTCGAGGGTGATCATGAACAGCAGGCGCCTCTTCAGTCTTCGAGGGCGGTTTGCCGGAGCAGCCGTGGCGGTCAGTGTCGCGTCGCTTGCGGTGGGTGGATTCGCGAGCGCGGCTGGCGCTACTCCCGTCGGTGGGCCCGGCTTCGCACCCATCACCACCTCCGGGACCAATGTCGGCAGCAACACAGCCTCATTCGCACCGTCGGCTCTTGGTGACTCCCTTCGCATCCTCGTGAACACGCCCAGGCTATTCGGCGACGGGGCGCATGGCGGCCCGTGCGAGAACGGGCAGCCAGGTGGCCTCCTCCAAGGCAATGGCGGCAACGGCGGACACTGTGCCGATGGCCCCGGCGGTCACGGCGGAACGGGCGGCGCGCTCTTCGGCCACGGTGGTCACGGCGGCAACGGCGGTGCCGGATTCGCCGGTGGCCACGGCGGTGCGGCTGGACTCTTGCTAGGCAATGGCGGCCATGGTGGTGACGGCGGAGGCGTCGGTGGGAACGGCGGTAGTGGCGGTCTGCTGCTCGGAACCGGTGGCAACGTGGGCGACAACAACGTGGGCGACAACAACGTGGGGGCCGGCAATACTGGCTATGCCGGCACCGGCGGAGCGGGCGGCACAGCAGGGCCCGCCTAGGCCGGCTCAGCCGAGGTTGTCACAAGAGCGCACGGAGAAGCGCCTGAATCATGGCAGGTGCCGTATGTGGTCGAGCGCGACGCGGCCCCCGACCTCGGCTGTGCCGTTGGGCCCCGGGCGGGCGGACACGATAGACCCTTTGCCATGGTGGATCAGGATGGCGCGCCCCAGGTCGTGGGCAAGGAGCATCGACGCAGACCCGCAGGCCTCGTCCTCATGGACGCGGTACCGGTTGGCGAAAACCCGCGCTCGCACCGTCGCGGCGTCCTCGTTGATCCATGCCCAGAACTGGTCAGCATCGTGCCCCGGGCTGGGCGGCCCGACCATCGCCTCGACCGCGCCCGCGTCAGGGAGCTGGTTGCGCCGCCACGGTGGTGCGGCCGACAGCGGTCCCTGTATCCACACCTGCTCGCCTTCGGTCCAGGTTGGGATGGGCCCGGCCGGCGGGTTCAGCTGTGTGACCGGGCTGCCTTCGTGAGCGAGTAGCCACGCTGTGCCCACCAGCGGGTGGCCCGCTAGTGGTAGCTCGCCGGCGGGGGTAAAGATGTGCACGCGCCCAGTGGCTCGGTCATCGACAAACACCGTCTCGGAGAAACCCAGCTCCGCCGCGATCTGCTGTCGGCGCGGCGCCGGGACCTGGGCGCCGTCAAGCACGACCGCGAGGAGGTTGCCGTATTGGCCGGATTCGTCGCAGAACACGCGTATGACATGCAGGGCGGTCACAACAATCAACTATGGCGCAATCCTCGATATAGTGCGGCGCGGCACCACTAGCCGGACATGCGAAAGCGGTGGCGAGCGCAAGCCCTCCACCGCCTTCTTGTGCAGGGCGCATGACATCGCTCGGGCTTCCTGCCCGAATTGCCGAGCCCTTAGGCTTCGTCGCTCTCGCTCTTCGGGTCGGCGGGACGTTCCTTGCTCAAGTCCCTCTTGATCCGCCACAGGAAATCGGGATCATCATCCGGGCCGACCGCTCGTGGAGTGTTATCCGTACGCCCGAGCAAGGTGGGTCCGAAAGCGCGCCACAATAGCACAGTGAGCAGGATCAGCCCCACAATGGCCAGGATCCACAGCATGACGCACCTCCTTCTCCTTACGAGAGTAGCGGTGCGCTGCCTTCCGGGCCAGGAAGGCCCTAGCCCGGGTGCGGGCGTGGGGTCAGCGGTGCGCCTCGGAGGTCAGCCGGGCGTGCAGCTCCCGGACCTCGGACTCGCGGAATCGACGGTGTCCACCCGGGGTGCGCAGGGATCCGAGCCGACCGGCGAGCGCCCAGCGGGACACGGTCTTCGGGTCGACGCTGAACAGTGAGGCAACCTGCCCCGGGGTGAGCAGTCGCTCATTGGTTTCGAATCCAACGACAGTCATTTCCGTGCTCCTTCGGTTTGTGACCGGATGAACTTTGATCAATAGTGGCACCGAGGGGGCCAGGTACTCGAACAGTACGATGTTGGTAATGCGGAAGTAAGGGACTAAGCGGGCATTTTCCCCGCACCCGGAGAGGCTCCGCGCCATGGCCCTCGAGGTCCATGACCGGTGGCGGGCCGAGCGCCCGGCCCAGTACTCGGTAGCCTTGATCCGTGAGCACCTCGTCATCATCACCCCAGGCATCGCCGCAGCGCCAGCACACCAAGGGCACCCTCGTGCGCGACATCATCCTGTTCACCCTCGCGAGGCTCCTCCTCGCGGCCCTCATCGCCGGTGTCATCGTCGGCGGTGGCATGCTCGTCGGGGTCCAGGTGTACCTCCTCGTCGCGCTCCTCTTCGCGGTCCTGATCGCCATGCCCTTGTCGTTCGTGCTGTTCAAGCCTCTGCGCCAGCGCATCAACGAGGGCATTGCTGCCGTGGACTCCCAGCGCCGCCAGCAACGCGCGGACCTCGAGGAACGGCTACGTGGCGCGCAACGGGGCGATACGGGCGGGCAGTGACCCCACCGAGCGCTGAAGACCCACCATCGCCCGCTGACCGCGACCGGGATTGGGCGGACAACGCGGTGCGCCTCATCGAGGCTGATGCGCAGCGCAGCGCCGATACTCACCTCCTGCGCTATCCGCTGCCCGAGCAGTGGCCCGGCTCCGCGGCGCGCGTCCAGCTCTACCTCAAGGATGAGTCCACCCACATCACCGGCAGCCTCAAGCATCGCCTCGCGCGATCGCTGTTCCTCTACGGCCTGTGCAACGGGTGGATCCACGAGCGCTCCACCGTCATCGAGGCATCCTCCGGCTCGACCGCCGTCTCCGAGGCATACTTCGCGCGATTGCTCGGGCTGCGCTTCGTCGCCGTCATGCCCGCTACCACAAGCCCGTCGAAGATCACGCTGATCGAGGCACAGGGCGGCGAATGCCACTACGTCTCCGAGCCCGGCGAGATCTACCGCGAGGCGCAACGCCTCGCCGAGGCCTGCGGCGGGCACTACCTCGATCAGTTCACCAACGCCGAGCGGGCCACCGACTGGCGGGGCAACAACAACATCGCCGAATCCATCTTCCAGCAGCTCGAGCTCGAGGAGCACCCTGTGCCGGACTGGATCGTCGTGGGGGCGGGCACGGGAGGCACCAGCGCCACGATGGGCCGCTACCTGCGGTACAAGCGGCACGCCACCCGGCTGTGCGTGGTCGATCCCGAGCATTCGGTGTTCCTCGACGCCTGGGCCACCGGGCAACGAGGCCTGACCGAGACGTGCGGATCACGCATCGAGGGCATCGGCAGGCCACGTGTGGAGCCATCCTTCGTGCCCGAGGTCGTTGATCACATGATCCGCGTCCCCGACGCCGCCTCCATCGCGGCCATGCGGTTCGCCTCCCGCCAACTCGGCCGCCCCGTCGGCGGATCGACTGGCACGAACCTGTGGGGGGCCTTCGCGCTGATCTCCCGGATGATCGCCGAGGGACGCAGCGGCAGCGTCGTCACGCTGCTGTGCGACGGCGGGGACCGGTACGCGGGCACCTACTTCGACGACGACTGGATAGCGCGGGAAGGCCTCGATCTCACCAGGCCCACCGAGGCGATCGAGCACTTCCTCGCGACAGGACAGTGGACAACGGGGGAGCGGACAACGGGGGAGCGGCACGCATGACCAGCAGCGGCAACGATCCGGCAGTGCGCTTCCACGAGGTGGTGCGCGAGTACCGGCTTGGCGAGGAGATCGTGCGCGCCCTCGACGGTGTCGATCTCGACCTCGCCGGAGGGCAATTCGTCTCCATCGTCGGCCCGTCCGGAGCGGGCAAGAGCACCCTGCTCCACCTGATGGGCGGGCTCGACACCCCGACCTCGGGCACGGTCACCGTCGGCGGCCAGGACATCGGCGCCTACAGCGACACCCAGCTCGCCGAGTTCCGCCGCCACCACATCGGGTTTGTGTTCCAGTTCTTCAACCTCCTGCCCACCCTCACTGCCTGGGAGAACGTGGCCGTGCCCCGGCTCCTCGACGGACAGGCCCTCTCCACCGCCCGCGACGACGCGATCGCGCTGCTGCAACGGGTGGGGCTCGCCGACCGCGTGGAGCACCGGCCCGCTGAGCTCTCCGGCGGGCAGATGCAGCGCGTCGCCATCGCCCGCGCCCTCATCAACGACCCACCGGTCATCCTCGCCGACGAACCCACCGGCAACCTCGACTCCCGCACCGGCAGCGGCGTCCTCGACCTGCTCACCGACATCGCGCACAGTGGCACCAACCGGCTCGTCGTGATGGTCACCCACGACCGTTCCGCCGCCGATCGCACCGACCGCGTCCTCACGATGCGCGACGGGCGCCTCGAGAACGCCGATGGCTAGCCTCCGCGCCCACCTCGACCGATGGTGGCTGCTGCACCTGCGCGAGCTATCGGCACGACCGGTGCGCGCCGCGATCTCCACGGCCGTCATCGCGGTCTCCTCCGCGCTGATCGTTTCCGTGCTCTCCACCTACGGGTCCCTCACCGGATCAGTGGGCGACCTGTCCGCCACCGTCGCCGGCGATGCCGACCTCGAGATCACTGCCATCACCGATACCGGGTTCGACGGCACCGTTGTCGGCAGGGTGCGCGCCGTCGACGGGGTCGATGCGGCGGTGCCGATGGTCTGGACCCCCGTCGCGACGGCCGACAGTGGAACAACCCTGCTCTTCGGCAGCGATGCCAGTGCCGACCGGCTCGGCAGCATGATCGCCGAGGGCCTCGATGCCGCGCCCGCCGACCTCCTCGCAGGGGGAGTGCTCGCTGGCCCCGGGATCGGCGCCAGCGCAGGTGATCAGATCGAGCTGCCCGGGGGCACCGCTACCGTCATCGACGTGCTCGGCACGCCCAGCGCGGCCGCGATCAACGGCGGAAACTTCCTGGTCACTGCCCTCCCTGTGGCGCAGCGCCTCGCGGGCCGCGACGGCATCCTCGATTCCGTGTTCGTCCTGCTCGAGCCCAGCGCCGATGCGGCCGCTACCCGCGAGCGCATCGAGCAGGCCATCGATGGCGAGGCGCTTGTTGCCGAACCAGGATTCCGCACCGCCCAGGCCGGCTCGGCCATCGCCCTCACCCGCGACTCGACCCTCATCGTCGCGATGATCGGCCTCGTCGTCGCCGCCTTCCTCGTCTTCAACTCGATGAACATGACGGTCGCCCAGCGCAGGCCCGCCATCGCGACGCTCCGGGCGGTCGGCGCGCGGCGCGGCACCATCGTCCGCGGACTCATCGGCGAGGCCGCCTTCCTTGGCGCTGTCGGCGGCGTGCTCGGCGTCCCCCTCGGCGCGCTCATGGGAAGCCTCGCCGTCGGCCGGATACCACCCGTGCTGCTGCAATCGTTCAGCACCGAGATCACCTTCGCGGTGCAGTGGTACGCGCCCATCATCGCGGTCCTGCTGTGCATCCTCGCCAGCGTGGCAGCATCCGCCGTCGCCGCGCGGCAAGTGTTCGCCGTGGCACCGGTCGAGGCACTCCAGCCCGCCGATGTCATCACCGCGGAGGGCGATCACCAGCCCTGGACCAGGACGGCCGCGCTCGGCGGGATCGCGATCATGCTGCTCGCGCTGGCAATGGCGTTCCAGTTCGAGGATCGCCGCGCCCTCGTCGCGAGCGCCCTGTTCGCCGCCGGAGGACTGGCCCTGTGCTACGGCGTGATCCGTGGGATCAGCGGGGCCACCGCGTGGCTGGCCTTGCGCGGCGGAGCGCCCGGCAGGCTTGCCTCCGAGTCCGCGTCCCGCGCCCCCCGCCGGGTCTGGGCCACCGCGGTGACGGTCATGATCGCCGTCGCGGTCGCGGTATCGACCACCGGATCCATGCGCCACCTCGTCGATTCCTCCGGCGACCTCGTCGCGCCCCTCGCCGACGCCGACTTCTACCTCTCCACCACGCCCGTCGACGTCGTCCCCGCCGGTCCGGTCGTGCCCGCGGCAGCCTACGAGTTGCTCGAGCAGGCACGCGGCATCGGCAGCGTTACCGAGGGGCAGTGGGCCTATGCCAACCTCAGCAATCCCGAGGGAGCGCCGCTCAAAGCGATGGTGCTCGGGGCCACGCCGGGCACCACCGCGCCGGCCGTGCGCGCCATGGACGAATCGCTGCGGCAAGCCCTGCACCGGGGCGAGGGCATCGTCCTGTCCCGGCAGCTAGCCCGTCAGATCGGGCTGGATACCGGCGATACCGTCGAGCTCGCCACGCCCAGCGGCGCCCGCTCCGCGCCGATCATCGGCGTCATCGACTACCTCTCGGTGGGATCCGGGATGCTCGCGATGCCGCTGCCGATGATGCAGCAATGGTACGAGCGGCCAGGGGCGACCTTCCTCGAAGTCCAGGTGGCTGACAGCGCCGATGCCGCGGCAGTGATCGCCGCGGTTCGCGAGCAACTCCCGGCCGGGCTGTTCCTCGAGACCGGCGCCGAGGCGTATGGCGCGGCCCGGGGCGCCACCGAGCAGGCCGGGGCTCTCGCGGTGGGCGTGCAGTGGATCGTCGCGCTCGTCGCGGCCGTTGCCCTGCTCAACACCCTCATGCTGTCGGTTCTCGACCGCCGCCGCGAGCTCGGCGTGCTGCGAGCCATGGGCGCGAGCCGACGCTTCATCGCGCGCACGGTGCTGGTGGAAGCCGTCGCGGTCGGCATCGTCGGCGGTTTCCTCGGGCTGCTCTTCGGTGGCGCGCTGCACTACCTCGCCACCGTCGCGCTCTCGGGCACCACCGCGGTGAGCATCAACTTCGAGATCGTGCCCATGGCGGGGTTCTATGCCCTCGCCGCGCTGACGCTCGCGCTCGCCGGTGCGCTCGTCCCCGCGTGGCGGGCTGGGCGGATGGACATCCTCAGCGCGGTCGCGGCGGAGTAGCGGGGTGGTTCGTGGCTTGGGGCGCGGTTCGCCGGCGCTTGGGGCTCGCGGGCCGCTCGCCTTCGCTTGGCGGCTCGCGGGCCGCAAACGCGATAGAAGCCGCGGAAGACCCAGGTCGGCTTCTATCGCGTTTACCAGTTTCCGGTGCTTTTGCCGCCCGCTAGATTCACAGCAGGGTTGCTCGCCCGTGCGCCGGGCACCCCACCCCACGGGCTCATGGACACTGCCGGGAGCCCGCGTCACCGTGTGATGCTCCCGACTGGACCGGGCGAATCGGCCAGCAGCATGCCACGATGGGGCCATGATCTTCCTGCTGACCCTGGCGATTAACTCCTTCGCGATCTGGCTCGCTGCCGAGTGGATCACGGGCATCGACCTCTACACGCCCGGCGAGACCACGACCGAGAACGTGCTGTTCATCGTGGCGATCGGCGCCATCTTCACGCTGATCAACATGCTGATCAAGCCGGTGATCAAACTGCTGTCCCTGCCGCTGATCATCATCACCCTGGGCTTGTTCCTGCTGGTCATCAACGCGTTCATGCTGCTGCTGACCGAGTGGATCACCAGCTACTTCGACTTCGGCCTTCTCATCGCAGGGTTCTGGGCGGCGTTCCTGGGAGGCTTGCTGATCGCGATCGTCAACCTCGTGCTCGGCATGATCGTTCCCGATCGTTCCTGAGCACGTCCTGATGTGAGCACGTCCTGATGTGAGCGGGGCCGGGCCTTGAGGGGCCTGGCCCCGCTATTCGCTCGCGGGGAGGATCGGTGACTCCGCGAGCAGGTGCACCACGATCCACGCCGCCGCGAACGCGATTCCCCATGTTGCTCCCCACAGCATCCAGATCGAATAGGTGGCCGCGGCGAGCAGAGCGAGCTTGACGAGGATGCGGGCGGGCGGGAGATCGTAGTAGGACCGCGGCGAGGCGTATGCCCACCACAGCACCCCGATGAGCAGCACAGCAGCGATCGCGATCGCTGCGCCCGTCGCATCGGAGCCCCCGAGCGAGAAGGCGTACGCGCCGACCGCGACGACGGCGATGAACTCGGTGACCAGCAGGAGCAGCAGCAGCGCGCCGACAGCAGCGGTGAGCAGCATGGAAGGGTTCCCTTTCGACAGTTGCGGACCGGCACTCACCCGGCATTGAGCCCTACGGTGACGAGGATCGCCCAGCCGAGCAGCGCCAGGCCAGTGTCGCGCAGCGTCCCGATCAGCGCCAGCCCGGTATCGCCGGAGCGCACGGGGATGTAGGCACGCAGCGCCATGGGGATCGCGACAAGGCCGAGGAGCGCGCCGGGATGCTGCAGAGCGAGCGGCAGGCACAGCAGGAACGGCACGAGCACGAGGGCCAGGTACAGCCGCCGGGTGCGGCGATCCCCGAGGCGCACCGCGAGCGTCACCTTGCCCGCCACCTCATCGGTGGGGATATCCCGCAAATTGTTCGCTACGAGCACCGCCGTGGTCAGCGAGCCGATGCCGATCGCGCACCACAGCCCGGCGAGCGTCACCGAGCCGGTCTGCACGAACTCGGTGCCGAGGACCGCGACGAGCCCGAAGAACACGAACACCGCCACCTCGCCATAGCCCAGGTAGCCGTAGGGGCGGGATCCGCCGGTGTAGAACCATGCTCCCGCTACGCACAGCAGCCCCACGAGCACGATCCACCAGGCCGTCGTGGCGGCGAGCACGAGCCCGGCCAGCATCGCGACCCCGAAGCAGGCGAACGCGACCTTCTTGACCAGCGCAGGATCCGCGGCGCCAGAACCGACCAGTCGCATGGGGCCGACGCGATCGTCGTCGGTGCCACGGATGCCATCGGAATAGTCGTTGGCGAAATTCACGCCGAGGACCAGCGCTACCGCGACGACGAGTGCAAGCAGGGCCTTCCACCACACGATGCTTCCTGCCGCCCCGGCCGCGCCGGTCCCTGCGATCACGGGGGCCAGCGCGGTGGGGAGCGTGCGCGGGCGCGCCCCCTCGATCCATTCAGCTACCGATGCCATGCCCTGATCTAATCAGCATTGGCCGACAGGGCGCAGCTTGGGCGCGCGGGGCAGGCGGCGGTGCCTCGCGGCTGCGGGGCGGTTGCCTGGCGCCTGCCCGGCGCCTGCCTGGCCGCAAAAGCACCGGAAACTGGTAAACGCGATAGAAGCCGACCGGGGATTTCGGCGGTTTCTATCGCGTTTGCTGCGGACTCTCACCAGCGAGCTGCTCGCGGAGCGCGCGCCGGTCGATCTTGCCCGGTCCACGGTGGGGGAGGGCTGTCACGATGTGGAGCTCGCGGGGAGCAGCGTGCGCCCCGAGCTGCCCTGCCACATGCGCGCGCACCTGCTCGAGAGTGGGCTCCGGCAGGCCCGGGCGAACGAGGACCGCCACGGCGACGCGCTGTCCGAGCTGCTCATCATCGATGCCCACCACCGCGCACTCGGCGATCGCGGGATGCGTGCCGAGGGCACGCTCGACCACTTGCGGGACCACGGTGAGGCCACCGCTGGTGATCGCCTCATCGAGGCGGCCGGTCACCGTGAGCAGGCCGCCATTGAGCTCGCCGGCGTCGTCGGTGCGAAACCAGCCAGGCTCGGCGAACGCGGGGTGGCCGGGCGCGTTGAGATAGCCGTGCGCGAGAGTGGCGCCGCCGAGGATGATCCGGCCATCGTCGATGCGGGTCTTCACGCCGTCGAGCGGGATGCTGTCGTAGACGCAGCCGCCGCAGGTCTCGCTCATCCCGTAGGTCCGCACGAGGGGCGCGCCCGCTGCCAGTGCCGCGTCCCGCACGGAATGTGGCAGCGCGGCCCCACCGACGAGAACGGCGTCGAGCCCGATGAGGGCGGCGCGGGCACGGGCGTCCTCGAGGATCTTGCGCACCTGGCCCGGCACCAGCGAGGTGTAGCAGGGCCCAGGTCCGGCCAGCATCCGTTCCGTCGCCTCGGCGAAAGCCTCGGTGGAGAACCCTCTCGTCACGTCGAGCACCTCTGGCGTGGTCCCCGCGACCAGGCTCCGCAGCAGCACCTGTAACCCCGCGACATGATGCGGCGGCAGGGCGAGCAGCCACCGGCCTGGCCCGCCGAGCCTTGCGTGCGTGCTCGCGATGCTGGCATGCAGCGCTAGGGGCGAGAGCATCGCGCCCTTCGGGATGCCCGTGGTCCCGGAGGTTGCGACAACGAAGGCGGTGTGCTGGTCCGTGGGAAGCACGTGCCCGGCCATCGCGTCCTGAATCCGCGACGCTTCCCGCTCATCATCCAGCGGAACGGGAAGCCAGGTCGCGCTCCCCGAGAGCGCCGCCGCGAGATCATCCAGTATGCCCAGCACCCCGGATCCCGCAGGAACTGGCAGCGCAACGGGAGCGGTCATGGCCATGATGCTGCCATCCCCTGCGCGTGCTGGCATTCGCCGGGGGGACAGCCGGTGCTCGCAGCGATACATTGGGTATGTGGACGAGTCAGTCGCGGCAGCCATCAGCGCGCTCGATGCTGATGACCCCGCCATCGCAGCGGACGCCGAATCCGCATGGCACGAGCTCGTCGCGCTCTCTCCTCCTGGTGGACCCATCCAGGCGAGCGTGCAGCAGTACTGCTGGGCCACCATCCGGCGCCTCGACCTCGGCATCGAGCGGGCCTGGGCACGCAGCCAGGCCCTCGCGGACCTCCTCGACCGCATCGGCCTCGCCCGCTACGCCGCCATCGCCCGCAGCGACGAGACCCGCGCCCTGCTTGCCATCGAGACCGACGAGACATGGGAAACCAACTTCCGCGCGCACATGCACGCATCCGGCGTAGCGCCGCCCGACACCCGCATCGTCTCCTGGCAGCCGATCTGCACCATCAGCGAGCTCGACATCGTCGACCGCATCGCCGCCACCCTCGAGGTCGCCACGATCACCGACGGCGTTGCCACGACCGGACGAGCCACCCTCAGCCTGCCCCACCGCGAATCGATCACCCCCTCCGTCCTCGCCACCGGCCGCGACGGGCACACTCTGCTCGATGACTTGCTCGACTGCCGCATCGACCTATGGTCCACCCTCTCGCCAACCCGCGCGGCCCTCTACGACGAGCTCGCCAGCATGATCCACGCCGCCCGGATCGTCCCCCTCCACGCCGCGCGGACCGCGTATCGCTACCTGCAGGATGTCGGGGAGGACTACACGCGCGCCGCCGAGACCGACAACGAGCGCCAGCTCCGCCTCGTCCTGCAACGCCTAGGGATCGTCCACCGCGCCCACGGACGCACCGCCCTTCGGGCACGGGCCCGAAACCTCTCCATCGACGACGTGCTCGACACCCTCGTCCACGACTGGATCGGAACCCGCTACACGCCCGAGGCCGTCATCGCCGAAGCACTCATGATCTCCCTCGCCAGCACCGCCCGCGGCGCCACCACCATGAACGCGCACTTCCTCGCCGACGCCCTGCTCACCGAGGAAGGCTGGCACGACGGCATCAGCGAAGCACCCGTTCGGGCCGCCGCCCGCGCCCTCGGCAAGCACCGCCACGAGCTCGAGGCGCTCGGCATCCTCCACCCCGGCGAAGAAAAACCCGACAGCATCGCCGTCATCTTCGCCTGCGCCGTGCTCCGCGCCCGCCTGCTCCCCGCCCGCTACCCGCGTGGGCGGGAAGGGTAGAGGCTTTGGCGACCTGGGGGCGCCCGGACCCGCCAGTGGGGCGCCCGGACCCGCCAGTGGGGCGCCCGGCCTCGCTGCGTGGGGTGCCCGGACCCGCCAGTGGAAACTTCTACCGGTTGAGGCGGGGAGAGTTTCCACTCGCCGCGGTGGCTAGAGGTTTCGGGCGGTATCGGCAGCGAAACGGGTGGATTTCACCACGCCCTTGGCGAAGACCAGGTTGCCACCGGCGCCGATCGCTGCCCCGATCCCGAAAGGAGCGACTCTACCGATGACAAGGATTCCCTGGCGTGTGCCGTAGCGGGTGACGAAGTTGTAGCCAAGCACGCGGTTGATCGAACGAATCGTTGTCAGCGGTACCGAATTGGTGAGCAGCTTTCCCAGGTGAGCGCCCGTCCGTCCCGCTGCTTTGGAAGCGAAGACCGATCCGCTTCCGCCTGCCAACACGGTGAGCACGACGGCCTTCTGGTGCTCGAGGTCGTCAAGCTCAATGCCATGCACGCGAAGCACCGCCAGGACGTGCGCCGCTGAGGCCGTCATGAACCAGCTGGTATCCCCGGCCGTCATGGCCAGCGCAGCGGCCGTGCCGACTCCTGGGACTGCCGCAGCGCCGCCGGTAGCTGCACCGCTGGCTGTTACCGCGGACATGAACGTGGTCTCCAGCTTCTTCACCAACTGATCAGCACTGGCCTCGGGGTGCTTGGCCCGCAGGCGCTCGACTCGCTTGAGCATGAGCGAATCGGCAGCAGCGATGGCCTTGTCGAGCAGTGCCAGCGACTTGCTGGCGTTCTCCTCGGCCGTATCCTCCGCGCCGACATTGTCCGTATCAGCGGGACCGGTTTGCTGCGGATCATCCATGAACATTCCCTTTCGAAGCTGGATACGGTGCATTCTCATGCCCTCGCCGATCACGTAGGCGCTTGACCGCAATGGATGGAGCCCCGCGCGACCATCCTGTTGCCATCGCTACTCGTGACGAAGATACGTGACTCCGCAAGCTTTGACCTGCCGGTGCTCGGGGATCCGTGTGGCGAGGTCGAAGGCATTCCCGCCTCGCCAAGGCGCCCCGCCCCACCAGTGGAAAATTCTCCTGGTTGAGGTGGGCAAAGTTTCCACTCGCGGGGCAGTCGGGGCCCACACGCCCGCACGCCCGCACGCCCGCACGCTCGCGCGCCCGCACGCACGCGCCCCCCGCGACCCCCAGCCCCCGCGAAGCCCCTCACCCCGTGATCTGGTCGACGAGCCGGGTGACGAGGGCGAGCATCTCGGTGAGCGAGATCATGGCGAGGCGCTCGCGGGCGCGGTCGGTGACGCCGTGGAGGATGAGCTCGCCCGGGCCGGTGTCGATGCTGGTGAGCCGGAGGCCGTGGGGCAGGTCGGGGACGGTGACGGCGAAGGGCCGGATGCGGTGCGCGATGGGCAGGCTGCGTTGCCAGAGGTGGATGCCGACGGGGTCGAGGTAGATGACGGATTCGCCGGCGGTGGCGCGGAGCTCGATGTGGCCGAGCAGGGGGTGGCGGGCCCATCGGGCGTGGATGCGGCCGCGGTCGGTGATGGCGACATCGATGTCGGGGGCGACCTGCTTGACCCAGTGGTGCACCGCCGTGCTGGTGACGGTGAGGCGGAGGTCGACGCGTCCGGCGACGAGGTAGGGGGCTGGCAGCGAGCGGAGCCTGACGTCGCGGCAGATCACTTGCACCTGGTGGAGGGTGGTGGATTGCCATCGGACATGGTTGGCGGTGACGCGGAGCTCGCTGAGCGCGCCGGTGGCGAGATCAAGCGTGCGGAGGTTGCTGCTGATCTCGACGGGGGTGAAGGAGACGTCGGTGTTGCCGGTGCGGAGGGTGAGGCGCCTGCCGACGAGCCGGTCGGTGGCGATGCGCACGATGAGCTCGAGGAGTTGCCCGGGGGTGGTGGGCACGGGTGGGCGCAGTGACTTGCCGAGCGCGAGCAGTCGCTCCATCTCTCGCTTCGGCAGCCATTCGCCGAAGAGTCGCGGACCGCTCATGGCTTAAGTATGGCGGTTCAGGTGGCGGTGCTCGCGGGGGGCCGCTGGTCGCGGCGCAGGGGATGGTCGCTGGGGATCTCGACGAGCACGATGGGCGTGCCGTCGGGGTCGGTGGTCCACATCTCGATGAGGCCCCACGGTTCGGTGCGGGCTTCGCGTGTGATCTCGGCGCCGCGCTCCTCGAGCTGCCGGGTGGTGTCGGTCAGCGACCGGACCTGGAGCCAAAGGGCACCGCCGAATGTTCCCGCACTGGCGTCGTGCCCGTGGGCGGCGATCTCGATGAGGCTTTGTCCGGCGAAGAGGACGGTGCCGCCGGGGTACTCGCGGTAGGTGGCTAGCCCCAGGACGTCCTGGTAGAACCGCAGCGTGGCGGCAGGGTCGCGGGGTCGCAGGATGATGCGGCTGCTCAGGATGTCCATGGGGCCAGCCTCCTCGTGCTCGCAGGAAATCGGGGTCAGCTAGGGCGTCAGTAGTACCAGGGGAACGGGGACCAGTCGGGCGCCCGCTTCTCGAGGAAAGCGTCGCGTCCTTCGACTGCTTCGTCGGTCATATAGCCGAGGCGGGTGGTCTCGCCGGCGAAGATCTGCTGGCCGACGAGGCCGTCGTCGACGGCGTTGAACGCGAACTTGAGCATCCGGATGGCGGTGGGGGACTTGCCGAGGATCTCGCCGGCCCATTCGAGGGCGGTGTCCTCGAGCTGGTCGTGGTCGATGACGGCGTTGACGGCGCCCATGCGGTGCATCTCGTCGGCGGTGTAGGCGCGGCCGAGGAAGAAGATCTCGCGGGCGTTCTTCTGGCCGGTCTGGCGGGCGAGGTAGGCGGATCCGTAGCCGGCGTCGAAGCTGCCGACGTCGGCGTCGGTCTGCTTGAACCGGGCGTGCTCGCGGCTAGCGAGGGTGAGGTCGCAGACGACGTGGAGGCTGTGCCCGCCGCCCGCGGCCCAACCGTTGACGAGGCAGATGACGACCTTGGGCATGAAGCGGATGAGGCGTTGCACCTCGAGGATGTGGAGGCGTCCGGCGCGGGCCTTGTCGACGGTATCGGCGGTGTCGCCGCTGGCGTACTGGTAACCGGTGCGGCCGCGGATGCGCTGGTCGCCGCCGGAGCAGAAGGCCCAGCCGCCGTCCTTGGCGCTGGGGCCGTTGCCGGTGAGCAGGACGACGCCGACGTCGCCGGACATGCGGGCATGGTCGAGGACGCGGTACAGCTCGTCGACGGTGTGCGGGCGGAACGCGTTGCGTACTTCGGGGCGGTCGAACGCGACGCGGACCACGCCCTGGCGGGCTCCATCGCGGACGTGCCGGTGGTAGGTGATGTCGGTCAGGTCGTCGAATCCGGGCACGGGTTCCCATAGCGCTTCGTTGAACGTCACGGTCCCGAGCATAGGCGGTGGGATGCATACTGGGGTGGGAGTGCCCCCGGCGACGGTGAGGACTGGTCCGATGGCTTATGTCATTACGCGATCCTGCTGCAATGATGCCTCGTGCGTGCCGGCGTGCCCGGTCGATTGCATCCATCCGGCGCTGTCGGACCCCTTGTTCGCCACCGCCGAGATGCTGTATATCGAGCCGGATGCGTGCATTGATTGCGGCGCGTGCGTGGATGAGTGCCCGGTCTCGGCGATCTTCCCGGAGGATTCGCTGCCGGTGGAGCAGGAGCCGTTCATCGACATCAATGCCGCGTACTTCGACCGGCATCCCTATGGCGCGGCGCCGACGACACCGGAGCGCCCGCCCGCGCTGCGATTCGCACAGGGGCCCTTGCGCGTCGCGATCGTCGGAACAGGGCCGGCGGGGCTGTACCTGGCCGAGCAGTTGCTCGGCCTCGGCGGGGTGGAGGTGGAGCTGTTCGATCGGTTGCCCACTCCGTTCGGCTTGATGCGCGCGGGCATCGCGCCCGATCACGCCGATACGCAGCGCATCGTGGAGTTGTTCGCGCCACTGCTGGGCAAGCCCGCGCTGGGCCTGCATCTCGCTGTGGAGGTCGGCAACCATCTGGCGCACGAGGATCTGCTCGAGCACCATCACGCCGTGGTGTACGCGGTGGGCGCGGGCTCGCCGCGGCAGCTCGGCATCGAGGGGGAGGGGTTGCCGGGCAGCGTGGCAGCCACCGACTTCGTGGCCTGGTACAACGGGCACCCCGATCACTCGGGCGACCAATTCCGGCTGGCGGGGGACACCGCGGTCGTCATTGGCACCGGGAACGTCGCTCTCGATGTCGCTCGCATCCTCGCGATCAGCCCCGGAGCGCTCGACGGCACCGATATCGCCGATCACGCGCTCGAGGCGCTGCACAGCAGCAGCATCCGCGAGGTCCTGGTACTGGGGCGCCGTGGCCTGCTGGATTCCACCTTCACGCTGCCCGAGCTGGTCGGCATGGGCAGTATCCCCGGGGCATCGGTGCTCATCGATCAGGCGGACACCGAGGTGGACGACGCGACGGGCGAGTGGCTGCGGCGAGAGGCCGAGCCGGAGGTGGCGCAGAAGCTCGCCGTGGCCCGCAAGCACGCGCAGCGGCAACCATCCCCGGGCGATCGCACCGTTCGTTTCCAGTACCACACCACGCCGCTGCGGATCCTCGGCGACGACCATGTGACTGGTATCGAGGTGCGCGAGCACCGGCCTGGTGAGGCCCCGCGCGACCGCATCATCGATGCATCACTGGTGCTGCGTGCTGTGGGGTATCAGCCCGGACCGCCACCGGGCCTGCCCGTCGAGGGCAGCACCGGATTGGCCGCGCACGAGCATGGTCGCGTGGCCGCGATGAGCGGCACCTACGTGGTGGGCTGGGCGAAGCGTGGTCCGCGCGGGCCGCTGGGATACAACCGTGCCGATGCCATCGATACCATGCGCTCGATCGTCGCGGATGCGAGCTCGGGGGTGCTCGATAGGCCGATCGGGGGGAGGGAGCAGCTTGGCCGACTGCTCGCGGATCGCCGGCCCGGAGCGATCGGGCTGGCTGGCTGGCGGGCTATCGACGATGCGGAGAAGACTGGCGGCCGGGGGACCGGGCGGTCCCGCAGCAAGATCACTACCTGGGACGCGCTGCGCGAGGCCGCCCGCGCGCGCTAATGGACGCCGCCTCCAAATACCGTCGCCTCCACGAACCGCCGCCTACAGTGGCGGGCATGGACGCACCTGCCTTGCCTGGACTCGACGAGCTTCGTGGCAGCGCGCGCGTGGTGTCGCTCCCGCTGCGGGTGCGCTTCCGCGGCATCGAGCATCGCGAGGCGCTGCTCATCGAGGGCCCGCACGGCTGGGGCGAGTTCGCCCCGTTCCCCGAGTACGCGGACGACGAGGCCGCGACCTGGTTGTCCGCAGCCATCGCCGCGGCCTGGCAGCCACCGCCGAGCGCGCTGCGCTCCGCCATCCCCGTCAACGCCACCATTCCCGCGGTGCCCGCCGCCGATGTGCCTGCGGTGCTCGCTCGGTTCCCCGGAGCCGCCACCGCCAAAGTAAAGGTCGCCGAGCGTGGCCAGGTCCTCGCTGATGACCTCGCCCGTGTCGCGGCGGTGCGCGAGCTCGTGCCCACCGTCCGCATCGACGCGAACGGAGCGTGGACGGTCGAGGAGGCCACGGCCGCGATCGAGCAGTTCGGCGGGCTCGAGTACGCCGAGCAGCCCTGCCGCACGGTCGAGGAGCTCGCGACCCTGCGTGGCCGCGTGGACGTGCCCATCGCGGCCGACGAGAGCATCCGCCGCGCCTCCGATCCGCTGCGGGTCGCCCGGCTGCGGGCCGCCGACATCGCCGTCATCAAGGTCTCGCCGCTTGGTGGCCCCGCCCGGGTCCTCGGCATCGCGGAGCAGCTAGCCGCGGCCGGGATGCGCGTGGTGGTCTCCAGTGCCATCGACACAGCCGTGGGCATCGGTACCGGTCTCGCGACCGCGGCGGCGCTGCCCGAGCTGCCTCATGCATGCGGCCTGGCCACCTCCCGCTTGCTTCTCGACGATGTCGCCGAGCCGCCCGCCTGGAACGCCGGCACCATGCGGGCCGAGCGGCCCGTCCCGGAACCTGCCGCGCTGCAGCGCCTCGCGGCCACCCCCGAGCGGCAGCAGTGGTGGCTGGAGCGCCTCGACCGGTGCCATCGCATCCTTGCCGAGCGACCGGCAGCTGCCGTGTAGCCGTCTAGCCCGCTGCTGGCGGGGCTGGCCGCGGCACCTCGCGCGTATCCATCCCCACGCCCCACTCGGTGCCCCCGAGTCGGCTCAGCGGGGCGAGCGCCTGGCTCGCTGGCAAGCCGTCCTCATCGAGGGCCCGGCTGTTCACGGTGACGAACACCACCCGGCCGAGCACGAGGTAGGAATCACCGATCTCGATGATGCGCTCGCGCACGCACTCGACGCTGACGGGCGCGTGCAGCACCCGCGGCGGGGCGACGCGCACGCTGGGCTCGAGGGCGATATCGAGCTTGTCGAACTCGCTCTCGCCTGCGCCGAACGCGGCCGCGCTGGCATTGACCTGATCAAGCATCGGCTGCGAGGCGAGGTTGACCACGAACTCGCCCGTCTCGGCGACGTTGCGGACGCTGTCCTTGTGGCCGACCGAGCAGAACTGCACGATCGGCGGCCGCGTGCTCGCGATGGTGAAGAAGCTGTAGGGCGCCAGGTTGTCCACCCCGGCCGCGGACCGGGTCGAGACCCAGGCGATGGGCCGCGGCACCACGGTGGCGGTCAGCAGCTGGTATACCCGGTCGGGATCCATCAGGACCGGGTCGAAATGTGTGCGCACGCCTGCCATCGTCGCACCATCGGCCGACCATGTCAGCCGGGGCGGGTGGCCAAGCAGTCCCGGGAGGCCGCGCGGCGCCCCGAAATCTGACACCCTGGAGGCGTGAACCCGTCCACTGCCCAGGCCAGTGCTGTCGTCGATGAGCTCGCCCGCGGCGGCGTGCGCGACGTCGTGCTGTGCCCAGGATCCCGCAACGCGCCCCTGGCCTTCGCGCTCCACGCTGCCGAGACCGCGGGCCGCATCAGGCTGCACGTCCGCATCGATGAGCGCACCGCCGGCTTCCTCGCCATCGGCCTGTCGCTGGGCTCCGGTCGACCGGTGCCGGTGGTGATGACCTCCGGTACTGCCGTGGCGAACCTCACGCCCGCGGTGTTCGAGGCCAACTACGCGCGCGTGCCGATGATCGTGCTGAGCGCGAACCGGCCCTACGAGATGCTCGGCACCGGCGCCAACCAGACCGTGGAGCAGCTGGGGATGTTCAACGAGCAGGTGCGCGCGTGCATCAGCCTGGGCATCGCCGAGGAGGACCGGGACCAGAACAGCCAGTGGCGCTCGGCGGTCTGCCGGGTGCTCGCCGCCGCGCGCGGCGATCGAACGGGCAACGCGGGACCGGTGCAGTTCGATCTGCCGCTGCGCGAGCCGCTGGTGCCGGAGATCGATGGGGGCACGGTGCCGCCCGGGCGACCTGACGGAGCGCCGTGGACCAGCACTCCGCGGGCCCACCTCGATGTGCCGCTGCCGATCGACGTGTCCCTCGACACCATCGTCGTGGCGGGGCACGGCTCGGGCGAGCATCCGGAGCTCGAGGGGCTGCCCACGGTCACCGAGCCCACGGCGCGGCATGTGCCGGGCGGGATCGCGGTGCATCCTTACGCGCTCGGGGAGTTGCATCCCCAGCAGGCCATCATCACGGGACGCCCGACCCTGCACCGCTCGGTGTCCCGGCTCCTCGCGGATCCGCGGGTCGCGGTGCACGCGCTCACGACGGGGCCGCGCTGGCCCGATGTGTCGGGCAACCTGACCGCGGCGGGCACCCGGGCGGCGCTCTCGGGCACGCCACGGCATGCTTTCCTCCAGCAATGCCTGGATCTCTCCGAGCGGGCACGCATCGCGATGCGGCGCGAGCTCGCGAACCATCCGAAGGCTACGGGCCTGCATGTGGCCGATGCGATCATCGCGGCGGCACGGCCGGGGGACCTGCTGGTGCTAGGCGCTTCCAACCCGGTGCGCGATGTCGCGCTCGCGGGCCCCGTGCCCGAGCAGGTCCGCGTGGTGTCCAATCGTGGCGTCGCCGGGATCGATGGCACCGTCTCCACCGCGATGGGGGCCGCGCTCGCGCATGGTGGCCGCGCCATCGCGCTGCTCGGCGACCTGACCTTCCTGCATGACAGCTCCGGCCTGCTGCTGGGCCCGCACGAGCCCCGGCCGGAGGATCTCACCATCGTGGTCGCCAACGACGATGGCGGCGGGATCTTCGAGCTGCTCGAGCAGGGGGACCCGGTCTACGCGGGCGCGTTCGAGCGGATCTTCGGCACCCCGCACGGGGTCAACGTCAAGGCTCTGTGCGAGGCATACAACATCCCCTACCAGCAGCCTGAGGTCGACCAACTCGCTGCAGTGCTTGCCGAGGGCGCGGCCGAGGCGGGGGGGGTGCGCATCGTGGAGGTCCGCACGGACCGGTCGGGGCTGCGGGAGCTGCATAGCGCGATCCGCGCGACCGTCGCACGCTAGCGGATACGCTGCTCTTCGTGAGATATCGGATGCTGCGGCGGGCCAGGCGGGCAGTGCTCCTCCTGGCCGGGGGGATCACTCTGCTCGCGGCGATCCTCGTGGTCGGCGCTTGGCGCAACGATATGATCATCGAGTCGGACATGGGCGTCGCCACCGCGGAGGTCCTCTCGGCGGGGGTCCGGCGCTCGGCGGTCATCTTCAGCACTCCCGACGGCGTGCTGCATAATCCCAGGCTGGGCGTGCTTTATCCGACGGACCTTGTGGTGGGCCAGCGCATCGAGGTGGAGTACGCGCGCACTGATCCTGACCTGGTCCGGGTGGCCGGGCGCGACGCCCGGGTCGCTGTCGTTCCGGCGCTGTCCATCGCGATCATCGCCTGGTTGATCGCGGCGCCGCCGCTCTGGTATATCCGGCGCGAGTTACAGCGATCTGAACAACTCGGGCACGAGGGGCGACGCGGCGCCGAGACCTTCAACTGAGGTTCTCTTGCTGGTCATGGCGCGCTTGGCTGGTCGCCGTTCACCTCGTTCACGCTTCAGCTATGCGTATTGCGATCGTGTCCGAATCCTTCCTGCCGAACGTCAACGGTGTGACCAACTCGGTGCTCCGCGTCCTCGAGCATCTCAAGCGAAACGGCCATGACGCGATCGTGATCGCGCCCGGCGCCGTGGGTGACGAGGTGCCCGTGCATGAGTACGAGGGCTTCCCGGTGCTGCATGTGCCCGCGGTGATGGTGCCGATGGTCACCTCGCTGCCCGTGGGCCTGCCGCAGCCGTGGATCACCGATGCCCTCCGAGAGTTCGACCCTGATGTGATCCACCTCGCGTCGCCCTTCCTGCTGGGCGCGGGCGGCATCGGTGCAGCTCGACGCCTCGGCGTGCCCGCGGTGGCGATCTTCCAGACCGATGTCGCGGGCTTCGCCGACAGCTACGGGCTGGGCCTGACCGCGCGGGCCGCATGGGGCTGGACGCGCCGCATCCACCGGGCGTGCGATCGGACGCTCGCCCCCTCCAGCGCCTCGGTGCGGGACCTCGAGAAGCACGGCGTTCCCCGGGTCCACCGGTGGGGCAGGGGAGTGGACATCGAGCGGTTCTCGCCGACGCGCCGCAGCGGCGAGCTGCGCGAGCAGTGGACGCCCGAGGGCAAGCTCATCGTGGGGTTCGTGGGCCGGCTCGCGCCGGAGAAGCATGTCGAGCGGCTCGCTGTCCTCAGCGGCCGCGATGACGTGCAGATCGTCATCGTCGGCGATGGGCCGGACCGGCCCAAGCTGCAGCGGATGATGCCTGATGCGGTGTTCACCGGGCAGCTCGGCGGCCTCGAGCTCGCCCAGGCCTACGCGAGCTTCGATATGTTCGTCCACACCGGCGAGCATGAGACGTTCTGCCAGGCGATCCAGGAGGCACTGGCCAGCGGCATCCCGGTCATCGGTCCGGATGCTGGCGGACCGAAGGACCTCATCGCGCACGCCCGCACGGGCTTCCTGCTGCCGGTGCCGAGCTTCGAGGAGGTGCTGCCCGGAGCGGTGGAGACGTTCCTCGACGCGCGGGCGCGCTCCCAGTTCGGCCGGGCGGCGCGCCGCTCGGTGCTGCAGCGGACCTGGCCAGCGATCTGCGACGAGCTGCTCGGGCACTACGCGGAGGTCGCGGGCATCGCGGCGGCGGAGCTCCCGGCTACCGCATGACATCGTGTTCGTCGAACGGGTAGGTTCGTCTAGGTGACGAACGTGCAGAGCTCCCGCGCCACCCTCGATAAGGATCCCCACGAGGTCGCTTCGATGTTCGATGGGGTTGCCAGGCGCTACGACATCACCAACACGGTGTTGTCGTTCGGGCAGGACAGCCTGTGGCGCAGGGCCACGCGGCGGGCCCTGGACCTGGCGCCGGGCGAGTCCGTGCTGGATCTCGCCGCGGGCACGGGGGGGTCGACGGTGGAGCTCTCGCGCTCGGGCGCGTGGGTCGTGGCGACCGACTTCTCGAGGGGCATGCTGCAGGCGGGGGCGGGGCGGCGCGTGCCGATGGTCGCTGGTGATGCCCTGCGCCTGCCGTTCCGCGACGAGGTTTTCGACGCGGTGACGATCTCGTTCGGCCTGCGCAATGTCGCGGACGTGGATCAGGCGCTCGCGGAGCTGCGCCGGGTGACGCGGCCGGGTGGCCGGATGGTGGTGTGCGAGTTCTCGGCGCCGGTGGTGCCGGTGCTGCGGACGGCTTACATGGAGTATCTGATGAAGGCGTTGCCCGCGGTGGCGCGCTCGGTGAGCTCGAACCCGGATGCCTATGTCTACCTAGCTGAGTCGATCCGGGCCTGGCCGGACCAGAAGGCGCTCGGCGAGCGGATCGCGGGCGCGGGCTGGCGGGATGTGCAATGGCGCAATCTCAGCGGTGGCATCGTGGCGCTGCACCGCGCGGTTCGCTAGTCCGGCTTCCCTGGCGAGCCGATGCTTCACCTGGACAGATAGATGTGACATTCTGTCCCAGTAATGTTGGGCTGGCGCGCCGCGCCGGGACAGGAGGCAACAGTCATGCCAGGACCACTCCACGGGATACGCATCATCGAGATGGCCGGGCTCGCCCCCGGACCCTTTGGCTGCATGATCCTCGCCGACCTCGGCGCTGACGTGCTCCGCATCGAGCGCGCGGGCGGCGGTGGCGGCCTCGTTCCGCCGCAAGGCCCCCTCGACCGCGGCAAGAAGACCCTCTCCCTCGACCTCAAGAGCGAGGCAGGCAAGAACACGCTCCTCGAGCTCTGCGACGCAGCCGATGTGTTCGTCGAGGGCTACCGTCCCGGAGTCGCCGAGCGGCTCGGCATCGGCCCGGACGACCTCCATGCGCGCAACCCTCGCCTCATCTACGGACGCATCACCGGCTGGGGCCAGGACGGCCCGCTCGCGCCCCGCGCCGGGCATGACATCAACTACGCGGCCGTTTCCGGCGCGCTCGACCTCCTCGGCCGGGCGGGCGAGAAGCCCACCCCGCCAGTGAACCTCCTCGCCGACTTCGCCGGCGGCGGCATGCTCCTCGCGCTTGGCGTTCTCGCCGCGCTGCACGAGCGCAACACCTCGGGGCAAGGCCAGGTCATCGACGCCGCGATGGTCGACGGGTCCGCCCTGATGACCACCTTCCTCCACGGGATGCGGGCCAACGGCCTCTGGAACGGCCCGCGCGGAACCAATCTCCTCGACACCGGCGCGCCCTGCTACGACACCTACGCCACCGCGGACGGCAAGCACATGGCCGTCGGGGCGCTCGAGCCCCAGTTCCCCGCCGAGCTCATCGCCCGGCTCGGCATCGACGACGAGGACCTTCCCTTCCACCTCGACCCCACCGGCTGGCCGCAATGGCGCGAGACCCTCGCGAAGGCGTTCCTCCAGCGCACCCAGGACGAATGGACCGGGATCTTCGCCGATAGCGACGCCTGCGTCTCGCCCGTCGTTGACGCGTGGGAAGCGCATCATCACCCGCACAACGCCGCGCGCGGCACCTATGTCGACATCGGCGGGGTCACCCAGCCCGCCCCGGCACCCCGGTTCAGCCGGACGTCGCTGGAGACCCCTGAGGCGCCGAGCGACGACCTCCCCGAGGGCTACCTCGCGAGCTGGGGGATCAGCGGCGACTAGGCGCTGCCGCGGCGGCCCGCCGGCCCCTAGTTCCCCAGCAGGGGCCGGATATCGCCGGTGATCTGGCCGAGCGGCGCCTGGCGATCGAGCGTCACGCCGAGATCGCGCAGCGCGCCACTGATCACATCGAGCGCGGCACTGCTGAGCACATCAGCGAGCTCATTGGTCGGCAACCTGCCCTCGCCGTGATGCAACCATGGGTTGACCGCGCCATCCACGAGCCCCACGAGCCCGAACGAGACGGCCTCGGCCCGGTCCCCGGGGAGGTGCAGCGTGGCCAGGCCCGCCGCGATGACGTCGGTGACATACAGTCCGAACGCGGTCTTCACGCCATCCAGAGATTGCGCGGCACGAGCGGGACGCTTCGGGCCCGAGGAGAGGAACTGGTGCAGGTTGGGGTGCGCCGCGATCCATTCCACGTACGTGTGGATAGCGCGGTTGACGGCGAACTCCACCGAGCCCTCGGGCACGAGGGCGGGCGCTAGGGTCTCCATCATCGAGGAGACGATGTGCGCGCGCACCTGGTCGTCGAGGTCGGTGCGCTCCCGGAAGAGCCGGTACACCACCGAGCGGGGGAGCCGGGCGTACTCCGCGATCTGCTGCACCCCTACATCGGGGCCCTCGGAGTCGACCGCGCGCATCGCGGAATCCAGCACGATCTTGCGCCGGGCCGCCTTGTGGTCCTCCCAGCGCACGCTGCGCCCGTCCACCGGCTGCTCGGCTGCTTCCTGGTCGGCCGCTTCGTTGGCCGGATCGCTCGCGGGCGACGAAGCGGAGGAACCAGGCGCGGCGGAACCAGGGGCGGGGGAATCACTTGCTGGGGACACGTGTCCAGCTTACTTGGGGCGGCGGACCGCGTTCCGCGAGACATGTCTCAATCGGCCCGTTCCATCAGGTGCATCGCGCGCGCGTTCGCTACGGTGTCCACATGGTGGATGACATCCACGGCAACCAGAGCGACAGAATGGGCACGCGAACCGTGAATAGTGACCACGCAGCATCACACGACGATCAGGTCGTCGCGGGGATCGACCTTGGTGACGCCCAGGTAGCTGGGATCGTGCGCATCGGCCTGGAGTCCGTGGAGAAGCTGCTCATCGATGAGCTGTCGGATGGCGAGGCGTTCCTCACCGAGACTGCCCTCTATCTGGCGCGTGCCGGGGGCAAGCGGTTCCGTCCGCTGTTCACCATTCTCTGCGGGCAGCTCGGGCCCGAGCCGGACGAGCGTGCCATCATCACGGCGGCCACCGTTGTCGAGATGGTGCACCTTGCCACCCTCTATCACGACGACGTCATGGACGAGGCGAAGATGCGGCGCGGCGCGGTGAGCGCCAACGCGCGCTGGAGCAACAGCATCGCCATCCTTGCCGGGGATTACCTCTTCGCGCATTCGTCCCGGTTGCTCTCCACGCTCGGTCCGGACGCGGTCCGCGTCATCGCGGAGACGTTCGCCGAGCTCGTCACCGGGCAGATGCGCGAGACGGTGGGCGCGCCCCCCGCCCAGGACAAGGTCCAGCACTACCTCAAGGTGATCCGGGAGAAGACGGCGTCGCTGCTGGCCGCGAGCGGGAAGTTCGGCGGCACCTTCTCGGGAGGCTCGCCCGAGCAGATCGATCGCCTCGAGCGGGTCGGGGACGCGGTGGGCATGGCATTCCAGATCTGCGATGACATCATCGACATCTCCTCCGTCTCGGCGAAGTCCGGCAAGACCCCGGGAACAGACCTGCGCGAGGGCGTTCTCACGCTGCCGATGCTGTACGCGCTCGAGCAGCAGGGCAGCGAGGGCGACCGGCTGCGCGAGCTGCTCGCCGGGCCCATCACCGACGACGGATTGGTGGAGGAGGCGCTTGGCCTCCTGCGTGCTTCCGAGGGCATGACCCGGGCTCGGGACGATCTCGCTAGCTATGCCGATATCGCGCGCGCCGAGCTCGCGGAGTTCCCCAGCTCGGGCGCCCGCACGGCGTTGCTGCAGCTCATCGACTACACCGCGAGCCGCGTGGGCTAGATCACCCACAGCCCGGGCTGCCCAGGGGAACCCAGGGCGGGTGCTTGTTCGTTCTCAGGGTGTCAGTACCGCTCTCGTGAAGGAATGAGTCATGACCGGTCACGCGAATGGACTCAAGACCGCCATGCTGCTAGGCGGCATGTCCGCGCTCATCATCTTCGTGGGTTCACTCTTCGGCAACGCCACCATCCTCTGGATCGCGGTGCTCGTAGCACTGGGAATGAACGGCTTCGCCTACTTCAACAGTGACAAGCTCGCCCTGCGTGCCATGCGCGCGCGGCCAGTCAGCGAGTTCGAGCAGCCCGCCATGCACCGCATCGTCCGGGAGCTCGCTACCCTCGCGCAGCAACCCATGCCGCGCCTCTACATCAGCCCCACCATGGCCCCCAACGCGTTCGCTACGGGACGCAATCCGCGCACCGCCGCGGTGTGCTGCACCGAGGGGATACTCCACCTGCTCGACGAGCGCGAGCTCCGAGCGGTCCTCGGCCACGAGCTCGCGCACGTCTACAACCGCGACATCCTGATCTCGTCGGTAGCCGGGGCCATGGCCAGCATCATTTCCGGGCTGGCCAATTTCGCGATCTTCGCCTCGATCTTCGGCGGGGGCGATGATGACGACGCGAACCCGCTGGCCCTGCTGCTCATCGCCCTGCTGGGCCCGATCGCGGCAGGGGTCATCCAGATGGCCGTCTCGCGGTCCCGGGAGTTCCAGGCCGACGAATCCGGTGCTCGCCTCACCGGCGATCCGCTGGCCCTGGCCTCGGCGCTGCGCAAGATCGAGCGCGGCGTCGCTGCGGCGCCGCTGCCCCCGGAGCCACGACTGGCATCGGAGTCGCACTTGATGATCGCGAGCCCGTTCCGGGCGGGGGAGCGCTTCGTGGGGATCTTCGCCTCCCATCCGCCGATGGCCGAGCGCATCGCCCGGCTCGAGCGCATGGCCTGGGATCAGCGATAGTTCACGAACTGCAGGGCCACCTCGAAGTCTGAGTCCTTCAGCAGTGCGATGACTGCTTGGAGGTCGTCGCGCTTCTTGCTGGAAACACGCAGCTCCTCGCCCTGGACCTGGACCTTCACGCCCTTGGGGCCCTCATCGCGGATCTTCTTCGAGATCTTCTTCGCATGCTCCTGGGCAATGCCCTCGACCAGCGATCCGGTGATCTTGAAGCCCTTGCCCGAGGCCACCGGATCACCAGGCTTGAACGCCTTCATCGAGATGTTGCGACGCACGAGCTTCTCGCGGAAGACCTCGAGGATGGCCTTGACCCGCTCCTCGCTGCTCGCGGAGAGCACGATGGCTTCCTCGCCCGACCATGCGATCGACGCGTCGGTGCCGCGGAAGTCATAGCGGTTCGCGATCTCCTTGGCGGCCTGGTTCAGCGCGTTGTCCACTTCCTGGCGGTCCAGCTTGCTCACGATGTCGAACGATGAATCAGCCATGTTCTCCTCAAACCCTCTCGAACCCGCGGATGTGCGCCCCCACCATAAGCCAGCCGGGCGGGGAGCGCGGCAAACCACGGGGCGGAGCCCAGGGTTGGGCCGCGTCGGCAGGCCCGATTTGCATCAGGCATACCCTTTCGTTGTATTGTGCCTTCACACGGTGCGCCCACGCAGGCGTGGAAGCGTTGTGTGAACGGCAGGTTGCCCGAGCGGCCAAAGGGAGCGGACTGTAAATCCGTCGGCATTGCCTACGAAGGTTCGAATCCTTCACCTGCCACAGCCTAGGACCCAGGAACATGCATTGTTCCTGGGTCCTTCTGCTTGCCCCGGCCTGCCTCAGGCGCTCGGGGCAAGGCGGGCCAGCAGTGCCGCGCGCCTTGGCGAACAGCAGGATCCGTCGCCGAGCAGGCACAGCCTCACCCCGGTGAGCAGCGAGTTTGTGCGCAGGGTAATAATCTGTGTAACCTCTTGGAGGCTTCAACGCGAGGGGCTAGTGGTCCTTACAGGACGGCAGGCCTGATCGCGCCGGAGCTTGTGCCCCCTTAGCTCAGTCGGCAGAGCGTTTCCATGGTAAGGAAAAGGTCAACGGTTCGATTCCGTTAGGGGGCTCACTCAACAGTGGGTTTCCCGGTCTATCATTACCGCGGTCCGGGCAAGGCGGTGTAGCTCAGTCGGTAGAGCAAGCGGCTCATAATCGCTGTGTCGCCGGTTCAAGTCCGGCCACCGCTACTGCACAAGGCATGACAATGGAGGGGCAGGCCGCCGAGGCCTGCCCCTCCATTGTTGATCGTGGACCTCCGCTAGTAGTGCCGCCATCGGCATCCGGATACCATCACATTTCACGGACAGGCCGCGCCCATCCGCGAACAATGGGCGCCAACGCGGATAAGGTGCATGCACGCATGTTTTTTTCCGTGATGCGGCGTCCGTCAACGAGGTGGTGAGCAGAGTGGCCTTCACGGCAGACAGTGTCGGCGCGAAGTACCGCATGGCCAATTTCTATGAGGTGGGCCGGGAGAAGATCCGCGAGTTCGCGGCCGCGGTGCAGGACGATCATCCCGCGCACTTCTCCGAGGATGCCGCGCGTGAGCTCGGGTACGACGCGCTCGTCGCTCCCGTGACATTCGCCTCGGTGCTGGGCGTCATCACCACCCTCGAGATGTTCGAGCACTTCGGGTGGTCGTCGGACCTGCGCAACATCATGCAGACCGATCAGCGGTTCGTCTTCCACCGCCCCATCGTCGCGGGGGACCGGCTCCGGGGCGAGACGTGCATCGATTCCTTCCGGCACATGGCGGGCAACGATGTGATCGTCACGGCGAACCACTTGCTCGACGACAAGGACGAGATCGTGCAAACGACCTACACGACACTGATCCGCCGGGAAGACCTCGTGGCGGGAGGCGAGCAGTGATGAGCGCGCTGGGAGATGCTCGGCCGACGATCGCGACGGTCAGCGCGGGCACGGAGCTGCCGCCGCTGGAGTACCAGGTGACCCGATCGGACCTCGTGCGCTATGCCGGGGTCTCGGGTGATCTCAACCCGATCCACTGGAGCGACGCGACAGCGAGCTCGGTCGGGCTGCGCAGCGTCGTGGCGCACGGCATGCTCTCGATGGGCATCGGCGGCACCTACCTCACCTCGTGGCTCGGTGACCCCACGGCCGTGCTCGAGTACGCGGTGCGCTTCACCAGCCCGGTGTTCGTGCCTGATGATGGCGTGGGCGGAGCGATCGAGTTCTCCGGCAAGGTCAAGTCGGTGGACGAGGCAGACGGGACGGCGATCATCACGCTGGTGGCGAAGTCGGAGGGGCGCCGCATCTTTGGTCGTGCTGTCGCCACGGTGCGGCTCGCCGCGGAGTAGCACCCCGGTGATTGTGACGGATCGCTGATCGTCAAGTACACTCAGGAACCTGTGGCTAGAGCGTGGCGCGCCGCCCTATGGTGGCGCGTTGTTCTTGGTCATCCAGAGGTGGACAACACCGAAGGGGCGTAGCTCAACTGGCAGAGCAGCGGTCTCCAAAACCGCAGGTTGCAGGTTCAAGTCCTGTCGCCCCTGCTGCGACGGTCAGCGACGGAAGGATTCACGGGTGAGTGAGCAGCCAGGTCGACGGGCCGACGGGGAAGACAATGATCCCCGCTCTGCTGGTTCGACCGAATCCGGTGGGGCCCCGCGCCCAGTCGGCAAGCGAGCAGCTCGATCGCAGGGGTCCAGCCCGAGCAATACTGTTGAGCCCGCCGGATCGCAGCCGGTGACCGGTACGCGCGAGAACCCGTTCCAGCTCATCGCGCGGTTCGTTCGCGAGGTGATCTCGGAGCTCCGCAAGGTCATCTGGCCCAACCGGAAGCAGATGGTCACCTACACGATCGTGGTGTTCATCTTCCTCTTCTTCATGGTCGGGCTGATCTTCGGCCTGGATCAGGTCTTCTCCCGCGGGGTCCTCTGGCTGTACGGGTAGCCTGGAGCCGTGACCGGATCCCGGCGAGATGTGAGGATCCGATGCCGCCCGGCCCGGAAGCGGACAGAGTTTGCGTGACTTTAGAGAGGAAGCGAGTAGCCCAGTGAGCGCCCCGGAGAACGACGCAGTGAACCTCCCAGGCGAGGACGATGCGGTGACCGACCAGGTCGCCACCGTTGTCGACGAGCCGGAGCAGGATCCTGTTGCAGAGCTCAAGGCGAAGCTTCGCCGCGCCGAGGGCGAATGGTACGTCGTGCATTCCTATGCGGGCTACGAGAACAAGGTGAAGACCAATCTCGAGACCCGCGTGCAGAACCTCGATGCCGGTGACTTCATCTTCCAGATCGAGGTGCCCACCGAAGAGGTCACCGAGATCAAGAACGGGCAGAAGAAGCAGGTCAACCGCAAGATCCTGCCCGGTTACATCTTGGTCCGCATGATCCTCAACGACGAAGCATGGGGCGTTGTGCGCAACACCCCCGGCGTGACTGGCTTTGTCGGTGCCACGCCGTCGAGGCCTTCCCCGATCACCATCGACGAGGTAGTGAAGTTCCTGCTGCCCCCGCAGGCGCGCAAGAAGCCCGCGAGCGCGGGATCCCACGCAGCGGACGACACAGGATTCGCGCCCAAGCCCACGATCGAGGTCGATTTCGAGGTTGGGGAGTCGGTCACCGTCATGGACGGGCCGTTCGCGACCCTGCCCGCCAGTATTTCCGAAGTCAATGTCGAGCAGCAGAAGCTCAAGGTGCTCGTCTCCATCTTCGGGCGCGAGACCCCGGTTGAACTCGGGTTCAACCAGGTCTCGAAGATCTAGCTTCACGGCCATGGTGATCGGCGCAGTAGCAGACCAGGTCCACCCGGGCTTGCGCTACTGCGCCGTAGTGGCGTGAGAATCAGGAAAACACCGAACAGTTCAGGGAAGTCGAGATGCCCCCCAAGAAGAAGAAAAAGCTCACTGGAGTAATCAAGCTCCAGATCCAGGCTGGCCAAGCCAACCCGGCCCCGCCGATCGGCCCTGCCCTGGGTCAGCACGGCGTGAACATCATGGAGTTCTGCAAGGCGTACAACGCGGCCACGGAGTCGCAGCGCGGCAACGTGATCCCCGTCGAGATCTCCGTGTATGAAGATCGTTCCTTCGACTTCAAGCTCAAGACGCCGCCCGCCGCGAAGCTCCTGCTCAAGGCTGCCGGAGTCCAGAAGGGCTCGCCGACCCCGCACAAGGACAAGGTCGCCAAGGTCACCTGGGACCAGGTCCGCGAGATCGCGAAGACGAAGCAGGAAGATCTCAACGCCATCGATATCGACCAGGCCGCGAAGATCATCGCCGGAACCGCCCGATCGATGGGCATCACCGTCGAGTGATCCCCGCGGCGATGCCGTGCCCGGCGCGATCATTCCCGGGCAACGCTGTCGCTGCACCTGCACGAACACAGACATGATCAAGACTGTGGAAGGACCAGGCGCTGGTCCGCACCACGACTGACCTAGCCGAGATCACTCGGCACGATTGGACAGACATGCCAAAGCGCAGCAAGGCGTATCTCGCCGCGAGCGAGAAGATCGACAATACGAAGCTGTACACGCCCGTGGAGGCCATCCAGCTCGCCCGCGAGACCGGCTCGAAGAACTTCGATTCCACCGTTGAGGTCGCTATCCGCCTCGGTGTGGATCCCCGCAAGGCGGACCAGATGGTGCGCGGCACCGTCAGCCTGCCCCACGGCACGGGCAAGACCGTCCGCGTCATCGTCTTCGCCGCTGGCGAGAAGGCGAACGAGGCCGAGGCAGCCGGAGCCGACGCAGTGGGCGCCGAAGACCTCATCGAGCGCATCCAGGGTGGGTGGCTCGACTTCGACGCCGCCATCGCCACCCCGGACCAGATGGCCAAGGTCGGGCGCATCGCCCGTATCCTCGGTCCCCGCGGGCTCATGCCGAACCCGAAGACCGGCACGGTCACCATGGATGTCGCGAAGGCCGTCACCGACATCAAGGGCGGCAAGATCAGCTTCCGCGTGGACAAGCAGTCCAACCTGCACTTCATCGTGGGCAAGGCTTCCTTCGACGACCGCAAGCTGGTCGAGAACTATGCTGCCGCGCTCGACGAGGTCCTGCGCGCGAAGCCGTCCGCGGCCAAGGGCCGCTACATGAAGAAGGTCACGGTCTCGACGACCACCGGACCGGGCATCCCGGTGGATCCCTCCAAGACCCGGAACCTTCTCGGCGAAGACTGAGCTGTTCGCATCACGGTGCCCCGCTAGCCCCCGGCTGGCGGGGCACCGCCCGTTGGTGGCGGGGGCTGGCGGTTCCGCGCGGGATGGCGGTGGCGCGGGCTGGCGGCTCCTCGACCGCAAAAGCACCGGAAACCGCCAAACGCGATAGAAATCGCACGGGTTCTCGGGCGGCTTCTATCGCGTTTGCGGCCTCGGGCCCTGGAGCCCGGCCTCGGGCCCTGGAACCCGGCCGGCCTCGGGCCCTGGAGCCCGCCCTAGCTGGCTCGGGCGGTCGAGGCGAGGATCTCCCCGGCTATGCGCGGGACCAGGGCCGGCGGGAGGTCATGTCCCATCCCGTCGATCATCGTCAGCCGGGCGCCGGGGATGGCCCGGGCAACCGCCCGCCCTGATCGGGGCCGGACGAGGGGATCGGCGGAGCCGTGGATCACGGTCGTCGGTGCGGTGACGGCGCGGGCATAGTCGCGCAGCGAGCCCGTGCCGAGCACTGCCGCGAACTGCCGGACCATTCCGGCCGGGTAGTGGCTCCGTTGCACCTGCTCGAGCGCGAGCGCGCGGAGCTCCTCCTCGGACCGGGGGTAACCGGGGCCGGAGAGCGCGCGGAAGGTGCGCACCGATCGTTCGACGAGTTGCTCGGTCGTGGGGTTCTTCGGTGGGGGAGCGAGGAGCGCCCGCAGCGCCGTGGGTGTCGGTGGTGGCAGGAAGGGCTCATTGGTCGACGAGAAGATGATGGTGGCCGAATGGATCCGTTCGGGGTGCCGGGCAGCGAGCACCTGGGTGATCATTCCGCCCATGGAGGCCCCGACGACGTGCGCGCGGTCGATTCCGAGCGAATCAAGTAGCCACCGCGTGTCCTCGGCCATGTCCACGAGCGTGTAGGGAACGTCGCTCGGCCTTCCGAGCTGGCTGCGCAGGAGCCGTCCGAGGAAGGCACCCTCGACGCGCGTGCCGTCGAGCTTGGTGGAGAGCCCGATATCGCGGTTGTCGAACCGGATTACCCGGAAGCCCTTGGTGGCGAGGGTGGTGCAGAGCTGGTGGGGCCACAGGGTCAGCTGCGCGCCGAAACCCATGATCAGCAGGATCGGCGTCCCGTCGGCGGGCCCATGCTCCTCGAACGCTAGGTGCAGGTCTCCGGCTTCAGCGAAGCCGGATCTCGTGGGGACGTCGGTCGTCATGGTGCCGATCCTAGCGCGGCCAGTGCGGTGATTTGGTGCCGAGGGGCGCACCGAGTACAGTATGTCCCGGACTTATGTCCGATCGATTTTCCCTTGGGTTGGTCGATCCCATCCCATATACGTTCACCGAAGACCGTTGGTCACAAGCTTCTGCCTTCTCCCTCGGGGGGTCGGCGGCAAGCGGTTGAAGGTCCGGGTTTATCCGGCGGCCCACGCAGGAGGACGAGACTTGGGGAGATGGTGTGCTGTTCGTGCCTGTATCGAAGGCACGAGGTGCTCCCTCCCGTTGTTCTCTGCCGCTTGCGTCGGCTGTTGCCCGCTCCTTCTCCCATGTGCCCGGCCAATGGTTTCGGGCGAGTGAGGAGAGAGGAGGCGAAGCATGGCAAATGCAGAGAAGGTCACAGCGGTCGCAGAGATCGCTGAGCAGTTCAAGGGCTCTACCGCGGCAGTGGTCACTGAGTACCGTGGCCTATCGGTTGCCAGCCTGACCGCACTGCGCCGGTCGCTCGGCGCGGGTACCTCGTACTCCGTCGCCAAGAACACCCTCGTCAAGATCGCTGCGCGCGATGCTGGTGTCGAGGGTCTCGATGATTTGTTCTCCGGTCCTACCGCCGTCGCGTTCATCACCGGTGAGCCGGTTGATGCCGCGAAGGCGCTCAAGGAGTTTGCCAAGGAGCACAAGTCCCTCGTCATCAAGGGCGGCTACATGGAGGGCCGCCCGCTCTCGGTGGAGGAAGTCAACAGGATCGCCGACCTCGAGTCGCGCGAAGTCCTGCTGGCGAAGCTCGCCGGGGCGATGAAGGGCAACACGGCGAAGGCTGCGGGTCTGTTCAACGCGCCTGCATCGCAGGTGGCGCGGTTGGCAGCAGCGCTGCAGGAAAAAAAGGCCGCCGAAGGCGCATCCGCGGAGGCCTGAGGTCATCCCGCGTCCGGCATTCATACCAGCCCCGAACTGCAGGAACGGTTGGGGCGACCACATTAGGAAGGAACGTCAATCATGGCGAAGCTCACCACTGACGAGTTGATCGAATCGTTCAAGGAGATGACCCTTCTCGAGCTCTCCGAGTTCGTCAAGGTCTTCGAGGAGACCTTCGAGGTCACCGCTGCTGCTCCCGTGGCTGTTGCCGCGGGCGGTGCCGCTCCCGCGGCCGCCGAGGCTGTCGAGGAGAAGGACGAGTTCGACGTCGTTCTCGAGGCTGCTGGCGACAAGAAGATCGGCGTCATCAAGGTCGTTCGCGAGATCATCCCGAGCCTCGGCCTGAAGGAGGCCAAGGAGCTCGTCGAGGCCGCTCCCAAGGCCATCCTCGAGGCTGTCGCCAAGGACCAGGCGGACGCTGCCAAGGAGAAGCTGGAAGCAGCCGGTGCCAAGGTCTCCCTCAAGTGATCTGACGCTAGCTGATCGGGAACCTGCCCCTGGGGGCTCGGATCCCGCGCGCGGGGCCATCCATTCGTGGATGGCCCCGTTTTGCGTTTCGCGGTCGGCTCCAGGGCCCCGCCGCTGGTGGCCGGGGTGTCGGGTAACCGCGTACGAAACTGTGTCCGCGATACGGGAAGCCGCGTACGATTTGGTGTCCGTTTTGAGGCAATGCCGGGGCCACTGGATTGCTGGCCGGAGTGACAATGTCGCGCCGCTCCAGGCTTCCGCAGCAGCGTTCAGAACCGTGCGTTTGCGCTGTAATACCGTGTACTGCAACGTTTTTCGCATTTCGCTCCGCGGCTCATCGGCTTCCCGCTAAGTCGTCGGATAGGGCTGTCATGTCCCCATTTCGGAGGGCGCCCGCATCGTCGTATCTGCGGCAGTTTATTGTTCATGGGGTGCGTGCCACCGGGGTGCGTTAAAGTGGCGCGACCCATACCGGGTAGTGGTGTGGCTGAGCTGGGAGGTTCTGTGGGAGTCGAGGTCGCGGTCGAGGGTCTGACTAAGTCATT
>NZ_JACYWE010000012.1 GCF_014841105.1 Lolliginicoccus lacisalsi
GCTGCGCGAGGTAGAGATCGAGGGTGGAGAGGTCGACCTGGTCCGCGAGGTGCTCGCGCTGCGAGCGCAGGCCGTCGAGCTGGGCCTGCCGCTCCGCGAGCGCGGTCTCCGCCGCGATGAGGTCCTCGGCCGAGGTCGCGGTGCCCATGATCTCCTGCAATCGAGAGACGGAGGTCGCGAGCGCGTCGATGCGGGCATCGAGATCGACGACCTGGATCGTCACATCGCTGCTCGAGATAGTTAGCTCGCTGACGGTGCCGAGGGCGCGGAGCTGCTCGATCACCGGGTCGAGGCGATCGGCGGGCACGCGCATGGTGAGGCTGGCAGAGCCGACGGACTGGCTGGTAGGGGGACGCTCGGTGCGGTGATCGATGCGTCCGCCCGCGCGCTGCGCGGCCTCGGCCGCCTCCTGCGATGCCGCGGCCGGGTCGGGCACCTGGATGGTCATGGTGGCGTGGCGGATGACCTCGCGCTGGACCGCATCGGGCGCCTGCCGGGGAGCTAGCGCCCCGCCGGCACTGTCCTCGCGCAGCTCGCCATCACCGACGGGGAACGGGCTCGGCGAGAAGTCCTCCTGCACGGTCCCCGAGCATCCCGTGGCCAGCGCGAGGAGGATCACGGCAATGAGGAGTGGCACGAACCGCGCCCTGCGGCGCGTCAGCGGTTGGCTGGTCATGCCGCTTACGTTACGTCGGCCATGCCGTGTCGACCATGGGGCCGTGGACACGATCCCCGGTAGCATGCCGTATCCGGGACGAGGACGAGCCGAGGGGAGTGGTCCGGGTGGGAGCATCCATTCCGGTCGTGGTGGTAGCGGGGTTCCTGGGCGCGGGGAAGACAACTCTGGTCAACCATGTGCTGCGCTCGGCGGGCGAGCTGAGAGTGGGCGTGCTGGTCAATGATTTCGGCGCGATCAACATCGATGCGTTCCTCGTCGCCGGGCAGGTCGACAACATGATGACCCTGACCAATGGCTGCATCTGCTGCGAGGTGGACACCGACGATATCGAGGAGTCCCTGGCAAGCCTGGCAGGCATAGCGCCACGGCTGGACATGATCCTGGTGGAGGCGAGCGGGGTGGCCGAGCCGGGAGCGCTCGTGCAGGTAGTGCGGGCCACGGGTGACGAGCGCTTCCATTGCTCGTCGGTCATCGTAGTGATCGATGCGGCCGAGCACGCCCGCGTGGAGCTAGACCGCCATGCGAGCGTTGCCGACCTGGTGCTGCTGAACAAGGCCGACCAGCTCGCCAGCGAGGCGCGCGACGAGCTGGTCGCGCGCATCGGTGCGGCCGCGCGCGGCGCTCCGGTGATCCCCACGGTTCGTGGCGCGCTGGATCTCGATCTGCTGGTCGACGCCAGCTCGCGGGTGGAAAGGAGGGCTGGGCGGCTGGACCGCCCGGTGCAACTGACCCTTGATGCGCTGCTGCGCGAGGAATGCGACGAGGCGGAGGAACCGCATGACCACGCGCATGCGCACCAGGTGGAGAGCGTCGCGTGGACGTCGTCCGTGCCGGTTCATCCGCGAGCCTTCATGGACCTGCTCGAGCAGCGGCCCGCGGGCGTGTACCGGGTCAAGGGCCTTCTCGATCTCGGAGGGTTCGGCGACGGCGCCTGCTATGTGCTGCAAGTCGTGGGGCGCAGCATCGAGATCGAGCGCCGCTCCTGGCCTGCTGGCGCGCCGCCCAGGACGGAGCTCGTGCTCATCGGACATGGGATGGACCAGGTGGCGCTGCGCGCGGGGCTCGAGGCATGCGTCGCTGCAGCGCCAGGACCTGGCGAGGAGCACGCGATGCTGCGAGTCCTGCGATTCGTCGATGATGACGAGGCGTGCGGGCCATGACCGGGACCGCCGAGCGATGGTGGCCCACCCATGTGATCTCCGCGGAGGAGATCTGGTCGGCCTGCGTGCGGACCGCGCCCGACATCGAGCCGTTCCTGCCGCCGACCGTGGAGCCCNAGCACGCGATGCTGCGAGTCCTGCGATTCGTCGATGATGACGAGGCGTGCGGGCCATGACCGGGACCGCCGAGCGATGGTGGCCCACCCATGTGATCTCCGCGGAGGAGATCTGGTCGGCCTGCGTGCGGACCGCGCCCGACATCGAGCCGTTCCTGCCGCCGACCGTGGAGCCCGGCGAGCACATGTACCTCCCCGCACGGGCCTTCGACGGCCTGCGTCCTGGTGACCTCGTCGCGCTGCGCATCACGGGGGCCACGGTGTCGATGGTGCCGGTGGACCGAGAATGCCTTGCCGCGCCGCCGCCGGGCCTCAGGTCCATCATGCGCCGGTTCGCGCGGGACAACGCGGGCAGCCCGGGGGGCCTTGCCGCGCTCGTTGCGCACGCGGCCGAGCACCTGCCTCGGGGCGCGGGGCGCCGAACGATGCCGCTCGGCGAGCTTCTCGCGCGGTACGGCATCGTCGCCGCTGGCGACCGGATCGCGCTAGCGGGGTTCGACTTCGCTGCCTACGACCGGGACGAGCAGGTCAACGCGCTTGCGGTGGTGCATGGCATCGGGCGGGATCTCGCATCGGCGGTGCATGCGCTGCGGTCCTCCTTCGTTGGCGGTTCCCCGGATCCGGTGGACATCGCGCGCCTTGCCCGGATCGTGGACACGGAGGATGCGCTGGGGGTGCTCATCGAGCCGTGGGTGCACGATATCGAGCCGGGCAGCCCGCGGGCGCTGGAGCGCCGCGCGATCGTGGACGCGTGCACGGCGCTGGCACCGGTGCTCGATGGCGCTGCGGCGCGGGTGCTGCGCTGGATCAGTGTGGCCCTCGCGGCGGTCGATGCGCCGCTGGCGGAGATGGTCGGGCACGTGGAGCGGTTGCGGCTGGTGAGCGATGGATGGGCGCCGGGAGCGCGCTGGATCGCGGACTGGGACGCGGACCGCGTGCCGGCGGCTCCTGCCGTGGTCGACAGCGTCCTGGCGAAGGCGCTCGCTTTCCTGGGGGCGGATGGGCCAGCGCGCCTGGCGCTGATGGGCGTGATCGATGGGATCACCGCGGGGACGCTCGATGGCGCGATGGCCAGCCGCCTGGTCGAGGATCGGCGCGCGCGGATGATCGCGCTGTGCGAGGGCGGCGCCATGGCGCGATTCGTGGAGCGCCGCGGCGCGGTGCTGCCCCACGACGAGGCGATCGTGGCGGCGGCCATGGGCGTTCCCTCGGAGCACCGCATGTACTGGGCGGGCTCGCGACCGGGGGAGCGGGGTACGAGCGTGATGCTCCGGGACGACGCGGGGAGCGTGGTGGAGTGCCGTCTCGCGGTGGGGGCGCCGCTGCCAGCCGCGGGTGCGCCGGTGCTCGCTTGGGTCGTGGCGGGGGCGGGGGAGCGATGGGCTGTGTCGGTGATCGCGGTCCCCCCGGCCCTCGGCGGCGAGGCCGTGGCCCTCGATGCTGTCGGCGTACTCGGGGCACTGGTGCGGTCCGCGTAATTGCCCGGGGCGTTTGGTGCGTGGGGATTGGTGCTCGGCGTCGACCGCGTTGCTAGGTCAATTAGTCGCGAAATGTCGAGCATTGTCATTCTGTCGTATTTCAATTGTGACGATCTTGTTTCATGGGGTTCAACACGATGGCGGCGATCACAGCCCGGAGGAATTGCAGTACGCGTCACCCGGAGCTTCGCCTGACAGGACTGCTGATCGGCCCCGGGAGCCTGCAGATGTGCTGGTAGTCGTGTCGTATTTGCTCGACGTGGGACTGGAGCGACGGTTGTGACCCCTGGGCGGGGTTGTTCCATGACGTCAATTCCTAAAGAAACTCTAAGGCAATCATGGCGAAGGCTGCGGCTTTTCCCCTCGTTATCTGTGCGTTCTGTAAACATCACTAAACAGAGGTGTTTATTGGCTTCCCCCGGGGATAGGATTGGAATCAATCGATGCGGGAGCGTGGTTGCTCGCCGATCGACGGGCGCACCAGCCGCGGGCGGAGACCGCCTCGTGGGCAGTCGCCCGAGCAAGCTGGCGCCGGGCGGCCCCAGGGCTGACTGAGCAAGGGAGATGACACATGGCCACTATGACAACCGGTACGCGCGAACTGGTCAGGGCGATCCTCGCGTACGAGCGCGCCGACAATTCCGCTGACTGGGAACTCATCGATGCGATCCGCGGTGGCGATATCGACCATTGGATGGACGCCATCGAGGCCTCCGCGCTGTTTGCTCCCGCCGAGCTCCGTCGGCTCCGTGACTCGTTCGAGGCAGATCCCGAGCAACTCGTAGCCGTGCTGCTCGAGGGCGCCGACGACTTCATCGATCGCCGCACCGCCACCGGGCGCCGCGGCGGCTGGGCCACCGGCATCGCCGCGCGCTCCGGGTGCACCGGCGGCAGCCTCGCGGGCTGAGCTCATTAGCACCCCCCGCGCGCTCGCGCGGCGCTCGCGGTCGAGCTTGTGGGAGAATTCACAAACCCCACGTAACAGGGACGATCTGTCCCGGTGATTCGATTCAGATGAAGGCACGCCGACGCGGAGAACCCACTCGACGGCGCATCTCGGTACGATCGGTGCGCTGTGAGCAGACGGAAATCTCCAGCGCACCGGCAAGATGCCGGTGATTCTCACCGATCAGCGAGCCGTCTCGCGGAGAGTCACATCATTGGATAGCGCACACAACACTCAGCAACGGTCCACGACCGTGGGCGTGGTACGGGAAGCCGGTGAGGGGGAGCGGCGCGTAGCCCTCGTGCCCAAGGCAGTGAAGTCGCTCACCTCCCGCGGGATCGGCGTCGTCGTCGAGAGCGGGGCGGGCGACCGTGCCCGCATCCCCGACGACGAGTACATCCAGGCCGGCGCCACCATCGGCAACGCATGGGACTGCGAAGTGATCGTCAAGGTCGCGCCGCCGTCCGACGCCGAGATCTCGAAGATCCCGAAGGGCGCCACGCTCATCGGGTTCCTCGCGCCCCGCAACCAGGTCAACTGCATCGACGCGCTCAGCAAGCGCGGCGTCCACGGTTTCGCGATGGAGGCCATCCCGCGCATCTCCCGCGCGCAGGTCATGGATGCACTGTCGAGCCAGGCCAACGTCGCCGGCTACAAGGCCGTCCTCGTTGCCGCCAACGAGCTCACCCGGTTCTTCCCGATGCTCACCACCGCTGCCGGAACCGTCAAGCCCGCGACCGTCCTCGTCCTCGGTGTCGGCGTCGCAGGACTACAGGCACTCGCCACCGCGAAGCGCCTCGGCGGGCGCTCCACGGGATACGACGTGCGGCCCGAGGTGGCGGACCAGGTCCGCTCCGTCGGCGCGCAATGGCTCGACCTCGGCATCAGCGCCGCGGGCGAGGGTGGATACGCGCGCGAGCTCACCGAGGACGAGCGCGCGCAGCAGCAGCAACGGCTCGAGGACGCGATCAAGGGCTTCGACGTCGTGATCACCACGGCCCTCGTCCCTGGTCGTCCCGCCCCGCGCCTTGTTACCGCCGCGGCCGTCGAAGGAATGCGAGAGGGCAGCGTCATCGTGGACCTCGCTGGCGAGACCGGCGGCAACTGCGAGCTCACCGAGCCGGGGAAGACCGTCACCAAGCACGGGGTGACCATCGCCTCGCCGCTGAACCTCCCGGCAACGATGCCCGAGCACGCGAGCGAGCTCTACGCGAAGAACGTCACCGCGCTGCTCGATCTCATGCTGGACGACGATGCCGCCCTGGCACCGGACTTCACCGACCAGATCCTCGCCGACTCCTGCGTCACCGGCGTGCCCGAGACCGCGTCGCCACCCGCGGCAGGATGACAAGGAACCACCCATGTATACCGAACTGCTAGCCAACCTGGCGCTGCTCGTGCTCGCCGGCTTCGTTGGCTTCACCGTGATCTCCAAAGTGCCCAATACGCTCCACACCCCGCTGATGTCCGGCACCAACGCCATCCACGGCATCGTTGTGCTCGGCGCGCTCGTCGTGCTCGGCAAGGTGGAGGACCCCAGCATCGCGATGCAGGTCATCCTGTTCGTCGCTGTCGTGTTCGGCACGCTCAACGTCGTCGGCGGCTTCGTCGTCACTGACCGCATGCTTGGCATGTTCAAGTCCAAGTCGCCTGCCCGCGGCAAGGGAGGAGACGCCTGATGGACACCCTCGTCAATGTTCTCTACATCATTGCTTTCTCCTTGTTCATCTATGGCCTGATGGGTCTTACCGGCCCCCGCACCGCCGTCCGCGGCAACTGGATCGCTGCGGTGGGCATGGGCATCGCCGTCGCTGCCACCCTGCTCGCGGTGCGCGACACCGGCAACTGGATCCTCATCGTGGCCGGCCTCGTCGTCGGTGTCGTCCTCGGTGTACCGCCAGCCATCCGCACCAAGATGACCGAGATGCCACAGCTCGTGGCCTTCTTCAACGGCGTGGGCGGTGGCACCGTCGCGCTCATCGCCTGGGCAGAGTTCCTCGACACCGACGGATTCACCAACTTCCACGGCTACGAGGGCCCCGTCGTTCACATCATCGTCGGCTCGCTGTTCGCGGCGATCGTTGGCTCGGTGTCGTTCTGGGGATCGCTGGTGGCATTCGCGAAGCTCCAGGAACTGCTCAACAAGAACCTCGAGAAGAAGCTCGTCGCGAACGTCAAGACCTTCCAGGTCGCCAACATCATTCTTGCCCTTGCCTCGCTGGTTATCGCGATCTACATCGGGATCAACGCCGACCCGGCCAACGACCCGACCGCGGCCATCTGGATCCTGGCGCTGCTGGTCATCGCCGGAACGATGGGCCTGTTCGTGGTGCTGCCCATCGGTGGCGCTGACATGCCCGTCGTGATCTCGCTGCTCAACGCCCTCACCGGGCTCTCCGCAGCATCGGCTGGCCTCGCGCTGAACAACACCGCGATGATCGTCGCCGGCATGATCGTCGGCGCATCCGGCTCGATCCTCACCAACCTCATGGCCAAGGCCATGAACCGGTCGATCCCCGCGATCATCTTCGGCTCGTTCGGCGGCTCCACCAGCGCCGCCGCGGTCGACGATGCGGGCGGGACGGTCAAGTCCACGTCCGCATCCGATGCCGCCATCCAGATGGCCTACGCGAACCAGGTCATCGTGGTGCCCGGCTACGGCCTCGCTGTCGCCCAGGCGCAGCATGCCGTCAAGGAGCTCGCCGACCTGCTCGAGGAGAAGGGCGTGGAGGTCAAGTTTGCCATCCACCCCGTCGCCGGCCGCATGCCAGGGCACATGAATGTTCTTCTCGCGGAGGCGGAGGTCAGCTACGACGCCATGAAGGAGATGGACGACATCAACGGTGAGTTCAACCGCACCGATGTCACCATCGTCATCGGCGCCAACGACGTCACCAACCCGGCTGCGCGCAATGACCCGAGCTCGCCGATCCACGGCATGCCGATCCTCAACGTCGACCAGTCCAGGTCGGTCATCGTTCTCAAGCGAGGCATGTCCTCGGGCTATGCGGGCATCGAGAACCCCTTGTTCTTCGCGGACCAGACCTCGATGCTCTTCGGCGACGCCAAGAAATCCGTGAGCCACGTCATCGAGGAGCTCAAGGCGCTCTAGCCAGCACGCCACCTCGTTTCGGGGTCTGTAGCCTCGAACCGTGGGCAACACCAGAGCAAGCGGCAGCCACCAGCACGCCATGCGTCAGATACATGTGCTGGTGGCTGCCGCTTTCGTCATCGCCGTCGGATATGGGCTCATCGCCCCGGTGCTGCCCCAGTACGCGACCAGCTTCAACGTCGGCTACACCGCGGCGTCCGCGATCGTCAGCATCTTCGCGGTGGCCCGCCTGCTCTTCGCCCCCGCCAGCGGCCAGCTAGTGCAAAAGCTCGGCGAGCGGCGCGTCTACCTCAGCGGCCTCGCCATCGTCGCGATATCGACCGGAGCGAGCGCCGCCGCGCAGAGCTACTGGCAGCTCATGATCTTCCGCGGCCTCGGCGGCATCGGCTCCACCATGTTCACCATCTCGGCGATGGCGCTCATCATCCGGCTCTCGCCGCCGGACCGGCGCGGCAAGGTCAGCAGCCTCTACAGCACCGCCTTCCTGCTCGGCGGGATCACTGGGCCACTGCTCGGCGGGCTCCTCGGCCGGTTCGGGCTGCGCGTGCCGTTCATCGTCTACACCGTGGCGCTCGTCATCGCCATCATCGTCGTCCACACCAGGCTCGACAGCGAGCCCAGCGGGACCAAGGGCACACGGTCCGCTCCGCGGCAGGAGTACCGCCTGGGCGAGGCGCTGCGCGAGCCGGCCTATCGCGCCGCGCTCCTCACCAACCTAGCCCACGGCTGGGCGACCTTCGGCGTGCGCGTGGCATTGATCCCGCTGTTCGTGACGGTCGCGTTCACCATGGGCACCGAGCTGGGCGGGTTCGCGCTCGCCGCGTTCTCCATCGGCATGGCGATCGTGCTGACGACCTCCGGCAAGCTCTCCGACCGCATAGGCCGCAAGCCGCCCACCATCATGGGCCTCGCCATCACCGGATCATCCACGATGGTGCTGGGGCTCTCCGGCAATCCCGTGGTCTTTCTCGCGCTGTGCGTGATCGCCGGCGCCGGCATGGGCTTCGTGGTGCCCAGCCAGCAGGCGGCGGTGGCGGACTTGATCGGATCGGACCGGAATGGCGGCAAGGTGCTCGCGGCGTTCCAGATGACTGCTGATCTCGGCGCCATCGTGGGGCCCCTGCTCGGGGGCTGGATAGCCGAGCAGTACTCGTTCGAGCTCGCCTTCCTGCTCACTGGCGCGCTGCTGCTTGTCGCTGCCCTCTACTGGGTCGTGGTGCCAGAGACAAGCAGGCATCAGGATGACGAGGACCTGGGCGGGGCCACAGGAAACGCTGCGACAGACAAAGCTGAAGCAGGCGATCAAGCAGAATGATCGGGGAACCCCGAGTGAAAATATGTGCCCTCGGCAGGATTCGAACCTGCGACACCTGCCTCCGGAGGGCAGTGCTCTATCCCCTGAGCTACGAGGGCTTGCCACATTCATGCCACGTCAGCGCTTGCGCGGTGGGCGGGGCTAGCCTAGCGCATTAGCGCCACCAATGCGGAATCGCCAGGCCAGGCGCGTGTCTGGCGTTGATGTGAAACCCGATGTGCCCGTCTAGCCTGGTTCGGTGTCCCTGACCAATGGCGGAACACTAAGCGTGTGCCACAGCTGCCACCCCCGGTGCGCAGCCACCACGGTCCGCGCGCAGCGGCCACGGATATTTCCGTGGCCGCTGCGCGCAGAGGTGGCAGATCCATGTCGTGGGTGGCAGCTCGCCCGACCCGGGACCCAATCGACGTGGGCGGGACCCAACCGACCCGGGACCCAATCGACGTGGGCGGGACCCAATCGGCTGGTCCCCAATCGACCTGGGCGGGACCCAATCGGCTGGGCCCCAATCGACCTGGGCGGGACCCAATCGGCTGGGCCCCAGCCGCAGACGGCTAGTTGAACGGAATGGGCTCGGCGCCGCGCTCAGCGAGCAGCTCCGTCATCAAGTCGATCTCCTTCTTCTGCCCGTCGAGCATCCTCTGCGCGATGCCCGTGACCAAGGGGGTGCTGGCCTGCTCGATGGCGGCCTCGGCCATGGGCAGGCCACCCTGGTGGTGCCGCAGCATCAACTGCAGGAAGTACACATCCTGCTCGCTGCCCTCGAGGCCGCGCAGCCGCGCCATCTCCTGCGAGGTCGCCATGCCAGGCATGCGGGCTCCCTCGGACATGGCCATGTCGCTCATGTCGTGGCCGTCATGCTCGCTGCTGGGCATCCAGGTCATGGGGTCGCCGGGCGCGAACCGCGGCTCGCCCCATGCCTGCAGCCAGCCCTGCATCTGCCCGATCTGGTTCTCCTGGGCAGTGAGGATGTCAAAGGAGAGGGTCCTGATGCTGGGGTCGCTGGTGGTGGTCAGCACCGCTGCGGACATCGACACGGCCTGCAGGTGGTGCGCGCTCATGTCCTGGCTGAAGCCGATATCGGAGGCGTTCGGATCGGCGTTGGCGGGCAGCGCGGCGTCATCGCCTCCGATCGTGGCCCCGAGCAGGAAGCCGATCGCCATGCCTAGCGCGGTGGTGATAACGAGCAAGGGAACGAGGCGTCGGCCCGTGGGGCTCATTCAGCGTTCTCCTCGCCACCAGGCACGGGCTCGGCCGGGATCTCAATCGCGGGAGCGTCGCCAGCGGGCTCCTCGTCGACAGGTCCAGGCTCCAGCGGCTCGCCCATCTCGGCGGCGTCCGCTGATGCGCCGGCACCGTCCATCGCTACCGCATCGGGCCCGGGAGGGGCCGGGTCGAACGGAGGCGGGTTCTCGGGATCGAAGTAGCCGGGGATGTTCGAGCAGCTCGCTCCTGGCTCCGGGCTGTTGAACTGGTTGATCCGCAGCGCGCCGATGAACTGGTTGATCCGCTCGTCCTCGGCGGAATCAAGCTTGAGCTGGTGGCCCCAGGCCTGCAGCGAGAGAGGAGATTCCTGGCCGGGGAATGGCGACATGAACAGGTAAGCCTGCCCGTCGACGCGGTTCTCGAGCGCGGCGATGTCGGCTGCCGAGGCGTTGTCCGGCGAATAGGTGATCCAGACGGCGCCATGCTCGAGGGAGTGCACGGCGTTCTCCGTGCGGATGGGCTCGTCGTAGACAACGCCCGTGCAGGTGGCCCAGGCTTCATCGTGGGGCCCGCCGACCGGAGGCATCGGCTCGTAGGCGACGCGCTGGCCAGCGAGCACGTGCGCGTTGCTCAGGTTCTCGAAGATCTCCACGCCATCGATCCGCGTGGACGGGTCAGGATCATCGACCGTGGGTGTCCATTGCTCCATCGCCTGCTCGTCGCGGATGCTCGGTGCGATGTTCCAGCCGATGACGCCGACGAGGATCAGGACGCTGACGAGGGCGCCGATGCCAAGCCAGGGGATGTTCGGGCCGTTCTTGAGCCCGGTGGCGGAGCCGCCCCGCGACTTCTTCTTCGCGGCCCGCAGGGCCTTAGCGGTTCTATCGTTCGCATTGCTTGCCATTGATGGTGGATCTTTCCGCGCCGTAGTGACAGGACCGCGTGCGCGCGCCCGCGCCGCACGAGCGCTGGTGGCCGGGGCGCGCGCCGCGCGCTGGCATCAACTGTACGTACCGCCGAGCAGGGATGCCGCGACCGGCGCGGCGGGGCTCGCATTTAGCAGTTGATCCCGCGGGCCCATAGGATAGGTGCCTGTGACCCCAGCAGACCTTTCCCAGCTGCTCCGCGATGCCACGGTCTCCGTGCTCGCGAGCCACGACCTCGATACCTCCGTTGTGCCCGACAAGCTTGTCGTCGAGCGTCCGCGGAACCCCGAGCATGGCGACTACGCCACCAACGTGGCCCTGCAGGTGGCAAAGCGAGCGGGCACCACGCCTCGCGAGCTCGCGAGCTGGATCGCGAGCGCCATCGCCGACCATGACGGCATCGAATCGGCCGAGATCGCGGGCCCGGGCTTCCTCAACATCCGGCTCGCCGCCGCCGCGCAGGGAAAGATCGTCGAGAACGTGCTCGCGGCCGCGAGCGACTACGGCCGCGGGGATTCCCTCGCGGGCCTGGACATCAACCTGGAGTTCGTCTCGGCGAACCCGACAGGCCCCATCCACCTCGGCGGAACGCGATGGGCCGCCGCGGGGGATTCGCTGGGCCGCGTGCTCGAGGCGCAGGGCGCGAAGGTCACCCGTGAGTACTACTTCAACGATCACGGGGCCCAGATCGATCGATTCGCCCGGTCGCTGGTGGCGGCCGCGCTGGGCGAGCCAGCTCCCGAGGATGGGTACGCCGGCGCCTACATCACAGAGATCGCCCGCACGATCGTCGCTGAGGCGCCCGGCGTGATGGATATGCCCCTGGATGCGCGGCATGAGGCGTTCCGCGCCGCGGGCGTCGCCATGATGTTCGAGCACATCAAGCGGACATTGCACGAGTTCGGCACCGATTTCGACGTCTACTTCCACGAGAACTCGCTGTTCGAGTCGGGCGCGGTCACCGCCGCGATCGAGGAGCTCAAGGCCAACGGCAACCTCTACCACCAGGATGGGGCCTGGTGGCTGCGCAGCTCCGCCTACGGAGATGACAAGGATCGTGTCGTCATCAAGTCCGATGGCAACGCCGCCTACATCGCGGGAGACATCGCCTACCTGCGCAACAAGCACGAGCGTGGATTCGGGCTGAGCGTGTACATGTTCGGCGCCGACCACCATGGCTACATCGCCCGGCTGAAGGCCGCCGCGGCCGCCCTCGGCTACGCCCCCGCCTCGGTGGAGGTGCTCATCGGCCAGATGGTCAGCCTCGTCCGCGACGGCAAGCCTGTCCGCATGAGCAAGCGCGCGGGCACCGTGATCACCCTCGACGACCTGGTCGAGGCGATCGGTGTCGATGCCGCGCGATACGCCCTCACTCGCTCCTCGTTCGACAACACCCTCGATATCGACCTCGAGCTGTGGGCCAGCGCGAGCAACGAGAACCCCGTCTACTACGTGCAGTACGCGCACGCGCGCCTCTGCTCGATCGCCCGCAACGCCGCCGAGCTGGGCGTGGCCGCCACTGATCCCCAGCTCGACCTGCTCACGCATGACCGCGAGGGCGACCTCATCCGCACCCTCGGCGAGTTCCCGGGCGTGGTCGCCGCCGCCGCGACGCTGCGCGAGCCGCATCGCGTGGCCCGCTACCTCGAGGATCTGGCTAGTTCCTACCACCGGTTCTACGATCAGTGCCGCGTCCTGCCCCAGGGAGACGAGGAGCCTGCCCCGCTGCACACCGCCCGGCTCGCGCTCTGCGACGCTGCCCGGCAAGTCCTGTCCAATGGCCTGGCACTGCTGGGCGTGACCGCCCCGGAGCGAATGTGAGCGCCCACCCAGCCGGCCCCAAGCACGCCGATATCCCGCACGCCCCAGGGCTCAGCGAGCGTCCAGCCTCGCCGGACGAGCTCGCCGCCCTCGCGCCAGTGGTCTGGCCCCGCAATGCGGAGCGCGACCCCGCCAGCGGGATCGTCACCGTCGCGGGCATCCCGGTCACCGAGCTCGCCGCGCAGTACGGAACCCCGCTCTTTGTCATCGACGAGGACGATTTCCGGTCGCGCTGCCGGGACATGGCCGCAGCGTTCGGCGCGCCCGACCGCGTGCACTACGCATCGAAGGCGTTCTTGTCGAGCCACATCGCCCGGTGGGTGGCCGAGGAAGGCCTGTCGCTCGATGTGGCCTCCGGTGGCGAGCTGGCCGTGGCCCTGCACGGTGGCTTCCCTCCCGAGCGGATCGCGCTGCACGGGAATAACAAGTCCGAGGCCGAGCTCGAGGCGGCCGTCCGCCACGGGGTGGGGCACGTGGTGATCGATTCCATGATCGAGATCGATCGGCTCGACAGCGTCGCGGACCGCCACGGCGCCGTTCAGGATGTGCTGATCCGCGTCACCGTCGGCGTGGAGGCCCATACCCACGAGTTCATCGCGACCGCGCACGAGGACCAGAAATTCGGTTTCTCCCTCGCCGATGGTTCCGCGATGGAGGCGATCCGGCGCGTCCTCGCCACCGATCATCTCCGGCTCGTGGGGCTGCATAGCCATATTGGCTCGCAGATCTTCGAGGCCGACGGCTTCGAGCTCGCCGCGCACCGCGTCATCAGCCTGCTGCGCGATGCCACCGCCGAGCTCGGTGCCGCCCGGACCGCGCAGCTCGGCACGGTCGATCTAGGTGGCGGGTTCGGCATCGCCTATGTGCCCAGCGATGATCCGCCGCCCATCGCGGAGCTCGCGGCCAAGCTGCTCGCGATCGTCGAGAGCGAATCGAAGCAGGCAGGCATCTCCGCGCCCCGTCTCACTGTCGAGCCAGGCCGGGCCATCGCGGGGCCGGGAACCATCACGGTGTACGAGGTCGGTACCGTCAAGGATGTGCGGCTCGGCTCCGCCGCGCGGCGCAAGTACGTCAGCGTGGACGGAGGAATGAGCGACAACATCCGCACGTCGTTGTACGACGCCGAATACGATGTTCGTGTTGTGTCACGGCGCAGCGATGCCGAGCCGATGGTGTCGCGCATCGTCGGCAAGCACTGCGAGACGGGAGACATTGTCATCAGGAATGCCTGGATGCCTGCCGACATCGCCAGCGGGGACCTCCTCGCGGTCGCTGCCACGGGTGCCTATTGTTATTCGATGTCGAGCCGCTACAACATGCTGGGCCGCCCCGCAGTGGTGGCCGTGCGCGATGGACAGTCCCGGTTGCTCCTGCGGCGGGAAACGGTGGAAGATCTGCTCAGCTTGGAGGTCGAATGAGTAGCGAACAGGCCAGTGGCGTGGTGCCCGAGCGGACTCTCGGAATCGCCGTCCTCGGATTGGGCAACGTCGGTAGCGAGGTGGTGCGCCTGCTGTCCGAGCATGCCGACGACTTCCAGGCACGAGTGGGCGCGCGACTGGAGCTCAAGGGCATCGCCGTGCGCAACGTCACCCCGGACCGCGGGGTCCCGATCGAGCTGCTCACCGATGATCCGGCGGCGCTCGTCGCTCGTGACGATGTCGATATCGTCGTCGAGGTCTTCGGCGGGATCGAGCCCGTTCGCACGCTGATCCTCAACTCCCTCAACACCGGCAAGTCCGTGGTCACCGCGAACAAGGCCCTGCTCGCCGACTACACCGGGGAGCTTGCTGCCGTGGCCGACGCTGCGGATCTCGACCTGTACTTCGAGGCAGCGGTCGCCGGCGCGATCCCCGTCGTCCGGCCCCTCATGCAATCGCTCGCCGGGGACCGCGTGGACCGCGTCGTCGGCATCGTCAACGGCACCACCAACTACATCCTTTCCGCGATGGGCGAGACCGGGGCCGACTATTCCGAGATGCTCGCCGACGCGCGGCGGCTTGGCTACGCCGAGGCCGACCCCACCGCCGACGTCGAGGGATACGACGCCGCCGCCAAGGCCGCCATCCTCGCCTCGATCGCCTTCCACACCCGGGTCACGGCGTCCGACGTGTACCGGGAGGGGATCAGCAGTATCACCGCCGACGATCTCGCCTCCGCCGCGGACCTCGACTGCACGATCAAGCTGCTCGCGATCTGCGAGCGGGTCACCGATGAGGACGGATCGCAGCGCGTATCGGCGCGCGTCTACCCGGCGCTGGTGCCGCTGGAGCATCCTCTCGCCGCCGTCAACGGCGCGTTCAACGCGGTCGTCGTCGAGGCCGAGGCCGCGGGGCGCCTCATGTTCTACGGGCAAGGCGCCGGCGGCGGCCCGACCGCCTCCGCCGTGCTCGGTGACCTTGTCTCCGCGGCGCGCAACAAGGTCCATGGCGGCAAGGGCCCGGATGAGTCCATCTATGCGAAGCTGCCGATCCTGTCCATGGGATCCACTCCCACCCGCTACTACGTGCGCATGGAGGTCGCTGACCGCACCGGTGTCCTCGCCGCGGTCGCCCAGGAGTTCGCCAACCACGGCGTCAGCATCTCCACCGTGCGCCAGACCGGCAGCGAGGAAGCAGCCTCCCTGGTGGTGGTGACCCACCGCGCCTCGGATGACGCGTTGTCGAAGACCGTCGCAGCGTTGCAAGGCCGGGAGTTCGTCCATGCTGTGACCAGCGTGATCCGACTGGAAGGTACTTCTGAATAATGACCGGAGCAATCACCGCAGGGGCCATCGGCCCGGTGCACAGTGGCTGGCCAGGGCTCATCGCGGCATACCGGGACCGGCTCGCGGTCGGGGATGACTGGCAGGCAGTGACCCTGCAGGAGGGCGGCACCCCGCTGCTGCCCGCCGAGCACCTCTCCGAGATCACCGGGTGCGAGGTGTACCTGAAGGTCGAGGGGCTCAACCCGACGGGTTCCTTCAAGGACCGGGGCATGACCATGGCCGTCACCGACGCGGTCGCGCGTGGCCAGCGCGCGGTGCTCTGCGCCTCGACGGGCAACACCTCGGCCTCGGCCGCTGCCTATGCGGCCAAGGCCGGGATCACCTGCGCGGTGCTCATCCCGGCGGGGAAGATCGCCATGGGCAAGCTCGCGCAGTCGGTGATCTACGGCGCCACCATCATCCAGGTCGATGGCAACTTCGACGATTGCCTCGAGCTCGCGCGCAAGGCCACCAGCGAGTTCCCGGAGATCGCGCTCGTCAACTCGGTCAACCCCGCCCGCATCGAGGGCCAGAAGACCGCCGCGTTCGAGATCTGCGACGTGCTGGGCAAGGCGCCGGACGTGCATGCGCTTCCTGTTGGCAACGCTGGCAACATCACCGCCTACTGGCGGGGCTACAAGGAATACCACGCGGACGGCGTCACCACGAGCCTGCCCCGGATGCTGGGCGTGCAGGCCGCGGGCGCCGCGCCGCTGGTGCATGGCGCGCCCGTCAAGAACCCCGAGACCATTGCCACGGCGATCCGCATCGGTGCGCCGGCCTCCTGGAACGCCGCGGTCGCCGCGCGCGACGAATCCAACGGGCAGTTCCGGGCGGCCACCGATGAGAAGCTCCTCGAGGCCTACCGGCTGATCGCCTCGCGGGAGGGCGTGTTCGTCGAGCCGGCTTCGGCGGCCAGCGTGGCGGGCTTGCTCGCTGCCCGCGAGGATGGCTGGCTCGAGCCCGGCCAGACCGTGGTCTGCACCGTGACCGGGAACGGGCTGAAGGATCCCGACACCGCGCTGCTCGGCATGCCCGAGGTCAAAGCCATTCCGGTGGATCCCGTAGCTGTGGCGCGTGCGCTCGGACTGGCAGAATGATCCGAGCCGTGACCTCGCCACAGGCATGCGTGGAACTGCCCGAGGGGACCACGGCCAAAGTCCGGGTGCCTGCTTCGAGCGCGAACCTGGGGCCGGGCTTCGACTCGCTCGGTCTCGCGCTGGGCATGCACGACCAGATCTCGGTGACAGTGGCGCACTCCGGGCTGGACATCACGGTCGATGGCGCGGGTCATGGCGAGGTTCCCCTCGACGGCAGTCACCTGGTGGTCCGCGCGATCCGGAAGGGACTGGATGCCGCGGGGGTTGCTGTGGGCGGCCTGCGGATCAACTGCGCGAACACCATTCCGCACTCGCGCGGGCTTGGCTCGTCGGCCTCCGCCGCGGTGGGAGGCCTCGTCGCCGCGAATGGCCTGGTCGCGCAGGTAGCACCTGATCGGGTCCTCGGCGTCGATGCGCTCGTCCAGCTCTCGGCGGAGTTCGAGGGCCACCCCGACAATGCCTCGGCGAGCGTGCTCGGCGGTGCTGTGGTCTCGTGGACCGATGCCCCGGCCGATGGCGAGGGCGACTGCCGCTACTTCGCCACCCGGCTGGACGTGCACCGTGATATCCGCGCGTTCGCCCTGGTCCCCGAGACGCGGTCGTCGACCTCGCAGACCCGCGGCCTGCTGCCCATGCACGTCACGCACAGGGATGCCGTGTTCAACGTCAGCCGGGCGGCGCTTGCCGTGGTGGCGCTGACGCAGCACCCCGAGCTGCTGATGGCTGCTACCGAGGATCGGCTGCACCAGCAGCAGCGCGCATCGGCGATCCCGATGACGAGCCGGTGGGTAGCGGAGCTGCGTGCCGCGGGGATCCCGGCGATGGTCTCGGGCGCGGGGCCTGCTGTGCTGGCACTGACCGTCGACGAAATTCCACCGGGACTCGCGCGGCGGGCGGAGGACGAGGGGATGCTCGTGACTGAGCTTGGAATTTCCGGTGGGGCATCGCTGGTGTGACCGCCGGTGAGTCCGGTTTCGGGGCCTGTACTGATCTGTTATTGTTCGAAGTGGATTCACCTCGCACATCGCCGCTCGGGAATAGATTCCCTGCGCATGTGTGTTGCTCGAAGGTAATCGCCTGCACGCTCTCTGTGGCATGTGGGGCAGAAGCCCATCGCCCTAGCGCGAGTGCTGTGCGTTCTGCCCGGAGGCCCAGGCACGGCGATGGTGATGACAGCAAGACCTTCCCAGGCGCGCGCACGAGATGTGACCGCGAATCAGCAGGAATTTCCACATGGTGAACGTGTGGCACCTCGGATCCCAGATCACACGCTGGGTTTCGGGAAGAACCTCCACGACCCCGCGGGGCGTTCGGAGGAACGAAAGGAACTCCGTGACAGAAACGGACCTCATGACCAGTCCAGAAACCGACGCCGCCGTTGCTGCCGCGACCAAACGAGCCCAGTCCAGGCGCAAGGAGGGACTCTCCGGCATGCTGCTCGCCGAACTCCGCGCACTGGCGGGAAGCCTAGGGATCCGGGGAACCTCGGGGATGCGCAAGGGCGAGCTGATCGCCGCCATCGAGGAACGCCAGCGCGCGGGCGCGGCTCCGGCAACATCGAAGGCCCCCCAGGACCAGCCGGCCCCCCAGGACCAGCCGGGCAAGCAGGACAAGCCCGAGAACTCCGGCAAGGCCGAGCGACAGGAATCGCCGCAGGCCAGCGCCAGCCAGGAAGCCACGGCGCCGAGCGCCACGGATTCGCCCGGCGGCGAGCAGGAGCCCAGCGAGCCCGGTCGGTCGCGACCACGGCGAGGCGCCAAGGCAGCCGGGCCCGCGACGGCGCAGTCATCGGGCACCGAGCAGGATGCACCGCGCGGCGAGGGCCAGCAGCGCCCCGCGGACCAGGGCGGGGACCGTGGCGAATCCGGATCCCGCCGGCGGCAGCGCGGTGGTGACCGTCGCGATTCCGACCAGAACCAGCGCTCCGACCAGAACCAGCGCCAGGGCGGCCAGCAGGATGGCTCGCGCCAGGGCGATGGCCAGCAGCGCGATGAGGGCCAGCAGCGTGGTGGCAACCAGCAGCGTGGCGGCAACCAGGGCCAGAACCGGGACCAGGGCCAGAACCGGGATCGCGACAACGGTCCGCGCGACCAGGATGACGATGATTCCGGCCGGGGAGGGCGGCGTGGCCGTCGGTTCCGCGAGCGGCGCCGGAACCGTGGCAGCGATCGCGGCCCCGATTCGAACGACACCGAGCTGCGCGACGACGATGTCCTCCAGCCGGTCGCCGGCATCCTCGACGTGCTCGACAACTATGCCTTCGTGCGCACCTCCGGCTACCTCGCGGGGCAGAACGACGTCTACGTCTCGATGAACATGGTGCGCAAGAACGGCTTGCGCCGGGGCGATGCGATCACGGGCGCGGTCCGCCTTCCCAAGGATGGCGAGCAGGGCAGCCAGCGGCAGAAGTTCAATCCGTTGGTGCGGCTCGATACCGTCAATGGCGTCTCGCCGGACCAGGCGCGCAAGCGCCCCGATTTCAGCAAGCTGACGCCGCTCTACCCGAACCAGCGGCTGCGCCTCGAGACGACCCCGAACATCCTGACCACGCGCATCATTGACCTGATCATGCCGATCGGCAAGGGACAGCGCGCGCTGATCGTGAGCCCGCCCAAGGCGGGCAAGACCACGATCCTGCAGGACGTGGCGAACGCCATCGCGGTCAACAATCCCGAGTGCTACCTCATGGTGGTCCTGGTCGATGAGCGGCCCGAGGAAGTCACCGACATGCAGCGCTCGGTCAAGGGCGAGGTGATCGCCTCGACCTTCGACCGCCCGCCGTCGGATCACACCTCGGTGGCGGAGCTGGCGATCGAGCGGGCGAAGCGCCTCGTGGAGATCGGCAAGGACGTTGCCGTGCTGCTCGATTCCATCACCAGGCTCGGTCGCACGTACAACAACTCCTCGCCAGCGTCGGGCCGCATCCTTTCCGGCGGTGTTGATTCGACCGCCCTGTATCCACCGAAGCGGTTCCTCGGCGCGGCCCGGAACATCGAGGAAGGTGGCTCGCTCACGATCATCGCGACCGCCATGGTCGAGACGGGCTCGCAGGGCGACACGGTCATCTCGACCGCCATGGTCGAGACGGGCTCGCAGGGCGACACGGTCATCTTCGAGGAGTTCAAGGGCACCGGCAATGCCGAGCTGAAGCTGGATCGGCGCATCGCCGAGCGGCGGGTGTTCCCAGCCGTCGATGTGATCCCGTCCGGCACGCGGCGCGACGACCTGCTGCTCGGTCCTGATGAGTTCGCTGTCCTGCACAAGCTGCGGCGCGTGCTCTCCGGGCTCGACTCGCACCAGGCCATCGACCTGCTCGTTGATCGGCTGCGCAAGACGAAGAACAATGTCGAGTTCCTCATGCAGGTGGCGAAGACCGCTCCTGGCATGGCGGACGACGACTAGCCCGGGACTAGAATCGCCTGATTCCGTGTTGACGGAACTGTCTGGCATACTTGGTCCACCCCGATGAGTTCCGGTTCACGGTTTCGCCCCAGGCGGATCCGACCCGGCGGCTCGAGACGAAAGAGGAACAATGAAGAAGGATATCCATCCCGAGTACTCCGCCACCACCGTGCTGTGTGGTTGCGGGAACACCTTCGAGACCCGCAGTGCCGCAGGGCGCCCGCAGATCACGGTCGAGGTGTGCTCCGAGTGCCATCCGTTCTACACGGGCAAGCAGAAGATCCTCGACACCGGCGGCCGCGTCGCCCGCTTCGAGGCCCGCTACGGCAAGCGCCAGCGCAAGACCGCGGCGAACTAGCTCTCCCCACCACGCCCGTTCCATGCCGATGCATGGATCGGGCGTGGTGTTTTTCATTGCACCACTCCCCAGATCGACCGCGATCCACGGCGGGAACGGAACAGACCACGGTGAGGAAATGAGCACGGTGAACCAGCCCTCGGCGGTCGACGACGTCATCGCGGAGTACCAGGGCCTCGAGCAGCAACTGGCCGACCCCTCCCTGCATGACGATCCAGCGGCGGCACGCAAGGCAGCGAAGCGATACGCCCAGCTCGGCCCCATCATGGCGACCTACCGGAAGCTCGCTGCCGCCGAAGGCGACCTCGCGGCCGCCCGGGAGCTTGCTAGTGACGATTCGAGCTTCGCTAGTGAGGTCATCGAGCTCGACGAGACCGTCAGCCAGCTCCAGCGCGACCTCACCGACATGCTCGCGCCGCGCGACCCGCACGACGCGGACGACATCGTGCTCGAGGTCAAGTCAGGGGAGGGGGGCGAGGAGGCCGCGTTGTTCGCCGCGGACCTCGCGCGGATGTACCTCAAGTACGCCGAGCGCCAAGGCTGGAAGACCGAGATCCTCGATGCCGTCGAATCAGACCTCGGCGGATACAAGGACATCACCTTGTCCATCAAGTCCCGTGCCGACGGGCCGGACGGTGTCTGGTCACGCTTGAAGTTCGAGGGCGGCGTGCACCGGGTGCAGCGGGTGCCAGTCACCGAATCGCAGGGCCGCATCCACACCTCGGCGGCCGGCGTGTACGTGATCCCGGAGGCCGAGGAGGCCGAGGCCGTGCAGATCGACGAGAACGATCTGCGCATCGACGTGTTCCGGGCCTCCGGCAAGGGCGGGCAGGGCGTCAACACCACCGACTCCGCCGTTCGCATCACCCACCTGCCGACAGGCATCGTGGTGAGCTGCCAGAACGAGCGCTCGCAGTTGCAGAACAAGAACCGCGCCATGCAGGTGCTCGCTGCCCGCCTGCAAGCGCTCGCGGAGGAGGAAGCCGTGGCCGAGGCCTCGGCGGGACGAAGGAACCAGGTACGGACGGTCGATCGGTCAGAGCGCATCCGCACGTACAATTTTCCGGAGAACAGGATCGCGGACCACCGCATCGGCTTCAAGGCCCACAACCTCGACACCGTGCTCGGCGGCGAGCTCGACGCCGTTGTCGCCGCATTGGTCGAGGCCGACCGGCAGGCCCGGCTCCAGGCCGAGTAACGCGCGATGCCCCCGCAAGCGGGCCCGGAGCCAAGCAGCCCGCCCCCGGGGCCTTCAACCCCTGGGGCGGGCTGCTCGCTCGTATCCGGGCGCGGGATCCCTAGTCGCTGGCTGGGGCCCCGGGCACGTCGTCGCTGGTGAAGCCGGGCAGCAGGATGCAGGTCTCGCCCTGGGCGTTCTCGTACACCCCGGCCATCGCCGACAGGACGGTCCCCTCGCCGGTCTCGACCAGGGCGATCGGCGCCGTGGCCTCGTCGCCGATCGGGGTGGGCTCGAGCGGGGCGGTCCCGAAGCGCAACTGGCCGGTCTCGATGCTATCGAGGTTGACCCAGGCCACCATCGCGCCGGAGCCTCCTTGCTCGTTGATGACGTAGGTGACCGAGCCCGGCGGAAGCGAGTTGGCCCCGCCCTGGACGAACGTCTGGGGGACCGCGACGCCGCTGGCGCAGAGCACGGGGCTCGGTGGGGTGTCGAAGGGCTTGGCGGCGGCGCCCTGCGCGGCGGCGACCGCGACGAGCGCGGCGCCGGCGAGTGCTAGTCCGGCGCGGCGTGCTGGTGCCTGGTGCATCATGTGTACCTCCGTTGGATATGCGTCCGCGCCTTAGGCTATCCGAGGAGCGACGGGAAATTCAGAGTGTCATCATTCTGTTGCGCAACTGCAGGCATGCGAACCTAGTGGGGTGACTCGACAACCTGTTCGTTCCGTGATCTCCTCCGCTGCCGATGCGCTTGCCAGCGCGGGCGTGCCCAGCCCCCGGGTGGATGCCGAGCTCCTCGTGGCTCATGTCCTCCAGGTGGATCGGGGGAGGATCGCGTTCATCCCCTTCCTCACGGGCGAGCAGGGTTCGCGGCTTCAGGAGCTTGTGGCGCAGCGCGCGGAACGTGTTCCGCTGCAATACCTGACAGGTACCGCGCTGATGGGCGAGGTCGATCTCGCTGTCGGGCCGGGGGTGTTCATCCCGCGCCCCGAGACGGAACTGCTGTACGCGTGGGCGCTTGGCTACCTCGAGATGTGTGGCATGCATCCGCCGGTGGTGGTGGACCTGTGCGCCGGCTCGGGAGCCCTGGCCCTGGCCATCGCGCACGCGCGCCCCGATGCGCAGGTGCATGCGGTGGAGCTGGACAAGGAGGCGCTGCCGTGGCTGCAGCGCAACGCCGGCGCCCGGCAGCAGGCGGGCGATCCCGCTGTCACCCTGCACGAGGCCGACGCCACCGCGCCAGGCCTGCTCGGGGAGCTGGCCGGGACCGTCGACCTCGTGATCTCGAATCCGCCGTACGTTCCCGAGGGCAGCGACGTGGCCGAGGAGGTCGCGCGCCACGAGCCGCGCCGGGCGGTGTTCGCGGGCGAGGACGGCCTGGACGTGATCCGGCCACTGGTGCGCAACGCCGCGCGGCTGCTGCGTCCCGGCGGCGGGCTCGCGATCGAGCATGACGACAGCAATGGCGCAGGCGTGATCGGTATCGTGGAGGCCACCAAGGCCTTCCGCGAGATCGAGCAGCACTTTGACCTCGCGGGCCGGCCACGGTTCGTCTCGGCCATCCGAACCATCGGCGCGGCCGAGTGAGCCACCAGGCATGCCTATCCATGGGCGCGACGCGGCGGGAGAAGATCGATCGTGCGTACGGTGTTTGATTGCGGCAGGGCAGATTCCCGGACTGCGGGCATCGAGGCGGCGGTGCAGGCGGTCAAGGCGGGCCGCCTCGTGGTGATGCCCACCGACACGGTGTACGGCATCGGGTGCGACGCGTTCGATTCGCACGCAGTGGGATCGCTGCTCGAGGCGAAGGGGCGCGGGCGGGAGATGCCGGTACCGGTGCTCGTGGGCTCGTGGAGCACTATCGACGGTCTGGTGTACTCCGTCTCCCCGATAATGCGCTCGCTCATCGAGGCATTCTGGCCGGGTGGGCTCAGCCTGGTCGTCGAGCACGCCCCGTCATTGTCGTGGGACCTGGGCTATACACGGGGAACAGTGATGCTGAGGATGCCACTGCATCCCGTCGCTCTCGAGGTGCTCGGCGAGGTCGGCCCGATGGGAGTTTCCAGCGCGAACAGGTCCGGCCAGCCAGCAGCGACCACCGCTGCGGATGCCGAGGAACAGCTCGGGGACGCGGTCTCGGTGTATCTCGATGGGGGCGCCTCCCCGCGCGGGGAGGCATCAACGATCGTGGACCTCACCGGGGGCAGGCCGCGCCTCCTGCGCGCGGGCGCCGTGCGCGTCGAGGAGGTCGCGGAAGTGCTCGGCATGAAACCAGGCGAACTCGCCCCCGCTGATGCGCCGTGATGAAAGGATCTCGCCCTTGAGCACAACACCGTCCTGGGTGCCCGAGTGGGAAGACCTCGCCGCTGCCGATCCCGAGATCGCCGACATCGCTGATCGTGAGGCGGGACGCCTGGCCGCGGGCCTGCAACTGATCGCGAGCGAGAACCACGCCAGCCCAGCGGTCCGGGCGGTGCTGGCCAGCCCGTTGTCCATGAAGTACGCCGAGGGCTACGTGGGGCAGCGCTTCTACCCTGGTTGCGAGCACGTCGATCGGGCCGAGGAGCTCGCGGTGCAGCGCGCCCGGGCACTGTTCGGTGCCGAGCATGCCAATGTGCAGCCGCACTCAGGCACCAGCGCCAACCTCGCGGTGTACGCAGCGTTCGCCAAGCCCGATGATCCCGTCATGGCGCTGAGCCTCGCGCACGGCGGCCACCTCACGCATGGCGCTCGCATCAGCTTCTCCGGGGCCTGGTTCACGCCCGTGCCCTACGAGGTGGACCGCGCGACCGAGCAGATCGACTACGAGGCCGTGCGCGAGATCGCGCGCATCCATGCGCCGCGCATCATCGTCTGCGGCGGGACGGCGTACCCGCGCAACATCGACTACCAGGCTTTCCGCGAGATCGCTGATGAGATCGAGGCCATCCTCTGGGTCGATGCCGCGCACATCATGGGCTTGGTCGCCGGTGGCGAGGTGCCCAACCCCGTGCCATTCGCTGATGTCGTGACAACAACGACTCACAAGACCCTCCGGGGGCCGCGCGGCGGCATGATCCTGTGCCGCGGCGAGCACGCCCGGGCCATCGACCGGGCGGTCTTCCCGTTCAGCCAGAGCGGACCGTCGATGCAGGCGATCGCGGCGAAGGCGGTGGCGCTGCGGGAGGCGTCCCAGCCCGCGTTCAAGGACTACGCGCGGGGCATGATCGAGAACGCGAGAGCCCTTGCTGATGCGCTGGCCGGGCATGGAGCGCGGCTCGTCAGCGGCGGCACCGACACGCACATCGTCGTGGCAGACCTCCAGCCCCTCGGGATCGACGGCGCGCGGGCCGAGGACTTGTGCGCGCGCGCCGGGATCTACCTGAACAAGAGCGCTGTGCCGTTCGATCCGATGCCACCGCGCACGCCGTCCGGGATCCGCGTGGGCACGGCCGCCGTGACGACCCAGGGCTTCGGCGCCGGGGACATGGTCGAGATCGCGGGGCTGATCGCGCGCGCGTGCCGGGGCGAGGATCCGGGACGGATCGCCGCTGATATCGCGGGGCTCGTGGCGCGCCATCCGGCGTTTCCCGTGGGAGGCTCCGCTCCTGGCGGTAGTGATCCGGGCGGCGGGATACGTCGTGGCGGTTCGCCAGCCTGAGCCGGGCCACGGTAGCGTTGCCGACTGTGAGCGTGCCTGACCCGTCGATCCTGCTCCTCGCGCAAGATCCGCGGGGCGCGGGCGTGCCGATCCGTGAGCTCATGCTCATCTGCCTCACCGCAGCAGTGATCACCTTCCTCGCTACTGGCCTTGTCCGGGTCCTGGCCATCCGGTTCGGTGCCGTGGCGTACCCCCGTGATCGTGATGTGCACGTGGCGCCGACGCCGCGGCTCGGGGGTGTCGGCATGTTCCTCGGCCTCCTTGCTGCGCTGTACCTGGCGGGGCAGTTGCCCGCGCTCGCCCGTGGGTTCGAGTTCTCCTCCGATGTCGAGGCGGCGTTGCTCGCGGGAGCAGTGATCGTCGTGGTGGGCATGATCGATGACCGATGGGGCCTGGACGCCCTGACGAAGTTCGTCGGACAGATAACCGCAGCGGGCGTGCTCGTCCTGCTCGGCGTTTCCTGGTACGTGCTCTACCTGCCCGGCACGACCTTGGTGCTCGATCAGCTGCAGTCGGCGGGGCTGACGGTCTTCCTCACGGTCCTCATCGTCAACGCGATGAACTTCGTCGATGGCCTCGATGGGCTCGCCGCGGGCCTGGGCCTCATCGCCGCGGTCGCGCTGGCCGCGTTCTCGGTGGGGCTGCTCCTGGACCAGGGCGGGGACGTCAGCGTGTACCCCCCAGCGATGCTCGCGGCCGCGCTCGCGGGAGCATGCATGGGGTTCCTCCCGCACAACTTCCAGCCCGCCCGAATCTTCATGGGGGACTCGGGCTCGATGTTGATCGGCGTGATGCTCGCGGCCATCTCGACGAGCGCATCGGGGAAGATCAGCCTGGACCTCTATGGTCCACGCGATCTCCTGGGCCTCTACGCCCCGCTCATCCTGGTGCTCGCCGTGCTGTTCGTGCCCTTCCTGGACCTGCTGCTCGCGGTGATCAGGCGGACACGCGCGGGCCGGAGCCCGTTCAGCCCCGACAAGATGCACCTGCACCACAGGCTGCTCGAGATCGGACATTCCCATCGCCGGGTGGTGCTGGTGATCTACAGCTGGGTGGCGTTGCTCGCCTTCACCGCGGTGGGCAGCTCGCTGCTAGCGTGGCACCTCGTGGCGCCGGTGGCGGGGATCGTCGCGCTCGTGCTGGTGGTGCTGACCTTCGTGCCCCGGTTCTCGCGGCGCGCCCGCTCGTTGTAGCGCGCGGCAGCCGCTGGGGCCTTCCTCGAGCGAGCGCCGCGCTGGTGGGCCGGGCGGCGAGCTAGGCATGGTGGCGTGGTACCCGCTACCCTCGGTGGCTGTGACTTCTGCGATGGATGATGACTTCAGCCCCCTGCCCGAGCAGGGGAGCGGTGGTGCCTCCGATCCTGGCCGTGACAGCACGCCGCGGTTGACCAACCCTGCGGTGGATCCGTCCGAGCCGCTGCGCGCGGCGGTGCGCTACGGCGCGTACGGGCTCGTGGTCCTCGCGATCGTTGGCGTGATCGCGGGCTATCTCTTCGCTGGCCTGCCAGGCGTGTGGGGCGCGCTGCTCGGAGCGGCGCTCGGCGGGGGATTCATCCTCTTCACCGCTGTGAGCGTGCTGTTCTCGGAGCGCCTCCCGATGGTCACCGGTGGAGCGGTGGTGCTCGGGGGCTGGGCGATCAAGATGCTGCTGGCACTGATCGTGTTCGCGACGCTCTCGCGGTTCACCTTCTACAGCCAGCCGGTGATGGCGCTCGTGGTGATCGGTGCGCTCGTGCTCGTGCTGGGCGCGGAGACCTATGGAGTGCTCAAGCATCGGGTCCCGTATGTCCAGCCGGAGCCGGAGCCTGTGAATCCAGCCACAAAATACGACGATGAGTAGTACTACACCTGGTCGTTAACAAGAAATAGCGCGCCCTGCTTGCACGAACCTGGCGAGAAGTTGATAGTGTCACCGACTAGCAGGAGCGGTGTGGCTGCCAGTGCAACCCCACGACCAGTCGGCCGCGATCTGCAGGATCTCGGGTCGATGCACTGCCCACCGGCAAAGTTGCGCCCAGAGAGCCGGGCTGTGTGATGCAATTGGGCATCGAGAGTCGCAGCTCCGAGATCGTTACTGTCCGATCACGCCGCGCACCGCGTGGCCAAACAACGGAAGAGACCGCTGAGCGTCATGAACCTGGCTGCCGGTGAATTCCATCCGCCGTCGCTGAAAGACTTCTTCCCGCCCGCGATCCTGTTCGAGGGCACCCCGTTCGAGCTCGACCGGCTGATGCTCATTCGCATCGTTGTTGCCGTGCTCATCGCGGTCTTCTTCGCGTTTGCCATGCGCAGCCCGAAGATCGTCCCCCGGGGCGTCCAGAACTTCGTCGAGGTCGCGATCGACTTCGTCCGGATCCATATCGCCGACGAGATCCTCGGCAAGACTCAAGGCAAGAGATTCCTGCCGCTCATCGCGACGATCTTCTTCCTGGTTCTCGGGCTCAACCTGACGGCAATCATCCCGTTCATCAACATCTCGTCGAACGCGCGGATCGGAATGCCCCTCGTCCTCGCTGTGCTCGCCTACATCGTGTTCAACTATGTCGGCATCAAGAAGTACGGCGCGTTCCGCTACCTCAAGAGCAGCATCGTCGTCCCCGGCGTGCCGTGGGCCCTCCACTTGCTGCTCATCCCTATCGAGTTCATCTCCACCTTCGTGCTCCGGCCGTTCACCCTCATGGTGCGACTCATGGCCAACATGCTCGCCGGACACGTCATGCTCGTGCTGTTCTTCAGCGCGACACACTACTTCCTCTTCACCAGCGAAGGCTTCATGAAGGTGTTCAGCCTCCCCGCGCTCATCGTGGGAATCGGCTTCACCTTCTTCGAGATCCTCGTGGTGTTCCTGCAGGCGTACATCTTCGCCCTGCTGACCGCTGTGTACATCGATCTCGCTCTGCACGCTGAAGAGCACTAGAGCCACCGGGTCCCGCGCTGCGCTAGCAGAGCGGGACGCTCCTGAACACGACCTGACCCGCCACGATCGTGGCAGGGCCAACAGAAAGGGAACACAACCATGAGCATCGCTTACCTGGCGCAGGAAGCATCAGAGGTCACCGGATCCGGATACGGCGCGATCGGCTACGGCCTCGCCGCGATCGGCCCCGGCATCGGCGTGGGCATCGTCGTCGGCAAGGCGATCGAGGGAATCGCCCGCCAGCCTGAGATGGCCGGCCAGCTGCGGACCCTCATGTTCCTCGGTATCGCCTTCACCGAGGCCCTCGCCCTCATCGGTATCGTCGCCGGCTTCATCTTCTGATCATGAATACAGCGAACATCGTCCTTCTAGCCGCGGAGGAGGAGCCCAACCCGCTCCTCCCAGCGGTCTATGACATCGTCTGGTCGATCGTCGCTCTCGCTGTTGTCGGCCTCGTGTTCTGGAAGTACGTCATCCCGCGCTTCCAGGAGCTTCTCGAGCGCCGGACGGACGAGATCGAGGGCGGCATCAAGCGGGCAGAGGCCCTGCAGGCCGACGCCAAGGAAGCGCTCGAGCAGTACCGCGCGCAGCTGGCAGAGGCTCGGTCCGAGGCCGCGAAGATCCGGGAGGAAGCCCGCGGCCAGGGCCAGCAGATCATCGACGAGATGAAGCAGCAGGCACAGGTGGAGTCCGACCGCATCGTTGCCAACGGGCAGTCGCAGCTCGAGGCCCAGCGCCAGCACATTGTCGCAGACCTGCGCAGCGACCTAGGTCGCACCGCTGTCGATCTCGCCGAGAAGATCATCGGCCAGTCCGTCGCTGACGACGCCAAGCGCGCCGCCACGGTCGACCAGTTCCTCAACGAACTCGAATCGATCAACGCAGACACGGCGACAGGAAAGTGAGCAGCATGTACGCAGCGAGTCGTGAGGCGCTAGCACGCACCACATCAGCGCTGGATTCCAGCCTTGGCGCGGGCGGTGGCAACGCCGGCGCAGCGGCGCAGGCAGGCGAGCAGTTGTTTGCCGTGGTTGATCTTCTTGATACCAACCGGGAGCTCCGGGTCCAGTTCACAGATACCTCAGCCACGCCCGAGCGCCGCGCCAGCCTGGTCGACAAGGTCTTCGCGGGCAAGCTTTCCCGCGAAGCGCTCGACATCCTCAAGGCCGCAGTGAGCCAGGATTGGTCCTCCACGTCCGATTTCCTGGGCTCGCTCGTCCACGTCGGCCGGATCGCCTTGCTGCGTGCAGCTGCTGAACAAGACCAGCTCCAGACGGTGGAGGATGAGCTCTTCCGCCTGGGACGGATCACCGCGGCCAACCCGGAGCTGGAGCAAGCCCTCTCCGACCGGACGCGCCCCGCCTCAGCAACACGTGATCTCTTGCGTCGTCTGCTCTACGGCAAGGTCACCGCCACCACCGAGGCGCTCGCGGCGCAGGCCGTCAGCCGTCGTCGCCAGGCACCTGCTGACGAGTTCGCGGACCTTTCGCAGCTCGCTGCCGAGCAAAGCGACCGCACGGTCGCGCACGTTCGCAGCGCGGCTCCGCTGACAGACAGCCAGCAGGAGAGGCTCGAGAGCGCGTTGACGCGAATCTATGACAAGCCCATCGCCATTCACACCGAGGTCGAGCCAGGACTGCTCGGCGGGCTTGTTGTCAGCGTCGGTGACGAAGTGATCGACGGAAGCGCGCAAGGGCGCCTAACCCAGCTGCGCAAGGCTCTAAAGTAGGTCACCGAAGGATCTTCGGCGACCTCGCACAGCGCACCGCGCGGCCCATCCACACAGACCACGAGAGGCTATCCGAAGCGATAGCCCGCAGACGACCGAGAGCAGGAACAACATGGCGGAGCTGACGATCTCCTCCGAAGAGATCCGTAGCGCGATCCAGAACTACACCGAGAGCTTCACACCGGAATCCTCCCGCGAGGAGGTCGGCCAGGTCATCGATGCGAGCGACGGCATCGCCCACGTATCCGGCCTTCCCTCAGCAATGGCAAACGAGCTCCTTGAATTTGCCGGGGGCGTGCTCGGTGTGGCCCTGAACCTCGATGACCGCCAGATCGGCGCCGTCATCCTGGGCGATTTCGACAACATCGAGGAAGGCCAGCAGGTCAAGCGCACCGGCGACGTGCTTTCTGTTCCCGTTGGCGATGGTTACCTCGGTCGAGTCATCAACCCGCTCGGCGAGCCCATCGACGGCCTCGGCGAGATCGAGTCCACTGGGACCCGCGCCCTCGAGCTCCAGGCCGCATCGGTCCTCGAGCGCCAGCCAGTCGGCGAGCCCCTGCAGACCGGCATCAAGGCCGTCGACGCGATGACCCCGATCGGCCGCGGCCAGCGCCAGCTGATCATTGGTGACCGCAAGACTGGCAAGACCGCGGTCTGCGTGGATGCGATCCTCAACCAGAAGTCCAACTGGGAGTCCGGCGACCCCAACAAGCAGGTGCGCTGCATCTATGTGGCGATCGGCCAGAAGGGCTCGACCATCGCCGGCGTCAAGACGGCACTCGAAGAGCGTGGCGCTATGGACTACACCACGATCGTCGCCGCCCCGGCCTCGGATTCCGCCGGCTTCAAGTGGCTCGCCCCCTACACCGGCTCCGCTATCGGCCAGCACTGGATGTACGAGGGCAAGCACGTCCTCATCGTGTTCGATGACCTCACCAAGCAGGCAGAGGCGTACCGCGCGATCTCGCTGCTCCTGCGTCGCCCGCCGGGCCGCGAGGCCTACCCCGGTGACGTCTTCTACCTGCACTCCCGCCTCCTCGAGCGCTGCGCCAAGCTCTCTGATGAGCTCGGAGCAGGATCGATGACCGGCCTGCCCATCATCGAGACCAAGGCCAACGACGTCTCGGCCTACATCCCGACCAACGTCATCTCCATCACCGATGGACAGGTCTTCCTCGAGTCCGACCTGTTCAACAAGGGCATCCGCCCGGCGATCAACGTCGGCATCTCGGTGTCCCGTGTTGGTGGCGCCGCGCAGACCAAGGGCATGAAGAAGGTCGCCGGCACCCTGCGCCTCGAGCTTGCACAGTTCCGTGAGCTCGAGTCGTTCGCGGCCTTCGCCTCCGACCTCGATGCGGCATCCCGCTCGCAGCTCGAGCGCGGCCAGCGCCTCGTTGAGCTGCTCAAGCAGGACGAGTACTCGCCCGTCCCCGTCGAGGACCAGATCATCACGATCTACGTCGCGGGCCAGGGCGTCTACGACAGCGTCCCCGTCGGCGATGTTCGTCGATTCGACACCGAGATGCTCGAGGACCTCCGGCGCAACGCGAAGTCGGTCTACGAGTCCATCGATGGTGGCAAGGCGCTTTCCGACGATGACATCTCCACGTTGATGACCGCGGTCGACAAGTTCAAGGAGGGCTTCATCGACTCCGAGGGCAGCCGCGTGGTCAACGAGGCCGAGGCCGACCCGCTGTCGGAGGACGAGGTGGACCAGGAGCAGCTGAAGGTCAAGCGCAAGGTTCGCCGATGACGCAGACGTCCGCTGCCCTACTAGCGATGAAGGAGCGTGACTGATCGATGGGAAGCTTGAGAGAGATTCGGTCACGAATCAAATCGGTCAACTCGACCAAGAAGATCACCAAGGCCCAGGAGCTCATCGCGACCTCCCGGATCGTCAAGGCACAGGCTCGCGTGACCGCGCACACCCCGTACGCGGCCGAGATCACTAAGGTGATCAGCGAGCTGGCCAGCGCCTCGCAGTCGCTGGACCACCCCTTGCTGTCCGAGCGCCCCGACCCCAGCCGGGCGGCGGTGCTCGTAGTGACCAGTGACCGGGGAATGTGCGGTGGCTACAACTCCAACGTCCTCAAGGAAGCAGAGGAGCTCATCCAGCTGCTGCGCCGTCAGGGGAAGACTCCAGTCCTCTACGTGCTCGGCAACAAGGGCCTCATCTACTACACCTTCCGCGAGCGCGAGGTGGCCGGAGCGTGGAACGGGTTCTCCCAGGCCCCCGGATACAGTGACGCCGCAAAGGCGAGCAAGCCCCTCGTCGAGCTGTTCACCGCTGGATCGGGCACCGAGGTTCCTTCCCCGAGCGGGGAAGGGACGGTCGAGGGCGTCGACGAGCTCCATATCGTCTTCACACGCTTCGTCTCGATGCTCACCCAGACCCCAGTGGTTCGCCGCATGGCGCCCATCGAGGTCGACATCGAGGAGGAGGAGCTGCAGCTCGGCGACGACCTCCTCAGCACGTCGCCCGAGGCCGAGGCGCCCAAGGCTGGCTGGAGCTTCGAGCCCGACGCCGATTCACTGCTTGCCGCGCTGCTGCCGAAGTACCTGAGCACCCGCATCTACGCGGCCCTGCTCGAGGCGGCAGCATCCGAATCGGCATCTCGCCGCACCGCGATGAAGGCGGCCACGGATAACGCCAACGAGCTGGCGAACTCCCTCACCCGGCAGATGAACCAGGCCCGCCAGGCCATGATCACCCAGGAAATCAGCGAAATCGTCGGCGGCGCGAACGCGCTGGCCTCGAGTTCAGGAAGTGACTGATCCACATGACCGCCGCAGTAACTGAAGCAACCAAGAACGGCTCATCCACAAGCGACGGCCGTGTAGTTCGAGTCATCGGCCCCGTCGTCGACGTCGAGTTCCCCCGCGGAGCTGTCCCGAGCCTGTTCAACGCGCTGAACAGCGACATCAGCCTGAAGACCGTCGCCAAGACGCTCACCCTTGAGGTGGCGCAGCACCTCGGCGACAACCTCGTGCGCACCATCTCGATGCAGCCCACCGATGGCCTGGTCCGCGGCACCCCGGTGCGCGACACCGGCAAGCCCATCTCGGTGCCCGTCGGTGACGTCGTCAAGGGGCACGTGTTCAACGCCCTGGGCGACTGCCTCGATGCACCCGGCACCGGGCGCGATGGCGAGCAGTGGGGCATCCACCGCAAGCCACCCGCGTTCGATGAGCTCGAGGGCAAGACCGAGATCCTCGAGACCGGCATCAAGGTCATCGACCTCCTCACCCCGTACGTCAGGGGCGGAGAGATCGGCCTGTTCGGTGGTGCGGGCGTCGGCAAGACCGTGCTCATCCAGGAGATGATCACCCGTATCGCCCGCGAGTTCTCGGGCACCTCGGTGTTCGCTGGCGTCGGTGAGCGCACCCGTGAGGGCACCGATCTCCACCTCGAGATGGAGGAGATGGGCGTTCTCCAGGACACCGCGCTGGTGTTCGGGCAGATGGACGAGCCGCCAGGAACCCGTATGCGCGTGGCCCTGTCGGCCCTGACCATGGCGGAGTACTTCCGCGATGTGCAGAAGCAGGACGTGTTGCTCTTCATCGACAACATCTTCCGCTTCACCCAGGCCGGCTCCGAGGTCTCCACGCTGCTCGGCCGCATGCCGTCCGCCGTGGGCTACCAGCCCACCCTCGCGGACGAGATGGGCGAGCTGCAGGAGCGCATCACCTCGACCCGTGGTCGCTCCATCACCTCGATGCAGGCCATCTACGTGCCTGCCGATGACTACACCGACCCCGCGCCGGCAACGACCTTCGCCCACCTCGATGCGACGACCGAGCTTTCCCGCCCGATCTCGCAGATGGGCATCTACCCGGCCGTGGACCCGCTGACCTCGACCTCGCGGATCCTCGAGCCGTCCGTCGTCGGCGCCGAGCACTTCCGCGTGGCGAACCAGGTCAAGCAGATCCTGCAGAAGTACAAGGAGCTGCAGGACATCATCGCCATCCTCGGCATGGACGAGCTGTCCGAAGAGGACAAGATCACGGTTGGCCGTGCTCGCCGCATCCAGAAGTTCCTCGGCCAGAACTTCATCGTGGCCGAGAAGTTCACCGGCGAGAAGGGCTCGGTCGTTCCGCTCTCCGACACCATCGAGGCATTTGACAAGGTGTGCAAGGGCGACTACGACCACCTCCCCGAGCAGGCCTTCAACAGCTGCGGCGGTCTCGACGATGTCGAGAAGGCCGCCGAGAAGCTCGCTGGGAAGTGATGACGCGTGTCTGAGATGTCAGTGGACCTCGTGGCTGTCGAGCAGCGATTCTGGTCTGGGAAGGCCAAGCTCGTTGTCGCGCAGACCACGGAGGGCGAGATTGGTGTGATGCCGGGTCACGAGCCTGTTCTCGGCCAGCTCATCGAAGGCGGCATCGTGGCGATCACCACGACCAATGACGAGCGGTTCGTCGCTGCGGTCGATGGTGGATTCATGTCAGTGACCGCGAACTCGGTCACCGTGCTCGCGGAAACCGCCGAATGGGCCCAGGACGTCGATGCCGACGCGGCTCGGAGCCAGCTCGAATCAGCGGGCGACGATGCTGAAGCGGCCGCTCGTGCACGCGGACGGCTGCGCGCGATCGACCGCATGTGATCGCGGCGGACAAGACACGCTAGGCTAGGAAGTCACAAGGCCGCGACAGCGAAGGATGGTCCCGAGTGGACGGTGGAATGGTGCTAGCGCTCATTCTGCTGCTTCTCATCCTCGCTGTCGCGGCTTTTGCGTACCGGTTGGTCCAGTTGCGCGCAGCCGGTGCCGGCGCCGTGATCCGGGCCCTTCCCGCGAAGGAAGGGCTCGGTTGGCGCTACGGGGTCATCCGGTACCGGGACGAGGACCTCAACTTCTATCGCCTGTCGCGAATGATCCCGGGGCCGAGCCTTCGGATCGATCGGCAGGATGCCGAGGTCAGCGAGCGGCGCGCGCCCACCAAGGGGGAGCGGGACCTCCTGGACCCCGGCAGCACCGTGATCAGGGGCAGCGTCGGGGAGGACGACTACGAGTTCGCCTTCGACCGGGACACCCTGACGGCTTTCCTTTCCTGGCTCGAGTCCAGGCCGCCGCGCCGCGCCCGGCGGCGTACCCGATGGACACCCCGCAAGTCCTAGCGGCTACGAATCCTGCTCGGGCTGTTCTCCGCGCGAGCCGCCACCCGGCGCCCACAGGACATCGTCGCCGCCGTTCGCCACGCGCGACAGGATGAACAGCAGGTCCGAGAGCCGATTCAGGTAGCGGGCCGGGAGCACTGACGTTGTCTCCGCCTCCTCCTCGAGCAATGCCCACACCGAGCGCTCCGCCCTCCGGGATACGGTCCGCGCCACATGGAGCTGCGCCGCAAGCGGGGTGCCGCCCGGCAGGATGAACGAGGTCAGTGGTTCCAAGCCCGAGTTGAACTCGTCGCACCATCGCTCGAGCTGGTCGATGTAGGAGCCATCGATGCGCAGCGGCGGATGCTCGGGGTCGGGACGCACCGGCGTGCAGAGGTCAGCGCCGACATCAAAGAGGTCGTTCTGCACTTGCCGCAGCACCTCGAGGATCCGCTCGGAGGACGTCCCGGCAGTGACGGCCACGCCAAGGACAGCATTGGTCTCGTCCACGTCGGCGTAGGCGGCGATGCGCGCGGATTGCTTGGGCACGCGGGAGAAATCACCAAGCCCGGTCGTGCCATCGTCGCCGGTCCGTGTGTAGATTCTCGTCAGATGCACGCTCATGTGAGCACCGTACCCGCGAAACCACCGGGGTACCGATAAGCTGATGCACTGTGAGCGAGAGATTTGTCGTAACTGGTGGTGGGCGGCTCGAGGGCGAAGTGGTGGTCGGCGGCGCCAAGAACAGCGTGCTCAAGCTGATGGCTGCGGCGCTGCTCGCAGAGGGCACGACGACCCTGACGAACTGCCCGGACATCCTGGACGTGCCGCTGATGGGCGATGTGCTCACCGGCCTGGGGTGCGAGGTCGAGCGAGATGGCAGCACCGTCCGCATCACGACGCCCGCGCAGCTCAAGTACCACGCGGACTTTCCCGCCGTCCGGCAGTTCCGGGCATCGGTCTGCGTGCTAGGACCGCTCGTCGCGAGATGCCACAAGGCCATCGTTGCCCTGCCGGGCGGGGACGCGATCGGCTCCCGCCCCCTCGATATGCACCAGGCTGGACTACGCCTGCTCGGTGCCACCAGCACCATCGAGCATGGGTGTGTCGTTGCGGAGGCCACGGAGCTGCATGGCGCGGATATTCGTCTCGCCTTCCCGTCGGTCGGTGCGACCGAGAACATCCTGATGGCCGCCGTGCTGTCGAAGGGGCGGACGATCCTCGATAACGCAGCGCGCGAGCCGGAGATCGTCGATCTGTGCATCATGCTGAGCCGGATGGGAGCCCGTATCGAGGGCGCGGGGTCGAGCACGCTCACTGTCACTGGGGTCGATTCGCTGAAGCCGGTCGATCATCGGGTGATCGGGGATCGGATCGTTGCCGCTACGTGGGGAGTCGCCGCGGCGATGACTCGGGGCGACGTGACCGTGAAGGGCATCAATCCCGCCCACTTGCAGCTCGTGCTCGACAAGCTCCGCGAAGCGGGGGGCGAGGTCACCCATGGCAAGGACTGGTTCCGCGTCGTGCAGCGGGAGCGACCGAAGGCGGTGAACTTCGCGACGCTGCCGTACCCCGGGTTTCCGACCGACCTCCAGCCCATGGCAATAGGCCTGGCCGCGGTCGCTGACGGGACGTCGATGATCACCGAGAACGTCTTCGAGGCACGCTTCCGGTTCGTCGAGGAGATGGTGCGGCTCGGAGCCGATGCCAAGACCGACGGCCATCATGCGGTGATCCGGGGCGTCGAGCAGCTCTCGAGCGCGCCCGTGTGGTCGTCCGACATCCGCGCGGGCGCCGGGCTCGTGCTGGCAGGGCTTGTCGCCGATGGCAAGACCGAGGTCTTCGACATCTACCACATCGACCGCGGCTACCCCTCGTTCATCGAGGACATCCAGGGGCTTGGCGGCGATGTGCAGCGGGTGGACGACTAGCTGCCCGCGTTGACGTTGAGGTTTGCTGCTGTGAGCTGGGGGTTTGTGCTGGGGGCGC
>NZ_JACYWE010000020.1 GCF_014841105.1 Lolliginicoccus lacisalsi
TGTCGAGGTCGGTGAAGATGCCCACCACCTGCGGCATGAACATGCCCTCGCGGACGGTGCGTGCCGCTTCGTCGTCGTCGGTGACACCGGTGAACTCGGTGGTGACCGCATCCTTGTCGATGGTGATATCGAGGGTGTCGCACGCGGTGAGCCGATCGCGGGGGACCGAGGCGACCACGCCGTTGCGGATGATCACCTGGGCGTCGGTGGAGGTGGCGCGGACCTGCATGCCGAAGCGGGTGGCGTCGGGCGCGCCGGGCGGGATGGTGGCGGCGCGGATGCCGCCTTCCTCGGGCAGCTCGGCGAAGGCCTGGCAGGGGAGGGTGGCCTCGAGGGAGTGGGGGAGGTAGGAGATCAGGGGTGCCTCGACGCTGGTGGCCTGCTCGCCCTGGGGCCAGTTCAGGGTGGAGGTGGTCTGGGCAACGGGCATCAGGGGTGTGGCGATGGCGAGGATGAATCCGGCGAGGCCGGTGAGCACCGCTACCAGACGAGCCATTCGCACACGCTTCTCCGTCACCGAACCATCCATCCCCGAAGACAACAATCCGACTGCCACGACCCCTGATGGTATTCGCAACCGCGGGGCAACCTTGCCAGTAAACCGTGATTCACAGGAACAGAAGTGAGAACAAACTCAGTTTCGCGCCGAGGAGTAACGTCGCGCTACCGGATCGGCCCAGGATTCCACAGCCCCGATCGGCGCACCGTCTCATGCTCGGTTCGGGCCGGCACCGCCTCCTCCGAGTACGGCGCGAGCCGTTGCAGCGAGCCCCAGTCGCGGCCCCAGTCATCGCGCAAGTACGTGGCGACCTGCTGTTCCTCCGCGAGCATCGAGGTGATTCCGACGGGCCCGCCTCCAGCGCTGCCCTGCGCGATGTCCGTGCCCAGCTTCAGCTCGAAATCACCCGCGATCCGGTACTCCGGCATATCCATCACGCCATTGCGATGCACGAAGGGCTGCTGGCAGGGGAACGCGAGACCAATGGACCAGTCGATCATCGTTGGCGTGTCGCTGCCCACCACATCCTGCAACGAATCGACGACGGGGACGCGCGGTGGAGTCACCACGAGCCATTGCGAGGGATCGAGATCCGTATCGCGCGCCACGATCCGCACCGCCGTCGCGTCGGCGGGCACCGCGTCGAGCGGCACGCGCAGGTTCCGCCACGACGGGAACGGCCCGGTATCGAGCGGAGTGGCGGTGTGCACCACTTGGAAGCCCTCGTCGTCGGGGATCCCGAACTCCACGCGCAGCTCCTGCCCGCGGATCGGCCGGTCGAAGGCATCGGTGCCCGCGATGCGCCCGGCCGCGGTGATCGCGACCAGGGGCCGCTCGTCCGATCGCGCGGGCAGCGAGTACCAGTCGCTGGTCAGCTCGGCAGATCGCTGCTCGTCGCTGCGGTAGCTGCCGAGCACGGGGACGCGGGCCGGGTCGAGCCCGAACGGCAGTGGCGCGGTGCTGCCGTTGATCCCCTCCTCCTGGCGCTGCTCGTCGTCGAACCCCGTGGCGTTGAGCGTTTGCTGCTGCCCCCCGGCATCCGCTTCGCCCGCCGCGACCAGGGTGGACGGGGCATCCTCGCCCGAGGCCTGCTCGGGAGCGAGATCCGGGGCAATGCCATTCGGGGTGAACCCGTCGTTGCCGCCCCCGCCCAGCGCTGACGCGGGATCACCACCATCGACCGGATCGAGCAGCCCGGCGTTGGGGTCCTGCTCGACGAGGACATCATTGGCCAGCCCGCACGGCGACCCCAGGACCGCATCGATGTTGGAGCGGCCCACCGAGTACGCCGGGTACTGCCGCGCCGCGCCCAGCGCGAGCGACGCCACTTGCGCGATGACCACGATCGCGGCGATCACCAGGATCGGTGCCGCCGTCAGCCAGCGCAGCCAGCCCGGTGCCATCACGGGACGGCCCCGCAAGCCCAGGTAGTGGTAGAGCGCGGCCGCGGCGAACACCATCATCGCGAGCAGCAGCAGCCAGTTCGCCACGCCGCGCCCGAGGAACAGCGGTGGGCGATCCCCGAACGGCACCCCATAGTTCGACACATGCCACCAGCGGTTGGTGCCCGTCATCGCGAACGCGGTGATCAGCAGCAGGACAGACACCAGCACCAGGCGATCCCGCGCGGAGCGGACCAGCGCCGGGCCCATCGCCACCGCCGCGATCGCCGCCACCGACGCGCCGATCCCGGCGAACGCGCCGAAGTGATGCGTCCACTTCGTCGGCGTCAACGTCAGGAACAGGAACGAGGCAACGGTCAGGCCGAGCATCCGCGAAGCCGGCCCCGTGGGCACCCCCGGGATGCCACCACGGCGCATCAGCATCGCCCCGGCCACGCCGATGGCGAACACCAGCACCAGCACCGCGAAGCGCCGCCCCAGCGAACCGTCGGTGGCCGGGCCGAAGAGGTCGACGTACCGCGTCATCTCCTCGTACCAGGCGAGGGAGGGTCCGATGGCGG
>NZ_JACYWE010000004.1:0-187766 GCF_014841105.1 Lolliginicoccus lacisalsi
CCCGGCGCCGGCGCGGTGGTCGACGAGTACGTCGAGCCGCAAGGCGTGACCGAGCAGATTGTTGCGGGCGTGCTCGCTGAGGCCCTGGGCATCGACCGGGTGGGCCGCACGGATAGCTTCCTGCGCCTCGGTGGAAACTCCCTGGTCGCGGTGCGGGTGGCCGGCCTGCTCACCGACGCCATGGGCAAGCCCGTGGAGCTTCGGGATGTACTGCTGGCGGAATCCGTTGCCGATCTCGCCGTGCGGATCGAGGAGGGCGGGACCGCCACCGCCGCCGACCCGATGTCGGTCATCTACCCGATCCGCCCCGAGGGCGACCAGGCCCCGGTGTTCGCGATCCACCCGATCGTGGGTCTCGCCTGGTGCTACACCGGGCTCGGCGGCCTGCTGCCCGAGGGAGTGCCGGTCTACGGCGTGCAGTCCCCTGCCGCGTCGGAACCCGGTCTTGTGCCTCCCGCGTCGATCGACGAGCTCGCGGCGCGCTACGTGGAGGAGATCCGCAGGATCCGCCCCGAGGGGCCCTACCGCCTGCTGGGCTGGTCACTGGGTGGCGTGATCGCGCACGCGATGGCCGTGCAGCTGCAGGAGGCTGGGCAGCAGGTCGAGCTACTGGCCATGCTGGACTCCTTCGCCGGAGACGCCGGTGCCGCCGTGGAGTCCGGTGAGGTCACTGTCGCTGACGTCGTTGGAGGATTCGGAGTATCCGGAGGCGACATCGACGCCGCGGGGATCGGCTCGGTGGCAGAGCTGATCGATGCCGTGGACGGGCACGTTCCGGTTCCCCGCCAAGCGATCGAGAAGCTGATCGAGGTCGCGGAGGCATCAGCGGCAGCGATGCGCCGCTATGAGCCGCGCCAGTTCCAGGGCGATCTGATCCTCTTCACCGCCGACAAGGATCGGTCCGATCGCGATGCGGCAGCAAGGTCGTGGCAGGCGGCGATCTCGGGCGCGATATTCGCCTCGGGAGTGGACGCAACGCACTGGGAGATGACCTCCGCGCCCGTTCTCGAGATCGTCGCGAGGAAGGTCGCGGAACACCTCTGAGCGTTCCGCAAGAACAGCGGCGCCAGCGCGAGAATCGCGCTGGCACCGCTGTTCTTGCTGTTCAGGAGCACGATAACAACGCGTCGCTGGATCGTGACCTGTTCGTGCAGTGGAAGACAGCCTCCCGAGACACTGCCGCACTACTGTTCACCACAGATGGTTCACAGGCGATCCGAGCAGAAAGCGGCGAGCGGCAGGCAGTCATCATTTTCAGTGCGAGCAGGGTGCTGATCCGAGCAACAAATAGGTAGGTTAGCGAGTGGAAGACGAAGCGCGAGCGCGGCAGCGTCCTTGCCTCCAGCCTGCCCGGGGCGTGCCCGCAAACCGCGAAGCCACCAGGGAGAGGCCGGCCAGCCGCGCGAGCAATCGCCAGGATGCCAACGGAATGCTGCGCAAGGCGATCGACGGCTACGGGCTCGACGACGAGACCGTGGTGCTGCTTGCGGCTGCGGTCGAGGCGCTGCTCGATGAAGGCGCGAAGGGGCATGTGCTCGCCATGCGGCTCCGGTCCATGCTGGCCCAGCTCCTCGCCCGCGGCGCCGATGAGCCCGCGCCCGCGCACGCCCCTGGCTCGCTGACCCATGTCGTGGTGCAGCTCTTCGAGGAGCGTGCCCGGGTCCATGCTGCAGGGGAGAGCTACGATCACTCGGGCTCGCGCGCCGCGGCCTCGATGTAGCCAGCCTCGGGATGGACTCGGGTTCCTATCCGGGGTGTGATTCTAGGGCGCGCGAGACAGCGCCCGGTACTTCCGCGAGCGAGCCACATAGCTCGATCCCCTCGAGCTCATGCATGTAGTCGTCGTAGATGGCCGAGATCTTTCCGTTGGCGTTGTCGAGAGCCACGACGCGCTTTCCCATCAGGAGCCCGAGCACGGCCGCATGGAGGCGATCAGTCACGATGACGCGCCCCTTGGCTAGTTTTCGGGCAGCTCCATGGAGGAGAACGTCTGCCTGCCTATCGAAGAGGAACGGCTGCGCGCTGTTGGTGAGCTTGCGGGCCGCGTGGTTCCAGGTAGAGGCGTTGTTCGAATCCGCGAGCGTCGCGAATCATGATCGTGAGGTTCGGATGGCCGGAGTATATCTCTTGGGTGGCGCGCAAGGCATCTCCTGGTAGCCATGCCATGCTCTGTGGTAGTTGCACGATGGCCGGTCGGGAAAATCGCGGATAACCCGTTCCCGCAACTTCTGAAATATTGGCCACCTGTCTCCGAAGTTCCCACCGCCCTGGCACAGGATGGGTCCGTCGGGGACCTTCGCGCGCAGTACGTCCGCATCGTAGTTCGTGACAGTGCAGCCGTATCCGATCCTTGCGACCATGGCGCTCAATAGATTGCGTTGGCTTCGGTAGATGAGGAGATCCCCCGCATTGATGTGCTGGGGGAAGTCGACGAAGGCAACGGTGCTGCCAGCAGTGATGGCCTGCTGGTGCGCGCTGAGGCTCCGGGCACTGATCCGGGCGATCGCGTCGGCCATGGCGCTGCTGCTGGAGGTCACGGAATCACCCGCTCGTGGCGCTGGGTAGCAATATTCCCTAGGCTGAACCTCTGCCGCTCCGCGTCCCACGCTCGCACTGGAAAATGGTAGGCCAGATAGAACGCGCGCCTGAGCCACACCGCCGCGTAGTGGGCCGCTGGGACTCTGTCGTAGCCACGTTGGCGCATCGTGAGAACTGAGCCTTTCGAGTACTTCCAATAGCTTGCAGGGCTCGAGAGCATGCTTCGTCCCGAAATTCCGGCTCGCATTCCAGGGACAAGGGCGACCGTCACCCCTGCTTCGCGAAGCGCGAGTGATAGATCGACGTCCTCCCAGATCCCCGGTGTGGAGTTGACGGCCCCCTTGATGGTGTTCCAGGCTTCTTTGGTCAGGGCCATGTTGGCGCCAAAAACATTGCGCACAGTGCGATAGGAGTGCAGGAACGGGCGTGGTCAAAGCCCTTGTTGCGGGCCGGGACAAGGCCTTGCCGCTCTTCATGGATCAGGACTATCCGCTCGTCGTGCTTGGCAAGTTCTTCGACGACCGTTCCTGTTTGATCGGTGCTGTTAGTGTCGACCACGACGAGTTCTGCGATGTGATCGCCTTGGCGCTGAAGGTGCTCGATGCACCGGCGAATCGCCTCGCGCTCATTCAAGACGGGGGCAACAACACTTATTGGCTTGGGCGTAGCGGACGGTTGCGGGTGACTTCTTGCCAATGGTTGATCCAGTAGTTGGGATTTCTTGGATTGGTCGACCAAAAGCTGTGGCGATATTTCTACTTGAAAGTCGGTGAATGGCCTACAACGGATCTCGCTGGGAAGCATTGCGGTGGTCGTCCGGAACTTCGTGGACTGCTTGCAGCGTGGCGTTAGTGACAGCGAGTAGCTTCGGTGCTCTACTGGACCGATGAATCTAAGCGTTGTCGTTCCGGCGTTCAATGAGGAAGACGCCATCGAGCCATGCCTTGAAGCGCTGGTATCGCAGCGCGAGCTACCTCACGAGATCATCGTTGTCGACAACGCCTCCACCGACGGCACGGCTGCCGCGGTCAGCAGGTTCCGCGAACGCAGCCCTGTTCCGATCAAGCTCGTCCACGAGCCTGCTCCGGGGGTCGCTGCTGCACGAAACCGCGGATTCGCGGAAGTCACCGGCGAGATCATTGCCCGCATCGATGCGGATACCCGCGTCGAGCCTGAATGGTCCAGCGCGATCGTCGATTTCTTCGCCGGCAAAGGGGCTGGGTTTGACGCAGCGGTCGGACCGATCAGCAAGTACGATGCTCCGCTGCGGGGCCTCGACAGGGCCGGAATGGCACTGATCACGCGGGTAGCAACGATGCGGGGCAGCGAGAACACAGAGGTGCGCCGGGTGAACAGCCTCGTCGGCAGCAATATGGCGATCACGCCGCAGGCCTGGCGCGACATCAAGGACGACGTCAGCCTTTCCCGCGAGAAGTGGGATGACACGGATGTCTCGCTGCTCCTGGGCAAAGCGGGCAAGCAGATCGCCTTCGTGCCGGGGATGAGGGCCGGGATCTCTGGCCGCCGGGGGCGCACCTCCCGGCAGGCATTCTGGCGCTACAGCGCGAGCCTGCCGCGCACGTTGCGCATGCACGGCAGGCTGTGGGAAGCCCGGGCCAGCTGGATCACCGTGTGGATCATGCGGACGATGTACCTGCTCGTGTGGGTTCCCAATCGTGCCTATGACCCCGAGACGGAGCGGTACTCATGGTCGCGCCTGCGAACCGGTTCGGAGCACCGCGCCCACCCTGGGGGAGACGCTGCCCGCTAGAACCCTCTCGGCCCGTGGGCCCGGCGACTAGCCCGCCGCGGACCTCCGGTATCCCCGGATCGCGGGGAAAGCAAAGAGGACCACGAAGCCGCCGGACCACAGCGCGCACAACATCAGCGGTGTCATGTAGTCACCACCGGTGGCCAGCGCCCGCATGGTATCCACAGCGTGGGTGATCGGCTGGTTCTCCACGAATGGATGAGCCCAGCTGGGAAACGCATCGACCTCAGTGAATCCGGTGCTGAAGAACATGCCGATCATCATGAACAGGCTCAGGGCCGCGACGATCGCCTGGCTTGTCGTCGCCAGCGCGGCTGCGGTCGCCAATGTCGCGAACCCTATGCCGAACAGCAAGGGGATGGCTAGGAACGCGAAGAACGTCCCTACGCTCTGGAACGTCAATCCCAGTGGCAAGGCGACCGCGATGATGAGCAGCGTGGTCAGAATGATCCGGGCGCTCTCGGCGAGCAAGCGCCCCGTCAGGTCGGCTGCCCGGTGGATCGGCAGTGCCCAGTACCGGCTGAGGATTCCCTTCTCGCGCTCCTGCATCACCAGCACAACCCCGGCGAGCGCCCCCGACATCGCCGCGACCAGCGCCATCAGCGGCGCGAAGCGGAATACTGCAGCTTGCCCCGAGAAGCGCTCGATCGTGTCGCCCATCACGAGTCTGAGCATCAGCAGCATGATCGCCGGATAGATCACGGCCTGCACCATCGTGAACGGGTCCCGCGACCAGACGATCAGCAGGCGCTTCGCCATGAGCAGGCTCTGCCTCGCCCAGGACGACAACGACGACTCGGGCGCGGAATGGGAGAGCTCGGGGAAGAGAACGATGGGGGACGTGGCTGTATTCTCCACAGCGGGAGCGGTCATGGTCGGATCACTTCCTTCTCGCGCTAGCCCAGATCGCGAAGGCGGCGAACAGGACTAGCAGCCCGCCGCCCCACAATGCTGTCGGCACCATGATGTCGCGGGTCGCCTCGCCATCCGCGAGTTGCCGCAGGGCCTCGGCGAAGATCGAGACTGGCTGGTTGCGAACAAAGGGTCGCACGAACTCGGGGAAGCCGCTCTCGGGAATGAACCCGGTGGACATCATGCCGAAGATCAAGGTGGGCAGCGTCAGCGCCTGGGTGACCGCGCGCGGGTTCTCCGACCAGGTGCCGAGGCCATCCGCGGCCAGCATGAGAGCGAGGCTGACCAGCAGCGCGAGCCCGAGGAAGCCCGCGGTCTCGGCCCACGTGCCCTCGAACCGGAAGTTGACCAGGTGGCCGTAGGAGAGGGCTGCCGCCAGGGTCACTATGGAACGGACCATGTTCGCGGACATGCGGGACCAGAGCGGTACCAGTCGAGGAATGGGCATCGTGGCGAACCGCGTGGTGATGCCATCCGCCGCGTCCCTCGCAGCGCGCAATGCTGCCTGGGTCATGGTCAGTGCCACCGCGCCGAGCGCGATGAGCGGGACCACGAACTGGCCGTAGTTGTCCAGGCCGCCACCGCCGAAGTAGGTGGCGGTCTCCATCATCTTGCGCAGCGGCACATAGTAGGCCAGCGTGAATAGCGCGGGCGTCACGAGAGCGACGATGAAATCGCCATTGCGAGTCATCTCGCGCAGCGCCCGGCTGTTGAGCGCCGCCCACTGCTGCAGCTGGCTTGGTTTGGCCAGCGCGGTGCTCGATGACTCGAGCGGGATATCGATAGTACCGACCGTCATGGGCGCGCGTCCTCCTTGCTACCATGCCCGGTCAGTGAGAGGAACACATCGTCGAGCGAAGGCCGCCGCAGCGCGACATCGGCGAGCTGGATGTTCTCCATGTCGAGGCGGCGCAATACCTCGCTGAGCGTGGCCGGGCCGTCGATCGCTGGCAGCGAGAGCCGATCGGCATCGGGCTTGATCTCGGGCAGCGGCGCATCCTGTGGATAGAGGTCAGCGAGCAATGCCTGGATCTTCTGCAGATGCGTCGGGTTGAGCGGCACGACCTCGCAGTATGAACCTCCCGTCCGCTGCTTGAGCTGGTCGGCGGTGCCCTCGGCGATGACGGTGCCCTTGTCGATCACGATGATGTTGTCGCTGAGGATGTCGGCCTCCTCGAGGTACTGCGTGGTCAGCAGCACGGTGATGCCCTCGTTCTTCAACGACTTGACCAGCGACCACACCGCCTGGCGGCTCCGGGGATCGAGCCCCGTGGTGGGCTCGTCGAGGAAGACGACCTCGGGCCGGGTGACGAGTCCACAGGCGATGTCGATCCGCCTGCGCATGCCACCGGAGTAGCCGCCCACGCGGCGGTTGCCTGCATAGACGAGGTCGAATGCCTCGAGGAGCTGCTGGGCGCGGGTCTTGGAGTCTCGTCGGTTGAGCCCCATCAGCCGTCCGAACAACTGCAGGTTCTCCCGGCCGGTGAGCGTCGCGTCGAGCGCGGCGTACTGCCCGGTCAGCATGATCGAGCGGCGCACGTCGGCTGCCTGCTCGACAACATCGAATCCCGCGACCCAGGCCTTGCCGAAATCGGGTTGCTGCAACGTTGACAGCACGCTCACCATGGTGGTCTTGCCCGCGCCATTAGGGCCGAGCACCCCCAGCACGGTGCCCTTGGGCACGGAGAAACTGATGCCACTCAAGGCAGTAACGTCGCCGAAAGTCTTGACAACATCGTCGACAACCACCGCAGTCTCCGGCGATGAGCGCATCCAAACTCCTGTAAATGTCAGGTGCGGTACGGAACGGCACCCGGTTCGGGGTCGTCCTCGCACCATCACCAGGGTTTCCGGCTGGTGCACGCCTTGGTCCAACCTACCGCGCTACGCGACGGGGTTAGCCAGGGAGCGCGCTGCACAGTAATTTGATCGAACAGGCCCGGGCCAATCGTAGCCCTTTACCAACACGCTACCCGTAGAGAGCGCCGGAATCCCCGAGAAGAAAGGCAAGCATGCCCAGCGTCACACTTAATGGCATCACGCTGAACTATCGACTCCACGGCCAGGGCCCGCTGGTGCTGATGATCATGGGCACGGCAAGCCCTGGGAGGGTATGGGAGATGTACCAGGTCCCGGCCCTCGTGAGCGCCGGATTCTCCGTGGCGACCTTCGAGAACCGGGGCATAGCGCCCAGCAGCGAGTGCCCTGGGGGCTTCAGCATCGACGACATGGTGGGCGATGCCGCGGCCTTGATCGAGCATCTCGGGACCGGTCCCGCGCACGTGGTGGGAACATCGCTGGGCGCCCGGATCGCCCAGGAGCTGTGCCTGGCTCGCCCAGGCCTCGTGCGCAGCGCAGTCCTTCTCACCGCGCATGGCCGGGTCGATCCCGTCATCAAGGCGCTGTCCCGGGGCGAGGCGGAGCTGCACGATCGCGGGATCGAGCTGCCCGCCGCGTACTTCTCCGCGGTGAACGCCATCATGAACCTCTCGCCCGCGACGCTGCGCAAGGACATGGATGCGGCCGACTGGCTGGCCATCATCGAGTACTCCCATGCGCCCGCCACGGCAGGGGTGCGGGCGCAGATCGCCCTGTCGGAGTTCCCGGACCGGCTGGGGGCCTACCGCGCGATCACGACGCCGGTGCTCGCGGTCGGGTACCAGGACGACCGGCTGATACCGCCGCACCTCGCGCGGGAGGTAGCGAACGCCATACCTGGGGCGCGATACCTGGAGGTGCCGGATGCCGGGCACTACGGGGCCCTCGAGCGGCCTGATGCGGTGAACAAGATCCTCCTGGAGTGGTTGCGCGCCTCCTGAGGGCGCGAGCTGCGCTCCCACGGTCCCGGGCCTGGCTAGGCCGTTGGAAAATGCGGTACTGTCCAGCGGCGGGGAAGGGGACGTCGCTCGTCGTGGCGCGCCATCGATCCCGAGGCGAATCCGGATATTGATGACAAGGGTGGCAACCATGACCGAACCCCGTGCGCTCGCGCTGTGGAACAAGCTCAACAAGAACGTTGTCGGTCGACTTGCGTTCTCGGCGGGCGTGTGGGCGAAGGCTCCCTATTTCGTGACGGTCGTGCCCGTCGTGCGCAGCGCCGAGCCGGGCCGGGTCGTGATGTCCGCGCCGAAGTGGCCGGGCGTGCACAATCACATCGGCACGTTCCATGCGATCGCTGCGTGCAACCTCGCGGAGGCGGCCATGGGTGTCCTGATGGAGGTGACCGTGCCCTCCACGCACCAGTGGATCCCTAAGGGCATGTCGGTCGAGTACCTGCGCAAGGCGCCGTCGGGGCTGACCGCGACGGCCCAGATCGAGGTCCCGGACTTCAGCGGTATCACCGATGGGCTGGATGTCGTGGTCCCGGTGTCCCTGACCGACAAGAACGGCAACGAGGTCGTCCGTGCCGATATCACCACCTGGGTGCGGCCGCGGAGCTGACCGGCGGTGGCCGTGTTCGCGCCGAGGCGGGAGCCCTGGCCCGCGATTTGGCCACGACGAGGATTTGATGCATACTATTCGGGTTGCCTTGGCCAGGTACGAATCCGCAGGTGCCCTGCACTCGCGGTAACTTCTCGGCCTAGGCATGCCTCATGCCTGGTAGCAGGAAGCGAGCTCGCAGCGACATCACTGTCATCGCGAGAACGCCGATCGCCACTGGGAGCAATAGCAAACCAAGACCATGTGCCCACTTGGGCGCGACTGGTCCGGCATGCGGTCGCCCAGCGACCGCATGAGAAGCGAGAGGGCGACACGCCCGACCGCGTGGACCGGAGAACCATGACAGGTGAACAGCGGCGACGGATCGGCTTTGATCCTGTTGCGGGCTGCGACTTCGCATGTCATGGCCGTTTGCGCGAAGGCTAGGCAGCTTCGCGCAAGCATCGAAGGGGTGGCGGAAGCAGCCACAACATCGAAGGTGTGGTCGACAGGCCACAGCGACAGCGGCAAGAAAAGGACACAAGCGTGGCGGGACAAAAGATCCGCATCAGGCTCAAGGCCTACGACCATGAGGCGATCGACGCGTCAGCGCGAAAGATCGTCGAGACGGTGACCCGGACGGGCGCTCGGGTCGTCGGCCCGGTGCCGTTGCCGACCGAGAAGAACGTATATTGCGTCATCCGCTCGCCGCACAAGTACAAGGACTCGCGCGAGCACTTCGAGATGCGCACACACAAGCGTCTCATTGACATCCTCGACCCGACGCCGAAGACCGTCGACGCACTCATGCGCATCGACCTCCCGGCAAGCGTCGACGTCAACATTCAGTGATCGCGGCGGAGACAGGACCGATGGCTAAGCAGAATGAAGCAACGAACAAGGGCATCCTGGGCAACAAGCTCGGCATGACCCAGGTCTTCGACGACCGCAACCGGGTTGTGCCCGTGACGGTCGTCAAGGCCGGGCCATGCGTCGTCGCCGGGGTGCGGACCGAAGAGCGCGATGGCTACAACGCCGTGCAGCTCGCGTACGGGGCGATCGATCCCCGCAAGGTGAGCAAGCCGGTCGCCGGCCAGTTCACCAAGGCCGGCGCCACGCCGCGCCGTCACATCGTGGAGCTCCGCGTCGCCGATCCCTCGCAGTTCGAGATCGGCCAGGAAGTCACCGCTGATGTCTTCGCGGACGGCGCGTTCGTCGACGTGACCGGGATCAGCAAGGGCAAGGGCTACGCGGGCGTCATGAAGCGCCACGGCTTCCGCGGCCAGGGCGCCTCCCACGGCACCCAGGCAGTGCACCGCCGCCCCGGCTCGATCGGTGGCTGCGCCACGCCAGGTCGCGTGTTCAAGGGCATGCGCATGGCGGGCCGGATGGGCAATGAGAAGGTGACGACCCAGAACCTCAAGGTCCACAAGGTGGACTCCGAGGCCGGGCTGCTCCTCATCAAGGGCGCCATCCCCGGACGCAAGGGCGGGCTCGTTGTTGTGAAGACCGCAGTGAAGGGCGGCGAGTGATCATGACAAGCGCAACCAACACCGGAACGACCAAGCTGACCCTCGACGTGCGCACCCCTGACGGTGCCACGAAGGGGACCGTTGACCTGCCCGCCGAGATCTTCGACGCGCCGATCAACATGCCGCTGATGCACCAGGTAGTCATCGCGCAGCTCGCGGCGGCCCGCCAGGGCACGCACTCGACCAAGACTCGTGCCGAGGTCAGCGGTGGCGGCAAGAAGCCCTACCGCCAGAAGGGCACCGGCCGCGCGCGCCAGGGCTCGACCCGCGCCCCGCAGTTCGTCGGCGGTGGCACGGTCCACGGCCCGAAGCCACGCGACTACAGCCAGCGCACCCCCAAGAAGATGATCGCGGGCGCACTGCGCAGCGCGCTCTCCGATCGCGCGCGCAACGAGCGCATCCAGGTCGTCACCGAGCTGGTCCCCGGCCAGAAGCCCTCCACCAGGGCGGTGAAGGACCTGCTCGCCAGCCTCAGCAGCCGGAACAAGTTCCTGGTTGTTCTCGGGCGCGACGATCTGGCCGCATGGAAGAGCATTGGCAACCTTGACAATGCCCACCCCATCGCGCCCGATCAGCTCAACACCTACGACGTGCTCAACAGCGAGGACCTGATCTTCACTGTCGAGGCACTGCACACGTTCATCGCCGCCCGCACGGGTGCCAGCACAGGGGAGGAGTCGAAGTGAACGTCTCGCAGACACTCACCGATCCGCGTGACATCATCCTCGCGCCGGTGATCTCCGAGAAGTCCTACGGACTGATCGAGGAGGCGACCTACACCTTCCTGGTGCATCCCGATGCGAACAAGACGCAGATCAAGATCGCCATCGAGAAGATCTTTGGCGTCAAGGTCGTCAGCGTGAACACCGCCAATCGCCAGGGCAAGCGCAAGCGCACCCGCCTCGGCTTCGGCAAGCGAAAGAACACCAAGCGGGCCTTCGTCACCCTGACGGCCGACAGCAAGCCCATCGAGCTCTTCGGAGGTCCGGTCGTCTAGCGCGCAGCTCGACAATCGGAACTGACGAAACAAAGAGGACGAGAGACTCATGGCAATCCGCAAGTACAAGCCCACATCCCCGGGCCGCCGGGGATCGAGTGTGGCTGACTTCTCCGAGATCACCCGATCCACCCCAGAGAAGTCCCTGATCAAGCCGCTGCATGGTCATGGAGGCCGCAACGCGCACGGACGCATCACCACCCGCCACAAGGGTGGTGGCCACAAGCGCGCCTACCGTGTCATCGATTTCCGCCGCGCGGACAAGGATGGCGTCAACGCCAAGGTCGCGCACATCGAGTACGACCCCAACCGCACTGCGCGCATCGCGCTGCTGCACTACCTCGACGGTGAGAAGCGCTACATCATCGCTCCCGCCAAGCTCAAGCAGGGCGACATCGTCGAATCAGGACCAGGTGCCGACATCAAGCCCGGCAACAACCTGCCGCTGCGCAACATCCCCACGGGTACCGTTGTGCACGCAATCGAGCTCCGCCCCGGTGGCGGCGCGAAGATCGCCCGCAGCGCAGGCTCCTCGGTCCAGCTCGTCGCCAAGGACGGCCCCGACGCGCAGCTGCGCATGCCATCCGGCGAGATCCGCAACGTCGATGCGCGATGCCGCGCTTCGGTCGGCGAGGTCGGCAATGCCGAGCACGCCAACATCAACTGGGGCAAGGCTGGCCGAATGCGATGGAAGGGCAAGCGCCCGACCGTCCGAGGCGTCGTCATGAACCCGGTAGACCACCCACACGGTGGTGGCGAGGGCAAGACCAGCGGTGGGCGCCACCCGGTCAGCCCATGGGGCAAGCCCGAAGGGCGGACCCGTCGTCGCAAGGAGAGCGATCGCCTGATCGTTCGTCGTCGCCGCACAGGCAAGAAGCGCTAGGAGGGAGTGAAAGATGCCGCGCAGCCTAAAGAAGGGCCCGTTCGTCGATGACCACCTCCTCGCAAAGGTGGACGTACAGAACGAAAAGGGTACCAAGCAGGTCATCAAGACCTGGTCCCGTCGCTCGACCATCCGTCCAGACTTCATCGGACACACGTTTGCCGTCCACGATGGTCGCAAGCACGTCCCGGTGTTCGTCTCGGAGAACATGGTTGGCCACAAGCTCGGAGAGTTCGCGCCGACCCGGACGTTCAAGAGCCACATCAAGGAAGACCGGAAGAGCAAGCGCCGATGAGCAACAACAACACCGCGACCGCGAACCCGACCGCTCGGGCGACGGCTCGCTACGTGCGCGTGACACCGATGAAGGCCCGGCGAGTCGTCGACCTCATCCGTGGCCGTGACGCTGCTGACGCACTCGCCGTGCTGAAGTTCGCGCCCCAGGCCGCCAGCGAGCCGGTCGCGAAGGTGCTCGCTAGCGCAGTAGCCAACGCCGAGAACAACCTGAGCCTTGATCCACGCACCCTGGTGGTCTCCGAGGCCTACGTCAACGAGGGCCCCACCCTGAAGCGGTTCCAGCCGCGTGCCCAGGGCCGGGCCTTCCGGATCCGCAAGCGCACCAGCCACATCACCATCGTTGTGGAGAGCCTGCCGTCCAAGGCCGAAGGAAACCGTAACCGCCGGAAGGGAGCTCAGTAGTGGGCCAGAAGATCAACCCGCACGGCTTCCGCCTCGGCATCACCACCGACTGGAAGTCGCGCTGGTACGCCGACAAGCAGTACGCCGAGTACGTCAAGGAAGATGTCGCGATCCGCAAGCTCCTCAAGTCGGGGCTCGAGCGCGCTGGCATCTCCAAGGTCGAGATCGAGCGCACTCGTGACCGCGTCCGCGTCGACATCCACACCGCGCGCCCCGGCATCGTGATCGGTCGCCGCGGAACCGAGGCCGACCGCATCCGCGCCCAGCTCGAGAAGCTGACCAGCAAGCAGGTCCAGCTCAACATCCTCGAGGTCAAGAACGCTGATGCCGACGCGCAGCTCGTCGCTCAGGGAATCGCGGAGCAGCTGTCCAACCGCGTCGCGTTCCGTCGTGCCATGCGCAAGGCGATCCAGTCCGCGATGCGCAATCCCAGCGTCAAGGGCATCCGGGTGCAGTGCTCGGGCCGCCTTGGCGGCGCGGAGATGTCCCGCTCGGAGTTCTACCGCGAGGGCCGCGTGCCCCTGCACACCCTCCGTGCCGACATCGACTACGGCCTGCACGAGGCGAAGACCACCTTCGGCCGCATCGGCGTGAAGGTCTGGATCTACAAGGGCGATGTTGTTGGCGGACGCCGCGAGGCCGACGTCGTCATCCCCGGCAGCGATGACCGCCGGCCCCGTCGCGAGCGTCCCGCACGTCCCCGCCGCAGCGGGGGAGCGGGCAGCGCGCCTGACGCGGGCAAGCAGACCGCCGATGCCACCGCGACGGCCACAGCCGCAGCGGGCGAGCAGAACAAGGAGGCCTGACGATGTTGATCCCACGTAGGGTGAAGCACCGCAAGCAGCACAAGCCGAAGCGTACCGGCCTCGCCAAGGGCGGCACCCAGGTCGTGTTCGGTGACTACGGTATCCAGGCCCTCGAGCCCGCTGACCTCACGAACAGGCAGATCGAGTCCGCGCGTATCGCCATCAACCGGCACATCCGCCGTGGCGGTCGCGTCTGGATCAACGTCTTCCCGGACCGGCCACTCACCAAGAAGCCAGCCGAGACCCGCATGGGTTCCGGCAAGGGTTCTCCCGAGTGGTGGGTCGCGAACATCAAGCCAGGTCGCGTGATGTTCGAAATGACTTACCCCAACGAGGAGGTGGCTCGCGAGGCCCTGCGCCGCGCGATCCACAAGCTCCCCATGAAATGCAGGATCGTGACGAGGGAGGGACAGTTCTGATGGCTACCGGGACAAAAGCCTCAGAGCTTCGTGAACTCAACCAGGAAGAGCTCGTTGAGCGGCTCCGCGAAGCTAAGGAAGAGCTCTTCAACCTGCGTTTCCAGATGGCAACCGGCCAGCTCGACAACAACCGCCGACTGGGCACGGTGCGCAAGGAGATCGCGCGGATCTACACCGTGCTCCGCGAGCGCGAGCTCGGACTTGCCGCCGGACCAGAGGCCGACACGGCTGGTGACGCAGCATGAGTGAGGACAAGGCAGTGGAAGCAACCGCCGCAGAAGCACAGCAGGAGCGCAACCAGCGCAAGACGCGCATCGGTTACGTCGTCTCCGACAAGATGCAGAAGACCATCGTCGTGGAGCTCGAGGATCGCGTAAAGCACCCTCTCTACGGTAAGGTCATCCGGCGCACCAGCAGGGTAAAGGCCCACGATGAGCAGGGGACCGCCGGCATCGGCGACCGCGTGCTCCTCATGGAGACCCGCCCGCTGTCCGCCACCAAGCGCTGGCGCCTCGTGGAGATCCTCGAGAAGGCCAAGTGATGTATCGGCGGGTCCCCGTGGACAACACGGGGGCCCGCCGTGGACCAGGCGTGCACAGGTCGGAAATCTGGCACGCATCAATCCAGGTTCAGGAGTGAACAACAGTGATCCAGCAGGAATCGCGACTCCGCGTCGCCGATAACACCGGGGCCAGGGAAATCCTGTGCATCCGTGTGCTCGGTGGCTCGGGTCGCCGCTACGCGGGGATCGGCGACGTCATCGTCGCCACCGTGAAGGAAGCCATCCCCGGCGGCAACGTCAAGCGTGGTGACGTGGTCAAGGCCGTCATCGTCCGCACCAGCAAGGAGCGGCGGCGCTCCGACGGCTCGTACATCCGGTTCGACGAGAACGCGGCCGTGATCCTCAAGAACGCCACGGACCCCCGCGGCACGCGCATCTTTGGCCCGGTCGGCCGCGAGCTCCGCGACAAGAAGTTCATGAAGATCGTCTCGCTGGCGCCGGAGGTGCTGTGATGAAGGTACGCAAGGGCGACACAGTCCTGGTCGTGTCCGGCAAGGACAAGGGAGCCAAGGGCAAGGTCATCGAGGCCTACCCGAAGCGCCAGAAGGTCCTCGTCGAGGGCGTCAACCGGATGAAGAAGCACACTCCCATCTCCGCCAACCAGCGGGGCGCGCAGTCCGGCGGCATCGTGACCCAGGAAGCGCCGATCCATGTCTCCAACGTCATGGTCATCGATGCGGACGGAAGCCCCTCCCGCATCGGCTACCGGCGTGACGAGGAGTCCGGCAAGAAGGTCCGGATCTCCCGCAAGACCGGGAAGGACATCTGAACATGACCTCTGTGGAGAACAAGATCCAGCCGCGCCTCAAGACCCGCTACCGGGCAGAGATCCGCGATGCTCTCAACCAGCAGTTCGACTACGCCAACGTCATGCAGATCCCCGGCGTCGTCAAGGTCGTCGTCAACATGGGCGTCGGTGACGCGGCGCGCGACGGCAAGCTCATCAACGGCGCCGTCCGCGACCTCGCGCTGATCACCGGGCAGAAGCCCGAGGTCCGCAAGGCGCGCAAGTCGATCGCTCAGTTCAAGCTCCGCGAGGGCATGCCCATCGGTGCGCGCGCGACGCTGCGCGGCGACCGCATGTGGGAGTTCCTCGATCGGCTGGTCACTATCGCGCTGCCCCGCATCCGCGACTTCCGTGGCCTGTCGCCGAAGCAGTTCGACGGCAACGGCAACTACACCTTCGGTCTCAACGAGCAGTCCATGTTCCACGAGATCGACATCGACTCCATCGATCGTCCCCGCGGCATGAACATCACCGTGGTCACGACGGCCACCAACGATGAGGAAGGGCGCGCGCTCCTGCGCCAGCTCGGCTTCCCGTTCAAGGAAAACTGATACCGCATGATGCGCAGGGGCTCCGGCCCGGGCGCGCATAGGGCCTCGCGGTGATCCTCGGGGCGGCGAGAGCCGCCCCGAGGATCCACAAGGCTTATTCCTCATCACTTATCCACTTCCACTTCGCCGTAGGCCCAGAGGGAACCGCAGCGAGAAAGGTGAACAGGTCACCTCCATGACCATGACCGATCCGGTCGCAGACATGCTGACACGTCTGCGCAACGCAAACTCGGCATTCCACGAAACCGTGGCCATGCCGCATTCCAAGCTCAAGGCGAACATCGCCGAGATCCTCAAGCGCGAGGGCTACATCGCTGACTACCGGAGCGAGCCTGCTCGCATCGGCCAGACCCTCGTGCTCGAGCTGAAGTTCGGCCCGAGCCGGGAGCGCTCCATCGCGGGCCTCCGTCGCGTGTCCAAGCCAGGGCTGCGCGTGTACGCGAAGTCCACCAACCTGCCGAAGGTGCTGGGCGGCCTGGGCGTGGCGATCATCTCCACGTCCTCGGGCCTGGTCACCGACCGTCAGGCTGCGACTCAAAAGGTAGGCGGGGAAGTCCTCGCCTACGTCTGGTGAGGGAGGCCACGTCATGTCACGCATTGGAAAGCACCCAGTTCCCGTCCCCTCCGGCGTCGATGTCACCATCGATGGCCAGGACGTCGTAGTCAAGGGCCCCAAGGGGACCCTGTCGCTCAGCGTCAGCCAGCCGATCTCGGTGGCGCGCGGCGAGAACGGCACCATCGAGGTCTCGCGCCCCGATGAGGAGCGCAAGAGCCGCTCCCTGCACGGCCTGTCCCGCACCTTGATCAAGAACATGGTCGTGGGCGCCACCGAGGGCTACACCGCCAACATGGAGATCCATGGTGTCGGTTACCGCGTGCAGCAGAAGGGCCAGAACCTCGAGTTCGCGCTCGGCTACAGCCACCCGGTCCCGATCGAGGCTCCCGAGGGCATCACGTTCAAGGTCGAGACCCCCACCAAGTTCTCGATCTCCGGCATCGACAAGCAGCAGGTCGGGCAGATCGCCGCGAACATCCGCCGCTTGCGTCGCCCCGATCCCTACAAGGGCAAGGGAATCCGCTACGCCGGCGAGCAGATCCGTCGCAAGGAAGGAAAGACGGGTAAGTGACCATGAGCCAGACAACGAGTTCACCATCCGACAAGCCCATCAAGCGCACCCCGCTTGGCACCGACGCCTCCACCCAGCGGCGCATCTCCCGGGCACGCCGTCACTTCCGGCTCCGCAAGAAGGTCTCCGGCACGCCGGACCGGCCTCGCCTCGCTGTGCACCGCTCCGCGCGGCACATCCACGTCCAGGTCATCAACGACATCGACGGCCGCACCCTGGCCGCGGCCTCCAGCATGGAGGCAGATGTCCGCGCGATCGAGGGCGACAAGTCAGCACGAAGCGCCAAGGTTGGTGCCCTCATCGCTGAGCGCGCCAAGGAAGCCGGCATCGACGCTGTGGTGTTCGATCGCGGTGGCCACGACTACCACGGCAGGATTGCCGCGCTAGCCGACGCAGCACGTGAAGGTGGCCTGAACTTCTGATGATGACCACCACCAGCAACACCCCAGAACGTACGAACGGAAGGAAAGCCTGATGCCGGGACGTGGTCGGCGCGACGGCGGAAGCGGACCCGCCGGAACCAACAACCCAAGCGGTGGGGACAACGAACGCCGCGACCGCCGCGATCGCCGCGATAACAGCCGCGGTGGCGCAGCGGCGGAGAAGTCCAACCACCTCGAGCGCGTGGTCACCATCAACCGCGTCGCCAAGGTCGTCAAGGGCGGACGGCGGTTCAGCTTCACCGCGCTCGTCGTCGTCGGTGACGGCAACGGCGTCGTCGGAGTGGGCTACGGCAAGGCCAAGGAAGTTCCCGCGGCCATCCAGAAGGGCGTCGAGGAAGCGCGCAAGAACTTCTTCCGCGTTCCCCTCATCGGCGGCACCATCACTCACCCCGTCCAGGGAGAGGCCGCTGCGGGAGTCGTCCTGCTGCGTCCTGCCAGCCCTGGTACCGGTGTGATCGCTGGTGGCGCGGTGCGCGCGGTCCTCGAGTGCGCGGGCATCCACGACATCCTGTCCAAGTCGCTTGGCAGCGACAACGCCATCAACGTCGTGCACGCGACCGTTGCCGCGCTCAAGCAGCTGCAGCGTCCCGAGGAAGTCGCTGCTCGCCGCGGCCTCCCCATCGAGGACGTTGCTCCTGCTGGCATGCTCCGTGCACGCGCAGCGCAGGAGGCATAGCAATGGCCGAACTGAAGATCACCCAGGTGCGCAGCACCATCGGTGCCAACCACAAGCAGCGCGAGAGCATCCGCACGCTCGGTCTCAAGCGGATCCGCCACTCGGTCGTCCGCGAGGACAGCCCGCAGGTCAAGGGTCTTGTCCATCGGGTGCGGCACCTCGTCACCGTTGAGGAGGTCTAGGACCCATGACCATCAAACTGCACCATCTTCGTCCCGCCGAAGGGTCGAAGAAGGACAAGATGCGCGTCGGTCGCGGCGAAGGCTCCAAGGGCAAGACCGCGGGCCGTGGCACCAAGGGCACCAAGGCGCGCAAGCAGGTTCCCGTGACCTTCGAGGGCGGGCAGATGCCGCTGCACATGCGGCTGCCCAAGCTGAAGGGCTTCAAGAACCGCTTCCGCACCGAGTACCAGCCCGTCAACGTCGGTGACATCGCGCGCCTCTTCCCCGAGGGCGGCGCCATTGGTGTCGACGATCTCGTCAATGCCGGGCTCGTCCGCAAGAACGAGCTCGTCAAGGTTCTCGGCGAGGGCGACCTTGCGGTGGCCGTTCAGGTCACCGCGAACAAGTTCTCTGGCTCCGCCAAGGAGAAGATCACCGCAGCTGGTGGCACCGCTACCGAGCTGTGACGGTCGAGAAACCGCACTGCATGCCCGAGAGGCCGTGAAGGATATTCCTTGACGGCCTCTCGGCGTGTCCGTGCCTGGCGCCACCCCATCGGGCCAGCGCGGTGCACGGCCTCGCGCGTCCGGGGGGAGATCCCCGGAAGCTGTTAGAGTTGACCAGAATCGACAGGCCAAGCCGGACTTGTGCCTGCCCTATCCCGCCAAGCCAGGAGGATCGTTGCTCTCCGCCTTCGTAACGGCCATCAGGACACCAGACCTGAGGCGGAAGATTCTCTTCACGCTGTGGATCATTGTCCTCTATCGCCTCGGCGCACAGGTCCCGTCCCCGGGCGTGGACTTCGCCAACATCAGGGTCTGCGTCGAGCAGGCCACCGGAGGGGACGCGGCGGGACTGTACTCGCTCGTCAACCTGTTCTCCGGTGGCGCGCTGCTCCAGCTATCGGTCTTCGCGATCGGCGTGATCCCCTACATCACCGCCAGCATCATCGTGCAGCTGTTGACCGTGGTGATCCCCAAGTTCGAGCAGCTGCGCAAGGAAGGCCCTTCCGGGCAGGCCAAGATGACGCAGTACACGCGCTATCTCTCCGTCGCGCTCGCGCTGCTGCAGGCCACCGGCATCGCCGCGCTCGCCCGGAGCGGGCAGCTCCTCCAGTGCGAGCTGCCCATCATCGCGGACGACAGCGTCTTCGGCCTCTTCGTGCTGGTGCTCACCATGACCGCGGGCGCCACGCTGCTCATGTGGTTCGGCGAGCTCGTCACCGAGAAGGGCATCGGCAATGGCATGTCCTTGCTGATCTTCGCCGGCATCGCAGCAATGCTGCCGGTGGAGGGCCGCAACATCCTGCAGAGCCGCGGTGGGGTCACCTTCACGCTGGTCTGCATCGCGGCAGCGGTCATCATCACGGGCGTCGTCTTCGTCGAGCAGGGCCAGCGCCGCATCCCGGTGCAGTACGCCAAGCGCATGGTGGGTCGTCGCATGTATGGCGGTACCTCGACCTATCTGCCGCTGAAGGTCAACCAGGCCGGCGTCATCCCAGTGATCTTCGCGTCCTCGCTGCTGTACATGCCGTTCCTTGTCGTCCAGCTCACTGTGGGCGAGGATGAGCCGCCGGTGTGGCAGCGATTCATGACCGAGCACCTGATGAATCCGAGCAGCCCGGTCTACATCGTCGTGTACTTCGCGCTGATCATGTTCTTCACGTTCTTCTACGTGTCGATCACCTTCAACCCGGAGGACCGGGCCGAGGAGATGAAGAAGTACGGCGGCTTCATCCCTGGGATCCGCCCGGGCCGCCCGACCGCGGAATACTTGCAGTACGTGCTCAACCGCATCACCCTCCCTGGCTCGATCTACCTCGGTACGATTGCAGTCTTGCCGAACGTGTTCCTCAATGCGGGCAGTGGTGGCGACTTGCAGAGCATTCCATTCGGTGGCTCCGCTGTCCTCATCATGGTCGTCGTGGCGCTCGATACGGTGAGGCAGATCGAAAGCCAGTTGATGCAGCGAAACTACGAAGGGTTCTTGAAGTGAGAATTGTCCTGCTAGGCCCCCCCGGAGCGGGCAAGGGAACGCAAGCCGCCATCCTGTCCGAGAAGCTCGGAGTGCCGCATATCTCCACAGGTGATCTGTTCCGCGCGAACATCGGCCAGGGGACCCCGCTCGGGCTCGAGGCCAAGGCCTACACCGATTCGGGCAAGCTGGTCCCCAGCGATATCACCAACCGGATGGTCGAGCAGCGCATTGAGGAGCCGGATGCGGCCAACGGGTTCCTCCTCGATGGCTACCCCCGCACCGTGGACCAGGCCGAGGCGCTCGAGCGCATCCTCGCCGACCATGGCACCAAGCTCGACGCTGTTGTCTCCTTCGTCGTCGATGAGGAGGTCGTTGTCGCACGGATGCTCGAGCGCGGCCGCGCCGATGACAACGAGGACGTCATCCGGACCCGCCTGCACGTGTACCGCGATGAGACCGCGCCGCTGCTCGAGCACTACGCCGATATCGTCAAGACGGTCGATGGCATCGGCGAGATCGAGGAGATCAACGCTCGCGCGCTGAAGGCACTTGGCAAGTGATCGCGTGAGGCTGCGGCGACGCAAGGTCGTGCCGTTCCGCACGGCCGGCGAGCTCGAGGCAATGGAGGCGGCGGGCGCTGTTGTAGGTCGCGCGCTCGTCGCCGTCCGCGCGGCTGCCCGGCCGGGCGTGACGACCCAGGAGCTCAATGAGGTCGCGGACACCGTGATCCGCGAGGCCGGAGCCGTGCCTTCCTTCCTCGGCTACCACGGCTTCACCGGATCGATCTGCGCATCCGTCAATGAAGAGGTCGTCCACGGGATCCCGGGGGAGCGCGTGCTCAAGCCCGGCGACCTCGTGTCGATCGATTGCGGCGCGATCCTCGACGGTTGGCACGGGGACTCCGCCTGGACCTTCGGCGTGGGCGAGCTCGCGAAGCAGGACGCGGACCTCAGTGAGGCTACTCGGCTCACGCTCGAAGCAGGCATGGCTGCCATGGTGCCCGGCAACAAGCTCACGGATGTCTCCCACGCGCTCGAGCTTGGCACGCGCGCGATGGAGCGCAAGCACGGCCGCCACTACGGCATCGTTGATGGCTATGGCGGCCACGCCATCGGGCGCGAGATGCACCTCGACCCGTTCCTGCCCAACGAGGGACCGGGAGGGAAGGGGCCCGAGCTGGTGGTCGGATCGGTGCTCGCGATCGAGCCGATGCTTACTCTGGGGACCGTCGATACCCTTGTCCTTGATGATGACTGGACGGTCGTGACCGCGGATGGCACGCGCGCTGCCCATTGGGAGCACTCCGTAGCGGTGACCGAGGACGGCCCGCGGATCCTTACCAAGCGCCCCGAATAGGCGGTCGCAAGGCCTGCCGACGCTGGTCGTGAGTGCTTCCCCGTGGCCAGGATTTTGATGTGTGACGAACTGTTGCGTACTATTGTCCGTTGGTGCCTCGCGCACTGTCGAAGATCGCACAACTAGGTAGACGAATGGGCCGGGGTGAGCTCTGCCCGGGAACGCGGAGGATATGGCTAAGAAAGACGGCGCCATCGAGGTCGAGGGGCGTGTGATCGAACCACTTCCCAACGCGATGTTCCGCGTGGAGCTCGAGAACGGTCACAAGGTACTCGCGCACATCAGCGGGAAGATGCGCCAGCACTACATCAGGATCCTCCCCGAGGACCGTGTCGTGGTGGAGCTTTCTCCCTACGACCTGTCGCGGGGACGGATCGTCTACCGCTACAAGTAGCTTCCGGCGATCCAGCGGAGCAGTCCGCTGGATGCGGGTCGGAATTCCCGCACGCCCTCGTCGTCACGGCCTCGCGGCCGGAACGTCCTGGGCATGCGGGCACCAATGAAGAAGGCCTCCCAGCACCACGTGCCTGATACGCGGGCACGCTCCCCCGGTACGGAGGCCGGGGCCTGGTCTCCATCCATTCGGGTGGCTGACCGGGACGGGCTGGGAGAAGACCTCCGCGACCGAGAGGAAAACGCCGCATGGCACGGCTCGTAGGCGTCGATCTACCGCGCGACAAGCGCATGGAGATCGCGCTCACCTATATCTACGGCATTGGCCGTACGAGCTCGCAGAAGATCCTGGAGGGAACCGGCATCAGCCCGGACCTGCGCACCAAGGATCTCACTGATGAGCACATCGCAACTCTCCGCGAGTACATCGAGCGGGAGTTCAAGATCGAGGGCGATCTGCGCCGCGAGGTGCAGGCAAGCATTCGCCGCAAGATGGAGATCGGCTGCTACCAGGGGCTTCGTCACCGGCGCGGCCTTCCGGTCCGCGGTCAGCGCACCAAGACCAACGCGCGCACCCGGAAGGGTCCCAAGAAGACGATCGCCGGCAAGAAGAAGGCAAGGTAAGACATGCCCCCCAAGTCACGAGTCACCGGCGGCAAGAAGGGCCACAAGACCCGCCGCCGCGAAAAGAAGAACATCGCGCACGGACACGCTCACATCAAGAGCACGTTCAACAACACCATCGTGTCCATCACCGATCCCATGGGCAACGTTGTGTCCTGGGCCTCGTCGGGCCACGTCGGGTTCAAGGGCTCCCGCAAGTCCACCCCGTTCGCCGCGCAGCTCGCTGCGGAGAATGCTGCCCGCAAGGCGCAGGAGCACGGCATGAAGAAGGTCGACGTGTTCGTCAAGGGCCCCGGATCCGGCCGTGAGACCGCGATCCGCTCGCTGCAGGCAGCGGGCCTCGAGGTCGGGACGATCTCCGATGTCACTCCGCAGCCGCACAACGGCTGCCGTCCGCCCAAGCGCCGCCGGGTCTAGCAGGAAAGGGAAGGTCAGAAAATGGCACGTTATACCGGTCCTGTAACCCGCAAGTCGCGTCGGCTCAGGGTGGATCTTGTTGGTGGCGACCAGGCGTTCGAGCGTCGCCCGTACCCGCCCGGCCAGCATGGCCGCGCGCGGATCAAGGAGAGCGAGTACCTGCTCCAGCTGCAGGAGAAGCAGAAGGCACGCTTCACCTACGGTGTGATGGAGAAGCAGTTCCGCCGCTACTACCAGGAAGCAGTGCGCAAGTCCGGCAAGACCGGCGAGAACCTGCTGCGCATCCTGGAGACCCGCCTCGACAGCGTCGTGTACCGCGCAGGATTCGCGCGTACCCGCCGCCAGGCGCGCCAGCTCGTGACCCACGGTCACTTCCTGGTGAACAACCAGCGCGTGGACGTTCCGAGCTACCGCGTCTCGCAGTACGACATCATCGATGTTCGTCCGCAGTCGCGGGAGACCGTTCCGTTCCAGCTCGCCAAGGAACTCATCGCCGAGCGCCAGGCCCCGGCCTGGATGCAGGTTGTCCCGTCGCGTCTTCGCATCCTGGTCCACAAGGAACCTGATCGCGAGCAGATCGATGTGGCCCTGCAGGAACAGCTCATCGTCGAGTACTACTCGAAGTAATCACTGCCGAGGGTGCCCGGTCATCGGGCACCCTCGCTTCCCCGTCGCTGGCATCAAATAGCGGATGCCCTAGGAGGACTACGCACACATGCTCATCTCACAGCGCCCCGAGCTCGACGAAGAATTCGTTGCCGAGAACCGCTCGCGATTCGTCATCGAGCCTCTCGAGCCGGGCTTCGGCTACACCCTCGGCAACTCGCTGCGTCGTACGCTGCTCTCGTCCATTCCGGGCGCGGCCGTCACGAGCATCCGGATCGAGGGCGTGCTCCACGAGTTCACCACGGTTCCCGGGGTCAAGGAAGATGTCACCGAGATCATCCTGAACCTGAAGAACCTCGTGGTCAGCTCCGAGGAGGACGAGCCAGTCACGATGTACGTGCGCAAGCAGGGACCCGGCGCGGTCACTGCTGGCGATATCGTCCCGCCGGCCGGGGTCGAGGTGCACAACCCCGACCTGCACATCGCGACGCTGAATGACAAGGGCCACCTGGAGATCGAGCTGATCGTCGAGCGCGGACGCGGCTACGTGCCCGCGCTGCAGAACAAGCTCACCGGAGCCGAGATCGGCCGCATCCCGATGGATGCCATCTACTCGCCCGTGCTCAAGGTGACCTACAAGGTCGAGGCAACACGTGTGGAGCAGCGCACCGACTTCGACAGGCTCGTCGTCGACGTCGAGACGAAGAACTCCATTAGCCCCCGCGATGCCGTTGCCTCCGCAGGCACGACACTCGTGGAGCTGTTCGGCCTGTGCCGCGAGCTCAACATCGAGTCCGAAGGCATCGAGATCGGCCCCTCCCCGCAGGAAGCCGACCACATCGCCGCCTACGCGATGCCGATCGAGCAGCTCGACCTGACCGTGCGTTCGTACAACTGCCTCAAGCGCGAGGGCGTCCACACCGTGGGCGAGCTCGTCAGTCGTACCGAGTCAGACCTCCTTGACATCCGCAACTTTGGCCAGAAGTCCATTGACGAGGTCAAGGTCAAGCTCCACACCCTCGGCCTGTCCCTCAAGGACAGCCCCGGACCGTTCGACCCGTCCGCAGTGCAAGGCTACGACGCGGCGACCGGAACGTGGAGCGACAGCGACGCCGACGGTGACTACACCGAGCAGGACTACGTCGAACCGGAAACCGAACAGCTTTAATCACACCTTTCACCCGGCCTTGGTGGACATGCCAGGACGGGCGATCCCAGAGGAGCATCACCATGCCCAAGCCCACCAAGGGGCCGCGCCTTGGCGGCTCTGCGTCGCATCAGAAGCTGATGCTGGCGAACCTCGCCACGTCACTGTTCGAGCACGGCCGCATCACGACCACCGAGGCCAAGGCTCGTCGGCTTCGCCCGCTCGCCGAGAAGCTCGTCACCCACGCCAGGAAGGGTGACCTGCACAACCGTCGCGAGGTCCTCAAGACCATCCGCGACAAGGACGTCGTCCACAAGCTCTTCGCCGAGATCGGTCCCCACTTCGCCGAGCGCGAGGGCGGCTACACCCGCATCGTCAAGACGCTGCCGCGCAAGGGCGACAACGCCCCCATGGCCGTGATCGAGCTGATCCAGGAGCAGACCGTCACCTCCGAGGCTGACCGCGCCCGCCGCGTCGCTGCCTCGCAGGCCGCTGCCCCTGCCGCGGCGGAGTCTCCCGCCGAGGAAGCCGCTACCGAGGAGAACCCGGTGGCCGAGGTTGTTGACTCCGCTAGCGATGCCGCGGAGGACAACGCCGAGGACATCGTCGACGCAGTGGAGGACCAGAACGCCACTGCCGCCGATGCCACCGAAGCCGATGAGGCCAAGAAAGACTGACCTGCATGTCATCTGGCACGCACCAGGACGCAGAGCCCGCCAGCCCCACTGGGGACGGCGGGCTCTCGCCTATCACCCGGATCCGGCTCGGCGTCGCCTATGACGGCACCGATTTTTCCGGCTGGGCACCACAACGGGACCAGCGCACCGTCGCCGGGGTCATCGAGGATGCGCTCAGCACGATCCACCGGACGCCCGTCGTGCTCACCTGCGCTGGACGGACCGACGCGGGAGTGCACGCCACCGGCCAGGTCGCCCACGCTGACCTGCCCACCGAGAAGCTGCCAGATGAACCCGCGAGGCTCGTGCGGCGGCTAGCACGCATGCTGCCCCGCGACGTTCGCGTCACCAGCATCACGACCGCGCCGGACGGCTTCGACGCCAGGTTCTCCGCCCTGCGCCGCCACTACGTGTATCGCATCACTACCGCGCCGCATGGAGCGAGCCCCCTGGCGCGCGATGTCCTCGCCTGGCCCCGCGAACTCGATACTGCGCTCATTGCCGAAGCTGCGAGCAGCCTCGAGGGCCTGCACGACTTCGCCGCGTTCTGCCGGCGCAGGGAGGGCGCGACCACGGTGCGGCACCTGCAGCGCCTCGAATGGCGCCACGTCGCGCCGCAGCACCACGAGGTGCACGTCACCGCGGATGCGTTCTGCTGGTCGATGGTGCGCAGCCTCGTCGGTGCGCTCCTCGCGGTGGGGGAAGCGCGGCGCGACCCCTCCTGGGCGACGGGCCTCCTCGAGCTCCGGGAACGCTCGAGCTCCGTGGCCGTGGCGCCAGCGCACGGGCTGACGCTCGTGGGCGTGGACTATCCCCCCGATAGCGAGATGCGGGCGCGCGCGGAGCTCACCCGGCAGGCGCGGGAGCCGCTCGGGCGCCGATGCTGCGAGTGACGTAGTCCGTTTCCTCCGGGATCGCCACCGCCGTGAGATCGACATGGCGGGAGCCCACCACCAAGCGCAAGCGCTGGGGTGCTTGCGGTGACTGCACGAGGTGCACGTCAGGCTCGCCCAGTGCTTCCGCCGCGCTGTCCTGCCGCGCGGTGTCATCCACAGCGACGATCGCGGTACCCACAGGGGGAGTGGCCGCGGCATCGAGGCCATCGAGGACGAGGAGCAGCGGGTCGCTCGGGCGAGGCTCCCGCCACTCCTGGTCGGCGAACCCGATTTGGCCCGCGGGCCCCAGGCCGACGAGAGCCTGCCATGAATGGGGGCGATCGGTGGCGATGCGTACCTGCGCGCCGGTGGCGGCGGACCGAAGAACGACCTGCTGGGCGAGCGAGAACTGGCCCGTCACGCGCACATGGGTCCCGGTGCGGGAAGCCACCGGGATGCTGATGGCACGGTCATGCTGGTCGACGCCGATGAGCTGCCCGCAGCCGGTCACGGGCACGCGCAGCGCGGCGAGGTCGGCGCGGTTGGCGTGCATGATCCCGTCGCGGCCGACGATGTCCTTCGCGGAGTAGCCGCTGCCGGGTACGAGCGCGAGGGCGGCGAGCGGGCGCTGGCCCACGGTCGAGATGGTCCTGGGGAACCGGGGCATGCCGTCAGCGGGCATGGCGTGGCCGACGACCCCGTAGATCTCGAAGAGCGGGCTTCCCGCAGCGGGATTGCTGGTCGGCTCGCTGGGGCACAGCGAGAGCGCTAGGGCGGAGTCGATGGCGGCGGGCTGCCAGGCGCGCAGCAGGTGGTCGGTGGTGAGGGCGCCGGGCTGGATGCCCGCCGTGCGGTTGATCGGCTCAAGATCGGAGCGCAGCCCTGCGAGGGAGGTGCCCGTGCAGCGCACGGTGCCGAGGCCCTCGGCGCGCAGCATCCGCTGCAGGCGCCGTGCGGCGATGTCCAGTGCCTGCCTGGTGCCGCGCGCGCCACCGCCCCGGCGCGCGACGGCATCGCGCTGCGCGAACGGATCGAGCCGCAGCACGATCCATGCACGGCGCTGCGCGGCGACGGGCAGCGCGCTCAGGATGCGGGAGTAGGCGGTGCCGAGCGGATGGCCGGGGGCGCTGGAGCTTCCACGGACGATGATGTCGATGCCGCTCAGCGCGATGTCGTACTGGATCAGCGCATCAGCGAGCACCGCGAGCGGGACCGGGGCGGCTCCGGCGTGGGATCCGGGGCTCGCCGCAGTGGGCGAAAGTGGCGCGCTGGTGATCTCGAGCGCCGCGCATGCGTCCCCGCCCGGGTAGAGCACCACGTCGTGGCCGAGCAGCGTCGGCGCCTCGGGGCTCGTGGGTCGCTGGCCGACCAGCAGGGACAGCCAGGTGGTGATGTGGCGGCCGCGCGCTCGCAGGAGCAGCAGGGCAGTGGTCAGCGCAGCAGCGATCGCGATGGCGAGTGGTGGCCCGCCAAGCAGGAGCCCTGCCGCAGCGACGGCGAGGGCACTGGCTTGGGCCAGGATGATCGTATCGATCGGCCATCGTTGCATGGCGCGCTTGATGATGGAATCCATTATCCCCCCGGTAAATGCATCGTGTGGCGGGGCGCGCGTCGTGCTAGTTGTTCCGGATCGGATCCGCATGCGCGAACCCGTAATGGAAATTCGCCCCCCAGCGATCTATTATCAGGAGCGCGCGCCCTCACGGGGGAATTATCGGGGGTCGCGCATGATTCGCGCAAGTCCAGGGGGGAATTATGGCGGGTCACGTGACCACGCGTACGCAAGTGAGTGGTTATCGATTTCATCTCAAGCGGATGGATCACGCGCTGGTCCGCGGTGATGCACGGATGCTGGCCGACCCCATCCGATCGCAGAACCGCGCGCTCGGAGTCGGGCTGGTCCTCGCGGTGCTCGGCATCGCGGCGTGCGGAGTCCTCGCCGTGCTCAATCCGCTCGACAGGCTGACGGGCTCGCTGATCGTCGTGGGCCGGGATACCCAAGGCGTCTACGTGCGGATCGATGAGGCGTTCCATCCGGTGACCAACCTCGCTTCGGCCCGCCTCGCCGTGGGCGAGCCAGCGGAGGCCGCGGTGATCAACGAGGACGAGCTCGCCGAGCATCCTCGTGGCCCGCTGCTCGGCATCCTCGGGGTGCCGGCGGTGCGCGCGGCCAACTCGGGCGGGGAAGCCTGGGCGGTGTGCGACACCACGACCGGCAAAGGAAGCGCCTCAGTGGCGCGTACCTCGGTCATCGTCGGCGCCGCGGACCAGGCGATGGTCCAGCACGGCACGCGGCATGCGGTTCTCGTGCGGGCCGATGGGAAGGACTACCTCGTGCATTCGGGTCGCCGATCCCTCGTGGATCTCCGCGACCGGGAGGTCGTTCTCGCGCTCGGCCTCGACGGGGCGAGGCCACGCGTGATCAGCGCGGCGCTGCTCGCCAGCATCCCCGAGGCGCCACCGCTCGCCTCGCCCGAGATCGAGGAGCGGGGAGGGCAGCCTGGCTTTGGCGTGGCGGGACGCAAGGTCGGGGAGGTGTTCAAGGTGCATCAAGCAGGGCAGACGCAGTACCACCTCGTGCTGCGCGACGGCGTGCAGCAGATCGGGGAGGCGGTGGCTGACATGGTGCGGTTCACGGATTCCCTGGGGGCGGGCGCGATCCCGGTATTGACGCCCGATGTGCTGAGCGGGCTGCCCTCGGCGCGAGGGATCCCGGTCGAGGACTATCCGCGGTCCGCGCCGGAGCTTGTCGACGGCGATGACGTGCTGTGCGCTGTGTGGTCGGTGGGGACCGAGGGCGACCGCGCGCGGATCGTCTCGGGCGCCGAGGTCCCGGTCGCTGCCGGCGCGACGATGATCGCGCGCGTCGGCGCGGCTGAGCCCGGACAGCTCCGTGCCGACGAGGTCTATGTGCCGCCGGGCGCGGGGCGATATGTCTACCCCGTTGTCGCGGCGGGCAGCGAGCTTCCCCACGGCGCGCGGGCCGCTTTGCCGCACTATGTGGCCGATACCGGTGTTCGGTACGGCATTCCCACCGCGGCGGACGCGGACGCTCTCGGCGTGGAGGTCGAGCCCTCCCCGGTGCCGTGGACCGTGCTGCGCCTCCTTGAGCCAGGCCCCGCTCTGTCGCGGGCGAACGCGTTGATGGCGCATGGCAGTGTTCCTGCCGCGACCGTGCGATAGGCGCGGGGGACGGCGCGCGAGAATTGCCGGCCGGGATGATTCCTGGTCGGCAATTCTTGCATTGAGCTTTCATTGCCCGCGTTCCTCAGGAATGGCGAGGGAACCAGGCATCTGTTTATCGGCTCTAGCGGGGCATGCCGCGTATTGATCGAATCCGGGCGAGCCTATTCGCGGCGCCGCCCAGTGACCAGAAGCGCGATCGTGGTAGCCATGGCAAGGCCGAAAGCAACGACCACAGCAATGGTTGCGGCCAGGCCATCGGCATCACCGCTCATGCGCGGGGCGTCGATGGGCTGGGCAGCCTTTCCTGGATACGCGGCCTTGTCGACCGCGGGCGACAGGGCGCCGGGGCCGGCGGTGACGGCCGCGACAGGATCCACGATCCCGTGCCCGAGGGTCGGGTTCCATCCCTCGGCGGGCGCGTGCGCGGTCGCCACGATGCGTTCGACCACCTCGCGCGCCGAGAGCTCGGGGAACCGTTCCCGGACCAACGCCGCGGTGCCAGCCACGAAGGGCGCCGCGTAGCTGGTCCCCGCGATCCTGGAGAGCTGCACGGCGCCCGTCTCGTCCTGGTGGGCGAGCGCATCGGCGAGGCTGTCGGAAGCTGGGTCGAGGGAGACGATGCCGGTTCCGGGCGCAGCGATGTCCACCCAGGGCCCATTGAGGGTGAACTCCGCGGGCGCGCCGCGGGCATCGACAGCCGCGACACTCAGCACAAGATCGTCATACCACGCCGGTGTGGCGATGGTGAGGGGAGCATCCCAGTCCGGCAGGCCACCATCGCGCGGGCTCGCGCCAGGGTTCTGCCGGCACATCCCCTGTGCCGCAGCATTGCCCGCAGCCGCGACGACCACCACATCCCTGGTTTCGACGGCGTAGCGCAGCGCGGCCCCAAGCGATCGGTCCTCGAGGGCCAGGCGTGCCGGGACGCAGGCCACCTCCGAGATATTGATGACGGTGGCACCGAGGTCAGCGGCGCGCCGCACGGCCATGGCGAGGGTCGTCACGGTGCCCGTGGAGTTCTCGGACTGGTAGCTGTTCTCGTCGGCGCGGGCGGACTGCCCGAACTTGAGGCTGGACTGGCGGATCGACAGGATCCGGGCGTCGGGCGCGACCCCCGAGAAAGCGTCGGTCGGGCTGCTGGTCGCCGCGATGATCCCAGCGACGAGCGTGCCATGCGCATCGCAGTCCGAGGTGCCATCCCCGGTGCCCACGAAATCACCGCCCGCGATCAGGCCCGGTAGGCGCGGATGCGGGGCGACGCCGGTGTCGATGACCGCGACGACCTGGCCGCGGCCACGGGCGAACGGCCACGCGGTCTCGTAGCGGAGCGACTGGGCTGCCTGGGGCACGGCGGCGGGATCGAGCTCCTCGCTCGCAGCTCCCGCCGTGCACGCTTGGCGCTGCGTGGTCGGCTCGAGCGGAGCAGCAGGCCCGCCCGGTGGCAGGAACGTGTCATCGATCGGCGGCGGCTGTGCCGCCACGGTGCTGGTGCCGGCGATGAGCGCGAGCCCGAGGGCGGCGAGGCAGGCGCTGAGCCTGCCGCGGGTTGCTGGCGAGGACGTCATCACAGGCCCCGGACGTAGCTGAACAGCTCGAGTGCCCATAGCCCGGTGGGGACGGCCAGCGCGAGCATGAGGTATTCCAGCAGCTCGACGAGGCGGTACTGCACGGGCGTGTAGGTTCCCCCGGGCAGCACGACACCCACGATGAATGTGCCGAGCAGCATGGCGAGCGCCACCGCGACCGTGGCGGGGGCGGGCACCAGCGGGGACCACGCCGCCCCCAGCATCGCGGCGGTGGCCACCACGGCGCCGGTGCTCGCGATGATCACGGCCGGCGCGGTGCGCGCGATCCCGCGGCCGCGCAGCAGGAACGCGGCTGCGATCACGGCGAGCAGCGCGAGCACCGCGTACCCGTGCGGATCGTCGGTGGTGGCGAGGTGGATGGCCGTCACGGTGGCAGCGCCGCCGCTGAGCACGAGCACCGCGGCAAGCAGGCCGTCGAGGTAGCGGTAGGCGACCACGGTTCGGCTCTCGACCTCGGCCGTAGCCGTGGCGGGATCACTTGTCGGCCCCGGCGCCTCGCCTGCTGGGTCCGCCAGCGACAGAGACATCCCGGGCGAGGGCACCGGCGGCAGCGGCAGCCGGGCCAGCGCCACGGCGAGGCGCGGGGCGAGGGCCGCGGCGAACGGGCTGGCGGCGAGAAAAGCCATCGCGGCGTGGACCGGGGTCATCGGGGCCACCATCAGCATGATCGTGCCGAGCGCGACGACCACCGCGATGGTCGCGAGCGAGGTGTGGAGGTGCGCGGTCTCCGGGGACCGGCGGGCCGCGAGGACCATCAGGCACAGCGTGTAGATCGCGACGACGAGCGCGTGGGGAGCGCCGGGGCCGCCAGGGATGAACTGCCCGAGCACCCCCGTTGCCAGCGGGACCGTCGCGATGAGCAGGCTTGTTGTCGCCCAGGGCGAGCGGGCGGGCCTGCCCAGCAGGGCGAGGGTGATCAGCGCGGGAATCGCGAGCAGCACGATGCTGGCGAGCGCGAGGTGCGTTCCCGCGGGCGCGCGCAGCATCGTCACGGCGGCCACGAGGGCGGTGAGGACGAGCAGGAGGCAGGTGATGGGCTGGGCCCGGCCGGTGGCCCACAGCGACGATTGGCTGCTCGAGTAGCTCGCGACCGCGTCGATGACATCGTCGGAGAGCACTGCTGGTGGCGCTTGCTCGGCGGGGCTGAGCAGGAGCAGCTCACCGTTGCGGATGCCCAGGCGCCCGAGCGAGTGGTTGAGGTCGAGCGGCTCGCCACCGATGCGCGCGACGGTCCATCCTGGGCCGGGTTGCCGCGCGCTCTCCGTGCTGGCGGCAGTGAGCTCGACGAGCCGTGGCATGAGCAGGATCAGCGGAACGGCATCGGGCAGGGCGATGTCGATCTGCCGCGTGGGCGAGACCACGCAGATGTGGCACAGCGATGGCGCGTCGCTGGAATCAAGATCGTCGTGCAACAGATCGTTCACGCGAGTTCCCCCCGGAATTCGTGGTGCTTGATAGCGCCGCGAGCGGGCCACCGAGCGTGCTTGTGCTGGTGCGCTTCCCGGTTCCCATGCCGGGGGCGCGAAGAGGTCGCGGGCACTGGGATTCCCCCATCGTCAGTGCTCGGCCCCTTCCCAGTATGTGCTGGATCGAGGAGTTTGAAAAGTCGTAGCCAGGGTTCGCGATGCTAGAGTGCTGGTGCATCCTGGGTCTTCCCGGGAGCGATCTGGCGCGGTGCAGGCTTGCCGCGCCACGTGCCCGCTTGGGGGAGTGGGGCACGTAAAGACCTGTTCACAGGGGGGAAACGCGATGAGCGTCGTGCATGTCGTTCGTGGTCGCCGAAGCGAGGCGCCACTCATGCCGGGTGGTGAGCTCGGCCTCAGTACTCCGCCGGAGCTGCCCCGGTCGATACCCGGGAACATGGTGCAGAAGCTGCTGCCCGTGGTGATGATCCTCGCGATGATCGGCATGGTGGCGCTCATGTTCACCTCGGGCATGGCGCGCAACCCGATGATGCTGATGTTCCCGGTCATGATGGCGGTATCGATGGTCGGGATGCTCGCGAGCACGGGCGGGCGCGGCGGCACGAGCACCGCGGAGCTCAACGAGCAGCGCAAGGACTACCTCCGCTATCTCGGTGACACCCGCTCCGATGTGCTGGAGGCCGCTGCCCGGCAGCGCGCGGCCGTCGAGTGGCATCACCCCGCGCCCGACGCGCTGTGGTGCCTCGCGGGAAGCGGCCGCATGTGGGAGCGCTCCGTCGATGATGACGAGTACCTCTCCGCGCGCATCGGTATCGGCGCGCAGCGCCTCGCGCTGTCCCTGGTACCACCGGAGACCGGCCCCACCGAGGATCTCGAGCCCATCTCGGTCATCGCGCTGCGTCGATTCGTCCGAACCCATTCCATCGTGCCGGACCTGCCGATCGCCCTCTCCATGCGGGGGTTCGCCGCCATCACCATGCGCGGCACCGCAGGCAGTGGCAATGATGGCGCGCGCGCCGTCGTCCGGGCGCTCGCGTGCCAGCTCGCTGTGTTCCACGGCCCCGACGACCTGCGCGTGGTGGTCATCTGCAGTGATACCGAGCTGCCCGGGTGGGAGTGGGCCAAGTGGCTGCCCCACACCGAGCATCCGCGCCGCCGCGACATCGCCGGTCCCGAGCGGATGATCTATCCCAGCCTGCACGACGCCTCGGCGCGGCTCGCTCCGCTCCTCGAGGGCCGATCACGGTTCGTGCGCGGGGCCCCGGCGACCGCGGGCCAGCCGCACGTGCTGATCATGATCGATGGTGGCATCGTTGACGGCGACGAGCCGCTCGTCGCCGGTGATGGCGTCGACGGGGTGACCATCATCGACCTCGACGGCGCAGCGGCCGCCCTCTCCGATCGCCGCGGGATCTCGCTGCTCGTGGAGGGCGGAAAGATCGGTGCCGAGGGCGCGGCGGGGCCCGAGATGTTCGCCCGCGCCGACCAGCTAGGGCTCGGCGTGGCGCGCATGACCTCGATGGCGCTGTCGCCTTATCGCATCGCGGCGCCCGGCACGGTGAGCAGCACGCGGGATCCCTCGGCCGCGGGAATGCCGGACTGGGCCACCATGATCGGTGCCGGGGATGTTGCCCGCTTCGATCCCGCCGCCCTGTGGCGGCCGCGGCGGGGGCGCGAGCGCCTGCGCGTGCCGGTGGGGCATGCCGAGGACGGCAGCGTCATCGAGATCGACCTGAAGGAATCCGCGGAGAACGGCATGGGCCCGCACGGCTTGTGCGTCGGCGCCACAGGATCCGGCAAGTCGGAATTCCTCCGCACCCTCGTCCTGGGACTGATCGCCACGCATTCCCCCGAGGCGCTCAACCTCGTCCTCGTCGACTTCAAGGGCGGTGCCACGTTCCTCGGCCTCGAAGGCGCTCCGCATGTCGCCGCCATCATCACCAACCTCGCCGACGAGATCACCATGGTCGACCGGATGCGCGATGCGCTCGAGGGCGAGATGAATCGCCGGCAGCAGGTGCTGCGCTCGGCGGGCAACTTCGCCAGCGTCGCCGAGTACGAGCGTGCCCGGCACAGCGGGGCCGCGCTCGAACCGATGCCAGCGTTGTTCATCGTCGTCGACGAGTTCTCCGAGCTGCTCAGCCAGAAGCCCGACTTCGCCGACCTCTTCGTGATGATCGGCAGGCTCGGGCGATCGCTGCACATGCATCTGCTGCTCGCCAGCCAGCGGCTCGAGGAAGGCCGGCTGCGGGGCCTCGAGAGCCACCTGTCCTACCGGATCGGCCTGAAGACGTTCTCCGCGCAGGAGTCGCGCTCGGTGCTCGGCGTCCCCGATGCCTACCACCTGCCACCCGTGCCCGGCGCCGGCTACCTCAAGGTCGATTCCGCGGATCCGCTGCGCTTCAACGCCTCCTACGTGTCCGGCGGCTATGTGCCGCCCGCCACGACCGAGCACATCGCGGTCGCGAGCGGAACAGGGGAACTGCGCGTGGTCCCGTTCACCGCGAGGCCGTCCGAGCCGGAGCCATCGCTGCAGAGAGCAGAGGCCCCCGCGCGGCCGCGCCCCGAGCCGACCGCGATGCAACGCACCGTGCTCGACCTAGTGCTTTCCGCTGTCCGTGGTCGCGGGCCGCGCGCCCACGAGGTGTGGCTGCCCCCGCTGAACACTTCCCCGACGGTGGGGCAGCTCGTCCCGCCCGCCCAGCGCATCCCGCTCGAGGGCACCGCGGGTGGCCCGCTGCGCGTGCCCATCGGCATCATCGATCGCCCCTATGACCAGCGGCGCGACCCACTCGTCATCGACGTCTCGTCCGGACAGGGAAACATCGTTGTCGTGGGCGGCCCGCAGAGCGGCAAGTCCACGACGATCCGCACCATCATCATGGCCCTCGCCGCGACGCATTCGCCGCGCGAGGCGCAGTTCTACTGCCTGGACTTCGGTGGCGGCTCGCTGGCCGGTCTCGCCCAGTTGCCGCATGTCGGCACCGTCGCGAGCAGGCTGGAACCCGACCGGATCCGCCGCACCGTCGCCGAGGTCACCACCGTGATGCGGCACCGCGAGAAGCTGTTCCAGCGGATCGGCATCTCCTCGATGACCGAGTACCGCCGCGCCCGCAACCAGCAGCGCGACACCGACTGGCACAGCGTCGATGACGCGCCGTTCGGAGATGTGTTCCTCGTCGTCGACGGCTGGCAGACCATCCGCCAGGAGTTCGAGGAGCTCGAGGCAGCGATCGGGGCGCTCGCCACGCAGGGACTGTCCTTCGGCGTGCATGTCATTGCCAGCGCCTCCCGGTGGACCGACTTCCGGGCCGGGACCAAGGACCAGCTCGGCACGCGCATCGAGCTGCGGCTCGGCGACGCCAACGATTCAGAGATGAACCGCAAGGCCGCCATGCTCGTGCCCGAGGGGCAGCCTGGTCGCGGCATCACCAAGGAGGGCCTGCACATGCTGATCGCGGTGCCCACGTTCCTTCCCCCGGCGGACCCGCGCGACCTCACCGATGGCGTCGGCGCAGCGGTGCGGGAACTGCGCGAGCGGGCGGGCGACCAGGCTGCTCCACCGGTGCGGATGCTGCCCGCCCAGTTCGCCCGGACCGAGCTCGACCTGCAAGCGCGCGCGAGCAACCCGCTCTCGATCCCGATCGGCATCAACGAGGCAGAGCTGCGCACCGTCTCGGTGGACTTCTCCTCGCAGTCGCACCTCGTGGTGTTCGCCGATTCCGAATCCGGCAAGACCGCCCTCCTGCGCTCGATCTGCGAGGGCATCATGGAGCGCAACACCCCCCAGCAGGCAAAGATCCTGCTCGCGGACTTCCGGCGCACCATGCTCGGGGTGGTCGAGACGAACCATCTGGCCGGATACGCGGTGTCGGCCGCGAACCTGCAGGACCTGATCGCTGAGCTCGGCGCGTTCCTGCGTGATCGCCTGCCCGGGCCGGGCACGACCCAGCAGCAGCTACGGGAGCGCTCGTGGTGGTCCGGCCCGGAGGTATTCGTCATCGTCGACGACTACGATCTCGTCGCGACGAACGGCGGCAATCCGCTGTCGGGCCTGCTCGATTTGCTTCCCCAGGCGAAGGACGTGGGCCTGCACCTGATCATCGCCCGGCGCACCGGCGGCGCCTCGCGGGCATTGTTCGAGCCCGTCATGGCCTCGCTGCGCGATCTGAGCCCGATGGGGCTGGTCATGAACGGCAGCCGCGACGAGGGGGCGTTGATCGGCTCGGTGCGGCCCAGCGAGCAGCCCCCGGGCCGCGGCGTGCTGGTCACGCGGACGGGCGGCGAGCAGCGGGTCCAGCTCGCATGGATGCCGCCGCTGTGACGGATCCCGGGATCGTCGCGGGCCAGCGCTGCATCGTGATCGGGCCCGGGCGCATCGCCTGGCGGGAGCATGGCAGGATCGTGCAGCGCCCGGCCGTGGTGAGCTTGCGCGGCGGCACCCTCGTGGTCGGCGCCGAGCGAGAGATCGAGGGCGTCCCGGGCGCAGTGCTGACCGAGGCCGAGCTGCTGGACTCGGAGCCCGACCCGTTCGAGTTCCTCGACGACCCGGTGCTGGCGTTCTCCACGGGGGCCATACCGATGCCAATGGTCATCGATGCGCTCGCGCGGCACGCCCGGCTCGATGCCGGAGAGCCGACGGAAACCCTGGTCATCGTGCATCCGACGTGGTGGCCACCGGCGCATCGCCGTGCCCTTGCTGCGGTGATGCGCCGCTACGCCGGCACAGTTCAGCTCGTGAGCACCGCGGTGGCGTGCGCGGCCGCGCACGCGCGGCGCTACCCGGGCCAGGATCGTCTAGTGGTGATCGAGCAGGATCCGGTCCGGCGCGTGGAGACGATCCTCGGCATCGGCGAGTTCCCGCCACGAGTTCTCGCGACGAGCATCAACGATCCGGACGCCGAGTTGGACCGCGCAGACGGGGCGGAGCCGCGGGTGGATGCCTCGGTGGCGGCGATGGACGAATGCCTGCTCGATGGCGCTGCTGGCCTGCTGCCCGGGATCCCGCTGCCGCGTCCACCGGCAGCGTGGGGCAGCGAGGCCAGCGATGCACCGCCGGGGCGGCCGGAGCAACCGCGGTCTTGGGCGCGCGGGCTGCCCGGCGCCACCGCGGTCGTGCTCCTCGGCGGTGCCTTGCTGGTTGCTGGCTTGCTACTGACCGCCATGCTCGGCGGCAGTGATGCCCACGCGCCAGGCTCCGCGCCCGCTGCCCACGCGCCAGGCTCCGCGATTCCCGCCCCGGAGCAGCCATCCGGGCATGGCGCCGAGGCCACCATCGGCGATCTTGTGATCCCCATGCCCGCGGGCTGGGGCATGGGCTGGAGCGATTTCGCGGACGCGCGGGATCCTGACGGGTTCCTGGCGGAGCTGCTGCCCTACGACCACGCTGATGAGCGGCGGATCCTCATCGCGCGGCGCGGCCCAGCCTCCGGTGGCGAGCAGCCCGGGATCGCTGCGGCGGTAGCGCGGCTGGTGGAGGCTGACCCGCGGCTCGCCATGGCCCCGGTGGCCGGGACCGCCGCGGAGGCTGCATACCGGGAGGAGCTCGTGGGAGCGAGCGGTGCCCTGCGGGGCAGCGTGGCGTGGTTCGTCATCCTGGTCGGCGGCAAGCAGGCCAATATCGGGTGCGAGTCGCGGGCGGCGGCCACCACGGGGGAGGGCACGTTCCCGGAATGCCTGGAAGTCCTCGGGGCGGTCCGGGCCGCGGGCTGACGCCATGGCATCACTGCATGTGACGCAGCTCACAAAGCAGTATCAATGCTGTTCAGGGCATGCTTCCTCGTCGGCGAGGGCGGCGCGGGCAGCTTTTTCGCAGGTTTTTACGCCCGGGCGGAACCAAACCGGGATCCGTCGCGTCAGACATTAGCGAACCCGGAGTATGCGACCGCGGCAGTGCTTGGGCCCGGTATCGATCACGCCGGGTCCATCGGAACTAGGGGAGGGAACCCATGAGCAACAACTTGACGACCACCACCGCGGACATGAACGCCGCTGCCAACCATGTCAAGCAGGTCAGCGAGGACGTGAGCGCCCAGCTCAATGCCCTTCACGCCAAGATCGCCAACGTCGAGGGGGCATGGCGGGGACAGGCCAAGGGGGCGTTCGGCTCGCTCATCAGCCGCTGGGACACCGAAGCGGTCAAGCTCAACAACGCGCTCTCGGCGATCAGCGATGCCATCCGCGAGAGCGGTCGCAAGTACGAGGGTGCCGAGGTCGCCAACGCGAGCTCGCTCAACAACGTCGGCGGTCTCCTCAACATGTCCTAGGCGCGGGGATCACCCGGGGCCGACCGCGCCCCGCCCTGCCGTGAACCACCTCTGCGACCTCACTTAAGGAAGAACGTCATGTCTGATCAGATCAAGTACAACTTCGGGCAGATCGAGGCGCTCCGCGCCGACCTCGCGGCCTCCGCGGCCAACCTCGATAGCACCCTCAACGATCTCAAGGGGTATGTGTCGAGCCTCGCCGCCTCCTGGGACAGCAACGCCTCGGCGAACTACCAGGCGCAGCAGCGCCGCTGGGACGATGCCGCGCTGAACCTCAAGCTCATCCTCGATGCGGTCGGCCGGGCCGTGGGCGAGGGCAACGACCAGATGCGGGACGCCGAGCGTGCCGCCGCGCAGCAGTGGGCCTGACTCCCCGGTAGCGGCCCGCTGCCAGCAGCCCCGATGGAAGGAGAGGCCCATCGGGGCTGCTTTCATATTTGACCAGCGGAAACAATTCGCGGTAAGGTGCCTCTTCGGCATGTAGCACAGACAGGTCCCCGGGTCTCAACCGGCCGCCGGGTTCGGCCCCGCTACACCGCCTGGCCGGCAGCAATACGAATAAGACGAGGTAGAACCGTGCCTACGTACAGCCCCAAGGCTGGCGACGTCTCGCGCACCTGGTACGTCATTGACGCTACCGACCTGGTGCTCGGGCGGCTCGCAGTCCAGGCCGCGAACATTCTCCGCGGCAAGCACAAGCCCACATTCGCCCCGAACTTCGACGGTGGTGACTACGTCATCATCGTCAACGCCGACAAGGTCGCCCTCACCGGCAACAAGCGCGAGAGCAAGCGGATCTACCGCCACTCCGGCTTCCCCGGTGGCCTGAAGTCCCGCACCATCGGCGAGGCGCTCGCGACCCGCCCCGAGCGTGTGGGGGAGAAGGCCATCGTCGGCATGATCCCGAAGAACAAGCTGGGCAGCCAGATCGCGACGAAGCTCAAGGTCTACGCGGGCCCCGAGCATCCGCACTCCGGCCAGAACCCCATCCCGTTCGAGATCAAGCAGGTGGCCCAGTGACCACACCGGAGGAGCAGGACGTGACCACGCCTGAATACGAGAACGTCGACGAAGGCATCGTCGCCGAGGAGTCCGCGGAGATGGTCGTGACCGAGGACGTCGCCGAGGATCTCGCCGACGCCGGTTTCACCCCCGAGTCCGAGCCGGAGGCCGCGGCCCCCATCATCCTTGACCGCCCCGTGCAGACCGTGGGCCGGCGCAAGGAAGCCGTCGTCCGGGTGCGCCTGAGCCCCGGTGACGGCCAGTTCACGCTGAACGGACGCAGCCTGGAGGAGTACTTCCCCAACAAGGTGCACCAGCAGCTCATCAAGGCGCCACTGGTGCTCGTCGAGCGTGATGGCGCGTTCAACATCCACGCCCGCCTCCACGGCGGCGGCCCCTCGGGCCAGGCAGGCGCCCTGCGCCTCGCCATCGCTCGCGCCCTGATCGACGTCACCCCGGATGACCGGCCCGCCCTGAAGAAGGCTGGCTTCCTCACCCGTGACGCGCGTGCCACCGAGCGCAAGAAGTACGGCCTGAAGAAGGCCCGCAAGGCGCCTCAGTACTCGAAGCGCTGATCCAGCGGTGCGTGCGGCTTGCTAGTGCCGTACGCGATCGCGAGCAGGCCCGGACCACACAGGTCCGGGCCTGCTCCCGTTTGGCGAGCCCCCTGCGTCGGCCAGCCGCGTCCAGGCGGGCCGTGTAACCGCGCCGTGGTGGAGCCCAACCGGCCCAGATAATGCGATAGTTGACGTCGACGACGTGGAAGGGAAGTGAACGGGCGGATGAGTCGACTATTCGGAACCGACGGAGTGCGGGGGCTCGCCAACGCTGATCTCACCGTGGAGCTCGCCGTATCAGTGGCCAGCGCCGCCGCCGGAATCCTCGCGCGCGGCGCGGAAGCCACCTCCGGCGCGCGGTCGATCGCCATCGTGGGACGCGATCCCCGCGCCAGCGGCGAGATGCTCGAGGCTGCCGTCACCGCGGGACTCACCGCAGCGGGCGTGGATGTGGTGCGCGTCGGTGTGCTGCCCACCCCTGCGGTGGCCTACTTGACCGCGGAATACGATGCCGCGCTGGGCATCATGATCTCTGCCTCGCACAATCCCATGCCGGACAACGGCATCAAGCTCTTCGGGCCCGGCGGGCACAAGCTGCCTGACGATATCGAGGACCAGATCGAGACCGCCATGGCCGAGGGCACGATCGAGCGGCCCACCGGCGGGCTTATTGGTCGCGTCACCGATGCGCCCGACGCGGAGGATCGCTACATCGCGCATCTCGCCACCACGATCTCCACGCGCCTCGAGGGCATCACGGTCGTGGTCGATTGCGCGCACGGCGCCGCGTCGAGCACCGCGCCCGCCGCGTACGCCGCCGCCGGTGCCACCGTTATCGCGATCAACAACGAGCCCACCGGGCTGAACATCAACGACGGCTGCGGCTCCACCCACTTGACGATGCTCCAGGACGCCGTCGTGCAGCACCAGGCCGATATCGGGCTCGCCCACGACGGGGACGCTGACCGCTGCCTGGCCGTGGATGGCCACGGCCACATCGTCGATGGCGATGCAATCATGGCAGTGCTCGCCATGGCGATGCGCGACGCGGGCGAGCTCAAGGAGGACACCCTCGTTGCGACGGTGATGAGCAATCTCGGTCTGCACATCGCCATGCAGGGCGAGGGCATCACCGTTCGCACCACGGCCGTGGGTGACCGCTACGTGCTCGAGGAGCTCAAGTCCGGTGACTACAGCCTCGGCGGCGAGCAATCCGGCCACATCGTTATGCCTGGCCACGGCACCACGGGCGATGGCCTCCTCACCGGCCTGCGCCTGATGGCCCGCATAGCCGAGACGGGCAAGCCCCTCAGCGAGCTCGCCGGGGTCATGGAGATCCTTCCGCAGGTCCTGATCAACGTGCGCGTCCGCGACAAGAACGCCGCAACGCGCGACATCCTCGTCCAGGCCGCTGTGGCAGACGCCGAGCAGGACCTCGGTGAGCGCGGGAGGGTCCTGCTGCGCCCCTCGGGCACCGAGCAACTCGTTCGCGTCATGGTGGAATCGACCACGGCAGAGCACGCGCAGCGCGTCGCGGAGCAGCTCGCGGAGGTTGTTTCCAGCGTGTAGGCCTGGGGGCGCGCTCGCGCCGGGCCTGGGCTGGCCCGCGCCGGGCCTGGGCTGGCCGCACGTTCGCGCCGGGCCCGGGCCTTGCCTGGCCGCACGTTAGCGCCGCGCCGGGCCTTGCTCGCGCCGGGCCCGGGCCTTGCCGCAAACGCGATAGAAACCCCGGAAATTCCAGGTCGGTTTCTATCGCGTTTGACGTCTTCCGGTGCTTTTGCCACCCGCCGCCGTCGGCCAGCCGCACCCGCCGCCGTCGGCCAGCCGCACCCGCCGCCGTCGGCCAGCCGCACCCGCCGCCGTCAGCCAGCCGCACCCGCCGCCCAAAGCCAGGGAAAAACTTGGGTGGCAGGGGAACCTCGCGTGCATTCGCTGCGTCCTACTCACTGGGCCGGTGCTACCGGCCTCCATGAGTCAAGGAGCAGCAGATGCAGCAACCAGGCATGATCGATGGGCTGGGCAACGATGCCCCGTTGCGCGGGCACATCGCAAGCACGGCACGGCTGGCCTCGGGCGCGGCCGCTCTGGCACGTGGGATCGAGCCACGATGCGCACCGCTCGACGAGGCATGGGAATCCTGGACCGAAGCACTCGGAGCCTGGGCGCGACGGCGGGAGATGGCGGTGGCACGCGTGGACGCGGCCGTGTCGCGCATCGAGGAAGCGGACGCGGACTGGGCGCGCAGCATTCACCGGTGCGCTCCGCAGCTCAACTGGGGCACATCGTGATGGACGTGCCCGCGGGCGCAGCGGTCTCCGCGGTCGCGCTCCGGCAGGCCAACCACATGCCGATCACCGTGCTCTGGGCACTGCTGGGCCTGCTGCGCGAGACCGCGGGGGCTGTATCGGATTCCGGGCTCGTCGCCAGTATCGACGAGGTCTGGCCAGGGGTGCTCCATGATGCGGACGATCTGGATCTCGCGGCCTGGGCGGCGTGCGCTGTTGTTGCCGGGCGCGTGGCTGGCATCGGTACCGACGCGGCGGAGGAGGAGAGCAGGGCCGGTAGCTTGCCGGACACCACGGTCGAGGCGCAGGACTGGCTGCTCGCATCTCATCGGGAATCCGAGGCGATCTCCGACCACGCGCGCAGGGTTGCTGAAGAATTCTCCTCGGCTACGGGGAGCATCAGCGAGGCCTTGGAGCGACTGTTCGGCACCATCGCTGCGATTGCCGGGGCCTGGCCTGCCGAGATCATGGAGGAGCACGTCCCCGAGGCGATCGCTCGCCTGCTGCAGGGCGAGGCGGTCGAGCCGACAGGCGGGATGCGTGAGCACCTGTTGTCGCGGGGTGCTGAGGTGGTGGAGCAACTGCGTCATGCGCGCCAGCGATTCCACGAGGAGCGCGAGCAAGGCACTCTTGGGATCAGAGCCACGCTGCTGGACGTGCCCCAAGCGCCGCCGGCACGCCAGACCGAACAACCCCAGACCGAACAACCGCAGACCGAACAACCGCAGCCCGAAAAGCCCCAGCCCCAAGCGCCGCCGGTGCTGCCTGCGCCTCCTGCGGCGGACTCCGCGCCTCCTTCGGGGGAGCCGCGGCGGACCGCCGATGAGCAGCTAGCCCAGGATCCCGGCCCGGCGGGGCTGCTCAGCAGGGCTAGCGAGTTCGGTTCGCGACGGCGCGCCCGCTAGCTCGGCGGGAGGCAGGGACAGCAACTCGTCGAACTCGTCCTCGGGGAGGGCGCGCTGGTAGGGATCGACCACGAGAGTTCGCTTGAACTCGGCTGCGGGGTCGGCGAAGGCCGCGTAGGTCTTGTCCCCGTCCACCTGGTGCAGGAGGAAGCCGGTGAGCAGGGCCCGGCTGATCGACTGGGTCTTCTTCTCGCTCTTGCCGAGACCGAACCAGGTGGAGATGCGGTGCCCCTCGATCAGGCCTGCGGTGGAGGAGTGCTCGATGGTGCGGAGGATCGTGTCGCCCGCGAGGTTCTCGGCGAGGGCGCGGGCGTTGCTCGTCAGGGACTTCAGCTCGGCAGCGAGGACGAGCGCGGGCATCGTGAGCTGCCGGGCGGCCTTCTCCGCGCTGGGGCTGACCGGGGTGGGGAACAGCGCTGAGACGGCTGCGACCGGGCGGTCCTTGCGACGCTGTGCCGCGAGCATCGCGGCGCCCGCCCCGAAGCCATGGCCGACGAAGGCGAGCTTGCTGGGCTTGACGCTGAGCCGGCCCGGGCCGAGGCGCACGTCGGTGGCGATAGCGAGGGCGGTGTCGAGGTCCGCGGCGAAGTTCAGGGCGGAGGGCACCACGCCACGCTCCGTCGATGGAGCGACCACGACGAACCCCCACGATGCGAGGTGCTTGAGCGTTGTGAGGTACCGCTCCGGGCTGGTCAGCCAATGGTGCCCGAATGCTATGGCGGGAAGGTTGAATCCCTCCTCCGGGGCTAGCACCAGGCCAGGCATGCCCGCGATGGCGAGATCGCCGCGCAGCACGCGGTGCGGTCCGCGGCGCGATAGCTGGGCTACGAGCTTCTTCGGATTAGGGGCCACGCCCACGACGTTAGCGGATGGCCGCGCTGTCGTCGCGCAATCCGATGCCAAACCGCTCGCAGGGGCGCGTGTGGCGCGGGTCATAGGCATTTTCCTGCGGAAACGCCGGAGGTGCGGAAGTCGCGGTGATTCATCAGTAGGCTGTGTTCCTATGTGTGGGATTGTCGGGTATGTCGGTCACCGGCAGGCGCTGGACGTTGTCGTCGAGGCGCTTCGCCGGATGGAGTACCGCGGTTATGATTCGTCGGGCGTCGCTGTCCTGGATGGCAGCGGGGGGCTGGCGATCGAGAAGCGAGCGGGTCGGCTCGCGAACCTCGAGGCAGCGCTGGACGAGGACGGGCGGGATTCCTTCAAGGGAACCGCAGGCATGGGGCATACCCGTTGGGCAACGCATGGCCGCCCAACTGATCGCAATGCCCATCCCCATCGGGATGTGGAGCAGCGCATCGCCGTCGTCCACAACGGCATCATCGAGAACTTCGGGCCGCTGCGCGCCGAGCTCGAGGATGCTGGCGTGGACCTCCTCAGCGATACCGACACCGAGGTCACGGTGCACCTCGTCGCCCGCGCCTATGCCGAGGGCGACACCGCTGGTGATTTCGAGGCGAGCACGCTGAAGGTGCTGCGCCGACTCGAGGGCGCCTTCACGCTGCTGTTCACCCATGCTGATCATCCGGGCACGATCATCGCGGCCCGCCGTTCCACACCGCTGGTGGTGGGCGTGGGCAAGGACGAGATGTTCCTCGGCTCGGATGTCGCCGCGTTCATCGAGCACACGCGGGAGGCGATCGAGCTCGGGCAGGACAATGTCGTCATCATCACCGCGGACGACTACCGCATCCTTGACTTCGATGGCGAGACCGTGGAGGGGCGCCCGTTCCACATCGACTGGGATCTCGCGGCAGCGGAGAAGGGCGGGCATGACTTCTTCATGCTCAAGGAGATCGAGGAGCAGCCGCTCGCGGTCGCCGACACACTGCGCGGTCACTTCACCAACGGCCGAATCGTGCTCGATGAGCAGCGCCTGACGGATCAGGATCTCCGTGATATCGACAAGGTCTTCGTAGTGGCCTGCGGTTCCGCCTACCACTCGGGCCTGGTCGCGAAGTACGCCATCGAGCATTGGGCGCGCCTGCCCGTCGAGGTGGAGCTCGCGAGCGAGTTCCGCTACCGGGATCCGGTGCTTGATCGCTCGACGCTGGTCGTGGCGATCTCGCAGTCCGGCGAGACCGCGGACACGCTCGAAGCGGTGCGGCACGCGCGGGAGCAGAAGGCACGGGTGCTTGCGGTCTGCAATACCAATGGCTCGCAGATTCCGCGGGAATCCGACGCCGTCCTCTACACCCGGGCCGGGCCAGAGATCGGTGTGGCGTCAACGAAGGCCTTCCTCGCGCAGGTCGCGGCCAACTACCTGGTTGGCCTCGCTCTCGCGCAGGCGCGCGGCACCAAGTACCCCGATGAGGTGGCGCGCGAGTTCGCCGAGCTCGCGGCGATGCCGGATCTGATCGAGAAGCTGATCGGCCGCGCCGAGGCGGTGCGCGACCTCGCCCGTGACCTGGCCAGCAAGTCCACGATCCTGTTCCTCGGCCGCCACGTGGGCTACCCGGTGGCGCTCGAGGGCGCCCTGAAGCTCAAGGAGCTGGCGTACATCCATGCCGAGGGCTTCGCGGCCGGCGAGCTCAAGCACGGGCCCATCGCGCTGATCGAGGACGAGCTGCCCGTGATCGTGGTGATGCCGTCGCCGAAGGGCCGAGCGGTACTGCACTCGAAGATGCTGTCGAACATCCGTGAGATCCAGGCCCGCGGCGCGCGGACCATTGTCATCGCGGAGGAGGGCGACGAGACGGTGAAGCCGTTCGCGGATCACCTCATCGAGATCCCCGCCTCCCCGACGTTGCTGCAGCCGCTGCTGTCGACGATCCCGCTGCAGATCTTCGCCGCGCAGGTGGCGCAGACGCGTGGCTACGACGTGGACAAGCCCCGCAACCTCGCCAAGTCCGTCACTGTCGAGTAGCTGCTCGTGCCGCTCGGTTACTACACGGTCGCCGAGATCCGCGTCGCGGAGTCGGCATTGTTCGCGCGCGTCGCGGACGGGGTCCCCATGCGGCGTGCCGCGTGGGGGCTCGCTGCGGTAGTGGCGCGTGAACTTCGTGCGCGTACCGGTGCGATCACGGGCCGCCGGGTTGGCCTGCTCGTGGGCAGTGGCGACAATGGCGGTGATGCCTTGTGGGCGGGGGCTTTCCTGCGGAGGCGCGGCGTGGCCGTGGATGCGGTTCTGCTCTCGCCGGACCGCGCGCACCCGGCTGGTCTCGCGGCGCTGCGCGCGGCGGGTGGCCGGATCGTGCCGAGGCTCGGGGAGCCCGATCTGGTGCTCGACGGCATCGTCGGCATCTCCGGGCACGGGCCCCTTCGCCCCGCCGCGGCCGAGCATGTGGCGGGAATCGGCGCGCCGATCATCGCGGTGGACCTGCCTAGCGGCGTGGACCCCGGCAGCGGTGCCGTGCAGGGACCTGCTGTGCGGGCAGCGCTGACCGTGACGTTCGGCGCGCGCAAGCCGGTCCATGCCCTCGCCGGGGAATCGTGCGGCGACATCGAGGTCGTCGACATCGGGCTGGAGCTGCTCTCTCCGTCGCTGGCCGAGCTCACCGATGCCGAGGTGGCCGCCCGCTGGCCAGTGCCCGGACCACGCGATCACAAGTACACCCTCGGCGTCACCGGGGTGGTTGCCGGATCAGCCCGCTACCGGGGCGCGGCCGTCCTCGCGGCCGGTGGCGCGATCAGCAGCAAGTCCGGCATGGTCCGTTGCTTCGGCGGGGCCGCGGGCGCCGTCGTGGAACGCTACCCGGAGGCCCTCGTCGCCGATGACCTGCCCGATCCCGGATCCGGGAGCTCCCCGCGCGTCGATGGCTGGGTGGCAGGCCCTGGGATGGGCACCAGCGAGCAGGCCCGGTCCTGGCTGGAGGCGGTGCTGCAGCGCGATGCGCCCACCGTTGTCGATGCCGATGGCCTCACGTTGCTCGCCGCCGATCCCAGCCTCCTTCGAGGCCGGCAAGCCCCGCTCGTGCTGACGCCCCATGACGGCGAGCTCGCTCGGCTCACCGGGGAGCCGGTGGGGGATGACCGCATCGCCGCGGCGGCCGGGGCATCACGGCGCTACGGGGCAACGGTCCTGCTGAAGGGGCATGCCACCATCATTGCCTCGCCAGGATCCGCGCCCATGGTGGTGCGCGCGCGCTCGTCCTGGGCAGCCACGCCCGGCACGGGAGACATCCTTGCGGGAATGACAGGCGCGCTGCTCTCGGCGGGGCTGCCAGCGCGCGAGGCCGCCGCGATGGCCGCTCACGCGCATGCGCGTGCTGCGCGCATCGCAGCAGGTGGCGGGCCTGCTGACGGTGGGCCGATCTCGGCGAGCCAGTTGCTCGCCGCGGTGCCGGCCGCGATCCGGGCCCTGCGCTCGACGCAGTGACGCACCCGCCAGCCGTCATGGCGCGGTGAGCGGCACGATACGCGGGAGCGGTGACCAGCACGGCGCGAAGTGGCAGGATCAGTGCCGTGAGCACTCCACAGTTCGAAGCTGCGGTCGACCTCGGCGCGATCGCGCACAATACCCAGATCCTGCGTGACTGCGCCGGCCCGGCCGATGTGATGGTCGTGGTCAAGGCGGACGGCTATGGGCACGGCGCGATACCGGTGGCGCGGGCCGCCCTCGCCGCGGGCGCCACCGAACTGGGAGTGGCTACGGTCACGGAGGCGGTCGCGCTGCGCGGGGCTGGGATCAGCGCTCCGATCCACTGCTGGCTGCATGCCCCGGATGCTGATTTCGCGCCAGCGCTGGCGCACGGCATCACCATCGGGGTGGCGTCGTCGCGGCATCTTGCCGCCGTGCTTGCCGCCGCGGATGCCGCGGGCACCCAGGCCAAGGTGGCGGTGAAGGTCGACTCGGGCCTCAACCGCAATGGAGTGTCCCCCGGCGAGTGGCCGGCGCTGCGTGACCTGCTGGCCAAGGCCGTGGTGGACGAGAGCGCGGCGGTGCAGTCGTTCTTCACGCACCTCGCGCACGCCGATGAGCCCGATCACCCCGTGATCGACACTCAGGCCGATCGGTTCCGCGCGACCGTGGCTGATGCCCGGGCGAGCGGCATCGATCCGGGCCGCCTGCACGTGGCCAACTCGGCCGCCACGATGACCAGGCCCGACTTGCGATTCGACATGGTGCGCCCGGGGATCGCCCTGTACGGGCTGGCGCCGGTGGCCGGCCGGGGCCATATGGGCCTGCGGCCCGCGATGACCGTCAAGGCGCGGATCGCGCTGGTCAAGGACGTCGCCGCGGGCGAGGGCGTGTCCTACGGCCATGTGTGGACCGCGCCGGGCGATACGACGGTGGCGTTGATCCCGGCTGGCTATGCCGACGGTATTCCCCGCAACCTGACGGGACGCTTCGAGGTCCTCGTGGGCGGGCGGCGTCGTCCCGCGGTGGGGCGGGTCTGCATGGACCAGTTCGTGGTCGATCTCGGGCATGGGGAGACGTCGGTCACCGAGGGCGATGAGGTGGTGCTGTTCGGCACGGGCGACGACGGCGCGCCGATCGCGCAGGACTGGGCCGATGCGCTCGGAACGATTCATTATGAAGTGGTGACTGGAATCAAGGGGCGGGTGGCGCGCACGTATCGCGATCCGGAAGGCGTGGGTACCGATGGCAGCGCCTGAGCGGCAGGAGATCTCGGTGGAGCGGCGTCCGCGCAGGCGGCAGCCCGCGGCATCGCGGAGGCGCGCGGCGGTGACGCCTCGGCCGGTTCGTGGCGGGGATGCTCCCGTGGCGGCCGCGAGCGCTCCCGCGGGCCCGGCGCGGCGCTCGCTCGATCAGGACTTCCGGCTGATGCAGACCGATCGTGCCAGTTTTGTCGTCACCGATGATCAGTTGCTGCTCAACGTGCGCGAGGTCGGCCCGGCCAATGCGCCGTTGACGGTGGTGTTCGCTCACGGCTTCTGCCTGCACATGGGTGCCTGGCATTTCCAGCGGGTGGATCTCGAGCGCACGTTTGGCACGCGGGTGCGCATGGTCTTCTACGATCAGCGCGGGCATGGGCAGTCGGGCATGCCGTCCTCGGAGTCCTCGACCATCCCGCAGCTCGGACGTGATCTCGCGGCAGTGCTTCGCTCCAAGGCGCCCGAGGGGCCTGTTGTCCTTGTTGGCCATTCGATGGGCGGCATGACCGTTCTCGCCTTCGCGCGGCAGTTCCCCGAGATCGTCCGCGAGCGCGTCGTCGGGGTGGGGCTCGTCGCGACAGCGGCGAGCGGACTCTCGGAGGCTGGTGTCGCGAGGATGCTTGACACTCCCGCGGTCAAGGCTGCCCAGCTCGCGGTCAAGGCCGCGCCAGCGATGATCCAGCAGAGCCGCGACGCCATCCGGCCCTTGCTGTCGCCGATCCTGAAGGTGACCTCGTATGGCGATCGGCGCGTTCCCCCAGAGGTGGCCCGGTTCTCCGAGCAGATGACCAATGAGACGAACCTGCTCACGATGGTCAACTTCCTCGTGGCCCTCGAGAAGCATGATGAGGCCCTCGCGCTGCCGATCCTCAAGCCCGTCCCGGCCGCGGTGGTCTGTGGCGATGGCGATATGGTGACGCCGTTCCGCAACTCGGTGGCGATCGCGGAGGCGCTGCCGCACGCCGAGCTGCTCCGTGTGCCGAAGGCGGGCCACATGGTGGAGATGGAGCGACCCCAGGTGGTCAGCGAGGCGCTGGAGCGCCTGATCCACCGGTCCCTCGAGCATGCCCGATCCGAAAGGTCCCTTGCCGGTGTATTCAGAGCAGTTGCCGACCGTTCAGGACACCGAGGCGTTTGGTCGGCGGTTGGCGGATGGGCTCGCCGCCGGTGATGTGGTGCTCGTGTCGGGCCCGCTCGGTGCGGGCAAGACCGCGCTGGCCAGGGGGATCGCCGCGGGGCTAGGCGTGCAGGGCACGGTGAGCTCGCCGACGTTCATCATCGCCCGCGAGCATCGGGCAGGCGCAAGCCGGCCCGGGGGCCTTGCGCCGGTCGCGCTGGTGCACGCGGACCTGTATCGGCTGGTGGGGGACGCTGAGCGCGCCCACGATGCGCACCTGGCGCTCGATGAGCTCGATGCCCTCGATCTTGACACTGAGCTCGAGGACGCGGTGCTCGTTGTCGAGTGGGGCGAGGGGCTCGTCGAGCGGCTCGTCGATCGCTATCTGTGGGTGCGGCTCGACCGCGACCGCGAGGACGAGACGAGGGTAGCTCGCTGGGAGTGGGTGGACGGAGCCTGAGCGGCGGGCGCCCGTCGCGGGATGGGCGGGTCGGCAATGCCCGGCTTGGTGGGTATCCTCGGTAATCGTGCTTGTTCTCGCCGTTGATACCTCCACGCCCGCTGTCACCGCGGGCGTGGTGCAGCTCGACCCGCAGCGATCAGAGCTGACCGAGCTGTCGCGCCGCGTGACGGTCAACGCGCGCGCGCATGCTGAGGTGCTCACTCCGAGCATCGTGGAATGCCTGGAGGCAGCGGGCCGCGCGCTCCCCGCTCTCGATGCCGTGGTGGTGGGGACCGGCCCCGGGCCCTTCACTGGCCTGCGGGTCGGCATGGTTACCGGTGCCGCACTGGCTGATGCCCTCGGCATTCCCGTGCATGGCGCGTGCAGCCTCGATGCCATCGAGGCGCAGTGCCGGAGGGACGCTGGCGCGGCCCGGCGCGACGGAGGGGACGGCGCGGCGCCGGCCGATGCCGGTGAGCTGCTGGTGGTCACCGATGCGCGGCGCCGCGAGATCTACTGGGCCCGCTACCGCGCGGGCGAGCGCATCGATGGTCCCGCCGTGAGCAAGCCTGCCGACGTGCAGCTCGGCGGCGCGACCCATGTCGCTGGATCGCCGTCGCACACCGTCTTGTTCGATGCCCCCGATCGCGGCGTCGCTAGCCCGACGCCGATCGGGCTGGTCGCTGCCGCCGCCTCCCTCCGCGCGGGGGCGGAGCCGGGACCGCTGGTCCCGCTGTACCTGCGCCGCCCGGACGCCACCGAGCCGAGCGCGATGAGGAACCCGCCGGGGACGTGGCGCTATGGTGCCTGAGCCCGCGACCGCGGCGGTTGATCTGCGGCCGCTTGCCACTGCCGATGCGCCCGCGTGCGCGCGGCTGGAGAAGCTGCTGTTCGCCTACGACAATCCCTGGCCGGCCTGGGCGTTCGCGCAGGAGCTCCGGGACCGGAACAACCACTATGTAGCGGCCGAGATCGACGGCGAGCTGGTGGGCTACGCGGGGATCGCGCTGCTCGGCGCGAGCCGGGATCCGGAGAACGAGGTCCACACCATCGGGGTAGCCCCCGAGCACCAGGGCAAGGGCATCGGCCGATTGCTCATCGCGGATCTCCTCGCTGTCGCGGACGTGCATGGCGGCCCGGTATTCCTCGATGTGCGCACGGACAATGCCGCGGCGCAGGGCCTGTACCGCAGCGTGGGCTTCGAGATCATCGGCCTGCGCAAGCGCTACTACCAGCCGAGCGGCGCCGATGCTTTCGTGATGAAGCGGGAAGGTGGGGGTCATGCCTGATTGGGGCGACCGGGACACGATCACGGTGCTGGGGCTCGAGAGCTCCTGCGACGAGACGGGAGTGGGCATCGCGTCGGTGGTGCCGCGGGGCGAGAACGCGGGCACGGTGACGTTGCTGGCCGATGAGGTCGCGTCGAGCGTGGACGAGCATGCGCGGTTCGGTGGCGTGGTGCCGGAGATCGCGTCGCGGGCGCACCTCGAGGCCGTGGTGCCGACGATGCGGCGGGCGCTGGCAGCCGCGGGCATCGAGCGTCCCGATGCGGTGGCCGTGACGATCGGGCCGGGCCTCGCGGGCGCGCTGCTCGTGGGTGCCGCTGCGGCGAAGGCGTACGCGGCAGCCTGGAACGTGCCGTTCTATGCGATCAACCACCTGGGCGGGCATGTCGCGGTCGATGCGCTGGAGCATGGCCCGCTGCCCTCGTGCGTGGCGCTGCTCGTCTCGGGCGGGCATACGAGCCTGCTGCAAGTGCAGTCGCTGGCCGAGCCGATGGTCGAGCTGGGCTCGACCGTTGATGATGCGGCGGGGGAGGCGTACGACAAGGTCGCGCGCCTGCTTGGGCTCGGATACCCGGGCGGTCCCGTCGTCGATGAGCTCGCGCGCGGTGGCGATCCGCGGGCGATCGCCTTCCCCCGGGGGATGACCGGGCCGCGGGATGCGCGGCACGGGTTCTCGTTCTCGGGCCTGAAGACCGCGGTGGCCCGGCATCTCGAGTCGGCGCACCGGCGTGGCGAGCAGATCGATCGGGCGGATGTAGCGGCGTCCTTCCAGGAGGCGGTGGCGGACGTGCTGTCGATGAAGCTGGTGCGAGCGGCGCGCGACGCCGGTGTTGGCACGGTGGTCATCAGTGGGGGAGTGGCGGCGAACTCCCGCTTGCGCGCGCTCGCCGAGGAGCGGTGCGCGGCGGCGGGCCTGGAGCTCCGGGTGCCGCGGCCGCGATTGTGTACCGACAACGGTGCGATGATCGCGTCGCTAGGAGCTCACCTGATCGCGGCGGGAGCCCGGCCTTCGAGCTTGCTGGTGGCCACCGATCCGGCGCTTTCGGTGCAGGTGAGCCAGGTGTCCGGACCTGTTCCCGGGCTATCGGTGCCGGTCTAGCAGGTGGCGTTCGCTGCAAGCTAACGACATTCCCAGCCGCCCGCTTGAGTGCTAGCACTCTCCTGTATAGAGTGCTAGGTGACGCAGAATTGGTCCCGGCACCCGCGACGACGGGGCTCGAAGACGTGTCGCGAATCGTAGATCGAACCGAGCTGCCCGCAACGGGCGGGCATCACACCCAATAACGTGGAGGGTTCAACGTGGCGAGCGTGAACATCAAGCCGCTCGAGGACAAGATCCTCGTCCAGACGAACGAGGCGGAGACCACTACTGCTTCCGGTCTGGTCATCCCAGATACCGCCAAGGAGAAGCCTCAGGAAGGCACCGTCATCGCAGTGGGCCCCGGCCGCTGGGACGATGCCGGCGCCAAGCGCATCCCGCTGGATGTGCAGGAAGGCGATGTCGTCATCTACAGCAAGTACGGTGGCACCGAGATCAAGTACGCCGGCGAGGAGTACCTCATCCTCTCGGCCCGCGACATCCTCGCTGTCGTGTCCAAGTGACGCGTCCCCTGTAGATGTGACCCCCTTGTGCGAGCCCCGGAGGCGAGGCCAGTCAGGCCCTGGCCACCGGGGTTTCGCATTTTCCCAAGAGCTGGCAAGCGCGGGCATCGTGCCGACGCGCAGCCGGCCAGTTGAGGAGCATTGAGACCAACTATGTCCAAGCAGATCAAGTTCCATGATGACGCTCGTCGCGCGCTCGAGCGCGGCGTCGATGCGCTCGCTGACGCCGTCAAGGTCACCCTCGGGCCGCGCGGCCGCAATGTCGTTCTCGCCAAGGCCTTCGGCGGCCCGGTGGTCACCAACGACGGTGTGACCATCGCCAAGGAGATCGACCTCGAGGATCCCTTCGAGAACCTCGGCGCCCAGCTCGTCAAGGCCGTCGCGATCAAGACCAACGATGTCGCCGGCGACGGGACCACCACCGCGACCGTTCTCGCGCAGGCCATCATCAGCGCCGGCATCCGCAACGTCGCTGCCGGCGCCGGGCCCATGGCCCTTGGCAAGGGCATCGCGAAGGCCGCGGAGGCCGTCGCCGAGCACCTCGTCAAGGTCGCGACCCCGGTCGAGGGCGAGTCCGCCATCGCGCAGGTCGCCACCGTCTCGTCGCGCGACGAGGAGATCGGCGATCTCGTGGCGCGCGCGATGACCCGGGTTGGCGTGGATGGCGTCGTCACCGTCGAGGAGTCCTCCTCGCTGCTCACCGACCTCCACGTCACCGAGGGCGTGCAGTTCGACAAGGGCTACCTGTCGCCTTACTTCCTCACCGATGTCGAGGCGCAGGAAGCCGTGCTCGAAGACGTTCAGATCCTGCTTAGCCGGGAGAAGATCAGCTCGCTGCCCGACTTCCTCCCGCTGCTCGAGAAGATCGCGGAATCCGGCAAGCCGGTCCTGATCATCGCGGAGGATGTCGATGGCGAGCCGCTGTCGACCCTCGTGGTCAACTCGGTGCGCAAGACGCTGAAGGCTGTGGCGGTCAAGGCGCCGTTCTTCGGTGATCGCCGCAAGGCATTCCTCGACGATCTCGCGATCGTCACCGGCGCGCAGGTCATCAACCCCGAGGTAGGCCTCACGCTCAAGGATGCCGGTCTCGACGTCCTTGGCCGCGCCCGCCGCGTGGTGGTGACCAAGGACAACACCACCATCGTTGATGGCGCGGGCTCCGACGAGGCTATCGCCGATCGCGCGGTGCAGCTCCGCCGCGAGATCGAGCAGGCGGATTCCGACTGGGACCGCGAGAAGCTCGAGGAGCGTCTCGCCAAGCTTGCCGGAGGCATCGCTGTCATCCGCGTGGGCGCGGCGACCGAGACCGAGCTGCGCGAGCGCAAGCATCGCGTCGACGATGCTGTCCATGCCGCGAAGGCTGCCGTCGAGGAAGGCATCGTGCCTGGCGGCGGCAGTGCCCTCGTCCAGGCGCGCGTGGCCCTCGCCAATGACCTCGGGCTCGTGGGCGACGAGGCAACCGGTGTGCGGGTCGTCCGCGAGGCGCTCAGTGCCCCGCTGTACTGGATCGCTCGCAACGCGGGCCTCGATGGTGCTGTCGTCAGCGCGAAGGTCGAGGAGCTCGGGGTCGGCGAGGGCTTCAACGCCGCCACCCTGACCTACGGCAATCTCGTCGAGCAGGGTGTCATCGATCCGGTCAAGGTCACCCGCAGCGCGGTCATCAACGCGGCATCCGTCTCGCGGATGGTCCTCACCACCGAGAGCGCCGTGGTGGACAAGCCGGAGGAGACCGAGGACGATCACGGGCACGGCCACGCCCACTGATCGGCTCCACAGCACGTAATGGGTGCCAGCACCATGCGAGGTGCTGGCACCCTTTACGTTGCAGCGGTGCGTTCTAGGCGATGTCGCGGGATTGCTTCATCCTGAGGTGATGGAGGCGCTCGGACTCTGACATGCCGCCCCAGATCCCGTAGGGCTCGCCGACGGTCAGGGCGTGCTCCCGGCACTGCGCGAGCACGGGGCACCGGTAGCACAGCGCCTTGGCCCGGAGCTCGCGCTCGTGGCGCGCTCGCCCGCGCTCCCCATCGGGGTGGAAGAAGACCGACGAGTCCACCCCGCGGCAGAGGCCGTGCCGCTGCCAATCCCAATGATCAATGATCGGCCCTGGGAGCTGGTGGGGCTGCGGCATATCTTCTCCTTTGTCCTGCATGTCCGAATTAAGATCGGAAAGAAATCCCCTATGGAGCAACGAGAACAATTTGGGGTCGATCAAGCATCACCTTATGTGCTGGAAAGAAAAGCCGTCAACCCTCTGGGTCGCGCCACGTGGCCGAGGCTGGTACCGCGGGCTGGCGAACCGTGGTCGCCGTGCAAGGGGTGGTCCGGCGACAGTCCGGTAGTGGCGTATAATCCCAGTTCAAACGTGTTCCGCATGATTCGTTCCCCATCGTCTCGACGGATGGCTGCGCGGCCTCGTGCCCGCGTGATGAAAAATTTTTGACCAAAATCACACGGCCCAGCGAGTATTCAACCATGGCAATAGTTTCATCTAGTTTAAAATTTGTTAACCGGAGCGTGAACGGAAGGCCGGGGCGTGGCCTGGAGGCGCATTCGGGACCAGTGGGAAGGAGCGAGGCATGCAGCCATGCGAGCGCGCGGGCGGCGGAGGCCTCGAGGAGTGGACGCGGGCAGTGAGCCTCGGTGCCAGTGGTTCCTACGCGGCTGCCTGGAGCCTGCTCGAGGACATCGAGCGCGCTTCCGCTTCAGCCGGGGAGGGAGCGCTGCGATCGCTCGCGCTGAGCACCGCGGCATCGCTCGACCGCCAGCTCGGTCACTACCGGCGCGCAGCGGTGCGCGATGGCGCCGCCGTGCAAGTGGCGCTGATCGCGGGCGGTGAGACGGTCCGCCCAGGGCTTGCTGACGAGGCGTGGTGCGATGCGATGACCGGGCTCGCGGCCGACATGCTCGGTTCCTTCCGGATCGGCGCGGCCGATGCCCTGCTCGGTCGCGTGCAGCAGCGGCTGGGCGCGGCCCCGGCCGGCACGATGTGGCGGCAGCGCGTGCGGCTCTCCTGGGTGCGGGCCGAGCGGGCACTGTTCACCGGGGCAGGAGCATCCATGATCGCCGTGGCGCGGGGCGCGGTGAGCGCCTCGGTGAAGGCAGGATCGGAGCGGCATCGGATCAAGTCGGAGCTCATCCTGGCTGCCACGCTTGGTGCCGACGGGCACATTGGCGACTCGTTCGATATCGGCGCGCGATGCCATCGCGATGCCACGAGCGCTGGCCTGATGCCGCTTGCCTGGGCATCGGCGATGCTGTTGTCAAGCGATCCGTCCCCCGAGCAGTCACGATGGTGGCAGGAGCGGGCCAATGCGGCCAGGCAGGCCATCGAGCGGAGAGGCGGGAGGTTCGCATGAGCGGGCTGCAGTTGGCTCACCGGGAGCCCGGAGTCAGTGGCTGCCGGTATTGTCGTATGGATACCAATCACACGCTGGCAACCCAAGGGCGCGACCTCGACGTATGACTGAAGCACACAAGCTGGCCCCCGGTGGGGACACACCTGGAGATGGTGCGCGCGACCCTCGGGACCCGCGTGTAACACCTGCTCCTCATCATGCGATGAAACTGACAGATGAGGAGCTCACGCTTGCCGTCGCTGCAGCCAGCAAAGGCGACAGGAGGGCTCTCTCGACTGTTTTGGAGTCGATCCGCCCCCCGTTGTTCCGCTATTGCCGGGCTCGGATCGGTTTGGGAGAGCGCGGGAACGTTTCCGCCGACGATGTGGCTCAGGAGGTGTGCATGGCCGTCATGACAGCCCTGCCCCGGTATCGGGACCAGGGGCGCCCGTTCATGTCGTTCGTCTATGGCATCGCCGCCCACAAGGTCGCGGACGCGCACCGCGGTACAGCGCGGAATCGGCAGGACCCGACAGCCGATATGCCAGATTTCGCCTCGTCCGAACAGGGGCCCGAGGACCACGCGTTGCTCGGTGAATCCTCCCGACGGGTGCAGGAGCTCCTGGACTCTCTCTCGCCGGAGCAGCGGGAAATACTCATCCTCCGCGTCATCGAGGGGGTCTCGGCCGCCGAGGCCGCGGAGATCGTTGGCAGTACCGCTGGTGCCGTGCGCGTGGCACAGCACCGGGCTCTGGCAAAGCTGAAGAAATCAATGGGGAGAGTAGGTGAAATCGATGGCTAGGCGCAATGACGACGGCGAGACCGGCGACCGCGTCGGCCGCGATCCAGGGGACCTGTCGCAGGGGGTTGGCCAGGGCGAGGATGCCTCGATTCCTGACATCGGGGAATTGCTCGCGGACGACGCGTTCCTCGACGCGCTCGCGCAAGGCACCGAGCAGGATGCTGCGTCCGAGGACGCCGCCATGCTCGCGAGCCTTCTCGGGGACTGGCGGAACGACATCATGTCGGCACCACTTCCGCCCGCCCCGTCGCTCGATGAGGTGGAGGCCGCGATCCAGCACGCCTCCGCTCCCGTAGCCGTGGCCCCGCTCGCGGGCCGGCAGAGCGGCCATGATCGGCGCAGCAGGTGGCTATCGAGCGTCGCTGGTGTCGCTGCGGCCGCAGCGGTGGTCCTCGGTGGGCTTGCCGTGGTGTCGCAGGACGCGCAGCCCGGAGATCCGCTCTGGGGCTTCCGCGAGCAAATCCACGGCTCGAACGAGACGACGGTAATGGTCGCGGGCTTGTGGGATGAGCTCGAGCAGGCCGAGAGCGCGCTCGAATCGGGGGACGTGGCACAGGTGCAACGCATCCTCAGCGAGGTGGCGCCCCGGATCAGTCAGCTCCAAGGGTCCGACCAGGACACGCTGAACAGCAAGTTCCAGCAGCTGAGCGAGGATCTCCAGCAGAACTCGGGCGATCGTGGCCAGGTGCTCGATATGCCTCGCCCCGAGGTTCCCGTTGTCACCTCGGACGAGGTGACGCGAGCGCCCATAGAGGATTTGCTGCCCACTAACGTCGTGATCCCAGGCCTGCCTACTGACCTGCCGACACAGCTCCCCACTGGGTTGCCAGTGCCGGATTTCACGATTGACCCGGAGGTCCTCTCGTCCTTCCCGTGGTTCCCGGGCACGAACGACCCGGTGGCGACCGGTGCGAGCCAGCCGCCGGCGACGACGACCGGGCAGAACGGCACGAGCACTGCGCCGACAACCACCACCACGGGAGCTGCTCCAACGACCACCGGGTCGTCCACCACGACCACGGGCGCGAGCCCGACCACCAGTAGCGCGCGCCCGACCTCTCCCCGGGCGTCCGCTACCACCGCTTCGGCACCGGTCACCGATGACGTCAAGGAAGAGCTCGCCGACGTCACGAACCCGACCAGCGACGCGGCGACCGAGATGCCAGGGGAGGCGACCGAGGTGCCCCGGCCGCCGATCACGATCCCCGGCTTCCCCGGTTCCTAGCTGATCAGCAATAGCCAGGCCCCTGCTCGGGTTCATCCGGGCAGGGGCCTGGCTATTGTGCTGGTGGAAGAAGGACCGCCATCGTGTGCGCGGCGCATCCAGCAAGTCCCACGGGACCAAAATGGACAGCGGGCCGCGCGCTCCGGGCAGCCTGCTGGGGTCACATGTCGCTGCCGCCCTGGATCCAGGAACGGTAGATGCCGCGATGCTGCGGCGAAACGTCGCTCATCACGCCATCGGCATAGCCGCGGCAGTAGTCCCACGTGACGTAGGCATCGGGATTTGGATCGAAGGCAGGCTCATGAGGGCGGACGGTTCCGTCCTCGAGCAGCTGCAGCAGGTTCGCGCGCAGCATGTCCCAGTCATGGAAGTGATCGCGCTGGCAGTCCTCGCACAGCACCACGAGCCCGCGGATTCCCCGATGCGCTAGCAATGCCTCGTACACGGCGAGGTCCTGCAGGTCTTCCTCGATGGCCATGCGTTCGTGCGGGTCGAGTGGCTGCCCCGGCTCGAGCGAGTCGAGGGCCGAAGCAGGGTCTTGCGGATCGTCGGCGAACGGATCCGGCGGTAAACCAGGTGGTAGATGATCGCGCACGAGTCCTACCGTACTGAGTGTGGGGTGCTCTTCGCCACCGGTTCGCCCGCCAAACCACGATTTTGGGTGCAAAAACTTGACGATCCCCGGTCCGGAGCATGCCGCGGAAGGGCTCCCGGTCATTGAGGGGTTGATCACCGGGCTGGGCTGTGTGCGCTGGGATGCCCAGCCCGGCAATCGCCATCCTGCCAGGCATCCCATGGGCCGGGGCCGTGCATGCGCTGGGAATACGCTGTGGATTCCCTGAGTTGACCTGATGCGTAGCCGTCGCCCTGGCGGCACCCTCATGGCCGCGGGGCTGGACCTGGTTAGCTTCCAGGCCGCGTATTGCCTACGCTGTGAGGATTCGGTGGGGAACCAGCAAATTAGGAAGGGCGCTCGGCATGACCAGCTCTGCACCACGTGCTTTCACGGGCGGGGATGATCCCGGCAAGATCGCGATGCTAGGGCTCACGTATGACGATGTGCTGCTGCTGCCCGCGGCGTCGGACGTCATCCCCAGCCAGGTCGATACCTCGAGCCAGCTGACCAAGCGGATCCGGTTGAACGTGCCGCTCGTCAGCTCGGCGATGGATACCGTGACCGAGGCCCGCATGGCCATCGCCATGGCCCGCGCGGGAGGGATGGGCGTGCTGCATCGCAACCTCTCCGCCGAGGCCCAGGCCGCCCAGGTCGAGACGGTGAAGCGATCCGAGGCAGGGATGGTGACCGATCCGGTTACCTGTGGCCCCGATGACACGCTTGCAGAGGTCGACGCCAAGTGCGCGCGGTTCCGTATCTCGGGGTTGCCGGTGGTCGACGCCAACGGCATGCTGCTGGGCATCGTGACGAATCGCGATATGCGGTTCGAGGTCGACATGTCGCAGCGGGCGGCCGATGTCATGACCCGGATGCCCCTGGTCACCGCGCGCGAAGGCGTCACCGCGGAGGCCGCGCTCGGGCTGCTGCGCCGCCACAAGGTGGAGAAGCTGCCGATCGTCGACGGGCAGGGCAAGCTGCGCGGGCTGATCACCGTGAAGGACTTCGTCAAGACGGAGCAGTACCCCTATGCCACCAAGGACACTGATGGCCGCTTGCTCGTCGGTGCCGCGGTGGGCGTGGGCGATGACTCCTGGTCACGATCGATGCAGCTCGTCGATGCCGGGGTGGATGTGCTCGTCGTCGATACCGCGCACGCGCACAACCAGCGCGTGCTCGACATGGTCTCGCGCTTGAAGAAGGAAGTGGGCGAGAACGTTGACGTCATCGGCGGCAACGTCGCCACTCGCGAGGCTGCCCAGGCCCTGGTGGATGCGGGCGCGGACGCGGTGAAGGTTGGTGTTGGCCCCGGCTCGATCTGCACGACCCGCGTGGTGGCAGGCGTCGGCGCGCCCCAGGTCACCGCGATCCTCGAAGCCGTATCGGTGTGCCGCCCGGCCGGTATCCCCGTGATCGCCGATGGCGGTCTCCAGTACTCCGGTGATATCGCGAAGGCGCTCGCGGCCGGCGCCTCGACCGCGATGCTGGGCTCGTTGCTAGCTGGCACGGCAGAATCCCCGGGCGAGCTGATCTTCATCAACGGCAAGCAGTTCAAGAGCTACCGCGGCATGGGCTCGCTCTCCGCCATGCAGGGCCGTGGCCAGTCCGGGGAGGCCCGCAGCTTCTCGAAGGACCGCTACTTCCAGGACGATGTGCTCTCCGAGGACAAGCTCGTCCCCGAGGGCATCGAGGGGCGCGTTCCCTACCGCGGGCCGCTCGGGACGGTCATCCATCAGCTCGTGGGTGGATTGCGCGCCGCGATGGGCTACACCGGATCGGGCACGATCGAGCACCTGCAGGATGCGCGATTCGTGCAGATCACTGCGGCGGGCCTGAAGGAAAGCCACCCGCATGACATCACCATGACCGTCGAGGCGCCGAACTACACTGCTCGCTAGTGCCTACTCCGGGCCGTTACACCCCTGCAGCGGCCCGGTCATGGGGGCGCAGCGCGCCCATTATTGCGGGCAACGAGCAGGGACACAGCAGAGAAGGGAACGCGGGTGCAGGACCACGTAGAGATCGGCATGGGGCGTTCCGCGCGACGTACCTACGAGCTCGCGGACATCAATATTGTTCCTTCCCGCCGGACCCGGTCCGCCAAGGAGGTGTCCACGGCATGGCAGCTCGATGCCTACAAGTTCGAGATGCCTGTCCTGGCGCACCCGACGGATGCTGTGGTCTCCCCCAGCATGGCCATCGAGCTGGGCAAGCGCGGCGGGCTCGGTGTGCTCAACGCCGAAGGGCTCTGGGGCCGCCACGCGGACGTCGATGCGCGCCTGGCGGAGGTTGTCGGCCTCGCTGACGATGAGGTCCATCCGACCGAGGCGATCCGCAGGCTCCAGGAGCTGCACGCGGCGCCCATCAAGACGGGCTTGCTCGGCGCAGCGGTCGCGCAGGTCCGCGATGCCGGGGTCACCACGGCGGTCCGGGTGAGCCCGCAGAACGCCCGGTGGCTCACCCCCGTGCTGCTCGAGGCCGGGATCGACCTGCTCGTCATCCAGGGCACCATCATCTCGGCCGAGCATGTGTCCACCAATGAGCCGCTGAACCTGAAGCGGTTCATCGCGGAGCTCGACATCCCGGTGGTTGCTGGCGGTGTCAGTGATCACCGCACTGCCCTGCACCTGATGCGCACTGGCGCTGCTGGCGTCATCGTGGGCTACGGCGCGTCGGCGGCCACCACGACGCGCGAGGTCCTCGGTATCGGCGTGCCGATGGCCACCGCGATCGCGGATGCCGCCGCTGCCCGGCGCGAGTACCTCGACGAGACCGGCGGCCGCTACGTGCATGTCATCGCTGACGGTGACCTGCATTCCTCCAGCGATGTCGCCAAAGCCATCGCCTGCGGCGCGGACGCGGTCTCGCTGGGATCGCTGCTCGCGGCGGCGCGGGAGGCGCCCGGCATGGGGTGGTACTGGCCGTCCGTCGCGGCCCATCCCTCGATGCCGCGCGGGACCATCGCCCGGTTCTACGACAAGAACGAGCAAGCGCCGCTCGACAATGTCCTCAACGGCCCCTCGCACGATCCGTTCGGGTCCACCAACATCGTGGGTGGATTGCGCCGGGCCATGGCCAAGGCCGGGTACTCGGACCTGAAGGAGTTCCAGAAGGTCGGGCTGTCGGTCCGGGGCTGATCCCGCGACAGGCCCCCGGGGTGAACGACGAGCTGGCAGACCGGGCCCGGGTTTCCTGGGTCCGGGACGATGAGAGGGGCGCGGAGTACCCTAGGCCGTGGAGAGCTTTTCGACGACCCTTCAGGGGGAGATCCTTGATCGCGAGAAACACCAGCAGCGCGCAGCGCGGAATCTCGGTCGACATTTCGATCCGTGCCGATATTCACTACCTCCCCGTCTTCCGCGAGGTGGTCAAGTCCGTGGCGCAGGCGTCGGGATTCGATGCGGACGGCATCGACGACGTGCAGCTCGCGGTGGATGAGGTGGCGGCCACCCTCATCGAGATCACTGCCGATGGCTCAGAGGTCAGTTGCTCCCTCGAGGACAATGGCGGAGAGCTCTGCGTCACCATGACCTCGGAGTGCGCTGCCGCGCCGCTGCCCAGGAGCAACAGCTTCCGCTGGCATGTGGTGCGCACTCTTGCCGACGACCTTGATTGGCACCAGGATGCGGTCTCTGAGAAACATTCGCTTCGCAATGAGAAGTGCCCCACCACGACGGTACAGATTGTGAAGCGAAAGGCCTTGCCGACCTGTGAGTGATCCTGACTACTCGGATATCCCGCGGCGTATCGCCCGGTTGCGGGAGCTCAACGATTGCGAGGACGCGGCGATCACGCTCCGTGAGGAGATCATCGCTCACTGCGTGCCTCTCGCCGAGCACATCTCCTGGCGCTTCGCGCACCGGGGCGAGCCCATCGATGATCTCCAGCAGGTGGCCCTCGTCGGGCTGATCCACTCGATCGATCGCTTCGACCCCTCCGTGGGCGGTGATTTCCTCGCCTTCGCCGTGCCCACCATCATGGGGGAGGTCCGGCGGCATTTCCGTGACACCCGGTGGGCCGTGCGGGTGCCCCGGCGGCTCCAGGAAACCCATCTCGCCATCGGCTCGGCCAGCGCGGAACTCGCTCAGGACCTTGGCCGCGAGCCCACTCCGGCCGAGATCGCGGCGGAACTCGATGTCACCGTCGCGCAGGTCGAGCAGGGCCAGATGGCGGGCAGGGCCTTCGTCGCGCAGTCCGCCGATGCTGGACAGGGCCACGGCGAGGATGACCGGTCAGTCCTTGACACCCTGGGCTCGGTCGATGCTGCGCTCGAGCAGCTCGAGGATCATGAGGCCCTGCAGGAGGCGCTCGACCAGCTTCCCTCTCGGGAGCGCAGCATCATCATCATGCGCTTCTTCGGCAACAAGACCCAGGCGCAGATCGCCGAGCAGCTCGGTATCTCGCAGATGCATGTGTCCCGGCTGCTCGCGCGCACCCTGGCCCAGTTGCGGGCACGAATGGTCGGCGAGTAGCTCGAGTCCACCGGTGCGCCGCCCTGCCCGCTTGGGCGGGCCGCAGGTTTGGTGTGCTGGGGGTCGGGTATCCGACGCTCATTGCACTCGACGGGCTCGATGCCCCATTGCCAGCGCGTGAGGAGATGAGCGCTAGCCATGTCTTACACCGTATTGGTACCGGGGATCACACGGGAGCAGCACGACGCGCTCGGACAGATCGAGCGTGATCGGGATGTGCGCTTCTATCCGTTGCTCGAGCATGAGCGCCTGGTCGCGGCCAAGCAAATCGAGCTGGCGCCGCTGTTGAAGGCAGCACGCGAACAGGTCGCGGCATTCGAGCATCCGATCGATGGGATCATCCCGCACTGGGATTTCCCCACGAGCGTGCTGGCGCCCATCCTGGCGAACGAGCTCGGATTGCGGTCGCCGACCCTCGGTTCCGTTCTGCGCTGCGAGCACAAGTACTGGAGCCGGGTGGAGCAGCACGCGAGCATCCCCGCTTATGTCCCCCGCTTCGAGCTCGTGGATCCATGGGATGAGAACGCCGCGAGCGAGGTCGGCCTTGAGTATCCGTTCTGGCTCAAGCCCGTCAAGTCGCACTCCTCGATGCTGGGCTTCCGCATCGACGATCAGGAGCAGCTCGAAGCGGCCCTCGCCGCGATGCGCTCCTCCCTCGGCAACATGGCCGAGGCGTTCGACGAGGCACTTGAACGCGTCGATATCCCGGATGGGATAACTGACGCTGCCGCTTTTCGATGCCTCGCGGAGGAGTTGCTGACCGGCCAGGAGTTTGCGATCGAGGGGTCGGTGGCGGGCGACGTGATGCGGGTGCATGGTGTCTTCGACATGCAGGTCGAGCGCGGAACGCATTCGATCGACTCGTTCCTCTATCCCGCAGCCCGGATTCCCGCGCAGGTGCAGGAGGAAGCAATCGGGGCGGCCCGCGATTTCCTCGCGCACGTGGGGTTCTTGGATGGCTGCTTCAACGCGGAGTTCTTCTGGAACCCAGAACGGCAGCTCCTCCGCTTGGTCGAGGTCAATACCCGGATCTCGCAGTCTCATACAGAGATGTTCATGAAGGTCGATGGAGCCCCCAATCACCTCGTGGCGCTCGATGTTGCGCTCGGCAGGGAGCCCAGCATGCCGCATCGGCGCGGGCCATTCCCCTTCGCGGCCTTGTTCTACGTGACCACGGAGGAGGATGGCGTGGTCGAGGGGGTTCCCGGGCCCGCGGACCTCGAGGCGCTCGCGCGGACCTGCCCGGGCGCGAAGCTCCACTTAGCAGTGGGCCCTGGCGACCGGCTATCCGGGATGGCGAACCAGGACGAATATCGCTTCCGGCTCGGCACCCTGGTCATTGGCCTCGATGATCCCGATGAGCTCGAGAGGCTCTTCCGCAAATGCCGGGACTGCCTGCCGTTCGCTATCAAGCGATCCTCGGAGGAGGACAACCATGGAGTACGTGACTGAGCTACCGCACGAGGTCATGGACCGGGAGAACGAGTTCATCCCGCTGCCCGACGGGACCCGGCTCGCAGCGCGACTCTGGATGCCCCGAGACGCTGCCGCCTCGCCCGTGCCTGCGGTGCTCGAGTACATCCCCTACCGCAAGCGGGACGTGACCCGGGGCCGCGATGCTCTGAACCACCCCTACATCGCCGGGCATGGCTATGCCTGCGTACGGGTGGACCTGCGCGGCAGCGGGGACTCGGACGGTGTCCTCCGGGACGAGTACCTGGCGACCGAGCACGAGGACGCCCTCGACGTCATCGACTGGATAGCACGACAGCCCTGGTGCGACGGCAACGTGGGAATGATGGGCATCTCCTGGGGTGGCTTCAACAGCCTGCAGGTCGCGGCCAAGCGCCCGCCCGCGCTGAAGGCGATCATCAGTGCCTCGGCCACCGAGGATCTCTACTTCGACAACATGCACTACATGGGCGGTTGCCTCTTGTCGGACAATCTCTCCGAGGCCACGGTGATGTTCGCGTTCAACAGCTTGCCGCCGGACCCGGCGATCGTGGGCGAGCAGTGGCGCGAGATGTGGCACGAGCGCCTTCGCGGCAGCGGGCTGTGGATCGAGAACGGGCTCAGGCACCAGCATCGCGACGACTACTGGAAGCGCGTAGCGATCAACGAGGACTACGGGATGATCCAGTGCCCCGTGTTCGCGGTCGGCGGCTGGGCCGATGGATACACCAACTCCATCTTCCGGCTCCTGGAGCATCTTGAGGTTCCCTGCAGGGCGTTGATCGGGCCGTGGGGCCACAAGTACCCGCATACGGGCGTGCCAGGGCCCGCGATCGGGTTCCTCGACGAGGTGGTGCGCTGGTGGGATCAATGGTTGAAGGGCAAGGACACCGGCTTGCTCGACGAGCCAGCCCTACGGGTGTGGATGCAGGATGCTGTACCGCCGCAGACCTCCTACGACGAGAGGCCCGGCCGCTGGGTGGCGGAGCAGGGCTGGCCGTCGAGCTCCATCGAGGAGCTGCGCCTCGAGCTGGGCGAGGGCTCGTTGCTCGGCCTCAGGGGTGCGGAGCGGGGCATTGGCTGTGCGGTGGGGCGGGACAACCACGTCGTGAACTCCCTGCTGAGCGTAGGCATGTTTGCCGGCAAGTGGGCATCCTATGCAGCGCCTCCCGACCTGCCCTCGGACCAGCGCGAGGAGGACGGCGGCTCGCTCGTCTACGAGACGGGCGAGCTGACCGATCCGATCGAGATCCTGGGAATGCCGCTGTTGCGGCTTGCCGTGGTCGCGGACAAGCCCGTCGCCATGGTCGCGGTCCGGATCTCGGATGTCGCGCGCACGGGCGAGGCAACCAGGGTCACCTACGGCCTGCTTAACCTCGCGCACCGCGAGAGCAGCGCGCGGCCGAGCCCGCTCGTCCCGGGCACCTGCTATGTCGTCGATGTTCCCCTCAACGGGGTCGCGCAATCGTTCCCGGTGGGGCACAGGATCAGGCTCGCGATCTCGAGCTCGTACTGGCCGCTCGCCTGGCCTCCGCCCGAGGCCGCGACGCTATCCATTGATCCCGCGCGCAGCGAGCTGGTGCTGCCAATCCGGGCACCGCGGGCCGAGGATGATCTGCTCAGGCCATTTGGGAAGCCCACGGCTGCGCCGCCGCTCGAGACCACGCGACTGGAACCGACCCAGCACCATTGGAAGCTCATCCGTGACCTGGCATCGGGGGAGTCGACCCTGGAGATCGTGAACGACCAGGGCGAGCTCCGCCTCGACGATACGAATACCGTGCTGCGCCGTGCCACCACGGAGTGGTTCTCCAGCGTGCAGAACGATGTGGGCTCGGTGCGGGGCGAGACCAGGACCGTGCGTCGCATATCGCGGGACGATTGGCAGATCGAGGTCTCCACGCGCACCGTGATGACGTCCACTGCCGCGGAGTTCTTCCTGACCGCGGAGCTCGATGCCTGGGAGTTCGACGAGCAGCACGGTGATTCACGGGTGTACTCGCAGAACTGGAGCACCCGCATCCCGCGGGATCTCGTGTGACGCCCCGAGCGAGGCCAAGGTTTCGGAGGCGCGAGCGGGGGTATCCCATCCTCCATCCGATCAAGCGCGACAGTGGAGGTGCAGGGTGACCCTTGAGATCGAAGGCGTTCCCCCGCAGGAGGTACCCCCGAGGGAAACGGTGCCGGAGAACGGCGCGGCACTCGATGCGCGGCCACCCAAGGTGTTCCGCCTGCCCGGCGTCTATCGCCCGCAGGAGGACAGCATGCTGCTCGCGCGCGAGTACCTGCGCAGCGGGTTGGCTGGCCGCGGCGCGGTCCTCGATGCGTGCTGCGGGACCGGGTACCTGGCGCTCACGGCGGCTAGGAGCGGCTGCCCATCGGTGACGGCAGTCGATTCCTCGGTGCGAGCGGTGCTGTCGGCAAGGATCAACGCTGCGCTTCTCAAGGCCCGTGTCGATGTCCTCCACAGCGATCTCGCGACGCTAGTCGGGGCGCGCTCGTTCGACACCATCCTGACCAACCCTCCCTACGTGCCCTGGCGGGCAAGCGACTCCGCGCGGCCCTGCCCGAACTGGGACGCGGGCGCGAACGGCCGGAGCGTGATCGATGTCTTGTGCCTCGCCGCCGACCGGCTCCTTCGCCCTGGGGGATCGATGCTGATGGTGCACTCCGGGATCAGCGGAGTCGAGGAGACGCTTTCCCTGCTCCGCAGCAATGGCCTCGTGGCTTCCGTCGTTGCCCGCCAGGGAATCCCCTTCGGCCCGGTGATGCGGCAACGGCGGAACGCGCTGGTCAAGGCAGGCTACCTGTCGCCCTCCCAGGTCCTCGAGGAGATCGTCGTTGTCCGAGCCGATAAGCGATAAGCCAGCAAGCGACAAGCCCCTGCCGTCCATGCGCTACACCGCCGACGGACCCCTCCTAGTTCCGGGACCGGTTCGCATCGAGCTTCCGGACGGGACGTTCGCCGAGTCCCACCGGGTGATGGTGGCGCTCTGCTTGTGCCGCCGGAGCCGCATCTTCCCCTTCTGCGATACGAGCCATCGGAAAAGGCGCAAGCAACGACGGGCCAGTGCTCTGGACAGCTGCGCCGCCCGGGGCGAGGACGACGGGGACGGCCAGGTCGATCGCTAGAGCTCGCCAGCCTCTCGCAGGCTCGTGCGCCCGTGCTCCCACGAGCCAAGCAGCCTCGCCGACGAGCGCTCCTCGAGGAAGCTGCTCGCCCCGATGCCGAAGCTGACATCGTCGCGCATATCCGGTCGAGCCCGCAGCAGCTCGCCCACGACATCGGTGCGCATGAGTTGCTCGTGTACGGCATCGGCCTCGATGTGCTCGCGGTAGAAGTGCACGCAGGCCTCGCGGGCGCCAAGCCGCTCGAGGGCATCCCTCATCACGCGCGCGCCCGGGCCGTTGGAGATCTCCGCTGCGGCGAACATGCCCACGTGCGCGCCGAGCCTCGATCGATGCAACCCGCACAGGGACATCAGGTTCACCGTCGCCAGGGTCTCCGCTGGCACCTGATCGAGATAGGCGAGGTATCGCGAGTCGAGGTCCGCGGCGTCCATCAGATCGGCGAAGAGGCGGGAGTGCATGCGCCAATGCTGCCCGCCGCCATACTCGTCGAACTCCACCGCCACGAGCGCCGCCTTGGGTCGGCCCGTGAGGCGCGGGATCGCCCATGCTTGCGGGTCGGCTTCCTTCAACTGATAGATGGATCGATGGATGAATAGCTCGCGCATCTGTGCCCACGTGCCTGAATCACGCATGAACGTGCCCACCGTTCCGGTGCTCGGGGGCGGGGCGCAGAGGTCCTCGAGCGCGAGCACGGGATCCTCGATGTGCACGTGCTCGCGCAGGACGTCGAGGAACAGCGGCTCGAGCGCGGCCCGCACGCCGAGCAGTGCCGGATGCCACTCCCAGGCGGGATCGGTATTGGCGAACCCCTGGTAGTGGAGCTCGTAGCACACGGTGAGCGCGAGCTGCGCGTCCTCGCCCAGCGCATCGCAGCCCCGCGCGAGCCCGGCGAGATCGCGCAGGCCATCGTTCGGCACCTCCGCCGCTTCCCGGGACAACGCTTCGAGGATGCCCGCGGAAACGGGTCCTCGCGGGCGGGGCAGCGATGGCCCCGGGATGCCCTGCTCGCTGGCTAGCTGGTGCTCGACGACGGGGGAGGCCTGGCGGGAGCTCATGGCGCGAGGGTTCCCCACGGCAGCGTGCGGTAAACGTTGCGGGACTGCCCCCATGAATAGTCGGCGCTCGTCTGGGTATGCCCTCAGGGCAACCGCACCACGGAGAAGACCGATCCGGTCACGCGCCGCCCACGAGAGGAGGAACCACTCATGGCTGACGACGACCTCGACCGCCAGGATGTGACCCCGCCGCAGGATACTGGCGAGCCTGATCCGGTGGAGACCGATCCAGCCTCGCTCAGCAGTGCCGAGTACCTCGATGAGGAGCGCCTCGGCGAGAATCCGCTCACAGGGGCCATGGCACCGCCGGACGACTGGTCCGAGGCGGACGCCCGAGGGACCACTCCCGAAGAGGCACGAGAGGGAGAGACGCTCGACGAGAAGCTCGAGCAGGAGGAGCCAGACATCCTGCCGGGCGAATCACCGCCCTAGCGCGCGCATGGCGTGCTCCACGCAGCTCGCGCCCCCAGGCATGCCCGGGGGCGCGAGCTGCGTCACGCGCGGGCTCAGATTGGGGCGGGCAGAACGTGCACGTCGCAGCCTTGTCGGTCCTTGGTATCGGGGTGGGTCCTGAGCTTGCGCCGCGCCTGCCACCGCCACGAGACAACCGCAGCGATCAGGAGCACCGCGCAGCTCGTGCCGGCGAACCACGCTGGCACGGCGTGCCCCGAGGCCGCGGCGACCAGGGCGAGCGGGAGCGCGATGAGCGCCAGCACGATGAAGGCATACGCGAGCCGTGCCAGGGCGCGCCCCGTCTTGTCGGGGAACGACGAACCCTGGCCCGGGCTGCCGAGGGCATTCATGAGGAGGCCCCCGTGTCGCTCATCGCGAGAGCCGGGGCTCGCAGGATCGCGCCCATCCCGTCCTGGAAGCGCACGTCGTCCTTGGCGCAGACGAAGACCTTCCCGCCCTGGCGGATGGTAGTGGCGACCACGGCATCAGCCTCCCGGGTGTCGGTGACTTCGGAGGATGGATCCTCGCCTGCCAGTGGGCGCGCGACCAGCAACGTGTCGACGTTTCCTTGCTGCAAGTTCGCCGCGATGGAGGAGAGGCCATCGACGGCATAGCCCGAGGACCGGCCGGACTCGATGCGGAAGCGCTCGAGAGCCTCCGCGACCTTCTCGGCCTGGCGCTGCCGCACGAGGTCGGTGATGGCCTCGTGGAGCCCGTCCTCGCTGGCTCCATCGGCGCGGCCTCCCTCGGGCACGGGGTGAGCGAGGGCCCGCACGTCGTTAGGCAGCATGTTCTCGATGCTCGTGCGTGCCTGCACCTCGCCACCCAGGACGAGCATGGACGGATGGGCCTTGCGCACCGCGGCAGCGAGATGCTCGGCCGTCTCGCGATGATTCCGCTCGATCATCTCCTCCGTGCGCTCCTCGACCCGGGCCCAGCTGAAGCGGTCACCGGCGTTCGCCTTGTGCACGGGGTGGTGGTCCTGGTCCTCGGACCTGGTGTCGATCGTGTGGCCGTACTCATCGATGTAGCTCACGTCCACGCCGGTGCGGTCCACCTCAGCGACCATGATGGTCTGCCGCGGCACGCCATGCTCGAACAGTGGAAGCAGGTGCGGCACGGGCGAGAAGCGGGCAGCGGGCTGATCGGGCACCATGGGCAGTTCCTCGTCAACGATGACGGTGTCCTCGGAGAACACCAGCGCCCGTCCGCGGCGGCCGATGGGGGGCTGCTCCCAGTCGCCCAGCGCCGGGATTCGCTCGATGAGGGCTTCCGGCGCGCCCTGCTCGCGCGCTCGATCAGCGATATCGCGCCAGCGCAGCTCGCGTGCCTTCGCCGCGTCCTCGGTGTTGTGGGAGTCATCGACGTAGATCGAGAGGAACGGCCCGTGTGCTTCCTCCAGGCGGTTTCTCAAATCACTCATGTCCATTTCAGGATCTACTTCCTTTCCATTGCAGGGATTGGCAGGGCGCGAGGTCCCGGGTGGCCGGGCCCTCGATCAGGGCGCCGTCCGGCTCGAAGCGAGAGCCGTGCAGGGGGCAGTCCCAGGTGCGTTCGGCGGGGTTCCAGGCGAGCAACCCCTTGAGGTGCGGGCAGATCGCGGAGACCGTTTGCGTCGAGCCGTCCACCGTGCTCGAGGCGACCGGCCGCAATCGGTGACAGTGCACGAATCCCTCGCCCTCGCGGGGCGGCTCGCGGTGGAGCCGTGCTAGGCGCGGCAGGCTCGCGGTCGCTGCGGTGCCCACCTGCGCGTTCTGCGCCACGAACCGCGGCAGCCGGCGCGCCACGAGCGAGCGCTGGCTGTCGAAGAGCTCCATGCCGGGCACGTTGGCGCCGGTCAGCCGGGCAGCGAGCATGCGTCCCGCGGCGATCCCGTTGGTCATTCCCCATTTCGCATAGCCACTCGCCATCAGGATGCGGGTGCCACCGGGCAGGAGCCGGCCGACGAGCGGCAGGCCGTCGAGGCTGCGGTAGTCCTGGGCAGACCATTGGTGCGTGGGCGCGAGGGCGGGAAAGTACTGGGCCGTCCAGTCCCGGAGGTCGCGCTCCCGCTCCTGCGTGTCGCTTGCCCGGCCCGTGACATGGCCATTGCCACCGACGAGCAGGTGCCCCGGGGCGGAGCGCACGGATCGCGGGGGCGCGGCGTCGGGGGGATCGATCGACACGTACATGCCTTCCGGGCGCAGCGCGTCCGGGGCGAGCGGGAAAGCCGCGAGGTAGGAGCGCTGGGCCTCGAGCTTGGTGAAGAACCCGCCACGATCGAGGATCGGGGTTCCCGTCGCGAGCACGACCCGAGCGGTGATGATATCGCCGTGGGAAGTGTGCACCGTGGTGGGGCCCGCGGTCGAGACCCCGCGCGCGGTGATGCCTTCGATGATCGTGCCGCCGAGCGTGATGATCTCCTCCGCGAGCGCCACCGAGAGCTCCACGGGATCGCACTGGAGCTGCCCCTCGAGGCCCACGAACCCCGCGATGGGGAACGGCACGTAGTCGATGGGGGCGCCTTGGCCCCAGCCGATATCGAGCCCGGCGGCGCGGGCGGCGTCGGCCTCGCGGTGCAGCGCGGGGAGCGTGGAGCTGGCCTGTGCGATCGAGTAGGCGGCGCGCTCCTGCACGGGCACGCCGGATCGGGCGCAGAACTCGCGCAGCCACTTCAGCGCTGCTTGGTTGACCTCGACGTACTCTCGGGCCTTCTCGGCGCCGTGGGAGCGGGTGATCTCGCTGATCCGGGCGCCCTGGAGGCAGGTGGCCTTGGCGGTGGTCTTGCCCGTGGTGAGCCCGGCGACGCCGTGCCGGTCGAGCACTGTCACCTCGAGCCCGGCGCGCGCGCATTCGAGGCCGCACACCAGGCCGGTGAGGCCCGCCCCGACGATCAGCACCTCCGCCGCCGGTGGCACCGCGATGGAGCGGGGCCCGGGGTGCGGTTGCGTGTTCCTCGTATCGAGCCAGAGCGATCCCATGGGGGGTGGGTACCACTTCGAGCGCGGTCCTAATCATTCCTGGGTCGATTCCCTGGCTTGGGGCGCGAGGTATGGAATGCAGTGGCTGCGGGTAGCACTCCGGCGCAGCACATGCGTGGCAGGGAAGGCGTGAAATGCGAATCGCTATGGTCTCCGAGCATGCGAGCCCCCTCGCATCTCCTGGCACGGGCAACTGGGGCGGGCAGAACGTGCACGTCGCAGCCTTGTCCGCGGCGCTGGCTCGCCGTGGCCACGAGGTCACGGTCTATGCGCGGCGCGATGACGCGGACCTGCCCGAGGGAATGATCAGCGGGGACGGCTACCAGGTGGTGCATGTGGCGGCGGGGCCGCCACGGCGCTTGCCCAAGGACGCGGTCATGCCGCATATGACCGAGTTCGCCCGGTTCCTGCGCACCGAGTGGTCGCGGGAGGCCCCCGATGTGGCGCACGCGCACTTCTGGACATCGGGCATCGCTACCCAGCTGGTCTCGCGCGTCCTGGGCACCCGGACCATCCAGACGTTCCATGTCCTCGGCTCGCTCGAGCACAGCGCCGGAGCAACCTCGGGCGCGAGCCCGGACGGGCGGATCCGCACGGAGCGTGCCATCGCGCGGGCGGCCTCCCGGATCATCGCCGCCAGCTCGGAGGAAGCGTTCGAGCTCGCTCGCATGGGCGTGCCGGGAACGCGCATCTCGCGGGTGCCCTGTGGTGTCGATCTTGACCTGTTCACGCCCTCGGGGCAGCGCGAGCGCCCCGCCGGGCGGCGGAAGCGCGTTGTTTCCGTGGGCCGCTTGGCTCCCGGGAAGGGGTTCGATATCGCTATCGAGGCGGTCGCGAGGATTCCGGCCGCCGAGCTGGTGATCGCCGGCGGCCCGGACGGCGCGGGGGCCAAGGGCAGCGGCGAGGCCCGGCGATTGCGCGCGCTCGCGCGGAATCTGGGCTGCGAGCAGCGCGTGCATCTGCTGGGCCAGGTGCCGCGGGATCGCATGCCGGAGCTGCTGCGCACGGCGGATGCGGTCCTGTGCACTCCGCGCTATGAGTCGTTCGGCATGGTGCCGCTCGAGGCGATGGCGTGCGGGGTCCCGGTGGTGGCGCACGCGGTGGGCGGGGTGCTCGATACCGTGATCGATGGGGTGACTGGTGTGCTGGTGCCGCCGCACCGGCCCCGTTTGCTGGTCAGCGCGCTGCGCGAGGTGCTGTCCCGGCCCGCGTTCGCGGAGGGGCTGGGCATTGCTGGCCGCGATCGGGCGGTCGCGAGGTACTCGTGGGACCAGATCGCCACGGAGACCGAGCACGCCTACCAGCGTGCCGCGCTTGCCCCGGCGGGGAGCCTCGATCGAAGCTCCTGACCGGGTGGGGCCCCGGGCTTTCCCCGACTGGCCGGGCCGCTGATGAAGGCTGGAAGCAGGCAGTCAGCGATAAATTCCATTGTGTAATTATTTTCGGAGCGGGCGGTAGTGATAATTGACCAGAAAATCCGTGATTCCTGAATGAGGTTTAACATTCAATGTGCATGCGTAAGATATTAAAGAAATGGTAAAGCAGATTCAAAATAGCTGCGAAATAGTTGCGATTCGCGCCATGAGCAGGGAGTGTGGAAGAGAGAATTAACTTCTAGGTAACAGGTGAGGAGTCACCATGGGGTCGATAGGAACAGGTCAGCAGGACCATGCGGCGGGCTGGGAACGGCGCGGCCATGGCCCGCGCGAGCCCGTGCGATTAGCAGTATTCCAGGGCGAGCTCGATGCGACGAGCCACGACGAGCTCGCAAGCACGATGCGCGAGCTCCTGAAAGCTCCGGACCCGATAATTGTCGATCTTTCCGGATCGAGATTCTGCAGCGCCTCGTGCATCGAGCGCATCGCGGAATGGGCGCAGCGCGCCAAGACCATGGGCATCGACTTCTCGATCATGGCACCACGATCCATCGCCCAGTGCTTCGAGCTCTTCGAGCCCGCTCCGCACGTCATTCCCGGCCATCGCCCCCTCACGGCTGGCCCGGAAAGGCGCTTCGTCCACATCTACACGGTTTAGAGGGCCCGCTGGGAGCCAGGGTGCCGCGATAGTTTGCCGCCCCTGCCCCGGGGTAGCCAGCCAGGGCCGGACCAGGCGCCCCTCGCAGGCCAGGTCCTCGTTGCAGCCGAGAGGACCATCATGCTCACGACCAGCCCCGCGCCAGGCCCCGAGGAATCCGCGCCAGGCACACGACGGCGCACCCCCGCGCGGATCGGCGTGGAGGAGGAGTTCCTGCTCCACGATCACCAGGCCGGCCAGGCCACGCCGCGCGCGGCCGAGGTCATCGCGGCGCTCGGAACCAGCCGCGACCACGCGCGGACCGAGATGCATGGCACCCAGCTCGAGCTGGTCACAGAGCCGGCGACCGATCTCCGGGCGCTCACCGCCGATCTCCTGCGCAATCGGAAGCAAGCGATCGCGGCCGCCGACGAGCTCGGCATGCGCCTGCTCGCCACAGGGCTCCACCCCCTCGCGGAACCAGGCCCCGCGCCGCCGTCCGAGCAGCGCTACCAGGAGATGATCGCGCACTATGGCGCGGCAGCGGCCACCTACCAGGGCTGCGGCACCCATGTCCACGTCGAGGTGACGGACCGGGATGCGGCCGCGCTCGTCCTCGGGCACATTGCCCCCTGGATCCCCGTGCTCGTGGCGCTCGCGGGGAACTCCTCCTACTGCGCGGGCACCGATACGGGATTCTCGAGCTGGAGGATCGCCCTGCAGCGCCGGTTCCCGCTCGCCGGGCTGCCACCGGCGTTTTGCTCCGCCGCTCACTACGACGAGACCATCGACAACCTCGTCGACCGCGGCGTGCTCAAGGACCAGCACACCAGCTTCTGGCTGGCCCGCCTATCCGACCGCTATCCCACTGTGGAGCTCCGCGCCGCCGATGTCGGGCTCACCGCGGACGACTCTGCGCTGCAAGCAGCCCTGAGCCGCGCGCTCGTCATGACGGCGCTGGCGGACCTCGAGCGGGGCATCGAGCCGGTAGCGCTCGACCCGGCATGGGCGGATGCGGCCGTATGGATGGCGGCGCGGCACGGGATCGAGGGCCCGGCCATCGATCCCGTCGCGCAAATCCAGGTGCCGCTCGCCCATCGGCTGGCCTCGCTTCTCGAGACCACTACCGATGCGCTGTGCGAAGCAGGGGACTACCAGAGAGCCCGCGCCATGCTGGCCGGGCTCCAGCGCCGCGGAACCGGGGCCGAGGTCCAGCGGCGAGCTGGCTGCTCGGGAACCGATCACGTGATCACCGTCGCCGAGCAAGCGGCCGGGCAATCCGAGGGCCTCGGGCATGGTGGGCGCAGGCTCCTCGCGTGCGCGCGGGAGGACACTGCCGCGCAGGCTACCCCGATGATCGCTAGCACTGATCCGGGCGCCTGCCAGGACGCCGCGCCCGAATCAAGCCCCGCTAGCCGCTCCATCACTGGGGCCCAGAGCACTGGGGCCCAGAGCACTGGGGCCCAGAGCATCCTGCTGGCTATCGGCCTGCTCGTGATGCTTCTCGCGGCCGTAGTAGGAGTGGCGGCGATCCTGTAGCCACAATTTGCGTGGAATCAGCATGGTCAATGATCTCGAGCAGCGATTCCATGACCCGCGGGCCTTCCGCTGACAAGCAGTGCGAGGTTGTTTAACCCCGCGCCGGACGGGTAGGGACACAGCAGCCAACGCCCCCGGCACGAAGTGGACATCATGGCATCGACCCTCCGCACGAGCGCAACCCCCCACGCGATCTGGAACGTGCTGAATGACGCCTGGCTCTACGCTGGCTGGGTAGTGGGATCCTCGCGAATCCGGGACGTGGACCCGCAATGGCCCCGCCCGGGCACGCGCTTCCATCACTCTTTCGGGGCCTGGCCACTGGTCAACAACGACTTCACCGAGGTCGTCTCGCAGGTGCCAGGAAAGTCCCTCGAGCTCGTGGCGCGGACCTGGCCCCTGGGCAAGGCTCGCGTGCGGGTCACCATCAACGAGCTGGACCATGGATCTGAGATCACCCTCGAGGAATGGATTATCACAGCCCCGGCCAAGTGGATCCCCCGCCGCGTGCAGGAGGAGCTCGCGGCACCGAGGAACAAGGAATGCCTGCGGCGGCTCGCGCTCATCGCGGAAGGCCGGGGCGCATGACCCCTGTAGCGGACGCGGTGATCATCGGCTCGGGGCCCAACGGGCTCGTTGCCGCCAATGTGCTCGCCGACCACGGCTGGACCGTGCAGGTGCTCGAAGCAGCGTCCGAGCCCGGCGGCGCCGTGCGATCTGTCCTCCGGGAGCCCGGCATAACCTGGGATCTCTTCAGCTCCTTCTACCCCTTCGCGCGCGCCACGCCTGCCCTGCCCAGCCTGGGGCTGGAGGAGTTCGGCCTCCGCTGGCGCCACGCGCCGTCGCCGCTCGCGCACATCTACGGCGAGGATCTCGAGGATGCGATCTGCATCGAGCCGACGTCGGCCGGCACCGCTGCCGCGATCGCGAGGACGAGCATGCGCGACGCGCGGACGTGGCTCGAGCTGTGCGACGAGTGGCACGTCATCGGGCCCCACCTGCTACGGATGATGTTCAATCCATTTCCTCCTGTCCGGGGCGCTGCAGGATTGCTGCGCGCGCTCGGCGCGGCCGGGGCCTTGCGCTTCGCCCGCTTCCTTGCCCTGCCCGTGCAGAGGATGGAGGCCGAGCTCTTCGACAGCGAGCCGGCGCGGGCGCTGCTGCGCGGAAACGCCATGCACGCAGATGTGCCGCCCGACGCCCCCGTGAGCGGGGTAATTGGCTATGTGATGTCGATGCTCGCCCAGGAGCACGGCTTCCCCACGCCGGAAGGGGGCGCTGGAGCGCTGACCAGCGCGCTCGCCCGCAGGCTGGAGGAAGCCGGAGGCCGGATCACCTGCGACTCGCCAGTCGACCAGATCATCGTCGAGAACGGTCGCGCCACCGGCGTGACCACCGCCATCGGGAAGGTGTTCCGTGCCCGGCGGGCCGTGATCGCCGATACCAGCGCGCCTGCGCTCTACGAGGAGCTCTTGCCGCGCGAGGTCGTGCCCGAGCAGGTAGCGCGCGACATTCGTGCATTTGCATGGGACCCGCCGGTCGTCAAGGTCAACTATGCGATTCGCGGGGCGATTCCCTGGACCGCGGCGAGCGCGCACCACGCCGGCACCGTCCATCTTGGTTCGATCAACGACAGCACAGCGCCCTTGGTCATCGTGGGGCAGATGAGCGTGGCTGATCCGAGCCGCTCCTCGCGCGGCACCACCAGCGCGTGGGCGTACGCCAAGGCGCCAGCGCAAAGCTCCGAGGAGGAGCAGCAGCAGTTCGCCGAATGGATCACCAGCGTCATCGAGGCGCACGCCCCGGGCTTCGGTGCCCAGTTAATCGGCAGCGAGGTGCAGACCGGGAAGGACATGGAGCGGGAGAACCCGAACTTGCGCGGCGGAGCCGTCAACGCGGGAACTTTCGAGCTTCATCAGCAGTACATCTTCCGCCCCATTCCCGGTTTGGCGGACAACCATACCCCCGTCGCGGGCCTCTATCTCGGTAGCGCCTCAGCGCACCCAGGGGGAGGCGTGCACGGCATGTGCGGATGGAACGCGGCGCACGCCGCGCTCGGCGCGCGCTGGCCCCGCCAGCGCATCCGAGCCGCGATCAATCGAAAGCTCATGAGCTGAAGTAGCGGGCATGAGGGCAGGGACATGGCAGGGACGCCGCTCGGTCTCGGTGGAATCCGTACCGCACCCGCGAATCGAGGAGGCGCCGCAGGCCTGCTACATGTTTCAGGCCCAGGCAGACGGGATGGTCAAGATCCTGCTTGCTCCCTGAGAGCAGCGCCACGCGCCGCGCGGCTGCCCCGGTAGGCGCCCGCCCGGACCGACGCCAGCCATCCCGGCGCCAGCGCGCATCCCGCCCCCGTATTGAGCACGGGATCGAATGACCACTCAGCGCTCACTGGTCGGGTGAGGATCAGGGAGCCGAGGCCGTGGCTGCCGGAGCCCCGCCCGCTGCCGTGCAGCATGAGCTCGAGGGGGCGCTCCGCCACTGCTTCGGTGAGCGCGCCCCGCCGGCAGGAGATCCAGCGGTCATCCGCCGCACGGGCGTGGAACCACGTGAGATCGCCGCCCTCGCATCTGTACGGCATGACGGTGCTGAAGCTTGCCGCCGTCCAGGCCGTCGAAGGCGCGGGGACCATGCGCCCTAGGACCCCCGGGCTGGCGCTGCTGATGAGCAGCAGGTCCCAGGGCCTGTCGCCCAGGAACCGGACGGAGATGCCTAGCGCATCGGGCAGGGCGCCACCAAGTCCCAAGCCCTTGGATAGTCGAACTTGGCAGGTGCTGGCCCCGACCGCGGCGAGGGGCCCGTCGCCGCTCGGCCGGACCTCGGCAACGAAGCATTCGCCCCGCGGGTGAAACAGTCGCTCGCCCCGCGCGCGGGCCGCGGCCCGCGCGCCCTTGCCTGACCATCGATCAAGCTGCTCGCGCAGCGCCCGTGCGTTCATCCCGGACAGGCCTCCTCGCTCCGATTAGCGTTGCTGGACAACCATGAAAACCCCCGGGGGCAGGGAAGATCGTCCCTGCCCCCGGGGTGCCATGCCGACAGCGGGGTCGCTGACTGCCGGCATGGGGTCTTTGGCCTACGGCGCCGGTGGCTCGACATTGCCGCGCCAGCCGCCGCTGGCAGCTCCTTGTTGCTCGATGAAGGTCTTGAAGCGCTTCATATCTGCCTTGATCTGCATATCGACGATGTTGAGCGCGTCGCCGATGTCTTCGGCGATGCCCTGGGGATCGATATCGATCTGGCTGGTCACCCTGGATTTCCCCTCGTCGAGGCGGTGGAACGTCACCACCCCGGCATGGTTCGGGCCCCCGATCGAGTGCCACGCGACGCGCTCGTCCGGATGCTGCTCATCGACCACGGCATCGAACTCGCGGGAGACGGGCCCGAAGCGGACGTGGAACCGCAGGTGGGTATCGTCGATCTGCTCGACCTGCTGCATGTGCTCCATGAAGTGCGGCCATTCCTCGAACTGGGTCCACTGGTTGTAGGCCACGGTGACTGGTACGTCGACGTCGATCGATTTCTCGACAGTTCCCATTGCTGCATTCCTTCCGTGGTGGTTCGAGCGTTCACCAGGTGCCTACCCGAGTCCTCCGCGGCTAAACAGCACGACTCGACGGATCGACGATTCGAGAGCCTTCGCGCGCTGGCCGCATTGTGCGCGGGACGCGCGGGGGTTGTGCGCGGGAAAGGGTTACGGGGGCGCGCGCGCGGGTAGACCGGCTTTATGAAGGAACCCATGATCGCCTATCCAGGCCGCACGCGGGAGATGCCGTCGAAGCCGCAGGACGAGATGCGCGATTATGCGGGGCGGGATCTGCTCGCCGGGCAGACGGCACTGGTCACCGGTGGTGACTCGGGAATCGGTCGCGCGGTCGCCATCGCGCTCGCCAAGGAGGGCGCCGATGTCGCTATCGGCTATCTCTCCGAGAACGATGATGCCCGCCATACCGTCGAGCTGATCGAGGCCGAGGGGCGCAAGGCCTGGGCCAAGGCTGCGGACCTGACGGATGCCGATGCGTGCCGCCAGCTCGTCGAGGAAGCCGCGGGCGAGCTCGGGGGCATCTCGATCCTGGTGAACAACGCCGCCTACCAGCAGCCGGTGGACCGGTTCGAGGACATCAGCGATGAGCAATGGCGCCACACCTTCGCCGTGAACCTCGATGCCATCTTCTACATCACCAAGGCCGCCCTGCCCCACATTCCCGATGGTGGGGCCATCATCAACACGTCCTCGATCAATGGCTTGCGCGGCAACAAGCACCTCATCGACTACGCGGCCACCAAGGGTGGCATCCTTGCCCTCACCTATTCGCTGGCGCAGTCACTGATGGACCGGCGCATCCGGGTCAACTGCGTTGCCCCGGGCCCCGTGTGGACCCCGCTGATCCCAGCCACGTTCCCGGAGGGAGCGGTCGAGGACTTCGGCGAGCAAGCCCCCTTCGGGCGGGCCGCGCAGCCCGATGAGATCGCGCCCTCTTTCGTGTTCTTTGCCGCGAACCAACTGTCCTCGTACTACTCGGGAGAGGTGCTCGCCCCGATCGGTGGCGAGACGCTGCCCGGATAGCGACCCCCAGGAGGTGGAGCCCCATGCCGAAGACCACGCGATCGGGAAGCGCGCGAAAGAGCGAGCTCCCGAGCACCCTCAAGCGCTCGAGCGCTAAGGCTCAGCGAACATTTGCCAAGGCGTACGACTCAGCGATGGACGAATACGGCAGCGAGGAGCGCGCGCATCGCGTGGCATACGACGCGCTGAAGCGCACCTTCCAGAAGGTGGGCGACAGGTGGGAGGCGAAGGAGGCGCGCGGGCCCTCCGATGAGCGCGCCCGCGACAGCAGCGATCCTGACGCTCCCACGCGCGGGGGAGTCGATGCGTACGCCACCAAGGACGAGTTGCTCCGCATCGCACGTCGGCTCGATGTGCGCGGGCGATCCACCATGCGCAAGGCGGAGCTTGTCAAAGCCATCGAGAAGGCAAACGACCGCGAGACGCGCGCCGCCCGCGAGGGCACGAGTTCTCGCCACGACTAGGCAGGAGCATCATGAAACACGGTTCAAAGCGGGAGAGCGAAGTCCCGGCCTCCCGCGTGCGCCAGTTCTTCGCGCTCGCGGTGGGCATCGCGTTCGTCGCTGCGGGAATCCTCGGCGTCGTCCCGTGGGCCACCACGGGCGCTTCCGAGCTATCAGCGGCGGGCCCGCACAGCGAGACCTACCTCTTCGGCATCTTCGCGGTGTCGATCCTGCACAACGTCCTGCACCTGGCGTTCGGCGTCGCCGGAATCGTGCTGGCGATGCGAGCGATCGGTGCCCGCATCTACCTCGTCGGAGGGGGCATCGCATACCTTGCCCTGACCGTCTACGGGCTGGTCATCGATCTGGACAGCGAGGCAAATGTCATCCCGCCCAATCAAGCGGACAACTGGCTGCACCTCGGCGTCGGTCTCGCCTTGGTTGTGCTCGGCCTGGTGCCGCTGCGCGGTCCGCGGTAGCTCTCCCCGGTCGCTAGGCAGCGCCCTCTTGTGCCATTAGCTGGGCACAAGAGGGCGTCATCATCGCGGCAGGCGCCGCGCTCCCGGCCATCCGGTGCCTCGTCGTGCTGCTCGCGCGCCAAATCGGCCCAGCACCTGGCACCGTCGCCCGTGCCTGCAAGGTGCTCGAGGGCGAGGGCTACGTCACAACCCGGCGCGGAGCGGGAACACGCATCGCGCCCGGAGAGGTTGAACCCCTCGGCATCGAACCGCGCGGGGATCAGGCTACCGAGCGCCTTTCCCGCGCGGCCCACGACGACGCCGCCATAGCCGCCGCCAGCGGGCATGTCCTTGCCGGCGCCATCGCGGCGCTCGTGCAGGCATGGGAGGCGCCCGCGGGACCGAGGGAGCGCCACGAGGACGAGAGGCAGCCATGAGCCGAGGACTGCTCGCCGACGTGACGCCGCTGCGCAACCAGCACTACCGCCGGCTGTGGACAGCAGGAGTCATCACCGTCATCGGCGCGCAGCTCAGCATCGTCGCGGTGCCGGTGCAGATCTACCAGATCACCCAGAGCTCCGCCTACGTCGGCCTCGCCGGGATCTTCGCGCTCGTCCCGCTCATCGTCTTCGGGCTCTGGGGCGGGGCGCTCGCCGACGTCATGGACCGGCGGCTGCTCATGATCCTCGCCACCAGCGGACTAGTCCTCACCGCCATCGCCTTCTGGGCACAGGCCGCCGCCGGCCTCGACAACGTCTGGCTCATCCTCGGCCTGCTCGCGGTCCAGCAGGCATTCTTCGCCATCAACCAGCCCACCAGGGCCGCGATCATCCCGCGCCTGCTGCCCGGCAACCAGCTCCCCGCCGCCAACGCGCTGAACATGATGGTGTTCAATTTCGGCGCCATCGCCGGCCCCCTCATGGCCGGCGCCATGATCCCGGTGCTCGGGCTGCCCACCCTCTACCTGCTCGACGCCATCGCTCTGCTCGCCACCCTGTGGGCCGCCTTCATGCTGCCGCGGCTGCCACCCACCGGAACCTCGCGCCGGGCCGGGTTCGCGCAGGTATTCGAGGGCTTCGCGTTCCTCGCCACCCAGCGGATCCTGCTCGCCTCGTTCGTCGTCGACATCATCGCGATGGTGGCCGGGATGCCGCGCGCGCTGTTCCCGCAGATCGCCCACGAGACCTTCGGCGATCCCGTGAGCGGCGGCCTCGTGCTGGGCATGCTGTTCGCCGCGATCTCCGCGGGAGCCGTGCTCGGCGGCGTATTCTCCGGCTGGCTCTCCCGCATCGAGAGGCAAGGCCGCGCGGTGCTGCTCTGCATCCTCGTGTGGGGCGTCGCCATGACCGGGTTCGGGCTCATGATCGCCTTCGCGCCCCTCGGCGGGGCGCGCCTGTTCCTCTGGCTGGCGCTGGGCTTCCTGGCCCTCGGTGGTGCCGCCGATATGTTCTCCGCCGCCCTGCGCTCGACCATGCTGCAGGAGATCGCCTCCGACGAGATGCGCGGGCGGCTGCAGGGCGTGTTCATCGTCGTCGTGGCGGGCGGGCCACGCATCGGTGATGCCCTGCACGGTGCTGCCGCCGCGATGGTCGGCACCGCGGCCGCCGCCGCCGGGGGAGGGGTACTCGTGATCATCGGCACCATCGCCGCCACGCTCGCGTTCCCCGCGTTCGTGCGCTACCGCGTCCGTCGCAGCTGAGCGGCCCCGCCACGGCGGTACGGAGCACCCACCGGGTCCGCTTACACGGTTCGAGTGACTGATGCTGTCCAGGAACACCCCGTCCTTGTCATCGACTTCGGTGCCCAGTACGCGCAACTCATCGCGCGCCGCGTGCGCGAGGCCCGCGTCTACTCCGAGGTGCTGCCCCACACCGCCACCATCGCGGAGATCGCGGCCAAGCAGCCCCGCGCCGTCGTGCTCTCGGGCGGGCCCTCCAGCGTGTACGAGGACGGGGCGCCCGCGCTCGACGCCGCCCTGTTCGACCTCGGCGTGCCCGTGTTCGGCATCTGCTACGGGTTCCAGGCCATGGCGCAGGCGCTCGGCGGAACCGTGTCCCGCACCGGCACCCGCGAGTACGGCCGCACCGATCTCACCGTGCGCGGTGGCCTGCTCCATGACGGGCTCCCCGGGGTGCAGCCTGTGTGGATGAGCCACGGCGATGCCGTCCCCGAGGCCCCCGCCGGCTTCGAAGTCACCGCCGCGAGCGAGGGCGCTCCCGTCGCCGCGTTCGAGGACCGCGACCGCAAGCTCGCCGGCGTGCAGTACCACCCCGAGGTGCTCCACTCGCCGCACGGGCAGCAGGTCCTGTCCCGGTTCCTCCACGAGATCGCCGGCATCCCTGGCGCCTGGACCGCCGCGAACATCGCCGAGGCGCTCGTCGAGCAGGTGCGGGAGCAGGTCGGTGACGGGCGCGCGATCTGCGGCCTCTCCGGCGGCGTCGACTCCGCGGTCGCGGCGGCGCTGGTGCAGCGCGCCATCGGTGACCGGCTGACCTGCGTGTTCGTCGACCACGGGCTGCTGCGGGCAGGGGAGCGGCAGCAGGTGGAGCAGGACTTCGTCGCCGCCACCGGCGCCCGGCTCGTCACCATCGAGGCGGAGCAGACCTTCCTGCGCGAGCTCGCCGGGGTGTCCGACCCCGAGGCCAAGCGCAAGACCATCGGCCGCGAGTTCATCCGCTCCTTCGAGGGCGCGATCTCCGAGGTCCTCGGCGACAACGCCTCCCACGGCGACACCGTCGAGTTCCTCGTCCAGGGCACCCTCTACCCCGACGTCGTGGAATCCGGTGGCGGCAGCGGCACCGCCAACATCAAGAGCCACCACAACGTCGGCGGCCTTCCCGAGGACCTGCAATTCTCCCTTGTCGAGCCACTCCGGCTGCTGTTCAAGGACGAGGTGCGCGCCGTGGGCCGCGAGCTCGGCCTCCCCGAGGAGATCGTGCAGCGCCAGCCCTTCCCCGGCCCCGGCCTCGCCATCCGCATCGTCGGCGAGGTCACCGCCGACCGGCTCGCCACCCTCCGCCACGCCGATGCGATCGTCCGCGAGGAACTGACCAGCGCTGGGCTCGACAAGCAGATCTGGCAGTGTCCCGTCGTGCTCCTCGCCGACGTGCGCAGTGTTGGCGTGCAAGGCGACGGCCGAACCTACGGCCATCCCATCGTGCTGCGCCCCGTCAGCAGCGAGGACGCCATGACTGCCGACTGGACGCGCGTGCCCTACGACGTGCTCGAGCGAGTGTCCACCCGCATCACCAATGAGGTCGCCGAGGTCAACCGAGTCGTGCTCGACATCACCAGCAAGCCCCCGGGCACCATCGAATGGGAATGACGGACTCCACGCGGGCGGCACCAGCGCTAGGGTAGCGCCCATGACATCAGCGACCCTGGCGGTGCCCCCTGCCCGCAACCGCGACGTCACCGGGCCGCCTGTCGCCAGCGCCCTCCGCTGGTGGCTGCTCGGCCTGCTTGCCCTCGCCGGGGCCGCGACAGCGTTCGTCACGCTCGTGCTCACCACCACGGGGCACCGCATCGAGAACGCTGCACTGCGCGGCGCTGATCAGGTGGATGCCGCGCTCGTCGCCGAATCTGACGCCGCCCTCGACGCCATCACCGTCACCTCGCTCGCGGTGGCCTCCGTGCTCGTGGTGCTCATCGCGCTCGCCCGCAAGCGCCCCGATCTCGCCATCGCCGCGAGCACCATCATCGTGGTCTCCTCGCTGATCACCCAGGTGCTCAAGCGGATCGTGCTCCAGTGCCCCGAGCTCATCGAAGTGACCGGACCCTACGCCAGCAACAGCTTTCCCAGCGGCCACACCACCATCGCCGCATCGATCCTCTTCGCGCTGCTCATCGTTGTCCCCTTCCGATGGCGCGGAATCGCCATGTTCGTCGCCGCCACCTACGCCGTCGCGATGGGCGCGCACACACTCACCTCCAAATGGCACCGCTTCAGCGATGTGCTCGGCGCCAACCTCCTCACGCTCGGTGTCGCCTGCCTCGTCACCGCGGCCCTCGTCCACCGCGGCTCCCTCATGCACGTCACCGCCGGGCGCTACCCGCTGCGCATCATCTTCGTCGTCATCCCCATCGCCCTCTCCACCATCGCGACCATCCTCATTGGTGCGCTGCTCCTCGTCCTGAGCGATATCCCCGCGGTCCCCGACGCCACCCTCGACTACAACATGTACCTCGCCCTGCACGGGCTCGCCGCCGGGAGCTCCGGGCTCGTCTTCCTCCTCTTCTGGTGGACCTGGCGGCGCGTGGATATCGCCGAGAAGTGATCGTCGATCGGCTGGCGGGGTGGCTCGGCTGGCGGGGTGGCGGCGCGGGGGTGGCTCGGCTGGCGGGGTGGCGGTGCGGGGGTGGCTCGGCTGGCGGGGTGGCTCGGCTGGCGGGGTGGCTCGGCTGGCGAGCGGCGGTGCGGCGGCCAAAAGCACCGGAAACTGCTAAACGCGATAGAAATCGACCTGGGATCTTCGCGGTTTCTATCGCGTTTGCGGCGAGAGGCGGGCGGCGAGCGGCGAGAGGCGAGCCCCTGACCGGCGGCGAGCCTCTGAGCGGCGGCGAGCCTCTGAGTGGCGAGCGGCAGAGGGGGCACCGCGGGGCGGCCGGTAGCAGGCGGCGCTGGCGCGGGCGACTACGACGGGAGCCACGTTCCCCGAGGCGGGGGCAACTCGCAGGCCCTTTCGAGAGCTCTGCGCACCCGCTCCCCGAGCCGAGCCGGATCCGCGAGATCAGCCCACGTCCAGCGGACCACGGTCCACCCAGCATCGCGGATGGCGTCCTCGCGCAGCTTCTCGCGGAACACCACATCACCAGGATGATCGCCCGCCCGGATGAGCGCGCCGTACTTGATGCGCCCGTCGAACTCGCCGACCACCTGTCCCTCGAGCAAGAAATCTGCTCGGCCGATCAGCGAGCCCCCTTCGTCGAAGAGCAGCGGCTGCAGCACCGGAATCGGCAGCCCCTCGGTCCTGAGGACGAGCCTGCTGCGTGATTCACCCACGCTCTCGCTGCGCCCGTCGATCAGCCTGACCGCATCGCGAGCCTGTTGGATGCCCTTGCGGCGCGGCAACCGGTCTAGGCACTCACGCACCTGGGCCATGGTCGCGAGCCCCTGATGGATGGCAGCATCTCCCGTGACCACGCCTGGCTCGACTCCGCAAATCCGCGCCATATCGAGAACGGCGCGGGCGGGCGTGGTCACCGCGATGCCATGACGGGACGTGACATCCCGCGGGTCGAGCGCATCGATATGCAGGTGGCGGGACTGCTCGATGCGACCACCGCTGCTGCCCGCGCGCGTCACATGCACCCGCGACAGCGTGCTGCCCCAGGTGGGCAATCCCCACAGCGCGGCGGCCGAGGAGTGACTGATCACGCTGTCGCCGCCGCGCAGCGACCGGTGCACATCCACGACTCGGGCGAGGTGCTGGTCCTCGGGCGAGAGCTTGTCCCAGGCGTGCGTCTCGACGAAGCAGTCGCGCCGTAGCCGCACGAGTCGCCGCGTGTCCGGGCCGCGTGGCGAGCGGATGAGCAGGTGCCGATGCGGGTGGGTGTTCCTCATGCGGGCATCATGCCGTCGGACGGCGGCACTGCGTTGGCAGAAACTTCTCGCCTGTGGATATCGCGAAACCATCCACAGGGCGGGCGGCTCGCCTTGGCAGGTTCGGCAGGATCTTGGCGGCTAGGCCAGGTAGCAGAAGCACTAGAAACCGCCAAACGCGATAGAAATCGACCTGCGATCTCTGCGGCTTCTATCGCGTTTGCGGCACCCACCGGCAGGGGCGGCACCCACCGGCAGGGGCGGCACCCACCGCGGCACCCACCGCGGAACCCACCGGCACCGCGGCACCGCCCGCCACCGCACCGCGACCGCCCGGCCTACCGCGGTTCGGCGTGCATCTCGGGCACCCACTGGCGGGTGCGCAGCGCGGGCGGGGGAGTCACGTCGTGCCGCAGCGCGCGCCAGAGGTTGTACATCATCAGGAAGGCGATGATGAAGAATGGCAGGCCGACGACGATGATCACCTGTTGCAGCGCGTCGAGTCCGCTGCCGCCGGCGGAGGCGAGGAGCGTCCCGGCGATCACTCCGGTGGTGATGGCCCAGAACACGCGTTGCCGGGTGGGACCGACCTCGTCCGCGCCGGTGCACAGCATGTCGGTGACAAGCGCTGCGGAGTCCATGGACGTGGTGAAGAAGATGACCACGATGAGGATCGCGAAGAGAGACGTCAGCGTGGACAGAGGGTAGTTGGAGAGGAAGGCGAACAGCGCGCCGGGGATGTCTCCCTGGTCGACGACTTCCTCGACAAGCCCCCCGCCCCGGTTGAACTCGATGTCGAAGGAGGCGAGGCCGAAGATGCCGAACCAGATAACGCTGAAGGTGGTGGGCAGGCCGAGCACACCGAGCACGAACTGCCGGATGGTGCGGCCCTGCGAGATGCGGGCGACGAAGATGCCGACGAAGGGTGCCCAGGTGATGGTCCAGGCCCAGTAGAAGACGGTCCAGCCGCCTTGCCAGCCGGTGTCGCCGAAGGCATCGTTCCAGAACGCGAGCTCGACGACGGAGCTGAGGTAGGAGCCGGCGGATTCGATGGTGCCCCGCATGAGGAACAGGGTCGGTCCGAGCACAAGCACGAATAGCAGCAGGCTGATGGCCATCACGATGTTGATGTTGGACAGCCACTTGATGCCCTTGTCGAGGCCCAGGGATACCGATGTCACGGCGATGGTGGTGATGATCGCGAGGATAGCGAGCTGGGTGAAGGTGTTCGAGGGCAATCCGACGAGCCGCGCGAGGCCACTGTTGACCTGGAGGGTGCCCAGGCCGATGGAGACGGAGACACCAAAGATGGTGCCGATGACGGCGAGGATGTCGATGGCGCGGCCGATGGGACCGTTGATCCTGTCGCCAAGCATGGGGTGGAAGATCGAGCTGACGCGCAGTGGCAGCTTGCGCTTGAAGGCGAAGTAGGCGAACGCCAGCGCGGGCAGGCAGAAGATCGCCCAGGTGTGCAGGGCGAAGTGGTACATGGTGAACGACAGTGCCTCGCGGGCCGCCTCGGTGCTCTCGGGCTCGACGTCGCGCATCGGCGGATTGGCGAAGTGGCTGATCGGCTCGGCGACGCCCCAGAACATGAGGATGGTGCCGATGCCGGCGGCGAACAGCATCGCGAACCACACGGGCGTCGAGTACCGGGGCTGCTCGTCGTCGTCGCCCAGGCGCACCGAGCCGAAATGGCTCAATGCCATCCAGAGCAGGAAGACCACGAACGAGGTCACGCCGAAGATGTAGAACCAGCCCAGGTTGGTGAGGATCCAATCGGACCCCGTCGCGAAGAAGTTTTCCACCGGACCAGGGAAGGCGATCGTTGCGGTGACGAAGACGGCAAGGATCGCCGCGGACAGGAAGAAGATGACGGGGTTGGTGCGCAGCCCTAGCCTGTCGTGTAGTCGGTGCATGCGCGCAACCCTAGGGATCCGTGGCGGCAAAAGCCATGGGGCAGGACACGTCGAGCGCTCAATTCACACGGCCGTGACGAGGTTTGTGGCGCGCATCACTCGTTCCGGGGCGGATTGTCAGTCCTCGTCCCATTGGGGGCAATGATGAGGATCAGGCCCACGAGGATGGCGAGGCCGATCAGCAGCCAGGGGACCAGGGCGAGGGGGCCGGCCCCGGAGTCGGGATTGATCATCGCCCAGATGGCGAGCGCGATCACGGTGACGCCGGCGAGCAGGAGCCCGGGCGAGAACCGGTTGCGGGGGCGTGTGCTGGAACGGTGCTCATTCATTGCGGACCTCGATGCTTCCGGCGAGCAGTGACGCGTCGATAGTGAGGATGGGGGAGTCGTCGGGGGGCCCGTCGCGCGAGAGCCCGGGTGGCGGGCACGTGGCCTCGCCCATGCGGACCGAGCAGGTGACCCGGCTAGCAGTGTCGGGTGGCAGCATCACGACTACCTCCGCGAACAGCGCGCTGACCAGCACTGTGGCATCACGCTCGAGCTCGACCTGGCGCAGGTCCACCACGAGCTCGCCGGCGCCGAGGCGGAACTCGGTCACGGGAGCCGTGAGGGCGGTGACCACATGGTTGCGCTCGCCCGCGCCGTCCTGGAAGCGGCTCCAGTCGACGGGCCCGAGCAGCGTGGCGAGGATGACGAATACCGATAGCGGCGCCGCGACGACGAGCAGGCCATGCCCGGTGCCACGCAGGGATCCAGCTACCAGGCCGAGGCCGATGATGGCGAGCGCGATGGCGCCGATCCGTCCCGGGGTGAGCCAGTCCGCGCCGGTTCCCAGCGAGATGGCCGTGAGGATGCCCGTCACGATGATGGCCAGGCCCAGGGCCAGCGGTGCGATGCGGGATCGTGGCCGTGGCGCGACCGGTGCCGCGGCGCTGCGGGGCTCGGGCAGGTCCCAGGCGAACGGTGCGACGCCCAGCGGATCCCACGAGGGTGGCTCGGTGCGCTCGGCCGCCACCGTTCCCGCTGCGGGGTCCGTCGGCCGGTAGGGGACCTGCGGGCGCGGGCCCGGCGGTGGAGCGATCGGCATCCCGCTCGGGCCTTGCGCCTGGGCCGGGGGCATCCAGGGAGCGGCGGTCCCCGCGGCCGGGGGCGGCGGGAACATGCCTGGGGCAGGCCGTTGCGTCGCGGGAGCCACGGGCGGGGGCGTGCCGGCCGGGGGACGGATCGCGGACGGCGGGAGCGGCGGGGCAACAGGAGTGCGCTGGTAGAGCATCCACCAGCCCAGCAGCATCAGCGCCAGGCTCACCATGCCCGATCCGCTCATCGCGATCCCGATAGGGGTGAACACGCTGACCGCGACCGCGAGAGCGGCCACCAGCACCAGCGAGCTGCCCGAGGACTGCGACGATCGGCCACGACCGAGCAGGGACTCGCCGCCCGAGACCTCATCATTGTCCTGCGGGAAAAGCAGCCATGCCAGCAGGTACAGCACGATGCCGGTGCCGCTGAAGAATGCTGACACCACGAACGCGACCCGCACGAGCGCGGGATCCACCTGGTAGCGGTGCGCCATGCCCGCGCACACTCCACCGATCTTTCCCTCGGCGGAGAGCCGGGCAGGGCGGGTCCGCCACAGGTCATGCAGCTGATCGCCGAAACTTGTCGTTGCCATGGAACCATCATCGGCCGGGCGGAGCGGCCCGCGCATCAGGGGATGTCCCTGATCTTTTCCTGGCGGCCCCCGCTATCCCCAGGGATATCCCTGATGTGCGGCACAGCGGATCCGTGCCAGGATCGGGGTGTGCCCCCTATGCTCCAGCCCGGCCCCTCCACGCCCGTCCTGTACCGGCGTGGACGCGGTCGCGTCATCGGCGGGGTAGCGGGCGGGCTCGCGGACCACCTGGGCGTCGATGAGCAAAAGGTACGCATCGCGTTCGTCCTCACCAGTGCCGCGGCCGGGATCGGTGTCATGTTCTACGGCCTGCTGTGGATCGTCACCAGGCCCGGCGGCGCCGACGTGGACATGTCCAGCGCCACGAGGCGCCGCGCCCTCGGCCTCGCCACCATCGGAGGGGCGCTCGCCGTGCTCTTCGGCATGCTCTCCAGCGGTCCCCTCGGATCGGTGCTGGTACCGATCCTCGTGGCCATCGCGGGCGCCGGGCTGGTGTGGCGCGAGCTCGATACCACCGCCCCGCGCGCCCCGCGCCGCTTCTCCGCGACCACCTGGGCCCGGGTGATCGGCGGCATCAGCCTCGTCGTGCTCGGCCTTGCCGTCATCTGGATCGGCCAGGTCGATCTGGGCGCGCTGCGCTCCTCCCTGATGGCCGTCGTGGTGACCCTCGTGGGGGTGGCCCTGCTCACCGTGCCGCTGTGGGTGCGGCTATGGCATGAGCTCAACGCGGAGCGAGCTGCTCGCATCCGTACTGAGGAACGCGATGAGATCGCCTCCCACCTGCATGATTCGGTGCTGCAGACGCTGGCGCTGATCCAGAAGCAAGCGCACAGCCCGCAAGAGGTGCAGCGTCTCGCGCGCAGCCAGGAGCGGGAGCTGCGACGCTGGCTGTTCCACGCGGAGGAGGCCAGCCACGATAGCCTCGCTGCCGCGCTGAAATCCATTGCCGGGCACGTCGAGGACCACTACGGCATTACTATCGAGACCGTCACCGTCGGGGATGTCCCCCTTCGCGATTCGCCCGTCTACGCGGCACTGCTCGGCGCGGCCAAGGAGGCGCTGGTCAATGCTGCCAAGCATTCCGGGGAAAGCGCGGTCGATGTATATGCCGAGGTCGAGGAGGAGCGCGTGAGCGTCTTCGTCCGGGACCGCGGCACGGGATTCGACCCCAGCGCGGTCCCCGCGGACAGGCAAGGGCTCGTCCGCTCCATCCAGCAACGCATCGAGCGCAAGGGCGGCACCGTGGAGATCCGCACCCGCCCGGGCCGGGGCACCGAGATCCGGCTGTTCGTTCCCCGGGAGGACCTCTCCGCCGGCACGGATGACCTAGCCGTCGGCGAGGGCACCGGCGTCCAGCCGCAAGCAGCTCCCGGCAGCGGGCAGAACAAGGAGAAGCAACCATGACCCTGCGGGTATTCCTCGTCGATGACCATGCCGTCTTCCGGTCGGGAGTGCGCGCCGAGCTCGCCACCCAGCCAGACATCGAGATCGTCGGCGAGGCTGGCACCGTGGCCGATGCGGTCCGCGGCATCAACACCACCCGTCCCGATGTCGTCCTGCTTGATGTGCACATGCCCGACGGCGGTGGCATCACCGTGCTGCGGGATATCGACGAGGGGCCGGTATGCCTTGCCCTGAGCGTCTCCGATGCGGCCGAGGACGTCATCGCCGTCATCCGCGCCGGTGCGCGCGGCTATGTCACCAAGACGATCTCCGGCAGCGAGCTCGCTGATGCCGCGCGCCGGGTCGCGGGCGGCGATGCGGTGTTCAGCCCTCGGCTCGCCGGCTTCGTGCTCGCCTCGTTCACCGGCCGCTCTCCCTTGCCGGAGCCGCCACTGGACCCCGAGCTCGACTCGCTCACCCCCCGCGAGCTCGAGGTGCTGCGCCTGCTCGCCCGCGGATACACCTACCGGGAGATCGCCGAGGAACTGTTCATCTCCATCAAGACCGTGGAGACCCACGCCTCCAACGTGCTGCGCAAGACCCAGCAATCCAACCGCAACGCCCTGACCCGCTGGGCGCACCGCCGGCACATCGTCGGATAGGTGCGCCCGGGGGGTGCTGCTGGGCTTGGGGGCGCTAGATCTGGCTGACGATGAGCCCCACGATGATCGATGCCCCGAGCCCGAGGGTGAGGAGCATCAGCGCGACGATCAGCGACAGCTTGCGGGTGCTCATCAGGTCCGCGAGCTCGTTCTCGTCGTACTCCTGGTACTCGACGATCTCGGGCTCGGGGATGAACGGGCGAGGCTTGAAGCGCGGCTCGGCAGCGGGGGAGCCGGTGTTGCTCGACCAGAGTGGTGCTGACTGGGGAGCGCGCCGCGCCGCGGCAACGCTGGAGGAGCTTCCCGTGGCTGGGCTGGAGGGGCTGCGCCGCTGCCACGGGGGGATCTCGCCGGGAGCGATCTGCAGCGGGGCGGTCAGCACGAATCGCGTGTTGTTGTCGTCCCCGGCGCCGATCCGGGCCAGCGCGTCGCGCGACTCGCTCATCGTGGGCCGGTGCGCGGCATCGGGATCGAGCATGCGACGGACCACTGCTGCCACCGCGCCATCGCGGCGCGGGGCGCGGATGGTGCCGCTGACAGCATGATTGAGCTGGCCCACGGGATCGTTGTCGGGACCGAACGGGGAGCAGCCCTCGAGCGTGGCGTACAAGGTGGCGCCGAGCGAGAAAACATCGGAAGCGGGGGAAGCATCCTCGCCGCGAGCGATCTCGGGAGCGAGATAGCCGGGCGTGCCAATGACGTTGAGGTGCCCGAACCCAGCATCGGCGGGGTGGGCGAGGCCGAACCCGGCGAGCTTGACCCGTCCCGGATGGCGTCCATTGGTGATGAGCACATTGCCCGGATGGACATCGCGATGCAGCAACCCGGTGCGGTGCGCGGTCGCGAGCGCGTCCGCGAGCTGCGCGCCGAGCTGCGCGACCATCAAGGAGGTGAGCCGCGTGCTCAGCTCCAGCGCCTGCGACAGGCCGATGGACGGGATGTGCTCCATCACCATCCAGGGCTCGTCGTTATCGAGGGCCACGTCGTAGAGGGTGACGATGCTGGCATGGGAGAGCCTGGCCGCGGCACTGCCATCGCGGAGCGCGCGCTGCCGGGCAGCCGCGATCATCTGGGGTGGCAGGCCAGGGATGCTCACGGCTGGCTTGAGCACCACGTCGCGGTCAAGGAGCTGGTCCTTCGCGAGCCACGGCGAGGAGAGGCTGGATCCGCCCAGCCTGGAACGGAGGCGGTAGCGACCAGCTATGAGAGAGCCGGACCCAGCGCCGCGTCGAGCTTGTTCCAGGTTCGTCATTCTCCCGAAGGTAGTGGTGCCGGGGCTTTCTGCGAAGACCCAGGGCCAAACCGTGATCAAGATAGTGCCGGCTCGTGACGGTGCCGGGGTGGTGGACATCTGGTAGGCTCGCGCGATAATGATCGAACAAGTGTTCGATATGGCACATGCTTGATGTGGTTGCGCCTTCCCCCAGCAGCGACTGGCAACCCGTGTCGCGTGGTGCTGTGCCATGTGGTCCTTGTTGCCGCGATCTGGATGGAGGGGAGCCATGGGAGCTAGTCCGCTGGAGGTGCCCGGGCTTGGCGTCGGAGCGACCGTGCAGCACGTGCCCGCGCCGGACATGCCTGCACCCGCTACGCCGGGGCTGGGTCCAGTGGCCCGGGCCCACGGCGTATCTCCTAGCGCGCGCCGACTGGCCCTGCTGCGCGAGCAGGTTCCGGGAATGGCCGAGCAGGGAACGCTGCCGGTGCCCGCGCCCCTGCGGGAAGCGATCCCGGGAGGGGGGCTCGCTCACGGCACGGCCTGCCTCTTCTCCGGCACGCCCCTGGTCCTGATGGGGGTCCTCGCCGAAGTGACCCGGGCAGGTGGCCATGCCGCGCTGCTGGGCCTGCCCGAGCTCGGCCTGGTCGCGGCCGCCGAGATGGGGGCGGACCTGCGCCGCATCGCCCTGGTCCCGCACCCGGGGCAGGATCCCGCCCAGATCATCTCCGTCCTGCTCGAGGGCATGGACCTGGTGGTGATCGGCCCGGGCAGCCAGGGCGTCGCGCCAGCCCGGGCGCGAGCGATCAATGCCCGGCTGCGCGGGAAGAAGACCGTCCTCGCGGTGCTCGGCACGGAATGGCCGGGGGCGCGCACGACCATCGCGGGGCACGTGCGCCGGTACGCGGGCGTCAGCCGCGGCAGGGGACGGCTGCGCTCCCACGAGCTGCTCATCACGGTCCAGGGGCGCGGCTCGCCACCGAGCTCGGTGCCGGCCTGCCTCTCCGCGGCGGCGCGAGGCACTGCCCAGGACCGACTGGTCAGGTGGGATAGCGCGGATGAATGAGGCCGGGAACGCGGTGCCGGGCGCCGCCGCGCCGATGGGACGGATCGTGGCGATCTGGTTCCCCGACTGGCCCGCGCTGGCGGCTCTCGCGGACGCGGGGCTGGCTGCCGATGAACCCCTGGCCGTGGTGGCGGGCAACCGGGTGACCGCATGCACCGCCCCGGCCCGCGCGCAAGGGGTACGCCGTGGCATCCGTCGCCGCGAGGCCCAGTCCCGATGCCCTGGGGTGCGGATCGTTGCCGAGGACGCCCAGCGGGACGCGCGCGCCTTCGAGCCAGTCCTCGCCGGGCTCGACGAGATCGCTCCCCGCGGTGAGATCCTGCGCCCCGGGCTGCTCGTGCTCTCCCTGCATGGCATCGCCCGGTACTACGGCAGCGAGCCCGCAGCGGCCGAGGCGCTCGTTGATGCCGCGGCCCGGGCCGGGCACGAGTGCCAGACCGGCATCGCCGACCGGATCCTCACCGCCGTCCTCGCCGCGCGCCAAGGCCGGATCGTGCCCCCGGGGGCCGACCGTGACTACCTCGCCGGCCTGCCCATCGCCGACCTTGCCGCGGAGCCCTCGCTCTCCGCCCCCGACCGGCGCGAGCTCGTCCACCTGCTGCACCGCCTCGGGATCCGCACCATCGGTGACTACGCGGCGCTATCGGCCAGGCACGTGGCATCCCGGTTCGGCAACGACGCGATCACCGCCCACCGCCGCGCCCGGGGCGAACCGGACCGCCCGCCATCAGGCCTGCCCACGCCGCCCGGGCTCGAGATCGAGCACGACTACGACCCACCGATCGATCGGGTCGACGCGGCCGCCTTCGCCGGGCGGGCCCTCGCCGCTGAGCTGCACGGAAAGCTCTCCGCCATCGGAGTCGCCTGCACCAGGCTGCGCGTGCAAGCCCGCGCCGCGGAAGGCGCCAGCCATGAGCGCACCTGGCATTGCGCGCAGCCCCTCACTCCCGAGAGCACGGCGGACCGGATCCGCTGGCAGCTCGACGGCTGGCTCTCCCGCCGCGATGCCGGGCGCGCCACCGGCCCTGACGGAGGAATCATCACCCTGCGCCTCGAACCGGTGGAAGTCGTCACCGCCAGCGGCCTCCAGCTCGGGCTATGGGGACAGGCCGGGGCGCGCGAGGAACGCGCCCGCCGCGCCGTCGTGCGCGTCCAGGCACTGCTCGGCGGCGATGCCGTCCAGGCCCCCGCCACACAGGGCGGGCGCGCGCCCCGGGCACGCATCACCACCAGTCCGCACGGAGAGCACCAGCTCATCATCCGGCCGCCGGGAGCGCCCTGGCCAGGAGCGCTGCCCCCGCCTGCTCCCGCATGGCTGCCCGACCCTCCGAGGCCGGTGCGGCTGCTCGACGGCGCGGGCGCAGCGATCCAGGTCTCCGGGCGGGGGATCCTCACCGCCGTGCCCTGCATCCTCCACGACCAAGGGATATCGTCCCGGATCATTGCCTGGGCGGGACCCTGGTGCCTCGACGAGGAATGGTGGGACCCGGAGGCGGGGCAGCGCGCCGCCCGGCTGCAGGTGATCACCCATCCCGGCCGCGCCTACCTGCTGGTGAGCAACCGGCAGCAATGGGCGATCGAAGGCATCTGGGACTGACCGGCGCTCGCGGGGTTGTCGCGCCGGGGGCGTCGCGCCGGGGACGTCGCGCCGGGGGCGTCGGCGCGGCAAACGCACCTGAAAATGGCAAACGCGATAGAAAATAACCTGGTTCTGAGGCAGCTTCTATCGCGTTTGGCGCTGAACGGACTAGCCGGCCGCGAGGCCTGCCCAGCCGCGAGGATCAGGGGATGTTCGGGAACAGCTGGAGAGCCTCGAGGGTCAGGCCCAGGTTGTTGTAGACCCAGTCGCGTACCAGTGCATCGATCTGTGTGATGTCGGGGAGCATGGTGGTGTCCTCTCGTTGGTGTCCCTGCCGGGTGTCGGCAGGGGATCGTGTCCGGTGGTGCCAGTATGGCCACCAAAGGCCACGTTGTCCTAGGAAGAGATGACAATTCTCAGCGAGCGCTAAGGAGTCGCGGAGGCGGGAGCCTCGCCGCGGCCCTTGCATGATCCGCCCCTATCGAACGTATGTTCTAGTATTCTTGTGGTGCGTCGCCTTCCCCGCGCACGAGCACCTGCTTGCCAGCCGACCGAGCCAGCCGACCGAACCAGCAGGTGCGCAAGCAGGTACGCCAGTCGAGCAAGCCAGCTAGACGGGCTCGATGAGCCTGGTCATGGCCAGGCCCCGAGGGAAGGGGGGACGCGCATGGGATGGTCCGATGGCCCGCCCTCGTGGCCGGAGCTGGAGCGGATCCTCTCGGGCCGCCCGGCCCCGCGGGAGGAGGCGCATCCAGGGGATGGGAACGATAGCCCCGCCTGGTCCCGCGTCCGCGAGCCCTACACGGCGCATCCTCGTGGCGAGGAACCACGCCCTGCCACGGTTCCGTACGCGGAGCTGCATGCCCACACGGCTTTCAGCTTCCTCGATGGCGCGAGCCATCCGGAGGAGATGGCGGAGCAGGCGGCCCAGCTGCGGCTCGAGGCGCTGGCCATCACGGATCACAACGGCCTCTACGGGGTGGTGCGCTTCGCGGAGGCCGCCCGCGAGCTGGGCCTGCGCACCATCTATGGCGCTGAGCTGACCGTGGGCACGAGCGAGCCCCGCACAGGAAGCCCGGATCCGCCGGGGGCGCACGTGCTGGTCCTCGCGCGGGGCGCGGAGGGCTACCGCAGGCTCTCCCGCTGCATCGCCGACGCGCATCTCGAGGGCGAGCACAAGGGCACTCCGCGCTTTGATCTCGCGGGCCTCGCGGATGCTGCCGGGGGGCATTGGCAGATCCTCACGGGTTGCCGCAAGGGGCATGTGCGGGCGGCGCTGGAGCGGGGCGGGCCCTCGGCCGCGGAGGCCGCGCTGCGCGAGCTCGTCGAGCTGTTCGGCCGCGACAACGTGGCCGTCGAGCTGACCTGCCATGGCCTGCCGGATGACGATGAGCGCAATGATGCCCTGTACCGGCTTGCCCGCGCGCACGGCCTGCGGGTGGTCGCCACCACGGCCGCGCACCACGCCACTCCGGCCGGGGGGCGGCTGGCGCACGCGATGGCGGCGATCCGATCCCGGGCGAGCCTCGATGAGGTCTCCGGCTGGCTGCCCCCGGTGGGGCAGGGTTTCCTGCGGCCGGGCGAGGAGATGGCGCACCTGTTCGCGCACTATCCGGAGGCGGTGCCCACGGCCGCCGAGATCGGTCGCGAATGCGCGTTCGACCTGCGACTGATAGCACCGAGGCTGCCCCCGTTCGCCGTGCCGGACGGCCACGACGAGGACAGCTGGCTGCGCGAGCTCGTCATAGCCGGTGCGCGCGAGCGGTATGGGTCGCCCGCCGATCATCCGGGTGCCTATCAGCAGATCGAGCATGAGCTCCGGGTGATCAAGCAGCTTGGCTTTCCCGGCTACTTCCTCACCGTGCATGACATCGTCGGGTTCTGCCGCGGCCACGGCATCCTCTGCCAGGGCCGGGGCTCGGCCGCGAACTCCGCGGTGTGCTACGCGATGGGCATCACGAATGTCGATGCGGTGGCCAATGGGCTGCTGTTCGAGAGGTTCCTGGCCCCCGAGCGTGATGGGCCTCCCGATATCGACCTCGATATCGAGTCGGACCGCCGGGAGGAAGCGATCCAGTACGTCTACACCCGCTATGGCCGGACCCACGCTGCCCAGGTCGCCAATGTGATCACCTACCGGGGCAAGTCCGCGGTGCGCGACGCGGCGCGGGCGCTGGGCTTCCCGCAGGGGTCCCAGGATGCGTGGAGCAAGCAGGTGGATCGCTGGCATGGCGTGCGCGTGGACGCGGATTCCAGCATCCCGCGCCCGGTGCTGGAACTGGCCGCGCAGCTCGAGGGCTATCCGCGCCACCTGGGCATCCACTCCGGCGGCATGGTGATCTGCGACCGTCCCATCGCCGAGGTGTGCCCGGTGGAGTGGGCACGCATGCCCGGCCGCAGCGTCCTGCAGTGGGACAAGGACGATTGCGCTGCCGCTGGGCTGGTCAAGTTCGATCTGCTGGGGCTGGGCATGCTCTCGGCGCTGCACTACGCCATCGATCTCGTGGCCGAGCACAAGGGCATCGCGGTCGATCTGGCCCGCCTCGACCTCGCCGAGCCCGCCGTCTACGACATGCTGTGCGAGGGCGACTCGGTGGGGGTGTTCCAGGTGGAGTCCCGCGCCCAGATGGCTACCTTGCCGAGGCTGCGGCCGCGTGCCTTCTTCGACCTGGCCGTGGAGGTGGCGCTCATCCGCCCTGGCCCCATCCAGGGAGGTTCGGTGCATCCATACATCCGGCGCCGCAACGGTGCCGAGCCGGTCTCCTATGATCATCCGGCCCTGGAGAAAGCCCTCGGCAAGACACTGGGCATCCCGCTGTTCCAGGAGCAACTGATGCAGATCGCGGTGGACATCGCGGGGTTCAGTGCTGCCGAGGCCGATCAGTTGCGCCGCGCGATGGGGTCCAAGCGGTCCCCGGAGAAGATGGAGCGCCTGCGTGCCCGCTTCTACGACGGCATGCGCGAGCTGCATGGCATCACGGGCGCCACCGCGGACCGCATCTACGAGAAGCTGCGGGCCTTCGCCAACTTCGGCTTCCCCGAGAGCCATTCCCAGAGCTTCGCCGCCCTGGTCTTCTACTCGGCATGGTTCAAGCTGCACCATCCCGCGGCGTTCTGCGCGGCGTTGCTGCGCGCCCAGCCGATGGGCTTCTACTCGCCGCAGTCCCTCGGCGCGGATGCCCGGCGCCATGGCGTGCGCGTGCACCGTCCCGATATCAACGCCAGCCTCGAGCACGCGACCCTCGAGGAGCAGGGCACCGAGGTGCGGCTCGGGCTTGCCGCGGTCCGGGGGATCGGCACCGCCACCGCGGCCACGCTGGTGCGGGAGCGGCAGCAGCACGGTCCCTACCAGGATCTGGAGGAACTGTCCCGCCGCGCGGGCCTGTCCACCGCGGAGCTGGAGGCCCTCGCCACGGCCGGGGCGTTCACGAGCCTGGGGCTGGATCGTCGGGAAGCCCTCTGGGGTGCTGGCGCGGCCGCGCGCGCGACGGGCGGACACCTGCCGGGGACGGTTGTCGCCACTACTCCGTCGCTGCCGGGCATGAGCGCGCTCGAGCTGGCCGCTGCCGATGCCTGGGCCACGAGCATCACCCCGGACCAGTACCCGACCGAGTTCCTGCGCCAGCATCTCGACGCGCTCGGCGTCACGCCCGCCGACAAGCTGCTCGCGGTGCCGGATGGGCAGCGCATCCTCGTCGCGGGGGCGGTCACCCACCGGCAGCGCCCGGCCACGGCGCGGGGCGTGACATTCCTCAGCCTCGAGGACGAGACGGGCCTGGTGAACGTGCTGTGCTCGCCGGGATTGTGGAAGCGCTACCGCGTCCTCGCCCGTACCGCGACGGCCTTGCTCGTACGGGGCATCATCCAGAACGCCGAGGGGACCGCGACCATCATCGCTGACCAGCTCAATGCCCTGGACCTGCGCATGGCGGCCACGCGCTCACGGGACTTCCAGTGAGGCGACCTGACGCCCGTGGTCGAGGACCGTCGTCAGGGAAGGATCAGGGGAACGGGAACGGCACGAACGGCACCGGCCCCGAGCAGGGCTGGAACAGCGCTGGGCCGATCTCGCACATGAACCAGGCAAGATGCTGGCCGAGCTGGAATGCCTGGTCCAGGGTCAAGGGAAAGAACACGAGCGCCCCCTATGTCGATGTTGCCGCTATCAATGCTGGCCGGGCAACTGCTGCTGCCGGAATGATCCGTGGAATGCCCGGAATTCTAGCGCTGCGCCCGGCCCGGCAGGAGCGGAACACCACCCACCGATGATTATCGACGCGTATTTCAAGCCCCAGAGTGCCCGGCAGCCACTCGTCGCGGGGATCCTCGCCCTGCTCAAGGGTGCCACCTCGCGTCGCAAGCGCTTTGCTATCGACCTTCCCGGGCCCCGCTAGAGTGGTGCCGGATAGACCCATACCAGCACGACCCACCCCGAGGACACCGCATGGCATTCGCGAGCTCCCCCTGGCTGCGTACCTTCAAGACCACGCCCGGCACGCCCCGCACCGACCTGGTGTGCTTCCCGCCCGCCGGCGGGTCCGCCAGCGCCTACCACGGCCTTGCCAAGGAGCTCGCGCCCGGCATCGCGGTGGCGGCGGTGCAATACCCAGGACGGCAGGACCGCCTCGATGACCCCATGATCGACACCATCGAGGGCACGGCCAGCGCCATCGCCGAGGCGATCACAGCTTCCCGCAGCGCTGGTCGGCCGCTCGCGCTGTTCGGGCACAGCATGGGGGCGAGCGTGGCCTTCGAGACCGCCCGCGCGCTCCACGAGCGTGGCGCCGCGCCCGCCCACCTCATCATCTCTGGTCGGATCCCACCGCATCATCCGCGCGACACCGCGTTCCACAAGGCCACTGATGCGGATCTCATCACCGAGCTCGAGCGGCTCGCCAACAACCCCGCCAGCGTGCAGATCCTTCGCGAGGTGCCCGAGATCGCCGAGATGGTGCTGCCCTCGGTGCGTAATGACTACAAGGCTGTCGAGACCTACCACTACCAGTCAGCTACCCCATCGCTCGACTGCCCGCTGACCGTCTTCGTCGCGGACGACGATCCCACCGTCACCGTCGAGCAATCCCGCGAATGGGCCCGCCACACCACCGGTCCGTTCGACCTCGTCACTTTCCCCGGGCGGCACTTCTACCTCGATGAGCAGACCGAGGCCGTCGCCAAGAACATCGCCACCGTCATCGGCGGATAGGCGCTGGCCGCTGCCCGCGTGGCCTACACAGCTCCGTGGAAGCCGTGCTGCCGCCAGGCCTCGTACACCGCCACGGCCGCGGAGTTGGCGAGGTTCAGCGAGCGACGCCCCGCGAGCATGGGGATCCGCACCCTGTTGGTGACGTGGGGATCATCGAGCACCTCGGCGGACAGGCCCGTCGGCTCGGGGCCGAACAGCAGCACGTCGCCCGGATCGTAGGTGATCTCGGTGTGCGGGGTGGTGGCGTGCGCGGTGAAGGCATGAACGCGCTCCGGGCGCAGCGCTGCCCAGGCTGCCTCGAGGTCCTCGTGCACGGTGACGGAGGCAAGGTCGTGGTAGTCGAGCCCGGCGCGGCGCAGCTTCGGCTCGCTCAGGTCGAACCCGAGCGGACCGACGAGATGCAGCTCGCTGCCCGTGGCGGCGGCCAGCCGGATGGCGTTGCCGGTATTGGGCGGGATGCGGGGCTCGTGGAACATCACTCGGAACACAACACCCATTCTCCGGGGTCGGGGCGGCCAGTCCCAACCCGGGATGGGTATCCCGCCGCCGTTCCCGTCACAGCTGCCCGTCCGCTGCACCGGCCGAACCTGCCCCGCTACCCCCGCTGCACCGGCCGAACCTGCCTCGGTTGTGTGATGCTTTGCACCCAGGAAGGCGCGATCGAGGGTGCATTTGGTAACACAACCGGCGGCCCCGGGCGGCCGACGCGCGCAACCGGCGGTAGTCCGCCAGCTCGCGAAACCCGCTACAGCACCGAAGGCCGGTGCTCGCCAGTCCGGGCGATCGAGCTCATGATGTCGCGGACGGTCGCGAAATAGCGCGCCAGGACCTCCTGCGCCCGCGGGGTGCTGGGGGTCTGGGAGCTGAGGAACAGCCCATCCTCGGTGCGGACGAGCCACATGTTGGCGTTGCTGGTGCGGCCCTCGCCGGTGAAGATGAGCCCGTTGCGGTGGGCCTCGGTGCCCGCGCCGGGCATGTGCCGGGTATCGAGGTAGTTCACCATCTGCGGAGTGCTGGTCGGCGGCGCGAGGCGCCCCTCGGCGATGAACCGCGCGAGCACGGCGTGCACGGGCGTGGGCGCGAGGTCCTTCGCGGTGTCGAAGCTGGCCTGGGCGCGGGGGAGCAGCGCGGTGAAGGACAGGTCCGAAGGGAGCGGGAACGCGACGGGCACGAAGTTGCAGAACCAGCCCTGCGCGAGGGCATGCTCGGGGGAGCGGGTGGAGAGCACGGTGAGCCCGAAGTAGGTGGTGGAGCCGGTGAGCTGGTGCTCGGCGAGCGCGAGGACCGCGAAGATCGCTCCGCTGGGCCGTGCTCCATCCCGCGCGCACGCCTGCTCGAAAGCCGTGGCCCCGGCATCGTCGAGCAGGTGGTGGGAGATGATGCGCACGGGCGCGGTCTCGCCGGGCGGGAGTCCGAGATCGAGCGGGAAGCGCGGGATGCGCCAGTCGCCGAGCGCGAAGATCCCTGCCCATCGCTGGTGCAGGCCAGGATCGCTAGCGAAGCGGCGGGCCGCCTCGGACTCGCGCAGGGGGTAGGCGGTGTGGGGCTGGGCGAGCTCGGCGGGGAAGGTAAAAGCCGCATCGTCGGCATGGGCGAGGTAGCGCTGGGCGAGCTCGCCCAGGGCGAGGCCGTGAGAGATGCCATCGGTGAGGGCATGATCGGCGCCGTAGTACAGCGTGAACGAGCCGCCGTGGTCGATGGCACCGAAAGCGCAGCCCGGCGCGCTCCACGGGACGCACTGTCTAGCGAGATGCTCGGCGATGTGGCGGGCCGCATCGGCGCTGCAGACGGGGTTGTCCGCGCTCAGCATGGTCTCGATGCCATCCGGGGGATGGACCAAGCGGGCGTAGCTTCCGTCGCGTTCCTCGAAGACGGTGCGGGTGTTCTCGTGGGTGATGCTGAAGCCGGTGACGGCCGCGGCGAGGGCAGCGCGGTCGAGCGGCCGGTCGATGCGCGTGAGGCCCCCGATGAATGCCCGGTAGGGCTGGCCCGCTGCCCGGCTGGCGCTCGCGGCGCGCAGGTGATCGAGCTGCAGGAAGCTGGCCGGGTGCTCGTGCGGCGCGGATCCGGGGCGCGGCGCGGGCGCGACGATCACGGGTATTCCTCCGGTGGCGTTCCACTCGGAGAGGGCGGTGCGGATCAAGCGGTCCTCCTGTTGATCGGGGATCGTTCGTCGGAGGCTCGAGCGGCAAGCTCAGGCGGCGATGGGCGTGGTGCTGGCGCTGCGCAGCACCGTGGCGAGCTCGCTGAGGAACATCTCGATCGCCAGGTGCGCTTGGGGCGTATCGGGATAGCGGGTCGAGACGTTGAGCCCGTGGGGAGTGCGGTTGATCCAGAAGTAGACCTCGTTGCTGCTGTAGCTGTTGGAGCGCAGCGCGCGGCCCTGGATGTCGGGCATGCGGTCGGCCTCGGGAAGGTAGCGGATGTCGACGTAGGAGACGACGAACCGGGGTGTCGCGGTGGTGCCGAGCAACTCGGCGACGCGGGCGAACGGGGCGAGCGCGAGGGGCTTGGTGGCGGCGAGCGCACGGGTGGCGGACTGGAGCGCGCCAGGGAGGTCGTTGCCGTGGGCGACGGTGAGCTCGAGGGGGACGATGTTGACGAACCATCCCATCGACTCGGCCCAGCTCTCGTGGACGCGGGTGTGCACGGGCATGATCGTGGAGAACCTGGTGCCGCCGCCTGTGCGGGCCTGTGCCAGCGCGAGCGCGGCGAGGATGCCGGCCTGCGAGCTGAAGCCGTGGGCGCGGCAGGCGGTGTTGAGGGCTTGCGCCTCGTCGAGGTCGAGGAGCCATCGGGAGAGGCTGGCTTGCCTGCTGGTAGCGGTAGCTGGCTCGACGGGGCCGAAGGCGGGGAACTGGTGGTCGTGCTGGGCGAGGAAGTCGCGCCAGGCCTGCACGGCGGGGGCCTCGGTGGTCAGCGCCTCGCAGGCCTTCTGCTCGACGACAGCGAAGTCGAGATGGCTTCCGTATGCCTTCGCGGTGGTGTGGTGGGTGCCGTCAACGATGTCGTTGTAGAGCGCTCGCAGCTCGCTGATGGCGATGACCTGGCTGTAGGCGTCCATCACGGAGTGGTCCGCGCCGAAGATGCAGAGGAACGATCCGTCGTCGCTGCCGGGCTCGAGGGGGCCGGGCTCAACGGTGGCGAGGATGCAGTGCGGCCAGGACAGCGGCGAGAGGGCGGTCTCGAACTGCTCAGTGAGGAAGTCGCGGGCCTCGGCCCCGGTGCGGGCGCGGAGAACGGGCACGGGCACGGCGTCGATGGCGTCGACAGGGAGCGTCTGGCGGGCCCAGCCGGCAGGCGTGGGGAGGACCGTGGTGCGCAGCGCCTCGTGGCGGGCGAACCAGGTAGTGATGAGGGCGCGCATGGCCTCGGGGGAGTAGGGGCGCTCGATACGGAAGGCGGAGCCGATCCAGCTACCGCGCCCGGGGCGGTCGGTGGTGCGATCAGCGCGGTCGCAGTGCTCGCGGTGCGCGGAGGAGAGCGGGCGGGCGTCCGGGGCCCAGGCGCCGCGGGCGACCACGGGTGTCCAGGTGGTGAGGCGACCGTCGGGGAGCGGGTATTGATCGAGCTCGGTGTATTCCATCGTGGCCCCTTCGCCAATCTCCGGGTTTATTTTCTGGTGGCTTGCGATGGATTGATCGTAAGGAGCTCCCGGTCCTGGTGGCGGTCGCGCCGTGGGGTGGGGCGGATCACGCTTGAAATAGTTCCGCGGATGTGAATAATCCTGCGGTGCCCGGTATTTCGCTTCATCCCAGTACGCTTGTTGTCTCGTCACGGAATGGGCTGGGTAAATTGTTTCCGCCGCGAGCAAGGTGCGAATGCGTCGTGATTGTCGCCTTCATCGTTTTTCGGGCGCCGTGGCGCTCGTTATTGTTCTCGGCGCGGTTAAGGCGATTGCATCCATGTTTCGCGGCGTTGCGCGGCGCCCAACGCGGGGTGAACGGGGCGTGCTGTGACGACTCCTCCGCCGCGAGCGCCCCGTGGGAGCCATCACAGCAGGCATGGCCGAGCGTGATATCTCACTTGCGCGCGCGCGGCGGCGTGGCAGGCGCGCGCAGTGCCTCGCGCCATTCGGTCCACAGCGCCTGCATGACGTGCCCCGAGGCGTCGGTGCGCGGGTAGCGGGAGCGGAGGAAGATGCCGCGCTCGTCCCGCCAGATCCAGAACTGGGCGTCGTCGGCGACGGTGGAGTTGCTGATGTGCACGGGATCGGTGCAGGTGGCGGCGCCGTTTCCAGGGGCGATGCCGGGCAGCGCGCGGTAGTCGATGTAGGACAGCATGTAGACGTCCTGGCGAGTGCGCTGGAACTCGTCGGCGAGCGCGGTGAGCACGTGCGCGTGGGGGACCGGCGCGAGCTCGAGGGCGCTGCGGAAGGCGGCGTGGTTGGCGGCCAGATTCGTGGCGAAGCTCGCGCTGGGCACGTTGATGGTCAGCGCGACCGTGTTGGTGTACCACCCGAACGTGCGGTCGGAGAGTGGCCGGTGCCGGGTGTGGACGGGCATGAGGATGTCCTGCCGGATCGGGCCGCCGCAGGCCTTGGTGGCCATGCCCAGCGAGGTCGCGAGCCCGCTGAACATGCTGCCGCCGTGGGTGCGGACCCATTTCTCGAAGTGGCGGGCCTGGTGGGCATCGAGGAGCTGCCGGGAGTCGTCGGCCTGCGGGTGCAGCGTGCCGGGCTCGCCCACGCCGAGCGGCAGGGGGAACGAGGGCGCGGTGCCGCCGGAGGAGCGCAGGTAGTGCAGCCAGCGCTGGATGCGCCAGTCCTCGCGGGGGGTGGGGGCAATGGCGGTCTCGTGGGCGGTGTCGGCGACGAAGTCCCCGGCGTCCCCGGTGTCGATCGGGGTGCCGTGGCGCGCGGCGAGGTAGTCGCGGGAGAGCTCGTGGATGGCGAGCGCGATCGAGTAGGCGTCGGCGTGGCCATGGTCGAACGCGGCGATGATGGTGGCGGTGCTGCCGTGCTCGATGGCGAGGAAGCGCATGGCGGGGTAGCGGGTGGGCCTGCAGTGCTCGCCGAGCAGGCGGGCGAGCAGCTGTTGCATCTGGCGGGGCGTGGCGGCGTCGTGGGGGAGTTGCTGGGGCTCGGCGATGGTGGTGCTGGCGTGGATGTGCCGGGTGATGGTGCCGTCCTGCTCACGGAACTCGCTGCGCAGGGTGGGGTGGCGGCGCAGGAACGCGGCGAGCGCGGTGGCGAGCGCGGCGCGGTCGAGGGCGTGGGTGACGGTGAACGCCGCGGCGAGCCAGACGCTGCGACCGTCGGGGTCGGCCGCGGCCCCGGCGAGGTGGAACTGCTGGTTGAACGAGGGGGCGATGGGGGAGCGGGCTATGGGCCCGGTGGTGGTGACGGGCCATTCCCAGATCGTGCCGGGCTGCGGCTGGTAGCGGCTGATCGTGGTGAGCTCCATGCCGATAGGAGCTTAATCGGCGCGCTCGCCTGCTGCAGCGTAAGCGCGGTCCATGGTGGTCTGCAGCGGGATGTGCGGGTCGAAGGCGACGCCGAGGGCTTCCATGTTGCTGCTGATCAGTTGCAGCGTCCAGCCGCAGAGGAGGCTCTCGAGCTGCGCGGCCTCGGGGACGCGGCTGCGGCGCCAGCGGTTGACCGTGGCGTCGACGAGGCCGACGAGCGCGAAGGCGAGGGGCCCGGCGCTGGAGGTGTCGGCGTCGAGCGCATCGAGCACCGCGGTGAAGAGGTCGGCGATCTGGGTGGCGATCGTGGTCTTGGCGGTGGTGGCGACGTCGGGGCCGGCGGTGCCGTTGCGGGATGCGCGGGAGCCCACGAAGTGGTGCAGGTGGGGGTGCTCGGTGGTCCAGGAGATGTAGGCGTGGACGCTGTCGTGGATGAGCTCGGTGGGGGTCCGGGAGAGGTCGAGGCGGGGCGCGAGATCGGCAAGGACCTTGTCGGCGATGTGCGCGCGGATCTGGTAGTCGAGATCGGCGCGGTCGCGGAAGAACCGATAGATGCCCGCCCGGGTGACGTGGGCGTGCTCAGCGATGCGGGAGACACCGACGGCGGGCCCGTCCACCTCGATGGCCGTCAGCGCGGAGTCGAGGATGAGCTGGCGGCGGGCTGCCTTGTGGTCCTCCCAGCGCACGGCGCGGCGGTCCGTGGGGCGTTCGTCCGGGCGAGGAGGGCGGTGAGTTGTCCTGGGCACGCCGAAAAGATTATCGAACAAACCCCTTGTGTGTAACACGTTGGATCACATAGATTGCTGATACACGATGACTCAGGTACCTGGGCTCGACTCTCCAGAGGAGCAAGAACCATGGCCCGCAACAGCATCCGCGGCACGAACCACAACAAGGTCTACGTCGTCGGCGTCGGCATGACGAAGTTCGAGAAGCCCGGCTCCCGCGACTGGGACTACCCCGACATGGCCCGCGAGGCCGGCATCAACGCCATCGACGACGCCGGGATCGCCTACCACGAGATCGGCCAGGCCTACGCCGGCTACGTCTACGGCGAATCAACCTCGGGCCAGCGCGCGATCTATGAGCTGGGCATGTCCGGCATCCCCATCGTCAACGTCAACAACAACTGCTCCACCGGGTCCGCGGCACTGTTCCTCGCCGCGCAGGCCATTCGCGGCGGATCCACTGACTGCGCCCTTGCCCTCGGCTTCGAGAAGATGCAGCCCGGCTCCCTCGGCTCCACGTTCGACGACCGCGAGCAACCCATGATGCGTCACCTCCTCGCCCTCGCCGAGCTGCAGGAGTTCGCCATGCCCCCGGCGCCCTACATGTTCGGCGCGGCCGGGCGGGAGCACATGGAGCGCTACGGCACCACCGCCGAGCACTTCGCGAAGATCGGCGTCAAGAACCACCGCCACTCCCGCAACAACCCCTACGCGCAGTTCCAGGACGAGTACACGCTCGACGAGGTGCTCGGCGCCAAGCAGATCTACGCGCCCCTGACCAAGCTGCAATGCTCCCCGACCTCCGACGGCGCCGGGGCGGCCATCCTCGCCAGCGAGCGCTTCGTCGAGGAGCACGGGCTCTCCCGCCAAGCCGTGGAGATCGTCGGCCAGTCCATGGTCACCGACATGCGCTCCACCTTCGATGACAACAGCGCCATCAGCCTCGTCGGTGGCGACATGACCCGCGTCGCCGCCCAGCAGGTCTACCGGCAGGCCGGCATCACGGCCGACGACATCGACGTCATCGAGCTGCACGATTGCTTCTCCACCAACGAGCTCATCACCTACGAGGCCCTTGAGCTGTGCGGGCCCGGCGAGGGCGGCAAGCTCATCGACAACGACGACACCACCTACGGCGGGCGCTGGGTCGTCAACCCCTCCGGTGGCCTCATCTCCAAGGGCCACCCCCTCGGCGCGACCGGTCTCGCCCAGTGCGCCGAGCTGACCTGGCAGCTGCGTGGCACCGCCGGGGCCCGCCAGGTCTACAGCGCCGCCACCCCAAGCGGCGTGGCGCTGCAGCACAACATCGGCCTCGGCGGCGCGGTGGTCGTCACCGCGTACCGGCCCGCCGAGCGCTAGCCCGCCCACCCCAGCAACCCCTTCAACGGCAACCCCTCGATCAAAGGAAACCCTCATGGCATCCGTCTCCGTCTCCGCCCACGTCCCCGCCGCTCCCGAGAAGGCCTGGGACCTGCTCTGCGACCTCTCCCGCTGGGACGAGTGGCTCACCATGCACGTCAAGTGGAAGGGCGAGATCCCCGCCGAGATCGGCGCCGGCACCACCATCACGCAGGTCGTCTCGGTCATGGGCATGGCCAACAAGATCGAATGGAACGTCGACGAGTACGACGCCCCCCGCCTCGTGCGGATCTCGGGCACCGGCATGGCCGGGGTGCAGGTGGAGTTCGTCCTCTCGGTCGCTCCCGACGGCGCTGGCTCCAACGTCACCATCGACGCCTCCTTCACCGGCACGATGATCGTCGGGCCGATCGGCAAGGCCGTCGCCAAGAACGCCCGGGCTGATCTCGAGACGTCCATCGCGAAGTTCACCGAACTGCTTGGCTGAGCCCGCCATGACGCCTCCCGCCAGCCCCCCAGCCTCGCTGACCGTCGCGTTCACCTCCTCTGGCCTCGGCGAATGGACCGAGCCCGAGGTCTTCGACGTCACCGCGGAGCGCATCGCCGCCTATGCCGCGGCCACCAACGACCCCATCGCCCGGCACCGCGACGGCACCGTCGCGCCACCCGTGTTCGCGGTCGTGCCGGTCTTTTTCTCGATGGCACCGGCCGCGCTGTCGGTCGCGCCACCGGAGCTGCTGATGAAGCTCGTCCACGGCGAGCAGGACTTCCGCTTCCACCGGCCCATCCTCGCCGGGGACCAGCTCACCGTGCGATCGCGGCCCATTGGCTTCACGGGCCGGCCCAACGGCCCCACCGTGGTCGTCCACGCCGAATCCAGGGATCGCGGCGGCGAGCTCGTCAACGAGCAATGGATGACCGCCTTCTTCCGCAACGTCGATGCCGGCGAAGCACGCGGGGAGCAAGCCCCGGAGCACCGGTTCGATGACACGCTGCGCGAGCAAGCACCCATGGCGACGGTCGAGCAGCATATCGACGAGGACCAGACCTACCGCTACTCGCCGGCCTCGGGCGATCCCATGCCCATCCACCTCGATGACGAGATCGCCCGCATGGCCGGGCTGCCCGGGATCATCAACCACGGGCTCTGCACCATGGCCTTCGCCTCGTGGGCAGCGCTCACCGGGCTCGCCGACGACCAGACCGAGCGGCTCCTGCGCTTCGCGGTCCGCTTCGCCAAGCCCGTCCTGCCCGGGCAGGACATCACCACGCGCATGTGGGCGAGCCCGCAGCGAGCAAGCACTTATCACTTCGAGACCAGCGTGGCCGACACCCCCGTCCTCACCGACGGACTGATCGAGCTCCGCTAGCCCAAGAGATCCGCCCGAGAGATCCGCTAGCCCAACCAAGGAGCCATCCACGATGAACACGCTCGACGGAAAAGTCGCCATCGTCACCGGGGCCGGCCGCGGAATCGGCCGCGAGCACGCCCTCCTGCTCGCCGCCGAGGGAGCCCGCGTCGTGGTCAACGACCTCGGCGGCGCCAACGACGGCACCGGAACCGACGCCGGGCCCGCCCAGCAGGTCGTCGACGAGATCCACTCGGCCGGCGGCACCGCCGTGGCCAACACCGACAACATCGCCACCTGGGACGGCGCCGAGCGCCTCGTGCAGCAGGCCATCGACACGTTCGGTGACCTCCACATCCTCGTCAACAACGCCGGCATCCTCCGCGATGCGTTCCTCGCCGGGATGACCGAGGAGCAGTGGGATTCCGTCATCGCCGTCCACCTGAAGGGCCATGCCGCGCCCACCCACCATGCGGCCGCCTACTGGAAGTCGCGCGCCAAGGCCGGCGAGCACGTCAACGCGGCAGTGATCAACACCTCCTCCGCCTCGGGGACATTCATGCCCAACGCGGGGCAGAGCAACTATGGCGCGGCCAAGGCCGGCATCGCCGCGTTCACCCTCGTCGCGGCGGACGAGCTCGAGCGCTACGGCGTGCGTGTCAACGCGATCGCCCCCATCGCCCGCACGCGCCTCACCCTCGCCACCCCCGGCATGGGCGCGATCTTCGCGGAGGAGGTCCCAGAGGGGGAGTTCGACCCCTTCAGCCCCGCCAACATCGCGCCGCTCGTCGTCCGGCTCGCCCACCCCGAGTGCAAGCTCACCGGCAAGGTCTATGCCGTCCAGGGCGGCGCCATCACCGAGCTGCACGGCTGGACCGGCGGCACCACCATCGAGTCCGACGGCCCCTGGACGGTCCGCGATCTCGCGGACCGCCTGGGATGAAAGGCACCGCCATGGCATCCGCCACCACAGAGACCTCCACCACGGCCCTCCGGGCGATCGAGCATGGGGTTGGCATCCTCGACGAGCATCGCGCGCTCGCCGACTCCGTCCGGGCCTTCACCGAGCGCTACATCCGCGCGGATGACGTCCGCGCCGAGATCGACGCGACCGACGAGGAGCGCACCCCGCCGTTCTGGTCCGACCTCGCAGCCCAGGAGCTCCTCGGGCTCGCCATCCCCGAGGAGCACGGCGGCAGCGGCTACGGGATCCTCACCCTCGCCGTGGCGCTGGAGGCGCTCGGGCGCCGCATCGCCCCCGGGCCATTCGTGCCTACCGTTCTCGCGAGCGCCATGATCAGCGCCTCGGACTCCAAGGCACGGGTGGAGCTCCTGCCCTCCCTCGCTAGCGGGGAAAGGGTGGCCGCCGTCGCCCTGCGCGGCACCTTCACCACCTCCCGCGACAGCGATGGGCTGATCCTCGACGGGCACGCCGATGCGGTGATCTCCGCCGAGCACGCGGACATCATCGTCCTGCCCGCGACCGTGGGCGATGGGGAGACCATCTGGCTCGCGGTCGACGCCGCCTCGGTCCACGCGACGGCCCAGGACAGCATCGACCTGCTGCGCGGCTCCGCGCGCATCGAGGCCCGCGGCGCGCGGATCAGCACCGGCCGCATCCTCGACGGGCTCGGCCACGCGCACGGCCAGGCCCTCGCCACCGCGCTCCTCGGCGCCGAGGCGCTCGGCATCATGTCCTGGTGCGTCACGACCGCGGCGGAGTATGCCCGCGTCCGCGAGCAGTTCGGCCGACCGATCGGCCAGTTCCAGGGGGTCAAGCACCTGTGCGCCCGCATGGGGGTGGCTCTCGAGAAGGCCCGCGCCGTCATCTGGGATGCCGCCAGCGCCCTCGACAACAACGACGCTACCGCGTCCCTCGCGGCCTCCATCGCCGCGACGATCGTGCCCCGCGCCGCGGTCACCGTCGCCCAGGACTGCATCCAGGTGCACGGCGGCATCGGCTTCACCTGGGAGCATGACGCGCACATCTACTACCGGCGGGCGCTGGCCATCCGTGGCGCGCTCGATCATCATGATGTGCACGCGCGCCAGGTGGCGGAGGCCGCTCTGGCCGGGACCACGCGTGGCTCCGCCATCGAGCTGCCGCCCGAGGCCGCTGCGATCCGTTCGCGCATCCGGGCCGCCCTCGAGCCGATCGCCAGGATCACCGATGAGGACGAGCAGCTCATCGCCCTCGGCGATGGGGGCTGGGTGCAGCCGCACCTGCCCGAGCCATACGGCCGCGCCGCCGCGCCGCTCGAGCAGATCATCATCGCCCAGGAACTCGACGCTGCCGGGATCGCCATGCCGCAGCTGCTCATGGGCGGGTGGGCGATCCAGGCGATCGTCGCGCATGGCAGCGAGAGCCAGAAGCGCGACCTCGCCGTCCCCACGCTGCGCGGCGAACTGGTGTGGTGCCAGCTCTTCTCCGAGCCCGGCGCAGGATCGGACCTCGCCTCGCTCAGCACCCGGGCCGTGCGCGCCGACGGCGGCTGGCGGGTCACCGGCCAAAAGATCTGGACCACGGTCGCGCAGTTCGCGGACTGGGCGATGCTCATCGCCCGCACCGATCCCGACAAGCCCAAGCACCAGGGCATCACCTACTTCGTGCTCGACATGTCCACCCCCGGCATCACCGTCCGGCCATTGCGAGAGATGACCGGATCAGCATTGTTCAACCAGGTATTCCTCGATGACGTATTCATCCCCGACGAGCATGTCGTCGGCAGGATCAACGACGGGTGGCACGTAGCCCGGACCACCCTTGCCGGGGAGCGGGTGGCGCTGAGCCAGAAGATGGAGGCCTACGCCACCGACCGCGACCTGCTGGACTTCGCGCGCGGCCGCGACCTCTCGCCGACCTCGATGGTGCGCCTCGGCGAGCTGCTCGCCGAGAGCCAGGCCGTGGACCTCATCGGCGCGCGCGTCGTCCTCAAGCAGCTCGCCGGCATCGACGTCAGCACCACTTCATCGGTGGGCAAGCTGCTCGCGATGTCGCTCGGCCAGGCGATCTCCGAGTTCGTCGTCGAGGAGCTCGGCCCCGCGGGCACGGCGGCCGTGCCCGGACAGCCCAGCGACAAGGCCATCGAGCAGCTCATCGCCGGCCGGGCCACCACCATCTACGGCGGCACCACCGAGGTGCAGCTCAACGTCATCGGCGAGCGCATGCTGGGCCTGCCCCGGGACGCCGAGCCCGTGGCCGCGCGGTGACCGAGGGCATCACACGGCCGGGCCGCGCCATCGTCCAGGGCTCGGGGGAGGACCTTGTCATCCTCGTGCACGGGTTCTCCGATAGCGCCGACGGGTGGCATCGCGTGCAGCCGCTCCTCGCGCGCGAGCGCACCGTGGTGGCGATCGATCTGCCGGGTTTCGGGCGGTCGGCCGAGGCCTGGCCGTTGCCCCTGCTCGACGCCTATCGCGACCTGATCCTCGCGATGGCCCGCGAGCACGGCCGCGGCGGGACCACCACGATCGTCGGCAACTCCCTCGGGGGCGTCGCCGCCGCCCATGCCGCCGCCCACGCGCCGGACCTGATCGACCGCATCGTCCTCGCGGACGTGCCGGGGCTCGCGCCGACGCCGCCGCTGTGGTCGCGCGCCTCCTCGGTCCGCGCCGAGGCGATGCTGCGCGCGCTGACGGGCAGGCTCCCAGCCCGCGCCGCGGTCACCGTGTTCGAGCTGCTCTTCAGCGCCGCGGCACGGCACCGCAAGCGCCTCGACATCGCAGCGCGCCGCGCCGTGCGGGAGAACTACCCCCACCCGAGCACGGTCGTCGCGCTGCTGCCCAAGGCCCGGGAAGTGCTGCGCGCCCTCGATGGGCTGGACCTGCCGAGCCTGATCGCGGCACTGCCGATGCCCGTGCACCTCGTCTGGGGCGAGCATGACTGGCTGACGCCCCCGCGCACCGGCCGCGGCCTGCTCGCCCACCCCCACGTGACCAGCGCCGTCCTCCCCGGTTGCGGGCACTGCCCGCAGCACGACCGGCCCCGCGCCTTCGCCACGCTCCTCGAGGAGGTGCTGGGCACCCCGCACGGCCAGGACGGACCCGAGAGAAATGAGATCGTTCAGTGAATCCGGTTCGCAGCGCGCCCCGCATGGTGGGGCTCGTCCGCGGTGCTCGCGCCATGATCGCCTCCGGCATCGTGCCGCTCGCCCGTCCCGACCTAGCGCTCCGGTCCGTTCGGGTCCTCCGGCGGCAAGGACCATTCGTCGGCGCCCTGCAAGTGCCGCTCGGTCGCGCGCCGCACAGCGTGGCACTGATCGACGATGCCGGGCCGATGACCTACTGGGAGCTCGACCAGGGATCGACCGCGCTGGCCAGGGCCTGGGGCTCGTGCGGGCTCGGCAGCGGATCGGTGGTGGCGACGCTATGCCGCGACCACCGGTACCTGGTGATCGCCATGCTGGCCGCCGGCAAGCTCGGTGCCCGACTGGTGCTGCTCAACACTGGGTTCTCCGGGCCGCAACTGCGCGCCATCGCCGAGCGGGAGAATATCGACGCGCTGGTGCACGACTGCGAGTTCGACGCGATCGTCGAGCATGCGCCTGCTTCGGTGACCACCTACCTCGGCTGGCATGATCCACAGGCCCCCGCGCGGCGCGCCTGCCCCACGGTCAGCGATCTCATGCTGTTCCCGCCCTCGCTGCCACTGCCCGTGCCCCGGGCCGCACGCGGATTCGTCCTGCTCACCAGCGGCACCACGGGGATCCCCAAGGGCGCGCCACGGGAACGGACGTCGATCCTCTCGACAGGCCAGTTCCTCGACCGCATCCCGCTGCGCGCGGGCGGGGTCACAGTCATCGCTGCGCCCGCCTTCCATGGCACGGGACTGTCGCAGTTGCTGCTCGCCCTCGCGCTCGGCAGCACCGTCGTGCTCGCGCGCCGGTTCGACCCTTCGGCCGCGCTCGCGGCGATCGAGCAGCACGGTGCCGATGCGCTGATCGTCGTGCCGACCATGCTCCACCGCATGCTCGAGGCGGATGCTGCCGCCGCGGAGCGCCGCGACACCTCGTCGCTGCGGGTGCTCCTCACTGCTGGATCCGCGCTCGCCCCGGAGCTGTATCGCCGCGCCACCGCCCGGTTCGGCGACGTGGTGCACAACCTCTACGGCTCCACCGAGGTCGCTGTCGCCTCGGTCGCCACGCCCGATGAGCTGCGGCGAGCACCGGGCACCGTGGGCAGGCCGCCCGCGGGATGCCAGGTCAAGCTCGTTGATCAGGATGGCAACGAGGTGACCGGGGCGCATCGGCGCGGACGGGTATTCGTGGGGAGCGGGCTCTCGTTCGAGGGCTACACCGATGGCCGGTCCCGCGAGACCTACCGTGGCCTGCTCGATACCGGGGACATCGGCCACTGGGACTGGTCGGGGCTGCTCTACATCGACGGCCGCGCCGACGACATGATCGTCTCGGGTGGCGAGAACATCCATCCCGTGGCGGTGGAGAACAGCCTGCTCGAGCATCCAGGCGTCAGCGATGCCGCGGTGATCGGGGTGCCCGACGCGGACTTCGGGCACCGGTTACGGGCGTACCTCGTGCCCGCCAGCGGGGGCGGGGCAGCAGGCGAGGAGCTCGAGGATTCCGTTCGCGATCACATCCGGGCCCAGCTCGGCAGGCTCGCCGTTCCCCGCGACGTAGTGATCGTCGAGAGCCTGCCGCGCAATGCCACCGGCAAGCTGCTTCGAAATGTGCTGCAGGATACAGAGACGGTCATCACAATGGATGGGAGCGCGCGGCACTGATAGGTTGAAAGGTTGCGGGAAAAGGTCAATTCTGCGGCGCTAGCCGTGCGCGGAAGCATTGCGGAGGACCATCCTGAGCAGCGCTTTCCTGGTGGGCGGGGGAGTGGAAACCTGCTGGCGGTGCCGCTTTCTCGTTGATGGTCGGGCTTGGTGCCGAACATGCTGGATGTTAAGCGATGGAGAAAACGCCGTCCCGGAATGCCGCAATTGTTGCATTTCCTGTTACGCGGGCAATAACTGCCGAACATCACGCGAAAATGGTGTCCCGCATCAATGCCCGAAGCCCTTTACGATCAGCGCATGGTCATACGACTCGCCCCCCTCGACTGCGCCGCGTACCGGGTGGAGGCCGCCGCCGGGCGCCGCGTGGCGAGCCAGGCAGTGTGGAAGTACGACCGCCCCGTCGACCATGATGTTCTCGCCCGCTTCCACCGACGTCTCGGGCAAGGCCCGCTCGCGCGCCGCATCGCTCCCGCCACCATTCCCGCCGCCGGGGACCGCTGGGTCAAGGAACCGGGCAGCGAGCCCATCGAGCATGCGCCTGGCCCGCTACCCGACCACGCCGTCGAGGACTGGATCCGCGACCGCAGCCATGCTCCCGTCAGCGGAACCGGGCCCACCTGGCGCATGGCCGTCGCCGACCTCGAGTCCGGTGGAGCCGTCGTCTCCGTCCTCGCCTCCCACAGCATCGCCGACGGGCAGGCCTTCACCTACGCGCTCCTCGCCGCCGCCTCGGATGCCGCGCTGCCCGTCCCCGCCGATGACGCAGCAACGGCCCGAACGGCCCTCGCTGACTCCCGCGCTGCCCTCGCTGCCGCCCCCGCGACCATCCTCGCTCTCGCAGGCCTCCCGCGCGCGCTCGCCAGCAGCAAGCCAGCGCACCGTCCGCGGCCACGCACCACCGCCGCAGCGCCCGTAGCCGTCGACGTCATCGCGCGGCTCACCACCGCGAGCGGGGAGTTCCGCTTCCCCGGCGCATCGCTGCCCGTGGCCAGCCACGACTGGACCACCCGCGCCACCGCGCTCGGCGGCACCACCAACTCGCTGTTCATGGCCATCGCCGCGGACATCGCCACCCGCCTCGGCCGCGTTGCCGACGACGGCTCCGTCCAGCTCGCCATCCCCGTCAGCCAAAGGACCGCAGGCGACCATCGCGCCAATGCCATCACCGGCGTCACCATCCCCCTCGATCCCGGCCACGTCCGCACCGGGCTCGGGCCCGTGCGCGCGCTCGCCAAGAAGCGGCTAAGCGAGGCCAAGGGCAAGCCCCACCCGCTCGAGCCGCTGATCCCGATCACCACGGCCCTGCCCCGGCCCGCTGTCCGTGCCCTCGCCGGAACGATCCTGCACGGCGACTACCTCAGCGTCGGCTGCTCCAACGTGGGCGTCGCTCCCGAGCAGCTGCTGTCCATCGACGGAGCGCCCGCCACCCACATGATGATGACCTTCGTGCTCCAGGGATACCGCCCCGACCAGATCCTCCGCACCGGCGGCCGGCTCAATATCGGCATCCTGGAGGCCGCCGGCCTCATCCGCCTCCGCGTCTATGGCTTCGACCCTCGCGTCCCGCTCGACGACGACGGACTCCGCGAGCTCAGCGCCGACGTCCTGCGCTCCTGGGGGCTCGCCGTGCAGCCCTGGTAACCCCGCCCTGCTTGACGACACCCTGCTTGACGACACCGACGAGAGGCCGCACTCATGACCGAACCAACCCTCGCCATCGACGCGCGGGGCCTCGCCAAGCACTACGGGACCTTCGCCGCCGTCACCTCCGTCGACCTCGCCGTGCCCACCGGAACCGTCCACGCGGTCCTCGGCCCCAACGGTGCCGGAAAGACCACCACAGTGCGCATGCTCGCCACCCTCACCAGGCCCACCGGCGGAACAGCCCGCATCCTCGGCCACGACATCGTCCGCGACGCCACCGCCGTGCGCTCCCTCATCGGGCTCACCGGCCAGTACGCCAGCGTTGACAATGACCTCAGCGCCCGCGAGAACCTCACTATCTTCGCCCGGCTGCTCGGCTACAACCGTGCCCGTGCCCGCGCCCGCACCGACGAACTGCTTGCGGAGTTCAGCCTCACCGACTCCGCCACCAAGCCCTTGAAGAGCTTCTCCGGCGGCATGCGCCGCCGCCTCGATCTCGCCGCGAGCCTCATCGCCGAGCCACCGCTGATCTTCCTCGACGAGCCCACCACGGGCCTCGACCCGCGCACCCGCGTCGACATGTGGAACACCGTGCGCTCGCTCGTGGCGCGCGGCTCCACCATCCTGCTCACCACCCAGTACCTCGAGGAGGCCGACGAGCTCGCTGATCGCATCACCGTCATCGACCACGGCACCGTCGTCGCCGAGGGCAGCCCCGATGAGCTCAAGGACAGCATCGGCCACAGCGTCCTGCGCGTCACCGTCACCGACCCGCACGACACCCTCCGCGCCGCCCGCATCGTCGCCGCCTCCACCGGCGCCGAGGCCTCCGCCGCCACCCCCGGAACCCTCACTGCCGCGCTCGCCAGCACCAGCGAGGTCCCAGAGGTTCTCCTCGCGCTGCGCGCCGCCGGAATAGGGATCCGCGACCTCGCGATCGAGCGCCCCGACCTCAACGCCGTCTTCTTCGCCCTCACCGGCAACCCGCACAAGGAGGATGTCGCTTGACCATCACCCGCGCGCCCGCCCCACCCATCGAGCCCATCGCCCGCGTGACCCTTGCCGCCACGTTCCACCAGACCCGCATGATGGCCTACCGCGGACTGCTCAAGCTGCGCCGCAGCCCCCAGCAGCTCTACGACGTCATCATCCTGCCCATCGTCGGCACCGTGCTGTTCGCCACCATCTTCGGTGGCGTCGTCACCGGAAGCGTCGACTCCTACCTGCCCTTCCTCATTCCCGGCGTGCTCGTGCAGATCATCGTCACCGTCAGCGTCGTTACCGGGGTACAGCTCTCCGACGACATCAGCAAGGGCATCTTCGACCGCTTCAACGCCCTGCCCGTCGCCCGCATCGCCCCGCTCGCCGGAGCGCTCGCCGCGTCCACCATCCGCTACGCCATCGCCGCGATCATGACCATCCTCGTCGGCTACGTCATGGGCTACCGCGCCGAGAGCATCCTCGGACTGCTCCTCGGCGCCATCCTCGTCATCCTCGCCGGATTCGTCGTCAGCTGGATCTTTGCGCTTCTCGGCGTGCTCCTCACCGAGCCTTCTGCCGTCCAGGGCCTCTCCATGCTCGTCCTGACCCCGCTGATGTTCGCTTCCAACGCGCTCGTGCCCATCGAGACCATGCCCGGATGGATGCAGGCCGTGGCCAGGTTCAACCCGATCTCCCACCTCGTCTCGGCACTGCGCGAGCTCACCATGACCGGCAGCCCCGGTAGTGACACCGCCTGGGCGATCCTCGGCCTCGCGCTCATCCTCGCTGTGTTCGTGCCCCTCACCGTGGGCGCCTACATGCGCCGGTCGTAGGCTGCCCGGCTGATGCGTCGCGCGCCCGCTTTGACGAGCGGCCCCGAGAACCTGGAACAATAGCGGGCGTGACGGCGACAAGACTTGATGGCAAGGCCACCCGCGACGAACTCTTCCACGACCTCGCAGCGCGCGTGGAGGTGCTCGAGTCCCGCGGCATCCAGCCCGGGCTCGGCACGATCCTCGTCGGAGACGACCCCGGCTCGGCAGCATACGTGCGCGGCAAGCACGCTGACTGCGCCCGCGTCGGCATCGCTTCCATCCGCCGCGACCTGCCCGCTGACATCAGCCAGGAAAAGCTGCACGCCACCATCGACGAGCTCAACGCGGACCCGGCCTGCACCGGCTACATCGTGCAGCTGCCCCTGCCCAAGCACCTCGACGAGAACGCCGCCCTCGAGCGCATCGACCCCGACAAGGACGCGGACGGGCTCCACCCCATCAACCTCGGCCGCCTCGTCCTCGGCAAGGAAGCACCCCTGCCGTGCACGCCGCGCGGCATCGTGCACCTGCTGCGCCGCTACGACGTGCCCATTGCTGGTGCCCACGTCGTCGTTGTCGGGCGCGGCATCACCGTCGGTCGGCCCATCGGACTGCTCCTCACCCGGCGCAGCGAGAACGCCACCGTCACCCTCTGCCACACCGGCACCCGCGACCTCGCCGCCCACGTCCGCCAGGCCGACATCGTCATCGCCGCGGCCGGAGTGCCCGGAATCATCACCGCCGACATGGTCAAGCCCGGAGCCGCAGTCCTCGATGTCGGCGTGAGCCGCGTCGAAGGCAAGCTCGCCGGTGATGTCGCCCCCGAGGTGTGGGACACCGCCGGCCATGTCTCGCCCAACCCCGGCGGAGTCGGCCCCCTCACCCGGGCCTTCCTCATCGCCAACGTGGTCGAGCGCGCCGAGCGGCAGCAAGCCTGATCTCGCTCGCAGTGGCGGCATGGACCGGCGGGGCCGGCGCGCGGAGGCAGATCCCTCGCGCCTCGCGCCCGCGCCACTAGGTTGGGAAAATGGGCCGGACACAAACTTGAGCCGGACACAAACTTGAGCCGGGCAGCACCTTGAGCCGGGCAGCACCTTGAGCAGGGCAGCACCGCCGCACGGGACCACGACCAGCAGACGAGGGGGAACCAGTGGCACCACGGATCCACCCAGCGCGCCGCGAGCAGATCCGCGCTGCGATGTCGCATGTGCCGCTCGCCATCATCAGCGTGTTCCTGCTGCTCGCGCTCGTGCTCGTGCTGCAGGACCGCTGGCGGCGCGGGGCATTCGTCCTCGGCGTCACCTCGTTGCTCGCTGCCTGGTTCAGGCTCATCCTGCCCGAGATCCAGGCAGGACTGATCGCGGTGCGCAGCAAGCCCTTCGACGTGAGCGTGCTCGTGTCCATGGGCGTGATCATCGTGTGGCTGACCTTGTCCATCGATCCGCTCGGCACCGACTAGGCGCGGTCTAGGCGGTGGCTGCCGGTGCGCGGCGGTGGCTTTGGCTGCCGTTCGGCGCGTTGGCTGCCGTCCGCCGCAAACGCGATAGAAGCGGCCGGATATGCAGGTCGGCTTCTATCGCGTTTGGTGGTTTCCGGTGCTTTTGCGACGCCTGGCGGGTGACGTGGCTTCAAGCGGCAGTCCCAGCGCCGGTCAGCCCTGCTACCTCGGCGCGAGTGGAAAATTTTCCCGCTCCTAGAGGGAAAAGTTTCCACTAGCAGCGCGCCACCAGCCGCGCGAGCCCAACCCACCAGCCGCGCGCGCCCAACCCACCAGCCGCGCCGCCGCGTGCTCAGCGAATGCTGTGGCGCGCGAGCTCCATCGTGTCGGTGAGGAGCGCGGAGATCTCCTCGAGATCGGTGAGGAAGCCGTCGTGGCCCTTGTCGGTGTGCAGCACGCGCAGTTCCTTGCAGCCTGGCAGCTTCGCGGCGAGCTCTTCCTGCAGGCGCAGGGGGGAGAGCCGGTCGGAGGTGATGCCACCGACGATGGTGGGCACGGTGCAGGAGGCGAGCGCGGCATCGAGCCCGCCGCGACCGCGGCCGACGTCGTGGCTGCTGAGGGAGTCGCTGAGGATGACGTAGCTACCGGCGTCGAACCGGTGGACGAGCTTGCCGGCCTGGTGGTCGAGGTAGCTCTGGATGGAGTACTGGCCACCGTGGACGGGTGACACGTCGGTCTGCGCATCGTTGCCGAACCGGGTGTCGAGTTCTTCCTCGCCACGGTAGGTGAGGTGGGCGATGCGGCGTGCCACGCCCAGACCGTGCTCGGGAGAGCGACCGGTGCCGTAGTAATCGCCGCCCTGCCAGCCGGGGTCGGTCTTGATGGCGAGGATCTGCGCGGTCTGGGTGCCGATCTGATCGGCGGTGGCGCGGGCTCCGACGGCGAGGACGAGCGCGCTGGCGACGCGATCGGGGCAGGTGATGGCCCATTCGAGCGCGCGGGCACCGCCCATGGAGCCGCCCAGGACGGACGCGAAGCGCTCGATGCCGAGCAGGTCAGCGAGCTTGCGCTCGGCGTTGACCTGGTCGCGGATCGTCACTGCGGGGAAGCGTGATCCCCAGGGCTTGCCGTCGGGGGCGAGGGATCCGGGGCCGGTGCTGCCCTGGCAGCCGCCGACGGCATTGGCGGCGAGGACGCACCATTCGTTGGTGTCGACGACCGCGCCGGGGCCGATGAGCCCGTCCCACCATCCCGGGGAGGGGTGGTGGGCATCGGCGGGACCGGTGACGTGGGAATCACCGGTGAGGGCGTGCAGCGCCAGGATGACGTTGTCGCCGCGGGGCGATACCTCGCCCCAGCGCTGCACCGCGAGGGTCACGTCGGGCAGCGTGGCACCGTTCTCCATGCGGAGCGGCCCGATGCGAACGTGGCCGACACTGCCGTCCGGCGCTGGCCAGAGGGCACTGCCTAGGCCACGCTCCGCCCCGCGCCCGGTGGAGGGCGCGGACGGGGCGCGGTTGCTGAGCGGCGGGTGAACGCTGCGCGGGTGGCTCACTCTCAAGATGCCGCCGCTTCGAATCCGAGCTGGAGGTCGGCGATGATGTCCTCGATGCCCTCGATGCCCACGGCGAGCCGCACGAGGCCGGGGGTGACGCCAGCGGAAAGCTGCTCCTCGGGAGACAGCTGCGCGTGCGTCGTTGATGCGGGGTGGATGACGAGGGAGCGCACGTCACCGATGTTAGCGACATGGCTGTGGAGGACGAGCGCGTTGACGAACCGCTTGCCGGCCTCCACGCCGCCCTCGAGCTCGAAGGACAGCACCGCTCCGGGGCCCTTGGGCGCGAGCTTGCTGGCGCGCTCGTACCAGGGGGAAGCGGGCAGGCCGGAGTAGTGGACGGCGAGGACGTCGTCCCGGCTTGCGAGGTGTTCGGCTACGGCGCGAGCGTTCTGCACATGACGTTCAATGCGCAGGCTGAGGGTTTCTATTCCCTGCCCGATGAGGAACGCGTTGAACGGCGAGACCGCGGCACCGGTGTCGCGGAGCAGTGTCAGGCGGGCCTTGAGCGCGAAGGCGGGCGGGCCGAGGTCAGCGTAGACGAGGCCGTTGTAGGACGGGTCGGGAGTGGTGAACCCGGGGTACCGGCCGGACGTCCAATCGAAGGTGCCGCCGTCGACGATGACGCCCGCGACGGAGGTGCCGTGGCCGCCCAGGTACTTGGTGGCGGAGTGCACGACGATGTCAGCGCCGTGGGCGAGCGGCTGGATGAGATAGGGGGTGGCGACGGTGTTGTCGACGATCAGCGGGATCCCGTTGGCATGGGCGATGCCAGCGATGCCGTCGATGTCGAGGATCTCGCCCCTGGGGTTTGCGATCGTTTCCCCGAAGAACGCCTTGGTGTTGTCGCGCACGGCTGCCTGCCACTGGTCGAGATCGTCGGGGTCATCGACGAAGCTCACCGTGATGCCGAGCTTGGGCAGCGAGTAGTGGAACAGGTTGTAGGTGCCGCCATAGAGGCGCGGGCTGGAGACGATGTGGTCGCCAGCCTCGGCGAGGGTGAGGATCGCGTAGGTCTCGGCCGCCTGGCCGGAGGCGAGGAGCAGCGCGGCGGCACCGCCCTCGAGCGCGGCGATGCGCTGCTCGATCACGTCCTGGGTGGGGTTGATGATGCGCGTGTAGATATTGCCGGGCTCAGCGAGGCTGAACAGCGCCGCGGCGTGATCGGTGTCCCGGAAGGCGTACGAGGTGGTCTGGTAGATCGGGAGGGCGCGGGCGCCCGTTGTTGGATCGGGTGCCTGGCCGGCGTGGACCTGCTTGGTCTCGAAGCTCCAGCTTGCTGCTGCGTCGCTCATGGCGTGATCTCCTGGGAGTCGTGTCGGGGCAGCATCCCGGCCTCGGACTTGCGGGGATGCGGGGGGACGGCACGAATGGTCCGCGTGGAGCGCGGGAACTCACCTCGACGGTGGCCGCGGGGCCGGGCCCTGGGGCTCGCGCGACGGGTGGTGTTCCGTGGGCGGGGCGCGGTCCGGCGCGCCCTCAGGCTCTAGCGGTGGCTAGCGACATCGACTCATGGTGAACCTCCGTTGGTGACAATACCCGGTTCCCGGGCCCGTCCCAGCGGGCCCGCGCTTGCAGCGCGCGCGGTGCTTCGCGCGATGCCTGGTCATCACCCGGGGCACCCCACCGCGGAAGGAGGGTTGCCGAGCAGCCAGCCGGGGCTTGGCGCTGCTTCTCATGACCTGTTCCCGATAGTAGCGCCACTGGCGCCAAAGCGGGAATCGGGGGAGGGGGCCGGTCCTCGCGCGGCGCGCCGGGGCTAGGCTTGGGCCCAGCGTGGCGGGCCTTCCTGGCATGCGGGGCCCGAAGCATCCCTCGAGGGCCTACTCCAACCAGTACGCTTGTCATGTTTGCTGTGGGTGGGACGTGGACCCTCCCAGCACGATAGGTTTAATCCGATGAACCGTGATGCCTGAGCGCGGGCCGGATGCACTCACAAAGTGCGGCACGCGAGAGTCGCGCCAGGACCATTGCCGAGGAGGACGCGAACACCCATGTCCAAGATCAAGGTTGAGGGCACTGTCGTAGAGCTCGATGGCGACGAGATGACCCGTATCATCTGGCAGTTCATCAAGGACAAGCTGATCCATCCGTACCTCGATGTGAACCTCGAGTACTACGACCTCGGCATGGAGAATCGCGATGCCACGGATGACGAGGTCACCGTGGACGCCGCCAATGCGATCAAGAAGCACGGGGTAGGCGTCAAGTGCGCCACCATCACCCCGGACGAGGCGCGCATGGAGGAGTTCGGGCTCAAGAAGATGTGGCGGTCGCCCAACGGCACCATCCGCAACATCCTCGGGGGCACGATCTTTCGTGCCCCCATTATTATTTCCAACGTTCCGCGGCTCGTCCCGGGCTGGACGAAGCCGGTGGTCGTGGGGCGCCACGCGTTCGGCGACCAGTACCGCGCCACCGATTTCAAGGTGCACCAGGCCGGTACCGTCACGCTGACCTTCACGCCCGAGGACGGCAGCGAGCCCATCGTGCACGAGGTCGTCAAGATGCCCGAGGACGGCGGCGTCGTGCTCGGCATGTACAACTTCAAGAAGTCGATCCAGGATTTCGCGCGCGCCTCCCTGTCCTACGGGCTGCAGCAGAACTATCCGGTGTACCTGTCGACGAAGAACACGATCCTCAAGGCCTATGACGGCATGTTCAAGGATGAGTTCCAGCGTGTCTTCGAGGAAGAGTTCAAGTCCGAGTTCGACGCGGCCGGACTGACCTACGAGCATCGCTTGATCGACGACATGGTCGCCTCCGCCCTCAAATGGGAGGGTGGATACGTCTGGGCCTGCAAGAACTATGACGGCGATGTGCAGTCCGACACGGTCGCGCAGGGCTACGGCTCGCTCGGCCTGATGACCTCGGTGCTGATGACCCCGGACGGCAAGACCGTCGAGGCCGAAGCAGCGCATGGCACCGTCACCCGCCACTACCGGATGCACCAGCAGGGCAAGCCGACCTCCACGAACCCGATCGCCTCGATCTTCGCCTGGACGCGGGGGCTCGAGCACCGCGGCAAGCTCGACGACACCCCGGCCGTCGTGGAGTTCGCCCACAAGCTCGAGGACGTGGTCATCAAGACCGTCGAGAGCGGCCAGATGACCAAGGACCTCGCGGGCCTCGTGGGCGGCGAGCAGGGCTGGCTCACCACGGAGGAGTTCCTCGCGGCACTCGATGACAACCTCGCGGCCGCCCTCAAGGAGTAGCGGCGAGGACGGGCCGCGACGCTGCAACGGGCGCGGATCCGCGCTCCCCGGCGATTCTTCGATAGTGCCACGAATCCCTTTACGCCCGTGTTACTTTACGCCCACGGTTTTTATGGCACTAGCGGGGCGCAAGCCCCCGAATCGTGGAGGAATCTTGAAGATGAAGCGGACCGCAGCAGTTCTCGGGGCAGGCGCTCTCGCCTTTGCCGCGTCATGGGGCCCGGCTCTCGCCAGCCACAATGGGGCAGTCGTCACCACGGCTCCCGCGGGCGAATGCGGCGAGACGACGTTCGAGGCAACGATCAACGATGCCGCGGGCACGCACAAGAGCAACAACATGATGCTCGTGGTTAGCGCGGAGGGCAATACCCAGACCGCGCCCATCCCGGTCGACGGCTCCGCCGCCTCCATCACGGTCGGACCGTTCACCTCGGATACGACGACGATCAGCTACCGCGTGTTCGGCGGCGGCGAGCGCGACTACGATGATCCGGCGTGGACCGGCTACGGCACCGCCAACTTCGGTGCGGACATCGGTGCCTACGGTGATGAGAACGGCTACGACTGGGTTGTCTCTGGCCCGGATGATCCGAACCCGTTCACCACGTTCAACACGCTCGACGTCGAGGGCTGCCCCGGTGGCGGCATCGAGGTGTGCCTCGGTGGCGGAGTAGACGTGTTCGACTTCGACGCGGTGCTCGGCTGCCTCGAGGCGCAGCTCATGACGGACTTCGGCGGACTTTCCTAGCCCTGGACCAGCGTCCTAGCCCTGGACCAGCGTCCTAGTCCTGGACCAGCGCTGGCGATCCCCCTGGCAACCATGCCGGGGGGATCGTTTGCTGGTGCAGGGAGATGGTCGCCCGGCGTTCTCGGGCGCACGGCAGTGGTTGCGTTGCGCGATGGCGCCCCTGGCAGTAGTCGCCTGCCAGAGTCCTGGCGCGCTCGGGCGCACGGCAGTGGAAACTTTTCCCCACTGAGGCGGGAAAAGTTTCCACCGGCGCGGGGCAGCAAACCGGCGCGGGGCAGCAAACCAGCGCGGGGCAGCAAACCGGCGCGGACACGGCATTTCGGGCTGGGCAGGGGTAAGGCCGCTCACATTCGCGCTCGCGCGGGCATCAGCGCGGCCGTTGATGGTGTTGCGTGGTCTGGTGCCGGCGCGGGAGCATTGATCCTTTCGCGCCTCGCCACCTGCCCCCGCCCATCCGAGGCCGAACGCCGTCAGGAGAATGCCCGTGCCGCCGACCTCCACCCCGGTCGATCCGCGACAGGTCGCGGGCGGGCAAGCGCGGCGCCGCCATGTCCGGCTGGCGATGCTCGCGATGATGCTCGGCTCCTTCGGCATCGGCACCACCGAGTTCGTCGCCATGGGGCTGCTGCCCGAGATCGCGCGGTCGATGTCGGTGTCGGAGCCGCACGCGGGCAAGCTCATCAGCGCCTACGCGCTGGGTGTCGTGGTCGGCGCGCCTATCATCGCGATCGCCGCCTCGCGCGTGCCGCGCCGCGCGCTGCTCATCGGGCTGATGGTGGCGTTCACCCTCGGCAACGCCGCTACCGTGCTCGCGCCCACCTACGGCACGCTCATGGCAGCTCGGATCGTGGCCGGTCTCCCGCACGGCGCGTTCTTCGGCGTGGCAGCACTGGTGGCCGCGGGCCTCGCCGCCCCTGGAGCGCGTGCCCGGGCGGTCGCGCAGATCATGCTGGGACTGAGCATCGCCAACGTCATCGGCGTGCCCGTGGCGACAGCCCTGGGGCAGCACCTGGGGTGGCGCTCCGCCTTCGGCCTGGTGGTCCTGATCGGTGCCGCCGCAGTGCTGCTGATCGTTCGTTGGGTGCCCGACGTGCCGCTCATCGAGGGCGCGAGCCCGCTCGCGGAGCTCTCGGGCTTCCGCAACATCCGGATCTGGCTCGTGCTGCTCACCGGCATCGTCGGGTTCGGTGGCATGTTCGCCGTCTACACGTTCATCAGTTCCACCGTCACCGAGGAGATCGGGCTGCCACGCGCCGTGGTGCCGCTGGTACTGCTGCTCTACGGGGTGGGCATGGTGATCGGGAACTTTCTCGGCGGCGCGGTGGCCGATCGCGCGCTGGTGCCCGGCCTGTTCGGGTTGTTCACGCTGCTCGCGGTCGCGCTGGGGCTGTTCACCGTGACGAGCACCGTTGTGGTGCTCGCGGTATCGAACCTCGTCCTCATCGCGATTCTTGGCTCGGCGCTGGTCCCCGGCTTGCAGACGATGCTGATGGATGTGGCCGGCGATGCGCAGACCCTGGCGGCCACGGCGAACCACTCCGCGCTGAACATCGCCAATGGCCTGGGCGCGGCACTGGGAGGGGCGGTGCTCGCCGCGGGGCTGGGCTACACCGCCCCGGCCGCGGCGGGCGCTGTGCTGGCGGTAGCGGGCATCGGGGTGCTCGCGCTCGCGGTCCTGCTGCAACGCCGTGGTGGTTTCCCTCGGACGGGGTTGTCCGCTAGCGTGCGATGACGTGCCCGGGATCATCGTGAGTACCGTCAACGTCAATGGCGTGCGCGCCGCCGCCCGCAAGGGGCTGCTCGAGTGGCTGAGCAGCACCGAGGCGGGCATCGTGTGCCTGCAGGAGACGCGGGCCGACGACAAGCAGCTCGCCACGGCGCTCGCTCCGGTCCTGGATGAGGGATGGATGCTCACTTCGGCGGAGCCTGCCGCGAAGGGCCGCAATGGCGTGGCCGTGCTGTCGCGCACCGCGCCCGCGGAGGTGCGCATCGGGTTCGGCTCCGATGAGTTCGACGATGCCGGCCGCTACCTCGAGGCTGACTTCGAGCACGGCGGGCAGCCACTGACGGTGGCGAGCCTGTACCTGCCGTCGGGGGAGGCGAACACCCCGAAGCAGGACGAGAAGGATCGCTTCCTCGCCGAGTTCGGCGCGTTCCTCGCCGTGCGGGCACGCTCGGGCCGGGAGATGGTGGTGTGCGGCGATTGGAACAGCGCGCACGCCGAGGCGGACATCAAGAACTGGAAGGGCAACCTCAAGTCCTCGGGCTTCCTGCCGCACGAGCGGGAGTGGCTCACCGGCATCATTGGCGACGGGACGCCCTGGACCGATGTGGTGCGGGCGCTGCACCCCGGCGTGGAAGGCCCTTACTCATGGTGGTCCTACCGCGGCAAGGCTTTCGACAACGACGCGGGCTGGCGCATCGACTACCAGGTAGCTACGGGCGCGCTGGCGGATCGTGCAGCGGACGCGCGGGTGGAGCGGGCCGCCACGTACGATGCTCGATGGTCCGACCATGCCCCGGTCACTGTCCGCTACGCCGCCTAGCCCGATCCGATCCCCGAACTGGCCCGGTTCGATCCAGAAGGAAGACACCGCGATGACGTCCACCAATCCTGCTGTCCCGGCCCCTGGAGTTCAGGCCCCGAGCAGCAAGCCGCGCGTGCTCTCGGGAATCCAGCCGACGGCTGACTCGTTCCACCTCGGCAACTATCTTGGCGCGCTGCAGAACTGGGTGGCGATGCAGGATGACTTCGATTCGTTCTACTTCATCCCGGACATGCATGCCATTACCGTCCCGCATGACCCCGAGGCGCTGCGTGCCCGCACTCGCGTGGCCGCGGCCCAGTTGCTCGCGGTGGGCATCGATCCGGGCAAGTCGACCATCTTCGCGCAGAGCCAGGTTCCCGAGCATGCCCAGCTCGCCTGGGTGCTGATGTGCCTGACGGGGTTCGGCGAGGCGAGCCGGATGACGCAGTTCAAGGACAAGTCCGCCAAGCAGGGCTCGGAGTCGTCCAGCGTGGGGCTGTTCACCTATCCGATGCTGATGGCGGCGGACATCCTGCTGTACCAGGCGCAGTTCGTGCCGGTGGGGGAGGACCAGCGCCAGCATCTCGAGCTGACCCGGGATCTCGCGCAGCGCTTCAATAGTCGCTTCGGCGCGGCCTTCACCGTTCCGGATGCCTTCATCACCAAGGAATCCGCGAAGATCTATGACCTGCAGGACCCGACGTCGAAGATGAGCAAGTCGGGCCCGAGCCCGGCGGGGCTGATCAATCTGCTCGATGATCCGAAGGTGTCGGCGAAGAAGATCCGCTCGGCGGTCACCGATGCCGAGCGGGAGATCCGCTATGACCCTGCCGCGAAGGCTGGCGTGTCCAACTTGCTGGTGATCAATTCAGTGCTGTCGGGCCGGAGCATCGCGGAACTCGAACAGCACTTCGCCGGAAAGGGATACGGTGATCTCAAGGTCGATACCGCGGAGGTCCTCACGAGCTTCGTGGTGCCGCTGAAGGCGAAGGTCGATGGCTTCCTCGACGATCGGGCCGAGCTTGATCGCATCCTCGAGCTCGGGGCCGGCCGGGCCCGGTCGGTGGCCTCCGAGACGCTCGCGACCGTATACGACAAGATTGGGTTCCTCCCACCGAAGGGGTGACGGCAATGGCCGACCAGCCAGGATTCCTTGCCCGGCAGCGAGCCAAGCGTCCGTGGCTCGACCATCTCATCCGGGCGGCGATGCGATTCACCGAGCAGCACGGCGACTACTACGCAGCCGGTATCACCTACTTCAGCGTGCTAGCGCTGTTCCCGCTGCTGATGGTCGGGTTCGCCGGTGCCGGCTTCGTGCTCGCCGGTAACCTCGAGCTGCTCGACCAGGTGAAGAACCAGGTCTCCGAGTCGATCCCGGGCGGGATGGGCGAGCAGGTCAATGCGCTGATCGATCAGGCCATCGAGCAGCGCAATACCGTCGGCATCATCGGCATCATCATCGCCCTCTACTCGGGCCTCGGCTGGATCGGCAACCTGCGCAAGGCGCTCAGCGCGCAGTGGGCCCAGCCGATCCCCAAGGCGAACTTCCTCAAGACCAAGCTGGTGGACCTGGTCGCGATGATCACCCTCTTCCTCGCCTTCGCGCTCTCGATCGCCCTCAGCGCACTAGGCGGCAGCGGCCTGACCCGCTCGCTGCTCGCACTGGTGAACCTTGATGAAGCACCTGGCGTGGGGATCCTCGTGCGGGTCGTGTCGTTCGCAGTCGCCATCGCTGCGACCTGGTGGGTGTTCACCTGGGTCATCGCCCGCATGCCCCGGCAGCCGGTCGCGTTCGTGAGCGCCGCCCGCGCGGGCCTCATGGCAGCTCTGGTGTTCGCGGTGTTCAAGCAGGTCGGAGTGGCCTACTTGACCGGGGTTACGCAGAGCCCGGCCGGCGCGGTGTTCGGCCCGATCATTGGCATCCTGGTCTTCATCTTCACCACGTCCCGGTTCCTGCTCTTCGCTACGGCGTGGGCCGCCACCTCCGAGGAGAGCCTGGAGAAGGCCATCGTGGCGCCGCCGGATCCTGCGATCATCAACACCCCCGTGGTGATGCGCCAGGGCAGCCCGTTTGCCAGTGGCATCGTTGGGTTTGGCATCGGTGCGGCAGCAGTGCTGGGAGTCTCCGGCCTGCGCCGCAAGCCAGGTACGCCGCGCTCGTAGGACTTGCGCGCCACCGCTAGAGCGAGGCGCCGCTAGAGCGAGGCGCCGCGTCCAGTGCGCTGCCGGATGATGGCGGAGACGATTCCGATCGCGATGATCGCGCTGACGATGCCGACCACGAGGATCCTCGTTGGGAGGCTACCGGCATCAGGGTCCTGCGTGGTCGGTAGCGGTGCCGCGGCATCGCGCGGGGTGTCGTCGCTCTCGGGGGCGGCGGCGAGCTCGTCGAGGAAGCGTGCCGCGTCGAGGGAACCCACGGACTGGTCACGGGGCAGCTCGAACCCGTAGTCGAAGAGCGCGGCGATCTGCTGCCACACCTGTTGCGGCTCGTTATCGGCGCGCAGGATCGACAGGACAAGGCGCCGGCCGTCCTTCTCCGCTGCTCCGACGTAGGTCTGGCGGGCGGAGTCGGTGAATCCGTTCTTGCCACCGAGCGATGGCTCGTAGTACCAGTTCACGACGTTGTCGTTGCCGAGCGCGAAGCCGGGGCGGTCGAAGTCGCCGGGGATGGGGGGGTCGGCGGGGTAACCGGGGAAATCGACCTGGTTGGTGGTGATGGTGCGGGCGAACTCGGGCCTGCCCATGGCCTCGCGGAACAGCATGGCGAGGTCGTAGGCGGACGAGGACATGCCCGGCCCGTCGAGCCCGGAAGGGGTGGCCACGCGCGTGTCGAGGGCGCCGAGCTGCTGGGCGAGCGCGGTCATCTGCTGCGTGGTTGCCTCGGCTCCGCCGAGCTGGCGGGCGAAGGCGTTGGCGGCGTCGTTGCCCGAGGCGAGCAGGAGCGCTTCGAGGAGAAGCTGGTTGGTGTAGGTGCCACGGGGGCCGATGCCGGCGCGGCTGCCCTCGATATTGGCGTCCTCGAGGGTTCCGGTGATGGTGGCGGCGAGGTCGAGGTTGTCGAGGACCACGAGCGCGAGGAGGGTCTTGATGGTGCTGGCGGGCCGGTAGCGGCCGTGCGGGTCCTTGGCCGCGAGCACCTCTCCGGTGTCGAGGTCGGCGAGCAGCCAGCTCGCGGCGGAGATGTCACTCGGGGGTGGCGGCGCTCCGGGGAGCACGAGCAGGTCGCATGCGTCGAGCTGCGGGCCACCGATGGGAATCGCGGGAATGGGGAGCGGGCTGGGCTCCGGCTGGCCGGGGCGGGGTACTTCGGAGCTGTCCGCGGCGGGTCCCGGCGTGCGCCGATTGGGGCAATCGGCGGTGTCCGGCGTCGTGGAGGGTGGCGTGCTGGTGAGGGTCTCGCTCGTGGTGCCGTCCTGGGCTCGCGCGGGGGGGTGCGGGCCAGCGAGCAGGCCAAGCGTGGGCGCGACGATCAGCAATGTCGTCACGATGGCGAATGTGGCATGCGCTGGCGTCTTCATCGGGTCAAGACATTATTCGAGGTGCGGGGTTTTTCCGGGCATTTCGGGGCGGAAGTCGCTGGATGGATACGCGACAAGAGCGCATGCTGCTCGCATGCGCTCTTGTCGTCCCCCCATGATCGGCGGTCACTAACCCCCCAGTCATATGACCGCGATCACCGTGTGCCAATGACATTAAAGGACGGGTAAGAGAATGGGAAGCACTCTTGTTCGCGCAATGTTTGCGCAGAGGGTTTTCGCAATCTGGACGCGTAGGATAGTCCCAGGTGGGGGTTGCGCATGTGGGTGTGCGCGCCACCTCGTGGACACTCGGGATGTGACCGAGATCTCTCTTATGCTTCCCACAGGAAGCAGGGAGAGCCCCCGCCGCGTCGTTCGCGGACTAGTGGCGCGAGGTCAGCGCCGCGATATCCCCGACGATGATGCTCTGATACGTATCCATCGCAGCATCGACATCCACGAACTGGTCCCCGATCTCGTGGGTGTTCTGCACCGAGAGCTCCCGCAGGCCCGAGCGCGAGATCAGGTCATCGATCTTGCCATCGAGGCTGCGGGCCCGCCGCACCGTGTTGATCGTGCGCAGCTTGTACTCGGCCTGCGTCAACAGGTCCCCGATGCGCGCGAGCGCGGCCACCCGCTCCACGAGCTGCTCCCACACCGGCACCAGCGCCTCGAACCGTTCCCGGATATGGTCCTGCGCCGCGGCGTTCGATGTGCGATCCAGCGCGTTGAGCTCCGTCACGATCATCCGCAGCGCCGCGGTATCCACCGCGATCTGCGTCAGCTCCTCCCCGAGATCGAGCTGCCCCCGCTGGAGCGTGAAATGCTCCGAGTGCCACGCGGACGAGTTGCTGATGCGGTCATACAGCGATCCGGCGAGGTACAGCAACGTGTCATACCGATCCGTGAACTGTCCCGGATCCGGGACGAACGTGGGCATCCGGGGGCCGGCGGCCCGACCCAGCAGGAACCGGCGCGTGCCCTCCGAGATCTGCGCGAGCACCTCCGCGGCATGGCCGAGCGGACGGGTGAACTGCTCCACCTGGTCTGGGCTGGCCGCCATCGGCGCAGGCGTGCGGCGCAGCGCATCAAACAGCGCTTCCCGCTGCTCGACCGAGAGATGCACGCCATCGCGCTTGTCGCGCCGCACCGCGCGCGCGTTGCGCGGGAAATGCTTGTCGGAGAAGACGAACTCGTTCTGCTTGACCTGCAACAGGTGCCCTAGCTCGCCCGCCCGGACTCCGAGCAGGGAGCGCGACACGCCCAGGTTGGCGGCGTGGAACCGCGCGACAGCGCGGGCATGCTCGTCCGATAGCGCACGCAGCTCCGCGTAGCCGCCGATGTCGGGCAGGTCCCGGTCAGCCCGCCGCCGGGCGATCAGCACCTCCCGGATCTCCTCGTCCACGTAGCCCATCGCGATGAGCAGCGCGGACTCGTCCGACAGGTCGGGATGAGCGCCCTCGATCTCCTCCTCGGCGATGAACGATTGCTCGCTCCAGAGCCGGACCTGCTGGGTTATGCGATCGCGTCGCTGATCCACCGATTCGGCAGCATGCTCGACGAGCGAGAACGAGCCTGGATCGCCACCGTGGTAGGCGTCATCGCTGGCATGGCGGGACATGGAACCTCCTTGGACGCGGCAACGCCTCCATTTTCCTCGCGAACACGGCGCGAGCGCGAGGAATGTGAACCCAAACATACCGGCAGCCCCGCTGGGGCTCGCCAGGACCGCCCTGGTGCGATACGTTCGCGATCGTGAACACTTGGCGAGCATCGCGCCCCTGCTGGCACGTGCTCGGGCTGCTGCTCCTCATGCCGACGCTGCTCCTGGGCGTGGCCGCGGGCGCGGAGCCGCTCGATGACCCGATCGCTGAGCTGCCACCCGACCAGCGCCCCCGATGGTCGGGGCTCGACGCGCGCGCCTTCAGCGGGCACGTGCCTGATGCCCCGGGCGCCGTCATCGCCGCCACCCCGTTGGACCCGGCCCTCGTGCCGACCGGGGCGGGCGCCGCGCACCGGGTGCTGCACGCCACCACGGATCTGTGGGGAAATCCCGCACCGAGCACCGCCGCGATCTACCTGCCGGAGGGGGATCCGCCGCCCGGGGGCTGGCGGGCCCTCGCGCACGCCCATGGCACCTTCGGCCTCGGTGACCATTGCGCGCCCTCCGCCCGCCCGCTGCCCGACGCGCTCTCCGCCGCGTACACGATGCTCCTCGACGAGGGCTATGCGGTGATCGTCTCGGACTACCAGGGCCTCGGCACGCCTGGAGAACATGCCTATCTGCATGGCCCGACCGCGGCGCGCAACGTGCTGGACTCGGTGCGGGCAGCGCGCGGGCTCGAGCTGCCGATCACGGCGGAGTGGGCGGTGCTGGGGCATTCCCAGGGCGGGCAGGTAGCCCTGCACGTCGAGCACGAGGCCCGCGCGATGGCGCCGGACCTGCTGCCCGCATTGCGGGGAGCGGTGGCGATCGCCCCGAGCGTCAACGTCGCCGATCTCGCGCCGCTGGTCACGCCCGCCCTGCCTGGGGTGCTGCCCGCGGGCCTCTCGACTTTTGGGGTGCTCGCCATCGCGGCCATGGACACCGCCTACCCGGAGCTGTCGGTGACCGAAGCGCTGACGCCGCTGGGCGAGGAGGCGCTCGAGGTTGCCCGCACGCGGTGCACGAAGCCGGTCTCCCGGCTGCTCGAGGGCAGGACGGCGCAGGATCTGCTCGTCCGCCCCCTCGCCGACGTGCCAGGGGCGATGGACGCGGCGCGCGAGTACCTATCGACCCCGGTGCGCGGCTACGACCGTCCCGTGCTGATCGTGCAGGGGCTCGCCGATACCGCTGTGCCCGCGCCCATGGTGCTGGCGTACGCGGCTGAGCTATCGAGCAATGGCGAGACGCCGGAGCTGCACCTCGAGCCCCATGCTGATCACCTGACGGTGCTGGCGTTCTCGCGCTCCGAGGTGCTGGCATTCCTTGACGCCGCCTGGTCCTGAGGATCCGTCGTCGTGGCCTCATCCGGGCCCAGCGGCACGAGGAGCTCGACGATCGTCCCATGCCCCGGCTCGCTGTCGATCCGGGCGCTGCCACCATGCTCGGCGAGCCGGGCGGTGATCGATTGCGTGATGCCGAAACCTGGGGGAGTGGCTGCCTGGTCGAAACCCGCGCCGCGGTCGACGATGCGGAGCGCGATGGCCCCCTCGTCGACGGTGACGGTGATCCATGCGTCCGCGGACCCGGAGTGCTTGGCCACGTTGTTCAAGGCCTCGCCGGTGGCCCCGCAGAGTGCGTCGACGACATCGGGGGGCAAGGCGGCGGGGAAAGCATCGTGCTGGTAGCGCACGCGAAGGCCAAGGGTCTCGGCGCGGCGGATCGTGTCGGTGAGGTTCGTGGCAAGGCTACTGCCCGCGGTGTCGGCGTCGGTGCTGATGAGGCGGCGGATGTAGTCGGCCTCCGCCGCGCATCGCGAACGCACGTCAGCCCCGCGGTGATCCAGCCCTCCGCGGGCGATCGCGGTGAGCGTGGTGAGGACGGTGTCGTGGAGCCTGCGATGCTGGTCGAGTCGTTCCTCCAGGCGGGCCTGGGCGGCAGCCTCGGTCGCCTTGAGCTCAGCCTGCTGCTGGGTGAGCTGGTCGAGCTTGCGGGCCTGCGCCACAAGGTAGTGGCGGATGAAGTAGAAGACGAGCGCGAACCACACATAGCCATTGAGGATGCTCGCGAACTCGTCGACCGGGGGCTCGAAACCGTCGGCGGCCAGGGTGGTGCTGCCCAGCCGGACCGCGACGATGGTGAGCCAGGCAACGAGGAACTGGCGCAGGGGCAGGGCTGCTGCGACGAGAGCGACGGTGCCCATCGCGAGGCGCCCGGACCAGTTCATGCCGCTGTATACCTGCTCGGGCCACGAATTGAAGCTGGTGGCGATCAGGAGCGCGCTCATGATGACGACGTCGATCCAGACGATGCGCGGAGGGATCCAATGCTTGCGCCGCACGATGCCGACGAGCGTGACGTTCCAGGCCACGGCAATGAGCACGAGCATGGCATTGGTGGCGGGATGCCGGTAGGTGTGGGCGGGATGCACGAGCAGCACCCCGATGATCACGATGAGGTAGGCGGCCCGCTGGAACAGCAGCACGATGGAAAGCAGCAGCAGGGCACGTTCCTCGCTGGACCGCAGGGAACTGCCGCTGCGCATGGTCAACCTCCTGTGATGTGGCCCACGTCGGGTAAGTTCATCATGCTGGATACGCGAGCAAGTCTATAGATGGGGGACGCAATGATCCGAGTGGCATTCATCGACGATGACCGCATGCTGCTCGACGGTATCGGGTCGTGGCTGGCCGGGAGCAACGCGCTGACCGTGGTGGCCAAGGCGCACACGGTGGCGGAGTTCCTCGAGTCCCTGTCCGTGGAGGTCGATGTAGTGGTGCTCGATCTCTTCCTCGCGGACGGCTCCGATCCCGCGGACAATGTAGCCAATCTGGTCGAGGCCGGGCACAAGGTACTGGTCGTGAGCGTGACGCCGCAGGCCACTCACGGCATCGACGTGGTCCGCGCGGGCGCCTCGGGATACCTGACCAAGGACAACGACCTCGCCACCCTCACCTCGGCGATCGAAGTGGTGGCCGCGGGGGAGATGGCGTACTCGCCGGAACTGGCGTTCGCGTGGGCGCGCGACGACCGTCCCTCCAAGCCACGGCTGTCCCCGCAGGAGCGCGCGGTACTGCTCGACTACGCCACCGGATTGACCCTGGAGGTGGCCGCGCGCCGGGCCGGGGTCAAGACCTCCACCGCGAAGTCCTACCTCGATCGCGTTAAGATGAAATACGCCCAGGTAGGGCGCCCCGCGACCACCAAGCTCGATCTAGCGACTCGCGTGCGCGAGGACGGCCTGCACCGGGACGCGCGCTCCGGCTCGGAGTAACGACCGCCTGGCCGACCGCCGCGGCGATCAGAACCCGGCGCGCTCGAGCTCGGTATCCCACGCCTCGATGAGGTCCTGGCCCTGCACGCCTGATTCGACGAGCGTGCTGTAAGCGCGGAGCAGGTCGTCCTGGCGGGCTTCGTAGCGGCGCTGGAAGTCCTCCTTGTCCTGTCGCCAGTATCCGATGACGGTCATGCGCGCGTTGGGCAGGCCGCGGTCGCGCCGCAGGTGCTTGCGGATCGCGCGCGTCGTGGATGCTTCCGCTGCTACCCACACATGGGTGTCGTCGGGGAGGGGGCCGAGCTCGCGCACCGCATCGGCGAGGCGCGAGGGCGCGTGGCCGAGCCCGCTGCCGACGAGCCAGGTGGCGCTTGAGCTGTGCGGTATCGCGAGGTACTGCTCGTCCTCGGAAACAGGGACCTCAAAGATGACGTCGACGCGGGTCCCCGGCGGTGCTTCCTCGATGATCCGGGCAGCGGCGGGCAGGCCCGTGGCGTCGGCCACCAGGAGGTAGCGGCTCGTGCCGGGCAGGGGAGCGAACCATCCGTCCGCGTCGGAGAGGCCGACGAGATCGCCGGGGCGCGCCCGCGTCGCCCAGGCCGAGGCGACCCCGCCCTCGTGGACGACGAAGTCGATGTCGATCTCGCCGCGATCGGGCCGCGCGCGGCGCACGGTGTAGCTGCGTCCCTCGGGAATGTCGTCGGGGTCGGCGAACTCCCAGGCTCCGTCGGTGACGGTGGGGCGCTGTGGCTCGCGCGTGCCGGGGTTGGGGAAGTAGACGCCGAGGCGCTCGTCGGGCTTGCCGGTCGAGGCGAACCCCGCGAGGCCTCGCCCGCCCAGCGTCACGCGCACCATGCTCGGTGTGACCTGTCGTGCCTCGATGACCTCGCCCAGGTGGAATCCTTCTCCCCGTGCCACATTGCCCCCTCGATCTAGTAGGTAAACCTAACCTACCTCGCGGGCGCAACGGTTGTCATCACTCGTCGTGCAGATGACGCAGCGCATCCTCGATGCCCCGGTGGAAAGTCGGATACGCCCAGATCATCCCCCGCAGCGCCGCAACGGGCACCCGCGCATGCACCGCCACCGCGAGCGCGCCCAGCACCTCGCCGCCATGCGGTCCGACGGACGTGGCGCCCACCAGCACGCCGGCATCCGCGTCCTCGATCAGCTTGATCACGCCCTCGTTGCCAGACTTGTGGATCCAGCCCCGCGCCGTCGACGGCACCCGCGCCACGCCCACGCGCAGGCGCAAGCCCTGCTCGCGGGCCTGCTGCTCGGTCAGCCCCACCGCTGCCGACTCGGGATCGGTGAACGTCACCCGCGGCACCGCGTGGTACTCGGCTGGCCGAGGACCTTGCCCCAGGATGTCCTGGATCACGATCCCCGCCTGGTACATCGACATGTGGGTGAACGCGCCCTTGCCCGTGACGTCACCGAGCGCCCACACGCCCTCGGTCACGCGCAACGTTCCATCCGTCGGCAGGTACCGTGACCCCGGATCGACGCCGATGGAGGCCGCCCCGAGCTCATCGAGCCTCGTCGTGCGCCCGGCCGCCACCAGCAGGCGCTCCGCGGTGACCATCCGATCGGGGAGCGAGATCGTGAAGACCGAGCCGTCATGCGACACCTCCTGGGCAGGAGCGCCCGCGCAGATCGACACGCCATCACGCTCGAGCGCCTGCGCCACGATGCGGCTAGCCTCCGGCTCGTCCGCGGCAAGGATGCGATCCGCGGCCTCGATCACCGTCACTTCCGAGCCGAAGCGCGCGAATGCCTGCGCGAGCTCCACTCCGATGGCGCCGCCACCGAGGATCGCGAGCGAACGGGGCGGCTCCTCCACCGCGAAGATGTCCCGATTCGTCCAGAACGGTGTTTCCGCGAGCCCCGGGATCGGCGGTACCGCCGGCGCTGTACCCGTAGCGATGACCACGGCCTTGCGCGCGGTCAGCGGCACGCCTCCGACCTGCACGGCATCCGTACCCACCAGCGTGCCTGTGCCTCGGATGAACCGACCGCCCTTGCTCTCGAACCGTTCCACCGCGACGCGGTCATCCCAGTAGTCCGTCGCTTCCTCGCGGATCCGCAGGGCCACCGGTCCCAGGTCCGGCTCCACGCTGCTCGAGCCAGCGAGATCATTCACTCGCCGCGCCTCGGACAGCGCATTGGCAGCCCGGATGAGCATCTTGCTCGGAATGCACCCGTAGTAGGGGCATTCGCCACCCACGAGCCGCTCATCGATGCCCACCACATCGAGGCCGGCGTCGGCAAGGGTTCCCGCGACAGATTCGCCGCCGGGCCCCATGCCCAGCACGATCACGTCCGCCTCGCGAGTGCTCGTCGCGTCGTTCACGGCGTTGTCCTGGGGCATCACGGCCACCTCTCGTCGTCGGGCATCCCGCGAGGAACCGGGGCGGGACGCACCTTCCCTCGGGCCCAGGATCTCAAGCCACGCGCCCCGCCCGCTCCCGATCAGCGATACTCGGGGTTCTCGAAATCGAACCGGCAGCCCGCTTCCCACTCGGTGCGCTGATTGCCGTAGGCGGGAACCCCGCCCTGATCGGTCCGCATCCGGGCGAAATGCAGCAAGTTCCACGTCATGAACGTGGTGTTCTTGTTGGTGAAGTCATTCTCGGGGCCGCCCGAGCCCTCATCGAGATACGACGGACCGGGACCGGCCTCGCCCACCCATGCCGCATCGGCCTGCGGCGGAATCGTGTACCCCACATGCTGCAACGAGTACAGCGTGTTCATCGCGCAATGCTTCGCGCCGTCCTCGTTGCCGGTGATCAAGCACCCACCGACCCGCCCGTAGTAGAGATACTGGCCGGCATCGTTGAGCAGTCCCGAGCACGCGTAGAGCCGCTCATGGATCTTCTTCATCTCGGAACTGTTGTCACCCAGCCAGATCGGGCCCGCCAGCACGAGGATGTGCGCGGCCTTGACCTTCTCGAACAACTCCGGCCACTCATCGGTCGACCAGCCATGCTCCGTCATGTCCGGGTACACGCCCGGCGGGATCACATGATCCACCGACCGGAACTGCTCCACCGTCACGCCCTGCTTGCGCATGATCCCGGCGCTGATATCGATCAAGCCCTGCGTATGGCTCTTCTCGGGCGACGGCTTCAACGTGCAATTGATGAACAATGCCCGCAGATCGCTGTAGTCCGCGGGCGGCCTCGTATGTTCCTGGTCTGCCATGAAACCAGCATCGCACCGCCCGGTGGTCCGTGCGAGGGCATTGTCACCCACTTGCCAAAGCCTGGCCGGCAAACCGCTAGCAGCGTCCTTCCGCAGCGTCGATGGCAGCCCGCTCGCACGCCTCCCGCTCCTCCTCGGACATCGACTCCCACGTCTCGATCTCGGCAGCGTCGTCGGGGGCATCCTCGCCCGCGGCCTCGAGCGCTGCATCGACGAGGTCAGTGAAGTCCTCCTGGGCGAATCGCACGAACTCTTCGGCCTCGGCACGCCGATCCATCTCGCCCATGTCGAGCTCCCGGTACGTCTCCTCGATCTGCGCCAGGTAGGTGTTCACCTCCGCGCAGACCTCGTTGTAAGTCGCGTCGGCCTCCGGGCTGGACGAGCCGGACGAGCACGATGCGATCAGGAACGCGGCAGCCACCCCCGCGATCATCGCGCGGGGCGGGGCGATCACGGGGCGGAGCGAGGAAGGAAGGGTGCTCACTGCTGCCATTCTTCCCGACCGCGGCAGGCCCATGCAGGAGAACACCGCAACCGGGAACGCGTCCGCGCCGTGCCACGGAAGGGCCAGGAGGGTGTGCAATCCTGGGAAGCATCCGGCATCCCGCGGCAGAACAGGAAACCCAGCGTTGAACAGGCGTCACCTCCTGAGGCTCGGCGGCGGAGCGCTCGTCGTCGGAGCCGCGGCCAGCCTCAGCGTGCTCACGAGCCGGGGAGCCTCGGAGGCGGCGAACCTCCTGCCCGCGCTCGTGCGCAGCGACCGGCCACTCCCGCCCCGCTTCGTTGTCCCCCTGCCGCGCCCCGCGCAGCGCACCGGCAGCAGCGTGTCGTTAGTCCAGCGCATCGCCGAGCAGGAGATCATCCCCGGCACCCGCACTCGCATCACCGGCTACAACGGAACCTTTCCCGGCCCCACCATCCGCGCACACCGCGGCCAGCCCGTCACGGTGCGCGTCCGCAACGAGCTCGACATTGGCACCGTCACCCACCTGCACGGCGGACGCATGCCACCCGAGCAGGACGGATATCCCACCGACCTGCTGCTTCCCGCTTCCGGCCGCACGCCGAAGGCCATCGAGTCCGGCCTCGCCATGCCCGGTCGCACCACCCTCGCCGAGCGCGACTACGCCTATCCCATGGACCAGCGCGCCGCCACGCTCTGGTACCACGATCACGCCATGGACTTCACCGGGCCCAACGTCTACGCCGGGCTCGCCGGGGCCTGCATCATCAGCGACGACGAGGAACGCGCCCACCCGCTGCCCGAGGCCGACCGCGACCTCGAGCTTGTCCTCGCCGACCGATCCTTCGACGCCGACGCCCAGTTCGCCTACCCCGCGCTCGCCCCCGACCAGGCCTATCCCGGCGTGCACCCGCTCTACCTCGCCGGAGTGCTCGGCGACACCATCCTCGTCAACGGCGCCCCGTGGCCCGTGCACGAGGTCTCCGCTGGCCGCTACCGGCTCCGCTGGATCAACGCCTCCAATGCTCGTGCCTATCGGCTCGAGCTGGAGCCTGGTGGCGAGCTCACCCAGATCGGCAGCGACGGCGGCCTCCTCGAGCGTCCCGTCCGCCGCCGCGTCATCACCATCGCCCCCGGCGAGCGCATCGACACGACCCTCGACTTCAGCGCCTACCCCGACGGCAGCCGCGTCACCATCCGCAACACCTTCGGCTTCGGCAGCACCGACGCCGTGATGCAGTTCCACGTCGTGCGCCGCATCAAGGACGAGACGCACATCCCTGACCGGCTGAGCACCGTGCCCGCGCTGCGGCGCGAGGACGCCGTCCGCACCCGCGACTTCTTCCTCGCCCTCGAGCTCGGCGCCGGCCACCACCACGGCGCCGCCCCCCGCCCGACCGGATTCCTCCCGCACCGCTGGACCATCAACGGCCTCACCGTCGACACCGAGCGCGACTGGGCCACCCCCCAGTTCGGCGACGTCGAGATCTGGCGCTTCACTGGCGTCGCCGCCCACCCCGTGCACATGCACCTCGTTGCGTTCCAGGTGCTCAGCCGCAACGGCGGCCCCATCCGGCCCGGTGATATCGGCTGGAAGGACACCGTCGATCTCGGCCCGCTCGAGACCCTGGAGGTCATCACGCGGTTCGATGGATTCCGCGGCCGCTACGTCATGCACTGCCACAACCTCGAGCACGAGGACATGGCCATGATGGCCAACTTCACCGTCGTCTAGAGGCTGCTTGCGGGCTGGTCCCCGTTGTTTCCCAAGCGATCCCGATGGATCGCGCTCGATAGCGGCCGCCGCGAGCGCCAGCCGTGCCGCTCGAGGTCCGGGACCTCATGCAGGTGCGTGACCGGCCCCACGCAGAGCCAGGCGATCGGCCGCACCGGGGGTTTGGCCCCAACGAAGCGCGCGAGGAAATCCTCCCCGTAGAACGACACCCAGCCCAGCCCCAGGCCCTCAGCGGTGGCCGCCAGCCAGATGTTCTGGATCGCCAGCACCGCCGAGAACAGGCCGGTGTCCTCGACGGTGTGCCGGCCGAGCACGTGCGCGCCGCCGCGGTCCGGGTCATAGGTGACCGCGATCCCGGTGCCGCTCTCCCGGATGCCCTCGATCTTGATGCGGTCGAAAACCGACCGGCGCTCGGCGTCCAGTCCCGCGGCGAACGCGTCCCGCCGCTCTGCCACGTGCTCCGCGAACGCATCGAGCCGCGCCCGGTCCTGGATGACCACGAAGTCCCACGGCTGCGTGTTGCCCACGCTCGGCGCGCGATGACCCGCCTCGAGGATGCGGGCCAGCACTGCCTCGTCGACGGTGTCGCCGGTGAACTCCGCGCGAACGTCACGGCGGGCGGCGATGGTCTCGTACAGGGGGAGGGGTGCTGGCATGCAGGTATTCGATCATGCGCGGGGGCTCGGGGTGCGAGTGGCGCGGGGTTGCGGCTGCGAGTGGCGCGGGGTTGCGGCGGCGAGTGGCGCGAGGTTGCGGCGGCGAGTGGCGCGGGGTTGCGGCTGCGAGTGGAAACTTTTCCCGCTGAACGGGGGAAAAGTTTCCACTGGCCGGGCCGGGCCAGGCCGGGCCAGGCCGAGCCGGGCCGGGCCGGGCCGGGCCGGGCCGGGGCGGGCCGAGCCGGTGCACGGAAATAGGACGCGCAAGGCCAGGCCCGGTCGAGCGGCGAGCGCGAATGCCCCTCCCGGAGTGTCAGTTTCGTCGCGGGCGGATCACGATTCGATGGTATTGCGTCGTGTTGTGGCGCACATCGCGCCGCTATGCCTCAATCTAAAGTGCAGGTAGAGGGTTGATCAGGTTTTTGCAGCTCAGCGTCGTGCCTGAGATCACAGTAGTTAACACACGTAACAGTGCAACACTGGTTTCACACGGCAGGGCAGCCTGGCCGGAACCACCACGCAGAACAGCCCAGCAACACCCCCGCCCGACTCGGGTGGGCCGAAGGGAGAACCCAATGAACGCTCGTCGATTCGCCGCCGGAATCACAGCAGGCACCGCCGCGCTGGCACTCGGCGCGGCAGGCGCAGCACAGGCCGCCGTCATCGCGAACTCGCCCGAGGTCGTTCCCGCGGTGATCGTCGATCCGCAAGGCAACAGCCAGGTGGAGCCCGAGTCCATCATCATCACCCCGGCCGACGCGAACAACGCCGTCAACTTCATCACCTGGCTTGTGTGGAACGACAACGTCGCCGTGGGCACGGGCGTCGAGCAGATCAACAACTGCCAGCCCACTTGCGCCGAGGGCACCGTCTTCTCGACCCCCGTCGTGATCGTGCTCGACGATGCGACGGAGGCCGAGGAGGGCGAGGACCGCGAGTTCACCGAGATCCGCATCTCGGGCGTGCAGGGCGAGCGCACCCTCGACCTCACTTCCGTCGAGGTCCTGCCGCTCCCCGTCCCGGAGGAAGACGCACCCGAGGACGAGGCGCCGGTCGAGGAGCCTGAGGTCACCACCCCGGTCGAGGAGCCTGCTGTCGAGGAGGAAGCCCCCGCCGTGGAAGCCCCCGCTGAAGAGGCTGCCGCTGAGGGATCGGCCGACGACGCGATCGCCCCCGAGGAGGAGGCAGCCGTCACCGCCGCTGCCGAGGTCGAGGCCGCTGGTGGCAACCTCTCCCCCGAGCAGGTGCAGACCATCATCGAGGCCGCCAAGGCTGCTGCGGAAGCCGCCGCCTCCGATGCCGATGTCGACGCCGAGGCAAGCGTGACCGTCGAGGGCGACGACGCCTGATCCACCGACACCAAGCGAGGGGCCCGACCAGCACCACGGTCGGGCCCCTCTGCTATTCAGCGCATCGGCGCGCGGCCCAGCTATCGGGGCCAAAGACCTCGTAGTCCGGCTAGCGCGCCGCGAGTGGAAATTTTTCCCGCGCCAGGGGGGATTTGTTTCCACTGGCGGGGCGGAGCGGCAGCGCCGGCCCTCCAGCCTCGAAGCCAGCCTCGAAGCCAGCCTGCGCCAGCACCCTGCCTAGCCCTGGCGGCCGAGCAGCACCGCGGTGAGCAGCGCCTCGACAGTGGGGGCGAGGCCCGCTAGCTGGCTGAGCGCGTCGCGCTCGGCGGCGTCGAGGATGAGCTCGCTGATCGCGCCGACGAGGGCGAGGGCCATCTCGTGCGTGAGAGCGGACATGGCGGGGTTGCGCTGGCTGCCGCGCAGGGTGATCTCCTGGAGGAGGGTGGCCAGCATGTGCTGGGTCTCGCGGCGGGCTTGCCGGGGGCGATCCCCGGCGGCGGCCATCTCGACGAAGTAGACGCGGGCTTCCGAGGGGTGTTGCTGGAGGGCGGCGAGCAGCGCGGCGACGGTTCCGGTGATGCGTTCTGCCGAGGTGGTGCCGCGCTGCGAGGCATCGGATAGCTTCCTCGCGAGGGCGGCGCTGAACGCGTGGTGGCACGCGAGGAGGCAGTCCTCCTTGTCGGTGAAGTGCTCGTAGAAGGTGCGGCGCGAGACATGCGCGCGGCCAACGACATCGGTGATCGTGGTGGCGCTGAATCCTTTCTCGGCCACGGAGTCGGCCAGCGCGTCGAGCAGGCGTGCGCGCGCGGGGCTGGTCACGCTCTCGATGGGCGGGGTGGTGCTCATGGGGCTCCTCGTGGCTCGGGTCCTGCGGTAGGTGATCGTACTCGTGGCTTGGCGCGGCGGAGGGTCTGCCCCGCGGGCTGCGCCACCTGCATCGAAGGGGTGTGACAAACACCACTTGTCAAGCGGTACTGTGCCGTACCATACTGGTGACTAGTTGGTACGGAGTAGTACCACCGCTTGCGGCCTCGACACCGCCGTCGTGCAACACCCAAGCCAGGCCCACCAAGCCTGGCGCCGCAGCCAAGAACCCTGAAGCCAGAACCTCGACCAAGGAGCAATCCCATGGCCACTCTCGCCCCCGCCACCTTCCTCGCCTTCACCCAGCCCGCCGACCTGCTTGTGCAGAGCCTCGTCGCTCCTGCCCGCGGCGCACTGTCGCCGGTAGCGCGCGCTCCCCGCCAGGCCGCCACGGCAATGGGCAGCTCCCTGCGCTCGCGCCGTCCGAGCACCACCGGCCCGCTGCACGATCGCCGGATCGTCATTACCGGCGCGTCATCCGGGATCGGCGCCGCGGCCGCGCACCAGATCGCCGCGAACGGCGGCACCGTCCTCCTCGTCGCTCGCAGCCTCGACAAGCTGCTCGAGGTGAAGGACAGCATCGAGGCCGAGGGTGGCACCGCGTTCGCCTACCCATGCGACATCACCGACAGTGACGCCGTGGAGCGACTCATCGAGCAGATCGTCCACGAGCACGGCACCATCGACATGCTGGTCAACAATGCCGGCCGCTCCATCCGTCGCTCGATCGCCCTCTCGCACGACCGGTTCCATGACTTCGAGCGCACCATGTCGCTCAACTACTTCGCCGCGATCCGTCTCATCCTCGGCCTGCTGCCGCACATGAAGGCCAACGCGTTCGGCCATATCGTCAACATCTCGTCCATCGGCGTGCAGACCAGCGCTCCCCGCTTCTCCGCCTATGTCGCATCCAAGGCCGCGCTCGACGCGTTCAGCGACGTGGTCGCCACCGAGACCCTCGGCAGTGGCGTCACCTTCACCACCATCCACATGCCGCTCGTGCGCACCCCGATGATCGCGCCCACCACCATGTACGACGCGTTCCCGACCCTCAGCCCCGAGGAGGCCGCCAACCTCGTGGTCCGCGCGCTCGTCAAGCGGCCCGTCGAGATCGGCACGCCCGTCGGGACCTTCGGCGAGCTCATGCATGCCCTCGCGCCCAAGATCACCGACCGCATCCTGCACCAGGCCTACAAGGCGTTCCCTGACTCCCTGGCCGCGCAAGGCGAGCGCAACCCGGGCGAGAAGGCCCCGGAGAACAACACCAAGAGCACCGGCCCGGGCCTCTCGCGCCGCACCCTGCTGCTCGCTCGTGCCTCCCGCCTCGCCCGCACCCAGCCCCTCTCGGGCACAGCCACCGCCATGATGCGGCTGCTGCCCGGCATCCACTGGTGAACACCCACCACAACACGAAGGACACGAGCTTCATGAAGAACATCAACGGCAAGACCGTCCTGATCACCGGCGCCGCCATGGGTATGGGAGCCCTCCACGCCCACCGCGCCCTTGTCGAGGGAGCGGCCACGCTCATCCTCTGGGACATCAACGAGCAGGCGCTCGAGAAGACCGCCCGGGAACTGCGCGAGCTCGGCGCGACCGTCCACGCCCAGATCGTCGATGTCTCCGATGCGGATGCCATCGCGGCCGCCGCGCAGCAGGTGCGCGACGAGATCGGCACCGTGCATATCCTCATCAACAATGCCGGCATCGTGCGCGGCAACTCGTACTTCTGGGAGACGCCCAGCGCCGGCGACACCACGCTCACCATGGCCATCAACGCGGTGGCGCCCATGCTGATCACCCGCGAGTTCCTGCCGGGCATGGTCGCGACCACCGAGGAATGCCGCGTCATCAACGTCGCCTCCGCGGCCGGGCTCACCGCGAACCCCCGCATGGCCGCCTACTGCGGATCCAAATGGGCGGCGGTCGGCTGGTCGGACTCGGTGCGCCTCGAGCTCGAGCAGGCCGGGCACCGGCACATCAAGGTCACCACGGTGTGCCCGTACTACATCAGCACCGGCATGTTCGACGGCGCCCGGCCCGCCCCGCTGCTGCCCATCCTTGAGCCCCAGCATGTCGTTGACCAGGCGTGGAAGCACTCCAAGGCGGGCTCGCCGTTCGTGATCCTGCCGCGCGCGGTCGTGCTCAGCGAGGTCGTCAAGGGCATCGTTCCCACCTCCGTCCGCGACTTCCTCGCCGGGCGCGTGCTCGGCATCCACAAGACCATGGACGACTTCGTCGGCCGTCGCTGACCAACCCCGCCAGGAGAACACCATGACCATCCTCGCCCCTCGCCCCATCCACTCGCTGCGGCCACGCATCGCCGCCCAGCCGACCGCTCCCGTCCTCCACGTCGCCACGGCTCCGCGCGAGCCCGCGCTCGACGTGCCGGGCCACGCCCAGTCCCGCGTCGAGGGACGTCGCCTGCCCTGGCCGTTGCCCCTGACGATGCGCGAGCCCAGCACCCGCCGCTGGGTCCACGAGCTGCTGCCGCACGCCATCGTCGCGGCCAGCCGCGCGGCGGACGGCGCCCCCGTCCACCTCGTCGGCCGCGACATCGCTGGCCAGCGGGCATTGGTGTGCGCGGCGGAGTTCCCGCACCTGCCGATCGCCTCGATCACCGTGCTCGCCGGCACGCTCGACGATGCGGCCCTGCCCGGGCGCCAGCACGCGGGTCACACGCACCTGGGTGACCGTTGCCTCGACCTCGCGCGCATCGCCGTGCCCGTCGCGTTCCTGCTCCCGCCCGGAACCGCCTGGACCCCGGCGCTGCTCGATCTCGACGCCCGGGCCCGCGCCGCGCTGCCCGCCTCCACCCACGTCAGCGTCAGCGCCGGCGCGGAGGACGCACTGCCGCGTTTCCTCCGCGAGGCCGAAGCGATCCGAGCCCTGCGCTTCGACCGAAACCCCACCAGCGCGGAGCGCCGCGCCGCCATCCGATCCCTCATCACCACCACCTAGGAGCCCCTCCATGCGCGAGATGACCGTCCCCCCAGCGCAGCACGTCGAGCCCGGCGACAGCCTCACCGACATGATCGTGCGCAACGCCTTCACCGACCCCACTCGCATCGCCTTCCAGCGGCAGGCCGACGGCGACTGGATCGACGTGACCGCGGCAGGATTCCTGCGCGAGGTCGACGATCTCGCCAAGGGGCTCATCGCCAGCGGCATCGAGCCCGGCGACCGCGTGGCACTGCTTTCCCGCACCCGCTACGAGTGGACGCTGTGCGACTTCGCGATCTGGAGCGCGGGCGCGATCACGGTGCCGATCTACGAGACGTCCTCCGCCGAGCAGATCCACTGGATCCTCTCCGACTCCGGGGCCGTCGCCTGCATCGCCGAGTCGCCCGCGCTCGCCCTCACCGTCGCCACGGTCCTCGATGGCAACGACTGCGACATCTGGCAGATCGAGGGCCCCGCAACCGATCCCGCGCGTTCGCTCACGGCGCTCCGCGACCTCGGCACCGGACTCGCTGACGACACCGTCGCGCACCGTCGCGAAGGGCTCCGCTCCACCACCCCCGCGACGCTCATCTACACCTCCGGCACCACCGGCAGGCCCAAGGGGTGCGCGCTCACCCACGGCCACTTCCTCGGCGAGGTCACCAACGTCACCACGCAGCTCGCCGACGTGTTCGATCGCCCCGGCAGCGCCACCCTGCTCTTCCTGCCGCTCGCGCATGTCTTCGCCCGCGTCATCCAGCTCGGCTGCGTGCACGCCGGAGTGGTGCTCGGCCACTCGCCCGACATCAAGACTCTCCTCGACGACCTCGCTGAGTTCCAGCCCACCTTCATCCTCGCCGTCCCCCGCGTCTTCGAGAAGGTCTACAACGGTGCCGCGCGCAAGGCCGACGCCGCGGGCAAGGGAAATATCTTTGCCCGCGCCGCCGCGACCGCCATCGCCTACAGCGAGGCCATCGACGACGGCCGCATCGCCTGGTCGCTGCGCGCCCGCCACAAGGTCTACGACGTGCTCGTCTACCGCAAGCTCCGCGCCACCCTCGGCGGGCTGGCAACCCACGCCATCTCCGGCGGATCGCCCCTCGGGACGAGGCTGGGGCACTTCTACCGCGGAATCGGGCTCACCGTCCTCGAGGGATACGGGCTCACTGAGACGACGGCCGCCATCACCGTCAACCCGCCCGAGGCTCCGCGCATGGGCACCGTGGGGCAGCCCGTGCCCGGTACCACCATCCGCATCGCCGACGATGGCGAGGTGCTTGCCCGCGGGCCCATGGTGTTCGGCGGCTACTGGAACAACGACGCCGCCACCGCCGAGGCGCTCGAACCCGATGGCTGGTTCCACACCGGCGATATCGGCACCCTCGACGAGGATGGCTATCTCACCATCACCGGGCGGAAGAAGGAGATCATTGTCACCGCGGGCGGCAAGAACGTCGCGCCCGCCGTCATCGAGGACCGCATCCGCGCCCATCCGCTGATCAGCCAGGTCATGGTCGTCGGCGACAACGAGCCCTTCGTCGGCGCGCTCATCACGCTCGACGCCGAGGCTCTCGAGCCCTGGGCGCTGGCTCGTGGCAAGACCCCGTCCGCAGCGGGCCTGATCGAGGACGCCGAGCTGCTTGCCGAGATCGACAGCGCCATCGCCGAGGGCAACAAGGCCGTTTCCAAGGCCGAATCCGTGCGGGCCCACCGGATCGTGCCCCGCGACTGGACCGTGGAGGAGGGGCAGCTCACGCCGTCGATGAAGCTCAAGCGCGCCATCGTCGCCAAGGAACACGCCGCCGATATCGAGGCCCTCTACGGCCGGTGATCGGGCGGGGCCTGGCGACCTCTGCTCACGGGCTCGAATCTGCTGGTCAATGTCACGCGCCGCGCCGCGACACGACTGCGTGAACGTGACATTGGCTAGCAGATCCTTGGGATCAGCGCCGAGTGCCGAAGCCCGCGCGACCACCGTGGATGGGGCGCCATCATGTGGTGCTGGTGGTGCCCCATCCACGTGGTTCAGGAGCGGCTGGCGAGGATCTGCAGGGCCTCGTCGGCGTGGGCGTTGGCCTTGAACTCGCTGGAGATGACGCCGAGGATCGTGCGATCGGTGTCGATGACAAACGTCTTGCGCTTGACCGGAGCGAGCTTGCCGAGCAGGCCACGCTTGACGCCGAAGCGGGCGGCGACAGTGCCGTCGGTGTCGGACAGCAGCGGGTAGTCGATCTCCTGGGCGGTGGCGAAGCCCGACTGGGTCTGCATGTCGTCGGTGCTGATGCCGACGCGTGCTGCTCCGGCGGTAGCGAAGTCGGCGGAGAGATCGCGGAAGTGACAAGCCTCGGCGGTGCAGACAGGGGTGTTCGCGGCCGGGTAGAAGAAGAGCACGATGGGGCCGTCGGCGAGGAGCTCGTCGAGGGAGCGGACGGTCCCGAACTGGTCGGGAAGGGCGAAGTCGGGGGCTTTGTCTCCAGTGTTCACACGGCTGAGATTACCGCTGCTGGCCGTGGACTTCAGCGCGAGCGGGAATGCCCGGACCGGTATGGCCGTGCGGCAGGCGATTGGCCACTATGGTCGGTACCACCGGTTCCCGAGGAAAGGCGGCGGCGATGGGCGCGGAGGTCACGGCGATCCGGTTCACTCACGAGGACCGGCGCTTGTTCCGCCGAAAGGTGCACGAATGCACTGAGGCGCTGGAGCGAATGCTGCACGACGGCGCGTTCGACAGCCATCGGGCGGTGCCGCTACTGGGCATGGAGGTCGAGCTCAACCTCGTCGATGCGGCAATGGAACCGGCGAAGGCGAACGATCAGGTGCTCGCCGCGATCGCGAACAATGACTACCAGACCGAGCTGGGCCGCTTCAATATCGAGCTGAACGTGGCGCCCGCGCCGTTGGCGGGGGAGTCGATCCGCGAGGTCGAGATGGGGCTGCGCCGGTCCCTGGAGCACGCCGACGACATGGCCTCGCGCAACGGCGCGCGCGTGGTGCTCACGGGGATGCTGCCGACGCTGCGCACGGAGCACTTCGATGCCGCATGGATCACCGACAATCCGCGCTATGCGCTGCTCAATGAGCAGATCTTCGCGGCGCGGGGCGAGGATATCGAGATCGATATCAGTGGCACCGGGCTGGACGGTGGAGCCGAGCGGCTGCGCATCGATTGCACCTCGGTGCTGCCCGAGGCAGCGTGCACCTCGGTGCAGCTGCACCTCGCGGTGGATCCGGACATGTTCGCGGCGTACTGGAATGCCGCGCAGTGCGTGGCGGGCGTGCAGGTGGCGCTGGGCGCGAACTCGCCGTTCCTCGCGCAGACGGCATTGTGGCACGAGAGCCGCATCCCGGTTTTCGAGCAGGCCATCGACACTCGCTCGCTGGAGCTGAAGAACCAGGGCGTGCGTCCCCGGGTGTGGTTCGGGGAGCGGTGGATCACGTCGATCTTCGATTTGTTCGATGAGAACGCCCGCTACTTCCCGGCTCTGCTGCCCGAGGCCACCGAGGAGGCGCCGCTTGCCCGCCTCGAAGCGGGGGAGACGCCGTCGCTCGCGGAGCTCGCGATGCACAACGGCACCATCTATCGGTGGAACCGGCCGGTATACGCGGTGGTGGAGGGCAAGCCGCAGATACGGGTGGAGAACCGGGTGCTGCCGGGCGGGCCGACGGTGATCGACACGATGGCGAATGCTGCCTTCTACTACGGCGTGGTGCATGCGCTGGCCCATGCGGACCGGCCCGCGTGGACACAGATGTCGTTCGACGCGGCACAGACCAACCTGGGGAATGCCGCCAGGCATGGCATGGATGCGCGGCTGTATTGGCCGTCGTGCGGCGATGTGGGGCCCGATGAGCTCGCGCTGCGCTGGTTGCTGCCGCTCGCGGAGCAGGGGCTCTCCGATTACGGGGTGGCAGCGGGGGTTCGCGACCGGTACTTGTCGATCATCGAGGAGCGGTGCTTGCAGCGTCGCAATGGCGCGGGTTGGCAGCGCCGGATGGTGGCGCGGCTCGAGAAGTCCGGGATGACGCGGCAGGAGGCGTTGCCCCGGATGCTGGCCGAGTACGCGGAGCTGATGCGGGCGGGCGACCCGGTGCACACCTGGCCCTGGTAGCTCGCAAGGCTCGAGCTGCGGTCAATCCAGTGGCGCGTGCCGCTGCTGCAGGAGTTGCTTGGCGCGGCTGACTTGCTCGGGGGTGAGGCTGGCGACGGGCAGGGGAAGGTGCTCGCGATCGCCGCGCAGGCTGTCGAGGAACAGCGTGAGGTAGCGGCGCCACGCATCGGGCGCGACGGGGCCCGAGAAGCTCGCGAAGTTGGCCACCATGTGGATGGTGGCGAAGAGGTCGGAGAGGGTGGCATCGGGCCGGAGCGCGCCAGCATCGTGCGCGCGATCGAACACCGCCGCGAACGAGGTGCGCATGCGTTCGGCGGCTTGGGAAATGCGCTCGCGGTCGTTCTCGCGGCCGATGACCACTTCGGATAGCCCTCGGTCGACGGCGAGGCGCTGGCAGGCGTGCTCGGCGAGCCGTGTGTCCCCGTCCCAGGGGTCGGGGTCGGCGAGGGCCTGCTCGGCGGCCTCGGCGAGGTTGGTGAGGCTGAGCTCGAACAGTGCCTCGATGAGCTCATGCTTGTTGGCGAACCGCCGGTAGACAGTGCCGACACCGACACCGGCGGCGCGGGCTACCTCGTCGAGGGTGATGGCGAGCCCTTGGGTGGCGTAGAGCTCGCGCGCGGTCTCGATGATGCGTTGCCGGTTGCGCTCGGCGTCGGCGCGCAATGGGGTGTTGGGCGCGTCGGTCATTGTGATTCACCTCACGGATCTATTCGGAGGGGGAATCTCCGCTTACGATCATAAGTTGTGAGAAGCGGAGATGGAAACTCCACTTAGTAAAGATCCTGCAAAGCCGCATCAGTACAAGCCCGCCAGCACGGAAGCAGAGCCGATCCCCATGACCACCACCACGCCCCTCGCGAGCCCCGGCGCCGGAACCCAGCGTGACCGCCGCTGGCTCGTCCTCGCCGTCCTCGGCATCGCCCAGCTCATGGTGGTGCTCGACGCCACCATCGTGAACATCGCCCTCCCCGCCGCCCAGGCCGACCTCGGTTTCACCGACTCCGACCGGCAATGGGTCATCATCGCCTACGCGCTCACCTTCGGCAGCCTGCTCCTGCTCGGTGGACGCCTCTCCGACCTTTTCGGGCGCCGCGTCACCTTCCTCACCGGCCTCGTAGGCTTCGCGGCCGCCTCCGCCGTCGGCGGGCTCGCCCCCAGCTTCGAGATCCTCGTCGCCGCCCGCGCCGGGCAAGGCATCTTCGGCGCGCTGCTCGCCCCCACCGCCCTCGCCCTGCTCACCACCACCTTCACCGACCCCAAGGAACGCGCCAAGGCATTTGGCATCTTTGGTGCCATCGCCGGGTCCGGAGCAGGCGTCGGGCTCCTGCTCGGCGGCGTCCTCACCGAATGGGCCGACTGGCGCTGGACGCTGCTGGTCAACGTGTTCTTCGCCGGAGTCGCCCTGATCGGCGCGGCCATCCTGCTAGACCCCCAGCGCTCCACCACCCGGCCTCGTCTGGACATCCCCGGCACCCTCGTCGGCTCGGTCGCGCTGTTCGCCATCGTCTTCGGATTCTCGAGCGCCGAGCACAACGGCTGGACCGCCACCTCCACCCTCGCCTGGATCGCCACTGGCGTCGTGGGGCTCGCGGCGTTCGTCTACCTCCAGAACCGGGTCGAGCACCCCCTGCTCCCGCTGAAGATCATCCTCGACCGCACCCGCGGCGCCGCGTTCCTGTCGATGTTCCTTGCCGGCAGCGGCATGTTCGCCGTGTTCCTGTTCCTCACCTACTACCTGCAGGTCACCGTCGGATACTCACCCATCCGCACCGGGCTCGCGTTCCTGCCCATGGTGATGATGATCATGATCTCCTCCATCGTCATCAACGCCGTCCTGCTGCCCAAGCACGGACCGCGACCCCTCGTCACCACCGGCATGATGCTCGGCGCCCTCGGCCTCGCCTGGCTCACCCAGATCGAGATCGGGAGCAGCTACCTCGCGCATATCCTCCCGTCGCTGGTGATCATGGGACTCGGCATGGGCGCGATCTTCGCCTCATCCATCCAGTCCGCCGTATCCGGGGTCGCGCCCGCTGATGCCGGCATCGCCTCCGCCACCATGAACACCATGCAGCAAGTGGGCGGCTCCATCGGTACCGCGCTGCTCAGCACCCTCGCTGCGACCGCGGCATCGGATTACCTCGCGGGTGGCGGCAGCGGTGGCGCCGTCCAGGCTGCCATGGAGAGCTACACGACAGCCTTCGCCTGGGGCGCCGGGATCTTCGTCATCGGCGCTATCGTCGCCGGCACCCTGTTCCGGACCGGCCAGCTTCCCGCCCAGCAGGGCGCGCCCGTCGTCGCGCATTGACCGTCGTGGGCCGGTGGCTCGCGATGGTGGCTCGCGCTGGTGGCTAGCGATGGTGGCTAGCGCTGGTGGCTCCGTTCGGGGGCTTGCGGCTCCGCGGCTGGCGATGGTGGCTCCGTTCGGGGGCTTGCGGCTCCGGAAGTGGAAACTTTCCCCCCTCAGGGCGGGAAAAGTTTCCACCAGCGGCGCGGGCGCCCACCACCAGCGGCGCGGGCACCTGCGACCAGGCGAGCGGCCTACCTCACCGAGCAGATCGTGGTGTTGCCCGGGGAGCCCGAGGGCGCCGTTTCAACGACGCTGATGGTGCTCGAGGCTGTTGCCTCGGCATCGAGAGCGTAGGCCACGGTGCCGGCGAGTCCGATGTTCAGGACCGCGACGAGCAGCGCGACGCGGGTGATCCGGTTCGCAGTCCGGGGACGCATGGGGCTCCTAGCACGGTAGGGAATGAGGCCAGCTTGAACACTGCCAACACGATCTTGAATGATGCCGGGACCGCGTGCATGGCTTGGCTTCCACTGGTTAGCCGACTGTGACCACAGCGTGTTCTGTTGTGTTGGTCGCACTTCCCTCCACGACGAAGCACCTAGCTACCGGAGGGCGGTAGCCTGAGCGATGGCGTCCTGACCTCGGCACAACTCCTCGAGTGCACACATCACGACAGGAACCCGAACGTGAATCGACCGATCACCGTGGCAGCGGTGTGCATCCTCCACGAGGGGAAGCGCATCCTGCTCGTCCGCAAGGCGGGCACGCAGCGGTTCATGCTGCCGGGAGGCAAGCCCGAGCCGGGCGAGTCCATCCACGCCGCGGCGATCCGCGAATGCCGCGAGGAGATCTCCGTCGAGCTCGGTTCCGCGTCGCTCAGGTTCCTGGGCAGATGGACCGCCCCTGCCGCCAACGAGCGGAATCGTCGTGTGGATGCCACTGTCTACGTCACCGACACGGCAGCCCTTGCCGCGCCGCACGGCTACCAGGTCATCCAGCCCGGCGGTGAGATCGCCGAGATCCGCTGGCTCGAACTCTCTGACGATCATGGCAATATTGCCCTGGCACCCTTGCTCGCGGACAAGATCCTCCCCGAGCTCCGGCGGCCCCTGAGCATCGGCCAGGTTCGTCCCTAGGAGGCACGGTGCAGCGAGGAGGCACGGTGCGCGCGATCATCGTGCATGGCTATAGCGCCCATACGGGCAAGCATTGGTTCCCCTGGCTCGATGACGAGCTCGCGAACCGGGGCCACGAGGTGCATCGGGTGGTGCTACCCAGCCCGGATGAGCCAGACAGCGGTGCCTGGGAGGCGGAGCTCGCGCGGGCGATCGGGCCCGTTGACGACGAGACCGTGCTGATCGGTCACAGCCTGGGGTGCTTGTCGCTGCTGCGCCACCTCGATGCCCTCGGCGGCGGTTGGCGCCTCGGTGGCCTCGTCCTGGTCGCTGGATTCCTCGGAACGCTTCCTGGCCTGCCCGAGCTCGATGCGTGCATCGGGCAGGGGCAAGGGCAGGGGCAGGGGCTGGATGCGACCGCGCTGGGTGCTCGTGTCCGTCATGCCGCCGTCATCCACTCGGACGACGACGAGATCGTCCCGCCCGAGCTATCCGCGCAGCTCGCTGAGGCGCTCGGGGCGCGGGACATAACGGTTCCGGGCGGGGGTCATTTCCTGGAGGACGAGCTGCCCGAGGCCCTGGCAGAGGTCCTCGCGGCTGCGGCGCAGGAGGCGCAGTGACGTGTTCCAGCAGGCCTTGCTCGCGGGATCATGGGCCGGTGGATCGCTAGCCGATCGCTGGGCTGCGGGCCTCAGTCCGCCGGCACTACCGGGGGAGGGGTGGTGTCGAGACCGAGCATGTCGAGGAATTCGCGGCATTCCTTCGCGTTCTCGCTATGCGAGGCCACGATGTTGGTGGCGCGCATGGCAAGGTCATCGTTCGGCGGCTCGTGGTGGTGGAGGACATGATCTGACATCGGGGTCTCCCTAGTTTCGAGCGGGCCGGCGTGCCCTCCACTAGCCTACCGCGCTGCCATGGCCGTCGCGGCCCGTGCGCAGGTGGCCCCGGGTGTCTCAAGCGAGTGTGTCCCGAGCGGGGAACGCAAAGAGGGGCACCCCTGGCGCGGGGTGCCCCTCGTGTAGCTGGCGGTGGTCAGCGGGCGAACAGCAGTGCCCGCTTGACCTCCTGGATCGCCTTCGTCACCTGGATGCCGCGAGGGCAGGACTCGGTGCAGTTGAAGGTGGTGCGGCAGCGCCACACGCCGTCCATGTCGTTGAGGATCTCGAGCCGCTCGGCAGCACCCTCGTCGCGGCTGTCGAAGATGAACCGGTGCGCGTTGACGATCGCCGCGGGCCCGAAGTAGGAGCCATCGTGCCAGAACACGGGGCACGAGGTGGTGCAGCAAGCACACAGGATGCACTTGGTGGTGTCGTCGAAGCGTGCCCGGTCATCCTGGGACTGGATGCGCTCGCGCGTGGGTTCCTGGCCGTGCGCGATGAGGAAGGGCTTGACGGCACGGAACGCGTCGAAGAACGGCTCCATGTCGACGATGAGGTCCTTCTCGACGGGCAATCCACGGATGGGCTCGACGGTGATGGTGATCGGCTTCCCGTCCTTCGACAGCAGATCCTTCATGAGGATCTTGCAGGCGAGCCGGTTGACCCCGTTGATGCGCATCGCGTCGGAGCCGCACACGCCGTGCGCGCAGGAGCGACGGAACGTCAGCGAGCCATCGAGGTACCACTTGACGTGGTGCAGCAGGTTCAGCAGCCGGTCGGACGGCAGCGCGGGGACCTCGAACTCCTCGAAGCCCTGCGCGTCCGGGTCCTCCGGGTTGAAGCGCCGGATCTTGAGCGTGACCATCGTCGCGCCCTCGGGAACCGGCGGAAGTGGACGCTGGCCTGTCTCGGCGGAAACGGTGGCAGTCATCAGTACTTACGCTCCATCGGCTCGTAGCGGGTGAAGGTCACTGGCTTGTAGTCCAGCGTGATGTCAGAGATCAGCGGAGCGCGGCTGTCCTTCGGCACCTTCTTGTACGCCATGGTGTGGCGCATGAAGTTGGTGTCGTCCCGGTCCGGGTAGTCCTCGCGGGCATGTCCGCCGCGGGATTCCTTCCGGTTCAGGGCGCCGGCCACGGTGACCTCGGCCAGCTCGAGCAGGAACCCGAGCTCCACGGCCTCGAGGAGATCACTGTTGTACCGCTTGCCCTTGTCCTGCACCTGGACTCTGCTGTAGCGCTCCTTGAGCACGCGGACATCCTCGAGCGCCTGCTTGAGGGTCTCCTCGGTGCGGAACACCGAAGCGTTGCGGTCCATGGTCGCCTGCAGCTCGATGCGGATATCGGCGACCCGCTCGTCGCCGCGATCGGACAGCATGAGCTTCATCCACTCCTCCACCATGCCCTCGGGGGACTCGGGCAGCGGCACGAGCTCCGACTGGGCGGCATAGTCGGCGGCAGCGATGCCGGCGCGGCGACCGAACACGTTGATGTCGAGCAGTGAGTTGGTGCCCAGGCGGTTCGCGCCATGCACGGACACGCACGCGCACTCGCCGGCCGCGAAGAGGCCCTTGACTACGGTGTCGTTGTCCTTGAGCACCTCGCCGGTGACCAGGGTGGGGATGCCGCCCATCACGTAGTGGCAAGTGGGGAACACAGGAACGAGCTCCGTGACCGGGTCCACGCCGAGATAGGTGCGGGAGAACTCGGTGATGTCCGGCAGCTTCTCCTCGAGCACGTCCGCGCCGAGGTGGGTCACGTCGATGTAGACGTAGTCCTTGTCCGGTCCGGCACCACGTCCCTCGAGGACCTCGAGCACCATGGACCGGGCCACGATGTCACGCGGGGCGAGGTCCTTGATGGTCGGTGCGTAGCGCTCCATGAAGCGCTCGCCGTCGGCGTTGCGGAGGATGCCGCCCTCGCCGCGCACCGCCTCGGAAATGAGGATGCCGAGGCCCGCGAGGCCTGTGGGATGGAACTGGTGGAACTCCATGTCCTCGAGCGGCAGGCCCTTGCGGAGCACGATCGCCATGCCGTCACCGGTGAGGGTGTGGGCGTTCGAGGTGGTCTTGTACATGCGGCCGGAACCGCCGGTGGCGAACACGATCGACTTCGCATGGAAGACGTGGATCTCGCCGGTGGCCAGCTCGTAGGCCACCACGCCGGTGGCGGCGGTTCCCTCGGGGGTCTCGCTCAGGCACAGGTCGAGCACATAGAACTCGTTGAAGAACTCCACGCCGTGCTTGACGCAGTTCTGGTAGAGGGTCTGCAGGATCATGTGGCCGGTGCGGTCCGCGGCGTAGCAGGCACGGCGGACCGGCGCCTTGCCGTGGTCGCGCGTGTGGCCGCCGAAGCGCCGCTGGTCGATCTTGCCCTCGGGCGTGCGGTTGAACGGCAGGCCCATCTTCTCGAGGTCGAGGACCGCGTCGATGGCCTCCTTGGCCATGATCTCCGCGGCGTCCTGGTCAACGAGGTAGTCGCCACCCTTGACGGTGTCGAAGGTGTGCCACTCCCAGTTGTCCTCCTCGACGTTCGCCAGCGCGGCGCACATGCCGCCCTGGGCCGCGCCGGTGTGGGAACGGGTGGGGTAGAGCTTCGTCAGCACGGCGGTGCGGGCGCGCGGACCAGCCTCGATGGCGGCACGCATTCCGGCGCCGCCAGCGCCGACGATGATCACGTCGTAACGGTGTTCTTGCATGTGTGCCTCGCTCAGCCTGTGATGTTCGGGTCGAACGTGAAGATTACGTACGTGCCCAGCACGGTGATGAGCACGATCGAGATGGCCAGCAGCGTCTGCAGCCAGAAGCGGGTCGAGTCCTTGCGCGCGTAGTCATTGATGACCGTGCGCAGGCCGTTGCCGCCGTGCAGCTGCGCGAGCCACAGCATGGACAGGTCCCAGAACTGCCAGAACGGGCTTGCCCAGCGGCCAGCGACGAACGCGAAGTTGATGCGATGCACGCCGTCATCGAGCAGCAGCATGATCGAGATATGGCCGATGACCAGGAAGATCAGCAGCAGCCCGGAGATGCGCATGAAAAGCCATGCCCACATCTCGAAGTTGTTGGTGTTGCTGCGCCGCGGGGTGCGGGGCAGCGACAACGCGGCGGGGCGATCGTAGGACGTGGCCACGGTCTTGGCGGCGGGGGTCTCCGAAGAAGTCATCACAAGCTCCCGAACAGCAAGTAGAAGATGCGGCCAGAGGCGGGGATCATGATCGCGACCGAGAGGGCGAGCACGATGTAGAACATGACCCGCTGGTACTTCGGCCCCTTGGACCAGAAGTCGATGAGGATCACACGGAGGCCATTGAACGCGTGATAGACGACGGCGCCGAGCAGTCCGAGCTCGAGCGTGCCGACAACAGGGTTCTTGTACGTCTCGATGACCGCGTCATACATCTCGGGGCTGACCCGGACGAGCGCGGTGTCGAGGACGTGCACGAACAAGAAGAAGAAGAGAGTGACGCCTGTGATCCGATGGAGGACCCAGGACCACATGCCGGGATCGCCCCGGTATATCGATCGTGTGCGCACCACCTGCCCAGTGGCGTCTTGTGTGCTGGTCATTGAGAGCTCTGCCTCCAGTGTCATCGGTGGGCGCCGCAGGTCCCGTCAGGCGCGTCCCTGTGTTGTGTGTGTCAGCAGGGCGCTTCGCGACAGAGGTCCGGCGTGAACCTAAGCTGACACAGAGAACTGTAGTCCCTCCAGTTCCGTGGGTTGCAGCCGGATATAAGGTTTTGACCTGCGGGTATTATTTAGGGTTGCCTTGCCATATTCAGTTGCATGGCCGTGGCCCACCCTGTCCCACCAACAGAAAATCCGACACGAAACCACGGTGATGACCATGGTAGCTGAATGGAAAACCCTGCGTAGCGCAGCAATCGAAACCATGCGCAACGCCTACGCCCCCTACTCGCGATTCCCCGTCGGAGCTGCGGCTACCACGACTGATGGCCGGATCATCACAGGCTGCAATGTGGAAAACATCTCATTCGGGCTCACCCTGTGCGCCGAATGCAGCGTCGTCGCTCAGCTCCACACCACCGGTGGCGGACGGCTCGCTGCCCTCGCCTGCGTCGACAGCCGCGGCGAGTACCTCATGCCATGCGGACGCTGCCGGCAGCTCCTCCACGAGCACGGCGGACCCACCATGCTCATCGGCTCCGCCGACGGCCCAATCCCGCTCAGCGAGTTGCTCCCGCGCGCGTTCGGCCCCGACGAATACGCCGCCGGGCAGCAATAGCGCCGCCCACCAACCCCAGCCAAGGAGCAGCCAGCTAGCCATGAGCCACCACCACGACGCCGTCACTGTTATCCGCGCGAAGCGCGACGGCCACGCGCTCACCGCCGGGCAGATCGACTGGATCATCGAGGCTTACACACGCGGCGAAGTGCACGACGAGCAGATGTCCGCGCTCGCGATGGCCATCCTGCTGCGCGGCATGGACCGCGCCGAGATCGCCCGCTGGACCCACGCAATGATCCGCACCGGCGAGCGCATGGACTTCCGGCACCTCGGCACGCCCACCGTCGACAAGCACTCCACCGGCGGTGTCGGCGACAAGATCACGCTTCCCCTCGCGCCGCTCGTCGCCGCGTGCGGCGCCGCGGTGCCCCAGCTCTCCGGCCGCGGTCTCGGCCACACCGGCGGCACCCTCGACAAGCTCGAATCGATCCCCGGCTGGCGCGCAGCGTTATCCAACGACGAGATGCTGGCCCAGCTCCACGACGTCGGTGCCGTTATCTGCGCCGCCGGAAGCGGCCTCGCCCCCGCCGACAAGAAGCTCTACGCCTTGCGCGACGTCACCGGAACCGTCGAATCGATCGCGCTCATCGCCAGCTCCATCATGAGCAAGAAGATCGCCGAGGGAACCAGCGCGCTCGTCCTCGACGTCAAGGCCGGCGCCGGAGCATTCATGAAGAACCTCGACGACGCGCGCGAGCTCGCCCGCACCATGGTCGACCTCGGCAACGACTCCGGAGTCCGCACCACCGCGCTGCTCACCGATATGAGCACCCCCCTCGGCCTGACCGCCGGCAACGCCCTCGAAGTGCGCGAATCCGTGGAAGTCCTGCAAGGCGGAGGACCCGCCGACATTATCGAGCTGACCCTCGCCCTCGCCCGCGAGATGCTCGACGCCGTAGGCATCACCAGCGTCGACCCCGCTGACGCCCTCGCCGACGGCCGCGCGATGGACACCTGGAAGCAGATGGTCCGCGCCCAGGGCGGCGACCCCGACGCCGAACTGCCCACCGCGCGCGCCACCGAGACCATCACCGCCCCCGAGAGCGGCGTCCTCACCCACCTCGACGCCATGGGCGTGGGAATCGCAGCCTGGCGGCTCGGCGCCGGACGCCAGAAGCTTGGCGACCCCGTGCAGGCCGGTGCCGGCGTCCAATGGCACGTCCAGGTCGGCGACACCATCAATGCCGGCCAACCCCTCATCACGCTGCACACCGACACCCCCGAGCGCTTCCCGGCCGCCCTTGCCGCGCTCGATGGCGCGTGGAGCATCGGGGATTCCGCGTCCCGGCAGGTGCTCGTGCACGAGCGCATCGCGTAGGCGGTCCGCTGGCTGCCGGTGGCTGGTGGGTGGCTGCCGGTGGCTGGTGGGAGGCTGGTGGGTGGCTGGTGGGAGCCTCCTCGGGAAATCTGCTAGCCAATGTCTCGCGCCACGCCGCGACACGACCGCGGAAAGGTGACATCAAGCAGCAGCCGTTGGGAAGCAGCCGTTGGGAAGCAGCCGTTGGGAGGCGCCCAGCGGAAAGTGCCCAGCGGGAAGCGCCCGGCATCCAGCACTCGCTGGGGCCGGGCATGCAGCGCCTGCCATGTCCCGCAGCGCTAGCGTGTGAGCCCCTCCGTCCCGCCTCGTTGTGGATGGCCGGCGACCTATCCACAGATCACGGCTGGCAACCCCGACCAGCCGGAGCGAAACGGCACTATTGGCCCCCGTGGGATCCATTCCAGACGACATCCGCTACCTCCTGCGACGACATGGGGGCGTCATTCACGCAACTGAGGCCCGTGAATCCGGGATCAGCAGGCAAAGGCTCGCACGGCTCGTGGGATCGGGGAGGCTGGTGCGCCCCCTGCCCACGATGTATGCGGACGCTGATCCGGGGCAGAGGCTGCCACCATGGGAGATGTTTGCCCTGTGCGTGGCCGCCTTCGCGCGCAACGCGAACGAGGCGCTGCATCTCTCGGGCTGGTCAGCTGCATCCATGTGGGGATTGCCGTCGCACGGGCGCCCGCCGCGATACCTGGAAGCGATCGCGCCGTCACGCGGTAGCGCAGGTGGATGGTCCTCGGCCGTGGCGCGGGTGCGCCGGGCGACGTTGCTGGAGCACCATCTCGATGTCGCCCGGGGGGCGCGCGTCGTGAGCATGGGAATGGCAGCGGCCACTGTGGCACTCGAGGCCCCGTTGCCGACGGCGCTGAGGGGGGCCGACGCGGCGGCGCGGCGGGGTGCGGATCTCACCGAGCCGAGCTGTCTGGTGGCGGGATGGAAAGGCGCGGCCCGGGCGCGATGGATCGCCGCTCACGCGTCACCGGCTGTGGAGTCTCCGCTCGAGAGCCTTGGCAGGTTCGCCAGCATCCAGGCCGGGCTGCCCGGCATGGTGCCGAATGCCTGGGTTGGCCCCGGCTATCCGCAATTTCGTGTCGATGGCTTGTGGCCGCATCACTGGGCGGCAATGGAGGCGGATGGTGCCGTCAAGTACAACCATCGGCCGGATGCGCACAGCATTGTCCTGCGCCAGAGCGAGCGCGATTGGATCCTCCGCAACGAGTGCGGCCTGGACCTGCTCCGGTTCGGGCACAAGCACACCAAGGACCTTGATGATCTCGGCACCCGCATGGCCGGGCTCCTTGCGCGGAATCCGGCGCGCAGTGTTCCGATCCAGTGGTGGATGCATGTGCCCGGGACAGGGCCAGTGGAACCGGCGCCCGAGGACTGGCCGTCTCCAGCGCCACGCTGCGTACGGTTGCCGCGGTGAACTGGTCGGGTTGGCGGGTCGGCTGGTTGGCCACCCTCGCCCGAGCAAATCTGCTAGCCAATGTCACGCGACACACCGCGACGCGACCTCGGAAACGTGACATTGACCAGCAAATCGTGTGTGCCTTAGCGCGTCGCCCAGCCCATCAGGAGGCAGTCTTGCCACCAGCGCCAGCGCCTTCATCCTGCCCCTCGCCAACCGCCAGCTCCGGCCAGCGATGCCCTGCTAGCGCTGCAGCGTTCCGCTACCGTCGTGGGCATGACTGCCGCCCCTCTTGATCTGGCTTCGATCCGCCTGGCCCCGAAGGTGTTGCTGCATGATCATCTTGACGGTGGGGTGCGGCCACGCACGGTGATCGAGCTGGCCGATGAGATCGGCTACGAGGGTTTGCCCTCGCGCGACGAGGCGGAGCTCGGGGCATGGTTCCGGGAGGCCGCGGATAGCGGTTCGCTGGAGCTGTACCTGGAGACGTTCGCGCACACAGTGGCGGTGATGCAGACGTCGGCCGCCCTGCGGAGGGTAGCGCGGGAATGCGTGGAGGACCTGGCCGCCGATGGGGTGGTGTATGCAGAGGTTCGCTTCGCGCCGGAGCAGCACCTCGACGGCGGCTTGTCGCTCGATGAGGTAATGGAGCAAACGATCGGGGGCTTCGAGGACGGCATGCGTGCGGTCCAGGCAGAGTCGGGCCGCGAGATCGTGGTGCGGTGCCTGGTGACGGCGATGCGCCACGCGGCGCGATCGCGGGAGATCGCGGAGCTGATGGTGCGGTTCCGGCACCAGGGCGCGTGCGGGTTCGACATCGCGGGCGCGGAGGCGGGGTTCCCGCCGTCCAGGCATTTGGATGCGTTCGAGTTCCTGCAACGAGAGAACGCGCACTTCACGATTCACGCGGGGGAGGCTTTCGGTCTGCCGTCGATCCAGGAGGCGGTGGCGTACTGCGGGTGCGATCGGCTGGGGCACGGGGTGCGCATCATGGATGACATCGTGGTGGGGGCGGATGGCTTGGCAGAGCTGGGCTTGCTGGCGAACTATGTGCGGGACAAGCGGATTCCGCTGGAGCTGTGCCCGAGCTCGAACGTCCAGACCGGGGCCGCCTCGAGCATCGCGGAGCATCCGTTCGATACCTTGGCACGCTTGCGGTTCCGGGTGACGGTGAACACGGACAACCGGTTGATGAGCCACACCTCGATGAGCGAGGAAATGCTCAAGCTCGTCGAGGCGTTTGGCTATGGCTGGAGCGATCTGGAGCGCTTCACCATCAATGCGATGAAGTCGGCGTTCTATCAGTTCGACAAGCGGCTAGCGTTGATCGATGACGTGATCAAGCCAGGCTACGCGGTGCTAGTCGGCTAGCGGCGCCGCGGCGCGGCGGGCCCCGGGTGCTGGCGCCGCCGCTCACCCGGCGAGTGTGCTGGCGCCGCCGCTCACCCGGCGAGTGTGCGAAGAACGACAGCATTTCGCGGTGAAGCTGTCGCTTATCGCACACTCCCGCGCCGCGCGCTCCGCGCCGCGCGCACGCTCCCGCGCCGCGCGCGCCTGAACGCGGGCTCACAGGATGCGCAGGCGGCCCTCGAGCTCGTGGAGGAGCTCGCGGAACGCGGCTGCCTCGGTGTCGTGCGGCGCGGCGGGCGCTAGCCGATTGGGGTCGGGCTTGAGCAGGTAGGAGATGTACCAGCCGAGGGGGGTGGTCTTGGCGAGGGCGTTCTCGACGGAGTCATCGTCGGCGAAGTCGGCGGCGTCGTTGAGAAGCTCGACGGCGAGATCGAGTTGCTCGGCGTCGACGTGCTCCCGCCCCGCCGCGAGGTCCTCGACGAGGCCTGTGAGCAGGTAGGTGTTGTCGTCGATGACGCTGATCTCGAGGGATCCGTCGGTGGCGGCGGTCGCGATCTCGGGGTAGGTGCTGACCTCGGCTAGCTCATTGTCGTGCGGGTCGGCGAGGTAGCGGGCGAGGGCGCGGGGGGTGCGGAAGGCGAGGATGGTGCCGTCCTTGCCGAGGAATATGGGTACGTCGTCGAGGTAGCAGCGCAGCGTGTAGAGCTCGTCAGGCCCATTGATGATCTTGATGGGATCGATCCCGACGTGAGTCCAGAAGTCGTCCTCGTCGTCCTCGTCGTCCTCGTCATCGCCTTCGTCCTCGTCGAGCGGGTCGACGTCGTCGCTGTCCTCGGCGGCATCGTCTGCCTCGACATCGTTCTCGTCGGCGGCGAGCAGCTCGGCCTCCGCGAGCGCCACGGCCGCCTTGTCGACAGCCGGCGTCGTCACTGCCTCGTCGATGGCATCAAGCACGGCGTCCCAGCCGTTGACGATGGTCTTGCCGATCTGGGTCCATGCCTTGGCGCCGCTGGATCCGGTGAAGGCTGCATGGCCGAGCGCGAGCTTGCCGAGGTCGGGATTGGAGTCGAAGAACTCGATGACGACATCGAGGTCGCAGACATCACCGAGGTTGCGGGCCATGGCCAGGATGTCGTCGAGCTCGGCGACGGTCAAGGCGTCGGGGGTGCCCGCGGCTAGCTCGGGAACGCCCACGAGGTCGAAGACATGCTCATCGTCGGGCTCGAGCTCGGCGGCGGACAATGCCTTGACGACATGCCAGGACGGATGCTCGGCGAGGTCGTGGTCATCGTCGTTCCGGATGAACGCGGCGAGCTCAGCGACCCCGTCGAATACGAAGAAGTCCTCGTCACGGCCAAGGAGGGCCTGCCATTCGTCGTCGCCCTCGCGCCACTGCGGTGCCCACAGCGTCACGACGTCGCCGTCGGTCAGACCAAGCTCGATGGGGACGATGTCTCCTGCCATGCGCACAGCCTAGCCATCGGTCGCGCTGAAAGCACGACTCAGCTCAGCGTAGTGGGCGAGCCGTGATTCCGCCGCTGCCGCAGCAGCCTGGCTTATGGCTTCGAGGATCAGTTCCGAGACCTTGTGCGCGGGAAGGCGGGTGACGGCATCGCCGATCTCGAGCCCCACGAGCGTGCCCCGCGCCGATACCTCGGCGACGATCTGGCCCTCGGCGCTCGCGCCGCGCCCGCGCAGGCCCGCGAGGCTGGAGAGGGCATCGTCGAGCGCGTCGCGCTGGGCCCGCGCTCGTCGCAGGGTCTCCTCGAAATCGATCACCGGGCGATTCCTATCCGGTCGAGCATGGTGGGCCGATCGAGCATGGCGGCGGGCCCTGCAACCGCCTCGGCCTCGGCGATGTCTGCCAGGGTGGGCAGCCCCACCGCGTCGAGGGTGCGCCGGTCGATGCCAAGGGCGGCGAGCTCCTGGCGCGCCCGTGCCCCACTGATCGTGGCTGCCTGGTGGCATTGCCGCAGGATCTCTGTGGCGAGCTGGTCCCCGCCGAGGCGAAGTGCCCTGCTGGATAGATCGATTCGCTCGGGCAGGCCATTCTCGTCCGTGCTCACCGTGACCCCGTTCATGCGGTGGGCCTGTACACGCCGTAGAACGCCTGCCCGAGGTTGTCGGTGCGGATCGCGGAGACGCTCACCGGATCGCCGGCCTCGACCATCTGGCCGTTGCCCAGGGCCATTGCGACGTGGCCGTCCCAGACGACGAGATCACCGGCCATCGCTTGCTCGACCGCGACGGGGGTGCCGATGTTCTGCTCCTGGGCGAGCCGGGGGATCTCGATACCGCTCTCCCGGTAGGCCCATTGCGTGAGGCCGCTGCAGTCGAATCCCGCTCCGGGCGAGGTGCCGCCCCACACGTAGGGGACGCCTTGCTGGCTGAGCGCGTTGCGCACCGCGGCGGCCGCCTCGGGGGTCGGAGCCACGGTGGTGCTTCCGTCGGGCAGCCGGACGATGGTGCCGCCGGTGATCCCGGAGTAGTCGCTGCTGCCACTGTCGGAGGCCAGGGTGACGGAGGCGCCGTCCGGGCCGAGCGACGGCCCCAGGGCATGCATCGCCGACGAGGCCAGAGGAGCGGCCCCGGCGCCGGGCAGGGCTGGCATGCCAGTGCCAATGGCGTCGAGGTTGCCGGAAGCCTCGCTGAGCTCCCCGCTCAGCCGGATGACGACATCGATGGCGCGGGACAGGTGAGCGAGCGCCTCCTTGAGCAGGACGAGCTGCCCGATCGGGTTGCTCAGCAATGCCTGGGAGTTCTGCAGCACGGTGACGAACGATGCGCCAATGAGGGCGAGATCGCCTACGCCGCGCAGGACTGCCTCGAGCGCGGCGAGCCAATTGACGCTGAGCTGCTCCCCATCCTGCGCGAGGACATCGGTGGCGGCGGTGATCTCCCGCGAGGCGTTCGCGGCGGCCTCCGCGGCGAGGCCCTGCCAGGAAGGCTCGAGCTGCCTGGCGGCGTTCATTCCCGCATCGCCGACCTGGTGCAGGGTGGCGGCGACGCGGGTGAGCTCGGCTACCGGATCAGCGCCGGCAACGATTCCGGTACCGAGTGTCGCGGCGAGATCGTCGAGCGGCTTCTTCAGGAGCATCACGTCGATCATCGGGAGATTCCTCCCGCCTGGGCGAGGCGGGCAGCGCTGTCGATGTCACTGCGGAGGTACAGCTCGGCGGCCTGGTGCGCGGCGTCGGCACTGTGGGCGCATGCCGCGCTCGTGGCGGCGACATGATGCCGGTAGCGCTCGTGCGCTGCGGCGCACGCGGCGAGGAAGCTGGCCCCGATGGGCCCCAGCGCGTGCGCCGCGGCCTCGGGCCGCAGTGCCGTGACGGCCTCGGCGAGCCCAGCGATCTCCGCGGACTGCTGCTTCATCCGCCTGCCGAACTCGTCGAGGGCGGTGGGGTCCGCGGTGATCCCGGTCATGCGCAACACCTCTCTGTAGATCCGCGCGCGGGGCGCGGAGGTCGCATATTGGTCGCTACAAGAAACTTGGACGCACCGGGGCACCCGTTTGGTTCCCGGTGAACCGAAAAAGTTTGGATGTCATATCTGGCGGCGACTGCCGGCATGGCCCGCGTGGAGCGGATAGGCTCGCGAGTCATGGAGACACGGGTCGTTGATCATCCCCTGGCAGCTGTCCGGCTCACGACGTTGCGCGATGCCGGCAGTGACCGCGCGGTGTTCCGCTCGGCGCTGCGCGAGCTCACCCAGATGCTGGTCTACGAGGCCATGCGCGATGCCGCGACGGAGGTGTTCGACGTCCAGACCCCGGTCGCGACAGCGCGGGGATCGCGTCTCGCGGCGCCACCGCTGCTCGTGCCGGTGCTTCGGGCCGGGCTGGGCATGGTTGATCAGGCCAGCATGATGATTCCCGAGGCCCAGGCTGGATTCGTGGGCATGGCACGGGACGAGCACTCCCACGAGCCACGGCCCTACCTCGAGGCGCTGCCGAAGGATCTGGGCGGCCTGCCGGTTTTTGTGCTCGATCCGATGCTCGCCACCGGTGGCTCGTTGCTGCACACGCTTGCCCTGCTCGCGCACAGAGGCGCTACCGACATCACGGCGCTGTGCGTGGTGTGCGCGCCGGAGGGCCTGCGGGCGCTCGAGGAGTCGGGCTACCCGGTGCGCGTGGTCACCGCGGCTATCGATGACCGGCTCAATGACGACGCGTTCATCGTGCCGGGGCTCGGTGATGCTGGTGATCGCCAGTTCGGGCCGCGCAACATCTAGCCGTTGCGCGTTGGCCTCGGCGCCTAGTGGCGCCTCTTGCTGCTCCTGCCACCCAAGCGCGATAGCTGCCACCCACGCGCTGCTCCTGCCACCCGTATTTGGGTGGCAGCGGGGCATATCGGTGGGAGGAACCAATCAACGGTGGCGGGAAGCCGGTATGCCGACGACCGCCAAGCCCGACAGCCTGGTCGGCGCCCCTGCCGCCCCCGCTACAGCGCGCGGGCGAGCGCGCGCCCGTGCTCGAGGGTCTCCTCGGCCCGCGCGCGAGCCGCATCGAGGTTGCCTCCGGTGACATCAGCCACGGCCTGCAGGTAGCACTTGAGCTTCGGCTCGGTGCCCGAGGGCCGCACGACGACGCGCAGGTGATCGGTGCGGAGGATGACCGCATCGGTGCGCCGCTGCCCGCGCGCGGCGTGCAGGTCGTCCACGCTCACGGGCTCCCCGCCTAGTTGCTTGGGCAGCGCGGCACGCAGCCGTGCCATGGCTGCGGTGATCCCGCCGAGGTCATCGAAGCGGCGGGATACCTGGTCGGTGACGTGCACGCCATGCTCGACCGCGAGCCGGTCCAGCTCGCCGAGCGGGGTGCGTGATCGCTGCTTGAGGCGCGCCACGAGGTCGCATACCGCGACGGTGGCGGAGATACCGTCCTTGTCGCGGACATTCATGGGGTCCACGCACAGGCCGATCGCTTCCTCGTAGGCGAACACGAGCCCCTGCCCGGCGCGGACGAGCCACTTGAACCCGGTGAGGGTCTCGGCGTAGCGGGCGCCGTGGGCGGCGGCGATGCGGCCGAGCATGCTGGAGGAGACGATGGTGGTGGCGACGAGGCGATCGCCGCTGGTCGCGGCGAGGATGTCGTCGCCGAGCAGCACCCCGGCCTCGTCCCCGCGCAGCATCCGCCACCCAGAGGGCCCGGGCACGCCCGCCGCGCACCGGTCGGCGTCCGGATCGAGTGCGATGGCCACGTCCGCTTCGATGGAGCGGGCGAGCTCGAGCAGCAGATCGGTGGCGCCGGGCTCCTCGGGGTTGGGGAAGGCGACAGTGGGGAAGTCGGGGTCGGGGGCGAACTGCTTCTCCACGACGTGCACATCGGTGAATCCCGCGCGGCGCAGCGCTTCCACCGCGATCTCGCCCCCCACTCCGTGCAGCGGCGTCAGCGCGATGCGCGCATCGCGGGAGGCGCCGCGGGGCAAGGCGGCGACCGTCGCGAGGTACTGCTCGACGAGCTCGGCCCCGGATGGCTCGACCGGCGAGCGCGGGACCGAGCGGGCCGGGCCGACGCGCGCGATGGCGGCCTCGATCTCCCGGTCGGCAGGGGAAACGAGCTGCGCGCCGCCGTCAAGGTACAGCTTGTAGCCGTTATCGGCGGGCGGATTGTGCGATGCGGTGATCTGGACGGCCGCGGCGGCGCCGGTGGCGCGGCAGGCATGCGCGAGCACCGGCGTGGGAAGCGCCCCGGGCAGCAGGGTGACCGCGAAGCCCGCGGCGGCGAATACCTCGGCGGTGGCGCGGGCGAACTCCACGGAGCCGTGGCGGGCGTCGCGGCCGACGATGATGCGGGAACCGCCGAGGCAGCGGTCGTGCAGCCAGGACGCGACGCCCGCGGTGGTGCGGGTGACCACGGCGACGTTCATGCCGTTGGGCCCGGCCCGGACGGGACCGCGCAGGCCGGCGGTGCCGAACGCCAGTGGCCCGGAGAAGCGTTCCGCGAGCTCGGCGTCGGGCAGGCCAGCGAGCTCGGTCCGCGTCGCCGGGTCGGGATCATCATCGATCCAGCGGGCCACGTTTTCTCGCAGGCCGGCTGGCGTGGTCACAAGCGCGTCACCAGCTTGTGCAGGAGGGTGCCCATGCGTTGCGCGGAGGCGCGGCCAGCGTCGAGGACCTCCTGGTGGTCGAGCGGCTCGCCTGTGATCCCAGCGGCCAGGTTGGTCACGAGCGAGATCCCGAGCACCTCGGCGCCCTCGGCGCGGGCGGCGATGGTCTCGTGGACGGTGGACATCCCCACGAGGTCCGCGCCGAGGGTGCGCAGCATTCGGATCTCGGCGGGCGTCTCGAAGTGCGGGCCGGGCATCCCGGCGTAGACGCCTTCCTCGAGGCCCGGCTCGATCTCCCGGGCGATGGAGCGCAGGCGGGGGGAGTAGGCATCGACGAGGTCGATGAATTGCGATCCGAGCAACGGGGAGCGGCCGGTGAGGTTGATGTGGTCGCTGACGAGGATGGGCTGGCCGACCTCCATGCCGTCACGCAGCCCACCGGCCGCGTTGGTGAGGATGATGGTGCGGGCGCCCGCCGCGCAGGCGGTGCGGACCGCGTGCACCACGGTCGAGAGCGGGTGGCCCTCGTAGGCGTGCGCGCGGCCCAGCATCACCAGCACGTGGGTGCCCTCGACATCGAACGAGCGGATCTCGCCGCCGTGCCCGGCAGCGGTGGGCTCGGCGAACCCGGGCAACTCGGGCATGGGGATCGTCGCGGTGGGGGCGCCCAGCACGGAGGCCGCGGGCGCCCAGCCCGAGCCCAGCACCACCGCGATGGGGTGCTCGGCGATGCCGGTGCGCGCCGCTATGGCGTTGGCGGCGGAGCGGGCAACGACGTGGGGGCTGTCGATGTTTCGCACGTCCACCACCCTAGCGGCGATCAACAGCTGCTGTGGTGCCTACCGGGCGAGGGGCACGATCATCAGCGGGCATTGCACGCTGTGGGTGAGCGCGCGCGAGGTGGAGCCGAGCATCATGGTGGCGAATCCTCCGCGGCCGCGGCTGCCCACGACGACGAGCCCGGCTGCGGCCGAGAGGTCGGTGAGGTAGCGGACGGGCCGGTCCTTGACCACGAGTCGGCGCACTTCCACGTCGGGGTAACGCTCGCCGAGGCCGGCGAGGGATTCGGCGAGGCGTGCCTCCTCCTCGCTGATCAGGTCATCCCAGGGCAGGCCCTGGTGCAGGGAGAGGGCCTTGGGCAGCGCGGTGTCGCTCCAGGCGTGGACGGCGATGAGCTCGGCGCCGCGCAGCGATGCCTCCTGGAACGCGGTCTCCACGGCGGGCCGGTTCTGCTCGGATCCGTCGACGCCGACGACGACGGGGGCGGCGGGAGTGGTGTCCCACCCGGCGGGCAGCTCCTGGATGATGACCATCGTCGAGTGCACGTGCTGGAGCACAGATTGGGTCACCGAACCGATGAGGCTGGCACGGAATGCGGAGATGCCCCGCGAGCCCATGACCAGCATGTGGGCATCCTTGGACTCGGTGATGAGGTCGACGTGCGCGAACCCGGTGAGCACCTCGCTATCGATGTCCGTGCAGCCGCTGTCCTCGGCTACCTTCACCGCGTCCGCGAGCCGTGCCTCGGCATGCTGGGTGGATTCGGCGATGTAGGTGGAGGGGATCGCGAAGTCGCCCCAGTACTGGGGCGGCCCATCGAGCGCAGTGACGATGCGCAGGGGCAGCTTGCGCAGGCGGGATTCGCGCGCGGCCCAGCGGACGGCGTTGGTGGCGCTGGTGGAGCCGTCGATGCCGACGATGATGGGCTGGGGAACGGGCATGGTCGTAATCCTTCCGTGCGGTTGCCGGGGTGCTCCTTCAGCATCCCGCTGCCAAGCTCGGCCCGATAGGGCCACAGGTCACTGGCGCGCGAGTGACCAATGGCACGGCACGGAGGCCTGCACGTCAATCCGGGAGGGGGACGGACCAGTGGATCGTGGTGCCTCGGCCGGGGGCGGTGTCGATCGTGCAGTGGCCGCCGCATTCGGCGGCGCGTGCCTCGAGGTTGGCCAGCCCGCTGCGGCGGCCGGTGCTGCTGATGCCGGTGCCATCGTCGCTGATCGTGAGATCGAGATCGTCGGCGACGGAGACCTTGATGCTCACGCTCGAGGCACCCGAGTGCCGCACCACGTTGGTGACGGCCTCGCGGATGACGGAGATCGCATGATCGGCGAGGTTCTCCCCGACCACCGAGGCGGGCCCCGACACGTTGAGGGTGTGGGTGATCTCGGAGGCGTGGGTGACCTCGGAGACGACCTCGTGGATGCGATGCCGCAGCGTGGTGGTGGGGGTGCCGGCGCGGGAATGCAGGTCGAAGATCGCGGTGCGGATGTCCTGGATGATGTCGTGGAGGTCATCGACGAGGAGGTTGAGGCGATCGCGCACCTCGGGGCTCTTGGTGCGGGGCAAGGTGCCCTGGAGGCTCAGGCCGGCGGCGAAAAGCCGCTGGATGACGTTGTCGTGCAGGTCCCGGGCAATCCGGTCGCGGTCGGACAGCACGGATAGCTCGCGCCGTTCCTTCTGCGCGACGGCGAGGGTGAGCGCGAGCGCGGCATGATCGGCGAACGACGCCATCATGGTGATGTGCCGTTCCTCGAACGATGTCTTGTCATCGCCGCGCATCATCACCAGCACGCCGCTGACACTGCCATCCGTGCGCAGTGGCACGACGATGGCCGGTCCCGGGCGCGCATCGGGCGTCTCGAGCGCGGGGTGGGCGAAATGGTCGCTGCTCAGCGGGTTCTGCTCGACGAATGCCCGCGCGGGCAGCGAGCCATCGATCGGGATCGATCGTTGCAGCGCGCCCGTCGATCCGGCGCCGGACGCGACCGCGACGATCAGCGAGTCCGTGTCCTCGAGCGGCAGGTCCGGGTCGTCGGGGATGGCCAGGAACGCATGGTCGGCCTGGGTGAGATCCCGGGCCAGGTCGGCGACGAGTTGCAGGGTGTGCGAGGGGTCGGAGCCGCCGAGGAGGTCGTTGCTGATCTCGTTGAGCGCCTCGAGCCAGCGCAGCCGATCGCGGGACTCCTCGTAGAGCCGTGCGTTCTCGATGGCGATGCCCGCGGCGGACGCGAGGAGCTGCACGATGATCTCGTCATCGTGGGAGAACTGGCTGCCGTTCTCCTTCTCGGTGAGGTAGAGGTTGCCGAAAACCCGGTCACGGATGCGGATCGGCACCCCGAGGAAGGAACGCATCGGGGGATGATGCGGGGGGAGCCCCACCGAGGCCGGATGCTCCGACAGGTCCGCGAGGCGGATCACCTGCGGCTCGTCGAACAGCAGGCCGAGGATTCCCAGGCCCTCCGGCAGGCGGCCGATGCGGGCAGCGTCAGCGTTGCTGACGCCCTCGTAGATGAACCGGGACAGCTTGGTCCCGGAGCCGCGGATGCCGAGCGCCCCGTACCGTGCTCCAGTCAGCCGGATGCCCACGGTGACCACCCTGTGGAGGGTGTCCTCGAGCCGGAGCCCGGTGGATACCTCGATCATGGCCTCGAGCAGGCCCTCGAGGTGGTCGCGGGCACGGCTGAGGTTGTCGAGCTGGTCCCGGAGGTCACTGATCACCCCATCTGCGGGGGCAGCGCGGGGATGGTCCGGGTACGGGGGCGAGGGGTTCACGTTTCGATGTTTCCGGTTCCTTGTCGGTCGGCGTCGGACTGCTAGGGCTGCTTGGGCTTCTTGAGGCGCGTCGCGAGCAGTGCCGCTTGCGTCCGGCGCTCCACGCCGAGCTTCGCGAGCAGTCGCGAGACATAGTTCTTGACGGTCTTCTCCGCGAGGAACATCCGCTCGGCTATCTGCCGGTTCGTCAGGCCTTCCCCGAGCAGCTCGAGCAGGGTCAGTTCCTGGTCGGTCAGCGTCGGGAACGGGCTTGCCTCCTGAACGCCCTCGCGCAGGCGGGACATCAGCGCCGCTGCCGCGCGATTGTCGAGCAGCGACCTGCCCTCGGCGACGTCGGTGATCGCCTTGGTGAGATCCATGCCGCGGATGTCCTTGATCACGTAGCCGGCGGCCCCGGCGAGGATCGCATCGACCATCGCCTGCTCATCGGTGAACGACGTCAGGATCAAGCATTTCAATCCTGGATCGGCCGACTTGAGGTCGCGGCACAGCTCGATCCCGTTGCCGTCCGGCAGCCGCACATCGAGGACCACCACGTCCGGGCGCGCCGCCGGGATCCGCGCGAGCGCCTGGGCGCACGACCCTGCCTCGCCCACCACATCGAGGCCCGGATCCGAGCTGATCAGGTCAACAAGCCCGCGACGGACGACCTCATGGTCATCGACCAGGAACACTGTATGCATCGTGGCTCCTCACCCCCTGTGCCACTCATCGTAACGTGGGACCATTGGCCGATAATGAGGGTTCCAAAGCCCCTCGGAATTCACCGATGGATGCAGTGTCATGGAGACATGGCTGCTGCGGGAACGAAAGGCACACGATGAACCAGCCCGAGCCGACGGCGCGCACCTCCAGCGGAGGGGCGGCAGCCCGCCGCGCGCCCATCGCGGTTGTCGTCGATGGCAGCGCGGAATGTCATGCCGCGATCGCCTGGTCAGTCCGCGAGGCCGCGGTGCACGGAACTGGCATCCAGTTGATCCACGTGCGCGGAGCCGTGCGCAACCGTTCCGGCAAGGCCGTCTTCGACGATGCCCGAGCCGTGCTCGCCAGCACCCCGGGTGGCGCGAGCGCCGAGGTCACCGAGCTTGCCGTTGGAGGGCTCCTCGGCTCGGGATTCGTGCCCGTCACCGCCCGCGCGCACATGCTGGTGATCGCCGCGGGCTCGACCCAGGGCAAGCGCACCCGGCTCGGTGCCCCGTACCCGGCGCTGCTCGCGGCCAAGTCCCGGTGCCCGGTGGTGGTCATCCCGCGCGAGATGACCGATGGGCCGCACGTCGTGGTGGGCGTGGATGGCACCGAGAGCAGCGAGGACGCTATTGCTGTCGCCTTCGAGGAGGCCGTCGGCCGGGGCGTGGCGCTCAAGGCGGTGCATACGTGGAACGACTTCCAGCTGAGCACCGCGATCGCCCATGATACCGACCTGCCCTGGGAGGCAGTGGAGACCGGCGAGAAGGTCGTTCTCTCCGAGCGCCTCGCGGGCTGGCGGGACCGGTTCCCCGACGTACCGGTCATCGAGATCGTGGCGAAGGATAGCCCCGCGCGCCAGCTCGCGCATCAATCGCGGGGCGCGGCGCTCCTCGTCATCGGCAGCCACGGGCGCGGGCCGATCTCGGGGCTCGTGTTCCGCTCCACCAGTGAATCACTCATGTATGCGTCCCGCTGCCCGCTCGTGGTGGTGCGAAGGGGACTGCGCGAGGAAAGGTAGGCCATCATGTCCGCGACCACACGTGCAGCGATCATCACCGGGGCAGCCCGGGGGATAGGCGCAGCGACAGCGGAAGCACTGCATGCGGCAGGGATGCACGTGATCATCGCGGACGTGCTCGACGATGAGGCCCGGCAGCTCGCCGAGCAGCTCGGCGACCGGGCCGAGCACATCCACCTCGATGTGCGCGACGAGCAGCAATGGCAGGAGGCGGCCCGCCTCGCTGCGAGCCGTGGCGAGCTCGCCGCGCTCGTCAACAATGCGGGGGTACTGCGGTTCGCCGCGATCGAGGAGCAATCCGTCGAGGACTTCCGCTTCGTCCTCGACGTGAACCTCATCGGCGCATGGCTGGGCATCCGGGCCTGCGCGCCGCACCTGCGCGCCAGCAAGGGCGTCATCGTCAACATCTCGTCCACGGCGGGCCTCGCGGGCTACTCCGGCATCGGTGCCTACGTCGCCAGCAAGTGGGCGTTGCGCGGGCTCACCAAGACCGCGGCGCTCGAGCTTGCCGACAGCGGCGTGCGGGCGTGCAGCATCCATCCCGGGCCCATTCGCACACCGATGACCGCCGGGTTCGATGACTCGATGGTCACCGGGCAGCCCATCCCACGGTTCGGCGAGCCCCGCGAGGTCGCTGACATGGTGGATTTCCTCATCCACCGGGCCACCTACTCCACCGGCACGGAGTTCGTCGTGGACGGGGGCGCGCTCACCGGCACCATGCTGGCCCCGCCGGAATAGCGGCCGTCCGCCACGGGGCCGCGGCGCGCGCCAGTCGCGAATGGGCAACGAGGGCACCGCATTCGTGATGGCGGTCAGGTGAGCAGGGTCACGCTTGTAGCAACACAATGGCTACAAGGCTCCGGGGCAAGGTTGGGGTCGCGGTTCCCCGGACCGCGGACAAGCAGTGGCGGGCCGCGCGACCGTTGCAGCATCCCCCACTGCGGGCGGGCGATGGAACCGGGAACATCTGGCAGGCATCCGATCCCTACGCGCCATGCTCGCGCGGCTGGGGTGGCCCGGCCTGCTCAGCCCTGCAGGATCTCGTCGAGCGGGCGGCGACCGGTCTGGGGCGGCATTGCCGGATCGAGGCGCTCGCCGATACGGATGACGACCTGCGGGTAGCGGTACATCTCGTCCTCGCTCGCCGTGGCCTCCCGGACGATCGCGCGGCTCTCCTCGAGCTCGGTGACGTGCGTCACCGGGCAGGCGCCCAGCTGTTCGATGGTGGCGGCGAGAAGCATCGCGGACATGGCCTCACCGCAGCGCAACCAGTCCTCGGCGGTATCGCCGCTCGTGCTCAGCACGAACAGGGCGGCCTGGTCTTCCTGGCCGTGCTCGCTGGTGAGGGTGCCCGCAGGGAAGTCCCGGCCCGACGGAACGGTCGGCTTGGTGCCGCTCGCGACGAGCGAGGAGCGGGGCACGCCCTCGAACAAGCGATAGTGGCCGCTCCACCAGGACAGCTCGCGCTGGTACTGCTCGTCGTGGAGGCGCTGGGCGACAGCCACCTCCGAGGCGTGGCGGAACGCGTCCTTGCCGGTGCTGGTGATCGGCACGGCGGAGACATCGTCATCGTGGTACGACGCGCGGAGCTGCTCGATGACCTCGGTGCTGAGCGCGCCGAGGGGACGGCGGTCGCTGCGCCGCTCGAGGATCGCCTTGGCCAGCGCCCGGTTCCGCTCGTCGATATAGCGCGCGCGGGCGACGGTGACCGCGGCGAGGTGCTGCGGATCCTCGGCATCGGGCATGCGTTCGATCGTGGTGTCGTAGCCAGAATCGTGCAGGTTGACGCAGAGGTGGTGCAGCATCGCGCCGCAGCTGATGATCATCTGTCGGCCCGTGGGATCGGCCACCTGCATCTGTCGCTCGGGATCGGCGAACAGGTCGAGGCGGTCGCCGCGCAGCGTCCAGGACCAGGGCTGCGTGTTGTGCACGGACGGGGCTCGCGATGCCGCCGCGACCGCGTTGCGAAGGATCCGTTCCTGCATGGACTGCTCATCGGTCATGGCCCGACCTCGCTCATCGCTCGTGATGCCAGTGCTGGTGTTGCCAGCAATCGTGTTGCCACGGTGTGCATGGCTCTCCACCATCATCGCGCTGCGCGCGTGACTCCGATAGTGCCACTTGGGGGGTTGCGCGGGGGCCGGAAGTCCCAAAAGCGCCGCGACCGGTGCGCCGCGCCGGGGCGGGCGGTTTAAGCTCAGGGAATGCCATATCTGTCACGCGAGGGTGAAGTGTTCGTCCTGTACCTCGGCAACGAGGGCGAGGACGACAGCGAGAACCGGTTCCATCCAGACTGGATGGACGCCGTGCACGCGCGGCTCGACGAGGTCGAGGCGTCGGAAGGGCCGGCCGCGCTGGTGGTGGCCGCTACCGGCAAGTTCTTCAGCAACGGGCTTGATGTGCAGTGGATCTTCAGCAATCTCGACGGCCTGCCGGGATACCTCGATCGCTCGCACACCATCTTCTCCCGGCTGCTGGCCTTCCCGCTGCCGACGGTCGCCGCGATCAGCGGCCACGCCTTCGGTGCCGGGGCGATGCTCGCGATCTCCACCGACTTCCAGGTGATGCGCTCGGACCGCGGCTTCTTCTGCCTGCCCGAGGTGGACCTGGGCATGCCCTTCACCGTCGGCATGAGCGCGCTGATCAATAGCCGACTGCCGAAGCAGACCGCGATCGAGGCCATGACCACCGGTCGCCGGTATGGCGGCGCCGACGCGCTGGCCGCCGGGATCGTCCAGGTGGCGGTCCCCGGCGAGGACGTGCTGCCCACCGCGATCGAGCGGGCAGCGAGCCTCATTGCCAAGCGCGGGCCGAACCTCGCCAGCATCAAGCGCAGCATCCACGGCGCCCTGCTCGATGATCTAGCCATCACCACCGGTGACACCGGCTTCTCGTTCGGCCAGTAGCCGCGAGCTGGCGGCGCGGGAGGGACCAGCAAGCAATCGAGGGAGAACAGGGATGCCCGTGTGGGGCCACATCGAGCATTGGCTGGCGAGCCATCGGGCGCAGATCGTCCAGTGGCGTCGTCACCTGCATCGGCGTCCCGAGCTCGCCCGCGCCGAGCATCGCACCACCACGTTCCTCGAGGAGAAGCTCCGGGCCGCGGGCCTGGCTCCGGTGCGGTTCCCCGGAGGTACCGGCCTGCTCCTGGATATGGGGCCGGCGGACGCGGCCGGCCGTCGGCTGACGATCCGCGCGGACATCGACGCGTTGCCGATGCAGGAGCGCACCAATGCCGAGTACGCCTCGACCGTCCCCGGGGTCGCCCACATGTGCGGCCACGACGCGCACGCGACGATCCTCCTCGCCACCGCGCTGGCGCTGGCATCCGTGCCGGAGCTGCCCCGGGGCGTGCGAATGATCTTCCAGCCCGCGGAGGAAGTGATGCCCGGCGGGGCGCTCGACGTGATCGCCTCGGGAGCGATGGAAGGGGTGTCGCGGATCTTCGCGCTGCACTGCGATCCCCGGCTCGAGGTCGGGCGCATCGGCATCCGCACGGGCGCCGTCACCTCGGCCGCGGACTTCGTGGAGATCGGTTTCTCCTCCGCGGGCGGTCACACCTCGCGCCCCCACCTGACCACTGATCTGGTCTATGCGATGGGGCTGGTGATCACCAGCGTGCCCGCTCTGCTCACCCGGCGCATCGATCCCCGCACCTCCACGGTGATGGCGTGGGGCGCCGCGCACGCCGGGGACGCCGCCAACGCGTTGCCCCGCGAAGGGGTGCTGCGGGGGACCATCCGCACCGGCGACCACGCCACCTGGGCGCTGCTCGAGCCGCTGATCCGTGAGATCGTCACCTCGGTCGTCGCGCCCACCGGGGTGGAGCTGGAGATCCGCTACCGGCGCGGGGTGCCCCCGGTGGTCAATGATGCCGCGTCCACGGCGATGCTGCGCCGCGCCGCCGAGCGCATTGGCCCCGGCGCGGCCGCGCCCACGGAGCAATCCGGCGGGGGAGAGGACTTCTCCTGGTACCTCGAGCACGCGCCGGGCGCGATGGCACGGCTAGGCGTGTGGTCGGGCTCGGGACCTCAGTCCGACCTGCACCAACCCACCTTCGACATCGATGAGCGAGCCCTCGAGCATGGAGTGCGGCTGCTCGCGGGCCTCGTGCTCGACGCGAGCGGGCCGACCGCCTAGCGGTGTCCCCGGCCTGCGCAGGCGAGGCAAACATGGTTAGGGTAGCCTAGTCGCAATTGTCCGGCATGACACACAAGGAGCACAGTTGATCACCAGAAAGCGCATGCTCGCAGCGCTGGCCGCCGTAGCGGTAACCGCACCGCTCGCTGCCTGCGGCTCCGACGAATCCGCCACCGGGACTGGTAACAGCAGCACGGAGGCCGCGTCCCTCGTGATGTACTCGGGACGTGGCGAGAACCTGGTCGGTGACCTTATCCCGATCATCGAGGATCTTGCCGATGTCTCCATCGAGGTCCGCTACGGCAGCACCTCCGAGCTCGCTGCGCAGATCCTGGAGGAAGGCGACCGCTCGCCCGCGGATGTCTTCTTCGCGCAGGACGCCGGCGCGCTCGGCGCGGTCGCCAACGCAGGGCTCCTCGCTCCGCTCGCCCCCGAGACGCTCGAGCTCGCTATTGACGAGTACCAGGCCGAGGACGGCACCTGGGTCGCCACCTCCGGTCGTGCACGCGTGATCGTCCATGACACCGAGGCTGTCGACGCAGCCGATGTGCCCGATACCATTGATGAGCTTCTCGATCCGCGCTGGAGCGGCCAAATCGGTTTCGCTCCCACCAACGCCTCCTGGCAGTCGTTCGTGACCGCGCTGCGCGTCTCCCGGGGCGAGGACGGGGCACGCGAATGGCTCGAGGCGTTCCGCGACAACGAGCCGGTCCGCTACGACAAGAACGGCTCCATCCTCAATGCGGTCGAGGAAGGCCAGGTCGAGCTTGGCCTGATCAATCACTACTACTGGTACCGGCTGCAGGACGATAAGGGCGCCGAGAACATGCGTTCTGCGTTGAACTACCTCGCGCCCGGCGACGAGGGCGCGCTCGTCAACATCGCGGGCGCGGGCATCCTCGTCAGCTCCGAGCAGCAGGAGGCGGCAGAGCGGGTCATCCGCGCCATGCTGTCGGTCGACGCCCAGCAGTACTTCCTCGATGAGACCGCGGAGTACCCCGTGGTGGACGCTCTCGAGGTCACGGAGGATGGCCGCCCCCAGCTCGATGAGCTCCAGGGCCCCGATATCGACCTCTCCGAGCTCGAGTCCCTCGAGCAGACCCAGCAGTTGCTCACCGAGGTCGGGTTGCTCTGAGTTCCAACCCCATCACGCGCCAGCGCGGTCGCCCCCTGCTTGGGGCGACCGCGCTGGCGATTGCTGCTCTCGCCACAACGCCACTGCTCTACCTCGTCGTGCGGGCGCTCGAGCGCGGTCCCGCCGTGGTGCGGGAGGTCCTTGAGCGCCCCCGCACCCTTGAGCTTTTCTGGCGCAGCAGCATCCTCGCTCTGACCGTCACCGTTGCCTGCATCATTCTCGGTTCCGTGCTGGCGTGGATCGTGGTCCGCACCGACCTTCGCGGGCGCCGGATCCTTGGCGTGCTGTTCACGCTGCCCCTCGCCATCCCGTCCTACGTGCTGGGATTCATCTGGGTGGCGGAGTTGCCGCAGCTCACTGGCTTCATCGGTGCCGCAACGGTCCTGACGATCGCGAGCTACCCATACGTGTTCCTGCCCGTAGCCGCGGCCCTGGCTGCCGCGGACCCCGCGGGCGAGGAGGTAGCCCAGACCCTCGGGCGCTCCCGCATCCGCGCGGTCCTGTCGATCACCACCCGGCAGGTATGGCCCGCGGCCACCGCCGGAGGGCTCCTTGTCGCGCTCTACACGCTCAGCGACTTCGGCGCTGTCGCGCTCATGCGCTATGACGCCTTCACCGTCGCGATCTTCATGAGCTACCAGGGCTCCTTCGACCGCACCCCCGCTGCCATCCTCGGGCTCATCCTCGCCGCGGCAGCCATCCTTCTCACCATCGCCGAGCGTCGCGCCCGCCGGGGATTCGCCGCCCGCATCGCGACAGGGGCACCGCGCGCGTCGCGCCCCTTCGTGCTAGGACCGCTCGGCGTTCCCGCCTACCTGCTCGCTGTCACCGTGATCACCGCAGGCGTCATCCTGCCCTTCGCGGCGCTCGGCCGCTGGATGCTGCGCAGCCAGCGGGTGTCCGTCGCCTGGGGCGAGATCTGGGCCGCCACCGCTTCCACGATCCAGGTCGCAGGCATCGCGGCGCTCGCCACCACGCTCGCCGCCATACCCATCGGACTGCTTGCCGCGCGCTCCCGCTCGCTCGCCGCCCGCACAGCCGAGTCCGTCTCCTACATCGGCTTCGCCCTGCCTGGAATCACCGTTGGGCTCGCGGTGGTGTTCATCGGGATCCGCGCGCTGCCCCAGCTCTACCAGCAGCTCCCTATGCTCGTCATGGCCTACATGGTGCTTTTCCTGCCCCTGGCCGTCGGGGCCATCCGCTCCGCCATCGCCTCCATTCCGGAATCGCTCGAGGACGTCTCGGCCACGCTCGGGGAACCGCGCTGGCGCACCAGCATCCGCATCGTCCTTCCCCTTGCCCTGCCCGGGACCGCGGCTGGCGCGGCCCTGGTGTTCCTCGCTGTTGCCAAGGAACTGCCCGCCACGCTCATGCTGCGCCCCACCACCGTTGATACCCTCGCCACGAGCCTGTGGTCGCACACCGCGGAGCTCGCCTACGGAGCCGCGGCCCCCTACGCTGTCGCGCTTATCCTTGTCGCGGCGCTGCCCGCGCTGCTGCTCGGCAATGTCATGGGATGGCGCTCCACGATGCCCCGACTGCCCCTCCCGCGCGATACCGACGGTCTCGACGAGGCCGCGGCGCCCGTAGCCACGAAGGAGAGCGCTCCCGCATGAACGCACGCCCCAGCGCGCTCGGCATCGAGGGCCTCTCCGCCGGCTACGGCCGCCACCCGGTCCTCGATGACATCACCCTCGCTATCACGCCCGGCGAGTTGCTCGCCGTGCTTGGCCCATCCGGGTGCGGCAAGACGACCCTGCTCCGATCCATCGCCGGGCTGCACCGCATCAGCAAGGGCAGCATCACCATTGGCGAGCACACCGTCGCGCGGGATGCATCCCTCCATATCGCGCCCGAGCGGCGCCGGGTCGGCCTCGTCCCGCCGGAAGGTGCCCTGTTCCCGCACCTGACCGTCGCCGCCACCGTCGGCTACGGGCTGCGCCGGGGCACAACGCGCGCCCAGCGCGCCGCCGCCACCGAGACCCTCCTCGACCTCGTCGGCCTGCCCGGCTATGGAAAGGCCAGGCCGGCCCAGCTCTCCGGCGGCCAGCAGCAGCGCATCGCCCTCGCCCGCGCCCTCGCGCCCACCCCGGCGATCGTGCTGCTCGACGAGCCTTTCAGCGCTCTCGATGCGGGACTGCGCGCCACCCTGCGCGCCGACGTGCGGGCGCTGCTGCATGAACGGCGCATCACGTCGGTGCTTGTCACCCATGACCAGGACGAGGCGCTCGGCATGGCGGATCGTGTCGTCGTCATGCTCGGGGGGAAGGTCGCGCAGATCGGCACCCCCGAGGAGATCTACCACACCCCCGCCACGCTCGAGGTCGGCCAGTTCGTCGGCGACTCCATCGCTATCGCCGCCGATCCCAGGCAGGCGCCGGAGGGATGGGCGCGCACCGCCCTTGGTGCGATTCCGATCCTCAATGGCGCGACCAAGCCGGGCACCGCGCTGATCCGTCCCGAGCAGATCGACATCACCCCTGCCGTTGATGCCAGCGACTATCGCGTCACGGACGTGCGCTTCACCGGGCCCGCCACCATAATCACCGCCACCAGCACGGACGGCGCCACGCGCGCGCGGTCCTTCACGCCGGGCGACAAGCGCCTCCGGCTCGGCGACCCCGTGGACATCCACGTCACCGCCGCCGTCCCCGTGTTCCCCGGCTAAGCGGCCCAGGCTGCCCTGGGCGCGGCTAGTCGAACGTCGGCCCAGGACCGACGTTGCGGCTCGCGCGCAAGCGCAACCCACGCACGTAGTCCTCGGGAGCACCCGCCTTCTCGGCGGCATCGGCCACCACCCCGAGGTATCGAGCCGACGGCAAGCCACCCTCGTAGGCATCGAGCACATACAGCCACGCCAATGCCGAGCCACCGCCCTTGAGGTCCACCCGCACCCGTAGCTTGCGGTGGATGCCCATCTCGGTGCCCTCCCACCGGTCGAGGTTCACCTCGTCCTCGGCGGGGACGTCGAACAGGACCACGAAGACCCGCGATCCTGGTTCCTCCACGACCGTCGCGAGCGCGCCCTCCCAGCCGATATCGTCACCGCCGAAGGTCAATCGCCACCCCTCGAGCCCCCCCGTGCCCGCCATCGGTGAATGGGGAGCGCGGGCGATCATCTGTTCCGGATCCATGTTCGACCCGTATGCGGCATACAAAGGCACAGCAGAACCCCACGTCTTTCTCGTCGCACGGCTACATCACTAGACATCATCTTCCCCGATACGGCCACCTATGCGCACGGGATCCACGCTGACGCTATAGCGTTAGTGGCCGGAAGGACGCTCACCCATGGCGGACGGAGGACCCCACAATGACCCGGATAGTCATCATCGGCGGCGGACCCGCGGGCTACGAGGCCGCGCTTGTGGCGGCCCAGCACGGAGGAGACGTCACCGTCGTTGACGCGGACGGAATCGGTGGTGCCTGCGTCCTCTATGACTGCGTGCCCTCCAAGACCTTCATCGCCTCCACCGGCATCCGCACCGACCTGCGCCGCGCCTCCGCCCTCGGCATCGAGTTCGACCCGAAGGGCGTCGGAATCTCCGTCCCACAAGTCCATGAGCGCGTCAAGAGCCTCGCCCAGGCGCAGTCCTCGGACATCCGCGCGCGCCTCCAGCGCGAGGGCGTCACCATCCTCAACGGGGTGGGAAAGCTCGTGGACTCCGCCCGCGGCCTTGCCACCCACACCGTGCAGGCCGACCTGTTCAGCGGCGAGCAGCATCGCCTCGACGCCGAGGTCGTCCTCATCGCCACCGGTTCCGCGCCCCGCGTGCTCCCCGCCGCGAAGCCCGACGGCAAGCGCATCCTCACGTGGCGGCACCTCTACGACCTCGAGGAACTGCCCGAGCACCTCATCGTGGTGGGATCCGGCGTCACCGGCGTCGAGTTCGTCAACGCCTACACAGAGATGGGCGTCAAGGTCTCCCTCGTCACCAGCCGCGACCGCGTGCTCCCCTCCGAGGACGCCGATGCGGCCGTCGTGCTCGAGGAATCGTTCACCGAGCGTGGCGTCACCTTCATCAAGCACGCGCGCGCGGACGCCGTCGAGACCACCGCCGATGGCGTAGTCGCCAAGATCCATGATGGACGCACCGTCGAGGGCAGCCACGCCCTCATGACCGTTGGCTCCGTGCCCAACACCGGCACCCTCGGCCTGGACAGCGTCGGCATCGAGACCAACGATGGCGGCTACATCCAGGTAGACCGTGTCTCCCGCACCACCGTGCCCGGGGTGTACGCGGCGGGCGACTGCACCGGGCTGCTGCCGCTCGCCTCGGTCGCCGCGATGCAGGGCCGCATCGCCATGTACCACGCGCTGGGCGAGGGCGTGAACCCCATCAAGCTCAAGACCGTCGCCTCCGCGATCTTCACCCGCCCCGAGATCGCCACGGTCGGCGTGCCGCAGAGCGCCATCGACGAGGGCCACGTTCCTGCCCGCACCGTAATGCTGCCGCTCAACACCAACCCGCGCGCCAAGATGATGGGCCTGCGACGTGGCTTCGTGAAGATCTTCTGCCGCCCCGCCACCGGTGTGGTGATCGGCGGCGTGATCGTCGCCCCCGACGCCTCCGAGCTCATCCTGCCCATCGCGATGGCCGTGCAGAACCACCTCAGCGTCAACGACCTCGCCTCGACCTTCTCGGTCTACCCCTCGCTGTCCGGCTCCATCAACGAGGCCGCCCGGCAGCTCATGCGCCACGACGACCTCGACTAGCTGCGCGGGGCTGGGGCTGCGGCTGGAGTTGGCACCGGGGGCCGCGGCTGGGGCTTGCGCCGGGAGCCGCGGCTGGGGCTTGCCAGCTTGTTTCCCGGGCACCGGCCACCCCTGGGGGATCCTGGCCACCCTCCGTGCAGTGCGACTACCGAAATATCGTTGGCACCTGATGCTAGGAGTGGCGAGATTGCCGCAAGGGTGGCAGCTTCGGTCCAACCCTGCTGGTCCAACCCTGCTGGTCCAACCCTGC
>NZ_JACYWE010000004.1:187818-239728 GCF_014841105.1 Lolliginicoccus lacisalsi
TCGCCCGAGCCTGCTAGGTCGGCTATAACCAGGGCATGCCCTCGGAGGAATGCTCTCGGAGCTAGCAAACGAGTGATGATGAAGCGGGCCGACTCACGTCGCCCGCCATTGCCGTTCTGGGCTCGCGTGCCGTCGCGCATGTTCCAGCGCGGACCAGAATCGTTCAATGAACCGGTCTGGGTCGTGGAGGTCCGCCCACGTCCACCGGTGCACATGCCAGCCTGCCGCGCGGATCGCGTCCTCTCGGCGCTTCTCCCTCGCGAGCGCATCACCTGGCGTTTCGCCAGGAAGTCGATGCTTCGCGTACTTGCCCATGCCGTCGAACTCGCCGACAAGACCGTCGTCGTGGACGAAATCACCACGGGCAATGATGGTTCCATCAGGGCCAAGGATCGCTCCTTGCGGGTGCACGTCCTGAATTCCTGACATATGCATGAGCACGCGGCTACGGGACTCGCCGACGCTCTCGGACCGTCCGTCGAGCAGTCTCACGACTTCGCGCGCTCGCGGAATGCCTACGCGCCCCCGTGCTCGCTCAAGGGCGATCGCGAGGGCCGCGCGCGTGACGGCATTGCGGTGCAGCGCTGCATCGCCCACCACGACAGCCTGCTCGAACATCTCTGAGCGTGCGATATCGACTATGGTGCGAGCGACGTTGGTTACGCGTATTCCTTGCTGGACCACCAGCTCATCCGCCATCACTGGCATCGAATGGATTCGGCACTCGCTTCGCGAACGGCCTTGGAACGAGCCTGCATGAGCAAGATGGACCGTTCGAAGATCGATTCCCCAGACTGGTAGGCCGTGCGCGACCGCGGCAGACACATGGCACGCCACCGCATCGCGCCGTTGTTGCTGCTCCAGGACTGCCCGTGCTCGTAGTAGATGCCTGGCCTCCGGCAGCAGTGCATCCCATTCCCTCTCGGCAACGTAGCAACCACGCCTGATGCGGACCAACTCGCGCGACCGCGGCCCTGGGCCGCTCGCAGCGGGAGCAGGGCGATGCAGAATCCTGGGCAACCTGGAACTCGGGGGAGTCGACATGGGACCAGCATCGGGCTATCTGGCACACATTCCAAAGCGTTGGCACCGGTCTGTGGAGAACTGGGGTGAGTGTGGATAACTGCCTTGGCGCAGCTTTTGTTGCCGTACCGGTGTGCTCCTCGGTCGGCGGACTTAATGCGGGCAGTGCGAGGCGCTGGCCGCCGCGCTGGCCGCCGGGGCTGGCCGCCGCGCTGGCCGCCGGGGCTCGAAGGCTGCTGTGGCAGCCACCGATGCGGGCGAGCAGCCACCGATGAGGGGGAGCAGCCACCGAAAGGACAGTGCGACCACCGAAATATCCGTGGCACCTGCAGATAGGGGTGCCGGCCGTGCCGCAAGGGTGGCAGCTCCGGGCCGCCCGTGGCGCAAGGGTGGCAGCCCCAAGCCCAAACCCCCAAGCCGCTAGGCCCAGTCGTAGGTGCGCTCGACGGCCTTGTTCCATTGCGCGTAGAGGTGCTCGCGCTCGTCGGCATCCATGCTGGGCTCCCAGATCTTGTCCTCGACCCAGTTCTCCCGGATCTCGTCCTCGCTCGACCAGTAACCGACTGCGAGCCCGGCAGCGTATGCCGCTCCGAGAGCGGTGGTCTCGGAGACGACGGGCCGGATGACGGGCACGCCGAGGATGTCGGCCTGGAATTGCATGAGCAGCTCGTTGGCGACCATGCCACCATCGACCTTGAGGGCGGACAGCTGCACGCCCGAGTCGGCGTGGGCGGCCTCGAGCACCTCGCGGGTCTGGTACGCGGTGGCCTCGAGGGCCGCGCGGGCGATGTGGTGCTTGGTGTGGAAGCGGGTGAGCCCGACGAGAGCGCCGCGGGCGTCGGGCCGCCAGCGCGGAGCGAAGAGCCCGGAGAACGCGGGAACGAAGTAGACATCCCCGTTGTCGGGCACTTCGCGGGCGAGCACCTCGACCTCGGGGGCGTCGCGGATCATGCCGAGGTTGTCGCGGAGCCATTGCACGAGGGAGCCCGTGACGGCGATCGAGCCTTCGAGCGCGTACACAGCGGGGGCGTCGCCGATCTTGTAGGCAACCGTGGTGAGCAGGCCGTGGGTGCTGGTGACGGGCTCGGTCCCGGTGTTGAGGAGCAGGAAGTTGCCAGTGCCGTAGGTGTTCTTGGCCTCGCCGGGGGAGAGGCATGCCTGGCCGAAGGTGGCGGCCTGCTGGTCGCCGAGGATGCCAGCGATGGGGACGTCGTCGAGGCCACGGCGCGGACGGATGGTGCCGTAATGCTCGGAGGAGCTGCGGATCTCGGGAAGCATGGCCATGGGGATGCCAATGGCCTCGCACAGCTCCGGGTCCCACTCGAGGGTGCGCAGGTCCATCAGGAGCGTGCGCGAGGCGTTGGTGACGTCGGTGACGTGGATGCCGGCGGGCTCGCCATTGCGCCCCGGCCCGCCCGTGGCATTCCACAGCACCCACGTGTCCATGGTGCCGAAGCACAGCTCGCCGTTCTCGGCGCGCTCGCGGGCCCCCTCGACATGGTCGAGGATCCAGCGGATCTTGGGTCCCGCGAAGTAGGTGGAGATCGGCAGGCCGGTGCGGTCGCGGAACCGATCGGCGCCGTGCTCGGCGGCGAGCTCCTCGCAGATCGGCTCGGTGCGGGTGTCCTGCCAGACGATGGCGTTGTAGAGGGGCTTGCCGGTGGCGCGCTCCCACACGACGGTGGTCTCGCGCTGGTTGGTGATGCCAAAGGCGGCGATGGCATCCTTGGGAAGGTCAGCCTTGGCGATGGCGCCACCGACGACCTCGCGCACATTGGTCCAGATCTCGAGAGGATCGTGCTCGACCCATCCGGGGTGGGGGAAGATCTGCCGGTGCTCCTTCTGCACCGTGGTGATGATGCGCCCGGCGTGGTCGAAGATGATGCAGCGGCTCGAGGTGGTGCCCTGGTCGATCGCGGCGATGTACTTCGAGGGATCTGCGGCGGGGGTCGCGGTCACGTCTGCTCCTGCGGATGGGGCGTGCATGTGGTGCCCAAGCTACTAGGCGGACGGGCATTCCACGGTCGTTCCGCGTCTTGCAGGGCTTGCCGGGCGCATCACGTTCGTGTGTCGCTGTTAGTGAGGCCATGCAGGATCGTGCAGGTGCCTCTAGCCTGGGCATTGAGGCGACAATGCACCGTGGGCCCGGACAGGGGCGCGCGGGACGATGCCGAGGGAGACATGGTGGCACACCGTTCGGACAACCATGTGCTGGGGCCGCGCCAGCGCGCCGAGGCCTGGAACGCGCTGACGACCGAGATGTTCGACGTGCTCGTCATCGGAGGTGGCATCGTCGGCTGCGGGGCCGCGCTCGACGCTGCGACCCGGGGCCTGCGGGTGGGCCTGGTGGAGGCTCGTGACCTGGCATCGGGCACGTCCAGCCGATCATCGAAGATGTTCCACGGTGGCCTGCGCTACCTGGAGCAGCTCGAGTTCGGCCTGGTCCGAGAGGCCCTGCACGAGCGGGAGCTATCGATGAGCCGGCTCGCGCCGCACCTCGTCAAGCCGCTGGAGTTCCTTTTCCCCCTCACCAAGCGCTACTGGGAGCGGCCCTACGTCTCCGCGGGCATCTTCCTGTATGACCGCATGGGCGGCGCCAAATCAGTGCCAGCGCAGAAGCAACTCACGCGGGCCGGGGCGCTGCGCCTGGCGCCCGCGCTCAAGCGACGCTCCCTGATCGGCGGGATCCGTTACTTCGATACCGTCGTCGACGACGCCCGGCACACCATGACCGTCGCCCGCACCGCCGCGAACTACGGGGCGATCGTGCGCTCCTCGACCCAGGTCGTCGGATTCCTCAAGGAAGCGGACCGCGTCGCCGGGGTGCGCGTGCAGGACTGCGAGACCGGCGAGATCGGCCAGGTGCGCGCGCACGCCGTGGTCAACTGCGCCGGGGTGTGGACCGATGAGCTGCAAGAGCTCTCGGGGCAGCGCGGCCGCTTCCGGGTACGCGCCTCGAAGGGCGTGCACATCGTGGTGCCGCGCGATCGCATCATCAGCGAGTCCGCGATCATCCTGCGCACCGAGAAGTCCGTGCTGTTCGTCATCCCTTGGGGCCGGCACTGGATCATCGGCACCACCGACACCGACTGGCACCTAGACCTCGCTCATCCGGCCGCGACGCACGCCGACATCGAGTACATCCTCGCCCACGTCAACAAGGTGCTCGTGACCCCGCTGCGTCCCGAGGACATCACCGGTGTGTACGCAGGCCTGCGTCCACTGCTCGCCGGCGAGAGCGACAGCACCTCCAAGCTCTCCCGCGAGCATGCCGTCGCGGAGGTCGCGCCCGGGCTCATCGCCATCGCCGGCGGCAAGTACACCACCTACCGGGTGATGGCGGCCGACGCGATCGAGGCTGCGGTCCAGTACGTGCCCGTCCGGGTAGCGCCGTCGATCACCGAGCAAGTGCCACTGCTCGGCGCGGACGGCTACCACGCGCTGGTCAACCAGGCCGATCACCTTGGCGCGCAATATGGCGTGCACCCTTACCGGGTGCGCCACCTGCTCGACCGCTACGGATCCCTCATCGGCGACGTGCTCGCCCTCGCCGAGAACGATGCGACGCTTCTCGAGCCGATCACCGAGGCTCCCGACTACCTCAAGGTCGAGATCGTGTATGCCGTCGCCGCCGAGGGAGCCCTGCACCTCGAGGACATCCTCGCCCGGCGCACCCGCATTGCCATCGAGTACTCCCACCGGGGCGTCGACTGCGCCGAGGAGGTCGCCTCCCTCGTCGCGCCGGTGCTCGGCTGGAACGAGGAGGAGCGCCGCCGCGAGGTCGAGCTGTTCGACGCGCGGGTCAAGGCCGAGATCGACTCCCAGCAGCAACCCGACGACGCCTCCGCCGATGCGCTGCGCGCTGCCGCCCCCGAATCACGCGAGTACCTCCTCGAGCCCGTCACTGCGGTGGTCGAGGCGCGGCGGTAACGGGGGCGGGTGCTTCCCGCCAGGGTGCGATTTGCTGGCTCAGCCGCACGAGTGTGCGAAGAACGACAGCGAATTGCGCTGGACCTGTCGTTTTTCGCACACTCGCGGCCATTTCGCGGCCGCGAGCCAATCGCCGGCCTCCACCAGCTAGACGACTCCCGTCAGCTGGCCGCGTCGTGCCGCTCGTCGATCTCGAGGTCGACGAGCAGCTCCGCGGCGATGCGCTCGAGGTCGGAACGGATGGAGGACACTTCGATATCGCGTGGCAATCGCACCTCAAGGTGCGCCTCGAAGAGCATGCCCCCGGCCATGGGTGCCTCGCGGGTGCTGGTGGTGACCTTGTCGATGCTCAGCCCACGCGAGCTGAGGGCGGAGGAGAGCTCGTGGACGATGCCGGGATGATCGTTTCCCAGCACACTGATCGCGAGATGCCGCGGCTTCTCACCGGCCGCGGCGGGCCTGGCGCCCTCGTGCACCGAGACATCGAGGAGCCCGTCGAGCGCCCGGGTCGCGGCGATCAGTTCATCAGCCTGCTCAGCCGGAACGGTGACGACGAGGATTCCAGCGAACTTGCCCGCTAGCTCGGCCATCTGGCTGCGTTCCCAGTTGCCGCGATGGGCGGTGATGACGTTCGCTAGCGCCGATACGAGGCCGGCGCGGTCATCGCCGATGACGGTCATGACGAGATTTCGCTGCACCCGCGAATGCTAGCAATAATCGGTGGTTGCTCGCGGTGCACCAGGCCCACCCAACCGGCCCGCAACGCCGCCGCGACTTACGGATCGTCGCGCTTCAAGGAAGCCTGGAGTTCTTGCCCGCTATAGCGGCATGGGTAACACTGGTCTTGTGCTGGGCGCAGGCATGGGCGAGCTATCGCTGGTCAGGCGAGGCCTGTGGATCGGTCGCGCTCCCGAGCATGGGGACCCGGGAATGCCGGGGGAACTCGTCGGAGCCTATGCGCGCCACGGTATCCGCTCGGTCGTGGACCTGCGCGCCGACGCTGACGACAGTGCGTTCTGGGGTGCCGGAGGGATCGAGTACTTCAACCACGGCATCGAGGACTCGGGCGCGCCCATTCCGTTCGCCTGGTTCAGCATCGGCGTCGAGCACATCCTCGATCGGTGGGTAGGGCACCGCAAGCATCTTCTGGTGCACTGCGAGCACGGTGCGCACCGGAGTCCCTCGCTGGTGTACGCCGTGCTTCTGGTGCTTGGCCATCGCCCGGAAGTGGCCGAGCACATCGTCCTGCGGGCGCGCCCCGATGCGTTCCTGCGCTACGCCGACGATGCGGTGCGGTGGTTCGAGCACTACTCCGGCACGCCACCGGCGACGTGACCGCCGACAGGGCTGCTAGCAGTTTCCTGCCACGGGGCGGTCAGCGATCCGGTCGTTGATGAAGGTGATGGATTCGGCGATGCCCGCGACGTAGGGGACGGCGTGGTTGACGGCGAGGCCGGGCAGGATCGGCGGCAGCGGGTTCTCGGTGAGCTGGACGGTCGCGCCGCGGGAGCACCAGTCGGCGGCGAGCTGGCGGACCTGCCCGGCGGGGACGAGGTCGTCGGCGGTGCCGATCTGCAGGAGCACGGGGGCGCTGGGGCCGAGATTGCCGAGCTTCTGGTCCTCGAGGATGCGCGCGGCGACCTCGTAGCGGGCGATGACAGCGGAGAGGGGCTCGCCGGTCCGGGTGAAGCTGCTGGTCTGCTGGAAGCCGTAGGTGAGGGCGGTCTCGGCGACGCATTGCCCGGCCACGTCGCGGAGCATGGTGGCGCCACGCTCGTTGATCTCGGACTCGATGATCGGGGTGACCTCGGGATAGGTCTCGGTGATGCCGTTGAGGGCGTAGCCGATGGCGCCGGTGAGGATGGTGCCGTCGATCTCCTGGAGGACGGCGGCGAGGTCGGCGGGTGGTGCCCCGGCGTAGGTGCCCTTGAGGTCCAGCTCGGGCGCGTAGGTGGAGTGCAGCTCGGCGGCGGAGGCGGCGGCGGATCCGCCCTGGGAGTAGCCCCATAGCGCGACGGGGCCGTTGTTGGTGATCCGGGTTCCGGGGAGCTTCTGCGCGGCGCGTGCTGCGTCGAGGACGGCGTGGCCCTGGGCGAGGCGGTTGACGTAGGTGTGGTGGCCGGGGGTGCCGAGTCCTTGGTAGTCGGTGACAACGACGGCGATGCCCTGGGCGAGCATGGCGGTGATGAACGGGATCTCGTACTCGCCGCGCAGGTCGAGTGGCGGGGTGTACTGGATGAGCTGGCTGGCGAGCTTGGATGGGGCGCACTGGTCGCCTTGACCCTGGGTGCCGGGCGCGAGGCTGACGAGGGGGCGCTGGCCGGGCCCGTTCCAGGGAACAGCGGGGTCGAGATAGGTGCCGGTGACGGCGGTGGGTTGCCCAGCGCCGTCGGTGCTGCTGTACATGATGCGGGTGCCCGCGGCGGGCAGGATGCCCTCGGGGGTGGGGATCTCGAGCAGGAGGGTGAGGGGCTCTGCCTTGACGATGTTGCCGGGACTGGAGGTGCTGGCCGCAGCGGGTGGTGTGTAGAAGCCGGGCGATTGGGCCTGCGCGGTGGTGGCGAGGCTGGTCGCGGCGACGGCGGTGAGCGCGGCGAGCGCGATCGCGCCCCACTGCTTCGATAGTGTGATCCCCGGCATCATCGCAGTGTAGGCGATGGGATTCGTTGCCGTATCGAGACCTTCGATCTTGCTAGATCTTGCTGATGGCAAACTTCATGTAGCCGGGATAGCGCAGGGGATGCAGCGGATTGCGGCGGCGTTGCAGCTCAACGGCCCGCACATGCTGGAGGCGGGCGAGCGAATCTCGATTGCGGGAGAGCCGGGGCACCAGCCCGGAGGACTTGGTCTCCTTGCCCACTTCGTTGAGGCACTCGCGGGCCGCGTGGAGGCGGCGGCGAATGCGCCGGTCCCGGACGGTGCGGGCGAGGATCTGGAGCTCCTGCTGCACGGCGCGGAGGATCTCCGCATCGCTCGCGGTGAGCACCGGCGGCTCGGGCTCGGGCGCCGGGCGGGGCGTCAACGAGTGGGAGGCATGCACGATGGCGTTGCGCGCCGGGGTGAGCGCGCCCTTCGCGGTCTTGCCAAGATGGCCGGGGACCGACGCCACCGAGCGCAGCGCATCGGGGACCCGCCCGTTCGTCGTGGCGGAATCGTCGTCGATTGGCTCGAGCGGCTCGGGATCGGCCGAGCGGCCCGGGCTGTTGATACCAAGCGGGAGTGGCAGCCTCAGGCGGACGCGCGATGCTCTCGCTACCGGGCTGGCCGGTGCGGAGGCCTTGTCGCGCGCATTGCTCACAGTAGCTACTCTACCGCTTCCGGCGCGCGGGGAAGCGTGCCCCGGGCGTGCTGCCGGGGGAATCGCTCGCCTGGTGGACGGTACTTGCACAGTCACGCCGGTTCCTCGCTTCGTGCGTCAAATAGCTTGGTGTACAACAGGATTCCCATTATCGCACCCACTGCATCGGCGATAGCATCCAACGGATCCGGTGACCGATCGATGGGCAGCGCGCCTTGCAGCACCTCCGAGAGCGCCGCGAACACCAGCAGCCACACGAGGGTCGCGAACACCGGGATGCGGGCGAAGCGAGATGCCACGGCGAGGGCGAGGAACATGCCCGCATGGATCGCCTTGTCGATGTGCGGTATCGCGCTGCTGGTCTCCGGCGCGGGGGCAAACAGCATCACGCACACCACCCCGAAGGTGATGAGCAGCGGCAGCGCGCGCACCACGATCACCCCGGCAGCAGCCCGAGAGCCTCGACCGCCGCGCGCTCCTCCTCGAGCTCCGCCACCGATGCCGCGATCCGCCGCCGCGATAGCTCGCCATGCTCGAGCCCCTCGACGAGCTCCCACTCGCCGCCCCGCGAGACCACCGGGAACGAGGACACCAGGCCCTCGGGCACGCCGTACGAGCCGGGGGAGGGCAGGGCCACCGACGTCCAGGTGCCCTCGGGCGTGCCGAGCACCCAGTCGCGCACGTGGTCGATCGTCGCGTTCGCCGCGGATGCCGCCGAGGACGTGCCGCGCGCCTCGATGATCGCGGACCCCCGCTGCGCCACGGTGGGGATGAACTGCTCGGTCAGCCACGCCTCGTCGCGGGCGAGCTCCGCGCCGGGAGCCCCGGCGACGTCGGCATGGAAGATGTCGGGGTACTGGGTGGCGGAATGATTGCCCCAGATGGTCACGTTGCGAACCCGCCCCACCGGTGCCCCGGCCCGGATGGCGAGCTGCGCCAGAGCGCGATTGTGGTCGAGCCGCGTGAGCGCGGTGAACCGCGACGCCGGGACATCGGGGGCGTGCGCCCGCGCGATGGCCGCGTTGGTGTTCGCGGGATTGCCCACCACCGCGATGCGCACATCGTCGGCGGCCACGTCGTTGATCGCGCGCCCCTGGGGGCCAAAGATCGCGCCATTGACCTCGAGCAGGTCCTTTCGCTCCATTCCCGCGGCGCGCGGGCGGGCGCCGACGAGCAGTGCCACGGAAGCGCCCTCGAACGCGAGGCGCGGGTCGTCGGTGATGTCCACGCCGTCGAGCAAGGGGAACGCGGAGTCCGCGAGCTCCATCGCGACGCCCTCCGCGGCGCGCAAGGCCTGCGGGATCTCCAGCAGGCTCAGGCGGACGGGGACATCCGCGCCGAGCATGGCGCCCGAGGCGATGCGGAACAGCATCGAGTAGCCGATCGTTCCCGCCGCGCCCGTGACCGCGACCCGGATGGGTGAGCGAGTGGACATGAGCACCTCCCTGCGCCTCGTCTCACTAGTACGCTACCCGCGGCGACGGTATCCAGGCCTGCTTGGCCGACAAGATCACATCGGCTGAGCCACATCGACGCCGAGCCCGCCGCGCGCGAACCGCAGCACCGAGTCGCGGCCGGTGGCGATGGCCTCCTCGGTCCCGTCGAGCCCCCAGGACTCCAGGCGCGCCGCGCCGCCCTCGCGCAGGGGCGGGTCCACGGGCTCCACGATCACCTCGCCCAGCATCTCTCCCGTGGTGGGCTCGCACACGGCCCAGGTGAGGCGCCGCTCGCTGGCCCAGTCGCTCGAGCATCGGGCCACGTACGCGGCGGGATCGGCGATGCCATGGGCGAGCAGGGCAGCGGAATCATTGACGCGCTCGTCATGGCGCAGGGCGCGCAAGTACCACTGGCCGGCATTGATCTCGACGGGTTCCATGCTCCCCAGTCTGCCGTGTGGCTAGCCTCGCGTATCGCCAGGCTTGCCAGAGTCCTTGTCGTCGTCCTCGTCACCGGCGTACAGCACGATGCCCATCACCGGGATCAGCAGGAACAGCAGCCAGTCGTTGGGGAAGTCGACGATGATGAACAGCGCGAGCGTCACGAACGGCGTGAGCGCCATGATCGTGTCGCGGGGGATCCGCTGCCGCAGCGGCGTGCTTTGCTGCTGCTGGCCAGGCACTGCGGGCGCGGTGGATGCGGTGCCGAGCGCGGGCAGGTCCTGGAACAGGGGCTCGAGCTCGGCCCGGGTGATGGCCGCGATGGCACGTGCGGTCCGCTCGTCGAACTCGTGCAGCGTGAGCCTGCCCGCGCTGAAATGCTCGTTGAGCGCATCGAGGGCAGCTTGCCGCTCGGCATGCCCGATGCGCACTTCTGGACGCCTATCCGGAGAATCCCCCATGCCGCCGAGTCTATCGGTGGAATGGGGGATCCGTGGACCGTGGGGCTGGCTCGTGCTACTTGAGCTCGAACAAAACGGTGCCCTGGGTGACGGCGGTGCCGGGGCTGACCTCGAGCCCAGTGACGGTGCCGCTCTTGTGCGCGGTGACGGGGTTCTCCATCTTCATTGCCTCGAGGACCACCACGAGCTCGCCCTCCGCGATCTCCTGGCCTTCCTCGACCGCGACCTTCACCACGGTGCCCTGCATGGGGGCGACAACGGCGTCGCCGGAGGCTCCAGCACCGCCGGCAGCTCCGCGGGCGCGCGCCTTCGGCTTCTTGCGGGCGCCGCCATTGCCGTTCGCGGCGACGGAGAAGTCACCGGGCAGCGCGACCTCGAGGCGCTTGCCACCGACCTCGACGACGAGCTTCTGCCGGGGCAGCGCCTCCTCCTCGGCGGCGAGCCCGCCACCGAACGGCTCGACGTTGTTCTCCCACTCGGTCTCGATCCACCGGGTGTGCACATCGAACCCGTTGGCATCGCCGACGAAGGCGGGATCCTCGATGACGGCCCGGTGGAACGGGATCACCATGGCCATGCCGTCGACGACGAACTCGGCGAGGGCGCGGCGGGAACGCTCGAGCGCCTCCAGGCGAGTGGCGCCGGTGACGATGAGCTTGGCGAGCATCGAGTCGAACTGGCCACCGATGATGCTGCCTGCCTCCACGCCCGAGTCGACGCGCACGCCGGGGCCGGACGGGAGCTCGTAGGTGGTGATCGCGCCGGGGGCGGGCAAGAAGTTGCGGGCCGCGTCCTCGCCGTTGATGCGGAACTCGAACGAGTGGCCGCGCGGCTTGGGATCTTCTTTGAGATCGAGGACCTGGCCCTCGGCGATGCGGAACTGCTCGCGCACGAGGTCGATGCCCGAGGTCTCCTCGGTCACCGGGTGCTCCACCTGCAGGCGCGTGTTGACCTCGAGGAACGAGATCAGCCCATCCTGGCCGACCAGGTACTCCACGGTGCCAGCTCCGTGGTAGTGGGCCTCCCGGCAGATGGCCTTCGCGGAGCTGTGGATCTCATCGCGCTGCGCATCGGAGAGGAACGGCGCGGGGGCCTCCTCGACGAGCTTCTGGAAGCGGCGCTGCAGCGAGCAGTCACGCGTGCCCACGACCACGACGTTGCCGTGCTTGTCGGCGATCACCTGCGCCTCGACGTGGCGGGGCTTGTCGAGGTAGCGCTCCACGAAGCACTCGCCGCGACCGAACGCGGAGACCGCCTCGCGGGTAGCGGAGTCGAACAGCTCGGGAATCTCCTCCATGGTGCGAGCGACCTTCATGCCGCGGCCACCACCACCGAAGGCTGCCTTGATCGCGATGGGCAGGCCATGCTCCTTGGCGAAGGCAACGACCTCGTCCGCGTTCGCTGCCGGATCGGCGGTGCCGGGCACGAGCGGGGCACCGGCGCGCATCGCGATGTGGCGGGCGGTGACCTTGTCGCCGAGATCGCGGATGGACTGCGGGTCCGGACCGATCCAGATCAGCCCGGCGTCGATCACGGCCTGCGCGAAGTCGCCATTCTCGGAGAGGAACCCGTAGCCGGGGTGGATCGCGTTCGCGCCGGACTGGCGGGCGGCGTCGATGACCTTGTCGAAGACGAGGTAGGACTCCGCCGAGGTCTGCCCACCGAGGGCGTATGCCTCATCGGCGAGCCGCACGAATGGAGCGTTGGCATCGGGCTCGGCGTACACGGCGACGCTCGCGATGCCCGCGTCCCGCGCCGCCCGGATCACCCGCACCGCGATCTCGCCACGGTTGGCAACGAGGACCTTGGTGATGCGTGCAGTCGACTCGCTGGGCACTGACCCTCCTGGGTTCACCAAGGTTGCTCACCGGGGGCCGGCACGGTTGTGCGACAACCCCCGGGAACAACGGATCGAGGTTGCGTCGGTGATGAGTCTATGCAGTCGGTGCCGCGATGTGTGAGCCGGCTGCCGATCTGGCGAGAACTCGTTCCCCCTGACTCTCGCAGAACCGGGGGCGCGACGGCGTGACCGACGCGACAGAAAATCCGCCCGGATCCTGTGCGCGCCGGTGCTGGACCTGTCGCCTCAGCCCTCGCGGACCCGGCGCTTGACCCGCGTGAGCATCGCTGACATGCCACGCAGCCGCAACGGGCTGACGATCGACTCGAGGCCGAGGCTCAAGTAGAAGTCGTCGGGCACGCCGAGGATCTCGTCGGCGCTGAGCCCGTCGAGCCCTTGATGGAGGATGGAGGCGAACCCGCGAGTGGTCGGTGCCTCCTGTGGCGCGCTGAAGTGCAGCACGACCGCCGACCTGTCGGTGGCATCGACGGACAGGAACAGCGGCGACTGGCATTCCGGCACCGGTTCCATCGCTGCCTCCTCGAGCTCGGGCGGCAGCGGCGGCAGCTCGCGGCTGAACTCGAGGAGCAACTGCACCCGCTGCTCGCCCTCCATGGCCTGGAAATCGTCGATGATCTCCTGCAATGACTCGGGAACCGTGGCGCTGGTCATGAGGATGCGGGGGCCGGACCGGGCTGCTCGCCCTTGGCGATCGGGACGCGCACCGTGTTGCCCCACTCGGTCCACGAGCCGTCGTAGTTGCGGACGCGGGTGAAGCCGAGCAGGTAGGTGAGGACGAACCACGTATGGCTCGATCGCTCGCCGATGCGGCAGTACACGATGGTGTCGTCGGCGGGATCCATGCCGCCGTAGACCTCCTCGAGCTGGGCGCGCGGCTTGAACCGGCTGTCGCTCGCCGCGGCCTTCGCCCACGGGATGCTCACCGCGGTGGGGATGTGCCCGCCGCGCAGCGCGCCCTCCTCCGGGTAGTCGGGCATGTGGGTGCGCTCGCCGGTGTACTCCTGCGGGGATCGCACCTCCACCAGCGGGCCCTCGCCAAGATGCTGGAGGACCTGGTCGCGGTAGGCGCGGATCACGGTGTCATCCCGCTCCACCACGGGGTAGTCGGTGGGAGGGAAGCGAGGCACGTCGAAGCTGGTGTCGCGCTCCTCGGAGATCCACGCATCGCGCCCGCCGTCGAGCAGGCGCACATCAGGATGCCCGAACAGGGTGAAGACCCACATCGCGTAGGCGGCCCACCAGTTGGACTTGTCTCCGTAGATGACGACAGTGTCGTCGCGGCTGATGCCCTTGCGGCGCATCAGGGCGGCGAACTGCTCGCCATCGATGTAGTCGCGCCGCACGGGATCATTGAGATCCAGGTGCCAGTCGATCTTGATGGCGCCGGGGACATGGCCGATGTCGTAGACGAGCACGTCCTCATCGGACTCGACGACCTTCAGCCCGGGCCTGCCCAGGTTCGAGGACAGCCACTCGGTGGACACCAGACGCTCGGGATGGGCGTATTCGGCAAACGCTGGGTTGTTCTCAGGAGGTACAGGCACGGTGTCAACTCCTTTTGAATGCCCGTGGGAATGTTGTCACCACAACGGTAGCGGTTTCCGCGCGCGGCGACGATCACCTCAACCGCATCGCCGCCCGCCCAGCCGTGAGCGGAGTCACACTTTTGGTCGCCGTGCTAGAGGCCCAGCAACCGGTCCATCTGCACGAGGATCTCCAGGGCGGTGTAGACCGAGCCGTACGCCACATCCCCGGTGACCACGAGACGTCCATCACGGACCGCGGGAACCGTGCCGAACACCTCATCGCCAGCGAGGGAGGCCGCATCGAGGCCCGGCTCATTGGTCACCACCAGCAACCGGCCCGCGCGCGCGAGCAATTCCCCGGCCTCGCGCCCGAGCTGCTCGTCCGCCGAGGGCGTGAAGCGCAGCACCGGCACGTCGAGGTCGGCGAGCACGGTCGAGGGCACTCCGGGAGGATGGCTGAGATCGCCCACCTGGCCCGGTGCGCGCAGGTCCACGACCGCGACCGGCTCCGTCATCGCAGCGGTCCCGTGCCGCTCCCGGACGCGCTCCAGCCGATCCTCGTACCGGTCCAGCGCTGCGCGCGCGGCCTGCTCCGCGCCCAGCCACCCCGAGACCGCCCGCAGGTTCTCCGGCCACGGCGCGGCGGGATCGATCGGGAGCACCGGCGCCACATCGACCAATCCCGGCGCGAGCCAGTACTCGTCCTCGATGCTCGTCGCCAGGATGAGATCAGGGCCCAGCTCCCGGATCTCCTCGACGTCCACCGGAGATTCCAGCCGACGCGCCCCGCCGCCGAGCGGCACCCACGGCTGCACCATCCGCGACGTGTAGCCCACCACGGGGAGACCGAGCGCGAGGGCGATCTCGAGATCCTGCCGCGAATCGATCGCCACGACGCGCCGGGGCTCGGCCGGGACCTCCACCGCGCCCAGGGGCGTGGTCACGGTCCGGGCCGGCACCGGCGCCTCGCCGGAGGTGCCGGCATCACCGTCCCCGGAGCATCCCGCGAGCAGGACCGTCGTGGCGGCGAGGGCGAGGAAATCACGGCGCGTGGGCATGCGGATCGTCAACCGTCCGTTCGTAGGGCTGGGACGGCCCCATCATGCCAGCCATGCGCGTGCCGGGCCGTCACCTGCTGATGCGGGGCGGCAGCTGCGCGCGCGCCAGCTTGCCGGGGTTGCGCACTAGGTACACGGCCGTCACCGGGCCTTCCGCGGCAGCGGCCTCGATCAGCATGATCACAGTGATCTGGCCGTCCTCGCGCACCACGACGCCAGGGAGCGCGTTGAACACGCCGAGCTCGACCTCCACCTCGTCGCCGCCCTTGCGCGCGAGCCCAGCAAGGAACCGTGCCACGCGCTCCGCCCCGTGCACCGGGCGCCGCGCGGCCGAGACCACGCCGCCACCGTCGGACATCGCGACGGCATCAGGGGCGAGCATGCCGATGAGCCCGGCGATGTCGTTGCCGCGCGCCGCCAGCAGGAACCGTGCCGCCAGCGTGCCGGCCTCGCGCGGGTCCGGCGCGAAGCGGGGCTTGCCCGCCTGCACCCGCGTCCGCGCGCGGTGGGCGATCTGCCGGATCGCGGGCTCGCTGCGGCCCAGCGCCGTGCTGATCTCGGAGTAGGGGAAATCAAAGACATCGCGCATCACGAGCACGGCCCGCTCGACTGGTCCAAGGGTCTCCAGCATCAGCATCATCGCCATCGACACCGACTCCGCGAGCTCGGCGTCATCGCCGATATCCGGGCTGGTCGCGACCGGCTCCGGCAGCCATGGACCGATGTATTCCTCCCGCTTGCGGCGGGCCGCGCGCAGCACATCGATGGCCCGCCGGGATACCGCGCGCGCCAGGTAGGCCCGCGGGTCCGCCACGTCCTCCCCATCGATCCGCATCCACGACAAGTACGTGTCCTGCACGGCGTCCTCGGCGTCCGCCGCGCTGCCCAGGATCTCGTAGGCGATCGTGAACAGGAGCCCGCGATGCTCCTCGAACACGGTGGTGAGGTCGGGCATGGCGCTTACCTCCTCGATGCGGCCATGGGGCCACGGGGCCATTGGGTCGCAGGGCCGGACGGCCAGCGGTACGAGCCGGGCCTGCGTGCTTCCCGGGCTAGCCACCGCGCGGTGGCCGCGCAGATCTGCTCCTTCACCAGCGCCGCGGGGCGCCCGGACAGCGCCCACCCGCGGGGCTGGTCATCGCGGTGCACGGGCTGCACGATGCCGCCCCGGCGCCCGGCACTGACGCATTGGACCACGAAGCCCCCGGAGAACGGCGCGGGATCGCGCCCCTCCATGAGGTCGATGACGGTCCGTGCCGCGGAAGCGCCCAGCGGTAGCGCCGCGGCGCAGCTCATCCGCAGATGATCGCCTGCCCGGCCCGGCAGGGCTACCGAGTCGCCGCAGCCGATGATCGTTCCCGCGTCGATCGAGCGCAGCGCCGCATCGACACGGAGCCGTCCGAGCTCATCGGTGGCGAGACCGCTCGCGGCGGCGAGGCCGCTCGCGCGCAGCCCCGTGGCGAGGACCGGCACCGCGTGGCCGGGCGGCTCGACGGTGGTGCCCTCCTGCACGGCGACGCCGAGGCGCTCGAGCTGCTGGCGGGCGGCCCGCTGCCCGCGCGGGGACAGCCCCGGCCCGATCTCGCCCTTCGTGATGAGCGTGACCGTGCCCGCGAGCCCGGCCTCGGCGATCTCGGCCGCGGTCTCGATCCCGGTGAGGCCACCGCCAATGACAGTGACCTCCCGCGGACGCTGGCGCAGCACCGCGGCGAGCTGGATGGCGTCCTCCAGGGTGGTGACGCCGTGGACGTGCCCCGGGGCCGCCTCCAGCGGAGCGGCTGCCCGGCTACCGGTGGCAAGGACGAGGTAGTCATAGCCGAGCGCGCGGCCATCGCCGAGCAGCACCCGCTGGTTCGCGGCATCGATCCGCTCGGCCGTGGCGATCTCGAGGGTCGCGCCGGGATGCAGCACGTCGGTGAGCGGGAAGCGCGCGGAATGGTTGCCCGCGGCGAGCTGGTGGAGGCGGATGCGCTCGACGAACTCGGCGCGGGGATTGACCACGGTGACGTCGGCGCGGGGATGCGCTGCCAGCCTCGCCGCGGCCATGACCCCGGCGTAGCCGGCGCCAATGATGAGGATCCTGGTGCGTGGAGATGTAGTCATGCCCATAGGACGATCGGGGCGCCCGAGTTGTGACAGCCGCGCTGTCGTCGTGGCTAGCGCCACAGCGTGGCGACGGTGACCCCGACCTTGCCGAGCAGTTGCCGCACCAGGGGGCGGCCGATGCCGATGACCGACGAGGGATCGCCCTCGATGCGATCGATGAACCAGCCGCCGCGGCCATCGAGGGTGAACGCCCCGGCCACCTCCAGGGGCTCGCCGGTAGCCAGGTACGCCTCTAGATCCTGCTCGGACGGCGTACCGAAGTGCACGCGCGTGGTGGAGCACCCCGTGGCCTCATCGACGACCGCGCCGTCGCGGATCCGCACCACGCAGTGCCCGGTCAGCAGTTCGCCGGTGGTCCCCATCATCGACTTCCAGCGCTCCCGCGCCACCTCCGCGGAGAGTGGCTTGCCCTGTAGCGCGCCGCCGATGCGCAGCATGGAGTCGCACCCGATCACCACGCAATCGAGCACGTCCGCTGCGCCCGCCCAGCACACCCCATCGAGGTCGGGAACAATATCGTTCGCCACCGAGTGCGCCTTGGCCTCGGCGAGGCGGATCACGGTCTCCTCCGGGCCCGCTCCCGGCCCGAGGCTATCGATGATCGCGTCCTCGTCCACCGCGGAGACACGCACGAGCGGCTCGACGCCTGCCGACCGCAGCACCGCGAGCCTCGCGGGCGACGCGGAGGCGAGCACGAGCCGGGTAGTCACCGCCACGCGCGACCGTACACGTACGCGCGCGGGGGCAGGGGCGGGTTGTGCCGCAGGTTGTCCACCGGATCCCCCCACAGCTCGCGGGGGCGCGGGTCCTGGCTCCCGGCCCGGGCGCTCGAGGCGGCCGCGCCGGCCAGCACCGCCACCAAAGCGGCGAGCTCCTCGGCAGTGGGCTCGCCCCGCTCCACCCGGAGGAACACGGGTGCGCCCCCTTCTGTGTTGCCCACTTCTGGGTTGCTCTCTTCTGGGTTGCTCGCTCCGGAAGTGCTCACAGCGGAATGTTCCCATGCTTCTTCGCCGGAACATTGACGACCTTGCGCTCGAGCAGGCGCAGCGCGGTCGAGACATGCCAGCGTGTGTGCGACGGCGGGATGACCGCGTCGAGGTAGCCGCGCTCGGCCGCCATGTAAGGATTGACCAGCGTGTCCTCGTACTCCTGTTGCAATTGCAGGCGCAACGCGTCGACGTCCTCGCCGTTCTTCGCGGCCTCGAGCAGCTTGCGGCGGTAGACGAACCCGACGGCGCCGGATGCGCCCATCACGGCGATCTGGGCGGTGGGCCAGGCGATGTTGACGTCCGCGCCCATGTGCTTGGAGCCCATCACGTCGTAGGCACCGCCATAGGCCTTGCGGGTGATGACGGTGATCTTGCCGACGGTGGCCTCGCCGTAGGCGTAGAGCAACTTGGCGCCACGGCGAATGATGCCATTGAACTCCTGGTCGGTGCCGGGCAGGAAGCCCGGGACGTCGACGAGGGTGAGGATCGGCACGTTGAACGCGTCACAGGTGCGCACGAACCGGGCGGCCTTCTCCGACGCGGCGATGTCGAGCGTGCCCGCGAACTGGGTGGGCTGGTTGGCGACGATGCCGACGCTGCGGCCCTCCACGCGCGCGAACCCGCACAGGATGTTCATCGCGCGCTGCGCCTGCACCTCGAGGAACTCGCTGTCGTCGACGATGCGGGCGATCACATCGTGCATGTCGTACGGCTGGTTGGGGGGGTCGGGGATGATCGTGTCGAGCTCGAGGTCCTCGGCGGTCAGGGAATCCTCGGCACTGCCGGAGATGGGGGAATCGGCGGGGAAGCGAGGTGCCTCGCCGCGGTTGTTGCTCGGCAGGTATCCCAGCAGCTCCCGCACATAGTCGAGGGCATCGGTCTCGTCGTTGGCGACATAGTGGGCCACGCCGGACTTCACCATGTGCGTGTGGGCGCCACCAAGCTCCTCCATGGTGACTTCCTCGCCGGTGACGGTCTTGATGACGTCGGGACCGGTGACGAACATCTGGGACTTCTGGTCCACCATGATCACGAAATCCGTCAGCGCGGGGGAGTAGACGTGCCCTCCCGCCGCGGCGCCCATGATCAGCGAGATCTGCGGGATAACGCCCGAGGCCAGCACGTTGCGGTGGAAGATCTCGCCGTAGAGGCCGAGGGAGACGACGCCCTCCTGGATGCGCGCGCCCGCGCCCTCGTTGATGCCGATCAACGGACGGCCGGTCTTGATGGCGAGGTCCATCACCTTGACGATCTTCTCGCCATACACCTCGCCGAGGCTGCCGCCGAACACCGCGGCGTCCTGGCTGAACACGCAGACCTCGCGGCCATCGATCGTGCCGTAGCCGGTGACCACGCCATCGCCGAGCGGCCGGTTATCGACGAGCCCGAAGTTGGTGGACCGGTGCCGGGCCAGCGCGTCGAGCTCGACGAAGGAGCCGTCATCGAGCAGCAGCTTGATCCGTTCCCGCGCGGTGAACTTGCCCTTGTCGTGGACCTTCTGCACCGCGGCCTCGCCCACCGGGTGCTTGGCCTCCTCGAGGCGGCGCTGCAGGTCCGCGAGCTTTCCCGCTGTGGTGTGGATATCCGCCTTCGCCGCATCAGTGCCGGGGGACGCGTCGGGCGAGGTTCGCTCTGGCTCGGTCACACTGGTCATGGCGGCGAGTGTATCGAGAAACCCGGGCCCCACGGGGACAGAGGTCTCCAAAACCCGGGACGTATACCTAAGCGATACTGCCAAAAACCTGCCCCGGCGCGGATCTGGAGCGCCCGGATCGCCCCTTGGGACGGTGCCCGGGCGTAACGTCACCACCATGCCCGAGAACCAGCCGCCCGAACCTGCTAGCCCCACCCCCGGCGGAGGGCCCCCACCCCTGGACGCGGCCCAGCTCGCCCCCCGGCTCGCCGAGGCCGGGTGGAACAGCGTGCACGTCATGGGCACGACGGGCTCCACGAATGCCGACCTGCTGGCCAGCGCCCCCACGGCCACCGATCGCACCGTGCTCCTCGCCGAGCAGCAGACCGCTGGGCGCGGTCGCCACTCGCGTACCTGGGAGACCACCCCGGGGACCTCCCTGATCGCGTCGGTGCTGCTGCGCGCCGCGGGCGTGCCGCCGGCGCGGCTTGGCTGGCTCCCGCTGCTCACCGGCGTGGCGCTCGCCTCGGCCATCCGTGACGAGACCGGCGTGCGCGCCACCCTCAAATGGCCCAATGATGTGCACGTGGGCGGGCGCAAGGTGGCAGGCATCCTCGCCGAGGTCGCGCCCGTTCCGGGCCCGGCGACCGTGGTAGTCGGATTCGGCATCAATGCCTCGACCGAGCGCGACGAGCTTCCGGTGACCGATGCCACATCGCTCTATCTCGAATCCGGCAGCCACCCGGACCGCTCCGGGCTCGCCGTGGCCGTGCTGGCCCGGCTCTCCCGTGCTCTGGACGTGTGGATCGCGAGCGGCGGGGCACCAGGTCCCTTGCGGGAGCAGTACGTTGCCCTCTCCTCGACCCTCGGGGAAGAGGTATCCGTGGCGCTACCGGGCGGAACCGTCACCGGGCTGGCCGAGCGCATCGACGAGGCTGGTTGCCTGGTCCTCTCGGTGCCCGGGGAAGGGGAGCACGTGGTCTCCGCGGGTGACGTTACGCACCTGCGCAAGGCACAATAACGCTCATGGAGCATTCGGGTGGAGCGCTGGGGGAGCGCGTGCTGCTGCGCCGCCATCCGCATTGGAAGATGATGCTGGGCCCCGCCGTCCTGACGATCATGCTGACCGGCATCGCAGGCGTGATCGTGGGGTTCCTCGACGCGCGGGCCCCGGACGGGGTGCGCGGGATCGCCATCCTCCTCGTCCTCGCCCTCTGGGCACTCATCGTCGCGCGGCGGTTCGTCAAGCCCTTCGTCGGGTGGTGGCGCACCGCGCTGATCGTCACCTCGCACCGCATCGCCGTCCGCGAGGGGCTGCTGCGCGCCCGCGGGTTCGACATCCCGCTGCAGCAGGTCGCGGGGGTCCGGTACCGCCGCGGCATGCTCGACCGCTTCGCGGGCACCGGCACGTTGCTCATCGCGCCGATCGGCGAGCCACCGTTCGAGTTCGCGCACGTGCCCGAGGCCAGGCTCACCCATGCGTTGATCCACCATCAGGTATTCGGCAACCAGCCCGTGGCACGGCCCCGGCGGTTCCTCCATGCCTTCCGCCCGCGCTGAGCCGGAGCCGGAGCCGGAATGTGACCCCTGCCATGATCTTCGGCCAGCGTGGCGCTGCGCATTGTCAACGGGGATGCGAGCCATTGCGGGGCATTCTCACTAGGCTGGTTCCGTGAGGACCGTTCTGCTCGCCGAAGATGATGACGCCATCGCTGCCCCGCTCGCGCGGGCGCTCGAGCGCGAGGGCTATGAGGTACGCATCGCGCCCACCGGCGATGAGGCATTCGCGCGCGTCGTCGCAGCACCGCCGGACCTGCTGCGCCTCGACCTGGGCCTGCCAGGCATGGACGGGCTCGAGGTGTGCCGCAAGATCCGCTCGCAGGGCATCGACGTGCCCGTGCTCATGCTGACCGCCCGCACCGACGAGGTCGATTTCGTGGTGGGCCTCGATGCTGGTGCCGATGACTACGTCGGCAAGCCGTTCCGCCTCGCGGAGCTCCTCGCGCGGGTCCGGGCGCTCATGCGCCGCCGCGGCAGCAGCGCCGACGATGCCGTCATCGAGATCGGTGACATCACCCTGGACAAGCCCGCCCGCCGCGTCACCCGCGACGGCCGGGAGCTGACGCTGGCGAACAAGGAGTACGAGCTACTGAAGCTCCTCATGGAGCACGCCGGCGAGGTCGTCGAGCGCGAGGAGATCCAGCGCGAGGTATGGGGCGATGTGGATCTACGGGGATCCAAGACCCTCGACATGCATATGTCCTGGCTGCGCCGCAAGATCGGGGACGAGGGCAAGGAGCTGGGGCGTCACATCGCCACCGTGCGAGGGGTAGGATTCCGCTTCAATGCGGACCAGTAGCGCGACACCCCCCGAGCATCCATCGCCAGGGGATCCACCGAGCCCCGCCGCGGGCCAGGAACAGCCAGGATCGCGCGAACAGGAAGCGGTGCGGTGAAGCGGCGGATCCTGCTGTCGACCATCGCGGTGGTCGTTGTGGTCGTGCTCATGCTCGGCCTCCCGCTGCTCCTCGCCTCCTGGCGCCTCGTCGAGGACTTCACCCGTGCTGATCTCAAGCTCAGGCTCGATCAGATGGCCGCCGAGGTCCGGAACCAGCAAGGACAGGAAGGCCTCGTGCCGGGCCGCCTCAACACCGAGCCGCTGCGGCTCGTCGTGCCGCCCGGCGGTCGGCTCGAGGTGATCTATCCGAGCCCCCTCGACAGTGCGTCCCGCGCCTCCGTCGGCGCCCCCTACGTGGAGAACGCGATCATCGAGTCCTTGTCGCTCGGCGTCTCGGGATCGCTGCGCCTCGAGGTTCCCCCGGGAGAGATGCGGGCCTCGCAATGGAGGTCCGCGGCGATCGTGACCGCCCTCGTGCTGGCGTCCGTGTTCGCCGGAACCGTCGTCGCGATCGTCACGGCGCGCCGACTGTCCGATCCGCTGCGCGATGTTGCTGCCCGCGCCGCGCGACTCGGCGCCGGTGACTTCCGGCCCGATCCGAGGCGCTACGGCATCGCCGAGCTCGACCGTGTGTCCGACGTGCTTGACGCCGCGAGCGTGGAGATCTCCGAGCGGCTGCAGCGCGAGCGCAGCCTCGTCGGCGACGTATCGCACCAGCTGCGCAGCCGCTTGACCGCCGTGCGGCTGCGCCTTGACGAGCTTTCCGTCCACAGTGACCCCGACGTCGTGGAGGAATCGACAGCAGCGCTCTCCCAGGTGGACCGGCTCACCCAGGCCGTCAACGATCTCGTGCGCGCCTCGCGCGACCAGAACCGCTCCGATGTCTCCGCGATCGAGGTCATGCACGAGCTCCGCCTCGCGATCAAGGACTGGGAGAAGCAGTTCGCCGAGGCAGGGCGGCACATCAAGCTGTACGGCCACGAGGGCACCCTCGCGCACGCCACTGCAACCCGGCTCCGCGAGGCCGTCGCCGTCCTGGTGGACAACGCGCTCGCCCACGGCGATGGCACGTGCACGCTCTCGGTGCGCCACGTCAGCAGCGGTGAGCGTCGCCCCATGGTGTGCGTCGAGGTCAGCGACGAGGGGTCCGGCGTGCCCGACGACATCGCGTCGCGGATCTTCGAGCGGGGCTTCTCCGGCCGCGGCTCGTCCGGGGTGGGGCTCGCGCTCGCCCGCGCGCTCGTCGAGGCGGACGGCGGGCGCATGGAGCTGCAGGATCGCAGCCCCGCGCGGTTCGCGATCTTCGTGCCCGCGCGCGATCCGCACCTGCCGCTCGGAGCCGGAGGCGCCAGCATTCTTCCCGTGATGCCGCCGGAGCCGCGCTAGGCATCGATGCTGGCCGGCGCGGGGCGCCGTCGCTCGGGGCGCCACCGCTCGGCGCGCCGTCGCTCGGCAAAAAGCACCGGAAACCGCCAAACGCGATAGAAGCTGACCTGCGATTCGCGCAGCTTCTATCGCGTTTGCGGAAGGGCGCACCCGCGCGCCACAAGCCCGCGCCAATAGCGGCAGCCGCGATCCCGGCTCAGCTATGCCCGAGCTGCTCCTCGTAGAGGTCGACCGGGGTGGGCAGCACGATCGTCGATCCAGCGGCGGCGCCGCGCACGTCCTCGTCCGGGAACACCCACCGGCGCATCGCCCAGAACCGGAACACCATCTGCAGGATGTTGCCGATCAAGTAGGCGCTGATGAAGTCGGCGATGTTCTCCACGGTGAGCGACACGTTCGGCTGGCGGAACCCGAGCATGTACGACGAGATCCACAGCGGGATGAACGCGAGCACCACGCCACCAGCACTGACCAGGAAGAACAGGAATGCCTCATGGTGGCGCTCGCGGCCGCCCCGGTTCTTGAACGACCATTCCCGGTTGAGCACGTACGACAGGATCACGGCCATCACGCCGGCGATGATCTTCGCGGTGACGGGATTGCTGTCGAGGATGGTCAGCTTGAGGGTGTAGAAGATCGCAAGGTCGAAGATGAACGTGGTCCCGCCGACGATGGCGAACTTGATGAACTCACGATGCTTCAGCGCGATCGCCCGGTAGGGCTGCGGTATGCGCGTGATGACGCTGTCGGCCAAGGACACAAACCCGGAGTCTACTGAACGCTTCCTTCGCTGTACGGCCATCGGTGGTGTTCGGCGTGGGGAGGGACGCGTTTTCCATCCCGGCGCATCGTCTGCCACCATAGGTGCTTGTGGAATCAGACCAGTTCACGCCTGCTGCCGGGACGGCTCCCCGCTATCACCGCGATGCCTCCGGTGTGCCCACTGTCACCATGATCGGTGGCGGCCAGCTCGCTCGCATGACCCACCAGGCCGCGATCGCGCTCGGCCAGTCAGTGCGCGTGCTCGCCGCGGGCGCCGGGGAATCCGCCGCCCAGGTGGCGCGCGATGTGGTCCTCGGGCGCCACGATGACCTCGCCGCGCTGCGCGAGGCGGCGCAGGGCAGCGATGCGCTGACCTTTGACCATGAGCATGTGCCACCGCAGCATCTCGAGACGCTGATCAGCGAGGGCGTCAACGTCCAGCCGCCACCCACGGCCCTGATCCACGCCCAGGACAAGCTCGTGATGCGCGAGCGCCTCGCCGCGATGGGCGCGCCCGTGCCCCCGTTCGTGCCGGTCCGGGCGGTCAGTGACGCGCTGGCGTTCGGCACCGAGCACGGGTATCCGTTCGTCCTGAAGGCCACCCGCGGTGGCTACGACGGCAAGGGCGTCTGGATGATCGACACCCCGGAGCAGGCCGAGGAGCGGGTCGCCGAGCAGCTCGGCGCGGGCGTGCTGCTGCTCGCCGAGGAGAAGGTCGCGATGCGGCGCGAGCTCTCCGCGATGGTGGCGCGGTCCCCGTTCGGGCAGGGGGCCACCTGGCCGGTGGTCGAGACCGTCCAGCGCGACGGAGTGTGCGCGGTCGTCACCGCTCCCGCCCCCGGGCTCGATGAGCGCACCGCGACGGAGGCGCAGGCACTGGCGCTGCGCATCGCCACAGACCTCGGGGTGACCGGCTGCCTCGCGGTGGAGCTGTTCGAGACGATGGACGGCGGCATCCTCGTCAACGAGCTGGCCATGCGCCCGCACAACTCCGGGCACTGGACGATGGACGGGGCCGTGACCTCGCAGTTCGAGCAGCATCTGCGCGCGGTCCTCGACTATCCCCTCGGCAGCACCGCGACCACGGCGCCGGTGACGGTGATGGCGAACGTGCTGGGCGCGGCCGAGCCGCCCGCGATGAGCATGGACGAGCGGGTGCACCACCTGTGCGCGCGCATGCCGGACGCGCGCATCCACCTCTACGGCAAGGGCGAGCGGCCTGGCCGCAAGCTCGGGCACGTCAACATCGTCGGCCCGCCCGGAGGCAGCAGCGAGGACCCCGACTACGTCCGGGCAGTCCGGGAGCGAGCGGAGCTCGCCGCGCAGTGGCTCATCCACGCCACCTGGGCCGACGGGTGGGACCCGCACACGGGCAGCTAGCCTGCTCTACGCTCCACAACGACAGCGATCATGCTCTCGCGCCCCGGTGCGCGTCCCACGGAACGAGGAGGCAGGATGACCCCCCAGGTCGGCTTGATCATGGGCAGCGCCTCCGACTGGCCCGTCATGCAGGCCGCGGCCGAGGCGCTCGCCGAGTTCGAGGTGCCTTTCGAGGTGGGGGTGATCTCCGCGCACCGGACCCCGCAGCGCATGCTCGACTACGCCACGGGCGCCGCGGCGGCGGGCATCAAGGTGATCATCGCTGGCGCTGGGGGAGCGGCACACCTTCCAGGCATGGTCGCGTCGGCCACGCCATTGCCCGTGATCGGCGTGCCCGTGCCGCTCAAGCACCTCGATGGCATGGATTCCCTGTTGTCGATCGTGCAGATGCCGGCTGGTGTGCCGGTGGCGACTGTCTCCATCGGCGGTGCCCGCAACGCGGGATTGCTCGCGGTGCGCATCCTCGCTGCCCAGGACCCCGCGCTGCGCCAGCGCATGGAGGAGTTCCAGCAGCAATTGCACCAGATGGTGCTCGGCAAGGACGAGAAGCTGCGCCGCTCCCTGCTCGGCGGCTAGGCACGCTGCCGCATCGCCGGACGGCAATCGATGCTGCCTTCGTGCTCCGCGCGTTCCGCCGGTATTGTCAGCACCAGGGCATGCTCCCGCACGATGGGGAAGGCATGGCCGCTGCGTACGCAAACCCGTACTGGATAATCGCACTATCGCACGCGAAGGAGCTGCACGAATGGCCGGCAACCCCGATTTTGATCTCTTCCAGCTCGCTGACGAGCACAACGAGCTGCGGGCCGCCATCCGGGGCCTGTGCGAGAAGGAGATCGCGCCCTACGCCGCCGATGTCGACGAGAACGAGCGCTTCCCCCAGGAAGCCCTCGATGCGCTCGTCGCCTCCGGCTTCAACGCGATCCACGTGCCCGAGGAGTATGACGGCCAGGGCGCTGACTCCGTCGCCACCTGCATCGTCATCGAGGAGGTCGCCCGCGTGTGCGGGTCCTCGTCGCTGATCCCCGCGGTCAACAAGCTCGGCACCATGGGCCTGATCCTCAGTGGCTCGGAGGAGCTCAAGGCGAAGGTCCTGCCCTCCATCGCGTCGGGCGAGGCGATGGCGTCCTACGCGCTGTCCGAGCGCGAGGCCGGTTCCGACGCGGCCGCCATGCGGACCCGCGCCAAGGCCGACGGCGATGACTGGATCCTCAACGGCTCCAAGTGCTGGATCACCAACGGCGGCAAGTCCTCCTGGTACACCGTCATGGCCGTCACCGATCCCGACAAGGGCGCGAAGGGCATTTCGGCGTTCATGGTCCACAAGGATGATGAGGGCTTCGTCGTCGGGCCCAAGGAGAAGAAGCTCGGCATCAAGGGCAGCCCCACCGCCGAGCTGTACTTCGAGGATTGCCGCATCCCCGGCGACCGCATCATCGGCGAGCCCGGTACCGGATTCACGACCACCCTGCAGACGCTCGATCACACCCGCCCCACCATTGGCGCGCAGGCTGTGGGAATCGCCCAGGGCGCCCTTGATGCGGCGATCGAGTACACCAAGGACCGCAAGCAGTTCAAGACCGCCATCGCGGACTTCCAGGGCGTGCAGTTCATGCTCGCGGACATGGCGATGAAGCTCGAGGCGGCGCGCCTGATGGTGTACCACGCCGCAGCGCGCGCCGAGCGCGGCGAGAAGAGCCTCGGCTTCATCTCCTCCGCCTCGAAGTGCTTCGCCTCCGATGTCGCCATGGAGGTCACCACCGACGCCGTGCAGTTGTTCGGCGGCGCCGGGTACACCCGTGACTTCCCGGTCGAGCGGATGATGCGCGACGCTAAGATCACCCAGATCTACGAGGGCACCAACCAGATCCAGCGGGTCGTCATGGCCCGGTCGCTGCTGCGCTGACCGGTTTGCGCTGACCAGCTCCACGACCATGGCACCGGCACCAGCCTCGCCGCGCGATCAGCGGCGGGCTGGTGCCGGTCTCGTCGAGCGATGGTTCCGGTTCACGCGAGCTCGTTGGCTGGGCATCGACATCGCCATCGCGGCGGTCGTCACGCTGGCCGCGCTAGCGTCACAGAGCGGACTGTTCACAGGCCCGCACGAGGTAGTGCTCGCCCTGCTGATGACGGTGCCGCTGGCATGGCGGCGCCTGCGACCAGCTTGGTCCGGCTTCACCATCGCCGCCGCGGCGTACCTGCACCTGTTGATATTCCAGGACTCGACCAGCGCCGGGCTCGGCGTGCTCTTCGCTGTGTACGGGCTCGCCGCCTATGCCGGCCCCTGGGCGAGCCGGATCGCCTGGCCACTGGCTGCTCTGGGCGTGGGCGTGTCCGCGTACCTCAGCGCGGCCGAGTTCGACCGCGAGCCGCGCTCGGCCGCGATCAACATCGTCTCCGTCGTCGCCCTGACCACGGTGGTCTACTTGTTCGGCCTGATCCGGCGCTTCCGGATCAACGAGGTGTCCGGGCTCACCGAGCGGGCGCGGCTCCTCGAGCTCGAGCGGGAGCAGGAGACCAAGCTCGCCGCCATCACCGAGCGCACTCGTATCGCCCGCGAGATGCATGACATCGTGGCGCACTCGCTCACTGTCGTTATCGCCCAGGCCGACGGCGGCCGCTACGCCGCCCGGGCCAGCCCGGAGGCAGCTACGGAGGCGCTCGAACAGATCTCCGCCACCGGTCGGCAGGCGCTCACCGACATGCGCGCGCTGCTGTCGGTCCTGCGCGACGGGTCTCCCCGCGAGACCGGAAGCACCCCGTCCGCCGAGGACATCCCCGCGCTGATCGAAGACATGCGCCGCAGTGGACTTGACGTCGAGCTCGTCATCGACGGCGAGGCCCGCGAAGTGCCCGCGGGACCCTCGCTCACCGCCTACCGGATCGTGCAGGAATCCCTCACCAACGTGCTCAAGCATGCCGGGCCCCGCGCGCGCGTGACCGTGGCGATCGAGTGGACGGACACGGCCCTGCGGCTGCGCATCACCGACGATGGCCAGGGTCTCGCCGGGATCCTCCCGCGGCCGGAGACCGCGGGGCAGGGCGTGCGCGGGATGCAGGAACGCGCCAGCCTGTACGGCGGCGACGTTACTGCCGGGCCGCTCGACGGCAGCGGGTACGAGGTCACCGCCCGGTTGCCCCTCGCCAGCCCGCGCTAGCCCCCGGCAACCACACCCGCCAGGACGGCGAGCCCAGCGCATCCCGCCAGCACCACCACACTGATCCGGGCACGCTCGACCAGGATGGCGACGAACTCCCGGAGGAAGGCGCTCGGAAGGAAGTAGGCGGCGGTGCGAGATCCGACCACATCGGCGTCGAGCCCCACTGCCCGGGCCGTCAGGGCGGCGCGCAGCGCGTGATAGTTGCTTGTCACCACGACCACTGGTCCGGGGATCTCGTTGGCGGCGAGCACGCGCGACGAGTAGCGCAGGTTCTCCTCCGTGTCCCGGGCCTGGTCCTCCACCAGGATGCAGGCGCCCGGAACTCCTTGTGCCAGCAGGTATTCCGCCATCGCCGTGCCCTCGGCGCGGGGCTCGTCCGGCCCTTGCCCGCCGCTCGGCACCAGCACTGGCCGCGTCGCGGCATCCGAAGAGCGCCAGAGCCTGATCGCCCGGTCGAGCCGATGCCGCAGCAGCGGCGGAATGCCGCCATCGAGCAATCCCGCGCCCAGCACGACGATCGCGCCCGGGGCCGCAACCCGGACCACCAGGCCGTAGAACACCGCGTAGGCAGCAACCACGAGGAACAGCACGGTCAGGTACGTTCCCGCGAGGAAGAGGAACACTGCCAGGCCAGTCAGGGCTGGCTGGCCCGCCATAATGAGCTGCAACGCCACTAGCGGCAGCACCAGCAGGGCGAGGCCGGCGAGGAACGACAGAAGGTTGCCCAGGTTGCGCCCCTCCCGCTGCATCATGACCACGCCGTTGGCCAGGAGTAACCCCACCAGCGCGATCGCGAGGAACGGAAGCAGCAGGAACGCGGCGAACCATACGATCCGCACCCCGGGAATCGCTGTTGCCACCAGTTCCACCAGCGCGATCGTGCCGAACCACACGGTGCCCAGCAGCAGGAACCCGTTGCGCAGTCGCCGTTTCTCGGTGCTCCAGCTGCGCCACAGGGCGAGACCGAGCACCAGGGCCATCACGAGGCTGAGCACGACCCATTAGATCACCGCGCTGGCCATCGTGCCGATCGCCAGCCTGGCCGCATAGGGTGAATCCATGGTGGAGCAGCCGATCAAGGTAGCACTCGTCGACGACCAGCAGCTCGTCCGCGCGGGATTCCGCATGGTGATCGATTCCCAGCCCGACATGCACGTGGTGCTCGAGGCCTCCGACGGCCAGCAGGGATTGCGGGAGATCGACCGCGTCGGCTGCGACATCGTGCTCATGGACGTGCAGATGCCCACCATGAACGGCATCGACGCAACCCGCGCCATCACGAGCCACAGCGCGGGCGCTCCGCGCGTGGTGGTGCTGACGACCTTCGACAACGACGAGTACGTGCTCGGCGCGATCAGCGCCGGGGCAAGCGGATTCCTGCTCAAGGACGCCGATCCCGAGCAGCTCCTCGACGCCATCCGCACCGTCCACCGTGGCGATGCCGTCATCGCGCCCCGCGCCACCCGCAACCTGCTGCGCCCCCTCGGCCCCCTGATCGCGCCCGGATCCACTCGCGCGGAAACGTCCGCCCGCGCGCTGCCGAGCGAGCTCACGCCCCGCGAGGTCGAGGTGCTCGCCGCGATGGCGCGCGGGCTCACCAACGGCGAGATCGCCGAGCAGTTCTTCGTCTCCGAGGCAACCGTGAAGACCCACGTCGGGCGCATCCTCGCCAAGACACAATCCCGCGATCGGGTGCAGGCCGTCATCCTCGCCTACCAGGCGGGCCTCGTCGATCCCGACGACGTGCTGCGCGGCGACTAGGCGTCCCTGCCCTCGGCATGGTTGGGCAGCGGGCGGCCGGCGCGGCAGAATGGACACGCACACCATCCGGCCCCGCCAGCCCGCGCGGGGGAAGAAGCCCCAGGAAAACTCGCTGTGTCGATACCCAAGATCGTGCTGTTCTACGTGTTCGCGCCATTGCCCGACCCCGAGGCGATCCGCTTGTGGCAGCTATCCCTGTGCCAGTCCAATGGCCTGACAGGGCGCATCATCATCTCTGGGCACGGGATCAACGCGACCGTGGGTGGCGAGCTCGCGGCGGTCAAGCAGTACGTGCGAGCCACGCGAGAGTACGCCCCGTTCAAGAAGGCCGACATCAAGTGGTCCGACGGGACGGGCGAGGATTTCCCCAGGCTGAGCGTGCGGGTGCGCTCGGAGATCGTCACGTTCGGCGCGCCCGAGGAGATCAAGGTCGATGCGGACGGCGTCATCGGTGGGGGAGCTCGACTGCGTCCCGAGGAACTGCACCAGTTGGTCGCTGAGCGTGACGATGTGGTGTTCTTCGACGGCCGCAACGAGCTGGAGGCACGCCTCGGTCGCTTCCGCGGCGCCGTGGTGCCCGATACCTCGACGACCCGCGATTTCCTCGCCGAGATCGAATCCGGCAAGCTCGATCACCTCAAGGACAAGCCCGTGGTCACGTACTGCACGGGCGGCGTTCGCTGCGAGGTGCTGACCGTCCTCATGCGCAACCGCGGCTTCTCCGAGGTGTACCAGCTCGACGGCGGCATCGTGCGCTACGGGGAGAAGTACCGCGACGAGGGCCTGTGGGAGGGCGCGCTCTACGTCTTCGATGGCCGCATGACCACTACGTTCTCCGACACCGCCCGCATCATCAGCAGGTGCGAGCTGTGTGACGCTCCCACGACGCGGCTGGAGAACTATCCCGATCCGCACGGCCGCGAGCTGACCCTGGTGTGCGAGGCGTGCAGCCCGCGAGCACAGGCGCTGGAGCGAGCAGCATCCGATGGCAGGTAGGACACCGCTGCCCGCGCGGGACGGCCTCGGCCCCGCTCGGGTGCGCATCGAGCACGGGGCCAGTGCGGCAACGATGCTCGACTACCTCCTCGAGCGGTTCCCCGGCAGCGACGGCTTCTGGCAGGCCGAGATGAGCCGCGGGCACGTCGTGGACCAGCACAGCCGCGTGGTGACGCAGTCCAGCCCCTACCGGCCCGGCCGCATCCTGTACTACTACCGCCAGCCCGTGCCCGAGCGCACGGTGCCGTTCGAGTTGCGGGTGCTGCACCAGGACGAGGCGATCGTGGTGGTGGACAAGCCGCACTTCCTGGCGACCATCCCGCGGGGGCAGCACATCACCGAGACGGTGCTGGTGCGCGCCCGGCGGCAGCTAGGGCTCGACGATCTGGTGCCTGCGCATCGCCTCGATCGGATGACCGCGGGCGTGCTGGTGCTCGTCGCCGACCCGCGCTGGCGCAAGGCCTACCAGGAACTATTCGCGCAGCGCCAGGTGCGGAAAGCCTACGAAGCGATCGCTCCGCACGATCCGGCGCTGGGACTGTCCCGCGCAGGGCAGGGCCCGCCGCGCACGGTTCGCAGCCGCATCACCAAGCAGTCCGGGGTGATGGTCGCCGAGGAAGTGCCGGGCGAGCCAAACAGCGAGACCCTCGTCGATCTCCTCGAGGTACACGGTGGCCTCGCCCGCTACCGGCTTCGGCCCGTCACCGGCAAGACCCACCAGTTGCGCCTGCACATGTCATCGCTCGGGGTGCCGATCCTCGGGGATACCTACTACCCGGTGTACCGGCCCTCGCGCGGCGACGACGACTTCACCGATCCGCTTCGGCTGCTCGCGCAGTCGCTGGAGTTCACCGACCCGATCACTGGCGCGGAGCGTCGTTTCGACAGCAGCCTCTCGCTGCGGTTCTAGAGTGGACGGCGTGGGCGAGACGTTCTGGGGACGAGTCCGTGCGGCGGCGCGCGGCCGAGCCTCGGTGATGCTGGTGACGATGCTGGCGCTCGGGTGGGCCCGCGTGTGGGGCGGGCGTCCGCGGTTCGTGCCAGAGCATTGGTTCTTTATCGCGCCCGGAATGCGCGGCGGTTTCGCGCGCGGCGGCACCACCGTCGGTGGAGTGTTCCTCACCGACCGGGAGCCATCGCCTCGCGTGATCCGGCACGAGGCGATCCACGCGGACCAGTGGGCACGCCACGGTCTGCTGTTCCCGTTGCGCTACTGGCGGGAGGAACTGCGGCACCCGATGGCGCGCAACCGCTTCGAGATCGAGGCGGGGCTCGAGGACGGCGGCTACCGGGCGCCCCGTGGCGGGGATTCTGCCTAGCGCGGGTTGCGCCGGGTCGACAGCGGGCCGGGTCGTGGAGTGGGCCGGGCCCAGAGTGGGCCGGGCCCCAAAAGCACCGGAAACGGCCAAACGCGATAGAAGCGGCCCTGGGTTGAGGGCTGCTTCTATCGCGTTTGCGGCGCCAGCGGCTCCAGCGGCGCCAGCGGCGCCAGTTGCGGCGCAAGCGGCACCAGCGTTCCCACGACTGGGCGCTACCCGATGCGGTGGGTGGCCTTCTCGCTGGCGGAGATCCTTCCGAGCGCGGCGGCATCGGCGTTGGCGACCTGGATGAGCGAGGCGCCCGCGGCGAGGACAGCGATGAATCCTTCGATGATCGACCCCGCATCAGTCCACGCTCGCGTGGAGATGATGCGGGAGCTGCTGTCCCAGCCTTGTTCCTCCGCGAAGGCACGCCCGCGGGCAAGCACGCTGGTGGCCGTCATTCCGTCGAGGGCCGGGGCATCGCTGCTAGGTGTCGCCTGGAACTGATCGCCATGCCCGGGCACGGTGGTCGCGAAATCGGTGACGCCGACGGGCAGGCCGGGCAGTGCGCGACCGAACGGGTCGAGCGAGAGCGCCGCGATCTCCTCGGCGTCACCGGCACCAGCGAGGGTGTCCGCGGTGGTGAACGCGAGCTGGGCATCCTCCGCCGCGCCGGCAAGCACCTCGCACCCGGCCCACCAGGCGCCGAGCAGGACGGTGGCAGTCTGCCAGTGCGCGGGAAGCAGCACCGCCACGCGATCGCCGGGGGCGAGCCCGAACTCGTCGCGCACCATGTTGCCGGTCTTTGCGGCCCAGTTGGCAGCGGTGGTCCCGGAGAGCTCGATGCGCTCCCCGGATGCCTGGTCGTAATAGGTGATCAAGGGGCGGGCGGCCTGGGCGCGGAGGATCGGGTCGAGCAGGGTGTCGGTCACATTCATGGTTTTCCCATCGATCGAGGGATCAGTCCGCGGAGGGTTTCATCAACGCCGGGATCAGTCCACGCAGGGTGGCCCGGCGTGCTCGGCGCTGACCGGGGGCGGAACGTCGCCCTCAGCGAGCACCACCTGCTCGTCAGGCTGGGGCATCTCGGGCGGGGCGGCTGCACCGGGGCCATCGTAGCGGGTGGTGAGCACTACCTGGATCTGGTCTTTGCGCAGGTCGAGGTCCTGCTCGAGCGGCAGTCCGCCCAGGTAGTCGGCGATGGCCCGCGCGGCGTCGCTACCGGTGTCGGCGGTGATGACCTTGCTGCCCATGGTTGGCTTGCCCAGCCAGTTGCCCACCTCGCCCTCGACGAACCCGACGCGGGTGAGCTCATCGACGACGCGAGTGGCGAGGCCCTCGAGGAGGCTGGCGTTGGCGACATTGACGGTGATATCGGAGGGGTCGAACCCGAAATCGGGGAGCGGTTCCTCCTGCTCGACCGAATCCGCGAGGACCTGCGCGAGCCGGGCCTCCACCTCTTCCGGATCGACCTCGACGACGCTTTGCGAGCCGTCGCTGCTCCAGGCGTTGGTGGTGACCACCGGGATGGTCTCGAACTGCACGTTGCCCGCGGCGAGGTCCTGGAACTGCTTGGCGAACGCCAGGATGTCCCAGTTGTCGTCGATGACCACGGATCGCTGGATGGCACTGCTCAGCTCACTGAGCTTGGAGGGGCTAGTGAGCACGTCCGTGCTGAGGACGCGGCGGGAGAGCGACGCCATGAATACCTGCTGGCGGTGGATGCGGCCGATGTCCATGCCCGGCAGGCCCTCGCGCTGCCGGACGAAGCTCAGGGCATCCGCGCCATCGAGCACCTGGCGCCCGGCGGGGAAGTCGGCTCCCGAGAGGGGATCGTACACGGCATTGTTCAAGCAGACCTCCACGCCGCCGATCGCATCGGTGAGCAGGAGGAAGCCCAGCAGCCCGATCTCGGCGTAGTGATCGACCGAGACACCGGTCAGCTCGGCGACGGTCTTGATGAGGGCGTCGCGGCCCGCGGCGGTAGCGATCGTCGCCGCCTCGTCGCGATCCATGCCCTCCTCCTCGACGAGCCGCACCAGCTCCTGGAAGCGGGTGGAGCCAAAGACGCTATTGATCTTCACCCTGCGGTCGCCCGGCCAGTCATCGCCCGGAACCTCGTCAGGAACGGTCACGTAGGAGTCGCGGGGGATCGAGAACGCGGAAGCGGACTCGCCATTGTCGGGCACCCGGATGAGCACGATGGTGTCCGTGTTCGTCGCATCCGCGTCGCCGGCATGCAGCTTGTCCCGTTCCTCCTGGGTCAGGGCGTTTCCATGCGCATCGGTGCGGCTGTCTGTGCCCACGAGAAGAATATCGATAGCGCCGTCCGCATCCTGCCCGAGCTCGAGGCCAGCGGCGGTGGCAAGGCGCGAGGCGAACGCGTCGTATTGCTGCCAGGCGAGACCGGTGGAGAGGAGCACGATGATCGAGGCCGCGGCAACGAAGGCCTTCGCCCGGCGCTCGAACCGGGCGCGGCGCGCGCGGGGGCCGTCCTGGTGGCCACGAGCAACGCGGGCCCGCTGCGGAGGCGGCGACCGGCGGGCTTGACGGGCAGGGGGCGGGGTACGGCCGCTGCGGGAGCGTGCCTGGTCCGGACGCGGAGCCCGCGCTCCCGGGCGGCGTCCCGTCCCGCGGGGGCGTCCTGGCTCCTCCCACTCGGGCACGATGCTGGTCCTTCCTTGGCGCTGCGGGCGATCGTTGATAACAAGTTAGGACTCTCAGGCTAACGAGGAGTCATCAACTATCGTTGGCGGCGCTCCGGAGCAGGTGGTGACGTGCAACACTGGATCCATCGAGTGGGCCGAAGCGTGCCGGACCGGCACGACCAGACATAGGGACAGGTGCTGAGCGTGCGGATCATCGTGATCGGAGCATCGGGACAACTCGGCAAGCAGGTGGCGCGCCTCGCGGCGGGCGCGGCCCACGACGTGCTGGGGTGGTCCTCGCGGGATGTCGACGTCACCGACGAGCATGCCGTCGCTGCGGCCATCGAAGCGGCACGGCCTTCCGTGGTGATCAATTGCGCGGCATACACGGCGGTCGATGCCGCGGAATCGGATTATCGCGCCGCCGCGGCGGTCAATGTGTCGGGCGCGGGGAACATCGCTGCGGCGTGCACGCGATCGCGGGCGCACCTGATCCATGTCTCCACCGACTATGTCTTCCCGGGGGATGCCCGCGAGCCCTATGAACCGGGATCGCGAGTGGGGCCGCGCACCGTGTATGGCCAGACGAAGTACGCCGGGGAGCTCGCTGTGCACGCGGTCCTGCCCTCGGCGCACATCGTGCGCACCTCCTGGGTGTTCACCGGGACAGGCAGCGACTTCGTGGCCACGATGCTGCGGCTCGAGCGCGAGCGCGACACTCTCCGCGTCGTCGATGACCAGTGGGGCTCGCCCACCTATTCAGTGGATCTCGCGGCTGGACTGGTGGAGCTCGCGACCAGCCGACGAGCAGGCCCGCTGTCCACCCAGCAGGCCACGTCGACGGCGCAGGAAGGCACGATCCTGCACGCCACGAATTCCGGCATCACCACGTGGTGGGGCCTCGCGCGCGAGGTCTTCGCCGCGGCGGGCGCCGACCCGGAGCGGGTGCAGCCCTGCTCGACCGCTGAGTTCCCGCGGCCCGCTCCACGGCCTGCCTCCTCCGTGCTCGGTGGCGAGTCCTGGCGGGCCGCCGCGCTCCGTCCCCTGCGGCCGTGGCGCGACGCGGTGCGGGAGGCCGTGCGGGTGGCTGTGGCGGACCCCCAGCGAATGATCGTCTCCGAGTCCCCGTGATCGACGTCCCCATGATCGACGTCCCGGTGATCGACCCCTTCGGGAACAGGCTCCCCATCGGAGCGTCGTAGTGGCATCGCACGCGCCGCGGGCCTCGTTGGCTACGCTGGCCGGTGTGCAGACACGACTTCCCGTGGTGACGGTGACCTACTCTCCCGGCGAGCATCTGGCAGGGTTCGTGACGTCCCTGGCGGAGGCGACCCGGCTCCCTGTCGATGTGATCCTCGCCGACAACGGCTCGGTCGATGGCGCGCCGGAGGCCGCGGAGCGCGACTATCCCAATGTCCGGTTGCTGCGCACGGGCGCGAACGTCGGCTACGGGGGAGCGATCAACCGCGCGGTGGCCGAGGTCGATCCGGCTGCCGAGTTCGTGATCGTCGCCAACCCCGACGTGCGGTGGGGGCCTGGTTCGATCGACGCCCTGCTCGAGGCCGCGCTCCGATGGCCGCGAGCCGGATCCCTCGGCCCCCTGATCCGCGATCCCGACGGCACCATCTACCCCTCCGCCCGGCATGTGCCGACGCTCTGGGGCGGCGCGGCCCACGCCATCCTCGGCGGGGCCTGGCCGTCGAACCCCTGGACGCGGGCGTACCGGCAGGAGGACGAGGACATCAGCGAGCGCCCCGTCGGCTGGCTCTCCGGATCGTGCTTGCTGCTGCGCCGGGCCGCGTTCGACTCCGTCAACGGATTCGACTCCCGCTACTTCATGTACATGGAGGATGTGGATCTCGGTGACCGCCTCGCTCGGGCCGGTTGGCTCAATGTGTTCGTGCCGACCGCCGAAGTGACGCATGCTAAAGGGCATGCCGCGGGCCGGCATCCCGAGCTCATGCTGCCCGCGCATCACCAGAGCGCGTACCGGTTCCAGGCGGATCGGCATCCAGAGTGGTGGCAGGCCCCTTTGCGCCTGGCGCTGCGTGGTGGCCTCGGCGCGCGATCGCGGATCGCGGTCGCGGTGGCGGAACGCAAGCAACGCGGGCAGAGAGGACAGTAGAAGGTCATGGCAGGCAGAGTTTTTCGCTTCACCCAGGGGCCGAGCGCGCAGGCGACGCCGAGCGCGGTGGACCGCAGCCTCGCGGACAACACCGACGCGGTGGTCCTCGTCGGGGGCAAGGGAACCCGATTGCGCCCCCTGACCCTCTCCGCGCCCAAGCCGATGCTGCCGACCGCGGGCCTTCCGTTCCTGCAGCACCTGTTGTCCCGGATCAAGGCGGCGGGCATCACCCATGTGGTGCTGGGCACCTCGTTCAAGGCCGAGGTGTTCGAGCAGCATTTCGGTGATGGCTCCGAGATGGGCCTCGAGATCGATTACGTGATGGAGGAGGAGCCACTCGGCACGGGCGGCGGCATCCGCAACGTGTACCCGAAGCTGCGGGGCGACACGGTGCTCGTGTTCAACGGTGATGTGCTGGGCGGCACCGATCCGCTCGCGGTGCTTGGCACGCACCACGAGAAGGACGCCGACGTGACGATGCACCTCGTGCGGGTGAGCGATCCGCGCGCGTTCGGCTGCGTCCCCACCGACGGCGACGGCCGCGTGCTGGAGTTCCTCGAGAAGACCCAGGATCCGCCGACCGATCAGATCAACGCGGGCTGCTACGTGTTCAAGCGCTCGGTGATCGAGAAGATCCCCGCCGGGCGCAACGTCTCCGTGGAGCGGGAGGTGTTCCCGAAGCTCCTCGCCGATGACGCCCGCGTGTACGGCCACGTGGATTCCGCCTACTGGCGCGACATGGGCACCCCCGAGGACTTCGTGCGCGGATCCGCTGACCTCGTGCGTGGCATCGCGCCGTCCCCAGCTCTGGAGGGGCAGAGCGGGGAGTCGCTCGTCCACGAGGGGGCGGGCATCGCCCCGGGCGCGCTGCTCATCGGCGGCACCGTCGTGGGCCGCGGCGCGGAGGTCAGCGGCGGCGCGCGGCTTGATGGCGCTGTCGTCTTCGATGGCGCGAAGGTCGATGCCGGCGCGGTCGTGGAACGCTCGATCATTGGCTACGGGGCGCACATCGGTCCGCGCGCGCTGATCCGCGACGCGGTGATCGGCGACGGCGCGCAGGTCGGCGCGCGCTGCGAGCTCATCGGTGGTGCCCGCGTGTGGCCGGGAGTGATGATCCCCGACGGTGGCCTGCGCTTCTCCACCGACGTCTAGCAAGCCCGCTGAATCGGTCGTCCTCGCAGCATGCGGTGGACTACGGTTGGCGTGGACGCCCGTTCCTGGGGCGGCCGCTGCGTAACCACGTATGAGGAGTGATCGCTGTGGGACATCGGCATGCTCAGCCAGGGCGGCACCATGTCGTCATCATCGGATCCGGCTTCGGCGGCATGTTCGCCGCCCAGAAGCTGAAGAACGCTGATGTGGACATCACGTTGATCGCCCGCACCACCCATCACCTGTTCCAGCCCTTGCTCTACCAGGTCGCCACCGGCATCCTCTCGGTCGGCGAGATCGCCGTGCCGAACCGAGTGATCCTGCGCAAGCAGAAGAATGCCCAGGTGCTGCTCGGCGAGGTCATCGACATCGATGTGCGCAACCAGACGGTGACCTCCGAGTACTCCGACCAGCAGCGCGTCACCTCGTACGACAGCCTGATCGTCGCGGCGGGCGCCGAGCAATCGTATTTCGGCAACGATCACTTCGCCGAGTTCGCCCCCGGCATGAAGACCATCGACCATGCGCTCGAGCTGCGTGGCAAGATCATCGCGGCTTTCGAGGAGGCAGAGCTGTCGGCCGACCCCGCCGAGGTGGAGCGGCTGCTCACCTTTGTCGTTGTTGGTGCGGGACCCACCGGAGTCGAGATGGCCGGGCAGATCGCCGAGCTCGCTCGTGACACCCTCGCCGGCGCCTACCGCAACATCGACACCTCGATGGCCCGGGTCATCCTGCTCGACGCCGCGGGCCAGGTCCTGCCGCCCATGGGCAAGAAGCTCGGCGCGAACGCGCAGCGCCAGCTCGAGAAGATCGGCGTCGAGGTGATGCTCAATACGTTCGTCACCGATATCGACGACCGTGGCCTCGTGGTCAAGCAGGGTGACGGCGAGCCGATGCGCATCCCGGCGAACTGCAAGATCTGGGCGGCCGGGGTCTCCGCGAGCCCGCTCGGGAAAGTCCTCGCCGAACAGACCGGGACCGAGCTCGACCGCGCGGGGCGAGTCCAGGTCAACCCTGATCTGACCATTCGCGATCACTCCAACATCTTCGTCGTCGGCGACATGATGGCGCTTGAGGGCATCCCCGGCATCGCGCCGGCCGCGATCCAGAGCGGGCAGTACGTGGGCAAGCTGCTCCGCGCGGAGGCCGAGGCGGCGAGCAACGGCGAGCAGCCAGCGGAGCGCAAGCCGTTCAAGTACCTCGACAAGGGCAGCATCGCCGTCGTCTCCAAGTACAACGCCGTCGGCAAGGTCATGTTCGGCAAGCTCGCTGTCTCCGGCGTCATCGGCTGGTTCATGTGGCTCGCGGTGCACCTGTTCTACCTCGTGGGCTTCAAGAACCGCTATGCCACCCTCTTCTACTGGCTCGTCACCTTCATGTCGAGCTCCCGCGAGCAGCTCAACGTCACCGAGCAGTGGATGCACGGCCGCAACGCGATCGAGCAGTACGAGGAGGATCGCAAGCAGCTCGACGGCAAGAACGGCTGAGCATCCGGCCGCGGTCGCCCACCGCCTGCCGCCCTTCGGCAAACGCGATAGAAGCTGCCCAGAATCCAAGGTGGCTTCTATCGCGTTTAGCGGTTTCCGGTGCTTTTGGCTAGATCCGCCCGACGAGACGCGAACGCGTGGAAACCGGTTGTCGGCGCGGTCGCAGGATGTGGAAAGCTGTGCCCATGAGCGATCGTTCCCACAGCGCCACCGCCCCCGCTGGCTTCCACGGCATCACCGGAAACATCGGGATCAAGGATGACGCGCCGGACTTCTTCACGGTGATCTCGGAGGTCCCCGCGACCGTCTCGGCCGTGTTCACCAAGTCACGGTTCGCTGGTCCCAGCGTCGTCATCAGCCGCGAGACGGCGCGACGCGGTACCGGGCGCGGCATCGTGGTGACGGCGCGCAACGCGAATGTCGCCACCGGCGATCAGGGCCTCGTCAACGCGCGCGAGATCCGGGCCGCGGTCGCCGGGCTCGCCACCGCCGAGCCCGAGGACATCCTCATTGCCTCCACCGGGGTCATTGGCCGCCAGTTGCCGATGGATCGCGTGCGGGAGTTCCTCGATGGCCTGCAGCCGCCGTTCCCGCCCGCGGACTTCGCTGCCTGCGCCCAGGCCATGATGACCACCGACACGCACCCGAAGCATGTGGCGGCGCGGTGCGGCGAGGCAACGATCGTGGGCATCGCCAAGGGCGTGGGCATGATCGAGCCGAACATGGCGACGATGCTGGCGTACTTCTTCACCGATGCGCGCATCGCGCAGGCCGATCTTGATGCGCTGTTCCGGCGCGTGGTGGATCGCACGTTCAACGCGCTGAGCATCGACACGGATACCTCCACCAGTGACACCGCGGCGATCCTCGCCAACGGGCTCGCGGGCGATGTCGATCTGGCGGAGTTCGAGGCGGCGCTGCACGACCTAGCGCTGCAGCTGGTGAGGATGATCGCGGCGGACGGCGAGGGCGCGACGAAGACGATCGTCGTGCGGGTGACGGAGGCGCGCGATGAGCGGCAGGCCAAGCGGGTCGCCAAGGCCATCGTCAACTCGCCGCTGGTGAAGACCGCCGTGCATGGCGCGGACCCGAACTGGGGCCGGGTGGCGATGGCGATCGGCAAGTGCGACGACGAGACCGATATCGATCCGGAGCGGGTACGCATCGACTTCGGGGACGTGACCACCTACCCCATCCCCGAGGAGGATGTGCTCGACGCCGCGGCCGAGCATATGAGTGGCGATGAAGTGACGATCACGGCGTCGCTGGGCACTGGTGACGCGGCGTTCACGGTGTATGGCTGCGACCTCACGGACGGCTATATCCGCATCAACGCTGACTACACCACCTGAGGCCGGGCGAGGCGGTCAGCGGGCGCGGGCGAGCCGTACCATCTCGGTGATGGTGTGGTGCTCGGCCTTCTCCGGCAGGTCATCGACGGGCCACCATTGCAGGGCGGTGGACTCATGGCTCCGCGTGATCCGTGCGCCGCGGGGTGCCCGGATCAGGAACCGCATATCGAGGTGGCGCGTGGGCTGCCCGAGCGAGCAGGTGATCGGATGGGTGTGCAGCGAGAGCACTGCCGGGTCGAGCTCGAGATCGTGGATGCCGGATTCCTCCCGGGCCTCGCGCAGCGCCGCGTCCTGGATCGTGCGGTCGTCCTCCTCGCAGTGCCCGCCGAGCTGGATCCACCGACCCACGCGCGGGTGCAGGGTGAGCAATACCTCGGTTCCGTCGTGGGAGAGCAGCAGGCTTGAAGCGGTGATATGACCCGCAGCGCAGGCGCGCAGGCAGCCGTTGGGCGCGGCGGCGAGGAACGCGAGCATCGCGTGGCGCATGGAGTCCTGCTCGGCGGTGGGCGCGGCAAACTCCTCGAGGGCCTCGCGGGCGGAGTCATGCAGGGTGCTCATCACCACTCCTCGAGCAGGCCATGGGTATCGCGGGGAGCGCGGGTGGACAGTGGCTCGGTGGGATAGCCGATCCCGATAGCGCCCATCGGGGCCCAGGATCCCTCGAGGCCGAGCTGATCGCGGACGACGTCCGCCGCGAAGATGGTCGAGCCGATCCAGCATGATCCGATGCCTCGCGCGGCGAGGGCGGTGAGCAGGGCCTGCACCGCGGCTCCCACCGCAACGGTGAACATGGTGCGCTCGGCGTCCTGCCGCGCCTCGTCGGGGTAGTCGTGGGCACCCTCGGGGACGAGGAACGGAATGACCATCTCGGGCGCGTCGTAGAGCAGTTGCCCGCGCGCGAGGCGGGCGGTGATGCGTTCCTCACTGAGCCCATCGCGCTCGAGGTCCGCGCGCCAGGCGTCCCGCATCGCGTCGAGCAGCACGATGCGGCGTTGGTGGTTGCGGATCCACCCGAACCGCACGGGCCGGGTGTGGTGGGGCGCGGGCGCGGTGAGGGCCTCGGCGACCGCGGCGCGCACCTGGTCCTCGGGAACGGGATCGCGGGTGAACTCGCGGACCGTGCGGCGGCGCAGCACGGCCTCGCGCCAGCCCTGGCCGAGCGCCTCCTGGGTGCCGAGGCGGAAGAGGTCCTCGTGGGCGGGGCGCACCAGGTCCCGCGCGGTGGATCCGTCGTCGACGGTGCTGAACCCGCGGATCACCGCGATGGGTGTGCCGTGGAGCTTGCCCTTGACGAGATCAGCGGCGGCCGCGAGCTCGTCGGCGACGGCGATGTTGGTGACCTGCAGGTCGTTGCCATGCCGATCGGTGGTGCCGGTGTAGTCGTGCAGCACGGACAGGCCCGCGGCGCCGATCGCCGCATCGGTCTGGCCATTGCGCCAGGCGCGCCCCATGGTGTCGGTGAGGAGGATGGCGACGTCGGCCCCGAGCTTGTCCCGGATGCCGTCGCGCAGGCGTGCGGCACTCGCATCGGGATCGACGGGCAGCAGCGCTATCGCGGAGACATCGACATTGGAGCCATCGACCCCCGAGGCGGCCTGCACGATGCCCAGATGGTTCTCGGTGATGAGGGTGCGGCCGTGCCGGGCGAGGGTACGGGTGGACTCGCTGAGGACGAGCTCGCGGCGCAAGGCGTCCCGCTCGCCCGGATCGGCGGGCGCGGGCACGATGCGCCCCTCGGCCTTCGAGATGATCTTGCTGGTGATGGCGAGGATGTCACCGTCGCGCAGCCACGGCAGGTGCTGCGCCACAAGGTCGACGAGATCGTCCCCGGGCATGATCTCGGGAATGCCAGGCACGGCGCGGATGCGGACCTCGTTCTCCGCGCCGTGGTCGCCCACGGTCACCGGGCCACCCCGGCAAGCTCGAGGGCCTGCTCGATCATCGAGGCAGTCGCTGCGGGATCGTGCATCACGATGTCGGTCTCGCGCACCGCGATGCCGGGGATGGAGACGGGGTCGCCGATGTGGGTGAGCCAGCCGTCGAGGATCCCGGTGGCTGTGCGGGCCCCGTAGTACTCGGCAACGCCCTGCGAGGACACCTCGGCGCCGATGATGCGCAGGCAGCGATCGGCCATGCCGCGCAGCGGGGCCCCGCCGATGATGGGGGAGACGCCCACGATCGGTGCCTCGGTGGTGCGCAGGGCCCCGCGGATGCCGGGGATGGCGAGGATCGGCGCGATGCTCACGACGGGGTTGGAGGGCGCGATGAGGACGATGTCGGCCTCTGCGATCGCGTCGAGCACCCCGGGCGCGGGACGTGCCTCGTCGGTGCCGACATGCACGAAGGAGTGCGTCTCGATGTCGGACCGGTGCTTGACCCACCATTCCTGGAAGTGGATGGCCTTCTTGTCGCCGCTCTCGGGATCGGTCACCACGGCGAAGGTCTCGGCCCGGTCGTCGCTAGCGGGCAGCAAGCGCACACCGGGGTTCCAGCGGGCGCAGAGGGCGGTGGTGATGTCGGAGAGCCGGTAGCCCGCCCGCATCATCTGGCTGCGGATGAGGTGGGTGGCGGTGTCGCGATCGCCGAGGCCGAACCAGTCGGGCTGGGCGCCGTAGGCGGCGAGTTCCTCGCGCAGGCTCCAGGTCTCGTTGGCCCTGCCCCAGCCCTTGTTGCTGTCGATGCCGCCGCCAAGGGTGTACATGCAGCTGTCGAGGTCCGGGCACAGGCGCAGGTCGTGCATCCAGGTGTCGTCGCCCACGTTGACGATCGCCGTGGGGGCCAGCGAGCCGGATTCTGGTACGGTTGTACTAGTCCTTGCGGTGCTGCTCCCGTCCGGTTCCCGTGCCGCCGGCTCGTCCGTGCTGGGCGGTGCGCTCGATGGATCGCTCGGCTCGCGAGGCGTCCCAGGGCTCCCGGCCCCCGCGAGGGGGGCCTTGCTGGTGAACTCCTTGGCGCCGAGCAGGAATCGGGCGCCTCCGACGCCTCCGGTGAGAACAGTGACCTTCACAGCGTCACAGCCTACGTGGTGCCGCGCGGGGGTAGGAACTCGTGCGGCGGGAGGGGCTTGCTCGGACTAGCTCGAAATATGCTCGTTTCGGAAACGACGCTGTGTCGCTTGACGCGCCGATGTGGAAGGGTGGTAGGGGATTTCCCAGTTTTGCTTGCAATAGGCAGCAAGAAAGTGTCTAATCACACATGTGTCATTCACTTCCTGACACTCGCCCACTCGGGACGGGCCACGAGCGAGGCGAATACCGATGCATGCTGTTGCCCCCGCGGGGTGGTAGTGGCTGCGGCCCGGCAAGCTTCATTGCCAGCAGTGCGCGATAAGAGGTTGGGGATACATACTATGCCGCACTTTCCAGGAGTCCAGGGCGTCGATCGCCCGGCCACATTCCGCGTGGTTTCCGACGACATGGCTGCAATGCGATCGACCGACGTGTCGATGCCGCGCGAGGACCGGAACGACGGGGCGAGCGGGCCGAAGCTCAGCCTGGTGGATGCTGGTTTCGACCATCTGTTCACCGCTGTCCAGGAGGAATGGCAGGATCGGGCGCTGTGCGCGCAGACCGATCCAGAGGCGTTCTTCCCGGAGAAGGGTGGCTCCACGCGCGAGGCCAAGCGGATCTGCCTGGGGTGCGAGGTTCGTGATGAGTGCCTGGAGTACGCCTTGGCCAATGACGAGCGCTTCGGGATCTGGGGCGGCTTGTCGGAGCGCGAGCGTCGGCGGCTGAAGCGCGGAATCGTCTCCTGAAGCCTCGGTGGCCCGTCGGCCGCCGAGCAAGACTGCGGGGATGCATGCAGAGGGTGCGTGCATCCCCGCAGTCTCATTCTTAGAAGTTCCTGAGAGATTCTCTAAACGAATTATGGGCGTACGCGGCAATGACACAATATGCCGCGTACGCCCATTCTGCTAGGCGGGGATCATAGGGGCCATTCCGGCCCGCGTTGTCGCTTTCTGGGGAATCTCTTAGAGAACTCTTTGAATTGGTGCACGGACGACGATGCGCGCCCCTAGTCGAGGTCGCCACTGCCGTTCGGGGCCACCATGTCCGGCGGCAGCCCGAGATACGTCGCGACTTGCTGCACCAGGACCTCATGGATGAGCTGCACCAGTTCCTCGGGCGTCTCGCCCCGCAGCTCGAGCGCGCGACGGAACAGCACGATCCGGGCGCGCGTGGGCTGCCCGGACGAATCGATTCCCGCTGGGATCAGCCGCGACAAGGGGACAGGCCCATCAGCGAGGATCTCGGGCGGCCACGTCACGGTATCGGGGTTCCGCGCGCGCACCCGCGGCACATCATCGACCGCGATATCGAGCTTCGCGAGTCTCTTGCGCCAGCGCGCCTCGATCGGCTCGAAAGCATCGAGCACGATCGCGTCGAAGCGCTCCGCCCGCGTCTTGCGAGCCGGGAGCCCCGGGGGAACGAGGGCCCCCCGCAGGCCGCGCCCACGCTTCTCGACCCCCCGCGTGGTGCGGCGCCGCCCGCGGGACTGCCCGGGCGCAGCCACCTGGGTCCCGGCGCGCGCGATCTGTCCGCCCCCCGCGGCCCCGCGCTCATGATCTGGCATGGATGCACTGTACCGGGGGTCGTCCGTTCGCCGGTGGGATCCGGTCGCCGGGCGTGAAAAATGCTGCCGAGTGCGGCGAGTCGCGACGGTGAACGAGAGGCTAGCGGCTAGTGTCCGCTGTGTGAGTATGCGCCGTCGTTGTTGCAAGCCGGGTTGCAGGAACCCTGCCGTCGCGACGCTGACATATGTCTATGCGGACTCCCAGGTCGTTCTCGCGGACCTGTCGCCCCTGGACAGTCCGCACTCCTGGGACCTGTGCGAGCAGCATGCGATCCGGCTGGCTCCACCGATGGGCTGGGACCTGGTGCGCGAATGGGTGCCGGAATCCGAGCGCGAGCCGGAGCCCGCCGCCCCCGCGGAAGCGACGGCCGGGGTGGTCGCTACGACGCCCGATGACTTCGATCCACCGCGCTTCGGTGCATACCTGGATGACGCCTCCCTGGATGGGGCTCCGCTGCGCGACGCCCCCCTGGATGGCGCCCACGTCAACGACGCCCAGCTGGGCTCGCCGCAGATCGATGACGGCGCATGGATGTCACTGCCCGACGGAGAGCATGGGGGAGCGCAGCACGCTATTGCTCCAGCCCGGCGCCCGCACCTCCGTGTTGTCACCCACGCGGACACCGAATAGCCATTGCGCCAGTGCTCCGCAGCGCGCTCTCCGTCGCGCCGCGGGATCGGCGCTTCCCCCGCATCCGGCGCGAAACCTGACTAGGCTCTGTCCGGAAAGCGCAGTGACGCAAGCAGGACGGGAGTGCCGGAGATGAGTCGACCAGCCGATGCCGTGAACGCGGTGATCAAGGCATACGACGTGCGGGGCGTGGTCGGGGAGCAGATCGATGCCGCGTTCGTGAGGGATGTGGGCGCGGCGTTCGCGCGACTGATGCGCACCGAGGGCGCGGCACGCATCGTTGTCGGTCATGACATGCGAGCGTCCTCGCCCGAGCTCGTCGAAGCATTCTCGGAGGGCGTCACCGCCCACGGGCTCGATATCGTCAACATCGGCCTCGCGTCCACCGATCAGCTCTACTACGCCTCGGGCACCCTCGAGTGCCCCGGTGCCATGTTCACCGCTAGCCACAACCCGGCCAAGTACAACGGCATGAAGCTCTGCCGCTCGGGCGCGAAGCCAGTGGGCCAGGATACCGGGCTCGGCACCATCGCGGACGAGGTGATCCACGGCGTCCCCGTCTACGACGGCGCGCCGGGTGACAGCTCCACCCAGGATTTGCTCGAGGACTACGCGGCGTACCTGCGCAAGCTCGTGGCGCTCGAGAGCATGCGGCACCTCACCGTCGCCGTCGATGCGGGCAACGGCATGGGTGGCCATACCGTCCCCGCCGTGCTGGGACCCTTGCCGCTCACCGTCGAGCCGTTGTTCTTCGAGCTCGACGGCACCTTTCCCAACCACGAGGCCAATCCGCTGGACCCCGCCAACCTCGTCGACCTGCAGCGCCATGTGCGCGAGACTGGCGCGGACATCGGCCTGGCCTTCGACGGGGACGCCGATCGATGCTTCGTCATCGACGAGAAGGGCGATCCCGTGTCGCCCTCCGCGGTCACGGCGCTGGTCGCGGAGAGGGAGCTAGCGAAGTCACCGGGCGCGGCGATCATCTACAACCTCATCACCTCCCGGGCAGTGCCGGAGATCGTCGAGGAACAGGGCGGCTCCCCGGTGCGCACCCGCGTCGGGCACTCATTCATCAAAGAGACCATGGCGCAGACCGGTGCCGTGTTTGGCGGCGAGCATTCCGCGCACTACTACTTCCGGGACTTCTGGGGCGCCGACTCGGGGATGCTCGCGGCGCTGCACGTCCTCGCTGCGCTCGCCGAGCAGGACAAGCCCCTCTCGGAACTGATGGCGCGGTACAGCCGCTACGCGGCGTCCGGCGAGATCAACTCCACCGTCGATGACGCTGCCGCGCGGATGGAGGACGTCGCCGAGGCGTTCGCCGAGCGCGCCAGGGGCATTGACAAGCTGGACGGGATGACGGTCGACCTTGGCGATGGTGCCTGGTTCAACCTGCGCGCCTCCAACACCGAGCCTCTGCTCCGGCTCAACGTCGAGGCGCCCGATGCAGGCACCGTCACGGGGATCACCGATGAGGTGCTCGCGATAATCCGGCGGTGACACGCCCCGGGCGCTGCAGGATAATAGGAGTGCACCTGGAAGGAGGTGGCCGTGGTGAACACGCTCGCGCCTGGCATAGACCTCGACGACGGGGCCGCGCTCGCTTCCGCGGACCGATCAGGGCTGCTCCGCCACGCAGCGCTCTCGGGCGCGCAGGCCAGGGCCGTCGATACTGCCGTCAACGAGGGCGCGCTTGCCCGCCTGCCCGGGACCCGGCCCCGCTCGCTGGTCGTCGTGGCACGCCGCGCCGTCCCGATCGCGGCGAGCCGCCTGGTGCTCGATGCCGTAGCGGCCGAGCTCTCGTTCCCCGCCGTGGTCGTGGATCACGCGCCCACCTGGATCGGACCGCTCGACGTCATCATCGTCATGGGCGATGACCCGGGCGATCCCGCCATGGTCGCCGCCGTTGACCGGGCGGTCCGGCGCGGCTGCGGCGTAGTCGTCGCAACGCCGAGCGAGGGGCCGATGCGCGCTGCTGGGGCACCGCACGCGATCCCGATGCCGCCGCGCGTTGCGGTCCCCGAGATCTTTGCCACCTGTGGCTACGCGGCCGTGGTGCTCGCCGTGCTGCGTCACATCGGGCCAGGGGAGGCGGTCACGGCGATCGAGCTGGGTGCCATCGCGGATGTGCTTGATGACGAGGCGCTGCGGGGGCACCCCGAGCGCGAGATCCTCGCCAACCCCGCGAAATCCCTTGCGAGCAAGCTGCTGGGTAATCGCGTGGTCTTCGCGGGGGACGCCACGGGGGACCAGGGCCTCGCGGCGCACGCGGCGTCCACGATGCTGCGGGCTGGCGGGATGGTGGCAGCCTCGGCGAGCCTGCTGGAGGTCGTGGAGGTATTCGACCATCTGGCTGGCCCGGCCCCCGCGAGCGATGTGGACCCGATCTTCCACGATCCCGAGATCGACGGGCCGCTGGGTACCGAGCCGGTGAAGGTCGTGGTGGTCTCGCGCACATCGCCGGGGACGGGAACGAGGAGCCGCGCCGCGCTGCTCGGCAGTGCAGCGGACTACCTCTTCGCCAACCCGCAGGACTCCGCCGATGACCAGCCACCCGGCGTCGAGGCACCCGTCCGCAGCCTCGGCCAGGTGCTCACGAATACGCTCCAGCTATGCGTGCGGCTGGATATGGCGGCAGCATACGCACGCCTAGCGAGGTCGCACTGATGCAGCTGCTCGACTGCCCGGTCCGCAACTACGCCTGGGGCTCGCGCACCGCGCTCGCCGAGCTCCGTGGGCAGCCCGGCCCCTCGCCGCACCCCGAGGCAGAGCTGTGGATGGGCGCCCATCCCGCGGATCCCTCGCGGCTCGCGGGCTCGGGATCGACCCTGCTCGGGCAGATCGCGGAGGATCCTGTCGCGGCGCTCGGCCAGCGCGTCTGCGAGCGCTTCGACAAGCGCCTGCCCTTCCTGATGAAGATCCTCGCAGCGGAGGAGCCCCTCTCCATCCAGGCTCATCCCTCCCTCCAGCAGGCGCGGGAGGGATTCGAGCGCGAGAACCATCGGGGCATCTCGCTCGCTGCCCGCTCCCGCAACTACAAGGACGACAACCACAAGCCGGAGCTGATCGTGGCGCTCACGCCATTCTCGGCGATGGCTGGCTTCCGGGACCCAGCCTCGACCGTCGAGCTTCTCGAGCAGCTCGGCTCGGAGCGGTTCGTGCCCTACCGGGACCTCCTGGCGGCGCAGCCCGACGGCTCCGGGCTTCGCGCGTTGTTCACCACGTGGATCACCCTGCCGTCGAGCGACGTCAGCGAGCTCGTGGATGATCTCGCGGAGTCATGCGTGGCCCTGCTTGCCCGCTCCCAGCGAGGGCGCTTCGCCGCGGTTGCCCGCAACCTGCTGCAGCTCGTCGAGCGCTATCCGGGGGACGCGGGAGTGCTCGCGGCGATCCTGCTGAACCACATCACTCTGCGGCCTGGGGAAGGGATCTTCCTGGATGCGGGCAACCTGCACGCTTACCTGCATGGCGTGGGGGTGGAGCTGATGGCGAACTCGGACAACGTCCTGCGCGGGGGCCTCACGCCGAAGCATGTGGATGTTCCCGAGCTGCTGCGGGTCGTCGATTTCGAGCCGCTGGAGCTGGCGCCGGTGCCCCTGCGCAACGCCGAGCCGGGTGGCACCGTCGAGCAGGTCTACCAGGCGCCCATTGATGAGTTCGCGTTGTCGCGCATCGAGCTCGACGCCACGGGGCTGCTTCACAGCGTCTCGCATGGGCTCTCCCGCGGGGGGCCGCAGATCATCGCGTGCACGCGTGGCGAGGTCATCGCTCGTGGTGGCGAGCAGGAGGTACGTGTGCCCGCGGGCGGGGCCCTGTGGATCCCTGACTCCGACCCCGAGGTCATCCTGCATGCGGTGACGGCTCGCGACGAGGTATTCCGGGCCGTGGTGCCCCATTAGCGACTGGGTTGTCCGGGCCTTGGCGACTCAAGGGGCGCGGGCGCCGGTGCCCAGGGGGGCTGGCAGGGGGGAGCGGGCGCCGATTTCGACATGTGTGCGGTTTTGCACCCTTTGGGGGTCGCGAAGGGGTGCATCCGGTAACACTTCCGGCGTGGCGGCGCGCCACTCGCGGCCCGCGGCTGGCAATCGCCGCGCATCGCCCTGCGGCTAGCGCGCAGCGCGCGGGGGAGCGGCCTCCGGGAGCATTCGCGCAGTTCAAGGCTCAACTATGTGCGAGCTGCTGCAAGCGCTTTGGCCAGTTCTGCTTGCTGCAGTTAAAATCTGAATCGATACAGTTATACAAAACATGGACCCGTGTCTAGTGCGCAAACGGCCTAGGGCTTATAGTCAAACAGGCAAGCCGCTATGACATCGGGGTCTAGCGCATGGACAAAGTTAGGCATGATGTAATGACTGCATCGACGCACGATGCGTCCGCCGGGTCCAACGGTGACGCGCAGGAGAACACAGACAACCTCGAGCGCTGGCGGGATCGCAAGCGCCACCTGTGGATCTACTCGCTAGTCCCGGCGGCCGCTGTCTTCATCGCGGTCGGGCTGGTGGAGCTCACTGGCTGGGGATGGCTCTACTGGGGCGGGCCGATCATCGTTTTCGGCTTGATCCCGCTGCTCGACATCATCTTTGCCGCCGACGGCCAGAACCCGCCGGACGAGTTCATGGATGAGCTCGACCAGGATAAGTACTACCGCTGGGTGACCTACGCGTACATCCCGCTGCAGTATGCCGGCTTTGCCCTGGCGATCTACCTCTGGGCCACTGGCAACCTCTCCGTCTTCGAGAGCATCGGCCTGGCCACCACGGTCGCCGTCACCTCCGGCATCGGCATCAACGTCGCGCACGAGATGGGCCACAAGAAGGAGGAGCACGAGCGCTGGCTCTCGCGCATCGTCCTCGCGCAGTCCTTCTACGGGCACTTCTACATCGAGCACAACCGTGGCCACCACGTCCGCGTCGCCACCCCCGAGGATCCCGCTTCCTCGCGCTTCGGCGAGTCGTTCTACAGCTTCTGGCCGCGCTCGGTGAAGGGCGCGCTGACCTCCGCCTGGGAGATCGAGAAGAACCGCCTCGAGCGCCTCG
>NZ_JACYWE010000004.1:239927-318770 GCF_014841105.1 Lolliginicoccus lacisalsi
TCACCAACCTCTTCCTGTACCAGTTGCAGCGCCACTCCGATCACCACGCCAACCCGACCCGCCGCTACCAGATCCTGCGCAGCATGAAGGGCTCGCCCCAGCTGCCCGGTGGCTATGCCTCCATGATCGTTCTGGCGGTCTTCCCGCCCGTCTGGCGCGCGGTAATGGACAAGAGGGTGCTAGACCACTACGACGGCGACATCACGCGAGCTAATATCGACCCCAAGAAGCGTGACAAGATCCTCGCCAAGTACGGTCAAGCAAACACTGTGGAAACTGCCTAGGAGGTCGGGCCCGATGAGTCGATTCGTCTGCCCTGTATGCGACTACGTGTACGACGAGGAGAAGGGTGCCTCCCGCGAGGGGTTCCCGCCCGGGACCCTCTGGGCCGACATCCCGGATGACTGGCCCTGCCCCGATTGCGGGGTCCGTGAGAAGGTCGATTTCGAGCCTGCATCCTGAACATGACGTGCTCCCAGCCTGAGGTGGACAACCACAGGCTGGGAGTTCGCGCAACTACGGCTGCGCGCCGAATTGACAACGCCGTCGACGATTGTGAGATGGAAACGACATGAGCACCGAGTACAAGCTCTATCGCTGCCTGCAGTGCGGATTCGAGTACGACGAGTCCGAAGGGTGGCCCGAGGACGACATCGCGCCAGGAACCCGCTGGGAGGACATCCCGGACGACTGGAGCTGCCCGGATTGCGGCGCGGCCAAGTCTGACTTCGAGATGGTAGAGGTCTCGCGAGCGTGAGCGAAGGTATAGCGCCAGACGGAACCGTTGTCATCATCGGCTCGGGAGTGTGCGGAGCCACGGCCGCCGAGACCCTTCGCAAGGAAGGGTTCGCCGGCAAGATCGTGATGATCAGCAGTGACACCGAGTACCCCTACCGGCGCCCGCAGTTGTCCAAGGAGCTCCTCGAGGGGAAGGTCACCGTCGAGCGCTCGAGGCTGCGGCCCCCGACCTTCTGGGACGAGCAGAACGTCGAGATCATCTCCGGGACCACGGTCGCCGGGATCAAGCCAGCCGATAAGAAGATCGTTCTCGAGAGCGGCGCGGAGCAGCCCTACGATGCGCTTCTCGTCGCCACGGGCGGCCGCCCCCGGATGATGCCCGGCCTCGATCCCGAGTCCCAGCCGAACGTGCACTACCTGCGGAGCATTTCGGACGTGCCCACGTTGCGCGAGGCCATCGACGGCAAGGGCAAGCTGCTCATCATCGGCGCCGGGCTGATCGGCTCCGAGGTGGCGGCGACGGCGCGCACCCTCGGCTCGGAGGTCATCCTCCTCGAGGCTGCCGAGCGCCCGCTCGCGCGGATGCTCCCCGAGCCCATCTCGCGGCTCTACGCGAAGATGCACGAGGACAACGGCGTGGAGTTCCATGCCGGCGTGCAGCTCGACCGCGTGGACGTCGACAAGAAGGGCGTCACGGCGATCTCGCCGGATGGTCGTAGCTGGAAGGCAGCGGCCGCGCTCGTCTCGGTCGGGATGATGCCCAACGCGGAGCTGGCCGAGGAGGCCGGTCTCGCGGTGGATACCTCGGGCCGCCGCGGCATCATCGTCGACAAGTTCTGCCGCACCTCGGATCCCGCGATCTATGCCGCGGGCGACGTGGCGATGTTCCCGAACCTGCTGCTCGGTGGCATGCAGCGCGTGGAGCACTGGAGCAACGCGCAGGAGCAGGGCGCGCACGCGGCGCGGGCGATCCTGGGCATGCCCACCCCGTACGCCGATGTGCCGTGGTGCTGGACCAAGCAGTACGGCAAGAACCTGCAGATCGCGGGCTGGCCGACGCCCGAGGATGATCTCATCATCCACGGCGATCTCGATGCGCTCGACTTCACGGTCCTGTGCTTGCGCGACGAGCAGCTCGTGGGCGTGATCTCCATGGGCAGGCCAAAGGAGTTCCGGAACGCGAAGGCGCTCATTCCGGATGCGCCGTATATCAACCGGAAGGACCTGGAGGAAGGCGTTCCTGCCACTGCTCCAGTACGGGCGGGCGCGCCAGGCGGCAACGACAAATCGTAGTTGTCTAGTGCTTTGACACCGGGCATGGTTTTGACTAGCATCTTGACCATGCCCGGTGGACGCACGCGAGTCACGTACCAGGAAGCCGCGCGGCGACTGCTGCGGGACTCCGTCCTCGATGCTGTCCGGGAGCTCCTCGATGAAAAGGAGTGGTCCGACATCACCATGGCCGAGGTCGCCCGGAGCGCCGGGGTGAGCCGCCAGACGCTCTACAACGAGTTCGAATCCCGCCAGGGCGTGGCGCAGCAATACATCCTCCGCCTCGTCGATCATTTCCTCGATGAGGCAAACGAGGCAGTGCAGACGCATGTCGGGGATGCCCGCGGTGCTATCGGCGACGCGTTCCAGCGCTTCCTCGGCGCCGCCACCCAGGATCCTGCCGTGCGATGGGCCCTGCTCGGCCGCGCGAAGGCAGAGATCCTCAGCCTCATCACCACTGACGGCTGGCCCGTGCTCGAGCGAGCAGTGGACCGCCTGGCCCACATCATGCAGGACAACTGGCCGCGGCTCGACGAGCGCGAGGCGCAGGTGACGGCGATGTATGTCGGTCGCATAGCGCTGAGCTTCATCGCCATCCCGCCACGGGCTCCCGATACCATGGTCGAGGACTTCACCGATTTCGTGGCGCCCTATCTCGAGGCCGCCTATCGGAAGGCTAAGGCTCGCGACATCGCGCCGTCCGCGTGATTCCCGGTCGCCCAGCGGCTAGCCTGGCGGTGCGCACCCCGAACCCAGCTCCTGGCCGCGAGGGCCAGGCCAGCAGCGGATCGCCCCCGCGTCCAATCCCAGCGCTATCGCTGGAACGTATGCCTAACGACGATGGAACAGGCCGTCACGCGGCCCCAACAAGAAGATGGTGACGATAATGTCGGCTCTGCCGGTCGCAGACGTCAAGAATGGAATCGAGCACAAGGTCGCCGACCTCGGGCTCGCCGAGTTCGGCCGCAAGGAGATCCGCCTTGCCGAGCACGAGATGCCGGGCCTGATGTCCCTGCGCCGCGAGTACGCGGAGGTGCAGCCGCTCAAGGGCGCGCGCATCACCGGTTCGCTGCACATGACCGTTCAGACCGCGGTGCTGATCGAGACCCTCACGGCGCTGGGCGCGCAGGTGCGCTGGGCATCGTGCAACATCTTCTCCACCCAGGACCATGCGGCAGCCGCTGTTGTCGTCGGGCCGCACGGCACTCCCGAGGAGCCCCGCGGCACCGCGGTGTTCGCCTGGAAGGGCGAGACCCTCGAGGAGTACTGGTGGTGCGCCGAGCAAGCGCTCACCTGGCCGTCCGCCGACGGCCCCGCCAACATGATCCTCGACGACGGCGGCGACGCCACCATGCTTGTCCTGCGCGGCGCGCAGTTCGAGGTCGCCGGCGTGGTCCCGCCGCTCGACGAGGAGCAGCATTCCGCCGAGTACAAGGTCTTCCTGGAGCTGCTGCGCGCGTCCGCGGCCACTGACCCGGCCAAGTGGAGCACCATCGCCAAGTCGGTTCAGGGCGTGACCGAGGAGACCACCACCGGAGTCCTCCGGCTCTACCAGTTCGCCGCTGCCGGCGAGCTGACGTTCCCCGCGATCAACGTGAATGACTCCGTCACCAAGAGCAAGTTCGACAACAAGTACGGCACCCGCCACTCGCTGATCGATGGCATCAACCGGGGCACCGATGTGCTCATCGGCGGCAAGAAGATCCTCATCTGCGGCTACGGCGATGTGGGCAAGGGCTGCGCCGAGTCGCTCGCCGGGCAGGGTGCCCGCGTGCAGGTCACCGAAGTCGATCCCATCAACGCGCTGCAGGCCCTGATGGACGGCTATGACGTCGTCACCGTCGAGGAGGCGATCGGCCAGGCCGACATCATCATCACCTCCACCGGCAACAAGGATGTCATCACCCTCGATCACATGCGGGCGATGAAGCACCAGGCGATCCTCGGCAACATCGGTCACTTCGACAACGAGATCGACATGGCCGCCCTCGAGCGCAGCCCGGAGACCTCCCGCATCAACATCAAGCCGCAGGTCGATGAGTGGGTTTTCGCGGACAAGGCCGGCAACCCGCTCAAGTCGATCATCGTCCTCTCCGAGGGGCGCTTGCTCAACCTCGGCAACGCGACGGGGCATCCCTCGTTCGTGATGAGCAACAGCTTCTCCAACCAGGTCATCGCCCAGATCGAGCTGTGGACGAAGAACGACGAGTATGACAACGAGGTGTACCGCTTGCCCAAGCACCTCGATGAGAAGGTCGCACGCATCCACGTCGAGGCGCTGGGCGGCAGCCTCACCAAGCTCACCAAGGAGCAGGCCGAGTACATCGGCGTGGACGTCGAGGGCCCCTACAAGCCGGAGCACTACCGCTACTGATGATGGGCATGCTCGTCGTCCTCGAGGGGCTCGACGGCTCCGGGAAGCGCACTCTCGCCGCGGCACTGCGGCAGGAGCTCGCTGACCGGGGCCTGCGCGCCACAAGCCTGGCGTTCCCGCGCTATGGGCAGTCCCAGCCCGCTGACATCGCCGCGGAGGCGCTGAGGGGCCAGCACGGCGATCTGCTGGCCTCGATCAATGGCATGGCCGTGCTGTGGGCGCTGGACCGTTACGGGGCGCGCCCCCTGCTGGAGCAGTTGCGGCAGGAGCACGATGTGGTGCTGCTCGATCGGTACGTCGCCTCCAACGCCGCGTACTCCGCCGCGCGCGGCGAGGCCGGGGCCGAGCACGCCACCATGGAGTGGGTGCGCGAGCTCGAGCACGATCGGCTGGCCCTTCCGGAGCCGGCCCTTTACATCCTTGTCGACGTCGAGGCGGCGGTAGCGGAGCAGCGGGCCCGCCACCGCGAGGCCACCGAGCCTGGCCGCGGGCGGGATGCGTACGAGCGGGACTCCACCCTGCAGGATCGCACTGCCACCATCTACCGGCAGCTCGCGGAGCAGCAGTGGACCTCGCCGTGGGTGGTCTTCCGCGGCTCCGCCGGGGACGGCGCCATCGAGGCCCTCGCAGGACGCATCGAGGACATCCGTGCGGCAGGCGATGGGCGGCGCTAGAGTGGTGGGAAGCGCGGCGCGCCGGCGGCGTCAAAACCACGCTTGCAGGCATTTGAGTGTAACGATATGGGTATGAAGCCGAAGATTCTGGTTGTCGACGATGACGCAGCGCTCGCCGAGATGCTGACCATTGTGCTCCGTGGTGAGGGATTCGAGCCCTACGTCGTTGGAGACGGCACGCAGGCATTGAGCGCGGTCCGGGACATCCGCCCCGACCTCGTGCTCCTTGACCTGATGCTGCCCGGAATGAATGGCATCGATGTGTGCCGGGTGCTGCGCGCTGACTCGGGCGTTCCGATCGTGATGCTGACCGCCAAGACCGACACCGTCGATGTGGTGCTCGGCCTGGAGTCCGGTGCCGATGACTACGTGATCAAGCCGTTCAAGCCGAAGGAGCTCGTGGCACGCGTGCGTGCCCGGCTGCGCCGCCGCGAGGATGAGCCCGCCGAGCTGCTGAGCATCGGCGAGGTCGAGATCGATGTGCCCGCGCACAAGGTGACCCGCAATGGCGAGCTGATCAACCTGACTCCACTGGAATTCGACCTGCTGGTCGCGCTGGCGCGCAAGCCCCGCCAGGTCTTTACCCGCGAGGTGCTGCTCGAGCAGGTCTGGGGCTACCGGCATGCCGCCGATACCCGTCTGGTCAACGTGCATGTCCAGCGCCTGCGCGCCAAGGTCGAGAATGATCCCGAGAAGCCCGAGATCGTGCTGACGGTGCGGGGGGTTGGATACAAGGCCGGACCGCCGTGATCGGTCGCGCCCGCACCCGGCGCAAGATCAATGGTCGGACCACGAGGTGGGTGCGCAGGTTCAGGGCAATAGGCTCGGCGCTGTCGCACTGGTGGCGCCGATCACTGCAGCTACGAGTCGTTGTGTCCACGATGGCGCTGTCGCTCGTCGTCATCCTGGCGCTCGGATTCGCGCTGACGAACCAGCTCACCGCGCGAATGCTCGAGGCCAAGCTTGCTGCTGCGGTGCAACAGCTTGATTCGGCCCGGCAGACCGTGCAGCGGGAGCTTGCCGGGGCGGGGGACACCACGTCCCGCCAGGGCCGCATCAATAGCGCGCGCTCGGCGCTCAATTGGCAGGTCGACAACGAGCAGAGCACTGGCGGCGCGGGATTGTGGACGCCGGTGCTCATCGCGGCCGATCCGGAAGCGACGCAGGGCCTGACCACCAGCGGTGCCGTGGAGCAGATCCCGGAATCGCTGCGCGACTATGTGCGCCAGGGCCAGGTCTCCTACATGTACTCGACCGTTCCCGCGTCCGAGACCAGTGTCGTGTCCGCGTTGATCATGGGCACGCCCACCGCGTCAGACATTCCTGGCCTCGAGCTCTACCTCGTGTTCCCGCTCGAGAGCGAGGCCCGGAGCTTGTCCTTGATGCGGGGAACCGTGCTCACCGGCAGCGCCGTGCTCCTCGTGCTGCTGACCGCGATCTCGCTGCTCGTGGCGCGCCAGGTCGTCATCCCGGTGCGCTCCGCATCGCGGATCGCGGCCCGCTTCGCCGAGGGCAGGCTGAAGGAACGCATGCCCGTGCGCGGTGAGGACGACATGGCACGCCTCGCCATGTCGTTCAACGAGATGGCGGAGAGCTTGTCCCGCCAGATCACCCAGCTCGAGGAGTTCGGCAACCTGCAGAAGCGTTTCACCTCGGATGTGAGCCATGAGCTGCGTACTCCGCTGACCACCGTGCGCATGGCCGCCGACGTGATCTACGACAGCCGCGACGAGCTCGACCCCATGCTCGAGCGCTCGGCCGAGCTGATGATGCGCGAGCTCGACCGATTCGAGAGCCTGCTGGCCGACCTGCTCGAGATCAGCCGCCACGATGCGGGCGTCGCCGAGCTCTCGGCGGAGCAGATCGACGTTCGCTCGTGCGTGCACGCCGCGCTCTCCACGGTGCAACGCCTCGCCACGGACGCCAGCATTCCGTTGATCGTTGACATCCCCGACGATCCGATCATCGCCGAGGTCGATCCCCGCCGCGTCGAGCGCGTCGTCCGCAACCTCCTTGCCAACGCCATCGATCACAGCGAGGGCAACCCGGTGCTGCTGCGGATGCGCGCCGACAACGACACCCTCGCGGTCCTCGTCCGCGACTGGGGCGTGGGGCTCAAGGCAGGCGAGGAGAAGCTGGTGTTCAACCGCTTCTGGCGCTCCGATCCCTCGCGAGTCCGGCGCTCCGGCGGCACCGGACTGGGCCTCGCCATCAGCGTGGAGGACGCCCGGCTGCACAATGGGCGCCTCGACGCATGGGGGGAGCGTGGCTACGGCTCGGTGTTCCGCCTCGCGCTCCCGCTCACGCGCGGCCGCCGGGTCACCACCTCGCCCTTGCCGCTCAAGCCTGATCCCGAGGACATGGACATGCCGGTGATCGCCCCGGCCACGGAACCAAGCACCAAGTCCGAGGTGGAGATCATGCTCGATCCGATGGAATCATCAGCAGTGTTCACGCCCGACGAAGTCACCGACTCCCGTCCAAGCAGGGACCAGGAGGACGCGGGGTGGCGCGCGCAATGATGAGCGAGCAGCGCCCCAGCGCTCGGCGGGCCCAGCGCACTCTGGGCTGGCTGGCCCTCGCTGCGGCCACCATGCTGGTGGCCGCGTGCACCACACTGCCGACGGATTCCCAGCCCCGCGCTATCGGCACCATCCCGCAGGAATCCATCGCCACGTCGGTGCCCGAGCCCACCCCAGGGATCGACGCGTTCCCCCTGGTGCGCGAGTTCCTGCGCGCCAGCGCTGATCCCCGGGGACGGCACGCGGCTGCCCGCAAGTTCCTCACGCCCTCCGCGGACAGCCAGTGGAACGACAACGCGAACATCGTCATCGCGAACCGCATCGACGTGCTCTCCGAGGGGCTGCGCACCGCCGACACCGCGACGTTCGCGATCCGCGCGGAGAAGGTGGGCCAGCTCAGCGCCGACGGCGTCTTCACCGCCGAGGAAGGCACCGTCGAGTCCCAGGTCACGGTGGTCATGAGCGAGGGCGAATGGCGCATCGAGGAGCTCGACAATGGCGTGGTCATCGAGCGCCCGCATTTCCTGACCAGCTACGAGCGGTTCTCCGTGTACTTCCTGGACGGCTCGGGCGAGCATCTTGTCCCGGACCTGAGGTGGGCCGCGGTGGCCGAGGACCAGAAGGTCTCGCAGCTCATGGCGATGCTCATCGACGGCCCGAGCTCCCGGCTCGCGCCCGGCGTGCGGACCCGCTTCAGCGGCGATGTGCGCCTGCGCGGTCCCATCACCAAGGCCGACGGCCGGGCCTCGCAGGTAGGCGTCGGCCTCGGCGGGGTACGCATGGACTTCCAGGGCCTGGGATCGGCATCGCTCGAGGAGCGCAGGCGGCTTGCGGCGCAGATCGTGTGGACGCTCGATAGCGCGGGCATCCCCGGGCCCTACCTCATCGAGGCGGACGGTGCCCCGCTGGTCGAGGAGCAAGCATCCGGATGGGGCCTGCAGGACGTCGCGGCCATGGATCCCGCGAGCAGCACCGCCACCGAGGTGGGGCTGCACGCAGTGGTCGAGGGCCGGGTCGTGGCCGTGACCGATTCCTCGATAACCCCGGTGCCCGGGACTGCCGGGGCGCTCGACAGCGTCGAGTCCGCGGCGATCTCCCATGATGGGCGTTCCGTAGCGCTCGTTGCCCGCAGCGACCAGTCCGACGAGGCGCCCTACCAATTGCTCATCGGCGACTACGGGGGCGCGCTGTCCGTCGTCGGGGAGGGCATGTCCATCACGAGGCCCACATGGTCCACCAGTGCCGACGCGGCGTGGGCAGTGATCGAGGGGGAGACCGTCACACGGGTCGCCCGAGACGCCGGGACCAGCACGTTCTCCACGACGACCGTTGAATCCGGGGCGCTCTCGGCCCTGCAGGGGCAGATCACCAGCCTGCGCCTCGCCTCCGATGGCACCCGGGTAGCGCTGATCATCGGTGGCCGCGTCCATGTCGCCGTGGTCGCCGAGCCTCGTGCCGACGAGTTCACCTTGGTCAACCCGCAGCCTGTAGCGCTCAACCTGACCGATACCGCGGTGGCGCTCGACTGGGGCACGCCCGACGCCCTGCTCGTGGTCCGCGGCGTCGCCGATGCTCCCGTGGCGCGGGTCTCGGCCGACGGCTCGCGCGTCGAGCAGCTTCCGCGCAGCAACCTCTCGCCCCCGGTGACCGCCGTGGACGCCTCGCCGACCACTGAATACGTCACGGATTCCCGCGGCGTGCTGCGGCTCGGCCGCGATGAGCCGCAGGGCGAGCGGTTCTGGCGCGAGGTCACCCGTCTGATGGGGACCGACGCCAAGCCCATCCTCCCGGGCTAGCAGCGCTGGGCCGCCGATCCATCGGCTGTGGATAGCGCGGCGGTCATCCACAGATCCCGGACCACGGGCGCTCAGAGAAGCGGCGGTGCCGCAGGATCGTGGGCATGCAAGCCTTGTGGGAACTCATCGTGCCTCGTGAATGCGGGGGATGCGCGACGCCGGGAACGAGCTGGTGCGAAGCGTGCGACGACACTGTGCCGTGGGTGCCCGCGCGGTGGATGCCCCGGCACGATCCAGGGGTGCCGGTGTGGACGCTGGCCCGGCACAGGGGCCCTCTGCGCCGCGCCCTCGCGGGGTGGAAGGAGCAGGGGCGCAGTGATCTCGCGCCGGTTCTCGCGCACCGGGTGGCGCACGCGCTGGCCATGACCGGCGGCAACGCTCTGGGGGAAGGCACGCTCGCCGGCCGCACCGTGCTCATCCCCGCCCCGAGCCGCTGGTGGGCCACCCGCATGCGCGGCCATGATGCCATCGCCAGTCTCGCGTCGCAGTCCGCCCGGCTCCTCGAGGAGCATGGCGGTGGCGAGGCTGTCGCGGAGCGAGCGCTCGCGCTGCATTGGCGGGCGCGGGAATCGGTGGGCCTGACGGTGCGCCAGCGCGCCGCGAACGTGCGCGGCCGGGTCCGCGCACGCGAAGCCTGGCGAAGCACTCCGAGCAGCGCAGCGAAGCAGGAGCAGGCCCGTGTAGTACTTATCGACGACGTCGTCACCACGGGCGCGCTGCTCGCGGAATCGGTCCGTGTACTGCGGGAATGCGGTATCCCTGTGGGCATGGCGATGGTCCTAGCGGCGGCCTGAACGGACCAGGGCAAATTTTCCGTGACTTTTCGGTCCGAACGGTAGCGCGGGGGGAAACGACGTACTACCGTCGCGTTCACAACCCGTAGCACGGCGATGTGGGGAGGTGAGGTCATCGATCCCTTGTGCCGGGCGTGGTTGAAGAAGTTCCCGGCACTCTCGCACTGCATGCTGACACCGCAGGAACGGTGAGCAGCGGAATCTGGGAGGTATTGTGTCGACTGTTTCTCAAGCGGATCTTGTCCGGGCCCGAAACGGCGAGCCAGTAGAGCTCGACGAGGCCACCGAGGATCGCGGCAATCACGCGGACATTGTTGTCAAGGGCCGAAACGTCGAGGTTCCCGATCATTTCCGGATCCATATCGAGGAGAAGCTGGGTCGTCTCGAGCGGTTCCACCACGATGTCTATCTGTATGACGTCGAGCTCCAGCACGAGAAGAATCGTCGCCAGGCCAAGCATTGCCAGCGCATCGAGATCACCGCGCGCGTCAAGGGGCCTGTTATCCGGGCGGAGGCGTCCGCCGAGAATTTCTACGCAGCGCTCGAGATCGCGGTGGACAAGCTCGAGAGCAGGTTCCGCAGGACGCGCGACCGGCGCAAGGTCCATCACGGAACCCGCACACCGATCTCGGTGGCCGAGGCCACGGCAGCAATGGTCAACGAATCCCTGCTCGAGCCGGGGTCTCCCTCGCTCAACGGCCACGCCCGGGAGAACAGCGCCACGGAGGACATGGTGACTGCCGCTGAGAGCGTGCCGGACGAGGCGATGGAGGAGTATCCAGGTCCGGGGCACATCGTGCGCACGAAGGTGCACTCGTCCAAGCCCATGACCGTCGACGAGGCCCTGTACGAGATGGAGCTCGTAGGGCATGACTTCTATCTGTTCCATGATGTGGATTCCGACAGTCCCTCGGTGGTGTATCGGCGCCATGCCTTCGACTACGGTTTGATCAGGCTGGCTTGAGGAAAGCGACGGATCACGATCCGCGCTCTACCATGGAGTCCGGCTAGGTGGATGCCTAGCCGGATTTTCCATGGCAGGACACCGCCCCGGGGGTGGTCACGCCGACCGGGTGCACGCTGTCACGACGACGATTGAGGAAACCTGTACATGCTCTCGAAGCTGCTGCGAGTGGGCGAAGGCCGGATGGTCAAGCGGCTCCAGGTCATCGCGGACCACATCGGAACGCTCTCGCCCGACGTGGAGAAGCTGTCGGATGATGAACTGCGCGCCAAGACTGACGAGTTCAGGCGCCGCCACGAGGCCGGGGAATCACTCGATGACCTGCTCCCCGAGGCGTTCGCCGTCGCACGGGAGGCATCGTCGCGTGTGCTGTCCCAGCGGCATTTCGATGTGCAGGTGATGGGAGGCGCTGCGCTGCACCTCGGCAACATCGCCGAGATGAAGACCGGCGAGGGCAAGACCCTCACCTGCGTGCTGCCCGCCTACCTCAATGCCCTCTCCGGCAAGGGCGTCCACGTGGTGACGGTCAATGACTACCTCGCCAAGCGCGACGCCGACTGGATGGGCCGCGTGCACCGGTTCCTCGGCCTCGAGGTCGGCTCCATCCTGTCCGGCATGACGCCAGCTCAGCGGCGCGCCGCCTACAAGGCCGACATCACCTACGGCACGAACAACGAGTTCGGGTTCGACTACCTGCGCGACAACATGGCGCATGCCATGGAGGAGCTCGTGCAGCGCGGCCACAACTTCGCCGTCGTCGATGAGGTCGACTCCATCCTCATCGACGAGGCGCGCACCCCGCTGATCATCTCGGGCCCTGCCGATGGATCATCCAAGTGGTACGGCGAGTTCGCGCGCATCGTTCCGCTGATGGAGCCCGACGTCCACTACGAGGTGGACATCAAGAAGCGCACCATCGGCGTCCATGAGCTCGGCGTCGAGTTCGTCGAGGACCAGCTCGGCATCGACAACCTCTATGAGGCCGCCAACTCGCCCCTCGTCAGCTACCTCAATAACGCCATCAAGGCGAAGGAGCTGTTCCAGAAGGACAAGGACTACATCGTCCGCAACGGCGAGGTCATCATCGTTGATGAGTTCACCGGGCGCATCATGCAGGGCCGTCGCTACAACGAGGGCATGCACCAGGCCATCGAGGCGAAGGAAGGCGTGGAGATCAAGGCCGAGAACCAGACCCTCGCCTCGATCACCCTGCAGAACTACTTCCGCATGTACGACAATCTGTCCGGCATGACTGGCACCGCCCAGACCGAGGCCGCCGAGCTGCACCAGATCTACGGTCTCGGCGTGGTCTCCATCCCGACCAACCGGACGATGCAGCGCGTGGACCAGGCCGACCTGATCTACAAGACCGAGCGGGCCAAGTTCGACGCCGTCGCTGATGACATCGCTGAGCGGTACCACAAGGGCCAGCCCGTCCTCGTGGGCACTACCAGCGTGGAGCGCTCGGAGTACCTCTCGCAGTTGCTGCAGCAGCGCAAGATCAAGCACAGCGTGCTCAATGCGAAGTATCACGAGCAGGAAGCGCAGATCATCGCCGAGGCCGGGCGCGCCGGATCGGTGACAGTGGCGACCAACATGGCCGGCCGTGGTACCGACATCGTGCTCGGCGGCAACCCCGAGATCATTCTCGACATGAGGCTGCGCGCCATGGGCCTCGATCCCGTCGAGCATGACGAGGAGTACCAGGCCAAGTGGGACGCCCAGATCAACGACGTTCGCGCCGAGGTATCCGCCGAGGCCGGAAAGGTCCGCGAGGCCGGGGGGCTGTACGTCCTCGGCACCGAGCGCCACGAGTCGCGGCGCATCGACAACCAGCTCCGTGGCCGGTCCGGCCGCCAGGGTGATCCAGGCGAGTCGCGCTTCTACCTCTCGCTCGGCGATGAGCTGATGCGCCGCTTCGGTGCCGTCGAGGTCATCATGTCCCGGCTCAACCTGCCCGAGGACGTGCCCATCGAGTCCAAGATGGTGTCGCGCTCGATCCGCTCCGCGCAGACCCAGGTGGAGCAGCAGAACTTCGAGATGCGCAAGAACGTCCTCAAGTACGACGAGGTGATGAACCAGCAGCGCAAGGTCATCTACGCCGAGCGCAACCGCATCCTGCGCGGCGAGGCGCTCGATGGCCAGATCAGCCACATGATCGACGATGTCATCACCGCGTACGTCAACGGAGCCACAGCCGAGGGCTTCGCCGAGGACTGGGATCTCGAGCAGCTCTGGGCCGCGCTGAAGACCCTCTACCCGGTGAGCTTTGGCTGGCAGGAGCTCGCGGGCGAGACCAAGCCCGGCGAGCACTCCGAGCTCACCCGCGAACAGCTTCTCGCCGCGCTCCTCGAGGACTGCCACGCGGCCTATGCCAAGCGCGAGTCCGACATCGAGGCCGTCGCCGGGGAAGGCTCGATGCGTCAGCTCGAGCGCCGCGTGCTGCTGTCCGTGCTCGATCGCAAGTGGCGCGAGCATCTCTACGAGATGGACTACCTCAAGGAAGGCATCGGCCTGCGTGCCATGGCGCAGCGCGATCCGCTCGTCGAGTACCAGCGCGAGGGCTACGACATGTTCACCGGCATGATCGACGGCGTGAAGGAGGAAGTCGTTGGCTTCCTGTTCAACGTCTCGATCGAGCAGCAGCCCTCCCGGACGGTCCAGCCTGCCGCAGGGCTCGGTGGCGCGGGCGCGAGCCCGCTCGCCCAGGCCGCGGCCGCCTCGCGTGCCCGGCAGGCCCAGGCCCAGGGCGCGGCCCCGCAGCGACCGGCCCAGGATCCGGCTCCGGCCCAGCCCGCGGCAGGCAACGCCCCGCAGCCCCTCGGCGTGCAGGCGAAGGGCCTCGAGGAGGATGAGCGGCAGCCAGCCCGGCTCACCTACAGCGGCCCGTCCGAGACCGGCGAGACGCAGGTTCGTGGCGAGAACAACACCGTCGAGGAAGGCGTGAGCACCAACCGTCGCGTGCGGCGCCAGGCCGAGAAGGAGCGCAAGAAGGCCACCCGCGGGCTCCGGCGCTAGGCACCACCGAGCGGGTGGGCGGGTGTGCGGCGGGTGTGCGCCCGCCCGGCTCGCGAGAGTGCGATAAACGACAGGCTTGAACGCGGAAGCTGTCGTTTATCGCACTCCGGTGGCCAAGTCGCACTCTCGCGACCGAGCCACACCGGCGCCCGCGCCCGCGCCCTCACCGGCGCCCGCGCCCGCGGCCGAGCGCGAGCCGCCCTAGCCGAGGTCGAGAGCGGTGCAGTGCCATGCGCCGTGGCGGCTGATCTCGAACCGCGCGGCGATGGCGAAGACCCGCTGGCCCCGCTCGCAGGTGCACGATGCCTCGATGCAGTGGGCCGTCACGGGGCGCACGTGCACGCTGAGTATCCGGGCCGGGGGCATGCTCGCCGGGCACTGCTTGGATCTCTCGGCGAGCAGGTCGATCACGGCGGGCGTCGCCGCGCGCCTGAGGTGGCCGGTGTCCCGCCGCTGGTCGAGCACGTCGATCATGAGGCGGAACAGTGCAGCGGCGGCGCGCGAGGAATGCCCTGCTGCTGGGTCGCTGGCGCGGCGATGGAGCGGGTTGGGTCGTCGGCGCGAGCTAGTCCCTGGTAGCCGACGCGGGGCAGCGCAGGGCTTGGCGTGGCGCCCGGGGGAGGGCTCGCTCCGCGGGAGCTCAGCGATGCGCGCGCTATGGATGCGCGCGAGGTCAGTGCGCGCGATGGGGCGTGGTGATGGTGTGGCCATGATGGTCCCTCCGTGTCCGCTGTGATGCGGGCGCCGTTCGTCGCGGCGTCCGAATCGTCCTTGTGGATCGTCTAGCGGCCGCGCGGAGAGGAGCGAGGCAGCATCAGACTACCGCGCCGTGTCAAGTGCTCGCCGCGCTCGGCCCGGTGGACCGGACATGGTGGGCTCAAACCGGGTAGTCTGTGGTGCGGTATCGCTGAGGAAGCGTGAGTGAGGGAGATTACAAGCTTGGTGCCGGTGTGTCCGCGCCGCCACATCGGGGGGGTCGTGAGAAAGGTTTCCGCGTCGCGCGGTGTTGACTCCTGCCCGGTGCATGGTGGTGCAAGGTGGCGCGCCTGCGTGGGGGACCGGGAGGTCGTGCTGTGGTGAAGAAGCTATCCAATCTCGACGCCTCGTTCTACTACATGGAGGAGAGCACGACGCCCATGCATGTGGGCACGTTGGCGATCTTCCAGAGCTCCGATGATGAGCAGCTCGACTATGACAGCTTGCTCAATCTGGTGGAGGAGCGGATCGGGCTGGTGCCGCAATACCGCCAGAAGGTGCGCGAGGTAGCGCGTGGCCTGGGGCGACCGGTATGGGTCGATGACGCGGATTTTGATATCACCTATCACGTGCGTCGCTCGGCATTGCCGCGGCCGGGCGATGATGAGCAGCTCCATGACCTGATCGCGCGGCTCGTCTCGCGCCCGCTGGATCGGTCGCGGCCGCTGTGGGAGATGTATCTGGTCGAGGGATTGTCGGCTGGTCGCTCGGCGATCTTCATCAAGTCGCATGAATCGCTGGTCGATGGCATCGAGAACATGGAGATCGGGCAGGTGATCTTCGATCGCAAGCCGCGCCCGGCGGAGCTCTCGGACGACCTGTGGATGCCGGAGCGCGAGCCCGGTGACCTGCGGCTCGTCGCGGGTGCCGTGATGGATCTCGTATCCCGCCCGCGCGATGGCGTGCACACACTGCGCATGGCGACGAAGGATGTATCGGCGACGGTGGGCAAGGTCGCGCAGGGCGCGGGGAAGGTTGCCTCGATGGTGTGGTCGGCGGCGAGCACCGCGCCCACGAGCCCATTGAACGTCACGATCTCGCGGAACCGCCGGTATGCGGTGTCGGCGAGCTCCCTGGATGAGTTCCGGCGGATCCGTGCCCGTTATGGCTGCACGGTCAATGACGTGGTGCTCTCGGTGATCACCGGCGCGCTGCGCAACTGGCTGGTATCGCGGGGGGAGCCGGTCTCGGCGTCCTCGACGGTCCGGGCGCTCGTGCCGATGGCGGTCTACCTCGAGGGCGCGCTCGATGGCTCGGGCGGCGAGGCCCGCCGCAATGTCTCGTCCTTCCTGATCGATCTGCCGGTGGGGGAGCCGAACCCCGTGGTGCGTCTCTCGCAGGTAGCGCATGCCACGGAGGTCCATGCCCATTCGGGACGCTCCGTGGATGCGGGCACGCTGGTGCAGCTCTCGGGCTTCGCGCCCGCGACGCTGCATGCGATGGGCGCGCGCGTGGCGAGCTCGTTCCCGCAGCGGGTGTTCAACCTGATCGTCACGAATGCCCCCGGCCCGCAGTCCCCGCTGTACTCGGCCGGGGTGCGGATGACGGAGATGTATCCGGTGCCGCCGCTGGTGAAGAACCAGGCTCTTTCCATCGGAGTGACGTCGTACAACGGTCGGATCTATTTTGGGCTGAACGCGGATCGGGGAGCGATGTCCGACGTTGATGTGTTCGCGTCGATGCTCGCCGAGTCGCTCGATGAGCTGCGCGAAGCGTGTGGCTGAAGGAGTTCGAGTGCGGATCTATGTGCCGGTCACGGTCAGGATGCTGCAGCAGCTCGTCGCTGATGAGCAGTTGTTCCCGGTCGGGGGCACGGCCTTCGCGGTGACCCCGGCGTTGCGGGAGGCGTATGCCTCCGGTGATGAGGAGGAGCTTGCCGAGGTGGCGATGCGCGATGCTGGGCGCGGTTCGCTGCGCCTGCTCGCCGCCGAGATCGATGGCGCCGGAACTGAACGCGCCGGAACTGATGGCGCCGGGACCGAAGGGCCAATCTTGCGTCGCGCGGTGCTCGCGGTGGATGCCGACGACGCGGTGCTGCGACCGGATCTCGACGATGCGGTAGTGAAGGTCTCCGGCCCGGTGCGGCTCGCTGACGTGGCGAGCGCGCATATCGATCTGGCTGGCGCCGAGGAATCGATCGCGCGACTATTGCCCGTGATCGACCAGGCGGACCTCGGGGACGAGGACGCCGAGCTCGCGCTCGGTGACGTCGAGGATCACGATCTAGCCTGGTATGCCACGCAGGAGCTGCATTTCCTGCTGGAGCTGTTGTAAGCAATGGGGCTGCGGAAGTGGCTGGAGAAGCCGATCGAGGACCTGCCAGCGGTTGCGGATCGCAGGCTGCACGCGACCCGCGCGGTACTGACTCGCTTGACCACGCCCCTCATTCCGGATGACTACCTGCACCTGATCAATCCGTTGTGGTCGGCACGGGAGCTGCGGGGCCGGATCGTCGAGGTCCGCGCCGAGACGGCGGATTCCGCGACGGTCGTGATCAAGCCGGGCTGGGGATTTGATCATCGCTACCGGGCCGGGCAGTTCGTGGGCATCGGGCTGGAGATCGATGGCCGCTGGCACTGGCGCTCCTACTCGTTGACGAGTTCCCCGCGCGAGGGCGGCGGGACCATCTCGATCGCGGTGAAGGCCATGCCGGAGGGGTTCCTGTCGTCCCATCTCGTCGACGGGGTGGAGCCCGGCACCATCATCAGGCTCGCTGCCCCGCAGGGCGAGTTCGTCCTGCCCGAGCCACCTCCACGGAAGATCCTGTTCGTGACGGCCGGCAGTGGCATCACCCCGGTGGTCAGCATGCTGCGGACCCTGGATAGTCGTGGCGGGGCGCCGGATATCGTCCATGTGCATTCCGCTCCGCGGGAGAGCGATGTGATGTTCCGCGGGGAGCTCGCCCGGCTTGAAGCGCGGCCCGGCTACCGGCTGCATCTGCAACTGACGGACGATCATGGCTTCTTCTCCCCGGCGATGCTCGACGTCATTGCTCCGGACTGGCGGGATCGGGAGGCGTGGGCGTGCGGCCCGCAGGGGCTGCTCGATGCGATGGAGGCGCAGTACCAGGCGGAGGGCGCTGGGGAGCACCTGCACGTGGAGCGATTCACGGTGGACCGTTCCGCGCACGCGACCGATGGTGGCACGGTGCGCTTCGCCCTGTCGGGCAAGGAGGTCGCGGTCGACGGCGCGACGACGCTGCTCGAGGCGGGCGAGCAGGCGGGGGTGCGCATGCCATTCGGGTGCCGGATGGGCATCTGTCACACATGCGTCACGCAGCTAGGGGCTGGTTTCGCGCGGGATCTGCGCAGTGGCCGGGAGGCAAGCCCGGGGGAGCGGATCAAGACCTGCATCTCGGTCGCTGCGGGGGACTGCCAGCTGGTACTGTGATTCAGATCACCATCGGATCCCCGTAATCTGCGGTGCAGTAGCCTGCGTGCAGGTAGTTAATTTTTGTCGCTTCGCCAAGGACGGTTGCGGATGGCCATCACCAACATCAAGGAGTACGCGCACCTCACGCCCGAGGATGTTGATGCGCTCGGCCGCGAGCTTGACAAGATCCGGGCGGAGATCGAGGCATCGCTCGGCGAGCGCGACGCCCGCTACATCCGCAACACCATCCGGTTCCAGCGCGGCCTGGAGATCGCCAGCCGTGGCGTCCTGTTCGCTAGCTGGTTCCCGCCGGCCTGGCTCCTTGGCACCGTCGGCCTCGGCCTCTCCAAGATCATCGAGAACATGGAGATCGCGCATAACGTCATCCATGGCCAGTGGGATTGGATGAACGACCCCGAGATCCACAGCAGCTCGTGGGAATGGGACATCAGCGACCCGTCGGCGCACTGGAAGCAGACCCACAACCACTTGCACCACAAGTACACCAACATCATTGGCCTCGACCCCGATGTGGGCTACGGCGTGCTGCGCGTCACCCGGGACAGCGAGTGGGCGCCGTTCAATCTCGGCAACCCGATCTACAACCTCGTGCTCGCCCTGCTGTTCGAGTATGGAGTCGCCGTCCAGCACCTTGAGCTCGCCAACGTCGCCGCTGGGCTGAAGGACATGGACGAGTTCGCGGAGCAACGCGATGAGGTGCTGCGCAAGGTGCGCAAGCAAGTGGCCAAGGACTACCTGTTCTTCCCCGTCCTCACCGGCCCAGCGTTCCTCACCACGCTCGCCGCGAACATCGGTGCGAACATCATCCGGAACGTCTGGGCGCACGGCATCATCTTCTGCGGGCACTTCCCCGACGGGGCCGAGAAGTTCACCCAGGAGCAGTACCTCAGCGAGACCAAGGGTGAGTGGTACCTACGGCAGATGCTCGGATCCGCCAACTTCAAGGCGGGCCCGATCATGCGGTTCATGAGCGGCACGCTGTGCTACCAGATCGAGCATCACCTGTTCCCGGACCTCCCCAGCAACCGGCTCGAGGAGATCTCCAAGCGGGTGCAGGTGCTCGCCGAGGAGTACGACCTGCCCTACACGATGGAATCGTTCCCGAAGATGTACCTGCAGACCTGGCGGACCATCTTCAAGCTGGCCCTGCCAGATCGGTTCCTCACCGGCACAACCGATGATGCCCCCGAGACCAACTCCGAGCTGAAGTTCCGCATCGCCGGCGGCTTGCGCGACACCTTCATCGGCGCTGACCCGGTCACTGGTGCCCGGCGCGGGCTGCGGACCGCGCTCGCTTCGCGGCGCAAGCGCCCGGGCCTCGTGCTCGCGCTCCGCAAGGTCATCACCGGCCAGCCCGCGGGCCCCCGACTTCCCGAGCCGGTCGCGGCCTGACTCCAACGCGCTAGCCGGGCGCGCCGGTCACCAGGGGTCGTTGGTGCCCAGCGCCTCGAGCAGCAGGCGCACCGCCATGGCCCTGCGCAGCACGGCACCCTCGAGCTGATCGAACGCGCACCCTGGATCCTCCGGTGCCCCGAGGTGCCCGCAGCCGCGCGGGCAGCGCTCCACGATCTCGGTGAGATCGTCGAACGCCGCGACCACGTCCTCGACACCGATATGGGCGAGGCCGAAGGAACGTACTCCTGGTGTGTCGATCACCCATCCGCCACCAGGAAGAGCCAAGGCGACCGACTGCGAGGAGGTGTGCCGGCCCTTGCCGACGCCCGATACCCGGCCGGTCGCCCGGTAAGCATCCGGGACCAGCCGATTGACCAGGGTGGACTTGCCCACGCCGGAATGGCCGATCATCGCGGACATGGTCCCGGAGATGTGTTCGAGCAGCGGCTTGAGATCATCCTCGACTCCCGTGGTCACGATGGGGAGGTCCAGTCCGTCGAAATGCGCGGTGAAGGTGCTCGGGTCCGCGATATCGCTCTTGGTGACGCACAACACCGGCTTGAGCCCGCCCACGTACGCGGCGATCAGGGCGCGCTCCACGAACCCCGTGCGTGGCGGGGGCTCCGCCGCCGCGACAACGATCAGCAGCACCGTGGCATTGGCCACGACGATCCGCTCGAACGGATCGGTATCGTCAGCGGTGCGGCGCAGCACGCTCGTGCGTTCCTCGAGGCGCACGATCCGCGCCAGGGTGTCGTGGGTGCCGCTCGTATCGCCGACGATGCCCACATGGTCGCCGACCACGATCGGGGTGCGACCGAGCTCGCGGGCCCGCATCGCCACTACGAGGCGCTCGCCGGGCTGTCCGTCGAGGACCATGCAGCCCCAGCGGCCCCGATCCACCGAGACCACGAGGGCCCGCTCGGCATCGAGGTGCTCGGGGCGGGTCTTGGTGCGCGGCCGGGTGCCCTTGCCCGGGCGGATGCGCACATCCGATTCGTCGTAGCGGCGACGGGTCAGCGTGGATCGCCCCCTTCGAGCATGCTGTTCCACATCCCGTCGAAGCCGGGAAGCGTCTTGGCGGTGGTGCCGATGTCATCGACCTCCACGTCGGGGACGACCAGCCCGATGATCGCCCCAGCCGTGGCCATGCGGTGATCCGCGTAGGCATGCCACAGGCCACCGCGCAATGGCACCGGGGAGATCTCCAGGCCATCCTCGGTCTCCACGCATTGCCCGCCGAGCCGGGTGATCTCGGTGGCGAGCGCGGCCAGGCGATCGGTCTCGTGGCCACGCAGGTGCGCGATGCCCCGCAATCGTGACGGGGCCTCCGCGAGGGCCGCGAGCGCCGCGATCGTGGGCGTGAGCTCTCCGATATCCCCGAGGTCCGCATCGATGCCCGCGAGGGCGCCGGTGCCCGTGACGGTGAGGCCATCCGCGTCCAGCCGGACCTCGCACCCCATGCGCTCGAGCAGGACACGGATCTGATCGCCCGCCTGCGTCGTCTCCTTCGGCCAGCCTGGCACCGTCACCGAGCCCCCGGTGACCGCGGCGGCCGCGAGGAAGGGCGTCGCGTTCGACAGGTCGGGCTCGATGTCCCACGTCGTCGCGGCCACGGGCGTGGGCGCGATCCGCCAGGTCGTGGGCTCGGGCCGCTCCACGGTGACCCCGGCCTGGGCCAGCATCTCCACCGTCATGTCGATGTGCGGCGTGGAGGGGACCTTGCCGCCCGAGTGCCGCACCGTGACGCCCTGCTCGAAGCGCGCCCCGGCGAGGAGGAGGCCCGAGACGAACTGGGAGGACCCCGAGGCATCGATCGTTACCTCGCCTCCCCGCACGGCTCCCGTGCCCCGGACGGTGAAGGGCAACGCTGATCCCTCGACGTCCGCCCCCAGGGCCCGCAGCGCGTCGAGCGTCACGCCCTGGGGGCGGACGCGGGCCTGCTCATCGCCATCGAACCGCACCGCGCCACTGGCGAGCGCCGCGACGCCGGGCAGGAAGCGCATCACGGTGCCGGCGAGCCCGCAATCGATATCCGTGCCATGCAGCGGGCCTGGCTCCACGAGCAGCTCGGTGGGGGACTGCTCAGTGATGCCGGTGCCGAGCGCGCGCAAGCCCTCGATCATCAGGTTCGTGTCCCGGCTGCGGAGCGCGCCGCGCACCGTGGACGGGCCGTTCGCCAGCGCCGCGAGCACCAGCGCCCGGTTGGTCGCCGATTTCGATCCGGGGACGGCAACGACAGCGGAGATCGGGGCAGGATGATGCGGGGCGCGCCATGAGCTCATGCGCCCATCTTCTCGCATCCGGCACGCCCTCCGCGACAACGGGGCCGATCGGGCCGGCTCGATCGCGGTGAATTGTCAGGCACTCGTGCCACGATGGAGCCATGTGCGGACGATACGCGGTGACCGCGGACCCTGCGACGCTCGCGGAGGAGCTCGATGCTCTGGACGAGACCGAGGGCGCGGCCCGGACCGGATACAACATCGCGCCCACCACGGAGATCGCGGCGGTCGTTGACCGGCATGATCACTCCGGGGGCGACGACAATGCCGGGGCAGCAGTGCGGCGCAGGATCAGGGCGATGCGCTGGGGGCTTGTTCCGGCGTGGGCCAAGGATCTCCAGTCCGGGCCCTTGCTGTTCAACGCGCGCTCGGAGACGGTGGCGACCAAGCCCGCGTTCCGCACGTCCTATGCCCGCCACCGGTGCCTCGTGCCGATGGATGGCTGGTACGAGTGGATGCCCGCCACGAGCGGCAGCCGCCCTGCCAAGATTCCGTACTTCATGAGCCGGCACGACGGTGAACGGCTCTATGCGGCCAGCATCTGGTCGGCATGGAAGAACCCCAAGGGGCCCGGTGACGGCACCACAATGCTGAGCTGCTCGATCCTCACCACGGCCGCAGTAGGGGACCTCGCGGCCATCCACGATCGCATGCCCCTGATGCTCCATGCGAGGCAGTGGGATCAATGGCTCGATCCCGATGGAGGCCCGCCCGACGCGCTGCTCGAAAGCCCCGGCGAGGCCTTCGCGTCGGCGATCGCCATCCGCGAGGTCCGGCCGCTGGTCAACAGCGTCCGCAACGATGGCCCCGAGCTAGTCGAGCCCGTGCCCGGGGCGAGCGACGGCGATGATGCACCGGCGTTGTTCTAGGAAGCGCGGCGGCATCCTCGAGCTGCGCGGGAACAAAAGCCCTCGTCCACAGGTTGCACCGGACGGACGATAAACAAGGGGCGATCAGTGTAAGAGGTGTCGCGTGGGCTCATTGTGCATGGAAGCGCCGGTGGATCAGCGCCTCGGGCAGGCGGTAGTCTTGAAGACTGCTATCAGTGAAGGGGCGCCTGTGCCAAAAGCGAATCAGTACAGCCCGGCGGAGGGCACTGACGAGTCAGACAACGCCGTGGAGACCGCCACGCAGCTAGTGGAGCGGTTCGAGCGAGACGCCATGCCCATGATCGACCAGCTCTACGGGGCAGCGCTGCGGATGACGCGCAACCCCACCGATGCTGAGGACCTCGTCCAGGAGACCTACCTCAAGGCGTACTCCGCGTTCAGCTCGTTCAAGAAGGGCACCAACCTCAAGGCGTGGCTGTATCGCATCATGACCAACACCTATATCAATGGGTACCGAAAGAAGCAGCGGCAGCCCGCGCAGTATCCCACTGACGAGATCACCGACTGGCAGATGGCCGCATCGGCCGAGCACCAGTCCACCGGCCTGAAGTCCGCCGAGGTCGAGGCCCTCGATGCACTGCCGGACGATGAGATCAAGAACGCCCTGCAATCCCTGCCCGAGGAATTCCGCATGGCTGTCTACTACGCCGACGTGGAGGGATTCCCCTACAAGGAGATCGCGGACATCATGGGCACGCCGATCGGCACCGTCATGTCCAGGTTGCACCGTGGTCGCAAGCAGCTCCGTGCCGCTCTCGCCGATGTCGCCCGTGACCGGGGATTCATGCGCAACGCCGCAGACGGCGAGGAGGAGAACGCGTGATGAGCAGCCACGACCACACCGGCTCCGGCCTGGATCCCCACGATGATGGCCACGATCACGAGCATGGGCTCGACTGCTCCGCAGTGATGGCTGACGTCTATCTCCTGCTCGACAACGAATGTGCCGACGGGGTCCGCGAACGGCTCCAGGCGCACCTCGACAATTGTGGTCCATGCCTCGAGCACTACGGCATCGAGGAGAAGATCAAGCGCATGCTGTCTCGAAAGTGCGCGGGGGAGCGGGCCCCCGAGAGCCTGCGCGAGCGCCTCACCCTCGAGATCCGGCGCCAGGTCATCTACGGCGAGATCACCCGCGTCCGCTACGAGGACTAGCTGCCGGGTCCGCGGGCGGGGGCTGGCCGACGTCCGCGCGGTGGCCGGCGTCCGCGCGGTGGCTGGCCGGCGTCCGCGAGTGGTGGCTGGCGGCAAAAGCACCGGAAACGGGCAAACGCGATAGAAGCTGACCAGGATATTTCACGGCTTCTATCGCGTTTGCTGTCGTGGCACGCCCCCGAGCCGGCACGCCCCCCCAGGTCAGGATTCACGCCTGCAGGAACACCTGTGGGGCCTGACCGGTGTATCGGTCGGGCCCCACAGGTGACGGCTCAGAGCGTTCGGTGCTCAGGCGTTTGGGCGCTTGCCGTGGTTTGCCTTGTTCTTGCGGCGGTCACGACGCTTGCGGCCTCGCTTGCTCATGGGCTGTCTCCTTGGACATGAAATGGTTATCCACGCATTGGGTTGCCGATCCAGTGTACTCGTTGCCGGAGCATGCTCCGCACAGCAGCGGCACAGCAGCCGCACAGCAGCGGCACGGCACGGCACAGCCCTGCGCACGGCCCAGGACAGCCTCTCGTGCGCCCTCCGCCATGCCTTGGCTGCCCTGCTGGCTTTTGGCGCGCGCTGTGTCCGCGGAGCCGGTAGCGGCGCGCTAGTTGCCTGCCGGTGCGAGGTGGCGGGTAGTGACTGGGCTAGCCTTGGGGGATCAGTGTGATCGATGTCGCTGCGGAGGAACCCATGGCGGAAAATGTGCGTGCGGAAATGGTCGCGAAGGTGCTCGATGTCGTGGTCCATCCTGGTGATGTCGTGAAGGAGGGGGACACTCTCGTGCTGCTCGAGTCGATGAAGATGGAGATCCCCGTCTTGTCCGAGTTCAACGGCACGGTCGACGTCGTGAACGTCACGAAAGATGATGTGATCCAGCAGGGTGACCTCATCGCGGTCATCTCCTAGGCCCCGCTTGTGTCCACCCTGAGCGCGCTGCTCGCCGAGCACACCGATCTGCCGGGCGAGGCCGTGAACCATCTGCAGCGCCTGGTGGGCGAGTGGCAGTTGATCGCGGACCTGGCATTCTCGGACTTCCTGATGTGGGTCGCCACCGGGGACCTCGAGGACGATGACGGCGCCGACGACCTGGCCGGGGCCCGCGCGGTGTGCGTGGCGCAATGCCGGCCAACGACGGCGCCGACGGTGTATCCGCGGGATCTCGTGAGCAGTGGCGTCGAGTGGGAGGATCACCCGGAGCTCGTGGCGGCCATGCTGCGGGGGGAGATCCTGCGGGAGGATACGCCCCGCTGGCATGAGGGCACGCCGCTGGCGCGCGAGGCCATCCCGGTGCGCTCTGGCGGTCAGATCATCGCTGTGCTCACGCGGGATTCCTCGCTGGCGCAGCTGCGGGTGCCGAGCGCCCTGGAGATGGCCTACATCGCGTGCGCGGGCGACTTGTGCCAGATGATCTGCGATGGCAGCTTCCCGCTCCGCGAGGATCTCGCGGGCATCCAGTCGAGCCCGCGGGCGGGGGATGGGCTCATCCGGATCGGGGTCGATGGCGTCGCGGAGTACGCGAGCCCTAACGCTTTGTCTGCGTATCACCGGATGGGTCTGAGCACGGAGATTTCGGGCCATGATCTCGTGGCGCTGACGCGGCCGCTGATCTCGGATCCGTTCGATGCGCAGGAGTTCGCGGTGCGGGGCAAGGCCGTGACGGCGCGGGAGTCGAGCATGCGGATGGAGATCGATGCGCGCGGGGCGACGGTGCTGTTCCGCGCGCTGCCGCTATACCCGCATGGTGTCGCGGGCGGCGCGCTCGTGCTGGTGCGCGACATCACCGAGGTCAAGCGGCGCGATCGGGCGCTGCTGTCGAAGGATGCGACGATCCGCGAGATCCATCATCGGGTGAAGAACAACCTGCAAACGGTGGCAGCCTTGCTGCGCCTTCAGGTGCGGCGGACGACGAACGAGGAGGCGCGCCAGGCGCTCGCGGAGTCGGTGCGCCGGGTGAGCTCCATCGCGCTGGTCCATGACACGTTGTCGATGTCGGTGGACGAGCAGGTGAACCTCGATGATGTCATCGATCGCTTGGTCCCGATGATGGTGGATGTGGCGACGATCGGGAAGCCCATCGACGTGCGGCGCGAGGGCAGCCTCGGGGTGATGCCCGCGGACAAGGCGACGCCGCTGGTGATGGTGCTGACCGAGCTCGTTCAGAACGCGATCGAGCATGCGTTCAACATGGGCGCGACGGCGGACCTGCACTACGCCGCGATGACCGAGACGGACGATTCCCGCGGCGAGATAGTGCTGCGCGCGGAGCGGTCCGCCCGCTCGCTCGACGTGGTGATCCACGACAACGGCAACGGGCTTCCCGATGGCTTCAGCCTGGAGAAGTCCGACCGGCTGGGCCTGCAGATCGTGCGGACTCTGGTCGCGGCCGAGCTCGGAGGCTCGCTGACCCTGCAGGAGAGCGCGGATGGTGGCACGGATGCATTGCTGCGCGTGCCGCTGGGGCGGCGGCGATAGATCATGCGAGGAGGACGGTTCACGCGGGGGGCGAGCGGCCCCGGGCATGAGCAAGCCCGGGGCCACGAATGGTCCCCGGGCTTGATGCTCGGCGCGGCAGGTCCCCGTCCTGGGGCGGCTCCCGCCAGTGTTGTGCTAGACCGTGCTGCGTGCGCGGGTGCGAGCCTTGCGACGCTTGAGCGCGCGGCGCTCGTCCTCGCTCATGCCGCCCCAGACGCCCGCGTCCTGTCCGGATTCCAGCGCCCACGAGAGGCATTCCGGGGGGACGGGGCATCGATTGCACACGATCTTGGCCTGCGCGATCTGTGCCAGCGCCGGACCGCTGTTCCCCACGGGGAAGAACAGTTCGGGATCCTCGTCGCGACAGACCGCCCTATGGCGCCAGTCCATAATCGGTACTCCTCACTGGGTGTGCCGCGCACGAGGGGCCAGGGTGCGTCACACCATAGTTGTTAGCAATTTATCCACGCGTAGCCAAAGTGTTTCCGCGCTGTTAACTAAGAATCGTGTCACGATCCCTGTGGAAGTCAATAGGTTTCCGCAGGGCGTAACCTAAGTCACTGCGCTGGACCCGCGTGCGCGTCTTCGTAGCGCTAGCGCGTACGGGAGAGTGATGCTGCTCACTCCAATAGTTCTACGCTCGGAGACTCCAGTGTGCGGCAATTCGGGCAGATTCGCTACCGATGAGGAGCGCGCGGACACTTCTGTGTCCAGAATCACACGCGAGAATTCTCCGGCGCGATCACGTCGAGCATGTCGGGCACCGCGTGGAATGCAACATCCTCCCGCATGCCGATATAGTCCCCGTCCACCTGCAGGCCTATCGGCCGCGAAGCCCGGACCCGTACGCTGGGCACATCGTCGACCCGTAGCAGATGGCGATGCGAGGGCCCCGCGCTGTCGAACACGATCTGCCGGGCCACCCGGGCTATCGGGACGACGCCTGCCGAGCGCATCGCGAAGACTCCCAGCCCATTATCGAAACTGACACCGGGATTTGTCAGCACGGGCCGATCATCGATGAAGGTCCATGGGCTCGCGTTGGAGACGAATGCGAAATACATGCCGTCATGGACCACTCCATCGGGTAGCTCCACCGACAGGGCCGGGGGCAGCCGCCGTTCCCGCAGGAATGCCCGCACCGCGGCCCGCATGTATCGGCCTGGTGTCGCGGCGTGCCCCGCCGCTCGCTTCTTCTCCACCGCGCGCACCGCATGAGCATCGAGCCCCAGGCCAGCATTGAACAGGAACCAGCGACCCTCGCAATGCGCGAGGCCGATCCGGCGATGCTGCCGGCGCGCGGTCAGGTCCAGGATCTGGTTGGCAGCATCGAGCGGGTCCGGCGCGATTCCCAGCGACCGCGCGAACACGTTCGCGGACCCTCCCGGGATCACCGCGACCGACGGCACAGCCCCCATCGGTAGCGAGGTCAGCAGCCCCTCGCGCGGTGGCTCGAGGATGCCGTTGACAACCTCGTTGACGGTGCCATCGCCGCCATGAACGATGATCAGCGGATAGCCCTGCTTGGTCGCCTCGGCCGCGAGCTCGGCCGCGTGCCCGCGATGCTCGGTCTGCTTGATGCGCAGCGCCAGCTTGCTCGAGAGCGCATGACCGATGAGGTCACGTCCGGCTGACGAGGTGGTCGTCGCGTGAGGGTTCACGATCAACAAGGCGCGCACGAGGACCTAGCCTAGCGGGTGAAAGTGTCCCCAGCGCGCCGCTGCGGATCCGCGGGCCGCGCGGTCGGTGGGCTACCACCTCGCGGTGCCGCTGCCTTACCCTGGCAGGGTGCCTAGGACTGGACCCGCCATGCCCCCCGAGCCGGACGAGACCCTGCCGCTCCCGGTGCCGTGGGGAATCCGCGCCGCCGGAACCATCGTCGCCGCCCAGGGCGCGACCTGCTTGGGGCTCGGCTCCTGGTTCGCGGCCCGCGCGATCGGCGCGGGGGGCAACGAGGCGCGGTTCGGCCTCGTGCTGTCCTCCTGGTTCCTGCTGCTGGGCGCCGCGGTCCTCGCCGGCGGCATCGCGCTCGCGCTGGGCAAGCGGTGGGGGCGGGCCGTCGCGATCGTGATGCAGCTGCTCCTGCTGCCCGTGGTGTTCTCGATGATCACGACCTCGCACCAGTACGCGCTCGGGTTCGGGCTCGGTGGCGTCGTCGTGCTGACGCTGGTGCTGATGATGTCCGGGCGCTCGAGCGACTGGCTCAACGCCGACTGAGGCCCCGGCGGAGAGCGGATATCGAATCGCCAGGCAAAACGCCCGCGCCGGTCCTCGCTTCGCGCGTGTTGGTCAGGGACTATAGGACACGTGACCAGAGTTCTCGCAATCGCCAATCAAAAAGGTGGCGTCGCCAAGACCACCACAGTGGCATCGCTGGGGGCTGCCCTCGCCTCGATGCAGCAACGCGTGCTGATCGTCGATCTCGACCCGCAGGCGTGCTTGACCTTCTCGCTCGGTCACGACCCCGACAACATCGACGCGTCGGTGCATGACGTGCTCGTTGGCTCGCAGAAGGTCAGCAACGTGGTCCTCGAGACCAGCGACGGGATGACCCTGCTGCCGTCCACCATCGACCTCGCCGGCGCCGAGGCCATGCTGCTCATGCGCCCCGGCCGCGAGTTCACGCTCCGCCGCGCCCTCGACACCGTCGCCCCCGAGTTCGACATCATGCTCATCGACTGCCCGCCGTCGCTCGGCGTGCTCACGCTCAATGGCCTCACCGCCGCGGACTCGGTGATCGTGCCGCTGCAGTGCGAGACGCTCGCGCACCGAGGGGTGGGGCAGTTGCTGCGCACGGTGTCGGAGGTGCAGCAGATCACCAACCCTGACCTGTCGCTGCTCGGCGCCCTGCCGACGCTGTATGACGCGCGCACCACCCACAGCCGCGATGTGCTCGCGGATGTGTCCGACCGGTACGGCCTGCCCGTCCTCGCGCCACCGATCCCGCGCACCGTGAAGTTCGCCGAGGCCAGCGCGTCCGGTGCTTCCATCCTCGCGGCCCGGCGCAACAAGGGCGCCGATGCCTACCGCGCGCTCGCGCGCCAACTGCTCGATCACTGGCAGCAAGGCACCCCGCTCGCGACGTTCGACCCGTACGCCAAGGTCTCCTGATCAGCAGCGGCCGCTAGGAGCCCGGGGCCAGCGCGACCAGGGTCTCCCCGCGCTGCTCGATGACCACCTCGCCCGACACGGCGAGATTCACGGAGCCCGGCACCTGCTCGCGGTCCACCGCGAGGACTCGGGCTGGCTCGCCGGTGCGCACATCCACGACGGCGATGCCGGACGGGACGGGCACGAGCAACCTGCCCGCCATCATCGCGGGCTGCCCCAGGGACCCCGGGAAGGTCCAGAGCGGTCGCTGATCGTTTGGTGACAGTGCTAGCAGCCCTGCCCCGGTATCCCAGACCGTGATCCCGGAGTTGCCATCGATCACCGCGGGCAACGCTGCGCCAGCGTGCTCGCCCGAGGTGTCCTCCACGTGCTCGGGCGCTACACCAGGGGGAAGCTCGTGCCGCGCGCGCGGATTGCCCCGCCCGTCGAACATCGCGATCGTGGGGCGGTCACCGGGCACCACGATGACGGTCGTCTGCGGCGAGGCCGAGACGATGCGCGCGCCGTCCACCCCTGGCACCTCGCCGAGGGTCGCATCGGTGCGGGTCAGCAGTGAATCACCGAACTCCTCGGGCTGCCGGAACGTCTCGGGATCGCTGGCCAGCATGACGAGTCGCTCGCCCACGTCGTCCGGGCACTTGACGATCATCGGGATACGGCTCCGCGTGATGGTGGCATCGCGGATCTCGCAATCCTGGCGCGGCTGCGATCCCGGCTCGATCGGTGCGCTCACCCGGCCGAACTCCAGCGTTCGCACGAGATCAGAGCGCCAGGCCTCGAGGCGGGTCGGGCCGAAGGAGACGAAGCGGGATCCGTCGGACTCGAGGGTCACCGAGTCATCAGCCTCGCTGGTGCGCTGCGCGCCCCGGTCGCCCGTGGCTGGATCGAGCGAGGCGACCTCGCTGCACCCGCGTGGCCCGCGGAACACCACGATCACCTTGTTCCACGTCGTGGTCGCCGCGCAGACGGGCTCCGCGCGCCGGTAGGACCATGCCTGCTCGCCACTGCGTGCATCGAGCCCGCTGGCCTCGTGGGCGCGCACCGAGAGGACAGCGCCCCGCGCGACCAGCGGCATCGTCGTGCCAGGGCTGCGCGCGCGCCAGGCCTCGGCGAGCGCCCCGGGAACCGTGGTGGCCGACGTGGCCTCGGGAATCGGTTCCGCAGCAGTGACGAGCGAAGCGTGGCGGGCCGGGCTCGACCACCACACCCCTAGCGCAGCGACGGCGAGGACCGCGACCAGGAGGGCCGCCACCGCGATATCAGCGCGGTGGCGGCGTTCGGGCGCGATCATGGCACCTAGCTGCTCGCGGGGCCCGAGCTGGAGGCCGAGCTGGAGCTCGAGGAGGCCACGGATTGTGCCTCGCCCGCGGGCTTGCGGCGGCGGCGACGGCGACGGGGGGCACCTGGGCCTTGCTCTCCCGCGCTTCCCTCCTCGCCGCTTCCTGGCGCGCCGCCCTTGCCCGGGCCGCTACCGCCGGGCGCGGATCCGGTGTCGGCGCTTGCTCCGCCGCTAGCGGACTGCCCGGAGCCGCCCTGCTGGCCGCCCCGGGTGCGGCGGCGCTTGCGGTTACCCTCGGCCTTGCGGGGTGGCCGTGACGCTTCCGCGGCACGAGGCTGCTCGGCGTTGTTGCCCGCGCTCGCGCGGGGAGGGATGGACACCCGGCCCGTGACGTCCTTGGGGATATCGAGATCGGAGTACAGGTGATCCGACGTCGAGTAGGTCTCCACGGGGTCGGGCTTGCCCAGGTCCAGCGCGGTATTGATGGCCTTCCACCGCGCCGTGTCCTCCCAGTCGACCAGCGTGATCGCGATGCCCGTGCGGCCAGCGCGGCCAGTGCGGCCCACGCGGTGCACGAAGGTGTTCTCGTCATCGGGGCAATGCAGGTTGATGACGTGCGTGACGTCGTCGATGTCGATGCCCCGGGCCGCGACGTCGGTGGCGACGAGGATGTCTACCTTGCCGGTGCGGAACGCCTTGAGCGCCTTCTCGCGCGCGATCTGGCCCAGGTCGCCGTGGATGGACCGCACGGAGAAGCCGCGCTCCTCGAGATCCTTGCTGAGCTGGTCCGCCTGCCGCTTGGTGCGGGTGAAGATCATCGTGGCGCCGCGGTCCCGCGCCTGCAGCACGCGCGAGACCAGCTCGAGCTTGTCGAGGGCGTGCGCTCGGTAGACGAACTGCGCGGTGCGGGCATGCACGGCCGGGGAGTCATGCTCCTCCGCCCGCACGTGGGTGGGGCGGCGGAGGAACGTGCGGGCGAGGGTGATGATCGGACCCGGCATGGTGGCCGAGAACAGCATGGTCTGGCGGTGCTCGGGAACCCGGCTCAGCAGCTTCTCGATGTCGCGGAGGAACCCGAGGTCGAGCATCTCGTCGGCCTCGTCGAGAACGGCCACCGCGACCCGGTCGAGCTTGAGGTGCTTCTGCGAGCAGAGGTCGAGCAGGCGGCCCGGGGTGCCCACGATGACGTCCACGCCCTCGTTGAGCGCCGAGATCTGCTCCTCGTAGGGGCGGCCGCCGTAGATAGCCTGCACGCGCAGCATGCGGGGCGCGTCCGCCGAGCCGACCGGGATAGCCTGCGAGACGCCAGTGAGGTCCTTGGTGACCTGCAGGCACAGCTCGCGAGTGGGCACCACGACCAGGGCCCGCGGAGTGCCATCGAGGTCATCGCCGGTGGAGATGCGGTGGAGCAGCGGGACGCCGAAGCCGAAGGTCTTGCCCATTCCGGTCCGGGCCTGGCCGATGAGGTCATCGCCGGCCATGGCGAGCGGGAGCGTCAGCTCCTGGATGGCGAAGGTGCGCTCGATGCCGAGCTTCTGCAGCGCGGCGACGATCTCGGGCCGCACGCCCAGCTCGGCGAAGCTAGGTGATTCGTGGGGTGCTGTCAGCTCGTCCGCGTCGGCGACGACGGTCTTGCTGGCGTCCTGCGTCGTGTCGGATTCGCTGTCATGAGTGAAGGTGCTCAGGATGTCCCTTTCGTTCGGGCTGCTCCCGGGCTAGCAGGCACAGGGAGCAGCATCCGGGCTATGCGGGCGCGCAGGGGCACGCCATGCAGGTTCGAGCGCGATGACTCGCATGCATCCGGTCGCAGGGCATCCCAGGCCGCGCGGAGCCATGCACCGGGCAGGCGGCCTGGCGACTCGACATCGCGACCGGGACGCGCGCTATGAGGATGCGCGCGCATCGTGTCCCCCCTATGGTAACCGCCACAAGGCCCAGTGCTGCCCCGTAGCGGTTCCCTGGGCCATGGCGTGGTACCCCGGCTGCCGGGGTGGGCCCGGCGAGGAGCAGGTTTCGCTACTAGCGCAGCCGGGCACCGGTGCCGCGGGCGCTGCGTTCGCTAGCCTTGCTGGAGTAGGGATGCCGGTCCCGGGCCCGACCATCGCGCGGGCCGCCGGTGTCGTTGAAGGCGTGACCGGCCATGCGGGCCGGGACGGATCGGAGGACAGCGTGGAGGTCAAGATCGGCATCGCCGACAGCAACCGGGAGCTCGTGATCAACAGCACCCAATCGGTCGAGGACGTGGAGAAGCAGGCGCGCTCGGCGTTCGAGTCCGGCAACCCGACGACCCTGGAGCTGACCGACGAGAAGGGGCGCAAGTACCTCGTGCCCTCGGACAAGGTCGCTTACGTGGAGATCGGTCCCGCCGATCCGCGCAAGGTCGGCTTCGCGGCGCTCTGACCGGTCGCCACGGCGCGAAGCGCGGAGCCGCGTGGCGGTGGGCCTGGTGGCGGTGCGCGTGGCGGTGGGCCTGGTAACGGCCTCGTAGCGGCAGAAGCACCGGAAACAGCCAAACGCGATAGAAGCTGCACCGTTTTCCCGGCAGTTTCTATCGCGTTTGCTGTGTGGTGATGAGGCACGGTGGCCTGTCGACTGCCTATTCGGGCACTGTCATTCCCTGGCCGAGCGGCTCGGGAAGCGCGGTGCCCGCTCGCTGGTAGGGGACGTGCGAGAGCCCGCCCCAGGCCAGGGCGACGGTCGTCTCGACCGCGTCGGACTTGCTGATCGGGCGGCGGGCCTCGAGCCAATAGCGTGCATTGACCTGGCTGATGCCCACGAGCCCCACCGCGAGCATGCGTGCCCGGTAGGGGTCGAGCCCTGAATCGTGGCTCACGCGATCGAACACAGCATCGATGCACGCCTCGGTGGCTTCCTCCACCCGCGCCTGCACCGCCGGATCGCCCAGCGCGTCCGATTCGAAGATGAGCCGGTATCCCTGCGTGTCGTTGTCGACGAAGTCGAAGAAGGCTTGGATCGCCGCGCGGAGCCGCCGCCGGTTGTCGGTCGGTGAGCGCAAGGCCTGCCGGACGCTTGCCACCAGGTTGTCCACGTGCGAGTGGAGGACGGCGAGATAGAGCTCGAGCTTGCTCGGGAAATGCTGGTACAGCACCGGCTTGCTCACCCCGGCGCGCTCAGCGATGTCATCCATCCCCGTCGCGTGGTAGCCCTGCCCGGCGAAGACCTCGCTCGCGGTGGCCAGCAATTGCGCGCGCCGGGCGCCCCTGGGCAGACGGCCACTGCGACGTGGCAGAGCCCCTCCGGACGCGGGTGGCTTGCCTCGCGCGGCAATCGGGCTGGGTGCTCCAGGCGAACGATCCGCAGCCCGGGTCACGTCCTTCACAGTGCGTCCCACCACCTTCCTGGTTGCACCGGCCACGCTGCATCGCGATCATTGCTCACGGGCATCGGCGCCTGCGGCCTTGCTGGTAACACGACACTACCTTGCCGGTCGGGGAGCGGAACCCGGCGCGGAGACGCGGCCGGTCTGCTGCAAAGCCGAACAGTGCCTGCTGGTTTACCCTGGACTGGTGGTGGAGCGTTGTCCCGGCGCGGCCCGGGACGACGGGCCGCCGGGCACCAGCAAGCGGAAACGAGGAGAGACTGTGACGGGATCGGCGAGCGATCGCATCACGAGGGGGACAGAGAGCGCAATCATGAGGACCCGCAGGACGCGACAGCGCCAGGCTCGGCGCGGGCCAGCCCGGCACGCCACCGCTGCGACGTCGCGGCGGTTCCGGGGTACAGGATGGCGGATCGCCGCGGCGCCGTTGCTGGTCCTCGCGCTCGTGGTGACCGTGCTGCATCCGCTAGCGCGCACTGGCACGGACGTGGGCGAGGTCGAGGCCCGCCTCTCCGAGTCCGCGCACGGCTCGATCCCGTTGCTCGATGGCGGGGTGCACGGCACCCGGGAGGGTCACGCGGAGCTCGACGCGCCGCCCTCTCCCAACGGTGGCTTTCCCGTCGACTTGCCCACCGGGCACCTTCCCGACGGAGGCGCCTACACCACCGACGGTTCCGGCCAATGGCGGATCGTTCCGGGCGGCACGGAGCCGATCGGGGCGCCCGGCGCGCGCGTGTTCCGCTACACCGTCGAGATCGAGGAAGGTGTGGATGCCACGAGCTACGGCGGCGACGAGGCGTTCGCGCGAATGGTCGACGCGACACTGGCGAACCCGAAGAGCTGGACGGGCGACCCCCGGTTCGGCTTCCAGCGCATCTCCGATCCCGCGCACGGCGAGCCCGACTTCCGGGTGTCCCTCACCGCAGCGATGACGGTCCGCGAGATGTGCGGCTACACCATTCAGCTCGAGGTCTCGTGCTACAACCCCATCCCCGGCCGCGTCATCGTCAACGACGCTCGCTGGGTCCGCGGAGCCGTGCCATTCCAGGGGGACATCGGCTCCTACCGGCAGTACGTGATCAACCACGAGGTCGGGCACGCGATCGGCTGCGCTGCCCATGTGCCCTGCGATGCCGAGGGCGGGCTAGCGCACGTGATGATGCAGCAGACTCTCTCGGTCGCCAACGATGACATCGCCCAGCTCGACCCCCACGGTGATGTCCCGGCAGATGGGCTAGCCTGCCGATACAATCCATGGCCGTTCCCGCAGGCCCCGTAGGGCAGGTGCGACGATGACATCAAGCGGGGCATTGCCGCCCCTCGTGGAGCCCGGACCGCCGCTCGCGCCCGGCGAGGCGACCCGCTACAGCCGCCACCTGCTCATCCCCGGCATCGGAGCAGTGGGGCAGCGGCGGCTGCGCCGCGCCCGCGTCCTGGTGATCGGCGCGGGAGGGTTGGGCTCGCCGATCCTGATGTACCTCGCCGCGGCAGGCATCGGCACCCTCGGAGTGGTCGAGTTCGATGATGTGGAGCTCTCCAACCTTCAGCGGCAGGTCATCCACGGGGAGTCTGGCGTGGGCCGGCCCAAGGGCGCGAGCGCTCGGGAGGCGATCCGCGAGCTCAATCCCGGCGTCGAGGTGCGCTGGCACGATGTGCGGCTCGCGCCCCGCAATGCCGTCAACATCTTCCGCCAGTACGACCTCATCATCGATGGCACCGACAACTTCGCCACCCGCTACCTCGTCAGCGATGCCGCGGTGCTTGCCGGCAAGTGCTGCGTCTGGGGGGCGATCTTCCGCTTCGAGGGCCAGGCCTCGGTGTTCTGGGACGCGGCCCCGGGCGGGCAGGGCGTCACGTATCGGGACCTTTTCCCCGAGCCCCCGGCAGCGGGCACCGTGCCCTCGTGCGGCGAGGGAGGAGTGTTCGGGGTGCTCTGTGGCACCATCGGCTCGATCATGGCGACCGAAGCGATCAAGCTGATCACCGGGACCGGCGAGCCGCTGCTCGGCCGGGTGCTCGTCCATGACGCGCTCGCCATGTCCTTCCGGACGCTGCGGCTGCGGCGCAACGAGGCCGCGCCGCGCGTCACCGCGCTCGATGACTACGAGCAGCTCTGCGGCGTCCCTTCCCCTGATGTGCCTCCCGGTGCCGAGATCGCGCCAAGCGAGCTGCATGATCTTCTCGGCGCGGACGGAGGGCCCGTGCTGATCGACGTGCGCAGCGAGGGCGAATGGGCCCTGGCCCACCTGCCTGGCGCCCAGTGGATTCCGCATACCGAGTTCCTGTCGGGGGAGGCGCTCGCCCGAATCCCCGACGGCAGGGACCTGGTCCTCTACTGCAAGACCGGCGTCCGGTCCGCGGCCGCGCTCGAGGTCCTGCGCGCCCAAGGCCTCGCGACCGCGCGGCACCTCGCCGGTGGCATCGACGCCTGGGCCGAGCAGATCGACCCCACCCTGCCGCGGTACTAATTACTGGCGGTGGGAGTTTTCACGACACCACGGCCTGTCTGCGGCGCCCCGGCGCCGGGAGCAGGTAGGTTACCGACCGTGAGTCCTGCCCCGCCCCCGGAACATGTGCGCGCCACCTTTGGCCTGCGCGAGATCGAGCCCGTGTCTCTCGGAGACGATTGGGACGGCGGGTGGCGGCTCGGGGACGTGGTGCTCTCCCCGGTCGGTGACCACGCTCGCGCCGCTTGGTCGGCGAAGGTCCGCGAGACGCTGCTCGTCGATGGTGCCCGCGTCGCCAAGCCCGTTCGCGCCACCGACGGCCGCTATGTCGTCGCCGGATGGCGGGCCGAGACCTACCTCGAGGGCTCGCCCGAGCCTCGGCATGACGAGGTCGTGTCCCTCTCGGTGCGGCTCCATGCCGCCACGGCCCGCATGGAGAAGCCTCGCTTCCTCACGCAGCAGCCCGTCGCGCCCTTCTCCGACATCGACGTGTTCGTCGCGGCCGACCGCGCCGCATGGGAGCCCGTGCCGCTGCGCGACCCACGCCGCACCGGGCTGCTTGACATGGCCAAGCCCGGCGTCGACCGCAGCCTCGACCTGCTCAAGCATCTCGGGGAGCAGCGTCGCGAGGTCAACCTGCCCGGCCAGCTCGTGCATGGCGACCTCTTTGGCACCGTGCTGTTCTCCGAGACCGCCGCGCCCGGCATCACTGACATCAGCCCCTACTGGCGGCCGATGTCCTGGGCGGCCGGGGTCGTGGTCGTCGACGCTCTCTCCTGGGGCGGCGCCGACGAGGGGCTCATCGAGCGGTGGGACGGCATGAAGGAATGGCCGCAGATGCTGCTGCGTGCCCTGATGTTCCGCGTCGCGGTGCATGCCCTGCATCCGCGATCCACCGACTCCGCGCTCGTGGCTCTCGAGAGCACAGCCGAGCGCGTGCTCGAGCTCGTTCGCGAGCAAGCCAGCACCGCGCGCTAGTCCGCGGGAGCGGCGGGCCGCCCGGTTGTGTGCGCTTTTGCACCCGGAACCGGTCGCGGCAGGGTGCATTCGGTAACACTTCCGAACGCCGGCATCCGAGCCCCTGCGCCGGAGTCGCGGATCTGCGACTTTGGGGTGCCGACTGCGCGCCAGGGGCAGCCCGGCGGGGCGGCCCGGCGGGGCGGCCCGGCGGGGCGGCCCGGCGGGGCGGCCCGGCGGCAAAAGCACCGGAAACTGCCAAACGCGATAGAAGCCACCCGAGGTTTTAGGCGGCTTCTATCGCGTTTGGCGCCGCGCTGGTGCAAGTCTGCAGCAGCCCGAGGCTGGACCTAGCCGTCGAGCTGGTCGATGAGGCTGGTGAGGAATTGCTGCGCCTCGCGGCTGGCCTGATCGGGGTCGCCGTTGATGATGGCCTGGACGAGTCGCTCATGCTCGGGGTCGTAGTGGGGGGCCTCGCCGGGATGCGCATCGGCGTGGGCGTGGATGGTGGTGCTGATGATGGGCAGCAGGGAGTCGTAGAACTCGACGTAGAGGGCGTTGTGGCTGGCAGCGACGATGGCGCGGTGGAGGGCGATATCAGCCTGGACGGAGGCCTCGTGGTTGCCCTGGGCGGCGAGGTCGCGGCGCTGCTGGAGCAGGTCGCGCAGGGTGGTGATGTCGTCGGGGGTGCGGCGGCGGGCGGCGAGGGCGGCGGCGGTGACGTCGAGTGCCTGGCGCAGCTCAAGGACGTCGCGATCGGCGGCGGCGGCGAGGTGGGTGGCGAGCGCGCCGGAGACGGGGGAGTCGGATAGCACGTAGGTGCCGGAGCCCTGGCGGCGCTCGAGCAGCCCGGCGTGGACGAGGGCCTGCACGGCTTCCCGGATGGTGTTGCGGCCGGTGCCGGTCATCTCGGTGAGCTCGGGCTCGGTGGGGATGCGGGTGCCTACTGGCCACTTCCCGCTGGTGATCTCGTGGCGCAGCATGGTGGTCACTTGCGCGATGAGGCTGTTGCGTTGCACGGGCCGCACCATGTGTGCTCCTTCTTTGCTTGGGCCGGGACGCCAGCTTGGGCCGGGACGCCAGCGCGGGGATGGGACGAATCGTGTGAGCGGGGCGTGACCAACAATACTGTTGCCTCCCGCAGATAATTCATCCTATGATTCGATGAATTGTCGAGAGCGAGGTGACCAGCCCCCATGCCCCCCTATCTCCCATCGCAGGCCATCGATAGCGAGCACGCCACCGCCGCCCCAGCTCGCCCGGCAGCGCGCATGGCCTGGCGCCCCTGGCGCGGGCGCGCGCTCGTGCTGCTCGGCGTCGTCCTTGCCGCGTTCACGCTGCGCCTCGCGGTCACCTCGTTCACCCCGCTGATCGCCGACATCGGCACGGACATCGGGTTCGGGTCGGTCATGGCAGGCGTTTTCGGCATGTCAGCCCCGGCGATGTTCGCCATCGCCGGCATCACCGCGCCGCGCATCATGGGCCGCATCGAGCTCGAGCGTGTCGCGCTGCTGTCGGTCGTCCTCACCACGGCAGGCCTGGCGCTGCGCCCGTTCATGGGCTCGTCCACGACCATGCTCGCGGCCACCGTCCTGGCTCTCTACGGCATGGGCATCGGCAACATCGTGCTGCCACCCCTCGTCAAGCGCTACTTCTCCGACCGGCTCGCCCTGATCTCCACGCTGTACATCACCTTCGTGCAGCTCGGCACCGTCGTGCCCGCGGTGGTGGCGATCCCGGTGGCGGACCAGCACGGCTGGAGGGCCTCGCTCGCCATCTGGGCGTTCGTCGCGGCCGCGGCGGTCCTGCCCTGGATCGGGCTGCGCAACGCATTCAAGAGCAATGCGTACAAGAGCAACGCATTCACGAGCCACGCATCCACCACCGCCGCGCCAGCCCTGCCTGGCGATCCCGCGACCACCGCGCGCACGATGATGGTCGCGCCGAGCACCGGGCGGCCCTGGCGCTCGCCGGTCGGGTGGGGCCTCGCGGTGATGTTCGGGATGACCTCGCTGATCACCTACAGCTTCCTCACCTGGTTGCCCACCATGCTCACCGATGCGGGCATCGATCGGGTGGACGCTGGCGCCTACCTCGGGGTGTTCATCTTCTCGGGCTTGTTCGCGATCATGCTGGTCCCGGCCATCACGACCCGCATGACCAACCCGTTCCCGCTGGCGCTGGCCAGCATGACCTCCCTCGCGATCGGCATGGCCGGGCTCGCGATCGCTCCCGCCGCCTACCCGCTCGCGTGGGCGATCCTGCTCGGTCTCGGGCCGTCGACGTTCCCGATGGCACTGACTCTGATCAACCTGCGGACCCGCAGCGCGCACGCCGCGGGATCCCTGTCGGGCTTCACCCAGGGGCTCGGCTACCTGCTCGCCTGTGGCGGCCCGCTGCTCGTGGGGTTGCTCCACGATGCGACCGGTGGCTGGAACCTTGCCCTCGGGCTGCTCGCGGTCGCGATGGTGACGCTGATCACTGGAGCCCACCACGCATGCAAGCCCCGTGTGATCGAGGACACCTGGCACTAGCGGATCTTGCCTCCCTGACACGCCCGCGAAACATCGGATTAACGCTCACCGTGCACTATTTGTGCAGGTGAGGAGATCTTGACGGTGAGGTCATCGCACGCAGCACCGAGGCAACACCTGGTGCCTAGCGTGAGGTCCACGGTCCAGCAGCAGCGCTATCCCGCGCTGCGGCTGGCGACACAACACCTTCGTCGTCGAACCGCCCGGCCACCACGCCGGACGGGGTCAACGAGGCCTAGGAAAGGGATCCAGCGATGACACTAGTGAGCGAGAAGCCCACTCCGGGCGAGAGCGCATCACCGGACGCAACCATCAAGGGTGGCCAGTGGATCGATCACTGGGAGCCCGAGGACAAGTCGTTCTGGGAGAAGACAGGCAAGAAGGTCGCCAACCGCAACCTGTGGTTCTCGGTGTTCGCCGAGCATGTCGGATTCAACGTGTGGGTGCTGTTCAGCGTGCTCGTCACGCAGATGGGCAACGCCGGGTTCGCGTTCATGCAGGGCGACTCGGCCGTCAACAACCAGCTGCTGCTCGTGTCGATCCCCGTCCTCGTCGGTGCGACGCTGCGCATTCCCTCCACCTTTGCTGTGACGATCTTCGGCGGTCGAGGGTTCACCACGTTCAGCGCAGCGATGCTGCTGATCCCGACCTTCGGCCTCGCGATCGCGTTCACCCAGCCGACCACGCCGATGTGGGTCTTCCTGGTGCTCGCTGGCCTCGCTGGCTTTGGCGGTGGCAACTTCTCCTCGTCGATGGCCAACATCTCCTTCTTCTTCCCCGAGGGCAAGAAGGGCGCCGCGCTCGGACTCAACGCCGCCGGTGGCAACCTCGGCGTCGCCGTCACGCAGCTCGCGGTCCCGCTCGTCGTTGCGCTGGGCCTGCTCCTCACGGCCAGCGACCCCGCGGGCTACCGGTTCGCCCTCATGCTCGCGTCGCTGTTCTGGGTACCGTTCATCGCCGCTGCCGCGATCGGTGCATGGTTCGGCATGAACAGCATCCGCAGCGCCAAGCCGGACGGTGTTTCCTACCAGCTCGCCATGACGAACAAGCACACCTGGATCATGTCGTTCCTGTACGTCGGCACCTTCGGATCCTTCATCGGGTTCTCGTTCGCCTTCCCCACCTTGATCAACGCGAGCTTCCCCGAGCTCCGCAATGTGGGCCTGATGGTGGCGCTCGGCAATCTTGCGTTCCTCGGCGCGCTGCTCGGCTCGTTCTCCCGCCCCTTCGGCGGCTGGCTCGCTGACCGCGTCGGCAGTGGTGCTCGCCTGACAGCCCTCGTGTTCGTCGGATTGTCGGTCGGCGTCGCAGCGATCATGGCGTCGCTCGCCATCGGTAGCTTCGCCCTGTACCTCGCGTCGTTCATCGTTCTTTTCATCATCACCGGAATCGGCAACGGCTCGGCCTATCGCATGATTCCGACGATCTTCGCCGCTAGCGCCCGCTCCCGCGCCGCGGAGACGGGGCAACCGCTCGACGAAGCGATCGCCTCCGGCAAGCGCCAGGCCGCCGCCGCGATCGGTGTCATCGGCTCGATCGGCGCGTTCGGCGGATTCATCCTGCAGCAGGCGCTGCGGCTGTCGAACGTCCACCTCGGCACCATGGAGCCCGCGTTCTGGGCGTACGCCGGCGTGTTCCTGGTCATGGCCGCCGTCACGTGGTGGTTCTACCTGCGCTCGAGCTTCGCTATGCAACGCGTCCCCAACCTGGCCTACGCGAACGTGTAGGTCCCACCTGATCCGCTTGCTGCCAGCATCGCCGAAGCGCGGTGCTGGCAGCGGCATTCGGAGGTATTCGCTGCGATGTCCATCACATCACGCAACCTGGTCGCGACCAGCTCGCACTGCCCCTACTGCGGGCTGCAGTGCGCGATGACGATCACCGCGGACAGCGCAGCGGCAACTCCTGGGGACAGTGCCCGCTCGGCCACCGTGGAGGGCCGCGCGTTCCCCACCAATCGTGGCGGGCTCTGCCAGAAGGGCTGGACCAGCGCGGAACTGCTGCGCGCCCCCGACCGCATCGTCACCCCGCTGGTGCGCCGTGGCGACGAGTTCGTCGAGACAGGCTGGGACGAGGCCCTCGACCTGATCGCTGGCAAGATCCGCGCGATCCAGCAGCAGCACGGCAACGATGCCATCGGGGTGTTCGGTGGTGGCGGGCTCACCAACGAGAAGGCCTACATCCTCGGCAAGTTCGCCCGGGTGGCGCTGCGCACCTCCAACATCGACTACAACGGCCGCTGGTGCATGTCGTCGGCGGCCGCGGCCGGTATCCGGTCCTTCGGCGTGGACCGGGGCCTGCCTTTCCCGGTCAGCGATCTGACCCGGGCGCGGGCGATCATGATCTACGGCGGCAACGTCGCCGAGACCATGCCCCCGTTCGTGGGCCACCTCGCCACTGCCGCGGACGCTGGCGGCCTCATCGTCGTCGATCCGCGCCGCACTGCCACCGCGGCCCGCGCCGAGGACGGCGGCGGGCTGCACCTGCAGATCAAGCCCGGCACCGATATGGCGCTCGCGCTCGGCCTCGCGCACATCGCGATCACCGAGGGGCTGATCGACCGCGACTACCTCGACGCCCGCACGGAGGGCTACGACGAGTACTGGCCGGAGGTGGCGCAATGGCTGCCCGAGCGCACCGAGCGCATCACGGGCGTGCCGGTGTCGCACATGCGTCGCGCGGTCCGGATCCTCGCCGCTTCCCAACGGGACGACACGGGTTCCTACATCCTGACCGCGCGCGGTGCCGAGCAGCATGCCGACGGCACGGATACCGTCTCCGCGATCATCGGGCTCGCGATGGTCCTCGGCCTGCCTGGCAACCGGGGGAGCGGCTACGGCTGCATCACCGGCCAGGGCAACGGCCAGGGCGGTCGCGAGCACGGGCAGAAGGCTGACCAGCTCCCCGGATACCGCAAGATCACCGATCCCGCGGCCCGTGCCCATGTCGCGGCCGTGTGGGGCATCGACGCCGATGAGCTGCCCGGGCCAGGCAAGAGCGCCTACGAGCTGCTCGACAGCCTCGGCCAGCCCGGTGGCGTCCACGCGCTTCTCGTGCATGGCTCCAACATCGCGCTCTCTGCTCCCCGCGCCGGTCACATCGGCGAGCGGCTCGAGGCACTCGATCTGCTCGTGGTGTGCGACTTCGTGATGTCGGAGACCGCGGCGATGGCCGATGTGATCCTGCCGGTGCTGCAATGGGCCGAGGAGGAAGGGACCCTGACGAGCCTGGAGGGGCGCGTGATCCGGCGCCGGACCGCAGTGGTTCCCCCGGAGGGCGCGCGGGGCGAGCTCGTGATCTGGCGGGGGCTGGCCGAGCGACTGGGGCAGCCCGCCGAGCGCTTCCCCGTAGCGCCGCGCGCCGTGTTCGATGAGCTGCGCCGCGCCTCGGCCGGGGGCATCGCGGACTACAGCGGTGTCACCTACGAGCGCCTCGATGCGGGCGAGGCACTGCACTGGCCCTGCCCGGAACAAACCGCTGGTGCGCACCCGGGCACGCCGCGGATGTTCCTCGACCGCTTCAACACTCCCACCGGGCGCGCCCGCTTCATCGCCGTGGGCTACCGGGGCCCCGCGGAATCCGTGGACGCGGCGTTCCCGCTGATCGCGATCACCGGCCGGGTGCTCGCCCAGTACCAATCCGGCGCCCAGACCAGGCGTGTTGCCGAGCTCGCCCAGGCCGCCGGGGAGATGTTCGTGCAGGCTCACCCCGATACCGCCGAGCGGTGCGGCCTGCGTAACGGCGATTTAGCACAACTGGTAAGCCGTCGTGGCACCACGCGCGCCCGGGTTCATTGTGACGAAACAATGCGCGCCGACACTGTCTTCATACCGTTCCACTATCCCGACGCGGAGCGCGCCAACCTGATCACCAATCCCGCGCTGGACCCGACCAGCCGGATGCCGGAGTTCAAGGTCAGCGCGATCCGATTGGAGAACGCGACATGATCAGCCAGCACGCTACCGGCGAGCGCGACATCGTCATCGTCGGCAACGGCATGGCCGGTGCCCGCATGGCGGAGGAGCTGCGCCAGCGCCAGCCCGACCCGCGCCAGCTCACCATTACTGTCATCGGTGACGAGCCGTGCCCTGCCTACAACCGCATCCTGCTCTCCACGGTCCTCGCCGGGGGCCTCACCGCGCGGGAGACCCGCCTCAAGCCAGACGCCTGGTACGAGCGCAATGCCATCACCGTCCGGACCGGAGTGCTCGCGGAGAAGATCGATCGCGATGCGCGGCGGGTGTACCTCAACGACGGCTCCATCGTCGAGTACGACGACCTCGTGCTCGCCACCGGAAGCCGGTCATTCATCCCACCGATGGAGGGCATCCGCACCAGTGACGGTGCCCTCGCCCGCGGGGTGCGGGCGTTCCGCACCGTCGAGGACTGCGACGCCATCCTCGCCGCGACAACTCCCGGGGCGCGCATCACGGTGCTCGGTGGCGGCCTGCTCGGCCTCGAGGCCGCCCGCGGCGCCCTCGGTCGCGGCGCGGAGGTCACGGTGGTGCACCCGGCGAGCCACCCGATGGAACGACAGCTCGACGAGGACGGCGGTGCCGTGCTCGCGCGCGTCCTCGAGGACATGGGCATGCGCCTCGTGCTCGGGCAGCGCGCCCAATCGCTCATCCACGACGAGGACGGCGCCCTGACGGGACTGCTGCTCGAGGACGGCACAGAGCTTGCCACCGATCTGGTGGTGCTCTCCGCCGGCATCCGGCCCTGCACCGAGCTCGCCGAGCAGTGCGGCCTCGACATCGACCGCGGGGTGATCGTCGACGATCATCTCCGTACCTCCGATGAGCGCATCCGTGCCATCGGCGAGTGCGCGGAGCATCGCGGCATGGTCTATGGGCTGGTGCAACCCGCGTGGGAGCATGCCGCGGTCGTGGCTGATCACCTCACCGGCACGAACGCCACGAGCAGCTACCAGGGGACATCCCAGACAACCCGGCTCAAGGCACACGGCATCGACCTCGCCTCGATGGGGGAGGTCTACACGGAGCTGCACGATCGCGAGGCGGAGGTGCTGGCGCTGGCGGACCCGGCGCGCGGGCGCTACGCGAAAGTGATCGTGCGCGACGAGCGGCTGGTGGGGGCTGTCCTGCTGGGCAACCCCGAGGTCACCGGCATGCTTGCCCAGTACTTCGACACCGGCATGGCCGTGCCCGCGGACCGGATGGCTCTGCTGCTCGGCCGTGGGGCAGCAGGAATAGCGGAGGCTGCCAGCCCGGCGAACATGCCAGGCTCCGCCGTGGTGTGCAAGTGCAACTCCGTCACCAAGTCCCAGATCACCGCTGCCTTCCGCGAGGGGGCCCGCGATACGAGGGCCGTGGCATCGGTGACGCGCGCCACCACCGGCTGCGGGGGCTGCACCAGCGCGGTGGACGGCCTGTGCGGATGGCTTAAAAAGGGCGACCCGGACGCGAAACACGCACGCAACGAAGCGTCCATACCTTTGGAACATCAGCACGAAGAAGGAGCGGCATGATGCAGAAGAACATCGTTGTCGTCGGCCACGGAATGGTCGGCCACCGATTCATCGAAGCGCTCCGGGCACGCGATGAGCAGGGCGAGTGGAAGATCACGGTCCTCTGCGAGGAGCCCGTGGCAGCCTACGACCGAGTAGCCCTCTCGTCCTACGTCAGCACGTGGGACCACAAGGAACTCGCTCTCAGCGGCAACGACTACCCCGGCGACACGCACGTCGAGGTCCGGCTGGGCGAGCGCGGCGAGGCCATCGATCCCGAGGCCCGTACCGTCACGACCACCCGCGGCGACGTCATCCACTATGACAAGCTTGTCCTCGCCACCGGGTCGTACGCGTTCGTCCCGCCGGTTCCGGGCAAGGACGCCGAGCGCTGCTTCGTGTACCGCACCCTCGAGGACCTCGACAAGATCCGCGCCGCGGCGGAAGCCTCGCCCGCCGGTGCTGTCGGTGTCGTCGTCGGAGGCGGGCTCCTCGGCCTCGAGGCCGCCAACGCACTCAAGCTCATGGGGCTTACCCCTCACGTCGTGGAGCTCGCGCCCCGGCTCATGCCCCTGCAGGTCGACGAGGGCGGCGGCGCCCAGCTCAAGAGCCTCGTCTCCGACCTCGGGCTGACCATCCACACGGGCGTCTCCACCGCTGCGATCATCGAGCAGCAGGACGGCACTCTCGCCGTCGAGCTCTCGGACGGCTCGGTCATCGACGCCTCCCTGCTCGTGTTCTCCGCCGGCGTGCGGCCCCGCGACGAGCTCGCCCGCACCTCCGGCATCGACGTCGGCGAGCGCGGCGGCATCATCACCGACCTTTCCTGCCGCACCTCCAGCGAGGACATCTACGCCATCGGCGAGGTCGCCGCCATAGAGGGCCGCTGCTACGGCCTCGTCGGGCCCGGCTACGCCACCGCCGAGGTGGTCGCGGACCGGCTGCTCGGCGGCACGGCCGAATTCCCCGGCGCGGACCTGTCCACCAAGCTCAAGCTGCTCGGCGTGGACGTCGCGAGCTTCGGCGATGCCTTCGCCACCACGCCGGGCGCGCTCGAGGTCGTCCTTAGCAACCCCGCGGCCGGGACCTACGCGAAGATCGTCCTCTCCGACGACGCGAAGACCCTCCTCGGCGGAATCCTCGTTGGCGACGCCAGCGCGTACGCCACCCTGCGCCCGATGGTGGGCCGCGAGCTGCCCGGCGACCCTGCCGCCCTCATCGCGCCCGCCGGTGGTGGCTCCGCCGAGATCGGCACCGCGGCCCTGCCCGACGACGCCCAGATCTGCTCCTGCAACGCCGTCACCAAGGGCGACATCTGCGGAGCCATCGACAACGGCGCCTGCGACGTCGCCTCGGTGAAATCCTGTACCAAGGCCGGTGCCTCCTGCGGTGGCTGCCTCCCGCTGGTCAAGAAGCTCCTCGCCGACTCGGGCGTCGAGCTGTCCAAGGCCCTGTGCGAGCACTTCAGCCACTCGCGGCAGGAGCTCTTCCAGATCGTCCAGATGACCGGGATCCGCACGTTCTCCGAGCTCATCGCCAAGCACGGCACCGGCAAGGGCTGCGACATCTGCAAGCCCACCGTCGCCTCGATCCTCGCCTCGACCTCCAGCGAGCACATCCTCGATGGGGAGCAGGCAACGCTGCAGGACACCAACGACCACTTCCTCGCCAACCTGCAGAAGAACGGCACCTACTCCGTGGTGCCGCGCATGCCCGGTGGCGAGGTCACCCCCGACCAGCTCATCGTGATCGGCCAGATCGCCAAGGAATTCGACCTGTACGTCAAGGTCACAGGCGGCCAGCGCATCGACATGTTTGGCGCCCGCGTCGAGCAACTGCCGCGGATCTGGCAGCGCCTCGTCGATGCAGGCATGGAATCCGGCCACGCCTACGGCAAGTCCCTGCGCACCGTCAAGAGCTGCGTCGGATCCTCCTGGTGCCGCTACGGCCAGCAGGACTCCGTGAAGATGGCGGTCGACCTCGAGAAGCGCTACCGCGGACTGCGCTCCCCGCACAAGCTCAAGCTCGCCGTGTCCGGCTGCGCCCGCGAGTGCGCCGAGGCCCGCGGCAAGGACGTCGGCGTCATCGCCACCGAGCGAGGCTGGAACCTCTACGTCGGCGGCAATGGTGGCCAGACCCCCAAGCACGCGGTGCTGCTCGCCTCCGACCTCGACGACGAGACCCTCATCAAGTACATCGACCGCTACCTGATGTTCTACATCCGCACGGCCGACCGATTGCAGCGCACCGCCCCCTGGCAGGAATCCCTCGACGGCGGCATCGACTACGTGCGCCAGGTGGTGTGCGAGGACAGCCTCGGCCTCGCCGACGAGCTCGAGGCCGCCATGGAGAAGCACGTCGCCGGCTACAAGGACGAATGGGCCGGAGTCCTCGAGGACCCGGAGAAGCTGTCCCGGTTCGTCTCCTTCGTCAACGCGCCCGAGGAAGCCGACCCGACGGTCCAGTTCACCGAATCCGATGGCCGGAAGGTTCCTGTCGGCCTCGGGATGCCCGCAATGCCCGCCACCACCACAGCAGGGGTGAAGTGATGACCGCGCTCGATTTCCGCCAGCCCGTCCCCGGCGAGGACACCGCCTGGACCCGTGCCTGCGCCTACGAATTCCTCATCCCCAACAGGGGGGTCGCGGTGCTGCTGCCCGGCAACGAGCAGGTCGCGCTGTTCCGCCTCGACGACGGCACCCTCCGCGCCGTCGGCAACATCGATCCCTTCATGAACGCCGCCGTGATGTCCCGCGGCATCGTGGGCGACCGCAAGGGCACCCCGGTCGTGGCATCGCCACTGCTCAAGCAGGCATTCTCCCTCGAGACCGGAGCATGCCTCGACGACGAGTCGATGGCACTGCCCGTCTACGACGTACGCATCAGCGAGGGCATGGTGGAGGTCCGTCCAGCTGACCCGCGGTGGCGCGACGAAGTAGCGTGAGAACCGTGCCCCCATCCGCGACAACGCCCCGCCCCCTCACGACGCAGGGAGAAGACGCGTCCGCCATGCTCGCGGGCTTCACCGTCGGCATCACGGCCGCGCGCCGCGCCGAGGAGTTCGCCGCGCTGCTCGAGCGCCGTGGCGCGACGATCATGCACGCCCCCGCGATCCGCATCATCCCCCTCGTCGACGACACCGAGCTGCGGCGCGCCACCGAGGCCGTGATCGCCGACCCGCCCGACATCGCTGTCGCCACCACCGGCATCGGATTCCGCGGCTGGGTGGAGGCCGCCGACAACTGGGGCCTCGCCGAGCCACTGATCGAGGCATTGGGCGCCGCGCGCTCGCTTGCTCGCGGGCCCAAGGCCAAGGGCGCCATGCGCGCCGCAGGGCTGCGGGAGGAATGGTCCCCGGAATCCGAATCCTCCGCCGAGGTGCTCGACCACCTCCTCGAGGAAGGCGTCGAGGGCAAGCGCATCGCGGTGCAGCTGCACGGCGCGACCACCGAATGGGAGCCCATCCCCGACTTCTGCGAGGTCATGCGCAGCGCCGGCGCGACAGTGATCCCCGTGCCCGTGTACCGCTGGCTGCCGCCCAAGGATCTCAGCCATCTCGACCGCATGATCGAGTCGGCCATCAACGGCGAGCTCGACGCCATCACCTTCACCAGCGCGCCCGCCGTTGCCTCGCTGCTTGGCCGAGCCCAGGACACCCACGTCCTCGAGCTGCTGCTCAACGCCATGCGCACTCGCGTCATCCCGTTCAGCGTGGGCCCCGTCACCGCGGCACCGCTCGAGACGCTCGGCGTGGCCACCACCCAGCCCCACCGCGCCCGGCTGGGAGCTCTCGCCCGGCACATCGCCGAGGAGCTGCCACGTCGTGCCCGCAACCTGCAGGCCGGAGGCCATCACCTGAGCCTGCGCGGGAGCTGCGTCGTCGTCGATGGCGAGGTCAAGCAGGTCCCGCCAGCGTCGCTCGCCATCATGCGTGCCCTCGCCAAGCGCCCCGGCATGGTTGTCTCCCGGGAGGACCTGCTCGCGGTGCTTCCCGGCGCCGGGGACGATACCCACGCGGTCGAGACCGCCGTCGCACGCTTGCGCGCAGCGCTCGGAGCGCCCAAAGTGGTGCAGACCGTCGTCAAGCGTGGCTACCGCCTCGCCCTCGACCCAGTGCACACCCATCCGACGGAGGACCGATGACCCGAGCCGCAGCTCAGCGCGGGCCCACCGTGGTGCTGGTCGCCCACGGCACCCGCAACCCCCACGGCGTGGAGATCATCGCCCGGATCGCCGAGTCGGTCGCTGCTCGGCTCGGGCACGTTCCGGTGGCCTTCGTCGATGTGCTCGGTCCATCGCCGAGCGAGGTGCTGAGCGATCTCGACGGGCCCGCGATCGTGGTGCCCGCGTTCCTTGCTTCGGGCTACCACGTGCGCACCGATGTTCCCCGCGAGATCGCCGAGAGCGGCCACCGGCACACGACCGTCGCCCGCGCGCTCGGACCAGACCCCGTTCTCGCCGGGATCCTCGAGGACCGGCTGCGCGATGCGGGCTGGCAGCCCGGCGATGCCGTCGTGCTCGCCGCCGCGGGATCCTCCGACAGCCGGGCCCTCGCGGATGTCGAGGAGGCTGCCCGGCTCCTCTCCGCGCGCCTCGGCGCCGTCGTCGAGGTCGGCTACGCGGCCACCGCCGAGCCGCGCGTCACCGAGGTGGTTGCCGGGGTCCGCGCGCGCACCGGAGCGCGGGTGTTCATCGCGAGCTACCTGCTCGCCGAGGGGCTGTTCCAGAACCGGCTCCGGGAGTCCGGCGCTGATGGCGTCGCCGATCCCATCGGTGTGCATCCGGGGCTCGTGGACCTGGTCTGCCGGCGTGCCAGCGAAGCGCAGCGCCCTGGCGGCCCCGGCGCTGGCTCCTCCCGTCCCGGTGCCTCTCGCGCGGGATTGCTGCGCTCGGCCGCTGCGCGACCCGGCCGCGCGCTGGTCGGACGCTGGTCCGTGCGGGCCCGCTAGCGCCGCATCCGCCCAAGCCCTCAGGCGGGGAAGGCGTGACGATGCTGCGGCAGTCGCACCCGGTCGGCGGCTACCGCCACGCCCTCGGCACGCAGCCGCCGCGCTTGCTCCTGCACGAGGTGCGGGGCCAGCGTTCCGTCGGCACGCACCACGCGGTGCCAGGGCACGTCCGCGCCGTCGGTCCGGAGGATCCATCCCACTAGGCGGGCATTGCCCAGGCCGGCGGCTCGGGCGACATCGCCGTAGGTGGTAACCCGTCCCGCGGGCACCGCGCTGATGAGCGCGCGCACTCGTTCCACGTCCGCTTCCTGGAGTGCAGGCATGTACTTTTCTGGCTCCCAATCGATATCGCGCGGCCCCGGCGCTGGCGACCGGCGCTGCCTGCTCGCGCGAGCGAGGACGGTCGCGCGAGCAGGAACGACTCCCGAGCGGGGGCGCGGCCCCGGAAATGGTGTCGGGATTGTGGCTACATGTAAGCTGTGTCACGCTGCACGGCATGGTATTGGCGACACCAGTCGGGGTCATTGTTCGCGGCATGAATGCGAACTGCTCGCAATCTTGTCGAGAATTGACATGACTGTAATCGTGCCCGCTGTAGCCTAGTAACACCACGATCACAAGCTACTTGCGTTAGTGATCGTGCAGCGTGTCCCGCGGAGCGGCGCTCAAGCCCGGAAAGCCGGGCCGTGTGCCATCGAGCACTGGGGGAGCGCGCGCATGATGCCATGCCGCCTCGCGAGCCCAAGCGCGTCGGCTGACTCGCAGTTTAAGGAGTGCTTGAAGATGGATGACGCACCCCACGGCCAAGCCGGGAGGGGCGCCACGCGGCGTCACGCCTCGTCGTCGCCCGCAACGAGCGCGAGCGAGTTCCACCGCTGCCGTCCGTCGCGAATCCCGCTCTCCCTGGCCGAGCAGCGGCTCTGGCTCATCAACCGCTTCGATCCACGCGCCGACGTGCACAACGTGCCGATCTCCGTCGAGCTGACCGGCGACCTCGACCAGGCCGCCCTCGCCGCCGCGACCGCCGACCTGCTCGAGCGCCACGAGATCCTCCGCACCCGGTTCCCTGTCGCGGCCGATGGCCCGCACCAGGAGATCATTCCCGCGTCGGTCGTGCCCATCGACATCGCTCCGGTCCATGTCCCGGCACATGTGGACCCCTCCGAGCTCATCGAGGAGTTCGCCGCGGCGGGATTCGACCTCGCCGTCGAGCCACCCTTCCGCGTCCGGCTCCTGCAGCTCGCGGAGGCCGAGTACATCCTCACCATCGTCGTCCATCACATCGCGGTCGATCGCGCATCCCTCAAGCGACTCGTCGCTGACTTGTTCCAGGCCTACGAGGCGCGGTGCGCGAGCTGCAGGCCGGACTGGTCCGAGCTTCCCGTGCAGTACGCCGACTACGCGCTCTGGCAGCGCGAGATCCTCGGCGAGGAGAACGACCCCGCTAGCATCACCGCGCGCGAGATCGCATTCTGGCAGGGCGAGCTCGCCGGCGCTCCCGAGCTGCTCGATCTGCCCCTCGACCGGCCGCGCCCGGAGTACCAGCTGCTCCAGGGCCGCGCCGTCGAGTTCTTCGTCGGCGACACCGCGCACGCGGGGCTGCGCCGGATAGCCGAGGAGCAGCAGGTCTCGGTGTTCACCGTGCTGCAGGGCGCGCTGACGTTGCTGTTCTCGCGCCTGTGCGGCACCGATGACGTCACGATCGGCACCACCGTCGAGGCGCGGGCGGACGAGTCGCTCGCGCCGATCGTGGGCATGTTCGGCAATACCCTCGCCCTGCGCAACCAGGTGGTCGCCACCGACACCGTCGCGACGTTCCTGCGGCAGGTGCACAAGCGCGGGACCAATGCGTTCGCGCACGCGGAGACCCCGTTCGAGCGCATCCTCGATGTCCTCGACATCACGCGCACAACGTCGTACCACCCCCTGTTCCAGGTGGCCATGTCGATGCACTCCGACGACGGGTACGTCGCGTCCATCGGCGGCATCGACATCGCGATAGGCTCGGTGCAAGCGAGCTCCGCGGACTGCGACCTCGAGCTGGTGCTCACCGAGCACACCGATGCACAGGGCGGGCCTGCTGGCATCGCCGGATCGATGGTGTACGCCATCGATCTGTTCGACGAGTCCACTGTCGTGGCGATCGTGCAGCGCTTCCAGCGGCTTCTTGCCGCGATCGTCGACGATATCGACACCCCCATCCGTGACATCGACGTCCTCACCGACAAGGAGCGCGGCCTGCTGCTGCCGCACCGCACGCTGGTGCACCGGTCGCTCGATCAGGCACTGCGCACCACCACCAGGCGGCTCGCGGCGCTGACGGCATCGACGAAGGCCCGCCGCGCCGAGTCCGGGTATGACGAGGTCAAGGGCAAGGTGTCAGGCACTGCCAGCAAGATCGCCCCGGTGGCCGCGGGCAACGAGCTAGCCCTCGCCCTGCTCAGCTACGCCACGGGCAAGATGGACTCCACCGCGGCCCAGCGCCTCGCTGACACCATGATCCCCACCCGCGACCCAAGCGCTGGCACCCGCGAGATCACGGCATAGCCAGGCCACCTGGCCCCCCGGGCAAGCAGCAGCCTGGCGAATCCAGCAGCGTTGTCGGACCCGCGTGATTGCATAGGACCATGGCAGCCAAGGCAGGGATTCCGGATGGCGTGAGGCTTGCGCTCGTCCAGGCGCGCCCCCGGGCATCGGGGGCGCGCGAATGGCCGGGCGCGGCAGGTACTGTGCTTGCCGCGATAGCCCGCACCTGCCAGGCTGCCGACGGGGCGAGCGCGGGACAGTCCTGGCATCCCTACCAGGTGCTTGGTGGGCCAGGCACGGGCAAGTCGTCGCTGATCGCGGATCTCGTGGTCGAGGCGCTGCGTGGCGGCGCGGATCCGGAGTCCATTCTCGTACTGGTCCCGTCGAAGCACGCGGCCGGCACGATGCGTGACGCGATCAGCGAGGCAATCGTCGATGACTCGCCCCATGGCGCTCCGCGCGCGAGCCGCGAGCCGCTCGTGCGGACCGTGCACTCCTATGCCTTCGCCGTCCTGGCCCTCCATGCCAGCCTGTACGGGAATCCCCCGCCCCGCCTGATCACGAGCAGCGAGCAGGACGCGGTGATGCGCGAGCTCCTGCGCGGTGATATCGAGGACGACGCCCAGTACTGGCCGCCCGAGCTGCGGCCAGCGCTCGGCCTGGACGGCTTTGCCTCCGAGCTGCGTGACCTCGTGCGCCGGGCTGGCGAGCGCGGCCTGGGGCCGGAGGATCTCTCGCGGCTCGGCAAGTCGCACAAGCGGCCCGCGTGGGTCGCGGCAGGATGGTTCGCCACGGTGTACGAGCAGGTCATGATGCTGCGGGGCTCGGTCGGCATGGAGGCCCCCCAGGCCACGGCCCCCGCGCTCGATGCCGCGGAGCTCGTGAGCGCGGCGGTCACCGCCTTGGCCTCCGATGCGGACCTGCTCGACCAGGAACGGGCGCGGGTCCGCCATCTCTTCGTCGATGACGCGCAGCATCTCGATCCGCAGGCGGCCCAGCTCGTCGAGCTGATCGGCACTGGCACACGGATGGCTGTCCTGACGGGCGATCCGGACCAGGGGATCTACCGCTTCCGGGGGGCCGATACGCGTTTCCTCGAGGGCCTAGCCGGGCCCGGCTCGGACCGGCGGGTGCTGCTGGGCGAGAGCTTCCGCATGCCGGCGGCGATCGCTGGCGTGGCGGCGCGGATCTCGGCGCGCATCCCCGGCAGCCAGCCGCATCGCGCGCCCGGGTCCAGGCACGCCGTGCCCGGCCATGTCGTCGCCGAGATCGTTCCCACGCAGGCGCGCGAGGCCGCACTGATCGCGGACGCGCTGAGGCGCGCTCACCTGATGGAGGGCATCGCGTGGTCCGACATGGCCGTCGTCGTCCGATCCGTGCCCACGCTGTCCGCTCCGCTCCGCCGCGCGCTGGTCTCCGCGGGGGTCCCGGTGACCACGCCCGTCCCCGAGCATCCGCTGGCCATCCAGCGTGCCTCGCAGGCCATGCTTGTTGTCGCCCGCGCGGCGGCCCGGCGCGGCGCGGGCGCACTTGGGGCAGAGGATGCCCTGCTGCTGCTGACCGGGCCGATCGGTGGCGCGGACCCGCTGCTGCTCCGGCGCGTGCGGCGCGGCGCCCGGCGCGCCGAGATGCGGCGCGGCGGAGAGCGTGATTCCGCCGAGCTGCTCGCGCTGCTCCTCACCGCCGAAGAGGACGACGAGGACGCCGAGGGACTGCGCCGCGACCTCACCCGCGCCGAGGCAGCTCCGATCAACCGGGTGCGCGCCGTGCTGCGCCGGGCGCGCCGGGCCGAGCGCCGCGGCAGGGGAGTGGAGGACGTGCTCTGGGAAGCGTGGTCGGCTACCGGGCTGCAGCAGCAGTGGCTCACGGCGGCGCTGCGCGGCAGCGCGGCCGGAGCGCAGGCCGACCGGGATCTCGATGCCATCGTGGCACTGTTCGACGCGGCGGCCTCGTATGTCGATCGGCTCCCCGGGGGCTCCCTCGCGGGCTTCGTCGAGCACGTCGAGCAGCAGCAGATCGCCGCCGAGCCGTTCCAGCAATCCCAGCTCCACGAGGAATCAGTGACGCTGCTCAGCGCGCATGCCGCTGCCGGGCGCGAATGGGATGTCGTGGCGGTCGCGGGCGTGCAGGAAGGGACCTGGCCCTCGCTGCGGGGGCGCAGCAGCCTCCTCGGCGCCGAGGACCTCGATGACATCCTGGAGCGCGAAGCCAGCGGCGAGCCCGAGGCCCCGCTCTCCCGGCTCGCGCCGCTGCTGGCCGATGAGCGCAAGCTCTTCCTGGTGGCATGCAGCCGCGCCAGGCGCACGCTGCTGGTCACCGCTGTCGAATCGATCACCGGGGACGCGGACCTCGCGCCCTCCCGGTTTCTCCTGGACCTGCAGGCCAGCCTCGAGCCCGGCGAGCCAGCCATGCCGGAGGAACCAGACCTGCTCATCGAGCGCCCGGCCCGCACGGTTCTCGCCCTGCCCGCGCTCGTGGCCCGCCTGCGCTCGGTCGCCTGCTCGCCGCACGAGCCCGCGCAGCGCAAGGAGCATGCCGCCGCGCAGCTCGCCCGCCTCGCCGCCGCGGGAGTCCCCGGCGCCGACCCCAAGCGCTGGTACGGCCTCGCTCGGCCCAGCACCAGCGCCAGCCTGTGGGAGCCCGCGGACGGTCCTGTGCCCCTCTCGCCCTCGTCGGTGGAGGAACTGCTCGCGTGCCCGCTGCGGTGGTTGCTCACCAAGCACGGCGGCACCGATTCCGACACCCTCAGCGCCATCAAGGGCACGCTCGTGCACACCCTGGCGCAAGCCGTCGCGGGTCGCATTCCCGACGAGGAGATCGCGGGCGCGCTCGAGCGCGCCTGGCAGAAGGTCAATGTCGGCGCCCCCTGGTTCGCCCGCCACGAGCTCGCCCGGATGGAAGGCATGCTCGACAACTTCCGGCACTGGCTGCAATCCACGCGCCGCGAGCTCACCGAGGCCGGAGTGGAGGTCGTGATCGACGGCGTGCTGCCCGGCGCATCGGCCGAGGACGGTGCCGCCGAGGGCCCGGATGTGCGGCTGCGTGGCCGCATCGACCGGCTCGAGCGCGACACCGAGGGCCGCCCCGTCGTGGTCGACATCAAGACCGCTCGCACGCCGATCAGTGCAGGGAAGGCGGCCGAGCACGCGCAGCTCGCCACCTACCAGGTCGCGGCACGATCCGGACTGATACCGGGCGAGGACCTCGCGACCGGCGGCGCCCGATTGCTGTATATCGCTCAATCGCACCGCACCACGGGCGCGGCCCAGCGTGCCCAGGACCCGCTCGACGACGAGTCCTGGCAGGAATGGACTGGCCTGATCCGCCAGGCCGCCAGCGCGACCCAGGGCCCCGTCTTCGAGGCCCGCATCAACGACGGCTGCGACCATTGCCCCGTGCGCTCGAGCTGCCCGGTCCAGGAAGAAGGACGGCAGGTGACCGAGCCGTGAGCGGACGACCAGGCAGCCGGGACGCGTTCGCGCGGGCACGATTTACTCCCGAGCAGATCGCCCACGCCATCGGGCAGCACCCGCCCACCGCGGAGCAGCGCGCGGTGATCACCGCGCCCGCCGGACCGGTGCTCGTCGTGGCCGGGGCAGGCGCCGGGAAGACCGAGACCATGGCTGGCCGGGTGATCTGGCTGGTGACCAACGGCTTCGTCAGTCCCGAGGAGATCCTCGGCCTGACCTTCACCCGCAAGGCGGCGCAGCAGCTCGCCCAGCGCATCCGGGCCCGCCTCGCCCGGATCGCGGGATCCGCCCTGCTGCGCGACGCCGACCCGGGCGGCGAGGTGCGCGCCCGACTCGAGATCGCCGAGCCCGACGTGAGCACCTACCACGCCTACGCGGGGCGGCTGCTATCCGAGCATGGCCTGCGCCTGCCCATCGAGCCATCCGCGACGCTGCTCGGCGAGACCGAGCTCTGGCAGCTCGCGTTCACGGTGGTCAACACCTGGGACGGGCCGCTGGACATCGAGCACACCCCCGCCACGATCACGAGCACCGTGCTGGCCCTCTCCGGGGCCCTCGACGAGCACCTGATCGACATCGACGAGCTCGAGGACCATCCGCACGAGTTCGAGGACCTCCTCGCCACCCTTCCGCCCGGCCCGCGCCAGCGACCCGAGCCGAGCAAGGACCTGCTCAAGCAGGCCACGGTGCAGCAGCACCGGCGCCAGCTCATCCCGCTCGTGCGGCGGCTGCGCGACGCGCTCCGCGCGGAGGGGGCGCTCGACTTCGGCAGCCAGATGTCCCTCGCCGCCCGGGTCGCGTCCCTGCACCCCGAGGTGGGCAGCATCGAGCGATCCCGCTACCGCGTGGTGCTGCTCGACGAGTACCAGGACACCGGGCACGCGCAGCGGGTGCTGCTGTCCTCGCTGTACGGAGGCGGGCAGGACCGCGGGCTCGCCGTCACCGCGGTGGGCGACCCCATCCAGTCGATCTACGGGTGGCGCGGTGCCTCCGCGGCGAACCTGCCCCGGTTCGCCGCGGACTTCCCCGGCCCGCGCGGCAAGCCCGCCACCCGCCTCGAGCTGCTCACGAGCTGGCGCAACCCCGTTCGTGCCCTCGCGATCGCCAACTCGGTATCCAATCCACTCCGCGCCCGCGGCATACCGGTGAGCGTCCTCAAGCCGCGCCCCGGTGCTCCCGAGGGCGATATCCGGGTGGCCCTCTGCACCGACGTGGAGGCCGAGCGGGCGTGGGTGGCCCACCACATCGCCACGATCTACCAGCACGCGCTCGACAGCGGGGAAGCCCCGCCCACCGCGGCCGTGCTCATCCGCCGCAACCGCGATGCCGCGCCGCTCGCCGAGGCGCTGCGCGAGCGCGGGCTTCCCGTCGAGGTCGTCGGGCTGGGCGGGTTGCTCGACACCCCCGAGGTGCAGGACCTCGTCGCGATGCTGCGGCTCGTCGCCGACCCGATGGCCGGCACCGCGGCGATGCGCGTGCTGACCGGCGCGCGCTGGCAGCTCGGCGCCAGTGACATCACCGCTCTGTGGCGGCGCGCCCGGCACCTCGCGCTCACGCAGCGCAGCGCGAGCACTGGTGCCGTCACCTCCGCCGAGGACCTCGACGATGCCCTCGGCGAAGCTATCCCCGGCGAGCTCGCCGAGCACGCCGCCATCAGTGACGCGATCGCCGACCCCGGCGATCGCGACGGCTATTCCACCGAGGGCCACCGCCGGATCACGGCGCTCGCCGGGGAGCTCGCGCAACTACGCAGCAGGCTCGGCCAGCCGCTCACCGAGCTCGTGGCGGACGTGGAGCGCACCATCGGCATCGGCATCGAGGCCGAGTCCCGCTGCGCCACCAGCATCGACGGCGGCGGAGCGGGCCGCGAGCACCTCGACGCGTTCGCGGACGTCGTCGCCGGATATTCCCGCAATCCCGCCGCCAGCCTCTCGGGCCTGCTCGGCTACTTGCAGGCAGCGGCGACGATCGAGAAAGGCCTCGCGCCCGGCGAGACCCAGGTGGCGCCCGATCGCGTGCAGATCCTCACCATGCATTCCGCGAAGGGCCTCGAATGGGAGGTCGTCGCCATCCCGCACCTGTGCGACGGGGTGTTCCCCTCCTCGACCCGCACCGACACCTGGCTCAACAGCATCCGGGAACTGCCCTCCCACCTGCGTGGCGACCGGGCCGAGCCCGACGAGGACGGCGCCGAGGGCGTGCCCGTCCTCGACACGAGCACCGTCACGCACCGCAAGCAGCTCGAGGAGGCTCTCGACGCGCACAAGGAAGCATTCGCCCGCCGCGGGCTCGATGAGGAACGGCGCCTGTTCTACGTCGCGGTCACCCGCACCGAGCGCATCGTGCTGCTCTCCGGGCACCACTGGGCCGAGCAGGGCCAGCGACCGAAGGGACCCTCGCTGTTCCTCGACGAAGCCAAGGCACTCGCCGAGGGCGAGCTCGCCGGCACCATCACCATCGAGCACTGGGCGCCCGCGCCCGAGGACGACGCGAGCAACCCGTTGTCCGAGCAGGTGCATGCCGCTTCCTGGCCGCGCGATGCCCTCGGGTCGCAGCGCGGCGCCGTCGAGGCCGGTGCCAAGCTGGTGCGCGCGGCCATGCGGCAGGCCCCGCTCGACGCCGACGAGCCGACCCTGGCCCCCAAGGACGCCGAGGCACAGCAATGGGCCGAGGACGTGGACGCGCTGCTGCGCGAGCGCGAGCAACGGCAGGAGACCGTCGTCGAGGTACGCCTGCCCCGGCACCTGTCGGTCAGCAACGTCGTGATGCTCGCCGGCTCCCCCGAGGAGCTCGCTGTGCGCCTGCGCCGGCCCCTGCCGTACCCGCCGAACCCGCTGGCCCGTCGCGGCACCGCGTTCCATGCCTGGCTCGAGCGCCGCTACAGCGCCACCCGGCTGCTCGACCTCGATGACCTGCCGGGCGCGGCCGACATCGACGAGAAGGTCGACGACAACCTGGAGCAGCTCCAGGACGCCTTCGAGCGATCCGCGTGGGCCACCCGCAATCCGGCCGAGGTGGAGGTGCCGTTCGAGACCGTCGTGGGCAATACCGTGCTGCGCGGCCGTATCGACGCCGTGTTCCGCGACGCCGACGGCGGCTGGACCGTCGTGGACTGGAAGACCGGCAAAGAGGCCGGGCCCCGTGACGAACGGGCGGTCGCGATGCAGCTCGCGGCCTACCGCATCGCATGGGCGGACCTGATGAGCACGACCGGCCACCCCGTCGAGCTCGCCAAGGTCCGGGCCGCGTTCCACTACGTGCGATCAGGCAATACCGTGGCGCCCCAAGACCTGCCCGACCGCGATCAGCTCCGCGCGATCCTCGAGAATCCCGGCAACATCGCAGCGGAACGCCACGTCGATCCTGCCGCGGCAGCGCTCGACCACTAGGCTCGGTGAGCATGACGAGAAGAATCCTGGTGTTTGGTGCCACTGGATACACCGGCGGCCTGGTCGCGCAGGAGCTCCTCGCCCGCCGGGAACGCCCCACCCTGGTCGGGCGCGACCCCGACGCCCTAGCCCTCCGCTCACGGGAGCTCTCGCCGCAGCAGCCCCTGCCGACCATCGCTCTCGATGTGCGTGACGTCGGCACGCTGCGTCGCACCATCACCGCCGACGACGTGATCATCACCACGATCGGCCCCTTCGAGGACCGTGGCCGCACCGTGGCCGAGGCCGCCGCCGAGGCCGGAGCGTCCTATCTCGACTCCGCGGGGGAGCCCTCCTTCATCCGCTGGATCTTCGCCAAGCTCGGTGCGCGTGCCGCGCACCGCGGGGCTCGGCTCATGCCAGGTTTCGGGCACGAGTACGTCAGCGGCCAGCTCGCCGGAGCCTGGGCGCTCGAGAAGGCCGCCGAGATGGGCATGCCGCACCGCCTCGAGATCGGCTACTTCCGCGCCGATGGCTCCCTGTGCTCCCTCAGCCGCGGCACCATCGCCTCCCTGGCCGGGGCGAGCCTGCAACGCTCCTTCACCTACCGCGGTGGCATCCGCGACGAGCGGCCCGGCGCCCGCAGCGCCGGGTTCTCGATCGGCGGCCGCAACCGCAGCGGATTCAGCATCGGCACCACCGAGCACCTCACGCTCCCCGAGATCTCGCCCAGCCTGCAGGAGCTCGACGTCTACCTCGGCTGGTTCGGCAAGGCATCACCGATGCTGTCGCGCGCCAGCATCGCCGTTCCCGCGCTGCGCTCCATCCCTGGCTCCCAGCGGCTGATCGCCGCGGTCGGGGCGCGCGCGAGCACGCTGCGCTCCTCTTCGCTCGACCAGCCGGCGCTCGCCCAGTCCCGCACCCTCGTCGCCGCCCGGGTTTTCGCGGCCTCTGGTCATCAGCTCGGCGCCGTCAACCTCCGCGGGCCCAACCAGTACCAGCTCACCGCGTCCTTGCTCGCCTGGGCCGCCGTCGTCGAGTCGCACGCCAGCACCCGTGCCGTCCACCGCCGCACCGGCGTGCTCGGTGCGATCCAAGCATTCGGCCTCGGCGCGATCCGCGACACCTGCCGGCACTACGGGCTCGATGACGAGTCCGCCGGGCCCGAGGCGGAAGCACCCGCCCCGCCGCTGCTGCTTGCCGACGGGAACGAGGAGTAGAAGTCCTCGATCGCGGGTATGCGCCCGTGCCGCATGCCGGGCACGCTAGCCTCGGGATGTGCGCCAACTGATGCGGAAGCAAGCATCCGGGCAGGACCTGACGGACCGGCCCCTCCATGCCCTCGTGGGCGTGGTGCGCATGCCCAAGCTCGATCACAGCCCCATGCACGCGATCATCTGGCGCATCGTCGGCGCGGCATTGGCGGTCATGCTGACCTCGTTCGTCGTGTACTTCGACCGCGAGGGCTACAGCAACTCCCTCGACACGCCCCTGACCTACCTCGACTGCCTCTACTACGCGACGGTCAGCCTCTCGACCACCGGGTACGGCGATATCGCGCCACTATCCCAGTTCGCGCGCGCCACCAACATCTTCCTCATCACCCCGCTGCGGGTGATGTTCTTCATCCTGCTCATCGGCACCACCCTGGAAGTGCTCACCGAGACTTCGCGCCAGGCGTGGCGGATCCAACGCTGGAGGGAACGCGTGCGCAATCACACCGTCGTTGTCGGCTATGGCACCAAGGGCCGCACCGCGGTCGACGCAATGATCGGCGATGGCATCCCCGCCAGCGACATCGTCGTCGTGGACACCGAGAGCGCCGTGCTCGAGGGAGCGTCCGCGCGCGGCCTGGTCACCGTGCATGGCTCTGCCACCCGCGCTGATGTGCTGCGGCTCGCGGGCGCCCCCCACGCCCGCTCGATCATCATCGCCACCAACCGGGACGACGCATCGGTCCTCGCGACGCTCACCGCGCGGGAGATCGCGCCGCGCGCGAAGATCATCGCCTCCATCCGGGAATCCGAGAACACCCACCTGCTCAAGCAATCCGGCGCCGACTCGGTGGTGGTGTCCTCGGAGACAGCCGGTCGCCTGCTCGGGATCGCCACCACCACCCCCACCGTCGTCGAGATGATCGAGGACCTCCTCACCCCGGAACTAGGCTTCGCCATCGCCGAGCGGGCCGTTACCGACGAGGAGATCGGCAGTTCCCCGCGCTCGCTGAAGAACATCGTGCTCGGTGTCGTCCGCGCCGGGAAGCTGCACCGCGCCGACGAGGACATCGCCATGATCGAGGCGGGCGACCGGGTGCTGTACCTGCGGCACGCGCACCGCGAGGCGAAGCGGGTCAGCGAGAAACAGGATTCCCGATGAGCAGGCGGGCCCTCGCGCTCGCCCACACCCCGCTGCTGTCCCGCGCCGGGCTCGAGCGAGCCGCATGGCTGCGCACCGATGCCGCCGCGCTGCGCGACGGCTGGGCACGAGCCCTAGTCCTGCGCATGGACGACACGAACCAGGTCCCCATCAACAACGGCGTGCTGCGCCTCGTGCCCGGGCCCTCGATCGCCGACGCGCCCCCTCGCGATGCCGTGCTGATCGCCGTGCTCGATGACACCGCCGCCAGCCACATCTGGGCCGTCCGCGACCCCACGCCGAGCGGGAACCTCACCGACCTGCGCTCCACCGGGGCGCTGCTCGGCGCGCGCGACGCCGGGCTCTGCACAACAGCGCAGGCAGTACTGAACTGGCACCGCCATGCTCGGTTCTGCCCCCGCTGCGGCGGCGCCACCGAAGCAGTGCAGGCCGGATGGGCACGACGATGCCTCGCCTGCGGCCGCGAGGACTATCCGCGCACCGATCCCGCCGCCATCTGCCTCATCCACGACGGCGCCGACCACGTCCTCCTCGGCCGCCAGCCCGTCTGGCCCCAGGGCCGCTACTCGTTGCTCGCCGGATTCGTCGAGGCCGGCGAGTCCGCGGAGGCCTGCGTCGTGCGCGAGGTACGGGAGGAGATCGGTGTCACCGTCACCGACGTCCACTACCTCGGCAGCCAGCCATGGCCGTTCCCACGGTCCCTCATGCTGGGATTCCACGCCCGCGCCGATCGCGCTGCGCCCGTCGTGCCCGACCAGGACGAGATCGAGGATGCCCGCTGGTTCCACCGCGACGACGTGCGCGCCGCGCTCACCGCCGACGATGACTGGACCACCACCAGGCCCGGCCTGCCCTTCACCGCGCCCGGATCGATCTCCATCGCGCGCGGCATCCTGCAATCCTGGGCCCAGCACGAGTAGCCCGTCATCACCCTTCGGAAAGTGAAGATCCAGCCACGTCCGGCGTGGCTGGATCTTCACGATTGGCTCCCGGGACTAGCTGTCGATCAAGGCCTTGACCTGTGCCAGCGACGGATTGGTGGCGGTCTTGCCGCTGGGGAATCGCAACGTGGGCACGACGTGGTTGCCACCATTGACCGAGCCGACGAACTCCGCGGCCGCGGGCTCGAACTCGATATCGATCTCGGTGAAGGGGATGCCAGCCTCGCGCATCTGCTTCTTCAGGCGCAGGCAGAATCCGCACCAGCTCGTGGTGTACATCGTGACGGTATTGGTGGAGGTCATACCGGCAATGAACCACCTCCGCGGCGGCGCGTATTCCCGCAGCGGCTTCGAAGTGTCAGGGATCGCTGCCATGATGGAGGCCATGTCTCGCCCCACCACCGCCGCGACCCTGCCGCAGGACGATCTCCTCGATGGCCTCGACCCCGAGCAGCGGGCCGCCGTCACCGCGCCCCTGGGGCCGTTGTGCGTGCTCGCCGGCGCGGGAACGGGCAAGACGCGCACGGTCACCCGCCGAATCGCGCACCTCATCAGTGCCGGGCATGTCTCCTCCGGGCAGGTCCTCGCCGTCACGTTCACCAGCCGAGCCGCGGGGGAGATGCGCACCCGGCTACGGGAGCTCAGCGCCTCGGGGGCCGCGGATCCCACCGCGGGGCTCGTGCAGGCCCGCACCTTTCACGCAGCGTCGATGCGGCAATTGCGCTACTTCTGGCCGCGTGTCATGGGCGAGATGCCGTGGCAGTTGCTCGACCGCAAGTTCCCCGTCGTGCGGCAGGCGGCGCAGCGCTCGCGCGCCACCACCGACCCCGAGAGCGTGCGCGACTTCGCCGCCGAGATCGAATGGGCGAAGGCATCCCTGATCGCTCCGGAGGACTATCCAGCAGTCGTAGCTGGCCTCGATCGGCAGATCCCCGCGCCCCCGGAGGTCGTCGCCGCGGTATACGAGAACTACGAGTCCATCAAGTCCGGCGGCGAGACGATGTACCTCGACTTCGATGACCTGCTCCTCTTCACCGCCGGGGCGCTCGAGGACAACGCCGTCGTCGCCGAGGAGTTCCGGGATCGCTATCGATGCTTCCTCGTCGACGAGTACCAGGACGTCACGCCGCTGCAGCAGCGTGTGCTCGATGCCTGGCTCGGCGGGCGCGATGACCTGACCGTGGTGGGGGACGCCAACCAGACCATCTACTCGTTCACGGGCGCATCGCCCCGCCACCTGCTCGACTTCACCCGCACCTATACCGACGCGACCCTGGTGCGGCTCGTGCGGGACTACCGATCCACCCCGCAGGTCGTCGAACTGGCCAACACCGTCATCGGGCAAGCCAGTGGCCGGATCGCGGGAATGCGCCTCGAGCTGATCGGGCAGCGGCCACCCGGGCCCGCCCCGCAGTTCACCGAGTTCGACGACGAGCCCGCCGAGGCCAAGGACGTGGCGCGGCGCATCGGCAGTCTTCTCGCCAGCGGCACCCCGGCCTCCGAGATCGCGATACTCTTCCGCATCAACGCGCAGTCCGAGGTCTATGAGCAGGCACTCACCGATGCGGGCATCCCTTTCCAGGTCCGCGGCGGCGAGGGATTCTTCCAGCGCAGCGAGATCGTCCAGGCGATGAGCGCGCTGCGTGCCGCCGCCGAGCGCGACGACCTGCCGGAGGACGCGCCCCTGCCCACCCTCGTACGGGCGATCCTCGCGCCGCTCGGCCGCACCCCCCAGCCGCCGACCGGCCAGCAGGCCCGGGCCAAGTGGGAATCGCTCGTCGCCCTCGAGCGCCTCGCCGAGGAGATCCAGGGCCTCGGAGAGCCCTTGAACCTCGTCACGCTGGTCCGCGAGCTCCAGTCCCGCGCCAGCTCGCGGCAACCACCCGTGGTGGACGGTGTCACCCTCGCCTCCCTGCACGCCGCCAAAGGCCTCGAATGGGACGCCGTGTTCCTCGTCGGCATCACCGAGGGCACCCTGCCGATCAGCCACGCGCTCGGTGAACGCGGCAGCGGCGGCCTGCCCGAAGCGATCGAGGAGGAACGTCGGCTCTTCTACGTCGGCATCACACGTGCCCGAGTGCATCTCGCCATCTCCTGGGCGCTATCACGCAGCGAAGGCGGCAGGCGCTCCCGCAAGCCCTCCCGGTTCCTCGACACCGTGCTGCCGCAACAGCGCGCGACAACCGCGGCCAAGAAGCGTCCCGCGCGCAGCGTCAAGGTCCCCGAGATGGACGAAGGCCTGTTCGCCGCGCTGAAAGACTGGCGCCTCGAGACCGCGAAAGAGCAAGGCGTGCCCGCGTTCGTTGTGTTCACGGATGCGACGCTCTCCGCGATCGCGGCCGAACGACCGGGCTCCGAGTCCGAGCTCGTGGCACTGCCCGGGATCGGCCCGGCCAAGCTCGAGCGGTACGGCACCGACGTGCTCGCCGTCGTCGCGAACTACTAGCCGCACCGCCGGTGGGTGCAGCCCGCCGGGTGCCGGGGTGGCCGGTGCCGACGGGGGCTGGTGCCGACTGCACCGCCGGGCCTGCAATCGCCGCCGGGCCTGCAATCGCCGCCGGGCCTGCAAACGCGATAGAAGTCGTCGAGATTCCAAGGAAGTTTCTATCGCGTTTGCCGGTTTCCGGTGCTTTTACCGCCGGGCCGCCACGCGCCGCCGGGCCGCCACGCGCCGCCGGGCCGCCACGCGCCGCCGGGCCGCCACGCGACACCGGGCCGCCACGCGACACCGGGCTCCGACCCGACCGCGACGCCCTGCCCGCGCCCCCGCTACGGGGGATGCCAGGACTCCGGAGGAGCAGCGTCATCGCAGGTCAAAAATGGGTTGTGCCGTCCACAGCGGCATCGTAGGCTTGAATGCACCACGGCGGCGCACACGCGCCCGCAGCGTGGAAACCCTATCCCGTCCTTCGGAAACCCGCCCGGGCCTCGTAGCGCCCCGGCAGGAGAACGGCAAGGCACGGCGAGCGAGAAGGAGACAACGACATGAACAGTGCCAGCATGCACGCGGTCAATGGCGCCAACGCCACCGCCGGTGTTGCAGCTCGCGCTATCGTCGCTGCCCTCCCGCCCCGTACCGCGGTACCTGTAGGAGCCCAGCGCGATCCGCGCGGCACGATCAACGCCGCCCGCGTGCGCACCGGTTTCCCAAGGTCCACAGAGCCGTTCTTCCTGCACCAACGCTAGCCAGACCAGCAATATTGGTCACGCTAGCGGTGCGGGGGGCGCACGAAGCCTCCCGAGCTTGCACGTCCGCGCAGATCAGCGCGAATGCTCCCCGGAGGCATTAGCCCCACCGGTTCCTGATGTGACCTTGGCATTCACTGGCCCTTTCACTGCCTCGAATACCAAGGACATCCCATGCATACTCTCGTTGACGACCATTCCACCGATTCGCACCCGCTAGGCACGCTGCTAACCATGGCGCGCCCCGCGCGAGCGCTACCTTGCCACACCGCGGACCCCGACCTGTGGTTTGCGGCCGATCCTGCCGAGCTCGAGCAGGCCAAGGAACTCTGCACCAGTTGCCCGATCAAGCAGCACTGCCTGCAGGCCGCCCTCGACAGGGAGGAACCTTGGGGCGTGTGGGGAGGCGAGATCCTCGAGCAAGGAGCCATCATCGCCAGGAAACGGCCGCGTGGCCGACCCCGAAAGGTTGCCTGAGGGATCCCCTCCTACGCTGGTCCAGCGAGTTCCGGGACCCGATGCCGCATGATCGCGCCCATCGGGACCGAGGCCTCGAGCTGGCACAGGATCGCCACGGTACTCACCAGCACCCGATGGATCATCATGTACTGCGCGGGCATCGCGAATGCCCGCGCAGTACGAAACTCGTTACTGCGCCAGTCCGCGTACAGTCCGGACATCCCGCGCATCCAGTCGCGGGTGAAATCGAACATCTCGTCCCGCAGCATGTTCAGCATGGGATCGAGGAATCCCGCGAGGTCCGCCGGATCCGGGCCGCGCTCGGCACGCAGGTATCCAGCGTCGATCAGCGCGTCGATCAGACCACGGAAATCGCTGGCCAGGCCCAGCTTGATCAAGCGCACCAGCTCGGGCGGGAAACCCCCGGAAGTACGGATCACCGCACCGAAGTCCAGCACCCCCAAGCGGCCGTCGGGACGAATCATGAAGTTTCCTGGATGCGCATCCACGTGCAACATCCCTGCCGTTCCGGGGGAGGACAGGACAAAGTCCGCGAGCAAGCCTGCCGCGTGCGCTCGCTCCGCCTCGCTGCCCTGCGCGCTCACCCGGGCCAGGGGCACGCCATCCATCCACTCCGAGACCATCACCTTCGGCGAGCTCGCCACGACTCGCGGCACCCGCACCCCAGCGCTGGCCGCGTAGGCCTCGGCGAACGCGCGCTGGTTGTCCGCCTCGAGCCGGTAGTCGAGCTCCTCGATAGTGCGGTCCGTCAGCTCATCGACAAGCGCGCGCACGTCAACACCCGGAGCGAAGGGCCTCATCAACGGCGCGAGCCGCCGGATCTGCCGCAAATCCGAGCGCAATGCCTCATCGGCGCCGGGGTATTGCACCTTCACCGCGACCTCGCGGCCGTCATGCCACGTCGCGCGATGCACCTGGCCAATGCTCGCTGAGGCCGCGGGGAGGTCCTGGAAATCCGTGAATCGCTCCCGCCAGCGCCGCCCCAGTTGCTCATCCAGGACGCGATGTACCTGTCGCGATGACAGCGGCGGCGCATCACGCTGCAACCGAGTCAACGCATCCCGGTAAGGCCCGGCGAGTTCCTCGGGCACGGCGGCCTCGAACACGCTCAGGGCCTGGCCGATCTTCATCGCCCCGCCCTTGAGCTCGCCCAGGACCGCGAACAGTTGCTCCGCCGCCTTCGCGGACATGTCTGCCGACACCTGGGCGCCATCCTGGCCCGACAGTCGACGACCCCAACCAGCAGCGGCCCGCCCAGCGTAGCCAAGTGGAAGGCTGGCGAGGCGGGCTGAGCGCGCGGCACCACTACGAGGAATCTCTGACACACACCCATCATCCAGGAAACACACCGTCCTGCCCACAAGCGCCACGACATGTCGCCGACACGGTAGGGGAGCGATGCCGGTGGAGTGCCGTGCGCTGACGGGATTCCCGGGTGGCGTTCGAGGCCTTTGCCGCCTTTGATCGGGCCAGGGCCGTTCGGGCGGTGGTCCCGCCTGGTGGGTGGAAACTTTGGCCGCTCAGGCCGGGAAAAGTTTCCACTAGCGATCCCCCCGCCGCACAAGCCGCCCCCGCCGCGGAAGCAACGCCGCCGCACAAGCCCCCCCGCCGCACAAGCAACCCCGCCGCGCGCTAGCCACACGCCGCAGCGTCCCAGCAGCGGCAGAGGGGGTGCCGGGGCCATTGCCGCAGCGTGATGGTCCCATCGCGTGGGTCGATCTCTACGGTGCTGCCGAGAACGTCGAGCTCGGGCCAGCTCGTCGCCTGCCCGTCGGTGGCATCGCGCCAGGCGCGCACCATGGCCTCGATCTGCGCGAGCGTGTATCCAACGGTGGTGTGAATGGTGGCCTGTGATGCCGTAGCGGTGGTGCTAGCTAGCTGCGCGGCGACATAGGGCCAGGCAGGATCCTTGTCGGTGCGGAACAGGTCCGCGCACCGCGAGCAGCTCGATATCCCGGGCAGCACGAGGGGGCCGATGAGTGCTTGCTGGGCCCGGGTGCGCACGAGAAGGTGAGGTCGTCCGGCGAGCGCGAGCATGTCGGTGAGGTGGGGCGGGAACAAGGGTTGGTCGGCGAGGATGACTAGTGCGGTGTCCTCCTCCTCGATCAGGTGCTGCACGCGGTCGAGGCCGGGATGGAGGCGCACACGGATGCCGAGGCGTGGCAGGGCCTTGCCAAGGGCAGCGGAGAGTGGCCCGTGCCCGATCACGACGATGCGGATCGGGGGCAGGTCGCCGGGGCGTTGCGTGTGGCCCACGACGATCCCGAGTTCTGCCAGTGCGGCGAGAGCATCGAGAAGGAGATCCCCGGGAACGCCTGCCTTGTGGGCGCGGGCGAGCAATTGGTCCTGCGAGCGGCTGCCGTCGGCGAGGCGGAGGAGCCGCGCCACTACCTCGGCGGGGACGGAGGCGGGGATCGCGATCGATGCCGCGGTGTCAGGGTTCCAGCCCACCTGGACCATCGGCCCTGGCCGCACGAGCACTGGTCGTGATGGGTCGATGGCCGGGTACCACTGCGTTCCAGCGCTCGGTGCGTGGGTGCCGAGAGGCGAATCGGCTCGACTGGTGGTCGCGCTCGGCAAGGGGTGGATTGCGGTCATGGCTTGCAAGGGTCGCATGCTCGCGCGCTCGGAGACCGTGGTTATCCACAGGGGCGCGATCGGGTTGGAACTTGTCCACAGTTTTCCCGAGAGGGAACCACGCGCGAGGCGTGCCTGTGCCGCGAGCGGCTTGATCTATATCCTGTGTGTCATGAGTGACGGCGCGCAGCATGATCGCACGGCCGCAGGCGCACTGGCCTCCACGACGAAGGCAGTCCGCGAGCAGCATTCATCGCATGAGCTGACGCTGGCAGCGGTGACCAGCCTGGAAGCCCCGGAAGCACGCGATCATCCCAGTCAGTCCCCGGTCCTGCGTGATACCACGCCCGCCGCGCCCGCGGTGGAGGTACGGCGCAGCACCCGCAGGCGCAAGACCGTGAGCGCGCGGCGCGAGGGCGATCGGATCATCGTCCTGGTGCCGAGCGGGCTGTCGAGAACCGTGGAGTCGGAGCTGGTCGACCGGATGATCTCGAAGCTGGAGAAGGCCGATCAGCGGCGTGCGCTCGGCAAGCACGGCGATGATAGCGAGCTCCATGACCGCGCCGTGCGCCTGTCGCAGCGCTGGCTCGGTGGGACCGCGATGCCCCACAGCGTGGTGTGGGTCCCCGCGATGCGTACCCGGTGGGCGTCCTGCACCCCCGATGACGGCACGATCCGGGTCAGCTCGTTGCTGCGAGCCGTCCCGGATTATGTGCTGGACTACGTCCTCGTGCATGAGCTCGCTCACCTGGTGGTCCCCGGCGGGCATCCACCCGAGTTCTGGGAGCTCGTGGACCGATACCCGCGCACCGAGCGGGCGATCGGCTTTCTCGAGGCCTACTCCCGCATGAGCACAATGTCGACCGCGAGCGACACCGCGGTCAGCTAGCGGGCATGGAGCGGCCGAGGGGCCTGCTCCGCGGAGCAGGCCCCTCGGCCGGACTCATGGTCAGTTCGTGGGGTTCTCGCCACTGTCGTCGGTGCCCTTGCTAGGGCGGTCATCGCCGCTGCTGCTGTCGGTCGCATCGCTGTCCGTGCCGGCGGCCTGGCCCCGGGACTCGCGCTCGGAGCGCTCCCGCTCCTCGGTGCGCTGCAGTTCCGCGATCGGATCATCGAACGCCGAGACATCGCCGCCGCCCACCGTGCTGTCGACGAACCCAGAAGGATCATCGAGGTCGCTGGAGTCGGGCAGCAGGTCCGGATGGGCCCACACACCGTCGCGCTGCTCCATGCTGCCGAACGCGGCGAGCTGGGACCACAACTGGGTCGCCTCCCGGATCCGGCGGGGCCGCAGCTCGAGGCCCACGAGGTTCGCGAAGGTCTGCTCGGCGGGGCCACCCGAAGCGCGTCGCCGCCGCAGTGTCTCGGCCAATGCCGGGGTCGAGGGGATCCGGTCGTGGAGGGCATTGGTCACTACCGACTCGACCCAGCCCTCGATGAGGGCGAGCATGGTCTCGAGCCGATCGAGCGCAGCCTTCTGCTCGGGCGTGGTCTGGGGCTCGAACACGCCTTGGGAGAGGAGGTTCTCGATCTCGGCAGGGTTGGCCAGCGCGGAGGGATCGAGATTGCGCGCTGCTTCCTCGATGGCGCTGAGAGCGATGGTGATGCCGCGTGCGTACTCCTCGACAGCGGCGAGGATGCGGCTGCGCAACCACGGCACGTGGCTGTAGAGCCGCTGATGGGCCGCTTCTCGGGCGGCGAGGAAAACGAGGACCTCGCGGTGCGGGACGTCAAGCCCCTCGCTGAAGCTCGCGATCGCCTCGGGCAGCAGCGCGGCCGTGCCGGCGGGGCCGAGGGGGATACCGATATCAGTGGAGGACAGGACGGACTTCGCGAGGTGACCGAGGCCCTGGCCGAGCTGCGAGCCAAAGGCCGCGCCACCCATCTGGCGGACGATTCCCATCATGGGGCCGATCAGGTTCTTCGCTTCCTCCGGCATCGCGCCGACCCACATGCCGGACATCTGCTCCGCCACGGGGTCGCATAGCTGCGGCCAGGTGGGGAGCGTGTTGTCGAGCCAGTCGACAGGGGTCCAGGCGGCGGTGCGCTGGGCGCCGGAGGGCAGCGTCGTCACACCATCGATCCAGACATCCGCGAGCTTGACAGCCTCGGTGACCGCCTGCCGCTGCGATTCGGTGACGGGCGAGAACGAGCCCACGTGCTGCCGCGCGATGTTCTGCGCCAGCGAGTAGTTCACCGGGCTGCCCTGCTCGCCTCCGCCCTGGCCCATGCTGCTGCCCATTCCGGAGAGCATCTGGCCGAACTGGCTGAGCATCTTGCCGAGAGCCGCGGGATCGAAGCCCCCGGCGCCCCCGAGCCCGAACTGGCTGAACGGGTCGCCGGCGGCCCCGCCGCCCGTGCCGCCCTCGCCGCCGCCCTGGCCGCGGCCAGGGCCGCCCGACCCGGACGAGCCGCTCTTGTCCTTGTCGCGGCGCTCGGGATCGTCGTCGGGGTTGGAGAAGCCAAAGGGCGAGTCGGTCATGTTCCCACGGTACAAGGCCCCGCGGGCCCGTCGCCGCCCCCGATCCGGATTCCCGTGACGCCCTGCGCGAACATCCTGCTCAGCGGGGCCGGCAGCGAACCGCGTGAGGGCGGAGGAGGCTCGTGCGGAGCCGCAAGCAGTGGTGTTGTTCACACTGCATCGCGGCGTCGGCGCGCGACACCGCGCCGACCCTCTACCCTGGGCAGGGTGAACCGCCGGATCGTGACGCTCATCGTAGCGCTGGTGCCCATCGTCGTCTTCGGACTCATCGGAGCCAACGCCACTGTTCCCTATGCCGCGATGGGGCCCGGGCCCACGATCAACGCGCTCGGGGACCTCGATGACCAGCCCATCATCGCGCTCGAGGGCGTGGAGTCCGACGAGACGACCGGGAACCTCAACCTCACGACGGTGGCGGTCCGCACCGGGCTCACCTTGTTCGACGCGATCGGGTTCTGGCTCAGCGGCCGCGATGGGATCGTGCCGATCGATGAAGTGATCCCGCCGGGGCGCAGCAATGACGAGATGCGCGAGATCAACAGGCTGGAGTTCGAGCGATCGGAGTCCACCGCCGAGGTCGCCGCCCTGCGGTACCTCGACTACCCGTTCGTCGTGACGGTGGCTGGATTCATCGAGGACAGCCCCTCGGCGAGCCTGCTCAAGGAAGGCGACATCCTCACCAGCGTCAACGACGAGCCTGTCGTGTCCGCAGTGGACGTCCCGGACCAGCTCGAGGGCTTCGCGCCCGGCGAGCCAGTCACCGTCGGCTTCACGCGCGATGGTGTCGCGGGCGAAGCAACGATCCCGCTGGGGTCGCATCCCGAGGAGGACAAGGGCATCCTCGGCATCTCCGTGGCCGACGAGCCCCTCGTGGACTTCGATGTGACGTTCAACGTCGACGGCGTTGGTGGCCCGTCCGCGGGCCTGATCCTCAGTCTCGCGCTGATCGACAAGCTCTCGCCCGGCGAGCTCAATGGAGGCCGCTTCATCGCGGGCACGGGCACCATCGACTCCGCGGGCAACGTTGGCCCGATCGGTGGCATCCGCTACAAGCTGATCGCGGCGCAGGAAGCGGGGGCGAGCGAGTTCCTCGTGCCGGCGGACAACTGTGTCGAGGCCCGCGCGCACGCTGTCGACGGGCTGGAGCTCGTCCGGGTGGAGAAGCTCGCCGATGCCGTCGGTTTCCTCGAGGATCTCGAAGCAGGACGGGACGTCCCCACCTGCTGACGCAGCACCGGGGTAGCGTGTCGAGCGCGGTGTCGTGCAGGATCTGTCGCATTCCGTACAGTTGTGGGTGACTAGTGATCGCAATCGCGGCGCCTAGGCGCCGCCAGGAACGTATGGAGTGGCACTCGTGGGCATAAGGCCCCCTTCAGGTGTACCGTCCTTGTCCCGCCGTAGCCGGATCCTTATCGTGCTGGCCGCCATTGGCGGCATCTTGCTCGCGGTCGGTCCCCGGTTGATCGACACGTATGTCGATTGGCTGTGGTTCGGCGAGGTCGGCTATCGCAATGTCTTCACGACCGTGCTGGTATCGAGGATCGTGCTGTTCCTCGTTGTCTCCGTGATCGTGGGGCTCATCATCTTCGCCGCGTTGCTCGCGGCCTACCGCACCCGGCCGGACTTCGCGCCGAGCAATCCCAATGATCCGGTCGCGCGCTATCGCGCCTCGGTGAACTCGCGGCTCAAGCTGTTCAGCATCGGCATTCCCGCCGTGCTCGGTGCGATGGCGGGTCTCGTCGCGCAGGGCAACTGGACGACGGTGCAGCTCTTCCTCAACCGCCAGGAGTTTGGCATCGACGATCCCGAGTTCGGGCTCGATGTCGGTTTCTACGCCTTCTCCCTGCCGTTCTACCAGCTTGTGCTGAACTGGTTGTTCGTTGCCGCCGTCATGGCGTTCTTCCTCAACCTCGTCGCGCATTACATCTACGGCGGGCTACGCCTCGACACCACGGATCGCAAGCTCACCAACGCTGCCCGAATCCAGCTCGCCATCATCGCTGGCACGTTCGTGCTGCTCAAGGCGGTCGCGTATTGGTTCGATCGCTACACGCTGCTCTCGAGCAGCCGCAAGGAGCCCACCTTCACCGGTGCGGGCTTCACTGACATCAACGCGGTGCTTCCCGCCAAGCTGATCCTGCTCGCGATCGCTGTGATCTGCGCCCTTGCCTTCTTCGCCGCGGTCGTCCTGCGCGACCTGCGCATTCCTGCCCTCGCGGCCGGGCTGTTGCTGCTGTCCTCGGTCGTGGTCGGCGCGATCTGGCCACTCCTGATGGAGCAGTTCTCCGTGCGCCCCAACGCGGTCGAGCGCGAGAGCCCCTATATCGAGCGCAATATCGATGCCACGCGTGATGCCTATGGCATCAATCCGGACCGCATCGACTATATCGACTACTCCGGGGTGGGCACGCAATCGCCGACCGAGAGCCAGACGGATATCACGACGATCCAGAACATCCGCCTGCTCGATCCGAACGTCCTGTCGCGGACCTTCACCCAGCAGCAGCAGCTGAAGAACTTCTTCGGCTTCCCTGATCAGCTAGCCATCGACCGCTACGAGATCGATGGCCAGCTGCAGGACTACATCGTCAGCGTGCGCGAGCTCAACCCCACCCAGCTCGCCGCGAACCAGCAGGACTGGATCAACAAGCACACCGTGTACACCCACGGCAACGGCTTTGTCGCCGCGCCGGCGAACCGCGTGAACGCGGCGGTGCGCGATGCGGAGAGCTCCGACAGCGGCTACCCGATCTACACCGTCAGCGATATCACCGCGGATGATCGGGCCAACCAGGTGATCCCCGTCGATCAGCCTCGCATCTACTACGGCGAGCTCATCGCCCAGATGGATCCCGACTACGCCATCGTTGGCCACAGCGAGGGCGCGACCGCGCGCGAGTACGACACCGACGCCCTGCGCTACACCTACACCGGCGGAGGCGGTGTCGCGGTCGGCAACTGGGTGAACCGGCTCGCGTTCTTCGCCAAGTACTCCCAGCGCAACATCCTCTTCTCCGAGGTGATCGGACCGGACTCGAAGATCCTGTTCAAGCGTGACCCCCGGGACCGCGTCGAGTCCGTCGCGCCGTGGCTCGTGCCTGACAGCAAGACCTACCCGGCCGTCGTGGACGGGCGCATCGTGTGGGTCGTCGACGCCTACACCACGCTCGACAACTACCCCTACGCGCAGCGCTCCACGCTCGACAGCCTCGTGCAGGACAGCCTCAGCGCGGATGCCGTCCGGCCGTTGCCGCCGAAGGAGGTCTCCTACATCCGCAATGCGGTCAAGGCCACCGTCGATGCGTATGACGGTTCCGTGACCCTGTACGAGTGGGATGAGGAGGATCCCGTCCTGCAGGCATGGATGGGTGTCTTCCCCGATACGGTGCGCGAGAACAGCGAGATCAGCGACGAGCTCCGCGCGCACTTCCGCTACCCCGAGGACCTGTTCAAGGTGCAGCGCGAGATGCTCGCCAAGTACCACGTCGATGAGCCCATCGAGTTCTTCACCAACAACGCGTTCTGGTCCGTGCCCAGTGATCCCACCGTGGAGACCGGGCGCTCCGACCAGCCGCCGTACTACGTGCTCATGGGTGACCCAGGCGGTGGAGCCTCCTTCCAGCTGACCAGCCCGATGGTGGGCTTCAACCGCGAGCTCCTCGCCTCGCACATCTCGGTCAGCTCGGATCCCGGCAACTACGGGCGATTCACCATCCGCCAGTTGCCCACCGATACCCAGACCCAGGGCCCGCAGCAGGCACAGAACGCCATGACCTCGGATACCCGCGTTGCCTCTGACAGGACACTGCTCGAGCGATCGAACAACCTGATCTACGGCAACCTGCTTACCCTGCCTATCGGTGAGGGCGGCATCCTCTACGTGGAGCCGCTCTACACCGAGCGGAAGGTCAGCGGCAATACCGCCTTCCCGCAGCTCGCCCGCGTGATGGTCAGCTACCGGGGCCAGGACGGCCGGATCCGCATCGGATACGACTCCACCCTCGCGGCAGCGCTCGGACAGGTATTCGGGCCCGAGACCGCCGGGATCGCGACCGCCCCCGGTGGTGACGTGACCCGGACCGAGACGGCGCTCGAGGCCGGCGAGGACCTTGAGGGTGATCTGCCCGCCGATCCGGAGGCCGGAACAACGGAGGAGGAGGGCGCCGAGGAGCAGCCCGTCGCGCCACCGCTAGATTCCGCGCCCGAGGATGTTGTCGCTGAGCTCGATGCAGCGCTGGCGAACCTGCGCGAGGCTCAGCGGAGCGGCAGCTTCCGCGATTTCGGTGATGCGCTCGAGCGGCTCGACCAGGCCGTCGAGGCATACCAGAACTCCGGAGGCAACTGATCAACCAGCGATGATCCGCTAGCGCGGGGCACTGCGGCGACCGGCCGCGGTGCCCCGTTCTGGTTGGTGGGGGAGCCGGCGCCCCATGGGCATCGCTTGGCGCCGAAGCGAAAAATGGCCGTTGAGCAGCGGTTACCTCTCCGATTTGCAATGGATCGGAGCCTCCATGTAACGTTGCATTCACCAACGCGGGGTGGAGCAGCTCGGTAGCTCGCTGGGCTCATAACCCAGAGGTCGCAGGTTCGAATCCTGTCCCCGCTACTCGAAAAAGACTCCCTTTCAGGCGCATGCAAGTGGCTTGGAAGGGGGTCTTTTTCTCTATGGCCTGCTATGGCTCCAGTCATGTACGAACACGCGCGCCGACGACCTCGGGCCAGGAGCTTGGGAGCTGGCTTGTCGGCAGTGCGCTGCGCGGTTGCCTGGACGCATCGTCTGCTGTAACCGTGGTACGGTGCCGCGATCCAGGCACGGATCGATAGAGAGGATGCTCACATGGGCCGCTACCCGCGGATTCCCCTCGACGACGCGATCGTTGTGCTCGCTGGCGTGCTCGACGGAACCACACGCATCCTCGTCGAGGAACTGCACGAGCTCGGCGCGATCGTATGGCTCGGGACCGACGACGTCGCCCAGGCGTCGATCATCGCCGACGATCTGGGCCCCGGGGTCTTCGTCCACGAGTTGGACCTTGTATCCAGCCACTCATGGGCAGGCTTCCGGGACAGGGTGCTCGACGTGCATGACCGCATTGATGCCGCCGTGCTGAACCCTCCCGTCCCCCCGCCGGGTAGCTTCCTCGACGATGCTGGAGAGGCTGGCCAGCCAGGGTCCGACCACATGGTGCGGATCACCACGCTCGCCATGCGCGCAATGGCCCGAGCGATGGCGCGCGCTGGGCGTGGGCATGTGGTCGCGCTCGCGCCGGTCAGCGGGATATCCGCCGCCCCGGGCCAGGCCGCGAGCGGGGCGGGGGCCGCCGCCATCGTGGCATTGTGCCGGTCCGTGCGACTTGAGTTGCTCGCGGCCGGAGTGAGCGTCACCGCGTTGCTCTCCGGGAGCGCGCCGGGCGAGGTCGCGCATGCCGTGCTGCGGTCCTGGGAGTCTCGTCCCGCGCAGCTAGTGGTGCCGCGCTATATGTGGGCGTGGGCGCTCGTGCAGCGAATCCTCCCTGATCCGCTGGTCATCGCGATCGCGCGGCGGTGGACTACCCCGCAGCCGCAGGACGTACTCGTGTGACCTCCTTGAGTGACCTGGCCCCGATACGTGGGGAGATGTCACCGTTCACACACGATTCGCGTACTGTTATCACGAATCGGCAGCGCCCAGCAGCGATGTCCGTTATCGTTTCGTGATGGTTCGAGGTGAAGGGGGCACTCCTTGGCGGGCAGCGTGAACGATGACCAGGCTGATCCAGGTTCGGCAGATCTGGGCGCAACAGTCATGAGTCACCGTGCGGCGTCGGAAGCAAGCATCGTGACGGCAACCGCTGCGGCGGCACCACCGGCCCGACCGCGCTTCCGGATCCCGACGACAGTCCTCGCGGTCGCCATCGCCCTCAGCTCCACCGCGGTAGCGGGAATCCTCGCCGGCCAGGTATCGGGCAGCGCGAACGGCGCGCAAGCCGTCGTCGCGACCCAGGAGCCCGCTCCCGGAGCAGTGAGCGCCGCCAGCGCCAGCGGACCGCTCCGCCCTGGCCAGCCCGACCCCATCCAGGAAAGCGATGCAGCGCCCGCCCCTGGCGCGATCCCTGACGCGGATGCATTGGGACCTGATGCGGGAGAGGCCCCCGTCGGCGAGCCACCCGCGCCCGAAGCCCCCGCCGCGCCCCCGGTCGCCAACGAGGCCGCCGCGCCCGCTCCCGGCAACATCGCGCTCCCGGAAGCCGTTGCCCGACCCTTCGCGATCGGCCCCACCTACGGTGGCATCCTCTCCTCGGACTTCGGTCCGCGCTGGGGAGAGTTCCACTACGGCATCGATATCGCCGCGCCGCTCGGCTCCGCGGTCCTCGCCGTCACCGATGGAGTGGTGGTCGAGGCCGGACAGGCACAAGGATTCGGCCTCTGGGTACGCGTCACCCAGGACGATGGCACAGTCGGCGTCTACGGCCACGTCGACCGCTACCTAGTCCAGCCGGGCCAGCAGGTCCGCGCGGGCGACATGATCGCCACTGTCGGCAACCGCGGCCACTCCACCGGCCCGCACCTGCACTATGAGGTACGCAAGACCGATGGCACGCCGATGAGCCCCCGCCACTGGCTCGCCCAGCGCGGAGTCTGGCTCAACTAGCGCGGAGTCTGGCTCGCCCAGCGCGGAGTCTGGCTCGCCCAGCGCGACCGGGCCCAGGTGGCTCCGCGTGGCTAGTTGGCTATTTGGCCGGCGTGGCTAGTTGGTTGCAAAAGCACCGGAAACTGCCAAACGCGATAGAAATCGACCTGGCCTTTCCGCAGCTTCTATCGCGTTTCCGATCGAGGCGCGAAGCTTCCCGCCACCCCTGGCAGTCAGCTGCCACCCTGGCGCGG
>NZ_JACYWE010000014.1:0-356 GCF_014841105.1 Lolliginicoccus lacisalsi
CCCACCCGCACCGACGCGTCCCCCGCGAACGCATCAAGGACACGCGCGACACGGTCGAGCAATGCCCGCGCCGCGGGCTCGTCGGCGATCGAGGCGAAATAGTTGAGCTTGAGCCGGAGGTCAGGCTCGGCGAACGCGAGCAGCGTGAATGGGTAATGAGTGGCATCGGACCCAGAGGCGCCAAGCAGTCGCATCCCGGCGAGGTCGGTGTCGCCATCGCCGGCCTTGTCGACGGGGTAGGACTCGAAGACCGCGAGGGTGTCGAACCCCGCGCCCGGCCCCGCCGCCTGCTGGATATCGGTGAGGCCGAGGAACTGGTGGTCGAGGAGGTCGCTCTGCTCCCGCTGCACCCGCGC
>NZ_JACYWE010000014.1:508-10701 GCF_014841105.1 Lolliginicoccus lacisalsi
CCAAGTCGGCTGAGCGCCGCGGAGCGCTCGGGCGACAGGTCGATCGTCACCGAATCGGGAGTCCCGAGCCCGGTCTCGGCGGCGTTCGGTGCGACGAGTGTAGGCTCATCGAGCCCGGCGAGCGCATCGGCCCACACGGCGCGGGACGCGTCGAGGTCCTGCTCGCGAAGCCAGGCCAGGAAGTCCCGGTACGAGCGGGCCGCGGGCAAGTGGGTGTCGTCGCCGTCGAGCACGTAGAGCGTGATGCGCTCCTTGAGCAGCAGCGGCATCGACCACCCGTCGAGCAGCACGTGGTGGTTGGTGATGAGCAGCTCGTGCTCGTTCTCCGGCAGGGAGACGAGATGCATCCGGATCAGAGGCGCCTGCGCCATCGAGAACCCGGCGGCGAAGTCCGCGTCAGCGATGCGATCGAGGCCCTCGCGGGCGGACGCCGTGTCGTGGCCGCGCAGGTCGGTGAAGGACCACGGCAGCTCGACGTTGTCCTCGATGACCTGGATGGCATTGCCGGAGGAGTCGTGCACGAAAGCGGCCCTCAGGTTGGGGTGCCGATCGAGGAGCTTCTGCCCTGCGCGGCGCATCCGCGAGGGGTCGACGAGGCCACCGAGCCTGATGCGCGTGGGGGTGGTGTAGACGTCGGTGTCCTCGCCCACGAGCAGCGCGTGGAAGAGCAGCCCGCCCTGCAGCGGCGTCAGCGGCCACACGTCGGCGAGCGCGGGGTAGCGCTGCTCGAGGGTCTCCACCTGCGCCTGGGTGAGGTCCACGAGTTGCAGGTCGGATGGGGTGCGGCCGCCGGCAGAGGCCGAGCCAGCGTGCTGGGCCAGTGCTTGCAGCGCGCTGATCCACAGGTCGGCGAGCTCGCGCGCGTCGGCTTCGGCGAGCACGCCCGAGGCATAGTTGAAGGACGCCTTCAGGATGGAGCCGGATGGCTTGTCGGTGACGGTCGCTCCGATGCTCAGCACGGAGGTCGCCGGCATCGTTTCGTCGACGTCGGCCACCAGCTCGACACTGCTATCGGGCAGCCAGGGCACCTCGGTGTCCGCCGCGCCCTCCGTGGTGCCGAACCTGCCCAGATAATTGAACGCGATCTGCGGCTCGGTGCCACCCGCGAGCGCGGAGGACGTCGCCGGATCGAGATAGCGCAGCATCCCGTAGCTGAGCCCCTTGTGCGGCACGCCGAGCAGGTGCTCCTTCACCGACTTGACCGCCGGCCCGAGCCGCGCCATGTCGCCCAGGTCGTCGTCGGCGACGGCTCCGGTGTCGAGCCGGATCGGGTACATGCTGGTGAACCAGCCGACGGTGCGCCCGAGATCGGCGCCGGGAACGAGCTCCTCCTCGCGCCCATGGCCTTCGAGCGTCACGAGGACTTGGGGCGTGCTCGTGCCCCGGCGCGCGCGCCACTGCCGCACGGCGAGCGCGAGGCCCGCGAGCAGTCCGTCGTTGACGCCACCCCGGTACGCGGCGGGCAAGGTGGTCAGCAGCGCCTCGGTGGAGTCGCTGTCGAGCTCCACCTCGACGCGGCGCACCGTTGCCATGGTGTCCACGGCGGGATCGAGCGCGCGCGCCCCGAGCACTGGGTCGGGTGTCTCCGCGATGGCGCGCCAGGCCTCCATGGCGTCCCTGATGTCCTGCTCGGCCGCCCGCTCGGCGAGGCCGTGCGCCCAGCGGCGCAGCGAGGTGCCCACGGGTGGCAGCGTGATCGGGGAGCCCTGCATGGCCTGGGTGCCCGCGGTAACGAGATCGGGCAGCAGCACGCGCCAGGACACGCCGTCGACGGCGAGGTGGTGGATCGCCACGATCAGTCGTCCGGCGCGCCCTGGGGCGTGCAACCAGACGAACCGTGCCATCACCCCGCGCGCGGGGTCGAGGCGCCCGACGGCGGCGTCGAACTCGGCAAGGATCGTCGCTTCGCGCCGCGCGGGATCCTCGAGGACGTCGGCATCGACGGCTCGCTCGTCGAGGACATCGGCGGCCGCGAGGCGGCCGACGGGCAGCACCTCGAGCAGTGGCTGCTGGCCGTCGCGCTGGAACCGGCCGCGCAGCGCGTCGTGGTGATCGAGGAGGGCCTGGATGACGTCCTCGAGCTGGGCGCGAGACAGCTCGCCGGGGACAGTGAGCAAGAGCGACTGCTGGAAGCGGTCGTAGGTGCCGTGTGCTCCGACGTGCTCGACGAGCCAGTGCATGATCGGCAGCGCGGGAGCCGCCCCGGTTCCCCCGCCGGGGAGCTCCTCGAGCAGAGCGGGCGCGTCGCTGGCGCGCTGCGCCACCTCGGCGAGCCCGGCAACGGTCTTGCGCTCGAAGACGTCGCGAGCACGGATGGAGTACCCGGCCGCCTTGGCGCGCGCCACGAGCTGGATGGAGACGATGCTGTCGCCACCGAGCGCGAAGAACGACTCCACGACGCTCACCTGGTCCATGCCAAGCACCTCGGCGAAGACCGCGGCAAGCGCCTCCTCGGTCTCGTTGCGGGGCGCGACGTATCGGCTGGACTCGAACACGGGCTCGGGCAGTGCCTTGCGGTCGACCTTGCCGGTCGGCGCGATCGGCACCTCGTCGAGGAGGGTGATCGACGTCGGCACCATGTACTCGGGCAGCGACTCCCCCACGAACGCGGAGAGCGTCGCGGTGTCCGTGGCGCTGCCCGGCCGCAGGAGGACGTAGGTGACCAGCACGGTCTGGCCGGTGCTGGCACGCTTGTGGCCAACAGTGAGGGCGAACTCCACGTCGGGGTGCGCGGAGAACGCGGCGTCGATCTCGCCGAGCTCGATGCGGTAGCCGCGCACCTTCACCTGGAAATCGGTGCGCCCGATGAACTCGAGGACCTGCGCCCCCTCCTCGTTGTGCTTCCAGCGCACGAGGTCGCCGGTGCGGTACATGCGCGCGCCGGCCGGGCCGAAGGGGCTGGCGACGAATCGCTCGGCGGTGAGGCCCCGGCGCCCGCGGTAGCCGCGCGCGAGGATCGGCCCGCTGACGTAGAGCTCGCCGGGGGCCCCGAACGGAGCGGGGCGCAACCGGGCATCGAGCACGAGCGCATCGGTCCCCGTGATGGGGCCACCGATATCGATGGGCCGGCCAGCCCGCATGGGGGCGCTGGTCGTGGACCAGATAGTCGCCTCGGACGGGCCATAGAGGTTGAGCATCACGCGGGTGGGCGCCCAGCGCTCCACGACCTCGGGCGGGCAGGCCTCGCCGCCAGTGGTGATGGCGCGGAGATCCGGCACGTGCGCCGGGTCGATGGTGCGCAGCGCGGCCGGAGTGATGAACGCGTGGGTGACATGCTGCTCGCGCAGGACCGTCGCGAGCTCTTCCCCGCCGTGGGTGCCAGGAGGCGCGATGATCACGGTCCCGGCGGCGCCAAAGGCCATCAGCATCTCGAACACCGAGGCGTCGAAGCTCGGCGAGGCGAAGTGCAGCACCCGGGATCCGGAATCGACGCCGATGTGCTGCTGCTGGGCAGCGATGACGCTGGACAGGCCGCGGTGGGTGACCACCACGCCCTTGGGCAGCCCGGTCGATCCGGAGGTGTAGATCATGTAGGCCGGCTGGTCCACGCGAGGCGGCGAGAGCAGCTCGTGCTCATCGATCGGGCCATCGGGGATGCTGGCGAGCGACTCGATGGTGCGGGGGTCGTCGAGGACGATCCAGTCCGCTAGCGCGGGCAGGGTGGCTCGTGATGCGCTCGTGGCAAGGCCGTGGGTGGCATCGGAGTCACGCAGCATATGCTCGATGCGATCGGTCGGGTAGGCGGGGTCGATGGGCAGGTAGGCGGCGCCGGTCTTCGCGATCGCCCAGATGCCGAGCACGGACTCGATGGAGCGGGCGATGCCGAGCGCGACGACGGATTCCGGGCCCACGCCCTGGCCGATGAGGTGGCGCGCGATCTGGTTGGAGCGCGCATCGAGCTCGCCGTAGGAGAGGACGGCACCATCGCTGGCGACAGCGTCCGCGGCGGGATCAAGCGCCGCGGCGGCGGCGAGGACATCGCGCAGCAGCACTGGCTCGGGCGCGCTACCACCCGGCACGGGCGCGAGGCTAGCGATCTCGCTGGCGGTGAGCACATCAAGCTGCCCGTAGCGCACCGAGGCATCGGTGCGGACCTGATCGAGGATCCGGACCGTGCGATCGCGCAGCGCGGCGATGTACTGCTCGTCGAACAGGTCGGGGAAGAACTTGAACCGCACGTGGAGCTGGGTGTCCACCGAGGCGACCACGCCGATGGGATAGTGGGCGGCGTCCTCGCCATCGAAGCCGGTGACGCGCATGCCCGCGAGATCCGTATCGCTGGTCAGCCCGGCCTGGTCCACGGGGTAGGACTCGAACGCGGTGAGCGTATCGAACTGCGCGCCCGGGCCCACTGCGCGCTGGATGTCGGCGAGCTGCAGGTAGTGGTGGTCGAGCATCTCGGCCTGCTCGGACTGGATGCGGCCGAGCAGCTCGGCGAGGGTCTCGCGCGGATCGAGGGTGACCCGCACGGGCACGGTGTTGATGAACAACCCGATCATCGTCTCGACCCCGGCGAGCTGGGGCGGCCGCCCCGAGACGGTCGCGCCGAAGGTGACATCGGGCCGGGCCGCCTGGGCCGCGAGAACCATCGCCCACGCGGCCTGCACGGCGGTGTTGAGGGTGACGCCGAGCTCCCGGGCCACGGCCTGCAACTGCTGGGTCTGCTGCTCGGTGAACGAATGCGCGATCTCGCGGGAGCTCACATCGTGCTCGCGAGCCCGGTCCATCGGAGCCATCGTGGTGGGCTCGTCCGCCCCCTCGAAGGCCACCTGCCAGGAACGCAGTGATCGCTGCTTGTCCTGGGCGTCGAGCCAAGCCAGGAAGTCGCGGTAGGTGCCCGCGGCGGGCAGGTGCGTGGGATCGCCGTCGAGGACGTAGAGGGTGAGGATGTCCTTGAGCATCAGCGGCGTGGACCAGCCATCCATGAGGATGTGATGGTTGGTGAGGATCAGTCGATGCTTGCCCCCTCCGAGATCGACGAGCGCGAACCGCATCAGCGGCGCCGCGGCCATGTCGAACCGGACGGCCTTGTCCTCGGCGAGGATCCGGCGCAGCGCGGCGTCCTTGTCCGCTTCCGCGGAGACATCGAACGTGGCGAGCCGGGCGGTGGCGGCATCGTCAACGACCTGGACGGGCGCGCCATGGCGATCGCTGGCGAAAGCAACGCGGAGGTTCGGGTACCGGTCGAGCAGGGCTTGCAGCGCGCGCTGCATGCGCGCGGCATCGACCGTTCCTTCGAGGTCGAGGACGAGCTGCACCATGTAGGCGTCGACGGATTCCTCGGCGAGCACCGCGTGGAACAGCATTCCTGCTTGCAGCGGGGAGAGCGGCCATATGTCCGATAGCGCCGGGTAGCGCGCCTCCAGTGACTCGATGGAGGACTGGTCGACATGCGCGATCGCCACATCGGAGGGGGTGAGGCCCGCGTGCTCGATCTGCAGGGCGTGCCGGGCGACCGCGGCGAGGGTGGCTTGCCAGGAGTCGACGAATCGCGCCACGTCGTCGGCGCCCAGGAGCGTGGAGGGGTAGAGGACCAGGACCTTCAGCCGTGGTCCGTCCGGTGTCTCGGTGACCATCGAGGTGATGTCGAGGGCGCCGGGCGCTGCCATATCGGGGCTGAGCGAGTATCCCTTCTCGCCGCCATCGGCACTGGGCAGCCAGCCGAGATCGCGGAGCTCCTCGGGGATATCCCCGGTGCCCGACCGGCCGAGGTAATTGAACATCACCTTGGGCTGCGGGTAGCTGGCGAGCTCCGCGCGGCCCGTCTCGTCGAGATAGCGGAGCATGCCGTAGCCGATGCCGCTATCGGGCATCGCGAGCAGGTGCTCCTTCATGAGCTTGATGGCTTCGTCGACCGCCTGCCCGGGCTGTATGGCTGCCTGGGCATCGATGCCCGCGAGGTCGATGCGCACGGGCACGACGGTGGTGAACCAGCCGAGGGTGCGGCCGAGGTCGGAGCCGGGGACCGCGGTCTCCTCGCGGCCGTGGCCCTCCAGGCCGATCAACGGCGCCTGGGTGGTGCCGAGCCAATGCGCGAGGGCCAGCGACAGAGACGCCAGCAGCCCGTGGTTGACGCTGCCTCGGTAGGCCTCCGGCACGCGGGTGAGCAAGGCCTCGGTGAGGTCGGTGGGCAGCTCGAACGTGGCCTGCTCGATGGTGCTGTTGACATCGATCGCGGGATCGAACGGTCGCTCCCCGATCGCTGGATCGGTGCGGTCGACGACGGCCTTCCAGAACGCGATCTCGCTCTCGCGATCGATGGCATGCTCGGCGAGGCCGTGGACCCAGCGGCGGAACGAGGTGCCCACGGGCTGCAGCTCCACTGGCTGCCCGGTGCTGATCTGCGCCCACGCGGTGGCGAGGTCGGGAATGATGATGCGCCACGAAACACCGTCCATGACGGAGTGGTGGATGACCAGGCGGAGGCGCCCCGATGACTCGGGACCGAGGTCGAGCCATACGGCTTGCAGCATGACGCCGGATTCCGGGTCCAGGCGGCCCGCCGCGTCCTCGAGGGCATCCTGGGTGAGCTCGGCGAACGCGTCCGTGCCGGGCGGCGTCGCGGCGGCATCGACGTCGATGCGCTGGACGAGCGATGCGGCATCGATCGTGCCGGGCGCGGCGGCGATCATCTCGCCGGAGCCGGTGTCGATCCGGGCCCGCAGCAGATCATGGTGATCAAGCACGGCCTGGAGGGTGGCGTGCAGCCCGGCCTCGTCGATCCCCGTGGGCAGGGTCAGCAGCGACGACTGGGAATAACGGCCCATGGTGCCGCCACGCTCGATCATCCACTCGATGATGGGGCTCAGTGGCATGCTTCCCACGCCACCGCCCGGCAGCTCCTCGAGCACGGCGGGCGCGTCGCTGGCCGCGGCGGCATCCGCGGCCACGGCAAGCCGCGCCACGGTGCGATGCTCGAAGACATCCTTCGGGGAGATGACCAGCCCGGCCGCGCGGGCCCGCGAGACCACGTTGATCGACATGATGCTGTCACCACCGAGGGAGAAGAAGGAATCATCCACCCCCACCTCGGCGAGGCCGAGGGTCTCGGCGAACAAGCGGGCGAGGATCTCCTCCGTCGGCGTCGCCGGGGGCCGCGAGGTGGTGGACCTCGCGCCAAAATCGGGATCGGGCAATGCCTTGCGGTCGATCTTGCCGCTCGCCGTCAGTGGCAGCGCGGGCAGGACGAGGACTGCCGAGGGAACCATGTAGGCCGGCAGCTTGTCGCTAGCGTGGGCGAGCACCTCGGCGACGATGGCGTCCTCGTCGCGGTCCTCGGCCGCATGGGCCGGGACGACATAGGCGACGAGCCGATCCGCGCCAGCGCGATTGAGCACCACGGTCGCCTGCGCTACCACGGGGTGATCAACGAGCACGGCCTCGATCTCGCCAAGCTCGATGCGGAAGCCCCGCAGCTTGACCTGGAAATCGGTGCGCCCGATGTAATCGAGCTTGCCATCGCGCAGGCGCCGTACCAGGTCGCCGGTGCGGTACATGCGGCTGCCTGGCTGCCCGAAGGGGCTGGCGACAAAACGGGAAGCGGTGAGCGCGGGGAGCTTGCCGTACCCACGCCCCACGCCGATGCCACCGACGTACAGCTCGCCGCTCACGCCATTCGGCACATGGTTGAGGTCCCGGTCGAGGACCAGCAGCTCGGTGCTCGGGGTGGGCCGCCCGATCGGGACGGGCATGGCCTGCTCCGTGCCGAGGGCATGGAACGCCACGACGTCGGACGCCTCGGTGGGGCCGTAGCTATTAACGATCCGCACGCCGCGGGCGAGCAGGTCGCGCAGCGGCTTGGCGCGCACGGCCTCGCCGCCGAGGAAGACGAACCGCACCCCGCCGAGCACCCCGGAGCTATCGGCGTCAGCGAGTGCCTCGAACGCGCTCGGCGACATGTTGGCGAGCACCACGCCATGCTCGGCGACCTGCGGGAGGATGTCCTCCGGGTCGAACCCGTCGGCGGCGAGGACGAGCGTCGCGCCGGACGCGAGGGCCGCCCAGATGTTCTTCTGGGTGAGGTCGAACCCTGGGGACGAGGCTACGAGCACCCCGTTGCCGGGGGCGAGCTGCACATGATCGCGGTACCAGGCGACGGTGTTGGCGATTCCGGCCATGGGCACGAGCGTGGGCTTGGGGCGACCGGTGGATCCCGAGGTGGAGATGACGTAGCCGAGGCGCTGGCCCGCTGCCGGATCCGACCAGGGATCCCCGGGCAGGGAAGCAGCCCCGCCTGGTGCACCGTCGAGGAGGAGCAGCGTGGTGCCCTCCAGTGCATCCGCATGCTCCCATCCGGGCAGGGCCACCACGGCCGCGGCCCCGGTGTCCTCGAGCACGGCCTGGAGCCGGTCGAGCGGGAACGCTGGATCCACCGGGGCATAGGCGGCCCCGGCCTTCCAGGCCGCTACCAGTCCGACGATCCATTCCGCGCCGCGCGGCAGCGCAACGGCGACGACGTCGTCGGGCCCCACGCCGTGCTGCAGGAGGGTCGCGGCGAGCGCCGTGGACCATTCGTCGAGCTGGCCGTAGGTGAGCGAGCCGGCGCCGGCGACCGCTGCTGCTCCGGGCTGGTTCCGGGCACGGTCACGGAAATCGCGCAGCACGGTCGCGGGGCTGGTCTCGCTCGCTTCCCCGCGCGCCGCCCGCTCGATGGCGTCCCGCTCGCTGGAGTCGAGGATCTGCAGCGCGTGCAGTGGCAGTGATTCGTTGCTGGCCACGGTCGAGAGGACGCGCAGGAACCGATCCGCGATCGCGTCGATGGACTCCGCGTCGAACAGGTCGGTGGCGTAGTTGATGATGAGCTGGCGGGGAGCGTCGGCGGTCTCGTCGTCGAGGCGATCCACCACGGTCACGCTCAGGTCGAACTTCGCGGAATCGACCTCGGCATCGAAGCCCTCGATGGTCAGGCCACCGAGCTCGAAGCGGGGCCGCTGCTGGTTCTGGAACGTCAGCAGCACCTGGAACAGTGGCGCGTGCGCGGTGGAGCGCTCGAGGTCGAGCAGTTCCACGAGCCGCTCGAACGGCACGTCCGCATTGGATAGCGCGGCGAGATCGACCTCGCGCGCGTGCTCGAGCAGGCCACCGAACGTGCTCGTGCCCTCGACGGAGGTGCGCAGCACCAGGGTATTGACGAACATGCCGACCAGTGGGTCGAGAGCGCGGGCACCCCGGCCCGCCACGGGGGTGCCGATCGTGATGTCAGTGGTGCCGGAGAGCTTCGCGAGCAGCACGGCGAGCGCGCTGTGGATGACCATGAAGGGGGTCGCGCCGTGGCGTGCCGCGATATGGCCGAGCTGCGCGTACAGGTCCGCGGGGATCTCGTGGAAGCGGGTGGCGCCGCGCAGGGATTGAGCGGCCGGCCGGGGCCGGTCCGTCGGCAGGTCAAGCACCTCGGGCACGTCGGCGAGCTGGCGCTTCCAGTACTGCTCCTGCTGGTAGGCGATCGATTCGGGGTCGGCCTCGTCGCCGAGGACCTCGCGCTGCCAGATCGCGAAGTCCGCGTACTGCACCTCCAGCGGCTCCCAGCCGGGCTCGTCGCCCTGTGCTCGCGCCGCGTACGCGACCATCACGTCGGTGGCGAGCGGCGACAGGGAGAAGCCGTCGGCGACGATGTGGTGCATGACCACCGCGAGCACATGCTCGGTGTCGCTGAGGCGGAACAGGGCGGCCCGGACCGGCTCGTCGCGGGTGACGTCGAAGCCCCGTCCAGCGAACTCGGCTGCGAGGCCCGTGACCGCGCCCGGGGTGGTGTCGATCAGCTGCAGATCGGCGGTGACCTCGTGCATCGGCAGGATCACCTGCGCGGGCTGCTCGTGGTACGAGGGGAACACCGTGCGCAGGGACTCGTGGCGTTCCACCACGTCGCGGAATGCCGCGCGCAGCGCGTCGCGATCGAGGGTGCCGGTCAGCGTGAGCACGAGCGGGATGTTGTAGGCCGAGGACGTGACGTCGTACTGGTTGATGAACCACATGCGCCGCTGGGCGAGCGAGACAGGAACATGGTCGGGCCGTTCCCGCGCCACGAGCGGCACGGCAGCGTTGCCCGCGCCCGCTTCGTCGATGCGGGCGGCGAGCTTCGCGACGGTGGGGTGCTCGAACAGCTCCCGCACGATCAGGTCCGCGCCGAGCATCTCGTTCGCGCGCGCGATCACCTGCGTGCCCATGAGGGAGTTGCCGCCCAGCTCGAAGAACGA
>NZ_JACYWE010000017.1:0-356 GCF_014841105.1 Lolliginicoccus lacisalsi
CCCACCCGCACCGACGCGTCCCCCGCGAACGCATCAAGGACCATTCCCAACCGAGCAGCGATCCCTTCGGCCACGACCTGGGGAATCAGCTCCGCGCGATGCTTGACCTTGATGGTCAGCTCGGGCTGCGCGTAGGCGATGATGCTTACCGGATAGTGCGTATCGTCCGCGCCGGACGCCCCGGTGACGGTCATGCCATCGATAGCGATGGCCTCCTCGCCGGCTTGGTCGACGGGGTAGGACTCGAAGACCGCGAGGGTGTCGAACCCCGCGCCCGGCCCCGCCGCCTGCTGGATCGCCGGAAGCGCGACCTGATGGTGGTCGAGGAGGTCGCTCTGCTCCCGCTGCACCCGCGC
>NZ_JACYWE010000017.1:483-9208 GCF_014841105.1 Lolliginicoccus lacisalsi
CTCGCGGGGACCTGGTCACCGAGCGGGACAAGAACCTCGGATGGCTCGGCCGCGAGGGCATGGGATGCATCGACTGGCGCCACGAGAGTGGGCTCATCGAGCCCGGCGAGCGCGTCGGCCCACGCCGACAGTGCCTGTTCGGCATCCTGCTGGCCCAGCCAGGCCAGGAAGTCCCGGTACGAGCGGGGCGCGGGAAGATGCTGCGCGTCCCCCCTGGTGGCGTAGAGCGCGAGCAGTTCCTTGATGACCACCGGCATCGACCACCCGTCGAGCAGCACGTGGTGGTTGGTGATGAGCAGGATGTGCTCATCGGGCGCGACGCTGATCAGGTGCATCCGGATCAACGGCGCCGAGTCCATGCGGAACGGCGTGAGCTGATCCGCCTCGCGCAGCTCGCTGGCGCGCCGTCGTGCCACGTCCTGCCCCAGGCTCGTGAGATCCGAATGCTGCCAGGTGATCGCGGCGCCATCCACGATCACTTGCAGGGGCGACCCCGTGTGATCGTGGACGAACACGGCCCGAAGATTGGCGTTCCTGTCGAGGAATGCCTGGCCAGCACGCTGCCATCGATCAGCATCGACGGTGCCCCCCAGATGCAGCACTGTTTGCGCGATGTACGCATCGCGGCCCTGCCCCGCGAGCATCGCGTGGAAGAGCAGCCCGCCCTGCAGCGGCGTCAGCGGCCACACGTCGCGGACGTCGAGCCCGGCATCCCGGTAGCGGCGGGTGATCGCGTCCAGGGTTGCCTGGTCCACGGCCACGAGCGGGACGTCGGAGGGCGTGAGGGTCGCCGCTTCCGGATGCCGCGCGAGCGTAGCGAGCTCGGCGAGCGCCTGGCGCCAGTGCGCGACGATCTCCTGCGCCTCGTCGCCGGTGAACAACGCAGCGATGCGGGACAGCGATCCGCGCAGCACCAGTCCGGACTCGTCCTGCACTGCGGTGACGTTGATGTTGAGGGCGCCGGGCGCGCCCATCGAATCGTTCGCGGTGCCGCTCGCACCTGCGATGCTGCCGTCGGGCAGCCAGCCGTACTCCTCGGTGGCGACCACGGCGGAGCTGCTCCCCACGCGGCCGAGGTAGTTGAAGGACAGTTGCGGGACCGGCATCCCATCGAAGGCCGCGGCCGTGCCGGGATTGGCGTAGCGCAGCAATCCATACCCCATGCCCTTGCGGGGGATGCCCGCTAGCTGCTCCTTGACCGACTTGATCAGGCCAGCAGCAGCAGCGGTGCCAAGCGGGGACGTGACGTCGGCGGGGACGTCGATGCGGGCGGGGAACACATTGGTGAACCAGCCGACGGTGCGGGAGAGGTCCGCTCCCGGAACGAGCCCCTCCTCGCGGCCGTGCCCCTCGAGGTTGAGCAGCAGCGGCGCCGCGTCGTGCCCGCGGGCGGCGCGATAGCGCGCGATGGCCACGGCCAGCCCGGCGAGCAAGGCATCGTTGACGCCGGTCCGGAAGAGTTCCGGGAGGTCGTTGATGATGGGCTCCGCGATCTCCGAGGGCACGGCGATGTCGTGCCATTCCAGGTCACCCATGGTGTGGATCGCGGGATCGAAGGCAGCGCTGCCCAAGGGGGCATCATCGCTGGGAATCCTGCCCAGCCACCAGTCGAGCTCGGCAATGGTCCTCTCCTCGGTGGCCAGGCCTACGAGCGCGTGCGCCCAGCGGCGCAGCGAGGTGCCCACGGGATCGAGCTCGATATCGTCGCTGCCCGCGCTGCGGGCCCAGGCAGTGGCGAGATCGGGAAGCAGGATCCGCCAGGAGACGCCATCGACCACCAGGTGGTGGGCGAGCACGAGAAGCCTCCCCGTGGTGGCCGCGCCGGCGGCTGGCTCGAACCATACGAACTGGATCATCTCGCCCCGCGCGGGGTCCAGCCTGCGAGCGGCCGCGTCATGCTCGGCACGCACGCGGCTGGCGAAGGCCGCGCTGTCCGTTATCTCCTCGAACACCACGTGGCGGATGGCCGGGGTGGTGTATGTCGCGGGAGGGACCGTGAGCTTCCAGGCTCCCGCGCCGTCCCGGGCGAACCGGGCGCGCAACGCGTCGTGGCGCGCGAGCACCGTCGCCACGGTGCGCTCGAGCTGCTCGCCGCCGGCACCCGGGGGAAGGGTGAGCAGCATGCCCTGGGAGAACTTGGCGAACGCACCGCCGAGCTCGGTCATCCACTGCATCACAGGCAGCAGCGGCACGTCGCCGACGCCGCCGCCGGGAAGCTCCTCGAGGAGGCTCGCGCCGGATTCGCTGGCCCACGTCGCGACCCGGGCCAGCGCGGCGGGCGTCTTGTGCTCGAACACATCGCGCGCGGTCAGGATCACCCCGGCGGACTTGGCGCGCGCCACGAGCTGGATCGACATGATGCTGTCGCCGCCGAGTGCGAAGAACGAATCATCCACGCCGACACCCGTGGATCCGAGCAGCTGCTCGATGAGCGCGACGATGGCCTCCTCCATCGGAGTGGTCGGAGCCCGGTGCCGGGTGGAGGCGGTGCGGAACTGTGGGTCGGGCAGTGCCTTGCGGTCGATCTTCCCGTTGGGGGTGAGCGGGATCTGCTCGATGAGCATGATCGCTGCCGGCACCATGTAATCGGGAAGCACGCCACCGACATGCTCGCGGAGCTCGTCGACGTCGGGCGCGGGCCCGCTGGGCGTGACGTACGCGACGAGCTGCAACTGGTTCGCGGCGCCGCGGACAGCGACGGTCACCGCGGCATCGACGCGCTCGTGCTGGGCGAGCGCGGCGTCGCTCTCGCCGAGCTCGATGCGGAAGCCGCGCACCTTCACCTGGAAATCGGATCTCCCGAGGTAGGCGAGGGAGAGCTGCCCGTCCCGATCCCTGGCCCATTTGGCGATGTCGCCGGTCCGGTACATCAGCGATCCCGGGGCACCCACCGGAGAAGCGACGAAGCGCGAGGCGGTCAGCCCGGCACGCTGGTGGTAGCCGCGGGCGATGCTGGCGCCACCGACATAGAGCTCCCCCGGGACACCCTCGGGGACGGGGCGCAGATGATGGTCGAGCACGAGCGCGACGCTGCCGCGGACCGGGCCGCCGATCAGCACCGGATCACCGGGCTGCGTGCGGGCGGACAGCGAGGCCACGATGGTGGTCTCGGTCGGGCCGTAGGCGATGTGGAAGCTCCGGCCGGGCGCCCACCGCTGCACGAGCTCCGCGGGCACCGCCTCCCCGCCCACGACGACGGTCGCGAGCTCGGGGAGGCTCGTCGGCGGGGCCGAGGCGAGCGCCGCGGTCGCTACGAACGCATGGCTCACGGCCTGGTCGCGCAGGAACGCCGTGAGCTCCTCGCCGCCGTAGATGCCCTGCGGGGCAATGCACAGGCAGGCTCCACCGGGTATCGCCATGAGCAGCTCGAGCATGGATGCATCGAAGCTCGGGGACGAGAAGCGCAGCACCCGCGAGCTCGTGGTGATGCCGAAGCGATCGTGCTGCTCGCGCGCGTAGCTAGCGAGCCCGCGGTGGGTGACCAGCACGCCCTTGGGGTTCCCGGTCGATCCGGAGGTGTAGATCATGTAGGCGGGGTGGTCGATGCGCAGCGGCGCGGGCAGCTCGGCCGCGCTCAGCGGTTCGGCCGGGAGCGCGGCGAGATGATCGGCCAGGCTCGCGCTGGAGAGGTCGACCACGTCATGGTCCGGGTACTGCTCCGGGACCGTGGTGACGATGAGGCGCGTGCCGGAATCCGCCAGCATGTAGTCGATCCGTTCCCGCGGGTAGGAGGGATCGACCGGGACGTAGGTGGCTCCGGTCTTCGCCACTGCCCACTGCGCGACCATCGACGGGATCGAGCGCGGGATGCTCACTGCGACCGGCTGCTCGGCACCGGCGCCGTGCTGGATGAGCAGCCGCGCGAGCTGATTCGATTGCTCGTCGAGCTGGCGATAGGTGAGGGTCCTCCCGTCCTGCGCGAGCGCGGGACCATCCTGGCCGCGGGCCACCGCCTCCGCCATGAGCCCGGACAGGTGCACAGGCTCCTCGGCGGGCGATCCGGCGACGGGGTGCAGCTCGGCGAGCTGATCCGCGCCCAGCAGAGGGAAATCGTGCACGTCGCGGCCCGGATCGGACACGATGCCCTCGAGCAGTCGCACGAACCGCTCCGCCATCGCCGCGATCGTGGATTCGCGGAACAGGTCGGTCGCATAGGTGATGTTCGCGCGGACGTCATGCCCATCGGGCATGCCATCCGCGATGGCGACGTGCAGGTCATACTTGGCGATCGCATGGCCCGGGGCGACCCCGGTGATGGTGAGGCCGTCGAGGGTGAACTCGGGTTGCTCGAGGTTCTCGAAGCCAAGGATCACCTGGAACAGCGGGCTGTGCGCTGCGGAACGCTCGGGCGCGAGCGCCTCGACGAGCCGCTCGAAGGGCACGTCGGCATGGCCGAACGCACCGAGCACGGTCTCGCGGTTCCTGCCCAGCAGCGCCTCGAAGCTCATGCCGTCATCGATCCTGGTGCGCAGCACAAGCGTGTTGACGAACATGCCGACCAGGTCATCGAGCGCTTTGTCGCCTCGCCCCGCGATCGGGGTGCCGATGGCGATGTCGCTCGTGCTGGAGGACCGTGCGAGCAGGACGGCGAGCGCCGTCTGGAGCACCATGAATGTCGTGGCATTGTTGCTGCGCGCGAGCGCGCCAAGCCGTTGGTAGAGCTGGCTGGGGATGGTGAACTCGTGCACGGCGCCGCGCATTGACTGGACCGCGGGGCGTGGATGATCCGTGGGGAGCTCCAGCACCTCGGGCAGGCCCTCGAGCTCGGATCGCCAGTAGGCGATCTGCTGTGAGGCGAGGGAACCTGGATCGGACTCGTCGCCGAGCACCTCGCGCTGCCACAGCGCGAAATCGGCGTAGTGGACGCGCAGCGAGTTCCAGCCGGGCTCGATCTCGTGGAGCCGCGCGTGATAGGCCAGCATGATGTCGCGGGCGAGCGGTGCCATCGAGAACCCGTCGGCCGCGATGTGGTGCAGCACCAGGACGACGACGTGGTGGTCCGGCGCTATTTCGAATATGGCGCCCCGCACGGGAATCTCGCGGGAGACATCGAAGCCGCGTGCCGCGATCTCGTGGACCGATTCCTCCGCCCCTTGCTGGCTGGCCGTGTGAATGGGCACCTCGAGGGGGATCTCCGACATCGGCAGGACCACTTGCGCCGGGGTGCCGTCGACAGCGGGGAACACTGTTCGCAGGGTCTCGTGGCGAGCGATGACGTCGCGGATCGCGCCGCGCAGGGCGTCTCGATCAAGCCGCCCGGCGAGCCGCAGGGCGAGCGGCAGGTTGTATCCGCCGGACCCTGGCTCGAGCTGGTTGAGCACCCACATGCGGTATTGCGCGAGCGAGAGCGGCACGCGCTCGGGGCGGGGCCGGGCAACGAGCGGGCGCTGGCGTTGCTCCGTGCTGGTGTGCTCGGCCCGGTCGGCGAGGGCGGCCACGCTGGGGGCGTCGAAGATGTCCCGCACGGCGAGGGCGCTGCCGAGCGCCTCGTTGATGCGGGCGATCACCCGGGTCGCGCTGAGGGAGTTGCCGCCGATCTCGAAGAACTCGTCGTGGGCGCTCACCTCGTCCATGCCGAGCACGTCCGCGAAGACGGCGGCGATGGTCTCCTCGACCGGTGTGCGGGGGGCGACGATCTCGCGGTGGATCGGGGAGAAGTCCGGCTTGGGCAATGCCTTGCGATCGAGCTTGCCGCTGGGGTTGAGGGGGAACGCGGCGAGCACGGTGATGTGGGCGGGAACCATGTACCGCGGCAGGCGTTGCTGGAGGTGGACGATGAGCTCGTCGCCCGAGACATCGGCCCCCTCATCCGGCACCGCGTAGGCAACGAGGTAGTCGCCCGTGCTGTCATCGGTGGCGAGGAGGACCACCGCCTGGCTGACCACTGGGTGCGCGAGCAGGGCGGCCTCGATCTCGCCGAGCTCGATGCGCTGGCCGCGCAGCTTGATCTGGAAGTCGGTGCGGCCGAGGTACTCGAGCACGCCGTCGTTGCGCCACCGCACGAGGTCGCCGGTGCGGTACATCCGCTCGCCGGGCGCGCCGATGGGGCTGGCGACGAAGCGGTCGCAGGTGATCGCTGGGCGCTTGAGGTAGCCCCGCGCGAGCTGCGCCCCGGTCAGGTACAGCTCGCCGGGAACCCCGGGGGGCACGGGGTGGAGCCGCGCGTCGAGCACGAGCGCGCCCGTGTTCCATTGGGGCACGCCGATCGGGACCACCGTGGCGTTCTCGTCGAGGACAGCGATCTGCTTGGTGACCGAGACCGCCGCTTCCGTCGGGCCGTAGAGGTTGTGCGCCCGCGCGCCACTGATCGCGTTCCAGCGGGCGACGACGTCCATCGGGAATGCCTCGCCGATGACGAAGATGTCCCGCAGCGTGGCGATGTGCTTGCGGTCGGCCACGGTGACGAACACCGAGAGCGGCGAGGGCACGAAGGTCGTCGCGGTGACGGAGTGCTTCTCGATCATCGACGCGACGTAGGCGGGATCCTGGTGCATGTCCGGTTCGGAGATGACGAGCCGCGCCCCGACGGACAGTGCCCACCAGAACTCCCACACCGAGACATCGAACGTGGTGGCGATCTTTTGCAGTACCACATCGTCGGGGTCGAGCTGGTACTCCGCTTGCTTCCAGGCGATCTGGTTGACGATCGCCGCGTGGCTGACCATCACGCCCTTGGGCCGTCCCGTGGAGCCCGAGGTGAACATGATGTAGGCCGTGTTGCCCGGGCGCAGCACGCCATGGCGGTCGGCATCGGTCACGGGGCGATCGCTGTAGGCGGAGACATCAGTTTGATCGACCTGCACCACGCGCGTTCCGCCGGGCATCGGCACCGCATCGTGCGTCGTGGTGAGCACGCACGCCGGCTCGGATGCCTCGAGCACATAGTCATTGCGCTCGCGGGGGTGGTCGGGATCGATGGGAACGTACGCGCCCCCGGCCTTGACGATGGCATACATCGCGATGAGCAGCTCGAACGACCGGCGGATCGAGAGCCCGACCGGGACCTCAGGACCAACGCCTTGCTCGATCAGGTACCGGGCGAGCTGGTTCGAGCGGGCATCGAGAGCGGCGTAGGTCATCGTGTCGTCGCGGAAGACAAGCGCTATCGCTCCGGGCGAGCGCGCTGCCTGCGCATCGAACCTCTCGGCGAGGTTCGATGGCTCCGCGGCAAGATCCTTGTCGTCGCCGCGCCCCCAGGATTCGAGCACGAGGGCCCGGTCGCCGGGCTCGAGGATGTCGATGTCGCCGACCGGTGCCGAGGGATCAGCAGTGGCCTCGTCGAGCAAGCGCACGAACTGGCTGGCCAGTCGCTGGATGGTCGATTCGTCGAAGAGGATCGTTGCGTAGGTGAATGCCGCATGCAGCCCCAGCGGCTTGCCCTCGTCGCTGAGCTCCTCCTGGACATGCAGGTGCAGATCGTATTGCGCGACACCGGTATCAACGGCGATCGGTTCCACGACGAGGCCGGGCAGGCGCAGCTCGGGACGCTCCAGGTTCTGGTAGGAGTAGCCGACCTGGGCGAGCGGGGCATGGGCTTGCGAGCGGACCGGGTCGAGGACCTCGACGAGCCGCTCGAAGGGCACGTCCGCGTTTCCGAACGCGGTGATGTCCGCGGCCCGGGCTGCATCCACGAGCTGGCTGAACGGGGACGCCGGATCAACAGGGGTGCGCAGCACCAGGGTGTTGACGAACATCCCGACGACCTGGTCGAGCGCGCGCTCGGCGCGACCAGCCATGGGAGTCGCCACCGTGATGTCTGTGGTCGCGGAGATCCGCGCCAGCAGCACTGCAAAGGCGGCGTGCACCAGCATGAACGGTGTTGCCGAGTGCTGCTGGGCAAGCGTGGCGATGCGTGCGTGCAATGCTGCCGGGATAGTGAACCGCACGTTGCCACCGGTCATGTCCTGCACGGGGGGCCGGGGGTGATCGAGCGGCAGCTCGATCAGATCGGGCAGCCCCGACAGTGCCTCGCGCCAGAACGCGATCTGGCGGGCCGCGATCGATCCGGGGTCGGCCTCGTCGCCGAGGACCTCGCGCTGCCAGATCGCGAAGTCCGCGTACTGCACCTCCAGCGGCTCCCACTGCGGAGCGTTGCCCTCGCGCCGTGCGATGAAGGCGGTCATCAAGTCGTTGATCAGCGGGGCGAGCGACGACCCGTCACCGCTGATGTGGTGCATGACCACCACCAGCAGGTGCTCCTGCGGCCCTGCTCGCCACAGCGCGGCGCGGATCGGCGGGGATGCGGTGACGTCGAAGCCTTGCGCCGCGAAGCGGAACGCTGCCTCGCGCACGCCCCCGGCGGCCTCGGCCTGGTGCAGCGGCAGGGCAATGGCGGCCTGATCCGGCTGCTGGACGACCTGGATAGGGCCGTCGGGCGTCGCCGGGTAGTAGGTGCGCAGCACCTCGTGGCGCGCGACGAGGTCGCTGAACGCGGCGCGGAGCGCGTCGATGTCCAGCCGACCGGTGAGGGTGATGGCCAGCGGGATGTTGTAGGCCGCGGACGCCGAGTCGTACTGGTTGATGAACCACATGCGTTGCTGGCCCAGGGAAAGCGGCAGCACCGCTGGCCGCTTCACGCCCGTCAAGGGCGGCCGGTCGTCGCTCGCCCGCGCGCGGGCGCTCGCTGCTTCCGCGATCGCGGCGACGGTGGGGTGCTCGAACAACTCCCGCACCACGAGCTCGCAACCGAATTGCTCATTGATCCGGGAGATGGCTCGCGTTGCCA
>NZ_JACYWE010000013.1:0-23963 GCF_014841105.1 Lolliginicoccus lacisalsi
TGCGGGAGAGTAGGACACCGCCGGGCAAACACATGTGAAGAGAGCGTGGGGGGCGGTCGCCAGCAGGCGACCGCCCCCCACGCCTTTCCGCGTGCAGCCCCTGCTATCGCCGACGTTCGATGAACGTGCCGTGTCGATACAGCCACAGCTTGCCCCATACCGGACAGGCTGCAAGAAAATCGCTCGAAACTGTCGTACCGCGCTGGCAAAGTGATGCCTATACATCATCCGCGGGGAAGGCAGCACAGTGAGCAACGCGATTGTCGCGGAGGGACTGGTCAAGACGTATGGCGCCCTCCGTGCACTCAATGGACTAAGCCTGGAAGTGCCCGAAGGCACGGTCATGGGGCTGCTCGGCCCCAACGGTGCTGGAAAGACAACCGCTGTCCGTGTACTGACGACGCTCCTGCGCCCCGATGGAGGGCGCGCTACCGTGCACGGCCTCGACGTCGTCAAGGACGCGGCAGCACTGAAGTCGCATATCGGGGCGTCCGGCCAGTACGCGGCCGTCGATGAGTACCTGACAGGCTTCGAGAACCTCGAGATGGTCGGGCGGCTCTACCACCTGGGCGCCAAGCGGGCCAAGGCCCGCGCTAGCGAGCTCCTCGAGCGATTCGACCTCACCGATGCCGCGAACCGGCCGGTCAAGGGCTACTCCGGGGGAATGCGCCGGCGTCTCGACCTTGCCGGCGCCCTGGTCGCCGATCCGCCGGTCCTGTTCCTTGATGAGCCGACAACGGGTCTTGACCCGCGCGCCCGGCTTGGGCTCTGGGATGTCATCAGCGAGCTCGTTGCGGGCGGCACAACGCTATTGCTCACCACTCAGTACTTGGAGGAAGCCGACAGGCTCGCCGACCAGATCGCGGTCATCGACCACGGCAACGTCATCGCGAAAGGCACCGCGGACCAGCTCAAGGATGAGATCGGTGGGGAACGGATCGAACTGATCGTCGCTGACGAGGACGAGTGGCACACCGCCCACGAGGTGCTCGAAAACTACGCGCCCGGGCAGGTGCACGCCAGCCGCGCCACGCGGACCCTGAGCGTCGGGGTCACCGGAGGATCAGCGGCTCTCGTCGAGGTAGTAGGACTGCTTACGGACCGTGGAGTGAACCTCCGCGATGTCGGCCTGCGCCGCCCCACGCTCGACGATGTCTTTCTTGCCCTGACCGGCCATGAGGCCGAGACCGAAGCAGGCCCGAAGCAAGGGGAATCGAAGTGAACACGTTTGCCCTTGCCGTCTCTGACGGCATCACTATCGCCAAGCGCAACCTGATCAAGGTCAAGCGAGTCCCGGACCTGATCGTCTTCACCGCGCTCTCGCCCATCATGTTCGTGCTGGTATTCGCCTACATCTTCGGCTCGGTCATCGACCTGCCCGGCATCTCGTATCGCGCGTTCCTGATCGCCGGCATCTTCACCCAGACCGTCCTCTTCGGCTCCACCTGGACCGGGCGCGGCATGGCCGAGGACATGCAGAAGGGGATCATCGACCGGTTCCGCTCCCTTCCGATGTCGCCATCGGCAGTGCTGGTCGGACGGACGACCAGCGATGTGGCGATCAACGTCATCAGCCTGTTCGTGATGTCGCTGACCGGGCTGCTCGTAGGATGGCGGATCCGGACCTCCGTCCTCGATGCGATCCTCGGGTTCCTGATACTCCTGCTGTTCGCCTACGCGCTCTCCTGGGTGATGGCCGTGGTCGGTCTGTGGATCCGCACCCCCGAGGTGTTCAACAATGCCTCGTTCATCGTGATCTTCCCCATCACCTTCATCGCGAACACGTTCGTGCCCAGCGAGAGCCTCCCCGGGGTGCTGCGGGTGATAGCCGAATGGAACCCCGTCTCCGCCGTCACTCAGGCGACGCGCGAGCTATTCGGCAACACCCACCCGGACATGCCGGCACCGGATGCATGGCCATTGCAGAATCCGGTGCTCGCGAGCCTCGCCTGGACTGCCATCATCCTGGTGATCTTCGTGCCCTTCGCCATCCACCGGTACCAGAAGGCCGTGAGCCGGTAGATGCGGGGGACCGGTGGCGGGGCCATGGCACGATCCATGGCCCCGCCACCTGGAACCCCACGGTGCAGTTGTTCGTTAGGGCTCCGCAGGCCAGCACCCAGCGTCAGGAGAAACGAACCATGAGCCACCAGGTGCCCATCGCAACACCACTCACCGCGGACCTGATCGCTGGCGAGTATCACCGCCAGGTGGACAACCTCCAGCGTCATGGACTGCTCAGCTCCGATGTTCCCGCTTCACTGCTGAACCAGATCCTCCAGCACCCCGCTGTTGCTGCCAGCTCGGTACCGGACCTGGACGATCCGCTGAAAGTGCCATTCGTGCTCGTGCCCCACCCCCGGATCCATCCGCCGAGCAGCACGGTCCCCCTCCTCGCGCTCGGCAGGCACAGCGGCTTCGTGTCCGCCGATACCGCCGACATCGATGACTTCGCGCCGATCGCCACCCTTCAGCAACCCGGCACCGACGTCTACGCCGTCGTCGATGTCGACCGCGGTGACGACACTCGCAACTTCACCCCCGACGAGGCCACGAGCCGATTCGCGCCCGAGGGACGCAGTCCGCTCACCATCAGCGAGGGCGTCGCGTACTTGCTTCACTTCCCGCGGGCCCTGCGCAAGAACCACTGCTTCCAGACGGCTGGATCCCGCCGCGACGATCGCCGCGTCCCCGGGATCTGGATCAGCAACCGCGCCCCGAAGGTCGGCTTCTGCTGGGCGGGCAACCGCCACACCTGGCTCGGCATCGCCTCGGGGCTGGACCGGATTCCCTCCTAGCGCGGGATCACGCCGCTCGGGGGAGCGCCGCAACAGCCGAAGCGTTGGACGCAGGCACGCTCAGCCCGTATCACGGCGCCGGATGCACCAGCCGCCAATGCTCGGCGATATCGATGCGACGAGTAATCCACACATGCTCGTAGGACTGGATGTGGTCGAGGAACCGCTCGAGCGCAGCGGCCCGCGATGGCCTGCCAACGATGCGGCCATGCAAGCCCACCGACATCATCGACGGGCGACCCTCGAGCCCCTCCCGGTAGAGCACATCGAACGCATCGCGCAGGTGGTGGAAGAACTCGTCGCCGTTCGCGAAGCCCGCGGGCGAGGCAAACCGCATGTCGTTGGTCTCCAGGGTGTACGGCACGACAAGATGCTGGTGCACTGCGCCGCCCGCCTCGACAGGAACCCAGTACGGCAGATCGTCGGCGTAGGAATCGGCGTCGTAGGCGAATCCGCCATGCTCGACCACGAGCTGGCGGGTGCGCGGCGAGTCCCTTCCGGTGTACCAACCGAGCGGGGCCGCGCCCGTGATGTCCGCCAGGATCGCCACGGCCTCGGCCATGTGGGCCCGTTCCGTCGCCTCATCGAACTGCTGGTAGCTGATCCACCGCAGGCCGTGGCAGGCGATCTCATGGCCGAGCTCGCAGAACGCGGCGGCGGCCTCCGGGTTGCGCTGCAGGGCTCGCGCGATGGCGAACACCGTCAGGGGCAGCCCGCGCCGCTCGAAGATCCGCAGCACCCGCCACACCCCGGCGCGCGAACCGTACTCATACAGCGATTCCATGCTCATGTGCCGGTCCGGGAAAGCCGCGGCGGGCACGATGTCCGACAGGAAGATCTCCGATGCAGCGTCCCCATCGAGGACGCAGTTCTCGCCACCCTCCTCGTAGTTGAGCACGAACTGAACCGCCACCCGGGCATTGCCCGGCCACTGCGGGTCGGGTGGGTTCCGGCCATAGCCGACGAGATCACGTGGGTAGCTCATTGAACCCCTCCTACCTCGGGCGTGCCCCAGGCGCGCACCCGGCTCATGCCGCCGTCGGGGAAGATGTCGAGCCGCACCTCGGTCACCACGGCATCGACCGTCACCGGGAATCGATGCCGGGTGTCGGGCCGCAGCACCGTGCGAGGCAGCAGCTCCAGCCACTCGCCGTCGCCGGACCGCCCCCTGACCCGGGCCGAGCCTGGGGCGTTGTGCAGGAAGCACGTCGTGTCGAGCTCCAGCATGCTCAGCTTCCCACCGGTGCCGAGGCAAATCTCCACCCAATCATTGTGCGCCTCCCAGTCGTCGTCACCGAAGCGTCGCCGGGCCGTCTCCCACCCATCGCCCATGACGTGCGCGAAGCCGGGCATGAGCAGGTTGTTCGGCGAGCTGTAGAACAAGTTGGAGCAGTCCGTGACGTGGCCGCCATGCTCGATCGCGGCGAGATCCATAGCTCCAGGAGGGCGTAGCGCGGGATCGGGTCGGGCGATGCCATGGACCCGCAGGCGCGCGACGCCGCCGTCAGGATGCATGGTCAGCCGGACATGGGTGACGGTCCGGGGATCATCGACGTCGAACGGGTTTATCGCGTCGCCTGCCACGGCGCTGCGCGGCACGAGGGGAAACCACTCGGCAGCGGCGCAGAGGTCGCGGGCATCGGGGTATCCATCGATGTGGGCCCCCTCGACCGAGATCTCGGGGGGAAAGTTGCCAGTGAACCAGGCCGTATCAACGATCACGCCGTGCACGACACCAGGCGCGCCCAGCCGAACGATCGCGTGATCAGCCCCGGGGGAGCGGCGGCGACGTGTCTCCCACCCGTCATAGACCTGCCCCTTGTGGCCGAACGTCGCCGGGGAATGCCGGGGCGCGCCGGGGCGGATGAGGTTCTCCTTCTCGGCGAAGGATTCATCGCTCGCCCACACCACAGCGCCACCGAGCAGCCGGGCCGCGAGGTCGGGGAAGCGGGTGAAGGGTGGGGGAGGGGTCACCATGCCAACCTACTGCGACCACGTTTCGCCGGAGTGAAATCAGGCCCGGGGCTCGGTCGTCTCTGGGCATCACCGCTTGCTGGGCATCACCGCTTGCTGGGCATCACGCGCGCGGCCAGGCCGGTGAGCGTGGCACGCGTGCACAGCGGCGACAGCGCCACGACGTCCGTTTCGGCAAAAGCACCGGCTTCCAGTCCGCGCAGCACGATCGTGGCAAGTGCTTGCGCGCTCGCTGGCTCGTCGATCACGTCGCTGGAACGCTGTTGCAGGTACGAGTCGAGCCGGGGCGCCGCGATGCGCAGGGATTCGCGGTAGAACTGGTAGGTCGCTGCCCAACGCGTGACGAGGTGCCCCGGGTGCATGTCCCAGCCCTGGTAGTAGCCATGGGCGAGAGCCCGCGAGACCAGCCGGAAATGCAGCTCCAGCGCGCTGTCCCGCTGGGATGCCCCGCCCGAGGGCACGATATTGGTGGAGCCATCGCACACCCACACCCCTGTCTGGGCGGCTGCGGCGAGCATCACGGCCTTGGCATGATCAGCGACAGGATGCTCCAGCGTCTGGTGCTGCGGGGCAATGCCGCAGGCCGCGCTGTAGTCGAAAGTCCCGTAGTGCAGCCCCGAGAGCCGCGCCCCCGCCGCGTGGATGGCACGCGCTACGGGCACCGTCCCGTCCGCCGCGATGATCGCCTGCGGGGATTCGATCTGCAGCTCGAAGCGCAACGTCCCCTCCTCAAGGCCATGCGCTCGCTCGAAGTGCTCGCAGATCGCGAGGATCGCCGGGACCTGCTCGGGGTGCCGGAGCTTCGGGACGGTGAGCACGAAGCCACCGGGCACGCCTCCGGCAGCGTCGAGCACGAGCTCCAGGGTGCGCAGCATGCGCCTTCGCTCATGGGCCGCAAGCCCCTTCGTGCGAATGCCCGCGCTAGGTGGCCGTGCAGGGGCACTGGCGAGCAACTGGCCCACCGCGCGGGCATGAGCATCCTCAGTGGCATCGGGCCGCCACCCGTAGCCATCCTCGAAGTCGTAGCGGATATCGGCGATGGGTTCGAGGCGAAGACGATCGGCCACGGCATCGAGGACATCGTCCCCAACGAGCCAAGCGAGGCGGACGCGGTGCTGCTCGAGCAGCTCGCATGCCTGTCCGCCCCACGTGGTCACCGTGCCGGGTCCGGCGTCGGACGCCGCGACATACACGGTGTGCGGGGGCTGCCCCGGACGGAGTACCGAGGGGTAAGCCGCTGCCAAGCACTCATCCACGGGGTCGAGCAGCGTGGCCAGGCGGGCAGCGAGGGACGTCATGCGTCTATCTTGCTGTGCGGCGAATCCGTTCGATCAGGTGGGACCTCCGTCCCAGGGGGTGGTGCGGTGGCCTGATCAGGTGGCGCGGTAGCCTGCCGGCCTCTCCCCGCGAGAGCCACGATGGTGCAGGTAGTGACAACAACGAAGACGAGGGGGAACACCGAGCGAAGGAGGATCACCAGTTCGGGGTCGCGCGGCAGCAGCATGAATGTGCCGATGGCGTAGAACGTGCCGCCTGGCTGCAGCGGGTCGACGAAGGACTGCACCCAGCTCGCTGCGGGGATGGCCGCCGCCACGGGGAGGAGCCAGGTGATGAAGCGATGCCGCGAGATGGTCGCGTAGTGGCTGAGCACGATGATCAGCGGCACGAACCACACCCAGTGATGCCCCCAGGAGAACGGCGAGATAGTGGCCGCGGTGAGGCCCGCGATGGTGCCGGCGAGAAGCTCCTCCTCCGCGCGGTAAGCCAGCCACATCGCGGCGAGGCCCAGGGCGAGAGCGAGCGCGGTCAGCAGCGCGACAGCCCACAGTGGCGGCTCGGGCGTGCGCATCACATGCGCGAGCGCACCGGTGATCGATTGGTTCGATGGCGCATCCACCGCGCCGATCCGTTCCGACTCGAACAACGTGCCACGCCAGAATCGCAGCGAGTCCCGGGGAATGATGAGGCCCGCGACGATGATCGTTGCGGCAATCGTGCTCGCCGCAGTGGCGAGGGCCCGCCACTGCCGGGTGATCGCGAGGTACACGAGGAAGAACCCGGGAGTCAGCTTGATGCCGGCCGCGAGCCCCATGCCGATTCCCCGCAGCTTGCTGTCCTTGGCGCGCGAGAGGTCCCACACCACGACGAGCAGCAGCATGAGATTGATCTGCCCGTACCAGATGGTCGTCCGTACTGGCTCGAGCAGCGTCGCGATGATCATCATCGGCACGGCCGCGGCCAGCAGTGTCGAGCTCACCCGATAGCCCAGCGCCTTCCACGACAGGACGATCGTCGCGTACAGCGCCAGCGCCGAGAGCACCGTCCAGGCGACCTCCAGCTCAGTGGAGCCGAGCATCGCGATCGGCGTGAAGAGGACTGCGGCGAACGGTGGATACGTGAACGCCATGCGCCAGTACACCGGGCCCTCGTAGACGGCACGATCCTCGAGCACGGCGAGGCCGCCGCCCGCATAGACATGGACGTCGAGCATGTTGCTGAACAGGCCCCAGTGCTCGGTGCTGATCGGGATCACGCGGATGTGGAACCACACGGCCGCGATCGCGCCCGCTACCAGGACAACATGGATCCACCAAGGAGGCGCGAAGTCCCGCGATGGCCTACCCCGTTCCACCCCGTGCATGATCCCCCTCCTCGCCAGGGCCCTGACGCGTAATACTCCGTGAAAGATAGCGTTGCATTGTGACGAACCCGGGTCCCTGCCGCTGCGACACGGAAAATTCCGGAGAATGGTGGGCATGGCTAGCACTCGAACCGGACAAAACCACCTGACAGATGATGACCTGCGGGAACTCAGCGAGCTGAAGGCAGCGGGCAAGCGTGCGACAGTATATCTCCGTGAACCGATCACCGGACTAGGACTCGAAGAGGGGGCCTCGGCGCGGGTCGTCTCCATCGACGGCTCCAGCATCATCGTCAAGCCGACTGGTGTCAACGACGAGATCCCGTTCGAGGCCCACGAACTGCGGCGCACCCGCGAGGCCCCCCAGCCCGCCAAGCGCGCGCCCCGGAAGAAGGCCGCGCCGAAAGTCGGGAGCGAGGCGGGATCGGGACGGGCGGGCCCCGGCACCGCGGTAGCAGCGGCCGTGCCCACGCGGGGGACGGAACCGCGGGCGGGGGATTCGCGGGCGGAACCGCTAGCCACGGATTCGCGGGCGGTGGATTCGCCCCCGAAGACGTCTCCCCGCAGCCCGGCCAAGAAGCGCCCGGCCGACGCGTCGGCAGGCTCTCCCGCGCCGTCGCCAAGGAGCGGCGCGCCGTCATCTACTGCTGGCAGCGCGGGGGGCAGCAAGCCTCGTGGCAAGTCAGCCGAGTGCGCGATCACCTTGCGCGCGGACGAGGAGGGCTCCTGGTCGATCGAGGTGGACCGGCCCGGCGGGCTGTCCCTGAAGCGTTCGAGCATCACCCCCGATGCAGTGCTGCGCGCGATCCAGCAGCTCGAGCACCCCGGTGCGCTCCGTGCCGCCCAAGCCGCGCTGAACGCCGCCCGGAAGGCCGCGGAGCAGCGGGTGGCGGAGCTCCGGAAGGAGCTTGCCGAGGCCGAGTCAGCGCTCGAGTCGCTCAAGGCCGACTAGCTGGCTGTGGCATGCGGGCTTCGGTTGGGCGGCGGCGGGGGTGGGGGTGCGAACGGGCCGCTGAGCAGCTGTGAACAGGCAAAAGCACCGGAAAACGGCAAACGCGATAGAAAACCTCCCGGTCCGGGCGCAGCTTCTATCGCGTTTGCGGCGGGCGTGCGACGGTCAGCTCATGCGAGGGCGCTGGCGGGGCGAGCTCCCCGCACGGGCACGACATCCTGGACGAAGCGTCCGATCTCATTGATCGCGCGCTCCGCTTCGGGCACGAGGCCCGCAGCGGCCTGGAACACATGCACCTGGCGGTCCCAGACCTGTAGCTGGCACGGCACGCCGTGGTGCGCGAGCCGCTCGGCCATCATCTCGGAATCGGGGAAAAGCAACTCGGTGGAGCTGACCTGGAGCAGCGTGGGCGGCAGGCCTCCGAGGTCGCTGTCGATCGGGCACACGCGCGGACCGGGCGCGCCCTCGATGAGGAGGCGCTGCTCGACGCGGTTGGCGTACTCGGTGAAGACGTTCATCACGTCGGCCGTGAAAAGGGCGCAGGTCTTCGCATTGGGGTGCGCCATCTTGGAAGCCGGGTTGAGGTTGGTCAGCGGCGCGAGGCCCACGATCCCCGCGGGCACCGGTATGCCCTGGGCCCGCAGGGCGAGGGAGACCATGAAGGCCAGGTAGCCCCCGGCGGAGTCGCCGCCGATGACGATCTGCTCCGGCCGGTATCCGCGGCGCAGCAGCCAGCGGTAGGCATGCATGCCGTCGGCGACGGAGTCGTTGATCGTGTAGCGCGGCAGCATGCGGTAGTCGACGCTGAGGATGGGGGTGCGCGCGGAGGCGGAGATCAGCGAGACGAGCCGGCGGTGGGTGCGCAGGCCGCAGGTGAGGAACGCGCCGCCGTGCAGGTAGAGCATGACCCGGTGGGGGTGGGTCTCCTGCCCGCGGACCCATTCGGCCTTGCAATGGGGGAGCTGGACGGGGCGATAGCGGGTGCCGGGCACCTCGGGAAGGACCGAGCCGGCGAGTTCCACAGCACCCGTGGGCCACGGGAGGTGGGGCCACTTGGCCCATACCCGGAGCAGGGGCTTTACGGTGTAGCGCAGCGTGTTGGCAAGGATCTGGGACTGCAGGCTCGCGCCGAAGTAGTTCTCGCGGGTGATCGGCGAGGCCTGGCCGTGGGCGAGCGCGTTGGCGCCATGCGCTCCACCGGCTGCGCTGGCGCCTACCGAGTGCAGCGTCCGGATGTGATGCGTGTCATGTGGCATCGTGTCGCCTTCCCGCTTGGGCTATGCAGGGCCTGTCTGGCAGTACTCTATAACTGATATCGGTGATTTCCGTCACTTTGTTACGAAGTTGTTTCCGTAAGGTTTCCCGGAGCTTCAGCGTACTGTGAGGTTCACCACGGGGATGGTCAGCGCATGGGAGGAAGCTGATGGGTTTGATGGCGCCGCAGGATCTGATGTTCCTCGCGATCGAGAGCCGTGAGCATCCGATGCATGTGGGTGGTCTCGAGCTCTTCTCCCCTCCCGAGGGCGCGGGCCCGGAGTTCGTGCGCCAGCAGTACCAGAAGCTCATCGATTGCCCCGACGTCGGCGTGAAGTTCCGGCGTCGCCCCGGCACCCCCTTCAACACCCCGCGCAACCTGCTGTGGGCCACCGATGACGAGATCGACCTCGAGTACCACGTGCAGCTCTCCGCGCTGCCGCAGCCGGGACGCATCCGCGAGCTCTTCTCCATGACGTCGCGGTGGCACAGCTCGCTGCTCGACCGGCACCGTCCCCTGTGGGAGATGCAGGTGGTCGAGGGGCTCGACGATGGGCGCTTCGCTGTCTACACCAAGGTCCATCACGCGCTGATCGACGGCGTCACCGCGTTGCGGACCCTGCAGTCGGTGCTGTCGGACGATCCCTCCTTCGGGGATTGCCCCGCTCCGTTCGCCGAGCGGCCGCGCCGGGCCATCGAGGGCAAGCGGTCCCGGCTCAACCCGATCGGCCTGGCGAGGTCCGGGGCCGGTCTCATGGGGGACGTGGCTGGAGGAGTGCCAGCGGCCGCCCGCATTGGCTGGCAGGCCCTGCGGGAGCGGGACATGGTGCTGCCCCTGCGTGCCCCCCGGACCATGCTCAATGTGCCCATCGGTGGCGCTCGGCGGTTCGCGGCGCAATCCTGGTCCATGGACCGGATCAAGGCCATCCGCCAGGCCGCCGGATGCACCATGAACGACGTCATCCTCGTCATGTGCGGCGGCGCGCTGCGCGACTACCTGCTCAGCCAGGACGCGCTGCCCGAGGAGCCACTGATCGCGATGGTCCCGGTGTCGCTGCACTCGATGGTCGACGGCGAGGGTGGCGGGAACGCGGTCACCGCGGTGCTCGCGAGCCTCGGGACACACCTCGGCGACCCCCTCGACCGTCTCGAATGCGTCACGAATTCCATGCAGCAGGCCAAGCGCGCTCTCACTGGGCTCAGCCCCATGCAGGCCATGGCGGTGGGGGCGTTCATGGTGTCGCCGCTCGCGCTCGCGCCGGTGCCCGGGTACGTCTCCCACTCCCGCCCCGCGTTCAACATCGTCATCTCGAACGTTCCCGGGCCACGCAAGCCCCTGTACTGGGATGGAGCGCGCCTCGACGGCATCTACCCCTTGTCGATCGCGATGGATGGCCTTGCCCTCAACATCACGCTCACGAGCAACGCGGACATGCTCGACATCGGCATCGTGGGATGCCGCAAGACCGTGCCGCACCTGCAGCGGCTCCTGACGTTCCTGGATGACTCCCTGATCGCGCTGGAGAAACAACTCGGTATCGACAGCGCATAGCTCGTGCAGATCGCAACGTCGTTGCTGATGAGGGGTGGTTCCGCTCGGGGTGGTTGACCCGTACACTGATTAGGGAGACCCTGTCGCGTTTTCCGCTGATTCTCAGCAAGTTCGCAGTGGTCATTCACCTTCCTCAATCACCAGTACCGGGGAGCATGCCACCATGCGCGCAATGCCGAACGATCCGACCGCGCGGGACGCGCACGACATCGATCCTGTCGCGCCGCGCTCGCCCTCATCCGGAACCAGCCAGGTCCCGGATGGTGTCGGCGTGCCGGCAACCACACGGACCGCGCGGCAACGTGTCGAGTGGGTCGATATCGCCAAGGGCACGAGCATCATCCTCGTGGTGCTGCTTCATGCGGCGAACCTGCTCATCTCCAAGGGCTTCGCCCCCGAGGTGTGGGAGACGATCAACAGCTACCTGCAGCCCATCCGCATGCCCCTGTTCTTCGTCGCGTCGGGATTGTTCGCGCAGGGCATGATCGCGATGGCGTGGCCGCGGATGCTGCGCAGCCGCATCGCCCACTTGATGTACCTCTACACATTGTGGCTGGTGGTCTTCCTCGGCGTGCACAACCTGCTGCCCAGCGATGTGCGCCACGAGGGATACGCGAGCTGGATGAACGTCGTGGGCGGTCTCTACATGCCCAACAGCGCGCTCTGGTTCATCTATGGGCTCGCCGTGTTCGCGGTCGCAGCCAAGGCCATGAGCCGCCTGCCGCTGTGGCTGCAGCTCGGGGCCGCGGTCGCGCTGAACATCTACTCCCAGTACCAGCCCGTGGTGAGCTGGTCCTGGAACAACCTGGCCGAGTACTTCATCTACTTCCTGCTCGGCCTGCATGCCCGCAGCCTCATCATCAGCGTCAGCCGCCGCACGGCGCTGCCCTGGATCGCCGCCTCCATCGCCGCCTACGCCGCGATGTACTACTTGCTCGCCGATGCCGGTTCCGGCACGCAGGGGCTCACCATCATCCTCACCACCTTTGGGCTCGCGGCGGGCGTGCTCGTCTCGGCCGCTGTGGTGGGCACCCCGGTCGGTGGCATCCTCAACACGGTTGGCCGCACCACGTTGCCGGTATACCTCATGCTGGACATGTTCATCGCGATGCTCGGCTATGTCTTCATCAAGCTAGCGATCATCAACGAGTTGCTCGTCGTGCAAGCAGTCGCCCCGCTCGCTCTCGCGGCAGGCACCGTGGCGGCCGCCCTGTACGCCCACAAGCTGCTGCTCGCGCTGCGCCTGAACTGGCTCTTCGAGCTCCCGCCGCGGCTTCGCGGCACCGCGCGCCGCGAGGCGTGAGCCGACGACCAGGCCCCTCGTGGGGCCTGGTCGCCATGCTTCCCGCACTCGGGGCTAGGCCCAGATCTTGACGCGCTGCTCCTCGGGCAGGAACAACTCGTCGCCGTCCTGCACGTCGAACGCGGCATAGAACTCGTCGAGGTTGCGCACCACGCCATTGCACCGGAACTCGGGCGGCGAATGCGGATCCGTGGCCAGGCGCCGCTCGGCCTCCTCATTGCGAACCTTGGCGCGCCACACCTGTGCCCAGCCAAGGAAGACGCGCTGCAGCCCGGTGAGCCCATCGATCACTGGGGCCTCCTCGCCAGCGAGGGAGATGTCATACGCCTTGAGCGCGATTCCGAGCCCGCCGAGGTCGCCGATGTTCTCGCCGATGGTGAACTCGCCGTTGACGTTCTTCCCGGGCAACCCCTTGGGCTCGAACCGGTTGTACTGGTCGATGAGCTTGGCGGCCCGCTCGGAGAACTCGGCGCGATCCTGCTCGGTCCACCAGTTGACGAGGTTGCCGTCACCGTCGTACTTGGACCCCTGGTCGTCGAATCCGTGGCCGATCTCGTGGCCGATGACAGCCCCGATTCCGCCGTAGTTGGCGGCGTCATCGGCATCAGCATCGAAGAAGGGGGGTTGCAGGATCGCGGCGGGAAAGACGATCTCGTTCATGCCTGGGTTGTAGTAGGCGTTGACGGTCTGCGGCGTCATGAACCACTCGCCCCGGTCCACCGGACCACCGAGCTTGGCGAGCTCGCGATCATTCTCGGCAGCCGAGCCGCGACGCACGTTGCCGTAGAGATCGGCCGGGTCGATAGCGACGTCGGAGTAGTCGCGCCAGGCGTCGGGGTAGCCGATCTTCGGCGTGAACTTGCCCAGCTTCTCCAACGCTGCCTCGCGCGTCCCGGGGCTCATCCACGGCAGGGTCGAGATGGATTGCCGGTAGGCCTCGATGAGGTTGGCGACCAGTTCCTCCATGCGTGCCTTGGAGCGGGGCGGGAAGTGCCGATCGACATAGAGCTTGCCCACGGCCTCGCCCAGCAGGTGCTCGACGAGCGAGACGCCGCGCTTCCAGCGCTCGCGGATGACCTCGGCGCCGCTCATGACGGTGCCGTGGAAGTCGAAGTTGGCCTGCACGATCTCCTCGGTGAGGTAGGGCGCACGGGTGTTGATGACGCGCCAGCACATCCACGCCTTCCAGGCATCGAGGGGCTCGGACTGCCACAGCGAGGACAGCGCGGCGAGGAAGTCCGGCTGGCGGACCACGGTCTCGGCGAACTGCTCGGGAGTGCCACCGATGCCGGTGATCCAATCGGTCCACGGGAAGGCCGGGGCGGTCGCGCGCAGCTCCTCGAGGCTCATCAAGTTGTAGGACAGCTCCGCGTCGCGCCGCTTGACGACATCCCAGTGCCCCGCAGCGAGCTTGGTCTCCATGCCCAGCACCAGGTCGGCATCGATTTCGGCGCCTGTCAGCGCCATCATGCGGGCGATGTGGTCGCGGTACTTCGTCCGCAGCTCCGCGTACTGCTCGTCGCGATAGTAGGACTCATCGGGCAGCCCGATGCCCGACTGGGTGAGATACGGCAGGTAGCGGTCGCTGCGCTTGGCGTCGGTGTTGATGTAGAAGCCGATTCCGCCGCCGGTGCCGTCGCGCTGCAGCCGCCCCATGATGCCGGCCAGCTCGTCGATCGAGGCGGCCGACTGCACCAGCGACACTTCCTCCTGCAGCGGGGCCAGGCCAGCCTGCTCGATCCGCGCGGTGTCCATGAAGCTGGTGTAGAGGTCGCCGATGCGCTGCGCGTCCGTGCCCGCGCTTGCCCCGGCGGCGGCTGCTTCCTCGATGATCGCGCGGACGTTCTCTTCCGCCTCGTCGAACAGCGCGCGGAAGGCGCCGTCGAGCGCGCGATCAGCTGGTATCTCGTGCTCGACGAGCCACTTGCCGTTGACGTGCTCGAACAGGTCATCCTGGGGCCGGATGGACTCATCGCGGTGGGCGAGGTCGATCCCGGAGTTCACTTCGGTAGTCACCACACCATCTATACCCGCGCGCACCGTCGGAAGGGGAGGCGTTCGTTGCCGCGGTCGAGCGCGTGGGGCACGATCGAGGGGTGGAGCGGATCGAGCGAGGGACGATACCCCGTGCCCTATGACCTGGGCCCGGGCGATGCTGGACCGGACGATCCTGGTCCGGACGATATCGAGGCATTCCGCCGGGACCTTGCCGATATCGAGCACCGTGTGCAGCGAGAGTTCGGCACCGGAGGCCGCACGGGCCGCATCCTGCTGGCGGTGACGGCCCTGGTGGTGGCGATGCTGATGCCGCTGACCAGTTCCGCGCGGGCCTGGACGATCCTGTCGGGCAGCCTCGGCGACGATGAGCTGGGCAGCATCTTCCTGCGCGTGTTCATCGTGCTCGCCGTGGCCGGTGGCATCGCAGGCTCCCTGCTCGCCCTCGTCACGAGGCGCTGGGCGCTGGCGTGGGCGACGATGTTCTCCCAGGGGCTCGGGGTGCTGTTCGGCATGTTCGCCCTGTGGGCCGAGGCCACGGCCCATCCGCACGCCCGCACGCCTGCCATCGCGCTGTACGCGGCGTTCGCGCTCACCGTCGTGCTTGCCTACCAGTGGATCCGGGTGGTCACCAACAAGGAGAACATCCTGCCGCCCGTGACGCGCTACCCGGAGCAGGATCTGTAGGCGGTTGCTGCCCCGTTCCCGGTTTCCCGGCCGTTCCCGCCGTTCCCTGGCCGCGAGTGTGCGAAAAACGACAGCCTTGAGCGGGTGGAGCGGTCGTTTTTCGCACTAGCGTGGGACTCGCGGGAGGTGCGGGACTCATGGGACTCGTGCGACGTCGGCCCCAGCCCCGCCAGACACGCTCCTCGTCAGGCGCCAGGCCCGACGATCAGGAGCTGGATGCCTTCCTCGGCGAGGCCGTCGAGCACATCGCTGGTGATCGCACTGGAGATGGCTCGCACGCCACGGATCGGAGTGACGAACCGGACCGCCATCTCCAGGCAGTCGGCGCCGATCCGGCAGTACACGGTGGGCTCGGTGCTGGTGTCCTCGAGCAGGAATCGTCCCCGCATGCGAAGCAGCGAGCGCTGCACGTCACCGGGGTCGGTCACCGCGTGCCGGTGCGCGGCGTCGCGAAGCACCCTCGCTACTGCTTCGCGATCGGCATCGTGGGGGAGCGGGATGCTGATCTCCTCCCACAGGTAGGGGAACTCGCGGGTGTAGTTGAACACGGGCTGGTCGAAGATCGCGCTGTTGGCGACAGTGACGATTCGACCCGTGTATTGGCGGGAGTGCACCCAGGATTCCCCGGTTGAACCGCGCGCGGTCGGCGGTTGCCCCATCTCCATGACCGTGGTGCGGAGGAACCCAAGCCGCACGACATCTCCGCGGACACCGCCCATCGTGATGCGATCACCGACGGAGAACGTCGCTCCGCGCAGGATCACGAAATACGCCGCGAGCGAGGTGATGACCTTCTGCAGCGCGAACGCTAGCCCAGCAGTGATGAGGCCGATCATCACACCGAGATCCGTTCCCGGCGTGGCCCAGATCGAGACCAGGCCGATGGCCAGGATGATGGTCGTGATCAGCAGGATCGTCTGGCGCTTCCAGAACCGCCCGCGCCTGCTGACCCCCGGAAGGGCGCGGTCAGCCAGGGCGATCACTATGCGACGGACGAGCAGCACGACCGCAATGAGCAGCAGGCTGAACGCGACCTTCACCAGAGTGGTGCTGTTGACCCCGACGAGGGTCACGCCGAAGATCTCGATGGACTCGCGCGAGAATTCCACACCCACGCCGCCACCCTAGCGCGTGCGGCGTTGCGCCCGGCGAGTGTGCGAAGAACGACAGCCTTGAGCACGGAAGTGGTCGTTTATCGCACACGCGCGGTCGGGCGCCCAAGGCAGTAGCGCCTTCCGGTTGTGCGGCCGCGAGCGCTATGGAACGATCCTCGGCAGGGGGCTGTACGCGATATTGCAGCTAGGTATTCGGCAACGATCATGCGCGGGGATTCCAGCGCCGGGGAGGAGCGCTCGTGGGTGGTCTGCTCGATGCCGCGCTGAGCTTCCCCGCTGTCGTCTTCACCTTTGCATTGCTAGTGATCCTCGCCTACTGGGTCCTGGTCCTGGTGGGCGGCGCGGCGCTGGACATGCTCGATGGCGATGCTGATGTCGATGCGAGCCCCGACGACACGGGAATCCTCAAGTCCTTGGGCCTCGAAGGCGTGCCCCTGACGATCCTGCTGTCGCTGTTCGTGCTCGCGGCCTGGTTCGCCAGCATCGTCGGCGTCGTCGTCCTGGACTCGCTCGACCTCGGTGGACTTGTCGGCGGGCTGGCACTGCTCGGGATCCTGCTGGCGGCCGCGCTGCTCGGAGTGGTGGTGGCCCGGTTGGGCGCGGCACCGTTGCGACGCATCTTCCATCCGACGGCAGCGCCGAGCCGATCAGACTTCGTCGGCAAGCTATGCGTGGTCCGCACGAGCACGGTGGCACCGGATTTCGGGCAGGCCGAGATCACGTCGAAGGATGGCTCAGCGGCACTGATCCAGGTCCGCCAGACCGCCGAGCATGCCGCGGGCGGTGAACTGCGCTCTGGCAGCACAGCCCTGATCTACGAATACGACAGCGACGGCGAGTTCTTCTGGGTGTGCCCGGTGGACCCATCGCTCGGCTACTACACCTGACGCTAGGTCTTCCAGATTGTCGCGACGCCCGGCCGGGAGTCGCCGAGAGATGAAATGAGGGCAGTCCGTGGATGTGATCGCCACCAGCCTGGGCGTGGTTATCGCCATAGTTCTCGTCATCCTGCTCGCGGTGGGGTTCATGGTCACCCGCCTCTACAAGAAGGTGCCGCAGGGCAGCGCCCTCATCATCTCGAAGCTGCGCACGGTGGAGGTCACCTTCACCGGTGCGGTGGTCCTGCCGATCCTGCACAAGGCCGAGACGATGGATATCTCGGTCAAGACGATCGAGATCGAGCGGGTCGGCCATGACGGCCTGATCTGCCGCGACAACATCCGCGCCGATATCCGCATCACCTTCTTCGTGCGGGTCAACAAGACCGCGGAAGATGTCATCAAGGTCGCCCAGGCCATCGGCACCGAGCGGGCCAGCGACCAGACGACGATGCAGACGCTGTTCAATGCGAAGTTCTCCGAGGGCCTCAAGACCGTCGGCAAGCATCTCGACTTCGTGGACCTCTACACCAAGCGCGATGAGTTCCGCGACCAGATCATCCGGGTCATCGGAACCGACCTGAATGGCTACAGCCTCGAGGACGCGGCGATCGACTACCTCGAGCAGACACCGATGACGCAGCTCGACTCGAAGAACATCCTCGATGCCCAGGGCATCCGCAAGATCACCGAGCTCACCGCCATCGAGAACATCGGCACCAACGATTACCGGCGCAACGAGGAGAAGGAGATCAAGCGCCAGGACGTCGAGGCGCGCGAGGCCATCCTCGAGCTCGAGCGGCAGCAAGCCGATGCCGAGGCCAAGCAGCAGCGCGAGGTCGAGACCGCGCGCATGCGCGAGATCGCCGAGACCCAGCGCGTGCAGGCGGAGGAGCGGCTCAAGGCCGAGACCGCCCGCATCCGCACCGACGAGAACGTGGGCGTGCAGGAGCAGAACCAGCAGCGCGAGATCGCTGTGGCGGAAAAGAACCGCGAGCGCGTCATCGCTGTCGAGTCGGAGCGCATCGAGAAGGACCGCCTCCTCGAGGTGATCAACCGGGAGCGCGAGACCGAGCTGCAGCGCATCGCCAAGGACCGCGAGGTAGAGACGGAGCGGCGCAGCGTCTCCGAGGCCGTCCGCGAGCGCGTGGCCGTCGACAAGACCGTGGCCGAGCAGGAGGAGAGCATCAACCGCCTGCGTGCCGTCGAGGCCGCGGAGCGTGATCGCCAGGCGATCATCATCCGGGCGGAGGCCGAGGCGCAGCAGGACCTCGTCAAGGACATCAAGGCCGCCGAGGCCGCGGAGGCCGCCGCGAAGCACAGGGCAAAGGAACGTCTCACCCTCGCCGAAGCGGCCCAGCAGGCCTCGGAGCTCGACGCACGGGCAAAGATCCGGCTCGCCGAGGGTACGCAGGCGGAGTCCGCAGCCCAGGGGCTTGCCGAGGTACAGGTCCGCGAGCGCGCTGCCGAGGTCATCGAGAAGGAAGGGCGCGCCCAGGCGCAGGTTGATCGCGAGAAGGCCCTTGCCGCCGCGGAAGGCACGCGCGAGAAGATGCGTGCCGAGTCCGAGGGCCTCACCGAGAAGGCCGACGCGATGGCCAAGCTCGATGCCGCCACCCGCGAGCACGAGGAATACCGGCTGCGGCTCGAGATGGAGAAGGACATCCGTCTCGCCACCATCGATGTGCAGCGCCAGGTCGCCGAGCAGCAGGCCGCCGTGCTCGTGGCAGGGCTCAAGGAAGCCGATATCAGCATCGTCGGTGGCGAGAGCGTCTTCTTCGACCGGCTCCTCGGCTCCATCGCGATGGGCAAGAGCGTCGACGGCTTCGTCGAGCATTCCGAGGTCGCGCGCACGCTCGGGGGCGACTGGCTCGACGGCTCCCAGAGCTTCAGCGATGATCTCGCCAACGCGATCGCAGGCGCCGGCACCGAGGACATCAAGAACCTGACCGTCTCGGCACTGCTGATGCGGCTCATCAAGGAGGGCGGGCCGCACAAGGGCCAGTTCGAGCAACTCCTCGCCGGTGCCCGCAAGCTGGGCATCGCTGATACCGCCCTCGCTCCCAAGCAGCCGTGACCCCGCCGCAGGACCCCACGGGCGCCGCCGCCCAGGAGGCAGTGGGCCAGGATGCGCTGGACGCGGGCACCTACGAGGTGCTGCGCGCCCGGCTCGCCGAGCATTCCGCCGAGCTTGCCCGCCGGGCCAAGCAGCTCAACGACCGCCGGGTAGAAGCGTTCGGCGGCACCGAGATCACCCTCCTTGGCAGCGAGCGCATCCGCACGGAGAACAACTGCGTCCCCCGCGACATCGTTGCCGTGCCGCTGAAGGGCGACCTGCACGGCGGGATCATGCTGTTTGGCTACAACGTGTTCATCGGGCTCAAGTCCGAGACCGCGGTATCCGACGTGTTCGCCCTGCACCGCTTTGCTCGCGACGGCGATTCGTTCACCTTTGCGGACGCCAGCGGGGAGCTGCCGGGCCTGCTCGACGATCCGGCATTCCTGCGGCACTTCTCCGAGCTGTACCGCTACTACCGCGAGACGCGGCTGCTGCAACTGCGCCGCACCGAGACCAAGCTGCTCGCCATCTTCCAGACCGGCGCCCGCACCGATGACATCAAGGTGCTGCGCTGGCGCATCAATGCCGATGGCAGCCTCGCCTACCAGGACAACCGGGGCGAGCGCGACCACGAGTTCCCGCCCCAGCATGACTTCGAATGGGTCGAGACCACTCGTGCCGACCACGTGCTCGGCCGGCACCCCCACATCTCCATCCTCGACACGGTGTTCGTCGAGACCGTTGGCGGGCACCTCACCATCAAGGTCGAGGACAACACCGAGACCGGGGAGGGCATCTACGACGAGCCCGTCGACGAGCCGCTGCAGAGCCTCGCCGACGCGGACGTCCACTATGCCCAGGTGGGCCCGCTCATCCTGCTCAAGATCAAGCCCTACAACGAGAACACGTGGCGGTACCTGGTGTTCAACACGCGCACCCAGGACATCGCCCGGCTCGATGGCATTGGCCAGGCGTGCCGGCGGCTGCCCGAGGACCACGGCATCATCTTCCCCGGTGGCTACTACCTCGCCACCGGAATAGCGCGCACCTTCGACACCGACACGACCGATCTCGAGCACGAGCGCATCATCCGCTCCAGCAACGGCGAGGACGTCCTCTTCGTCTTCCATGCCCGCAGCGAGGGCCGCACCCTGCTGCTGCCCTACAACGTCATCCGCAAGGAAGTAGCCACGCCGCTGCCCTGCCACGGCTACTCCCTGTTCAACGACGGCACCCTCGTGGTCTTCCGGGCTGGTTCCAACGAGCCCACCCGCGTGCACCCCATGCAGGTGTGGAGCACGCCGTTCCAGTCCGACGAGTACACCGCCGCCCAGCCCGTCGGCCACGGCCCCCTCGAGCGCATCGGCAACGCGGAACTCGTGCGCGGCATCTCCGACGCGCTGTCGCTGGCTCGCATGGTCACCGAGATGGCGCCCGCCACAGCGGTGTTCGAAGCGATCATCGCTGCATGCGGGCGCGCCACCGATCACTACCACGGGCTCGACGACCCCGAGATGGGCTCGCTCGGAGAGCCCATCGGGCAGGTCCGTGCCACCGCTGAGCGGGTGCTCGACGAGTTCGAGAAGGTCACTGCCCTCACCGCGCAGGCCAGCCGCGCCGTCGAGGAATCCGCCACCCGCATCGCCAGCCTCATCCGCATGAGCCGCGGCAGCGCCCCCCGCACCGCCGACGCCTGGGTGACCCTGCTGTCGGACCTGCGGCGCGAGCAAGGCCACCTCGTCACCCTGCGCGACATGCGGCATGTGGACACCGCTCGGCTCGACCAGCTCGACGACGACCTGCGCGAGGCACTCGACGAATCAGGCCAGCGGGCGGTCGACTTCTTCAGCCGCGACGACGCGTTCGATGCGTTCCACCGCGAGATCAACGAGCTCATCGAGCAGGCCGGCACCCTCGCCTCCGTCGCCGAGGCGCGGCCCGTCACCGAGCGGCTCGCCACCCAGTCCGACGGCCTGCAAGTCGTCACTCGCATCGTTTCCTCGCTCGACGTCGGCGACGCCGTGGTGCGCACCCGCATCCTCGAGAGCATCAGCGAGGTGCTCGCCGCGGTGAACCGTGCGCGCGCCACCGTCGAGGTCCGCCGCAAGCAGCTCCTCGACCAGGAGGGACGCGCCGAGTTCGCCGCCGAGTTCGGGCTCCTCGGCCAGGCCATCACCGGCGCACTTGCCGCCGCCACCACACCCGACACCTGTGATGAGCAGCTCGGTCGGCTGATGCTGCAGCTCGAGAACCTCGAATCACGGTTCAGCGAGTTCGACGACTTCCTCGACGAGCTCTCCCGCAAGCGCGAGGACGTCTACGAGGCATTCTCCTCGCGCAAGCAGACCCTCCTCGACGAACGATCCCGCCGCGCCGACCGACTCGTCGATTCGGCGCAGCGCATCCTCGGCTCCGTCACCAAGCGCGTCGCCGGGATGGACAGCGTCGACGACATCAACACCTATTTCGCCTCGGATCCGATGGTCGCCAAGCTGCGCGCTCTCGGCGCGGAGCTGCGCGAGCTCGGCGACACGGTGCGCGCCGAGGAGATCGACGGCCGCATCAAGGCAGCGCGGCAGGAAGCCGGACGGTCCCTGCTCGACCGCCAGGACCTCTACGGCGCTGGTGGCGACACCATTCGGCTCGGCCGGCACCAGTTCGCCATCAATACCCAGGCCACCGACCTGACTCTCGTGCCGCACACAGTGGACGGCGAGACCCGCATGGCGTTCGCCATCACCGCCACCGACTACCGCGATGACGTCGCCGACCCAGGCTTCGCCCGCACCCGGCCCTACTGGGACCAGCTACTCGTCTCCGAGACCGCTGAGGTCTACCGGGGCGAATACCTCGCGGCATCGCTATTGCTCGCCGCCGAGGCCAGTGGCACGCTCGACGCCCTCCACGAGGCCGCCGTCACCGACAAGCAGCTCGACCAGCACGTTCGCCGGGCCGCCGAGGCGCGCTACGGCGAGGGCTACGAGCGTGGCGTCCACGACCATGACGCCACCCGCATCCTCGCCGAGCTGCTGCGCCTGCACGCCGGAGCCGGACTGCTCCGCTACCCCGCGGCCGCACGAGCCGCCGCGCAGTTGTTCTGGGCCCACCTCGGCGATGTGCGCGACGATGCACAAGCAGCCCAGCAGGCCTGGACCGTGCGCGCCGCATCGCTGGCCCGCGCCCGCGCCGCCTTCGGCTCGCCGCCCGCGCTCACCGCGCTCACCGACGAGCTGGCCACCGCCATCGCCGGCTTCCACACCACCCTCGGCCTAGCGCTCGGGAACGAGGACGACCCGCAGCTCGCTACTCTCTCCGGCGAGTACCTCATGGAAGAGCTCGCCCAGGGCAAGGCGCGTTTTATCACCAGCGCGGGCGCTCGCACATTGCTCGACCGCTTCCACCGGGCGCTCGGCGGCACGGTCGCCAAGTCCCGCCAGGAATACGACACCGACCTCCGTGCCCTCGAGCACGACACCACCACGCGGCACCAGCTCGTGGAGGCGTGGCTCACCGCCTACCTCGCCACCAGCGAGAACACAGAGCAGGCGGCCGACCTGGCCGAGGCCATCGCGATGGAAACCACCGGCGCCCGCCTCGCGCGGTACGAGTCCTCGGCCGAGCTTGCCGCGACCGCCACACCCAGGCTCGGCGCGCACCCGCGCATCCACGATCGAGCCATTGAGCTGCGCCTCGATGAGATCCTCGCCCGCATCCGCGCGCACCAGGCCCGCCGCGTCCCCGGATTCCGCGACTTCCAGCAGCAACGCAACCAGCTCATCACTGCCGAGCGGCACCGGCTGCGCCTCGACGAGTACAAGCCCACCGTCATGAGCGGCTTCGTCCGCAACAGGCTCCTCGACGACGCCTACCTGCCCCTTATCGGCGACAACCTCGCCAAGCAGCTCGGCACTACCGGCGATGACCGCCGCACCGATCAATCCGGGCTGCTCCTGCTCATCTCGCCCCCCGGCTACGGCAAGACCACCCTCATGGAATACGTCGCCAACCGACTCGGCCTCGTGTTCGTCAAGGTCAACGGCCCCGCCCTCGGCCATCACGTCACCTCGGTCGACCCCGCCGAGGCGCCCAATGCCACTGCCCGCCAGGAAGTCGAGAAGATCAACTTCGCCCTCGAGATGGGCAACAACGTGCTGCTCTACCTCGACGACATCCAGCACACCAACCCCGAGCTGCTGCAAAAGTTCATCTCCCTCTGCGACGCCCAGCGCCGCATGGAAGGCATCTGGAACGGCCGCACCCGCACCTACGACATGCGCGGGAAGCGATTCGCTGTCTGCATGGCCGGCAACCCCTACACCGAGCAGGGCAAGCGCTTCCGCATCCCCGACATGCTCGCCAACCGTGCCGACGTGTGGAACCTCGGCGACGTGCTCTCCGGCAAGGAGCGCCTCTTCGGGCTCTCCTACATCGAGAACGCGCTGACCTCCAACCCGGTCCTCGCCCCGCTCGCCGCCCGCGAGCGCACCGACCTCGACCTGCTGGTGCGGCTCGCCAGCGATGACACCACCGCTCGGCCCGACCAGCTCCACCATCCCTACTCAGCCGCAGAGCTCGATGATGTGCTCTCCGTCCTGCGCAAGATGCTGCACGTCCAGCGCACGCTGCTCGCCGTCAACCAGGCCTACATCGCGTCCGCTGCCACCGCTGACAGCAACCGCACCGAGCCGCCGTTCCAGCTGCAAGGCTCCTACCGCAACATGACCAAGCTTGCCGGGCGCATCGCTCCCGTCATGA
>NZ_JACYWE010000013.1:24113-31988 GCF_014841105.1 Lolliginicoccus lacisalsi
GGGATTTAGCTGTGGCGCAGCGGCTTCCCCGGGGTGCCACCCTGTTCGTAAGTGGCTGCAACACGGATCGAGGCAAAGCATCAGTCGAAGAAGCAGGCGGATCGCGCCATCCGGCCACCAGTCAGGCGAGGGGTTCAGCGGGGAGGAGAACATCATCTTCTTCGCTGTCGGATGTTCTACCCTCGGCCCAGGTTCCGGCAACGCTGTCAGGCCATGGCTCGGCATCGCCTTCTCGCCCGTCAGCCTCTTCTGCCTTCAGTGCGGCTTGGCTCGCTGTCTCGGAAGGAGGGACTGCCGCTGGTATTGTTCCTGGAATGCGTTCCGTGGAACTGTTCGCCGGAGGAGGCGGTCTCGCCCTTGGGACACACCTTGCTGGATTCAGCACCGAGATCGTGGCCGAATGGAATAGATGGTGCTGCGATACCCTCAGAGAGAATGCAGCCAGCGGTCACCCGCTGGTCCAAGGAGTTCACATCCACGAGGGCGATGTGCGAGATGCGGACTGGACCAGAATCAGTGGCAACATCGATCTCGTCAGTGGTGGCCCACCCTGCCAGCCATTCAGCAGTGGCGGCAAGGCAGGAGCTGCAGACGATCCAAGGGACATGTTCCCCACCACGGCCGAAGTGATTCGTGTGCTCCACCCGCGGGCGTTCATCGTCGAAAACGTACGCGGACTGACCCGCCCAGCATTTGCTGACTACTTCAGCTACATCCAGCTCCGACTAACACACCCTGAACTAGCTAGTAAGCCAGGTGAATCATGGTCCGACCACTTCGCCCGGCTCCAGGTGGAGCACCTAGCCATAGGTTCGGACCTCCAATACAAAGTTGAGCCAACGATTGTGAATGCAGCGAACTTCGGCGTTCCGCAACAGCGCTGGCGCGTGTTCCTTGTAGGAATAAGGAGTGATGTAGATGCCCGATGGAAATTCCCCGAAGAAACGCATTCAGCGGACGCACTCGCATACTCTCAGCACGTCTCCGGAGAATACTGGGAGCGGCACAAAGTGCCGCGCGACGAGCGGACTCCCAAACCTCTGACCCGAAAGCTCGACCAGCTCCGCGAACATGGGCCCCTCCCGATGCGGCAGCCGTGGCGCACCGTGCGCGATGCGATCGGAAGTATGACCGAGCCGGACAAAGAGGGGACGGGGCGCTTCCTCAATCATGTTCTACAGCCCGGCGCGCGCTCCTATCGCGGTCATACCGGATCCCCCATCGATGCGCCTTCAAAAGCACTCAAATCCGGAGTCCATGGAGTACCTGGCGGTGAGAATATGCTACGACGCGCGGATGGCAGCATTCGCTACTTCACCGTGCGCGAAGCTGCCCGCCTGCAGACGTTTCCAGACGACTATCAGCTGTACGGTCCCTGGGGCGAGGCAATGCGCCAGATTGGCAATGCAGTACCGGTTCAATTAGCAGAAATCGTTGCAAGGTCCTTATATGAAAATCTCGCTCTCGCTGATCTCCGGGCAAAACTGAGTGCACGTCAGTCAGCTTCACTGGCCAGCACTGCTACCGCATGAACGAACGGAATCGTCCGTTCGACATGACCAACTACTTCTTGTCCTGCTGGTCGGTCACCTCGAGCGCTACGGATCTCAGACCCATGCGATCTACCGTAGGCGGATATTCCCTGATTGCAAGATTCCGAGTGAAGACAGTGCCAAAAAGATGTCAACCAATATGACAGGATTTGGTCGCCGTGGAGTTGCGACCGATAACTCAGCGACTCGGAATTTCATACCTTGACTATTGGAACTGCTGGGTTGTCTGGTTCCGATTTCACCCGCACAGTCCACTGAATCAGGTCCCGCCTGTGAGGTGTCGCCGAAGAAGGCACCGCTAGCGAAAGCAATGGGACGATATCCCCCACCTTTGGTGGCGTTTCTGACCTCTCCTTCTTGGTTCTGTCATCAACCAAATAGATCAGTGCAACACCGCGAGCATTCTTTGCCGGTAGCAAGATTGGATCTCCGTTGGGCATTTGAACAGCCAGCTCCTCACCCCTTGCGATGGGCAACGAGGCAGCGCGATGGTGGGGTGACGAGCCGAAGAATCCCATTGTTCCTTCACGGCGGCCGCGCGGACTGACAGGCACATGCTGACCGTCAGGACCGCTCAATCCGTCGATCAGGATTTGAGTTCCTTCTTTGTTGGGCCAAGGCCAGAATACCGTCCAGTCTTCGATTCGTCCGTCCTCGGTTGCAGAGCGAAGAAAGCTCATAATCGGATCGACGCGGATACTGAATCCGTCAGACCACTCAAGCTGATCGAATAGACTGAGGAAATTCCTGCCATCGACATATCCCACTCTCGCGCGAAAACTTCCGGAATCAGCCTTGGCCACATTATCCTCGATCGCATAACGGAATTTGAACTCTTCCGATGCAATCGACAGAAGTGGGACCGCTACCTGGTTCAGATTCCCAAAGTGGCGCGGATCGCGCCGTTGTGGTACGCCGTACAAATCCTGAAATCCACGTGCTGTTGCCTTCGACTCGATAACAGCGTTCCACATTTTGGTACGTGCGGTTGGACGCAGCCACGGCAAATGCTGACTCACGAGAGGTGGGATCTGCCGCGGTTCAACTAGTGGCAATCCATTGTCGTCAAAGCCCTCGTACTGGCGAATCTCATCGCGGAAGGCCTCCTCATCCAGTAGTAGTGCTTCGAAAGCTTCGTAGAGATCGACTTTTTCGTCTCGTCGGATGTACAGTCGGACGAGGTCTTGGTATCCATTTCTAAATCCAAACCATCGACCGGCTTGCATAAGCGTGTCCGCCTGGCCAGCCTTCCGCCGGAAGTAGGAGACGGTTAGGCCTTCGACAGTAAATCCTCTTGAGAGCTGCGTCCCGCCGACCAAGATGCGCCAAACTTGATCCGACTCAAAGTCAAGCTTTCTCTGGTTGTCAGTAATGTTCTTGTCCGAATTGACAACCAGCACTGGATCGTGATCAACCGTCATCGACGCGAGTGCCTCGCCAATGAATGGCTTCACCTCGTCGAACGTAACGGGGATAGGGCTACCGTTAGCGCGCGCCCCCATTACGGGGCCAAAATCATCGTCAAAAAGCCTACGGAGCCGGGAAAGTCCAACGGAGGAGGTAAATCCCGCTGCTCGCCAAAGGTGCTTGACAACTTCTGCAGTCGCGGCGTGATCACTCCGTTTTACCGACTCGTGAACAAGCATGGTGTGGTGTCGAAACCTCAGTGTAGAATGCGACTCCCGAAATTTCTTGATTGCGCCGCTTAGCACCCAGGCATCGATGGCTTCCTGGAGCTCCTGGTTGCGCCTGATGTCGTCATCCGCAGGTGCGCCTACGAGCTCTCTTACGTGTGCGAGTTCGTTCGAGTTGGCAATCGTCTTGTCTTCATCTTCCCATCGTTTGCCGACATCGTGGAATTCCCGCACCCCCATATATCCTGGTGGGCGATGGAGGGATAGAACAAAGTCAGAGGGGAAGACATCACTTTCATCATCGGGATCGACGAAAACGTTGGCGAATGGTGTTGCCGTATATCCGACATATTGAGCTCGCGGACACAGTTTTAACAAGTCGGTGATTAGCCTGTTAATTGTCGTTCGTTGGCGATCAACCGTTGCATTGGTCGGACCATTCCATCTAGCTGGATTTGTTGTGTCGACTGAAGCTTGGTCAGATTCATCGTCGATGATCAGCACGGGTAGCTGCGCCAGATCCCCTTTGATTGGTGCGAGATCAGCGATCAACTTTCTAAGTGGCGCCGCGTTCTTTTTTATCACAGCCACGTGCGCATCGAGACGAAACAGATTCTCGGGATCGTTTAGTCGTCTCATTTTGTCGAACTTTTGAAACTTGAGCCGTGAAAGGCCTTGCGGCAATCGCTTGTAGTCGCTCTTGTGGGTGGTTATTCTTTGTATGCTGACCACATTTGGTTGGCTCAGCGCGTCACCGTGCGTAACGAAATTCCTATTGAGCCATTCAATGTCTTGCTGGTAGTCCAGTTCGCGAGCTACCTGTGGATCGTTGGGGTCGAGTCCGCTAAGTATATTCTCAACGCCGAGCAGTTCCATGTCCATTCGGCGTTGCGTCTGCGCTCGGAGAATCTCAATAGTTCCCGTAAGCACAATAATTAGCCTGTACCCCGCATCAATCGATTTGGCAATCGCGCCAGTGAAGTTCGCAGTCTTGCCGCTTTGTACATAGCCGACGACAAGCCCTTTAGTCTGTTTCACGGTTTCGCGAGTAGGATCACTTAAGCGCTCCACGACATCATTTGTCGTCTCATCGAGGGAGGCGATCGCCTTCGCGCTCCATCCCTTCGTTTCCCGTAGATATCGCTCATAATCATCCCAATAAACCGAGGCGCGGTTCTGGCGCGCTTCACTGTACCAGGGTTCGAAAGCTTTAGATATTATTGTCACAGGTGCTTCATATACTGGAGAGCGCGCGGAAACGGCTGAAGCGCATGCCGCGTCGAGTTCGAGACCTTCGTAAATGGCCAACCTACGCGACTGTGTTCTCGGTTCCGTTTCTGGTTGTCCAGCCTTGTGAGATGCTACAGCAGGTGCTGCATCCCATCGCGCAAGTGATACGCGGAGCTGAGTAAGTGTCGCATCGTTCTCGTCAGCGCTTCGAACGTACTCTGCGAAATCGGAAGGCGTCACCACGGTCCGTGCCATCATGCTGACAATAGGTAGCAGGGGACTGGGTTCCTGGTTCGACATGCCATCTAGTGCGTTCTTGAGCGATGCGGTCCATGTTCCTTGTCTTGTCATGGGTTCCTGTTCTCCTGCGGCTTCAGTCTATGAATCCCGAAACCGGTCCCTCAATCGAGTCGGCCTCATAGTCAGTCAGGTCAATCGTATACGAAATTTGCGTCAACAGGTCGTACCGTGGCATCGCCAGTGCCAGATGCTCCGGCGTGAGGGATGGAAAGCCATCTGTGACTAGGTAGGCTCGTGGGCGGCTCCGTAGACTCCATGTGTCCTGGTAGAGGTCTGCGTCCGCTGGTGACCAGCCGATGCGTAGGAGCGCATGATCAAGATCGACTGCATGACCCCCCGAAATGCGACGGATTGTTGACACCAGGTCGGTCAGGCTTTGCCCTTGAGAACGGGTGGTCCGGGTTAGTTGAATTGAGATCAACGCCAATGGTTGCTCAAGAGGCGGAACTAGTTGATGGATGCCGTTGATGGTATGGCGGCGACGCTCTGAGGTCGTTGTCTTGATTTCAGCATGTAGGGCTTGCATCGCAAAGTCGTGTTCCTCCGAGTCGAACCCAATCCAAGAGTCGTACGCAGAACCCACGCCTACCGTGTGAATTAGATGAGAAAGAAACAGCAACTCGCCGAAAAGTCCGACTTCCTGCTGCGTCGTCAGTGCCTGCCGGTTCTCGAGCAGTTGTCTGAATCGGCGAACAGCGGTTGATACTGCCACGGCGATCGGAGCCTTCTCGATCTGAACCTCGTCAGCCACGGATGAAAGAAAGCTGTATGCGCTATGCGATCTTCCTTCGGGCACGTTCACGATTAAGCGTAGCCAGTCGCCTCTGTCGTCTGTGTATGTTTCGAAATTGACATTTCGCAGCCTTGACACGTCTGGTTCAGGAGAGCTGTATCTGGTGACAAGCGCGATTTGACCGGCGGCGCGGTCCAGCTGTAAATCGCATCTAGGTGTGCCAACAATGGTGATCGAGATCGGTGCGGCTGACCAAAGTTCATCGAAAGTATCGGAATTTAGGTGGCGCGAGGAGCCTGACTGCGGCCGCATTTGTCGACCCCCCATCAATCGTCTGACTTCATGGACAGTTCGTTCACGACGGCTGCACCGAGGACGGACTTCCATAGGGCGATCTCATCTTTGTCGCGCGCACCCAAGAACTGCCCCTCAAACACGTGGTGCGTCAACAAATAGAGTAGTGCTTTCAGTACGGGGGTATCATTGAGGCTGCCGCGGGGGGTAAACAAGCTTCTATAGCGTCTATTGAGCCACAATGTGTTGTTTGCGAAATCAACGTCGAGGAATTCTCCCTGGGGCATGAGCTTCCATTGGAGAGATAGGGAGAGGTCTTGGATTATTGGGAGCTCTGATCGAATGGCTCGCCGAAGATCGGGGGAGAATCCGCGATCTGGTCTTATAGCAGGCTTCCGCTTCCTCTTTCGTTTTCGCGAGTCTGAATAGACCTGCTCGGCATCCTTGAGGAACTGGTCGAATGTGACGCCGTCATCGGAGGTGGCATGTGTGATCGCATCGTGAAAAGAGTGCTCAAATTTAACACCTTGCTTCTCCGAGTTCATCGCGACTAGCTGTCCAATCGCACGCGGATCATCGAGGCTGACTCGTGCCAGTTGCCGAGCAGGGGACGGAGTTGCTATATCAGACCAGCCACCTACCTGCAGGAGTCGATCATTCCTATATATGTAGAATCCTTGAAATCTCTCGCCAGATTTCCCACCGATCCTGAATCCGGTGACATCCGATTTGGGGGGCCATATGTGACAGGAGAGCGGGATTTTCATATCCGCCAGGGCCACGTTGATTGTTTTCGGATAGCCTGGATGTCCACTGGCTCTATAGCTAAACGGGTCTACGGAGGCGACAGGGATTCCTACAGATTCGTGGATGTGTTCAGATTCGTCTACGAGGAGTTTGATCTTGAGTTTCGAAGAACTGATCGGTCGATGAAAGACAACTCCAAGATGTTTGCTAATTGAACTGGATACGTCGGACAACCATGCTGCCGCTTCACTGTCGCTGCGTCCGCGGTATGTGTTGCGAAGGTTGGACCAAATAATCATGGTTCCTGCCTCGGAAGCGAGCACCTTTCGTCGATTGCGGTCCGCTTTTTGAGCAGAGTAGCTCGACAAGATTTCACATGTGAAGTCACGTGAGAAGTCGGCACGGTGGATGCGTCGCCCAACCGGCAAGGATCGAGTTGCGCGTGACCATACTGTGAGGGTATCGCAATGGCCGAAAGAAGCGGCTTTCAGTCCCATGCCGAAGTGGCCTAGGTCCGAGGAAGCGTAGTCTCTCTGGTGCCCGATGGTCATCGCTTGCGTGCTCTCGCCTGAGTCCATGCCCTTGCCGTTGTCAACCACTTCGACCTGGACTAGTCGTTGCCTGTGGGTTAGTAGGCGAACGGACACCTCTGTTGCTCGGGCGTCGATTGAGTTGTCGACTAGATCGGCAATTGCCGATTCTAGAGTGTGGTTGACCCCTAAGCTCTTGACGAGGCCAGCATCTGGAACAAGCTTGATGCGGTCGGCGACGTCGCCCGCACTCTTCTTCCGGGACCGCATTCAGTCGATTCCTTTAGGTTCGTTTAGTTCTGAGGCTGCTAACCTTATCATCTGGCTTGGGATGTCCGTGCCGCCTTCGTCTTCATCGGCAAGGACGGCGGGCGATGAGAACCAATTGTGAGTGCTGCTCTAGCAGTCTGGTAGGTATATTTTTGAACTTGGCAGAGGTATAGCAGTGTGTTGATCCCTCGTAGGGAATGTTCGTGCCAGCGCTCGGTGGCGCTAGTGGGTTGTGGCGGCGTACCACCTGGCCTCCGGCCTAGCGCTGGCGCTGAGGTGTCAGCGCTGTGATGGTCCGCAGGGGGTGCAGGGCGATAGCAGCGCGGGCCATTGGCGCGTCCGGCGTCGAGGTTGCTCACTGGGGCTGAGGTAGGGCGGGTCATGTCTGATGTCTGGATGCGGGGGACTTGCTGTATCGCAATAGCAAGCTGCACGCGCGTATATTGATGGGCGCTGTGTGGTGCTACGCACGAGTACATCACTGCTGATCGTCCGGTGCGCGCGAACCGCCCAGCTGCAAGGCTCCTACCGCAACATGACCATGCTTGCCGGGCGCATCGCTCCCGTCATGAACACCGAGGAGC
>NZ_JACYWE010000013.1:32158-32778 GCF_014841105.1 Lolliginicoccus lacisalsi
TGTTTTCGCCTGTGGCGCAGCGGCTTCCCCGGGGTGCCACACTGTTTGTAAGTGGCTGCAACAAACGTGTCTCAGATCACTAACCATCAGGGTCCGGCCCTGATATTCGGCACCGCGGCGTGGTGCAGTGGGCCCTGACACCCACGAATCACACCTCGAGTGGAGCCCCGCATGAACCGCCGCACCAGAAAACCCGCCCTCATCGCCGCGAGCATGATCGCCGGCAACGCGTTCCTCGCGCTCGGTGCCGCCGCCATGCACAGCGGCAACGATGTCGCCATCGAGAACACCGTCAGCTCGGCCTCGCTCGTGGACTGCAGCACCTCCAGTGGCTCCGCGGGCTCGGGCAGTGGCTCAGCAGGCTCGACTACCGGCTCCGTAGGATCACTGGCTCTCGGATCGGCAGGCTCATCGGGATCACACAGCACCGAATGCCCGCTCGGTCCGACAGGCCCCACAGGTCCGACGGGCCCAGCCGGGCCGGAAGGCCCGCAGGGCGAGACGGGTCCCACTGGTCCGCAGGGGCCCCAGGGCGAGACAGGGCCAGCCGGTCCTACGGGCGAGCAGGGCGTGCAGGGCTTGCAGGGCGAGACGGGGCCCACGGGCGCGGATGGCGCGAC
>NZ_JACYWE010000006.1:0-152008 GCF_014841105.1 Lolliginicoccus lacisalsi
TGCGCACCGCCATCGGACCCTCCCTCGCCTGGTACGAGGAGTTCTTCCGCTACTCGGAGCTGTTCAGCCAGACCGCGGATGGCTCGCTCGCGCGGCGCATCCCGGTGCTGATGATGGTGCTGTCGATGTTCACCGCTGGCGCGGCGATCATCCACCAAGCCTCGAAGAGCCGGATGGCGCGGGGACCGTCGATCCGCCTGCTCGCCGTTGCCATCATGTCCTTCGGCTTCCTCGCCGCCACCCCCACCAAGTGGGTGCATCACTTCGGCGCGTTCGCCGGCATCGGTGCTGCCATCGCCGCGCTCGGCGCCGTCGCCCTGACCACGGCCTTGTTCCAATCGCCGCGCAACAAGGTCCTTTACGGCTCGATCGTCCTGCTGCTCGCCGCCTACGCCGCGACCGGCCCCAACGGCTACTGGTACGTGGGCAGCTTCGGCGTGCCGTGGTGGGACAAGCGCCCCTCCATCGACGGCCCTGTGCTGGCCACCGGAGTGCTCGCCATCGGCTTGCTGCTCCTGATCATCGGTGCGTTCCTCTACCTCCGCCACACCGAGGCCAGGGGCCTGCGCCGCTGGGCACTGATGCCGTTCCAGGCCCCGGTCGCCATCGTCACCAGCGCGTTCGTGGTGTTCGCGATGCTCTCCCTGGCCAAGGGCGCGGTGTCGCAGTATCCCGCGTACTCGATCGCACGGTCGAACATCGACGCGCTGCGCGGCTCGCCGTGCGGCCTGGCCACCGATGTGCTCGTCGAGGCCGACATCAACTCCGGATTGCTCAGCCCGGCGACCGGCGAAGATCCGGAGGAAGCCTTTGGCGGGCGCCTCAATACTGGCTTCGACCCCAACGGCATCCGGGTTGACCTTGTCCCCGAGGACATCGACGTCAACGGATCAGGCCCCTCCACCATCAATCCGGACGGGCCCCGCGTCGGCGGAGCCTCCATCACCACCGAGTTCCTTGACGAGCCCGGCATCAACGGTTCCCTCGTCACCCTGCCCTTCGGCCTCGATCCGGCCCGCGTGCCGGTGCTGGGCTCGTTCACCGACTCGCAGTCCGAGGTCGCCGAGCTGCTCACCGGCTGGTACGAGCTTCCCGAGCGGTCCCCTGAATCGCCGCTGCTCGTCGTCACCGCGGCCGGCCTGATCGACTCCACCGATGCCGACGGCATCCGCGACTACGGCCAGACCCTCGAGGTCGAGTACGGGCGCAGCAACGGCGGCTCCTTCGAGGCCATGGGGCGCATCCAGCCGATCGACCCCGGCCCCTCGCCCATGTGGCGCAACCTGCGCGTCCCCATGAGCGATATCCCCGAGGAAGCTGACGTGGTGCGCGTGGTCGCTCGGGACCAGGATTTCGAGGCCCGGCAATGGCTCGCCCTGACCCCGCCGCGCGTGCCCCAGGTCACCACGCTCCAGGACCTCGTGGGCAGCGAGCAGCCCGTGTTGCTCGACTGGACGGTCGGCCTGCACTTCCCGTGCCAGCAGCCATACCTGCACATCAACGGTGTCGCGCAGCCCGCCGAGTACCGGATCACTCCCGACCGGGGCGTCATTGCCGGCGCGAACTCCTGGCAGAGCCCGTTCGCTGGTGGTTCCCTCGGCCTGACCAACACCCTCAACGACAGCACCACCATGGCGACCTATCTGCGCGATGACTGGCGCCGCGACTGGGGCGAGCTCATCGACTACGACCGCTACGTGCCCGACGCCGTGCCCGCCGACATCGAGCATGACACGGTGACGCGCTCCGGCCTCTGGTCGCCCGGGCCCATCGTGCCGTAGCCGACGTCCGGTGGCGGGTCGGTCGCCGCGGGTCTCCCAGCGCCAAACGCGATAGAAACCTCCGGGAATCCTGGGAGTTTTCTATCGCGTTTAGCAGTTTCCGGTGCGTTTGGCCCCAATGGCATCGGCTGGCCCCGCCAGGCGCAACCATCACCCACGGCGATGCCGGGCTGCCACGCATCGACATATGCGTAACTATAGGGTTACATTGATTGGGTGAAGGTAGCCCACGCGGTCGCGGACCCGGTTCGCCGGGAAATCCTGGAGATGCTCCGGGACTCGCCACTGACCGCGGGCCAGATCGCCGACCAGTTTCCCATCAGCAGGCCCGCAGTGAGCCGGCATCTCCGCATCCTGCGCGATTGCGGGCTTGTCTCGGAATCCCCCGGCGCCAACGATGGACGTTCCCGGGTCTACCACCTCGATGCCCGTCCGCTGCAAGAACTGGATCGCTGGCTCACCGGCTTCCGTTTCAGCTGGTCGCAGGCACTGGATGCCCTGGGCACTGAGGTCTACCGGACCCAGCGTGACCGACGGAACGCGAAGATCTACCACCCGCAGGAGAAGAGGAACTCAGCATGACGAAGACACCGACCGGGCGGGTGATCGCGACAGCGCTCGGCCCTGACCTGGTACTGACGCGATCTTTCCGCGCGGACATCGACGACGTGTGGGCCAGCATCACCGAACCGGAGCGAACAGGCCGCTGGTTCGGAACCTGGACGGGCGATGGGGCCCCAGGCAACACGATCATGGTCACGATGACGTTCGAGGAGGAGGGCCCGGCCATCGGCATGCGGATCGACAAGTGCGAGCCCCCGCACGTTCTCGCCGTTTCCGCGGAGGATGAGTACGGGAGCTGGCGGCTCGAGGCTCGATTGTCGACGGAGACCGCTGGCACGTTGCTAACTTTCACCCAGCATATCGACGATCTCGACTCCGTCAGTGGAACCGGGCCTGGTTGGGAGTACTACCTCGACAATCTCGTCGCTGCCATTGCGGGATCCCCGGCACCGAGCTTCGACGACTACTACCCCGAGCTCAAGGAGTACTACGCGAAAGCCGCGGATGCCTGCCGATAAAGGCTGATCGACAGAGCTTTCCGCGTGGCGCCCGACCTACGCTGGGAGTCGGCCGCCGCGGGTAGCCAAACGTGGTCGCCGCACGCTAGACGCGGCCGCCGCGGGTAGCCAAACGCTAAACGCGATAGAAGCCTCCGGAAATCCCAGCTTTTTTCTATCGCGTTTAGCAGTTTCCGGTGCTTTTGGCGCCAGGCGAGCCAGCCAGGCGAGCCAGCCAGGCGAGCCAGCCCCAGCCCCAGCCCCACCAGCCAGCCGCCGCCAGATCAGCCGGGATGCAGGGTGTGCTTCTTCACCGGCCGCTGCACCGTCTTGTCGCGCAGGGCGCGCAGGGCACGGCGCAGCTCGAGGCGGGTGTCGGACGGGGCGATGACCGCATCGATGTAGCCGCGCTCCGCCGCGATGTAGGGGGTGGCGACGAACTCGTTGTAGTAGTCGATGAACTGTCGCCGGACCTCGGGCGCGCGCTCCCCCGCCTCAGCGAGCTCCTTGCGCTTGAGCAGCACCACCGCGCCCTCGGCTCCCATCACGGCGATGCGCGCGGTGGGCCAGGCGAAGTTGAGGTCGGCGCCGAGGTTCTTGGAGCCCATCACGGCGTACCCACCGCCGTAGGCCTTGCGCACGACGACGGTCACCTTGGGCACGTCGGCCTCGAGGTAGGCGTTGAGGATCTTTGCGCCGCGGCGGATGATCCCGTTGCGCTCCTGCTCGAGCCCGGGGAGGAATCCGGGCACGTCGACGACGCACACGATGGGGATCTCGAAGGCGTTGCAGAACCGGATGAAGCGGGCTGCCTTCTCGGAGGCATCGATATCGAGGGCGCCGCTGAGGTGGAAAGGCTGGTTGGCGAGGACGCCGACGGTGCGACCGTCGAGGCGGCTGTAGCCGACGAGGAGGTTGCGGGCGAAGTCCGGGGAGATCTCGGTGAACTCGCCATCATCGAAGAGGTTGCGGAGGATGTCGTGCATGTCGTAGGCCGAGTTGTCGGCGTCGGGCATGAACGAGTCGAGCGCGATGTCGGAGTCCGTCTTCTCGGGCTCGAGGCCGGGGTTGACGATGGGCCCGGGCTCGTTGCAGTTCGACGGCATGTAGCTCAGGAGCCCGCGCACCCAGGCGAAGGCGTCGGCCTCGGTGCTCGCGACGTGATGGACGGTGCCGTACTCGGCTTGCTTGCGGGCTCCGCCGAGCTCCTCGGCGGAGATGTGCTCGCCGGTGACGGCGCGGATCACATCGGGGCCGGTGATGAACATGTAGGCCTGGTCCTCGACGGCGACGATGTAGTCGGTGATCGCGGGGCCGTACACCGCGCCGCCCGCGCACTTGCCGAGCATGACCGAGATCTGCGGAACGAGCCCGGAGAGCTGGATCTGGCGCCGCCCGATCTCGGCGTAGAAGGCGAGGGAGGTGACGGCTTCCTGCACGCGGGCGCCACCGGAGTCGTTGATGCCGATGACGGGGCAGCCGACCTTGAGCGCCATGTCGAGGGCGGCGCAGACCTTGCGGCCGAACATCTCGCCGAGGCTGCCGCCGAATACGGTCTGGTCGTGGGAGAAGACGACGACTGGACGGCCCTCGATGAGGCCGTGGCCCACGACGACGCCATCGCCGTAGGGATTGTCCGGGGAGCCCGGCGCTTTGACGAGCGCCCCGATCTCCACGAAGCTGCCGTGGTCGAGGAGTGCGTGGATGCGCTGCCGGGGCGAGGCCAGGCCCTTCTCGTCGCGCTTGGCGATCGCCCGGGGGCTACCGGGGTCCTGCGCCTTGACCAGGCGTGTACGCAGGTCGGCAAGCTTCTCGGCTGTCGTGTTCACGCGCGGCAGCTCCTCACTGTGGGGAACGGTGGGCTTCGATCTCGTCAAGCTTGCCAGAGAGATGCTCGGCGACACGGGCAATGACCGGCTCGTCGACCACGCCGAGATGATCGCCGGTGAGCTGCACGACCTCGAGGGCTTGCGCCACTGGTCCCCATCCACCATCGGGGGCGATGTTGGCGAAGCGTGGCTCGAGCTGCACGGCGCCGTCGTGCATGCGCTCGGCCTTGTACAGCACGACCGCGCCGTCGTAGGCCTCGGGCTGGAGCTTCCAGGCCGCGCGATTGTCCAGGTAGGAGGCGCGCTGGTGCTCGATGATCCCGCCGCTGATGGTGTGGTTGGTGCCCTTGAGCTGGTCGAGCATGATGCGGATCTGCCCGGCGTCGTCGGTCTGGACGAGCTTGTCGATGGGCAGCTCGGGCTCGAACCCGTAGTTGACCTTGGCGAAGTCGGCGAACCGCTTCCACCGCAGCTCGATCTCCTCGGGCGTGTCGGGGATCGGCTCGGACGGGAAGACCGTGTCGAGCAATCCGAGCAGCGCCACGTCCTCGCCCTCGGCGCGCAGCCGGTGGGCCACGGTGTAGGCGAGAGCGCCACCGAACGACCATCCGGCGAGCACATAGGGACCGTGTGGCTGGAGCTCCCGCAGCGCGGGCAGGTAGTGATCGACCCGCTCCTCGAGGGGTCCGTCGATGCGCTCGAAGCCGTAGACGGGCACGTCGGCGGGGAGCCGCTTGGTCAGCGGCTCGTAGACGACAGTCGATCCGCCAGCGGGGTGGAAGACGAACATGGGGACGCGGGTGCTGCCGTCCTTGCGGGGCCGCAGGGTGCGCACGAGGCCGACATCGCCCTCGAGGTGATCGCGCACGAGGTCGGAGAGCCGCTCGACGTTGGGAGCGGCACGGAGCTGCTCGACGGTGATCTCGCCGCCGGCGCGCTCGGAGAGGCGCTGCGCGAGCCTGTCCGCGGTGGCGTCGTCGATCGCCGGAAGCGGGTTGAAGATGCCCCCGGCGGACTTTCCGGTGATGGTGGCCCATTGGGCGAACGCGAGTCGCTCGGCGGCGTCGCGCGGTGGCACGTCCAGCCCGGCGGCCTCGGTGACGGTGCGCTGGTCGGTCGCCTGGCTGGACTCCTGGGAGCTTGGCTCGTGCGGGCTGGGCTCGTGCGGGCTCGGCTCCTCGGCGACGGGCGGGGTGGCCGCGGCGGTCGGCGCTGCCTCGATGGTCGCCACGTCGACGGGGGCCGCGCCGGTTTGCTGCTCGGCGGCGAGCTCGGCGACCTTGTCGGGGTTCTCGATCGCGTAGACGAGGTACTTCTCGACATCGTCGAGGCTGGCGTCGCGCAGTGCCTGGATCTGCAGCTGCGGGATGCTGAACTCGTGCTCGACGCGGTTCTTGATGCGCACCGCCATCAGCGAGTCGAGACCGAGCTCGACGAGGGAGATCTCGGCGGGCAGGTCCTCGGCCGCATAGCCCATGGCTTCGGCGATGATGCGGGTGAGGCGATCGCGGACGGGCTCGCCGCTGGCGGGGTCCCACTTGTCGGGCACCTGGCCGGGCAGCTCCGCTGGCTCGGTGTCCGCGGCGCTCGCCACAGGCTCGGTGCTGCCGGGCCGGGCGAAGGTCTCGGGCGCGCTGAGCGGGCCACCAGCGGTGACGACACCGTCGGCGAGGAGCACGAAGTCCTCGCCCTGCCGGCCGTAGACGCGCAGCGATGCGCCACCGGGGTGCGGGTGCATCATCGTGGTCAGCGTTCCGCTGCTGGGCAGGCCAGCGTGGTAGATGACCGCGCCGAGCGTGACGTCGCTGAGCACCTCGCGCGCCGCGGCCTGGATGAGCGCATCGATATCGCTGGTGGCCTGGGCCTGGACCTCCCAGACATGCTGCCCATCGGGCAGGGCGACGTGCGCGCCGGGGACGCGCTGGTCCCCGCCGCTACTGGCGCGGGCGGCGGTCCAGTGCTCGCGCCGCAGCCAGGCGGTGCGGGGCGGCTCGGCGTAGGGGCCGGGCTCCACCATGCGGGACAGGGCGACGGGGTGCCCGTGGACGTAGAGCTGCGCGACGGCCCCGGCGAGGGTCGCGGCGCTGTCCTCCTTGCGGTTCTGGGTGTAGATGAGCTGCGGCTCGACGAGGCCGCTGGCGAACGCGGAGGCCGCGACGGACATCAGCGCGACCGGGTGCGGGGCGAGCTCGACGAAAGTGGTGTGACCAGCGGATACGGTGTTCTGGACGGCGTTGGTGAAGAACACGGTGTACCGCATGTTCTTCGTCCAGTAGTCCTCGCCGTGGATGGGCGCGTTGCCACGGGGGAAGACGGACCCCTCGTGGACCGAGGAGGCGACCGCGCACTCGAGCGGGCGGGCCTCGATGCCCATGATTTCCGCGGTGAGCTCGCCGAGGATGGGATCCATCTGGGCGGTGTGGCCAGCGCCCTTGGTGTCGAGGACGCGCCCGAGCTTCTGCTGGGCCTCGGCACGCGCCACGATCGCCTGCACCTCGGCGTCGGGCCCGCCAATGACGGTCTGGGTGGGTGCGGAATAGACGCAGATCTCGATGCCGGGATATTCGTCGCGCATGGCGGCGAGCTCGTCGGCGGAGTACTCGACGAGGGCCATGCGGCGGATGTTGTCCTCGGTGACGGCGGCCTCGGTCTCGCCCATGAGGCGAGCGCGGGCGGTGATGACGCGCGCGGCGTCCTCCACGCTGAGCCCGCCCGATACCGCTGCGGCCGCGACCTCGCCGAGCGAGTGCCCGAGCACTGCGGCGGGTCGCGCCCCGGACTCGCGCAGGGTGGCGGCCAGGCCCACCTGGATGGCGAAGATCGCGAGCTGCGCGGTCTCCACCTGGTAGCGGAAGCCGTCGTCGAAGAACATCTCCTTGACGCTGTGCCCGGCCTCGTCGAGGAGCAGCGCGTCGAGCTCATCGATGCGGGCGGCGAACACGGGGCTGGCCTCGTAGAGGGCACGGCCCATGCCCGCGTGCTGGGAGCCGAATCCGGAGAAGACCCACACGGGCCCGTCGGCGGAAGGGGCATCCGCGGAGTACACGCCGGGACGCGGCTTGCCCTCGGCGATCGCGCGCACCCCGGCGATGAGGTCCTCGCGGTTGCCAGCGACCACGGCAGCGCGGGACCGTCCGTGGTTGCGCTTGGCGAGGCTTCGGGCGAGGGACGGCAGGTCCACGTCCTGGCCCGAGCCGTCCTCGAGCCATTCGAGGAGCCGCTTCGCGGCCAGGCGGCGCCGCGAGGGAACGCCACCGGAGAGCGGGAAGATGTAGGGGCCGTCGGCGAGCACCGGGATGTCGCTAGGTCCGGTGGCGGGCAGAGCGTCGGGCACGTATTCCTGGACGACGAGGTGCGCGTTGGTGCCTCCGAAGCCGAAGCCGGAGACGCCCGCGGTGGCCTTGCCGGAGTAGCGGGGCCACTCGCGGATCTCGTCGACTACCTCGAGCTTGGCGTCCTCGAAGGGGATGTAGGGGTTGGGCCCGGCGAAGTTGATGGTGGCCGGGATGAGGTCATGCTGCATAGAGAGGACGACCTTGATGAGCGCGGCCGCGCCGGCAGCGGACTCGAGGTGGCCGAAGTTGGTCTTCGCCGAGCCGAGGAGGGTGGGAAGCATCTCATCGCGCCCGCGGCCGAGGACACGGCCGAGGGCATCGGCCTCGATGGGGTCACCGAGCAGGGTGCCGGTGCCGTGGGCCTCGACGTAGTCGACCTGGCTCGGGGCTATTCCAGCGTCGCGGTAGGCGGCGCGCAGCACCGCCATCTGTGCTTCGGGGTTTGGCGCGGTGAGCCCGTTGGACCGGCCATCGGAGTTGACCGCCGAGCCCTTGATGACGCCGAGGATCCGGTCGTCGGCGGCCTCGGCATCGTCGAGGCGCTTGAGGACGACGAGCCCGCCGCCCTCGCCGCGGACGATCCCGTTCGCGTCGGACGAGAAGGCCTTGATGCGTCCGTCGGGCGCGAGCACGCCCTCGATCTGACCGAACCCGAGCGTCGCGGCCGGAGTGAGCAGCATGTTCACGCCACCCGCGATCGTCATGTCGGACTCGCCGAGGCGCAGCGACTGCACGGCCTGGTGGATGGCAACGAGGGAGGACGAGCACGCGGTGTCCACCGAAACCGAGGGGCCGCGGAAGTCGAAGGTGTAGGAGACCCTGTTCGGGATGATCGACGAGGCGGTGCCCGTGAGCGCGTAGTAGTGCGCGGTCGTGGGATCGCTCGCGGTGAGGAGGCTGTAGTCATTGGCGGAACTGCCGATGAACACCCCTACCTGACGGCCCTTGAGGTCGCTGGCGGGGATGCGGGCATTCTCGAGCGCTTCCCAGGTCAGCTCGAGGGCGATGCGCTGCTGCGGGTCGACGTTCTCCACCTCGAGCGGGGACATCGCCCAGAACTCGTGGTCGAAGCCCTTCACGTCGTCGAGATAGCCGCCGAACGTGGGAGTGGAGGCAAGCGCGGCCGCGATGACCGGGTCGCCGGCGTACTCGTCCCAGCGGCCCTCGGGCAGATCGGTGATGGCATCGCGCCCCTCGGCGAGCAGTGTCCACATCTCTTCCGGGGTGCTCGCGCCGCCGGGGAAGCGGGTCGCGAGGCCAACGATGGCGATGTCCACGTGGCCGACCGGGCGCGGCCGCTCCTCGAGGGTGTCCGCATCGGATTCGGTGCTGGGGGGCGGGCCCTCGATGATGCGCTTGGCGAGCGCCCCGATCGTCGGGTTCTCGTACGCCACGGTAGCGCTGAGAGTGATGCCGAGCAGTTCCTCCACCTCGCCGCTGAGCGCCACCGCATCGCGCGACGACAGCCCGAACTCCTCCATGGGGCGCTCGGCGGAGATCTGGTCGATCGGTTGGCCAGTAGCGACCGCCACCCACTGGCGGAGCCAATCGACCAGCTGGGAAACGGACATCTGCTCTGAGGTCAACGTCACTCGCTCATGGTGTCGGGGAACGCGGTCTGGGCGTGGCCACCACGGAGGGTGCCATCGATGTAGGCGGCCTTGCAGGCACGCCGGGCGATCTTGCCGCTGGACGTGCGGGGGATGGAGCCGGCGGGCACGAGCAGCACATCGCGCGCGGTCACGCCGTGCCGGGAGGCGATGGCGGCGCGCACCTCCTCGGCGATGGGCACGGGATCGGCCTTGCCCGCTCCGGGGGCCCGCTCGCCGACGATGACGAGCTGCTCGGAGGAATCCTCGGGATCCAGCTCGAGGCCGCTGAGCGGGTTGTCGAACACGGCCTGGGGCAGCTGGTTCGCCGGCACGGCGAACGCGGCGACGAAGCCGGGGCGCAGCGAGGTGCTGGACTCCTGGGCGGAATGCTCGAGGTCCTGCGGGTAGTGGTTGCGGCCATCAACGATGACGAGATCCTTCACGCGGCCCGTGATGAACAGCTCGTTGTCGATGTAGACACCAAAGTCCCCGGTGCGCATCCAGTTCGATTCGAGGCTGGTCCCCTCGGTGTGGCTGCCCTCGGGAAGCCGGTCGAGGATCTTGTTGTGGAACGTCTCGGCGGTCTCGGTCTCCCGGCCCCAGTAGCCCTGGCCGATGTTGTCGCCGTGGAGCCAGATCTCCCCCACGCGCTCATCGGGGAGCTCCTTGCCGGTCTCCGGGTCAACGATCGCCGCCCACTGGCTGACCGAGACGTGGCCGCACGAGACCTGCGGGACCGAGTTCGGCTCGTCGGAGCGGACCCGCTTGATGCGCCCGGCGTTGAGCTCGTTGCGGTCGACATAGAGGACGTGGGCCTCGTCATCCTGGTTGGGGGTGGAGACGAACAGCGTCGCCTCGGCCATGCCGTAGGACGGCTTGATCGCGGTCTTCGGCAGCCCATAGGGGCCGAACGCGTCATTGAACTTGCGCATCGAGGCCGGGGTGACGGGCTCGCTGCCGTTGATCAGGCCGATGACGTGGCTGAGGTCGAGCGTCTCCCCCTCCTTCGGGGTGCCGCGCAGCGCGGCATGCTCGAACGCGAAGTTCGGGGCCGCGGCGAACGTGCCAGCGCCGTCGCTCTCCGCGGCGAGCTCCTTGATCCAGCGGTACGGGCGCTGTACGAAGGCCCGGGGCGACATGATCGTGATGTACTTGCCGCCGAATGCCGGAAGGATCACGGTGAGCAGGCCCATGTCGTGGAAGAGCGGCAGCCAGGTGACGCCGCGGGATTCCTCGGTGAGGCCGATCGAGGCGCACATCTGCAGCACGTTGGTGCTCACCGCGCGGTGGGTGATCTCCACGCCAGCGGGGACCCGGGTGGATCCGGAGGTGTACTGCAGGTAAGCGATGTCGTCGAGCGAGGGATGGGGCAGCTCCCACGACTCCTCGAGCGTGTCCGGGATCGCATCGACCGCGATGATGCGGGGGCGCTCGCTCGCGGGGCGGGACCGGAAGAACTGGCGCACGCCTGCTGCCGACTTGGTGTCGGTGAGGATCGCGACAGGCTCGCAGTCGCCCAGCACCGCATGCAGGCGGTTGGTATGACCGGGCTCGTCGGGGTCGAACAGGGGCACCGCGATGGTGCCGGCGTGGATGGCAGCGAAGAACGCGACGACATAGTCCAGCCCCTGGGGCGCGAGGATCGCTACCCGGTCGCCCTTGTTCGAGACCTGCTGGAGCCGACTGGCGATAGCGCGCACGCGCACGCCGAAGCGCTCCCAGGTGAGCTCGTTGACCTCGCCATCGCGATCGCGGGAGTAGTCGATGTAGCGGTACGCGAGGTCCTCCGCATTGCTGCGGGAGTGCTGCTCGACGCAGTTCACAAGAGTCGCCTCCAGCGTGAGTGCAACCTCACCGGCCTCGTTGTAGAACTCGTCCATGCCTCTCCCTCAGTGTGCAGGTGTGAACCAGCGATACCAGCAGCGAACCGAGCACGCGGGGGCGCGTCCGGGCATGACTGTTGCATCGCCTTCTACGTCACGGGCATATGCGAACCGCATCCGCCCCTTGGGCTGTCGTGCCAAGCATTACGTATGTTACAGACGGACACAGTGTGTGTGACTCACTGCACCGAACAGTTATGCAGCCCTCATGCTACTCATCCCCGCCCGCGTTAAGGGTCATCATGGGGTGACCAGCATGCATTTTCGTGCCTGCCAGTAAGGGACATCACACCCGCGCCGCGATCCAGCGCCAGCCCCGTTGCGGGACCGTCACCATATTCACCGCGGAATCGTTGCGCGGCGCTTCCCAGGCCGGGGCTCGCTCGCGCTACGGGTGCTGCTGCACGGGTGCGTCGTCGATTATCCCGCGGGCCCAGCCGACCAGCCATGCCGTAGTCGTGGTTCCCTGCTCGTCCACTACATGGGAGCCGTAGAGCGCATGGACCGGATTGTTCAGGTAGTCCTTGACCAAGCGATTGAACGCGAGCACCAGGTTGTCGAGCCTTGGCGCGTCGCAGATCGGATCGTTGGGGGCACAGATCTGCACAGTGCGTTCGGCCACCGCGCCGAAGCCGCCCTCCCGGTTTCCGCTCAGCGTCGCCCCGGGGATCACGGGCAGGCCCGCGAGCGCGATCTCCAGACCGACCCCCTGCACCGGCGGCCCGATGGTCGTCGCCGCGGCGGGATCGTAGCGCCCGTCGGCAACGAGGGCCACGCCGCTGACGTTCTCGGGCGGCACCGGGCCCTCGCCGCGACCGATCTGGGACGCGATGTCGCCGGCGATGACCGCGCCCTGGCTGAATCCCATCATGACGTAGCGCGTCAGCGGGCAGTCGCTATGCCGCTGGGCCATCGCGTCGGACAGCGCTGACTTGCCGATCGCGCGGCTCTCGTCGTAGGTCATCTCCGGCGGCCCGCCGGGGCGCTGGAACTGCGCGGGGTAGGGAACGGTATAGATCTCGGCGCGATCGAGCGGATACTGGGCCGCGAGCGGCTGGGTGACATCGAGCAGCAGCGCGGCGGGGTTCGCGGTGGGATTGAGCGGGTCATCCCCGGCGGAGGATTCCCACGTCCCGGGCACCGAGTACAGCTGCACATCAGGGCACCACTCGCGCTGCTGCGCCTCCTCGGTGGGCGTGGTGGGGGGCATGCCTGGCATGCCGGGGATCCGGATCCGGTCGAGGAGCGCCATGATCAGCGCGACGACGATCACGATGACCACGATGACGACGAGGAGAAGAAGCAGCAGGCGGGGCAGGCGCGACCGCCCCTTGCGCCGGGACCGTGCTTGTGATGCCCACGCCATAGTTCTCACTCACCCATCGCAGTAGTGACGGCCAGCGATCTCCACGTACTCGTCGGCGATCCGTTCGGGGTCGGCTTCCGAGCCAATGCGCTGCAGCTCTAGTCCCACCATAGCGGTGACGTTGATCAGAATGCTCTCCCGAGTCAGCCCATCCCTGCCCGCGGCGCACACGTAGGCCCCGATGTCCAGCGCCGAGGAGGCTTGCGGACCGGCGGGCAGGCCCGCCGCGCCGACCGCACCGAGGTACTCGTCGAGCGGATCCGCGGCGGCCGGGGCCCCGCCCTCCGGGGAGTCCTGCCCGGTTCCCGCCGGTGCCTCGCTGGTCTCCCCGGGAGCCTCCGGCGCCTCGTCGCGAGCAGTCTCGCTGGGGGCAGCGTCGCTGGGCTCAGCCTCGTCGGAGGCAGTGGCCTCCGGGGTCACCACGACCGGGTCGCTCGCGACGACCGCCTCATCGGAGCACGCTCCGAGCGTCGCGATCGACGCCGCCGCGAGGGCCGCGGCCCACCATGTCCGTGCCGTCATCCCCATGCCTTCTCCACTACCCCTATCGCGCATCGCACTACGTGCCGCTGGCGGCCGGATCGCGCCGCTTGCTGGACCCGGCAACAGGCTACCGAGCGAACGCGGGCTGCGACGGGCCCTATTGCTCACGTCACAGCCCGCGGTCAACGGCGTCGCTGGGGAAGTACGCCGTTAGCTCGTGACCACCTCGGCCTCGCCATCCCTCACCAGGACGAACCCGCCCTGGAAGTCCTGGCGCACGCCTTCGGGGACATCGTGCTGGGCACCTACCGGGTAGCCCAGCGGCCCGGCCTCGAAGCCCGCCGCGGCCCAGGCATCCATGATCGGCCCGGCAAGCACCGCCCAGGTGCCGCTGCCCGGCGACCAGTACACGTTGCCATTCTCGAACTCGGAGAAGCGTCCCTCGCCGATGACATGCTCGGACGAGACCGGCCAGCCGAGCGGTCCTGTTTCCCGCCCCATCTCCTCGAAGCGGCGCCAGATCTCGCCCTCGACGACCAGTACGGAACCACGGGGCTGCGCGAACAGCGCGCCATTCGCGAAGCGCTGCAAGCGACCCTGCCGGTCCTGCGAGTTCTCGACCGCGGCGACCGGGAGGCCCAGCGGGCCGGCCTCCCAGCCGCGTGCCGCCCACTCATCGCGGAACGCATCGATGACCATGACGGCGCCATGGGCGGGCGTCCAGTAGATCGACCCATTCTCGAAGTGGTTGAACGCCCCCTGCCCGTCGGGCGTGGGCGCCTCGCTGGTGGTCGGGAAGCCGAGGTCGCGCGAGTTTGCCTCGTAGAGCTTCTCGATCTCCCCTTCCACCAGGTGCGCGCCAGTCTCCGGGGACCAGTAGGCGGTGGCGTTCTCGAACTCCTGGTACTTGCCGCCCGAGGAGGTGCGCTCATCGGTGAGGCACACGCCAACGTCACCGCGGCCCTGCACGAGATCGCCGATCGCGCCGGTGACCTCGCAGGTCGGCTCCTCGAGGACGGAGGGCTGCACCGGGTTGTTGAGGCCCACCGAGTCCACGTTGAGCGCCGTGGCGATCTGCGGCCAGGCCTCGTGCAGCTCCGATTGCCAGTAGGGCCAGCTGTGGGTGCCGGTGTTGCGGAAGCGCACGGTGGCGGGGATGTTGAGCTTCTTGAGCTGGGCGGCGAAGTTCTGCGTGGTCAGGCGAGACAGGACCTCGAGCGCCATGCCCGCCGAGTTGTCCGGGATGCCGGGCATCATGCCGGGGCGGTCGTGCGCGCCCTGGGCGCCGGTGCCCGCAGACATGTACAGGCTCATGCCCTTGAGGTTGCGGGCGAGCAGGTACGGGTCATGCTCCTCCCACAGGTCGTTTCCCGCGGGGCCCCACATAGCGTCCGCGTTGTAGCCGCCCGCATCGAAGACCGCGGCCTTGATCGCGCGCTGCATGCCGTAGGAGGTCGTGCTCAGGTAGCCGGAGAGCGATCCCGCGAACTGGAACATGCCGCGGTTGCGAGCGGGCAGCAGCATCGCCGCCGTGCCACCCATCGAGAGCCCGAGGACGCCCATGCTGTCGTTGACGCGGTAGTCATTGCGCAGGATCGGTGGCAGCTCCTCCGTCAGGAATGTCTCCCACTTGTAGTTCTTGCCGTTGTCCGGCTCGAGCCAATCGGTGTAGAAGCTCGACTCGCCACCGACCGGCATGACCACATTGACGTTCTTGTCCTGGAAGAAGCTGACGACGTCGGTCTCGAGGGTCCACCCGCTCTGGTCATCGCGGGCGCGCAGCCCGTCGAGGAGGTAGAGGCCGGGGAAAGTCCATTGCGGCTGGGCGTGGAAGTCACGCGCGAGCAGCACCTGCACCTGGATGGTCGTATCCATGGCCGGCGAGTACACCCACATCGCGAGGTGGCGGTCGCTGAACTTGTCGACGCGCTCCACCCGCACTCCGGGCACGGGGGTCATCGCGGGGGCCGCGGGATGCATCGATAGCGCCTGGGCGGGCTGTGGCGCCGGCGGCGCCGCGGCCAGCGGCAGTGTGGTGGCCGTGAGCGCGATCGGAGCGAACACCGCCACGGCACTGGCTGCTAGCTTGCGACGGCGCGCGCGGGACGGTCCGTTGATGGCTCGGTCGGCGTCGCGCTGCAGCAGTGGCCGCATGAGCGTTCCCCTTCGACGTGGTGATGCTGGGACGCACGGTACGTGCGTGCTTCATTCATACCCGCTGTTCCTGGAGGTGCACGAGAGGCGCCATGCCATGCGTGAGGGAATCGTTACTGGATGTGCGCGGGGTAGTTATGCAAGAGCCCGCTGGCAGGGCTCGTGCACGGAAAAGTGGTCCGCCCGCTCCGACCGATCACCCGCTTGGTGGCCATGAACAGCACTGTGCCCCCGCCCAGTGTGGGCGGGGGCACAGGTGCTAGCTAGTCGGTTGGATCAGCCTCCGACGGCGGCGAGGATGCCGGGACGCGCCTTGGCGAGCTCGTCCTGCCAGTAGCCCCAGGCGTGAACGCCGGTGGGCGGGTAGCTGAAGGTCGCGTTGAGGCCGAGCGCGTTGGCGCGGCCCTCGAAGGTGCGGGTGTTCAGCATGGAGACGACCTCGAGGCCCATTGCGTTGGCGGTGTTGAAGTAGTCAACGGGGGTCTCAAGGCGGGTGTAGGCACCGGGGATGCCGTTGCCGGCCGAGATGTAGAGCTGGATGCCAGCGAGCTCATCGGCGAAGACGGTCGGGTCGTGGTCGGCCCACGCGGGATCCCACGGCGGGCCCCACATGTCGTCAACGTTGTAGCCACCCTCATCGAGCAGGGCGAGGCGGATCAGCGACGGCATGCCGGGAGCGGAGAGGTTCAGGTAGCCGGAGAACGAAGCGGCGTAGTTGAACATGGGCTTGTGGTCAGCGGCGATCTTGAGCGCTGCGCTGCCGGCCATCGAGAGGCCCGCGATGGCGTTGCCCGTGCTACGGATGCCGAGGCCACTGAGGTAGCCGGGGAGCTCCGAGGTGAGGAAGGTCTCCCACTTGTAGGTGTAGGGCTGTCCGTTGGTGCTGGACGGGCCGTACCAGTCAGCGTAGAAGCTGGAGCGTCCACCGACGGGCAGGACGACGTTGACGTTCGAGTCGGCGAACATCTCGAGCGCGTTGGTCTCGAGCTGCCAGCCGCTGGCCTGGTCGGGGGCACGCAGGCCATCGAGCAGGTAGAGCGCCCCGCTGCCTCCGCCGGCCGCGCGCAGCACGTCCACCTGGACATTGATGCCCATCGACGGCGAGAACACCGAGTGGCGCTGGAACCGATCGCCCCAGGGGCTCGGGTTGATACGGACGAGCTCGGCCTGGGCGGCGGTGGCCGGCTGCGCGGCAGCGATGGCGCCGCCGGTGAGCCCTGCGGCCATCGGCACGACCAGCGCGGCAGCGCTCACGGCGAGCACCCGCTGACGCCACTTCTGTGACACGCGCGGTTTAGCGAATCGCATGGAAAATCTCCCTCTTCTAGTGTGCATCTCTGCTCTGCCCTGGCACCGTGGTGCCGGAAGGCGTCGCAGGGTCACCCTCCCGTAAGCAGCATCGCCATCCGCGCTGGGAGCGCAGCGATCCTGGCAAACCCCTGAGAGCTTGCTGTGTAGATCGGCATGAACACGATAACTGTTACACGCCGATCCGATCTCGTTCCAGATACTGATGGATCACGAATACCGTACCGCACCCCTAAATGGACCGCACATCGAACCCCCGATTTCAGGCAAGGGTTCTCCAGGATCGAGCAAAACACGGGTGAACTGGGGCTATGTGCTATTCGCCAAGGGTCGCGCAACGCTTGATCTCGTCGAGGGGCGCGCGCTCGATGCGGTAGCCCGATCGCGGGAAGGCATCAACGATGTTTCGGACGAATCTCCGGATGGTCAACTCGTCGCGATAGCTCGCTAGCACCGACCGAGTGGCCTCGCAGCTGAGAGCTCGCTGTGAGTCCTGCACCCACTGGGGATCGAGGAATCCGATGAGGCCCGCCTCCCAGGTATCCACGGCGGCGTAGTCGGCGATCACCCAGTCGGGATAGAGGTACTTGTCGTGGCCGATGCGGCCCCCGTCGATGCGCTCGGTGTGCGCGGCGAGCGGATACGCCAGGCCGATATGATCCAGCACCCGGACATCAAGGGGCGTGACCATGGCGGCCATGCCAAGCTGCGCGTAGTAGGCAGTGGCGCGCGCATCATCCAGGGTGGCCGGCTCCTTGGGCGGCACGTAGACCCATGAGCCCTCGTCCGCGGTGGGAAGGAGGACCGACCCCCGTGGCGCGGTGCCCAGGATCAGGAGCAAGGATCGCATCCGCGGGTATTGCAGGTAGTCCTCGGCACTAGTGGGATGCTCGATCCCGGTCTTCTCCACATAGAAGGCCCGCTCGTCGACGATGCCGTCGTCCGGGATCTCGGTGAGGGCCTTGGGCTCGGAAACCGCCGCGACCGTCACCGACCATGCCACCACCACGACCCACGCCACCAGTGCAACGATGCCGGCCACCGCCCCGCGCCCGGCCTGGGCCAGCCACCGGCGTGCGGGGATCACCACTGGAATCACGGCGACGGGCAGCAGGATCGTGAACAGCACCGGCAGCAGGGGGCGGCCATGCATGAAGTCGCCACCGACCCGGACCACGTAGACCCCGAGCAGGAGCCCGTTGGCCACGAACAGGGCCACCACCGCGCCACGGCTCCGCGCTCGCGAGGGGCGCGGCACGGCATTGCCGGTTCCACGGGAGGATCGGACGAGCAACCAGGCAGCGGTCCCGCCGATGAGCATCGCCACGACGGGCAGCCACAGCAGGTACGGCCCCACGAGGTCCTGGAGATACAGCCAGCCCTGCGGCCACCGGGAACCACCGGCATCCTTGGCCACGGCGGTGTTCGGGAAGGGCAGGCCGTAGTAGCCCATGCGGAAGACCTGGTAAGCGATGGGCACGGTTCCGGCCACGACCACGAGGAGCGCGCGGAACCGCCACCGCACGGGGGAGGCGAGCAGCAACAGGATCGCCAGGCCGCCGAGGACGGCGAGCTCGGGGCGCACCAGCGGCCCCAGCCCGGCGATGAACGCGACGAGGATCGTCGAGCGGGCCTCGGAGCGTGGCTGGCGTGCCCAGCCGAGCATGAGCCACCACAGCAGCGCGATCCAGGCGATGACGAGGCCCGATTCGAGGCCCGAGGTGGCGAAGTCGCGCGCGGGGGGAACCGCGATGTAGGCGATGACACCGGCGGGCAGCAGCAACGGCGCGACGCTCGGCGTGCCACCGTCGCCCGTGCCGCCGTCGCCCGTGCCCTCGAAACGAACGCCCGAGTACAGCCGCGCTCCGCCCAGGACCGCCAGGATGATCGCGGTGACGCTCAGCGCCAGCGCCAGGCCCAGCACGACGCCCTCCGGGTCCGTGCCGGGTATCCACGTCCCCATGTACACCAGGTAGGTCCACAGGGTCGAGGTGTTGGCCTCCACGCGCTCCCCGGCATTGAACACCGGGCCATTGCCGGCGATGAGGTTGCGGATAGTGCGCAGGACGATCAGGCCGTCATCGGAGATCCAGCGCCGCTGCCACGCCGCGAGCGCGAACACCCCGGCAACGATGATCGTGCTCGTGATGAGCACGATCCGTGGCGCTAGCGCGCCTGCAGGCGCGCGCGATGGAGCTCTCCCCGGGGACGCATCCCCTTGTGGCTGGGCACCATCAGGCGATGTAGACCGCGACACCGACGACTCCAATCCATGCAACCGCGAGCAGCTGGAGGACCCGGTCGCCCAGGGCGATCTCCTCCGGCTCTCCAGCTTGCGCCCCATCGATATCGACGGCGTAGCGCAAGATGGCGATTGTAAACGGAATCATCGACATTACGAACAATCCGAGGTTGGAGCCGTCCGCCCGGGGCGTTCCGGGACCGCAGCTGTCCTGCTCGAAGGCCCAGAGGCCGTAGAAGACGATGACCGCGGTGGCGGACATGGTCCAGACGAAGCGGAGGGAGGTGGAGGTGTAGTTCTCGAGCGACTTGCGGATCTTCGCGCCGGTCTCCTCGGCGAGCCTCAGCTCGGCGTAGCGCTTGCCGGCCGCCATGAACAGCGAGCCGGACGCCGCGACGAGCAGGAACCACTGGGAGAGCGGGATTCCAGCAGCGACGCCGCCGGCCACCGCGCGCAGCAGGAACCCGGAGGAGACGATGACGATATCGAGGACTGCCTGGTGCTTGAGGCCGAAGCAGTAAGCGAGCTGGATGATGATGTAGACGACCGTCACCACGGCAAGCGTGTTGTTGGCGAGCAGCGAGAGCAGGGTCGCGGCCACGAAGAGGAGAACCGCGAGCGCGTACGCCAGCGGAACCGGGAGCACCCCGGCAGCGATCGGGCGGAACCGCTTGGTGGGATGGGCGCGATCGGCTTCCACGTCGCGCGCGTCATTGACCAGGTACACGCCCGACGCGGCGAGCGAGAAGACAACGAAGGCCAGCGCGACCGCGGTGAGCACGGGGCCCTCGCCGATGGAGCCGTCCGCGAGGGGCGCGGCGAGAACGAGCCCGTTCTTGATCCACTGCCGTGGCCGCATCGCCTTGATGATGCCCTCGGGGAGCGACGAAGGCGCCTTGCGCGTTCTGGCGCGAGTTGGATCCTCGGGCTCGACCAGATCGCTCATCATTACCCCTCTCGACCATTGCTAGTCATGTTTGGCGGCGCCCAAATCGGACACCTGTAGCTTATGCCCACCCGAGCTTGCGCTCGGCGACCCCCACGACGGTGGCGGAGGCCGCGCCCACCGCTGCCCCGGTGAGCACATCCGTCGGATAGTGCACACCAAGGACCAGTCGGGAGAGCAGCATGGGTGGAACCACGGCCGCCGCGATGGGCAGACCGGTGAGCCTTCCCAGGAGAATCGCTGCCGCGGTGCTCGATGTTGCATGTGATGATGGAAAGCTCAATTGGCTCGGTGTGGCAACGTTGACCACAATATCGGGATGATGTGGCCTGCGGCGCCGCACGACGCGCTTGATCGCGATGCTCGCGGCATGGGCGCCGACCGCACCGACCGCCACCGCGCCCCATTGCTTGCGCCGTGCTGGGTCAGCGAGAGCGCCGATGCCGGCGACCGCTACCCAGCCGAGGGCGTGCTCCCCGAAGTGCGACATCAGGCGGGTCGCGCCGAGCACTCCGGGCTGTCCGGCGATCGCGCGCTGGACCGCGACGAGGATCGCGGCCTCGCCCGTGGCGGGGCCGATCGGCTCGATGGCATGCGTCATGGTTGTCCCCGTCCTCAGTCGTACTGGGCGAAGAACTCGCCCCAGCGCTCGCGGCTGGTCAGCTCCGGGAACGCCGACCGGTAGGCCTTCTGCATCTCCGGGAAGCGCTTCTCGAGCTCGCGCCGGAGGCTCAGCGCTTCCTTGAACAACCGGGCCGCCACGGCACGATCGCGCTTGCGGTACACCACGCCGCGACCATCGGCGGTAGTGACGGTCACGCCATCGACCTGGGACAGCAGGAACCACCGCGCATCGAGCGTGGCAACGTTGAGCTGCGGGCGCTCGTGGTGCGCGGCCTTGGCCGGGCGCAGGTTATGCACGACAGCGCGGCCGAACCGCTTGAGCTTCGCCGGGGTCGTCACGGGAAGGCCCACCTGCCCGATATCGCTGCCCGACGGCAGGGGAAGGTCGGTCGCGGAGCCCGCCACGACGGCGTCCGGGTACTCAGCGCGGATCTTCTGCACCTTCGCCAGCGAGGTCGGCAGCTCGTCGAAGAGGATGCCGGGGCCGGCAAGGAAATCCTTGATCGCCTCGTTCTGCAGCGCCACGGTCGAGTACTCGAGGCACAGCAAGTGCTTGAGCAGGGGCTTCATGGTGCTCTTGACCAGCGCCCGCGCTCCCCCGGGATTGTGCAGCGCGGCCACGATCAGGCGGTTGCGCATGTGGTAGTAAGCCTGCCAGTCGATGACATCGTCCTTGTCGGACCAGGCCATGTGCCAGATCGCGGTACCCGGGAGGCTGACCGTGGGGTACCCCGCCGCAGCGGCACGAAGCCCGTACTCGGCATCGTCCCACTTGATGAACAACGGAAGGGGCTGGCCAAGCTGCTCGGCGACGTTGCGCGGGATCAGGCACATCCACCAGGCGTTGTAGGTGACGTCGATGCGCCGGTGCAGGTCCGGGGATTGCGCGAGCGGCTCCCCAGCGAAGTCGTGGTCGTACTCGGTGTGCGGTGCCGGTCCCCATACGAACTCACCGAAGCGAACGACCTCCCCCATCACGTGGAGGTGCGCGCGGTTCTGCAGGTTCAGCATCTGGCCACCGACGAGCAGCGGCTGGCGGGCGAACCGGGCGAACGCGATAGCGCGCAGGATCGAGTCAGGCTCGATCTCGATGTCGTCGTCCATGAACAGGATGTACGGGCTATCGGTGGTGCGCAGTGCCTCGTACATGACGCGCGAGTAGCCGCCGGAGCCGCCGATGTTGCCCTGGTCATGGATGCTGAGACGATCCCCCAGCACCGCCGCGGCCTCGGCGAACCCGGGCTCGTCGACGGCCTTGCGGGTGCCCTGGTCCGGGATGATCACCGCGTCGATGACGTCGAGGACCTGGGGATCCGAGCCGAGCGCGGTGAGCGCCTTGACGCAATCATCCGGCCGGTTGAAGGTCGGGATGCCGATGGCGACACGCCCCTCCCCGGGAGCATCGATCGGGGCGTACCAGCCACCCGACTGGATCTCGACATCCTCCTCGGCGCTGAGGTCGAACCAGAGCCAGCCGCCATCCTCGAACGGGGAGAGGTCGAGCACGACCTCGAGCGTCCCGCCGCTAGTGGGCGCCTCCGCGCTTCCTACCTGGATGCGCGTCCCATCAGCCTTGGAGCGGTACACGTCCGCCCGGCAGGCACCGCTCGCCTCGATGCGCAGCACCACCTGGGTAAGGATGCTCCAGCGCCGCCAGTAGCTGGCGGGGAACGCGTTGAAGTAGGTGCACAGCGAGATCTCTGACTCGGCCGCGACGGACGCGGACGTCCGCGAGGTCGCATGGACCCGGCGCGGGTTGGTCGGGGATTCCTCGAGGTAGAGGCGGCGCACATCGAGCGGCTCGCCGGGGCGCGGGAGCAGGATCCGCTGCAGGAGCGACCGGGCGGATGAGCTGGTGGTGGTCACTGCGCGTAGTGCCTTTCTTCGAGCGGGGTGGCGCGGGTGAGGTCAGTGCCGGGGAGGCTAGTCGCTGCTCGGCCGCGCTTGAAGGGGCGTCCCCTCGGTGAAGTACGGGGCGAGAATGTTGTCGAACATCGCGAGAGCACTGGCGATCGCCATGTGCATGTCGAGGTACTGGTAGGTGCCGAGGCGCCCGCCGAACAGCACGTTGTCGCGCTCGGTCTCCGCGCGGGCACGCTCGCGGTACCGGGCGAGCCGCTCCCTGTCGTCCGCGGTGTTGATCGGGTAGTAGGGCTCGTCGCCGCTCTCGGCGGCCCGGGAGAACTCCCGCATGATCACGGTCTTGTCGCCTGGATACTTCCGCTCGGGATGGAAGTGGCGGAACTCGTGGATGCGGGTGAACGGCACTTCCGCATCGGGATAGTTCATCACCGGGGTGCCCTGGAAATCGCCGGTGGGCAGTACTTCCGTCTCGAAATCGAGGGTGCGCCAGCCCAGCTCGCCGTCGGCGTAGTCGAAGTAGCGGTCGATCGGTCCGGTATAGACCACGGGCGCCCCGGGGGATGCTGCCCGGATCTCATCGCGCACCTCGAAGTAGTCCGTCCCCAGGCGCACCTCGATCCGGTCATCGGCGGCCATGTTCTCCAGCCATGCCGTGTAGCCATCGACGGGCAGGCCCTCGTAGGTGTCATTGAAGTAGCGATTGTCGAAGGTGTAGCGCACGGGCAGCCGGGCGATGGTGCTCGCCGGGAGCTCCTTCGGGTCGGTCTGCCACTGCTTGGCCGTGTAGTCCCGCACGAATGCCTCGTAGAGGGGGCGGCCGATGAGCGAGATCGCCTTCTCCTCGAGGTTCGAGGCCTCCTTGGTGTCGATCTCGCTGGCCTGCTCGGCGATCAGCGCGCGCGCTTCCTCCGGCGAGTAGTAGCGGCCGAAGAACTGCGACACCAGGCCCAGCCCCATCGGGAACTGGTACACCTGCCCCTTGTGCAGCGTGAACACGCGATGCTGGTAGCCGGTGAACGACGTGAATTGGTTGACGTACTCCCAGACACGCTCGTTGGAGGTGTGGAACAAGTGCGCGCCGTACTTGTGGACCTCGATGCCCGTCTCCGGCTCGGGCTCGGAGTACGCGTTGCCCCCGATGTGGGGCCGACGGTCGAGGACGAGCACCCGCTTGCCCAGTTGCGTGGCGGCACGCTCGGCGATGGTGAGCCCGAAGAACCCCGATCCGACGATGATGAGGTCGAAGGCGTCACGGTCAGGATCGCCTGTCGTTCGAGTCTCGGTAGGCACCGGGCATTCCTCTGCTTTCCTTGCGGCGTGGCCTGCGACAAGGCGTGCGGCTGGGCTATGGCTTCAGCGTAACGGACAGCCCAGTCTGGCCAGTGACCTTCGGCCCCGCCGGTGTCGCCTCGCGCGCGGCGAAACGACTTTCGGACGCGTGATGCGAAGTCCCTCAAGAGATCACGTACATGGTTAGGTAACAGCAGTGTTGGTCAATTCTTGACCACATAGTGACTCCGCGGTGCACGAAATGTGAGCCTGGCTTGCCTATCGTCAAGACGATGACGAACTAGTCATGCAGCACGAAGCCGGTCCAGCTCTCACGCGCCGCGCCCAATCGCAGATCAAGGGAGTCACTGCGTTGCCGAACCATCAACCACGACGAATCCTGACCCTCGGTGTCACCGTCGGGCTCACTGCAGCCGGAACGCTCCTCGGGCTCGGCGCGACCGCCGGCAACGTTGACATCACCCCGGTCAACGACACCACCGACCACGCCCCCACGATGATCGACGAGGTGAGCCTCGCGCCCAGCCCCGGCGAGGTCACCGATATCTCCGACCACGGCGAGCCCATTGTCCGGGAGATCACCCAGGACACCTCGTTCAACATGTTCGGCCTCACCTGGGAGGGCGATGGCGATCCCGAGGCGTTCGTTCGTGCCAAGCTCGAGGACGACACCTGGACCGAATGGTTCGACCTCGAGCCGATCGATGGCGGTAGCGATATCGGCGACGAGTCCCGCGAGGCCAGCGAGGTCGTGTTCACCGGTGATACGAACACCGTGCAGATCAGCATCGGCGGCATGGTGCAGCCCGTGCTCGAGGGCGATACCGCGCCCGAGGAGCCGCTCGCGCCCGAGGAAGCAGCCCCTACTGATGCGGCGGCGGGCGAGCCCACCGACATCTCGCGCCCGCTGATCAGCCAGCCACCTGCGCCGGAGCGTTCCGGGGAGACCGAGAACCTGACCGCGATCATCATCCGGCCCTCCAAGGCGCCCATCGCCGATGCGCCCAGCGATATCGCTGGAAACGTCACGGATATCGCTGGCGCCCCGGCGCGGCCCAAGGTCATCACCCGCGCCCAGTGGGGCGCCAACGAGGGCATCCGGTGCCGCGCGCCCCAGGTCAACGGCGGCCTCGGCGCCGTCGTCGTGCACCACACCGCCGGCAACAACAACTACACGCAGGCCCAGTCCGCACAGATCGTGCGCGGGATCTACGCCTACCACGCGCAGACCCTCGGCTGGTGCGACGTGGGCTACCACGCTCTTGTCGACAAGTACGGCCAGATCTTCGAGGGCCGGTTCGGTGGCATGGACAAGGATCTCCAGGGCGCCCACTCGGGCGGCTTCAATGTCAACACCGCCGGCTACTCGATGATCGGGCACTACCAGAACACGGCGCCGCCCCGCGCCCAGGTCGAGGCTCTCGCCAAGCTCGCCGGCTGGCGCCTCGCCCTCGAGGACCTTCGCCCGAAGGACTCCTCGACGCACTATTCCGAGGGCACGCAGTACACCTGGCTCGCGCAGGGCCAGCCGATCCAGCTCCCGCAGATCTTTGCGCACCGGGCCGTCAACTACACCGATTGCCCTGGCAACCTCGGCTACGCCCAGATGGACCTGATCCGCGATATCGCGACCGCGTACCAGGATTCTGCCCCTGCGCCCACCCAACCAGCTGATCCGGGGCCTGCTGATCCGGGGCCTGCTGATCCGGGGCCTGCTGATCCGGGCAACGAGGACGAGGGCAGTGGCAATGAGGGCGGCGAGACCCCGGCCGGACAGCCCACCGAGGAGAACGAGCCGCAGCCACAGCCCGACCAGGCTCCCGCGCCCCGCGCATCCTGGAGCTCGAGCGAGCTGCGCGCCACCGGAGAGAACATGCAGCGGCTCCTCGCCTCGCTCCGTTCCACCGCGGCAGAAAGCACCCAGTTCGGCGATGAGGAGATCGCGCGTCGCTGGTACACGCTCGGCGGCGTCGAGGGCGCGCTCGGCGACGCGGTCAGCAAGATCGAGGCCGCGGCCGAGGGCATCAGCTTCGCCCGGTTCGCCAACGGCACCATCTACTGGTCGGAGCGCACCGGCGCCCGAGCGGTATGGGGAGTCATCGGCGAGCAGTGGGAGGCGCTCGGCGCCCAGGACAGCTTGCTCGGCCTGCCCACCGAGGAGGAGTTCAGCACTCCCGAGGGCGTCCGCGTGAACTTCGAGCACGGGCACATGCTGTTCGATCTCGCCACTGGCGAGGCCACGGTGCACATCAACGATTCGGTACCGGCCGCCGGATAGCCCGTTCCGGACCAAGCCCGCACCAGCAGAGGGGCCGCGCTCGCACCGAGCGCGGCCCCTCTGTCGTCAGGACCACCAGCGCTCGAGCACCACCGCCACGCCATGATCGTTGTTCGTCGACGTGACCTCGCGGGCGGCTGCTCGTGTCTCGGGGTGCGAGTTGCCCATCGCGACGCCGTGGCCCACCCACTCGAGCATGGCGATGTCATTGGGCATGTCGCCGAAAGCAACGGCGTGGCCGGCGTCGACGCCCAGCCGCTGCGCGACCCACTCGAACCCCGTCGCCTTGTTCACTCCGGGGGCCGAGAGCTCGACGAGCCCCTTGTCGGTGGAGAACGTTATGGCAGCCCGCTCCCCCACCAGCGGCGCGAGCACATCACGCATCGCGGTGCTGCTCATGCCAGCGTGCCGGACGAGCAGCTTGATCGCGGGCGCCGCGATCACCTCGGTGGCGGAGAGCTCGATGTGATCCGGGTTGAGCCAGGCGTGCTCGTAGCCGGGCGCGCAGACGAACTGGGGCGAGGCCGCGTCGTGGGCGCTGCGGCCCACCCGCTCGGCGGCGAGACCACTGCCCGGCAAAGCAGCACTGATGCGATCGAAGAGCCAGCCGAGGGTCTCCGCGGACAGCTCCTCGGCGTGCATCACCTGGTCACGCTCCGCGTCGTAGACCACCGCGCCGTTGGCGCAGACCGACAGTGGCGCGAATCCGATCTGGTCGATGATCGGGGCAAGCCAGCGAGGTGGCCGCCCCGTGGCGAGGATGAAGTGGGTTTCCGTCCCGGCGAGCTGGTTGAGGACCGCTCGCGTCCGGGGACTGATGCGATCAAGGTCATCGATGAGGGTGCCATCGACGTCTGAACCGACGAGGAGGGGCGCGGGCAGGTCGCAGAGGAGTTCCGGCTTCACTACTCCATCGTGCCCCGGATGCGCCCTCGTGGCACATCTACTCCGGCTCGAGGCCGTCCTTCCGTGCCCAGGAGAGCTCGCGGGCATCCATCGCGTTGGCCTCGGCAAGCGTGGGAGCGGTACCGCCGAGCCGGGCAGGAACCCAGTGCCTCCCCGGTGGGTGGGGCCCGTGGGCGGCCTGCGCGGCGTGCAGGAGCTCCTCCATGTCGCTGTGGAGCCTAGTGGTGAGCTCCTGCGGTGGCATTCCGGGCTCGATGGGCGTACCGACGTGGACCTGGACCTGCCGGTTCCATCCGAGGAACTTCGGGGGCTGGCCCTTGGTGGCGATGCGCTGGGTCCCCCACAGGACGATCGGAACCACCGGCACGCCGGCCGCCACGGCCATGCGCGCCGCGCCGGACTTGAACTCCTTGAGCTCGAAGCTGCGGCTGATCGTCGCTTCCGGGCATACGCCGACGAAGTCGCCCTCGCACAGCGCCCGCACCGCGGCCTGGTATGCCGAGGTGCCGGCAGAGCGATCCACCGGGATGCCGCGCGAGGTGACCGCGAGGAAGCGGGTGACGGGATGGTCCCACACTTCCTTCTTCGCGAGATATCGCATGCGGCGGCGGGCCATGAGCGCGACGAGGCCGAGATACATCGGGTCCATGTAGCCGATGTGGTTGCACGCGAGCACGGCTCCACCGTGGCGGGGCATGTTCTCCAGGCCCGTGACCTTCAGCCGCGCGCCCTGCAGCGCTCGGATGATCGATGCGATGACGGCCAGCTTGACATACACCAGCCGGTACACCGCGTCGGCGACGACCGAGGTCACTCCTGAGATCATGTCTCTTTCGCTTCCTCCCGCGCGCGCCGTGCCGCGATGCGGGCGTCGGCATCCTTGCGATCCAGGATAGTGGCCTCCTCCAGGGTGGGAGCGCTTCCGCCCAGCCTCTTGGGTACCCAGTAGGCGCCCTCGGGATGGGGGCCGTAGTCGTCCTGCACCTTCAGCAGGAGCTCCTTCATGTCGGACTGGAGCTTCGCGGTGAGGTCGGCTGCTGGCTTGAAGGGCTCGATGGGAGCACCGACGGCGACCGAGATAGGTGTGCGGGTGCGACCGAGCTGCTTGGGGAAGCCCTTGGTCCAGACGCGCTGGGCGCCCCAGACGATGATGGGGATGATCGGCACCCCGGCCTCGATGGCCATGCGCGCCGCGCCGGACTTGAACTCCTTGATCTCGAAGCTGCGACTGATCGTCGCCTCGGGGTACACGCCGACGAGCTCACCGTGCTTGAGCGCTTGCACCGCGGCCTTGTAGGCGTCCCCGCCGGAGACCCGATCGACGGGGATGTGCTTGCAACCACGCATGAGGGGCCCGCTGACCTTGTGCTCGAACACCTCGTGCTTGGCCATGTAGCGGATGAAGCGCTTGGCAGGCAGGACGGCCTTGCCGGCGTAAGCGAAATCGAGGTAGCCGGTGTGGTTGACGGCGATCACCGCGCCACCCACGCGTGGGATGTGATCGGTTCCAGTGACCGTGAACCTCAGCCCCTGGGCGGTGAACAGGGCGCGGGCGAACGTCACGATCGAGCCATAGACAGGTTCCACGGCGAATAGCCTATCGGGGAAGCCGGACACTGTCGCTGAGGAAATGAGGTATCGATGCCTGCCACCGAGCGGGAACGTACGTACACCTGGTCAGATCCAGCAAGCACAGCGGGACAGCATGTCTCACTAAGTGGACTGGAGTTCATCCGGGCGCTCGCCGAGGGCGCCCTCGACCACTCCCCGTCCGCGCGCACGCTCGGCTTCCGGGTCGTCGACGCCGGGCACGGGACGACCACCATCAGGCTCGTCCCCGCCGAGTACCACTACAACGCCGTCGGCACCGTGCACGGCGGGATCCTCACCGCCATCCTGGACTCCGCCATGGGGTTCGCGATCAGCACGACCCTGCCCGAGCAGACCGGCTACACCACGCTTGACCTCAACACCCAGTTCCTGCGACCTGTCAGCATCCGCACCGGGCCCATTGAGGCCGTCGGCAGCGTCGTGCACATCGGGCGCGCCACCGCTACCGCGCGCGGCGAGATCCGCACCAGCGAGGGGAAGCTCTGCGCGACCGCGACGACGCGCTGCATGCTGTTCCGGCCCGACAGGTCCCCATAGAGGTGTCGCCGCAGCGGCCAAGCGGGACGCTAGCGAACGGGCTCGAGGACCTCGCGCCCCACGAAGGGGACCAGCGCCGCGGGCACCCGCACGCTGCCGTCGGGCTGCTGATGGTTCTCGAGCACCGCCACGAGCCACCGCGTCGTGGCGAGCGTGCCATTCAGTGTTGCGGCGATCTGCGGCTTGCCGTTCTCATCGCGATACCGGATCGCTAGCCGCCGCGCCTGGAAAGTCGTGCAGTTGGACGTCGAGGTCAGCTCCCGGTAGGTCTGCTGGGTGGGCACCCAGGCCTCGCAGTCGAACTTGCGGGCCGCCGAGGAGCCCAGGTCTCCCGATGCCACGTCGATCACCCGGTAGGGGACCTCGATCGCAGCCAGCATGTCCTTCTCCCACTGCAGGAGCCGCTGGTGCTCCTCCTCGGCCTGGTCCGGACGGCAATAGGTGAACATCTCGACCTTGTCGAACTGGTGCACCCGGATGATGCCGCGGGTGTCCTTGCCATAGCTGCCGGCCTCGCGGCGGAAGCATGACGACCAGCCCGCATAGCGCACGGGATCACCCGAGAGATCGATGATCTCGCTGGAGTGATAGCCAGCCAGCGGCACCTCGGACGTCCCCACGAGGTACAGGTCATCATCGGCGAGATGGTAGACCTCGGCAGCATGCGCGCCCAGGAATCCCGTGCCCCCCATGATCTCCGGGCGCACCAGCACCGGCGGGATCATCGGCGTGAACCCCGCGGCCACCGCCTTCTGGATCGCGAGCTGCAGCAAGCCGAGCTGCAGCAGCGCCCCGTTGCCGGTGAGGAAGTAGAAGCGCGAGCCGGAGACCTTCGCCCCACGCTCCATGTCGATGAGCCCCAGGCGCTCGCCCAGCTCGAGATGATCGCGCGGCGACTCGATGACCGGCGGCTCGCCCACCGTCTCGATGACCGCGAAGTCCTCCTCGCCGCCTACCGGGACATCCGGGTGCACGAGGTTGGAGATCGCCCGATGCGCCGCGACGAGGCGCTCATTGGCAGCGGACTCCGCGGCCCCGGCGTCCTTGACCTTCTGCGCGAGCTCGGACGCGCCAGCGAGGAGGGCATCCCGCTCCTCCGGTGCCGCCTTGCCCACCTTCTTGCCGAGCACCTTCTGCTCGGCGCGCAGCGAGTCCGCCGCCGAGACGGCCGCGCGGCGCTGCGCATCAGCATCGAGCAGGGCATCCACCAGGGCAGGGTCCTCCCCGCGCGCCCGCTGCGAAACCCGCACGGCTTCAGGATCATCACGAAGCAACTTGAGGTCGATCACGCCTAACACCCTACTGCGCCCCGTGCGCTTCCTCCCCATCGGAACGCTCGCCGACCGGTCCCGGGGCGAATGGGCTAGCGCTCCTCGTGGCCGCCATCAGCGCCCAGCAGGCCCAGGTAGTCCTCGCGCCCGAACATGCGGGCCGCCGCGATCGCGGGCGGTGACCCTGCCGCAGGATCCGCGCCCGCCTCCACGAGCAGCCGGACCACCTCGTCCTCGCCCTTGAACACCGCGCCCGCGAGTGGGGATTGCCCGCGATCGTTGAGCCGATCAGCGTCCGCGCCGCGATCCAGCAGTGCCGCCACGGTCCCGGGATGGCCGTGATACGCGGCGAGCATGAGGAAGGTGTCACCCGTGCCGTTGGCGAGATCGACCGGTACACCAGCATCGATGTAGGCCATGAGCTCGGCCTCCCGGCCGCTGCGGGCGTGATCGAACAACCTGGTCGCGAGCTCGGAAACGGCTTCCTCGTCAGAGAATCCCGAGCCCCTCTCGGCACTGTGCCCCATGCCCTCCAATGTAGCCGTGCTGCCCCCGGGCGCGGCGGGACAGGCCCACCATTTCCTTCCAGGTACGGAAAATCCGGGCGCGCGGTCGAAACACCACCGCGATGGGTGCATGATAGATGCCGATGACCAAGCACTCCTCCCCCCGATCCGCGCCGCCCCCGGATAGCGATAGCCGTCCGCGCTGGCGCATTGCCGCGATCATTGCCCTGCTGCTGCTCATCGCGGGCAGCGTCGCCGCGCTCATCATCGTGCAGGCGACGAGCGATCCCGAGGACGAGGAACGGTGGGAGACGATCGCCGCGCCCACCACCGAATCCGTCGCCGGGGACGCGTTCGGCTCCTCGAGCGCTGGCGACTGCCTGGCGTGGTCAGCGCCCGACGCTGCCGATCTCGCGAAGGTCGACTGCTCGGAGGAGCATCGCTTCGAGGTCACCGCAGCGATCGACCTGAGCACCTTCCCCGGATCCGAGTTCGGGCAGGACGCCGGGTTCCCCACCGAGCTGCGGTTCTCCGAGCTCCGCGGGCAACTATGCGAGCCCGCGACCAAGGACTACCTGGGATCGCGCTTCGACCCCCGCGGCCGCTACAGCATCAACCTGATCAATCCCGGCGAGGACGGCTGGGAGGCCGGTGAGCGCACCATTCGCTGCGGGCTGCAGAACGTGGGCGCGAGCGGGCAGGTGTTCCCCATGTTCGGCAAGGCCAGCGAGCAGAACATGTCCATGGTGTGGGAGCCCGGGTTCTGCATCGGCATCAACCTGGACATCCCCACCGATCCCGTGCCTTGCGAGGAGCCCCACGCCTACGAGGTGGCAGGCATCGTCGACCTCGGCGAGCAGTTCGGTGACAACCATCCCCCCGTCTCCGAGCAGGACCGCTTCCTCGACGAGCGATGCAGGCAGGTCGCCGCGGATTACCTCGGCGGGCCCGATCGGCTGGAGCAGCAAAGCCTCACCGTGTTCTGGGACACCCGCTCGCTGTCGAGCTGGCTGGCCGGGAACCGCTTGGTCAACTGCTCCCTCGGCGGGCAGCTCGACCCCGGTTCCGCGCTCGCCACACTCGTGGGCCCGGCGCGCGGCGAGATCACGATCAACGGGCAGCGCCCCGACCAGATCGCCGATCCCGAGCCACCCGCAGCTCCTGCTCCCGGCCTCGCGCCGGGCAACTAGCGTGACGGGCTGCTAGCACCATGAGCGTCATCATGACCGAGGACCACTTCGACGACCTCGTCTCCGATGCCCTTGATCTCATCCCTGCTCCGCTCGCGCGAGCGATCGACAACGTCGTGGTGCTCGTGGAGCCCCGCAACGAGGAGGAGCCAGGGATCCTCGGCCTGTACCAGGGCGTTGCCCTCACCGAGCGGGATTCGTTCTACGCGGGCTCCCTGCCAGACACCATCAGCATCTACCGGGAGCCGCTGCTCGCGATGTGCGAGACCGAGGACGAGGTGGTCGAGGAGGTCGCGATCACCGTGATCCATGAGATCGCGCATCACTTCGGCATCGACGACGACCGGCTCCACGAGCTCGGTTGGGGCTAGCCGGGGCGGCTGGCTCGGCCGTGGCGGGTTCGTGCGGGCTCGGCTGGGGCGGGCCTCATTGCTGAACCGGCCTCCCTTCTGTGCGGTTTTGCACCCCACACCGTGCGGTGGGTTCAGAGGGTGCAAAACCGCACACTTCTCGTGGGGCGGCGCGCGGCGGAGCTCCGCCCACGGCTGCCCCGGCGCGCGGCGAGCCCCCGCCACCGGCAGCCGCGCCTGAAACTCGTGCGAGAAAGTCCTCGCATCGGGGAACCAATGGGCGTGCTGCTGCGTCCTACCTTGTCGATGGGCACTGCCTTGCCTGTCCGAGCACAAGGAGGATGACCCGCGTGGCACAGGAACTCAGCGTTGACCCCGAGGCATTGCGAGCGGCCGCGGCCGAGCTCGATGCGGCCGCTACCAGGATCGATAGCGAGCTCGCTCGTGCTCGCGGCTCGGCAGCGCCGCCGCCCGGTGCCGCCGACGAGGTGACCGTGGCTAGCACGCGGTGGATCTCCGACGCATTCGCGCGCACCGACCCGGCCCTCGTGAGCGCGCTGCGGGAGCTGCGCGAGGCAGCGCGAACGCTGCGGCACCAGGCGGCCACCTACACCGAGCAGGATGGCGCCGCTAGCCGGTCCATCGCCTCGCACGCCTGATCAGGGCATCCACTAACCAGGGGGAACAGCAATGACCTTGACATCGATCATGTGGGAGCGGCGCAAGGCGATGGACCTGAGCCCGCCACTGCATCTCGGCGTGGGCGGGGGGCCCATGCACCAGGCTGGCAGCGCCTGGATCGGGCTCGCCGTGGCCACGAGCGAATCGGCCCACCATGTCGACTCCGCGGTGCGGTTGATGGAGTCCGGCTGGAGCGGCGGCACATCCGACAAGGCTCGCGCGGCCCTGCGGACTATGTCCGCCTGGCTCGACGGGACCAGCGCCACCGCGATGAGGGTCGGCCAGACCGCGCAGGTCACCGCGCTGGCATGCGACGCTTCGCGCGTCGCCATGCCGACCATGGCGGAGATCACCGCTGTCCAGGCGGCCAAGGCGGCCAGCGTCGTGGGCGCCACCACCGGGGCGCTCGCGGCCGCGGAGGCGGCGGAGCGGCTCCTGGACCTGCGCGCCATCGCCGCCATGCGGACCTATGATGCCGCCAGCGCTGGCTGCTCCGTCGGTGTCGAGCCGGCCACTCCGCCGCGGCTGACCACCGGCATGGCTGATCACCAGGCCAGCGACGGCGCAACCGCCTCCGAGCATCTCGCCTCCGCCGATGGTGATTCGTTCGACTCCACCGGCGCGCTGACGAATCCGGTGGGAATCATGCCGGGCACCGCGCCTGCGGGCGTGTCGGTGCCGGGGATCGCCGGTCTTCCCGCCTCTCCGCTGGGTGTTGCTCCTGCTGGCACGGTCGCTTCGCCGAGCATGGTGCCGACCGCAGCCACGGTGGTGGGCCGTGTCGCGATGCTCGGTGCCGATGCCGCCCGCGCTGCCATGACGACCGCTTCGCCGCTTGGTGCGCCACCGCTCGTTGGCCCGGCGCTCGCTCCCGCGAGCGAGCAGCCTCGTGATGGCCGCGGCTCCGGGGCCGCGCGGGCCCAGGCGATCGCCCCGGCGAGCATGCGCGCGCCTGGCGCTGCGGGCGTGCCCGGCTTCTCTGCCAGCCTGTTCACTGGCGCGGGCGAGGCTGCCGGCCGGCAGGCCGCGATGAGCGCTCCCCTGGCTACGGGTCCTGGCGCGCCCGGTCCCGAGGCCGCGAGCTCCACGGCCCCACGCCCAACAAGCACCTCGGTGATCGGGTCCGAGGGGCGCTCCGGCGTGCCCATGATGCCGCCTGCCGCGATGGCCCGCGCGGAGGAGGACGCGAGCCCGCAGCGCGCCCGGCGCGAGCGCCCGCGCGACCGGTTCGATGTGGGGCCGTCCGGGCAGCTCGTGTGCCCGGCCGTCATTGGCGGGGGCCGCTGAGATGGCATCCCTGACGGTCTCGGTGGCGGAACTCGCTGTGCTGCAGGCAGCGGCGGGGCTCGATGAGCTGCCCGTGGCGCTTCAGGTACCGCTGGGCAGCGACGATGCGGCGGCACGTGAAGTGTTGCTCGAGCGTGGCCTGCTGACCGAGCGGGGGCCGAGCACGAGCGTGCTCCCGTTGCTGCGCGTGCTCGCGGACCCGGAGGCGAGTGTGAGCGCGCGCGCCAGCATGATGGGTGCGCGGCCGGTGATGCGCCGAGGGGTGGTGGCGCGCCGGGGCGGGCAGATCGTGGGCGCGGCGCGCAGCGATGACGCGGTGCGGCTCGGGCCGATCGAGGGCTCGGTCGCTGGTTTCCTCCGCGACATCGTGGGCCCGGCCCCGCGCGGGCGGGAGCTTTCCGCGCGGGACGCCGTGGTGCGCCATGATGCGCTGGCGCTCGCGGTGGACGGGGCACGCGACGCGAACGCGGTGATCATCGGGCTGCGCCAGGCCGGCGTGGCCGCTGATGATGCGTTTCAGTTCGGGCAGGTGCTGCACCACGCGGAGCGGGTCGTGGAGGTCACCGCACCGGGACGGGCCCCAGTCGCGGTGATCGATGCGCAGCACGGCAGGGTGCTGGTGCTCCCTCTCGAGGAGCGCGATGGCGCGCACCAGCGAGTCACGGTGTGCGCGGGCTCGGATCATCGCCTGCAGCGGGCGCTGGAGCAGGCGTGGCGGCCGAATGCCCGGTCATCCCATCGCATCGCCGATCGAGGTGGCGTCCGCGCCTAGCGCCTCGATCAGCGTTCCCCACCGAGCAAGCTCCCACGAGCCCCGGCCCGTGGCGAGGAGCTCCACTCCGCCGGTGTTCTCGAGACGATTGCGCAGCGCGAAGACCGGATCGGCTCCGGTGAGGCGCGCGGCGATGGCCCGGATCGCCGCGCCGTGGCTGACGATGATGATGCGCCGCGCCGCGTCGAGGTAGTCGGCGTGCACGGTGTCGATGACGGGGAGGTAGCGCTCCATGAGGTCGTAGCCGTTCTCGCCCCCGGGGATGCGCGGCATGTCATCGCCGTGGAGCCACTTGCTGTAGGTGGTGGCGTAGATGCGGTGGGCCTCATGATCGTCACGGTTCTCGAGGTCCCCGGCCTGGATCTCGTGGATCCCCTCGACGGCCCGCGGCTCGCGCCCGAGCGCCGCGAAGAGCGGCATCGCGGTCTGCTGGGCGCGCGTGGCGATCGAGGAGAGGATGATGTCGTCCTCGGTGAGGGCGAGTCCTTGCGCGAGGCGGCGGGCCTGGGCGATCCCGTTGTCGGTGAGCGTGGCGCCTGGGGGCCGGGTATCGAGCTTGCGCAGCACGTTGGATTCGGATTCGGCATGGCGAACGAGGAGCAGCCGTGTCCTGGTCATGGGCGCTCACCCCGTCGGAGCCGCTCGAGCCATTCGCATTCGGCGGTGTCGTCGGGCGGGGATTGGGCGTCGCTGGTCGCAGTGGGCCAGGAGCCGAGGTAGCGCACCTCGGCGCCGCTGCGGTGCAGCGCCTTGAGGGCCTCGCCGACGGCGGTGTCGTCGATGTGCCCGCGGCAGTCGATGTAGAAGCGGTAGGTGCCCATCCCGGTGCGGGTGGGCCGCGATTGGATCCGGGTGAGGTCGATGTCGCGCAGGGCGAACTCGTTCATGGCGCGGGCGAGGGATCCGGGCAGGTTGGGCAGGCCGAGCACGATGGAGGTGCGGTCGCTGCCCGTGCGGGGCGGGGGCGAGGCCGGGGGCCCGACGAGCACGAAGCTCGTGGTGGCTCCAGCGACATCGGCGACCTCGCTGGCGAGGGTATCGAGTCCGCGCTGGCGCGCGGCGAGGTCGGTGGTGACAGCGGCATCCGCGCGATCGTTCGCTACGTCGTCGGCGGCGGCGGCGTTGGATCCCGCGGCCACGGTGGTCGCGCCCGGGAGGTTGGCGTGCAGCCATTGCTGGACCTGGGCAGCGGCGACGGGATACGCGGCCACGGTGCGGATGCTCGTGGCCGTGGCGCCGGGCCGGGTGGCGATGGCGAAGGCGATGGGCAGGGTGGTCTCGGCGATGACCTGGAGGGGGTTTCCCGTGGCTAGCGCATCGAGCGTGGGGACGACCGGTCCGTCGACGGAGCTCTCGATGGGCACGCAGGCGAGGTCGGCGGTTCCGGCGCGCACCGCGGCGAGGGCAGCGGGTGGGCTGCTAGCAGGCTCGCGGCGGACGGGCGAGGCGATGGTGCCGTTGCGCTCCATCGTTGCGAGCGCTGCTTCGGTGAAGGTTCCCGCGGGTCCGAAGTAGGCGATGGTGAGCACAGCTATGAGGGTACGTGCCAGCGTGGGCCGGCGCTCGCGGTGGCGGGGATTGCAAAGGGGCTTCCACCACACGGGCAAATTGGTTAGCCTTACCTTAATTCAAACGAGAGGTGAGGAAACCATGCCGCAGCCAGCCCCCGCTCGCCCCCTGCCCAGCACCGCCGAGCTCGTCCGGTCCGCGCTCCACCGTGCCAGCCCCCGTGCCGCGCTCCTCGCGATCGATGGCACTGCCCCCATCGCCGCCAGCGTCCACGGCATCGACGAGAACGGCATCGCCCTCGCCTCGATCGACGACGACAGCCCCGCCCACGCCCTCGCCTGGCAATCCGGCGCGCTAGGGGTGCCAGCGCTCCTCGAGCTCGCCGACACCGCGCCCCTCGAGCTCCGCGAGCCCGTCCGCAGCCTCATCTGGCTCCGCGGCCAGCTCACCACGCTCGATCCGGACGACGTTCCCGCGATCGCCGCCCGCCTCCTCGACGCCCGCCCCGACGAATCCCTGCTCGACCTCGGCCACACCACCGCCCTCGTGCGGATCGAGCTGCACTCCGTCGTCGTCGCCGACTCCTCGGGAGCGGAGTCCGTGCCCATCGACGACCTCGCCGCCGCCCAGCCAGACCCGTTCAGCGAGCACGAGGCATGCTGGCTGCATCATCTCGAGCACCATCACCCCGAGATGCTCGAGATGATCATCCGCAAGCTGCCTGCCTCGGTCCTCCGCGACGGCCGCGTACGGCCGCTCGGCCTCGACCGCTTCGGCTTGCGCCTGCGCATCGAGCGCGCTGACCACGACAAGGACATCCGCATCGCCTTCCCCGCCCCCGTGGCCTCCGCCAGGGAGCTCGACCAGGCACTGCGCATCCTGATGGGCTGCCCGTTCCTCAACGGATTGCGCGCCCGGCAGCCCTGAGCCGGGGCGCGCTGCTAGCGTCGTCGGCCGTGAGCATAAGCAGTTGGCGAGAACCACCCCTCCACGGCTTTCCCGGCCGCGCGAGCAACCCCGCGGAGGCGCGCGCGCTGCGCATCGAGATCGTCATCGTGCTCGCCGTCACGCTCGGCCTGCAAGGCTTCTACAGCGCGATCAGCTTCACCGAGGCCCTGCTCGCGCCCGCCGCGCTCGCCGAGCAATCCGTGGCCCTCAACGCGAGCCGCTCGCAGTCCGGGCTGATCGACTTCCTCCGCCAGCTCGCCAGCGCGCTCCGCCTGCTCGCCTGGGCCACGCTCGGCGGCTACCTGCTGTGGCGCAGCGGCGCCCTCGCGCGCGCCCAGCGATTCCTGCGCCCGCGCGCCGGCGATCTCCTCCCTGGCGCTGTGCTCGCGGCACTGATCGGCCTGCCCGGCCTCTGGCTCTATTTCACCGGGCGCGCGCTCGGCATCACCGTCGAGGTTGTTCCTGCCGCCTTGCCCGACGCCTGGTGGTCGGTGGCGATGCTGGTCCTCTCAGCGATAGCGAACTCCGCGGCGGAGGAGATCCTCGTGGTGGTGTACCTGCTGGTCCGGCTCCATCAGATCGGGATGCGCCCCTGGGCGGCGGTCGCGGTGTCCGCCGCGCTCCGTGGCCTTTACCACCTCTACCAGGGCATTGGCTCGTTCGGAGGCAACATCGTCATGGGCATCATCTTCGCGCGCTACTTCCCGGCGACCTCCCGCGCCTGGCCGCTCGTCACCGCCCACGCGCTCATCGATATCGTCGCCTTCGTCGGGTACGCGATGCTGCGTTGACCACGACGGCACCACTGCCAGGAGGCTGGTCCGCGATACTGGAGCCATGAGCCAGGACCACCAAGTGATCATCACCTACTGCGCGCGCTGCGGCTGGCTGCTCCGCGCGACCTGGATGGCGCAGGAACTGTTGACCACGTTCGCCGCCGACCTCGCGGAGGTGGCGCTGCGCCCCGGCCCGAGCGGCTCCTACCGCATCGACGTAGATGCGTGCACCGTGTGGGACCGAGCGATCGACGGCGGCTTCCCGGATATCGCGGACCTCAAGCGACGCGTGCGTGATGTCATCGCGCCCGGAAGGTCGCTGGGACACACCGAAGGAGCCCCGCAGTGACCGGGTTCCGCCTGGGATTCGTGCCGGGCGTGATGCCCTCGAAGTGGGCGGGCCGCTGGGCCGAGCGCCTGCCAGGCACCCGGCTCGACCTGGTTCCCGTTGCGCTCGCCGAGCAGTGGGCGGCGATCCTCGACGGGCATGTCGATGCTGCGCTCGTTCGCATCACGCCCGGGCCTGGGCAGCCATCCGATCAGGTCAGCGTCATCCCCCTCTACCGCGAGGAGCCCGTGGTGGTCTGCGGCCGCGATCACTACCTCGCCGCTGCCGACCAGCTCTCGCTCGCCGATCTCGACGGCGACATCGCGTGGCAGCCATTGGACGATCCGCTCGAATGGCCTGGCGGGCGCCCGCCAGGCCAACGGCCCGACCAGCAACCACCGGGCGCCGCGGAGGCCGTGGCGCTCGTCGCGACCGGCCTCGGGTTCGTGGTCGCGCCCCTATCCCTGGCCCGGCTGCATCACCGCAAGGACATCGTGTCCATACCGCTGGTCGATGGGCCCGAGCAGCAGGTGGGCATCGCCTGGTCGAGCGACCGCTCCACCAATGACGACCCACTGCTCGAGGAAATGGTGGGGATCGTCCGGGGCCGCACCGCGCGATCGAGCCGGGGAATCGCGGGCGAGCCGCCTTCCGCGCGCTCCCCGAGGACCGCGCCGAAGGGCGATCGCCGCGAGACCGGCACGCCCGGTCGCGGAAAGCCCGCGGGCTCGCGCAAGCGAGCGCCGCGCCGGAGGTAGTGGCATCCTGCCCAGCAATACTGGGCATATGCGTAGAGTCAGGCCATGCATGGTGATCGAATGGGCCATCGGGGCGAGCACCCCGGAGAGCCCCGGCCAGGCCGCGTCCCCCCGCGCCGGCGCCGTCGCCCCCGGGTTCTGCGCACGCTCGTGCTGCTGCTCGTCCTCCTGCTCCTCGCCGCGGTGATTGCCCTGGTCATCGCGGACCAGAAGCTTGATCGCGTCGATGCCCTCGGCCCCTACCCCGGCCGGATCGCCGACACTCCAGGGACCAATTACCTGCTCGTCGGCACCGATAGCCGGGCTGGCCTGAGCGACGAGCAGGTAGCGGACCTGTCCACCGGCGGCGATGCCGGCGCCACCCGGACCGATACGATCATGCTGCTGCACGTCTCGGCCCGCGGGAACTCCGTGCTCGTGAGCATCCCCCGTGATTCCTACGTCACGATCCCCCGGTGGGGCGAGGACAAGGTCAACGCTGCCTACTCGGTCGGCGGGGCCTCGTTGCTCGTCGAGACGATCGAGCTGGAGACGGGTGTCCGTATCGATCACTACGCGGAGATCGGGTTCGGTGGCTTCGCCGAGATCGCGAGTGCCATCGGAGGCGTGGAGGTATGCCTGGAATCGCCGATCGTGGATCCGCTCGCGGGAATCGATCTGCCCGCCGGCTGCCAGGTCCTTTCCGGCGGGGACGCGCTTGGATATGTGCGAAGCCGGTCCACCCCGCTCGCCGATATTGATCGAATGAACAATCAGCGGAATTTCCTGGCGCGACTGGCGCGGAAAGCGGGAAGCCCGGGGGTCGTTCTCAATCCATTCCGCTCGGTCCCGGTCGGGCTGGCCCTGCTGCGGTCGATGTCGGTCGATGAGGGCGATCGGATCTGGGACACGGGCCGGATCGCCTGGTCGCTGCGTGGTGATATCCCGACTGTGAGCGTGCCTTATTCCGGTTTCATGGATGTTGCTGGCAGGGGCAACGTGATGCTGTGGGATGAGCAGGGCGCGACGGCGCTGTGGGATTCGATCGCCCGGGATGCCCCGCTTCCCGAGGGAATCGAATAGTCGGCCGGGCACCATTCTGACTTTACTGAACCAATAAGGATTGGTATGCCTTAGTAAGGTCGCGCTATATTCACTGAGGCTATGCTTCGATGACAGGATTTAGCATTTTCACTACCATTTGGGCATGAGCATCGATACGAGCAATGATTCTAAATTCCTGGCCTTGCTCCGCGAGCAGGTTCGCAATGAGTTCACTGCCTCGCAGCAGTACATCGCCCTAGCGGTCTACTTCGATGGCGAGGACCTCCCCCAGCTCGCCGGCCACTTCTACAAGCAGGCCAACGAGGAGCGGAACCACGCGATGATGCTCGTGCAGTACTTCCTCGACCGGGACAAGCGCGTGGACATCCCCGGCATCGGCGATGTCGATAACGACTTCGCCTCCGTGCGCGAGGCCATCGCCACAGCGGTCAAGCAGGAGAAGGGCGTCACGGACGAGATCGTGCATCTCGCGCGTGCTGCCCGGGACGATGGCGACTACGTCGGCGAGCAGTTCATGCAGTGGTTCCTCAAGGAGCAGGTGGAAGAGGTTGCCACGATGAGCACCCTGCTCACCGTTGCCGAGCGCGCCGGCGACAACCTGTTCGACCTCGAGACATTCGTTGCCCGCGAGATGGGCGCGGGGGGCCGCGACAGCACGGCTCCCGCCGCCGCGGGTGGCGCGATCTAGGCCACCTCCTCGCCAGAGCGAAGGATGCCCCGGACCCCATTCGGTCCGGGGCATCCTCGTGCCTGGGTTCATTGCTGGCGTCTGGGCTCGCGACGCAGGGCGCCGCACGCGCCCGAAATGCTAGCGGAGAGTGACCTGCCGCCCGATGATCCCGTCGCGAGCGCGGCGCTCCTCCAGCGTGAGCGACGCATCGGTGGAAAGCGCCTCGGCCATCCGGCCCTGCAGCTCCACGGCTGGCGCCACCCACTCATCGGGATGCATGTCGGGATCGAGGTCGAAGACGGGCACGAGCAGCCCATGGGTGCGGAAGGATCCCGCGAAGCGTGATTCGGGACCGAGAGTGAGCTGTCCCGCCGCGTGCAGCCGGGCCATGGCCATCATCAGGGCGTCCTCGTCCTCGGCCCGCACCCAGCGCAGGTGCGCCTTCTCGCCGGCATCCACCCACCAGGCAGCGACGAGCTCGTCCGCGTCGAGCCGCGCGGACGGCATGATCATCTCATTGGCCCGCTGCACCGCGAGGCCGGTCTCGCCCGATGCCTCGACCCCTTCCGGGATCCACCAGTTGAAATCGTTGTAGACGGTGATCTGGAGCAGCTCGTCGGCGGGCAGGTACTCGGCGAGCTCCGCGCTCGAGGACGCCGTGTCGGCTTGCTGCAATGATGTCCCTGGCTGTGCCGAGCTCACCCAGCGCAGGGATTCAGCGAGGTCGCGCGCCGGGTTGGGCGACTGCATCGCGACCTGTAGTCCCGCTAGCGCCTCGCCCGGCTCATCGGCACTGTCCTTGCGGACAATCGCGGCCACCGCCCCCGGCAGGACAGTGGCGATCCCTACTGGCCGCCCGGCCTGCTCCGTGGCTCCGGGGAGGTGCGCGGTGGCCGAGGGGACGAACTCCCGCATGGCTACCAGATCGCATTCCGCGGCGAAGCCCTCGAACGGGCGGCGCGCGGGCTGATCAGCAAGCCTCGCCTGCCGCTGCGCGATCTTCTCGGCGCGACGGCTGCCGTCGCGCGGGCCTGTGTTTCTCTTGCTCTTCTTACCCACGCTGCCAACCTACCGCCTCGGGCCGCAGGGGTGGCGCAGCGGCACTGGATCAGTGCACCGATCGGCGGGCGTGCCCAGCCTGGGACGGGTCCGGCTAGCCGCCGAGGAGCTGCTTGGTGCGCTCGGGAAAGTTCGTGGCGATCCAGCGGACGCCGAGGTCCCGGCAGAGCTGGACATCAACGGGCTCGTCGACGGTCCATACGTAGGTGGACCGTCCAGAGGCGCGGGCGCGCTCGACCACCCGTGGATGCTCCCGGAGCATCTCGATCGACGGACCAATCGCGGCCGGCACGCCCGTGGTGGTCGGCCGGTAGCCGAGGTAGCGGGAGTTCTCGCCGAGCAGCACCGTCGGCAGGGCAGGCGCGGAGCGGCGGACGCGGAACACCGCCGACGGCGCGAACGACATCATCACGACGGGCGGGAAGCTGCCCGCGGGCTTGCGGGCAAGCCCGAAGCGCTGCAGCTCCGCGATGAGCTTCGCCTCCACGAGCGCCCCGTATCGCACCGGATGCTTGGTCTCGATGAAGAGGGTCTTGGGCGTGCCCCAGTCGAGCACGAGGGTGAGCAGCTCGCTGAGAGTGAGCACCGAGAGCGGCTCGGAGTAGCGGTCAACCGCGGCATCCGCGATCTCTGGATCACCGAGCGCGACGGCCGAGCGCTGCCGACCCTGCATCTCCGCGTGCCACCGGCCATAGTCGTGGGCACGCAGGTCATCGAGCGTCATCGTGCTGACCACGCCTCGACCGCTGGACGTCCGATCGATCTTCCTGTCGTGCATGCAGATCAGCGTTCCATCGCGGGTCAGCCGGACATCGCACTCGAGCGCGTCAGCGCCTTGCTGCAAGGCAAGCTCGTAGGCAGCCAGGGTGTGCTCGGGTCGCTCGCCGGAAGCCCCACGGTGCGCGACCACCATCGGTGGAATGCCAGGATGACCTGGTTTTCTGCGGGTCACACCCCCATGTTTTCCTACCAGGGAAACGAAGGCAAGAGCATGAGGTTAAGACAACACTGACGCTGGCCGCCGGTTGGATGAACATGTGCGTCCCGCTCATGCAGCACTGCCGCGATCGCCGCTAGGGGGAGACGGAGGCGATCCAACGCTTGGGCGACCGCGGGCGCTCCGTCTCCACCGACTCCCCCTGCACCGCTTGGCGCCGCCGGATCAGCAGCAGGGCCGCGATCGCGCAGCCCGCCGCCAGCACATTGGCCAGGGCCGCGAAGAGGATCCCATTGGCCTGGGCCTGGATCGTGTCGGCGATCCGCCAGGCCGCGCTCGCGATGGCGCAGGCCCACGTCACGATCCATAGCGGCCACCAGGCCCTGAGGAGCACTGCGGAGGCAGCCACGTCGTGGTTCTCGCGATCCCGCTCCGTTTCCCGGTGGATCAGTTCACCGAGCAGGGTCCCCGGGTAGAACAGCGTGAATGGCGGAAGCACGCTAGCGAGGAACTGGACGCGGGGACGCCTCGGGTCCTTCAGCCCCTCTCGCGCGAACCATTGGCGGCGATGCTCCACGAGCCAGGCAGCGCACGCGAGGACGGTTCCGATCGCGAAGAGCAGAGCCGTGCAGGCGAGGGTGACGACGAGGAGGTCCGAGCCGTTCGCGATCACTGGAGCGAGCAGGCGGTCGCGATTGGCCAGGACCATTCCGTACCGGATGAGTTCCGCGAGGGCGGCCGCGACGTACAGGAGGGCGGTGAACCCCAGGAGCAGGGGCGCATAGCCAGCGAGGGCCTGGAGCCTTGTCCGCGGGGCGGGCTCGGGCCGCGATGGCTCCTGGCGCAGGCCCCAGGTCGGGATCCGCGTGTAGCGGGGCGTGCGCTCGGGGGCCGGCTTGGGCTGGACAGTGCGCACGATCTGCTTCCCTTGGGGAGGGCTGGCAGTCCAGCGATGGTCGACCGGGCGCCTCAGGACGGGATGGAGCGGGCTCGACGACGGTGGCATCGTCATGCTCCCTGCCCCCTTCCCGCTGCGTGCCGCTCCGATGGCCGGGCCACGCGAGGCGCTAGTAGATGTATCCGGACCCACCATCAGCGGATTCGATGGCTCGCCCGGCCTTTTGCCATGCGACCATTCCGCCGGACACGTTGGTGGCATCGTATCCGACCGATTGCAGCCACAGGGTCACCTGGAAGCTGCGTCCGCCGTTGCGGCACACGACGTAGATGTCGTCATCAGGATCAATCTCGCCGTAGCGGGCGGGCATGTCGACCATCGGTATGTGCAGCGCACCGGGCGCGTGCCCCTGGTCCCACTCGTCCTGCTCGCGCACATCGACGATAGTGACGCCACCGTCCCCCGCATCGGGGATCTCGGCAGCCGGCTCGGACGGAATCGTCTCGCTCATCCCTCGATAGTGGCACGACGGGGCGCGCGGGTTCCACTGCTTCGGCGCTTCGCGCGGTAGCGAGGCCCCGTGACGTAAGTACTCGTGGGGGCGCCCCTCCTGTGCACATTATCCACAGGGTAATCCACAGTTTCGGTGGATAACTACGCCATTCTGGCGCTACTGGCCTGCAAATATGATGAGTTATCCACAGGTGATTCAGAGTGGCGAACCGGGATGTCACCATCTCGTTGACGTTTCGTTGCGTCACGTATTCGTTCCTGACACCCGCGCTGCCGCCCGAGAAGCGTCGGCCGCCATGTTCCACGTGGAACATGGCAGCCGCACCCACTACCCCCTACGATCAGTGGGCATGTACGAGCTGCGCGGGCGGGATGCGGTCTGGACGATCGATACCGACACGGTGACCATCGAGTTCCACGCGGGCCGCCGCTCGGATCCCTTCTATCGCGGGCTCGGTCGGCTCAGCGTGCCCGTCGCGTTCATCGAGGCAGTGCAGGTGCAGCCGGGCCAGCGCCGCGATCCCTGGGTCGCGCGGCTGCGCCTGGCGCCCGGCCTGGATCCGTTCGCCTCGGCGGGGGCGGCACTCTCCCCCGATCGCCAGCCCTTCGCCCTCGTCGGCGAGGGCGGCACGGACGAGCTGGTCGCTCGGTTCCATGCCGACGCCATCATGCAGGCCGCTGAGTTCGCCCGCGACTCCTCCCCTGGCCCTATCAGCGAGAGCGCCATCACTAGCCTGGTGCCCGCGGTGCCGTTCCACGTCCAGACCTGGGAGGGCACCGCGTCCTGCGACAGCACATCGGTGACCCTCACCTGGCCTGGTGCACGGATCCCCTCGCCCAAGCAGCTGCACCAGCGCAAAGAGATCGCGCTGGCCGACCTCGCCCGAGCAGAATGGGTACCCCGGGACGGCGATACCGACGCGATCCTCCGCCTCGTGCCGCGGGAGCCCGGCCGCGAGGCGCTCAGCCCGCGCAATGACCTGCATTGCCTGCTCGGACGCGCCGGCGAGGAGGAAGCACGGCTGCTGCTGATGGCCGCCACCATTACCGCGCACGCGCGCGCCGCCGAGCAAGCGAACCGGCAGGACACCGCTCCCGCCAGCGCTACCAGCGTGGCGCCCAGCGAGATCTACGACAGGATCCGCGAGCTCGGCAAGCTGCGCGCCGACGGGATCCTCACCGATGCGGAGTTCAGCGCGAAGAAGAAAGAACTGCTCGAACGCTTGTGATGCTCACGCGCCGAGGCCAACCGGGCAGCTCACGCCGGTCCCGCCGAGGCCGCAGTAGCCGTTCGGGTTCTTGTGCAGGTACTGCTGGTGGTACTCCTCGGCATAGTAGAAAGTGCTGAGCGGAGCGATCTCGGTGGTGATGGTGCCGTGCCCCGCGGCATCGAGCGCCTTCTGGTAGCGCCTCGCGGAATCCGTGGCGGCCTCATGCTGGCGCTCGCCGACGGTGTAGATGGCCGAGCGATACTGCGAGCCCACATCGTTGCCCTGGCGCATCCCCTGGGTCGGATCGTGGGACTCCCAGAACGCGGCGAGCAGGTCATCGATGCTGATCGTCCCGGGATCGAACACCACGAGCACCGCTTCGGTGTGCCCCGTCATGCCGGTGCACACTTCCTCGTAAGTAGGGTTATGGGTGTATCCGCCCGAGTAGCCGACCGCCGTGGAGTACACACCAGGAAGCCGCCAGAATCCCCGCTCGGCGCCCCAGAAGCAGCCCTCGCCCACGACTAGGGTATGCATGCCCGGAGGGAAGGGCGGGGTCATGCGGTGCTGGTTGACCGCGTGGGTCCCGGAGATCCTGATCGGGGTATCGCGGCCGGGCAGGGCCTGGTCAGGCGTGATCATGGTGGTCTTGCGTCGGCCAGTGAGCTCGTCGAACCATGTCATGGTGAAAATGCTACGCGCTCGGGGGACCCCTGGCATCCGGGCGCGCGCCGACGGATTCGGTGAAGTTGAATAATTTCTTCGTCTCAACGAATTGTCAATCCGCGAAATTCGCCGAGCGCGAAGTTGTTGCAGAAAGCCTCCCGATGCATAAGAGTTGGGGCTGTAGTGAGAACAAAATCCGCAGCCGGGCCGGGATCACCCACAGGCAATCCCGCGCTCGCTCAGGAAAGGATGCTCGTGGCTGTCTATACGCTTCCCGATCTGCCCTACGATTACTCCGCTCTCGAGCCCCACATCTCGGGCCAGATCATGGAGCTGCACCATTCCAAGCACCACCAGACCTACGTGACCGGCGCCAACACCGCGCTCGAGAAGCTCGCCGAGGCTCGCGAGAACGACACCATCGCCGCCGTGGTCAACCTCCACGAGAAGAACCTCGCGTTCCACCTCGGAGGCCACACCAACCACTCGGTGTTCTGGAACAACCTCTCCCCCAACGGTGGCGACAAGCCCACCGGCGACCTCGCTGCGGCGATCGATGAGCACTTCGGCTCGTTCGATAAGTTCCGCGCGCACTTCAACGCCAACGCCAACGCCATCCAGGGCTCGGGCTGGTCCATCCTCGCCTGGGATTCCATCGGCGCCCGCCCGGTGATCGTGCAGCTCTACGACCAGCAGGGCAACATCCCCATCGGGCTCACCCCGCTGCTCATGCTCGACATGTGGGAGCACGCCTTCTACCTGCAGTACAAGAACGTCAAGGGCGACTACGTCAACGCCTTCTGGAACGTCGTCAACTGGGACGACGTGGCTGCCCGCTTCGACCGCGCGCGCAGCCAGACCAGCGGACTGATCGTCTAGGCACTCCACCGCAGCGATACAGCAGCACCCCTGCCCCGGCTTCCCGCGGCAGGGGTGCTTTGGCAAGGGGTGCTTTGGCAGGGGTGCTTTCTTGGCGCAAGCACGAGCTACCCATGGCAAGCCGGCCGACTCCGGCTAGAGGCCCAGCACCATCTTCGCGATCACGAAGTAAAGGATCAGCCCCGTCGCATCAACGAAGGTCGAGATGAACGGCGTCGACATCACCGCCGGGTCGATCTTCACGGCCTTGGCGAACAACGGGATCACCCCGCCCACCGAGGCAGCAAGGGTGCAGATCGCAAGCATCGAGAGGGCCACCACCAGCCCGATATCGAGGCCGTATCCCTCGATGAAGACCGCCACCAGGGCAATGGCCACGAACGCGAGAGTCCCCAGCCTCGCCCCCAGGGCCGCGCCAGTGCGGATCTCGCGCAACAGCACGATGCCCACATCGCGCGGCCGAACGTCGCCCACCGCCACCGCGCGCGTGATCGTCACCGCCGCCTGCGAACCGGTGTTTCCGCCCGTGCCAATGATCAGCGGGATGAACACGGCCAGGGTCACCGCCTGGGAGAGATCACCCTCGAAATGATCAAGGACACCTACCGTCGCCACCGCCGAGACAGCGAGCAGCAGCAGCCACACCACACGTGACCGCACAAGCGTCCGGACCGGAGTCGACAAGTAGGGGCGCCCGAGCGGCTCCGCGGCTCCAGCGCGAGCAGCATCCTCCTCCTCGGCCTGCGAGATGATCCGCACCGCGTCATCAACAGTGAGGATGCCTACGATGCGCTCCTCCTTGTCGACCACCGGCAGGGCAAGGACCTGCGCATCGAGGCAACGGCGCGCCGCGGCCTCGGCATCCTCCGAGGCAGCCACGCTGATCGGCTCGTTCATGATCTGGCCCACCGGGCGTCCCGTGTCGGCGAGCATCAGCTCGCGCAGGCTCACCACGCCCACGAGCTGCTTGGACGAGTCCGTCACCGGGACCGTATAGATGGTCTCGGCATCACGCCCGCGATGCCGGATCTGCGTGAGCGCCTCGAGCACGGTCTGGGTATCAAGGACTCGCACGTACTCGGTGCTCATCCAGCGACCGATCGAACCGCGGTCATAGCCGAGGATCGGCGCGGTCAGCTCGCGCTCGTGCTTGGACAATCCCTGCAGCAGCTTCCGGGCGACATTCGCCGGCAGCTCATCCATCAGGTGCACGCGATCATCGGGATCGAGATCCCCGAACAACGTGATCACCTGGTCATCGCGGAGGCTGGTGAAGAGCTCGGCGCGCAAGCCCTCGTCGAAGCGCTCGAACGCCTCGTGCGCGAGCCCCTTGGGAAGAAGCCGGAAGACGATCGCCCGGTCCCGCACCCGCAACCGCTCGAGCACCCACACCAAGTCGGGCAACGGCAGCTCGGACGCCTCGCCACCAACCGTAGCGAGCTGGCCCTCGCGCAGCCGATCTGGCCACTCGTTGATGGCCGTGTCGAGATCCTCAGCGATCACACGACTCCCCTCTCCACGGTTCCAGGACTGGATGGCTGCCCTGTCCAGCGCCCCAGACGATTATTCACACTGTGGCCACCAGCACGTGTCCATCGCATGTACGAGCGACGAACAGGCTGGCACTCGACCGATCTTGTGTGCCAGCGGGATAATTGCTCATAGTCCTAGCACAGGGCGCGCGCCAACCACGGCTCCGCGCTCCTGGGCAGGCAGGAGGTAAGAGCCGTGTTCCCAGGATCGGTCGAGATGTCTCCGTTCGAGCAGGATGGCACGCTGCGCGGTTTCCTGCTCAGTGGCCGCTGGCCCGAGAGCACCCGGGAATGGTCCCAGCTGCTCATCCACGCCGTGCGCATCGCATCACTGCCCGGGCTGCTGCCCACGTCCATGGTATTCGGTGCCCGGGAGGACCGCCCGGACAGCCTGGTCCCCAACGCCGTGGGGCTCCTGATCGCCGTGGGCCCCGTGCTCGGCGAGCATGCCGTGCGCCCAGGCGCCTTCGCGGGAGAACAGCCCCCGGCACTGCTCATGCTCCATCCTCCTTCCGAGACCCGCCCGTCCCTGCCGGAATGCGTGGCCGCTGCGTCCGGTTGCCTGCTGCTGCCAGGAATCCCGGATCTCGGGCTCGACCACCGCGCGTCGTGGGTCGAGGCGGACCTCGATGGAACAGTGACGAGCATGATCAACAAGGTTGGGGTCGATCCCAACGAGGACCCCGACACCGCGGTGCTCGCGATGCTGCTCGCGGCCTAGGACTGCCCGCGCGCTACGCTTTGCCGGAGACAGCGTGTCACCCATTCGCGCCTGCTCCCCTGCTCCCCTGCCAGGAAGGACATCCTCGTGAACATCTCCGGAAGCGCCGCCATCGTCACTGGCGCGGCATCGGGCCTCGGCGCCGCCACCGCGGCCGCCCTCGTCGAATCGGGCGCCACGGTCTACGGCCTTGATCTCGCCAGCTCGATCGAGCGTGCCGGCGCCGCCCCCGCCGGCATCACGCTCATCGCGACCGACGTCACCAGCGATACCGAGGTCCAGGCCGCGATCGAGCAGGTCGTGGCGGGCAGCGAGCCACTGCGCATCGCCGTCAACTGCGCCGGCGTCGGCTGGGCCGGACGCATCCTGTCCAAGCATGGCCCGCACGATCTCGAGCTGTTCCGCACCGTCATCACCGTGAACCTGCTCGGCACGTTCAACGTGATGCGGCTCGCGGCCGAGGCGATCGCGAAGACCGAACCGATCGACGAGCACGGGCAGCGCGGCGTCATCATCAACACGGCATCGGTCGCGGCGTTCGAGGGGCAGGTCGGCCAGATCGCCTACAGCGCCTCCAAGGGCGGCGTGCATGGCATGACCGTGCCGGCCGCGCGCGACCTCGCCCAGTTCGGCATCCGGGTCAACACCATCGCCCCGGGCATCGTCGATACCCCCATGCTCGCCGGGGTCACCGAGGAGTACCGGCTCGGACTCAGCGAGGGCGTGCCGTTCCCCAAGCGCCTCGCCCAGCCCGCCGAGTTCGCCCAGCTCGCACGGATGATCGTCGAGCATGATTACATCAACGGCGAGACCATCCGCATGGATGGCGCGCTGCGCATGGCCCCGCGCTAGCGGTCGATCCCGCGCCGGTCCATCCACTGGTGCAGGACCCCTGTTGCAGGGGCCACACCAGTGGGGAGAACAATGGGCTGCGGATAGCCAGCCCGCACCAGGACCGCCGAGGAGAACAGATGACGACGAACAGCGACGAGGTCGACATCAAGCCGCGCAGCCGCGACGTGACCGACGGCCTGGAGCGCGCCGCCGCGCGCGGCATGCTCCGGGCGGTCGGGATGTCCGACGAGGACTTCACCAAGCCACAGATCGGCGTGGCCTCCTCGTGGAACGAGATCACCCCGTGCAACCTCTCCCTCGATCGGCTCGCCAAGGCCTCCAAGGACGGGGTGTATGCCGCGGGGGGCTACCCGATGGAGTTCGGCACGATCTCCGTCTCCGACGGCATCTCCATGGGCCATGAGGGCATGCACTTCTCGCTGGTCTCGCGCGAGATCATCGCCGATAGCGTCGAGACAGTGATGAGCGCCGAGCGCCTCGATGGCTCGGTGCTGCTCGCGGGGTGCGATAAGTCGCTGCCCGGCATGCTGATGGCCGCGGCGCGCCTCGAGCTCGCCTCGGTGTTCCTCTACGCCGGATCGATCCTGCCGGGCTGGGTGAAGCTCTCCGACGGCACCGAGAAGGAAGTCACCATCATCGACGCCTTCGAGGCCGTCGGCGCATGCTCGCGCGGCCTGATGAGCCGCGCGGACGTCGACGCCATCGAGCGGGCCATCTGCCCCGGCGAGGGCGCCTGCGGTGGCATGTACACCGCCAACACCATGGCGAGCGCTGCCGAGGCGATGGGCATGTCGCTGCCCGGCAGCGCGGCGCCACCCGCGACCGATCGGCGCCGCGACGGCTTCGCCCGCAGGTCCGGCGAGGCCGTGGTGAACATGCTGCGCCGCGGCATCACCACCAAGGACATCCTCTCCAAGGAGGCGCTCGAGAACTCGATCGCCGTGGTCATGGCGCTCGGCGGCTCCACCAACGCGGTGCTGCACCTGCTCGCCATCGCCAACGAGGCCCAGGTCGAGCTCACCCTCGACGACTTCGCGCGCATCGGGCGCACCGTGCCCCACCTCGCCGATGTCAAGCCGTTCGGCCAGTACGTCATGACCGACATCGACAAGATCGGCGGCGTCCCCGTCGTCATGAAGACCCTGCTCGACGCTGGCCTGTTGCATGGCGATTGCCTCACCGTCACCGGCAAGACCGTGGCGGAGAACCTCGCCGGGATCCGCCCGCCCGACCCAGATGGCAAGGTTCTCCGTGCGCTCGGCAAGCCCATCCATCCCACCGGCGGCATCACGATCCTCCACGGCTCCCTCGCACCGGGAGGCGCCGTCGTGAAGTCCGCCGGGTTCGATACCGACGTCTTCGTCGGGACCGCGCGAGTGTTCGAGCGCGAGCGTGCTGCCCTCAATGCGCTCGAGGACGGCACGATCACCGCCGGGGATGTCGTCGTGATCCGCTACGAGGGCCCCAAGGGCGGGCCCGGAATGCGGGAGATGCTCGCGATCACCGGTGCCATCAAGGGTGCCGGGCTCGGCAAGGATGTCCTGCTCATCACCGATGGCCGGTTCTCCGGAGGCACGACCGGGCTGTGCGTGGGGCACATCGCGCCCGAGTCCGTGGACGCTGGCCCGATCGCGTTCGTGCAGGACGGGGACGAGATCCGCCTCGATGTCGCTAATGGGCACCTCGACCTGATGGTGGACGAGGCCGAGCTCGCTCGGCGGAAGGAAGGCTGGGCCCCGCTGCCACCGCGATACGAGCGCGGCGTGCTCGCCAAGTACGCCAAGCTGGTGGGCTCGGCATCCCATGGCGCGGTGTGCGGCTAGTATTCGAGCTGCACCTATCGACATTGCCGGGAACCCGGTGGGAATCCGGGGCGGTCGCGCCACTGTGACCCCGCTGCCAGCCACGCTGGCCACGCGGGGAAGCCCAGACCTCGGCAATGCCGGTCACCATCCGCGATTGGGACGCGACGATCCCAGGAGGAACCCATGACAATCCAATCGACACCGCGCGCGAGCAGCCATCCGGTGCGCGCCGCGCTGATCGCCCTCGCCATCATGGCTGGCGCCGCCGTCGTGCTCTACATCGTGGCCTTCGAGCAAGGTGCCCTCACCGGCACCGGAATGCTGATGCACGAGCTGATGCACGACGGCCGCCACCTGATGGGCGTGCCATGCCACTGACCGACCAAACGACCGTCCACGGCGTTGCTGCTGCGGATCGTCCCCTGCGGGGGTCGCTCGGCTCCCTGGTGCTGCGCGGGCTGGCCGCCGGCGCGATCGCCGGGATCGCTGCGGGCGCGGTCGCGTTCCTGCTCGGCGAGCCGCTGATCGATGCGGCCATCGCCATCGAGGAGGCCGTCGCCCACACCGAGGGGACGTCCCACGATCACGGCGAGGATGCCCTGATCAGTCGTGCCGGGCAGAAGCTCGGCCTGTTCCTCGCCACCACCCTGATCGGCATGGCTCTGGGCGCCATCGTCGCGGTGATCGCCCACCACGCCCGCCGCCGCGTCGCCATGAGTGGCCCGGCACTGGTGCTCGCCATCGCCGGGTGCGGCTGGCTCGCCCTCGAGGCGGTGCCATTCTTCAAGTACCCCGCCAACCCTCCCGCGGTGGGTGACCCGGCGACGATCACCGAACGGACGCTCCTGTGGTGCGGGATCGTCCTCGTGGGCCTCGTTGCCATCGGCGCGGGCATCCTCGCGCGCTCCTGGGTACCAGCGCGGACCGGGAGCGAGCTGCGCGCCCTGGCATCGATCGCGGGCTTTCTCGCCGTGGTATCGGCTGGGTATATCGTGCTGCCCGCCGTCGACGAGGTAGGCGCCGGATTCCCCGCGAGCCTGCTGTGGGACTTCCGGATGGCCTCGCTGCTCGTCCAGGGCACGTTGTGGCTCATTCTTGGTGCGGCGTTCGCGCTGCTCAGCGAGCGTGCCGCGCAGCGAATAGCACTGGACTAGCCGGCTCGGCCCGGGCCGTGGCCGGGTGCTGGTCGCGGCCGGGTGTCGGCAAACGCACCGGAAAACGCCAAACGCGATAGAAACCGACCTGGGATCTCCGCGGCTTCTATCGCGTTTGCGGTGAAGCGGGCGGCACAGCAGCGGCCGGATGCGCACTGCCCCACGCGCCGGTACTGTGAACCGTGTCACAGCATTCTCGAGGATGGGGAGCACCCCGATGATCGCACGCCGCGCCAGGAGCCTCCTGATCGCGTTCCTCGCCGGCATCGCGACCCTCGCGGGTGTCCCGGCTGTTGGTTCCGCGCAGGCACCACCGACCGTGGTGCTCGTCCACGGAGCCTTCTCCGACAAGACCAGCTGGGCGGCCGTGGAGGACACGCTGCGCGGAACCGGCTATCGCGCCATTGCCGTCGACAATCCACTGCGTGGCCCCGCGCATGACACTGCCGCGCTCAACGCGGTCCTCGACACCGTAGATGGACCTGTCGTGCTTGCCGGGCACTCCTACGGCGGGGTCGTCATCACGAATACCACCCATCCCAGCGTCGAGGCACTCGTCTACGTGGCGGGCATCGCGCCAGTCCCTGGGGAGCCCGCGCAGCTCACGATCGATCCGATCCGCTATCCCGAGGGCAAGCTCCTGCCGCCCGTCGTGCAGCCCCGCATCGTTTCCGACGACACCAACCTGCTCGGCACCAACATCGATCTGGTCATCGACCCCGACCGGTTCCGTGAGGCATTCGCCGCTGATCTGCCCGAGCAGCAAGCGCGCGAGCTCGCCGAGAACCAGAGATCGTTCGCCCTCACCGCGAACCTCGAGCCCGTCACCCACGCTGCGTGGCAAACCGTGCCCAGCTGGTATGTGATCCCGCGCCAGGACATGGCGGTGCCTACCCGCGCCCAGCGCGTTATGGCCGAGCGCGCCGGTGCCACTGCTACTGAAGTCGATGGCGCGCATGCGATCCACATCTCGCGTCCCGACGTGGTCGCCGAGACGATCATGGATGCGGCCAGCAGCACCCGCTGACCGCCTCGCAGCTCAGGGCTCGTCGCTTTCGGTCGCCCCGGCGGCTCGAGGCAGCCAAGTTGCGGCAAAAGCACCGGAAGCGGTCAAACGCGATAGAAAATGTGCCGCGATCTCTGCGGCTTCTATCGCGTTTGGCGCGCGGGAAGCGGGCGACCGCGATGCCCGGCCCCACCGCGCGCAGGGCGGCGGGCGACCGCGATGCCGGGCGCCATCGCGCGGGGCGGCCTGCCCGACTAGTCCCGCGCCTCGTCATCAAGCTCGGCGCGGTAGCGCGTGTCGAGCTCCTCCTCCGTGGGCACCTCCAGCACCCTGGGCGAGTCCATCCACTCCCGCAGCACGCGCGTGGCCCAGACGTCGTCCTCGTTGTAGCGCAGGAGCCGTTGCTGCTGGTCGGGCACCGGGGGGCCGCCCTCGTACCCGACGGCGTCCCGGTACCAGCTCATCGAGGCCTCGCCACCAGCATCGGGATCGTGCCAGGAGAATCCCGCGACCGGGGCGACCTTCTTGAGGCCGCGCCCGTGGGGGCAGAGGAATTGCTCCTGCACGGCATCGAGCATGTCGACCCATTCCTCGGAATTGATGAAGCGGGTGACCTCCGCGACCGAGGGCATGTCGTTCATGCCTCGGAAGCGTTGCGCGGACTCGATAAGCCAGCGGTTCTCGGCGTTCTTCGAGTAGCAGTAGGCCGCGAAGGTGAGCCCTCGCTGCGCGGCGTCCCGGCGGATGCTGGTCAGCCACTCCCAGAACTCGGCGAAGTTGCGGCCCTCCTCGCGGGTGGGCAGCGGATCCCAGGTGACGAATGGCCGATACTGCGGTTCGCTGTCCCGCTCGGTGAGCAAGGTGCCCCAGAGGTAGGCGCCGTGATCCTGGTAGCTCTCCATGTCGATATCGACCTCGATGTCGGCGCGGCGAACCTGGGGCCACTCGACCATCCGGATCAGGGGAACGTCGTGGAGCCACGCCCGGGCGAAGGCCTGGACATGGCCGAAGGGCACGCCATGCCACGCGGCGGGCGCGCTGGCGCTCGTGCTCGCGAGAGCGTCGATGGTGGGGAGGCCAGCTTCGCGCAGCATGTCGGCCTGCGCTCCGTTGACCACCAGTGATACGTCGTGGGACTCCTCGAGCCGGGTCTTGCAGTGCGGCCACCATTCGCACATCTTGCACTCCCCCACGCGGTCCGGGGAGGTGCGGGCGCGCCCGGCGACGATGTCACGGCGGTCGGCGAGCCGGAAGTCGTACTCGGCGAGCACGCTGCGGCCGTAGGCGGGGGTCTCGCGGCCGAGGTCGTGGGCGAGGATGCAGTCCGCGTCGTAGCCGATGACACCACCGATGGCGCGCGGCGCGGCCAGGCCCACGGACTCGAGGATGCGATAGAGATGCGCGAGGCGGAACTGGTCGCGCGGCTGGCTGCGTATCCTGCGGCGCTGGTCCGGCCGTGGATCGAACCGGGTCACTGGTGATGTCATCGCGCCAGAACCAGGGTCGGTCACCTTGTGGTTGACGACGATGACGGGGATGTAGCCGGTGCCCCCGGGATCCCGCACCAGCAGCTCGGCTCCGCCACGGCGACCGTTCTCGTCGACGGGCAGCACCGCGCCCCAGATCCACTGGAATCCCTCCGCGCAGGCAGCAAGGGTATCGTTGGCGCGCTCGCGCATCGCCTGATCAGGGTCGATGGCGATCCAGCCCTCGTGATGGTGGGCGGCCATCATCTCGCGCACGGTGCGGCGGTGCAGCGCGGCGGCCTCCCGTCGCTGGACGGCTCCCGCGGGGATGGGGCGGCGCGCCAATTCGCTCATTCCCGCCCCAGCAGCGGTGGCGTCAAGGTGTACTCGATGGCGGCATCGGGAAACGACGCTCGCATCAAGGAGGACGCGGACACCAGACTGCGGGTTCACGATGACGAACCCTATTCCCTGTCCTAGGGTAGAAGCGAATATGGTCACTGATCGTCCACCGGCGAGCACCACGGATCACGCCGCCATGAGGGAGGAAGACTCGAATGGGTTTGTTCAGCAAGAAACCCAGTCGCGCGACACGCAAGGCGGAGGCCAAGGCTCTCAAGGCCAAGGCCAAGACCGAGGCACGGCTGGCGGCGCGCAACGATTCCCGCAACGCTGCCCGGGCCATGAAGTTCGAGCGCAAGCTGGCCAAGCAGGAGGACAAGGCGCGCAGGCGTGCGGAGAAGGCGAGCATGAAGGTCTCCGAGAACGACCTGAGGATCGCCGAGCAGAACGCCAAGGCCGCTGCGGAAGGGAAGCTGACAGTGCATCGCGCGAAGCGGATCGTGGGCGTCACACGGATCCTCGCCCCTGTGCTCGTTCCCGTGGTGTATCGAGGCGTTACCTCGGCACGCGGCTATCTCGACACTCGTCGTGCTCGCAACTACGGCGTTCCGGTGGAGGATCTTGGCAAGTTCACCGGGTACGGCGCGAAGCTGGGCGCGCGGATCTCCGGCGCCGAGGCCTCGACGCGGGAGGTCCATGATCGCGATCCGAAGAACGCGGAGGTCAAGCAGTTCACCGAGGCCATCACGTCTCGCCTCGATGAGCTGAACACCGCAGTGCGCGCCGCGGAGCGGATGGCACCTGCGCGTCGCCGGGCGGCTCACCAGGCCATCGCCACCGAGCTCGACGGCATCGAGGCGGACCTGCTCGCCCGCCTGGGCGTTCGCTAGCGCTTCCCGCACCAGGTCGCTTCCTCTGGGCCCGCTTCCTCCGGGGCCCGCTTCCTCCGGGGCCACGATGTGGCGCGCCTCCCTGCGGCGTGGTACTCAGGATTGAGCTCGCGCCTCGCTCGCCTGGCCCCGCCGCGGGGCAGGGTGCCACATGGCTTTCCAGGGAAGGATCTGATGCATTCCACGCGTTCCGCTTTCTCGCTGCGCGCGATTGTCGCCATTCTCGCGGCGGTGCTGTCCCTCGGGGTGATCCTGCCGGCGGTCGCCTCGGCGCATGCCGCGCTGGTGGAGTCCGAGCCCGCTGCTGGCGCGAGCCTCGACGCCTCGCCCGGGCAAGTGCGGGTGACGTTCAACGAGCGGCTGCAGGAGGCATTCGCCGCGCTCACTGTCACGGGCCCCGAAGGGTCCCGGTGGTCGCTCGATGATGTGCGCGTCGAGGACTCGTCCGCGTTCGTCTCGGTGCGCGATCTCGGCCCGTCCGGCACCTACACCATCGCCTACCGGGTCATTTCCGCCGATAGCCATCCAGTGAGCGGCACCGTCGAGTTCACGTTCGCGGGCAACGGAACCGAATCGACACCGTCGCCGGAGGGGGGCGATACCACCAGCGGGTTGCCCGCCAGTGGCGACCCTGATGCCGACGATTCCGCCATGCCGGTGTGGCCGTTCCTGATCGGCGCGGTCCTGGTCCTGCTGATCGGCGTTGCCGTCACGGTGATCTCGATGGCACGGCGGCGCTAGCTTGATGGCGCTGGGCCCGATCGAGCACTGGTGACGCACGCTCCCGCGCGGGCAGCACCGCTCCTCGTGGGTCTCGCCGCGGTCGCGGTCGCGGGCGCATGCCTGGCCCTGCTGCTCGCTGCCCCCTCCCCGGCGGTCGTAGCTGTCGGCACGCGCGCGGCTTCCCTTGGAGCGGGAGTCGCCGCTCTCGGCCTGGCCGCCGTGGGCATCCTGCATCGCTCGGGCAGCGGGGCCGGCCATGGCAAGGCGCGAGCCGCCAGCCTGCACCGCAGGCAGTGGCGCCTGCTCCTGGCGGTGGCGCTGGCCTGGATGGCGCTGGTCGCCGCGCACGCGGTGGCGAGCGCGGCGGACCTGCTCGGCGTGCCGGTGCTGGGCTTGTCGCTGGCACGGCTCGGCGAGTACGCGGTCGGCATCACGGCGGGACGGATATCGCTCGTGGTGCTCGCCTGCATCGCGGTGCTCGCCGGGATAGCAATCGTCGCCGAGCGGGGTCCCGCTGGCGCCTGGGACGCTCCCGCGTGCTCGATCGCGGCTCTAGCCCTGGTGTGCGGTCCCGTGTCCGGGCATGCGACGCACAGCTCGGCGAGCGGGCTGCTCGTGGCAGTGCATGTATTGGCCGCGGGCTTGTGGTGCGGCGCGCTGGTGGCTATCGCCCTGACTGCCCGCTCGCGATCCGAATGGGCCGAAGCGCTGCCGATGTTCTCGCGGCTGGCTGGATGGTGCGTCCTCGTTCTCGCCGGCAGTGGCGTGGTGGCGGCATGGCTGGTCCTGCCTGGCCCCGGGGCACTGCCCGATACGGGCTATGGCCGGATACTGCTCGCGAAGACGGCCCTGCTGCTGGTCCTGGCGGGGCTGGGCTGGTGGGCGCGGGCAAACTGGGTCGGGCCGGCCGCCAGGCAGCAGCATGCGGCCCAGAGCTCGCTGCGGCGATCAGTGCTCGAGGTAGGCGTGATGGCACTGGCCCTGGGGCTCGCGGCGACGCTCGCGGCCACACCGCTGCCATAGGCGGGCCATCTGCCGTGAATCGCCGGCGTGAGGTGCTGCCTTGGCGTCGCGGAGCTGTTGCTGGCTGTTATCGTCGAGCTACCAGGCTCCGCCCGGCCAGCCGGGGGCCAGGCCAGGCGGGAACCGGTTCGGCACTTCCAGGACGATGTAAGGACAGTTCATGGCATCAGCATCACAAGGCTCGCGGCGCGTCACGGCGGTCGTGCTGGTGGGGCTCGGGGCGCTCCTGCTCGTCACTGCCTTGCTGCTGCCGCTATATGCGGTGCCCAAGCTGAAGAAGACCCCGCTCGATCTCGAGATCACGACGATCTCGGAGGGGACCGCGTCGATCCTGAACTCGGCTAGGTTCCTCGGGGGCGATCCCGATGCCGTCGAGGAGGACGTCCCCGTGCGCGCGCAGCGCCACACCACGGTGGAGGAGCCGTCGGGCGAGGACCTCGTGACCCTGCAGGCTGGCTTCACGCTCTCGCGCACGGATGTGCAGGGACCGCGCGGCCTGCTCAACGCCACGATCGATCGGGTGACGCTCGATCGGGTCACCTCGATGCCCGTGGACGATCCGCCGGCGTCGTTGCAGCTCACCCGCGAGGGCGCGCCGATCGAATTGCCCCGCGATGGGCTCCAGTACAAGTTCCCGTTCGACGTGCAGCAGCAGTCCTACCCCTACTTCGACCTGACGGCGCGCCAGACCTTCGATATCGACTTCGTCGAGGAAACCACGATCAATGGGCTCGATGTCTACCATTTCCGGCACGAGATCGAGCCCGTGGACCTTTTCCGCACCACCCGCGATACCTCCAATAGGGTCGGGCTGCCCCGTGCCGCATGGGGGCTCGCCGAAGAGGGCAGCGACGACGCCGGCGATGTCGTGTTCATGAACCGCTACTACTCGAACATCCGGGATATCTTCGTCGAGCCCGTCACCGGCACGATCGTCGATGGCCAGGAGCAACTGCGCCAGTACTTCGGCACCGGACCCGACGACCGGGCCATGACCGTCCTGAGCTATGCCGCCGAGCTCACCGACGCGACCGTGGAGAGTCGCGTCGCCGATGCCACCGCCACCAAGGATCTCGTGCAGCTCAAGACCGGGCCGCTGCCGCTGCCCTGGCTGCTGGGCGGTGCCGGGATCCTCGTGCTGATCGGCGGTATCGCGCTGGGCGTGCGCTCGGGCCGCGAGCCGGAGCGGGAAGCGGAGCGCACCGCGGACCATGACGGTGACGATGACGGTGACTGGAATGATGCCAGCCGATCCTGATCCGCCAATCACGCGTTGATCACGGGTGGGCGCCAGGAGCATCACCGATGTGGCGGGACGCGAAGGCTGATTACGCGATAGAGTCGAGTCACACCGGTACCCAACACAATGACGGACTGAACAACAGTCCCGTGAAGGAGCGACGCATGGCAGACCTCGAGAACACCACTGACAAGATCACGGGCGCGGCGAAGGAAGCCACCGGGTCCGTCGCCGGAGATAAGTCCCTCAAGGCCGAGGGCCAGACCGAGCAGGCCGCGGCGAACGCCAAGGATTCCGTGAAGAACGCTTCCGAAGCCGCGCGCGCCAAGGCCAACGATGCTGCCGCACGGGCCTCCGAGGTGTCCGCATCGGTCAAGGACAAGACCAACGAGGCCCTCACGAGTGGCCGTGCCGCTGCCACCGAGGCACGCACCTCGGTCGAGGACAAGGTCGCTGAGCTGCGGCGCGCCACGTTCGATTCGCTCTCCGAGCTTGATGAGGCCGATACCCGCAAGGCAGGGGCCGCCGCTGCCGCCGTGGTCGCTGCCATCGTGTTGTTCTTCGTGGTGCGGGCGATCCGCAATCGCTGAGCCACGCGCCAGCGGCAGGAAACCTGCCCGCCCGGTGAGCTAGGAAGCATTGGCCCCCTCTGCAAGTGCAGAGGGGGCCAATGCCATGCATGCCGCAGTACGCTCTAGCGTCCCGGGATGTACTTCATCACCTTCACGCCGTAGGGCAGTGCCTGCGAGAAGTACTTCGAGTCCAGCCAGCTCGGACCACCGAGGTCCAGGATGCGCTGGACCGCCACGGTCTGGGGCTCGGTGTACTTGAGCAGGCCCTCGGGACCGTGGCGGCGTCCCATGCCGGAGACGCCCATGCCACCCATCGGTGCGCCCAGGCTCCCCCAGGCCGGGCCATAGCCCTCGTTGACGTTCGCGGTGCCGGTGTTGATGCGCTCGGCGATCTTCTCGCCCTCGCTGTCGCTCGATGCCCACACGCTTGCATTGAGCCCGTACTCGGTGTCGTTGGCCATCTCGATGGCCTCCTCGACGTCCTTGACGGGATAGATCGATACGAGCGGGCCAAAGGTCTCCGCGCGAAATACATCCATGTCCGGGGTGACGCCCGTCAGCACCGTCGGCTCGAAGAACAGCGGACCGAGATCCGGGCGAGCCGTGCCGCCGGCCACGACCGTCGCGCCCTTCGCTACCGCATCATCCACGTGCGCCTGCACGTTCTGCACCTGCGACTCGGAGATCAGGCTGCCCATCGCCGAGCTGATGGTGTAGTCATTGCTGAGGGCAAGGTTGCTGACCTTCTCGCCGAACGTCTTGACGAAGTCATCCGCCACGGCCTCCTCGACATAGATGCGCTCGATCGAGATGCACAGCTGGCCCGAGTTGGAGAAGCACGCGCGCAGCGCCGCCTCGGTGACGTGATTGAGGTTGGCGCCCTTGGTGACGACCATCGGGTTCTTGCCACCAAGCTCGGCGGAGAATCCGATGAGACGCCGCCCGCACTGCTCCGCGAGGAGCCGGCCCGTGGCCGTGGAGCCGGTGAACATGATGTAGTCCGTGCTCTCGACGAGCGCGGTGCCCACGACGGACCCCGGACCCGGCACGACCGCGAACAGGTCCTTTGGCAGGCCCGCCTCGTACAGCAGCTCCGCGACACCGAGCGCGCAGTAGGGGGTCTGGCTATCCGGCTTGATCACCACGGCGTTGCCGGCGATGATCGCCGGGATCGCGTCCGACACGGCGAGCGTCATCGGATAGTTCCACGGCGTGATCATCCCCACGACGCCCTTGGGGCGATAGTTGACCGACGTCTTGGTCAATGCGGGGAAAAGGCCCTGAACGCTCTTCTTCTGCAGCAGCTTCACGGCATTGCGCGCGTAGTAGCGGGCCGTCATCGCGATATCGAGGACCTCCTCGAGGGCCGCGGCGCGGGACTTGCCGGTCTCGGCCTGGGCGAGATCGAGCAGCGAATCGCGACGGCTGAGCACGAGATCGTGATAGCGGTGAAAGATCTTGACGCGCTCGGCGACCGGGACCTTCGCCCATTCCTTCTGCGCGGCGCGGGCCCGCTCGACGGCAGCGACCGCATCCTCGGCCGTGCCGACCGGGATCGTCGCGAGCTCGCGACCGGTGAACGTCTCGGTCACTGGACGGGTCTCCCGGTTGGCCGCATCGGGAATCGCCACGAGCTTTGCGAGGCGCGCGAACGTCTCGGCTGACGGAGCAGGCATCTACTTTCTCCTTGGGTCGGAGATGGACTTGTCGGATCAACTCCAGGTTACTCGCCCATGTCCGGAATCGGACCCAGCCCGGCATGCTCGACGCGATGCGCGGGGTGGCCTGTACTACCGTTGATGGAATAGTCCTGCCCCAACCGCGAAGGGATGCTCGTGAGCAGTGTGGAATTCTCCTCGACCGCCGATCTCGCCGATGAGATCGGTCCCGGCATTCGAAGCTGCGATACCCAGTTCATCCAGCTCGGTGGCCGCCCCAAGTTCTCCGGCACCGTGTCCACCGTCAAGTGCTTCCAGGACAATGCCTTACTGAAGTCCGTGCTCGGCGAGCCAGGCAATGGCAACGTGCTGGTGATCGATGGTGACGCCAGCGTGCACACCGCTCTCGTCGGCGATGTGATCGCTGAGCTCGGACGTGGCAATGGCTGGTCGGGGATCATCATCAACGGCGCGGTGCGCGACGCGGCGATGCTGCGCACCATGGACATCGGCGTCAAGGCGCTCGGCACGAATCCGCGCAAGTCCACCAAGACCAACGCTGGCGAGCGGGATGTGCCAGTCACCATCGGTGGCGTGACGTTCAACCCCGGTGACGTCGTCTACAGCGATGACGATGGCGTGGTCGTCGTGACGCCATGACACGACACCGTCGCGGGAGGCGAGCACGGTTTGTCTCGCCTCCCCCGGGCGACCAGGCCTCCCCCGTCGGAGATCCGCGGATCGTGACACCGATGGCGCGGCCCACCCCGCGCGAGCGCATCGGCTATGCGTTCGGCCGGGTGCTGCCTCCTCATCTGCATGACTGGGTGGAGCATGACCTGACCGGCCCGGGAGCGACCCGCCGCTACATCGTTCGCGGTCTCCTGCCGCTGATCCCGCTGCTCGCGCTGTTCCTGCTCATCCCGGGCCCGCTGTGGGTGATCGGCTCGATGATGATGCTGCTGCTCATCCCGTACGTCTACTTCCTGATCGCCCTGACCTACGTCTACCGGCGGCACCGCTTGATCAGCCATGACCTCGACCCCGGCCTGATGTCGCGCCGGGAGCAGGAGCGCAAGGACCGGGAACGCGCCGAGTACAAGCGTCGCTTCGGCCACTAGCCCGGGCGCATGCCTAGACTCGTGCTGTGAGCAAGTCGGAGAGCCCTGACAGCATCAACGCGGGACGGCAGCGCCAGGACCGGATCTACCGCGACGGGGTGAGCGGTCGCGCGCCCGCCGTGCCGACCGATCCCGCCGGCCTCGAGGAAGCGGCGATGGCCGTCCTGCCCGGCAAGGCCGCCGCGTACCTCGCCGGAGGAGCGGGATCCGAGGCCACCATGCGCGCCAACCGGGCCGCGTTCGATCGATGGTCGATCGTGCCACGCGTGCTGCGGGATGTGTCGGCGCGGGATCTCTCCGTGGAGCTGTTTGGCCAGAAGCTGCCCGCACCCATAGCTCTCGCACCGAGCGGGGTGCTCGAGCTCGCCCACGAGGAAGCAGACCTGGCCGTGGCGCGCGCCGCCGCCGAGGCCGGGGTGCCATTCATCTTCTCCAACCAGGCATCGGTGCCGATGGAGGACTGCGCCGCTGCGATGGGCAGCTCGCCGCGCTGGTTCCAGCTCTACTGGAGCACCGAGGATGAGCTCGTGCACAGCTTCATCCGCCGGGCCGAGGATTGCGGTGCCGAGGCGCTGGTCATCACGCTCGATACCACGATGCTGGGATGGCGCCCCCGTGACCTGAACCGGGGCTCGCTGCCTTTCAGCCAGGGCCAGGGCATCGCGCAGTACACCAGCGATCCCGTTTTCGCCCGGATCGTGCGCAACCGCATCCTCCACGAGCCCGTCGGCAAGCCGGATGTGCGGCTCACCCGCGACACTGTGCGCACGCTCGTCAGCATGACGCAGCACTACCCGGGCCGGTTCCTGCCCAACCTGCTGTCCGCGCAGCCCCGCGCCGCCGTGGAGACCTTCCTGCGCATCTACTCCCGGCCGTCGCTGACGTGGGACGATATCGCCACAGCGCGCGACCTGACGCGCCTGCCGATCGTGCTGAAGGGCGTCCTGCATCCCGATGATGCGCGCCGGGCTGCTGATCTGGGCATCGATGGCGTCGTCGTCAGCAATCATGGCGGGCGGCAGATCGACGGCGGGATCGCGAGCCTCGATGCCTTGCCGGCGGTGAAGGCCGCCGCGGGCGACATGCGGGTCATGCTCGATAGCGGCGTGCGAACCGGAGCGGACATCCTCAAGGCCATCGCGCTCGGCGCGGACCTCGTGCTCATCGGTAGGCCCTACGCCTGGGGCCTCGCGCTCGCGGGCAGCGAAGGCGTCTCCGAGGTGATCGCCAACCTCCGGGCCGAGCTTGATCTGACCATGGGCCTCAGCGGCCTGCGGACCATCAGCGAGATCACGTCCGAGGCGATCGTGCCCCAGGCTTAGCGGCAGGCAGGAGGCCGGATGTCACTCGAATCAGCAGGAGCCTTCGCGGGGGGCCTGGGCCTGTTCCTCCTCGGCATGGTGATGCTCACCGACGGGTTGAAGCTCGCTGCGGGCAGCCTGCTGCAAGACATCCTGCGGCGCTTCACGCGCAATCCCCCGCGCGCCCTTGCCTCCGGCGTGCTCGTGACCGCGCTGGTGCAGAGCTCCACGGCGGTCACCGTCGCGCTGATCGGCTTCATCAATGCTGGCCTCCTCACGTTCGGGCAGGCATTGTGGGTCATCTTCGGCGCCAACCTGGGGACGTCGATGACAGGCTGGCTGGTGGCGATCATCGGGTTCAAGCTCAAGATCGAGGCGTTCGCGCTGCCCGTCGTGGCAATCGGCATGGTCCTCTACCTCACCGGCGGTCGTGGGCGCCGGGGAGGCCTGGGCACCGCGCTCACGGGCTTCGGCGTGCTGTTCCTTGGCCTCGACCTGTTGCAGTCCGCCTTCGCCGGTGTCGCTGATGCCGTGGAGCTCCCCTCAGGCAGCGATCCGCTGAGCATCCTGCTCCTGCTGCTGATGGGGTTCGGGCTAACGGTGCTGATGCAGTCGTCGAGCGCGGCGCTCGCCATCACCCTCACCGCGGCGCAGACCGGGGTGATCAGCATCTACGGCGCGGCGATCATCACCATCGGGGTGAACGTGGGGACCACCGCGACAGCAGTGCTCGCGGCGCTCGCCGCGACCAGCAATGCCAAGCGGGCAGCCGGCGCGCACATCCTGTTCAACCTGATCACCGGGGCCGCGGCGTTGCTCCTGCTGCCGGTGCTGCTGCCAGCGCTGCTCGCGTTCCAGGAGGGCGTGCTCGGTGATGACTCCCCCGCCGTGACGCTGGCCCTGTTCCATACCAGCTTCAACGCGCTCGGCGTGCTTCTGATGGTGCCGCTCGCGCGACGGATGGCACGATGGCTGGAATCGCGCTTCATGGCGCGCGATGAGCGAATCCATACCCGATACCTCGATGACACGGTCGCGGCAATCCCGGAGCTCGCCGTGCACGCGATGCGCAAGGAGACCCGGCGCCTCGGGACCACCGCTGTCGATGGGGTGCTGCACGCGCTCACGGGCGAGCTCCCGGCGGAGAGGGCGCGCCTGGTCCGCGAGGACGTGCTCGGCCTATCAGCGGCGGTCAACGAGTTCGTTGTTCGCATGAACCGGGAGGATGTCGCGGAGGACACCTCGCGGAGGCTTGCCGATGTGCTCCGGGCAAAGCGCAGCTACGAGACGATCGCGCTGCTCGTCGAGCCGCTCGCGCAATGGCCTGCCGTGCTGGGCCGGGATGATCCCTACATCGAGGCTGCTCGCGACGCGATACGGGCGTCGCATCCGTTCACCGGAGCGAGCGAGCCGCCCTCCGCTGCTCATGCCGACGAATGCTATCGCGAGCTGCGCGCGAGCTTGCTCGCCGCGGGCGCGGGCGGTTCGGTGGAGGTGGCTGACATGGATGCGGCGCTCAACGCGATCAGCGTGATCCGGCGGATCGTGAAGAAGGCCGTGGAGGCGCGGGAGCTGCTGGAGGAGGATCCGCGCGAGCTCGGGCCCGAGGGCCGGGATCCGGCGGATCACTCGATGCAGCCGTAGTGCCCCATCGCCGGGCCGCCGGGCCGAGCCGCCGGGCCGCTGGGCCGAGCCGCAAACGCGATAGAAACGGCGCGAAAACCCGCTCCATTTCTATCGCGTTTGACGGTATCCGGTGCGTTTGGCGCACCGAGCACCCGCACCGAGCACCCGCACCGAGCGCCCGCGCCGACGCCAAGCACGAACGAGGGCCCCGGACAGGGTGTGCCCGGGGCCCTCGTGGTTGCTTCGCGCGTCAGCGCATCGGCATGGTGGTTGTCTTCACCGGTGCGGGGAGCGCGGTGCTGCCCTCGAGGTACTGGTCGACCGCGGCAGCGCAGGCGCGGCCCTCGGCGATCGCCCAGACGATGAGGGACTGGCCACGACCCATGTCCCCAGCAACGAACACGCCAGGAACGGTGGAGCCCCAGTTGGCGTCGCGCGCGACGTTGCCACGATCGGTGTACTCGACGCCGAGCTTGTCGAGCAGGTCGTTCTTCTCGGGGCCGACGAAGCCCATCGCGAGGAAAACGAGATCCGCCTCGAGCTCGAAGTCGCTGTCCTCGACCTTCTGGAACCGGCCGTCGACCATCTTCACCTCGTGCGCGCGCAGGCCCGTGAGCTTGCCGTCCTTGCCGAGGAATTCCTCGGTGTTGACGGAGTAGACGCGCTCGCCGCCTTCCTCGTGCGCGGAGGACACCCGGTAGATCATCGGGTACGTCGGCCACGGGTTGGCGTCGGGACGCTCCTCCGGGGGCCGCGGCATGATCTCGAACTGGTGCACGACCTCGGCGCCCTGGCGGAGCGAGGTGCCGAGGCAGTCCGCGCCGGTATCGCCGCCACCGATGATGACGACCTTCTTGCCCTTGGCGGAGATGGTGGGCTCATCGATATCACCAAACTGCACCCGGTTGGAGATGGGGAGGTACTCCATCGCCTGGTAGATGCCCTCGTACTCGCGCCCGGGGATGGGGAGGTCGCGCCACATGGTGGCGCCACCGGCGAGCACGACCGCGTCGAAGTCGCTGTGCAGCTGCTCGATGGGCAGGTCCACGCCGACGTTGACCCCGGTGCGGAAGATGGTGCCTTCGGACTCCATCTGGGCGATGCGCCGATCGATGTGGCGCTTCTCCATCTTGAACTCGGGAATGCCGTAGCGCAGCAGGCCACCGATGCGGTCAGCGCGCTCGTACACCGTCACCGCGTGCCCGGCGCGGGTGAGCTGCTGCGCCGCGGCGAGGCCGGCGGGCCCGGAGCCGACCACTGCCACGTACTTGCCGGTGGTGTGGCGCGGGTGCACTGGCTCGACCCAGCCCTGCTCGAAGGCGTGGTCGATGATCTCGACCTCGACCTGCTTGATGGTGACAGGTGGCTCGTTGATGCCGAGCACGCAGGCGGCCTCGCAGGGCGCGGGGCACAGGCGCCCGGTGAACTCCGGGAAGTTGTTGGTGGCGTGGAGGCGGTCGATCGCTTCCCTCCACCGGTCCTTGTACACGAGGTCGTTCCACTCGGGGATGATGTTCCCGAGCGGGCAGCCCTCGTGGCAGAAGGGGATGCCACAGTCCATGCAGCGGCCGGCCTGCGTCTGCAGGAGGTTCTTGTCGAATGGCTCGTATACCTCGTGCCAGTCCAGCAGGCGAAGCGCGACTGGCCGCCGGACGGGGAGTTCCCGGCCGTGCTTGAGGAAGCCTCTTGGATCACCCACGAGCGGCCTCCATGATTGCTTCGTTCACGTCATGTCCCATCCTCTTGGCGGTCTCGATTGCCTGAAGGACCTTCTTGTAGTCGCGTGGCATCACCTTCACGAAGTGGGTGACCTCCTGCGACCAGTTCTTCAGGATTCCCTCGGCAACCGTGGAGCCGGTGTATTCGTGGTGCCGCTCGATGGAGTCGTACAGCCACTTGACGTCATCGGCATCGAGATCCTCGACATCGACCATCTCCGGGTTAACGTCGTCCTCGAACAACTTCTCGGGGTTGTAGACGTAGGCAACACCGCCGGACATTCCTGCTCCGAAGTTGCGCCCGGTCTTGCCGAGGATCACGGCATGGCCGCCGGTCATGTACTCGCAGGCATGATCGCCGACGCCCTCGACGACGGCGGTGGCGCCGGAGTTGCGGACGCAGAAGCGCTCGCCCACGATGCCACGGAGGTACACCTCGCCCTTGGTGGCGCCGTAGAGGATGACGTTGCCGCCGATGATGTTCTGCTCGGCAACAAAGTCGGAGGGAGCCTGCGCACTGGGCCGCACGATGATCTTTCCACCGGAAAGGCCCTTGCCGATGTAATCGTTGGAGTCACCGTTGAGCTTGAGCGTGATGCCCTTGGGCACGAAGGCGCCGAAGCTGTTGCCGGCCGAGCCGGTGAGGGTGATCGAGATGGTGTCATCGGGCAGGCCCTCGCCGCCGTACCGCTTGGTGACCTCGTGGCCGAGCATGGTGCCGACGGTGCGGTTGACGTTGGTGATCTTGGTGTCGATCGTGACCGGGGTGCCATCCTTGAGCGCGGCCTTGGCCTGCTCGATCAGGGTGTTGTCGAGCGCCTTGTCGAGGCCATGATCCTGGATCTGCGTCTGGTGCAGGGCCTGGCCCTCGAAGAACGACTCTGCCTGGACGAGGATCGGGCTGAGATCGAGCTTGTTGGCCTTCCAGTGATCGATCGCCTGGGTGAGGTCGAGCATCTGGACCTGGCCGACGGCCTCGTCGATGCTGCGGAACCCGAGCGCGGCGAGGTACTCGCGAACTTCCTCGGCGACGTAGCGGAAGAAGTTCTCGACGAACTCGGCCTTGCCCACGAACTTCTTGCGCAGGGCTGGGTTCTGGGTGGCGATGCCTACCGGGCAGGTGTCGAGGTGGCAGACGCGCATCATGATGCAGCCGGACACGACGAGCGGCGCGGTGGCGAAGCCATACTCCTCGGCACCGAGGAGGGTGGCGATGATGACGTCGCGGCCGGTCTTCATCTGGCCGTCGACCTGGACGACGATGCGGTCGCGCAGGCCGTTCATGATGAGGGTCTGCTGCGTCTCGGCGAGGCCGAGCTCCCACGGGGCCCCGGCATGCTTGAGGGAGGTCAGCGGCGAAGCGCCGGTGCCACCGTCATGGCCGGAGATGAGCACGACGTCCGCGTGGGCCTTGGAGACGCCGGCGGCGATGGTGCCGACACCGATCTCCGAGACGAGCTTGACGTGGATGCGCGCGCCCGGGTTGGCGTTCTTCAGATCGTGGATGAGCTGCGCGAGATCCTCGATCGAGTAGATGTCGTGGTGCGGGGGCGGCGAGATCAGACCGACGCCCGGGGTGGAGTGACGCACCTCGGCGACCCAGGGGTACACCTTGTGGCCGGGCAGCTGCCCGCCCTCGCCAGGCTTGGCGCCCTGGGCCATCTTGATCTGGATGTCGGAGCAGTTGGTCAGGTAGTGCGAGGTCACGCCGAAGCGGCCCGAGGCGACCTGCTTGATCGCCGAGCGGCGCCAGTCACCGTTCTCGTCCGGGGTGAAGCGGCTGACGTCCTCGCCACCCTCGCCGGAGTTGGAACGGCCGCCGAGACGGTTCATGGCGATGGCCAGGGTCTCGTGGGCCTCGGCGGAGATGGAGCCGTAGCTCATCGCGCCGGTGGAGAAGCGCTTGACGATGTCCTCGACTGACTCGACCTCGTCGAGCGGGACCGGCTCGCGGACGCCCTCGCGCAGCTTGAACAGGCCGCGCAGGGAGGCGAGCCGCGCGGACTGATCGTCAACGAGGCTGGTGTACTCCTTGAAGACCTTGTACTGGCCCGTGCGGGTGGCGTGCTGGAGCTTGAACACCGTGTCTGGGTTGAACAGGTGGTACTCGCCCTCGCGCCGCCACTGGTACTCGCCGCCGATCTCGAGCTCGCGGTGCGCGCGCTCCTCGGGGCGGTCGAGGTAGGCCATGGCGTGGCGACGGCTGACGCTCTCGGCGATCTCGTCGAGACCGATTCCCTCGATGGCACAGGTAGTGCCGGTGAAGTACTCGTCGAGAAGCTCCTGCGACATGCCGATGCAGTCGAACAGCTGCGCGCCGGTGTAGGACGACAGCGTGGAGATGCCCATCTTGGACATCACCTTGAGCACGCCCTTGCCGGCGGCCTTCATGTAGTTCTTCACCGCGGTGTCGAAGTCGAGGCCGTTGAGCTGGCGGCGCTCGACGAGGTCCTCGATGGTCTCGAAGGCCATGTAGGGGTTGATCGCCGCGGCGCCATAGCCGATGAGCAGCGCCATGTGGTGGACCTCGCGGGCGTCACCGGTCTCGACGATCAGGCCGATCTTGGTGCGGGTCTTCTCGCGGACGAGGTGGTGGTGGATCGCCGAGGTCATCAGCAGCGCCGGGATGGGCGCGTAGTACTCGTTGGAGTTGCGGTCCGACAGCACGATGATGCGCGCGCCGCCCTCGATGGCGTCGGATGCCTGGCGACGCATCTCCGCGAGCGCCTTGCGCAGGCCCTCGCCGCCCTCGGAGACCTTGAACAGGCCGGAGATCACCACGGAGCGGAACTCGGGCAGGGTGCCGTCGTCGTTGGCGTGGATGAGCTGGGCTAGGTCATCGTTGTCGAGGATCGGCTGCGGCAGCAGGATGTGCCGGCAGGATGCCGCGGTGGGGTTGAGTAGGTCGCCCTCGGGGCCGATGGTCCCGCCGAGGCTGGTGACGAGCTCCTCGCGGATCGCGTCGAGCGGCGGGTTGGTGACCTGCGCGAACAACTGCTGGAAGTAGTCGTAGATCAACCGTGGTCGCGCCGAGAGCACAGCGATGGGGGTGTCGGTGCCCATGGAGCCGATCGCTTCCGCGCCGGTGCGCGCCATCGGCGAGAGGAGGATGTTCACTTCCTCCTGGGTGTAGCCGAAGACCCGCTGGCGCAGCAGCACCCGCTTGTGCGGCATGTGCACGTGCACCCGCTTGGGGAGCTTGTCGAGCGGCAGGAGGCCCTTGTCGAGCCATTCCTGGTAGGGCTGCTGGGCGGCGAGCTCGGACTTGATCTCGTCATCGCTGACGATGCGGCCCTCGCTGGTGTCGACGAGGAACATGCGGCCTGGCTGCAGGCGCATGCGCTTGACCACCTTGGAGGGGTCGATGTCGAGCACGCCGACCTCGGAGGCCATGACGGCGAGGCCGTCATCGGTGACCCAGATCCGGGAGGGGCGCAGGCCGTTGCGGTCGAGCACGGCGCCCACGAGGGTGCCGTCGGTGAAGCACACCGACGCCGGGCCGTCCCATGGCTCCATGAGCGAGGAGTGGTACCGGTAGAACGCGCGGCGCGCGGGATCCATGGTCTCGTGATGCTCCCACGCCTCGGGGATCATCATGAGCACGGCGTGCGGAAGCTCGCGCCCGCCGAGGTGCAGCAGCTCGAGGACCTCGTCGAAGCGGGCCGTATCGGAGGCTCCGCGCGTGGCGACGGGGAAGATCTTCTCGAGCGCGCCCTCGCCGAAGATGTCGGTCTTGATGAGGGCCTCGCGGGCACGCATCCAGTTCTCGTTGCCGTTGACGGTGTTGATCTCACCGTTGTGGGCGACGAGCCGGAAGGGATGCGCGAGCGGCCACGAGGGGAACGTGTTCGTGGAGAAGCGGGAGTGCACGATTCCGAGCGCGCTCTCGACGCGATCGTCCTGCAGGTCGAGGTAGAGCTCCTTGAGCTGCGGGGTGGTGAGCATGCCCTTGTAGACGATGGTGCGCGGGGACAGGCTCGGGAAGTACACCGTCTCCTGGCCGGGGCCGTCCTCGCCGGGCCCCTCCTGGCCCAGCTCGTGCTCGGCGCGCTTGCGCAGCACGTAGACACGGCGCTCGAGGTCGAGGCCCATGAGCGAAGCGTCGGGGGAGCTGATGAAGGGCTGCCAGAAGCTCGGCATCGCATCGCGCGCCATGCGGCCGAGGCCGGAGGCATCGACGGGGACCTCGCGCCATCCCAGCACCTTCAGGCCCTCGCTGGTCGCGAGCTTCTCGAACGCGGTCCGCGCTTTCTTCGCGGCCCATGCGCCCTGCGGGAAGAAGCCGACGCCGGTGGCGTAGGCGCCTTCCTCGGGCAGCTCGAACTCAACGACCTCGCGGTAGAAGCGGTCGGGAACCTGGATGAGGATGCCCGCTCCATCGCCACTGTTGGGCTCGGAGCCAGCGGCACCGCGATGCTCGAGGTTGAGCAGGGCAGTGATCGCCTTGTCGACAATGTCGCGGCTGCGCCGACCGTGCATGTCGACGACGAACGCCACGCCACACGAGTCGCGCTCATGAGCGGGGTTATAGAGGCCGTTCCGGCCGGGCATCTGCTTCATAGGCCGCTTTCGCGGCTGGGATGACGGTCAATGTCTCGCGGTGCAGGATCCGGTAGGACCAGGTACCCGAGTGGGACGGACGCTCACGCTACGGCGATTGTGGACCGAAGGCGTCAGGTGGCGATGATCCGCAGCCTGTGCTTGCGCGCTCGTCCGTCGAACTGTTTGCTCCGTTGCGCTCAGCTCAAGCCCCCACGATAAGGCAGGAGGCCATGGTCAGGGCAAGTTAGGATAGCTTAATTACTCGCCTGACCAGTGCATATTCGGATCTTGATCGGTAATGCTATGAGATGCGGCACAGCCCGATCTGCATCGTTTGCCTGTGGCACCTCACCGTTGTCCAGTATGCCGCAATAAGGGAGCGGGGCACCAGCCAACCCAAGCATCCACCGGACCGGCGGCATATCAGCAAGGACCAGAAATAGGTGTTGGCCGCAGCGATCATGATCAGCTGCGGCCAACGATGTGGGCGAGGGGGGACTTGAACCCCCACGTCCTTTCGGACACTGGCACCTGAAGCCAGCGCGTCTGCCTATTCCGCCACTCGCCCGAGCGACCGGAACACAGTAGCACGATTCAACACCAAAGGATAAACAGCAGATCACGATAGGGATCCCGCGTGTCACGGCTCGGCCAAGACCTGCGTTCGGCGCCCCGCCATGGTGCTCGTTGCACCTACGATGGCATCAGCACCAGTCCATGTCGGCGGGCGCCCTCCCGCGCCGTCCGCCATGCCCCGCCGGGATCTCGCGCGCCCGGCGCCCCGCCCTTGCCGCGCCAACGCCTCGAGAGGAGATACGACGTGGGCATGCTCGACCGCTTCGAACGTCGGCTCGAGGAAGCCGTGGGCGATGCCTTCGCCCGGCTCTTCCGCAGCGCGGTCGTGCCGCAGGAGATCCAGGCTGCGCTGCGCCGGGCAGCAGAGGATGGAGTCACCGAGCTCGAGGGCGGCTACCTCCTCGCCCCGAACAGCTTCACCGTCACCATCGGCGCCTCGGACCATGAGCGGCTCATCGCGGACCGCGAGCTCACCGAGCGCGTCTTCGCCCGCCACCTCGGCGAGTACATCACCGAGCAGGGCTGGCAGACGTGCGCTGGCGTCCGGGTCCGGTTCAGCCCCTCCGAGGAGATGCACACCGGACAGTTCCGGGCAGCGGGCCATACCGACCCCGATATCGACTCGCCCGAGGCACACGGCTCGGTGTGGCCAATGCCAGCAGCAGAACCTACCCACGATGAGCAGGAACCAGGAGGGGAATCGATGTCACCCCAGAGCGACGTCATGCGCGGCCTCGGCCGCAATCTGTTCGGCACGCGGCGTGGCCGCCCGCACAAGGACACGGGCGTTCCCTCGTCCTATCGGCGCTCTTCCGACCAGGCCGCGAGCGACATGTATCCGTCACCGGGGAACGAGGCAACCGGCTTCGACGACTCGAGCTACGACGACTCGAGCTACGACGACTCGAGCTATGACGACGCGGACTTCGCCGAGGAGACCTACTTCGACCAGACCGCGATCGCCCAGCCGCCGCGCTCCCGGGCAGCCTATTCGCACCGGACGCTCACCGCGGTGCTCGAGCTCTCTGATGGCAGCGGGCGCAGCCTCACCCTGCGCCCTGGCGCGACCGTGATCGGCCGCGGCCAGGAAGCGCAGTTCCGCGTGCCCGACACCGGGGTCTCGCGGCGGCACGCGGAGATCCGCTGGGATGGCCAGCTCGCCCTCGTCTCGGACCTGCGCTCGACGAACGGCACCACGGTCAACGGATCGCCCAGCACGGTGTGGCAGCTCGCCGATGGGGATGTGATCCGGGTGGGCCATTCCGAGATGATCGTGCGATTCGGGTGAGCCACGCCCGAGCGGGAGCCAGGTACCGTGTACGGCGAGCGCCCGGCCCCGGATACCACCCATCCGCGCCCCCGGTCGCCGGTAGAGTGTGCCGCATCGGATCACCATGCGGGGACCGCGACGCTAAAAGAGGAGGTGCGCGCTGATGCAGGGTCTCATCCTGCAGCTGACCCGGGCCGGCTTCCTGCTCCTTCTGGTGCTGTTCGTCCTTGCCGTCCTGCGGGTGCTGCGCACCGACATCTATGCGGAGTCGGGCCTGCGCGCGCCACGCCGCGAGCGCGCCGGGGCACGATCGCTCGGCATGCTGGGCCTCGGCCGGACCGCTCGTACCCTCGTGGTGACGCAGGGGGCGCTCGCGGGCACGCGCATCGCGCTGGACACCTCGCCGATCCTCATCGGTCGCGCGGATGATTCCACCCTGGTGCTCACCGATGACTATGCCTCCAACCGCCATGCGCGAATATCACCGCGCGGGGGCGACTGGTATCTCGAGGATCTCGGATCGACCAACGGGACTTTCCTGGACCGGGAGAAGGTCACCACTGCCGTGCGCGTGCCGCTCAGGACGCCCGTCCGCGTGGGCAAGACCGTAATCGAGTTGAGACCGTGACACTCGTCCTGAGATACGCCGCGCGCAGTGACCGCGGGCTGGTGCGCACCAACAACGAGGACTCGGTCTACGCGGGCGCACGGTTGCTCGCGCTCGCCGACGGGATGGGCGGGCACGCGGCCGGCGAGATCGCCTCCCAGCTCGTGATATCCACCCTCGCGCACCTTGATGACGACGAGCCCGGTGGAAACCTGCTCGGAAAGCTCGAGGAAGCCACCTACGCGGGCAACCGGATCATCGGCGAGCAAGTGGAGGAGGAGCCCGCGCTCGAGGGCATGGGCACCACGCTCACGGCCATCCTGTTCGGCGGCTCGAAGCTTGGCCTCGTCCATGTCGGCGCCTCGCGCGCCTACTTGATGCGCGACGGCACGCTGACGCAGATCACCCGCGACGATACCTATGTGCAATCCCTCGTCGATGCCGGCAAGATCAGCGCCGAGGACGCCCACAACCATCCCCAGCGCTCGCTGATCATGCGGGCCCTGACCGGCAACGACGTGGAACTGACCCTCACCGTGCGCGAGGTCCGCGTGGGTGACCGGTACCTGCTGTGCTCCGATGGCCTTTCCGACGTGGTGAGCGCTGAGACGATCGCCAGCACGCTCAGCGAGGGCGACCACGACAAGGCGGCCGACAGACTGATCGAGCTAGCGCTGCGCAGCGGCGGCCCCGACAATGTCACCGTAATCGTCGCCGACGTCCTCGACATCGACTTCGGACAGAGCCGTCCCATCCTCGCTGGCGCGGTCTCGGGGAAGGTCGAGGACACTCCCCTGCCCAATACCTCCGCGGGGCGCGCCGCCGCGATGCGACCACCGCGGGTGGAACCGAGCCGCCCCGTTTCCACCGCTAGCACTGCGTCGGATGCCTCGGCCCGCCGTCCACGCCGGCACTGGACCCTCATCGCCATCGCAGTGATCCTCGTGCTCCTTGTCGGCAGCGCGCTCGTCGCCCGGACGGTGATCCGATCGAACTACTACGTGGGCGAATCCGACGGGCAGATCGCGATCCTGCGGGGCCTCACCGGCTCGTTCCTCGGGGTGCCGCTGCAATCCGCGGATAGCATCGGGTGCGTGGGAGCCGATGGCAGCGTGACGACCGTCGACGTCGGCACCACGTCCGACGAGGCGGGGTGCACGATCCTCGCGGTCCAGGACCTCGTTCCCTCCGCCCGCGAGCAGGTCCGGCTCGGGCTTCCCGTCGGGTCGCTCAACGAGGCCGAGGACCAGCTCGTGCAGTTGCTCACCAACGAGCTCCTGCCGGTGTGCGAGCCACTTCCGCCCGAGGCATCCGATGAGGAACCGGAGGAGGCGAGCACCCCCGCGCTGCGGCAGCTGCAGATCCCCGGATCGACATGCCGGACCGGTCCCTCATGAGCGTGCGCTACCCAGCTCCAGCCCCTGGCATCCCCCCGGAGGAAGCCTCCTCCCGGCTTGGCCGCGCGGCGCGCAATGCCGAGCTGGGCCTGCTGCTCCTCGCGGTCTCGATCGTCGCCGTCGCGCTCGTGCTGGTGCAGGCCTCCATGGAGCAGGCCCTGACCTCGGACTTCGTGCAATACGGCATCGCGTTCCTCGTGCTGGTCACGATCGCGCACCTCGCTGCCCGGATGTTCGTGCCCTTCGCTGACCCCGTGATCCTGCCGATCGTTGCGCTGCTCAACGGCCTGGGCCTCGTCATCATCCATCGGCTCGATCTCGCGGACGAGGAGCTCGCGCGCACTGCTGGGCGGGCGATTCCCGCCCCGGACGCGGCCAAGCAGATCCTGTGGACCACCGTGAGCATCGTGGTGTTCATCACCGTCCTGTTCCTCCTGCGCGATCACCGCCGGCTCGCCCGATACTCCTACACCGTCGGCCTCGCCGGACTGGTCTTCCTCGCGATCCCGGCATTCCTTCCCGCCAGCGTCTCCGAGGTCAATGGCGCGAAGATCTGGATCCGGCTGCCCTTCATCAGCATCCAGCCCGCTGAGTTCTCCAAGATCCTGATCATCGTCTTCATCTGCGGATTGCTGGTGGCCAAGCGCGAGCTCTTCACCTCCGCGGGCAAGCATGTGCTGGGCATGGACTTCCCCCGCATGCGCGACCTTGCACCCGTCCTCGCCGCGGCAGGGATCGCGCTCGCCATCCTGGTGTTCCAGACCGATCTCGGCATGTCGCTGCTGCTCTACTCGACCGTGCTCGTCCTGATGTATGTGGCGACGGCGAGGGTCGGCTGGATAGTCATCGGTGCGTCGATCTTCTTGGTCGGAGCCACCGCCGCTTACTTCCTGTTCGGGCATGTCCGCATCCGTGTCAGCACGTGGCTGGACCCCTTCGACGATTACTACGGCACCGGGTACCAGATCTCGAACTCGCTGTTCGGCCTCGCCACGGGCGGCATCGGGGGCACGGGGCTCGGCAGCGGCAGGCCCAATGATGTGCCGTTCGCCAAGACCGACTTCATCACCGCCGCTATCGGCGAGGAGCTGGGACTGTTCGGGCTGGCCATCGTTCTCCTGCTGTACCTGATCATCGTCGTCCGTGGCGTGCGGACCGCGCTGGCAGTGCGCGATAGCTTCGGCAAGCTCCTTGCCGCCGGGCTGTCATTCATCCTGACGATCCAGGTGTTCGTCGTGATCGGCGGCGTCACCAAGCTCATCCCCCTGACCGGCCTGACCACCCCGTTCCTGTCCTACGGCGGCTCGTCGCTGCTCGCGAACTACATCCTCGTGGCGATCCTGCTGCTGATCTCCCACGAGGCCCGGTCACCCCATGATCCGAGTCCACGACGGACCCCGCCACCACCGATCTCGGATGCCCCGACCGCGATGGTGAGGCGCCCATGAACACACCGCTGCGACGCGTCGCGATCGCCATGATGACGATGATGGTCATCCTCATCGGAAGCTCGGCGTACGTGCAGGTCATCCGGGCTAGCGAGTTGCGCTCGAACCCGCTGAACACCCGGGTGCTCCTCGACGAGTTCTCCCGCCACCGTGGCCAGATCTCCGCAGCGGGGCAGGTCCTGGCCTCGTCGGTGCCGACCGATACGCGCTTCCGCTACCAGCGCACGTACCCGGTCGACCCCGCCTACCCCAGCAGTGCCGAGGCGTACGCGCCCATCACCGGGTTCTATTCGCTCAATCACAGCACCACTGGGCTCGAGAACACCGAGGACGACATCCTCAATGGCTCGGACGACCGCTTCTTCGCCCGTCGCCTGGTGGACATGGTCACCGGCCGCGACCCGCGCGGCGGCAACGTCGTCACGACGATCGATCCGTACGTCCAGCAGGTCGCCTACAACGAGCTCGCCCGTCGCGGATACACCGGCTCCGTGGTTGCGATCGAGCCTGGCACCGGAGAGATACTGGCCATGGCCAGCACGCCGTCGTACGACCCCAATCGCATCGCTGATCACGATCCGGCCGCGAGCAACGCCGCCTGGGACGAGCTCTCCCGCGACCCGGACCAGCCGATGCTCAACCGTGCTACCCAGAACACCTACCCGCCGGGCTCGACGTTCAAGGTCATCACTACCGCAGCGGCCCTCGCCAGCGGCGTCACACAGGGCGACACGTTCACGGCGGCGCCCCAGTACACGCTGCCAGGCACCAGTACCACGCTGCAGAACTACGGCGGTTCACGCTGCGGAAGCGGGGAGACCACCACCCTGCTCAACGCCTTCCGGCTGTCCTGCAACACGGCCTTCGTCGAGATGGGCATCGAGACCGGTGCCGATGCGCTCCGGGAGACCGCGCTCGCGTTCGGCATCGACGGCGAGCAGGAGAACATCCCTCTCCCCGTCGCCGCGTCCACCGTTGGCGAGATCGCCGACGACGCGGCGCTCGGCCAGAGCAGCATCGGCCAGCGCGACGTGGCCCTCACGCCATTGCAGAACGCGGTCATCGCCGCGACCATCGCCAACGGTGGCACGCGCATGGAGCCGCAGCTCATCCATCAGTTGCAGGGCCCGAACCTGTCGGTGCTGTCGTCGAGCGAGCCGGAGGCCGCCGAGCAGGCGATCCCCTCGAGCGTCGCACGGACCCTCACCGATCTCATGATCGCCTCCGAGCAGTCCACCAGTGGTGGCGGAGGCGTGCAGATCGCCTCGAAGACCGGCACAGCCGAGCATGGCGCGGACCCCTCCAACACCGCCCCGCACACCTGGTACATCGCGTTCGCCCCCGCCCAGGCGCCCCGTGTTGCCGTAGCGGTGATCGTGGAGGAAGGTGGGGATGGATCGCTCTCGGCCACGGGTGGCTCGGTAGCGGCCCCCATCGGCCGCGCCGTCATCCAGGCCGCGCTGCAGGGGGGATAGCCGTGGTCTTGCATAATGGCAGCATCATCGCCGACCGCTTCCGCTTGCAGCGATTCATCGCGAGCGGCGGCATGGGCGAGGACTGGGAGGCGCGCGATACCCGCCTCGATCGCCGCGTGGGCGTGAAGATCCTCAAGCCGGAACTGTCCTCGAGCGACGAGTTCCTCTCCCGGTTCCGCACGGAGGCACGCACGACCGCGCAGTTGCATCATCCGAGCATCGCGAGCATCTTCGACTACGGCGAGTCCACCGACGACGCCACCGGCGCGCCACTGGCCTACCTCGTGATGGAGTTCGTCAACGGGGAACCCTTGAACAAGGTGCTCTCCCGCATGGGCAGCATCCCCCTGCCGCTCGCCCTCGACATGCTCGAGCAGACGGGCCGCGCTCTGCAGGTGGCCCACGATGCGGGCCTCGTCCACCGCGACGTCAAGCCCGGAAACATCCTGATCACGCCCGACGGCCAGGTCAAGATCACCGACTTCGGCATCGCCAAGGCAGTCGATGCCGCGCCGATCACCCGCACCGGGCATGTCATGGGCACCGCCCAGTACATCTCGCCGGAGCAAGCTTCCGGGCAGCCCGCCACCGCCGCCAGCGACGTGTACTCGCTCGGCATCGTCGGCTACGAGGCGCTCACCGGCACGCGTCCGTTCACCGGCGAGGGCGCCCTCACCGTGGCGATGAAGCACATCCACGAGACTCCCCCGCCGCTGCCCACCGACATCCCGCCCGAGGCCCGCACCGTGATCGAGGCAGCGCTCTCGAAGGATCCCCGGGCCCGCTACCAGGACGGTGGATCGTTCGCGAAAGCGATCGCTGCGGCGCGCGCGGGCAACGCGCCCGATGACCCACGGCGCGCGATCACCGGCGACCTGCCTGTTGCCGCGGCCGCCGCGCACCGCCAGGTGGACGCGACACGGATCATGGCCGCGCCGCGCACTGGCCGCCATGGTGTCGCGGGCAGCGCGACAGGGGCTGCGGCCCACCAGCCGGCGTACTACCAGCAGCCTCGTGACGACGGCATGTCCAACAGCCAGAAGGCCCTCGCCTGGGGCGCTGCCGCGATGTTCGTGCTGGTCGGCATCACCGCCGCGATCATGATGATCAGCGACATGCTCGATAGCCGCGTGCCGCCACCGGCCCCGGTGCCGCCCACGCTCGTCGAGCCAGAGCCCACCGCGCCAGTGACCACCGAGCCGCCAGCCACTGAGGAGACGACCGAGCCTCCGGCCACCACCGAGGAAACGACCACCGAGCCGGAGACCAGCGAACCGAGCGAGACCACGGAACCGCCGGACACCGATACCGATACGGCACCTAGCGAACCGACTGGAGATCCAGCGCCATGATCGCTCCGCAGGAGTTGTCTGGCCGGTACGTGCTCGGCGAGACGATCGGCTTCGGTGGCATGTCCGAGGTGCATCGCGCGCGCGACCTCCGGCTCCAGCGCGATGTCGCGATCAAGGTCCTCCGCCAGGACCTCGCCCGCGACCCCACCTTCTACCTGCGTTTCCGTCGCGAGGCACACAACGCCGCAGCGCTGAACAATCCCACCATCGTGGCGGTGTATGACACCGGCATCGCCGAGACCGACACCGGCCCGCTGCCCTACATCGTCATGGAGTACGTCGAGGGCGAGACCCTGCGGGACATCCTCCACAACGAGGGACCCTTTCCCGCCGAGCGGGCGATGGCGATCACCGCGGACGTGTGCACCGCGCTCGAGTTCAGCCACGCCAGCGGCATCATCCATCGCGATGTGAAGCCCGCCAATATCATGGTGACCGGCGATGGCGCGGTCAAGGTGATGGATTTTGGCATCTCCCGCACCATCGCCGATACGACGAACTCGGTCACCCAGACGGCGACCGTCATCGGTACCGCGCAGTACTTGTCACCCGAGCAGGCACAGGGCCACAAGGTGGATGAGCGCTCCGATGTGTACTCCCTCGGCTGCGTGTTCTACGAGATCCTGACCGGGCAACCCCCGTTCACCGGCGATAGCCCCGTTGCTGTCGCCTACCAGCAGGTGAAGGAGGATCCGATCCCGCCGTCGCGGATTGAGCCAACGGTGCCGCGGGTGCTGGACTCGATCGTGCTCAAGGCGATGAGCAAGAATCCCGCGAACCGCTACCAAACCGCTGTGGAGATGCGCGAGGACATCGTCGCGGCGCTCGGCGGGCAGAAGCCGAGCGCGCCGACCATCCTCACCGATGACGAGCTGACGACCATCATTGGCGCGCCGGAGCAGCGGCATGACGACGATGAGCCCGTTTCGTACCGGCGCCGCCGCCGGCCCCTGCGGTGGATCGCCGTTCTCGTGCTGCTGCTCATGCTGGGCTCGGCGGCGCTCATCGCCCCGCTGCCCGACCGGGAACCGGTCACCGAGCTGGTCACCGTGCCGTCAGTGGTCAGCCAGTCCTCGGCGGAGGCGCAGCGACAGTTGCGCGAGCTTGGCTTCGACATCTACATCGAGCCCCGATCCGATCCGGCGGTGCCGGAGGGTGATGTGATCGGCACCTCCCCCGAATCGGGCGAGCGGGTCGATCCGGGCAGCACAGTCGCGCTCTATGTGTCGAGCGGGCCGGGCCGGGTCTCCGTGCCCGACCTCTCGGGCCGCACCGTCGAGGAGGCCGGCGGCCTGCTCGACGAGGCAGGCCTGGAACTGGCCTCCACCGTGGAGGAGGCACCCTCCACGCTCGAGGAGCGCGACCTGATCGTGCGGCAGAACCCGTCCTCGGGCGTGAGCGTCACTGTGGGCACGACCGTGCAGGTGGCGGTGGGAACGGGGCCGGCGCTGATCCGTATTCCCGATGTGACCGGACAGGAGATCACGGTCGCGGAGGCGAACCTTCGTGCCTCGGGGTTCGACGTTCGCAGCGAGGAGGTCGATTCCACGGAACCGGTGAACACGGTGGTCGGGCAGACGCCATCGGGCGGCACGCAGGCCACCGCGGGGACCGTGATCGCGCTGCGGGCATCCAATGGCACGCGCATGGTGATGCCGAACCTGGTCGGGCTGCGGCCGGCCGACGCGCTGCAGACGCTGCGCTCGCTCGGCTGGTCCGGCAGCGGCCTGGGCGAGTCCCGGCAGCCCACGCTCAACCCCGCCGAGGTGGGGCGCATCATCTCGCAGCAGCTTCCCGCCGGCACCGAGATCGGGCGGCAGGATGCTATCGCGGTGGATGTCGGCGAGCTCGGCATCCCTCGCTAGCGAGGCTCGAGCGCGACGCCCAGCGCTGCGGACATCTCGTCCTCCAGGCGACTGATGACGGACTCGTCGGGGCGCTGCCCGCACATCTCCAGCCAGTTGGCGAGCATGCGGTGGCCCCCCTGCGTGAGCACTGACTCGGGATGGAACTGCACGCCATGGATCGGCAGCTCCCGGTGCTGCATCGCCATGATGATGCCGCTGTCGGTGTGGCCGGTCGCCTCGAGCACGGTGGGCATGCTGCTCGGACGCACGGACAACGAGTGGTAGCGCGTGGCCGTGAACGGATCGGGCAGGCCGGCGAGCACGCCGCGGGAATCGTGGCGCACCAGCGACGTCTTGCCATGCAGCAGCTCCGGGGCGCGTTCCACGATCCCACCGAAGGCGGCCCCGATGGCCTGGTGCCCGAGGCACACGCCGAGCAGCGGCGTGCCTTCCGCGGCGGCGACCTCGACGAACGGAATGGTGGCGCCGGCGCGCTGCGGCGTGCCTGGTCCCGGGCTCAGCAGGATCCCGTCATAGTCGCGGGCATGCTCGCGCAAGAGCTCGCGGCTGCCGAAGCGGGGGTCGTCGTTGCGCCAGACATCCGCTTCCGCCCCGAGCTGCCCGAGGTACTGGACAAGATTGAAGACGAAGCTGTCATAGTTGTCGACGACCAGGATCCGCATGGATCCAGGTTAGCCGCTGGTGATCAGCCCAGTGGTGTCGCGTGCCTGAGCCTGGGCGCGTCATCCGCCGCCACCACGGCGATATCCTCGTGCTCGACCACCTCGTAGCCCAGGCCATAGCGTGCTGCGTACTGCTGGTAGAGGCGGACGCCGGGGGCTTCATCGAGCTCGTTGACCAGGTCGTCCGGAGGACCTATCGCGGTGATCACGTAGGGCGGGCTGTAGGCGCGGCCATGCAGCAGCAACGTGTTGCCGATGCACCGTGGCGCGCTGAGGGTGGTGATGCGCTGGTCCTGCACCTGGATCGCCCGGGCACCCCCTGCCCACAGCGCGTTGAGGACGCTCTGCAGGTCCTGCTGGTGCACGACGAGATCGTCCGGGGCTGCTCCGCTCGGATAGTTGCCCTGCTGGTCGCGGGCGGCGTCGGTGAGGGTCACGGTCACTCCCTCGCCCTCGGCCCGGCCCAAGTCGCTCGCTTCGGTGAGCCCGGCGATCGACTCGAGGGTCGTGGCGACGCGGGCGTCCGTGGATCCGATCGTGGCCTGGCGGAGGGCGATCTCGGCGGCGATGTCCGCCGCGCGCTTTCCGGATTCGGCGTTGCTGCGCTCGGCCTCGCGCACGAGGGTCGACAATCGCGACGGGCCGCTCCCCGGTGCCTTCTCGCCCAGGGAGGACTGATGCGTTGTGGCGAGCATGAGTCCAGCGAGCAGGCAGACGAGGGGGACGCTCCATCGCCACGGAGCACTCTGCTGGAGGTCTCGGGTGCGGGTGCCGCGCATGGTGTCCCTACTGGTGCTGGATCGGCTGCCGGGTGATCGCCTGTTCGATAGTGCTTGCGCCGGTAGGCCTAGGTTAGCGTGTAGGGGAAGCACGCGGCAGCGGCCGCGGAGGAGCTATGGGCCGGTCGAACGCGGATCGGGCGACGCAATCGAGAGGCGAGGTTGGAATGCCGAAGTCACGTGTTCGCAAGAAGGACCGGAGCGCCGCTTCCCCAGCGGCAGCGCCGTCGGGCTCGGTCAGCCGTACCCCGGTGAAGGTGAAGGGCCCCTCGAGCAACTGGTATGTCGTCGTGATGCTGGGGTTCATGCTGGCTGGCCTGGTATGGCTGGTGGTGTATTACCTGGCTGGGCCACAGATCGCATGGCTCGACGGGTTGGGGGCCTGGAACTTCCTGATTGGCTTCGGGCTGTGGATCGTCGGCCTGTTGATGACCCTGCGCTGGCGATGAACGAATCGCGGCAAGCGAGCTCGATTCGCAGTGCGCCAAATCACACACGTATCATTTTCCCCACCTGTGGATAAGTCATGTGGATAACGTGCCTGGTCATCGCCACGACAACGTGATCGCCCGGTGGTCCGCCGCGCCAGGCACCGTCATCGCGCTCGCGGCGGGCACCGTGGTGCTCGTGCTCGCCGCGTTCCTTGGCCGGCAGGACCCGATCGCCGTCCTTCTCGCGTGCGTGGCCGCGCTCGTGCTGCTCGGCATTGCCGCGTGGCTGGCGCGGTCCGCGATCTGGCTCGCCGAGGACGAGGGACACCACCAGCTGCACGTCCGTGGCCTGCTTGGCACGGCACGCACGCTACGGGCCGAGGACGTCGTCGCGGTCGGCGTGCAGCCACGACACCGCTCGCGGAGCTCCTGGGTGCTCGTGCTCGAGCTCCGCCAGCCCGAGGACAAGCTGGTGCTCCGGGGCAGGTGGGAGCTCGATGAGGATCCCCGGCGCGTTGCCGAGCAGCTCTGGAGCCACGGCTTCCCGAGCTGACCAGTCCCCCGCAACCCGGGCAGCGGTCCCTTCCGCCAGGACCTAGCTCAGGCGCCCAGGATGATCGAGCGCAGCTCCACGACGCGGATCAGCGTGGCCACCACGAGCGTGGCAGCGAGCGCCGCGAGCGCGATGATGCCCGCCCGCCGGCCCGCCGCTGTCCCCCCCTTAGGTCGAGAGAGCAGCATCGGCACATAGAGCAGCATGGCCGCTGCTGCCGCGCCAGCGACGAGCCCGCCGAGATGGCCCCACAGCGAGATCCCCGGGATGGTGACGCTGATGACCACATTGATGCCGATGATCACGAATATGCCCGTCGCGTTCTGGCGCAGCCGCACCAGGATCACCGCGATCGCGCCGAACAAGCCATAGACGGCACCCGAGGCGCCAACCGTGGCGGCCAGCGCGTTCTCGAACCACATCGCCGCCACGGAGCCACCGAGCAGGGACACCGCGTACACAGCGAGGTACCGGCCCCGACCGAGCACGGCCTCCACCTCGCGGCCCACGATGTAGAGGACGAACATGTTCACCAGCAGGTGCAGCGGACCGTAGTGCAGGAAGCCCGATCCGATCAGGCGCTCGTACTCCCCGGCCGCGACGTAGAGCGGGACCAGGGCCCACGACTCGAACAGGGCCGAGTCGCGAAAGTTCGAGACCAAGCTCGCCGACTGCGCCGCGGTGAGCAGGTACAGCAGCGTGTTGAGCGCGATCAGCGACAGCGTGGCCACCGGCCGGCCACCTGTCGAGTCGAGCGGCGCCCCGGCGACATTGCGGGCCTGCCGGATGGTGCGCGCGCCGTCCGATACGCAGGAGGCGCACTGGTAGCCCACTGCCGCCTCGCGAAGGCACGCGGGGCAGTAAGGCCGCCCGCACCGGTTGCAGCGCAAGCCCGTCGGCCGGTCCGGGTGGCGGGTGCACCCCGGCAACGAGGGCTGCTCGGGGGGCACCCCGCCAGGATGGGACATGCGGGCGCGGCCTACTGCTCGTCGATGGTGACGCTGGAGATCACCACATCGTCGACAGGACGGTCGGAGCGATCGGTGCGCGTGTTGGCGATGGAATCGACGACCGCGCGGCTATCGGCGTCCACGACCTCTCCGAAGATGGTGTGGCGCATGTTGAGATGCGGCGTGCGGGTCACCGTGATGAAGAACTGCGAGCCGTTCGTGCCGGGCCCGGCATTGGCCATGGCAAGCAGGTAGGGGCGATCGAAGCTGAGCTCGGGGTGGAACTCGTCGCCGAACTGGTAGCCGGGCCCGCCGCGGCCCGTGCCGGTGGGGTCGCCGCCCTGGATCATGAAGCCATCGATGATGCGGTGGAAGATCGAGCCGTCGTAGAACGGGCCGTCGGAGCCCCCGGACGCGTTCGCGCGGGAGTAGTCCGCGGACCCGGTCGCCAGGCCGACGAAGTTCGCGACCGTCTTAGGGGCGTGGTTTCCAAAGAGGGAGATCTTGATATCGCCGTGGTTGGTATGGAGCGTGGCAACGGCGGTCTGCTGGGGTGAGTTCACGCTCCCATGGTGCCATCCCTGGAGCCGCTCCGGGCGATGGACCCGTGAGGTACCCACGAACCCTGCCCGCGCACTAGGGTTGGGGCAACGGACCCCGGTAGGGCTCCGCGAACACTGTCCTCGATCCCAAGGAGGGTCCATGGCTGCCGCCAAGAAGTCGCGCAACCGGGTGTTGTTCCAGGCCATCGCCGGTACGGCCATCCTCGCTGGCGTTGTCAGCGGTGTACGGATGTTCATGGCGCGAGGCGAGATCGTCGACGAGCCCGCTCCCCGTCCCCCGCGGATCGCCGACTACGACGACGAGCCGTTCCCCGGGGCGGTGTCCTGAGATGACGCAGCTCCTGCCGCGATTCCCGCTCGAGGAGTTCGATCGCGGGTTCTTCGACACCGCGCCCACGCGCGCGTCGTTCACCTCCGACATCCCCGTCGATATCGACGAGATGTGGGCGGCCCTCAATGGTGATTCGCCGTTGTCCTGGTGCACGCTCGTCAAGGATGGCGCCTACCTCACCGAGCGGCCGTTCGGCCTGGGCACGCGCCGCCGCATCACACTCATGCCGGGCCTGGTCACCGTTGAGGAACGCTACTTCCATTGGGAGGAGGAACCCGGCAAGCGCTACGAGAACGCTTTCTCCGTGGTGTCCTCCACCGCCCCGGGGCTGCGCCGGTTCGGCGAGTACACCCGGCTCGAGGCCATCCCGTCGGGCACGCGCTTCACCTGGCGCTTCGCCATCGAGGGCCAGCTACTCCTCGCGCCAGGGCTCAAGCTGGCCGGGCCCGCGCTCAAGGCCGCGTTCGGCTCGCTCGTCAAGGACACGGAGAAGTATTTCCGCCGCTAGTCCTTCGCGAGGACCTCGTCGAGCGCCGCACGGATCCGACGGGGCCGTGGATCATCGAGCATGGCGACGCCGAGCTGGTTCATGACATAGCCGAAGCCGATGCCGGCCGTGGGATCGGCGTAGCCGAACGAGCCACCGATGCCTGTTGTGCCGAACGCGCGGCCGTCGCCCTCCGTCGGACCGGGGGGACGGCCGAAGGGGAAGGTCGGGTGCGGCTTGCGGAAGCCCAGGTGGTACCGGCTGGGGACGTTCAGCACCATGTCATGATCCGGAATCGCGCCCGGGACCGACGGCGCGGCGAGCTCCGCGCGCAGTTCGTCCGAGATCATCTCGCTCGCGCCCGGCGTGGCCGCATCGGAATATAGCGCCGCGATCGCGCGCGCTGTCGCCACCGCGTTCGAGGACGGCATCTCCGGGGCCAGGAAGCTCGCGCGGCTCGCGTGCTGCGGCAGGCCGACCCGCGGGTTGGCCAATGCCTCGGCCGCGATGCGCGGCTGCTTGAGCGCCGCGTGCCGGGCGATATCGAGCACCATGCGCCACGGGATGTCGCGCGCGTTGTCCACGAGGACTCCGCGAGTGGTGCCGCGCAGCACGGCGAGCTCCTCCGTTCCGATAGAGCGCTGGCCGGGGGTTCCTGCACCATCGCTGCCTGTGCTGCCGACCGCTGCGCTGCCGACCGCTGCGCTGCCGACCGCTGTGCCGATGCTCACGAGCAGGCCCCGCGGTCCCGCGATCTCCTCGGCGAGGTACTGCCCGATCGTGCGGTGCCCCGGATCGGCCCGGCGGAATAGCTCGTTGAGGTAGAAGCCAAGCGAGGTCGGATGATAGCCATGCCGCGTGCCGGGCTCCCACCGTGGCTGCTCCGCGGCGAGGATCCCAGCGAGGGCATCGAGATCATGCAGGTCGGCGGTGCGCAGGGGCGCGCTGATCACCGGGAGCCCCGCCTGGTGGTCGAGGAGCTGCCGCAGCGTCACGGATCGCTTGCCGTGCTGCCCGAACTCGGGCCACCACTCCGTCACCGCGGTGTCGTAGTCGAGGACGCCGCGGCTCACCGCGCTAGCGATGACGAGAGCGGTGATGCCCTTGGTGGTCGAGAACACCGGGGCACGGGTGTCCCGCTGCCAGGGCAGCCCGCGGCCGAGGTCCCGGTAGCCCGCCCACACGTCGACGACAGGCTTGCCATGCTCGTAGATGGCCAGCGCCGCACCGATCTCGTGATGGTGGGTGAAGTTGCGCGTGAATGCCTCAACGACGGGCGCGAACCGCTCATCGGCATGCCCGTGGACGGTGAGTTCCTCGCCTGTTCTGCTCGACAACACGGACAACACGCTACCGCGCCGCGCCGTGGCTGCCGCGGATTCGCTGCGCGCCCTGCGGCTAGTTCAAATACGAGTCCCCGATATTGGGCGTATAGATCGTGCGCGCGATCACCCACGGCGCGGCGAAGGCCTCGCTGAGGTAGCTCACGATGGCCGGCGAGACCATGCGGACATTGCCGCGCAACGTGGTGGGCGACTCGATGTCGTGGAGCTGGGTGTCCGGGATGTCCCCGGCGAGACGATCCGAGTCCGCCGCGGCATGCAACGGATCCCGGCGTGATCTCAAGACAAGGACGGGCACCGAGATGCGGCGCCGCTCGCGCCGGGGCGGAGCGATGCGGCCCAGCATGAGGCCCTGCATCATGGCTGCCTGCTCGGTCCGGGAGGCGGACAGGAAATCCCACCACAACCGGGTGGCCAGCGACTCGGCAGGGAGGACTCCAGCGAAGCGCCGCGCCAGCCAGAACAACACGTGGCCACGCGAGAGGACCTCGTGGGCGATGGTCAGGATCGGTGCGAGGCGAAGCGCGCCACGGTCGAGCAAGGGGGCTTCCACGATGATCCCGACAGTGCGGTTCGGCTCGAGGACAGCAGCCTCGAGCGCCGCGCTCGCGCCGATGGAGGTTCCGCCGAAGACGGCGACCTCGCCGCCTAGCGCATCGAGCAGGCCGACCATCCGGCGTCCGAGCGCCTCGGCGCTGTAGTCGTCCGGATCGCCCGGCTCGTGCTTCGCGGCCAGCACGTTGTTGACGCATACGACGTGGAAGCCGCGGCGCGCGAGCTCCTGCGCCAAGGGCTCGTGCATGCGACGGGAGAGCATCAATGACGGCGCGAGGATGACCAGCCGGCCCCCCGCCCCGAACTCGGTAATGCCTACGCGCTTGCCGTCGATGACGACGTAGCCCTCGCGCCGGCGTGCGTGACTGCGCTGCACAGGGCTTTCCAACTGAGGCATTCGTTCCGCGCTAACCGGACCTCACCCCCTCGCTAGGACGGACGTGGCACGCACGATGATCACACGGCTCACGACCACGCTATAGCTGCTCGGCTCGATCCTCGCGGGCGCGATCTGTTCACGAGGTCCAGCACTTCCGTGATCCACATCACATTACCGCACGGGCTGATCGAGCCTGCCAGAATGCAGCATACAGCTGCGGGCAGGCAAGCGGTCACCACCGGTGACCACCCCGGCGAAACAGCCTCTTGCAGGGACGATCCCGTGACATCTGCGTGAAATTCCGTTCCGCCGGGCGTGTCCGGTTACCACGCGGGCAGGCAACCGGGCAGTATTGCGGGCATGACCGATCAAGCAATGACGTCCACTCGGCCACGGTGGTCGGCAGCCGAGGCGGCGCGACGCTGCAACGTGGGGCGCGCCACGATCCAGCGTGCTCTCGATGGCGGCAAGCTGCCCGGAGCGGTCAAGACCGAGGACGGCTGGCAGATCCCCCTCGAGGACCTGCTCGCCGCCGGGTTCAAGCCGGACCGTCCGGCTCCCCCCGAGGACGCGCCAGCCAAGGCCGAGGCAGCCCGCGGCTCCGACAAGCCCGAGGTCCCCGAGCTCGCGAAGCTCGAGGGCCGGGTCAAGGAGCTCGAGACCGAGCTCCTCTCGATCAAGTCCCGGGCCGAGAGCGAGGCGGCTCTGCGCGCGGCGGCGGAGATCCTTGCCCAGGAGCGCCTCGACCGAGTCTCTGACCTGCGCACCGCGCTGCGCATGCTCGAGGCGGCCAAGCCCGTCGGCACCAGCGATGCAGCCGCCCCAGCCGCCTCTCCGGCCGCGGGCACGCAGCAGCGCAGCCGCCCGCCGCGGCGCCGCACGCTCCGGGAATGGTGGGACGACCGGCGACACGAGCCCCCTGCCGGGAACGGCGCCGCGACGTCCCGGATCGTGGTCGAGGACCAAGCCTGAACCTTCTGGCACCACGCGCTCGGTCGGCGCGCGGAGTGAGCCACGGCACTCAATGAGCCGACCCGGGCATGCGCGATTGCCGCGCGAGCCGGCTACACTCGGTTTCAGAAGCTGGGAACGGACTGGCAGTCCGCCCGGCTCGCGTCGTAGACGGCTTCCTCTCTCCCCCCTGCCCCGCGAGCACGCGGAATCCCAGCGGGTCGACGATTCTTCATACGGCGAACGGATGCGCTCAGTGGCGTGTTCGCCCACAGCACCCTGCCCGCCCCCGCGCCACAGCATCGAGACGATGGCTGACGCGGCTTGGAGCGAGGCCGGGGCCCGATGCCGGAAAGGCACCATGAGCACCACTACATTCACCGATCTTGGCGTGCCCGCGAACATTTGCAAGGCACTGGCCAATGACGGCAAGACCTCCGCGTTCCCGATCCAGATCGATACGCTCGCCGATTCGCTGGGCGGTCGCGACATCCTCGGGCGCGGACGCACGGGATCCGGCAAGACCCTCGCGTTTGCCATCCCCCTGGTCGCACGGATCGCCGATGCGCCTCAGATCCGCCCCTCCATGCCGCGCGGCCTGGTCCTCGCCCCCACCCGCGAGCTCGCTACGCAGATCGCCGCCGTCATCACTCCGCTCGCCGCCTCTAGCGGCATGCGGGTCACCACCGTCTTCGGCGGCGTTCCACAGTCCAAGCAGGTCAACGCACTGAAGCGCGGCGCGCACATCGTCGTCGCATGCCCGGGCCGGCTCGAGGACCTCATGAAGCAACGCCTCATCTCGCTCGACGAGGTCAAGGTCACCGTCCTCGACGAGGCTGATCACATGGCTGACCTCGGGTTCCTGCCCGGCGTGCGCCGGATCCTCTCCGCTACCCCCCGCAACGGGCAGCGGTTGTTCTTCTCGGCCACTCTCGACAATGGCATCGACAGCCTCGCCAAGCAGTTCCTGAACAGCCCCATGATGCACTCCGTCGACGAGGAGCACTCCCCCGTAGCCGCGATGACGCACCACATCTTCGAGGTTGATAACGCGAGCTCCAAGCGCGACCTCATCTCCGAGCTCGCCAGTGGCACGGGCCGGCGAATCCTGTTCATGCGTACCAAGCATCACGCGAAGCGACTGGCGCGCCAGCTGAGCGAGAACGGCATCCCCGCGGTCGATCTCCACGGCAACCTCTCCCAGGCCCAGCGCGACCGGAACCTCGCTGCGTTCGGCAAGGGCAACGTTCGGGTCCTCGTGGCCACGGATGTCGCGGCGCGCGGCGTGCACGTCGACGATGTCGAGCTTGTCGTCCATGTCGATCCGCCCGTCGAGCACAAGGCCTACCTGCACCGCTCGGGCCGTACCGCTCGCGCCGGCAAGCAGGGCGACGTCGTGACAATCGTGCTGCCCGAGCAGCGCTCGGATCTGCGCAAGCTGCTCCGCAAGGCGGAGATCGCGGCCAAGCCGATCCGTGTCACCCCCGGTGACGCGTCGGTCAACGCGCTCGTCGGCGACAAGGCCGCCATCGTGCCGATGGTGATCCGCACCGAGCCGGAGCGCGCCCCGCGCCAGGCCCACGGCCGACCGAGCCATGGCCCGTCGCGACAGGGCGGGTCCGGCCGCGGTGGCGCGAGCCGTGGCGGAGCAGGACGGGGAAGGTCCGCCAACCCCGCGCACAACAATGGCGCGAGCCCGCGTCGTGGCGGGCCGGCCCGGACAGGCCACAGGAGCCCCGTCGGCGCCGCACCGCGCCGCGATAGCCGCTAGCTAGGGCTCAAGAACCCAGCGGCTCGAGGATGAACGGCTAGCGATCGCGGCCCCCATCCTCGAGCCGCTTCTTCATGCGCGCGAGCGAGATCTCGATATTTCGGGCGTTGAACTCGGCGAACGAGTCCTTCCCCGTGAGCATGGGATCAACGATGCGGCATAGCGAATCGGGCCACGCTCGGCGATCATCCGTCCAGGTCTCAGTGATCCGCGTGCCGCCGTCAGTGGCCTCGAGCTCGAAGTCCCAGGTCGCAACCGGGACCCTGAGCAACGGCAGCCCCACTCCCCAGCGGCGGACCTTGAACCGGAAGCGTTGCCCGGCAACAGCATGCGTCACCGTGCACCGGGTTATCCACCGGAATGGCCCGCGCTTGTTCGTGCCATCGAACTCGTCGCCCTCGCGCAGCGGTCCCGAGCCGCGCGCTCGCAGGCTCGCGCCGGTGTTCTCCGGGCTCCATTCCCCTGTCCGCGTGGGGTCACTGATCAGCGAGTATGCCAGTTCGGGCGGAGCCTGGACGGTCGTGGATCTGGAGACGGACCATTGCCGGGTGGTTTCCATTCCTCCAGCATGGCAGGGCATGGTTCCACGTGAAACAGCGCGGCCGATCTCAGGAGGCTCGCCTCCCGCGCGGGAGGGGCGCTGAGATCGCGCGGAGGCTCGGCGTCAAGAGGCCAACGAGCCGGTCGGGGGATGCCGACCGCAACGGCTCCACCCCGATCACGTAGCGGCCGAAGATGATGCCGATGATGATCGTGAGGGTGGCACCGGCGCGCTCGGTCGCCGCCGTGCCTCCAAAATATTCAACGAGCTGACTGACGATCTCGCGCTCGATGTATTCCCGGAACGCCTGCAGCACTTCGGGATGCCGCATCCCCGTCGCCACGAGCTGCATGAGCGAGCGTTGAACATCGGGGGCCTCCCAGGCGCGGACGACCAGCGCAGCGAGCCGCTCGGGCGCGGTCGCGGGGTCACCAGCGAGCGCCTTCTCCAGCACCATCGAAGGCCCCAGGGAGAGCGCCATCGCGCGAGCGAACAGTTCCTTCTTCGACCCGAAGTGGTACGCGATCAGGGCAGGATCACAACCAGCCTGCCCGGCGATCATGCGCAGCGTCGCTCCGTTGTAGCCGCGGGCCGCGAACAGATCGCGCGCCGCCGCCAGGAGGCGGTCCCGGCCGTCATCATCACCCGTGCGGGGACGGCCTCGCCCTTTATTCATCACTGTTGAGCCTAGCAGTGGTCCTCCCCCACGCTCATGGTGACCAGCACGGACCAGAGGAGGCACTGTGAGGCATTCGCAGGCGACGGTAGAAGCGACAGGCGTCACGGTGGAGTTCGCCCGTGGACGCAGCAAGCAGGCCCCGTTCCGGGCCCTCGACAACGTTGATCTTGAAGCGCGCCCCGGCGAGGTGACGTGCCTGCTCGGGCCCAACGGATCCGGCAAGACCACGCTGATGAACGTCCTGACCGGACTGCTCGCACCGAGCTCGGGGCACCTGCGGGTGCTCGGCCTCGACCCGGCCACGCAGCGCCGCGAGCTCCTGCGCCGGATCGCGCTCGTGCCCCAGGAGACCTCGCTCTACCCGGAGCTGACCGCGCGCGAGAACCTCGTGTTCCATGCTCGCTACTACGGGATGCCCGTTCGCGACCAGCGCGCGCGCATCGAGGAGACGCTTGATCTGGTGCAGCTCGGCAGCCGCGCCAGCGATCGGGCCGGAACCTTCTCCGGCGGCATGCAGCGCAGGCTCGCGCTCGGCAAGGCACTGATGATGAAGCCCGATCTCCTCCTGCTCGACGAGCCGACGCTCGGCGTGGACGTGCAATCCCGCGAGGCCATCTGGCAACGCATCGAGGAGGTGGCCGAGGAAGGACGCGCGGTCCTGCTGACCACGAACTACATGGAGGAGGCGCAGCGGCTCGGTGATCACATCACCATCATCGACCGGGGCGCGAACGTCGTTCGCGGCAGCCTCACCGAGCTCACCTCGCAGCTCCCGGAGACCAAGCGGGCCGAGGTGCCACCGGTCAGCCTGCAAGACGTCTTCCTGCACTTCACCGGTAGCGGACTACGGAACTGAGGCGCCCATCATGAATGCGGCAATCGCTCTTGCCAGAAAAGACCTGCTCATCACGCGCCGCGCGCCGCTCCTCGCGCTGATCAGCATCCTCGTGCCGGTCGCGTTCACCTTCCTCTACGCGATCGTCATCCACGTCTCGACGACCGCCACTATCGCTATCGCCGATGAGGACGGCACGCCGCGCTCGGCGGAATTCATCGAGGTGATGGAGGAGATGCGCAACAGCGACGGCAACTACTACGAGATCCTCACCACCGACCCAGGCCGGGCCGTCGAGATGTACGAGGCCAGGGACGTGGGCGCGATGCTGACGATTCCCGCGGGATTCGCGCAAGCAGTGGATACCGGCGACAGCCCGGCTGTAACGCTATCGCTGATCAACATCGACGCCGACGGCACGAAGAACCAGCACCTGCGCATCGAGGAAGCTCTCCGGCAGTTCCAGCAGGAACAGCCCGGCGCGCCGCCCAGCCAGTTGAGCATCACCGAGACAACGATCCTCGATCACGACATCCCGGTCACGCTGTACCTCGGCTCGGCCCTGATCATCTTCGCGGTGCTGTATGCCGGCATCGTCAATATCGGCGTCGGCATCGCCCGGGAGTGGGAAGAACGCACAGCTAAGGGTCTGGTGCTCTCGCCGAGCGGCCGACTGTCGCTCATCGCGGGCAAATGGGCGGCCGGCGCGGTGACCTCCCTCATCACGATCGCGGCAACGCTGGCCGGAATCAGCTGGGTGCTGGACTACCCGTTGGCACAGCTCGGCTGGAGATCCGCGGGCGTGCTCGCGATCATCTGGATATACGGAGCCGCCCTGGGCACCCTCCTCGGGGTCGCGCTGCGCAGATCGCTGCCGCTGGTCCCGATCGCCGTCATTATCGCTGTCACGCACTTCCTGGTCAGCGGATACGAATCCTACATCCGGGGATTCGCGCACGGCGGCGTCATCGAGCCGCTCTGGGCCGCGACCCACTGGATCCCGCTCGCGCCATTGTTCGACATCCTGCGCTTCGAGGTCGCTTCGCTCCCGCAGCCCGGCAATGCCGCGGCGGGCGTGTTCGGAAGCCTTCTCCTCGCTGCCGCGCTTGTCGCCCTCGCCGCCTGGCGGCTCACCCGTGCACTCCGCTTCACCCAAGGACAATGATGATGACTGCCCTACGCGCGCTCGCCGCCATGATCACCCGCAACCTGCGCATCGCCCTGCGCCGCCCCGAGCTGCTCGTGCAGACGATGGCCGTTCCTGTCGTTGTCGTCGCCCTGGCCTCGGTTATCTTCGGGGCGAGCAACGCCTGGCCGATCGCTGTCGTCGATCAGGCCAGCAGCACCGAGTCACGCCAGTTCGCCCAGGCCATCAACGCTACCCAGGGCCCGACCGGCCCCTACTTCGACATCATCGAGACCGATGGGACCGACGCGGCCGAACTGCTCGAGGACGGCAGGCTGCACCTGGTGATCACGATCCCACCCGGGTTCGAGGACACCGGGATCGTCGAGATAGCGACCTACAACATCAACACCGACGCCATGAAGAACGTCCGGCTGCGCGTGACCACGGCCGCGAACCTGTACGACAGCGCCACCAGCGCGGACCAGATCGTGGCGCTCATCGACAAGGAGAGAGCGGAGGACGTGCCACGCACGGCGTTCATGGGTGGATCAGCGATCATCCTCGCCCTGCTCCTGGGCGCCGCGTTGATCTCGGCGAACCTCTACGCCATCGACAGCGAGCATCGCACGGAGAAGGAGATCGCCCTCACTCCCCTGGGGAGCTACATCGCGGGACTGGGCGCGGCAGCAGCGGGGTGGATCCTGGCCTTCGTGGCTGCGGTCCCCACCGTGCTCGTGGCGCTGGCCTTCGGGACACGAGCAGGACCTGGGGAAATAGTGCAGACCGCCGTCATCGTCCTGCCTGCCATCGCAGCAGCGGCCGGGGTGGGCGTGCTGATCGCGGTGCGCCTGCGAACCCACCGCGTCATCCAGCCGGTGCTGATCCTGCTGGCGCTCGGCAGCTACTTCGCCAGTGGTGGATTCATCTCGGTATCGGCCCTGCCGCCGCTCGCCCGCGCGCTCAACACCTGGTGGCCACCGTCGTATGTGTTCGAATGGTCGAATCCGCTGCTGCATGGCTTCGAGAGCGGGCCCACCCTCGTCGCGGTGGCGTCGGTGTCGCTCGCGGCAGTCCTCGGAATAGGGCTCGCGGCCGCCGCCGCGCAGCAAGCCAGTCGGCGCAATGTCGCGCATGGTCAGTGAGAAGCCACCAGGCATGCGCCCCGGGTCGATCGATCTACTGATCGGTGCGTAAGCAACAGAACAAGGCTCGAACCTTTGGCGAAAGGTTCGAGCCTTGTTCTGTGGGTGGAGCCAAGGGGAATCGAACCCCTAACCCCCGCCTTGCAAAGGCGGTGCTCTACCAATTGAGCTATGGCCCCGGAGATCATGCCTCTGGGTGGCACTACTTCAGATTGTGCCACACCTCGGCTGGATAGCCGGCGTCACGGGACTCGAGGTATCGCATGGCTGCAACGCCAAGAGCGATTCCCAATCCGGCTGTGGCAAGGATCCTGAGCAACTTCATGCTGCATGACCTTACCGGAGTGGGCCTAGGAGGACTTGAACCTCCGACCTCTTCCTTATCAGGGAAGCGCTCTAACCGCCTGAGCTATAGGCCCGTGAACCGAGAAGCGACATTACCCTACCGAGGAGAGATGATGCAAAACAGCAGGTAGTGGCGTTCTCGGTTGTCTACTAGTCGCGATCAGCCAGCGTCACTTCCACTCCGCCCACGAGGTCCGCGGTGAGGTTGTAGATGAACGACGCCAGCGTGAGCAATGCGGTGAGCAAGATCATATTGATGAACCCGATCGCTGCGGCCCAGCCAAAGATCTGGCTCGCGCTGATGATCTCCCCGGTCGCGCCCTCGTTCAGCATGTCGGTGAACGCGCTGTTCAGCCGTTCCCACACATTCATGAAGTCCAGGACGAGGTAGAGCATCCCCACCGCGATCATCCAGACGAGGAATAGCACGAGCGAGATGATCGACGAGAGCTTCAGGGTGGACCATGGGTCGATCTCGCGGATCTGCACGCTGGCCCGCAGTCCCGCTTGCGCCTGCTTCGCCGTCATCGTGACCGGCGACCGGCGCGTCGGGGGTGCTGGGGCAGGCCCCGCCTTCTTGGCCGGCTCGGGGCTCGCCGTTGATTGCCCCGTCCCGGCGCTGCCGGTTTCAGGGCTCTTGCTGGAGGCTGCCACCTAGGACTCCTCTGTCTTGGTCTCGATCTCTTCTGGCTCGTCCGCGTACCGGGCGATGGCGAGGAGGCTGTCGCCTTCCCCGAGGTTCATCAGGCGCACGCCCTTGGTCTGGCGACCTGCCTTGCGCACCTGGCTCGCTGCGGTACGAATCACTCCTCCCCCGGAGGTTATCGCATACAGCTCGTCCTTCATGTCCACGATCTCCGCGCCGACCAGATTGCCGCGGCGCGGATCGTACATAAGGGTCAGCACGCCCTTGCCGCCACGGTTCTGCACGGGGTACTCGTCGAGCGGGGTCCGCTTCGCGTATCCACCGGAAGTTCCCACGAGCAGGAACATGTTGTCCTGCACGACATTGAGCGAAAGCAGCTCATCCTCGGCATTGAACCGCATGCCTTGCACGCCCGAGGTGGCCCGGCCCATGGGACGCAAGGCGTCATTGGTGGCGGAGAACCTGATCGCCTGGCCGAGCTTGGACACGAGGATGAGGTCTTCTTCGGCGGAGCACAGCACCGCTCCGACGAGCTCGTCGCTCTCGCGGAGGTTGACCGCGACGATGCCGCCACTGCGGTTGGAGTCAAAATCCTCGAGGCGGGACTTCTTGACCAGGCCGTTCTTCGTGGCGAGCACGAGGTACGGAGCATCCTGGTAGCTCTTGATCGCGATGACCTGGGCGATCTTCTCGCCCGGCTGGAACGCGAGGAGGTTGGCGACGTGCTGCCCCCGGGCGGTCCTGCTCATCTCGGGAAGCTCGTAGGCCTTGACCCGGTACACGCGTCCAAGGTTGGTGAAGAACAGGATCCAGTCATGGGTGGAGGTGACGAAGAAGTGGCGGACCATGTCGTCCTGCTTCAGGTCCGCGCCCTTGACGCCCTTGCCACCACGCCGCTGGCTCCGGTAGAGATCGGTCTTGGTGCGCTTGGCGTAGCCGGTCTCGGTGATGGTGACCACCACGAACTCGCGAGCGATCAGGTCCTCGTCGGACACCTCGCCGCTACCCGCGATGATCTTGGTGCGTCGCTCGTCGCCGAACTTCTCCACGACCTCAGCGAGCTCATCCTTGACGATCTGCCTCTGCCGCTCGGGCCGCGCGAGGATGTCCTTGAGGTCCGCGATCTCGATCTCGATCTCGGCGAGCTCATCGACGATCTTCTGGCGCTCGAGCGCCGCGAGCCGCCGGAGCTGCATCGCGAGGATCGCATCGGCCTGGATCTCGTCGACGTCGAGGAGGTCCATGAGCCCCTCGCGAGCGATATCCACCGTCGGTGAGCGACGGATGAGCGCGATCACCTCATCGAGCGCATCAAGAGCCTTGACCAGTCCGCGCAGGATGTGCGCGCGCTCCTCGGCCTTCTTGAGCAGGTACTCGGTCCTGCGCCGGATGACGATGATCTGGTGATCGACGTAGAAGCGCACCATCTGGTCGAGGCGGAGGGTGCGGGGCACGCCATCAACGATGGAGAGCATGTTCGCGCCGAAGCTCGTCTGCAGCTGCGTGTGCTTGTAGAGGTTGTTCAGGACTACCTTGGCCACCGCGTCGCGCTTGACGGTGACAACGATGCGCAGCCCGACACGGTCGGACGATTCATCGTGGATGTCCGCTACTCCACCGATCCTGCCGTCCTTGACCTGGTCGGCGATCCCGTTGATGAAGTTATCCGTATTGACCTGGTAGGGCAGCTCGGTGATGACGATGGTGGTGCGGCCGCGGCTGTCCTCCTCGATCTCGGTAACGCCACGCATCTTGATCGAGCCACGGCCGGTGGTGTAGGCATCCTGGATTCCCTGGGTGCCAACGATCAAGCCCGACGTGGGGAAATCCGGGCCCTTGATGCGTTCCATGACCGCTTCGAGGGTGGCTTCCTCGTCGGCCTCGTGGTTGTCGAGGCACCAGACGATGGCTTCCGCGACCTCGCGGAGGTTATGCGGCGGGATGTTGGTGGCCATGCCGACCGCGATGCCGCCCGAGCCGTTCATCAGCAGGTTGGGCACCCGGGCGGGCAGGACTACGGGCTCCTGCGACTTGCCGTCATAGTTCGGGATGAAATCGACGGTGTTCTTCTCGATGTCCCGGAGCATCTCCATCGCGAGCGGCGTGAGCTTGCACTCGGTGTAGCGCATCGCGGCGGCGCCATCGTTGCCGCGGCTGCCGAAGTTGCCCTGTCCGTCGACGAGGGGGTAGCGCATCGACCAGGGCTGCGCCATGCGCACCAGCGTGTCGTAGATCGCCGAGTCGCCGTGGGGGTGGAAGTTGCCCATCGTGTCCGACACCGGCCGGGCGGACTTGACGTAGCTTCGCTCGGGGCGATACCCGTTGTCGTGCATGGCGTACAGGATGCGGCGATGCACGGGCTTGAGCCCGTCCCGGACCTCGGGTAGCGCGCGCCCCACGATCACGCTCATCGCGTAGTCGATGTAGCTGCGCTGCATTTCCTGCTGAATATCAACAGGCTCGATGCGATCGCCGGCGCCGCCCTCGGGCGGCAACGTGGTGTCCGTCATCAGATCCTTCTTTGTCTCCGTGCACAAGGTGGCAGCCTGCGTTCAGCCTGGCACCCGGCCTATGGTGTCTACCCTATCGATGCGTTCCGCGCGCGGACGGGAGGCGCTGCGGCCTCATCGCGCTATACGTCGAGGAACCGGACATCCTTTGCGTTGCGGGTGATGAAGCTGCGCCGGGCCGCGACATCCTCGCCCATGAGGATCGAGAACAGCTCGTCCGCGGCCGCCGCGTCGTCGAGGGTGACCTGGCGCAGGACCCGGACGGACGGATCCATCGTGGTTTCCCAGAGCTCCTTCGGGTTCATCTCGCCGAGGCCCTTGTAGCGCTGGATGCCGTCATCCTTGTTGATCTTCTTGCCGGACGCGAGCCCGGCCTCGAGCAGGCCGTCGCGCTCCCGGTCGGAGTACGCGAAATCAGGCTCAGCGCGCTGCCACTTCAGCTTGTACAGCGGTGGCTGCGCGAGATACACGTGACCGTGCTCGACGAGTGGCCGCATGAAGCGGAAGAGCAACGTGAGCAGCAACGTGGCGATGTGCTGGCCATCCACATCGGCATCGGCCATCAGGACGATCTTGTGGTAGCGCAGCTTGGCCAGGTCGAACTCATCGTGGATGCCGGTACCGAACGCCGTGATGATCGACTGGACCTCGTTGTTCTTGAGGACCTTGTCGATGCGGGCTTTCTCGACATTGATGATCTTGCCGCGGATAGGCAGGATCGCCTGGTACATGGAATCGCGGCCGGACTTCGCCGAGCCGCCGGCCGAGTCGCCCTCCACGATGTAGATCTCGGACTTCGCGGGTTCCTTGGACCGGCAGTCGGCGAGCTTGCCCGGCAATCCACCAAGATCGGTGGCGCTCTTGCGCCGGACGAGCTCGCGCGCCTTGCGCGCAGCCATGCGCGCTTGGGCGGAGGAAACCGCCTTGGTGACAATGATCTTGGATTCCGCGGGGTTCGACTCGAACCAGTGCGCCAGGTGCTCGTTGCAGGTCTTCTGGACGAACGACCGGACCTCGGTATTGCCCAGCTTCGTCTTGGTCTGGCCCTCGAACTGTGGCTCCCCCACCTTGACGCTGACGATGGCGGCCAGGCCCTCGCGGATGTCGTCGCCGGTGAGGTTGCCTTCCTTCTCCTTGAGGAGCTTCTTGTCGCGCGCGTACTTGTTGACAACGCCGGTCAGCGCCGCGCGGAAGCCTTCCTCGTGCGTGCCGCCCTCGTGGGTGTTGATCGTGTTGGCGAAGGTATGGACGTATTCGGAGTACCCGTTGTTCCATTGCATCGCGATCTCGAGCTCATGGCCCGAGCCCTGCGCGCTGAATCCGACAACGCTGCTGTGGATCGGCTGCTTCGTGCGGTTGAGGTGCTTGACGAAGTCCTCGAGGCCACCGGGATAGTGGTAGACACGCTTCTTGACCTTGTGCTCGACGGCGGGCTTGCCAGCCTCGTCCTCGTGGTGGCGGACCGGCTCGGCGGTATCGCTAACGACCTCGTCGACTACCTCGGCATCGGAGACCCGCTCGTCAGCCAGGCTGATAGTCAGGCCCTTGTTGAGGAAGGCCATCTCCTGCAGCCGGCGGGAGACCGTCTCGAAGTTGTACTCGGTGGTCTCGAAGATCCCCGGATCGGCCCAGAAGGTCACGACGGTGCCCCGGCGATCGGGAGGCTCCCCCTTCACCAGCTCGCCGGGCACTGAATAGTTGTACTGCTGCGTCCAATGGTGCCCGTCCCGGTCGATCTCGACCTCGACCCGCGTCGAGAGAGCGTTGACCACGGAGATGCCCACGCCGTGGAGTCCACTGGAGACCGCGTAGGAATCGGAATCGAACTTGCCACCGGCGTGGAGCTGCGTCATGACGACCTCGACGGTGGGGCGCCCCATCGCATGCATCTGCACAGGAATGCCGCGGCCATCGTCGCGAACCTCGACGCCACCGTCCGCGAGCAGGCGCACGCTCACCTCGCTGGCGTAGCCTGCCATCGCTTCATCGACGGAGTTATCCACCACCTCCCAGATCAAATGGTGCAGGCCGCGCTCACCGGTCGAGCCGATGTACATGCCTGGGCGCTTTCGAACGGCCTCGAGGCCCTCGAGCACCGTGATCGAGGAAGCGTCGTAGTTTCCCTCTGTGCCGCGTGTCTTTCCTGATTTTTGAGCAGCCACGGTCAGGTAGCTCTCCTTCTACAGAGTCAGCACCGTCCCGCGAGCGGGCCGGTCGGGAATAGCGGGTGATCAGTCCTTCATCTTAGTCGTCGCCAGCACGTTGCCGCTGCATCGTGGCTCGGCGCGGTGCGCGACCTGCAAAGTTGTCTAGCCAAACGTGTCCCGTGGGCCACGGCCCTGGACATGCCGCTTGCCCTTGCGCCAGTCCGCGACCGCAGGCCCATGGATCCGCAAGGTCGTTACCACACCATGCCCCACGGACGCCGCGATCCGGGCCAGCACCTGCGACTGCATGTATCGCAATTGCGTTGCCCAGGCGGTCGATACAGCCTCGATGCTGAGCACACCGTTCTCGAGCCGCACGGGAGTCGCATGCTCGGCGATATCGGGGCCGACGATTCGCGCCCAGTGGCCGATCACCGAACCACCGGAGATCGGTCCCGACCATCCACGCTGCTTCGCGATCTGGTTGGCCAGGGAGCCGAGCGCCTGGGGATCCCGGGAGTCGGGCCGCGGCGAGGACCACCCGCCCCTTCTCATCGGCCGCGCGGACCGGGACCGCGTCGACCGCACCGGAACAGGCGCTCCCCCGCCCTGGGCGGAGCGCGCGCGGACCCGGGCCAGCGCCTTGCCCACCATGTCCATGCCCCGCGACGGGCCCTCGTGATCGCTACCGGTGCTATCCGATGCCATCCCTTGCCCCTTCGCCCTGTTGCTCGCCGATCGCTTCTTCATGGCCCTGATCCTCCAGTACCGGTGATCGCTGGATCTCGGATACTCGCTGGCCCAGGCTATCGGGCTGGTCCGACAGGATCGCCCGCACGCCGACCATCCGCCCCCTGAGGGAGTCTGGGACGTCCTCGCGCACCGCAGCGGTGACGAGCACCTGCTCGCTCTCGAGCGCGATCGCCACGAGCGCTTCGCGACGCCTCCGGTCGAGCTCGGCGAACACGTCATCAAGCAAGAGGATCGGCTCCGACCCCTCGTCACGCAGCATCGCGAGGGAGGCCAGTCGCAGGGCGAGCGCTGTGGACCAGCTCTCGCCATGGCTCGCGTATCCCTTCACGGGTTGATCGCCCAGCATCAGTTCGAGATCGTCGCGGTGCGGGCCGACAAGACAGACCCCCCGCTCGATCTCTTTGTCACGCATGGCCGGCAATTGCGCAAGGAACAGATTCTCGATCGACTCCGCGGAAAGCGAGCAAGCATCCTCGGGCATATCAGTGAGCGAACAACGGTAGCGCATTCGCGCCGGCCTGGATTCCGGCGCGAGGCCGGCATAGGCGCGCATGAACAAGGGATCGAGCCGCCGGGCCATGCTAAAACGCTCCTGGAGATACTCCGCGCCGGCCCGAGCAAGATGCTTGTCCCAGGTCTCCAATGTCAATGCGGCATTCTCATCAATCCTGCGCGAGCGCGCACCATGGCTGATTGACTTCAGAAGCGCTGAACGTTGCCGAACGATCTTCTCGTATTCCGACCGCACTGCCGCGTATCTCGGGCGCAAGGACACCATGAGTTCATCGATGTAGCGCCGGCGCTCCGCGGGATCACCCTTGACGATCGATAAATCCTCGGGCGCGAACATCACGGTGTGCACAATTCCCAGTGTTTCCGCGGGCCGGCGCGCCGGCGAACGGTTGATCCAGGCCTTGTTTGTCTTTCCTGGCCGCAATCCCAGATCGATCGCCAGTTCCCGGCCGACATTCACTGCGATCCCGGATATGTGCGCCTCGCTAGTGCCTTGCCGGATCAGCGCTTGGTCGGTCGGTGCACGATGCGATCCCAGAATTGACAGGTAACGCACCGCTTCCAGGATGTTGGTCTTGCCTTGCCCATTCCGTCCTACAAAAACCGTGCATCCTGGCTCGAGAGCGATATCAAGCTCTCGCCAGGACCTGAAGTCCCGCAGGGCGAGCCGACGCAGGAACACGATATCTAGCCAGGCAGCCGGACGGGCATCAGCAGATAGGTATATTCGCTATCAATGGCAGGAAAAGCGCTGCCATCTGGTTCCGGAAGAACAACATCAGCCGGCGCGGGTTGCAGAACCGCCGGCCGGCTCGGCAGGGTGAAGCCGAATATGACCTTGTCGGTGTGAAGAGCGTTCAGGCCGTCGATCAGGTATCCGGGATTGAACGCAATAACTAGTGGTTCCCCGCTGAAATCCGCGGACAAGGATTCGTCGGCCTGGCCGGCATCATCCCCGCCGGCTGAGATCTGGAGGCCATCCTCGGAGAATTCCATTCGCACCTGAGCACCCCGCTCCGCGAGGAGAGCGACGCGCTTGATGGCCTCGATCAGCGGAGCGACCTCGAGAGCGGCTACCGCGGTGTGACTCTTGGGCAGCAGCTGGCGGAACTTGGGGAACTCGGCGTCGAGAAGGCGAGAAGTCGTGCGCCGGCTCGAGCTGGTGACGCCGAGAATTCCTTCGTTGCCCAGGGAGGTGCCGGCTCCTAGCGCAATCTTGACTACGGAATTGTGGGCCCCGCCAATTGTCTTGCCGGCCTCGGACAATGTCTTGGCCGGCACAAGAACTGCCGCATGGGGCTCCGGGGCTTCGGGGGACCAGTCGATTCTCCGGACCGCGAGACGAAAACGATCGGTTGCCGCGAGAACGACAACTTGCTCGTCGATCTCCATGCGAATTCCGGTCAGCATGGGCAGAGTGTCGTCTTTGCCGGCAGCGACGGCGACCTGGGAAATGGCCTCGGTGAATACATCGCCACCAACGGAACCCGTGATCTCGGGAATTGCCGGCAACTGCGGGTAATCCTCGACCGGCATAGTGGGGAGGCTAAACCGGGCGTTGCCACAGACGATGCGCATCTTGGTGCCATCCACTGCGACGTCGACGGGGCGCGCTGGGAGCGCTTTGGTGATATCCGCGAGGAGTCGTCCGGATACAAGCACACGACCTGGATTTCCGACTTCCGCGGAGATCGTGATCTGGGCGGACGTCTCGTAGTCGAAGCCAGAGATCACGAGCCCTGTCTCGGAAGCCTCGAGAAGAACTCCACCCAGGACAGGAACCGCGGGACGACCAGGCAGGTTGCGTGCTACCCAGGTGACCCCATCGGCGAAATCGTCGCGCAGGACGCGGAAGGTGAGGTTGCCAGGTTCCATGGTGCGGACGTGTCCTCTCGACGCCCCGGCTGGTGCTCGGGTGTGGGGGTGGTCTCGGCTGTGCTCCACCACACTAGTCCATCGCGACGACGGTGCGTGACGGAGTGGCTGCGCGCGCCGCGGCACCGTGGTCGGGGGCGTGCCACGAGCCTCTCGAGCACCTCGGGCGCCGGGGTTTTGCACAGCACCTACTTTTATCTTTTTCTTCTAGTAAAGAACTAGTAGTAGTAATAGGTCCTGTGGATTGTGTGGATAAGGTGCCGGCTGCCCTGGTCAGCGTTCGTTTCGGGATGGGGACAAGGGTGTTAATAGACGGGGGTGCTGGTGTGGACAGATGTGTACAACTTGGTGGCTTGTGGGTAACCAGCCCAGTTGTACACAGGTTGTCCACAGCTTATCCCCAAGTTGTGCACAAGGCTGAGGCGGTGTAGTCCACAGGTTATCCCCAGGTTTCGGTTCCCTGTGCACAACCCCGGAACCAGACTGCCGGGCACGAGGCCCCCGTCCCTAGATCTTCGAGCGCTGCCGGATCCGAGCCGTGAGCTCCTGCACCTGCTCGTAGACGCTGCGGTTGCTGTTCATGCCCGAGCGGACCTTCCTGTCCGCGTGCATCACCGTCGTATGGTCGCGGCCGAACGCCTGGCCGATCTTGGGCAGCGAGAGGTCCGTCATCTCCCGGCACAAGTACATCGCGATCTGGCGGGCCTGCGCGACCGCCCGTGTGCGTCCAGGGCCACACAGCTCGTCCATCGTGATGCCGAAGTACTCCGCGACCGTGGTCATGATCGTGGCCGCGGTGATCTCCAGGCTGCGGGAATCCGGCGCGAGGTCGCGCAGGACGATCTCGGCGAGGCGCAGGTCGATCAATTGCTGGTTGAGCGAGGCATAGGCAGTGACCCGGATCAGGGCGCCCTCGAGCTCGCGGATGTTGCGCTCGACGCGGCTAGCGATGAACGCGAGCACATCGTCCGGGACCCGCAGGCGGTCCATCTGCGCCTTCTTGCTGAGAATGGCGATACGGGTCTCGAGCTCGGGCGGCTGAACGTCGGTGATCAGGCCCCATTCGAATCGTGTCCGGAGCCGCTCCTCAAGCGTCGCCAGCTGCTTGGGCGGACGATCGGAGGAGATGAGGATCTGTTTGTTCGCGTTGTGCAGCGTATTGAACGTATGGAAGAACTCCTCCTGGATTCCCTCCTTGTTCTCGATGAACTGGATGTCATCGATGAGGAGCAGATCCACATCCCGGTAGCGCCGCTTGAACGCCACCCGGCGATCATCTCTCAAGCTATTGATGAAATCGTTGGTGAACTCTTCCGTGGATACGTACTTGACGCGCATGCCCGGGAACAGCTTCTGCGCGTAGTGCCCGGTCGCGTGCAGCAGGTGGGTCTTGCCGAGGCCGGACTCCCCCCAGACGAACAAGGGGTTGTAGGCGCGTGCCGGTGCCTCGGCGATCGCGACGGCCGCGGCGTGCGCGAACCGGTTCGATGCGCCGATGACAAAGGTATCGAACGTGTATTTCGGGTTCAGGCTCGAGCGTGGCGAAACGGGGCGGGGTGGTTTCGGGCCACCGGTCGCGTAGGAGGCAGGCCACTCCCCGGACCCGTTGCTGAATCCACCCGGCTCCTCGCGCAGCGAGGTGTCCTCCCTCTGCAAGAAGGTCTCCCCGGACATCGGGGGCTCGTCGTCGATATCCCCGAGCGCGTACTCCGAGTCCGGTGCTGGCGGGGCCGCGGGCTCCTCGTCGCCACCGCCCTCGTCGATTGGCTCGGGCATCGCCGCCGGGTCGACGCTGGTCGCATCGATGCGGACGGCGAGCTCTATGGGCCCCCCGAGATGCCGGCTCAGGGTCTCGGTGATGATGTGCCGCAGGTTGCTCTCGATCGCCTTCTTGGCGAACGCGGTCGGCGCGGCGAGCAGCGCGAAACCATTGGAGATGTCCAGCGGCTTCACCAGGGGAAGCAGCGCGCGATCCTTTCGGCCGAGCATCATGTGCCGCGATCCGGGGCCACTGCCCTCGATGAGTTCCTCGACCACGCTCATCCAGATCTCGGTGAGGTTTCGTGGATCATCCACCACGCTCAAGTCCTTCCGCTGCTCGTCCTGCACGATGGTCCTCAGGTGATGCGCATGGGGCATGCAGACCTGTGGTACCGCGGAGCACGTTGAATGATCGGAGCGTGGGTTATAGCTGATCAGAGTGGTGCTGGCACGCGATACCAAATTATCCACACAATTATCCACAGGTGTGGAGAACTGCGTGGAAGCCACGACGGTACACCGTCGGGGAGGTTTCGCCGGCCAAGCTTGGCTGTCGAGCAGCAGCAGAGCCTCATGATCAACTTGTGGGCGCGGAAGAAGCGCTGAGTGACGCTAGCAAGCCAGCAGCGCGGCGTGCAACGTTTTGGGAAAGGTCCCAGCTCAAGTGACCTGAGTCACCCCCTCCGCCGCGGTCGAGGGCCGCAGCGAGCGAGCCAATCACTGGCGGCTGGGCCCTGGTTTGACCACGCTCGCGAACCTGAGTAGTCTCGTGCAGTCACCAATGAATGCACGGCATTCGCATCCACGCAGGGGTGCGTCGATTATCTGAGGAGTGTTGACCGTGGCGAAGGGCAAGCGGACTTTCCAGCCTAACAATCGCCGCCGGGCGCGGGTTCACGGCTTCCGGCTCCGTATGCGCACCCGCGCCGGACGGAGCATCATCTCCGCTCGCCGTAGCAAGGGCCGCAGCGAGCTCTCCGCCTAGCAACTACGCGCCGGGCGGATTGATCAAGAGTGCTGCCCCAGCGGTATCGCCTTCGCAGTTCCCACGATTTCTCGGTTGTGGTGCGTCGCGGCACCAAGACCAAGCAGCGTGACCTCGTTCTCTACGCTCATCCCCGCGACAGCGAGACGACCATGATCCACGGTCCTCGGGTGGGTTTGATCGTTAGCAAGTCCGTGGGCAATGCTGTGGGCAGGCATCGCGTGTCGCGCATGTTGCGGCACGCTTTTCTCTTTGACACCACGAATCTTGACCTTGATGCCGACGTCGTTATCCGGGCTCTGCCCAGCGCGGGCTCAGCCACCACGGCCGCTCTAGCCGAGCAGATTCGCAGGGGGATCGCGATCGTGAGCCACCGAGGCAGCCTGCGATGACCAGCGGACCAGTCGCAACACTCAGATCCATGCCGGCTCGGGTGGTGCTGGGGCTGGTCCGCTTCTATCGCACGTGGATCTCGCCCTATCGGCTGCCGACCTGCCGGTTCATGCCCACGTGCAGCGAGTACGCGACCGAGGCCGTTCAGGAGCACGGAGCGGCCAAGGGCGTGGCTCTCGCCTTGATCAGGCTGGCCAAGTGCGGGCCATGGCACCCCGGGGGCTGGGATCCGGTACCGGAACGTCGGCATCGGCATGACGAAGCGTGCGAGAATGCCTCGACGGCGAGTGACAATGTGAACAGGAGTTCCTAGAGCTGTGCTCAACTTCATCTACTACCCGGTCTCTGGAATCTTGTGGTTCTGGCACAAGGTCTTCGGGCTGCTGCCGTTCCTCGGGCCAGATCACGGCGTGACCTGGGCACTGTCAGTGGTCTTCCTCGTCTTCACCATTCGCGCGCTGCTCTACAAGCCATTCGTCAAGCAGGTCCGCACGACGCGCAAGATGCAAGAGCTGCAGCCGCAGATCAAGGCGCTGCGCAAGAAGTACTCCAAGGACCGGCAGCGCATGGCGCTCGAGATGCAGAAGCTGCAGCGCGAGCACGGGTTCAACCCCTTGCTCGGATGCCTTCCGATCTTCGCGCAGGTTCCCGTGTTCATTGGTCTCTACCACGTTCTGATGTCCTTCAACAGGACCGGTGGCATTGGCCCGGGACGCCTCAGCATGACTCCCGAGGAGAACGTCAACGAGCCGAACTACGTGTTCAGCGTCCAGGACGTCCAGTCCTTCCTCGACGCCCGGCTCTTTGGTGCCCCTCTCTCCGCAGCGATCGCGCACGCCGAGGAGCTGTATCTCGCCTTCGACGTGCCTGAGCTCCAGAACGGCATTCCTAGCCGGACTGCTGTCGCGTTGATCTCGGTTCCGCTGATGATCATCGCCTCGATCGCGACCCACCTGAACGCGCGTCATTCGATCTCGCGCCAGACCGCGGAGATCGCGGACCAGCCGCAGACAGCGGTGATGAACCGCCTAGCCCTCTACATCTTCCCCTTTGGTGTGCTGGTTGGTGGTCCGTTCCTCCCGGTCGCGGTGCTGCTGTACTGGGTGAGCAACAACGCTTGGACCCTCTTCCAGCAGAAGCTCGTCTACACGCAGATCGACAAGGAGGAAGAGGCGAAGCGGCTGGAGGCTATCGAGCGCCGTGACAGCTACGCCCCGCGCCCGGGTGCCCGGCCCGCTGTGGACAAGCGCTCCGGAGCAAATCCGGAGCAGCCAGAGAGCGGCGAGGAAGCTGGCGGCGCCCCCACTCCCCCGCGTCCTGCCTCGCCCCAGCCGGGAGCCCGACCAGCGCGATCAGCCCGTCCGCGCAACTCCAAGGCGAAGAAGCGAAAGCAGCGGCGACGCTGACCGCTCCCCCGATGACTTTCTCGCTGTCCAATTGCTAGGAGAGTATTGACGTGACCGTGGCAAACCCGGCTGGAAACCAGTCGACCGACGATCTCGAAGAACGCCTTGTCGAAGAAGGCGAGCATGCTGGCGACTACCTGGAGCAGTTGCTCGACATCCTTGACTACGACGGGGATATCGATCTCGATGTAGAGGGCGATCGTGCCATCGTCGCCATTGACGGTGGCGACGACCTCAACAAGCTCGTGGGCAAGCATGGTGAAGTCCTGGACGCGCTGCAGGAGCTCACCCGGCTCGCGGTCCAGCAGTCCACTGGAGCGCGTAGTCGGCTCATGCTGGATATCGCTGGCTGGCGCGCGGGACGGCGCAGCGAGCTCTCGGCGCTTGGCAGCAAGGTGGGGCAACGCGTCAAGAACACAGGCGTGCCGGAGTCGCTGAGGCCGATGACCCCGTTCGAGCGAAAGATCGTGCATGATGCGGTCGCTACGATCGAGGGCGTCCATAGCGAGAGCGAAGGCCAGGACGCCGACCGTCACGTGGTTGTGCTCCCGGACTGAGGCATTGCCTGGCAACCGACCCTGTTGAGCTCCTGCTGCGGCGAGAGCGTGGAACGAACACCCCGGCCGCTATTTCGTCACATGACGTTACAGCGACCGGGGTTTAGTGCATCGTCTTGCCGGCCTCGGCCCGGAACTTTGGGTCGGTTGCGTCGGTCCTCGCGGTGTCGTCGGCCGGCATGCGATCGTTTTTGTCATACTAGTGAGCGTCCTAGCGCACCGTGCGAGTGCCGTTGGGTGCCTTGTGTTCGAGCTCCCTGAAGAAGTGGATGTTTCACGTGAAACAAGTCCCGGATGAGTTCCGCGACGCTGTTCAATCACTATTTGCGGTCAGGGAACCCCTGGCTCAGCAGTATCATGATTTCCTCGCGACCGCCGGGGTCGAGCGTGGAGTGGTCGGACCACGCGAGGTCGATCGGCTCTGGGAGCGACACATCCTCAATAGCGCGGCCATCGAATCCGTGATCGATGACTCCATGACGGTAGTCGATGTGGGCAGTGGCGGTGGACTACCGGGCATCCCGCTAGCGATCGCTCGCCCCGATCTGTCGGTCACCCTTGTCGAGCCGATGCTGAGACGAACCGAGTTCATGGAGGAGTGCCAGCAAGAATCAGGACTCGCGATCCGGATCGTGCGAGGCCGCGCGGAGGACGCGAACGTGCTCAAGCAGGCCGGAGGGGCGGATGTCGCTACCTCGCGCGCGGTGGCTCCCCTGCTGAAACTACTGCGATGGTCCCTGCCGCTGGTCCGCCCGGGCGGCGAGGTCATTGCCATCAAGGGCGCTAGTGTCCATGATGAGATCGCAAGGGATGCAAAGGGATTCAAAAAGCTCGGAGTCGTCGATGGCGAGGTCCAGCAGTGCGGCTCCGACATCCTGGAAACTCCGACGACAGTAGTGCGCATCCGCAAGGCCAATCGACAACGGCGTCGAACCGAGCAGAACAGGAACTGATCATGTCGGACGACCTGAGAACCAGTGTTTCACGTGAAACTTCACGCGAGACAACGCCAAAGTCAGTTGCCGACGCGGAGATGGACGGACTCATCGAGGGCATTCTCGCCGACTCCCCCATCGCGGCCGCCGCTCAGCGCGCGACGAGCTTTCATCACCGCACAGGCGATCCCCTCCCCCGACCCCCTCAGCCCCGCGTGTTCACCGTCGCGAACCAGAAGGGCGGTGTCGGCAAGACGACCACGACCGTGAATCTCGCCGTAGCCCTCGCGGTCCATGGCTTGAATGTGCTCGTCATCGACCTTGACCCCCAGGGCAACGCCAGCACCGCCCTCGGCGCCGAACACGGATCGGGCACCCCTTCGAGCTATGAACTGATCCTCGGCGACATCGAGCCGGCGGAGGCGATCCAGCGGGCAACAGCGAGCGAGAACCTGCATGTCGTTCCCGCGACGATCGACCTCGCGGGCGCCGAGATCGAGCTGGTCATGCTCGAAGGTCGTGAGCACAAGCTCAAGCAAGTGCTCTCCTCTCCGCAGATCCAGCGGCGAGGCTTCGACTACATCTTCATCGACTGCCCACCGTCGCTCGGACTCCTTACGCTCAACGCTATGGTGGCGGCGACAGAGGTGCTGATCCCCATCCAGTGCGAGTACTACGCGCTTGAAGGCGTCGGCCAGCTGCTCAACAACATCGAGCTCGTTCGAGCACACCTGAATCCGCGGCTGAGCATCTCCACGATCCTGCTCACGATGTACGACGCACGCACCAAGCTCGCGGAGCAGGTGGCCAACGAGGTTCGCGGGCACTTCGGCGAGGTAGTTCTTCGAACGGTCATCCCGCGTAGCGTGAAGGTCTCCGAGGCGCCCGGCTATGGAATGAGTGTCATTGAGTACGATGCTGGATCCCGCGGTGCCATGAGCTACCTTGATGCTGGGCGAGAGATCGCGAACCGAGTACGGGATACGGTGAGGAGTTCGCGTGGATAGGGCAACGCAGGTGAACCAGAACAAGCGCGGTGGACTAGGGCGAGGGCTCGCGGCGCTCATTCCTACCGGGCCGACCAATGCTCCGCAGCTTGGATCGGCTGCTGCGGACGTCGTGATCGGACGCGATCCATCGGTCGAGCACGAGCCGACACGGACCATGCCACCGGCTGCGGCTGAGACGGTCGAGCAGGCTGCACGACGGCAGGCCACGGATGACGCCGCTGCGGTGTACCGCGAGATCGATCCCAGCTCGATCGATGCGAATCCCCGGCAGCCACGCCAGGTATTCGATGATGAATCCCTGGACGAGCTCGTTCACTCGATCCGAGAGTTCGGCATGATGCAGCCGATCGTCGTGCGCGAGATCGACGATCGGTACCAGCTCGTCATGGGCGAGCGCCGGTGGCGTGCCGCGCTCGGCCTGGGCATGAAGGCCATCCCAGCGATCGTGCGACAGACTGCTGATGAAGCGATGCTGCGCGACGCGCTGCTCGAGAACATCCACCGCGTGCAGCTCAACCCGCTCGAGGAGGCGGCGGCATACCAGCAGCTCCTCGAGGAGTTCGGCGTGACCCACGACGAGCTAGCGGCACGGATCGGTCGATCGCGGCCGATGGTGACCAACATGATCAGGTTGCTCAAGCTTCCGATCGCCGTCCAGCGGCGCGTCGCAGCCGGCGTGCTTTCCGCGGGGCACGCACGAGCACTGCTCGCCCTGACGGTGGGCGCGGGAGCGCAGGAGCAACTGGCGGCGCGCATCGTGGCCGAAGGACTGTCGGTGCGGGCAACCGAGGAAGCCGTGACGATGCTCAACCAGGCCGGGCCCGCCGCGCAGGAGAACAAGGCCCGCCGCGCCACCCCTCCCCCGCCACCGCAGATCACCGACCTCGCCAACAAGCTTTCCGATGACTTCGACACCAAGGTCACGGTCAGCCTCGGCAAGAGGAAAGGAAAGCTCGTCGTCGAGTTCGGATCGGTCGAGGACCTCGAGCGCATCGTCGGGTTGATGCAGGCACCATCCTGAGCAGGCGGCCAGCCGGTATCCTGGTCGAGACGAACGAGGAAGCACTCCCCAATCACCGCTTGCGATCCAGCGCAAGTCCCGGCACGGAGGACGGCCAGCAACGTGACGACACGGGTCCAGCCCCTCACCCTGGGATCCCTGGCTGATCTTCCCGATCATGCCCGCCGATGCTTGTTCTGGGAGATGGAGCCAGGCGAAACCACGACGGCGCACGCCCAATGTGATCCTGAGTTCGAGAAGGAAGCATGGATCTCCTCCGTCACGCTGAGCTGGGGCTCCTGCGGACTCCTGCTCTACTCCGCCCCGGGCGGCTCATCGGAGGAGCACGTGGCGGGATGCGCGCTCTACGCGCCCCCGAGCAGCGTGCCACGGGCCTCCTCGTTCCCCACATCGCCGGTCAGCGCCGATGCAGTGCTTCTCACCACGCTGTATGTCAGCGAGCTCGCGCTCACCGAGGGCCATCAGGAGACCCTGGTGCAAGCGGTGATCAGCGAGCTCGTTCGCCGCGGCGTGCGCGCCATCGAAGCATTCGGCCACGAGCACGCCGCAACGATCAGTTGGCAGGAGCAGCACAAGGTGCACAAGCGGCCCGGTGATTGCTTGCCCGCGACCTGCATGATCCCTGCCTCGCTGCTGCGCGAGTCACGCTTCATCGAGGTTGCTCCGCATCCGGAGTACCCCAGGTTCCGCTACGAGCTCGACAGCGATCTGGGGTGGAAGGCCGATGTCGAGGCAGCCCTCATGCGGCTCATCGAGACCTCGACGATCACGTTTCCGTCCCCTGCGCCCGTCGCCTAGACCGATGGGCCCGAGAACGAATCGGGCGGGCTACTCCCTGCAACAGGAGTAGCCCGCCCGATTCATAGCGGGAGCCGCCCACGACTACTCGCTGCGGCCCTCCACCGCGAGCTCGTGCGCGAGAAGCTCGGCGAAAGTAAACGTGCCTGTCGGTTGGTCATCCTTGCCCAGCAGGTACAGCCGCTTGACCGCGACCACCACCGCCTCGGCGATGACGTCGCGCATCCGGGGATCGGCCAGCATCGCGACATCCTCGGGGCTCGTGACATAGCCAACATCGATCTGCACGGCCGGCATGCGGGTCAAGCGAAGGATGTCCCAGCTCCGCCCGTGCGAGCGGCAATCCAGCATCCCCGTCCGTGCCACGATCTCGCGCTGCAGGAAGCCCGCCAGGACCGCACCGATCGTTGACTCCGAGCCATTGGGAACCCCGTAGTGGAACGTGGCAACGCCCTTTGCGGTGGAGGAGTCACTGTGGGCGCATTGCAGCGAGATGATCAGATCAGCGTTCAAGCTGTTCGCCATCTCCGCCCGGTCCATCACCGACGGGCATTTGCCGCGCGGCCTGCTGAGGAAGGTCTCCATGCCGGTCGCGCCCATGCGGCCCTCGATCCGGTTGGCGAGATCCCAGAGGATCTCCGCCTCCGTCAGCGAGCCACGGGGCCCCTCGACTGTGATGCCCGTCGTTTCGCCGCCGAGGCCTGGATCGATGATGATGCGCTTGTTGCGCAGCTTCGGGCCCGACTGCCGCACGACCTCCTCGGCGAGGATCGCGTGCGGCGAGCCGCCCGTAACCCGAGCACCGAGCATCTCGAGGGAGCGCAGCGTCTCGGGCCCGCAGATGCCATCGACAACGAGTCCGAACTCCCGCTGGTAGGAGCTCAGGGCGCTGTGCGTCCCTGGTCCGAAGTAGCCGTCGATCATGTCGGTGTAGAAGCCGAGATCCTGCAGGCGCGTCTGAAGCGCGGCAACGTCATCGCCGAACTGGGGAGCGGAGACGTGGTAGGCGAGGATCCGCGCACCGAGCCGGTAGCCAGCCTCCTGGAGAGCTCGCGAGGTCGCCTTGCCGACGATCCCATCCACAAGCAGTCCGCGTTGCTGCTGGAACGCACGGACCGCGGTATCGAGTACGGAATCGAAGACCGACCGTGCCTCTTCCAGATCACCATCATCGTGCAGGAAGCCCAGGCTCACCAGGCGCAAACGAGCCTCGGCCACAGCTGGACCTGAATCTCCAAGCCGAAGATTGTGCATACCGCGGGCCTCTTTCTCGGGAGCGCGCTAGGCGGCGACGCGAAGCCCGGCACCACGGCCAGTGGCTATTGCACGGGAGTCCTCGCGGCGGCAACCCAGCACACGGTCAGCAGCGATTCGTGGGGGCACAGCAGCGCCCCCACGAATCATCCTACTTGGTCAATGCTCCCGGCAGAGAAACTACAGGTGGTTTTCGATCTCCTTGAGCAGGGCGGCCTTTGACTTCGCGCCCACGATCGTGGAGACGGGCTTGCCATCCTTGAACAGGATCATCGTGGGAATCGACAGGATCTGGAAGTCGCGTGCCACGGCCTGGTTCGCATCGATATCGACCTTGGCGATCGTGAGCTGCTCGTCCTTCTCGCGGGAGATCTCTTCGAGGACCGGCGCGACCATTCGGCAGGGCCCGCACCAGGTTGCCCAGAAGTCGACGAGCACAGGCTTGTCGCTGTTGAGGACGTCATCGGCGAACGATGAGTCAGTGACGGTGATAGTGGACATGGAAGACCTTTCCTGTTCCTACGTGGCGGCGACAGCGGAGGCAGTGGTGGATGGGGCATGCTCGGCAAGCCAGCGCTCGGCGTCGATCGCAGCGGCGCATCCGGTGCCCGCAGCGGTGATCGCTTGCCGATAGGTGTGGTCGACGAGGTCTCCGGCGGCGAAGACGCCCGGGACCGAGGTCGCGGTGGATGGGTACGAGACGGAGACATAGCCAGCGTCGTCGAGCGCGACCTGCCCACGCACGAGCTCGCTGCGCGGATCATGCCCGATCGCGACGAAGACACCGGTGACCGGCAGGTCACGCTGCTCGCCCGTCACGGTATCCGTCAGGCGCAGCCCGCTCACGCTCTTGTCCCCGAGCATCTCGTCGACGCGGGCATTGGTGACGAAGGTGATCTTGTCGTTGTCCCGGGCACGCTCGAGCATGATCCGGGAGGCACGGAATTCCTCGCGCCGGTGCACCACGGTCACGCTCCGCGCGAAGCGCGTGAGGAAGGTGGCCTCCTCCATCGCGGAATCCCCTCCGCCGATGACAGCGATGTCCTGGTCGCGGAAGAAGAAGCCGTCGCATGTCGCGCAGGAGCTGCCGCCTCGGCCGAGCAGCCGCTCCTCGCCGGGCACGCCGAGATAGCGGGCAGCAGCCCCCATGGCGAGGATGATCGAGCGGGCCTTGTACTCCACTCCCCCAGCGGTGACGGTCTTGATCTCGCCGTCGAGATCGATCTCCGAGACGTCCTCGCTGCGGATATCGGTGCCAAAGCGCTTGGCCTGCTCACGCATCTCGTCCATCAGGCTGGGTCCCATGATCCCGTCGCGGAACCCAGGGAAGTTCTCGACCTCGGTGGTGGTCATCAGGGCGCCACCGAACTGGGTGCCCTCGAACTGCAGGGGCGCGAGCTGGGCCCGGGCGGTGTAGACGGCAGCGGTGTATCCGGCTGGTCCGGATCCGACGATGATCACGTCCCGCACGTCGCTGTCAGTAGTCTGTGCGCTGGCTTCGGCTGTAGTCATTCGGGCCTTCCCTGATCGCGTCCATCGTGGCGTGCCCACGATGAACCCCTTCTGCTGTGTGACAACACAAGGTTGATCGGGGTTGTTCCCGGATGAGGGCATCAACCTGCAGCATTGGCCGTTTCAATGGGGCGCTAGCTCGGCGGCAATGCCAGCGAGGGCGATCCTGAGCTTGCGATCGAACCAGTCGCGGGGACCCTGCGCGATGGCCTGCTGCCCCGCCTCGAGCGTTTCCTGCATGGAATCAGTATTCTCCGGCTCCCCTCGCGGCCAGGAACTCGCAAGCTCCGATCGTGACGGCATCGAGGTCGAGGGCACCCGGCCGTCCATCTGCTCCGCGCGGCGGCAGTGGTCGATGACCAGCCCTGTCACGAGATCGAGGGCGAGCACGGCATCGGTCGGGCCGAAGTCCATCCTCGCGAGGCAGGCCATGAGGGTGGCCCCGCGCTGCAGGATCATGGGCGAGTACGTGCCGCCCGCGAGCTCGGTGGCAACGCCCGGGTAGGTGTCGCACATGTCGAACAAGGCATTCGCGGTGTCACGGAGGAAGGATTGCCAGTCATCTCTGGGCTGCGGGAACTCTGTCAGGATCACGGCGCGGTCGATGGCGTTGCGGACGAGATCGTCGCGACCGGTGACGTATCGGTAGAGGGTGGCGTGATTGACACCGAGGCGCTGGGCGACGGAGGTCATGGTGATCGTGGCAACGCCTAGCTCCAGCGCGGCGGCGGTGATCTGCTCGCTGGTCACCATTGCGGGGCGTCCGCGCCGGCGGCGACCACCGGCGGTCGGCTCCGTCGGGACTGGACCAACGTTTTCCTCGGCGTGTTGTGCCACACCTCACAAAGTACCGGACAAGTCCGAAAGTTCCGAAGGCGTGCCCCCAGTTCGGGGGACATTTCGCGTCCCGCTTCCCGCGGCTACTCCCCTGGTGCTCCGATCGCCCGCCTATCGAGGATGCCCGCCTCGCCGGGGCCGCAACCATTGCCAATGGTCAGGACGAGCATGCCCGGGCCCGAGGGGGCGGCCACGATCACCCGGAACCGGGCACGTGGCAGGTCCTCGGTGCGCATTGGCTCGACACCAATGATCTCGGTCCCGCCGGGCATGCCCGCCGCATCCAGGCACTCCTGCAGGCGTTGCGGATCGAGTGGTCCGGCTCCCTCGTCGGACCGTCCCGCCTCGAACCCCCAGGGCTGCGTGGCGCTGCCTGGCGGCAGCGAGGCGTCGCTGGAAGCGCCAACAAGATCCACGAGCCGGGGCGAGAGAACGAGCAGCCCCGCGAGCGCAGCGGCACAAGCAACCGCAGCGACCACATAGCGGTGGGAACCACGGCGACGTGCGCGCCGGGTATCCCAGGCTGCCTCAGCGCGCTCCCGTGCTGCTCCGGCCAGCATCGCGTCGAGCTGCTCGGTCAGGTGCACGGGCAGGTCGTCGCCCCTCCCCTGGTTCCCGGGGTGCTCCGCCGAGAGTCGGGCGAGCCTCCGCTGGACTTCATCGAGCTCGCCGAGGAAAGCCCCGGCAGCGGAATCGAGGTGCAGCCGGTCCCGGATGTGCGCCGCGGTAGCGCCCGGCAACGTGCCCGCGTGCAGCTCGCTGAGGAGCTGCCGGTCATAGGGCGGCTCGGGAAGAGCTGGCTCCCGTTGTGTCCGGGGTGGCACAGCGGCTCCTTCCGGTGGCAAGGCTGGGCATGCCTGGTTGTTGTTCAGCACACTAGGTAATGACGCGCGGGAACGCCGATCGGTTCCGTCCCGGATGAAACTCCGCAAGAATTTCCGCAAGCTTCACCCTCCCACGGGCGCAGCGGCTCTTCACCGTGCCCACGGGGACCCCGAGCACCTCTGCGGCCTCGGCCACCGGATACCCCTCCACGTCCACGGCGACCACCGCCGCGCGCTGCTCCGCCGGAAGCAGCATCAACGCCCGGTCGATCGCGTCGGCGATGTCATCACCGGGATCCGGGCAGGCAAGCGATGCCACCTGCTCCGCGATCGATGCGTTCAGCGAGATCGCAGGACGTACTCGGTTCCGACGCATCCGATCGAGGCAGGAATTGACCACGATGCGGTGCAGCCAGCTGCGCACGGCAGCGTCGGCGCGGTACCCCTCGGCCATGCGGAAAGCCGAGAGCATGGCCTCCTGCAACGCGTCGGCCGCGTCCTCGTCGCAATAGCTGGTTCTCTTTGCCACTCGCCACAAGTACCGCTGATGACGATGGATAAGTTCAGCGAAAGCCTGCGTGTCCCCCGACACGTGTGCGGCAATCAATTCCCTATCCGACATCGCGGATGTGGCGACCCCCCTTGTGTGTCGCACCACACCAGGATATCGCGAAGCGGGGCCATGCACGAGTCGAGCAGGGCAGGCCCGGGAACGCGCTCGGGCCCTCCCGGAGGAAGGGCCCGAGCAGTACTCGCGTGAACTATTGCTGCGCAGTCACTTCGATCTCGCTGATGTCGGCTTGCAAACGTCCCTCGGCGTCGCTGAGCTGATCGATCCACACCAGGAGGTACTGGCCGCGAGCGCCCGGATCGAGCGCGATCGTGGTCGAACCATCCCCGAGCTCGGCGGTGCCCACGACGACGGTGTCATCGAGCGCGGGCTCCGGCTCGTCCGCGACCCGGATCTCGATCCGCGACCCGGGACGAGTCGTCTCGATCTCGACCTCGGAGAACCCATACTCGTCGTTGAACGTCAGGATCAGGCCAACGCCATTCTTGAACGCCGGGAACTGCTGGAAGTACTGGGACGTCGACCACGATGTACCCGGGTCGCCGTCGATGGCGTTGCTCGCGGTACCGGGGTTGTCCGGTTGCTGCTGCGGCGAGTACACCGTGGCTTCGTTCGGCGTGACGGCGAAATCCACAGCACGCCCTCCGCCGGATTGGTCCAGCCCGGGAACGCGTGGCTCGGCGGTGAACCCGAGCGGCTGGCGCTGGACAGGCGTGTTGGTGCCATCCATCAGCGCCTTGGTCAGCTGCGTCGCGGCGATCGACAGGATCACCACGGTCACGATGGCGAGGAGCGACAGCACCAGCACGACGCGGCGGGACCGCTTGCGCCGCTCTTCCGGGGTCATCAGGATCGACTGGGGCTTGATCCGGACCGAGCGGGGCCGCACGTTGGCCTGCGTGGCACGGATGACCGGGATCATGTCGGTGGATTGGTCCGCCATGGTTGCCTGGTCAAGGATCTGGTGCACCGTAGCGGCTGTGCGGATCCCGCTGCTCGGGTGCAGCGCCCGCAGCGCGACCGCGGAGATCTCGTACGGAACCCCTGCACGGATGCTGCGCGGATCCGTGGGGTTCCCCTCGCTATCAAGCTCCGGCGCCGGGAGACCGCCGATGCTCGTGCCGGGCCGCGCGAATTCTGCCCCTGTGGCACGGCCGCGATCGACCAGGGCATCGCCGGGCTCGGCGAGCGGCCAGAACCCCGTGACGAGCGCGTACAGCGCAGCGCCGAGGCCATGGACATCGCGCGTCTGATCAGCATCGGCCGCCGTGCCCGGGAACGCGAGCACGGCGTCGCCCGCCGTATTGATGCGGATGCGATCGGGATGATCGATGGACAGCGCCGTGCCTGATCGGTGCGCCGCCTCCGCGGCGGAGGCGAGCGCGCGCACCGCGCGCGCGGCACCCACAGCGGCAGGCTTGCTGTCCGCGATCTCCCGCAGGGGCTGGCCCAGTGTCCATTCCGAGATGACGATGCCACCCGCCCGGCCCTTGACCACATCGAGCACCCGGGCGACGCCGGGCGAGTCGATGCGCGCGAGGCGCAGCGTGCGTGCCAGCAGCGCGTCATGGCTCTCGGCCTCGTCGGCACCCGCCTCCTCGGCAGACGGAGCCATCACAAAGGTCAGCGCGACATCACGCTCGAGCTTGAGGTCCTGCGCCTGCCAGAAGAAGAGGCCGCGCGCGCGGCCATGCTCCTCAATGAGCCGGTATCGGCCACCGGCGACGATCGTGCCGGGCGTGAGCCGGGGCCGCCTGCCGTGGGAGGGGCCGGATCCTGCATCGTCGTGACTGCCGGTCCCGGGATCGGTCAAGGTTTCCGAGGCGTCGTTCATTCTCTTTCCTTCAGTCACACCAGGTGACACGTCGCCGGTTGCGTCGCGGTGCCCATGCGAAACAGAGTGCTCAGGGCCAGAGTACGACAGGTTGGCGGCAATCCCGGCGTGCTGCTGCGGAGCGTCCGGCGATTCTTCCTCGGTAGCGCCTCCGCGGAGGGCCTTCGCGGTGCCCCTCCCCCGCTGTAGCTTGCCCGCGACCCGGCCGAGCGCGCCGAATACCACAGCAACCTCGGGCACGCCCAGCTTGTAGAGGATCGTGTAGGAGACGCCCAGGATCAGCACGGTGGCAGCGAGCAGATCGATCCAGGCGTTGAAGCGCCCCAGGAACTCCAGGGGAACGACGAACCTACGGAGTATCAGGTACCCGAAGTACGCCGCGGCACCGGCCACCGATGCCGCGAACACCATGAACATCGAGCTGAAGGTGTAGCGCAGGCGGAGCGGGCCGAGCCGTCGGCGCAGCAGCACCGCGCCGACGACGGCGCCCGCGACGAATCCAGCCCCGTTCGCGAAATGCAGGAATGCCACGACCTGGCTGGGATCGTTCGCCAAGCGCGGCGCGAGCAGGGAGAGCACGACCTTGACGGTGGTGATGCCGATGATGATCCAGGTGGGCGTCCAGCCGTCGCTGCTGGCGTAGAAGACGCGCAGGTGCAGCAGCACCAGGGCGTACGGCACGAGCGAGAACGCGGCAAGGGACAAGGTGCCGGCCAGCATGGCGGCATCGTCGGTGCCGAAGTTCCCGTACTGGAACAGGACGATGGAGATCGGCGTGCTCGCCACCGTCATCACGGCGATCACCGGGATCATCGCGACCATGGTCATGCGGGTGGCCATGGTCAGGTCGGAGATGACCGCCTGGTGGTCCTGCTGGGCTGCGCTGCGGCTCATGCGGGGCATGATCGCCGTGAGGACGGCCACCCCGAGCACGCCGTAGGGGACCTGGAGCAGCAGCCAAACGATGTTGTAGATCAGCGCGGCACCCTCGCTCGACCCGGAGGCCACGTTGTAGGTGACCACGAAGCCGATCTGGCTGATCGCCACGTACACGACGATCGCCGCGGCCATGCTGCCGAACTTCTTGAACCGCGGATCCAGCCCCCAGAGCGGGCGGATGGGAACCTTGGCGCGGCGAATGCTCGGGATGAGGACCATTGCCTGGGCGACCACGCCCAGCGTGGTGCCAATGCCGAGGAACAAGACGGAAGCGGTCGACATATCGGTCGGATCCCGCCAGATGAGGTAGAAGCCCCCCAGGGTCGCAATGGCGATGATGTTGTTGGCCACCGGCGCCCACGCGCCAGGCGCGAAGACCCCGCGCGTATTGAGCATCGCGGCGAACACGGCGGTGAGGCCGTAGAAGAGGATCTGCGGCAGCAAGAGGTACGCGAGCGCCTCGGTCAGCCCACGATCCACGACGGAGCCACCGCGGTTGAGCATGAGCGAGACGAGGAACGGCGCGGGGGCCATGGCGACGACCGTTGCCCCGAGCAGGATCGTCGTAGCGAGGGTCAGCAATTGCCGGGTGAACCGCTCTCCCCCATCGCTGTCCTCGTGCTCCGCCCGGACGAGCATGGGCACGACCACTGCGGCGAGCACCGCGCCGAGCACGAGCTGCTCGACGAGGTTCGGCAACACGTTGGCGATGGTGAAAGCGTCACCAACAAAAGTACCGAGCACCGCGGCGATCAGCACGGTGCGCAGGAACCCGGTGGCGCGGCTGATCATCGTCGGCACGGCCATCGACCCGGTATTGCGCATCATGGTCGTGTCGGCCTGATCATGCCGCGACGGTTCCTTGCTGGGCCCGGCCGGCTGCCCGCCTTCGGTACCGGTCACCTTCGCGGACATGCCGCTGTCCTGCGTGGATTCGGCTTGGTCAGGTGCTGCGGACACTATCGGGGATTTGCCGGTCATGTCCACGGGCAGGGGCGGGAGGCTGCGCCCGGCCGCGGCGGGGCGCCCGGCGGACCCTCGCGGGCTGGTGCTTCGCGAGCGATGCAGCGATTCGGGAAAGCGCTCCCACGGCGCCCGCGGCGAGCGGGGCCGTTCCTGCCCGGGGCTGGATCCGTCAGGGGGGTGCGTGCCATCCGTCATGTGTGCTCGTGGCCTTCGTCAGCTGGATCGGGTTGTCCGCGGAACCGGTGCCAGAGCCGGCGTCCCGCGAGGAGGAGCAGCAAGGCACCAGCGGTACCGGTGAGGATCGTCATTATCCGCCCGTACGCAGTCGAACGGACTGAAATGCGGATGGACTCCCCGAGCAGATCGCCATCGGGCGTGCTGAGCCGGAGATCCACGGCGAACGGGCGATTGTTCGTCACCCTCGTCGGGATCGACAGTTGCCGCGACCCGCGCGGCGGCAGCTGCTGGGTTCCGAGCTCCTCGAAGGCCACGCCGGGCGGGGCCGTTGCCACGATGCGCACGCGAACGGGCACCGGCAGGTCATTGCGGGCAATGAGCAGCAGCGGGCTCTGAGCGGAGGCAAGGGTCTGGACGCCGCCGGGATTGAGGATCGTGATCTGGTCGTGCATTCGCGCGATGGCCTGGCTGACGGATTCGGCTCGCCGCGCGGCGGCACGGCTGGCCGTCCCGGGGTCGGCCCTGCCGGCGGTGGTGAGCGCGCGGACGAGATCGTCGCGCAGGGGCGCGAGGAACGCGTCGGGGGTCAGCGGAAGAGTGGGGTCGGTCACGAGCGCGGAGGCGAGCTGCTCTACCGAGCGCGAGGCGCTCAGCACGTCCTCGAGCACGCTATCGGGTACCCGTACATCCTCATGGCGCTGCGGGTACTGCACGGTCCCGGGGGGATGGCCCGCCCCGGGCTGGCGAGCCTCATCGGCGATCGCGCCGAACGGGGCCGGTATCGCCTTGTTGGTGAGCATCAAGGTAGCTATGGAGGACATCAGCGCATCGCCCTCCGCGGCACTGATCGTCCATTCGCGCGGCGGGAGCAGCAGGGTCGCGGAGGGCGCTGCCGGGGCGCCGTCGCCGCGTTCGGCGAGGCTGGGCCAGGCGACCGCTGCGATCGTGTCCTGGAGGCGGGCGAGCCGATCCTTGCTCGCGGGATCCGTTCCCGCTTGCTCGGCGAACACCGGGACCGAAGGCTCCTCCCCCATCGCCGCGAGGAGCTGGGCCTGGCCGCCATCGAGGAGCATCGCGGGCAGGGAGCCGCTTCCCGGTGTTGACAGGGCGGCGAACCGCTCCCCCCGCGGAGGCCGGGCATCGACCAGCGCGGCATCGTCGCTGATCACCACGGCGTCCGCTGGGGTGCCCGCGAGCATGTCCGCGGCCTGAGCGCTGATGACCGCCTCATCGGGAATGGTGACTCCTTGGACGGGCTGCGCCCCGAGAATGGTCGCGAGGACATCCGTGCCACGGGTGAGCGATCGCTCGGTCAGGCCGGGGAGCTGCAGCCGGGCCAGGGCCTCGAGGTCGGCCTGGGCGGCGGGCGCGGCAACGATGCACACCTCCTGGGCGAGGGCACGGAGCCGATCGAGCCATCGCCCCGCGATCCCTGCCCCGTTCCCGGGCGCGGTCCCGCCACCGGCGAGGGAAACCTGGTAGCCGGATCCCATCGCGTTGATCGTCGAGAGAAGGTCGGGATCGATGAGCAGGCAGAGCGAGGAAGAGACGAGCGCGCTGCCCGGGGCCGTGGGAGCGATCGCGCGCCCCGCCACGGCTAGCAGGACATCGAGCCGTCCCCCCGGCGCGAGAGCTCCGGCGAGCGCATCGGTGGAGAGGGTGGGCCCGTCCTCCCCCGCGGAGCTGCCGGGCGCGATGCTCGGCTCGTCGACTAGCGGCCACAGCATGGTGAGGGGAACCGGATCACGGGCGGGGGCTTCCGTGCCGGCCTCCGCGCGCTCGTCGTCCCCGCTCCGGGCAGGCACGTCGTCGGGCGCCTCGCCCGGTGGGAGCTCGAGCACCGGCAGAAGGAATCGTGCTGAATGGTCCCGGATGCCGAAGCCCTCATGCTGCGCGGTGACATTCACGAGGATCGGGAAGATTCCAGTCTCGCGCACGTAGAGGGAGTCGCCCTCCTCGGGTAGCAGCGGGAACGAAGCGGTGAATGACTGGCTCTCCCCCGGCTCGAGCGTGTCCGCAACCGGGATGCTCGGCGTGAAGATCGGATAGTCCGGCTCGGCGAGCAACGCGGTTGACAGCAGTTGCGATTCGGTCGACACCCGCGCCGCGCGCTGGAGCCGTACGGCGAGCCCAGCTGCCGCCGAGCTCGAGGTGTTGGTGATGGTGCCGGTCACCGTGAGGTCGGGGCCGGTAGTTCCCGTGACGACGGATGGGGTGATCGAGTCCAGTCGCACCGCGAGCGGCCCGGACATGCCCGGGCCCTGATCGGGCGCTGGCTGCGCGCTGCTGATCACGGGCGGCGCGACGATCATCACCAGTGCGCTCGCGAGCAGGACAAGCAGGATCCGGGCAGGTGCGCCAGCGCGCCAGAACCTCATGACGTCGTGGAATCCCTTGTGCTGCTCGGGGCGCTGCCGGGCTGTGGAGTCGCCGCCTTGTCCTCGGTGACCGCCTCGATGCTGGCATCGACGAAGTCCTTCATGCTGGCGATCAGCTCGCTGGCCATGCGCGCGAGCTTGCGCTCATCAGCGTACGCGAGCCGCGAGTCCAGCTCGGACAAGGGAACCCAGGCGACCTCGGTCACTTCCATGTCGGCATCGGACAGCTCCCCGCCAAGGAACCGCAGCAGGTAGTGATGCACGGTCTTGTGCACGCGGCGCCCCTCGGTGACGAACCAGTAGTCGATGCTGCCGAGCGACGCGAGGACACGACCCTGGATGCCCGTTTCCTCGGCGACCTCGCGCATCGCCGTCTCCTCGGCGGTCTCCCCTAGCTCGATGTGGCCCTTCGGCAGCGACCACAGCAACCTGCCCCGCCGATCGAGCCGACCGATCAGGGCTGCCCGCAGCATCTCGCGGCCACCTTCCCATCCGGTGATGACAAGCCCTCCGGCCGAGGTCTCCCGCACGGTGCGGAGCCGGCGCTTGCGGGGCAGCTTCTCATTGCCCTGGACCTGGTTGCGGTTGCGCCGTCCGCCCCGTGCCGAGCCCCGTGCTGATCGTCCCTGGTCCTTGGTGCTGCCGTGCCCTTGGCCGGAGCGCGGGCCATCGTGGTTGTCCTGGCGGTCCTGGGACGGGGCTGGCTTGATGTGGTGCGGCTGGCGGGCGGCATCCCGTGGGGTCCGCTGTATTGGTGCGGGTGCTCCGTCCACTGGCCGGGGCTGGGCCGCGCCCCCCTGGCGTGGCTGACCACCTTGCGGCCGCGGGCGCCGGCGCCGCTGTGGTACACGTTCGTCAGGAGACACTTAGCCATGGTACCGGTAAGCACCGGGTGCACCGGCATGACGCAGCCATGCACTATGGAGCAGATCAGGGCCGGTAGCACGGATGCGGCGCACAGCGCACCGACCGGTAGGGTGTCATGCCGTGGTGCCACAGTCCCAGAACGACCAGCACGCGCGCGCGCTCGCGGCCGCGGTGATAGCCCTGCGACCGCACGATACGATGCTGCGCGAGCTTGGCTCGCGATTCCATGCGCAAGGCCATGAGCTGTACCTCGTGGGCGGCTCGGTGCGCGATGCCGTGCTCGGGAGGCTGGGCAACGACCTCGACTTCACCACCGACGCGCGGCCAGCAGCAGTGCAAGCGATCCTGCGCGGCTGCGTCGAGCGGCAGTGGGACACCGGTATCGAGTTCGGGACGATCAGCGCCGTCAAGCATGGCACGCAGATCGAGATCACGACCTTCCGTTCCGATACCTACGATGGCAGCTCCCGCAACCCTGAGGTTGTCTTCGGCGAGAGCCTCGACGGTGATCTCGTACGGCGGGACTTCCGGCTCAACGCGATGGCGGTCCGGATCTCCCCCGCTGGAGTCGGAGAGTTCATCGATCCGCTCGACGGCCTCGCCGATGTCGTGGCGCGGCGGCTCGACACCCCCGCCGCGCCGGAAACATCGTTCCATGACGACCCCTTGCGCATGCTGCGCGCGGCACGCTTTGCCGCGCAGTTGCGCGTCGAGGTCGCGCCCCGGGTGGTCGATGCGATGCGCGGCATGGCTGACCAGATCGCGCGGGTGACCGTTGAGCGAGTACGCACCGAGCTCGACAAGCTGATGCTCGGCGCCGACCCCATCGCGGGCATCGAGATCCTGGTCTCCACGGGCCTCGCGGACCATGTGCTCCCCGAGATCCCCGCCATGCAGCTCGAGATCGACGAGCATCACCAGCACAAGGACGTCTACCGGCACTCGCTCACCGTTCTCGGCCAGGCGATCGACCGCGAGGACGACGGTCCTGATCTCGTCCTGCGGTGGGCGGCGCTGCTCCATGACATCGGCAAGCCCGCCACCAAGCGCAACGAGCCGGCCGGTGGCGTGAGCTTCCACCACCACGAGGTCGTGGGTGCCAAGATGACCCGCCGCCGCATGCGCGCCCTCAAGTACTCGAAGAGCATGATCGAGGACGTCTCGAAGCTGGTGTACCTGCACCTGCGGTTCCACGGCTACGGCAAGGGCCAGTGGACCGATTCGGCAGTGCGCCGCTACGTCACCGATGCCGGTCCCCTGCTCGACCGGCTGAACAAGCTCGTCCGCGCCGACTGCACCACGCGCAACAAGCGCAGGGCCAACGCCCTGCAGCGCGCGTACGACGATCTCGAGCGCCGGATCGTCGAGTTGCAGGAGCAGGAGGACCTCGCGCGGGTGCGCCCGGATCTCGATGGAAACGCGATCATGGAGCTGCTCGGCATCCGGCCCGGCCCGGAGGTCGGGCAGGCATGGAACTTCCTCAAGGAGCTACGACTCGACCGCGGGCCGCTGGATCGGGACGAGGCCGGGGCCGCGCTGCTCGCATGGTGGCAGCAGCGCTCAGTGGAAGGGTAGCCGCCTCGCCCACAGGCGCAGTAGTTCCCGCGCGCGCTCGGTGGTGGTGCGCGGAGGGGTCGCCCGCGTCTCGTTGAGGGCGATCAGGGCTATCGCGAGCACATACGCTCCTGCGCCGACCATCACGATCGATAGTGATCGCCCATCGGCAGCGATTCCGATGGATGCGGCAGCCATAGCTCCGACGAACAACGCATTGAACAGCATGTCCTGGAGGGCGAACACGCTCCCCCGCTCCCGGTCAGCGATCTCGATCTGCATCGCCGCGTCGCCCGATAGCTTGATCATCTGCCCCGCCACGCCCAGCAGGAACGCCGCCACGACCAGCGCATCATGACCGAGCATGCTCACGATCATGACCTGGGTGACCGCCGCGAGCAGCACCGCTGCCACGATGGTCCGGGTCCGCCCTAGCCAGGGCACGATAAGCGGCGCGAGCACCGCGCCGACGAGCATGCCCCCGGCGGTGACCGCGACGGCGAGGCCGAATCCGGCGAGCCCGCCGGGGAGCATCGATCCCGGGTCGGGCGATCTGAGCACCAGCACCATGATCAACGTGTTGATGCCAAAGACAGCGCGGTGGGCCGCGAGCGCCAGCAGCGCGGACGTCACGCCTTTCGAGCGCCAGGCGGCACGCGCGCTCGTCGCGAGGCCTGACGCTATCGCCCGCGCTTCTCGGACGACGCCCACCCGCTCCCCCGCGCGACCGCCATGCGGGCCGAGCAGCCGGGCCGGGAACCCCCACGCCAGGAACACCCCAAGAGCAAGGGGCGCGAAGGTGATCAGCACGGTCGTGCCAGAGCCCCGGTCCCCCGCCCCCGCGAGGGTCGCGATGGAGATCGACGCCGTGGCGCCCAGCGCCGCCAGGGCAGCTCCCACGGTCACGAGGATCGAGTTGACGGGCACCAGCATGGTGCTCGGGATGGTGTTCGGCAGGGCCGCGGACATGCCCGCGAACATGAACCGGCTCGTGCCGATGGCAGCCAGCGCGATAAGGATCAAAGCGGGCCCCGGGATCGACGCCAGCAGCACGTAGCCAGCGGCGACGGTGAGCACCATGCGCGCGATCATCGCCCATACGAGGACCCAGCGCCGGTCCCAGCGGTCGAGGAGCACCCCGACGAACGGACCGATGATCGAGTACGGCAGGAGGAGCAGCACGAAGCCTGCGGCGATCGCCCGCGGATCGGCGTTGCGCTCGGGATTGAACAGGATCGCGCCCCCGAGCGCTGCCTGGAAGAACCCATCGGCGAACTGGTTGAGCCACCTGACGACCGCGAGGCGCAGCAGAGGCGGCCGGTCCCGCACGGCCTCGGCGAATGCGCGGATGCGCCTTATCAACCTGGATCCTTACGGTGGTTCGCGCGTGGACGGTCGCGGGGAAGCCAGTCGATCACGGTGTTCCTCGCGTGGTGTGATGCCATGATAGTGAGTGTGTCGACCTGGGATGAGCCCGAGGAGGAGCACGCTCGGTCTGTTCGTGCTCCCTTTCCGGGCGCGCTGCTGATTGCCTCGACGGAGCTCTACGAGCCCACGTTCCGCCGGACCGTGGTGTACCTGATCGATCATGATGCCTCCGGCACGCTGGGAGTCGTGCTCAATCGTCCGAGCGAGACGGCGGTGCATGACGTGTTCCCGCAGTGGGCTCCCCTCGTGGCCAAGCCGCAGGCGCTGTTCATCGGCGGACCCGTCAGCCGGGAGTCCGCGGTATGCCTGGGCACTGTCCGGCCAGGGCTGTCCGCTGATGGTGTGGAGGGTCTCAAGCAGGTCGAGGGCAGGACCGTGATGGTCGATCTTGATGCCGATCCGGAGTACCTCGCTCCCCTGCTGGCTGGCATCCGGGTGTTCGTCGGCTATGCGGGCTGGTCCGGCGGGCAGCTCGGGAGCGAGCTTGCGCGCGACGACTGGATGATGTTCCCGAGCCTGCCCGCGGACGTGCTCGCCCCTGCCCGCATCGACTTATGGGGGCAGGTGCTGCGGCGCCAGTCGGCTCGCTATTCCATGCTGGCGACTCATCCGATCGACGTGGATCGCAATTGATCGTCGACCACTGCTCCGAGCGCGGTTACGGCCCCGTGGAGCTCGTCGATGCTGGCCGTCAGCGGCGGGCGGAATCGCAATGATCGCTCTCCGCAGCCAAGAACGAGAACGTGGCGGTCCTCGCGGAGAGCCGCGATGGTGGCATCCCTGAACGGGGTGCCCGGAAGGGTGACCGCACAGATCAGCCCCCGCCCGCGGGGGTCAGTGATCGCTGAGCAGCGGGTGGCGAGGTCCTCGAGCTCGGCCAGGAGGAGCTTGCCCTTGTCGCGGGCCGCTGCGATGAGGCCCTCGGCCTCGACGATCTCCAGGATGCGCTGGCACCGCACCATGTCGGTGAGGTTTCCCCCGAAGGTGGAGTTGATGCGGGAGGGAACGGTGAAGACGTTGTGCGTTAACTCGTCGATCCGTCCGCCGGCCATGATCCCGCAGACGTGGGTCTTCTTGCCGAACGCGACGATGTCAGGCTCGAGCCCGAGTTGCTGGTATGCCCAGGGCGTTCCGGTCGCGCCCGCTCCGGTCTGGACCTCGTCGAGGATGAGCAGGGCGTCGTGGGCGTGGCAGAGCTGCTGCATCTGCTGGAGGAAGATTGCGGGCAGGTGGTGATCACCCCCCTCCCCCTGGATGGGCTCCGCGATGAACGCGGCAATGGAATGAGGGCGCTCGCGGAACGCTGACCGGGCCTGCCCGAGGGACTGTCGAACCAGTTCAGAGGTGTTCCGGGCATGCCCGATGCGGTCTGTGCCCGGGTAGGGAGAACGGATCCGAGGCCAGTCGAACACCGGGAACCTGGCGGTCTTGATCGGATCGGTGTTGGTGAGCGACATCGTGTAGCCGGTGCGGCCGTGGAACGCATCGGTGAGGTGCATGATCGATAGCGGCCGCTGGGGCCGCCGCCCATGCCGCTCGTTGTGCCGCGATTTCCAGTCGAAAGCCGCCTTGAGCGCGTTCTCCACGGCGTTGGCTCCCCCATCGATGAAGAACAGGTGCGGTAGCCGGGGATCCCCGAGCACGCGCGCGAAGGTATCCACGAAATCGGCGTAGGCCGTCGTATAGACATCCGAGTTCGTGGGCTTGTTGATCGCCGCGGAGAGCAGGCGCTCCCGGAAGGCTTCGTCACGGACGAGGCCCGGATGGTTCATGCCGAGCGTGCTCGAGGCGAAGAAGCCAAACATGTCGAGGTACGTGGTTCCGTCGCGCGCGTCGACCAGCCAGGTGCCGTGCGAGCGTTCGAGGTCCAGGACAAGGTCGAGCCCGTCGGTGAGGATGGACCGCCCGAGCATGCGATGGACTTCCCGCGGGGCCACCATCCCTCCATGGTAGGACGGATCGGACAGGTGCTCGATTTGTCGGGCACTACCTGACCGAGGACATGGCCATGGGGGTGACCGTCACCTGTTCGCTTGGGGTTCCCGCTGTTCATAAGCATGGCCAAGGCGATTGGCAATGATCGCGCAGACGATCAACTGGATCTGGTGGAAGATCATTACGGGCAGCACGATCATGCCTAGCGAGGGACCGCTGAACATGACCGCGGCCATGGGCAGGCCACTAGCGAGAGACTTCTTCGATCCGGCGAAAAGAATGACCGATCGATCGGCGTTGTCGAATCCGAGCACCCTGCCGATGCCGTGGCTGAGACCGAGGACGACCGCGAGCAGCACGATGCTGAACCCGACGATCACGGCTATGTCTGCTGCGGTCACCCGGTCCCAGACATGCTCGCGGGCACTCTCGCTGAAGGCGGCATAGACCACCAGGACGATGGCGCCCCGGTCGGCGAGCCGCGTCGTGCGGGGGTGCTCGGCGAGGAAAACCGCAAGCCAGCGGCGGGCAAGCTGTCCGAGCATGAACGGGAGCAGGAGCTGGACGCAGATCGCGAGGATCGCGCCGGAACCGACCTGGGCATGTCCGGTCGAGTTCATGAGCATGATCACGAGCAGGGGGGTGATCAGTACGCCGAGCAGGTTGGACGCCGACGCGCTCACGATGGCCGCAGCGACGTTGCCACGAGCGATCGACGTGAATGCGATGGAGGCCTGCACGGTTGAGGGGAGCAGCGTGAGGAAGAGGATTCCCGCGTAGAGCTCGGGAGCGAGCAGGCGCCCGGGCAGCTGTCCGATCAGGAGGCCGATGACCGGGAACAGGATGAAGGTGATGGTGAGGATGGTCAGGTGCAATCGCCAGTGCGCGAGGCCGCGCAGCGCGTCCTGCGGCGTGATGCGGGTGCCGTAGAGGAAGAACAGCACGGCGATGCCAATGCGAGTGAGCCACGTGATGATCTCTGCGCCGACGCCGGTGGCTGGGGCGAGGACGCCGATGACGGCTGCGATGAGGATCGCGATGATGAAGCCATCGATGCCGTATCTCGCGAGTCGCTTCATGAATGGATGCCTCAAGCTAGGGTTCTGGGACTACCAGCCGGCACTATCGTCACTTGACGAAAATGCCAGGCCGTCCGTCTTCTTGGCCTGGTGGTGCCCGCTATGCGCTACAACCGAACATGACCGCGATCACCCCGCTACCAGCAGTGATCACCCACACCGAGGCGACGATCACCTGTCCGGACAGGTCATCGGTCAGCAGGCCGGGCAGGACCGGGGATGAGCACTTTCAGTGCTCAGGTTCCGGCTGGCAGGCCTGGGCGAGCGAGCATCCGCTGCACGAGGAACAGGCGTCCGCGGCCGGGCGCGACGCGGACGCCTCGATCCCCAGCGAGGCACCCATGCCCGCGACCAGGATCGCGCCCACCACGGTCAGCGCGGCAACCGCGGCCCCGATCCACCAGCCCAGCACGGCCGCGGCGGCCGACCCGGCAAGGACGATCACCGACGCGGCGATCATCGTCGGGCCCGCGACGCGATTGGCGAGCGCGAAGGACTCATCGTCACGGAGCGTCTCCGGGGACCGGACGCCAAGGAACCGGTTGCGGGGGAGACGGCCAGCCACGCCAGCGATTCCCGCCAGCATGAGCAACGCCGCGAACATGACCAGGATTAGGGCAACTACGAGCACGGTAACTAGCATACGTTTGTGGAGCGCCCCCGATGAATCGGTCCCGGTAGCAATTATCCTGGATACCTGTCGGCGCGCCCCGGGACGCCCTGCGCCGACCCATCTCGCACTCACGTCGAACAATGAGGTAGAAGCCCACCGTGACTCAGTCGTCCACCGCCACAGGAGACAAGACGCCCCAGCACCGCTACACGGCGGACCTCGCGGGCGAGCTAGAGCGCCGCTGGCAGAACGAATGGACCACCAAGGGCACCTTCGATGCACCGAACCCCCCGGGTCCGCTCGCGGGCGACGTGCCCGATGACAAGCTCTTCGTCCTCGACATGTTCCCGTACCCCTCCGGCGCGGGCCTGCACGTAGGGCACCCCCTCGGGTTCATCGCCACCGATGTCTACGCCCGGTTCCACCGCATGCAGGGGCATAACGTCCTGCACACCATGGGATTCGACAGCTTCGGCCTGCCTGCCGAGCAGTACGCCGTGCAAACAGGCACCCACCCCCGCACCACCACCGAGGCGAACATCGAGCGCTACCTCGCGCAGATCCGTCGGCTCGGCCTCGGGCACGACGAGCGGCGACGCGTCGCGACGACCGATGCGAGCTTTTACAAGTGGACCCAGTGGATCTTCCTGCAGATCTACAACGCCTGGTTCGACCCCGAGCTCGGGCGCGCCCGCCGGATCGACGAGCTGATCGCCGAGTTCGAGTCAGGTGCCCGGCAGGTGCCCGGTGATCAGGCCTGGTCAGAGATGTCTCAGGGTGACCGCGAGCAGGTGCTCGAGCAGTACCGGCTGGTGTACCACTCGAACGCGATGGTCAACTGGTGCCCCGGGCTGGGCACCGTCCTCGCCAACGAGGAGGTCACCGCTGATGGCCGGAGCGAACGCGGCAACTACCCCGTGTTCCGCAAGCACCTCAGCCAGTGGATGATGCGCATCACCTCCTACGCCGACCGCCTGCTCGATGACCTCGATGACCTCGACTGGCCCGAGAAGGTCAAGACGATGCAGCGCAACTGGATCGGGCGCTCGCGCGGCGCCAGCGTCCACTTCGCCACCGAGGGCGATGCCACGATCGAGGTCTTCACCACCCGGCCTGACACGCTGTTCGGCGCGACCTACATGGTGCTCGCGCCCGAGCATGCCCTCGTCGAGGCCCTGGTCGCCGATGCCTGGCCCGCCGGTACTGATCCGCGCTGGACCGGGGGAGCGGGGAGCCCTCGCGAGGCCGTCGACGCGTACCGCGCCTCCATCGCCTCGAAGTCCGACCTCGAGCGCCAGGAGAGCAAGGAAAAGACGGGCGTCTTCCTCGGCGCCCACGCGATCAACCCCGTCAACGGCCACCGCATCCCGGTGTTCATCGCCGACTACGTGCTCACCGGCTACGGCACCGGGGCGATCATGGCGGTGCCCGCCCACGATGACCGCGACCACGAGTTCGCGACCGTGCTCGGGCTCGACATCATCCCCGTGGTCGCTCCGCGAGGGGAGGGGCAGGCCCCCGAGGGGGAAGCGTTCACCGGCGATGGCGAGGCGATCAACTCGGCCAACGACTCCGGCCTCGACATCAATGGCCTCGCCGTCGCGGACGCGAAGGCAGCCACCATCACATGGCTCGAGGCCAAGGGAATGGGCCGGGGCACCGTGCAGTACAAGCTGCGTGACTGGCTCTTCGCCCGGCAGCGCTACTGGGGAGAGCCATTCCCCATCGTCTATGACGAGGATGGCGTCACCCATGCGCTGCCGGAGTCGATGCTGCCTGTCGAGCTGCCTGACCTGACTGACTACGCGCCCGTCACCTTCGACCCCGACGATGCCAGCTCCGAGCCGTCGCCGCCGCTGGCCAAGGCTGTCGACTGGGTCAACGTGGAGCTTGACCTCGGCGACGGCCCCAAGCGCTACCGGCGGGACACCAACGTCATGCCGCAATGGGCGGGCAGCTCCTGGTACCAGCTGCGCTATATCGATCCCACCAACGAGGTCGAGTTCTGCGCGAAGGACAACGAGCAGTACTGGGTTGGTCCGCGGCCGGAGCACCATGGGCCCCGCGATCCCGGTGGCGTGGATCTCTACGTCGGTGGTGTCGAGCATGCGGTGCTGCACCTGCTCTACGCGCGCTTCTGGCACAAGGTGCTCCATGACCTCGGCCACGTCACGTCCAGCGAGCCGTACCGGAGACTGTTCAACCAGGGCTACATCCAGGCATTCGCCTACACCGATGATCGCGGCGTCTATGTGCCGGCCGAGGAGGTCACTGAATCAGAGGGTGGCTTCTCCTGGACCAACCCGGCGGGCGAGACCATTGCCGTCCATCAGGAGTACGGCAAGATGGGCAAGAGCCTCCGCAACTCCGTCACCCCGGATGAGATCGCCGAGGACTTCGGCGCCGACACCCTCCGCATGTACGAGATGTCGATGGGTCCGCTCGACGCATCGCGGCCCTGGGCGACCAAGGATGTCGTGGGCGCGCACCGGTTCCTGCAGCGTGTCTGGCGGCTCGTCATCGACGAGAGCACCGGTGGCATCAAGACGACGGCCACCGAGCCGGACGAGGAGACCTTGCGCATCCTGCACCGCACCATCGCGGGAGTGTCCGATGACTACGGCTCGCTGCGCATGAACACCGCTGGGGCGAAGCTCATCGAGCTCACCAACCATCTGACCAAGCACTGCCCGGATGCACCGCCGCGCGCCGCCGTCGAGCCCCTGGTCCTGATGCTGGCCCCCCTCGCGCCGCACGTCGCGGAGGAGCTCTGGCACCGGCTCGGCCATGGCGATTCGCTCGCGCATGGCCCGTTCCCGGTCGCCGATGAGCAGTGGTTGATCGACGATTCAGTCGAGTACCCCATCCAGGTGAACGGCAAGGTCCGGGATCGCATCACCGTCGCCGCGGATGCTGACCGCGCCACGGTGGAGGCGGCGGCCCTCGCCGCACCACGCATCGTGGCTGCCCTGCAGGACAAGCAACCGAGGAAGGTCATCGTCATCCCCGGCAAGATGGTCAACGTGGTGCTCTAGCCGGATCGGTGCCGGGAGCATGATGGCCGAGTGGTCCTGACCGCCCACCGCCGTCGGATAGAGTGATCCATGTCACCCCTGTGCGCGTCGAATCATCGGCGCCGCCAGGGCATCCCGCATGCGAATGGCAGCCCGATGAGAACGATCCTCGCGCGCGCGGCCGGCACGATGGCCCTCGCCCTCCCGCTGGCCCTGCTCGGCACGTCCGCCGCGACCGCGAGCCCCGCGGTCACCGCCTGGGACCTGGGAATTGCCACCGCGGTCGAGGTCAACGCGCCTGGCCAGTTCTGCCGCACGGCCCCGCAGGGACTCCCGGTAGGACCGTGGACGATCATCCCGAAGATCCTGCTGCCACCGTTGATCGAGGGCGCGGGTGGCGTCACGGTCGTGTGCGTGCCCGGGACCAGCGGGCCCGTCGACGTGCACAGCGGGATCGGGCTGACCCCGCTCTTCTGACCCGTGCACCCCGCCGTGCCGCCAGCGCCCTATGTGCGCTTGGGCCGCAGCACGACCTCGGTGGGATGACCATCCCGAGGCATCCGGATCGCGTGGGCCACGGCCTGCGCGACCGTTGCGGGGCGGAGGAACTCGTCGGGCTCGTACTCGCGGCCCTCGGTCGCGACGATCGACCGCTGCATATCGGTATCGATCCGGCCGGGGAAGATGGACGTGACCCGCAGCGCGGGCTCCTCGAGCCGCAAGGCATCAGCGAAGGCGCGCAGCGCGAACTTGGACGCGGCATAAGCGGACCAGCCTGCATTGGCGCGCAGGCCAGCACCCGAGTTGATGAGCACGACATGCCCGCCAGCCAGCCGTAGCGCTGGCAATAGCTCTCGCGTCAGGTGCACGATCGCCAGCAGGTTCACCTCGAGCGTGCTCTCCCACACCGACAGGGGAGTGTCGCGGATGCTGCCGATCTCGGCCATGCCCGCGTTGTGCACCAGCACGTCGAGCGACTTCACGGTGCTCGCTGCCTCGGAGACCGCGGCACGGTCGGTGAGGTCGACGGTCCACGGGTCCGCGTCGGGCAGGTGGTCGGCGAGCGGCTGTAGTGCTGCCTCATCGCGACCGCCCAGCAGGATCCGGTGCGTGGACTCGAGCTCCTGGGCGATCGCGGCACCAAGGCCACGGCTCGCTCCAGTGATCAATGCAGTCGGCATGCCTACAGGCTATCCGCTGGAATTGCCCAGCAAGCACAGCGGGGCCAGCGGGACAGATGTCCTCCCGTGGTCTGATGCGGGATTCCGTCCGTGGTCCGATGAGGCCAGGTCCGACTTTCCCTAGCGTTGCACGCATGCCACGCTACCGATATGACGAGCCACCGACGCGCGCTCCAGAACCCACCGTGCCACCTGGATTAGGTGGTGATGTCCTCCCGCGCCTGACCGGGATCGATCTCGCGCGAGGCCTCGCCGTCCTGGGCATGATCGTGGTGCATACGGGCATGTTCGCGGTCAGCCCGGACGTGAACGCGTTGTTCAGTGGCAGGTCATCGATCCTGTTCGCGGTACTCGCGGGCGTGTCACTGGCTCTGCTCTCGGGCGGCCAGCGGATCCACGTGGGCACGCGATTGCGCCGCGACCGGGTATCGATCGCGGTGCGCGGGGGGATGCTCCTGGTTCTGGGCATGCTGCTCGCGGTCGTTCCGAGCCACGTCCTGGTCATCCTGATCACCTACGCGGTGCTTTTCCTGCTGGCGCTGCCCGTGCTGGCGTGGAGCTGGCGCCGCCTTGCCGGGACCGCGCTGGCGTGGGCGCTGGTCGCGCCCGTCATCTCCTTCGTCCTGCGTGGCGCTATCCTGCCAGAGACCGACACGCTGGGCGGCACCCTGACCGCGCTGGATCTGCTTGATCCAGGCTCGTTGGTGGCGGGCCTGCGGATGACATTCATCGACGGCACCTACCCGGTATTGACGTGGGTCCCCTTCCTGCTGCTGGGCCTGGCATTGGGTCGATGGGGATTGGATCGGCGGGATGCCGGCTGGAAGCTCTTCCTCGCGGGCGCTGCACTCGCCACGATCGGCTATGGAGGCTCGGCGCTCGCCCTGACGGCGGGCGCGCGTGACGCGCTCATCGCTGCGATGGAGGAGACGAGCCCGGGCATGGGCGCGGGCATGCTCGATGAGCTGGCGCGCACTGGCTTTCCCGGCGCGGTCTACGCCACTGATTGGCGCTGGCTGCTCGTGGACGATCCGCACTCGGGCACGAGCTTCGAGATCGTCGGCAGCGGGGGAGTGGCGGTGCTGCTCATTGGGGCGTCCTTGCTGGTGGCCCGCTGGCTCCCGCGCGTCGTCGCGCCCATCGCGGCGGTCGGGCGAATGCCGTTGACCATCTATGTCGGGCATATCCTCGCTATCGGTCTGTTGATGGTGCTGGGCGTGCTGACACTGGACATGACCCAGTTCGCACTGTTCCTGATCGTGCCGGTGGTGGTGGCAGTCGCGTGGTCACGCTGGGCGGGAAGGGGACCGCTCGAGCGCATGATGACGGCGGGTTCCCGCGCGATCGCTGGGCGGATCACCGACAATAGATAGGGAGGTGCCGCATGCGAGTCGGGATCGCGCAGGTTGCCGCGTCGGCGTTGAGCGCTGAGCTGGATCTGAATGTCGCGATGCTTCGGTCGCTGGCGGAGCAGGCTGCCCGCCTCCATGCGGACATCCTGGTGACGCCCGAGCTGATGCTTACCCGTTACGAGCCGGCGTGGGCCGCGCGCCATGCGGCCGAGGGGGAGTGGCTGAGGGAGGCCGCCGCCCGGATCAGCGCGGATGCTGGGGTCGCGCTCGTGGTATCCACGCCCGAGCTCGCGGACGGACGCCGATTCATCACAGTGACATTGCTCGCTGGGGGCCAGGCCCTGATGCATCACCGCAAGCGAATCCTCTTTGGCGCGGCAGAGGCGGCGAGCTTCGAGGCGGGTAGCGAGCCCACGGGCGTGGTAGAGCTCGCTGGTGCGCGGATCGGGCTTGCCCTCTGCTACGAGATCGAGTTCCCCGCGCTCGCTCGCGCAGCAGCTCGCGCGGGAGCCGACCTCATGTGCGTGCCCACTGCCCTGACCGAAGGAGTGACCGGTCAGGTGTCCGAACAGGTGCCCAAGGTGATCGTTCCTGCCCGGTCGATCGAGAATCAAATGCATATCGCCTACGCGAACTATGCCCGCCCCGAATACATCGGGCAGAGCACGGTCACCGGACCGCTCGGCACCCTGATGCGTGCCGGGACGGAGCCAGTGCTCGCGGTGCACGCCATCGACATCGCCGCGGCACGTGCTGGGCGCGCGATCAACACCTACCTGCAGGACCTCCCATGAGCATGTCGATGCTGGTGCCTGACTTCCCCTTCTCGTATGACACCTATCTTGCGCACCCGGCAGGCCTCGGAAGCCTGCCTGCCGACGCTCACGGCACGCCGGTGGCGATCATCGGGGGCGGGCTCGCGGGAGTCATCTGTGCCCACGAGCTGCTCAAGCTCGGCGCGCGTCCTGTGGTCTACGAGTCCGCGGCCCTCGGGGGCCGCATGCGCACCGCCCGGTTCCCGGACTCCCCAGCGCCGCCCGCGGACCTCGGGGCCATGCGCTTCCCCCGGTCCAGTCGTGCGCTGTTCCACTACATCGACCAAGCTGGACTGCGCACAGCACCCTTTCCGAACCCCCTCGCTCCCGCGACGCCCAGCACCGTGATCGAGCTCGGGGGAGAGCGGCACTATGCGCGGACCGCCGCCGACCTGCCGCCCCTGTTCCACGAGGTCTCGCGCTGCTGGGAGCAATGCCTTCGCGCCGCCAATGGGGACGCGCTGCGCGCGGCGATAGCGCAGCGTGACCACCACGCCATCAAGGACCTGTGGAACCCGATGGTGGCGCGGCTCGACGACGAGTCCTTCTACGGGTTCCTCGCCCGCGCGCCAGGATTCGCCGAGCAGCCATTCCGCTACCGGGAAATGTTTGGCCAGGTGGGATTCGGCACCGGCGGATGGGACACCGACTTCCCCAACTCCATCCTCGAGGTACTGCGCGTCGTCCTCACCGGGGCCGACGAGGACCACCATCGCATAGTCGCCGGAGCCGATGCGCTGCCCCGGGCCATCTGGCGGCTTCCGCTCGGCGAATCCGCCCACTGGCCAGCGGGAACCTCGGTGGCGACAGTGCATCCCGGCGGACCACGGATGGGGGCACGGCGCATCCACCGCGACGCGCGCGGCGAGATCGCTGTCACCGACATGCTGGGCAACACAGCGTCTTACGCGGCCGTGATCGTGACCTGCCAGACCTGGCTGCTGTCCGCGCGCATCGACTGCGACGAGGGCCTCTTCCACCACGACTTGTGGTCCGCGATGGAACGCAGCCACTACATGCAATCCTCCAAGACCTTCGTGACCGTCGATCGCCCCTTCTGGCGCGACATCCACCCGGGGACGGGGCAGCACGCGATGAGCATGACCCTCACCGATCGACTCACTCGCGCCACCTCCCTCCTCGAGGACCAGCCGAACGGTCCCGCCACGATCTGCCTGAGCTACACCTGGAACGATGACGCGCTCAAGTGGCTGGCGCTCGATCCGGCCGAGCGGGTGCGCCTCATGCTGCACTCGCTACGCATGATCTATCCCGATGTCGATATCGCCGCCCACATCCGGGGAGAGCCGATCACCGTCTCCTGGGAGAGCGACCCCAACTTCATGGGAGCGTTCAAGAACAACCTGCCCGGCCACTACCGCTACCAGCAGCGGTTGTTCACGCATTTCATGCAGGACTCCATCGCGCCGCAGCATCGAGGCATCTACTTGGCCGGGGACGACATCTCATTCACCGCCGGGTGGGCCGAGGGCGCCGTCACGACCGCGCTGAATGCGGTGTGGGCCGTGCAGCGGCAGCTCGGCGGCCGTGCTTGCTCCGGCAATCCGGGCCCGGGCGACGTATTCGACGAGCTCGCCCCGCTCGTGCTCGGCAGCTAGTCCGGCAGCAGGTCACAGTCCGGCAAATCCCAGGTGGCGGGGCGCAGGTGGTATGCCACGATCAACGCGTCCCCGGAAATCGCGCGGGACGCCAAAGCTTCGATGACACCCGGAAGGTGTGAATACTGATGAACGGGATCAAGCGTGTTCTCGCGACCGCGACATGCGGTGCGGCCCTCACTGCGGCCGCGCTAGCCGCTGGCGCGGGAACGGCATCGGCCCAGCCCGTGAACTGCAACCAGCTTCCCATGGGGGTCGCGGGCCTGTCGCTGTGCTTCGAGGGGTTCGGTGAGCACCGGCTCGTCATGGACTGCGTGCGCGAGGTGTTCCCGCAGTTCGGTGGCAGCAGCCACGGGTTCACCACCGTGCGGGTGGAGGGGCCGTGGATGCCCGTGGGCATGCCCTCGTTCGCCACCTGCTTCGGGGAGAGCGGATGGCTGCCCATCCACCAGCAGCTCGCCACGGAGACCCGGGGCCCGCAATAGGCGGCCCGTGGTCTAGCGGCCCGGCGAGTGTGCGAGGAACGACAGGTCTAGCGACGAAAGCTGTCGTATATCGCACACTCGCCACCCAGGCACACTCGCCACCCGGGCACACCACGAACAGCGGCTAGGCCTTCCAGGCCACCACGACTGCCGAGCGAGGCTGCGCGTCGCCGCCCTCGGGCCAGTGCGAGGCGGGATTCTCGATCGTCGCGTCATCGAGCTCGCCGGGATGCTGCACGCACACGATGTAGCGGTTCTCGGTGATAATGGGTCCGCAGGTCTCCGCGCCGACCGGCACCGACAGGAACTGGCGCGTCTCACCGCGGCGCGGGCCATCGAGCACCACGGAGAACAGTCCGTCGTTGGCGCCGAGCGCGTTGCCGTCGGTGGAGATCCACAGGTTGCCGTCCGGATCGAACGCGACGTTGTCGGGGCAGGAGATGGGGGAGACCTGCTCCTTGTCGAACCCACCGTAGTAGGTATCGGCGGTCGCGGGATCGCCGCACACCAGCAGCAGGTTCCACGTGAGGCTGGTGCCGGTGTGGTCGTCGGTGATCTCGATGATCTGGCCGTTCTTGTTCTCGTTGCGCGGATTGGCCTCATCCACACGGGGATTGTCATCGACGCCGCGCCGTGAGTTGTTCGTCAGGGCGCAGTACACCTTGCCAGTGCGGGGGCTTGCCTCGATGTCCTCGGGACGGTCCATCTTGGTCGCGCCGGCCTCGTCCGCGGCGAGGCGGGTGAACACCGCGACCTCGTCGGCAGTGAAGCCATCGATGAGCGATTCGGCACCGTCAGCAGTGGCGCGGAGCAGCGGGATCCAGGTGCCGGTTCCGTCGAAGGCGCCGTCGCCGGGCAGCGAGCCGGACCCGTCGATCTCGCTGGCTGGGGAGTTGCCGTCGAAGCGAGCGACGTAGAGGGTGCCCTCGTCGAGGATGGTCATGTTGTGGCGCATCGCTGCGGCGCCGTTGCCCTGCTGGATCTTCTTCGCCGAGACGAACTTGTAGATGTAGTCGAAGCGCTCGTCATCGCCCATGTAGGCGATCACCGAGCCGTCGTCGGTGACATGGATGGTGGCGCCCTCATGCTTGAACCGGCCCATCGCGGTGTGCTTGACCGGGGTGGACGCGGGATCCCACGGGTTGATCTCGACGATGTAGCCGAAGCGGTTGGGCTCGTTCGGCTCGCTGGGGACATCGAAGCGCGAGTCGAATCGCTCCCAGGCGCGGCGCGATGCGCCCTCGGGCATGCCGTAGCGCGCGAGGCGAGTTGCCGCGGGCTCCTCGGCTACCTGGTCGGAGTTGCCAAAATACTGGTTGAAGTTCTCCTCGCCGGACAGGATGGTGCCCCATGGGGTGACGCCGCCCGCGCAGTTGTTCAGCGTGCCGCGCACGATCGTTCCGGAGGGGTCGGCACTGGTGCGCACGAGGTCGCTGCCCGCTGCGGGACCCACGAGCCGGAACTCGGAGGTGACGGTCAGGCGCCGGTTGTACTCCGAGCCAGCTGGGACGAGGCGGCCGTCGCCGGCGTTGCCCCGGACCTTGACCACAGAGATGCCGTGCGCGGCCCAAGCGGTGCGGACCTGCTCCTCGGTGGGGTTCTCCTCGTCGTAGCCGGGGAACATGGCCGGCTCGTTGGTGTACTCGTGGCTGACGACGAGCAGATGGTCGTTGGGGGAGCCCTCGATGGGCAGCAGGCCAGCGAAATCGTTGTTGTAGCCGAACTGCTGCTCCTGCGCCTCGGCGTTCTGGTTGGAGAAGTCCCACGCGGGCGCGCCGTCGAGCACGGGATCGCCCCAGCGGATCACCACATCGCTGGAGTATCCGCTGGGCACGCGCACCGCATCCTCGGTGTTCGGGGGCACGGGCTCGAAGTCGAGGCCGCGGGGCGGAGGCGGCAGCTCGGAGCCACCGCTACTGGTGGGGGAGGCGCTGGCCTGCGCGCCCGTCGCGGAATCACTGGTGCCGCAGGCGGCGAGGACGGTGCTGGCGCCGATGCCGAGGGCGGCGACCGCGCCACCGTGCAGCACCCGGCGGCGGGTCACCGCCGCGCGCACCACGTCGCCGAAGTACTCGTTGCCGGAGGTGTTGGGGACCTCTTGGGAACATGCGTCACCGCACCGGTAGACGCAGGTCGCGTGGGAGCGGGCGGACTGCCCATCATGCTTGACGAAGAGGGACAAGGGCTGGAGCTTCACTACGGGTCTCCTTGAGGCAGGGCTGGCGTGACGTTCCTGAGGGCTACTCCACTGGGACGCTAGGGACACGAGGTGAGCGGCAGGCAGGGTGGCGATGAACGTCCGGCGAACGCTGGCCAAGCATCGCTGCATGGCGGCCGAAGCCCCCGGAACAGCAGGTAAACGGCTCGCAAGGGCTATTCGGGCAAGTCGAGCGAAAGGGGCGCGTGTTGCAATCGCAACCCGCATCGACGCCGATTCGAGATCGAAATGCCAGGTTTGCGCGCGAGGAGCAGGCACACTGTTCCCGACGGTGCTGGTCCCCTTCGACGTGGGGCGCCAGCAACACGAACGTGACGGAACACGCCCCGCTGATCGGGCGTCGCAGAACTGGAGTAGTAGATGTCCTACATCCCGCGCGCGCTACTTGCCGCCGCAGCGGCCGGAGCCTTGGTGCTGACCGGTTGCTCCAACCCATTGAGCGCGGACCAGGCCGCGGAGCAGAACCTCGACGGGCGTGGCCCGATCACCTTCGCGATGGGCAAGCACGACGCCGCCGTCGTCCTCGAGGTGATCGAGCGCTGGAACGCCGAGAACCCCGAGGAGGAAGTGACCTTCGCGGAACTGCCCGGCTCCGCGGACGATCAGCGCAACGCCCTGGTCCAGAGCCTCCAGGCGCAGGACGGCCAGTATGACGTGATGGCCCTCGATGTGGTGTGGACCGCCGAGTTCGCTGCCAACGGCTGGGCGCAGCCGCTCGTGGACGAGCTCGAGCTCGACACCTCCGGGCTGCTGCCCGCGACGGTGGAGAGCGCCACCTACCGCGATACCCTCTACGCTGGCCCGCAGAACACCAACGGCGCGCTGCTGTACTACCGCACCGACCTCGTCGATCAGGCCCCCACCACCTGGGCCGAGATGTCCGATTCCTGCGGTGCCGCGTTCGACGCCGGCATCGACTGCTACATCGGCCAGTTCAGCAACTACGAGGGGCTCACGGTCAACGCTTCCGAGGCGATCAACGCCTTCGGTGGCGACATCGTTGGCGACGACGGCCAGACCCCGGCAGTGGACACTCCCGAGGTGCGCGCCGCCCTCCAGACCCTCGTCGACGCGTTCAACAACGGCGTGATCCCCAAGCGCGCCACCGGCTTCACCGAGGAAGAGACCAACCTCAACTTCGTCGAGGGCGACGCCCTGTACGCCCGCAACTGGCCCTACATGTATGCCAACGCGGCCGCGGAAGAATCCAACGTCGCCGATAGCTTCGGCATCGCGCCGCTGCCCGGCGAGGATGGCATCGGCACCTCGACGCTCGGTGGCTACAACAACGCCATCAACGTGTTCTCCGAGAACAAGGCCACCGCGCGGGACTTCATCGCGTACATCCAGAACGAGGAGAGCCAGCGGCAGTTCATGGAGGCGGCGTTCCCTCCAGTGCTCGCTTCCATCTACGATGATTCCGCGCTCGCCGAGGAGTACCCCTACCTCCCGGTGCTCAAGGAATCCCTCGAGAACGCCAAGCCGCGTCCGGTGACCCCGTTCTACGAGGCGATCTCGAAGGCAGTGCGCGACAACGCCTATGCAGCGATCAACGGTGACGCCACCGTCGACGAGGCCATCGCCAACATGCAGGCCGCGATCGACGCCGCGGGCCGCTGACCCCCGACGCCCAAGGAGACAAGGGATTGGCTCGATCAGCAGGGGCCGGGGACGATGTTCCCGGCCCCGTGCTGGCTGGTTCGCGGCGCAGCAAGCCTGCTCCGGGGGCGCCGGCACGGAGGAAGCGGGACTGGCGACCGGTCTACCTGATCGCCCCCACCATGGCGATCCTTGCCATCGTCATCGCCTACCCTGTGATCCGGGCCATCTACCTGTCATTCCAGGCGGACCAGGGATTCGATCAGGCGACCGGCCGCTTCGTCGATGGGGGCTTCGCGGGATTCGCGCACTATACGAAGTGGATCCTGCAGCAGACCACCAACTCCCTCGGCGAGACGATCGCGTGCCCGCCCGGCACCCTGTGCTCCAACTTCTGGGAATCGGTCGGCATCACCTTCTTCTTCGCCATTGTCACAGTGACGATCGAGGTGGTGCTGGGCTTCTGGATGGCCATCATCATGGCGCGGACCTTCGCGGGCCGCTCGCTCCTGCGTGCCAGCGTGCTCATCCCGTGGGCCATCCCCACCGCCGTCACCGCCAAGCTCTGGTTCTTCATCTTCGCCGACCAGGGCATCGCCAACCAGATCCTGGGCCGCCGCATCGGTTGGCTCACCGAGGACTGGCCCGCCCGTTTCGCCGTCATCATCTCCGACGTGTGGAAGACCACCCCATTCGTGGCGTTGCTCATCCTCGCCGGCCTGCAGATGATCCCCAAGGACGTCTACGAGGCAGCCAAGGTCGACGGCGCCAACACCTGGCAACGCTTCACCCAGATCACGCTGCCCCTGGTCAGGCCCGCGCTGATGGTCGCGGTCCTCTTCCGCACGCTCGACGTCCTGCGCATGTATGACCTGCCTGCCATCCTCCACGGCGCGGGCGGCGCCTCGCCGACGACCACCGTATCCATCCTGGTGGTGGCCGACATCCGGCAAGGCAGCTTCAACAGTGCCTCCGCGCTATCCACGCTCGTGTTCCTCATGATCTTCGCCGTCGCGTTCATCATGGTGAAATGGCTGGGCGCCAATGCCATCCGCACTCAGGAAACCCAGCGGAAGGGGACATGATGCCACGCTCCAGCGAGGCCGTCGTGTCCTCCCGGGCAACAGCCGCGCGCCGGCGCCGCTCGCAGTCCCTGCGCACCTATGCCGGAGTCGCTGTCATCCTCGTGTGGGGGCTCGCGCCGTTCTACTGGATGATGGTCACCGCCTTCCGCGACCTCCGGTTCACCTTCAGCACCACCCCGTGGCCCACGAACCTGACCCTCGAGAACTTCCGCAACGCGCTCTCCACCCGGGCCGGCAACGACTTCCTTGGCGCGATCATCAACAGCCTCATCATCGGCACCGCCACCACGCTGATCGCCCTCGGGCTCGGCATCTTCACCGCCTATGCGCTCGCCCGCCTCGAGTTCCGCGGCAAGTACATCGTCACCGGGGTCATCCTCGGCGCCTCCATGTTTCCCGTCGTCGCGCTGGTGACACCACTGTTCCAGCTCTTCACGGACCTCCGTTGGATCGGCACCTACCAGGCGCTCGTGATCCCCAACATCTCCTTCGTGCTGCCCCTCACCGTCTACACCCTCACCTCGTTCTTCGGGGACCTGCCCTGGGAGCTCGAGGAAGCAGCGCGCGTCGACGGCGCCACCCGCGCGCAAGCGTTCCGCATCGTCATCCTGCCGCTCGCCGCGCCAGCACTATTCACCTCGGCGATCCTCGCGTTCATCATCACCTGGAACGAGTTCCTCCTCGCCAGCCTGCTCTCCAACCGCGCCACCGAGCCTGTCACCGTGGCGATCGCGCGCTTCGGCGGCGACGATCCCTTCGTGCAGCCCTACGCCGCGATCATGGCCGCCGGAACGCTCGTGACCATTCCGCTCGTCATCATGGTCCTGATCTTCCAGCGGCGCATCGTCTCTGGCCTCACCGCCGGCGGGGTCAAGAACTGATGCACCCGATCGCCCTCCGCCAGCGCCTCGAGATCATGCTGGGCTTCACCGGATTCTTCACCGCCATCACCCTGATCAGCACTATCGTCGGGATTGTCCAGGGCGAGACCGGGCTCGGTCCGTCCTTGCTCCTGCTCGTCTGCGCCACTCTTTTCCTCACCGCCTACCGGAAATGGCGCCGCCTCGCGGACCCAGCGCCCGCTGCCTTCACGTCACAGGGATAATCGAGAAATGGATCTCGCATATCGCGTCACAGGTTCCGGCCCCACCCTGGTGCTCCTGCACGGAATCGTCCACAACCGGCGCGCCTGGAATCCCTTGGTGGACCGGCTCGCCCGCGAGCGCCGCGTGGTCACCGTGGACCTGCCGAGCCACGGCGATTCGCCGCAGCTCCCTGCCTCGGATCGCATTCTGCAGACCCTCGCGGATGTGGTGGAGGACTTCCTGCCCTCCATTGCCCCGGCGGGGGAGAAGGTCCACGTGGCCGGCAACTCCCTCGGTGGATGGCTCTCGCTGGAGCTGGCCGCGCGGGGTGTCGTGGCCTCCGCCACCGCGCTCTCGCCCGGCGGGTTCTTCGTCAACGACCTCGACCAGGAGCGCGCGACGCGGACTTTCCTCGGACTCCGCGCCGCCGCCCGCGTGATCGGCCCGGTCGGCGCCCCGGCGCTGCGCACCCCGCTTGTCCGCAGCGCCGCGCTCGGGGTCTTCTTCGGCAGGCCCTGGCGCATCAACCCGCTGGAAGCGGCGCGGGACCTGGAATCACTGAAGACCAACACCATGATCGATGCGATCCAGGGCGCGGACTGGAGCATCACCCCGCCGGTGGATCACGCCATCCCGATCACCGTGGAGTGGGGCGGGGGGGACCTCATGCTGCCGATCTACGAGATAGCTGGCGTGCGGAAGGTCTTCCCCGAGGCGCGGCTCATCGTGCTGCCCTGGGCGGGGCACGTTCCCATGATCGATGATCCCCGCGAGATCAGCAGGATCCTGCTCGAGGGCAGTTCGCGCGGGTAGCGTGCCCCGGCCTCGGCCGCGCGTGTGCCCCGGCCTCGGCCGCTAGCCGTTGATGCTGTCCCGCCAGGCGATCGCCTTGATCACGGGCGTGAGGTCATAGTCGGGGCCGTTGACCGGGATGGTGAACAGCGAGGCGCCAGCGTCGACGTACTCGCGGGCATCGTTGATGTCCTCGGGCAGCTGGATGGAGCGCTCGATCTCGGCGGGGTCGCGGCCGACGTCAGCGCAATGCTCGGCCAGCACCCCCGACTTGCGGGCGAAGGTCTCGGCGTCCCCGAACGAGTGCCAGATCCCCGCATGCTGGGCAACGAGGCGAAGGGTCTTGCGCACTCCACCGCCGCCGATCAGCATAGGGATGTCGCGGGTCGGCGCAGGATTGAGCCGGGCGAGGCGCTTCTCGATGCGCGGGAGGCTTGCCGCGAGGTCCTTGAGGCGGGACCCCTTGGTGCCGAAGTCGTATCCGTACTCTGTGTAGTCGCGCTCGAACCAGCCGGAGCCGATGCCGAGGATGAGGCGCCCGCCCGAGACGTGATCGACGGTGCGAGCCATGTCGGCGAGCAGCTCGGGGTTGCGGTAGCTGTTGCAGGTCACTAGCGCGCCGAACTCGATGGCCTCGGTCTGCTCGGCCCAGGCGGCGAGCATGGTCCAGCATTCGAAGTGCGGTCCATCGCGGTCGCCGTAGAGCGGGAAGAAGTGGTCCCAGTTGAACACGACGTCGGCACCGGCGTCCTCCACGCGCAGGACGGCATCGCGGATGAGCGCGTAATCGGGCGCGTGCTGGGGCTGGAGCTGCACGCCAATGCGTATCGGTCGCTGCATGGAATCTAGTGTGGCAGCGGTCACGCCGTAGCGCAGCCCCATGGTGGCATTCTCCTGGTTCGTGGTGCCCGCTGTGGGGTGTTCCTCGCCGTGGTGGCGTGGCGGCGCCCATGGCACCTCGTCCAGAGCTTCCGGTATTGACACCGGATGATCTTGAGGAGCACCGTTAGATCAACAACGGCGTAACCCGAGGTGAACCATGCCCCATGAGCTGGTCGAGAATCTCCCCACCGCGCTCCTTGAGGTGTCGCTCCTCCTCGGCGCCGCTGTACTGATCAGCCTGGTCACCCGGCGAGCGCATATCCAGCTCACCATCGTCCTCGCCGTCGCGGGACTCCTCGCCACGGAGATGGGCGCCGACCTGGTAGTCTCCGACTTCCTCACCGGCGATGGGTTCAAGGAACTGCTCATCAACCTGTTCCTGCCGATCCTGATCTTCGAGGCGGCGCTCGGGCTCTCCACCCGCGAGTTCATGCGAAACCTGCTCGCGATCAGTGCCCTCGCCTCGGCCGCGCTCGTCATCTCCGCGACGGTGGTCGGGCTCAGCCTCACCGCGGTGCTCGGCACGCCGATCCTCGCCGCGTTGCTCTTCGGCGTGCTCATCTCCGCCACGGATCCCGTCGCGGTCGTCGCGATCTTCCGCGAGCTCGGCGTCCCCAAGCGGCTGCTCACCCTCGTCGAGGGCGAGAGCCTGCTCAACGACGGCGTCGCCATCGTGCTCTACAACATCCTCGCCGTGGCGGCGGTAACCGGCACGCTCTCCGTTGGTGCCGGTATCACCGACTTCGTCATCGTGGTGGCTGGCGGCATCCTCACCGGCGCCATCGTCGGCACGCTCGCGGTGATGCTGCTGCCCTTCCTCGACCGGCTTGCCGCGGCCGCCATGTCCATCGCGGTCGCCTACGGCTCCTTCGTCTTCGCCGAGGCCATTCTCGAGGCGTCCGGTGTCATGGCGGCGGTCGCCGCGGGAATCACCGTCGGTGGACTCCTGGAGAGCCGGGCCCAGCATGCCGCCCGCGATCTGCTCCGCGAGCTGTGGGAATCGCTCGGGTACATGGCCAACGCGCTGCTCTTCCTCTTCATTGGCATCGCTCTCGACTTCGACATCCTCCGCGAGAACCTCCTAGCGATCCTCGTCGGCCTCGCCGCCGTGCTCATCTCCCGGCCCCTCGGGGTCATCCCGGTCGTCATCACCCTCGAGCGGCTCGCCCGCATCCCCAAGGTCGGCAACCGCAATTCCGCGGTCGTGGTCTGGGGCGGGCTGCGCGGTGGCGTCGCTCTCGCGCTCGCCCTCTCGTTGCCCGGAGAGCTCGAATGGCGCGATGAGTTCATCGCCATGACCGGTGGCGTGGTCCTGGCCACGCTGCTGGTCAACGCCACAACGATCTCGTTCGTCGTGCACGCGCTCGGCCTCGACAAGCCCAGCCGCACCGACGAGTACCTCGAATCGCTCGGCCGCATGGTGGGCGTCCGCGCGGCCCGCGACAAGCTCGACGACCTCAACTTCCACGATGATCTCGTCGCCGCCCACCTCGATGTCGCCGAGGCCGATGCCCGCGATCAGCTCAACCGCACCGATCTCAGCGGGGAGGAACAGATCAACGTGCTCATGCTGCGTGGCCTGCATATCGAGCGCGAGACCTACCAGAACCTCAGCGACGCTGGCCTCCTCCCGCCCATCGCCACCCGCACTCTCATGCAGGAGATCGACGACGAGATCGAGGAGGGCGATAGCGGGAGCCTGCGCATCGACGATGCGCGGCGCGCCCGCCTGCCGTGGTACGCGCGCCTGCACCGCTGGTCTCTTGGCAAGCTCCCGCCCCCGCTCGGCGAGGACCTCCACGAGGTGAGCTACATCGAGATCTCTGCTCGCCGCCTCGCCGCCCACAAGGCGGCAGAGGAGCTAGAGCTGTTCAAGACGTTGCCCAACGTCGAGGTCGCCAATGTCGACGCCGCCAAGGATCTCTTCATCCACTGGGAGGAGCGGGCCAGCGAGACCCTCGAGGACATGGGCACTAGCAGCGCGCTCGACGAGCGGGTGCTGCGCCGACGGCAGGCCAAGGCCCTCAGCCGAATCGCTATCGTGGAGGAGCTCCATCACATGGCGCAGTCCGGGATGCTCTCGCGCCAGGTCGCCGACGAGGCTGCCCTACGCGTGTCGGCCGAGGTCGAGCAAGCGGGGGAGTAAGGGGCGTGGCCTACCGGAACTCCTCTTTCTTCGTCTCGCGCTGCTTCGCGACGGCAGGGTTGCGGTTGGCTGTCTCGTCATTCTCGACGTAGTCCGAGAAGGCGGTGCCGGCCACGGCGCCGTTGGTTCCAGGCATCACGCTGGGCTGCCCCATCACGGAATCTTCGTCCGATTCCGCGGCATCGCTGTCCTCGTCCTCGTCCGCGGCCTCGTCGCTCTCCGCGGGCTGCGACGCGGACTGGCCGGCGGCCTCGGGGCTGCCCGCGGGTGGCTGCTCCTCGCCGGGAACGGTGCTGTCGTCAGAGGCGAGCCTCTCGGCCTCCACGTTCTCTCGCGCGTCCTCTGGTGTCGTGGCGATCTGATCCCCACCGGTGATGTCTGCGGGGTCGCGTGGAGCGTCCTTGTTCATGATCGTCCTTCCCATGAGCTCGAGATCGAGTCAGGAAAGGTATGCCCCGCGGGTCCAGGATCCAAACATGCTTCCGGGGCCCTGGAACGGCAGTGCCCCGGGAACCATGGAGGTTCCCGGGGCACTGATCATGCTGGGCCAGCTTGCGCCGGCGCGGCATCAGTTGCTGATGAAGTCCTCGAGCTGGGCGCG
>NZ_JACYWE010000006.1:152049-234237 GCF_014841105.1 Lolliginicoccus lacisalsi
GCGAGCTGCTTCGGGGGGCTCTTCATCAGGTACGAGGAGGCCGAGAACACTGGCCCGCCCACGCCGCGATCAAGGGCGATCTTGGCGGCACGCACGGCGTCGATGATGATGCCGGCCGAGTTGGGGGAGTCCCACACCTCGAGCTTGTACTCAAGGTTGATGGGCACATCACCGAAGGCGCGGCCCTCGAGGCGCACGTATGCCCACTTGCGGTCATCGAGCCACTCGACGTAGTCGGAGGGTCCGATGTGGACGTTGCGGTCGTGGACCTTGCCGGACAGCGACCCGCTCAGGTTCGAGGTGACGGCTTGCGTCTTGGACACCTTCTTGGACTCCAGGCGCTCGCGCTCGAGCATGTTCTTGAAGTCCATGTTGCCACCTACGTTGAGCTGGTAGGTGCGGTCCAGCGCGACACCGCGGTCCTCGAAGAGCTTCGCCATGACGCGGTGCGTTATGGTGGCGCCGACCTGCGACTTGATGTCGTCGCCGACGATCGGGATGCCAGCGTCCTCGAACTTCTTCGCCCAGGCCGGGTCGGAGGCGATGAAGACGGGCAGCGCGTTGACGAACGCCACGCCAGCGTCGATGGCGCACTGCGCGTAGAACTTGTCCGCCTCCTCGGAGCCCACGGGCAGGTAGGAGACGAGGACATCAGCCTTCGCGTCCTTGAGCGCCTGCACCACGTCGACGGACGCGGCGTCGGAGAGCTCGATGGTCTCGGCGTAGTACTTGCCGATGCCGTCGAGGGTGGGCCCGCGCTGGACGGTGATGCCGGTGGGCGGCACGTCGGAGATCTTGATGGTGTTGTTCTCGCTGGCGTTGATGGCCTCGGACAGGTCGAACCCGACCTTCTTGGCATCGACATCGAACGCGGCGACGAACTCCACATCACTGATGTGGTACTCGCCGAACTGCACGTGCATCAGTCCGGGGACGGTCGAGTTGGCGTCAGCGTCCTTGTAGTATTCGACGCCCTGCACAAGCGAGGAGGCGCAGTTGCCTACACCCGCTATGGCGACGCGTACCTTTTTCTCACCCATGGTCGGGTTCTCCTTCTGTCTGGTGAAGCTCGCTCGGTGGCGTTGTCGAGTTGTGGGACTGGGGGGCGGTCTCGGTGGAGATGAGCTCGTTGAGCCATCGGACCTCGCGCTCGCTCGATTCGAGCGAGAGCTGGTGGAGCTGCCGGGTGTACCGGTCATGCCCGCTCATGCGGGCGATGGTCTCGCGGAGGCTCTCGCGGCGTTCCTCGACCTGACGCCGGCGGCCCTCGAGGATGCGGATCCTCGCATCGGCCGGTGTGCGGTTGAAGAACGCCAGGTGGACCCCGAAGCCGTCGTCGCTGTAGTTCTGCGGGCCCGTGTTGGCGACGAGGTCGGCGAAGCGGGCGTGCCCTGCCTCGGTGACCTCGTAGACCTTCCGGGCGCGCCGGCGCAGCCCCTGGCCCTCGTTGAGGGGATCCTCAGCGATAAGGCCATCCGCCTGCATGCGGCGGAGGGTGGGGTACAGCGAGCCGTACGAGAACGCGCGGAACGGACCAAGGAGCTCGGTCAGGCGCTTGCGCAGCTCGTACCCGTGCATGGGGGACTCCTTGAGGAGGCCTAGCACTGCAAGCTCTAGCACGGCTCCCCCTCACTGGTCCCGGTGTGATAGATACCGCTGCTTGTGCAGCGATGCGATAACCAACTGTATCGCAGCGATATATTCGATGCACGTAATTGTTGGCCTCGTCATAACCCTGCCGCCATGATGTGTCAACCGTCACGCCATGGTCCTGTCACCCGAGTTCCCCGGGCACTGGAAGGCGCGCCGAGAGGCAGTGCCACCCGTCACACCAGTGCCCGGGCATGCAAAGGGCCACCAGGCGGAGTGGCCCGCGGGGCGCCGACGTACTCTGGTATCCGTGCGATCGCAGCGGCAGACCGTGGACTACGCGCTCCAGCGTCGCTCCGTTCTCGCCGACGTCTACGCGGGGAGGACCGGAGTCGCCGCCGCCTGCGATGCCAGCCCCTACCTCCTGCGGGCAGCGAAGTTCCACGGGCGCCCCAGCGAGGTTGTCTGCCCGATCTGCCGTAAGGAACAACTCACCCTCGTATCGTGGGTATTCGGTGATCGGCTCGGAACGGTCTCGGGATCGGCGCGCAGCGACGAGGAGATCTCAAGGCTCGCGCTGGTGCAGGAGGAGTTCACGGTGCATATCGTGGAGGTGTGCCGGACATGCGGATGGAACCACCTCGTGCAATCCCACGTGCTGGGCGAGGCACCGCCGCGCCGATCCCGCCGCAAGCAGACGCGTCCATCGGCCCGCACCGCGAGCGAATAGCCGCACCATGAGCGCCACCGCAAGAACGGGAGTCCAGAAGTGAGCTCGACGAAGAAGCCCTCGACGAGGGCCGGCGCAGCCCGTCGCAAGAAGTCACGGGCCGGCATGGCCCTGCGGCTCCTCGCGGTCGCGCTCGTCCTGATCATCATCATCCCGATCGCCACGTTCATGGTCTTCTACATGGCGGCGAGCGTTCCCCGGCCCGGCGATATCGAGAACAACCAGGTAGCCACCATCTATATGGATGATGGCGAGACCGAGCTCGCGCGCATCGTGCCGCCGGAGGGCAATCGCACCGAGGTCACGATCGACGAGATCCCCCAGCACATGCTCGATGCCGTCATCGCCGCCGAGGACCGGAACTTCTATACCAACCCCGGGTTCTCGGTCACCGGCCTCGCCCGCGCGGTGCGCGACAACCTGCTGGGAAGCGACAACGCCGGTGGTGGCTCCACCATCACCCAGCAGTACGTCAAGAACGCGCTCGTCGGCTCCGAGCGGACCCTCACCCGCAAGCTGCGGGAGCTCGTGATCGCGACGAAGATGTCCCGAGAGTGGGCGAAGGACGACATCCTCCTTGCCTACCTGAACACGATCTACTTCGGTCGTGGCGCCTACGGCATCTCCTCGGCCGCGGACTACTACTTCGACAAGGACGTCTCCGCGCTCACGCCCGAGGAGAGCGCGGTCCTCGCCGCGGTCGTCCAGCAGCCCTCGCGCCTCGATCCCGCCCTCAACCGCGAGGAGGCCGAGCGGCGATGGGGCTACGTGCTCGACGGCATGGTGGAGATCGGCTCCCTGAGCGCCTCCGAGCGAGCCGCTGCCCAGTACCCCGAGGTGCTGGCCCTCGACGAGATTGGCGACGAGAATATCACGCCGGGACCCAACGGGCTGATCCGCACCCGTGTCATCAATGAGCTGCGATCGCTTGGCATCAACGAGACAACCCTCAACACGCAGGGCCTGCAGATCACTACCACCATCGATTCGCTCGCCCAGGACGCTGCCGTCAATGCCGTGGATAACACGCTTTCCGCGCAGCCCGAGAACCTGCGCTCCGCGGTCGTCTCGGTCGACCCCCGATCCGGTGCCGTGCGTGCCTACTACGGCGGCGAGGACGGAGCTGGCTTCGACTACGGCCACGCACCGCTGCAGACCGGCTCCACGTTCAAGGTATTCGCCATGCTCGCGGCGCTCGATCAGGGCATCCCGGTCACCCAGCCCTACGACAGCAGCCCGCTGACCCTCAATGGCATCACCATCAACAACGTCGACAACGCGAGCTGTGGCCGCTGCTCCATGGGCGAGGCGCTGAAGCAGTCGTTGAACACGTCCTTCTACCGCGTCATGCTTTCCCTGGACAACGGCCCGCGTGACGTGAAGGAGGCGGCCCACGAGGCCGGGATCCCGCGCGAGATCCCGGAGCTCGACTACGAGGTACTCACCGAGCAGGGAGATGCGCCCAACAACGGCATCGTGCTCGGCCAGTACCAGGTGCGTCCCATCGACATGGCCTCCGCGTACGCGACGATCGCCGCTTCCGGCATCTACCACGAGCCGTACTTCGTCGAGCGCGTTGTCGACGCCGAGGGCCGGCTCCTCTTCGAGCGCGACGAGCCCGACGGCGAGCGGCGCCTGCGCGAGGCGGTCGCCGACAACGCCACCTCAGCCATGGAACCGATCGCCGCCTACTCCAACGGCAACGCCCTCGCAGGTGGCCAGCCGTCCGCCTCGAAGACGGGCACCACCCAGCTCGGCGACACCGGCAACAACCGTGATGCCTGGATGGTCGGCTACACCCCCTCCCTGTCCACCGCGGTGTGGGTCGGCACCAACGATGGCGAACCACTCCTGACGTCGTGGGGCGGCCAGGTCTACGGCTCCGGGTTCCCCTCCACCATCTGGAAGCGGACCATGGACGGCGCCCTCATCAACACCCCCTGGGAGGACTTCCCCGAGCCCGACCCGATCGGCGGGGTCGCGGGCCTGCCCGTCTTCGTGCCGCCCACCACGACCGAGGAGGAAGAGGAGGAAGAGGAGGAAGACGAGGAGCCGGAGGAGACCGAGACCACCGACGTCTCTGTCCCGATCGCTCCCGGCTTGACCATCGAGATCCCCCTGCCCAGCGGCCCTGGAAACGGTGGGCAGGACCCCGGCGGGCAGGACCCCGGCGGCCCCGGTGGCGAGGGAACCCCTAGCGCGCCAGGGCAGGGCGGTGGTGGGACCACCGAGGGTGGCGAGGCAGGCACCAACCAGCAGGAGAACCCTGGCGTTGGCGGCGGACCGGTCTCCACCCGCAATCCCGCCAGCAGCCAGGTCACGAGCACCGCGCCGGCTCCAGCGGGCGATCAACCCGACGATGTGACCGAACCCTCGAGCCAGCCGCTCACCACGGCCGCGAGCGAGCCGACGGACGACGATGAGCAAGCAGCCCAGGCCGTCGAGGCCGGCACGGGCTAGTGGATCCCAGGAGCTCGGGTGCCTGACGCAGCAGGCGCTCGGTCGGCCGCGGCACCAGGGCTGGGCCCCGAGCAGCGCGACCGGCCCACCCTCGCCCACCCCGCGGTGGCCAGGCTGAGCACCGCGATAGGTGGGCCCGTGGGCCAGCACGCCCACGTGGGCGGCGCGAGGTTCTGGACACCGCTGCGGGTGGTGCTGGCGCTCGCCGTGCTCGTGCTCGCCCTCTCCTGGGCAGGGAAGGCAGCGTGCATCCAGCAGTATCCCGGTGGCCCCGATGGGGAGATGGTCCTCGACTGGCGGGACAGCCGCCAGTACGTGGCCCTGTGCTACTCCGACACCGTGCCCCTCTACGGCGCGCACCAGCTCAATGAGCTCGCGCTTCCCTACAAGACATCCTGGGAGCAGGAGAACCCCGACGGCACCGTGGAGCTCCGGTACATGGAGTATCCCGTCATCACCGGCATGTATCAGTACGCTGCCGCAGTGGTGGCTAGCGTGTGGTCCGAGGGCGCGCGGCAGGGATGGCTGCCCGGCGCGCTCCCGGTCGTCCTCTACTTCAACGTCGTCGCGCTCGGTCTCGCCGTGGCCTGGCTGCTCACCGTGCGCTGCACCATGGCGCTCGCTGGGCGCCGGCCCTGGGATGCCGTTCTCGTCGCGCTCTCGCCGATCGCGGTGGTGCATGCCTTCACCAACTTCGACGCGATCGCCACAGCGCTGACCATGCTTGCCCTGCTCGCCTGGAGCCGAGGCCGGCCAGCCACATCGGGGCTGCTCATCGGCGTCGGTGCCGCAACGAAGCTCTATCCCTTGTTCCTGGTGGGCGCGCTGCTGGTGCTGTGCCTGCGCACCGGGCGGCTGGGAAAATGGGCGCGCATGCTGGTCGCGGCGATCGCCGCATGGCTGGCGGTGAACCTGCCAGTGCTCGCGCTGTACCCGCAGGGCTGGCTGGAGTTCTTCCGGCTCAACAACGAGCGCGGCATGGATCCCGATTCGCTCTACAACGTGGTCCGGTCGTTCACCGGCTGGCCGGGGTTCGACGGCGAGCTAGCGGCGGGGGAGAGCCCCGAGCTCCTGAATGCCGTCTCGCTGGGCGCCTTCCTGCTGGTATGCGTGGCGGTGGCGATCGTCGCCCTGACCGCTCCGCGGAGGCCCCGCGTGACGCAGTTGATGTTCCTGCTCGTGGTCGGGTTCCTGATCACCAACAAGGTCTGGAGCCCGCAGTTCTCGCTATGGCTGGTCCCGCTGGCCGTGCTCGCGGTGCCACGCTATCGGTTGCTGCTGGCCTGGATGGCCATCGATGCCCTGGTGTGGGTGCCGCGCATGTACTACTACCTCGGCACCGGGAGCAACGGGCTGCCGGAGCAGTGGTTCACCGCCACGGTCGTGCTCCGCGATATCGCGGTGCTGGTGGTGTGCGCCGTGGTGGTGCGGCACATCTATCGCCCGGGGGAGGACCGGGCGCGCCAGCATGGCGAGGACGATCCCGCGGGCGGGGTGCTCGATCATGCGCCCGACGCCCCACCGGCCTGGCTGCCGGGCTGGCTGCGCCCTCGTGGGTTCCAGCCGTGGCAGGCCCGCAGGGCGGAGGCGGACCGCGAACCCGTGGCGGTCGATCCCGGGAATCGGTGCTAGGGGCATGCCGAGCGTGGCACGCGCCGCGGTTCGGCCGGACCATCGCTAGCGAGCGCATCGATCGCGAGGAGCTGTGCCACCGGGTCGGCGGCGAGGGTCTGGAAGGAGACCTCGCCGGTGCTGACGAAGGTGTCCCAGGTGGCTTGCAAGGCCAGGGCCTCCGGGAAGTAGGGCCCGCACACGTCCTGGGTGCGGACGATCCGCAGGGGAGATTCTGGCTGGGGCAGGAGATCATCGACAGTGTGCGCCACGCCGGCCGCATCGGTGCCGCTGACGATGAAGGTCGTCTCGAGCCCAGTGGACCGGGCGTTGCTCAAAGTCGTGCGGTTCCGGGGGTCTAGGTCCGGGGAGATCGCCACAAGATCCTTGACGACATGTGCCGCAGCGGGCCATTTCCCGATCGCGAGAATGCTGGGAAGGGCTCCGGATCCAATAGTAACAATACTGATTTTGTCACTATGGATTTCGATCATGGCCCGCAGGGTGTCGAATACATGCCGGCTTGCTCGGGAGGAATCGGTGGCTGCATTGCGGGGGACCGTGAGAATGCATGTAGTGTGCCCGGCATTGACCAGTTCCGCGATGAGAGGATGGTCGCGCGGGATCCCGGTTTCGGTCGGTGGCACGAGCAGGACGGGCTCGCGCATCGTGTCGGGGGCCATAGTGAGATCCGCGTCGCAGTGGACCGCCGCGTGCTTCCTGGGGTCGGACTGGCGGCCGGGCTCGGCGAGCGCGAGGCTGTGCGAGGTGGCCAGGATCGTGGCGAGGACCGCGGCACTGGCGCACGCGAGGATGCTCCGGCGCCGGATTGGCGGCACTTTCTCCTGCTGCACGACATCCTCCACCTTGAGATGTGTTCTATGTCACACTATCAGCCGTGTTGCTGTAGCGAGTTGATTCATCTCAACTACCCCGACGGTGCGCTTCCGAAACAAGCCGGTCGCGCTGCCGGCCCCTGCTGGCCCCGCGCGGGGGTGGCGTCGCCACGGATCGATCGCCGCCGCGGCCGTGTAGGCAATTGGAATGACAAAGCTTCTAGGGTATTGCGCCACCGGCGGGAGGCGCGTTCACTATATGTGCGCCGAGAACTGCTTCTACCCGGGGAAGATCATTATCTGGTCAATTTCCCCATGGCAAGCGCACGCAAATTTCCAGTCGCTTTAGCGAGAAAATCTCTTGACCGAGAGGTGTGATAGTTGTTCACGGACGAATTGAGCAAGGTCCGAGGGAAGATCGGCATCGCGGGGCGGGGGGATTTCATCGATGACGCCGTATGCGCGCTCCTCGCCACCGAGGGCTTCCACGCCACCACCCAGATCCGTCGCGAGCCCGCCAGCCGCTTCGACCTGATCGTCATCCGGCCCCCGGACGCCTACCGCGGCCCCGACCACTTCACCACCGTGGCGGCCGCAGCGCCACGGCACCTCGTCCTTGGCCAGCCCGACCCAGCAACGATCGCCAGGTTCCCCGCGGCGCGCTGGCTGCCCAGCAATGTGGACGGGTCGACCTTCCTCGCCACCGTGACCGAGCTCATCGGCAGGCCCCATCCCGCGCCAGCACCTCGTCGCAAGCCTGCTCTCTCCGCCCGTGAGCGTGCCGCCGTCGTCCACTACTCGCTCGGCATGACGGTCCGGCAGGTCGCCGTCGAGCTCGGCGTGGCCCCCACCACGGTGTCCACGCACCTCGATCGGGCGCGGGCGAAGTATGTCGCCGCTGGCCGCGGAGCGGAAGGCAAGATCGGGCTGCTGCGATGCGCCCTCGAGGACGGACTGATCCCTTGCCCGTGCCACCGCGGCACGGCCTCTGCCGCTGGCCTCGTGATCGGCTAGGACGCCCACGCCTGCCCGGATGGCACCGGCTGGACGGTCACGGCTCCCGATGCTCGGGAATCGGCAACCACCCATCCTCCACGGCACGCTTGAACAAGTCCGTCTTGGTGGGAGCAGGACGCCCTGCCTCCGAGTACTTCTGCCGGATCCGGCCCAGGTAGTCATGCACTGTCTGCTCGGCGAGGCCTGTCAGGTGCGCCACGCGAGCCGCTTTCTCCCCGGAGGCGTACAGCGCGAGGACCTCCTGCTGGCGGGGGCTCAGGCCCACATCCGGCAACTGCGGATCACCGTCGATCGCCGCCGCCCAATCCGTGGTGACCACCTGCTGCCCGGCCGCGGCCATGCGCATCGCCTCGACGACAGCATGCGCCGGCTCGGACTTGCGCACCACGCCGAGAACACCAGCCCGGGCCGCGGAACGCACCAGGTAGGGATTCTCCGCGCCCGTGAAAGCAAGCACCGGCTTGCCATGCTCGTGCAGCGTCGTCACGTTGCTCATCGGGGACGAGCCATCGCCGAGCCGCAGGTCCAGCACGACCAGGTCCAACTCGTCGATCCGTGGCAGCAGATCCTGCACCGTGCTGGCGGTCACCACGAGCGAGAGGTCGGGCACCTCGGCGAGGATCGTTGCGAGCCCGATGGCCACGGACTCATGGTCCTCGATCAAGCCGATCGCGCGAACCGGCGTCGATGTCGCTGGCTCGGCATCCTCGGGCATCACGGCGCGTCCCCTCGTTGTCCTCGCGGCTCCCCGATCACGGCCTCGCTCCCGGATCGCCGCAGTGCCTGGTCATCGTACCGTGGGGCCTCCGGCACCATCGTGGAACGCGACCACGCCGGACGGGCCCCGAGGAAGGCCACCGCGAGCAGCACGAGGCCGACCGCCCGGCCCCATACCCCGACCTGGAGCACCAGCAACGACCCGCCCCCGGGATCGATGCCCGCGCCCAGGTCGTGGAAGTACCGGAAGACCCCGATACCGATCGCGAGGTCGGCGAGCATGTACGCGCCGATCAGCGTCCATGGCACGCGCAGCAGCACCAGGAACGGCAGCAGCCACAGCATGAACTGGGGCGAGTGGACCTTGTGCAGCAGCAGGAACCCGCACAGCATGGTCGCCGACACCGCGATCCACGGGTACGTGCCCGTCCGCCGCAGGATCCACCACCCCGCTGCGAGCGCCGCCGCGAAGCTCGCCAGCACCAAGGCAGGGGAGAAAGTGCCGACGATCAGGTCGTAAGTCTCGTCCTCGCCGATCAGCGGGCGCAGGCCCCAGTACCAGATCGAGTTGGTGGTGATGTCGGCCTCGCGCAGGGACTGGAACTCGAACGAGGCCCGCCAGCCCTCGTAGCCCAGCACGGCGAACGGGGCGTTGATCGCGGCCACCACGAGCGCCGCCACACCCGCGACCCCTGCCGCGCCCGGCACGTCCCACCGCCGCCGAGGATCATCGCCCCCGGTCAGGACCCAGAGCGCGAGGGGCGCGAGGAAGAAGCCGGGATAGATCTTCACGCAGAAGCCCACCGCGAGGATCGCCGCGGCGACCAGCGCCCGACGGCGGGTGCTCCAGCCCTGGCAGCGGACGACGACGAACGCCGCGGCCACCGCCGTGAGGACGACGGCAAGGTCCCAGTTGTGGAATCCATACATCACCAGCGCCGGCGCGGCGGCGAACAACAGTGCCCGCCAGCCCGCCAGGCGGGCCAGCAGCCAGGCCGTGGCCAGGCCGAAGGGGGCCAGGATGATGCTCGACCACAGCAGGAAGCCGGCGTCGTTGCTCGCCGGGAGCGCCCCGAGCCACATCAGCAGCCCCGACAGGACGGGGTACTCGACAGTGCCGCCAACAAGGTTCCCATCCGGAGTGATGCTGCCGTGGATGTAGGGGAACACCTTGGTATCGATGCCCCGGCCGAGCCAGAGCAACTGGATGTCGGAGTAGCACACAGCCTGGTTCTTGAGGGCGGCGAAGTTCGCGCTGCGCCCGGCTGGATCGAACGCGGGTCCCGTGCAGCGTGCCTTGTTCGCGTAGGCGAGCACGAGCGCGATGGCCGCCACGAGGAGGACCAGGGCGGGGGCGAGTAGGCGGCGCGCGAGAACAGGCATCGGGGACATTGTTGCGGAAAACCGCCACCGCTGCGGGAGAGACCGGCCGCGGCAGGTTTCGCGGCTGGTTTCGCGGCTGGTTTCGCGGCTGCACCAGCAATTAGCTTCTGCCGCCGCGAACTGGTAGTTTGCTGAGGTTGCTGACGTAACAACCCTCCTGCCACGGACCGTCCGTGGCCGTTGAAGCCCATAGGAGGTGATGAGGTCCCGTGCGTCAATACGAAATGATGGTGATCCTCGATCCACGCCTGGACGAGCGCACCGTTGCCCCTTCGCTCGATACTTTCCTCAATGTGGTCCGCCAGGGTGGCGGCACCGTCGACAATGTCGACATCTGGGGCAAGCGTCGGCTCGCCTACGAGATCAACAAGCTGGGCGAGGGCATCTATGCCGTCGTCAACGTGACTGCTGAGCCCAGCGTCGTCGCGGAGCTTGACCGCCAGCTCGGTCTCAATGAGTCCGTGATGCGCACGAAGGTTCTCCGGCTCGTCCGCTGAAGCAAGCCTTGAGAGCGTGAATTGTCAGGGGTCGCGGGTAACCATGCAGGTGCGGCTCCCGCGGCACATCCCATGACGCCCGGATAGGTCACGACATCGGCAAGCCCCAGGGCATGTCGCTGAATCGGCCCCCTAACTGTGTGACATTGGATGACCGAAGGCATTCACGAACAACCAGGCTGGCTCGTCCATCCATCAGGAGGAAACATGGCAGGCGAAACTGTAATCACGGTCATCGGCAATCTCACCGCCGATCCCGAGCTGCGGTTCACTCCCGCAGGTGCAGCAGTAGCGACTTTCACCGTCGCGTCGACCCCTCGCCGGTTCAACGCTCAGTCGAACCAGTGGGAGGACGGCGAGGCACTGTTCCTCCGGTGCAACATCTGGCGCCAGGCGGCGGAGCACGTCGCCGAATCCCTCAACAAGGGGATGCGCGTCATCGTCAACGGCCGGTTGCGGCAGCGCAGCTTCGAGACCCGCGAGGGCGAGAAGCGCACTGTCATCGAGCTCGAGGTCGACGAGGTGGGTCCTTCCTTGAAGTACGCCACCGCGAAGGTCAACCGGATCAGCCGTTCCGACGGTGGACAGGCAGCACAGGGTGGACGCGGCGGCGGATTCGGCGCGGCTGCGGCAGCGCCGGCGAATGATCCGTGGGGAAGCGCGCCACCGGCCAGCGGCTTCGCGGGCCAGGACGACGAACCACCGTTCTGATCGGTCCGGGCGCATGCCACGGGCACGATCGGCCTGGTCGGGAACACCCGCCCAGGAGTTGAGCTACCAGCAGATGAGATACCTGATGCAGCAGGAACGCGGGGGTGCGCGTTCCCGACAGCACCAGGAATCAATCGGAGAAAGACCATGTCCCACGCACGCTTGCGTTTGACACCACAACAGTCCTGCGAGTTCTGCGCCTCGGCCGGAGCCCGCATCGACCACAAGGACACGGCACTGCTCCGGACATTCGTCAGCGATCGCGGACGAATCCGGGCACGCCGGGTCACTGGCACTTGCGTCCAGCATCAGATGGACGTGGCTGCCGCTGTCAAAGTTTCCCGAGAAATGGCCCTGCTGCCGTACACCTCGACGGCACGCTAAGGAACGGGAGGACACTAGAATGAAGCTCATCCTCACCGCTGAAGTTGAGCACCTTGGCGCTCCTGGCGACTCCGTCGAGGTCAAGGACGGCTACGGCCGTAACTACCTGCTTCCGCGAGGACTCGCAATCCGCGCCACCCGTGGCGCCGAGAAGCAGGTTGAGGAGCTGCGCAAGGCTCGCGAGTCACGCGCGGCCCGCGACCTTGACACCGCCGAGGAAGCCAAGGCGACGCTCGAGAAGATCGGCACCATCACGATTCCGGTTCGCACCGGTGCGGGTGGCAAGCTGTTCGGCTCGATCGCAGCCGCGGACGTCGTCACGGCCATCAAGTCGGCCGGTGGCCCGACGGTGGACCGCCGCAACGTCGAGATGCCTTCAGCGCACATCAAGTCAGTTGGCAAGCATGTCATCGTTGTCGGTCTGCACCCCAAGGTGTCAGCCCGGCTGAACGTCAGCATCGTGCCTGCCTGACACAGCATCGCTCGCCTAGCCCCAGGGGTCCCCGACCTCTGGGGCTAGACGTGTAGTTATCCACAACCCTCCTGTGGATAACGTTGGGGAACGGGGCCTGGAAGGTGCTCCGCCGCCCCGAACAGGTGACAGGCCGGCAAACAGGGCGTGCATAACTAACGCACAGCACCGTGCGACACGCCGAAAATCACAAACCGGCGACACGCCGTGCACAGCATTGTCCACAGTGTGCACAGCCTAGAAATAGCATCTGAACTGCTGATATCCATCGCTCCGACATATTGCTCCCCAAACTGTCCACAGGTTGTTCACAAGATATCCCCAACTATCCACAGGGTTGTGCACAGAACTGTGCACAGGTAACCCTCGCGTGACACTTGAGACTCGTCCGGGTCGGTGGATCCGACACGCCCACGACCCTCGCAACCGTCAGACCAAAGCGGTACAACAAGAACGCGGCACCCACGCCGCACCCAGCCAGCATCACCAACAGGAGGCACCAGTGGCCGCGGACGACCGGGCACCACGCACTAGCGATCCCGCGACCGACCGGGGGCCCGGCGACGACCACTTCCGCCAGCCGCCCCAGGATCTCGGTGCCGAGCAAGCCGTCCTCGGTGGCATGCTGCTCAGCAAGGACGCCATCGCCGACGTCATCGAGCGGCTCCGGCCCGGCGATTTCTACCGGCCCGCCCACCAGGACGTCTACGACTGCATCCTTGACCTCTACGCGCGCGGCGAGCCTGCCGACCCCGTCACCGTCGCCGCGGAGCTCGAGCGACGCGGTGATCTCCGGCGCATCGGCGGCGCCCCCTACATGCACACCCTCATCTCGACCGTGCCCACCGCCGCCAACGCCGGGTACTACGCCGAGATCGTCGCCGAGAAAGCCATCCTCCGCCGCCTCGTCGAAGCCGGAACCCGCATCGTCCAGTACGGCTACACCGGCAGCGAGGGGCAAGACGTAGCAGGCATCGTCGATCGCGCCCAGGCCGAGATCTTCGAGGTCACCGAGCGCCGCACCACCGAGGACTATGTCGCGCTCGAGGAACTGCTCCAGCCCACGCTGGACGAGATCGACTCCATCGCCTCCCGCGGCGGCATGTCCCTCGGCGTACCCACTGGGTTCGTCGAGCTCGACGAGCTCACCAACGGCCTCCACCCAGGACAGATGATCATCATCGCCGCCCGGCCCGGCGTCGGGAAGTCCACGCTCGGAATGGACTTCCTGCGCTCCTGCTCCATCAAGCACGGCATGGCCAGCGCGGTGTTCTCCCTCGAGATGAGCAAGACCGAGATCGTCATGCGACTGCTCTCGGCCGAGTCGAAGATCAAGCTCGCCGACATGAGATCCGGCCGCATGACCGATGACGACTGGACCCGGCTCGCGAGGCGCATGCGCGAGATCAGCGAGGCGCCGCTTTTCATCGACGACTCGCCCAACCTCACCATGATGGAGATCCGCGCCAAGGCCCGGCGGCTCAAGCAGAAGCACGACCTCAAGCTGATCGTGCTCGACTACCTGCAGCTCATGAGCTCCGGTCGCAAGGTCGAATCCCGGCAGCAGGAGGTGTCCGAGTTCTCCCGCAGCCTCAAGCTCCTCGCCAAGGAGATCGAGGTCCCCGTCATCGCCATCAGTCAGCTCAACCGTGGCCCCGAGCAGCGCGCCGACAAGAAGCCTCAAGTCTCGGACCTGCGCGAATCAGGCTCCCTTGAGCAGGATGCGGACATGGTCATCCTGCTGCACCGCCCGGATGCGTTCGAGCCCGATGACCCGCGCGGCGGCGAGGCCGACATCATCATCGGCAAGCACCGCGCCGGCCCCACCGCCACCATCACCGTCGCCCACCAGCTGCACTACTCCCGCTTCGTCGACATGGCGCGCGGGTAGGGCGCGGGTCTGCTGGCCCGGTCGGCGGGGCTGGGGCCCGCGCGCGCCAAACGCGATAGAAACCGGCGCCCGTGCTGCGTGTTGCATCGGCGTGTCGAGGAGTTTCTATCGCGTTTGGCCTCGAGGGCGGTCATCGTGGCTGTCACGGCGTGACGCAAGCAGCCCCGTAATCGATGCTCGTGGTCGCGGTGACGGCCTCGGCCACGGTCCTCGTGCCGAGCTCGACGTTGGCATCGGGCACCGTGATCACGGCTGTCAGGTCCTCCAACGCGGGAGGATCGCCGAAGGTGCGGTCAGGAAGGATGCCCTCGTAGCTCACCTCGAGGCCATCGATGGCGTCGCGCAGTCCGGACCGGGAGAGATCGTCCTCCGCCGCTGCCTTCTCCAGCAGCTCCTTCAGCGCGTACGACCACACCCAGCCGAAGACGTATCCCTGATTGGTAGGGAGGTTCCCGCCGAGGGAATCGCGGATCGCGTCCATCCCGGCGCTCTGACCGTCCCAGTTCTGCCAGGGGCTCGTCTGGTTGTACCGGGCCGTCAGCGCTTGGATGGCGGCCGTCTGGAGCAGGCCTGGGTTCCACGTGGGCACGCTCCCCATGAACCTGCCCCCATAGCCGCGGGCAACAGTGGTGGCGACGATCTCAGCGGCCTCCGCGGGCGCGGTAGCGAGCACCACGACATCTGGCGCGAGGGTGAGGATCTGCTCGATGGGACCGGCCTGGTCCTGCACCATTGCGTTGGGGGCGGTGTTGATCTCTGCGAGCACCTCCACGTCGTTCTCCTCGGCCCATCGGCGGGCACCCGTCGCGGCGTCGCTGCCGTAGTCACCGGGATAGCCCACGGTCACGAGGGTCGACGGGGCGCCGTGCTCCTCGCTGTACCAATCGAGGCCGATGACGGACTCGGTGCAGTAGGAGTAACCGGACTCGAGGATCAGGCCTTGATCAGTGTCGTTGAAGTGCAGGCCAGACCACCAGGAGCCAGGCACTGCCACGATGTCGGCGGCATCCATGTTGGGGAGCACCGACTCGGTCTGGGGCGTGCCAAGGCTCATGGCCAGCGCGAGGATGTGCGGCTCGATGTCCTGGTACTCGGTGGCGTGGCGATCGACGCTGTACGCGGTGTTCCGGGTGTAGGTGCTGAGATCGATGTCGTGGCCGGCGATCCCCCCTTGCTCGTTCACCCGCTGCCAGAACGCGAGCTGTCCTTCATGGATAGGGGTGCCCAGCGCGGCGAAGGGCCCGCCCTCGAGGTCGGAGAGCACTCCGAGGTAGATGCAACCATTATCGGGGTTGACGGCGTTGGGGCAGGCCTCGGACGTGATGCCCGCCCCACTAGCGGTGTCGTCGTCGCTCCCGTCCACAGCGGTGCAGGCCGCGGTCGCCGCGAGCAGCGTGATCGCGGGCCCAGCGATGAGGCGCTTGGATATCATGTGACTCCTTCTTGGGGTGGTGGCTAGCGGGAGAAAGGCCAGGTCCGGAAGTAGAGGCGGATGCGCATCCACAGCCCGAAGAGCCCCCGCGGCTCGACGATGATGAAAAACACGATGAGGAGGCCGAACAGGATCGCCTTGAACTCATCGACGGTGATCCCGCTGCTGCTGACGCCGCTCTGCGTGAGGAACGGGATGAGGTGCGAGAACTCGTCGATCACGCGGGGCAGGAGGACGATGAAGCAGGCACCGATGATGCTGCCGCTGATCGTGGCGGCTCCACCGATGATCACGATCGCGAGGAAATCGATGGACAGGAACAGGTTCCAGCGGTCCGCGCTGATCCGGCCGATGATCGTGGCGAGCAGCGCCCCGCAGATCCCCGCATAGGCGGACGACAGGACGAAGGCGAGCGTCTTGGTCCGTTGCAGCGGGATCCCCATGACCTCGGCGGCGATATCGCGGTCGCGGACGGCCGCGAAGGCCCGTCCCACGCGGGATCGCGCCATGTTGCGTGCTGCGATCGCGAGGGCGATGAGCAGGCCCAGGCACAGGAAGTAGATGGTGGTCTGCGGGGGGATGATGATCCCGGCGATGGCGTAGGTAGCGCCAAGATCGATACCGAGCAGCACGGGGCTCGCGGGCGCCCGGCCGACACCGGAACCGCCGGTGACCGCTATCCATTCGCGGAAGAGGTGATCCCCGAGCATGAGGAGCGCGAGCGTGAGCGTGGCGAGATAGAGCCCGCGCACCCGGGCGGCCATGGGTGCGACGAGGAAGCCGATGGTGGCGGGCACGATCGCGGACATGGGCAGCCAGATCGCCATGTCGAGGCCGAGTCCCCAGACCCGGCCAGTGGATTCGCCGCCCAGGACGGCCGCGGTGTAGGCACCGGTCCCGACGAAGAAGGCATGGCCGAGGGAGATCTGCCCGGCGTATCCCGTGAGCAGGTTGAGGCCGATTCCCCCGATCGCGTACGCGCAGGCGAGCGACAGCAGCACGATCAGGTCGGTGGTGAGCAGGAAGGGCGCGACGGCCGCGAGGCCGATGAGACCGAGGGTCCACCACAGCTTGGCCGGGGTGTTCCAGATGGCCTGGTCCGAGGCGTAGCTGGTGTAGAGGCGGGGGCGGCCATGCCGGACCGCGCGGGGCACGGTGGCTCTCGGGGATGCGGTGGCTCTGGGGGACGCGGTGGCGCTCATACGCGCTGGACCTCCTTGGTGCCGAACAGTCCCTGTGGCCTGATGAGCAGGACGACCAGCATGATCAGGTAGGGCGTGACGATGTCGAAGTTCGCGCCGAGCCAGGGGGCCAGACCCGGCTGGTAGGTCTTGGTCAGCGATTCGGTGATGCCAACGATCAATCCGCCGATGACCGCGCCCTTGATGGAGTCGAGGCCGCCAAGGATGATGGCGGGGATCGCCTTGAGCGCGATGAGGGCACCAAGCGCGGCGACCCCTCCGGCCGCGGTGCCGAGGAGTACTCCGGCGAGCGCGGCGAACGCCCCGGCGATGCCCCACGACAAGGCGAACACCGTGCCCGCGCTGATGCCTTGGGCCATGGCGACCTCGGGGTCGTGCGCGGTGGCGCGCATCGCGAGCCCATAGCGGGACCGATGCAGCCACCAGGCGAGCATGCTGATCGCGATGATGGCGGTGATGATCTTCGCGATGTCGGTGTGGTTGACGGTGACGCCGCCGTCGCAGGGCGCGGGAATTCCCTCGATGGGGCTCGCGAGCTCGCGCCGTTGCCCGCCGAGGCACAGGTTGCCAAGCCTCCAGGGATCTCCGGAGGTAATGACTCCATGCCCGATGAGCCGGGTCGCGATGACCAGTCCCGCGGCGAACAATCCGACCGTGACCAGCGCCGCGGCGAAGGGGGGCCGGCCGACCATGGGACGCATGGCGACGCGCTCGCACGCCATTGCTGTCCCGGCGCCCGCGACGGTGGCCGCTATCACCGCGAGCGCGAACGGGAGCCCCCAGGTGACGGCGACCAGGTAGCTCACCCAGGTGCCGAGGATCATGAGGACGGGCTGGGCGAAGTTGAGCACGCCGGTCGATCGGTAGATGATGACGAAACCGATCCCGATCAGGGAGTACATGGCGCCGAGCCCGGTGCCTCGGGCGAGGGTGTCGAGCAGCTCGATCATGTCGCCCCCTGGTACATGTCGTCGATGAGGTCCTCGAAGCGCTCGGCGAGGGCCTTGCGCCGGACCTTCTGCGTGGCGGTGAGCTCGCCGTCGTCGTGATCGAGCTCCTTCGGTAGCAAGCGGAACTTGCGGATGCTCGCCACGCGCGCGAGCCGGGCGTTGGTCCCGTCGACGATTCCCTGCACGAGCTCGAGGACCTCGGGACGCCCGGCGAGATCGCGGTAGGTCGTGAACCGCATGCCCCTGCGGGAGGCCCAATCAGCCACGGAATCGAAGTCGATCCCGATGAGCGCGGTGAGGTAGGGCCGCTGGTCGCCGATGACGATGGCTTCCTTGATATGCGGCGAGTTCTTCAGCTGGTTCTCGATCTCGGAGGGCGAGATGTTCTTTCCGCCGGCCGTGATGATGATGTCCTTGATCCGGTCGACGATGCGCAGATGGCTGCCATCGACCCATTCGCCGATGTCGCCAGTATGCAGCCAGCCATGGGCGTCGATGCCCGATTCGGCGCGGTTCCAGTAGCCAGCGAAGTTCGCTGGATGCCGGGTGAGGATCTCGCCGCTATCGGGATCAACAGCAAGATCGATGCCCTCGATGGGCTCGCCGACCGTGCCGAGCTTCATGCTGCCCGGGCGATTGGCTGCCGCCACAGCGGTATTCTCCGTCATGCCATAGACCTCGAGCATGGGGACGCCGATTCCGAGGAAGAACGCGAGCACCTCGGGGGAGATCGGTGCCGCGCCGGAGAACGCCGCGCGGACCTTGCGCAGGCCAAGCTTGTCGCGCAGCGCGCGGAATGCCAATGGATAGCCCAGGACGTAGAGAGCGCGGCTGGCAACAGTGTGGTCACCGCCGTGCTCCGTCCTGATGCGGGCGATGCGCTGGTTGAGATCATCGCTGATGCGGTAGGCGGCGCGCTTCGCGGGAGACGCGGAGAGCATGCGGATGGTGACGCCCGATCGCAGCTTCTCCCAGATGCGCGGCACCGCGAACAACAAGGTGGGCTGCACCTCGGCGAGGTCCGCGGCAACGGTATCGATGGACTCGGCGAAATGGACGACGACACCGTTCGCGGCGTTGTTCCACACGGTGAACATGCGCTCGGCGACATGGCAGAGCGGAAGGAACGACAGGGTCACATCGCTGGGCGATGGCTTCGGGACCACGATGCCCGAGCCGCCCAGGAGCGCATCGATGGCGAAGTCGATGTTCGCGACGGTGAGCATCGCCCCCTTGGGTGGCCCGGTCGTCCCGGAGGTGTAGATCAGGGTGGCGATATCACCGGGCTGCACCATCCCGGCCTGGTCCTCGAGCAATGCCGGGCTTGTGGCCTGGTGGCGCTTCCCCCGTTCAAGGAGCTCCTCGAAGGACAGCAGCCGTGGACCGGCGAGATCCATGAGGCCGCGCGGTTCGAGGAAGACGATGAACTCGAGGGAGGGGCAGGAATCCTGGATGGCGAGGACCTTGTCGACCTGCTCCTGGTCCTCGGCGATGAGCACGCGGACCCCGGCGTCGCGAAGCTGGTACTCGATCTCGGGTGCCGGACTAGTGGGGTAGAAGCCGACAGTGATCGCGCGCAGGCCAAGCGTGGCGATATCGCAATAGAGCCACTCGGGCCGGTTCTCCGACAGGATGCCCACCCTGTCCGCGGCCGTGACGCCAAGATCGGCGAGCCCGTGCGCGACCAGGGCGGCGGTGGCGTGGTACTCCGACCATGTGATGTCCCGCCAGACGCCGAGGTGCTTCTCGCGCATCGCGACGAGCCGGGGCGTGGTGCTTGCACGGGATGCCACGCGCTGGGGCAGCGTAGTGATCATGTGGCCTCCTCGGCAGCGCCGCCGAGGTATGCGCGCAGGACGGCCTCATCCTGCTGGACCTCGCGGGGCGTGCCCAATGCGATGCGCCGCCCGAAGTCCAGCACGAGTACCCGGTCCGCGAGGTCCATGACAAGGCGCATGTCATGCTCGACCATGATCATGGTGGTGCTCAGCTCCGCCCGGATATCGAGGATCGCGCGCGCCATGTCCTCGGTCTCCTCGGTGTTCATGCCCGCGACCGGCTCGTCGAGAAGGAGAAGCCGGGGTTCCATCGCTAGGGCGCGCGCGAGCTCCACGCGCTTCTTCATGCCGTAGGGGAGCATGCCGACGGGGTGACGGCGCACCGCCTGGAGGTCCAGGAAGTCGAGGATCTCCTCGGCGAACCGGCGGGCTGCAAGCTCCGCGCGCCGCGCACGGCCTAGTCGCAGGGCGGCCTCGAGGGCCGAGTAGCGGAGATGGATATGGCGCCCGAGCATGATGTTGTCGAGCACGGTGAGGTTGTCGAAGAGCTCGATGTTCTGGAACATGCGGGCCACACCAAGCCGTGCGATGCCATCGGGCCGCGTGGCGGTGATCCGGGTGCCATCGAGCAGGATGGCACCCGATTGCGGGCGGTACACCCCCGACAAGCAATTGAAGATGGAGGTCTTTCCGGCACCGTTGGGACCGATGATCGCGAACAGCTCGCTCTTCTCGACGGCGAAGCTGACGCCATCGAGTGCCTGGGTGCCGCCGAACCTCAGGGATAGATCGTTGACTTCCAGCATCATGACAGCCACCTCTTGCGCCGCTTGTAATGCTTGAGGTCCCGGTAGGAGGCAGTGTGCCCGAGGCCGAGGTAGAACTCCTGGATGTTGGCGTCATCCCGGAGCGTTGCTGCCGAGCCATCCATGACAATGCGACCGTTCTCCATCACGTAGCCGTGGGTGGCTATCGACAATGCCATCGCGGCGTTCTGCTCGACGAGCAGCACACCGGTCCCGGATTGGTTGATGCGCACGATGAGGTCGCGGATCTGCTCGACGATCCGGGGCGCGAGGCCGAGGCTGGGCTCATCGAGGAGCAGGTAGCGGGGGCGTGCCATGAGGGCCCGTCCGATGGCTAGCATCTGTTGCTCGCCACCGGATAGGTAGCCGGCGCGGTCGCGGCGGCGGTCGGCGAGGAGGGGGAACATGGTGTAGATGCGGTCGAGGCTTTGCGGTATCCCGCTGCGGGGCTGGGTGTGCCCGCCGACGCGGAGATTCTCCTCGACAGTGAAGTCGACGAGGACGCGGCGGCCCTCCATCACCTGCGCGATGCCACTAGCGACGACATCGGCTGGAGTGGCCCGGGTGATCTCCCTGTCCTCGAGCCGGATGGTGCCTGTCGCAATTCGCCCTCGGTGGGTGTCGAGCAGGCCAGTGATGGCTCGGAGGGTGCTGGTCTTTCCCGCGCCGTTGCTGCCGAGGAGCGCGATGATCCCGTCGCTCGGGACGGCGAGGCTTACTCCCTTGCAGGCAAGAATGACGTCTTCGTAGACGATCTCGACGTTGTCGAGCGACAACATGCTGGCCATCCCCCCGAATGCTGCGATGCCTGGTTCGCGCTATTTCCTGGAAGGTATCAGTGATCCAGATCACGCGCTAGCAATGACGCTAACCCGCAACCGGATGAAAAGGCGCCTTGCTCAACGCAATTCGCGCGACCATGACGAGAGGGCAGGGCGAGAGGGCGGAACCCAGCGATCGGGCGCTGGGGGGCTTGGATCCCAGCTGCCCGGTGGCGTTATTCCAGCGTTATCCCTACGTTATCGAACCGTGACTATTGCTGTGGTGGCGCTGTGACACCCGGAGCGCATCGTAGAGAGCGTCACCGCAGTTCAGGAAGCCGATTCGCCCGACCCACCCGCCCCCACGCAGTAGTAGCGAAAAGGTCTCCTGACTGCGGTGACATCACGATTAGCCCCATCTCCGGCACAGGCCACGGCCTGGTCGGCCCCCGCCCCCAGAGGGAGCTTCGCGCCATGATCGCTAGCCCGAATGTCGCCATCAGCATCGAGAACCTGTGCGACGAGATCGACGTCGTGCGTATCGCGGGGGAGCTCGACGCGCTCGCTCTGCCGCGGTTGTTCACCGTCCTCGGAAACCTCGATGACCCCGACCAGGTCATCATTGATGTGCGCAAGGTCCATTTTGTGTCCCGGACCGGCATGAGCGCCCTCGCTGACGTTGCTTCCCTCTCGACGCTCACCGGCGCATCGATCGCCATCATCGCGCCAGCGAACGTACGCGAGGTGCTCGCTGCTCGAGATAACGCGCCGCTGGCCTGCGGCTCCCTGCGGGCGGCATGCTTGCTCCTCGCTGCGGGGCCGGCCCAGCCGGCCTTGCGGCTGGTGCCCTCAGCCTCGTAGCCCACGTCCCGGGGCCGCGGTCTCCGCCAGCGGGTCCCGGGGCCAGCGGGTTTCCGCCAGCGGGTCGAGCGGTCTCGAACGAATCCGCGAACGCGATAGAAGCGGCGTGAATGACGGGTCCGCTTCTATCGCGTATGCCAGTTTCCGGTGCTTTTGCCGCCACCCGGCCGCCACCGAGCACCCCGCCACCCGGCCGCCACCGAGCGCCCCGCCACCCGGCCGCCACCGAGCACCCCGCCACCTGGCCGCCACCCGGCCGCCGCCCGGCCGCCACCGAGCACCCCGCCGCGTCAGCGGTGCGGGCCGTCGAACCGGTCGAGGATGGCGCGGGCGCAGCGCACGGCGGTCGCGCGATCCTGGGTGAGCGCGTATTCGAACTCGCGGTCCTCGTCGCGTCCCCCGCGGTGCAGGTCGCGGGCGGTGAGCACGCTGCAGAAGTGAGGCGCGAGCACCACGACGTTCCATTCCTCGACGAGTGGCTCGCCGGGCTCGAGGGGCGCGTGGTGCACGCCTTCTTCCACGGTGGGGCCCATTCCTACGCCGTACACGCCGGCGAAGGCGACGCGGCCCGCTATCGATTCCCAGCGCCGACGGGTGCGGGCGGTGAAGTTGCGGACGTGCTGGAAGGTGCCGAGCAGGATCGTGTCTCGGCCGGCGGTGGCCGCGAGGTTCTCCAGGGTGGTACTGAGCTCGACGAGCAGTGTCTTGCGGCTCCAGTGGGTGTGGTGGTCCTCGGCCGCGATAGCAAAGGGGAGCCTGCCTTCCCGGGCGGGCGCTGTGCCAATCAGCAGCGGCGTGACGGCAGTCGTGTCGAGCTGGGCGGGGGAGGCGGCCGGTGGATGCATCTTGCCCATGCCGTGGCTGGCGCCGAGGCCGCGGGCTCGCTCGTGATGGATCGTGGAGTCGATGCCGTCGGCGATGACGATGGTGGTGCTGTGCTCGGCTTGTGCCGCGACGGCTTGGGCCACGTGGGCGGTCCATGCATCGGGCGGGGTGGCGATGAGCGCGGCGGTGAGGATGATGATCTCGGGCTCGATGAGGGGGCGCAGCGCGAGGGTCTTGTCGCGGGCGCCGACCTCGTCGCCGGCGATGGCTTTCCCGGATGCGCGGGCCGCGGCGATCAGGCGGAGGGCGCGCGCGGGGTCGGAGGCGAGGGCGTGGTCGGTGATGACAACGATCTCGCGGCGGTCGCCACGTTGTTCGGTGGTGGGCCGGAGCTGCTCGAGCGATCCGACGTCGACGGTCACGAGTGCGGGCACCGCGCTGGCGGGGTGCCCGTCGAGCGCGTGGGAGCGCATCTGGTCGAGGGTGGAAGTGTCGCTCATGGCCCGGGCGACTGCTCGCAATGCGGCGGATGCGGAGAGTGGGCCGTCGCCCTCGCCTCGTAGTTGCACGTCCACTGCTGCGAGGTGGCCGGTGCCGAGGTGGTGGATCGGCGCGAAGGTCGGCCGGATCGGGAGTCCCGCGAATTCCATAGCCTTCAGGCTTGCACTTGATGTGTCGCGGGTCGCATCCAGGTCCGTGATCGAGCTCGAATCTAGACACGTTAATACCCCATGGGGTATATTTTGGGTTAGTCCGCACCACCCATGAGGAGTCATCATGTGCTATCCCGTCAACTGCCGCCAGTGCGGCAAGACCACCTGGTCCGGCTGTGGCATGCATGTCGATCAGGTCATGCGCGGAGTCCCCAAGAACGAGCGCTGCGAGGGCCACGAGCCCGCCCCCGGGGTTCAGGGCGGCTCATTCCTGACCCGTATGTTCGGCCGCTAGACCGCGCGGGCCAACCCGCTAGGCGCCCTGCCCTCGCGCCCTGGTCCTCCACCAGTGGAAACTCCTCCCGCCTCAGTGGGGAAAAGTCTCCACTGGTGGCCGCTGGCCAAGTGGCCGCCGGCCAGAAGTCCGCGCAGCCGGCCCCGGCGGCGGAAGCAACGAGCCACCCGGGTCCCGCGGGCGAACCCTGCCTAGCGCGGCCCCGCGCCGTCGAGCAGGAATCCCGCCCGATCCGTCCGGACGCCGTTGACCTGGATCGACACCGCGTGCTCGCCGTCGTAGTAGCGGCGCGTGCTGATCGGCGTGAACCGGTGGCGCCGCGCTATGTCCCAGGACGCGCCGGGCTCGAGGTCGCGGACCCCCAGCTTGAAGACCTTCTCCCGCTCGGCTCCCCGCGCGCTCGCGAAGTGGATGACGTAGTCCGCCGCGACGCGGGCACGCGCGGAACCTTCCAGCGTGACGCGGCAGTCGAACGCGAGCTCCTCGCCCATCGTGACCACCGGCGTGCGCACTCGTGGTCCCGCGACGTCGATCGCCGCGCGGGCATCCACACCGATGCAGGCGAGGGCCTCCACGTCTGATCGCTTGATCAATGTGCGCAACGCATGCCGCGCCACCGAGGCCGTGCTGCCGTCCGGCTCCGCGAGCCACCCTTGCGCGATCCGGACGGCCAGCTCCGGATGGTCCCGGCTGATGTCATTCACGCAGTTCGCCACCGACCGGCGCACATACTCCGACTCGTCCCGGTACAGCGCATCGAGAATCGGCACGATCGGGCCGGGATCGGCGACAAGCCTCCGTGCCTGCGGGGCCCAGGGCAGCCTGGGCCGCACCCCCTCGCTCGCTAGCCGCCGCACATGCTCATCCGGATGGACGGTCCACTCCCTCACGACGGCCAGGCAACGCTCGAGATGCTCGTCGAGGAACCAGCGCAGCGCGGTCTCCGCCGTCAGCCGCGGCGTCAGCGCGGCCAGCAGCGCCAGCGCATCCTCGACGTGCTCCTGTCCCCGGATGGCGACGGCCTCGGTAACGGGAAAGGTCATCCAGCCGGTGAACCGGGGATCGCGCAGAGCGTTGCGGACCAGGCCCGCCAGGCCGGGGAAATCCCCCGGGACATCCTCGAGCACGGCGCCTCGGATGGCATTCACCCGCTCCCGGAAGCCCAGGCCATCGAGGCCATCAGCGACGCGGCGCAGCCCCGGCAGGGCGGCACCCCCGCCGAGAATGGTGGAAAGGTCGACAACAGCATCGCGGCCAAGGAGCTCATCGGCGAAGGGCATGGCAGCGATTGTGCACCCGGGACCTGACAACGTTTGGCGCTACTCCTGCGCCTCGTCCTTGCGGCGCTCCTCGCGGTAGCGGCGGCGCTGCTCCTCGGCGCGTGCCCGGCATTCGCGGAGGAACTCCTCGTCGGACTGCTGGTCCTGGGCGATGTGCCGGCCGAGCCGCTCGTACTCGGGGAAGCCGGTGCTGCGGTAGCGGGGAGCTTCGTCGGCATAGGGCCGGCCCGCGACGAGCCAGGCGACCATGCCCGCGAGCGGCAGGATGATCACCAGCAGGATCCACGCGGCCTTGGGGAGGTTGCGGATGCGGCTGTCGTCGGTGGTGATGATGTCGATCAAGCACACGACGAGGATCACGAACGAGAGCAGGAACAAGTACGGCATTGATGGCACCTCCGGATCGTCATGATCACAGCATGCCGGCGAGCGGCGCGCAACCGGAACGCAGTACGCGTTATCGAGATGCGTGCTCGCGGTGCTCCTGCCATGCCGTGGCAAGGAACTGCTCCACGACGGCGAGCGCCCGGATCGTCCGCCACGAGGGCACCAGGTCGAACGAGTGCTGCCCACCGGCCACCTCCACATAGTGCGCGGGCTTGCGGGACTTCTCGCGCAGCTTCATGGCGAACCTGCGCCCTTCCTCGACCGTAACCAGCGAATCCTGATCGCCATGCACCACGAGGAACGGGGGCGCCTCGGCGGTGATCCGGTGCAGCGGGGAGGCCGCGCGGAACAGGTCCGGCTGCTCCTTGCGACGCGTCCGGAAGACCCTGCGCTGCAACAGCGATCCGATGGGGCGGAAGTGGTGCCGGTCCTCATCGAGCAGGTCATAGACCCCGTAGAAGGCCACGCAGGCCGCTATGGACGTATCGGCGTCCTCGAACCCGGGCTGGAAGAGCGGATCACCGGACGTCAGGGCGGCCAGCGCGGCGAGATGCCCACCGGCAGAACCACCCGTGATGGCGATGAACGATGGATCGATGCCGTATTCGCCGGCGTGCTCGCGGACCCAGGCGATTGCTTGCTTGACATCGACGATGTGATCGGGCCACCGGGAACGGGGACTCAGCCGGTAGTCGATGTTGAAGCCCACCCATCCGTTCGCCGCGAGGTGCGTGAGCAGGGGGATGGCCTGGTCCTTGCGGCTGCCGACGCTCCAGCCGCCTCCGTGCACCTGGATGATCGCGGGCCGGCCTCCGTCAGGGACCTCGCCGTCGCGGGGCAGGGTGATGTCGAGCTTGAGGCCAAGGTTGCCGTGCCGCGAGTACACGACGTTATTGATCCGCTGGATGTCCCGCCTGCGCCAGGGCAGCCACGGCAGCAACACGTGCGATCCGGGGTATTCCGGACCTGAGCGCGCGGCCATTTCCGGCAACGGGGGATCGGCGGCGATGCGGGTGGCGCGGGAGCGGTACGCGAACCAGGCCAGGCCCGCGGCGCCAGCGCCGAAAAGGACGAGCCCCGCGATGCCGAGCGGATGGATGCCGCCGAACGCCACCAGCACCGCGACGGCGATGATCCCGCCAAGCAGGACGTGCACGGGCATCTCGATGGCGAGCCAGGCTGCCGGCCAACTGACGATCACCGGCCTCCCCGAGGTGCGCGGCCACACGGCATTGACGACGAGGGCAAGCACCGCTGCCCCCGTGGCCAGCAGCGCGAGGGAGGTAAACAGCTCGAGCCCGTTCACAGCGCAGCGATCACCTCGCGCGCGATGAGCTCGATGTGATCCAGGTCGTTCACATCAAGGATCTGCAGGTAGAAGCGCTCCACTCCTTCGCGGACGAACGCGCCGATCCGGTCCGCTGCCTCGCTAGGAGTGCCGCAGATCCCATGCTCGCGCAGTTCCTGCGGATCGCGGCCGATGATCGACGCCCGTCGCCGGAACTCCTCCTCGGTGCTGCCCACGCAGGCCACCAGCGCCGCCGAGTACACCAGGTCATCGGGGTTGCGCTCGAGCCGCTCGCACGTATCGCGGATCGTGCCAAAACGGCCCCGGACGGCATCGAGCTCGGGGAACGCCGCGTTGTACTCATTGGCGAACCGTGCGACGAACTCGGGCGTGCGCGTGGGGCCATTGCCACCAATGATGATGGGCAGCTCCGACTGCAACGGCTTGGGCAGCGCGGGATTGTCCTCCAGCGTGTAGTGGTCGCCGCGGAAGGTGAACGACACGCCGTCCGGAGTGTCCCAGAGGCCGGTGATGATCGCGAGCTGCTCCTCGAACCGGTCGAAGAGCTTCGGAGGGAACGGGATGCCGAACGCCCGATGCTCCGCCTCGAACCACCCCGCGCCGATGCCGAGCTCGACCCGCCCGCCCGACATGTGATCGACCTGCGCTGCCTGCACCGCGAGGATCGCCGGATGCCGGAAAGTCGCGGATGTCATCAGGGTGCCCAGGCGGATCCGCGAGGTTTCCCGCGCGAGGCCGGCGAGCGTGGTCCAGGCATCGGTGGGGCCAGGAAGGCCATCCGCGGAGCCCATGCGCATGAAGTGATCGGACCGGAAGAAGCCGTCGAAGCCGAGCTTCTCGGCCGCGCGGGCGACCGCGAGGAGATCGTCATAGCTCGCGCCCTGCTGGGGCTCTGTGAAGATCCGGAAATCCACCATCATGAAATGCCACCCTCCCACGCCGTCGCTGGTTCTCGGTCGAGCTAGACCGAGTCTGCCACGGCCTCGGGAATCGAGGTGGCCCCACGCGTCAACATCAAGGTTGCGCGCACTGTGGCGGGCGCATCGATGAGGGCCGCCACGACCGCGGCGACGTCGGACCGAGGCACCTCGTCCTTGGGCAGCGGCGCCGCGGACAGAGCGACGAGGCCCGTCGGGGGATCGTTCGTCAGCCGGCCCGGCCGCAGGATCGTCCAGTCGAGGTCGTCGCGGCCCCGCAGGTCCTCCTCCGCGGCGGTCTTGGCCCGCAGGTAGGCAGTCCACACTTCCCCGGCGTCCTCGGGGATGGGCTCGCCCGCGCCGAACGTCGAGATCTGGATGAACCGGCGGGCCCCCGCGCGGGCTGCCGCCGCGGCGAGCAGGACCGCCGCTCCGCGATCCACCGTGTCCTTGCGCGCGGTGCCGCTGCCCGGCCCCGCTCCCGCCGCGAACACCGCGACATCAGCACCCTCGAGGGCGAGGGCGGCATCCGCGACGGTCGAGTGCTCGAGATCCAGCAGGATCGCCTCGCCGCCGAGCACATGGATGTCGTGGGCATGGCTCGGATTGCGGATCAGCGCCACCGCGGAGTCCCCCCGTGCGACGAGCAACTCGATCAGGTGCTGGGCGATCTGGCCGTGGCCACCGGCAATGACAACGCGATGCGACATGAGGAGCCTTTCCATCCAATGAGCGTGCAGGGGACCTGGCAAGGATCACCAGGGGCGGGCGCGCAGCACCACATCAATGGCGCGGCCCTTGGGCGTGCTGCGGAACTGGTGATGCAACTGCTCGACGCGCAGTCCCGCGGCGGCCTCCGCGAGCAGGGCCACCGTGGGCAGCACCGAGGGATCAGGGGGCCCGCCCACCCCGTTCTCGAGGTTCTCGCGGGCATGCCCGAGGTAGAGCATCGTGCCCGTGGGGGAGAGCCAGTGGCCGGCGCCGCGGATCAGGGCGGCCAGCGCTTCCGCGGGCAGGTGCAGGTACGACACCAGAACCAGGTCCACCCGCTCCTCGGGGTGCCACGTCGTTGCATCGGCGACGGTCCACCGGATGCGCCCCTCCGGATCGGACTCCCGGGCATTGGCGATCGCTTGCTCGGACGAATCGACCGCGGTCACTCGCCAGCCCAGGCTGGCCAGCCAACGGGCGTTGCGGCCCTCGCCGCAGCCCAGATCGATCGCGGAGCCTGGCGCGAGGTCCTCGATGAGGCCGGGCAGCAAGGCCGCGGGCTCCCCGCCCCACGGCTGGGGCTCGGTGCGATACCGCTCGTTCCAATCCACGATTACCGAGGCTAGTGCCTTCGTGCTCCTCGCGCCGCTGCCTCGGGCGCCGCTGCCTCGGTCCAGTCGGCTCGCCGGTGGCGGCCGTTTCGCGGGGCCAGGTCTGCGGGCCTCGTTCCGCGGGGTTCCGCGGGGCCAGTGGAAACTTTTCCCCCGCCAGCGAGGAAAAGTTTCCACTCGCGATCGGCTGGCTGCCCGCGCCGCGATCGGCTGGCTGCCCGCGCCGCGATCCGTCGGCTGCCCGCGCGCCGCGATCGGCCGGCTATCCCCCCATCAATCGCACCATCAATCACCGCCGGCCCCCACCGATGCTCCTAGTCGAGCAGACCGAACTCCGCCATCTCGAGGAGGCCGTCGAGCGCGTCCGAGAGCACGAGCGAGCGCTCGTGCACACCGGGGGCGGTGAGGAGCTGGTAGCGGTCCACGTCGCCGAGGGGGATGCAGTCGGCGAGCTCATAGAGGTGCCGCGCGGGCGTCTTGGAGGTCCCTCCTAGAACGGGCAGCTCAGGCATGGCCACCTCGCTGCCGGGGATGTCCTGCTTGTCGGCGAGCTGAGCGAGGAGGCTGTAGAGCTCGGCGATGCGGGCGGCGAACGTGTGGAATCCCGGCTCGACTGGGCCATCGTTCTCGTCGGGCCAGGGCTCGATCTCCGCGCGCGGGAAGGGGGCGTCGTCGAGCCACTTGGTAACGCGGATGCGCTCGCGGCCGCGGCAGTCGAGCGCATGCTGCCCGGGACCGATCTCGACGTGGGCGATGATCTCGGCGAGGGTGCCTACATCGTGGCGCTGCTCGCCGCCGCCGACCTCGGTGCCGCGGGCGATGAGCACCTGCCCGAACGTGGGCGTGCGGGCCTCCCCGAGGCAGTGGCGCACCATTGCCTGGTAGCGCGGCTCGAAGACGTGGAGGGGCATGGCGCCGCCGGGAAGCAGGACGGAGCCGAGCGGGAACATGGGCGAGACGGTCATTCCGGTAAGAGCCCCGTGATCGCGTCGATGAGGGTCGCGCCCACGAGCATCTCGACGTCATTGTGGCCCGCTCCGGGCAGCACGACCCGGGAATGCAGGTTTCGTGCCGCATCGGCGACCTCGGCGCTCATGGATGCGGGGATGATCTCGTCCGCGGTGCCGTAGGCGACGACCGTGGGGACGGTGATGCGCTTGACGGCGTCGAGCACGCGGAACCGGTCGCGCAGCAGGCCATGTGGCAGATAGGGGTAGTGGACGCGGCCGATCGAGGCCAGGTCGGTGAAGGGGGAGCGCAGGACCAGGCCCGCGGGCGGGTAGCGCAGCGCGAGCGACGCCATGACGCCGCAGCCGAGGCTCTCGCCGAAGTAGATCAAACGCTCAGCGGGGACGGAGCGCTCCCTCCGCAGGTACCAGTAGGCGGCGCGGGCATCGAGCGCGAGGCCCTCCTCGGACGGCGAGCCGGGGTTGCCGCCGTAGCCGCGGTAGTCGAGCAGCAGGCTGGCGATCCCCTCCCGGGCAAGGGCCTCGGCGAGCGGCGCCCGGTCGGCCCGGTTCCCGGCGTTGCCGTGGGCGATGAGCACGGTGATGCCGCGCGGCTGGGATCCGGGCACGGGCGATACATGCCATGCGTCGAGGGTGAGCCCGTCATCGGTGTTGAGGCGTATCTCCTCGGCGGTGGGGAGCACGGAATGGGCGGCGGGCACTGCCGCGTCGTCCGGGTAGTAGATGAGCTTTCGTTGCATGGCCCAGGCCACGGATCCCGCTGCTCCCGCGACGGCGAGCCCGGCGCCGCCCACGGCGAGGCCGCGCCCCCACAACCCATCGGTCAGTCCCATCGTGGTCTACCTCTCGGTCGGATCGATCACTCGCTATCCGAACCTACACCGGTGGTGGCGGGCTTGGCTCTCCCGCGCGGCGGCTGCTCATCCCTGGGGGGAGGCGCGGAGCAGCTCATGCGGCTTGTACTTCATGAATCCCCGGTGCCGGGCAGACTTGACGGCCTTGACGCGGAATGCCGGATGGTGCCGCAGGATCTCGGCGAGCTCGCCATCGACGAGGATGTCCCCGCCGGGCGCGGCGCTGGTCAACCGGGCCGCGGTGTTGACCACTTGCCCGTATAGGTCCCCGAAGCGGGCGAGCGCGATGCCATAGGCGAGCCCGATGTGCAGCAGGGGCAGGGATTCGTTGCTGCGGATGGCGTCCTGCAGGGCGATGGCGATGCGGGCGGCCGCGGCGGGCTGCTCGACGGAGAACATGATCTCGTCGCCGACGTTCTTGATCACCGATCCGCCGTGCGCGGCGATGATCGAGGTGACCGTGTTCTCGAAGGTATTGAGCAGGGTCGCGAGGCCGGTGATGTTATTCAGCCGGGTGAGATCGGTGTAGCCGACCATGTCCGCGAACCCCACGACGAGGGCTTGGCTGGCGGTGTCCTCATCGGGGCCGGCGAGGTAGCGGCCCGCGCGGGCGGCGAGGTGGCGGCGCCACACGTAGGTCTGCATCGCGTGCACCACGGGCACCCACTCGCGGACGAGGTCGGCGGCGTCGTCGAGCAGCTCGGTGGGGGAGAGGGGAGGGTCGGCGGCCATGCGTTGCTCGACGAGCTCGAGCACCTGCTCGTTGAGCAGCGGGACCTGCCATTCGGCGATGCGGGAGAACGACTGCCCGAGGGCGCGGGTCATCCCCACGGCGAGCTCCGGGGTGAGTATCCCGGCGGACTCGAGCTGGGCAAGGGTGCGGATGGCGTTGATATCGGATTCGGTGTAGAGCACGGAGGCGGCGTTCGGGGCGGTGGCGAAGCCGAGCGCGCGCCAGAGCTCCTGGCCGTACTCGGCGCTCACTCCAGCGCGCTCGGCGACCTGCGAGCGGGTGTAGCGGCGGGCCTCGCCGAGGAGTGCCTTCTCCACCTCGGACTGGATGAGGCGCATGATCAACGGCCGCGGCTCGGTCTTCTCGTCGCCGCTCTTCGTCCGGCGCGGCGGCACGAACAACGGCTCGGTGGGCGCGTTGGCGTTCGCGTGGGCGAAATCGTCGAACGATGCCATCTCTGCCGTCCCTGGTAGTTGTCTCAGATCGAGGAGTGCCGGTGGCTTCTATCGTCGGGGATGCCGCGGGCAAACCCGTGTATTTTGCCGCGTCGGCGGCGTCATGGCCGCGGGGCGGCGTGATCCTCGTCCCAGTTGTGCCGGGAACCCGTAACAAGATCATCCCTGTGCCCGATCACCGCAACAGATAGTCACGAACATGGCTCCTGGTGCGCGAGCAGCGCATCGAGCCTGGAACCAGGGGTGCAGGCATGAACGGTGTGCAGATGATGATCGACGTATGGTCCCGGGTCGATGGGCCCATGACCGTCCTCGCGGTCGGGCTGCTCGCGCTCAGTGCAGGCATCTCCGGGCTCGGGCTGATCCTCGATGAGGAGCACCGGGCTCGCTGGGCGTTCCCCCTTGGCCTGATCCTCGCGGGAGTGGGCGGCTTCCTCGCCTCGATCTTCCTCGTCGAGCCCGGGGCGCTCGCCTTCGACGGGCTCCTGCCGGAGCTTGCCACGCTGGTGGCGTTCGCCGGGGTGCCTGCCACGGTGTTCGTCCTCGTCACCAGCGGCAGCGTCTACCTGCTGCGGTCGGTGCGCGACGTGCTCGCCGAGCACGGCCAGGTTCGCGCCCACGCATCCTGAGCCACCCGCTGGCGCGCGGCCGCTACCCGTGCGCGTGGGTGCCGCCTATGCCATGGAGCATCGAGTGGACCACGGGATCGTCGAGGTAGTAGCGCATGTTGCGCCCGTCGCGCTGGACCCGCACCCAGTTGTGGCTGCGCAGCAGCCGCAGCGCGTGCGAAACGGCGGAGCTGGACATGTCGAGGGCCTCGGCCAGGCCGGTGACGGTGATCCCTGGCGCGCGGTGCATCGCTAGCAGGATCCGGAGCCGGTTCGAGTCGGAGAGCAGCGCGAACCGCTGGGCCCAGAAGTCCACGTCTGGCACCAGGGTGACCGCGGCGACGGCCTCGCGGGCCCGCTGGTCATCATCGAGCGGGGAAACAGCCATGGTTACCATTCTGCCCGCAATCGGCGCGCGCGGAGCCGAGCATGGGACTGATCCTTCGACGCGCATGCCCCGGCCACCACGATGTGGCCGGGGCATGTGTGAAAGAGCAGCGGTGATCTTTCCGCGATTGTCGGATACAGCTCCGCATTGAGGGCTCGCCTCGTCGTCGGGACAAGCTAAGCGGAGGTCCTGAAACGAGGGTAGGAAAATTGTGAGAGATCGTTGAGATTATTTTTGCCCTCGTGCATATGGCAATGATCACCCTAAAAACAAATGCGGGACTGCATCACCGTGAAAAACCACGAAACGGGCGGCCGGGCGCCAGGCTGTAGGATGCAAGCCATCCATGGGACCGCGAGGAGCATGACTTGGACATCGCCTACATCGTCATCCCCTTCCTCGGTGGGATGCTCGCACTGGGTCTCCGGGTGCCGCCGCTCGTGGGCTTCCTCGCGGCCGGGTTCCTGCTCACCGCCCTCGGCTACGGGGAGCTGCCAGCGCTGTCGACCATCGCGGATCTCGGGGTGACGCTGCTGCTGTTCACGATCGGCCTCAAGCTCAATGTGCGGACGCTCCTGCTCAAGGAGGTGTGGGCCACCGCCAGCGCGCACCTGGTGCTTTCGACAGCAATGATGGTGGGCTTCCTGGCCGTGCTGAAGATCATCGGGTCCACCGCCCTGGCGGGAGCGGGCCTGCCGATGATGCTGGTCCTTGGGTTCGCGCTCTCGTTCTCGAGCACGGTGTTCGCGGTGAAGATCCTCGATGACCGGGGGGAGTCGAAGGCGCTCTACGGTCGCCTCGCCATCGGAATCCTCATCATGCAGGACATCTTCGCGGTCATCTTCCTCACCGCGTCCACCGGGGAGCTCCCGAGCCCCTTCGCGTTCGCGCTGCTCGCGCTGCTCCCGCTGGCCCCCTTGCTCCGGTCGATGCTCGAGGTCGTCGGTCATGGCGAGATGCAGATCCTCTATGGCGTGGTGCTCGCCCTCGGTGCCGGCTACGCGTTGTTCGATCTCGTTGGCCTCAAGGGCGACCTCGGCGCGCTCATCATCGGGATGCTCCTCGCGCCGCATCCAGCGGCAGTGAGCATGTCTCGCGCGCTATTCATGATGAAGGAACTGTTCCTCGTCGGGTTCTTCGTCTCCATCGGCCTGACCGGGCTCCCGACCTTGGAGACGTTCGGGCTCGCCTCGATGCTGCTGGTGCTGATCTTCGCGAAATCGTTGTTGTTCATCGTTCTTTTCCGGGCATTCCGGCTGCGCCATCGCACCTCGTTCCTCGGTGCTCTCGGCCTGATGAACTACTCGGAGTTCGGCCTGATCGTGGCGGTGCTCGCGGCAAGCAATGGATGGATCACCGACACCTGGCTGGTGGTGCTCTCGCTCGCGGTGGCGATGAGCTTCGGCATCTCCGCCGTGGTCAATCGCTTCTCGGCCGAGACCTACGCGAGCGTGGAACGGTTCTGGCCCGAGGTGGACGACGCTCGCCTCAACACGATGGAGCGTCCGATCCAGATCGGTGAGGCGCAGGCCGTGGTGCTTGGCATGGGTCGCGTGGGACGGGCCGCCTACGAGCGGCTCGAGGAGGAGTTCGGCCTCGATGTGCTAGGCATCGATACCGATGCTGACCGCATCCATGACCTCCGCCAGCATGGCTACAACGCGGTCGAGGGCGACGCCACCGACTGGGACTTCTGGGAGAAGCTCTGCCTGAACGAGGCCGTCACCATAACGATCCTCGCGCTACCGCTCTACGACTCCAATGTCCAGGCGCTCGACTTCCTCAAGCAACTGGACTACCAGGGCGAGATCGCGGCGGTGGTGCAGCATCGCGATGAGATCGAGAAGATGTACGAGCATGGCGCGGACGATGTCTTCCACCTCTACGGTGGTGCCGGCTACGCGCTCGCGGGGCGGGCCGCCCAGGTCAAGGGGCTCGAGCCAGTGCTCGACGAGGACGACCCGCCCCTGCCGCGGTAGGCGGGGCCGGTCAGGCGGCGACGGTGGGGGACCAGGTCACCCGCAGGTCATCCCGCTGGCCGAATGCCTCGAGATGCCGGGTGATGATCTCCTGGACCTCGGCGACGTCGCTCTCCCTGTGGGCCTGCACGGTGACGGTGATCCCACGGGAACCGGCTGCGCACACTGCCACGCCAAGATCGAACAGGATCTCTACCTGGCGGCCTTCCTGGACCACCGGCACCATGTGCCCGAAGTGGCTCGCCAGTTGCTTGACAATTCGATCCGCGCGATCGGTGGCGATCCGAGCGACTGATTCAGGCATGGGATTCTCCGTTTTGAGGGATGGTAAGCCTAATAACGAAGAATGGTACGTACGAATTCCGTCGCGGAATATCAGCTCCGTCACACTCCATGCTGTTAGCTGCGTTACTCGCGGCGCGCGATTGGCTCAGTGGAAAAGGGCCCCGAGTGCCATGGAGCGAAGCACTGCCCGCGCGCGCCCGGCAGCATCCGGGAGCTCGCGCCCACCTAGGCTGTGCGCGGTGGAGTTGAGCAGGCCGAACACGCCATGGGCCTTGATCCGGGCATCACGCGTGTCGATGCGGGGATCGTTCTCGATCAGTGCCGCGACCCACAGCTCGACATAGCGGCGCTGCATGTGCCGGATCTCGCGGCGCGCCTCCTCGGGCAAGCTGTGCAGATCGCGGTCCTGCACCCGGATGAGGTCTGGCTGCCCCAGCGCGAAGTCGAGATGGAAGTCCACGAGATCCTCGATGGCGTCCTCGGCCGAGGACGCCTGGCCGGCGACCGCTCGGGCGCCTGTGAGCAGGCGGCGGCTCACGCTGCTGAGCAGCTCGACGAGCAACGCTTCCTTGCTGGAGAAGTGACGGTAGATCGCGGGGCCGCTGATCCCGACGGCCGCGCCGATATCCTCGAGCCGGACGCCGCTGAAGCCTCGTTCCGCCACGAGCTGTGCCGCGGCGCGGAGCAATTGCTCGCGCCGGTCCGCCTTGAGCCGGGAACGCCGCGTCGACTCGGTTCCCGCGGCACGCGGGGACGTGGCCGGCTCCGTCATGCCGCTCCCTTCGCTCCAGGTTAAACCACATTAACCCACGTCACTGATGCGCCGGTGCCGCTACCGTGGCAGCATGCGCGAGATTCTGCCGTGGCTGCATCACCGGGTAGCGAGGGACGGGGCGTGCGGTCTCGTGACCGTGATCGCGACTCGCGGTTCCGCTCCGCGCGAGCCGGGCGCGGCGATGGCTGTCGATATGCGCGGCGAGGTGGCGGGCGGTGTCTCCGGCGGCTGCGTCGAGGCCGATGCGCACGCCCGCGCGATGCGTGCTCTGTCCACTGGCATCGCCGAGCGGGTGGGATATGGGCCGGGCGGCGAGCCCGGCGGCATCTCGCTCACCTGCGGCGGCCAATTGGAGGTGCTCGTCGAGCGCGTGGATACAGCGACGTTCCCGGGGCTCGCCGAGGTCTGCGAGGCGGTGGCGGCGGGGAGGCCGGCGACAGTGGGCGTCGTGATCACGGACGGCGAGGCTCCCGGTCATCGATTGGGCCAGCGGGGCACGAGCGTGGCGGGCAAGCAGTTCGGCATCCCGCTGCGCGAGGACATGCTCGCGATCGACTTCGTCGGTGTGCCGCGCATGCTGATCCTGGGATCCACGCCGCATGTGGCGGCGATGGCGGCGATGGGGCGGTTCCTTGGTTTCGCCGTCACCGTGTGCGACCAGCGGCCGGTGTTCACCACCAGTGCCCGCTTTCCCGGCGCGCACGAGGTGGTGGTGGCCCGGCCCGCCGCGTACCTCGATGCGGAGATCCGTCGCGGGCGGGTGGATCACCGCACGGTGGTGCTGGTGATGACCCATTCGGACGGCGTGGATGTGGATGTGCTCCAGCGCGCGCTCGGGGGCGACGAGGTGCTCGGCTTCGTGGGAGCGCTGGGTTCCTCGGCGACAGCGCTGCGGCGCCGCGAGGAGCTGCGGCGGCGCGGAGTGGGGGAGGCGGAGCTAGCCATGCTCGTCTCGCCCGTGGGACTCGGTGCCGCGGGCCGGATGCCGGAGGAGGTGGCGGTATCGATCGCCGCCCAGCTCGTGGCGGGCGGGCATGCAAAGGCCGGTGGGGCCGAGCGTGTGCTCGGCCCCACCGGCGCGATGGTGCTGCAGGGCTAGCCAGCTAGAGCTGGCTAGCGGCTAGCGCAGGTGTCAGCCTGCGTTGACGCCGCCACCGAGGCCGAGGGCGATGTTCAGCAGGTTGCCGAGGTCGAAGCCTCCGCCGGCGCCGAGGTCGCCGCCGATGCCGAAGTCAGCGCTGCCGGCGCCGAGGTCGAGCCCGAGGTCGCCGCCGCCGTCAACGTTCGCGCCGCCGCCGATGAGGGCGTCGATGCTGGAGGTGTCGATGGTGAACTCGCCGCCGGCGGTGCCGCCTCCGGTGGTGCCACCCTGGACGCCGAAGAGGGCCTGGATGTCAGCCTCGGCCTGGGCCAGGAAGTCGAGCCAAGCCTGCTCGAGGTCGATGGTGCCGGTGAACTCGCCGCCGCCGGTGCCGCCGGTGCCGCCCTGGGCGCCGAAGGTGGCCTCGAGCCACGCGTTGAAGTCAGCCTCGGCCTGCTCGATCGCGGCCTGGAGGTCGAAGCCGCCCTGGGCGCCGCCCTGGCCCTCGACGTTGATGTTGAACAGCTGCTCGATGCTGGCGGTATCGATGGCAACGCCGCCGCCGACGTTCGCGCCGCCGTCAGCGGTGCCGCCGAGGCCGAGGAGCGCGCCGAGGTCCACGCCGCCACCGATGCCGAGGTCGGTGCTGCCGGCGCCGAGGTCGAGGCCGAGGTCGCCACCGAGGTCGAAGGTCGGCTGCGCCGAGGCTGCGCCGGCGAACGGGATGGTGAGGGCTGCCGAGGTCGCGGCGATCGCGGCGACGCGGGTGAATGCCTTCATTATGATTCCTCCTGGAGATGTTGGTTGAGAGCAGGCGTTTGCAGTGTCTCACGGGAAAGTCGGGTTTCGTGAGCGATACCACGGTTGCGCACTGTCGAACTGTAGATCGTTGATCCTGCTGTGATTGTTACAGGTCGGGAAAGAAACTTTCCACCGTACGCGTCAGCATTGCATTGTTCGGAGAAATCCCTGCTCAGCGGGTGTTTCACTCTTCCCTGGCGCAAGCCCGATGGGGCCGGGTGGTACGCGTGAACGAACTGTGATCAGCGCGGCAGTTATTGGATTCACGGTGTCATCAATACCTGATCGGTTGCGGATTGCATTGTCTCTCTCCTGCTCAGGGGTAAATTCGGATCTGCACCTGGCCCGGATTGGTGCCCGGTCCGGCCCGGGCAGGGAGTGATATGGACAACACGAGGCCGCGCGCGCTAGCCTCAGTTCGGTTACTCATCATTAACTCAAATCTTGGGGTGTGGGCATGGCACTAGATCGGCAAGCCAACCGATCCGCGCATCAGCAGCTCGTCGCGGAGCTCAACGAGGCGACGCGCGCCACCGCGCTCGGTGGCAGCGAGCGCGCCCGCGAGAAGCACCTCGCGCGGGGCAAGCTGCTGCCGCGCGACCGCGTGAACCACCTCCTCGATCACGGCAGCGCCTTCCTCGAGATCGCCCCGCTCGCTGCCAACGGCATGTACAACGACGAGGCCCCGGGAGCAGGCGTCATTGGTGGCATCGGGCGCATCGCGGGCCGGCTCTGCCTCGTGCTCGCCAACGACGCCACCGTCAAGGGCGGCACCTACTACCCAATGAGCGTGAAGAAGCACCTGCGGGCGCAAGAGATCGCGATGCAGAACAACCTCCCGTGCGTCTACCTCGTCGATTCCGGCGGCGGCTACCTGCCCAAGCAGGACGAGGTCTTCCCCGATCGCGAGCACTTCGGGCGAATCTTCTACAACCAGGCGAACATGAGCGCGCGCGGGATCGCCCAGATCGCCGCCGTCATGGGATCGTGCACCGCTGGTGGCGCCTATGTGCCCGCCATGAGTGACGAGACCGTCATCGTCCGCGGCCAGGGCACCATCTTCCTCGGCGGACCGCCCCTGGTGAAGGCCGCCACCGGCGAAGTAGTCACCGCGGAGGAGCTAGGTGGCGGGGAGCTGCACGCCAAGGTATCCGGCGTCACCGACCACCTCGCCGAGGATGACCAGGACGCCCTGCGCATCGTCCGTGGCATCGTCGACACCCTTCCGCCCGCGCCGCCCGTGCCCTGGAACCACCAGCCTGCCACCGCCCCCGAGCGTGACCAGACCGCTCTCTATGACGTCGTTCCCACCGATTCGCGGATCCCCTACGACGTCCACGACGTCCTCGACATCCTCGTCGATGGCGGCCACTACCAGGAGTTCAAGGCCGAGTACGGCAAGACGCTGGTCACCGCGTTCGCCCGCATCCACGGCCATCCCGTCGGCATCATCGCCAACAACGGCATCCTTTTCGGCGAGTCCGCCGTCAAGGGCGCCCACTTCATCGAGCTCTGCGACCAGCGCCGCATCCCCCTGCTCTTCCTGCAGAACATCAGCGGCTTCATGGTGGGCCGCGACTATGAGGCCGGCGGCATCGCCAAGCACGGCGCCAAGATGGTCACCGCCGTCGCATGCGCGCGCGTGCCCAAGCTGACCGTGGTCATCGGCGGCTCCTACGGCGCCGGCAACTACTCGATGTGCGGGCGGGCCTACTCGCCCCGGTTCCTGTGGATGTGGCCCAACGCGCGGATCTCCGTCATGGGCGGCGAGCAAGCGGCTTCCGTGCTGTCCACCGTGCGGCGCGACCAGCTCGAGGCCCAGGGCAAGGAATGGGCGACCGAGGACGAGGAAGCGTTCAAGCAACCCATCCGCGACCAGTACGAGGCGCAGGGAAATCCCTACTACTCCACGGCACGGCTCTGGGACGACGGGATCATCGACCCCGCCCACACCCGTTCGGTCCTGGGCCTCGCGCTCGACGCGTGCGCGCACGCCCCCCTCGAGCCCATCGCCCACGGCGTGTTCCGCATGTGACCGACCGCATTGGGCACATACAGTGATCCTGCCGCCCTCCTGCCACGCGAGATAGCGGCAGGAAGGCCAGGCACAACGTCATGCGCAAATGGATCATCACGTTCCGCGACTCGTTCTGGTTCCTGCCCACCATCCTGGGCATCATCGCCCTGGCGTTGTCGCAGGTGCTGATCCGCATCGATGTGACGATCCAGCGGCTCGGCCCGGACGTGGCCGGCTCGCTGTTCTACACAGTGGGCGTCAGCGGCAGCCGCGACATCCTCACCGCGATCGGTGGCTCCATGCTCGCCGTCGCCGCGACGTCATTCTCGATCACGATCTCCGTCCTCGCCATCGCGAGCTCCACCTACGGACCGCGCCTCGTGCGCAACTTCATGGCTGATCGGGCCAACCAGTTTGTCCTCGGCATCTACGGCGCCACGTTCTTGTACTGCCTGTTGGTGCTGCGCTCCATCCGCTCCGAGACCGACCAGGGCGGGGAGTTCATCCCTGATCTCGCGGTGAATGTCGCGGTGCTGCTCGCGGTGCTCGACGTAGCGGTGCTCGTTTTCTTCATCCACCACATCGCCAACTCCATCCAGGTGCCCACCTTGCTGGCCCGCGTGCGCGGCGAGATGGTGAGCGCGCTCGACGAGCTCTACCCCGGGGAGCCAGCGGGCAACGCCGTCGATGCCACCACGTCTGCACCAGGCAGCGGCACTGCTGTGCCGGTCGCTAGCTTCGGTTTCGTCATGGTCGTCGATGAGGACCGGCTGCTCGATCTCGCCGAGGAGCATGACTGCCGCATCGAGGTCCGCGCGGGAACGGGCACCCACGTCGTGGCGGGGGAAGCGCTCGCGACGGTTCATGGGCCACGGGCGCCCAGCGAAGAGCTCGCCAGCTCGATCCGGGCCGCGTACGCCCTCGCGGAATCACGCAGCCCCCGCCAGGACATCACCTTCGCCGTGCAGCAGCTCACCGAGATGGCGATCCGGGCGCTCTCGCCGAGCATGAATGATCCCTTCACCGCCAGCAATGCTCTTGACGAGCTAGCCGTCGGCCTCGTTCCCCTCGCCCAGCGGCCCGACCCCGTGCTCGGCAGGACGGGCGACGAGGGAAAATTGCGGCTAGTCGTGGCCAGGGTGCCCCCCGCCGAACTGATTGGCGGCGTGCTCGATGCGATGCGCCACTACGCGCTCGACAATCCCCTGGCCATCGAGTCCACGATCCGCCTCGCCGAGCGCATCGGCACCACCACCAACCAGGCCCATCTCGCCGATCTCGTCGTCGACCACCTCGCGCGGCTCCGCACCGAATACACCAACCATGCCGAGCGGGAGGCTGACAAGGCGGCCGAGGCGGCCCGCATCGACGCCGCGCTATCCGCGATCTCCGGCAACGCTATTTCCGGCAAAGCGCCCCTCTGACAATGTGATCCGTGCCACCTTTTCTAGTGCCCCGAAAGCAATAGGCACGAAAGCAGGTGGTCCGTGGTCGAGAGCATGGCACGTCGCCAGTTCCTCACCTTCCTCGTCACCGCCCCCATCCTCACTGTCGGGGCCCAATGGGCCGCCCCGGGAACAAGCCCCAGAGCTAGCGCGCAACCAGGGGCGCCCGGGATCCCCAGCAACCCCGAGGTCGGCCAGATCGTCGACATCGGTGACCTCTTCATCACCGTTGGCCTGCCCACCGCGCTGATCCTCGTCATCGAAGTCGTCCCCGATGGCCGCATCCGCTTCGAGCTGCCCCGCGCCGAGCTCGGCCAGGGCATCAGCACCGCCACCGCCATGATCGTCGCCGACGAGCTCGACGTCCCCGTCGACCAAGTCGATGTGCGCCTCGCCGCCGCGAAGCCCGAGCTGCTGTTCAACCAGTTCACCGGAAGCTCCAACACCATTCGGTCGCTGTGGCATCCCCTGCGCGCCGTCGCCTCGGTGGTGCGGGCCCGCCTCGTCGCTGCCGCGGCCGCCCGCCTGCTGGTCCTGCCCACGGACCTGCGCACCGAGAATGGTCGCGTCCTCGCTCGCGACGGCCGCTCCCTCGGGTATGGCGAGCTCTCCGCCGGAGCAGCCAGCCCCTCCCTCGCCGATGTCACCGCCCGGCCCAAGACCAGCCACCACACCGTCGGCACCCCCACCCGGCGCCAGGATGCGCGCGCCATGGTCACCGGGGAGCTTGCCTACACCCTCGACATCGACGTGCCCGGGGCCAAGCCCGTGATGGTGCGCCGGCCGCCCACGATCAACGGCAGCCCCGAGTGGTTCGACGAGGCCACCGCGCGCCAGCAGCCCGGTGTCATCGACGTCGCGATGATCCCCACTGGCGTCGCCATCATGGCCGAGACCTTCGGCGAGGCCCTCGACGCGACTCGCGCGTTCGACGTCACCTGGAGGCCGGGCACGATCGACGGGCTTTCCGACCCCGATATCCGCGCCCGGCTCCGCGGCGCCGTCCCCCCGTACGACGACCCGGCACTCAGCTCCGGCAGCCTCGCATCCGGAGTCCTCGACGCCGAGTACGACTTCGCGTTCGCCAGCCACGCTCCCCTCGAGCCCAACACTGCGATCGCCGACGTGCGCCCCGACCGCGCCGAGATCTGGTCCGCGCTGCAATCCCCGATCATCACCCGCGAGCACATCGCCCTCGAGCTCGGCCTGCCGCTCGACAAGGTCATCGTGCACGTCACCCAGGCCGGCGGCAGCTTCGGGCGCCGGCTCTTCTACGACGGTGCCCTCGAGGCGGCGCGCATCTCCCGCGCCATGGGCAAGCCCGTCAAGCTGATGTGGAGCCGCATCGACGACATGCGCCACGGCCGCGCCCGGCCCGCCTCCCATCACCGCCTCCGCGCCCGCCTCGGCACCAGCGCCGTGAACGCGTTCCATCACCGCGCCGGCTTCGTCGAGACCGACTTCCGCCATGGCCTCGGCGAGATCCTCACCGCCGCCTACACGCAGCTCCCCGTCGTCGGCAATCCCGTCTTCGGGCAAACCCTCTTCCACCTCACCCAGTTCACCCCCTATGAGGTGGGCGCCAAGACCCACGAGCTGTTCGAGATCCCCCTGCGCATGCCCACCGGAAGCTGGCGCGGCGTCTACTCCGGCAACACCCGCGGCTGCGAGGAGATGTTCATCGACGAGATCGCCCAGCATCTCGGTCGCGACCCCGTCGAGTACCGGCGCGCCATCATCAAGGACCACCGCGTCCGCGACGTGCTCGATACCGTCGCTCGCGAGGGGAACTGGGGGCGTGACATGCCACCGGGCTTCGGCCAGGGCGTCGGCGTCCACGAGGAATACCGCTCCGCCATCGCCGTGCTCGTCGAGATCGATGCGCGCGACCGCCGCAAGCCCCGCGTCACCAAGGCCGTCATCGCTGTCGACGTCGGCAAGACCATCAACCCCCTGGGGCTCGAGGCGCAGATGCAGGGCGGCCTCAGCGACGCCATCGCCACCACCCTCAGCGCCGGGCTGCACATCGTCGACGGGCTGCCCCTCGAAGGCTCGTACTCGCAGTACCACTATCCGCGGCAAGGTGACTCGCCGCCCGACGTCACCGTCCACATCCTCGAGAGCGGAGACGATCCCGGGGGCGCGGGGGAGCTCGGCGTTCCTGCCTCGGTCGGTGCCGTCGCCAACGCCTACGCCCGCGCCACCGGCACCCGGCCACGCTCGTTCCCGATCAACTTCGACATCGACTTCGAGCCCTTCCCCCGCTAGCCCCCTCCCGGAGGTCCCTCCCGCATGCCCAGCTACTCGTTCCGCGTCAATGGCCGCGACGTCACCGTCGAGGCTGCTCCTGGCCTGCCGTTGCTGTGGGTGCTCCGCGACAAGCTCGGCATCACCGGGCCCAAGTTCGGCTGCGGCATCGACGTGTGCAAGGCCTGCACCAGCCACCTCGACGGCGCCGCGGTCCGTCCCTGCGTCACACCTGTCGAGGATGTCGCCGGGCGGGACGTCACGACCATCGAGGGGCTAGCCAGCGGGGGGCAACTGCACGCCGTCCAGCAGGCCTGGATCGACCTCGACGTCGCGCAGTGCGGATACTGCCAGCCAGGGCAGATCATGTCCGCCGTCGACCTGCTGCGCCGCAACCCGCGCCCCACCGATGCCGATATCGACGAGGTCATCAACGTCTGCCGGTGCGGCACATACCCGCGAATCCGGGCCGCCATCAAGCGCGCCGCGGGGCTCGGCTAGGCCCGCCCGGGTGCCCAGGTGCTCAGGTGCTCGGTCGCGGGTGCCCAGGTGCTTAGTGGAAACTTTTCCCGCGCCCATCGGGAAAAGCTTCCACTGGGGCGGGCGCGCCGGTCCTGACCGCGCGCCGGAGCTGACTGGGCGCGGTATCACGCGCTGGGCGGGTAGCCGGGCGGTTCCCCCTGCCCCGGTGCCCCCTGCCCTGGCGCCCCCTGCCCTGGCGCCCCCTGCCCTGGTGCCCCTTGCCCTGGTGCCCGATGACCAGGTGGAACGCGCCGCCGAAGCAGGAAGATCACGAGCCACAGCAGGAAGCCACCGACGACACCGATCCCGAGCGCCGCCACCGCGCCGAGGACGAGGCCGACGAACCCGAACACCGTGGCGCGCGGGCCCACGCCATAGATGACGCTGGAGTCCTCGCTCGTGCACAGTACCGAGTACTCGCCGGGCCGGACGGGTTCCGAGGAGCGCAGGACGACATGCCAGGTGCGGGCTCCCACGCTGATGGTCTCGGTCGTGCTGAGGCCTCGCATCGGCACGGTCGCGCCGCGGGTGTCGGACACCTCGCAGTCCAGCGAGGCTCGATCGGTATCGGCGAAGATCGTCAGGCCCTCGTCCTCGATCGACACCTCGAGCGGCTGGTTGGCGCGTGCCTCGGCGGTGACCGAGGGGAACGCGCCCGCCGCGGCCCATGCGAGAAGCGCGCCGACCGCTAGGCCCACGACGACCAACACGGCCACGAGCAGGTACCACCGGGAGGAGGGGGATCGGGGGTGGGTGCTGCGCTGCGACATCAAGGACCTCCGGTGCGCATGGATGGTGGCTCGTGCGTTCAGTATCCACCCTGTCCCGCGGCTTTACCGCGGCTTTACCGCGGCTTCGCCGCGGCGATCGGCGCGGAGCCCGCGTGCCTTGGTGCGCGCAGCGCGGAGAGGCGGGCCTGCCCTGTGTGATCTGGACAACTCAGTGAATGGCGATTAACCTAAATTTGCTACCAGACACCCCCGATCCCGGAGTCGCTCATGGGCGTTGCCGCACCACAACACCTCTCGCCCCCCGGCACGCGCCTGTTCGGTACCGTGCTCGTGGCCAACCGGGGCGAGATCGCCGTGCGTGTCATCCGGACGCTGCGCGAGCTAGGCATCCGCTCCATCGCCGTCTACAGCGACGCCGACCGCGACGCCCTGCACGTGCAGTCCGCGGACGAGGCCGTGCGCATCGGGCCCGCCGCCGCGCGGCAGAGCTACCTCGACATCGCCGCCATCATCGATGCTGCACGCCGCACCGGGGCCGAGGCGATCCATCCCGGCTACGGGTTCCTCTCCGAGAACACCGCCTTCGCCCAGGCCTGCGCCGACGCCGGCATCGTCTTCCTCGGGCCCTCTGCCGCGGCGATCACCGTGATGGGCGACAAGATCACCGCCAAGACCACCGTCGCGGCCAGCGGCGTTCCCACCGTTCCCGGCATCGCGCGGCCCGGTCTCACTGACGACGATCTGATCGACGCCGCCCCCGGCATCGGCTTCCCCGTCCTCGTCAAGCCCTCGGCCGGCGGCGGCGGCAAGGGCATGCGCCGCGTCGATGATCCCGCCGACCTCCCCGAGGCCTTGCGGTCCGCCCGGCGCGAGGCCGCCTCCGCGTTCGGCGATGACACGCTCTTCATCGAGCGCTTCATCACCAGCCCCCGGCACATCGAGGTGCAGGTCATCGCGGATGCGCACGGCACCGTGCTGCACCTCGGCGAGCGCGAGTGCTCCTTGCAGCGCCGCCACCAGAAGGTCATCGAGGAAGCTCCCTCGCCGCTGCTCGACGCCGTCACCCGCGACCGGATCGGAAAGGCCGCCTGCGACACCGCCCGCAGCGTCGACTACCTCGGGGCGGGCACGGTCGAGTTCATCGTCTCCGCCGACCGGCCCGATGAGTTCTTCTTCATGGAGATGAACACCCGCCTGCAGGTCGAGCATCCCGTCACTGAGATGGTCACCGGGATCGACCTCGTCGAATGGCAGGTGCGGGTCGCCGCGGGCCAGCCGCTCGACCGCGCCCAGGACGACATAACCCTTACCGGGCATGCCATCGAGGCGCGGGTCTACGCGGAGGACCCCGCGCGCGGCTTCCTCCCGACGGGCGGCACGGTCCTCGCGCTCGATGAGCCCGCGAGCGCCCGCGTCGACTCCGGCATCCGCCCCGGCAGCATCATCGGCAGCGACTATGACCCGATGCTGTCGAAGATCATCGCGCACGGCCCGGACCGGGCGACCGCCCTGCAGCGCCTCGATGATGCGCTCGCCGCGACCACCGTGCACGGGCTGGTCACGAACATCGAGTTCCTGCGGTACCTCCTCGCCACCCCGGACGTGCGAGCGGGGGACCTCGATACGGCGCTCATCGATCGAGTGCTGCCCGCGTACGAGCCCGCGCCCGTTCCCGACGAGGTGTTCGCCGCCGCCGCCGCGCACCGCTGGCGCGAGCACTGGCTCGAGCAGCCCCGCAGCATCTGGGACGTGCCCAGCGGCTGGCGGCTCGGCGACCAGGCCCCCTACCGCGTGCGCCTCGCCGGAAGCGATCGCACGGTGCTCGTCGAGCTCACCGGAACCCCCGGTGATGCCCGCGCCCGCGTCGGGGAGGGCGAGCACACCGTCGGCATCAGTGGCCAGGGGGCGATCGTCCTTGACGGGCGGCGGCAGCCGGTCACCATCACCGAAGACCACCACCACATCTGGGTGACCCTGCCGCACGGCACATGGTCGGTGCAGGTGGTGCGCGAGGCCAGCGTGCGCCACCACGACGCGCATCGCGGCGAGGCCGAGATCCTCAGCCCCATGCCGGGCTCGGTGATCGCCATCCATGTCGCCACGGGGGACGAGGTCGCCGCGGGCACCCCGATCGTCGTGGTCGAGGCGATGAAGATGGAGCACACCCTCGCGTCCCCGGTCGATGGAACGGTGGAGCTCCATGCCGCACCGGGTGATCAGGTGACCGTCGACCAGTTGCTGGCCCGCATCACCGCTACCGATTCAGACCAGACCTAAGGAGCCTTGAACAGCCATGACGAGCTTCCTCTCCGCCTCGGCCCTGCCGGATGAGTACGAGCAGCTCCGCCGCACCGTCGAGGAGTTCGCCCGGGAAGTCGTCGCCCCGGTCGCGGCCGAGCACGATGAGAACAAGACCTTCCCTTACGAGGTGGTCCGCGGGATGGCGGGGATGGGGCTGTTCGGCCTCCCGTTCCCCGAGGAGCACGGCGGCATGGGCGGCGACTACTTCGCGCTGTGCGTCGCGCTCGAGGAGCTCGGCAAGGTCGATCAGTCCGTCGCGATGACCCTCGAGGCCGCAGTGTCGCTCGGTGCCATGCCGATCTACCGCTTCGGCACCGACGAGCAGAAGCAGGCCTGGTTGCCCCAGCTCGCCAGCGGTGCCCGGCTTGGCGCGTTCGGACTCACCGAGCCGGGAGCGGGCAGCGACGCGGGCGGCACCCGCACCACAGCGCGGCTCGACAACGGTGAATGGGTGATCAACGGCAGCAAGCAGTTCATCACCAACTCGGGAACCGACATCACCGAGCTCGTCACCGTGACCGCGGTGACCGGGACGACGGGCAGCGGGAAGAAGGAGATCTCCACGATCATCGTTCCCGCGGGCACCCCGGGCTTCACGGTCCAGCCCGCTTATTCCAAGGTCGGCTGGCACGCCTCCGATACGCACCCGCTGTCCTTCGACGACGTCCGCGTTCCCGAGGCCAACCTCCTCGGGGCGGCCGGTCGTGGCTACGCGAACTTCCTGAGCATCCTCGACGAGGGCCGCATCGCCATCGCCGCGGTGGGCACCGGGGTGGCCCAGGGCTGCGTCGACGAATGCGTCCGCTACGCGAAGGAGCGCACAGCCTTCGGCAAGCCGATCGGGGAGAACCAGGCCATCGCGTTCAAGATCGCGCGCATGGAGGCCCGGGCCGCGGCATCCCGCGCTGCCTACTACGATGCCGCCGCGCTCATGCTGTCGGGCAAGCCGTTCAAGAAGGCAGCATCGATTGCCAAGCTCGTCTCCAGCGAGGCGGCGATGGACAACGCGCGCGACGCCACCCAGGTGTTCGGTGGCTACGGCTACATGAACGAGTACCGCGTCGCCCGCCACTACCGCGACAGCAAGATCCTCGAGATCGGCGAGGGCACCACGGAGGTGCAGCTCATGCTGATCGCCCGCGAGCTCGGCCTCTAGGGCAGCACTACCATCGCGGCGGTCGCGCCGAGCGCCGGAACTCCGTGGGCGACATGCCCGTGCGCGCCGCGAAGAACTTGGTGAAGTTCGAGACATCGCTGAACCCGAGGTCGTCGGCGATGCTGCCGGTGGTGCGCTCGGTGTGGGAGAGCAACCTCTTGCACTCGAGGATGACCCGCTCGTCGATGAATTGCTTCGCGGTCAGCCCGGTGGCGGCCCGCACCGCCCGCGTGACCGTCTTCTCCGAGTAGCCGAGCTCGCGGGCATAGTCACTGACCGATCGGGTGCGGGTGAAGCCATCCTCGACGGCCTGGGCGAAGGTGTCCACTGTCGACGAGCCAATGGTCGGCGCGGGCCCGGGATCAGGGGGCGCGATGTCGAGCAGGGTGATCAGCAACGTGTTCGCCAGGTGGCGCAGCAGCGGCGCCGCCCCGGGGCCGGATTGGTCGAAGACGGTGCTGAGGTGCGCGATGAGGGGCGCTACGAGATTGCTGCCGCTCTGGTTCTCGTCGAGGTGCCAGCAGCAGCGCCAGCGCATCGGGCTGCCGGTCAGCGAGGATCTCGCGATCGGACCGAGCACGCCATCCTCGAGCAGGACAATGGTGGCCTCGTAGTCATAGACGTTGCCCCATTGCTGCACCTGGCCAGGGCGCACCCACCACACGGTCCCTGGGTGCAGCTCGCCGGAGCGGAAATCGACGGCATGGGTGCCATGGCCTTCGGTGACGAGTGCGATCAGGTGGAACCGCGGGCATTGCGGCGCGGTGAACTCGCCGGGGCCCATCCGCTCGCGCAAGGAGCGCAGCGTCATCACCTCGACTCCGTGGCGAGCGGTGTCGCTGGACGGCGAGTACCGGATCGCGCGCACGGGCGCCTGTCCGCTAATCACCATTGATTGTCCTGGTTTGACCGTGATCCACGCCTCATGAGGGCATAGATTAACCCATGACGTCGGCATCCATCCCCGTTGCGGACGATGTCCTGGGCGCGCCGCCAACGTTGTCGGCGCGCCCAGGCATCAGTGCCGCGCGAGCGCGCCCGTCCCGCGCGCCACGCGTGTCGATTCCCCCTTCCCGCGGGACCAGCCGTAATACAGTTGCCGGGTTGCTCCATCGGTGGCGGGAAGGAACGAGCAGGCATGGATGACCAGCAGGATGTGTCGCGGCGCACGGCGGAGGAGCAGGTGCCAGGCTTCGGCAGCGTGGAGGAAGCCCGCTCCTCGGCCTCCCGGGCGTACGAGCTCGATCGCAAGCACGTCTTCCACTCCTGGGTGGCGCAGGGCGCGTTCAAGCCGATGGTCGTCACCGCCGCCCAAGGCTCCCACGTGTGGGATGGCAACGGCGATCGGCTGCTCGATTTCTCCAGCCAGCTCGTCAACACCAACATCGGTCACCAGCACCCGAGGGTCGTCGCGGGAATCGTCGAGCAGGCCCAGCGCCTCGCGACCATCGCGCCGCATCATGTCAACGACCAGCGCAGCGAGGCTGCCCGCCTGATCGCCGAGCGCACTCCGGGCGACCTCGACAAGGTGTTCTTCACCAACAGCGGGGCCGAGGCGGTCGAGCATGCGATCCGCATGGCGCGCGTGCATACCGGTCGCAACAAGATCCTCTCCCGCTACCGGTCGTACCACGGCGCCACGGCGCTCGCGATCAACGTGACCGGGGACCCGCGCCGGTGGGCGAACGATCGCGGCACCGAGGGCACCACCCACTTCTTCGGCCCGTTCCTGTACCGCTCGGCGTTCCACGCCACCACGGAGGCGGAGGAGGAGCAGCGGGCGCTGCAGCATCTCCAGCAGGTGATCGAGCTCGAGGGGCCCGGCACGATCGCGGCGATCATCCTGGAGACCATTCCCGGCGGACCAGGCATCATCCCGCCTCCGCCCGGCTACCTGCGCGGGGTGCGCGAGCTGTGCGACCTGCACGGCATCGTCATGATCGCGGACGAGGTGATGTGCGGCTTCGGGCGCTCCGGGCACTGGTTCGCCATCGACGAGTCCGGGGTCGCGCCGGACCTGCTCGCCTTCGCCAAGGGCGTCAACTCGGGCTACGTGCCGCTCGGCGGGGTGGCGATCTCGGCACGGGTGGCCGAGACCTTCGAGGAGCGCCCCTACCCGGGCGGGCTGACCTACTCGGGCCACCCGCTCGCGTGCGCTGCCGCGGTCGCCACGATCACGGCGATGGCGGACGAGGGCATCGTCGAGAACGCGCGACGCATCGGCGAGACCGTGCTCGGGCCGGGGCTCGCCGAGATCGCGGCCCGTCATCCCTGCGTCGGCGAGGCCCGGGGGAGGGGCGTGTTCTGGGCGCTCGAGCTCGTGACGGACGCGACCACCCGCGAGCCCCTCGCCCCCTACGCGGGCACGAGCGCGGCGATGGCCGAGATGATGGCCGAGTGCAAGCGCCAGGGCCTGCTGCCCCTGATGGTGTCCAACCGGATCCACTGCGCGCCGCCCTGCACCATCACGGCCGATGAGGCGAGGGAGGGGCTGCGCATCCTCGACGAGGTGCTCAAGATCGGTGATTCCTACACGGTCTGATCGACACTGTCCGCGGTGAGGTCCTCAAGGATCCCCGACACGATGCGCTGCTGGGTATCGGGAGGGACGTTGCTGGTATGGCACCGTCGCGCGGCCACGGCCAGGCGGTGCGCGGCCTCGTTGAGCGGATGGCCGTTGTGGGCGCGGACCCATTCGAACGTCACGGGCCGGCTGCGGGACTTGCCGCGGATGCTGTCCACGAGCGAAGCGATCGCATGGTCTCGTGCCCGGCCCACGCCCTCGATGTAGTTCAGGGCATGACGGCTGTCGACGAGGACATGCAGGGCACGGCCGTCGCAGAACGTGGAGAGCGCGAGATCGATGGCAGCGAGCTCCGCGACATCAATGCGCCCGAGATGGGCGCGGAACACCGACTCGGCGATGCCCTCCTCGCTCACGCAGGCGATGCCCGCGCCACGATGCCGGCTGCGCAGGGACGCATCCGTGGCGACCACGAGGCGCCCGTGCTCCTTGCGGGGTATGCCCGCGAGGCGGGATTGCTGGCGATGGACCCGCAGGTCGATCTGCATGCCGGCGATCCCGTTGAGTCGCGAGAGCCGCTCATCCTCGAGGCTCTCGCGCATCGTGCACTGCGGGAAAGCAGGCGCGGCGGACCGCAGCAGATCCCGCAGGTGCGGCTGGTGCAGGTACACGATGATGTCGCGCTCGTGCCCCTCCACGATCTTGTAGAGGTACTCGAACGCGTCCACGCCGACCAGGCCCAGCGTTGCCTCGCGCCGCCGCGGGCCCGTGCCCTCGTGCGGGCGGGAGAAGAAATGGAAGGCCGAGTAATCGCCATCGCACACCACCGCGATGGCGCACGCCGTCGTGCGGGGCTGCCCGTCGATGAGCTCCTCGGCAGTGAAGGTCCGAACCACGCCATACCATTGCTGATCCCGTGGATCCGCCGAGCTCCAGCGAGCGCTCCGTACTCCGAGGCCCGCGAGCAGCACGCGACGCGCACGGCGTGCCCGGCTGGGGAACTGGTCGCGGGCGGCCGAGATAGTGGTCCGAACGCGACCAAGCAGGCGTGGCGACACGGGCAATCCTCCCTCGTGGTACTGCCGGACGCGCGAGCTCGGCTCTACGTGGAAAGCACCTCCAGGCTACGGCAATTTGGACAGCCGTAACCGGGGATTTGCCTGAGGATTGACTGATACGTCGTGCATGTCCGGTGGGGGAGCGAGCACCTGGTCCCCCTTACCTGCGCTGCCCTCCTCGGTCGCCCTCCTTGCGCAGCGCTCGCGAGCGGGCGTCGTCGACGATCTTCTCCGCCACGGTGCGCAGCTTCTCCTGCGTGCGCTGGGACAGCGAGACGAGCACCGCGAAAGCACGCTCGTCGGTCACCGCGAGCGAGTGCATGATGATGCCCTTGGCCATGCCGATCACATCGCGGGAATCGAGCGCATCGAGCAACTGCACCCGCTCCCGCGAGTGCGCCACCGCGATCGAGGCATGCGCCGCGAAGGGCTGCCCGATGTAGACCGCCTCCTCGTCGAAGGCATTGCCCTGCGTGGAGTACAGGTTGAGCGCGCCCAGCACCCGCCCGTCGAGGTGCAGGCGGAACGCGAGCATCGAATGCACCCCGGCGTTGCTCGCTGCCTCCGCGAAGCGGGGCCAGCGGGTCTCCCGCGCGAGCTGCCCAGTGCGGTACACACCCCCCTCGAGCACCGCGTCCACGCACGGGCCCTCCTGGAAGGTGTACTGGAACGAGTCGATGACCTCGACGAGCTCGGAGGTGGGCGCGGCCGTGATCACGCGATCCTGCTCGAGCAGCGACAGGCCAGCGTGATCCGTGCCGGGGATGGACTTCTGCGCCTCGCGGACGATCGCGTCGAGCGTGGCATCATGGCCGGGCTCGCTCTCCATCGCGCGGGCGGCGTCGGCAAGCAGTTCGGCCATCGGTGGCAAGCTGGTCATGGCCGGGGCTCCGGACGTCGGCAGCGGGCCCGCTCGGTGGCATCGAGCAGCGCGCCGATGCGCCCCGCCTCGACGAACCGCGCGATGCACTGCTGGGCATCATGAAGCGTGCTGGTGACGGTCACCCGCTTGTCCGCCCCGGTCACGCGCAGGATGTGGCGCAGTGGCCGGTCGGCCACCACGACGCAATAGCCACCGCGCTCCCGGAGATCAGCGGCGAGCGCGATCACCGCAGCGATGCCCGCCGAAGCGACGAAGGTGGCCTGGGTGAGGTCGATGACGCAATGCGGGGGGCAGATCCATGGAGCGTGCCGGGATGCCCACGCGCGGGGCTCGCCGATCCGCACGGCGTCGACATCACCCACAAAAGTGATCATGGTGGGTGCTCGTCCTGGCGCGCGTCCCGTGGTGGTGATCCGATTTCCCTGCATCGAGCTTCTCATCCTGGCCTCCCATCGATTGCTGACGACTGGGAGCGAGCACTCGCCAAGGCGAGAACACGAGACGTGCCAATGCGCGCGTCCCAACAAGGCTGTGTGCTCAACCGGATACCAATATTACCTGGATCACAGGGCCTCGCGGGAGGGGTGTATGAATTGTCTTTATTGCCGGGATTCCGAGCCGTGGGAATATCCTGCACACCCCCTGGGTATCCTTCCGTAGCGAGGCAGCATCGAAGCTGCCGTGACCGGGGAGCAGGTGTGAGCATCACGAGAAGAACAAGCCTGACCGACACCATCGCGCTGAGCGTTCCCGCGCGCCCGGACTATCTGGCGCTGGGCAGGCTCGTGGCCGCGAGCGTCGCCGCGCGGGCTGATCTCGACCTGACCAGCGTGGAGGAAGTACGCCTCGCCGTCGACGAGGCTTGCACCCAGCTCATCGCGGTGGCGCTGCCGGGCAGCGAGATCCTCTGCGAGTTCCGGATCGAGCCCGGCGAGGTCCATGTCACCGCCAGCGTCGACCACGATGGCACCCGTCATCCCGACCAGGACTCCATCGGCTGGCACGTCCTGGCCAGCGTCAGTACTGGCCTCGCCTACCGGCTCGAGGGGGCGCGCGCCATGCTGGGCTTCCGGGCCTGCCGCGACAGCGCTTGACGATGAACCCTCTCGAGGTCGAGCAGGTGAACAAGCTGCTCGAGAAGCGCGCGGCCCTGCCTCACGGCGATCCGGCCGCTGAGGAACTGCGCGCGGAGATCGTCACCCGGTGCCTGGGTCTCGCCCGCAACATCGCCAGCCGGTTCCGGTATCGCGGCGAGGACCCCGACGACGTGCTGCAGGTGGCAAGCCTCGCGCTCATCGTGGCCGTGGATCGTTTCGATAGCTCCCGCGGCAGCGGCTTCATCGCGTTCGCCGTGCCCACCATCGTGGGAGAAATCCGGCATCACCTGAGGGACAAGCGGGACCTCGTGCGGGTCCCCCGGCACATCCACGAGCTGCGCGCGCGAATCGCTCAGGAGGTGCCCGCCCTGGCCCAGTCGCTAGGCCGGACACCGAGCCCGCAGGACCTCGCCACCGCGGTCGGCACGACCGTAGAGGACATCACCGAGGCGATGCATGCGGGAAGCATCTACCACGATGCCGAACTTGGCGACCTCGTGCACGACCACGATGCCGACCACCTCGCCATTGATCAGCGGATGGACCTGGCCGAGCTCGTGGCGATCCTGCCCGACCGTGAGAAAACTATCGTCCGCATGCGGTTCCTCGAGGAGCGCACCCAGTCCGAGATCGCCCACTGCCTGGGCATTTCCCAGGTCCACGTCTCCCGCTTGCTCGCCCGCGCGCTGGAATGCCTCCGGGAGCGAGCCAGGCCAGGAGTGTGATGTTTGCCATCTGGCGTCCCGGGGTACTACCCCTCTAGCTGGCCACAAAGCGGCAAGCAGTCAGGAGGACAGGAACATGATCGTACTCGGTATCATCCTGCTCGTCGTGGGATGGCTGACCGGCATCCAGATCGTGTGGACGCTGGGCATCGTGGCGCTGGTAATCGGTGTCATTCTCGCCATCCTCGGCATGATCGGGCGGCCCGTAGGCGGCCGCAAGACCTGGTATTAGCAGAGGGGAGTGAGAACCATGCGAGGACTCGGCGGCATCATCACTCTGCTAGTCGTGATCTGGCTGGTGGTCGGTGCCATCGCTGCGGGGCAGCGGGGCTACTTCAGTAGCACCAATCCGGATTGCGCCGGCATCAGCACGCTTGCCATCACTGTGGTCGCAGGTCCGCTGAACTACGCGGGCGTCAATCCGCAGGTCGACCAATGCGATATCCCGGAGCCAAGCTGATAGACCACAACTAAACCCGCCCGCCCCGGTTGATCGACGCCTCCCAGCCGAATCCATACCGGGGCTGGCTACGGGACGTGGGCCCGGAAGCAAAAGCTTCCGGGCCCACGTCGCATGTTGTCGCCAGCTATCAGATGCCGGGGATGTTGATGATCCCGGGCAGCAGGTCCTGGAAGAAGGCAGCCGCGCTGAGCAGGCCGTCGAAGATCGCTGCGTAGATCTCGGAGGGAGCAACGCCGAGCTGCTCCTCGCCGACGGTGGAAAGATCGAAGATGGAAGGGTTCATGCAGTGCCTCCAAGCACGAGTGGTCGTATCCGGCAGGAATGCTACGGGACGCGATGCCCGGCCCTCCCGCCAGTGATGGGTATCTCACAGTGACCAATCCGCGCTGCTGGCGTCCAGCAAACCAGGCAACGATCATCAGATCGTGATGTGCGCGCGAGCTACGCCACCGCGATCCGCTCGATGAGCTTGGCGCAGAACGCCTCCAGGTCACCAGGGCTACGGGAGGTGGTCAGGTTGCCGTCCGCCACGACCTCCTCGTCGATCCACACCGCCCCCGCGTTCCGCAGGTCGAGCGCCACCGACTTGTACGAGGTCATGGTCCGGCCCTTGGCCACGCCCGCGTCGATGAGGATCCACGGGGCATGGCAGATCGCCGCGACCGGCTTCTCCGCCTCGAAGAACGCGCGCACGAACTCGGCTGCTCCCTGGGCCAGGCGCATCGTGTCCGCGTTCACCGTGCCTCCCGGCAGCACGAGGGCATCGAACTGCTCCACGCTCGCTTGCCCGAGCGCCACGTCGACGTCGAACGAATCGGCATGGTCCCAGTCATTCTCCATGGCTGTGATCGACCCTTCCTGCGGCGAGACAAGCACGGGCGTGCCGCCCGCGTCCTTGACCGCCTCCCATGGCCGAGTCAGTTCCACCTGCTCGACGCCGTTGGTGCACAGGAACGCCACCCGGGTGCCGGAAATGTCGAACTTGCCCATGTCAGAACTCCTTTCGTCCGCTGATGCCGTGATCTCGACCGTACGCTCGGTGCTCCGTGCTGGCAGGTTCGGTCTCGCGGGCGCCGGCCTCGTGGTGGCCGGCCTCGTGGGCGGCCTCGTGGTGGCCGGCCTCGTGGTGGAAACTTTTCCCGCTCCAGCCGGGAAAAGTTTCCACTGGCGGTGGAGGCCCCGGCCGGATCGCCCAAGAAAACCCTTGCGGTTGACGCAGCGTCAACGCCTACTGTCGAGATGTTTCCAGGCACTACCCAGCAAGAGGCTAGGGAAACCAGCCTGGGATGACAGCCAAGGAGTCGCACATGGACTGGCCCATCCAGCAGGTCGCGCGGCTTAGCGGGATCACCACCCGCACGCTGCGCCACTACGACCAGATCGGCCTGCTTCCGCCGAGCCGCACCGCATCAAGCGGATTGCGCCACTACGACACCACCGCGCTGATGCGGCTCCAGCGGATCCTCATGCTCCGCCAGCTCGGGCTCGGCCTGCCCGCCATAGCCGATGTGCTCAACGGGCAGGACGACGACATCAGCGCGCTTCGCGACCATCTCGGGTGGCTCGAGGCCGAGCAGGAACGCATCGCGCGGCAGATCCAGGCCGTCAAGCACACCATCACCACCCACACGGAAGGAACAACCCCCATGGCACACGACATGCTCGACGGATTCGACCACACCCAGTACAAGGAAGAAGTGGAGCAACGCTGGGGCGCGAAGGCCTACGCCGACAGCGACCGCTGGTGGCGCGGACTCAGCGCCACGGACAAGGCCGGTTTCATGGCAGAGACCCGTGCCCTCGCCCAGGCGTGGAAGGACTCATTCGCTGCCGGAGACGATCCTGCCAGTGATGCGGCGCAGCAGCTCGCGGCCCGCCACGTCCGCTGGCTCACCGCCGCCTACCAGGGAAAGGCCCCCGGCAAGGAGCACCTCATCGGACTCGCCCGCATGTATGTCGACGACCCACGGTTCGCCGCCAACTACGAGGCGGCACCCGATGATGGTGGCGCTACCCACGTCCGCGATGCGCTTATCCACGGGGCGGAGGGCAACGGCTAGAGCTCGCCGACGTAGTGGGACTCGCGGGCGCGGATGCGCTCGACGTAGGGCCGGGTCTGGGTGGTGTACTCGCCGCCCTCGGGGAGGCCCTGGAAGCGCTGCACGGCACCGAACCCAGCGTTGTACGCGGCGAGCGCGAGATCGAGGGGGTCGCCGTCGAGCTGCCCGGCGGTGACTCCCTCGGTGGCGCGGCGATGGTTGTCGCACATGAACGCGGCCTGCGCGGTGATGGCGTCGGGGATGCTGTAGGGGTCGGCGAGGCCATCCTCGTCGGCGTCGATTCCCCAGATCTCCCACGTGGACGGGATGAACTGGGCGGGGCCCATGGCGCCGGCGGGGGAGAGGGCGTCGCTGCGGAAGCTGGACTCGGCCTCGATCTGCGCGGCGAGCAGTTGCGGGGTGATGGCCTCGCAGCTCTCGGCGGCGCGCAGGATCCACTCGCGGTACTCGTCGTTGAAGCCGTTGGTGACGGTGCGCGGGGTGTAGTTGGGGAACTCGCGGTCGCTGTCGAGGTAGGCGACGCATCCGGCCACGCCGAGCGCCCCCACGAACAGTGCCACGGGCCAGCTTTGTCTCATCGTCCTCGAGTGTGTCCGCAGCGGCGTGCTGGCGCCATAGGAAGTTACTGAGAATACTGCTCGAACAGGACACGATCTGGCATTGCCCATGCTGCCGATCACGACCAGAATGGGAAGTGTCACGGATCACAGGTCGAATGCGGGGAGAGACGCATGCACGCTGTCATTGGCGACCACCTCCACATCAAGAGCGCCACGGTAGGCCGGCCTGAGCAGGACTGCGAGGTCCTTGAGGTGCGCGGGCCGAGCGGCGAGCCACCGTACCGGGTGCGGTTCGACGACGGGCACGAGTCGTTGCTGTTCCCGGGCACGGATTGCCTCGTCGAGCACCGCGACTAGGGGAGTCCCCGGGCGCGATCTAGTCGTCCAGGAACCAGCCCTCGCGCATGCCGGGCGCGCGGCCGGGCTCGATGTAGAACTCCGTGCCGAAGACCGCGGCAAAGATCTCGGGCGGCATCGCCATGAAGCCTCCGATATCGGTGGCCTGGCTGGCGTGTGCCTGCATCGCGGCCCGGCGCTGGCCGAGGAACTCCGAGACATCTACTTGCCAGTGGATGTCGGCCTCGGGGGAGCCCAGGGGGTTGCCGTCGTCGGCGGGGGCATCGGGGTCGAAATCGGGAGTCTCCCCGGCCGCGACGAGCGCATCGCGCCACATGCGCAAGCGGTCGCGGTTGAAGGTGGATTCGAGCAAGCGCGGAGCCTGCGCTGCTAGCTTCGCGGCGCGATGGACCACCTGATGGACCTTGATGTGGTCGGGGTGGCCGTATCCGCCATGCCAGTCGTAGCCGGTGACGATGCTGGCGTGCTCCTCGTCGAGGATCCTGGCGAGCCGGGTGGCTGCTTCCTCGAGGTCGGCCTGGTGGAAGCAGCTGGGGTCTTTGTTCTGCTCCCAGCCGTTCATGCCGGAGTCGGAGTAGCCGAGCCATGCGATGCGGCTCGTACCGGTCGCGAGCGCGGATGCCTCGGCCTCGGTGCGGCGGCGGTCCACTAGTGACTCGCCCGGCGCGAGATCCTCGGGGACCTCCCCGTGCTCGCCATTGGTGCAGTAGACGACCACTACGCGGTGACCGTCCCGCGATGCCCGCGCCATGGAGCCGGAGGTCTGCGAGCTCTCATCATCAGGGTGAGCATGGACGAAAACGACAGTGGTCACCCCCGCCATCCTGCCGGACTGCTGCGTGCCTGTCCCGTCATGAGCCTCGGCATGCCGGTTCCGGCCATCGGGCCGTGCGCGCGGCCAAGCTGCTAGATCAGCCAGATGAAGTACCCCGTCACCGCGAGGAACAGCAGGTAGGTGATGGGGTGCACGTCCCGCCACCGGCCCTTGAGCACCATGACGATCGGGTAGAGGAACAGGCCGAACGCGATGCCGTTGGCGATGGAGTAGGTGAGCGGCATCGCGACGACCGTCATGAACGCGGGGATCGCGTACTCGAGCTTGCCCCACTCGATGTCGCCAAGAGCCTGCGCCATGAGCACGCCCACGATGATCAGGGCGGGCGCGGTCACCTCCGGGGTGATCACCGCGAGCAGGGGCGAGAAGAAGATCGCGAGCAGGAAATAGCCCGCCGTCACCACCGAGGCAAGGCCAGTGCGGGCGCCGGCGCTCACGCCGGATGAGGATTCGATGTAGGACGTGGTGGTGGAGGTCCCGAGCACGGCGCCGCCCATGGTGGCCACCGAGTCTGCCATGAGGGCCTTGTTGGCACGGGGCAGCTTGCCGTTCTCCAGGAACCCGGCCTGGTTCGCCACGGCGATGAGGGTGCCGGAGGTGTCGAAGAAGTCCACGAACAGCATGGTCAGGATGACGATGATCATCTCGGTGGTCCAGATCTGATCGAGCGAGCCGATGGCCTGCCCAAAGGTCGGACCGATGCTGGGAACGGAGCTGACGACCCCGTCGGGCGCTGCGGTGAGGCCCGTGACCACTCCCGCCGTAGCGGTGAGCAGCAGCCCGTAGAACACTCCGCCCTTGTAGCCGCGGATGAGGAAGGCGGCGGTGACGAGGACGCCGAAGATCGCGAGCAGCGTCCCCGGGCGGGAGATGTCGCCGAGCCCCACCAGGGTGGCCTCGCTGGCCACGACGATGCCGGCGTTCTTGAGGCCGATGAACGCGATGAACAGGCCGATGCCCGCGCCCGTGGCGAACTTCAGATGCAGCGGGATCGCATTGACCAGGACGCCGCGGATGCCGGTGACCGCGAGGATGAAGAACAGCACGCCCGAGACGAGGGTTCCCGCGAGCGCGGTCTGCCACGGGATGCCCATGACGAGCACCACGGTGAACGCGAAGAAGGCGTTGAGTCCCATGCCGGGGGCGAGCGCGATCGGATAGCGTGCCCACAATCCCATGACGAGCGAGTCGAGCGCCGCGGCGAGCGCGGTGGCGACGAAGACGGCGTTGACGTCCATGCCGGTGGTGCCGAGGATCTGCGGGTTGACGAACAGGATGTACGCCATCGCGAGGAACGTCGTGGTGCCGCCCACGAACTCGGCGCGCACGGTGGTGCCCTCGGCGGACAGTCCGAAGTACTCGTCGGTGGCCCGGTGGGCCCGCGCGGTCCGTGATCTGCCCACTGGCTCCTCCTAGGTCCCATCCCGATTTGCTGCGCTATCCATCGCAACAGGGATCTCCGATGAGTGTGGGGCTCATTGGTGACGTCGGCATTGCAGGCCCGCAACATTCGCGAACGCGTGCCGGACGTCACACCACTACATGCTGGTAGCGGCCCTGTGGAGGATGTGGGCGATGCCCTCGGTGATGCGCCCGGCGAACGCGACGTTCAGCGACTCGTCGGGCACGTGCGCGTTGCTGTCGGGACCGAGGGCTCCGGTGATCACGAACTGGGCGCCGGGGTGGGCCTCGTGCAGCAGTCCCATGAACGGGATGGAGCCGCCTACGCCGAGGGCGCGCCACGGGCTGCCGAAGACGGTATCGCTCACCTCATCGAGGGCGTCGGCGAGCCAGGGCGCCGCGGTGGGCGCGTTCCAGCCGTTGGCCGCCTCGGTGTCGCTGACGGTCACGTGTGCCCCGCGCGGCGGGTCGGCCGTCAAGGTCCGGGTGATCGTGTCCACGGCGGTATCCGCATCGACGGTCGGGGGGAGGCGGAAGCTCAGCCGCAGCGTCGTGGACGGTCGCAACACGTTCCCCGCATCGGCAGGCAGCGGCAGCCCATCCGCGCCGATTACTTCCAGCGACGGCCGCCATGTGTTGAGCAGGTGCAGCTCCACCTCGTCCTCGCTGTCGAGGGCCATGCCCTCCTGCAGCGGCAGCATCGCCTGCCACGCGCCCGGCAGGGTAGCGGCAGCCGCCTCGGTCTCGGCGATACGGTCGGCGGGGATGTTCGCGTGCAGCTCGGGCAGCAGGATCTTGCCCGTCGCGGGGTCCTCGATCCGGTCGAGCAGCGCCCGCGCGATGCGGAACGACGATGCCACCGGACCTCCGGCCATGCCCGAATGCACGCCCGAGCGCAAGGTGGAGACTGACAGCGTCACCGAGGCGAGTCCCCGCAGCGACGTCGTCAGCCACATGCGCTCGTAGTCGCCGGCACCGGAATCCAGGCACACCACCAGGGAGACCGTGCCCAGGATGCCGGCGAGATGGTCGAGGTACGCGGGAAGATCAGGGCTGCCGGATTCCTCGCTCGTCTCGAGCAGCAGCACGCACCGCGGATGCTCGCCGCCAGCGGCCTGCACCGCCTCGATCGCGGTGATCGCGGCGAAGCCGGCATAGCCATCATCGACCGATCCGCGGCCGAACAGCCGTCCCTCGCGCATCACCGGCTCCCACGGCCCCAGTCCCTCCGACCAGCCGTCGAGACCCGGCTGCTTGTCCAGGTGCCCATACAGCAACGTCGTTCCCAGAGCGGTCGAGCCGGATGTGGCGGGAACATCCACCACCAGCACGGGGGACAGGCCCGGCAGGCGCTCCACCACGATGCTCGCGCCGGGGATGTCACGAGAGGCGATCCAGGCGCGAGCATGCTCGATCGCCGCGTCCAGGTGGCCCGTCTCGTCCCACCGGGAATCGAATGCCGGGGAGAGCGCGGGGATCCGCACGAAGTCCATCAAGCTCGGAAGCGCATCGCGCCACCGCCACGACGTCTCGTCCCGAAGCACACCAGAATCCATGCCGCCAGCAACCATGCCCCCGATGCTAGCGCCGACCGGCGATCACCGAGGCGGGGGAGCGGCCGACCGCCAGGATTGGGTGGTTCTCGCTAGAATCCGCGATGCACGCAACACCTGGGGGAGAAGAGGCAGGAATGGCGCTCAGCGCATGGCGGCAACAGCTCGGGGACTTCGTGGAATCGCGCCGGGCTCGGGGCGTGATCACGGTGCTGATCCTGGTCAACGCCGTAATCCTGGGGCTCGAGACCTCGGATTCGGTGCGGGCGGCGGTGGGGCCGGTGCTCACGGCGCTGAACCAGGCGATCCTCGCGGTGTTCGTGGTCGAGATCGCGGCAAAGCTGGTGGCGTTCGGTCCGCGTTTCTTCCGCTCCGGCTGGAACGTGTTCGACTTCGTGATCGTGGCGATCGCGCTGGTGCCGACGTCCGGGCCGCTGGCGATCCTGCGCACGCTGCGTATCCTGCGCGTGCTGCGGTTGCTGTCCACGGTCAAGCGGCTGCGGATGATCATCGAATCACTCATCCAGGCCATGCCTGGCATCGGCTGGACCGCAGCGCTGCTCGGCATGATGTTCTACATCTTCGGCGTGATGGGCACCGAACTGTTCGGAGACCGCTTCCCCGACTGGTTCGGCAACCTTGGCCGCAGCATCTACAGCCTCTTCCAGGTAATGACGCTGGAGAGCTGGTCGATGGGCATCGCTAGGCCCGTCATGGAGGAGTACCCCTACGCGTGGGCGTTCTTCGTGCCGTTCATCCTCATCTCGAGCTTCATGGTCCTCAACCTGTTCATCGCGATCATCGTCAGCGCCACCCAGGAGGTGCACGAGGAGGAAGTGCGCGCCGAGCGGGCGGAGGAAGACCGGCAGGCCCACGATGAGCGCACGGAGATGCTGGAGCTGCTGCGCTCGGTGAACGCGCGCCTGGCGGAGCTGGAGCAGCGGCTGGGGCGGTGAGTGGCAGGGGCAGGCATGGGTCCGGCCCGGCATTGGTCAGTGCCGGGCCGGGGAGTAGGGGCAGGGATGGGCTATGGGGTGGTCCCGAAGCCGAAGAAGGCGCCAAGGTTGCCGCTGCCGCCGGTGGAGCCACCGGAGCCGCCTGCGCTACCGCCGCCGCCGAAGGAGAAGTTGCCGAACGTCGCGGTGGCTGAGCCCTCGGCGCTGCCGCCGCCACCGGTGGTGGTTCCGCTGCCTCCAGCGCTAGCTCCGCCGCCGAGGGAGAAGCTGCAGCAGGAGAAGGAAAGACCGCCGCCCCCTCCCGCGTCGCCGCCGAAGCTGAAGCCCCCGGCGAGGGCGCTGGCTGGCGCGAGGAGCAGCGCGGTGGCCGATGCTGCCGCGACGAGACTAGTGCGTGCGCGCGTGGAGAGTCGTGCCATGGGTGGTACCGCCTCGTGGATGGATCCCAAATGGTTCTCGAGTCGTTTCGCCGTGTTTTCCTATAGTGACACCCCCCCCGCTATCGGACTTGTGGGTTACGTCCAGGATAGCAAGTTTGGGTGCTCTTTTCCCGGGCTGGTTGAACAATTTATTAATAACACTGCCTTGGCAAATATGCTTCCTAACCTGCGGTTATGTGACACGCTGTGCCGAGACATGGGAACCAAGGGATGGCATTGAACGATGCGCGGGTGAACTGCGGGCAAGAAATCACAACATATAGTCGCGAATTGTTTCTCGAATACTCCCAGCCACATCCCGCGCGCTCTCAGGAGTGATACTCGCATGCCAGGTGCCATCCGGATACGTCACCACCAGCGGTCCGAGGTTGCACGGAGTCAGGCATCCGCTCGCCGACATCAGCACCGGCGCATCGAGCAGCTCGCGCACCAGCGCCCGCTGCACCTCGCCCGCCCCGTGCGCCGTGCAGCGCGGGCCCCGGCACACCATCACGTGAACCCGGTGCTCAGGGATCTCCGACCACTCCGGGCTCCGGAACGCCCGCGGGCTCGCCCGCGCCTCTCGGCCACCACTGGCGATCAGTTCCTGGACAGCCCCAGCTAGTCCTGCCGCGGCATCAAGGCCGTCGGTGATCCGCACCTCGAGCTCGTGGTCGCCCCGGGTCTCCCGCCAGTTCGCGACCGCCCGCGCCAGCCACGTCTCCAGGTATCGATCCCGCGGAACCGCCAGCGGCACCAGCACGACCGGCACGCACGATCGGGCAGCGAGATCGAGCTCGTCATGCACGGACGGCTCGCCCTGGTCCAGCATCGCCCAGCGCGCCCCCACCGTCTCGGCGAGCGACCGGACTGACCGCTCATCAACGCCCGAGGGAGTGGGCCGCGCGACCAGCACCACCTGGCTCTCCGGCTCGACGCTCATGAATACCTCCTGGGCCGGGGGATCACCATCGGCGTCCCGGAGAGGGGATCATCCACAATGATGCATTCCACCCCGAACACCCCCCGTACCAGCTCCGGGGTGACAACCTCGCTCGGCGGCCCGCTTGCCACCACCGCGCCCGCGCTCATCGCCACCAGTCGATCCGCGTAGCGCGACGCGAGATCCAGATCATGCAGCACGGCGACGATCGTGCGTCCCCGTGAGCCCCGTAGCCCGGCCAACAGGTCCAGGACCTCCAGCTGGTGCGCGAGATCCAGGAACGTGGTGGGCTCGTCCAGAAGCATCACGGGCGCGTCCTGCGCGAGTGCGAGCGCGATCCACGCGCGCTGCCGCTGCCCGCCGGAGAGCTCATCCACCCGATGCTCGGCCAGATCGGAGAGGCCGGCCGCGTCGAGCGCCCCGCGCACCGCACCCTCGTCCGCGACGGACCACTGCCGCAACCAGCTCTGGTGCGGGTGCCGACCACGGGCCACGAGCTCCGCCACCGTCACTCCCTCCGGCGCGAGCGGCTGCTGCGGCAGCATGCCGATCGCGCGAGCAAGCTCGCGGGCAGGCAGCTCGGCGAGCATGCGGCCATCGAGCAGGACTGATCCGGCGCGGGGCCGCAGCAACCGTGCCATGCCGCGCAGCAGGGTGGACTTGCCACACCCATTGGGACCCACGATCACCGTGAACGTGCCTGGCTCGACAGCGAGGGTCACGTCCTCGACGATGCGCCGATCGCCATAGCCGAGCGCGAGCCGTGTCGTTGCCAGAGCCATCAGGCACTTCCTTTCCGGGCAGCACGAGCAAGCAGGACAAGCAGGACCGGAGCCCCGAGGCATGCGGTGAGGATGCCCACGGGAAGCTCCACGGGAAACAGGTGCTTCGCCGCGAGATCAGCGCTGATCACCAGCACTGCCCCGATTCCTGCAGAGAGGAAGGGGCCACCCGTGCGGCCGCCGAGCAGTAGCCGAGAGATCTGCGGGGCCACCAGGGCCACGAACGCGATCGGTCCCGCAGCGGCCGTGGCGAGCGCGGCGAGCCCGCACGCGACCGCCACCAGCCCGATTCGCAGCGCCGCCGCTCGGCCCGCGAGGATCTGCGCGAGATCATCACCCAGCTCGAGAACGGGCAGATGCCGGGACAGCACCGCCAGCGCGGGCACGCCCACCAGCAACGCCACGGCGATCACCTGCACATGCGTCCAGCCGCGATTGGAGAGGCTGCCGGTCAGCCAGATCGCCGCCGAGTGCGCCGCATAGGATTCGGCCCGCGTGAGGATCAGCGCGATCAGCGACGAACCGAGCGCGCCCACGCCGATGCCGACAAGAATGATCCGATAGCCCGACGCGCCTTGCCTGTGGGCGATGCCGATCACCAGCACGCTCGCGATGGCGGCCCCCGCGAGCGCGCCCACCATGGTGACCACGGCGGAGCCGCCGATCAGCAGCAGCGAGACCAGCGCCCCCAGCGACGCGCCGGTGCTGATGCCCAGCACGTCGGGGCTGGCCAGCGGGTTCGCGGCGATGCGTTGCAGCACCTGCCCCGAGGCGCCAAGGGCGGCGCCGACGAGCACCGCGACGATTGCCCGGGGCAGGCGAGTGCCGACCACCACGTCATGCTCGATGAGCGTTCCGCCGCCGAGCAGGATCCGCCCGATGTCCTCGCTGGTGAAGCGCAGCTCGCCCAGGCCCAGAGACCAGGCGGCCAGCCCTAGCGCGAGAAGCAGCGCGAGAACCCCGATGGTGGTGCCGCGCCGGTCCACGAGCAGCGACGTACTGCCACGGCGCAGCACGGTCGCGCGGGCAGGAAGGATGCTCGCGGGAGGGGTGCTCGCGGGAGGGGTGCTCACAGCGCCGCCATTCGCCGACGGCCGACCAGGACCAGGAAGAACGGTGCCCCGAGCAGCCCCGTCACGATGCCCACCTGGAGCTCCTGCGGCGCCACGAGCAAGCGGCCGCCGGCATCGGCGGCGATCAGGACGATCGGCGCGAGCAGCATCGACAAGGCCGTCACCGCCCGGTAGCCGGTGCCCACCAGGGCGCGCGCGAGATGCGGGACGACCAGCCCGACGAACGCGATGGGCCCAGCGATGGCAGTGGCGGACCCTGCAAGCAGCACCACCGCGACCGCGCACAGTATTCGCGCGCGAGCGAGCCGGGTGCCGAGGCTGCGCGCCATGTCATCCCCGAGCGCCACCGCATCGAGAGTGCGTCCTGCCGTGAGCGCCAGCACCGCGCCGGCCAGGATGAAAGGCAGTATCGCCACTGCTGAATCAAGGTCTGCCCGGGTCAGCGAGCCCACCACCCAGAACCGGAAGTCCTGGAAGGCGCTTCGGTCGAGCAGGCTGATCGCGGAGGTAATGGACGCGGCGAGCGCGGACACCGCGGCACCGGTCAGCACCAGCGCGAAGGGCGTCGCCCCGCCACGTCCCATCGCTCCGAGCAGGTATACGAGCGTCGCGACGAGCGCGGCCCCGGCAAGCGCGAACCAGATGTAGCCAGTGACGCTGCTGATACCGAGCACCCCGATCGCGATGACCGCGCCGAGCGCGGCCCCGGCATTGATGCCCAGCACGCCCGGACCAGCCAGCGGATTGCGGGTGAGCCCCTGCATGATCGCCCCGGCCCCACCAAGGGCGAGCCCCGCGAGAAGCCCGGTGACGAGGCGGGGCAGCCGGATGTGCGCCACGATCCGATCGACCGTGGTGCCCTGGTAGTCGAGCAGTGCCCCCGCCACTTGCTGCGGAGAGAGCGGATGCGGGCCGACGAGCAGCGAGACGACCGACACCAGCACGAGCAGGCCTGCGGCGAGAGAGAGGACCATCGCGTGCCGCTGTGGCGCGACGGTGCGTGGTGCTGCCGGGCGCTGCCCCGTGATGGCGGCACCCTGGATCGCCATCACTCCTCCAGCAGGCCGGGATGCAGGATCGCCGCGACCTTCTCGGTGGCGCTCGCGGCCCGTACGCTCGCTGCCCGGTCCGCGAATAGGAACGGGTGCACCTGGTCCTCGCGCACGGCGGTCAGGGTTGCGAGGGCTGGGTTGTCGCGGAGGCGTGCCACGTCTGGCAGCGCGTCCTGCTCGGTGTAGGAAGCGTCGCAGCAGGTGCTGGTGAGGATGACGTCGGGATCGCGGGCAAGCAGTTCCTCCTCGCCGATCGTGATGTTGCGCTTGCTGGACAGGTCCGCGAAGACGTTGGTGCCACCGGCAGCCTCGATGATGCGGGTGACGAAGTCCGTTCCGCTCGCGATGCCGAGGGTGCCGTCGGCGCGGGGCGAGACCACAGCGACCGTGGGCCGGGCAGCGTCCTCCACCGATGCGGCGATGCTGGCGAGGCGGTCCTGCATGTCGGAGACGACGGCATCGGCCTGCTCGGGGGTTCCCCAGAGCGCGCCGAGGTCACGCAGGTCGGCGTAGATGCTGTCGAACGTGACAGTGGCCGGGTCGATCGCCTCGTCGGCCAGTCCGTCAGCACTGGGGCACAGCGGGCTGAGGATCCAAGTGCTGATGCCGAGCGGGGCGAGGCTCGCGCGCGTCCCGACGCTGCTGGAGGAGGATTCGGAGAACACCCCGTTGAACCCGGAGAGGATGAAGTCCGGCTGGGCGGCGAGCAGCTCATCACGGCTCGGGAGCGCTTCGGCATAGGGCACGGCTCCCTGCGCCGAGGAATGCTCGGGCAGCACCTCGGAATCGAGATAGGCGGTGCCGACGAGCCGGTCGCTCACGCCGAGCGCGTGCGCCACCTCGATGGCGGGCTGGTAGGCGGCATAGATGCGGTGCGGTGGCTCGGTGACGGTGACGTCGATGCCGCAGTTGGAGCGGGTGTACGTGGTTGATCCGGTGGCCTCGGTGTTCCCGGCGGCTCCGAGGGAGGGGGCGCAGCTGGCGATGAGCAGGGGGAGCGCCAGGAGCGCGAGAGTTTTCGCGCAGGCGTCATTACGAGTGGTCAAGGTGACCGCCTTCCAGGTCCTCGTGGAATCGGATATCGCTGGTCGTGGCCGGTCTCCTGGCTGATGGGCTTGTCACGCAGCACGATCTGCCTTCCCAGGGCGTGATGCCCCAGTGGCTCCCCGGCTGGATTGCTGGAGAACGATCGCGTGCTACCCGATCACAGTGGCGAGGGCCGCACCGGTCTTGCACCGGTTTCCCGTCCGCCACGCCGCCTCGACCCTAGCAGCGCATTCACGGTGGGGAGCCCACCCTCCGGCTTAATGGAAAGCATTGTCAATAAGTCTGTCGGGGGGGGCGCCGTAAGCTGCTCCCATGCCCGAGCACACCGCCACAGCCACCTTGCGCGACAGCACACTCACCCTCGCCCGCGACTACGCCGCCCAGGAGGACACTCTCTGGACCTTCCTCACCGAAGCGCCCCTCTTGATGCAGTGGTCGCCCGTCAACCCCGACCGCGACCTCACCAGCCCCGGTCCCGCCCAGACCCAGGAGACCCCCGAGGACGAGCCGATCGACACCACCGTCCACACCGTGCCGCCGCCCCGTGAGCTCGCTCATGCCTGGGGCGACGACACCCTCGAATGGAGCATCGCCCCTACCCTCGAAGGAGCCACCCTCACCCTCGCCCACCGCTTGAGCGACGCCAGCCCTGCCGAGGCCGCGCGCACCGCCACCGCCTGGCATCTATGCCTCGACGACCTTGCCGAAGCGCTCGGGATCGCGGCCCCGGCCTCGGACCCCAACGCACTGCTCGAGTTCTACGAGCGGCAGCTCGGCGGAGCGTAGAGCTCTCGAAACTGCACCGCGCAGGCCCCGTGCAGCAAACGCGATAGAAGCGCCGGAGATCCCAGGTCGATTTCTATCGCGTTTGGCGGTTTCCGGTGCTTCTGCCGTGGAGGGCCGCTGCCTGAAGCCGTGGAGGGCCGCTGCCTGAAGCCGCTGCTACTCCGCGCCGGCTGGGTGGCCGGTCTCGCTGCCGGTGTGGTGGCGCACGAACTCCCCGATGTCATCGATAGCTTGGGTCGCGGCGCGCAGCAAGCCACTGTGCAGGTGCACCACGTGCCAGAGCCCGTCGAGGACGGTGAGCGTCACATCGACGCCCGCGCCCTTCGCTCGCGCGGCTAGGCGCTGGGCGTCGTTGAGGAGGATCTCGTCGCTCCCCACGTGGATCAAGGTGGGTGGCAGTCCCGCGAGGTCCGCGTGCAGGGGATCGAGCTCGTCGGCAAGGGTTCCGTCGGCGATGTAGCGGCGCGCGCATTCTCGCAGCCACGGGGCGGTGAGCATCGGATCGCGGGTATCGTTGAGGTCCGAGAGGCTGAGGTCGACCCAGGGGGAGATGAGGACGAGCGCGGCGGGCATGGGCGCGCTGGAGGATCGCAGGCGCAGCGCGGTCGCCAGGACGAGGCCTCCGCCCGCGGAGTCACCGGCAAGGACGATGCGGCCAGGCGGGACGCCATCAGCGAGCAATGCCCCGTATGCCGCTACCGCGTCCTCCAAGGCCGCCGGGTAGGGATGCTCGGGGGCGAGTCGATAGTCCAGCGTCGTGACGGTTGCGCGGGCAGATCGCGCGAGGTAGGCCGCGATCGGCCGGTGGGTGCTCGGCGAGCCGAGGGTATAGCCGCCGCCATGCAGGTAGAGCACCATGGTTCGCGAGTCGGATGTGGTGTGGCTGGCTTGCTCGGCGCTGCGGTCGGCCAGGGTGATGTCCCGGCGCGTGATGCCGCCGGGCCGGGCCGATATCAAGGAGGCCGCGGCGATGAGCGGGCGCTGGAAGCGGAGCGGCATCCTGGCCGAGAGGACCGGCCGGACCCCGGTGCGTATAGCGAGCCGCATCACTGCTGGATCGACCTTCGGCATGCGTACCATTCCCTCACGATACGTCCGGATCATCATTGGCGTCGCAAGGTCCCGGCAATGTCGCCCCGGCTCGGCTTTCTGGCCAGCCCGCGCGCCGATCCCGGGGTAACGTCGGGGCCATGAGCGGAGTGATCGCCGTCAGCGGGGCAACGGGACAGATCGGTGGCCGGGTCGCCCAGCTGCTCGAGGCCGCCGGCGCGCGGCAACGATTGATCGTTCGCGTTCCGGAGAGGGTGAAGCTGCCGGGCGCGGATATCGCCCTCGGTGACTTCACCCACCCCGACACCATCCGCCAGGCCCTCGACGGAGTGGATACCTTCTTCTTCGTCTCCGCGCCGGAGACCCGCGATCGTGCCGAGGTGCAGCGACGCGTCGTCGAGGCCGCCGCGGAGGCGGGTGTGCGCCGCATCGTCTATGTCTCCTTCGTCTCGGCCGCGCCGGAATGCACCTTCACGTTCGGGCGGGATCATTGGCACACCGAGGAGGCGATCCGCGCCTCCGGGCTGGATTTCACGATCCTGCGCGACAACCTCTACCAGGACGTCATTCCCCAGTTCGCCGGGGAGGACGGCATGATCCGCGGCCCCGCGGGGGACGGTCGCATCGGTGCTGTCACCCGTGACGATGTCGCCGACGTGGCAGCGGCGGTGCTCATGCAGGACGGGCACGAGGGCGAGTCCTATGACGTCACCGGGCCGCGCGCGTTCACCCTCCACGAGGCAGCCGAGATGATCACCACCATCACGGGCCAGCCCACCGCCTACTATCCCGAGAGCCTCGACGAGGCGTACGACTCCCGCGAGCGGTTCAACGCCGAGAAGTGGGAGATCGACGGCTGGGTCACGTCCTACGCGGCGGCCGCCACCGGTGAGCTCGACATCGTCACCGATGTGGTGGAGCGCATCGCTGGGCACCCGGCCACGGATTTCCGCGACTTTCTTGCCACGCGCTGATGCTTGGCCTGTGCCATGATCACGGCATGGCCGCGCTCACCACCGACCTCAGCGATCGCTACGCCTGGGCGGTCGCGCGCCACGTGCCCCCGGCGCTGCGCGCGGACATCAATGCCGACGTCCGGGCCCTGATCGAGGCCGCCGTCGCGCGGCAGGACGCGGGCGACCCGCTGCAGGCCGAGCGTGAGGCCCTCATCGAGCTCGGCGACCCGCACCACCTGGCTGCCGCGTACACCGGGTCTCCCCAGCACCTCATCGGGCCGGCGTTCTACTTCGACTACATCCGGCTCATCAAGCTGCTCGCCGCGATCGTGCTGCCCATCGCCGCGCTCGCCATCAGCCTTCCCCTGATCATCGCGACCCCCGATGATCATCTCGCGGTCCTCGCTGGCACAGCCTGGGGAACCGCGATGGTAGCCATCCAGCTCCTGTTCTGGACCACCCTCGTCTTCGTGCTGCTCGATCGGCACGCATCCCGATCACGCGATACGCGCTGGCGGCCCGAGCAATTGCCCCGCGCCGGAGCTAGCAGCCAGCGTGCCGATGCGGCGTTCTCGGTCCTCGCCGTGGCCGCGCTGATCGTGTTCCTGGTGTGGCAGCAGCTTGCTCGCGAGACTCCCTTCGTGGATCCGGAGCTGTGGCGGGCATGGCTGCCGATCATCCTGGGGCTCGCGGTGCTCATGCTGGTCCTGCAATCGCTGCGCCTCGCGCGCGGCGCCTGGACCACCCCGCTGGGCATCCTCCACGTGCTCGCAGACGTGGCGCTGCTTGCCACCGTCGCCCATGCCGCGACCCGCAGCAGCCTCATCAACCCGGCCTATGCGGAGCAGGCGGGAGTGCCCCAGGCCAGCCCATGGATCATCGTCACCCTCATCGGCGCGTTCATCATCGGCGACATCATTGGCGTCATCGCCGACCTCCGTCGCGCCCGCGCTTCGCACCACACCCCAACCGACCGAGCAAAGGCACACTCATGACCACTAACACCTCCAAGAGCGTCGTCATCACCGGGGCCAACGGCGGGATCGGCCTCGCCGCCGCGATCGAGCTCGCCGAGCATGGCTTCGACGTCATCGGCACTGTGCGCACCGAAGCCGCAGCGGATACCGTCCTCGATGCCGCGGACCGCGCCAACGTGCGAATCCGCACCATCGAGTGCGACGTCACCGACGACGAGCAGGCCCGCGAGGCGTTCGAGCGCATCGGGGTGCTCACCGATGGCGGGCCCTGGGCGCTCGTCAACAACGCGGGAATCGCCCAGCCTGGTGCTATCGAGGACGTCTCTGGCGAGCTCGCCGAGCGGCAGCTTGCCATCAATGTCCTCGCCCCGGCCCGCCTCATGCGCCTGGTCCTGCCCGCCATGCGCGAGCGCGGCGACGGACGCATCATCAACATCTCCTCGATGTCCGGACGCGTCGCGCCGCCCTTCCTCGGCTGGTACTCCGCCAGCAAGTACGCCCTCGAGGCCATCTCTGACGCCGCCCGCCGCGAGGTCGCGACATTCGGCATCAAGGTCGTGCTGATCGAGCCCGGCAGCTATGGCACCGGCGTCTGGAGCACGGCGATGGCCCAGTTGCCCGACCGCGAATCATCCGCCTATCGCGATGCCTACGCGCTCGCTGATCGCGTCGAGGAGCAGTCCACGGGCTATCCGGCGCCCACTCCCGTGGCCCGGGCCGTCCGCAAGGCCCTGACCAGCAAGCATCCCCGGGCGCGCTACCTCGTCGGTGCGGATGCCGTCGGCGCTGTCGTTTTTGATGGTGCCCTGCCCACTCCCGTCAGCGACTACGCGATGCGCCTCGGTGTGGGTCTCGCCCGCGCCCCGAAGCCGTTCGATCGGGTCGTCGACGGCATCGTCAAGCGCGTGATGTAGGGGGTCGGCGCCCTTGCAGCCGACAGTGGAGATCTGCGAGCGACAGTCAACAAATCACGCCCCGAAACCGGACATCTGGTGACTTTCGCTCGCAGATCCGGGGCGGGTTCCTCCCAGTCCCGCTAGCTGTCGGGATGGTCGATATCGGCACCGGTGGCGAGGTCGCCGCATTCGATACCGATCACCTGCTGGCCGCGCAGGTAGTGGCGCGCGCCCGCATCGCCTGAGGCATCCGCCGCCAGGCTCGCGAGCAGTGGCTGCCAATGATCCCGGCCAATGATGACGGGGTGCCCGGGCCGCCCCTGGTAGAGGGCGCGGGTGATGCCCCAGGAGCCAGGGTGGTGGTCGATGAGCCGGGCGAGCACGTCGGCGCCGACGTCGGGTGTGTCGATTGTGTGGAGAACGAGGCCGTCGCGGTCGTCGTTATTGCAGGTGAGGGCGTCCAATGCGGTGATCGCGGCGTGCACTGTGGTACCGAGGCCGGTGTTCCATCCGGGGACGTGGATCTCGGTGGTCCCGGGTGGCAGGGGTGGCCGCGCGGCGCCGGTGGCGATGTAGACGCGCGCGCAGCCGCCTTGCTGCAGCGTTGCGGTGGCGGTGCGGAGCCAGGCGCCGCCGTGGGCGAGGATCTTGGGCTGGCCGTAGCGGTTCCCGGCCCCGGCGGCGAGGATGATGCCGAGGTAGCGGGACGGCATGGCGGTGTCCTTTCCTGGTGCTCCACGGCAGCGTGGCCTGGTTTCCCGTGAAACCTTGGGGCAATACTGCCTGTTCAGGCAGGTGACCTGTCCATTGTCGCGTCGTTGCGCCGGGAGCGTTCGGGTTCTGCTGGTGAAGGCCCCGGACGCGCAGAAGCTGGCGACGGTGTACCGGATGCGTTCCGGCTTTCCGCTGATCATTCGTGCCCGCGAGATCGAGCATTTTGATGCGGTGCTGCGCGCGGGGGCGTCACGCTTGGACAACCAGCCCGCGAGCGAGCGCGCGTTCGCTCTGGTCGAGGTGGCGAAGATCCTGAACTGAGGGTTTGATGATCTTGTGGCGGAGGCTGATCGGGTGACAGATTCCTATCAGGCGCGGCTGGAGTCACTGCGGTGACGGTCAGCGCGATGTCGCTGGCCGCGTTCAATGACGCGGACCAGGACGATGCCGTGCGCTTCCTCGCCCAGGCGTGCGAGGCGCCGCACTGGGCGCGGCGCGTGGCAGCGCTGCGGCCGTTTGCCACAGTCGATGAGCTGTGCGAGCAGGCTGCGGCGGAGCTGGCCGCCACCGATGATGCGGATATCCGCGCGGGGCTCGCCGGGCATCCGCGCATCGGGGAGCCTGTGGGGGAGGGGCGATCGGCGACGGAGCAATCCCGGGTCGCGGCCGCCGATGATGCGGCGCGGGCGCGTCTGGTCGAGGCGAACCGCGCTTACGAGGAGCGGTTCGGGCACGTGTACCTGGTGTTCGCCCATGGCCGCGGCGCCGAGGAGCTGCTCGCGATCCTCGAGCAGCGGCTGGGCAATGATCCCGACGTGGAATGGCGCGTCGCGCGCACGGAGCTGTGCCGGATCACGGAGTTCCGGCTCGCGGCAATGGTCGAAGCGGAGAGCTAGCAGTCTCGCAGGAAGGATGCGGCATGGGAATCGTGTTGGGGCCGAACCAGTACGGCAAGGCGGAGAACCGCGTGGTGCGCATCTATCGGGACTCGCCGCGCCATGGGATCCGCGACATGACGGTCTCCACGGCGTTGCGCGGCGATTTCGGCATCGCGCACACTGAGGGTGACCAGTCGCCGGTGCTGCCCACCGATACGCAGAAGCAGACGGTGTATGCCTATGCGCGGACGCATTGCGAGGGCAGCATCGAGGAGTACGGGCTGGCCCTCGCGCGGCATTTCGTCGATGACGTCGACCCCGTGCATGGGGCGCGCATCGAGATCGAGGAGCTCGGATGGGAGCGGGTGCCGGTGGGGGAGGGCGGCCATGATCACGCGTGGACGCGCACGGGGCCCGAGGTCCGCACCGCTGCGGTGACGGTGTCGGGCTCGGGCGGGGAGCGCCGGGAGCATGTGGTCGGCGGCATCAAGGACCTGGTGCTGCTCAAGTCGACGGGCTCGGAGTTCCAGGGCTTCCTCGAGGACGGGTTCACGGTCCTGGAGCCGACGGATGATCGCGTGATGGCGACGTCGTTGGTGGCGCAGTGGCGGTTCGCGGGCGTTGAGGTGGCGTGGGACGAGGCGTTCGCGGAGATCCGGCAGATCGTGGTGGCGACCTTCGCGACGCAGCACTCGAAGGCGCTGCAGCAGACGCTTTACGCGATTGGCCAGGGCATCCTCGAAGCGCGCCCAGAGGTGGTGGAGGTGCGCATGTCCGCGCCGAACAAGCATCACTTCGTCTATGACCTGGCGCGGTTCGGGATCGAGAACAACAACGAGGTCTTCCACGCGGATGACAGGCCCTATGGGCTGATCCAGGCGACCGTGGCGCGAGACGATGCTCCTCCCGCGGACGACGCCTGGGTGCAGCAGCTGGGATGGCTGGGGTAGGCGCGCTGCCGGGCGCGATGGTTGCGCTTTTTGGGGCAGATTCGCGTGGTTGCACCCTGTTTTTGCTGGCAGAGATGTTGTGTAAACAACCAGTGACACCGCAGTTACTTCTGTCACCTTGGTGGCGTGGCGCATAACGCTGCACGGTCACTTTCCCGTACAACAGACATAACGTTGAGGTCTCAACGACAGTTGAACGGGGGCAGGTCATGACACGCGACACCATCGCCATACCAGGCATCGGCGAGTTCCTCGGCAACGAGGAACTGCTGTTCGTCATCGTCACCGGAGGCTTCGGCCTGTTCATCCTGCTCGCCGGCTCCGCCCTCGCCCTCCATATCGGCAGGACCACCAGGGCGCGGACCCGCGCCCACCTCACGGCGCCGCGATCAGAAACCGACAATCATCACGCCGAGACCCGTCGCCCCCTGACGAAGACTTCCGCGATCGCCGGTTCCCGCAACGCCATCATCACCGCGAACGCCAGCGAATCCGGGCCCGAGGCAGACGCCACGGATCGGGCCAGCGGCGGCCACGAGGAGGGGTCGACCACCAGGAAGTCCGCGTCCTTGCCCGCGTCGAGGTTGCCGAACGACTCCTCCAAGTCCAATGCTCTCGCACCGGCCAGGGTCGAGCTGAACAGCAATGCCGCGGGCTCCAGGGAGACCGCACGATCAGCGCTGGTGCTCATGTGGACCTTGAAGCAATCGTTGGCGACCCGGCTCACTAGCCACTCGTCGCCCGCGCCCACGTCCGAACCGAGCGCCACCGTGATCCCGCGTGCTGCCATCCGCTTCCAGGGCATCGTTCCCGATCCCAGGAACAGCTGCGAGGTCGGACAGTGGGCGACCGACGCGCGCGCCGTCGCGATGCGATCGAGCTCGTTGTCGGTGCAGTGAACCGCGTGGGCCAGGATGCTGCGCCGACCCAGCAGCGACTCGCCAGCTAGCTCGCCACCCGGCCCGAAGCGGCCGTCGTAGGCATCGAGGTAGGAATCCGTCCCGAAGTCGCGCAGCACCGAATCGATCTCGCCCACCCCCGGTGCATCGTTCTCGCTCAGGTGCGTGTGGAAGTACACCCCCGAGGAGCGATGCTCCCGGTGCAGCTCGCCCATCCAGCCGAACGTCTCCCGCGTCACCGACAGCGCGAACCGGGGCACCAGAGCCACCTGGAGCATCGCCCGATCAGGCCGCCCTGGATCGTCCGCGCAATGCCAGCGAGCGATCTCGGCCCGGCACAAGCGCTCCGCCTCCGCCTCCCCGGTGATCAACGGCCCGGCCGAGGCCGGCCCCCGCGTCTGCACCCCGCGGCCGCTGACGATCCGAAGACCCGCCCGGGCCGTCTCCTCGAACAACGCATCCTGCGCGACCGGGAACGCCGAGCCGAACACCATCGCCGCCGTCGTGCCCGCCGCGATGCGTGCCGCGCAGAACTCCCGTGCCGCCTCCCGCGCGAAACCAGCATCGGCGAAACACGCCTCGGCCGGGAAGACGCACCGATCCAGCCAGCTCAGCAACGTTCCGCCGCCGTGCGCATCGGTGGTGTAGACCTGCGGGAAGTGGAGGTGGGCGTCCACGAAGCCGGGCAGCAGCAGGCAGCCACGCCGATCCACCACCGGCGTGCCAGCGAGCTCGCGAGGAATCCCGCCGAACGGGCCCGAATAGGCGATCCGGCCGGAATCGTCCACCACGAGCGCGCCATCCGGCTCGCTGACCAGCGCATCCCGCGCGTGGTCGACATCGGGACTGCCCGCTATGTGCAGCACATGGCCTCGGTACAGGAGCACGTCGCACACTCTCGCACACGAAGATGACCACCATTGCGCCCGGAACGTCACCAGTGTGTAATGCGACATCACTACATTCACAGGTATGTCGGTGACCACAGTAATTCGCAACGCGCACATCGTCACCATGGACGAGCAGCGCCGCGAGCTCACCGGCAGCGTCGTCCTCGAGGGCAACCGCATCACCGCCGTGGGCGACGAGCCCGCCGATCTGCCCGAGCGCGCCACCATCATCGACGGGCGCGGATGCCTCCTCACCCCAGGGCTCGTCAACACCCACCACCACCTCTACCAGTGGATGACCCGCGGTCACGCCGCGCACCTCGACCTCTTCCACTGGCTCGTCACCCTCTACCCGCGCTGGTCCGAGCTCACCCGCGACACCGCCTACACGGCGGCGATCGCCTCCCTCGTCCGGCTCGCCGCGACCGGCTGCACCACCACCACCGACCACCACTACGTCTTCCCGCGCCACGGCGACAAGGGCGCCCGCGCCGACATGCTCGGCAGCGAGATCCCCGCCGCCGCCGCGATCGGCATGCGCTTCCATCCCCCCCGTGGCTCCATGGATCTCGGCCGCTCCCAGGGGGGCCTGCCCCCCGATTCGCTCGTCGAGCCGCTCCGCGACATCCTCGCCGCCAGCGAGAAAGCCCTCACCGAATGGCATGACGCCTCGCCCGGCTCCATGCTGCGCATCGGGCTTGCCCCCTGCTCTCCGTTCTCGGCGAGCGCCGACCTCATGCGCGAGACCGCGGCCCCCGCCCGCGACTACGGCGCCCGCCTCCATACCCACCTCTCCGAGACCCGCGAGGAGGTCGAGTTCTGCCGGAGCAACCTCGGCGGCAGCCCTCTCGACTACGTGGCCGAGCTCGGGTGGACCGGCCCCGACGTCTGGTTCGCCCATGCCGTGCACCTCGAGGACCGCGAGATCGTGCTGCTCGCGGACACCCGTACCGGCGTCGCGCACTGCCCCACCTCCAATGCCCGCCTCGGAGCGGGCATCGCGCGGCTCCGCGACCTCGTCCGCGCTGGCGTTCCCGTGGGCCTCGGCGTCGATGGCGCGGCGAGCAACGAGGGCACCTCCCTGATCGAGGAGGTGCGCCACGCGCTGCTGTTCGCCCGGGCCCGCGATGGCGCCGCCGCGCTCACCGCGCGCCAGGCGCTCGAGCTTGCGACACTAGGGGGAGCACGTGTGCTCGGCCGGGCCAACGACATCGGGTCCATCGAGGAAGGGAAGCTCGCTGATCTCGCCCTCTGGCGTATGGACACCCTGCCGCATAGCGGAATCGATGATCCGGTGGTCGCGCTCGTCATGGGAGCCGCGCCCCCGCTCGAGCGCTTGATCGTCGACGGGCGCATCATCGTCGAGAACGGGGAGGTCACCACCGTGGATGCAGAGAAGGCCGCGAAGGTCGTGCTCACCGCCCAGCTCGTCATGGCGCGCGGGCATAACGGCTAGGCCATCGCGTGGACCTGCACACCATCGACACCATCGTCGAGCCCCGGGCCCGGCGAGACCTGCCTGCGCCCACCGGTCATGACGGCATCCTCGCGGGCGGGACCTGGCTCTACTCCGAGCCCCAGCCGGGCACCGACCGGCTCATCGACCTCACCACTCTCGGCTGGCCACCCCTCACGATCACCGGCAACGGCCTCGATATCGCGGCCACCTGCACCATCGAGCACCTGATCGACGCGGCATACCCCCCGGACTGGGGCGCCACCACGCTGTTCCGGCAGTGCGCCGACGCGCTCGTGGCGTCCTTCAAGATCTGGACCGCCGCGACCGTGGGCGGCAACATCTGCCTCGCCCTGCCCGCTGGATCGATGATCGCGCTGGCTGCCGCCCTCGATGCCACCCTTACCATCTGGCGGCCCGATGGAACCAACCGCGCGACCACCGTCACCGAGCTCATCACCGGGCCCCGCCGCACCACCCTCGGGCCTGGCGAGATCCTGCGCTCCATCCATCTGCCCGCCACCGCGCTGCGCCAAGACGTCGCGCTGCGCCGCATCGCCCAAGCACCCCTCGGTCGCTCCGGGGCGCTGCTCATTGGTCGTGCCACCGCCGACGGCTACATCCTCGCCATCACCGCCGCTACTGACCGGCCCCTTCTCCTCGGACTGGACAGCCCCGCGGAAACCAGGCCAGCCATCGACCGAATCACCGAGGACCGCTGGTACACCGACCCCCATGGCGCGGCCGACTGGCGCAAGCACGTCACCACGCTTCTCGCCGAGGAGATCGTATCCGAGCTCGCGGTGCGGAAGGAGTGACCTTGCACGTCAACGGGCACGAGATCACCGACCCGCCCCGCCCCGGCCAATGCCTGCGCACCTACTTGCGCGAGCATGACCACCACGACGTGAAGAAGGGCTGCGACGCCGGCGACTGCGGCGCCTGCACCGTCCACATCGACGGCAAGCCCCAGCACTCGTGCATCACCCCGGCCCACCGCGTCACCGACGCGACCATCACCACCCCCGCCGGACTGGGCGAGCCTGGCAGCCTCCACCCCGCGCAGCAGGCCTTCCGCGACGCCATGGGCTTCCAGTGCGGGTACTGCACCCCCGGCATGATCATGACCGCCGCCGCTCTCACCGACGAGCAGCGCGCGGACCTGCCCCGCGCCATGAAGGGCAACCTCTGCCGCTGCACCGGCTACCGCTCCATCCGTGATGCCCTCGCGGGGCAGTCCGTCCCCGCGGGAACCGTGCTGCCCCCCGCGGCGGACCGCGTCGTCACTGGCACCGAGCCCTTCACCCTGGACACCACCATTCCAGGACTGCTGCACCTGGCGATCGTGGCCAGTCCCCATCCCCACGCGCGCATCGACTGCATCGACACCTCCATAGCGCGACGCATGCCCGGTGTGGTCGCCATCCTCACCCACGAGGACGGCCCGCCGGTGCGCTTCTCCACCGCACGCCACCACCACTACGCCGACGATCCCGAGGACACCCGCATCCTCGACGACACCGTCCGGTTCGTGGGCCAGCGCGTCGCGGCCGTCGTCGCCGAGACACCCCGGGACGCCCACCGCGCGGCCGCCGCGATCACCGTCGAGTACACGCTGCTCGATGCCGTGCACGATCCCGAGCTGGCCGCCGAGCCAGGAGCGCCCGTCCTCCATCCCTCGCTATCCCCGGACAACATCGTGGCCGAGCTGCATGGGGAGACAGGCAGCATCAACGACGGCATCCGCGCCGCGGAGGAGGCTGGCGGCGCTGTGGTCCACGGGACCTGGCGCACCGCCCGCGTGCAGAACGTCCACATGGAGACCCACGCCACCATCGGCTGGATCGACGACGATCAGCGTCTCGTACTGCGCACCAGCAGCCAGGTGCCATTCCTCGTGCGCGATGAGCTCGCGCGCATCCTCGACCTGCCCCGCGAGCAGGTCCGCGTCCACACCGCGCGCGTCGGCGGCGGCTTCGGTGGCAAGCAGGAGATGTTCACCGAGGACATCGTTGCCCTCGCCGTGCTCCAGACTGGCCGCCCCGTCCAGTACGAATTCAGCCGCTCCGACGAGTTCGACCGCGCCGCCCACCGCCACCCCATGCGCATTGACGTCACCGCCGCCGCCACCCCGGACGGGCAGCTCACCGCCCTTGCCGTGGATGTCCTCTCCGATGCCGGCGCCTACGGCAACCATTCGCCAGGCGTGATGTTCCATGGGTGCAGCGAATCCGTCGCCCAGTACCGCTGCGCCAGCAAGCGCGTCGACGCCCGCGCCGTCTACACCAACAACCCGCCCTCCGGTGCCTTCCGCGGATACGGGCTCGGGCAGCACATGTTCGCCATCGAGCAAGCGCTCGACGACCTCGCCCGCAGGATTGGTACCTCCCCATTCGACCTGCGCCGCCGCAACGTCGTCGTCCCCGGGGACACGTTCGTCGACGCCGCGCCCCATGATGACGACCTCACCTTCGGTAGCTACGGGCTCGACCAATGCCTCGACCTCGCCGAGTCAGCCCTCGCCCGGAAACGCGGCTCCAGCGCGCGGGCCACGCCGCGGGAACGAGTGGGGGAGGGCATGGCTGTTGCCATGATCGCGACCATCCCGCCCCGCGGGCACATATCTGATGCCAGCGTCACCCTGGAGCGCGACGCCACCGTCACCGTTCGGGTCGGCACCGCCGAGTTTGGCAATGGCACCACCACTGTCCACGCGCAGCTCGCGGCCCAGGCGCTCGGCATCGACCCCGGTGCGATCCGCATGATCCAGTCCGACACCGACGCCGTCGAGCACGACACCGGGGCGTTCGGATCCGCCGGGACAGTGGTCGCCGGCAAAGCCGTGCACCAGGCGGCCACGGCGCTCGCCCGCCGCATCGAGCAGTTCACTGGTGATCTGGCCGAAGTCGCTGCCGAGCACGGCCCGCTCACCGAGCACGCCCGCCAGGATGGCTCGCCCCGATCGGTCGCCTTCAACGTCCATGCGTTCCGCGTGGCCGTGGATACCGCGACGGGAGTCGTTCGCATCCTCCAGTCCGTGCATGCCGCTGATGCGGGGACGGTCCTCAACGCCGAGCAGTGCCGTGGCCAGATCGAGGGCGGGATCGCCCAGGGGATCGGCTCCGCGCTCTGGGAGGAAGTGCCCACCCAGGACGGCGCGAACACCGTCAACACGCTGCGGAACTATCACATCCCCCAGCTCGGGGACCTCCCCGCGACCGAGATCTACTTTGCTGATACCTACGACCAGCTCGGCCCCCTCGGTGCGAAGTCCATGAGCGAATCGCCGTACAACCCCGTCGCGCCCGCCCTAGCCAACGCCATCCGTGACGCCACGGGGGTGCGCCTGCATGAGCAACCGATGACCGCTGCGCGGGTGTGGCGAGCGCTTGAGGCGCAGGGGCGGGATTGAGCTAGGGGCAGAGTTCTCGACGCATCCTTGCCGTTGTCTAGCGCCCGGCATCGAGGGCGGGCGGTCGGGGAAAAACCGCGTGAACAGTGGATTTGTGATTGGGATCGGGGGTG
>NZ_JACYWE010000001.1:0-35841 GCF_014841105.1 Lolliginicoccus lacisalsi
CGGCGACGGCCGCGATGGCGGCATCGGCGGCGGGGGCGATGCGGCTGCCGGTGAGCTGAACTCGGGGCGTGGTGGCGGCGGGGCATCCTCGGTGGCGCGGGGTGCTGACCGGCTGATCGTGGCCGGGGGCGGGGGCGGCGCGGGCAGCGACGCCATCGCCGACGGCGGCGCGGCGGGGGCCGACGGAGCGCGCGGTGGTGGCCGCTCCGCCGGAGAGGGAGGGCAGGCCGCGGTCGGCACGACTCCCGGCGCGGGGGGAAGTGGCGACACCGTCTCGCAAGAGGGCGAACCAGGCTCGGTGAACGGCCCTGGCGGCAACAGCGTCGAAAGCCCGAGCACCGCCGGTGGCGGGGGCGGCGGCCTCGCCGGCGGGGGCGCAGGCGGCGGTGGTGTCGCTGGCGGGGGCGGCGGCGGAGGCGGGGGTGGCTCGTCCACCGGATCCCCCACCGTGACCGCGCTTCCGGCGACCGTGATCATCACCTATGCCGATCCTGATCCGGGCTGCGGCGGGCTGTTCTGCTTCGACTTTGGCTCCCTGGGCAGCTGAGGGTGGCTCCAGCGCGCCGGGATCCGCCACCGCGGCTCCCCTAGCCATAGCTATAGCTCTAGACTAATATAAGTGTAGGCCTATAGAAGGAGTTGATGAGCATGATCCCCGACCCAGTAGCTACAGCAGGGCTCGTCGCGCGCGAGGTGCGCAGCGGCTCCCGCGGCGACACCCCCACCCGTACCGTCATCGCGCGGCGCACCTACTCGACCGATCAAGCCGACCTATGGGACGCTCTCACCAATGCCGAGCGCCTCCCCCGATGGTTCCTGCCGATCAGCGGCGAGCTCGCCATCGGTGGCCAGTACCAGCTCAAGGGCAACGCGGGCGGCACCATCGAGCAGTGCGAGCCCCCGGATTCACTATCCGTCACCTGGGAGATGGGCCCGCAGGTCTCGTGGCTGCGCGTGCGGCTCTCCCCCGCCGGCAAGGGGACCGAGCTCGAGCTCGAGCACGAGGCTCCGGTCGATCCCGAGTTCTGGGCGCAGTACGGTCCAGGCGCCACCGGAGCCGGGTGGGACCTCGCCCTGATGGGGCTGGGCCTGCATCTCGCTAGCGGGGAGGCCATCGATCCTGACGTGGAGAACGCCTTCTCGACCTCCCCCGAGGGCGTCGAGTTCGTGCGGGCGTGCGCCAGCGCCTGGGCCCGCGCGGCGATCGCTGACGGCGATGACCCCGACAGCGCGCACGCTGCCGCCGAGCGCACGCTCGCGTTCTACACGACCGTGCCCGAGGACGAGACGTAGGACTGATGGCAGGCACAGCTCCGGAGGGGGTGTTCGAGGCTCTCGGGGAACCCGTGCGCCGGATCATCCTTGCCGTCCTCGCGGGCGGCGAGCGATCCGCCGGGGACCTCGTGGCCGCGGTGCGCGAGCACGCGCCGATCTCCCAGCCCGCGGTATCCCAGCACCTGCGGGTGCTTCGGGATGCAGCCCTGGTCCAGGCGCGGGCGCAGGGAACTCGACGCATCTACGCCCTCGATCCCGCGGGCATCGCCGTGGCCCGAGACTGGCTCGCCACGATCGCCGAGCCACTATCGCAGTTCGACCAATCGCTCGATGCGCTCGCCACCGAGGTCGCCCGCGGCAAGAGGGAACGCGGGCGCACCGTGGCGGCGCGCGGCGAGAACTATCCTGGGCACCAGTCGGAGTCCGCCTAGGAAGCGACGCTCAAGGAGGCCTGCATGGCACGACGCAATCCGCGGATCGGCAAGTTCCGGCGCGAGCGCTGGATCGGCCGGCACCTCGCCAACCCGGCAGTGCGCGCTCTCGACAGGATCGGAGTGCGGTCCTCGGTGATGGCTGAGCTCGAGACCATCGGCCGCAAGTCGGGAAGGCCTCGGGTGGTGCCGGTGGGCGTCGCGGTGGATGGGATGGGCGCCTGGCTGATCTCCCAGCACGGCTACAGCTCCGGGTGGGCGCACAACATCGAGGCCAACCCGAACGTGCGGCTACGCATCAGCGGGCGGTGGCGCCCGGGCGTCGCCGAGTTCCGCCCCGACGACGATGTGGTGGCACGCAGCCGCGGGTTCAGCACCAACCCCCTGTTCGCGCGGCTCGTCGCGCTGACTTTCCGGGCGCTGGAATCCGATCCGATCACGGTGCGGGTGGATTTCACCGAGTAGCGCCCCCTGGCGGGGCCACCTCCGGGACACGCTCTGGACTTTTTAGCGAGCAACTGATTACTATCTATCTGTCACGGTGAATGGTGTCACAGGACTAGATGGGAGAAAAATCGGTGCTTGCACAACACCCCGTCCGCGCAGCATCCGCGAGCGCCGCGTGCTGAAACACCCAGTCGCTCCAGGCGCCCGGCGGCAGGACTTCCCGGGAGGGACGGTGCGCGCCCGGCTGCTCGGCCTCGTGCTACGCAGTACCGTCAAGCCACTGCTGGGAATCTGGGCACGGTATCCCCTGGCTCCCTGGCCCTACGCCGCCATCGACCACGTGGGCAAGCTCCTCACCGTCGCCCCGGGCAGCTCGACCACACCCGTGCGACTACCCAACTGCGATGCGCGCCTGGTATCCCCGCCCGAGCCGCGCGATCAGCACACCGTCCTCTACCTCCACGGCGGGGGCTTCTATGTGGGCCACCAGCACCTGCACCGCCAGATGGTGGCCAGGTTCGCCACCCGGCTCGGCTCCGCTGTCCTCGCGGTCAACTACCGCATGCTCCCCCACCATGCCGTCGGTGACTCGATCGCTGACTGCGTCGACGGCTACCGCCACCTGGTCCGATCAGGCATCGCGCCGAGCGAGATCGTCATCATGGGCGATTCCGCTGGCGGCTATCTCGCGCTCATGACCACCATCGAGGCAATCGAGCAGGGAATGCCGGCTCCCGCTGCCGTCGTGGCGATGTCGCCCCTTGCCGACTGGAGCCCCGCGGGCAAGCTGGGAGCGCCGACATCCACCACCTGCGATGTGTTCCCCGCGCGCGCCGTGCCGGTGCTCACCGCCCAGGCGGAGGCCGCCCGGCAGCGATCACGCACCCGGGCCGGGCGCGCGCCGCTGCGCTCCCCGGTGGACTGCGATCTCGCTCGGCTTCCGCCCGTGCTCATCCAGGCGAGCTCGAGGGAAATGGTCTATCCCGACGCGGTGCACCTCGCGGAGCGGCTCGCCGATCACGGCGTGGAATGCACCCTCCAGGTCTGGCGCGACCAGGTGCACGTGTTCCAGGCGGCGGCAGGGATCGTGCCCGAGTCCGCCCGCGCCGTCGCCCAGATCGCCGCGTTCGTTGACGGCATCGCCAGCGCGCGGTCCAGGCAGCGCCTGCTGCGGGCCTGATCGCCACCAGCCCGCCATCCCACCCATGCCACTGGCACCACCGAGGAGCCGCACCACTATGCGCTTGATCAGCCCGCTCGATTACCTGTTCCTCGCTCTCGAGGCGCGGGAGCATCCCATGCACGTCGGTGGGCTCGAGCTGTTCCGCCCGCCCGATGGCGACGGGCATGGTTTCGCGCGGCAACTGCACGTCTCCCTCGTGCGCGCTCCAGAGATCGCCACGACATTCACGCGGCACCCCGGGGCCGCTGGAGCCTCCCCGCGCATGCTCACCTGGGCCGTGGACACCGAGATCGATCTGGACTACCACGTGCGGCTCGGTGCGCTGCCCCGGCCGGGTCGCATCCGGGAGCTCCTCGAGATGACCTCGATGTGGCACAGCACGCTGCTCGACCGGCACCGTCCCCTGTGGGAGATGCATATCGTCGAGGGCCTCGAGGACGGCCGGGTGGCTGTCTACACGAAGATCCACCATGCTCTCGTCGACGGGGTGTCGGCACTGCGGCTGCTCCAGGATTCCTTGTCGAGCGACCCGGATGAGCGGCAGCTGCCCGCGCCGTTCGCCCCCCGGCCGCCCACCGGCCACGCCAACTACTCAGCCCCGTCGATGCCACTGCTGCGGAGCGCGCTCGGCCTTGGCGGCGACGTCGCCGGGATGCTTCCTGCTACCGCGCGCCTCGGATGGCGCGTCGCCCGCAAGCGAGGCATGCCCCTTCCCATGACGGCGCCACGAACAATCTTCAACGTGCCGATTGGTGGCGCGCGCCGGTTCGCCGCGCAGTCCTGGAGCATCGACCGGATCCGATCCGTGCGGGAGGCCCTCGGCTGCACCATCAATGACGTCGTGCTCGGGATGTGCGGGGGCGCTCTTCGCCGCTACCTCATCGAGCAGGATGCGCTGCCCGATGCTCCGCTGATCGCCCTCGTGCCCGTCTCCCTGCATTCGCTGACCGGGACGCGATCGGGGAACGCGGTCACCGCGGTGCTCGCCAGCCTTGGCACCGACCACGCCGACCCGCTCGACCGGATGGCGGCGATCACGCTGTCGATCGGCAAGGCGAAGGAGATGATGGCGGGCCTCACACCAACCCAGGCGATCGCCGTCGCGGCTTCCTTCCTGAGCCCGTTCGTGGCCTCGAGCGTGTCGGGGTTTTCCCAGCATGCCTGGCCCACGTTCAACGTCGTGATCTCGAACGTGCCGGGGCCGCGCGCGCCCCTCTATCTCAATGGCGCGCGGCTCGAGGGCATCTACCCCGCCTCGATCGTCATGGACGGGCTCGCGCTGAATATCACCCTGACCAGCAACGCGGACACGCTCGACTTCGGCCTCACCGGCTGTCGTCGTTCCGTGCCCCACCTCCAGCGGCTCCTCGCGCACCTCGATGCCTCCCTCGAGGAGCTCGAGCACGCCTCGGGCTGCGTGATCGCGGAGCGAGGGTGACACGGCGCACGAGCGGGTCAGCGCATTCCGTGATCGCGCGCGATCCGGAGCAGCAGCTCGGCGAGCTCATCACCGACGAACTGGTCGTCATCAGCGATGGCGAGGCGAGCCTCCATGCTGAACGCGGCGATCGCCAGATTGCGCAGTCCCCTGCGCTCGCGCGCCGGGAGGTCAGCAAGCCCCGGAACATCGTTGGTCACCGCATCGGTGGCGGCACGCAGCTTGCTGATGGCCGGCTTGAGGCGGTCGCGCAGGTGCTGGTCGGTCCGTGCGTGCACGTTGATCTCGTCCCAGAAGGTCCCGTAGGGCGCCCGATAGATCGCGCGCGTGCTCTCGAGGATCAGCTGGATCGAAGGCTGCTCGATCTCCGCCGCATCCTGGGGAAGCAGGTCGCGGAAGACCGCGATCTGGCGGGTCCCCACCTCATCGGCCGCGGCAGCGATCAGGTCGATGCGCGAGGGGAAGTGCCGGAAGACCGCCCCCGTCGAGACGCCCGCGCGATCAGCTATCCGCTGGATGGTCGCGGCACTGTAGCCCACCTCATCGATCGCGGTGATCGTGGCCTCGATGATCGCCGCCATCGTCGCCTGGCGACGCTGCGCCTGCGAGCGCCGCACGGGAGACGACCGGGCACTTTCGTTCGAGGAATCCGCCACGGTGCCCAAGTGTAGAACGACCGCTCGGCCCCACCTCAATCCCAAGGAGAGATGATGACCAAACCCCAGCTCGTCGCCCCGGCCCAGCGGCCTGCGCGCACTGCGTGGCCGCGCTGGGGCCAACGCGTGCCCCGGGCAATGATCGCCCTGGCGATGGCTCTAGCGATGCTCCCGCTCGTGATGGTCAGCGGTGCATCGGCGGAGCCGCCTCCGCCCGCCGATTCCTTCTACGACCCACCGGCCGAGCTTGGATCCCTGAGCCCCGGGGCGATAGTCCGCAGCAGGCCGGTCGACGCCAACGCGCTCCAGCTGGTCCCCATCAACGTGGACGCCTGGCAACTGCTCTACCGCACTACCGACGCCTCGGGCGCGCCGGAAGCGGCAGTCACGACCATCATGGTGCCCCGCGGCGCTACCGGTCCGCGTCCGCTGCTGTCCTACCAGGCGGCCACGGACTCGACCCTGCGCATCTGCAACCCATCCTATTCGCTGGTCGCAGGCTCTCCGATCGATCCTCTCAGTCCGGCAGGCCCGTTCACCTTTGCCCTGCCCTCCGCCGAGGTCGCGCTCGCCGCGGCGGGGCTAGCCGAGGGGTGGGCGGTGGCGCTACCGGATCATGGGTCGATCGACGATCGGTTCCTCACGCCGCGCCAGCCCGGGTACGCCGTGCTCGATGGCATCCGCGCCGCGACGAGCTTCGCGCCCGCCGGTCTCGACGGAATCCGGACTCCCACCGCGTTGTGGGGGTATTCCGGCGGTGCGATCGCGTCGAGCTGGGCGATCGAGGAACACCCGGCCTACGCGCCCGAGCTGAACATCAAGGGGGCCGCGTTCGGGGCGCCCGAGCGGGACCTCGAGGAATCGCTGCGATCCGCGAACCGCGCGCTGCTCGCCGGTCTCATCCCCATCGCGCTCGCCTCGATCGCCAAGGACTCGCCGGAGTTCGCCGCCGAGATCGACCAGTACCTCACGCCTGGGGGCAAGGCCATTGTCGCGAAGGCGCGCAACCATTGCGTCGGGCAGAACGTGCTCGAGAACATCTGGTTCGACTACGAGCAGCACCTCAATGCACCGATCGAGGAGCTCCTCGCGAACCCGGTGATCCGGCGCGAGATCGACGCGCGAGGGATCACCGGCCGAGCGCCCACGGTTCCGACCTACATCCACAACGGGGTCAGCGAGGAGGTCGCGCCCATCGTGGGCACGGACAAGCTCGTCCGCAGCTACTGCGATGGCGGCGGGCAAGTGACCTACCGGCGCGAGGAGTTCCCGAGCAATCCACCTAAGGAGTTCATCACCACGCACGGGATCATCGCCATCAGCGGCAGCCCGGGCGCGTTCACCTGGATCAAGCAACGGCTGTCGGGCAATCCACCGTTGGCGGCGGGGTGCGACATCCAGACCGTTCCCAGCACGCTCATCGAGCCGGGTGTCCCAGAGGTCATCGCTCCGTCGTTCATCGAGAACCTGCTGTCGCTGGTCAACGGCGAGCCGATCGGCGCCCACCGCTAGATGGCAAGCTCCCGCGCCCCGGAGGTGGTCGGCCTGTTGGCGGCGTTGCTCGCGCGGACGCGACGCGCACGATCTAGAATCGCGCCATGAACTGGACGCAGGCCACGACCTCCGATGGGCAGACCTTCGTCTTCGATGACCGCGGCTCCGGACCGCTGGTCATCCTGTGGCATGGGTACCCCGACACCCCCTATGGCTGGGCGCCGACGGCCGAGTTCCTCGCTCAGCAGGGCTATCGCACGATCACTCCGTGGCTGCGCGGGTATCACCCGGAGACGGTGCTGCACGGTCGGGGGTACCGGCCGACGACGCTCGCGCTGGAGACCGCGCGGTTGCTCGACGCGCTCGGCGAGGACGACGCGATTGTCGTCGGGCACGATTTCGGCGCACTGCTCACCTATGGTGCTGCGGCGTACACGCCGGAAAGGGTGCGCGCGATCGTGACGGTAGCTATTCCCCATCTCAGCCTGGTCCGGCCCTCGCTCGGGCTGCTCTGGGCCGCCCGGCATTTCGCGGAGCTGCGCCTGCCCTGGGCCCGCTGGTGGGTACAGCGCAAGGACTTCAAGTACATCAGCGACGAGTACAGGCGCTGGGCACCGGGATGGCGGGGCGACTCCCGGGATCGCACGCTCGCCGACACCAAGAACTGCTTCTCCGAGCCGGGCAACCTCGATGAGGCGATCGCCTATTACCGCCAGTTCAACGGGCGGTTCGGCCGCGCGGGGCACAAGATCGACAAGCGTGGGCTGGTCGTGGGCCACACGGACGATATCGTTCCGGCGAACGCCATCGAAGCGACTCCGACACGATTGGCGGAGGGCTCGTCGGCGCTCATCATCGAGGGGGCTGGCCATTGGCCGCACCGGGAGGACGAGCCCCGGTTCCAGGCCGCCCTGCTGGAGTTCCTGAAGTCGGTGGACTGAAAGCAAGCTCGCGAAGGCAGGCGCACCAGGGCGAGCACCGTAGTGTTCGGGACATGGCCTCCGGAACAACGATGCACAGCTTCACCGTCCAGCTCGCCGACGTCGATCGAGGCGTGTATCAGCAGCTCGAGCTCCGGCTCGCGCGGCATCCCTCAGAGACTGTCGCGTTCATGGTGACACGGCTGCTGGCGTACTGCCTGGAGTACCGGGAGGGCATCGTCTTCAGCGACGGTGGCGTGTCCTCCGCTGACGAGCCCGCGGTGCTGGTCCGCGACCTGACGGGGCGGCTGGTCCACTGGGTCGAGGTGGGCGCGCCCGATGCAGAGCGGGTCCACCGCGGCAGCAAGCGTGCCGGTTCTGCTGCCATCTACACCCATCACGATCCGGCGCGGGTGCTGGCTCAATTGACGGGCAAGCGCATCCACCAGGCCGAGGAGGTCCCTGTCCACAGCTTCGACCGGGCATTCATCGACGCGGCCGCGTCGCTGATCGAGCGTCGCAACGTCCTGGCGTTGTCGATCACCGAGCAGCAGGTGTTCCTCGAGCTCAATGGCAGCGTGCTGGAGTCCCCGGTGATCGAGCACCGGCTCGCCTGACGGGGGCTGCGCCCGGGCCACCGTTGACACGATGTAACAGTCTCTGTAGTTTTGTTTCATGGCGGGTCCGCGGTACGACGACACGGAGGAAGCGATCCTCGATGCGGCCCGCGCTCGGATCATGCAGGTCGGCATCCGGCGCAGCAGCATGGATGACATCGCCCGGCGGGCTGGCATAAACCGCGTCACCATCTACCGGAAGTTCGCGAAGAAGGACAGCCTTGTCGAGGCCGTGCTGGCGCGGGAGATCCAGCACCTGCTCGGCGAGCTCGCCGCAATCGTCGCCACCAACCAGACAGTCGAGCAGCGGATCGAGGACGCCGTCCTCCTCGTTCTCCGGCAGACCCACGAGCATCCGGTGGTGGTCAACCTCCTCGCCGTGGCACCGGAGGAGGTCCTCGAGTTCGTGACCGTGCGCGGCGAGCAAGGCGTCGCCCTGGGCATCGAGTACGTCGTTGCCGTGCTCGAGACCGCGCAATCGCTGAGCCTGATCGACACCTACGACCCACGCCCCATCGCCGAGCTCGTCGCGCGCCTGGCCCATTCGGTACTGCTCACGCCCCGGGGCGGCTTGCGCTTCGACGACGAGCAGCAAGCCCGCCACTTCGTGCGATCAGCCATCGTTCCGCTGGTCAAGCATGGAATCCACGCGAAGGAAAGCACCAATGAACATCCCCGCCCGTCACCCGGATAAGCCCCGCGCGGTTCCCGGCCTCGCGCCCGTCGCGCTACTGCTGGGCCTCGGCAAGCCATCGCCGCACGAGTGGGATGAGCTCGGCACCGCGTTGCTGCGCGGCGATCCCATGATGGACGAGCTCGTCGAGTGGATGGTGAGCGAGGGCAAGGGCTCGCGGCCACTGTTCGAGCAAGCGCTGCGCTCCGGCGTCGATTCGATCCCCGGCGCGCCCGCGCCGCTCCGCGAGTTCTTCGCCCACTACGAGGCCGACCCGCCCTGGCTGGACCGGGACAAGATCCGGCTGGGCGAGAAGGTGCTCCAGCGCGGCGGCCTCGATGGCTTCTACCTGGCCAGGGATGTCTCGCTGATGGGCGGCTACCTCGCGTCGGGATTCAACCAGACCCTGCTGCGCACCTGGGCGCTGGAGAAAGGATCCGCGCAGCGCTTCGCCGAGACCGCCCAGTGGGCGCTCGATGTCACCTCCCCCGGAGGCATGGACCTCCGCGGGCCCGGCTACCAGTCGACGCTGCACGTGCGTCTGATCCACAGCTATGTCCGCCGACATGTCGCCGCCATGCCTGACTGGCGCACCGAGGACTGGGGCATCCCGATCAATCAGACCGACATGGCCGCTACCCTCGTGGGCGCGCTCATCGCGCCGAGCCTCGGCGCGGCCGCCCTCGGCATCCTCGCCACACCGCGCGAGCTCGACGCCGCCATCCACGTCACGCGGTATGTGGGCTGGCTGATGGGCGTCGAGGACCAGTGGCTGCCACGCTCCTTCCGCGACGGGGTGCGCGTGCTCTATCCCACCCTGATGGCCATCACGAATCCCGACGACACCTCGATGCGCCTGGCCCGGCCCATGGCCCGCGAGCCGCTCGGCTGGCACTATTCCAGCCTCGGATCGATTCGCGGCCGCATCGCCTGGGCGCAGCACCTCTCCCTCGCGACAGCGTTCCTCGGCCCCGAAGCCATGCGGCAGCTCGGCCTGTTCGGCTACATGCCACCCTGGTATCCCGCGCTGCGGCTACCGATCAACCTCGCTCGCCACCTATCCGCGCGAATCGTTCCCGGCGCCCGCGACAAGCTTTCCCGGGATGGCCGCAGCGACCAGATCGCTTTCCTGCGCACCCTCACCGGACGCGACGGCGCGTCGATCGGGGCGTCCGCGCACGTATCGCACGCTGCGTGACAACCGGGCAGGCGCACTGACCGACGGTGAGAACCGAGGTGTTCCGACAATCGGAAACAGGGCCGAGAATGTCGGTAATCCATAACCGTCCTGCGCAGGATTGATGCATGCTGATGTGATGGACATCACTGCACTTGATCGGGCTGCGCGTCGCGGCGCCGGGATCGGTATTCCGCTCGCTGCATTGCTCGGCGCCGGTGTCGTGGGCGCCGCAGCGCAAGTCACCGGCGACGTGACCTTCAGTACCTCACCAGGCACTCTCGAGGTCCAGTTCGTCACTATCGATCCCTCGGACACTGCCTGCGTTGCCAAGCTGCGGGACGGTGTTGACTCCTTCATCGTCCTTCAGCAAGAGACCGCAGTGCTCGACGCGGAAGGCAACGGCACGGTCGCGTTCACGGGGCTGGACCCGGGCGTCTACTGGGCCGACGGGACCTGCGGCAATGACGTCTTCGAGCTGCAGCAGCTCGAGGTCCCGGCCAATGGCGGCACCGGATCTCTTGATCTGCTGCTGGAGCTGTTCGACGGGATCTTTGGGAGCTCGTGAGAGCCCGCGCGGCCGCTGATCGCCCGACTCGGGGTGGGCTAGCAGGGCACGAGGCTTGCCGATGATGGTCTAGCGTTGCTGATCGCGAAACCGGTACAGCGCCCGGATGTCCCGGGCAATCGCCTTGCGCTGCTTGCTCCGCTTTCTGGACTTGCGTGAACCCCCCCGGCTTGCGGCCCATTCGCTCTCGCGCAGGAGCTTGCGGTAGCGATCGAGCCTGCGGGCATCGAGCTCGCCAGCAGCGATGGCCGCCAGTACCGCGCACCCCGGTTCGCTGCGGTGGGTGCAGTCGCGGAACGAGCAGGAGGATGCCCGCTCCTCGATGTCGGAGAACACCTGCTCGACGCCGTCAGTGGCATCCTGAATGCCGATGCCGCGCAGGCCGGGGGTGTCGATGAGCGCCCCGCCACCCGGCAGCGGCACGAGCTCACGATGCACGGTCGTGTGGCGCCCTTTCCCGTCGGCGCGGCGAACCTCATTGGTGCCCATGTGATCGTGCCCAAGCAGCGCATTGGCCAAGGTGGACTTCCCAGCACCGGAGGGACCGAGCAACACGGCGGTGCCTGTGATGCATTCGGCGAGGAGGTCGATGCCCTCGCCTGTTGCGGCGCTGGTGGTCACGATGTCCGCCCCTGCGGCGACAGCCTCCACGATGGCCAGTTCCATCGTGGGGTCGTCAGCGAGATCTACCTTGGTGAGCGCGACCACGGGCCTGGCGCCACTGCTCCAGGCCAGGGCGAGCAGCCGCTCGATGCGACCACTCCTGATGGGCATGGCGAGCGAGACCACGATGACGACCGTGTCGATGTTCACGGCCAGGACCTGCTGGCGGGACGTGCGATCCGCGGTGGCCCGGGTGATCGCGCTGCGGCGTGGCAGCAAAGCCACGAGCTCGGGCTCGGGGCCGGGTCGCAGGGCCGCCCAGTCCCCCGTGCACACCATGTGCTCGGGATCGTCGCTGGCCACGGCCTTGCTTGAGGCGCGGACGGGGCCTGCTTCGGTGATGGTATCGCAGCGGCCGCGATCAACCCGTGACACGCGGGCGGGCACCAGGCCAGCGGCGGCGTGCTCAGCGAACTGCGCGGCACGCGCATCGTCCCAGCCGAGTGCCGACAGGCGTGAGGACGGGGTCGGGAAGTCGGGTGATGGTTGCACGATGAGACCCTTGGTGAGAGGGACCCCGTTGCTCAGCCGGAATTGACCTGGCTCCAGCGGTAGCGATGAAACCAGGGCGAGGCCGCGAGCGGCCCACGGGCGTCGGTCAGATCGGGGCCCGGGAGGACTGGCTGTTCCGGGCGCTGCGCGCGGCAGCGATCCTCACCGCAATCATGAATCGGCCTTCCCTTCCAGCGAACTCTCCACGACAACCCGAAGCTATCACTCGACGGGAAGCCCGTCCACGCATTTTCAAGCTCAAGCGTCCTGTATCCGGAGGACTTCTATCGCTTTCGGGGCAGGGGGCTATCGGTGCCGCGCGATCGGGTTGGCCAGGGTTCCGGCGAACATGAGCGAGCTCGCCTGATCGGCGATGTTCACCATCTCGAGGGTATTGCGCAGTTGCAGACGGTTGAGGCAGCTGTGGCGGAACTCGTCGCGGAAGAAGCCCCAGCGCTCGGCGACCGCAGCGAGCTCGGGATGGTCCGCGGCGTGCCCGGCCACTGCTTCGGCGACCAGGCTCCAGAACGCGGTTTCCGCCATGACGCCGTCGGCGTCGAGGAGCGCTGAGAGGTAGCGCAGGAACCCGTCGAAGATGTCGGTGTGCAGCGCGAGCGACTTGTAGTCCTCGGGCACGTCGGCCCGGATGCGCTCCACCTCGGGGGGCAGCGGAAGATCCCCGATCACGGCAGTTTCCTCGCCGATATCCTTCAGGAACACGCGAGCAGGCACATGATCCTGGAGAACCAGCACGATGTTCTCCCCGTGCGGCATGCAGACGAGCTCATAGGCGAGCATGCAGTGGATCAGCGGCCGGACGTAGGCACGGAGGTAGCGGCGGACCCATTCGGTGGCATCCCCGCCGGACGCGTTGATCATCGCCGTTACCAGCGCGTTTCCATCGGCGTCACGGTGGATGAGCGAGGCCATGGTGGCGAGCCTCTCGCCGGGGGCGATCCTGGGAACGGGGCTTTCCCGCCATAGCGCCGCGATCATTTTCTGGAACGGTGAACGGTCGGGCAACTGGTGGTAGGCGTCGCCGGTGTAGCCGATCGCGGCGAGCTCCCGCAGCACGGAGAACCCGCAGGAGCGCAGTTCGTCATCGGAAGCGACAAGGTCGGCGACCCAGTCGTTGATGGCCGGTGTTGCTTTCATGTACCTCGGGGACAGCCCCCGCATGAAGCCCATGTTCTGGATCGACAGGGCCGTCTTCACGTAGTGGCGCTCGGGCTGGCTCAGGTTGAAGAAGGTGCGGATCGACTGCTGCGCCTGGTAGCTGTCCGGCCCCTCGCCCAGGTAGACGATGCCGCGGCGGGCGATGTCGGGGGCGAAGGTCACGGCCACCTTGTTGCGCCATTGCCAAGGGTGAACGGGCAGGTACAGGTAGTCCGCCGCGTCGAGGGCCAGGTCGGCGAGCACACCGGCAAAGCGCAGGAGGGTCTCCTCCCCCAGCTCCCCGGCGTAGAGCTCGTGCTCCTCGACGCCCGTGCCCAGCGACAGGTGTGCATCGCTGCGGCGCACCGCGATCCAGACCAGATGAACGGCGCTTCCTGCTTCGGGCGCGTAGGCGACATAGTCGTCGGCACCGAACCCGATGCGGCCGTTGTTGGCGACGAACGCCGGGTGCCCCTCGGTCATCGCGGCCTCGATCTCCTGGTAGCCGGCAGTGAGCAGCTGCTCGACCGGGCGGTCGCCGCGGGCGTGCTTCCAGCACGACGACGCGAGGGTGCTCGCGATCTCCTCGAGGTAGGTCGGCAGCAGCGCGGGCGGGATGCCGAGTTGCTCGGCGAACTCGGCGATGAAGGCTTGCGCGTCGATCGCCTGCGCCGCGCCGCCCGCTGCGCGCTCGATCGATAGTGGATCGAGGACCCAGTGCTCGAGCTGGAAGCGCCTGGCCGCGAACGTGTAGACCGATCGCGGGCCCGCCAGCCGGAAGCTGCCCGGGGCCACCTCCTCCGGCGCGAGCAGGCGCTCGTGGGAGAACTCGGCGATGGCCTTCGCGACGAGGGCGCGGTGGGCCCGGTCGACGTTCTGCGGGTTCAGGTGCGCGATGGCATGGTGGGCGCCTGTGGCGAGTGTCGTGGTCATCGGTGTGCTCCCAGGGGTGAGTCGGCGAACGCGTCGCGGGTGCAGAATGACAGCGCGGAGGTCTTGGTCGGCATCTCGATCTGGCGGACGATGGTGAAGCCGGCTTCCTTGTTAAGCCTGGCGATGCGGAGATTTCGGATGTCCGGCTCGACCACGACGCGAGCGACCGCGGGGTCGGCGAAGCAATGCTGCATCACCGCGCGGAACACCTCGCGCGTGAATCCCGGCCGGGGGTGTGCTGGTGGTGCGACGAGCACATGCATGCCGAGATCGCCGTCCTCGATCTCGGGCACACCGACGAGCTCGCGATAGCGCGGGTTGTAGGTCTCGACGATGAACTCGGGACGGCCATCGACGAAGCCAAGCCGTGCGTGGTGATGTGGATCGTCGTTGATCCGCTGGAACTGTGCTTCCACATCCTCGACGGTGGCGTCCTGCATCTCCCAGTACACCGACCTTGGGTGGGTGAGCCATTGGTGCAGCAGCGGCGCGTCGCGCTGCGGATCGATCGGCGCGATAGCCAGGTTCGCCCGGGCGGTCATCGCGCTCCTCTCGCGGTGCGGAAGCGATCAGGAACGCCGAACTCCTGGAACGCGATCCGCTTCTCGATGGGGTACGCCTCGCGGCCGAGCATCGCGGCGAGGATCACCGAGTTGCGGTAGGCGGCCATGCCCAGGTCCGGGGCGACGAACCCGTGGGTGTGCTCCTCGGCGTTCTGCACGAAGATCTCGCGGCCGTGCGTGTCGACGGCGTAGGTGGGCGAGGCAATCACGCGATCGCGGTCGTCCCAGCGGATCCGGTCGGCGATGCCGGTAAGGAAGCTCGGCGCCTGCGCGCGGTATCCGGTAGCGAGCACGAGCGCTTCGGTGCGCATCGTGAATTCCTCGTCCTGCTCCATGTGGTGCAGCTCGAGCACGATCTCATCGCCACTGCGCCGCGCTCCGGTGAGCGTGGTGGCGGTGAGCAGCGTGGTGTCCGTGCCGCCATTGGCCTCGCGCGTGTAGAGCGCGTCGAAGATCTCGTTGATGGTGTCGCTGCTGATGCCCTTGTACAGCGGCTTCTGCTCGCGCAGGAGGCGCTCCCGGGTCTCGGGGCCGAGTCCCTGGAAGTAGGTGGTGTACTCGGGCGAGGTCATCTCCAGGGTGAGCTTGGTGTACTCCATCGGGAAGAACCGCGGCGACCGGGTCACCCAGTTCAGGGCGTACCCGTGGTCGTCGATCCCTGCTAGCAGATCGGCGTAGACCTCGGCGGCGCTCTGGCCGCTGCCGACGAGGGTGATGGACGAGGCTTGCTGGAGCTCTCGCTTGCGCGCCAGGTAGTCGGCGGTGTGCGTGACCAGGCCGCCGAGCTCGCGGGCGAACTCTGGCAGGTACGGGGTGGTGCCCACGCCAAGGACAAGGCGGCGCGCCCGGAACTGCGCACCGGTGGCGGTCCGCACCGTGTAGCCCTCCCCATCGTGCTCGATAGCCACCACGTGCTGGCCGAAGCGCACCGATGACAGCCGCTGGGCCGCCCACCGGCAGTACTGGTTGTACTCGCTGCGCAGGACGAAGAAGCTCTCCCTGATATAGAACGAGTACAGGCGGCCGGTGTCCTTGAGGAAGCTCAGGAACGAGTAGGGCGAGGCCGGGTCGGCCATCGTCACGAGGTCGGCGAGGAACGGCACTTGCAGGGTGGCATCGGTGAGCATCATCCCCGAATGCCAGTCGAAGTCATCGCGGGCCTCGAGGAACAACCCGTCGATCTCGTCGATCGGCTCGGCGAGGCAGGCGAGCCCGAGGTTGAATGGTCCGAGCCCGATGCCGATGAAGTCGTAGGTCCTCATGCCAGCGGCCCCCTCGGAGCCGCGCCTACGAGCGCGCCATCGAGCTCGGCGCCGACCTCACGGATCTGCTCGATGATCCCGGCGATATCTGCCAGCGTCGCCTTGGGGTTGAGCAGGGTGAGCTTGAGGAACTGTCGGCCATCGACCTTGGTCGCCGCCACTACCGCGGTGCCCCGGCTGAACAGGGTGGACCTGATGGTGCGGTTGAGCTGGTCCTCCTCCTGGTTGCCATGACGACCGGTGTAGCGGAAGACGAGCGTGCTCAGGCGCGGCGGCGCCGCGAACTCGATGTCCTCGAAGGCGCGCGCTTGGTCGTAGACCTCGTGGGCGAGATCGATGACAGCGTCGAAGTAGTCGCCGATGGCATCCGCGCCCATGACGCGGAGGGTGAGCCAGAGCTTGATCGCATCAAAGCGGCGGGTGGTCTGCAGGCTCTTGTCGACCTGGTTCGGCATGGCCGCCCCACGGGGGTTGAGGTAGTCCGCGTGCCACGTCGCATGCCCGAGCATCCGGCCCTCGCGCACGATGAGCGCGCTCGAGGAGACGGGCTGGAACCAGGTCTTGTGGAAGTCGATCGTCACCGAGTCGGCCTGCTCGATCCCGGCGAGCAGGGGGCGTCGTCGGCGCGAGGCGAGCAATCCCCCGCCGTACGCGGCGTCGACGTGCAACCAGGCGTCGTGACTGCGTGACAGGGCCGCGAGGGCCTCGATCGGGTCGATGGCCCCGAAATCGGTGGTGCCCGCCGTGGCGACCACGGCCATGGGAACCTCGCCGCGGTCCGCGCACTGCTCGAGGGCGCGTCGCAGCTCACGGGCGTCCATGCGGCGGGCTTCGTCCACTGGCACTTCCACGACTGCAGCAGGTGGCAGGCCGAGCAGCCGCGCGGCGGTGCGCAGGCTGAAGTGGCTGTCCTCGGACACGAGGATGCGTAGCTGCCCTAGCGTGGCGCCCCGCGCGGTCGCCTCGGCGCGGGCTAGCAGCATGGCCTGCAAGTTTGATTGCGTTCCCCCGCTGGTGAAGATGCCGTCCGCGCCTGTGCTGAACCCGATTCGCTGCGCGGTCCAGTCGATGAGGTGGCGCTCCATGAACGTGCCGCCCACCGACTGGTCGAAGGTGTCCACGGAGGTGTTGACCGCGGCCATCAGCAGCTCCCCCATCAACGCCGGGATCACGACCGGGCAGTTCAAGTGCGCGGCGTAGGTCGGCTCGTGAAACCACACCGCATCGTTGAGCCATAGCTTGCATGCTTCGTCGAGGGCCGCTCCACTGTCGCCGAGCGGCTCGTCGAGGTCGATCTCGCGGACGGGCCTTTCGGCGAGATCCGGCGCTAGGCCAGTCACCGGCCCGCGCACTGAATCGAGTTGCACGAGCAGGCGATCGAGGCTCGTGCGGATGGCCGAGGCATAGGCATCGCTGTTGTCGGGATGGAACAGGTGATGCAGCGGCGGATTGGTGGGCGGGAGACCGGTCATCAAGCATCCTCTCGCGGTGGGGTTAGCTTAGGCTAAGCACATGCAGCGAGGGTGAACGTACTTCGATCTTGATCGCAGATGTGGCGTACGCATGCTACGAGCGGTGTGAGAAAGATCCCATGCGTGTCCTTGAGCACACTGTGCCGCGATGGCACGCGTGGGCAAAAGCACGCGAAAACGCCAAACGCGATAGAAGCAACCCCGGTTTCCCGGCGGCTTCTATCGCGTTTGCGGCACGTGCCCGAGGCGGCGGGCTCGGCAGCGCCCGCTACTCGCTGCTGGGCTTCGGGCGCTTCCCGCGCGGCGCGTACTCGTTGACGTATTCCTGGCCCGTGAGCGCCTGGATGCGATCCATGATGTGATCGGTGAGCGCCCGCTCGGCCGCGCTATCCCCGCTGCTGCCGAACGCGGCGGGCTCGATGGGCGCCCCAAAAGTCACGGTGACCTTCTGGCGGTTCCAGGTGTTTTTTCCCGGCGGGCAGACCTTGTCGGTGCCGATGACGCCGACAGGGATGATGGGGACGCCCGTCTCCAGCGCGATACGAGCCACGCCGGTCTTGCCCCGGTAGAGCCGTCCGTCGGGCGAGCGGGTCCCCTCCGGGTATAGCCCGACGAGGCGGCCTTCCTTGAGGAGGCGCTTGGCGGTGTTGAGGGCGTTCTCGGCGGAGCTCGCGCCCGTGCGATCGATGGGCACCTGACCGGTCTGGGAGAAGAAGAACCGCTGGAACTTCCCCGATAGGCCAGGCGTGGTGAAGTACTCGTTCTTCGCGAGGTAGGAGATGCGGCGGGGCGAGGCGAGCGGGGCGAACAACCAGTCGGCGATGGACATGTGGTTGCCCGCGATGATGGCCGGGCCATCCTTGGGGATGTTCTCGAGCCCGCGGAAATCGGGGTGATTGCACACCTTCAAGAACGGCCCGACGATCCCGAACTTGAGTATCCAGTACAGCGTCTGGTTGCTGCTGAAGTCCGGGTGGTGCGTGACCGCTTCACTATCGGCCATGTTCGTCCCTGTCTCCTTCAAGGCCCAGTGGCCCGAGCCGGTAGCTGGGCATCAAGCGGGCATTGGCGTGTCGATTTCGTCGTATTGACTCTCGCCTAGTTAGTCCGGCGATACAAGTCTAGAACGTGGCGGGCGCGCGGGGGCCGGGTGCGGTCATACCGGTGTGCCCTTCATCACGTGCCAGGTCGTTCGCACGCATTCCTATGCTCTACTGCATACGACATATTGGCTGAGCATTCCCGCATCAATGACGATGCGCACCAAGGAGCACTGATGGCCCACTCGACCAGTCCCCCCTTCCGGCGGCTCGGCGCGCTCGCCGCCCGCCATGCCCGCTGGATCATCGCCGCATGGATCTTCGCGCTCATCGGGCTCAACGTCGCCGTGCCGCAGCTCGAGCGGGTGATCGCCGACAACTCCGCCGCGTTCATCCCCCACGACAACGAGGCCAACCAGGCCTTGATGGAGATGTCCCGCGACTTCGGCAACCCCGAGTCCTCCGCCGTCGGGTTCTTCGTCCTCGCCAGCGAGGATGGCATCGACGAGCCGGACCGCGCCTACTACGAGCAGCTCGCCCAGGGCCTCGTCGCCATGCCCGAGCACGTCGCCTACATCCTCGATCTGCAAACCACCCCCGAGGCCCGCGAGCTCACCACCAGCGAGGACGGCAAGGCCGTCACGCTGATGACGGTGCTCAACGGCGGCAACGGCACCACCGAGGCCACCCAGGCCACCGACGCCGTGCGCGAGCTCGCCGACACCCTGCCCCGGCCCGACGGGCTCGACGTCGAGTTCAGCGGACCGGTCGCCACCACCTCCGACCAGCTGCGCGCGGTCGATCACGGGATGCTGCTGATCACCGGCGTCAGCATCGTCCTCATCAGCCTCGCGCTGCTCTTCGCCTACCGGCGCATCGCCACCGTCGTGATCGCGCTCGCCCTGCTCGGCGTGGGCCTCGGCACGGGCCGGCCCGTCGTCGGCCTGCTCGGCCAGGCCGGCATCCTCGAGATGTCGATGTTCACCGCCGCATTGATGACCGCGCTGGTCATCGGCGCGGCAACCGACTACGCGGTGTTCATCATCGGCCGCTACCACGAGGCGCGGAGGCAGGGCCTCGACGTGCAGGACGCCGCGGCCGACGCCATCGGTGGCATCGCCGTGGTGATCATCGCCTCCGGACTGACCATCGCCGCGGCCTGCATGGCGATGCTGTTCACGCAGGTAGGCATCTTCCGCACCGCCGGTCCCCCCATCGCCGTCGGCATCCTCGTGTCCCTCGCCGCTGCGCTCACCCTCGGCCCGGCCTTGCTCGCCGTCCTCGGGCGCGGCGGGCGTGCTGATCCGCTCCCCGCCAGGCCCGGCAAGCGGTCCCCCGAGCGGCGCTGGCGGCGGGCCGGGGCGCGCGTGGTCCGCCGTCCCTTGCCCGCGTTCGCGCTGTCGGTGCTCGTGCTTGTGCCCTTCGCGCTCGTCGCGCTGACCCACGAGCCCAACTTCGATGAATTCAGCGCCCAGCCCGCCGACTCCCGCAGCAACCTCGGCTATGAGCTCGCCTCGAAGCACTTTCCGCGCAACGAGCTGGTGCCGGAGTATGTGATCGTCCGCGCGGACCATGACCTGCGCAACACCGCGGACCTCGCGGCGCTCGAGCACATGGCCCGCAGCGTCTCCGAGGTCGAGGGCGTGGGCATGGTGCGCTCGATCGCCCGGCCCGACGGAGCGACACTGCCCGAGGCCTCGCTCGGCTATCAGGCCGGGCTGATCGCGGATGGGCTCGGCACGGCCAGCGACCAGATCACCAGGGAGCGGCCCGAGCTCGACAGGCTCGTTGCCGGGGCGGCCGAGCTCGAGCGCGGGACCAGCGAGGCGCGCGAGCGCATGCCCGAGCTCGTTGGTGGCACCGATCAGTTGATCGGGGTCGCTCGCGAGATCCTCGGCACTGTCTCGGCCATGGAGCGCGCCGTGCAGGATGCCTCCGGCGGGACGATGGACCTCAACGATGCGCTCGCGGAGATGCGCGTGCTCGCCGACGGCATCGAGAACGCCGCCACGGTGATCGCGGCGAGCTCCACCGCCATCCGGGACTCGACCGGGGTGCTCGCCGCCGTGTTCGGGCCCGGCCTGCGCGACGGCGGGTGCGGTGCCGACGCGCACTGCGCCGTCGTCCGCCAGGCGCTCGTGATGATCGACACCGCGACCGGTGGCGACTCCGCCCAGGCCCTGCGCGATGTCATCAACGCTGGACGTGATGCGGACGCCGCTGCCGAGCGAATGCGAGCGATGTCGGCCAGCATGCGCCAGATCGCTGATCGCGTGCAGGGTTCCCTCGCTGTCCTCGCTGGGGACGGGAGCGCCGTGCGTGGACAGCTCGATGCGCTTTCCACCGGGGTGCGCGAGCTCGAAGCGGGCGTGGACCAGATCGCTGGTGGCGCCAGCCAGATCGCCAAGGGAACCGGACAGTTGCCCGGAACCCTGGATGAGCTCACCGCGGGGCTCGGATCGGCCACCGGCTATCTCCAGCAGATACGGGCCAGCGCCTCCACCGGCACTGCTTCCGGGTTCTACCTGCCCGCGTTCGCGTTCGACGACCCGCGCCTGGTCACCGCGAGCACGTTCTTCGTCTCCCCCGATGGCCAGACCGCGCGGATGATCGTGCTCAGCGAGGGCGAGGCGCTTGGCCACGAGGCGTTCGAGCGGATCGCGGGCATCAAGTCCGCCGCCCGCGCTGCCGCCGAGGGGACCGTGCTCGCGGACGCGGAGGTCTCGACGACAGGATTCGGATCCATCTACAGCGACCTCGAGGACGAGATCAACCGCGACTTCACGCTCGTCGCGATCATCGCGCTCGCGGCCGTCACGCTGATCCTGGTGGTGATGCTGCGCAGCATCGTCGCGCCGCTGGTGATCATGGTGTGGGCGATCGTCTCCTTCATCGCCACCATCGGCATCGGCGTGCTTGCCTGGCAGCACATCCTGGGCATCTCGCTGCACTGGTCGGTGATCCCGATCGCGTTCGTGATCCTCGTGGGCGTGGGCGCGGACTACAGCATGCTGGTGATCAGCCGCATCCGGCAGGAATCAGCCCGGTCCGCTGATGCCGATGGGCCGAGCGGCGGGCTTCGCCTCGGGGTGATCCGCGCGCTCGGCGCCACCGGCAGCGTCATCACCACCGCGGGCGTGGTGTTCGCGGTGACGATGTTCGCGCTGATGGCAGGCGGCATCTACTTGCTCGCGCAGCTCGGCTTCGTGGTGGGCATCGGGATGATCCTCGACATCCTCCTCGTGCGCACGGTCCTCGTGCCATCGACCCTGCTGTTGCTAGGTCGCGCTTCGTGGTGGCCGGCGAAGTCCTAGCCTCATCTCGCTCGAGCCCTGCCGGACCACGGAAGCCCCTGGTCCGGCAGGGCCTGTGTCATGCCGGAGCCAGAGCCGTCGCGGTGTAGACCGTGTTGGTGGACGTGCCGCCCTGCAGCGGATTCGGAAACTCCACAACGTGCGCCTGCGTCGTCGCGAACACGGCGGCGAGCAGGGCGAGGAACTCGGCATCGGGGGGATCGTTGGACCACAGCGCGAAGACGCCGCCGGGGCGCAGATGGGTGGCGAGGTGCTCGAGCCCGGGACGCTCGTAGAAGGCGGCATGGCGCGGGTGCAGCACGTGCCGCGGGGAGTGATCGACATCGAGCAGGATCGCATCGAACCGGCGGCCAGGCTGCTCCACGTCCAGGGAGTCCCCCGCGGCGAGGGCGAAGAAGTCCCCGTGGACGAGGCGGCAGCGTGGATCCGTGCCCAGGCGCTCCCCCGCCGGGATCAGGCCATCCTGGTGCCAGGCGATGACCTCGGGGATCGCGTCGATGACGACCAGCGATGCCACGCGCGGGTCATCGAGCGCGGTGATGGCGGTGTAGCCGAGACCGAGGCCGCCCACGGCCACGTCGAGGGCGCGCTCGTCCGCGGCGAGCAGGGCTAGCCCGAGCCGGGCGAGCTCCTCCTCTGCCTCGGTGAACATGCTGGACATGAGGTACTCGTCGCCGAGCTTGACCTCGAGCACGTTGCGCTCGGCACGGGGATCCCACCGGCGGCGCAGGCTGATCTCTCCGAGCGGGGTGTCCTGCCAGGCCAGTTCCTCGAATCTCATTCGCCGCACCTTACTGGGCAGCACCGTGCATTGTGGCGCCGGCGCGTGCGGGGCATGGCGAGCGGTGGCAGACTCGGACCATGGTGGCATTGCTGGGCAAGGTTGGATTGTGGACGGGGTCGCTCGACGGTCGCGGCCCGGCCGAGGCGAGCGAGCTGGTCGCTGAGCTCGACGAGCAGGGCTGGGGATCGCTGTGGTTCGGGGAGGCCTACGGCCGGGAAGCGTTCACCGCCGCGCAGCTCTACCTCTCGGCGTCGCGGCGCATGGTCATCGGGACTGGCATCGCCAACATCTATGGCCGCGATGCGCTCGCCGCGGCGGCCGCGGGGCGCACGCTCGAGGCGCTGCATCCGGGCCGGTTCGTCCTGGGGCTGGGCATCTCGCATGCGCCACTGGTGGAGCGGATGCGCGGGCACGTGTACCGCAAGCCCATCGCGGCGATGCGGGACTATCTCGATGCGATGGATTCGGCCCCGGCACTGGTCGCGGGAGAACAGGTGGCCCCGCCCCGGGTGCTCGCGGCGCTGGGCCCGCGGATGCTGGAGGTGGCGCGCGACCGGGCCGATGGCGCGCACCCCTACCTGGTGACGCCCGAGCACACCGAGGGCGCGCGGGAGATCCTCGGCCCGGATCCCTTGCTCGTCGTGGAGCAGGCAGCGGTGATCGATCCGGTCGCGGCGGGCAATCGCGAGGCGTGGGCGGAGCGCGCGCATGGCCACCTCGCGATCTACACCGGCTTGCCGAACTATCGGACGTCGTTCGTGCGCCAGGGATTCACCGACGATGATCTCATCCGCGGTGGCAGCACCCGCCTCGCCGAGCAGATGGTGGCCCGCGGCGTCGAGCACACGCGCGAGCTCGTCGCGGCGCACCTCGATGCGGGCGCGACGAGCGTGGTCGTGCAGGTGCTGGGACCGAGCATCGCCGAGCCTCCGCGCGCGGACTGGGCGCAGCTGGCCGAAGCGCTGCTCTAGGCCTCCTGCTTGCCAGTCGCGGTGCCGCCGGGCTCGCGGATCACGGTGTAGCGGGCGCAGGCGAACTCCCCGTTGCGCGCGACTTCCTCGAGGCGCAGTTCAAGGTGGCGAGGCATCAACGGCTTGCCCGCCCCTATCGTGACGGGCGCGAGGTAGACGATGATCTCATCGAGCAGGCCGGCGTCGGCGAACTGCCCGGCGATATCTCCGCCGCCGACGATCCAGATGTTCCGGTCGCCGCTCGCATCCTGCAATCGCGCGTGGACCTCAGCAGCGTTGCCCTGCGCGACGGTGATCGGGGCTCCGGGGATGGCGGGCAGGTCCCGATGAGTGAGCACCCAGCACGGGATGGTATACGGCCACTGCCACTCCGAGGGATCCTTGCCCGCGAACTCGTGGTCGATAACCCACTGGTAGGTCGTCGCCCCCATGACCATCGCCCCTACCCCGGCGAAGAAGTCATCGTAGTTCAGCGGTCCGCGCGGATCCTGGTCCCGGGTGAGCAGCCAGTCCAACGAATCGTCGGCAGTGGCGAGGAACCCGTCAAGGGTCATCGCGGTGTAGTAGATGGTGCGCGCCATGAGTGATACTCACCGGGTCGGATTGCAACGACACTGCACACCGTAGCGAGACGGTCTGACAACGCGGTCGTGGCCGCGGCTCACCCGGCGCGCAGGCTCGCCGCGATGTCCTCGAGGTGGGTGGTGAACTCCACCGCATGGGTGAGCGGCAGGTAGTGCCCTGCCCCGGCAATGATGCGCAGCTCGGCGGAATGCCCGTTCTCGCGGCTCGCTCGGAGGAACCGGCGCTCGTGGATGCGGAAGTGGTCGTGGCGGCCGTTGATGTACCAGGTGGGCCCGGGGAAGGAACGTGCCGCAGCGATCGGGTCGAAGGCGACGACGTCGCGCACGACGGCGGGGATCACCTCGGTGGCGATGCCGTTGTCGATGATCGCGCGGGCCGCGGGGGGCGGCGCGGTGAGGCGCATGGCGATCTGGCTGGCGGTATCGCCTTGCCGTGGAAGCCGGTTGAGGGCGTGGTAGCCGCCGAGGAAAGGCGCGGCGAAGATCTTGTTGGGGATCGCCGTGGAGCCGGTGACGACCAGCCCTGCGAGTCGCTCGGGGTGCCGGGCGGCCGCGGCGAGCGCGAGGTATCCCCCGAGCGAATGGCCGACGAGGAGAGCGGGCTCGCCGTGGGCGTCGATGCTGCTCGTGATGACGTCGATCGCGCCGTCGAGGGTGAAGGGCTCCCCCCGGCGGCTTCCATGACCAGGCAGGTCGATGGCGGCGACGCGGTGCCCGTGCTCGAGGAGCTGCGCTGTCTCGGCGGTCCATTCGGCGTGGCTGAGGCGGATGCCGTGGACGAGGACGATCGGGGGCAGGGTGCTCACGCCCGATAGTGTTTCATGGCTGGCCGCTGCGCGTCGCCGGGGAGACGCTCGCCACACCACGTGTATGCCCTATGCCATAGAGCTATACCATGGAGCGTGACAATGACCCCGCGCCCCCAAGGAGCAACAATGCAGATCACGCCACGGACCCTCAAGTGGGGCATGCGAGCCTGGCCACCCTTCCTCGGCGCGGGAATCAAGGTCGAATCGATCGCCGACGATTGGTCCCGCGCGGTCGTCTCGATGAGGGTCACCCCGCTGACGCGCAATGCCGTGGGCACCGCGTTCGGCGGATCGCTCTCGTCGATGACCGATCCCTTCTTCATGCTGCTGCTCCTGCCGCAGCTCGGAGAGGACCACTACGTGTGGGACACCCGCGGCGAGATCGACTACCGCAAGCCTGGGACCGGGCGACTGACCGCGACGATGGATATGCCCCCCGAGGTCGTCGAATCGATCCGCGAGCGGGCCGCGGGCGGCGAGCGCGTGCTCACCTGGTTCTCCTGCGGTATCCGCGATGAGGCGGGCGATGTCGTCGCGACCGTGCGTCGCGAGGTCTACACCAGGCTCAAGGCCCGCAGCAAGGCAGCGGTGGCGGCCTAGTCACGCATTGCCCGGTCAGGGGTCGAGGCGGACCACATGGATGCGCGACGGCTCGACGCCCTCCCCCGGGGCGGCGCCGCCGGTGGCGAGGACGACCGTCCGCGACCCATCGGATAGCACCGGGCCAAGGCTCATGGCCTCGATGGCACCCGGCTCGGCCCCTGTGGCGCCGAGATCGAGCAGCAGCTCTGAACTCATGGGTGCTTCGTTGCCGACGAGGGCGTGCCGTGCGGTGATGTCGGTCGCATCGCCGACGCGGGCCCGGTAGAGGCGCGCGGTCGGCCTCCCGTCGGCGCCTACCCCACGCTCAAGGACCAGGTAATCAGTGCCCGAGAGCGCGAGGAGCCCTGTCGCGAGAGCGCCGTCGCCCATCGAGAGCTCGTAGGCGTACTCGCGCATGACGAGGCCGCTATAGCGATCGATCTGCGCGAGGCGTGCGCGCGGGCCACCGGAAAGCGCGCCGTCCTGGCGAAGGGGCGCGCCACTGATCACAGTGACGAGGCCCCCGTGGACCGCCGCGCCCAGCGTCGCGGGAGCGGCTGCGATGCCTGATTGCCCGGTCGCTCCCGGCATCCACGAGCGCGGTAGCGAATAGTCACGGATGTGCGACCCGGTCATGTCGAATCCGCTCAGGCGCGGCGCCACCCCCTGGCGGCCCGGCGTGCTGCCCGCGATCAGCACCTCTCCGTCGGCGAGGCGGATCGCGCTCGGGGCGAAGCCACTGCCGGGCGCCATGGACCCGCTCGCATTGCTCAGTGGCGATTCCGCCAGTACCTCGACGCGATCGCTGGTGATTCGCCCATCCGCGCCGAGGGGGATGCGGATCGTGCGGAAGCGGCCAGGCGCCGGCCCTGCGCCGACGCCAGTGACCGCGAGGTAGACGCCGGGGATGGGGGTGGCGTCGAGCCCGGTGAAGCCACCCGCCGCGGTCGCGAGCTGGCCGGGGGCGAATGTCGGGGAGAAGGTATCAAGGTAGGTCGCGCTCTCGGCTGTTGCCTGGGTGGCCGCGGGTACGGCTGCGATCGTCACGGTGACGAGAGCGGTAGCGATGCCCAGCCTCAGCCTCATGGGGCAGCACGGTACTCCCGCAACGTTACGTTCTTGTACACGACACGGCACGGCCTGGACCAGACGTGGCTTGCATCTGCGCGGGGCACCTCTCTGGCTGTTCTTGTCAGACCATTGAGTCATGCTGCGAGAGCCTGGCCAGGGATGCAGTACAGCCCCGCCATATGTCAAGCTAGTCAGATGACACTTGAGTAATATGACTCTCATGTTAGGTGACACATTTGTTGTATGATTCGAACGTGGATCAACGACCCGTCCGCCCCATCCCCTTGACCGTCGGAAGCGTCCCCGCCCTCGACGACATCATCGGCCGCGACCTGCAGGTGGATCGAGTCCTGGGCCTGCTCGATGCCCGCCAGACCGTCCTGCTCACTGGCGACCGCCGCGTCGGCAAGACGTCCATCGCCCGGCTCGTCGAAGCGCACCTCTCGGCAGCAGGCCGGACGTTCGTCCGCACCTCCGCCGAGCGCGTCGACTACGCCGGGTTCGCCACCGAGCTCGCGCGCTCGCTCTCCCGCGCCGTGCCGGCCGGCCCGCTCCGCGAGGAGCTGCGCCGCTGGGAGCTCACCATCACCGCGGGACCAGTCGGCGCCAAGCGCGCCAGCCAGGAACGCGGTCTCGACGACATCATCGCCGTGGCCCTCCCCGACGAGGGCGAGCCCCCGCTGGTCCTCATCATCGACGAGGTGCCGGTCCTTGCCCTCGAGATGGAGCGCGCCCAACCCGGTTCCGGGCGCGAGCTGCTCGTGACGTTGCGCCGCATCCGCCAGCAGCATTCCACGCGGCTCGCCATGCTCCTGCTCGGCTCGATAGGGTTCCACCACGTCAGTGATGCCGCCCCGGGAAGCGTCAACGATGTGGTGCCCGAGCCAGTCGGCTCGCTCGATGAGGCCGATGCGATCTATCTCGCCCGCTGCCTGATGCTCGGCGAGGACATCCGCCCCGCGGACCCGATCGGCGTGGCGGTGGCGATCACCCAAGCGGCCGAAGGGATCCCGTACTACATCCAGCACCTCGTCAAGGCCTGCCGCGACATGCCCGCCCGCGACGAGCTCGCACCCGCTGGCATCGCGAGCCTCGTCGAGGCGGCACTGATCGATCCCCATGACCCCTGGAACATGCGGCACTACCGGGACCGCATCACCCCCTACTACGGGGCCGAGCAGGCCGAGCTGATCGAATCCATGCTCGATGTGTACGCCGATCGCGGCACCATCACCGTCGATGAGCTACGGCGCCTGCTGCCCTACACCGAACTGCCCTCGATACCGGGACGGCGCGCTCTCGTGCGCATCATCGAGGATCTCGAGCGCGATCACTACCTGCGCCGCGCGGGCCGGTCGAGTGGCTTCCGCAGCACCCTGGTGCGCGAGTACTGGAAGCGCAGCATGCGATGAGCCGCCCCGTCCAGGCGCCGCTGCACCCCGTGCACAATCCGCGCACCGCTCCGCTCCCCCACCTCGAGCAGGTCACCGCCGGGCACGGCGCCCTCATCTCCCGCGTGCGCTCCCGGATCGAGACGGCCTCGCGATCGGGGACGCGCGCGCACACCTTGCTGCGCGGGCCCTGGGGCTCGGGCAAGACGCACATCCTCGCCGTCGCCACCGGCCAGGCGCTGGGCAACGAGCAGGTCGCGAGCCGCGTGGCGCTGGCCTGGATCAGCGATGATGCCCTGCCGATCAGCAGCTACCCCGACCTGTTGCACGAGGCGATCACCACGCTCGGCCCCGAGAACGCTGGCGAGGCGCGGGCCGCCCGGCTCGCCGCGTCCGTCAGCGACCTCGAGGATCTCCTCGCCGCCATCGTGGGCCGACGGCTCCTCGTGCTCGTCGCCGAGCACATCGATGTGCTCTTCGAGCGCATCGGCGGCGCCGGGGCGCGCGCGCTGCGCGGTTTCGTCGAGACCCACGGCCGGACCCTCGTCCTCGCCTCGGCGACCCGGCTCGTTCCCGCTCTCTCCTCCCGCGCCGAGCCGTGGTACGGCAACCTCGATATCGACACCATCCCGCCCCTCGACCCGGCCGAGGCGACCAGCCTGCTGCGCCACCGCGCCGCGCTCGCTGGCGACCAGCCCCTCGGCGCATGGCTGGGCACCGAGCAGGCGGCCACGGCCGTGCGCGCCGTGCACCGAGCCATCGGAGGATCACCACGGGCGTGGCAGATCATCGGCGATACCGCGCGGCCCTCGACCCTGGGCCAGCCGGCAGCGACGATCAGCAAGCTGCTCGACACCTGCTCCCCCCACTACCAGCACGAGCTGCTCGGCCTGGCCAATACCGAGCGACAGCTCCTGCTCGGGCTTGCCCGAGCGCCCGGCCCCGTCACCGTGGGCGAGCTCGCCGACAACGCCGGCCTGACCGCCAACACCGCGGCGGTCACGCTGCGTCGCCTCGCCGAAAGCTCCTGGGTGCGTGGCGGCAAGCTGCCCGGCGAGGACCAGCGGCGCACCTACTACCAGTTCACCGATCCGATGCTGGCCGCCTACCTGCTGTGGCGCGACACCCCGGGCAAGCGGTGACGCGCTAGCCCTCCATCAAATCCCGCATCTGCTCGCTGATCTCGATGATCTGCGCGTGATTGCCATCAGGGTCGATGAACGTGCCGAACCAGCTGCCGTCACGCTCCTCGAGCGGAGCGAACCAGCTCGCGCCCGTCGCGTCGATGCTCGCCGCCACCGCGCGGGCATCCTTGACCTCGATGTTGAGGATGAAGCGGGACGGATCGACGTTGTGCTCCTCGATGTCCTCCCGGCCATCGAGCATCAGGTAGAAGCCACCGAGGTCGAGGACCCAGTACCCGCCGTCGGGCGTGCGCTGCGCGGCGATGCCGAGTGCCTTCTCGTAGAAGACGCGGAGCCGCTCGGGATCGCGGCTCGCGAACAAGACGCTCGAGACGGCCGGGCCGGGAAGCGAATCAGTGGGCATGGGAGTGTCCTTTCCATCACGGTGCACAGGCAGTGCACGAGGGTATGACTCGCCATGGGGAGGGAAGTCATCGCGCCCATCGGGCACCAAGGGCGTACAGTACGAAGTACGCGGAGCAAGCCCGGCAGGCACAAGGCCCGGCAATACCCTGGCCACTGCCCCGCGATCCGTCTCCCGCTCGCCCGCTCCGCGTCAACCACGCGAGAGGCCAGCCAGCAGGACACCCATGGCGCCCTAGTACAACGCGCCCCTCGTACCCACTGAAAGTTGTCACGACTGCATGGAATACTCGCAGCTCTTCCTCGCCCCCACCAGCCACGCCCCCGATGCGAGCCCCGCCCCGGAGGACGACGAGCCCACCACCGCCGAACCGACCAGCCCCCGCGCGCAGCACACGCAGCCGCACGCCTACCGGGACTTGTTCTCCGACAGGCCTGCCCGCTCGCGCGGCTAGCGCTGAACGGCCCAGCTCGTGGGACGACGACGGCGCCATCGCCGGGAACCGCGATAGGCCAGCCACGCCACCGCGATCAGCACCAGCGGGATGAGCACCGGCACCACGAGCGCTACCAGCGCGACGATGAAGGACACCACGTCCTCGGCGATCGACACGATCGGGTTCGCGGTGCCGCCGGTCGCGGTGGTGCTCGCCACCCGTGTCCCCGCCTGGGCAGTGCCCACGGCCAGCGCGGTCGGGGCCCCCACGATGATGCCGGCGATGATCGCCGCGGACGCATCGAGGCTGGTGAATACTGCTCCCGCCGCGATCGCGGCCGCTACGGGCCGCGAGATCATGCCGAGCGCGCTGAGCGCGTTGTCGATCAGCGGGATCTTGTCCGCGAGCAGCTCCGCGACCGTCGCGATCGCTAGGGTCGCGAGCGCGGCCGAGGACCCGAGCCAGGCGAACGACTCGCTCAGGCTGATGCCCAGCCACCCGAAGTGCGCGACCGCGCTGAGCATCAGCAACGGCAGGAACGTGCGCAACCCCGTGGCGGCGGCAAGACCAAGGCCGAGGAACGCGGCAAGGATCCAGGTGTCCATGGCCCGATTCTAAGCGGCCTCGCCGGGCCGCCGCCCCGCGACCAGGATGGGCGGCGGGCACTGCTCACTCGTGCCCGCGATCTCCGGCCCTACGCGCCTCGCCTGCCCAGCCTGCCTCGATGCGCCGCAAGATGGGCGGGAACGCGGCGCGGAACATGATGGCGAACAGTCCGCCCCGTGGTGTCGCGAGGGGCTGGTACGCGAAGCGCATTCGCGCGCTGCTGCCGCTCGGCGCGGGCTCGACCGACCACATCGCGGCGAGCGAGCGGAGCGGGTAGGGATAGGTGCTCGTGTCCACGTCGATGGCGAACCCGCGCCCTTCGTCCCACAGGGTGCATGTCTCGTTCCAGGTCTTGCCGCCGGTGGAGGTGCATTGCCGGGCGCGGGGCGCGCCGTCGTGGCTGCTGGTGACCGTGACATCGGAGAGGTTGGGCGCGAGCTGACCGTAGAGGCGATGGTCCGTGATGATCCGCCAGGCCTGCTCGGTCGGCGCGGAATGGTGGTGCTGGTTTCTACGACCTCGAGCCCCGCGAGGGGATCGTCCTGGCGGATGCGGGAGCGGCCGATGGCTTGAGCGATCGCGAGGAGCGCGACGATCGCGCCGACCGCGATGATCGTGGTGCGTGCTGGCCCGGGCAGCGTGGCCATCGCGAGGATGAGGATGCTCGCTGCGACCCAGAGCACGTCAGCGGCGATGATGGCGGTAGCGGCGCGGCGCGGCGCAGCGCGGGGTCGGGCAGGGCGGCGGCGGTGGCGACCGCGACGCCGAAGACTGCTACCGATGCGCCAATGGCGACGAGCAGGGCCACCGGGACATTCCAGGAGCCAGCGAGCCACCAGGCGAGCGCGAGGGTGGCCAGGCCGGTGACGAGGGAGAATGTGGCGTTGGCGCGCAGTGCTGCCCGCAGCGGCGCTGCCGAGGGGCGGGTATCCGTGGCGGTGATGATCGACGTGTTCATGGATCCACGATCGCGCGAACAGGGAGCCGGGTCGATTCCCTGCGAGGGAATGGCCGCGCGGGGGAGGGTCCCGGATAATCAGGGCATGGCAGCGGGAGGGATCGCGGGACCCAGTGAGTTCGGGGCGCGGATCAGGCAGTGGCGGGCGCATCGCGGCTTGAGCCAGCTCGCGCTCGCGGGCCGCACCGCCACGACTTCCCGGCATGTGTCATTCCTCGAGACGGGCCGCTCGCGGCCGAGCCCGGACATGGTGCTGCGGATCGCTGACGCGCTCGATGTGCCGCTGCGGGAGCGCAACGCGCTGCTGCGGGCGGCCGGGTTGCCGCCGCGCTACCCGGAGGTACCGCTGCAGGGCGGGGACCTCGCGCCGTTCAGGGCCGTGCTCGCTCGCTTGCTCGCCGCGCACCTGCCGTATCCCGCGATGGTGCTCGACGCGCACTGGAACGTGCTGCTCGCCAACGAGGCGTGCGCTCGCTTGTATGGGGCGGATGTGCTGGGCAGCAACGTAATCCGGCGCTATACGAGCACCCCGGAGGCGGCCACGCGGGGATTGCCGAGGCCAGCCGGTGCCCCGCCGGGCCTGGTGGCGTGCCCGTGGTTCCGGGTGGGCGAGCAGGTGGTGCGCACCATCGGAATGGTGTCGCGGTTCGAGGCGACCGCCGAGATCACCCTCGATGAGCTGCGCATCGAGCTGACCTACCCACTCGACGCGGAGGCCGAGGCCTTCTTCCGCGCCGAGGAGGAGGTCGCGCGGCTTACTCGCGGATCTGGTCGAGCAGCTCGCGCATGATGTCGATCTCGGCCTGCTGGCTCTCGATAATGCTCTGGGACATGTCGCGGGCACCGGGGTGCTCGCCCTGCGCGAGGTGCGCGCGGGACATGTGGATGGCGCCCTCGTGGTGGATGATCATCTGCTCGAGGAAAATCCGGCTCGCGGCGGGGCCGTCGGCGTCACGGAGCTCCTCGAGCTGGGCGGTGGACATCCTCCCGTTCATGCCACCCATGGTGTCGTCATCCATCATGTGTCCGGCATCGTTATGCTGATTGGTCCAGTCGTCGATCCATTCCTCGAGCGTGTCGATCTCGGGCTGCTGGGCGTCCTTGATCTGCTTGGCGAGGGCGCTGACCTCGCGCATGATGCCTTCCTTGCCGAGGATGATGTCGCTCATCTCGATCGCCTGCTCATGGTGGGGGACCATGCCCTGGGCGAACATGACGTCGGCGGCGTTGGCGGTCGACGCCTCGGCGGTGGCGCTTGCCGGGGAGGCCGTGGGGTCCGCCATATCGGTGCTGGTGGTGCCGCACGCGGTGAGGGCGAGCGCGAGGGCGGAGGTGGCGACGAGGGCGAGTGGCCGGGTGCGCATGGTGCTCCTGTCTGTCGGGGTTCCCGGTGTACCGGGGGTTGCTGGACTTACCACCTTTATATACCCTAGGGGGGTACCTGCGCCACCGCGTCCGGCCGACGCGCCGGACCACACCGAGGAGCCCTCCATGACCACCACGATCACCGTCACCGGCATGACCTGCGGCCACTGCGAGAACGCGGTGCGCTCCGAGATCAGCGCGCTGCCCGGCGTCACCGACGTCGCCGTCGACCTCGCCACCGGCGCGGTCACCATCACCAGCGACACCGACCTCGACCAGGCTGCCCTGCGCGAGGCGGTCGATGAGGCCGGCTACGCCATCGCCTGATCGACCCTGCAGACGCACCTCCTCCCGCAACCCCTGGAGACCCGCAATGAGCAAGGCCCTCGACACCGCGCGCGCTGCCCAGCAAGCACCGCCCCGGATCATCGACCTCGACATCACCGGCATGACCTGCGCCTCGTGCGCCGCGCGCATCGAGAAGAAGCTCAACCGCGTCGAGGGAGTCACCGCGACGGTCAACTACGCCACGGAGAAGGCCCGCATCACCACCGGCGCCACCCCGGTGAGCACCGATGAGCTGATCGAGGTAGTCCGCAAGACCGGCTACGGCGCGCGCCCCCACCATGCCGGTTCGACGCTCACCGCCGCCGACATCGACGCCGAGGACGAGCGCGCGGTAGCCGGCCTGCGCCGCCGCCTCGCCCTGGCCACCGTGCTCAGCGTCCCCGTCGTCGCCACCGCCATGATCCCGGCGCTGCAGTTCCCCGGCTGGCAATGGTTCTCCCTCGCGCTCGCGCTCCCGGTCATCATGTGGTCCGGACTGCCCTTCCACCGCGCCGCGATCATCAACGCCCGGCACCGCGCCGTCACCATGGACACGCTGATCTCCATCGGCACCCTCGCCGCGCTCGGCTGGTCCCTCTACGCCCTGTTCTTCGGCACCGCCGGGCACATCGGCATGACCCACGGATTCAGCCTGCTGCCCGCGCGCGGCGACGGCTCGGCCAACATCTATCTCGAGGCAGCCGTCGCGATCACCACCTTCATCCTCGCCGGCAAGTACCTCGAGGCCAGGTCCAAGCGGCGCGCGGGCGCCGCGCTGCGCTCCCTCGCCGAGCTCGGCGCGCGCGACGTGGCGGTGCTGCGCGAGGGCACCGAGCAGCGCATACCTGTCGCTAGCCTCGTCGTCGATGACATCTTCATCGTGCGGCCCGGAGAGAAGATCGCCACCGACGGCACCATCATCGAGGGCCACACCGCGGTGGACGAATCCATGCTCACCGGCGAGCCCGTCCCGATGGAGGCCGGTCCGGGCGACACCGTGACCGGCGCGACCCTGAACACCTCCGGCCGCATCGCCGTGCGCGCCACCGCCGTGGGCGAGCAGACCCGGCTCGCGCGCATCCGCGAGCTCGTCGAGCAGGCGCAGGCCGGCAAGGCCGCCGTCCAGCGCCTTGCCGACCGCATCTCCGCGGTATTCGTGCCATTCGTGCTCGCGCTCAGCGCCGCGACCCTGACGTTCTGGCTGCTGCGCGGGGACGGCACCGAGTTCGCGTTCACCGCCGCGGTGGCCGTGCTCATCGTGGCCTGCCCCTGCGCGCTCGGGCTCGCGACCCCCACCGCGCTGATGGTGGGCACCGGCCGCGGCGCGCAGCTCGGCATCCTCATCAAGGGCCCCGAGGTCCTCGAGTCCACCCGGCGCATCGATACCGTCGTCCTCGACAAGACCGGCACGCTCACCACCGGCGAGATGACGCTGCACGAGGTGATCCCCGCGACCGGAACGAGCGCGGCCACCGCGCTGGCGCGCGCGGCGGCGCTCGAGGACTCCTCCGAGCACCCCATCGCCCGCGCCATCGCCACTGCGGCAGGCTCGCAGGGCGCGACGCTCCCCGCGGTCTCTGGCTTCTCGAGCATCTCCGGGCTCGGTGTGCGCGGCACCGTCGACGGCGCCAGCGTCATCGTCGGCCGCCCGGCACTGCTGGAGGACGAGGGCCTCGCCGTTCCCGGCGATCTCGCCCACGCCCTCGAGGAGCAGCAGCGCGAGGGCCGCACCGCCGTGCTCGTGGGCTGGGACGGCGAGGCTCGCGCGGTGCTCGCTGTGGGCGACTCCCCGCGCGCCGAATCCGCCGAGGCCGTCGCGGGCCTGCGCCAGCTCGGGGCCGAGGTGATCATGCTGACCGGGGACAACGAGACCGCCGCCCGCGCCGTGGCCGCGACCATTGGCATCGATGAGGTGATCGCCGGGGTGCTGCCCGAGGACAAGGCCACCGTCATCGCGGAACTGCGCGCCAGCGGAAAGGTCGTCGCCATGGTCGGCGACGGCGTCAACGATGCGGCAGCACTAGCGGGCGCGGACCTGGGCATCGCGATGGGAAGCGGCACCGATGTCGCCATCAACGCCAGCGACCTGACGCTGATGCGCCCGGATCCCCGCGCGATCGTCGATGCGATCCGGCTCTCGCGCGCCACCCTGCGCACCATCAAGGGCAACCTGTTCTGGGCCTTCGCCTACAATGTCGCGGCACTGCCGATCGCTGCCGCGGGCCTGCTCAACCCGATGATCGCCGGCGCCGCCATGGCGGCCTCGTCGTTGTTCGTCGTGGGCAACAGCCTGCGGCTGCGCCGCTTCTCCCCCGTTCGCTCCTGACCGCCCCTGGGCCTCTGCTCCTCGGGGGCAAGGTCCCGCCCCGAAAGGCCACCAACGATGACCACCCAGCCCGCCGAGCCTGGCAGCGCCTGCCACGACGGCAACCACCACGGCTACATCTCCAGCAAGGACAACTACCTCAAGCGGCTGCGCCGCATCGAGGGACAGGCGCGCGGCATCCAGCGCATGGTCGAGGAGGAGAAGTACTGCATCGACATTCTCACCCAGGTCTCAGCGATGACCAGCGCCCTGCGCTCGGTCGCCCTCGGGCTGCTCGATGACCACATGAGCCACTGCGTCGCCGACGCTG
>NZ_JACYWE010000001.1:35994-319570 GCF_014841105.1 Lolliginicoccus lacisalsi
ACGAGACCGATCTCAGCGGGTTCTCCCCCGCCGACGCCGAAGCCGTGGTGCGCATGATCCACGCAAGCGGGCAGACCGACCTCGTCGAGGACATCGCGCACACCCCCGGAGTCGTCGAGCATGCTCGCGCGGCCCTCGGGGCAGGGGCGCCGATCCTCGCCGATACCCACATGGTCGCCGAGGGCATCACCCCCCGCCGCCTCCCCGCGGGCAACGCGGTGATCTGCACCCTCCGCGACCCTCGCGTGGCGGGCCTCGCCGAGCAGCTCGGTACCACCCGCACCGCCGCGGCCGTGGAGCTGTGGCGCGAGCATCTCGACGGCGCGATCGTGGCGATCGGCAATGCCCCGACCGCACTGTTCCACCTGCTGCAGCTCATCGATGACGGGGCGCCCATGCCGGCCGCCATCGTGGGCGGGCCCGTCGGCTTCGTGGGTGCCGTCGAGTCGAAGGAGGCGGTGATCGCTCACCCGAAGCAGCTGCGGCACCTGCTCGTGCGGGGCCGTCGTGGTGGCAGCGCCATCACCGCCGCCGCTGTCAACGCGATCGCGAGCGCGGAGCTGTGAGCGGGACCCTGTGGGGCATCGGGCTTGGCCCGGGCGACCCCGAGCTCGTCACCGTCAAGGCCGCCCGGCTGATCGCCGCGGCCGATGTCGTCGCCTACCACAGCGCCCGCCACGGCCGCTCGATTGCGCGCAGCGTCGCCGCGCCCTACCTGCGGGAAGGGCAGATCGAGGAGAAGCTGGTCTACCCGGTGACCACCGGGACGACCGATCATCCGCGGGGCTACCAGGGCGCGATCGACGAGTTCTACGCGGAGTCCGCCGAGCGCCTCGCCGTCCACCTCGCCGCGGGCCGGGATGTCGCGCTGCTCGCCGAGGGCGATCCGCTGTTCTACAGCTCCTACATGCACATGCACAAGAGGCTGCGAGCGCGGTTCCGCACGGAAATCGTGCCGGGCGTTACCTCCATCTCGGCGGCCTCCGCAGCCATGCAGGTGCCGCTCGTGGAGCGCGATGAGACCTTGACCGTGGTGCCGGGTACCCTTCCGGAAGCAGAACTGATCGATCGGTTCACCAGCGGCGACGCGGTCGCGGTGATGAAGCTCGGCCGTACCTTCGGCGCGGTGCGTGATGCGCTGGAGAAGGCAGGACGGCTCGATGAGGCCGTGTATGTCGAGCGGGCGAGCTGGGAGGGCCAGCGGGTCCTGCCCATGCGCGATGTCGATCCCACCGAGGTCCCGTACTTCTCGGTCGCGATCGTGCCGTCCCCGCTGAACACCCGCGAGCCCAGCCCTGCCGAGCACCACAAGCCTGGCGAGGTGGTCGTGGTCGGCCTCGGGCCTGGCCACACCGACTGGACCACCCCTGAGGTGCGGCGCGAGCTGCGGGCCGCCACCGACCTCGTCGGGTATGGCCCCTACCTGGCGCGCGTGGCCGGAAATGCCTGGCAGCGCCAGCATCCCTCCGATAACCGCGTCGAGGAGGAACGTGCCGCCCATGCGCTCGACCTCGCTCGCGACGGGGCGCGCGTCGCAGTGGTTTCGTCGGGCGATCCTGGTGTGTTCGCGATGGCCTCCGCGGTCCTCGAGGTCGCCGCGCGCGAGGAGTACGCGGACGTGCGGGTGCGGGTGGTTCCCGGCATGACCGCGGCCAACGCGGTGGCCTCGCGGGCGGGGGCGCCGCTCGGGCACGACTACGCCGTGATCTCCTTGTCGGACCGGCTCAAGCCCTGGGACGTCGTGGCCGAGCGCGTGCGCGCGGCAGCGAAGGCGGACCTCGCTATCGCGATCTACAACCCCGCCTCGCGATCCCGGACGTGGCAGGTGGGCGCGCTGAAGGACCTGCTGCTCGACATCCGTGACGGCGCGACCACGGTGATCATCGGGCGCGCCGTGGGCAGCGAGGCCGAGACCGTCACCGTCACCCGGCTCGCGGACCTCGACCCGGGGCAGGTCGATATGCGGTGCTTGCTGATCATCGGCTCGACACAAACCAGCGTCGTCGAGCGCCCTGCCGGGCAGGTGGTCTACACCTCGCGCCGCTACCCCGCGCTCGACCGCGCCATCCGCTGATCCCCTGGACGGGCGGCCTGCGCGGGCTGGTGCTCACGCCAGCCATTCGGCTGTCCACCAGACATTGCCGCTGAGCACGGCGGGCGCGACCCACAGCGCGGCGATGAGGGTGGCGCTGGTGAGCATCTGCTCCCGGGTGCCGCCCGCGCGCCCGAGGACCGGCAGGCGCATGCGTCGCTTCGGCAGCGGCCACAGGAAGTTGTTGAGGCCCCGCGTGGTCATCATGTCCTGCACGCAATGCAGCAGGCAGCCGATCGCCGCGGTCCAGGGCATCCACCACCAGTCCCCCGGCGCGAGCCACAGCGCGAGCGCAACGATAGCGATTGCCTCCACGGCGATGATCTCGTCGCCGATATGGCGGGACCGGAACACCGAGAGCCCCAGGGTGAGCATCATCGTGTAGGCCAGGAACCACATCATCACCATCAGTGCCCAGTTCGACGGCAGCACGACCTGCCCGAAGTCATGCGGCACGGTTCCCAGCAGGCCCGCGAGGAAACCCATCGCCACCGCGAATAGCACGGTGTGCGTCTTGCCCACCCGGTGCCCGCCCGACAGCTTGTTCACCAGTGTGGCGAATGCCTTGGAGAACGGACCGAGCGTGCGCGAGAGCTGCGCATCGGAATGGTCCCAGTCCGGCCACACCGACCAGCCCGCGATAGCGATGGTGGAGACGATGATCTCGCCGGTGGTCAGCGGCCGACCAGCCACCTCGGCGATCGGTGGGGCGAGAGCGAGCCACAGGACGCTCGTGGTCGCTAGATGTCCTCGGGCCATCATGATGGCGAGGTCCCCTTTCCTCTGGGTGGAGCCCGGTCCTCGCGGCGCGCGACGATCGCCGCGCGCGTGGGCCGAAACTTGTTGCTGTGCAACCAGATACACGAGAACTCCGACAGAAGCGGCACCGTGGACCCCTCGATGTGCCGGGGATCACAGGCTCCCGGCCTCCGCGGCCGCAGACGAGCGAGCGAAAAACGACGCTAAACGCGCGATGAGCTGTCGCATTTCGAACTCTCGCGGGGTGTGAAGCGCGCGTGGCAGCGTGGGTGGGAAGCGAGCGCCCGGCCGCGGTGTTCCTGCTAATGAAGAACCATAAGGAAGGACCACCATGATCCGCGCCATCTGGAACGACACCATCCTCGCCGAGGCCGAGGCGACCGAGACGGTCGAGGGCAACCACTACTTCCCGCCCGGGAGCGTCAAGAGCGAGCACCTTCGCCCGAGCGAGCACCACACGTCCTGCTTCTGGAAGGGAACCGCCTCGTACTACGACGTCGTCGCTAACGGCAAGACCGGCACCAACCTGGCCTGGTACTACCCGGACCCCAAGCGCAAGGCCCGCCACATCGCCGACCACGTGGCGTTCTACCCGCAGGTCACCATCGCGGTGGACTAGGCCGCGCCTGGCTCCGGCTGGCCGTGGGCCCGGCGGCGGGCTTTGGCGGATCTCGGCCCGGCGGATCTGGGCCCAGCGGCGGATCTGGCTCCGGCGGCGGATCTGGCTCCGGCGGCGGGCGAGTGTGCGAAGAACGACACGCATCGCGCTCCGGGCTGTCGCATTTCGCACACGCGCGGCACGGCCCCGCACACTCACGGCACGGCCCGGCACACTCGCGCCACTACAGTGGACACCGTGACTGACCTACCGCAGCGCCCGCCCGCCCGGGCAAGCAGCATGCCCGGAGGATCCCATGCCCGTTGATCGCCACCTGCCCACCCGCGAGGCCCGGGACCTCATCGAGCTCGTTCGCGATGTCGCCGCGCGCGAGATCGATCCCATCGTCGCCGATCACGAGAAGCACGAGACCTACCCCGAGGGCCTGTTCGCCACTCTCGGCGAGCTGGGGCTGCTCAGCCTGCCCTACCCGGAGGACCTCGGTGGTGGCGGGCAACCCTACGAGGTGTACCTGCAGGTGCTCGAGGAGCTCGGAGCCCGCTGGGCGGCCGTGGCCGTGGCGGTGAGCGTGCACGGGTTGTCCTGCCATGCCATGGCGACCCGGGGTACTCCCGAGCAGCAGCAGCGCTGGCTCCCCGGAATGCTCGGTGGGGACCTGATCGGCGCATACAGCCTGTCGGAGGCCCACGCTGGCTCCGACGCCGCGGCGCTGCGCTGCCGGGCCACCCCTCGCGACGGCGGCTACAGCATCAGCGGCAGCAAGGCATGGATCACCCACGGCGGCCGCGCTGACTTCTACACCCTCTTCGCCCGCACCGGTGAGGGATCGCGCGGCATCAGCTGCTTCCACGTGCCCGCGAGCACGCCCGGATTGTCGTTCGGCAAGCCCGAGGACAAGCTGGGCCTGCGGGCGATCCCCACCACCGCCGCGTTCTACGACTCGGCGTTCCTGCCGCGCGAGCATCTCCTCGGCGCGGAGGGCGAGGGGCTGCCCATCGCGTTCAGCGCGCTGGACTCAGGCAGGCTCGGTATCGCGGCGGTGGCCACGGGGCTCGCCCAGCGTGCCCTCGATGACGCGGTCGCCTACGCCAAGGACCGGGAAGCCTTCGGCAGGGCCATCATCGACCACCAGGGCCTTGGCTTCCTGCTCGCTGACATGGCGGCCGCGATCGGCTCGGCCCGTGCCACGTATCTCGATGCCGCGCGGAGGCGCGATGCGGGGCTGCCGTACTCGCAGCAGGCATCGATCGCCAAGCTCATCGCCACCGACGCCGCGATGAAGGTCACCACCGATGCGGTGCAGGTCCTGGGCGGATACGGCTACACCGGCGACTATCCGGTGGAGCGCTACATGCGCGAGGCGAAGGTGATGCAGATCTTCGAGGGAACGAACCAGATCCAGCGTCTCGTCATTGCCCGCCACCTCGCGGGCTAGGGCGCTCGCGGCCCCGGGCCGTCACATCACGAAGGCGAGGTTGTCGAGGATCGCGGTGGCGAGCCCGGCATCACCCTCGACGGTGATCTCCCCGCGATGGTCGACCGCGCGCACCCGGCCAGCGGCGAGGCGCGCGAGCAGGCCGAAGGGCAGGGTGATCGCCACGGTCGGAGGCCCGTCGTGGGCAGGCACGAGGCGGGCCTTCTCCCCCACCTCGATGTGAATGGCCCGCTCGACCGGGCCGGTCGTGGTGAAGGTGATCGTGGAGCCGCGCGGTGCCCGCGCCTTGCGCCCGACCGCGTAGGGCAGCCCCGCAGCGATGACGTCCAGCGAGATCACCCCTCGTGGCCCGCCCTCATCGCCAGCGAGCCCCGTGCTGTCGCGCAGGTCGAGCTCATGCATCCAGCAGTCGAACAGCCGGATCCGCATGAATCCGCCAAACGTGGTGGGTCCGGTCGGCCCGAAGGAGGCCTGGTCCCACTGCTCGGAGGATAGCTCGCGCAAGGTCGTGGCCCGCTGGGACATGACTGCACGAAAGCGGTCCCGCATGCGCTCGGGGGTCTCGTCATGGAGGTGCTCGACCCACTGCTCGTTGATCGCAGCGATGTCATTGTGAACATGCTCGTGCTCGCGCGGATCGGACACGGGCGCGGGTGGCTGCTCGCCGAGCAGCATCAGTTCGGTCCCTACGATGTGGGAGACGATGTCCTGCACCCGCCAGCCCGGCAGGATCGACGCCGCTCGCCAATCGGCCTCAGGGATCTCGCGCAGCAATCCATCAAGCACGTCCCATTGCTCGATGAGCGCGGGAACGATCTCGTCCTGGGCGGGCGTGCTGGGCACGGGTGCTCCTTCCCGCACGCCGCGCGGCATGCGTGTCCTCGTCCTGCGGTGGACGCTGTGCCTCCATCGCTTCCGGCTGCCAGTATCACTGACGCGGAAGCTATCGTGGCGCGGCCACGCCCGCAGTGGACCAGATCCGCCGGGGCCCAGCGCGTTGTCGCTCGCAGGAGGTGGCTCAGCGCTCGCTACTGCTTGTCGTCGGAGGAGCGTGACGAGGAGTCGTCCTTCTTCTCATCCTTCTTCTCGTCCTTGGCGTTCGCTTCTTCCTCATCGGGGAACTGCTGGGTCAGGATGCGCGCGCCCTTGCCCGCCGAGGTCGTGGCGATGTCCGTGGCGCTCTTGATGATCCTGCCGATCCCGCCCGACACGTTGCCCCTCAGCATGTCCGTGCTGCCCTCGACGATATCCCCGGACTTGTCGAGCGAAGTCTGGGCGATGTGCTTCAGCGCATCGACGGTGTTCGTGGGCTCCGGGCGCTCCGGGCGTTCCTGCTTCTTGTCGGCCATTGCTGGCCTCCTTACGTGCTTGTTTGGTACCGACCCATTCAAAGGGCTTGCGTGGGGCGTACCCGAATGCCCGTGCCCCTAAACCCGCTGCCACGTCTGCGCGGCAGCCGCAGAGCGATCGCGCCGGGGCCCGGCCTCTCGCCTTTTCCCGGCACCGCGGTGGACCGCGCGGCTTCCCGCGCGAACCGGCGGGCGCGACAGGTGTTCTCGACGTAGGGTCGTTGCCATGGGCAGCAATCCAGTCACCAAGAAGTCCCCTGTCGTCGAGCCGCTCGCGGGGTGCTCGCCCCCTGGCTGGCTGTCGGATCCGGATCGGTTGGCCGCGGTCGCCGCCGCGGAGCCGCCCGCGTTCCCGCCCGAGGAGTACGAGGATCGGTTGCGGCGTGTGCGCGAGGCCATGGCGGACAATGGACTCGATGCCCTCCTCGTCTCGCGCCCCTCGGCGGTGGAGTACCTGTGCGGCTACTTCTCGGCGGAGACCATCCCGCAGCCGCTGTTCGTCACCGCGCACGATCTCGTGCTGTTCGTGCCGGACTTCGAGGTGGGCCGGGCAGTAGCGAGCTCGGTGGCGCCTCTGGTGCGGTACTTCCGGTACGCCACCGCGCACACCGCGTATGCCGCGGTGGCGGAGTTCATCGCGCACGGGGTCGGCGGCGGCCGGATCGGCGCGGACTCCCGCACTCCGATCACCATGATCGATGTTCTGCGCGACGCGGAATGCGATGTCGAGCCCGGCTCGGACATGGTCGATGCGGTGCGCATCGTGATGTCCCCCGCCGAGATCGAGTGCGTGCGCATCGCCGGCGAATCGACGGAGCGGGGCGTGCAGGCGGCCTACCTCGCGGCTGCCCGGCCGGGCGCGACGGATGCATCGGTCGCTGCGGCGATCAGCGGCGCGCTGGTGGAGCAGGCCACGTCGCGATCGGCCTGGCAGGTCGTCGTGGCGACGGGCAACCGGGCGTCGATCCCGCACTCGACCTGGCGCGGGGTGCCGCTGGTGGAGGGCTCGACATTCCTGGAGTTCGCCGGGACCCATCACCGCTATCACGCGCCGATCATGCGGACGTTCTGCAAGGGCGAGCCGTCCCCGCTGGTCTCCCGGCTAGCGGGCCTGGCTCGCGAGTGCGTCGCGGGCGTGCTCGAGACCGCCCGAGCGGGAGCGCCGTGCGACGAGGTGGCGCGCACGGTCAGCAAGCAGCTTGGCACGCTCCCCGAGGGCGTGGTCTTCCACGAGCTGTTCGGCTACCCGGTGGGGCTCGCGCATCCGCCGCACTGGATGGACAGCGTCCCGTTCAACATCACGATCGACAACCCCGAGCCGCTGCGGGAAGGCATGGTCTTCCACATGCCAGGCTCGTTCCGCTCGATCGGCGAGGCCGGGGTGGGGGTGTCGCAGACGTTCGCGATCACCGCCACGGGCACGGAAGTGCTCACCCTGGGCTCCGCGGAGATGGTGCAGCTCTAGCGCGCGGGCCCCGGCGCTGGCAGCGATAGCGCGCGGTCAGCAACGGCGCCGAGCAGCGCGATGTCGTGGCTGATCAGCAGGATTCCCATGTGGTGCTCGCGCGCATGATCGACGAGTTGGCGGGCGAGCGTGGCCGTGGTGACGGGGTCGAGCATCGCGGTCGCTTCGTCGCACACGAGGTAGCGAGGCCGCTGCACGAGCGCCCTGGCGAGGCATGCGCGCTGCAGCTGCCCGTCGCTGACCTCGTGCGGATACCTATCGAGCAGATCGGGCGTCAGGCCTGCCGTCGCGGCGGTCTCCTCGATCGAGCTGCGTGCCCGGGCTCCGCGCGGGGCCCTGATGCGCTGGGGCTCGTCGATGATGCGGCGCAGGGTGTGCCGGGGGTTGGTGGCGCTGCGTGGTGCCTGGAACAGCATGGCCAGCGATCCCCGCGGGGCTGATCGGATGTCGTGGCCGTCGAGGCTGATCGTGCCGCGGTGCGGCGCGCGCAGTCCGAGCATGGCGCGGGCGAGGGTTGTCTTGCCGCATCCCGAGGGGCCGCCGAGGCCGACGATCTCGCCCGGCGCGATGTCGATGCTGACGTCCTCGAGCACGGGCGTGCCGGGATAGTCAACGCTGATGCGTCGCGCGGACCACATCAGGGGGTCCTCTGCCGCACGACGCGATCCCCGGCGGCGAGCAGCGCCGTGGTTCCGCCCGACTGTCGCGTGGCGGGATTGCGTCGGTGGTACACGCATTCCTCCGGCAGGTCGGTGAGGCTGACGGGGTTGCCTGGCAGCGGCCGCAGCCCCCGCTCGGGGAGCGCCGCGAGCAAGTCGCGGGTGTAGTCATGCCAGGGATCGGCGAGGATATCCCCGGCAGGGCCTTCCTCCATGATCCGGGAGGCGTGCATCACGGCGAGGCGATCAGCTACCGCGTCGCGCTGCAGGGCCGCGAGATCATGGCTGATCAGCAGGATCGTGGTGCCGGCAGTCGCGAGTTCCCGCAGCAGCCGGTGCGTGCTGCTCGCCAGTGCGGGATCGAGCTGCGAGGTGGGCTCGTCGGCGATGAGGACGGTGGGATCCCCGGCGAGGGCGGCGGCGATCGCGGCGCGCTGCGCCTGTCCCCCGGACAGCTCGTGCGGATACCGCTGCAGCAGGCCCGGTGGCAGGCCGGCGCGCTCGGCGAGATCCCGGGGCTCGTGGTTCCCACCGAGCGCGGCGATGGTCTCGCGTATCTGGGAGCCGACGGTGCGGACGGGGGTGAAGCTCGTTGCGGGCGATTGCGGAACCAGGCCGATGTCGGTGCCCCGCCTGCATCGTGGCGAGAGCGCATCGATCACGCCGCGGCCTATCGCTAGGCGCGCGGTGCCAGAGACGCGGGCGGTGGGTGGCAGCAGGCGCATCAGTGCCGCGGCGAGGATGGACTTGCCGCAACCGGACTCACCGATGAGCGCGGTGATGGTGCCGGGGCGAAGGTGCAGGGTGACCTCGGACAGGGCATGCACGGAGCGGCCGTCCCGCAGCGCGAGGCGGACGGTCAGATCGTCGATGGCGAGCCTCGGCATGGCCCGGGGCGTCGCTGGCGGGCGACCGGGGACCTGTGGCTCGGCCACGCGGGTCGCAGGGCTCATCGCAGTACCTCCTGGTGCTGGGGGCGGCGGTGCTCGCGGCCGAGCCGGGAGCTGGCGAGGGCGAGGGCGATGGTGGTGAGCACGAGCATCCCGGCGGGGAAGGCGAGGGTCCACCAGGAGCCGAGGAGGATCGCGTCGCGCGAGGCCGCGAGCAAGGTGCCGAGGCTGGGCTGGTGCGGGGGCAGCCCGAGGCCAAGGAAGGACAAGGTGGATTCGTGCCATACCGCGTGCGGCAGCAGCAACGTGGTGGCGACGAGCGCCTGCCCGAGCACGCCGGGAACGATGTGCTGGGCGAGGATGTGCCGCCGTCCGGCCCCGGCGAGCCGGGCGGCGGTGATGTAGTCATGCTCGCGCAGCACGAGTGCCTCCGAGCGGGTGATGCGGGCGACGAGCACCCAGTGGGTGAGTCCGATCGACAGGATGATCGCGGCGATGTTGCCGCGGAACATCGCGACGATGACGATGCCGAGTATCAGGTGCGGCAGCGCGTTGGTGGCGTCGGCGAGGCGCATCACGATGCGGTCGGTAGTTCCCCCGGCGAGCGCCGAGGCGGTGCCGATGAGCAGGCCGATGCCAGTGGCGAGCAGGGCTGCCGCGGCCGCGATGACCAGTGACACCCGCAGCGCTGCTGCTACCTGGACGAACAGGTCCCGGCCGAGGTTGTCAGTGCCAAAGGGATGGGCCAGGGCCGGCGCCTGCCCTGCCCGGGCAAGGTCGACCGCGAGCGCCTCCGGCCCGGCGATCGACGGCACGAGGATCGCGTAGGCGACGACCATGCCCAGCAGGCCCAGTCCGAGGATGGGCGCGGATGGGATGGGCACGGCGGGCCTAGCCATCGGCGCGCACCCGCGGATCGGCGACGAGGTAGGCGATGTCGGCGAGGAGCGAGCCGAGCAGGACCGCGAGCGTCGTGCCGATGGTTAGCAGGGCGAGCAGCGGCAGGTCGAGGTGCTGGGCGGAGGCGACGAGCGCGGCGGCGACGCCTGGCCAGGAGAACACTTCCTCGACGAGCACCGCGCCCACGATCAGCTCGGGCAGTCGCGCGCCGAGGATCGTCAGCACCGGGGCGAGGGAGACGGGGAGCACATGACCGGTGATGATGCGCCGCTCGCTGATGCCGCGCGCGCGCGCTCCGGCCACGAACTCGGACGAGAGGCTGGCGGCGATGGATTCGCGGGCGGCGAGCAGCAGCCATGGCATCTGGCTGATCGCGAGCACGCTGGCGGGCAGCACGAGGTGGCGGGCGACCTGGCCCAGCGAGGGCGCGGCCCCGGCGTCGGTGAGCCCTGCGGGCGGGAGCCAGCCGAGGGCGAGCGCGAACACCGCGATCGCGGCGAGCGCCAGCACGAACGGTGGCATCGCCTGCACCGCGAGAGTGGTCATCGTGATGACGCGGTCGATGATGCTGCCGGGCCGGATCCCGGCCCAGGTGCCGAGCAGCAGTGCCACGGGGATCGCGACGAGCAGCGAGGTGGCCACGAGCAGGACCGTCCAGGGCAGCCGCTCCGCGAGAACGTCGAGCACCGGCTGCTGGAAGGCGCGGGAGTAGCCGAGGTCGCCGTGCGCGAGGTCGGTGACCCACCACCAGTAAGCGGTGTACCAGGGTGCATCGAGGCCTAGCGTCGCGGTGACGGCAGCCTTTGCCTCCTCGCTGGCGGTCAGGTAGCGGTCGCCGAGGTACGCGGCTAGCGGATCGAACGGGGACGCGGCGGCCGCGGCGAACAGTGCAGCGGATACGGCGATGGTGACGATCGGGAAGAGGGCGAGCCTGCGCGCGATCATGCGTCCCGCGCCGCGTTCCCGCAGGCGTCGGCCGCGGTCCGGGAGTCGGTCGCTCGTCGCGGTGGTGGTCATCGTGGCGCCCAGGACTCGACCGACCACCACGGGCCCCACAGTGCTCCGTGCGCGTGGGGCTCAAGGATCGGATCGCTCGTGATCCAGCCGTCGGTGCGGGCGAGGTAGGTGTGGTCGAGGAAGACCAGGAACACGTATCCAGGGTCCTCGATGTAGTGCTGCTCGGCCTGCCGGTACGCGGCATCTCGCTCGCTCCGGTCCGTCGCGCGGCGGGCCTGGTCGAGCAGGGCGTCGATGCGCGGGTCGGCGTGGCGGCTCGCGTTGTCGAACGCGCTGCCCACCCCGGGGTCGAGGTAGCGCGAATGCCAGGTGGCGTAGAGCTGGGTGTCAGGATCGTAGGGCTCCTCGCCGCCGCCAATCAAGATCGCGTCGTCCTCGATGCGGGGGGTGATGCGGTCCCACGAGAGGGCCTCGAGCTGGACCTCGATGCCGATCCGCCGCGCGTCGGCGGCGAAGGCCTGGGCAAGATCGCGTCGCACGAGATCGGCGGGGTTGTACATGACCGTGAAGGTGGCTCGCTGCCCGTTCTTCTCCCGGATGGCATCGTCGCCGGGGCGCCAGCCGGCGTCGTCGAGCAGCGCGCGCGCCGCCTCGGGATCGTGGCCGAACACGGCTGCGGGCTCGTGCGCGCCCCCTGCTTCTGCGGGGAGCGGCGTGTGCGCGGGCCGGCCGTGGCCACCGAGCAAGGTGGTGATCATGGCGTCGCGGTCCACGGCGAGGTTGAGCGCGCGACGGATCGCGGCATCGCCGGTGACGGGGCCGCTCGAGGGCATGGAGACTCCGCGCCAGTCCGCGGAGGGGGCGGTCACCAGGTCCATGCCGGTGCGCTCGGCCGAGCGCTGGGCGAGCAGCGGGGGCAGCGGGGCGCCGTCGAGCTCTCCCGCGGCGAGGCGCAGCGCCCGGGCGTTGTCATCGGGGACCGACAGCAGGGTGATCTGCTCGACCGCTGGCGCGCCATCCCAGTACGCGGGGTTCGCCCGCAGCACGGCACGGTCGGGGCGAAGCTCGTCGAGCTCGTAGGGCCCGGTGCCGACGGGATCGGTGTTGAGGGTGGATTCGACAGCGGGCTGCCCGGGGATGAGGCGCTCGGAAGGGACGATCCCGACGAGCAGCTTCACGGGGAACGCGGCGAAGGGATGCTCGAGCGTGAATCGCACTGCGTGCTCGTCGATTTCGTCGATGCGGGTGATCATGTTGTAGGACGAGGCGATCTCCGACGCGCTCGCGGGTGCGAGGATCGCCCGGTAGGTCGCGGCGACGTCGGTGGCATCGAACGGCGTGCCGTCGGTGAAGGAGACGTCGTCGCGCAGCGTGACGGTCCACGTCGTGCCGGTCGCGTCGCTGGTGGGCATCGTTTCGGCGAGCGCGGGCTCGAGGCTGGTGCCGTCCGGGGCGTGGCGGAGCAGACCATCATAGAGCTTGGATGCTCCTGCGGGCGCATAGCCGGCGATGGGGTTGTAGCCGCTGGGAATGCTGGAATCGGCGAGGATCAGCTCGCTCGGCTCGTCGCTGGTCGCGCCGGGGATGGTGCACGCTCCAAGCAGCAGCGAGAGCGTGGCCGTCATCGGCAGGATGATGGCGGCGCCAGGGCGCGAGCTCCCCACGGTTTATCCTCTCATCTGTTCAGATGTTCATATGTCATCGTAATGCTGAACAGACCAGGAACGGTAGGGGCCCGCGCGGGCGAAAAACCTTCTGGACATGCAACGAGCCCCCCGCACAAATGCGGGGGGCTCGATGTCTTAGCGAACTACCTCAAGTTTGGGGTGTTCCTCAGAGGGGGCGAACCGCGATGGCCTGCTGGCCCTTAGGGCTCTGGCCGATCTCGAACTCGACTCGCTGGTTCTCCTCGAGCGAACGGAAACCGTTCGACTGGATCTCCGAGTAGTGGACGAATACGTCAGCGGAGCCATCCTCGGGAGCAATGAAGCCGAAGCCCTTCTCCGAGTTGAACCACTTGACTGTGCCCTGCGCCATGATACTTCTCTCTCTTACCGGAAATGATGGGTAGACGTTCCAGCCCATCAGGCCGGTTGTGATCACAGCAGCTTGCGAGTCTTACTGGTGAAGAACGCTTTGTGAATACCCTGTGACCGCAACATTGATCTCGAGCACGCACGAAACGAACACCGAAAACTACGACCGGGACTAAGTAGACCACATCGAGGGCCATAGCGCTAGTGCTTGGCGCACTTTGCCCCTCGAGCGGCGTGTCCCGCCCTACGCCGCGCGCCCGGAATGCGCGCGAAAGCGACACGCGTTGCGCCGGAAGCGGTCGCGGACCCCGGCCCCGGAAGGCGTCCCGCGCCCCGTGGCCTCATCCGTGGCGGGACCCCGAACCCGCCCCGTCGGCCGTGCAGGGTAGTAATGGAGGCATGCGTCCCACTGCTTCCCGCCTGCGCCGAGCCGCCGCCGCGTTCACCATCCTCGCCTCCGCCGCCTCGCTGGCCTCCTGCTCCACCAGCGACGATCCCGGCGCGGACGGCGAGACCAGCAACGAGCAGGCGTCGATCTCCTTGCCGGACACCGCGGCCGGCCAACAGATGGCCTGGTTCCTTTCAGCTTCGGCCAGCCCGCCGATCGGCGAGGACGAGCTCCGCGAGCGCTTCACCGAGGACTTCCTCGCCAACGTCTCCCCGGAGGAGCTCAACTCCACCCTCGAGCAGTTCGGCGGGTTCACCACCGAATCGATCGCCTCGGACGAGCCGGACGAGCTGGTCATCGTGGCCAGCGCCAACGAGGAACGGCTGAACATCGCGGTGGCGGTCAATGAGGAGGGCAGGATCGCGGGCCTCACCATCTCCCCCGCCGCCCCCGAGATGCCCGCGCCGCCCACGGGCTGGGATGACCTCGATGAGCGGCTCGATGGGATCGCGCCGGATTCGTCGTTCCTCGCCGCGCGCATGGATGCGGACGGTTCCTGCGCGAGCGTCCACGAGCGCGCCGCGACCGAGACCGTGCCGATCGCCTCGGTGTTCAAGCTCTTCGTCCTCGACGCCGTCGCGCGCGCCCTGGGCGAGGGCACGATCTCCCCGGACACCACCGTGACCGTGCGGGACGCGACCAAGAGCTGGCCGACCGGCGTGCTGCAGGACGAGGCCGACGGCACCGCCGTCACCGTCACCGAGGCGACGGAACTGATGATGGCGCTCAGCGACAACACCGCCACCGACTTGCTGATCGACCTCGTGGGCCGCGATGCGGTGGAGCAATCGTTCGCCAGCATCACCGGCGATCCCGAAAGCAACGCCCCCTTGCTGAATACCCGGGAGATGTTCCTCCTCAAGGCCGTCGACTACCCAGTGCTCGCTGACGAGTACAGCGGGCTCGATAGCGCCACCGCCAAGCGCGATTTCATCGAGGGCACCCTCGCGAGCACCGGCCTGCCGCCAGTGAGCGAGGCCTCTGGCTGGACCGCGCCGCGCCATGTCGACGAGATCGAGTGGTTCGCATCGCTCAGCGAGGTGTGCGAGGCTTACGCCGCGCTCGCCGACCACGAGGAGCCGCTCGTCGAGGCCTCGCTCTCGCTCAACGACGGCGGCATCGGGCTCGATGAGCAGCAATGGCCGACCGTGTGGTTCAAGGGCGGCTCCGAGCCGGGCGTGCTCGCGCTCTCCTACCGAGCGGTCGATGAGGACGGCCAGGCCGTATTCGTAGCGCTGGTCAGCCGCGATCCCGGCCTCGACATCAGTGACGCGAACGCGACGAGCGGCCAGATCCAGGACGCGTTGTCGATCACCAAGGGCGGGCTCAATCTCGTACGCGAATAGTATCTGCCCGTGCAGCCCGCGACGCGAGCACCCGCTCCTGGCAGGATAGAGCCGAGTTCACGACAGATCCGAACCCACGACAGATCCGAATCTAGTGCCCGCGCGCGAGCCCGGGCCGCTGAGCCGATTGCCGGAGGAGCCCCGCGTGCGACAACTCGATCCCGCCAGCGCTGTCATGCTCTACCTCGAGGGGACGGGCCATCATCACCACCTGATGAGCGTTTATGTCATCGAGCCCGGCGTGCTCGGCACCGGCGCGGAGATCGTGCGCGCGCACGTCATCGAGCGGCTCGCGGGCTCGCCGTCCTTCGATGCGCGCGTGGTCGATGTGCCGGGGAGCCTCACGCGGCCCTACCTGGTCCCGGACACGGAGTTCGATCCCGAGGACCACGTCCGCATGGGCAGCATCCCCGGCGACGGGAGCTGGCGCGCGGCGTGCGCCGAGATCGCCCGCGCCTTCGATGAGCCCATGGACCTCGCGCGGCCGCTCTGGGACGTTCGGATCCTCTCCGGGATCGTGCCGAGCGAGCGATTCCCCGCCGGAGCGAGCCTGCTCCTCATCAAGGTCCACCACGCCGCGATGGATGGGCTTGGCATCGTCCGGTTCGCGGGCAGGCTGCTCGACGCGCGCCCCGCGCCGGTCGCGCGGCGAGCGCACGCGCCGCGGCCCACCGAGCAGCAACGGCACAGCACCGCCGCGCTGATCGGGGATTCAGCATCCCGGGCGCCGGGTGCCTTCGCGCGATTCATGGCGGATACGTTCAGGACCATCGGGGCGCAGCGAAGGTTCCGGGACGCGCTTGCCGCGGGCACGGTCGAGCCACGTCCGGTCGCCGCGCCGGTGACCAGGCTCAACGACACGACCTCCGGGGAGCATGTGTTCAATGGGATGCACGTCCCGCTCGCTGAGGCGCAGAGGTGCCGTGATCTCGTCGAGGGCGCCACCATCAATGACGTCGCGCTCGCCGCGATCTCGGGCGGCATACAGCGCTACCTCGCCGAGCTGGGCGAAGCCCCTGCGGGCGACCTCATCTGCGGGGTGCCCCGGTCCCTGCACGGAGAGGACATCGAGGAGGGTGTCAACAAGATCACCGGCATGTCCGTGTACCTGCATAACACCTGCCTGGATCCGGTCGAGCGGCTGCGCCGCATCCACGCCAGCACGACCGCCGAGAAGCATCGGACAAGCGTCCACCGAGAGGCCGAGCTAGGCCACCTCATCCTGCGGCTGCCGCCCGCGATCATCCGCCCGCTGACCATCGCCGAGACCCGCGCCACCGCGACCAAGACCACCGAGACATCCCTGAGCACCGTGGCGACAAACATGCCACGTGGCCGGGCCCCGCTGTACTTCCTGGGCAACGAGGTCCGCGAGACCTACAGCCTGCTGCCCATGAACTCCAGCATCGGTGCCAAGCACGAGATCACCTCGCTCGGCGATCGGCTGTTCATCAGTATCAACGCCGACTCGGCGGCCATTCCCGACACCGAGCGGTACCTCGCGCACATAGCGGCGGCCCATGCCGAGCTCGTCGAGGCGACGGCGCCCGCGCGACCAGAGGCCTCGCTGCTCTAGCGAGCGGGAGGGGCGTCCCGGCCGAAGAGCATGCGGTGGTAATCCACGGTGCTCGGGGCGAGCTGGCCGACCTGGTCGGAGACCCGGCGCAGCCCTGCCGCGGAGAGCTCTCGATCGCCCGCGCGTCCCGCGATCTCCTCGAGACGGGCATCGAGCAGGTCGCCGTCCGCGGTGCCTGGCATGCGTCCCGCCCGCAGGGTCTCATCGATGTCAAGCAGGGCGGCGGTCCGGGCGGCGATCTCCTGCCAGATCGGCGCGAGCTGCCGGGCACGGGCTCGATGCTCCGCTCGCTCGGCGGCCGTGCGGGCCGTGACGAGCGAGTCCGCGAGGTCTTCGCGAAGCCCGGCCGCAGCGATCGCATCGACGCTGATGGCGGTCAGCTCGCCGACGAGATCGAGCTGGGCGCGCAGCGGCTTGAGGGTCGCTGATCGCCACGCGGCCGAGCTGCCGATGCCCGCGCACGCCACACCAGCGAGGTGCAGCATCACCTCGGCCTCGTCCGCGAAGCGACGGTCATCGGTCGCGTCGACGTCGAGCCGATCCCCGACGGCCCGGGCCAGGCGTTGCCATCGGGCGCTTCGCTCGAGCTTGTGGGCCTGCTGCACGAGCATGGCCCGCGCTGTCCGGTCGGCCAGCATCGGTGCTGGTGTCGCGAGCAGCGCGTCGAAGACCTCGTCGCGCTGCTCGATGCCGAGGTACGTCCCCTCCTTGCGCTCGCGGCGGACCTCGCGGACCGAGGTGGGATAGTGCCCGCGGGAGAGGGTGAACCGGGCGCGGGCTTCCTGGATCTGGAGCTCGAGGGAGCCGGCCTGGCGCCGCAGGACGAGCCGCGCGGGGCCGGGCGGCAGGGCCGCGGCACGGGTGGCGAGCGCGCTGCGCAGGTCGTGGGCCTGCCGGAGCCTGGCGAATCCGCCCACCGAGGGAATGCTGGCCCCGGAGCGCAGGCGCTGGATGTATGCCTCGCGGGTCGCCGGGCGGAGGTGCCCGGCGGCGAGGAACAGCGCGGGCCCGTCGGCGAGCGGCGGGATGGGCGGGGGCAGGCGCCGGCTCGCGGCCCAGGCGAGCACCCATCGGGTCGCGTCCGCGACCGGGCCGTGGGGCCCGCGCTCGCCGTGGTAGCACCATCCTGGATCGTCGCGCATGCCTCTCAGTATCCAATGCCACGACGGGCGAGGGGTAGCGCGGGGACGAACCGGGCAGGCGCGTGGTGGCGCGCGATCGCTAGAGTTTTGCCGTAGCGTGGCATCGAGATTCGTGTTGCGCGAGAGGTGGTAGTGCGGTGCGGTACCGGGTAGCTCGGGTCGTCGCGGCATGCGCGTCGATGATGCTGCTAGCGGGATGCTTCAAGGCCGACGAGGCTCCGGTGTTCCCGGCCACCCTTGATGTGGGCGCGCGCACCTACATCACCGCGCCGCAGCTGCGCCCGCCGGTAGTTGCCCCCATGCTTTATATGGAATCCGCGACCCCCGGCTCCCTGCTGCTGGCTATCGAAGCAGCGGGACAGGGCAACGATGACGAGGACCGCGACGAGGGCGCCGACGGCGAGGGCGAGGCCAGCCCGGAGGACGCGCGCATGGTCCAGCCGGGCGTCTTGCTGGCCTCGGGAAAGGGCGAGCCGATCTGGTTCCTGCCCGCCCCGGACGACGTGCAGATCCGCACGCCCTCGGTTCAGCAGCTCGATGGGCGGCCGGCGCTCACCTACTGGCGCGGCACCAGCGAGGGCAGCGACGGGGAGTTCGTGGTCCTGGGCTCCAATTATGGTGAGACACTCTCCGTGCGCGCCGGGGACGGGCTCGTCGCCGCCCCCCGGGATATGCAGCTCACGCCCAATGGCACCGCCTGGCTCGTAGCCACGCCTGTGGTCCGGACCGTGATCGACGGGGAGGAGCGCGCCATGCGCACAACGGTGCTGCAAGAGATCTCGCTGGAGGACAACAGCGTCCTGTTCCAGTGGGATGCGCTCAACCACATTCCGGCGACTGATTCGGAGATCGCCGCGCCCGAGGATCCCACCGAGCCGTGGGACTACCTCGGGTTCGCCGGGCTCGCGCTCGCTGAGGATGGGGATGTGCTCATCACCGGCCACGGCACGGGGGCGATCTACCGGATCGATCGGGAGTCCGGTGATCTGGACTGGCGCCTCGGCGGCAAGGCCAGTGACTTCGTGGTCGATCCCGAGGCGGCTTTCCGGTTCCCACGCGATGCCCGGTTGCTGCCCGGTGGCCGCCTGAGCCTCGTCGACGGGGCGACGAGCTCCGCGCACCGCGGTCTCACCGCCGAGGAGCTCGAGGAGGCCGAGGACGCGGGCGAGGAGCCAGCCCCGCCGCCCGCGTCCAGAGGGCTCGTGCTCGACCTCAATGAGGTCGACCGGACCGCCAGCGTCGCGGCATCGTTCCCGCACCCATTCGGGTGGTCGAGCCCCGGAGCGGGCAGCCATCAAGTCCTGCCGACGGGCAATAGCCTGGTCACCTGGGGCGAGCAGGGTGCTATCACGGAGTTCGCGCCGAGCGGGGAGATCGTCCGCCACCTGGTGTTCCCCGCATCGCTGCGCTCGAGCGGCGCCGAGCTCGTCGAATGGTCCGGCCTCCCGTTCGTCCCGCCCGTCGTTGATGCGCGTGCCGATGACCTCGCGACGCGCGTGAGCGTCAGCTGGAACGGCGCCACGCCAGTGAACCGGTGGCGCATCTGGGCGGGCCCGAGCGAGGATGAGCTGGAGGTCGTGCGAACCGTTCCGCACGACGGCTTCGAGACGGAGGCGATCATCGACGGTGCCTTCGAGTCCGTGCGGGTCGACGCGCTCGATGTGATCGGCGAGAGGATCGGCAGCTCAGCAGTGACGCCAGTCGACTAGTCGGCTGCGTGTCACGCGGCGTCGCCGCTGTCGACAGGGAGCTCGGCGAGCCGCCATTCGAGCATGCCGTCCTGGAGCCTGCGGGCCGGGAGGCCTTGCGCGCGGAGCTGGTTCACGGCGTCGTAGGCGAGGACGCAGTAGGCGCCGCGGCAGTAGGCGACGATATCCTGGTCGGCGGGCAGCTCGGCGATGCGATGCTGGAGCTCCTCGAGGGGGACGGAGAGTGCTCCGGGGATGTGGGCTGCCTGGTATTCCTCGGCGGGGCGGACGTCGATGACGGTGATCGCGCCGGTGGCGGCGAGCGCGAGCAGCTCGTCGCGCCGTACTTCCTGCTCGACCGTGGGCGCGCCTGCCTGGAACCCGGAGCGCAGGTAGTCGTCGCGCGCGTGCCGGACGTCGGGGATGTGATCGGTGGCGACGGTTCGCAGCTGGGCATAGAGGCGCGCGATGTCCATCCCGGCTAGGGCGTAGTGGATGCGGGTCCCCTCCTTGCGGGTGGTGACGAGTCCGGCCTGCTTGAGCACCTGGAGGTGCGCGGACGCAGTGCTGAGGCCGAGGGATGCGGTGGTGGCGAGGTGCTCGACGCTGCGTTCTCCCTGGCTGAGCAGATCGAGCAGCTCGAGGCGCTTGCCGTTGCCGAGGGCCTTGCCCACCCGGGCGAGCTGGTCGAACAGTTCGGTCTTCTTCTGCCGGTCGCCCACTTGCTCCTCCAAAGATTTGTGTAATACTGGAGCATAGTATTCCATGTTTCCTTGGAATAGCTTACGCCCCGCGCTAGGCCGGACCACCCAGGAGCCATCGATGCCACACGATCCCGTGCTCGGCCTGCGCCAGAACGCTGCCCAGTTCGCGCTTCTCGTCGCGGTCAACGCGCTCGTCGGCGGCATGGTCGGCCAGCAGCAGACCGTGCTGCCGCTGCTCGCGGAGTCCGAGTTCGGCCTGACCGGCTACACCTACATCTTCACTTACATCGCGGCATTCGGGATCACCAAGGCCGCGGCCAACTACTTCGCGGGCACGTTCTCCGACCGCTACGGGCGCAAGCCGGTGCTGCTCGTGGGCTGGCTGTTCGCCGTCCCGGTGCCGGTGATGCTCATCATGGCGCCAAGCTGGGAATGGGTCGTCCTCGCCAACGTGCTGCTCGGCATCAACCAGGGCCTCACCTGGTCGACGACCGTGGTGATGAAGATCGACCTGGTCGGCCCCGCCAATCGCGGCCTGGCCATGGGCCTGAACGAGGCCGCCGGATACGGAGCGGTAGCCGTGAGCTCGCTGCTCGCGGGCTACCTCGCGGAGCAGCATGGATTGCGCCCCGCGCCCTTCCTGCTCGGGCTCGCCTACATCGCGATCGCGCTGATGCTCTCCGGGTTCTTCGTGCGCGAGACGCGCGGCCACGCGCACCTCGAGGCGCAGGACCACGTCCGTCGATCCGACGGGATGCACGACCACCTGCACGGGGAGCTCACGAACCGCCAGATCGCCGTGCAGACCAGCCTCAAGGAACCGGCGCTGTCCTCGGCCAGCCTCGCGGGCCTGGTCAACAACCTCAACTTCGGCCTGTCCTGGGGGCTGTTCCCGCTCCTGTTCGCCACCGCTGGCCTGACGATCTCCCAGATCGGGCTGCTGTTCGCCCTCTACCCGGGCGTGTGGGGCGCCGGGCAGCTCGTCACCGGCGCGCTGTCGGACCGCGTGGGGCGCAAGCACCTCATTACCGCCGGCATGGGCACCCAGGCTGTCGCGCTCGCGCTGATCGCCGCCTCCAGCGGATTCGCCGGATGGGCCGTGGGCGCCGTGCTGCTCGGAGCGGGCACGGCCATGGTCTACCCGACCTTGCTGGCCGTGATCGGCGATGTCGCGCACCCTGTCTGGCGTGGCCGCGCGGTCGGTGTCTACCGGGTGTGGCGCGACCTCGGCTACGCCTTCGGCGCCATCATCGGCGGTGTCGCCGCGGACCTGATGGGCCTACATGCCGCGGTGTGGGTGGCCGCAGTGGTCAGCGCGGCGACCGCGGTGGCGGTCTCGGTGAGGATGTACGAGACGCACCAACCGGTCTAGCGCCGGGCTAGCTGCTGCGGCGCCGGATGTCCTCGATGATCGCCGAGAAGTCCCGGCCCTTGCCGTCCTCTCCGAGGTAGCGGTGGTAGAGCGCCGCGGCCTGCTCGGCGAGCGCGCCGTCGACACCGTGCGCCCGCAGCGCTGCGGTGGCGAGCCCGAGGTCCTTGTCCATCAGCTCCACCGCGAACCCGGGCACGTACCCACGATTGGCCGGGGATGCGGGGACAGGCCCGGGCACGGGGCAGTAGGAGGTGAGCGACCAGCATTGCCCGGAGGCCTGCGAGGCCACCGCGAACAAGGCCTCGTGGCTCAGCCCGAGATGCTCGCCGAGCACGAACGCTTCGCTCACGCCGATCATGGTGATGCCGAGGATCATGTTGTTGCAGATCTTCGCGGCCTGCCCCGCGCCCGGCCCGCCGCAATGCACGATGGTCCGGCCCATCACCTCGAGCAGGGGGCGCGCGGCATCCATGGCCGTGTCCGGCCCGCCGACCATGAAGGTCAGGGTGCCTGCTTCGGCGCCCGCCACCCCGCCCGAGACGGGCGCATCGACGCAGCCGAATCCTGCCTGCCCGATGCGCTCGTGGGCACGACGGGCATCGGCGACATCGATGGTGGAGCATTCGAGGAACAGCGCGCCGGGCCGGGCGGCGGGCAGCGCATGGTCGAGCACCTCATGGACGTGGTGGCCGCCCGGCAGCATCGTGAGCACGATGGCGGCCCCGGAGACGGCTTCCTCGATGCTGCTCGCTGTGGCGATGCCATGCTCGCTTGCATCCTTCAGCGCTGCGGGCACGACGTCGAAGCCGGTGACGGGATAGCCGGCGGCGGCGAGGTTGCGGGCCATGGGCGCGCCCATGTGGCCGAGCCCGATGAACGCGACGGTGGGCAGTGGATCCTTGGTGGTCATGATGCAGCCTTCTGGTGGGTACGGGGGCGGAGGGTGTCGCGGGCGATGATGCGATGCATGATCTCGCTCGCGCCCTCGAGGATGCGATGCACGCGCAGGTCGCGGACGATCTTCTCGATGCCGTAATCGGCGAGGTAGCCATAGCCGCCGTGCAGTTGCAGGGCCTGGTCGGCGATGGTGTAGCAGGTCTCGGTGACGTGATGCTTGGCCATCGCGCACAGCACGGTCCGGTCGGGATCCCCGCGGTCGAGCGCGCTCGCGGCGCGCCACAGGATGCTCCGGGAGGTCTCGATGCCCAGGCGCATCCTGGCGATGGTTGCTTGCACGGTCTCGCGCTCGGCGAGGGGCTCGCCGAACGCGATGCGCTCGCGGGCATGCCGCACGGTAGCCTCCAGCGCTGCCTCGGCGCCGCCGAGGGAGCATGCGGAGATGCCGAGCCGTCCGCCATCGAGCCCGGACATGGCGATGGCGAAGCCCTGGCCGGGCTCTCCGAGCATGTTGCCGGCGGGCACGCGAGCGCGGTCGAGGATGACCTGCCGGGTGGGCTGGGCGTGCCAGCCCATCTTGCGCTCGTCCGCGCCGAACGAGAGGCCTGGCGTGCCCGCGGGGACGAGGATCGCGCTGATCCCGCGCGGGCCGTCGCCGCCGGTGCGGGCCATCACCAGGTAGAGCTCGCTCGTGCCCGCGCCGGAGATGAACTGCTTGGTGCCGGTGAGCTCGAGCTCGTCACCGTCGAGCCGGGCGGTGGTCGACAGCGCCGCGGCGTCCGAGCCCGCGCCTGGCTCGGTCAGGCAGTACGAGGCGAGCGCCTCCATCCCGCACAGCCGGGGCAGCCACTGCTCGCGCTGCGCGCGCGTGCCGTGGGTGTCGATCATGCCCGCGACCATGTTGTGGATCGATGCAAACGCGGCGATCGTCGGGCACGCCCGCGCCAGGGCGGTATAGATGCGCACGGCATCGAGGCGGGCGAGGCCCGCGCCGCCGTGGTCCTCGCGGACGGTGATACCGCCCATGCCGAGCGCGCCCGCCTCGCGCAGCACGTCCACGGGGAAGTGGGAGCGCTGGTCCCAGTCGAGCGCGTGCGGGGCGATGCGGGCCCGCGCGAAATCCTCGACTGTGGCGAGGATGTCGCGGTCGGCGTCGTCGAGCACGAACAGGTCGTTCATCGCATCGTGGGGATCGAGAAGTGGTCGGTGGCGGGCGCGGTGCTCTCGGCCCCGGCTTGCCTGATCCCGCCGGACGGCCAGCGCTCGGTGACGGTCTTGGTGCGGGTGTAGAAGCGGACAGCGTCGGGCCCGTGCTGGTTGAGGTCGCCGAACATCGACGCCTTCCAGCCGCCGAAGGTGTGGTAGGCCACGGGAACGGGGATGGGCACGTTGATCCCGACCATGCCGACCTGCACGCGGGCGGCGAAATCGCGCGCGGCGCCGCCATCGCGGGTGAAGATCGCCACGCCGTTGCCGAACTCGTGCTCGCTAGGCAGGCGCAGCGCGTCCTCGTAGGTCTCGGCGCGCACCACCGACAGGACGGGTCCGAAGATCTCCTCGGTGTAGGAGCGGGAGGTAGTGGGCACCCGGTCGAGCAGGGTGGGCCCGGTGAAGAACCCGTTCTCGTGGCCCTCGACGACAAGGCCCCGGCCGTCGATGACGATGTCGGCGCCGTCGTTCGCGGCGATGTCGATGTAGTCGTCCACGCGGGCAACGGCATCGGCGCTGACGAGCGGGCCGAAGTCGACGGACGGATCATCGGAGGGCCCCACGGACAGGCTCTTGACCCGCTCGGCGAGGCGGGCGACGAGCGCGTCGGCGGTTGCCTCGCCCACGGGCACCACGACCGAGATCGCCATGCACCGCTCCCCCGCCGATCCGTAGCCCGCGCCCACGACGGCGTCGACCACCTGGTCGAGGTCGGCATCGGGCATGACGATGGCATGGTTCTTCGCGCCGCCGAAGCAATGGGCGCGCTTGCCGTTGGCGGTGGCGGTGGAATAGATGTAGCGGGCGATCGGGGTGGAGCCGACGAACCCGACAGCAGCGATCTGCTCGTGGTGGAGCAGCGCATCGACGGCTTCCTTGTCGCCGTGCACGACGTTGAAGACCCCAGGGGGAAGGCCGGCCTCGAGGAACAGCTCCGCGAGGCGGACCGGCACCGAGGGGTCGCGCTCGGAGGGCTTGAGGATGAAGGAGTTGCCGCAGGCGATGGCGGGCGCGGCCTTCCAGAGCGGGATCATCGCGGGGAAGTTGAACGGGGTGATCCCGGCAACGACGCCGAGGGGCTGGCGCATCGAGTAGACGTCGATTCCCGCGCCGGCGTCGGTGGTGTGCTCTCCCTTGAGCAGGTGCGGTATGCCGCAGGCGAACTCGACGACCTCGAGGCCGCGCTGGAGGTCTCCGTGCGCGTCGGCGATGGTCTTGCCGTGCTCGGCGGAGAGCAGCTTGGCGAGGTTCTCGCGCTCGGGCTCGACGAGCTCGAGGAACCGGGCGAGCACGCGGGCTCGTCGCTGCGGGTTCCAGGCGGACCATTCGGCTTGCGCGGTGGCCGCGGAGCGTACTGCCTCATCGACGTCGGTGCTGTTGGCGAGGGGGACTCTCGCCTGCACCTCCCCGCTGCTCGGGTGGTGCACGTCGGCGGTGCGGGTGCTCGATCCTGCGGTGGGCTTGCCGGGGATGAAGTGCGGGATGTCGCGCACGGTCATGGTGGTCCTTTGGGGTCGCGGATGATGTGCCACAAACTGCGGTAGTCCAATAGTAGGATGTCCAAGTGTTTTGCGCCATGGTCTCGCCCGCCGAGTCTCGCCCGTCCCCTCGCTCCCGCGAGCGATCAAGCATGATGGACACATGGAGCCGCGCCGACCCTTGCCGTTGGATCCGATCGCGACCGCCCGCGACCACTGGACCACGAACGGCTGGACCGACGCCGCGCCGGGAATGGCCGCGGTCACCTCCGTGATGCGCGCCCACCAGCTGATGCTCGCCAAGGTCGAGAAGGCGCTACGGCCGTTCGGGCTGACCTTCGCCCGCTACGAGGTCCTGATGCTGCTGAGCTTCACCCGCCGCGGCGAGATCCCCATGGCGCGCGCGAGCTCGCGCCTGCAAGTGCACCCCACCTCGATCACCAACGCTGTCGATCGCCTCGAGCAGGCCGGGCTCGTGCGCCGCGAGCCACACCCCGACGATCGCCGCACCACCCTCATCCGGATCACCGACGACGGCCGCAGGATTGCCCGCTCCGCCACCGATGCGGTCAACGAGCAGGTCTTCGCCGCGCTGCCCCTCGCCGCCAGCGACACCGAGCAGCTCGTGGCCGTCCTGACCCGGTTCCGCGCCGCGGCCGGTGACTTCACCGATTCGGAGCACGCCGAGCACTAGGGCATCGAGGCCCTAGAGCCGCGCGTGCGCGATGGCGCTGCTCGTCAGCGAGCCGAACCACAGCTCCCCGGCATGCTCGCGCACGCTCGTGAGCATCGAGAAGCCGTCGATCCGGCCATACTCCTCATGGGCGACGACTCCGCGATCGTCGTAGGCGAGGAAGCCGATCTCCGCCGAGGGCGTGGGCAGCAGCTTCTCCGGCAACCGCCCCACCGCCCGGCGCGCGGCCCGCGGCAAGTGGCCCACCACATCGAGCACGGCATTGCGCGGATTGGCCAGCGCCACCCAGATCAAGCCGTCGCTACCGGTGGAGCAGTTATCGGGATACCCCGGCAGGTCCTCGGCGAACGGCTCGGCCTCTCCCGCGGCATCCCCGGTGAGCCATATCCGCTCGATGCGGCGCGTCGTCGTCTCCGCCACGATCACATAGGACTCATCGAGCCCGAGCGCGACGCCGTTTGCGAACTGCAGGCCCTCTCGCACCACCTCGACCGACCCATCCGGATCCCGCCGCAGCAGCCTGCCCGTCCCCGTGCGCTCGATCATCTCCGCCCGCCACCGCGGGATGACGTGCAGCGCGGAGGAATCGCTGAAGAAGATCGTCCCGTCCGCAGCGACGGCAGCATTGTTGCAGGTGCGCAGCGGCACACCGGCGACCTCATCGACCAGGACGCGGACCGCGCCATCGCGGAGGGAAACGGCCAGCAATCCGGCATCGGAGGCGCACACCACCAGCTCATCGGCGCCGAGGAGCTCGATGCCCAGCGGGCGACCGGGAACGGTGGCGATCGTGGCGACCTCGCCCTCCCGCGTCCGCGAGATGATGCGGCCATCGACGAGCCCGGTGTACAACGTGCCATGCTCGTCGAGCACGATGTCCTCCGGGCCCTCGCCGGGAATCGGATGAACGGCTAGGTAGGCAGTGCTCACGTGCACTCCTTCTCGATTGCTAGCAGGTCGACCGCGCGGGCACCCCCCGGAACCGGTCCGCGAGGTACTCGTAGGCGTCGTTGAAGCCGAGCGCTGCCGGGATCAGGTGCTCTGCCACATCGTAGGTGACAAACGTCAAGGGCGAGCCCGATGCGCAGTACCGCGCGGCGATCTCAGCGACCCCGTCGTAGGGCGTGAGCGGATCGAGCTTCCCGTGCCACATGTAGACAGGAGCCGTGGGCACGCCCTCGAAGTAGCGGATGCTGTTCTCCCGCAGCACTTCCCTGGCCTCGCCGTTGCTCAGCCAGCCCTGCGAGCGCGTCAGCTGCGCGGCGCCGCGGAACGCGCCGTGGAAAAGGATCGAGCGGCGGCACTCGTTGCTCAGGAGGTCACGCAGTCGCTGCCCCTCCGGATTGAGCTCCGGGGACATCCGAAACCGCTCCGGATACTCCCGCTCCAGCCCGATCGCGGCGGCGAACCCCAGCCCGAATCCCGGGTGCGGCTCGTTGCCGATGACCTCCGCCATCTGCTCGAGATCCGCCGGGAGCCCACCCTGGACCGCGCCCGCGAGCTCGAGCTCGGGGGCGTACTCCGGCTGCAGCGCTGCCGCCCAGGCAGTGGACATCGCCCCGCCGGAATACCCGGCGAGGCCTACCGGGCTGGATTCCAGGCCGAGCTCGGGCAGGCTGCGCACCGCGCGGATGCTATCGAGGGTGATCATCCCGCCGAGCCGGGCGGCGCCATAGGCGTTTCCCGGGCCGAGATGATCGGGGATGTTCACCGCCCAGCCGCGCTGCAATGGCAGCAGCAGCCCCGGGGCCTCCACCTGCTCGAGGTTGAACAACGCGCGCGAGGGCGCGCAGCGCGAGCCGAGCGCGTTGACGATGGGCTGGTAGGACAGCAGCGGCCGCGCGGCATCCTGCGCCACGGGGCTAGGCGGGATGAAGACGGTGGTGACCGCCACGATCGGCGCGCCGTGGGAATCGGTGGAGCGGAACGCGACCTGCCAGCCCTTCGCCCCCGCGTACACCGCCGCGTCGATCTCGCGGACGCGCAGCACATCGCCGGGCTCGGCACCGCTCAATCCGGTGGGGTCATGGTAGAACGAATCGGGATCCGGCACCGCGAACGCCGGCCCCGCCGCGGCCCCGGGGGCGTGGGCCACGGCCCCCGCGGCCGCCATCAGCAACGCGATGAACACCGCCACGGCAGATGATGGACGCACCAATCTCTCGCTAGGACCCATGCGGCTCGCTCCCCCTTGCATTCCCGATCCCGCCACGCGCCAGCAATGGCCGACGCGGGTAGATCACAATTCGTCACCAATGTGACAGCACGCACATCGTAACGGTGGGAACGTGCTAGCGCGAGCCGGGGAGTGCCTCACCGGGAATCCGCGATCTCCTCCTCGGGGCGCGGCGGGACGGACTCATCGATCTCGAGGGAGTGCGGGAGCGCGTACTCCGGATGCTCCTCGAGCAACTCGTCGGCGAGAGCGTGCCCATGCAGGTCGTGGCGGGTCGTGGCCATGGCGAACCTCCGTATCACGATCGTCCCCCGTGGCCGGCGAGCGGCCAACACTAGGGGTGCGCTACTGCTCCTCCAGCCTAGGCGCCGGGATCGGCTCCACGGGCTGGGTCGCGATGCCACTGCGGCCCCGCTCCACGACAACAAGGCCGGCAAGGATGGCGAGGGCTCCGCCCAGCTGCACGCCGGTGAGCACCTCGCCCAGCATGATCCACGCCACGACCGCGGCGAACACGACCTCGGACAGGCCCACCACAGCTGCCCGGGGCGCACCGAGCCGCGCTATCGCGACCACCCCTACCGCGTAGGCCAACGCCCCCGAGGCAACCGCAAGCACCAGGACCGCGACCCACCACGGTGCCCGAGCAGGACCAATGCCCACGGTCCCGGAGAGATCAGCCGTGAGCGCCAGCAGCGGCAGAGGCGCCACCAGCGCGAGCACCACGGCGGGCGCGAGGAACTCGATGAGCAACGCCACGCTCACCGGGAGGTATTGCACGGCGGAGAAGAAGCACAGCTGCACGCCTGCGATCGCCGCGATGCCGAACAGCAGGATCGTCGAGCGGTCCGCCCGAATCGCGTCCAGCCGCTCCCGCGTCCGTCCACGCTGCATGAGCAGCAACGCGGCCACGAGGATGAGCGCTGCTCCCGTGATCCGGGCGAGCACCACGACCAGGGGCGACCACCCGGCTTCGAGCAGGGCCTTCGCGAAGGGGCCAGAGAGACCGAACAGTGCGGCGGAGGCGAGCGCGAGGCCCACGCTCGCGAGCAAGGGCGGTCGGCGGAAGCTCGGATCAGGACGGGGCACGCCTGTGACTATCGAGCCAGCCAGCCCTCGCCGGCAACAGGTTTTCCGCCCGCTCCCGGCCCGGCGGGCGGACGGTCCGCACCGGGCCGCACCGCGCAGAGATCACCGCCGCGACGACCACGACCGCGCCCGCCGCGGCTACGAGCCCGAGCGCCGGGGCCGCGAGGTCCCCCGCGAGCCTGCCCTGCGCGATCCAGGCCAGCGCCCACGCCACCGCGGCGGCGGGCGCTGCCCGCCCCCCGCTGGCCCTCGCGAGGAGCGCCGATGCCACCACGAGCCCGCAGATCGCCCCAACCGACCACGCGGTGGCGGTGCTCGAGGGCTCGCCCGCCCCGATGCCGATGAACACGAGCCAGGAGGATGTGTTGGCGAGCACCATGGCCATGATCCACCCGAGATAGAGCCCGAACACCCCATCGATGAGCAACCGGTCGATACGCCCAGAGGGGCACGCCTCGGCGACGGTCGCGATGATCATCACTAGTGCCGCGAGCAGCGCGAGGATGATCACCACGCTCGCGAGCAGTGCCCCCGAGACGGCCGCGACGATCCAGGCAGCATTGAGCAGCATCGAGGCGACTGCCCAGCCGCGCAGCCGGGCGTGGCGCAGCGAGCGCTGCTGCGCGGGCAACGCCTGCCACACCGCGTAGGCGGCCAGCCCGAGGTAGAGCACGGGCCACAGGGCATACGCCGGCGCGGCGGGAGCCAGCAGGGTGCCCGTCTCGGCGAAGACGCCATCGGCCGCGGAACCCAGCGAGCGGGCCCCCATGCGTCCGCTGCCCACGAGCACCGCGGCACCCATCGCGGCGCACGCGAGCAGCACTCCCATCGAGGCTGCGCGGGTGCCGCCCGGGTGGTCCTCGCTTCGCACCTGGCGGGCCTCCTCGGTGGTCATTGCTGGTGATCGGATTCATCCTGGCACACCTGGGCAGGGCATCGAGCTTGGCCGACCGGCGAGGCAAGGATCACCCTGCGCGGCCACGCTGGGATCGACTACATTTGTTCGCCATGGACAGTTGTAGTATCTGCCCGTCACAGCGCCGCGAATCTGTGACGGGATACCCGTTCCTCCCCCACCTTGGTGCGCGCGCCTGCGCGGCCCGGTCGTGGAGGTCGACGACATGCTAGAAGCCTGGATCCTCCTCGGCCTCGCGGTCATCCTGATCGCTGCGAACGCCCTGTTCGTTGCGGCTGAGTTCGCGCTCGTGACCGTGGACCGGCCACTGATCGCGGCGGCCGCGGCGCAGGGCGACAAGCGCGCGCAGTCGGTGCAGAAGGCCCTCAAGTCACTGTCCACCCAGCTGTCTGGCGCGCAGCTCGGCATCACGGTGACCAGCCTGGTGATCGGCTTCATCGCCGAGCCCTCGCTCGCGACCCTGCTGCGCCCCGTGCTCGAGACCCTCGGCCTGCCCGAGTCGAGCAGCCTGGGCGTGGCGATCACCGTGGCGCTGCTGACCGCGACGATCCCCCAGATGGTCTTCGGCGAGCTCGTGCCGAAGAACTGGGCTATCTCCGAGCCCGAGCGCGTCGCGCGCGCCGTCTCGGGGCCGCAGCGCGCGTTCACCGCGGGCTCGCGCCCGTTGATCCGCGTGCTCAACGGGGCATCCAATGCGATGGTGCGCGCGCTGGGCGTCGAGCCGCGCGAGGAGCTCGCCTCCGCCCGGTCCGCCCAGGAGCTCGGCGCGCTCGCCACGAAGTCTGCCTCGGAGGGCCTGCTCGAGCCGGATGTGGCCGAGCGGCTGTCCCAGGCGGCCGAGTTCGCGGAGCAGACGGCGGCCGATGTGATGACGCCCAGGCCCCGGGTCACGTTCGTCTCCGCGGACCTGCCGGTCACCGATGTGCTGGCCCTGGTCTCGCGCACCGGCCACGCGCGCTTCCCCGTGGAGGACTCCTCCGTCGATGACGTGATCGGTGTCGTGCACTTCAAGGAGGCCCTCGCGGTGCCGCCGGAGCAGCGCGCGACCACCACTGCCCGCGACATCATGAGCGAGGTCCGGGCCTTGCCGAGCTCGCTTCCCATCGATGATGTGCTCGCCGAGCTGCGCAGCGGCATCCACCTCGCGGTGGTGGTCGATGAGTATGGCGGCACCGACGGCATCGTTACCATCGAGGATCTCGTCGAGGAGATCGTGGGCGAGATCGATGACGAGCAGGATCGTCCGTCCGCGCGGGCCCGGCAGCTCGCTGACGGAACGTGGACCCTGCCTGGGCTGCTGCGCCCCGACCAGGTCGATGACCTCACCGGCGTGGACCTTCCCGAGGGGGAGCACTCCGACACCATCGGCGGCGTGATCGTCGAGCAGCTCGGTCGCCTCGCGGTGCCCGGCGATACGATCACCCTCGCCGGGCGCAATTTCCGGGAGCTCGACGATGATGGCCCCCCCACTGATGCGGATGTGCGCATGACGGTCACGCAGGTCGACGGCTACCGCGTCGCGCGGGTCCGGATGACCATCACTTCGCCGGCCAGCGGCACAGCGTCCGAGGAGGCGCGCTCATGATCGACATCACGGGAATGCTGATCGGCATCGCGCTGCTCCTGGGCAACGCGTTCTTCGTCGGTGCCGAGTTCGCGCTGGTCTCGGTGCGCCGCACCCAGATCGAGCCCCTAGCGGAGTCCGGCAGCCGCCTGGCTCGCTGGACGCTGCGGGCGGTGGACAATGTCTCGCTGATGATGGCGGGCGCCCAGCTCGGCATCACCATGTGCTCGCTGGGCCTCGGCGCTGTCGCGGAGCCCGCTGTCGCCTACTTCCTCGAGATCCCCCTCGAGGCGCTGGGCGTGCCGTCGGCGCTGCTGCATCCGATCGCAGTGGTCATCGCGCTGACGATCGTGCTGTCGCTGCACATGACGGTCGGCGAGATGGTGCCGAAGAACCTTGCGATCGCCGGTCCTGCCCGGGCGGCGATGGTCCTCGGGCCGATCCTCTACGTCATCGTCCAGGTGGCGAAGCCGCTGCTGCTGCTGATCAACTTCCTCGCCAACACGGTGCTGCGGCTGATCCGGGTCACCCCGAGGGATAACGTGGCGGCGGCGTTCACCGCGGAGGAGGTGGCGAGCTTCGTCAGCGAGTCGAAAGCGGAGGGCGTTATCGATGAGGAGGAGCACCAGTTGCTCTCGGGCGCGCTGAGCATCAGCAGCGAGACCATTGACTCCATCACGGTCCCGCGCAGCGAGCTGACGGTCCTTCCCCGCTCGGCGACTATCGCGCAGGCCCAGGCGGAGTGCGTGCGCACCGGCTACTCGCGCTTTCCGCTTGCTGACGACAATGGCCAGCTCACCGGCTATGTGCACGTCAAGGACTTGCTCGATGCATCGCTGGACCCCGGGGCGCCACTGCCCGGGGACGTGATCCGTGCGCTGCCCCGGTTCGCCGCCGATACGCTCCTCGATGATGCGCTCGACGGCATGCAGGAGGGCGGCGTGCATGTCGCTCTGGTGACTGATGGCACGAGCGCAGTGATGGGCGTGGTGATGCTCGAGGACGTCGTCGAGCGGCTCATCGGGGAGATCGGGGAGCTCAACGACTCCAGCGGATCCCGCTAACTGCTCGCCGGAGACGGCGTTGGCTCATTATCGTGGGCTGGGTGGGACTCACTCTGACCGCTCACGCTGTCACCGACCGGGGTTTCTTCCGTGACCGCAACGAGGATGCGATCGCGGTCGACACCTGGTTCAGCCAGGCCGAGCATGGGGTGGCAACGACGTTCCGGATGCCGCTGGCCCGCCCCACCGTGCTGGCTGTGGCCGACGGTGTGGGCGGGCAGCCAGGCGGCGATGTGGCCAGCCGGGTCGCGCTGATGGAGCTCATCGCGGGCAAGGACCGCCTCGCGTCCGCGTCGGGGATCTGCGGGGGCATGCGCTCGATCCATGATCGTATCCGGTCGGTGGGGCGCAGCACGGGCCTCACGGGCATGGCAACGACGGTCGCGGGGATCGCGGTGGGGCCGGGATCGCTGCGGGTGTTCAACGTGGGCGACAGCCGGGTGTACCTGGCGGGTCCTGATGGCGCCCTGCGTCAGCAGTCCCTCGACGATGTCGTGCGTGATGCGTTCGGCAACCCGACGCATGTGCTCACCCAGTGCCTGGGTCGTCCGGGGCAAGCGCCGCAGCCGAACATATCCGGGCCCGGGGACGGTCCGCGGGAGGGCGGAATGGGGTTCCGGGCGGTGCTGTGCACCGATGGCATCCACAGCGTCCTCGATGAGCAACTGATCGAGCGGGCCCTGCTCGAGCGCAGCGGGCTGGATTGCATCGATTATCTGGTCGAGACTGCGATCCGTCGTGGCAGCCGGGACAATTACTCGCTCATCATTGTCGAGGTCGGCGAATAGTCGGTATCCGCACCGGAAATACCGGCATTGTCCGTTTTTGAAGCTGAGGTTTTTGTGGTGGCCCATGGCGGCAATGCCCAATCGGGATGACGCCGTTGCAGGCGCGAGCACTGCCGCCATGGACCGCAGGGCCGAGAGTGGTCGGCATCGCGCGTAGCCCGGAAGGCAGCCTTGAAAGCAGTGGAAGTGCTGCTCACCCCTCTGAGCAGCAACCCCACGCGTGCCGTGCCATTCACGCTACTGCCCACCCCTCGGGGCAGCAGCGCCAGGACGGCGTTCTCGCAGGAATTATCGAGCAGCACCCCAGAATTGTTACTCCACTGTGATGGCCGTCCCGTTCCCGCGCGGCAAAAATCCCGCGCCACGATCGGGTATTTCAAAACTGTATTAGTTTCTGGGGCGGCGACAACGCAGCGCCCGCCCGAGTGGCACCTCGCCACGTCCACTGCTTGACTGGTGGAACACGGCATGCCCGGCAGCAACGAGGGAGCCCTTGACATGGATAGCGAAACGCTCGCCGCCTCCCACCGCGAGCAATGGGCACGCCTCGCCGAGCTCGCCCGCCGCGCGGGCAGGCTCAGCGGCGACGAGGCCGACGAGCTGATCTCGCTCTACCAGCAAGCCACGACGCACCTATCGATCGCCCGCACCACCCTGCACGATCCCCGCCTCGTCGATGAGCTGACCATGCTCGTCGCCCGCTCGCGCGCCGCCATCACCGGCACGCCTGCCCCCGGGTGGCACTCCCTCGCCCAGTTCGCGACGACCACGTTTCCCGCCGCGCTGTACCGCACCCGCGCGTGGTGGATCGCCACCGCGCTGGCGTTCCTCGCCACCACCGCCGTCATCGCCACCTGGGTCGCGCGGGTTCCCGATGTCCGCGCCGCCATCGCCGCCCCCGACGAGATCCGCGAGCTGACCCGTCCCGGCGGTGACTTCGAGTCCTACTACTCCACCCATCCAGCGGCATCGTTCGCTGCCCAGGTGTGGACCAACAATGCCTACATCGCCGCCGCCTCGCTGATCGTCGGCATCCTCATCCTGCCCGTCGTCTACATCCTGTTCATCAACGCTGCCAATGTCGCCGTCGCGGCCGGGCTCATGGCGGCCGCCGACCGGCTCGACGTGTTCTTCGGGCTCATCCTGCCCCACGGACTACTCGAGCTCACGGCGGTGTTCGTCGCTGCTGGAGCGGGCATGCGGCTAGGCTGGACCGTCATCGATCCCGGTCCCCGGGCGCGGTCCCGCGCGCTCGCGGAGGAAGGCCGGGTCGTTGCTGTCCTTGCCCTCGGCCTCGCCGTGGTCCTGCTCCTCTCCGGCCTCATCGAAGCAATCGTCACGCCCAGCGGGCTCGGCACGCCCGCCCGCATCGGCATAGGCATCGCCGCCGAGGTCGCCTTCCTCGCCTATGCCCTGTGGCGTGGCCGCCACGCGGTGGCGGGCGGCAGCATCGGCGACCTCCCTGGCCTCGCCGGGCACAACCGCGCGCCCGTCTCCGCACCGGCCTAGCGCCGGTCGCGTCCTCGGGCCGCGGTCCGATGCCCGATAGGTGCCCGACCGTAAGTAGTTCGTGTCTAAACCATGTCTACTGTGGTGCGAGCTCACCGAACGCGAGACCACAAGGCCCCCAGGGCCACTGGCTCGCATGCCCCGCAGGAGGACCCCTTGACCGCGCTCACCCGCAGGCAAGCATTGATCATCGCCGCCGCGACCACGACCGCGACCGCCATCGATCCCGCGGGCCTGCTCGGTGCCCGCCCGGCCCGGGCCCAGGCTCCTCGTCCTGCTCCCCGCTCGGCGACCTACACCACCACCGACGGCACCACCCTGACCGATATCCCGCTCGACAGCGCCAGCAAGGCCACCGGCCCGGTAGGCATCAGCTCCCCGACCGAAGCGTCGCAGGTCTTCGAGATCACCCAGGATGCCCCGTTCAACCTCCTCGGGGTCACCTGGACCGGCGCGGGACTGCTCGACGGCCAATGCCGCTCGCGCAACAGCGACGGAGAATGGGAGCCGTGGCGGGACCTCCACGGCGGCCACGGGCCCAACGAGATCGCGGACCCTGGTTCACCGGATGTCCGCAACGGCACCGAGCTCGTCTTCCTCGGCCAGACGACGGCAGTGCAGATCCACGTGCGCGGGCGGCGCATCGCGGGGGTCGAGACGGGCATGACCCCGGGTATGCCTGGCGGCCTGTCCGCCGTGCTCGTCCGGCCCAGCAAGGCCCCGCTCCGCACCGTCCAGCCGCAGGACCGGGAGCCCACCAGCATCGCGGGCACGCCCGCCAAGCCCCAGGTGATCACCCGGAGGCAATGGGGCGCCGACGAATCGATCCGTTCGCGCAACCCCGTCTACAACGACAGCCTCGGCGGCGTCGCGATCCATCACACCGCTGGCAACAACCAATACACCGAGTCCGAGGCCCGGCAGATCGTCCGTGGCATCTACGCCTACCACGCGCGGACCCTCGGCTGGGGCGATGTGGGCTACCACGCGCTCGTTGACAGGTTCGGCAACATCTATGAGGGCCGCTTCGGCGGAATGGACCGACCCGTCCAGGGAGCCCACGCCGGTGGCTTCAACATCAACACCGCCGGGTTCTCGATGATCGGAACGTTCACCAGCACCGCCCCGACCTCCGCGCAGCTCACCTCGATCGCCGAGCTCACGGGCTGGCGACTGGCCACCGCCAACGCGCTCAACCCGACCGGCACCCAGCCCAGGCTCACCGCCACGGGCACCACCACGATGTACTCGGAGGGCACCAGCTTCACGTGGGTCCCCCGCGGCCAGCCGATCACCGTGCCCATCGTGTTCGGGCACCGCGACGTCAACAACACTGAATGCCCGGGCGCGCAGGGGTACCGCTACCTGGGGCAGATCCGCAGCACCGCCGCCGCCTACATGGCGGAGAACAATGGCGGCGAGCAGCCGGAACAACCCGAGCAGCCCGAGCAGCCCGAGCAGCCCGAGCAGCCATCGCCGCCGCGCCCTGGCGGGAACAGGCCCAGCCTCGGCAGCCTGGGCCGCTAGCGACGCCGCCTACAAGCGCCCGGCGGCCTTGAGGGCCAGGTACTGATCAGCAAGTGCCGGCGGCAAGGCCTCCGGGTCGGCGTCGACGACCGTCACCCCCCGCGCGCGCAACCAGGCAGCAACCCGGCGGCGCTCCGCGAGATCCTGCTCGGCGGCCGCCGCGGCATGAACAGCATCACTGCTCGAGCGATCCCGGGCGATGCCGCGCAGCGCCGGATCAGCGACCGAGGCGAGGATCACCCGATGCCGCGCGAGCAAGCCATCGATCACCGGCAGCCAGGAATGCTCGATCGCCGCGGGCTCGAGCGGGGTCACGAGCACCACCAGGCAGCGCTTGCGCGCCCGGCGCAGCACTTCCGCGACAATCCCGGTCGCGCTCGTCTCGGCGAGCAGGGGCTCCACGGTCGCCATCGCATCCACCATCGCTGGCAGCAGCATCGACTCCGTCGTGCCGGACGCGCGAGAGGTCACCGCCACATCATGCGAGAAGTAGTCCACCCGGTCCCCGGCCCGGCACGCCAGCACCGCGAGCAGCAATGCGGCATCGAGCTGCGCATCCAGGCGCGGGGCATCCCCCACCCGGCCCGCGGACGTGCGGCCGCTGTCGACGGCGATAATGATCCGCCGGTCCCGCTCCGGTCGCCACGTGCGCACCATCACCTCGCGGGACCGGGCCGTGGCGCGCCAATCGATCGAGCGCACATCATCGCCAGGAACGTACTCGCGCAGCGCATCGAACTCGGTTCCCTCGCCGCGACCGAGCACTGATTGCCGCCCGTCGAGCTCGCGCAGCCGCGCCGTGCGCGACGGCAAGTGCTTGCGGCTCGTGAACGGCGGCAACGCTCGCACCGTCCCGGGCACAAGCTGGTCGTGCTGCCGGCCCGCGACGCCCAGCGGCCCCAGCGATCGGATCATCGTCGCCACCGCGTCGCGGTCGCCCCGGCGCACCGGCGTGATCCGGACCGCGACGGCGCGCGCATCGCCAGCAGGGATATCGATCCGCCACTGCGCGCCCGTGGCACCCGCGCTGGGCATCCACGCATCCCGCGCCTCGCCCCGGACCCTCCGGCTGCCGGTGTTGGCCAGTACGAGGCGGGATTCCACGGTGCCCCCGAGCCGCACTGACCGCTCTCCCGACCTCGTCACCACCACATCCTGCACCGACCCGGCCAGCGCCCGATCGGTGATGATCACGACCAGCAGGACCAGCACCGCCCCACCACGCCCCCACCACGACGGGGCGAGCACTCCGACGACCGGTGCCGCCGCTATAGCCAGCGCGCCCGCGCGCCCGGTCACGACGACGCTCCCGCGCCCGCCACGGGTGGTCATCGTGGCACCGCCACGGGTGGTCATCGTGGCACCGCCACGGTTGGTCATCGTGGCACCGCCACGGTCGCGAGCACGTGGTCGAGCACCCCCTCGGCCGTGGTGCCGTCCATCTCCGCCTCCGGCCGCAGGCCCAGCCGGTGGCTCAGCGCCGGGCGCGCGATGGCCTTCACATCGTCAGGAGTGACATAGTCGCGCCCCACCAGCCACGCCCAGGCCCGCGCCGCATGAAGCAGCGCGGTCGCCCCGCGCGGCGAGACACCGAGCTGCACCGCCGGAACCGTCCGGGTCGCGCGGCACAGGTCCACCCCGTAGCCGACGATCTCCTCACCGACGGAAACGCCGCGCACTGCCTCGCGGGCCGCGGCGACGTCCGCGGCCGACGCGACCACCCGCACCCCCGCCGCCGCGAGATCATGCGGATCGAAGCCCGCCATGTGCCGCGCCACCAGTCCGGTCTCGTCCACGCGCGAGGGAAGGCCCATGGTGAGCTTCAGCAGGAACCGATCGAGCTGCGCCTCCGGCAAGGGGTACGTGCCCTCCTGCTCGACCGGGTTCTGGGTCGCGATGACCACGAACGGATCGGGCAGCATCCGCGATTGTCCATCCGCGGTGACCTGCCGCTCCTCCATCGCCTCGAGCAGGGCGGCCTGGGTCTTCGGCGGTGTCCGGTTGATCTCGTCGGCGATCAGCAGGTTGGTGAACACCGGTCCCTCGCGGAACGAGAACCGCTCCGCGGCGGCGTGATAGATGATCGACCCAGTGATGTCGCTGGGCATCAGGTCCGGGGTGAACTGCACGCGGGTGGAGCGCATGTCAAGGCTCGCGGCGAGGGCGCGGACCAGGAGGGTCTTCGCCACCCCCGGCACTCCCTCGATGAGCACGTGGCCGCGGCACAGCAGCGCCACCAGGAGGCCGCTGATCGCTGGGTCCTGGCCGACGACGGCCTTGCCGATCTCCTCGCGCACGGCATTCAGCGCCTCGCGCGGGTCGCTTTCGGTCGGTGGTGTGCTCATCAGTGGGTTCCCTCCGGGGTGTCGAGGCCAAGGTCCAGGTCATGCTCGAGCTCGGCGAGCGCTCGGCCCAGCGCGAGCAGCGCGGCGTCATCGGCGGGATGCGGACCGCTCAGCAGGCCAGCGACAGCATCTGCGCCGCGTCCGGTCCGCTCCGCGATGCTGGCCACCAGGGTGCGCTCATCGGTGTGGCGCGGCAGGCGCAGCACACGGGTGGCCCGATCGATGGCGGCCGAGCGCAGGATCGCCGCTGCGTGGGCGCGGTCGCGGGAGCGCTGGTACAGGCGGGCGCGGCCCTCATGGGTCTCGGTGGCGCGGATGACCACCGGCAGTTGCTCGGTGACGATCGGCCCGAGGCGGCGGGCGCGCCAGGCGGCGAGCAGGACCACGCCGACGAGGACCTGCATCGCAGCGAACCACCATCCGCGCGGGATGAGGGAGACGAGGGATCGCTCGTCGGTGCGGAACGCGGGATCGGTGGGGCTCGGCAGGTACCAGGCGAGAGTGGGGGGGCTTCCCAGCAGCATCAGTGACAGCGCGGCGTTCCCCTCGTCTCCGAGGTGATCGTTGGTGAGCGCGTCGGCGGCTCCCAGGATGACGACAGTGCCATTTCCCGGGCTGGCGGGAACGACAACGAGCGAATCGTCGTAGCAGCGGATCGCTGGCGGCCCGGCGCGGTAGCGGGCACCGCCAAGGATGGCCCGGCCCGCGCTCGTCGCTGCGGGAAGGTCGCATCCGGCCTCGATCGGCGCGGTCAGCGCGGGGCCGAGCAGCTCGACGCCGCCGGGAAGCTCGTCGATCACCGATGGGCCGGGATCAACAAGAACAGTCGTGGCGGCGGTGGCGATCAATTCGCCGATCCGCGCGGGCGGGACGTCCCCCGGATCCGTGACGAGGATGGTGCCTCCGGGCGCGGCGGCGAGCGCCTCCTCGTAGGACTCCATGCGGCTGGCTCGCACGCCTTGCTCGCGCAGCAGCACATCGAGGGCACGGGTGCCCGAGGGGGCCGCCGAGCGCGGATCGAGGGGCGTGCTCGCATCGGTCCCGCTGATCAGCACGGTGATGATGGCCGTGGTGATCACCGCGATGCCGATCAGCACGGGCGGGCGCGCGGCGCGCCAGCGCTCGCGCCAGGCTGCAGGGCCGGTCACTGGGGTGGCTCCGTAGTGGAGAGCGACGAAACCTCGCTGCTCGCCCGCGCGGTCGCGAGCGCCTCGTCGGTGGCCGCGATGGTGGCGTAGTCGGTGCTCGTCGCGTCGCGGTGGCCATAGAGCACGTCATCGAGCACACGAGCGGCCGCTCGCATCGCGTCCGCCGCCGCGGGCCGGGTGGCCCCGAGGCGTTCCGCGAGCTCCCAGGCGGTGGAGCCGCGCGTGTCCTCGATGATGCCGCGCTCCTCGAGGCTCACGGTGATGGCTCGGAAGCGCTCCGCGATGGCCGTGGCTAGATCACCCGCGCGGATCGCGGCCGCCGCGGCGAGGCGATGGTCGTGGGCGGTGGCGCGCGGTGCCGCGCCGCGCCCCGAGCGCGCGGTCCGGCTGCTCCGCAGTCGTCCCGCCCGCCACCGGACGAGCACGATCCCCACGATCAGGACGGCGGCGAGGATGAGCAGGCTGCCGGCGCCACTCGGAGACGCCTCCTCGATGCCCGACAAGGCGGCATTGATCGCCCGGCCAAGCTGCTCGAGCAACCAGCTCGTTGCTTGCTCGAGCAACGATGGCCGCTGCTCGAGATAGACCGGGCGGGACAATTCCTCGCGCGCCGCGGCCCCCGCCGGATCGCGGGCGATCTCGACGGGGGGCTGCAGCGCGGTCCGCGAAGGCATCGGTCAGCTACGGGGTGGGCTGCACCCCGCTGGCGCGGGCGAGCTCGATGTCGAGGCCTTCCTTGCGCATGCGCAGGTCGACGTAGAGCAGCGAGGTCGCGGCCGTCGAGAACGGGGTGATCACGATGGACATGAGGATCCCGCCGATCGCCGAGACGATCAGCACCGGGATGGTGCTGTCCACCACGGCGCCCGCGATGCCGCCGAGGATCCCGAACGGGATGAGGAAGATCAGGCTGATGCCGAAAGCGATGAGCATCAGCAGGAGCAGCACGCCGAGGACCCGCCACCACGTGCCGCGCACCAGTTCGATCGAGCGCCGGATCGCGGTGATCACCCCGGTCTTCTCGAACACCAGCGCCGGAACCGATACGGAGACGAGCACGCCCACCCACACCACGAGGGCGAGACCGACGAGCAACGCGACCAGGCCGATCGCCCAATGCGCGATGAACCCACCGACCACGAGGCCGATCAGGGTGATGCCCGCCACCACGCCGAGCAGGTATAGCCCGAGGATGCGCAGCAGGTGCGGACGGGCAGCGGTCCAGGTCTCGCCGATGGTGATCCCGGCTCCGAGCACCGCCGACTTGACGACGGTGGTCAGCATGCCGAGCAGCACGATGGTGACGAGCCCGGAGATCACCGCGGCGATCAGCTGCCCGGCGACCCATCCAGCCATCCCCTCCGTTCCGGCGTCCACCGTTGTTGGATCGAGCACGATGTCGGCGGTGGGAAGCTGCGCCACTGTCGCCACGACCTGGCCGATGGTGACGAGGATCGCGGTGAGGCCGAACATGACGACCGCGTAGCGGGTCATTGTCTTGACGGCCCCGTCGAGGATCTCGCCGACACCGAGGGGCCGCAGCGGGATCACGCCCGGGCGGGGGGCGCCGGAGCGCGCGGGATCCACGGGCTGCATCGGGGGCATCCCGTGGTTGCCCTGCGGGCCTGGCGTGCCCCCGGGTGGCGGGGGCTGGTAGCCCGGCGGCGGTGGCCGGTAGCCCGTTGGGTCGTGGCCGGATGGGTCGGTCATGCTTCCCCCTATGGTCTCGTGCGGTCGCGGTCTCGTGCGGTCGCGCCCCAGGGTTGATGCCCCCGCGGGTCGACGTCGGGTGGATCGCGCCGGTTGGATCGCGCCGGTTGGATCGCCGCAGTGGTTTCCGAGTCTGCCAGGCGCTGGCCGCGTACGCAGCGCGGAGCGGCCACGCGGTCGTGCCCGCAGGGGCGGCACGAGGGCCCGGGAACCGGTGATATCGCCGAAAAGGTACCGAGCGGCAGCGATGCCTGGTGAGGTCGGGGGAAAGGCGATGAGATCCCACCGCTCAGGAGGTCTGCCCCATCATGAGGAAACTGATCTATGCGATCGGCGTATCCGTCGATGGCTATATCAACGATCGCGACGGCAGCATCGATTGGACCGAACCGGACGAGGAGCTGCACCAGTTCCACAACGACCGCTACCGCGAGATCGAGATCTCGCTGCACGGCCGCCGCCTGTACGAGCTGATGGCCGAGTACTGGCCGCGCGTGCCCGAGGACGCGCCACCCATCGAGCGCGAGTTCGGCGGGCTCTGGACGGAGAAGCCCAAGTTCGTGTTCTCCCGGACGCTCACCGAGGTGCAGTGGAACAGCACCCTGGTCAGTGAGAACGCGGTCGAGCAGGTCCGCGGGCTCAAGGCCGGGGGCGATGGTGCCATGGAGGTCGGTGGCGCGGGCCTCGCGGCGGCGCTGATGCCGTACGGGCTCATCGACGAGTACCAGCTGTTCGTCTCGCCCGTGATTCTCGGCGGAGGCACGCCCCTGTTCCCGCCGCTGGACAAGCGCATCCAGCTCCGGTTGGCGGAGACGCGGCACTTCGACACCGCGGTGATGCTGCGCTACCTAGCCGGCTGACGGACCGCGCGCGGGTGCCGTCACCGTGGCGGCGAGGCCCATGGATTCCCGGCTCCCGCGCCGGGGGCGGGCGCCGCCGGAGAGGCCTGGCTGGTGGTGCTGGCGAGGCGGGCGCGCCGCTCGGCCACGAGATCGCTGACCACGTCCTCATCCGGGGTGCCCGGGGGCGGGGACGCGCTGGTGGCCTCCCGCAGGCTCGCCGCGAGATCGTGGGCGATGCGGTCGCGCGCGGGCGCGGTGAAGGTCTCCCGCCGGGCGAGGAACTGCTGGGCAGCCTGGTAGAGCGAGGGCTCGACATCGGTGAGGTCCACGGTGCGGGTCCAGTCGGCGCGGGGGCCAGTCGTGCTGCTCGCGTGGCCAGTCCGCGGCGCGAGCCGCTCGCGCACAACGATGGTGCCCGCGAGGTGATCCCCCGCCCGTTTCCCTGCGGGGCTGGCCAGGGACACCACGAGCGCCACGGCCCCGAAGAAGCCGAGCACCCAGAAGTCGAGGAAGAAGCCGGCGAGACCGCGCACGAGGGCATGGCGACCGCTGATGGAGCCGCCGTCATCGCGCAGCACGCGCAGTCCCATGATGGCCTTGCCGAGGCTGCGGCCCCGCGTCAGCGTCTCGATCAGCACGGGCAGCGCGATCATGACCAGGATGACGAGCAGGAGCGAGAGGGCGGCGTAGGCGGCGGGATCGAGCGCGGGCAGCGCGGCGAAGAGCACGGCGAGGAGCGTGCCGAGCAGGGTGAGCTGCACCGCCACATCGATGGCCACGGCGACGCCACGGCTCGCGAACGTGGCGTGGCGCAGGTCGAGCGGCACCGCTTCCCCCGATACGAGTGCTGGCATGGGTTCCACGGTATCCGCGCCGCACCAGACCCGCACCACCACCGCAGCTAGGGCGTACGCGATCTCGAACCATGTGCCGTGCCAGCGTGCATTAGATAGGATTTGGTCCACCGATGATCAGGGGAGCCGTGCACGCGTGACCGACGAGCAGACCGACCACAGCGACGCCGACGAGCCCAGCAAGGACCAGCCCGAGGGCAATGGCCCCCAGCCTGGCGAAGCCGCGGCTGATGGCTCGACCGGCAGTGGTTCCGGCGAAGCCACGCGCGGGAGCCGCGGGCGCCGTCGCGCCCTCATCGGCGCAGTGGCGGTGCTCCTGCTCGCCGGAGCGGTGTACGGCGCGGACCTCTACGCCAGCCGCGGCGAGATGCCCCGGGGCACCGAGGTGCTCGGCACATCGATCGGCGGTATGGAGCGGGGCGAAGCGCTCGCCAAGCTTCGCGAATCGCTCGGCGATCGGGAGACCGCGGCAGTGCCCGTGATCGCCGGCGATGTGGAGACATCCGTGGTTCCCGCGGAGGCCGGCCTTGCCTTTGACCTCGAGTCCACCGTCGAGCAGGCCGCGGAGCAGCCCCTGAACCCGTTGACCCGGCTCGCCTCGCTGTTCCGGGAGCGCGAGGTTCCCGCCGCACGCACGGTCAACGAGCCTGCGCTCGCTGCCACCATGGAGCGCCTCGTCGGCGAGATCGATCGGGAGCCACAAGCGGGTGGCATCGCTTTCGAGGGAGCCCGCGCCGTCCCCATCATGCCCCAGCAGGGCCAGCAGTTGCTCGCCGATACCGCGCGCCGCGTCATCATCCGCGACTGGCCCCTCGGGGCGCCCCTGATGCTGCCCGCCGACATCACCGAGGTCGGGCTCACCGAGGACGATATCGACCGCGCGATGCGCGAGGTCGCCGAGCCCGCGCTCGCCGCCACGCTCGAGGTAGCGGGAACCGGCACAGCCACCGCGACGTTGCCGCCCGAGCAGGTCGGCGAGGTACTGCGCTTCGAGGCAGACGGCCCCGAGCTGCGGCACGTGTTCGACCAGGACGCCGCGATCGGGATCCTCTCCCCCCAGCTCGCCTCCACCGAGTCCTCGGCACGCGACGCGACCGTCGCGCTCGGCAGCTCCGGGCCGTATGTGGTGGCGGACCGCTCGGGCAGCGAGATCGATTGGGAAGCGACGCTCGAGGGTTTCAGCGAGCTGATGCTGCGTACCGAGGACCGAACCGTCGACGCCGAATACGTCGAGATCACCGCGGAGTTCCGCACGGCGGACGCGGAGGCGCTGGGCATCAACGAGGTGGTCGCGGAATTCACCACCGGAGGTTTCGCCACCGAGTCCGGGGTGAATATCCGGCGTGCCGCGCAGCAGGTCAATGGCGCAGTGGTCAAGCCGAGCGAGACCTTCTCGCTCAATGGCTACACCGGGCCGCGCGGTACTGCCCAGGGCTACATCGAGTCGGGCATCATCCTCAACGGGCGGCCGTCGGAGGCGATCGGGGGCGGTGTGAGCCAGTTCGCCACCACCCTGTACAACGCCTCGTACTTCGCGGGCATGGATGACGTGGAGCATCAGGAGCACTCGTACTACATCCCGCGCTATCCGGCCGGCCGCGAGGCAACGGTGTGGGAGGGCGCGATCGATGTGAAGTTCCGCAATCCCTTCGGCACCGGGATCCTCATCCAGTCATTCGGTGACTCCTCGAGCGTGACGGTGCGCATGTGGGGCACCAAGACGGTGAACGTGCAATCGATCAACGGCGGCCGCTGGGCGTATACCAGCCCGTCACGCATCACCCTGCCGGAGGGGCCGAACTGCTTCCCCTCGAGCGGTTCGCAGGGCTTCACCACGTCCGATACCCGTGTGGTGCGCGATGCCTTGACTGGCGCGGAGATCTCCCGCAACACCCGCACCGTGCGCTATGACCCGCAGCCGATCGTGGCGTGCGAGTAGTCTGCTCGTCGCCGGTTCCCGGTCTTCGGAGCGGGCGGCATCCGCATCACCAGGCCCGCGAGTGTGCAAGAAACGACAGGTTTGGTCGATGTCCGTGTCGTTTTTCGAACACTCGCGGACGACAATCGGGCGATCCCGACAGTCATGCAAACACTCGTTAGACTGTTTGCATGACTTCCGAAGCGCCCGACGTCTGCGACTTGCTCTGCCTCGACCTGCCCCGCGCCGAAGCCATCCGCACCAGCCTCCCTAGCGAGGAACTGCGCCAACGTGCCGCCGAGCAAGCCCGCGGCCTCGCCGAACCGACCCGCATCGCCCTCGCCACCGCGCTCGCTAGCGGCGGAGAGCTATGCGTCTGCGACCTCTCCTGGATCACCGGAACCAGCAAGGCGCTAGCCTCGCACCACCTCCGCCAGCTCCGCGCGGCCGGCATGGTCACCTCCCGGCGCGACGGCAAGCTCGTCCTCTATCGCCTCGCCCCCCAGGCCGCGGCACTGCTCGGCATTCTGCTCGGCACCACCAGCGCGAGCACGCCATGATCCGCGAAGCCATCCGGCACCCCACCATCCGCGCGGCCCTGCTCGCCGCCGCGCTCCTCGCCGCATCGGTGCCCCTGAGCGGCCTGCCCGCTACCGTCCTCGTCCTCGCCTCCGCCCTGGTCGGCGCGAGCACGTTCGTCCCGCGGGCAGTCGCGCGCCTGCCCCGACACATCGGCGTCGGCACCCTGATGAGCATCGCCATGATCGGCGCGGTGCTGCTCGGCGCCTACACCGAGGCAGCCCTGCTCGGCATCCTGTTCTCCCTCGCCGAGGGGCTCGAGGCGCTCGCCGTCACGCGCACCCGCCGCAGCCTGCGCGCCCTGCACGCGCTCATCCCCGATACCGTCACCATCGAGCGCGGCGGCACGATCCTCGACATCCCCGCCGCCGAGCTCACTATCGGTGACACGCTTGTCCTCGCGCCAGGCCAGCGCGCCGCCACCGACGCCACCATCACCGGAGGCCGCACCAGCCTCGACGTCTCGGCGATCACCGGCGAATCCATCCCCATCGAGGCAGGCCCCGGCGACGCCCTGCCCGCCGGTGCGATCAACGGCACCAGCGCCATCACCGCCCGCGTTACCGCGGAAGTGGCGGACTCCTCGCTCGCCCGCATCGTCACCATCGTCGAGCAGGCCCAGCAGGACCACGGCGCCCGCCAGCGCATCGCCGACCGCATCGCTCGACCCCTCGTGCCGACGATCCTCCTGCTCGCCACCGCCATCACCGTGATCGGTGCGCTCCTCGGCGATCCCATGACGTGGATCGAGCGCGGACTCGTCGTGCTCGTTGCGGCATCACCGTGCGCGCTCGCCATCTCCGTGCCGCTCACCGTGGTGGCTGCCGTCGGCGGGGCAAGCCGCGCCGGAATGGTCGTCGGATCCGGCCGCGCCCTCGAGGCGCTCGGCGCCGTCACGATCCTCGCGCTCGACAAGACCGGAACGCTCACCGCAAACACTCCGACCGTGATCGGCGCTCGAGGAACCGGGCACGCGGCCGACCCGCTGGCGGTCGCCGCGGCGCTCGAGGAACGCAGCGACCACCCGCTCGCCGCGCCCATCGTCGAGGCCGCCCAGCAGCGCGCAGCCTCCCGCTACCACGCGGACGACGTGCAAGCCGTCCCGGGCCGCGGCATCACCGGAACCATCGACGCCGCCCCGGCGCGGCTCGGGGCGCCCGGCTGGATCCCACTGCCCACCGAGCTCGAGGAGAACGCGCGGGCGTGGCAGGAATCCGGCGCCACCGTCGTTGCCGTCGAGCTCGCGGGCGAGGTGATCGGCATCCTCGCGGTCCGAGACGAGCTGCGCCCCGAAGCGCCCGCCGTGGTCAAGCAGCTGCGCGACCGCGGGATCCGCACCGTCATGCTCACCGGCGACTCCGAGCCGTGCGCCCGCGCCCTCGCCGCCGAGTGCGGCATCGACGAGGTCCACGCCAGCTTGCTGCCCGAGGACAAGGCCGAGGTGGTCGCTAGCCTGCGGCGGACCGGCACCACCGCCATGGTTGGTGATGGAATCAACGACGCCCCCGCCCTCGCCACTGCTGATACGGGCATCGCCATGGGCGCGATGGGCAGCGATGCCGCCGTCGCCGCCGCCGACTGCGCGCTGCTCGGCAACGACCTGCGCCACCTGCCCCAGGTGCTCGACCACGCCCGCCGGGCACGCGGCATCATGGTGCAGAACATCGCGCTGTCGCTGGCGATCATCACGATCCTCGTGCCGCTCGCCGCGACCGGGCTGCTCGGCCTCGCCACGGTCGTGCTCATCCACGAGTCCGCCGAGGTGCTCGTCATCCTTAACGCGATCCGCGCCGCCCGCATCCGGCGCCTCGACGGCTCCGCGCCCGAGGCTGTGGCCGTTCCCGCGCCAGCCACCGGTGCACGGGGGCCCGGTGGACTGCTCGCGCAGGGGGAGAACGGCGGGAGCTGCTGCGACCACTGCTAGGGGTGCAGCGGCTGCCGCGAGTGTGCGAGAAACGACACATTTCGAGCTTCAGCTGGTCGCTTTTCGAACACTCGCGGCGTTGTCGAACCCCCGCGGAGGCTGTCGGCACCTGCCGAACCCCAAGCGCTTACCCCGCGAGGCGCGCCTTGACCACCTGCGAGACCCGCGCGCCATCAGCGCGCGCGGCCACAAGCGCGTTGGCAGCCTTCATGACCTGCCCCATCTGGCGCATGCCCGGGCGCTCGCCCGTCTCGTCCGCGACCTGATCGATCGCCTGATCGACGAGTGAGGCGAGCTCGTCATCGGGGAGCGGCTTGGGCAGGTAGCGCGCGATGATCTCGCCCTCGGCGCGCTCCTTCGCCGCGAGCTCCTCCCGGCCAGCGTCGGCATAGACCGTTGCGGACTCGGCGCGCTTCTTCGCCTCCCGCATCAGTACCTTGGTGACCTCGGCATCGGAGAGCTCCCGGGCCGACTCCCCCGCTACTTCCTCGGTCTGCACCGCAGCGAGCAGCATGCGCAGCGTCGCCTTGGTCTCGGTGTCCTGTGCTTTCATCGCGGCCGTCAGGTCCGCGCGCATTCGTGCTTTCAACTCAGCCATAGTGGCAACCACGATACGCGGGAGCGACCTCTTGCTAGCCATGCCAGGCCGCGCGTCCGCTCGGCTTCAGCGACCGATATCGCGCCGCTCGAGCACGGGAATGGCCGCGAGGACGAAGACCACGGCGGCGAGCAGCATCCACAGGTAGGACAACGGCAGCCCCGCCCCCACCGGGCCCTCGGCGAGAGCCTGATAGAACGGCGAGAGCGGCTGCCACGGCCGCACCCCGTCCACGAGCGCGCCCGCCAGGTAGAGCACGTACGCCGCGACCGCGGCGGCGGAGCTCAGCGCGAGCGCCTTGATCCGGCTTCCTGTCGCTGCCCCGATCGCCAGCGAGAGCCAGCCGAACTCCAGGCCCAGCAGGGTGATCGCCAGCGCCCCGCTCGCGACAGCGCCCACTCCCACTCCAAGGCCGAAGATCGCGGAGGAGGCGACGGCGCTCACCAGCACGACCGTGCCGAGCAGCGTGATGCCCACGGCCACCGCGGCCGCCTGCTGCACCAGCAAGCCACGGGGCGAGACCTGGGTCAGCAGCACTGCATCGAGGGTTCCGGTCTCCTCATCACCGGCGATGGCGCGCGCTCCCCTGCCGATGCCGAACGCGAGGAACAGGATCGGCAGCATGGCGGTGAAGAGCTCCGTGTTGTAGTAGCCGACTCCCGTGCCGTACTCGTCGAGGTTGAAAAGCTCCTGCATCGGCTCGGGAAAGCCTGACAGGAACGATTCGAGATCGCCCATTGCCGAGAGCGAGGGCCAGAGCGCGGACATCAGCAGGATGAGGAGGGCGAGGCCGGTCCCCCACCCCACGAGAGCGCGCCGCTGGTCGCGGATCGCCTTGGTGAACACGTTGCGCAGCATGATCACGCCCCCTTCGCGTAGTAGCCGAGGAAGATCTCCTCGAGATCTGGCTCCTGCGTGATGATCGAGCTGATCCCGTAGGGCGCTGCGTGGGAGAGCAGGGGCGCGGTGGATCCCTCGACGAGCACGTGGGTCCCCGTGTGATCGCGGGTGGCTTCCCGCACGCCGTCGATCATCCGCAGGTCCTCGAGCGGCACGGACTCTTCGAGCACCATGTCGATGCGGCGCAGCGCCTGCGCCTTGAGCGTCGCCACATCGGCCACCTCGGTGAGCGCGCCGCGGCGCAGGATCCCGACGGTATCCGCGACCGCCTCGACCTCCGACATGACGTGGGAGGAGAGGAACACCGTGCGGCCCTCGTCGCGGGCCTCGCGCACCATGCCCAGGAACTCTCGTTGCACCAGCGGATCGAGGCCAGCGGTGGGCTCGTCGAGGATCAGTACCTCCGGCTGGTGATGGAAGGCCTGGATGATGCCGACCTTCTGGCGATTGCCATGCGACATCTCGCCGATGCGCGAGCCCAGGTCGAGGCGCAGCCGTTCCGCCAGGCCCCGTGCCCGCGACGACGGCACGCCCCCGCGCAGGTTGCCGAGGTAGCGCAGGTACTGCTCCGCGGTGAGGTCCGCATAGGCGACGAAGTCACCGGGGAGATAGCCAACATGCTGCTGCGCGCCTTCCCGGTCGGCCAGGACGTCGGTGCCCAGGATGGTCGCGGTGCCGCTAGTGGGGCGGAGCAGGCCCGCGAGGATCCGGATCGTGGTGGTCTTGCCCGCCCCGTTCGGGCCGAGGTAGCCGAACACGATGCCAGCGGGGACCTCGAGGCTCACATTGTCGAGCGCGGTGGCGCGCCGGTATGCCTTGGTGAGCCCGGACGTGCGGATCGCCATGCTCATCGCTGCCTCCTCGCGCTATCGGGACCGAGGTGGCTCTGCTTCACTCCGCTGCGCCACATCCTGCATCCACGATCCCGCGATGGCACACGCGGGCCCTAGGGCACGGGGGCTCTTTCGCACGGGCACTTGGTCCCCGGTGCAGCATGGTCGCCCCGTTCGCCTGCCATGAGCGCCCTGCTGCGGCACTATGGAAGCACCACGCTCCATCGAAAGATGGCACGCACCCGGAAGGCCCCGCATGGCATTCACCCTGCGCGACAACGACATGCTCGAGCGCTACGAGCTCATCGACGGCGGCAGCAACGAGGTAGCCGGATCGGTGGAGTACAGCATCCTCCAGGGACGGATCTCCCTCACCCACACCGAGATCGGCAAGGCCTACGCGGGGCAGGGGCTTGCCTCCCAGCTGCTCGAGCAGGTGCTCGATGAGGCACGGGAGCGCGAGCTCGCGGTGCTGCCGTTCTGCCCGTTCGCCCAGCGATACATCCAGAAGCACCCCAGCTATGCCGATCTTGTGCCCGCGCAGCTCCACGGCAAGTTCGGCCTGCAGGCCAAGGAGACCTGATGAACGAGAACGCCAGCACCAAGGCATATGAGGGGGACGGCATCACCGTCACCTATGACCGGCATCGCTGCCTGCACGCCGCGGAATGCGTGCGCGGCCTGCCGGAGGTCTTCGACACCGCGCGCCGCCCCTGGATACAGCCCCGCGCGGCCGAGCCCGCCAACACCGCCGAGGTGGTTCGCCGCTGTCCCACCGGCGCGCTGCACTACCAGCTCGCCACCGGTCCCGCCGAGCAGGGCGATGCCGGGGTCACGATCACCACAGGGCCTGGACAGCCCCTGTGGATCAGCGGATCGTTCACCATTGACGACGGGTCCGGGCCTCGTTCCGAGACCCGCGCGACGCTGTGCCGCTGCGGGCGGACCTCGAACGCGCCCTACTGCAGCGGGGACGGCGACTGCACCGATTGGCACAACCAGTAGACGCGCGTCACACCGCGTCAAGGAACCATCAAGACTGCTGCCCGAGCCGTCAGGACCGCATCAAGGCGCGTGCGCGCGCCACCGCGGCTGCGCACGCTGGATAGGTGCCATTCCAACTCCACGTTCATGCTGCGTAGCGCGGGCGGGCCCTCGCGCGCCCGCCAACTCATCGGGCTGTTCGTCCGGCATCCCGCGCGCGTGGTCGCCAGCGGGTTCGTCGTGGTCGTGCTGACCGGCACGGTCCTGCTCATGCTGCCGTTCTCGTCGGCTTCCGGCGACTGGACCGCGCCCCTGCCAGCGCTGTTCACCGCCACCTCAGCGGTGTGCGTCACCGGCCTCGTCGTCGTCGATACCGGCACTTACTGGTCGGTGTTCGGGCAGATCGTCATCGGGTTGCTGTTCCAGATCGGTGGCATGGGCGTGATGACGCTGGCCTCCTTGCTCGGCATCGTCGTCGCGCGCCGCATGGGCATGCGCATGCAACTGATCGTGCAGGCCGAGACGAAGGAGCTGCGGCTCGCCGATGTGCGACGGGTGGCGGTGGGCGTCGTGGTGGTGAGCCTCGCCATCGAGGCGATCGTGGCGCTCATCATCGGAGTCCGCTACTACTCCACCTACACTGATTCGGTCCTCGCGGCGATCGGGTTCGCGCTGTTCCACGCGGCGTCGGCGTTCAATAATGCCGGTTTCGGCCTGCGCTCGGACAGCATGATGGCGTTCACTGGCGACCCGTGGATACTGCTGCCCATCATTGCCGCATTCGTGCTCGGCGGCATCGGCTTCCCCGTGCTGCTCGAGATCGGCAAGCACCTGCGGCGCGAGCGCCGCGCGCGCAGCAAGGCAGGCCTGCCCGCCGGGCCTCCCCCGCGCTGGTCGCTGCACACCCGGATCACCGTCCTCGCCACGGGCGTGCTCGCCATCGTCGGCATCGCCGCGGTGCTCGCCTTCGAGTTCTCCAACCCGAGCACGCTCGGCCCGCTGGGCACGGGCGAGAAGATCCTCGCCGGGGTGTTCCAGGGCCTCGCTCCTCGCACGGTGGGCTTCAACACGATCGATGTGGGCCAGATGAACTCGGCGACGATCCTGGTCACCGACGTGCTGATGTTCATTGGTGGCGGCAGCGCGGGAACCGCCGGCGGCATCAAGGTGACCACGTTCGCGATCCTCGGCTTCGTCATCCTCGCGGAGCTGCGCGGCCAGCCCACCGTCCACGCCCTCGATCGTCGCATCCCCGAATCGGTGCAGCGCCAGGCCCTGACGATCGTGCTGCTCAGCGTGGCCGCGATCATCAGCTCGACGATCCTGCTGCTCGCGATCAGTGGACACCACGCGGAGGCGGTGATGTTCGAGGTGATCTCCGCGTTCGCTACTGTGGGCTTGTCCATGGGCATCACCGCGGACCTGCCTGCCCTCGGGCATGTGGTGCTCATCGCGCTCATGCTCATCGGCCGGATCGGACCCGTGGTCGTGGCGTCCGCGCTCGCGCTGCAGGAGCGGCCCCGGCGCTACGAGCTGCCCGCGGAACGTCCCATCGTGGGGTGAGCATGACCGACCAGGGGGCAACAGGATTGGTGGAGCGCATACTCGTCGCGGTCTCCGGCAGCGGCGATGCCGAGGCATTGGTGCGGCACGCCACGCGCGCGTCGGAGCGGTGCGGCGGCGAGCTGCTCGTGGTGCATGTGCTCGAGCCGCGTGAGCGCGGCACGCCGCCCGGGATCGTCGAGTCGCTGCGCGAGCATGCCGCCCGGGCAGCCGCGACGTTCCATACCGTTGTGGCCAGCGATGTCCCCGGTGCGGTGCTGGAGCTCGCCCGCAGCGCAGGCGCCACCCGCATCATCGTCGGCCATAGTGGGCGCGCCCGGTGGCCCGGAGCGCGCCGCCGCGGTATCGCCACCACCATTGCCCGGCAGGCCGGGCCGATCGATGTTCAGCTCGTGGCGACCACACCGGCGAAGCCGCCGGCGCGCGGCGCCGCCCGCGGGTCCGCGCTGTCACGCTCGCGCAGCCGCGCGGCCTGGGTGGCGGCCATCCTCGTGCCCGCGCTGCTCACCGCTGGATTCGTGCCCTTCAAGGCACGCCTCGAGCTCGGTGACGTTGCCATGACGTTCTTGCTCGGCACGGTTGCCGTCGCGCTCCTCGGCGCGTGGCGGCCCGCGCTGACCGCCGTCGCGCTCAGCGCGTTGCTGCTCAACGTCTTTTACACCGAGCCGTTCAACACCCCCTACATCGCCGACCCCCACAACCGTTTCACCCTCGCGGTGATGGCGGTCGTCGCCGCCGCGGTGGCCATCATCGTGCATCGCTCCGCGGTCCGCGCCCGCGAGGCCGCGCACGCCCGCACCGAGGCAGCGCTCATGTCCTCCTACGCCCGCACCATCCTGCTCGACGACAACCCGGCCGATACGCTCCTCGCCCGCATCCGGGAGGACTTCGGGCTGCGCTCGGTGGAGCTGCGCGAACAGCCTGCCCCCGTCGCCTCGCCGCACGACCAGGAGATCCCCATCGACGCCACTACCACGCTCGTCCTTGACGGCACCGCGCTCGACGAGGCGCGGCGATCCATGCTCACCAGCGTCGGCGTGCAGGCAGTCCTCGCGCTGCGCCACCAGCACATGACCAGCACCGCGGCCGAGGCCAAGCGTCAATCCGACGCCGCCGCGCTGCGCACCGCGCTGCTCTCCGCGCTCGGCCACGACCTGCGCACTCCCCTGACCGCCCTGACCATGGCCATCGGGACGCTCGAGGACGACGCGCTCGCCATCACGCCCGAGGACCGGCGCGAGATGCTCAGCGTGGCCGACGACTCCACGCGCCAGCTCCGCGATCTCGTCGACAACCTGCTCGATTCCTCCCGGCTAGCCACCGGCGCCGTCCGGCCGCTCCTGCGATCCATCGGCGTCGATGACGTGACGGTGCGTGCCCTCGCCAGCGTCCGCGGCGGCAGTGCCGTCGGCCTTGGCTTCCCCGACGACCTACCCGATGTGCTCGCCGACGCTGGGCTGCTCGAGCGCGTCATCGCCAACCTTGCCGACAACGCGCTCCGCCACGGCGGCGACCCCATCCGCATCGAGGCTCGGCACACCGACGGCCACGTAGCACTCTCGATCATCGACCATGGCCCCGGCCTCTCCCCCGCCGCGCGCGCGCAGCTGTTCGAGCCATTCCAGCGGCGCGGCGACCGCGACCGCACCACCGGCATCGGGCTCGGGATGTCCGTGGCCAAGGGTTTCACCACTGCCATGAACGGGGCCATCGAGGCCAGCGACACCCCCGGCGGCGGCCTCACCGTCACCGTCACGCTGCCCGCTGCCCCTGATCCGGAGCCGCGCCCATGACCGACGTCCTCGCCGTCGATGACGACCCGCAGATCCTGCGCGCGCTGCGCGTCAACCTCGTCGCTCGCGGCTACACAGTGCATACCGCCAGCACGGGAGCCGAAGCGCTGCGAGCCGCCGCCGCCCACAAGCCCGACGTCGTGATCCTCGATCTTGGCCTGCCCGATCTCGACGGGACCGAGGTCATCCATGGCCTCCGCGGCTGGACGACGATGCCCATCATCGTGCTCTCGGCGCGCGTCGACTCCATCGACAAGGTCATCGCGCTCGACGCGGGCGCCGACGACTACGTCACCAAGCCCTTCGGCATGGATGAGCTCCTGGCCCGCCTGCGCGCCGCGATCCGCCGCGGTGCCGCCGCGCCCGCCACGAGCAGCAACGAGATCACCGTCGGCTCCCTCGCCATCGATCTCGCCGCCAAGCAGGTGACCCGCGACGGAGCCACCGTCCGTCTCACACCCACTGAGTGGGGCATTCTCGAGCTACTCGTCCGCAACGCCGGAAAACTGGTGACCCAGAAGCACATCCTCACCACGATCTGGGGCCCCGAGTACGAGAACGAGAGCCACTACCTGCGTGTCTACCTCGCCCAGCTGCGCCGCAAGCTCGAGGACAACCCTGCCCGCCCTCGCATCCTCATCACCGAGCCCGGCATGGGCTACCGGTTCATCGGCTAGCGGGCGCGGCTGCGCTACCCGTGCTGCATCATCATCTGGCGCATCTGCTTCATCTGGTCCGGGGAACAGATCATGCCCATCGCTTGCATGTGCATCCTCATCAGGTCGGGGTGCTGCTGCAATAGCTCATGATGGAAGCGCATGACCTCAGGGTTTCCGTGCATGAACTGCATGACCGTGCCGCAAGTGCTGTCCGTGTCCTGCATCATCGGTGCCGAGGGCTGCGCGAGCGCTGCGCCGCTTCCAAAGACTGTTGAAGCGGCAAGAGCAGTAGCCACGACAGTCGATCTGATTGCGTTCATCTTTCGATCCTCGCCGGGAACCGCGACCCGGGATAGAGACTTCCGACCCCATGCCGACAGGGCCATCCGCCGCCGGATCGTCCTCAGCGAGGGGACGCGGCGATCAGTCGCTCCTATAGGCGCCGGCTGCGGAACGGGCCAGACGCCGGCCCGCCTCGATAGGCTCTGCGGGGGCACCGCGGAGGAAGGCGGCGAGGGCCCCGCTGTAGGCGATGAGCACCTCATCGGCCAGGTCGTGGGCGCGCTGCCCGGCGACCGGGCGGGAGAGGTGCACGAGGCGATCGGCCAGCAACGCAGTGTCGGCCGCGAGGACCTCGCCGATGGCGTCGGTCGTCGCCGGCAGCTCGGCAGCGGCAGCGAGGCAGGCGCACCAGCGCGCCGGGTGGTGCTGCTCGCTGCGGTACGTGGCGAGCGCGTCGAACACCGCGAGCAACCGCTCGAGGTCATCGGTGGCCGCGATGATGCAGCGGTCCCAGGCGGTCCTCCATTCCGCGAGGCGCATCCGCAGCGCTTCGGCCACCAGGGCGTCCTTGCTCCCGAAATGGGTATACAAGGTGGCTGCGGAGACTCCGGCCTCTTGCAGAAGCTCGTCGACCGGAGTCCCGCGGATCCCACGATCGAACAGCACGCGGTCGGCTGCCTCAAGGAGGCGCGAGCGGGCGGGTGATCGCTGGGCCGTGGTCACGGTTCCAGTCTAGTGATCCCTTCAAACAGAACGATCGTTTTGATACGGTGTTACGCGCGTTCCGGTACCCGATATTTCCCAAGGGGGCGCGATGCGAGCTCTCGTGATCAGCGGAATGGCCCTGATCGCCGCCACCTACGGGCTCGCGCGCTTCGGGTTCGGGCTCTTCCTGCCCCGGTTCACCGATGCCTTCCAGATCGGCCCGTCGGTCTCCGGGCTCATCCAGTCCGGGAGCTTCCTGTCCTTCTGCCTCGCAGCCGTGATGGCCGCCCGCATCGCCGCCCGCCCGCGGCTCGTCGTCGCCTGCGCGGGCACGACTGCCACGCTGGGCTCGATGGGAATCGCGAGTGCCCCCAGCGCGATCATCCTCGCCCCGAGCACGATCCTCGCTGGCGCCGGCGCCGGGTTCGCCACCCCCGGCCTCGTCGCGCTCGTCGAGCGAAACATCCCCCGGCAGCGCCGGGACAGCGCCGGGACGATCGTCAATGCCGGCACTGGCGCCGGAATCGTCGCTGCGGGCATCCTCCTGCTCCTCACCTCCAGTCAATGGCGCCTGGGCTGGCTGGCCATCGCGGCCCTGGCCAGCCTGGCGACCATCGCCACGCTCCGCTCTGACCGGGCCGCCGACGAGCCTCCGGACCCACCGCAGCGGGCGTCGATCCTGGCACCGCTGCGCCTTGCGCTCGTGGCCGCAGGGCTCGCGGGAGCGTCGAGCGCCGCGATCTGGACGTTCGGGCGCACCGTCATGGTCGACTCCCGCACGGAAGGCGAAACGTACTCCATCATCGCGTGGATGGTGCTGGGAGCATTCGGCGTGCTCGGTGCCATCGCCGGAAGGCTCGCGCACGCGATGAGCCTGCGAGCCGCCTGGATGCTCACCGCTTCCGCCATGGCCGCCTCGGCCATCGTCCTGGCAGCGGCACCCGCGGCGCCGCTCGCCTCGTATGCCTCGGTCGCCGTGTTCGGCGCCACCTACACCGCTGTCTGCGGCCTGCTGATCGTGTGGGCATCGCGAGTCGTCCCCGGTCACGCCGCGCAAGGCACCGCCGCGCTGTTCATCGCTCTCGCCACCGCGCAGGCGTTCGGCGCGGCCTTGATCGGCGTCATCCTGGGTAGCACATCGCCCCTCGTGGCTTTCGGCATCGCCGCCGCGGTCGGGTTCCTCGCCGTGCTCCCCGCGACCCGGCGAGCCACCGAATCACCAGCTACCAGCCACCACGGGTTCTCCTGAAGCACAGCCTCCCGGCACTGAGCCCCATGGGGGCAACGCAGTGCGTGCTTCTTGAATGAGTGCAATATTCGAGAAGCCCCGAACATGCCCGCCACACCCGTGAACAGGAGGAGGAAGATCAAGCGCGAATCTGGAGACCGCTTACCACCAGGAATCGTTTCCCCACCCAGAACTCTGCGGCCACTACGACCGCTCAGCCGTAGAGAGGCCGCGACCGGGTATGAACATCGCTGCCCTGTTCGAACTACTGAAGCGCACGATCCTCCGCTACAGGCAATTCGAGCACGGTCTCATCTCGGTTCAACTTCGCAGGATATGCGGCGACTTTCAGATCCTGGCCCGAACCGCTCGACGTTGGAGTGAGGCCGATTACCTCGAGTGACGAATTCCGAACCGGAAGCATTTCGTCTCTGGGCGAAGCCGTTGCACAGCGGAAGGTGAAGCGCGGCCAGCATCGTCAGATCGACCGAGCAACATATCGCTGTGTCGGCTGACCAATAGCCAAACTGGGCGACCCAGAGTCATAAACCCAGCTCCGTCGGTCCGCCCATTTCGCCCCCTGTGCGCAACATCATCCCATCCTATACAACCAATATAGCATTGTAGCCCTGCTTCTGCCGCGAAAACACTCAGAGACTAGGGCCGCACAGGGCAGCATCCCAGCGCACAACTATGCCTGAGCGCCCAAGTACGGCTATCAAGATCGAGTACAATCACGAAATCGCACCCCTCAACAAGCCCGTGATGGTCTAGGCAGGTACGGATAGAGCTGAAGGCTGTACCACCGCCGGTACGGGTAACCTTGAGTTCCACCCCGATCTCAGAGTCAAAGGTGATCGCCTGCGGAGTTGCTCGGAGCCCGAGCCGCCAGGCTAGCCACCTATTCACAAGGAATCCACTTCCCCGAGCTTGGTCGTAAGTGACCTTCTGGCGCACGCCGACTTTGCAGCCAGACGCCACCATGTAATCAGGTCGGGCTGGTTCTATTTCCTTCGGCTTTACAGCCCCATGCTCCACGAGCCAGATCCGACCATCGGGCATTCGACCTATCCTGTAGTCGTCTAAGCATTGATTGATGCGCCAGGAAGTGACATCATGAACCGCTGCAACCTTGCGGACCAATTCAGCGGCATGCTGGGGACCATGCTCCTCGAGAATGTCGAGAATGGCAGGTAGGGCACTACTGTAGATTGGTCGATCTACGCTTCCGGCAAGCGCCCACCAGCCCTTTGATAAAGAAATAAAGTCATCGAAATGATCGAGTGCTCCACGAACCGAATTTGCACTAAGGCCCGTCCTTACGCAAATTTCATTCCACGGCAACGCACCGTTCATCAGCACTGCCGCAACTCGATCGTGCCGCTGAGCGTTTTTGCGTACAAAAAACGGGCTGAACTCAATTATAGAGTTGCGCCAAAGCACATGTTCACGGAAAGCAAATGGCAACTCTGATGACTCATATGCCTCGTCCCACTCCTCCTTCAATATCGGACCAGTAAGCGCAAGGGACTTCATAGCTACCTCCACAGCTTGGGGGTCGCCCGCGTACCACCACTTTACCTGCTTCACCGGATGCAAATTAAGCTCCTCAAGGATGACAGGGGCATACGACAATCCCACCTCATCGGCACTGATTGTTTGAGCAACATGGCTAAAGTGAACGACGGTCCTCCCACTAAGGGAATCAGCAAAGCGCCGTCGCCATCCAGGGGCGATGGTGTCCAACGAGTGTTGCAGCGAGCTCTTCGCCTTGCTCTCAAGCTGACGAATCCGTTCGCGGGACACTTGGTACTTCTGGCCGAGCTCTACCAGGGTGCGGGCACCAACAGCCTGCCCGTACCCATGACGCAATAAGGCATCCTGCTCCCTGGGGTCAAGTAGCAGGAGTTGCTCCTTCAAGCGTTCTAGCCCCGCAGGGCCGAAAAGGAAGGAAACGTCCGCAGGGTCGGTCATTGCTCGATCACCCTGATTTCTGTGCCAAGCTTGAGCTCAAGCGTGCGAATGAGTGACTTCACATCACTGGTTAGCGGCTGGGAAGGCGTGGTGACAACGACCAACTGGACTTCACAGTAGGATGGAGCAATCAGTCCAGCCCACACTATGTGCTTGAGGTCGGAAGGAGCACCCCAGATAACTGAAACTTCAATATCATCCTGGCCTACGGCTATAAACCTGGAAGGCTTGACATCAATGGTGCTTTCACGCACTTGCCACTGATCACCAAGCAGAAGAACAGTGATCTTACCCTCCATGGCCCTGGCATTGGGCACATACTTTGCATACGGCCCCAGCCCGCGCCTAGCCCTCTGGTACTCCTTAATCGGACCGTCTTTGATCCAGACTCGGATTCGGTCATTTGGCAGGTACTCCCCAATTACGCCGCCGACCTCAGGGTCGACTACCCATTTGCTATAGGTAGCAGAGCGCTCCGCGAAGGTTAAGTCCTCCCAGCCCACTTCGACTGCACGACGAAGGATCGTACGTGACACGTCCTCGCGAACTCTTGCTGGCATCCTCCCAATGGCCATCGGAACTATCCTTCCGTTCGCAACGCAACTCAGGCGGGAACTGCAGCCTGACGTCTTCTCCAGAATACTCTACGTCAGCAGCGTCCTTCAGCCAATGGTCGAGAAGTGTGCCGATTGTCCTATCGGAGAACGTGATTTCACTAGCTACTGCAGGATTCAGGTTGAGACGTTCAGTCTCACCATCAATCTCGCGACGAAGCTTCAGCGTGGCAGCCACTCGTCGTACGTCGGTGACGAAATCAAGAACCTTTAGCCGGTGCTTATTCGGGGCGAGTCGGAGCCCACGGCCAAGCTGCTGGACAAAGATGCGGCGGGAGTGGGTAACGCGAAGGAACGCAATGATGTTCACGTCGGGAACGTCAACACCTTCGTTTAGCACATCAACGCAGGTCAGAATTGGCGCCCGACCCAGCTTAAATTGGTTCAACAGGATGTTGCGCCGTAGGGAGGAAACGCCTGAGTGGAGTGCAGACGCGTTGTTCCATTCTGGGTTGTTCTGCCGCAGCAAACGGGCGAACTCTTCTGCGTGTGCAATCGTGCGGCAGAATACTATCGCTCGAGGTTCGATCGTACTCATCCACACATTCCGAAGTTCATCGAGGATCCTAGCGTCACGCTGAGGAAGAAATAGCCTGCTATTGAGCTCCCCTATCGAGTATCCGTTTTCTGACTCTGAGCGGACAAGTTCCCAGTCGATATCGTCGACATACATGCGATAGTCAACTTCGGATAGCCAGCCCCGCGCCATACCTTCCGCTATTCCCATTTTGTAGGACGCCTCGCCAAACACTGAAGATAGATCGAACTCGTCGCCTCTCCAGGGTGTAGCCGTCACTCCAAAGTACGGCACGCCAGGAACTAGATCGAGCAGCTCTCGGTAGCGACTGTTCTCCCCGACGTGGTGGGCCTCGTCGATCATAATTAAATGCGGAAGGTAGCCTTCATGGATTGCACCCAGCGCCGACTCGATAGTCGCGGCTAACACACCGTCAAAGTTTGCGGGAGTAGCCTCGCCGGTCAGCAAATTAGTGTGTACCTTCTTTGAAAGATGGTACCACATCGCACGTTCGAGTTGCGCAGACAACTCTTTAAGGTGCGAAAGAATCAATATCCTTGCTCCAGGATTGCGGTTTAGAAGACTACTGATGACGTAACCGCCGACTACTGTTTTTCCTAATCCGGTGGCCAGGACAAGTAGAGCCTTTTGGTTGTTTCCCAGATCTCGCTCTATAGCCTCGACAGCAGTCTTCTGGTAGTCCCGAACATCATGGCGGTTGGGCACTCTATCGAACATGGCAGATCCAATAGCTTCAAGACTCGCCCCATTCCACACATCGATCTTAAGGCCAAGACGCTTCAACTCTTCCGCCCGTGCTCGCGCTGGTCTAGTTAGGTCGGTATTCGTAACCAATACAGCCCGCTCTGCCCGATAATATGCGAACGCCTCATTAACTTCGTTGACGCCAGCAGCATCGATGGCTCCATTCAGCGACCATTTGCATTGAATAACCCATTCCTCATTGTTGCGAACCGCGAGTATATCCGCACCCCTGTCTCCCGCGCCGTCAATGGCGCGCACATCACTGAATCTCAGGTGCCAGAGGACCCGTTCGATCGCTTTGACCAAGCCGACTGGGCCGCCGCTCCTAAGCGCAGAATCGCTTAGCCACGCTGGGGCGCTCATGCCTGAACAATTTTCTGCTCTAGCATTTCTAGCGACAACCGAGCCCGCTTGAGAATGTTGAGTGAAGCGATGCCCTTCTCTTCGGAGGCTACCGAGGCGCAATCAAGAAGCAGGCTCATGAGCTGAGCCTTGACTACCTGCTTGGCTTCGTCCGACGCAAGGTGCGTATAGCGATCCTCAAATACGGCGCCATCGGTGAAGACCTCCGGCCATTCTTCGAGCAATCGCACTAGGTAGAGAGCTGGTACATCGGAAACAAAGTCCGAGTTGGTCGAGCACAATACTTGGCCCCGGGATGCGTATTTTGTTTCCAGTCGCGAGATATCCTGAGTACTGAGTAGCATCCACGCGCGCTGGGGGTCCGCATCAACGTGCACTGCGACGAGCATGCGGATTTGGTCAATGACACTACGGGTGGACTCCTGGACTGTAGTGAAGTCCAAGTTCGCGTCTTTAAATGTGTCCCGGCGCAGTTCGGCAACTAGCTGCGAGATGCTATAGCCATTGCCGATGACACTCCGACGGACCCCAAGAAAATAGGCGACTTCAGCGACTGCGACATCTAGCGCCTCGGCCCCCTGAGTTCGAAATAACTCATGTGTCACGTCAATGAACAACTCAGCGTCCCCGCCGCCTGTCGGGTACAGGTAAACCGGCGATGATCTAGCATTCTCTTTCATCTTTATTGGTTCCCCGACGACCCATGCGGTTACGTTTAGGTAGTCGCTGATCGCGTTTATCCGGTACTCACGGCTCAAATTTGTTTCAGCTTTGGCGCCCTTATGGAGCGCTTCGACCTGTTCTGAAAGGCTGATTGGCCTAGCTGCTAAGCCGTCGCCGATGGTCTCAGCGTCGGAATCGACGCCATGCACGATTCCCGTCGTACCGTCCGATATAGTAGACGTCGGATCACCTAAGGCGCGAAGTATTGCATCTTCATCGCTAGAACCGCTCGATTCGGGAGCGGGCGCGTTCTTGCGCGCGACTTCTGCCTCGTGGTGAAGCACCGCCATCCACCACTTCTCATCGGTCTGATAGCGAGCATCTCCGCGGTGGAACATCTGACCCCATTCAGCGGCTTGCCAATGAGTGGCATTCTTGCCGTCACCCGGGATCAGGCACTTTCGCCCTGGATCGTTGCGCTGGTACCCACGAAAAAGGCGACCAATGGGCGAATCATTCTGGTCGTATCCGGCCCTCTTAGCTGCTTGCGGGCGCAGCGGCCCCTCGCCGCGCAGGTAGTTAATTGCGTAAATCCAGTCCCGCGATGATGTCTCAAAGCGATCCTTCTTATAGTCAACCGGAACGTGATCAAGATGGATTTCGCCAACAATTCTACCTTTGGTAGCTGGAATCTCAATTGGGTACTCATGCTGTCCAACAATAGAATCGTTAGGGTCCTTCCACTCAAAAACTGATTTGTCGTGCACGAGGATTTTTCGCCCATTGCGAATGAAATCTATTCCATAATTGTTGGAGTCCAGGTATCGCTGTATTCCGACCCATCCGTGTATCCGGCGCGCACGCAGCTTTAGGGAGGTACTGTTGCAACGCTCACATTTATATTGTCCTAGGCTTTGCCAGTGACCGCACATTGTGCAAGCCTGGGCGTCACTTAGCTGCTTTTCAACCTTGATTATCGCTGGGATTTGCTCGTGATTTCGACCTTTTCCGTAGTTGACGTATCGAGACCTGTCCCACACACAGTGCGCGCGCGGCCGAACAACTTTTCCGTTTACACGCAAATTCACTGGGGTAGACTCCAGGAGCCACGAATAGACTTCACCTAGCCGCGTCCGGATTACCTCGGCACGACCTGTCATAAACTGATACCTGGACGGGTCGAGGCGAGTAATGCGGACTCGAGTTCCGTGAGCCCCCGGATCAGATTTCGGGAGCGTGAACTCTGGGACACTGAAGTCTTCACCAATTTTATCTAGGTCGATCCGAACACCACGCCACTTCAATTCGCCCGCCGTGGTCGTAATCACTTCAGTAACTCGTCCCAGTCGCGCAGTCGCGACATTGAATCCCATTCCGAAAAGTCCGAGATGTTCAAATGGGTCGTTACCAGTCCAACCAGCACGCACGGATTTGCGAAGTTGGTCCTCGCTCATACCGCGGCCACGATCCCGCACCTCAATTTCGGCGTTGGAAAGTTCAGTCTTAGGAGAGGGTAAGAGGACTTCGATCTGTGAAAGCGTATCGACTTCATTACAGTTCAGCACCTGCTTATCATTGCGTTTTTGGATCTCGTCGATACTGTTGTCGATGAGTTCCGCTAGACATTGCCAGTCAGCAATTTCTATCTCACCGAGCATCGACAGAATGCGCGGGGACGGGGTGATTTGCAAGCGGTACTCCTTGCCTACCGGCCTACTAGACGCGGCGTGAACGTTTCCGCACGCACAAACCTACAGGCGCTGGTACTGGTCTGGTGCTATTCAATGTACGTCGATACCTCGCAAGATCATTTCCCAGAGTGGCTCACGGTGGGGACCGGCTTGTGGTCACCAGTGCGTCCGTAGTCAAGTCTACTAGAGCTCGATGGGGCTGCGTTGGTCGATTTCGAATGCTCTCGGTTGGCCTGCTCTCCGACCTACGTATCGACTGCAGCCACCCGTTGCTGCTCTTGGTTTGGTCGCAGACTTTGGCGATTGTTCGATTTGGGTAGGTCGTCTACTGGCGTTCGTATCTTGAAGGAGCCCTCGATGCACTGCCTGGCTCAGGCAGCTACAATAGCACTGGACACCGGTCCACACCCACCATACTCTTCCATGTTCGGTTCGAGTCCTAAGCCCGGCGGAGCTAGTGCGGGGGCCCAGGATTCACGGCGGACTTGGCGTCCCTATATGGTTGGTGGCATGCGTTCAGTAGAGCTCTTCGCAGGAGCTGGCGGCTTGGCTCTCGGATGTGGGCTTGCCGGCTTCCGGCCGGTCATCGTATGTGAGTGGGACAAGTGGGCTTGTGACACGGTCCGCCAGAACCGTGACGCGGGGTACCCCCTTGTGTCCGGTTGGGACGTCCGGGAGGGAGATGTCCGCGACGTCGATTGGAGCGGCATCCGAGATATCGATCTCGTCGCAGGTGGGCCGCCATGCCAGCCGTTCTCGGCGGGAGGCAAGGCCCGTGCAGCCGAAGACAGGAGAGACATGTTTCCTGTCACCGCCGAGGTCATTCGCCAGTTGAGACCACTAGCGTTCATCGTCGAGAACGTACGTGGACTTACGCGTCCTGCATTCGCGAACTACTACTCATATGTCCAGGCACGCCTTCGGCTTCCCGAGATGGCGGCACACGACGGCGAATCGTGGCCGGACCACTACGCTCGCCTCCAGGTAGAGGCTACATCCGGAAAGCACGATTCGCTCGAGTACAGCGTCATCCCCACCCTTGTGAATGCAGCGGATTACGGTGTCCCACAACAGCGCTGGAGGGTTTTCCTAGTCGGGTTCCGGCGCGACGTCGAGGCTGAGTGGAGCTTTCCGGCCTCGACTCATTCCGCTGACGCCCTGCTGCGCGACCAATGGATTACGGGAAGCTACTGGGAACGCACTGGTGTTCCGAAGGCAGACCGCCCAACTGCCACGGCGCGGCAGATCGCACGCGCAGAGCGGATCCGAATCGGGGAGGTGGCGATCTCTGGCAAACCATGGAGGACTGTCCGCGAGGCGCTGGCGGGCCTGCCCGCACCAACACGAATTAGTAGCAAGCGGCACCTAAATCACGTACTGAATCCCGGAGCCCGCAGTTACCCTGGCCATACTGGGTCGCCGTGGGACCAGCCTGCAAAGGCACTCAAGGCAGGCGCGCATGGTGTGCCTGGAGGCGAAAACATGCTCCGTCGGTCCGACGGTTCGGTCAGGTATTTCACTGTCCGAGAGTCGGCTCGCATTCAAACCTTCCCAGACGGGTACGAGCTGCACGGCTCATGGGGTGAGGCGATGCGACAGCTTGGCAACGCGGTGCCCGTCCTCCTTGCCCAGACTGTAGCTGCATCGGTTCGCACTCACCTTGAATTGGCAGCGGTTCGGCAAAACTCCTTAAAGGCCCCCTATTTAGGGGTGCTGGCATGAGATTTTGTGCACGCATAAATCTGCACGGTCTGCATGGGTGATCGGAGTTGACGACCAAGGTAGCGTTCTGCCGAAGCGGCAACGAACCACCGCAATTGGGCGCTGTTCGCTCGTGCAGGTGAACGGTCAAGCAAAGAATACCCACCATAAGCGCGACATACTGTATCTCGCCGGGCCGGTTCGCCACACACACGGACAATTCGACGGCGCAGCGAAGACTTGCCACGGGTCGAGCACACTGCTCTCTCTCGCAATCTATTGCTGAACTACGCAGTTTGCAAGGTCCTCGAGTTGGTATGACTGCACGATCACCGCAGCGATTCGATTGTTTCCCGGCGGCAATCCTATAGCGTCTTGCGGGATCACGTTCGACTCCCGGGGCGGGGCTACACGATATCTGCGAACACCTGGAATATGCCGGACTCGCTCGGGCAAGAACTGTGGGCAAGTGGCCGAAAACATCAGTAATTCTTTTCACTGCCGTGGGCGTAACCGCTCGCGCTGTTTAGAATCTGCGTTCGCTGTAGCGAGCAACGACCAAGGCACCCGCTGACGCGCCAGCACGCCGTCACTCGTGTTTCGCGGTCTCTGCATCCTTCATGGCCTGCCGGAGCGCGTCGCGCTCGTCGCGCTCCGTGCGTAGCGCGGTGATGTCGGCGCGCAGGTCGCTGATGCGCTCGCGGGCGTCGGCGAGCTGCTGGCGCTGGTTGTCCATGGCCTCGCGGTGGCTGGCCGTTGCTTCTTCGAGCGCATCGCGGCGCGCCTTCTCGAGGTTCTGGCTGTGGTCGCGGGCGTCGGCGAGCCGGGCAGCCTGCTCGGCGCGCAGCTCGCGGGCGCGCTCGGTGAGCTGCGCGCGCAGGCCCCGGGATTCGTCGACCGCCTCCGTGCGGGCTGCCTCGGCACGGCCTGTCGCATCGCGGGCCGATTCGAGCGCTTGCTCGAGCCGCCCGATGGCCGCGGCATGCTGGGCATCGCGGTCGCGCTGCTGCTGATCCCATTCCTGGCGGGCGCGCGCGTGCTCCTGCCCGACGGTGTCGATGTGCTGGTGGAACTCCTGGCGCGCTTCCTCGAGCTGGGCACGGGCGGAACGGGTGGCGCCTTGTTCCTCGTGGAGCTGCTGCTCGAGCTGCTCGCCGCGCTCCCATGCCTGGGCGGCGGACTCGACCGCCTCGTCGCGCTCCTTGCGGGCGGTCTCCTCGGCGGCGCGCGCCCGTGCGAGCGCGGCCTTGGTCGTGGCGGTCTCCTGCTGGGCGCGGGCGACCTGCTCCGCGCACTCGGCGCGGATGGTCTCGAGCTGCTCGTCGACCGCGGCGGGATCCGCGATGCGGGCGAGCGCCTTGTCAATGCGCTCGGCCACGGCAGTGAGCTCGCGAAGATGCTGGCCGGTGGCGGCGCGCAGGGCGGGAATGGTGGCCGCTAGCGACTCGACTGCTTGCTCGGGCGTCTCGGGTTCGGCAGGCGCGTCTCCGGCGAGCTGCTTCTCGGCCTGGCGGGCGCGCCAGGCGCGGGCTCGCTCGGCCGCGGTGGCGTACTTGCGGACGCGCCCACCGGTGGGTGGCGCCTCACCGACCTGGGTGGGAGCAGCAGCGTTGTCGGTATTCGTTCCGGCCACCGGCACAGGGTACCCCAGCCGCGATCGCCGTCACGGCGGCGCGGAGACTGATCACCGAGGGGCCGCTGGGGGTCACCCGATCGCGGCGAGGAGCTCGCGGCACGTCTCCTCGCAGCGGCGGCAGACCTTCGCGCACGCGCGGCAGTGCTCCATCGCTTCGCCGTGCTCCTCGCAGTGCTCCGCGCACTCGGTGCACGCGGCCAGGCATGCATGGATCGTGGCCTTGACGACCTGCGCGCTCGTGCCCTCCTGCCGGGACAGGATCTGACTGGTGGCGCGGCACAGCGTCGCGCAATCGAGGTTGGTGGCGATGCAGGTCACGAGGTCGGATACCGCATCCTCGGCGAGACAGGCATCGGCGCACGCGGTGCAGGCCTGCGCGCACTCCATGCAGGCCTCGATGCAGGAGACGAGCGCGTCGCGGTCACCGGCGATGCGGGCGGCGCCGGGATGGGTGGCCAGCATGATCGATGGGGTGCCCATGGGGAGCTCCTTCGTTGTCGGGGGCGTTTCGTCGGTCATGTCCCGTCATCGGGGCGGATGGTGCATACCCGGACCCGAGGCAGCCAAACCCCCTTGCACCATCCCCCTGCGCGCTACGCGTCCGTCCGGTTTGCCTGCCTTGTCCGCGGGTAGGCGACGATCATGTGGTTTGACACTCTTGAGGAAATCATCCGGATCATCGTCGTCGGCACCGCGGCCTATGTCGATCTCATTCTCGTGCTGCGCATCTCGGGCAAGCGCACGCTGGCCAAGCTCAATGCTTTCGACTTCGTCGTCACAGTCGCCCTCGGTTCCACGCTCGCGACCATCGTTCTCAGCGGGGACGTCTCGTGGGCAGAGGGCGCCACGGCGCTCGTGCTGCTCGCTGCGCTCCAGTTCATCGCCGCCTTTGTCAGCAGCCGCATCCCTGGTGCCCGGGACGCGCTGACCGCCGCCCCGACGCTGCTTCTCGAGGACGGGGCGATCGTGGAGCCCGCGCTGCGTGCACAGCGGGTCTCGCGGGCCGAGGTCATGCAAGCAGTGCGCTCGACCGGCCTTGGTGATCTGTCCCGCGTCGCGGCGGTGGTGCTGGAGACGAACGGTTCGCTGAGCGTGATCCCGGCGGATGCGCGTGGCGATGGCTCGAGCCTGGCAGATGTGCGGGGCCGTGGCGCGGCCGAGGATGCGTAGCGGCGGGCTTGCCGGGCGGGTTCCTGCTCGACAACATTCGTTCGCGTCGTACGTTCGTTCGTGCGTTCGTTGCGCAACGCATGGACATCGCCGTGAGGACACCTTGAGCTGGGGCGATCATGCGGGGCGCGGAAGGATGTTTCATAAACGTCCGTTTTTGGCACATAACGAACGAGCCCCTGGAGCCACATTGACGACCAGGGGCAACGATGGTGCAAAACCTCGTTTCATAACCAATGATGCGAAACTCAGCGATCTCGCGGGATATGAAACAAGCCCCGCGCAGGGGGCGCCAGCGGAGGGTCCACCGGGCAACGAGGCGGGAGCGGGGCGCCGGGGCCGCAGAAGCGAAATGAGCGGCGAAAGGCGGCGGGGCCCAAGCGGGAAGGCCTTAGCGACCCTCGGGCGGGGTGTAGCTCCGCGACCGGCGGGCCAGGTCCGAGAGGGATTGGACGAACACGGCCCGGTCCTCGTCCGCGAAGCCGTCGAAGAACGCCTGCTCCGCGCGCAGGACCTGCTGGGAGAGCATCTGGTACTGGGCGATCCCCTCCGGGGTGGCGATCACGGTGCGGACCCTGCGGTCGCTGGGATCGTCCTGGCGCTGCACGTAGCCCGCGCTCTGGAGGTCATCGACGAAGTACGGCATGACGGTCCGGTCGATCCCGAGGTAATCGGCCAGGGCGTTCTGCGTCGGGATGCGCTTGTGGACGACGGTGTGCAGGAGCTGATAGCCGCGGGCTCCCCGGGGGAAGTTCTCGAAGACGGGATCGACGATGGCCGCGTACCGGCGCCCGAGCATGGCGATGGACCATCCGAGGTCGCATGCCTCCCGCGCCGTGGTGTCTTCGTTCATTACTTGATGGTACGACGCCCTGGTGCACCCCATGCACTTACGGTATGTTGCGCATATGGTTGTGATTACAAACGATCGCCTCGGGACCCGCATTGCCCCGGCCACGCCGGGCGAATCCACCGGCATCGCTTGAGCACCTCGAAGGCCAACCGGCCCTCGGGACGCGCCAGCACCAGGAAAAGGAAACTCGAACATGGTTGACACCACTGCAGATCGCAATCCCGCGGCCGATCCCGCGGAGCACAATGCCTTCTTCCCCTCGCCCTACTCGCTGAGCCAGTACACCGCGCCGCGGACCGACTTCGACGGCCTCTCCACCGAGGAGAAATACACCGGTGGCCGGTGGAAGATCCTCGTGATCGCCACCGAGGAGCGGTACATGCTGATGGAGAACGGAACGTTCTTCTCCACCGGCAACCATCCCGTCGAGACGCTGCTGCCCCTGCACCACATGGCCGAGGCTGGCTACGGCATCGATGTCGCCACGGTCGGTGGCGCGCCCGGCAAGTTCGAGTGGTGGGCCTTCCCGAAGGAGGACGAGGCCACCAAGTCGGCCTGGGAGGCCACGAGCGAGTCGTTCAAGGCCCCCAAGAGGCTCGGAGACGTTCTCGCCGAGGGCCTCGACGACTACGCGGCGATCTTCGTCCCCGGTGGGCACGGCGCCATGAACGGTATCCCGTTCAGCAAGGAGATCCAGCAGGCCATGGACTTCTTCCTGGAGAAGGACCGTCTCATCATCACCCTGTGCCACGGGCCGGCCGTGTTCCTCGTGGGCGGCCTCGATCGCGAGAAGAACTCGTTCGCCGGCTACAAGATCGTGGCGTTCCCTGATTCCCTGGACTTCGGGGCGAACATCGAGATCGGCTACCTGCCCGGAGAGATGCCGTGGAAGCTGGGCGCCACCCTGAAGGCTGAGGGCATCGAGGTCGTCAACGACGACATGGCGGGGGCCACCACGCGCGACCGCAATGTGCTGACCGGCGACAGCCCGCTCGCGGCCAACCAGCTCGGCAAGGAATCCGTCGCCGCGCTCCTCGAGAAGTTCGGCAACTGACACAACCGCCCCTCGGTGCAAACGCGATAGAAGCCGCCCAGAACTTAGGTCCGCTTCTATCGCGTTTAGCAGTTTCTATCGCGTCTGGCGCACTCGAGCCCCCGCTAGTCGCCGCCTTCGAGCCGAGGGCGCAGCTTCGCCCAGTACGCCACAAGCTGGCGGGCAGCGAGTGCTGGCGCGAAGCGCTGCACGAGCACGGCCCGCCTGGCATCGGGATGGGTGATGACGCGGTACGTGCCGCGATCGACCGCGTGCACGATCTGTCGCGCGACATCTGCCGCGGTGACCTTCGATGACTTCATGAGCTTGCCCATCAGCCCCACCATTGCGGGATCAGGACTGCGCATGCGGTCGCCGAGATTGGTGGCGAAGAACGACGGGCACACGACCGTTGTCCTGATCCCGTAGGGCGCGAGCTCGTGCCGGAGCGTGTCCGACAGCGAGATGACCCCAGCCTTCGACACGTTGTACGAGGCCATCCCGGGCACATTGAGCACACCGGCCATCGAGGCGATGTTGACGATGTGGCCACGACCGGCCTGCTTGAACAGTGGTGTCACCGCGCGGCATCCGGCGACAACACCCATCAGGTTGATCCGCAGGATCCAGTCCCAGTCGCTGGCCGGGATCCGTTCGAACCGGCCCGCCGCCGCCACCCCGGCGTTGTTCACCAGGATGTCAAGCCCGCCCCATTCCGCGGTGCACCATTCCACGGCATCAGCCCAGGCGGATTCGTCGGTCACATCGAGCGCGCGGAACTCGACCACACCTCCGGCACCAGCGAGCTCCGCGCACGTGGATTCGCCCGCCGCGCTGTCGATGTCGGTGATGAGCACGCGTGCCCCCGTCCGCAGGAAGGCCGCCGCGACCTCTTTGCCGAGGCCCGAGGCGCCACCGGTCACCAGGACGCGCCTGCCCGCCGTCACGGGTTCCTGCCTTCATCCGCGCCGGGGCGGGCTCGCTTGTAGTCGCCGAAGGGTTCATCGCGCTCGCGCACCGCCTCGCGAAACCCGACGGTGGCCGAGCGCAGCTGGAAGGCATAGCCCTCGCGGGTATGGCGGGAGACGCCGTCGAATACCGTACTGATCATCCCGGAGTTGGCGACTCCCTGCGCGAGCAGCGCCGAGTTCAGTGCCAGTTTGGCCATCATCAACTGGTTCACCGGCATCATGGCGATACGGCCGACGAGTTCCTCGGTCCGCGCATCGAGCTCGTCCGCGGGCCAGGACTCGACGGCAAGCCCCCACTCCTGCGCTCGCTTTCCATCGATGCAGTCGCCGGTGAACAGCATCCGCTTGGCGCGCTGGTCACCGATCCGGTGGGCCCACATCCCCGCCGCGGGAATCCCCCAGACGCGCGTGGGCGGGTAGCCGATCTTGGTGTCGTCGGCGCAGATGATCTGGTCGCAGTACAGCGCGATGTCCGTGCCACCGGCGACCGCGAACCCGTGCAGCTTGGCGACGGTCGGCTTGTTCGCGTGCAGCAGCGAGGAGAATCCCCGGTTGAAGCGGCTCATCATCGCGTAGTCGGCCATGGGATCCCAGGTGCCCCAGGGATTGTGGTTGCTTGCCTGGACTGCGGGATCGACGACGGTCCCGGCCGCGCCATCAGGTCCGTCTGCTGTATCGAAGCCGCTCTCTGCGAACATCTCCAGGTCGTATCCGCCGCAGAACCCTTTGCCGCGCCCGGAAAGCAGGAGCACGTGCACGCGCGGGTCCAGGTCGGCTCGCTCGACCGCGTCGGCCAGCTCGACCGGGGTATCGGAGGTAATGGCGTTGCCACGCTCGGGGCGGTTGAACGTGATGCGGGCGATACGCCCATCGCGCTCATAGGTGAGCGTGCGATAGGTGCGCTCCTCGTCCGGATCGGGGCGCCCCGCCCAGGGCGATCCAGGCGTCTCGGCCCAGTTCTCCTGCCATGCGGCTGCCCTCGTGCCCGAATGCTCGTTGTGGTCCACGAGTGTCCCCTCTACTTCTCGGTCGTTCTGGAATCGGCGAAGCTGCCGTGGCGCCCGAGGCCGGCGGCGAACCTGCCGGCACCGGAGAAGGCGTCGACCAGTGAGACCATGCCGCGCTTCCATTCGTTGGCGATCGCCTCATCGAGCGGCAGGCTCTCCTGCTCGTAGCTCGATAGGCGGTCCTGCCTCATGCACTCTTGCGGGAACCGGGCGAGCTGCTCGGCGAGCTCGATGGCCTCGTCCAGGGCCCTGCCCGGTGCGCTGACCCGGTTCGCGAGCCCCATTCGCTGGGCTTCCTCCGCACCGACCGGGCGACCCGTGAGGATCATGTCGAGGGCGTGCGAATGCCCGATCAGCCGCGGCAACCGTATGGTTCCGCCATCGATGAGGGGCACGCCCCAGCGGCGGCAGAACACGCCGAACGTCGCTCCCGGATCGGCCACCCGGAGATCGGCCCAGATGGCGAGCTCCAGTCCCCCTGCCACCGCGAAACCGTCGACGGCAGCGATCACGGGCTTGCTGAGCAGCAGGCGGGTCGGGCCCATTCCGGCTGGTCCCTCGTCTCCAGGCTCCGCGATATCGATGTCGTCCTTCGCGACGGCCTTGAGGTCCGCTCCCGCGCAGAAGTTGCCGCCCGCGCCGTGGAACACTGCGACAGAAGCGCTCTCGTCGCTATCGAATTCCTGGAACGCCTCGGTCAGTGCGCGCGCATGGTGGTGGTCGACGGCGTTGCGGACGTCCGGGCGATCGAGGGTGATGACGGTGATCGGCCCGCGCCGCTCGACGGTGACAGTCATGAGCCCACTTTCGGGTTCGCGCGATCGATGATGGTGCCGGTATCGATGCCGGTGGGCAGGATGCCGAACACGTCGCCCCAGTTCTCGCCCAACCGGCTCGCGGTGAAAGCGTCGGCCACCGCGGAGTGCCCGTAGCGGACGAGCAGCGACCCCTGGAGCACCTTCGCCATCGCGCCGACGATGCCGCGGGCGCGGTACTGCATGGTGTCGAAGTCCGTGAACTGGGCCTGGAGCCCCGAGATTGCCTGGTCCAGGCGCTTGTCCGCCCCGGCCGCGGCTCGCACCTCGTCGAAGAACACCTCCAGCGTCTCGGGCTGCTTCGCCATCGCGCGCAGCGTGTCCAGCGCGGCGACGTTGCCGGAGCCCTCCCATACCGACAGCAACGGGGCCTCGCGGTAGATCCGCGGCATCCGCGACTCCTCGACGTACCCATTGCCGCCAAGGCATTCCAGCGCCTCTCCGGCGTGCACCGGGCCGCGCTTGCACACGTAGTACTTCGCTACGGCCAGGCTGATACGGCGCAGTGCGATCGCGCGCTCATCGCCGGCGGTTGCCTGGTCCGTCAGGTCGGCCAGCCACAGCCCGACGGTGGTTGCCGCCTCGGCCTCGATAGCGAGGTCCGCGAGCACGTTGCGCATGGCGGGCTGGTCGATGAGGAAGGCGCCGAATGCTTGCCGGTGCGCGGCGTGGAACGTCGCCTGCTGCACGCCAACGCGCATGAGGACGCTCGTGCCGAGGGTGCAGTCGAGGCGAGTCATGTTGACCATCTCGATGATCGTGGGAACGCCGCGTCCCTCCTCGCCGACGCGCCAGCCGGTCGCGTTGTCGTACTCGATCTCGCTGGAAGCGTTGGAGTGGTTGCCGAGCTTGTCCTTGAGCCGCTGGAGCGCGATCGCGTTGCGTGTTCCGTCCGGAAGCACCCGTGGCACGAAGAAGCACGTCACCCCAGCGTCCGTTTGCGCGAGGGTGAGGAAGAAGTCCGACATCGGCGCGGAGGTGAACCATTTGTGGCCGGTGATGCGGTAGCTGCCGTCGGGCTGGAGGACAGCGCGGGTGGTGTTGGCCCGCACGTCGGATCCGCCCTGCTTCTCCGTCATGGACATGCCCGCGAGCAACGATTTCTTGGTGTCCGGGGGCGCGAGGACGGGGTCATAGGAACGAGCCGCGAGCAGGTGCTCGTACCGCGCGGAGAGCTCCGGGTTGTGCCGCAAGGCTGGCACTACGGCGTAGGTCATCGAGATGGGGCACTGGTGGCCGGCGTCTGCCTGGCCCCACGTGATCATCTTCGCCGCGCGGACGAGGTGCGGGCTGGGGGCTGTGTCCACCCACGGTGCGCCGTGCAGTCCGAGGCTCGTCGCGTGCGTCATCAGCTCGTGGTAGGCGGGATCGTAGGCGACCTCATCAATGCGGAAGCCGTATCGGTCGTGGGTCTTGAGCACCGGGGGGTGCGCTTCAGCGAGGTCACCGAGGTCGAGCGCGTGCTCGGTGCTCGCGAGGGCGCCCGCGTGCTCCACCTCCGCCCATCGGCCTAGCGCGCCAGCCCGTTCGAGGGCTTCGGCGATCGGTGGATAGCTGGCCGGATTGTAGCCAGTGGTCTGCACTGCTTGGTTGAGGACTTCATGGGTGGGCATGGTCGGCTACCTCGCCTGGGTTGGTCGCGCCTGGGTTGATGGTGGCACCGAGAGCACGGGAGACGAATGCCTCCAGCTCGGCGATCGTTGCTGCGGGATCGGCATGCTGCACCAGTGGCGCGAGCAGTACGTCGTTGATCGCTCCGACGATGGCGGCGCCGGAGATCTTAGGGTCTTGCCGGGGGAACTCGCCGCGCGCGATTCCCGCCTCGACGACTGTCGCGAACAAGTCAGTGAAGGCCGCGCGGAACACGAGGCGCTCCGCGTCGACCAGCGGATCGACAGGTTCCGCGAGCAGCGCGTAGGCGAGCCTGGGCGATTTGAGCGCCCGGTGGCAGAACGTGCGCACAGCGGCGATCGCTGCCTCATGCGGCGATTGCTGCGCGAAAGCGCGATTGCCGGCCTCCGTAACCGCGGCAACCTCCCGGGCGACCGCCTTGCGGAACACCTCGGCGAACAGCTCCCCCTTGCTGGGGAAGAACCGGTACGTCGTGCCGGTGGCTACCCCGGCCCGCTCGGCGACCCGCGCCATCGAGCATCCCGCGTAGCCGTGGTCATGGATGAGCTCGGTCGCGGCGGTGACGATGGCGCGCTTGGTCTCGTCGAGCCGTGCCTTGACCGCTGGTGTCTGGCGGTATGCCATGAAAGAAGTGAACACTAGTTCATAGCTTAGGTCAAGGGTTCGCGCGCGATGCGGCATGAATCGCAACCCGAGCCCCGCGCGCCGCGACCGTGCACGCCCTGCTCGGCCCAAGCACGCGGGCAGCTAGCCGTGGCACTCCCGTCCCTAGCTGATCGCCTAGCCCACGGCGTAGCCTGGGACGATGCGGTACACCGACTGGGGTGAGCGCGTCGGACGCTGGTCCGGAATTCGCAGCGAGACAGTCAGTGTCCACGGCACGAAGGTGCACTACCTGGTAACCGATCGAACGACGACGCCAGCTGCGCCGGTCCACCTGCTCGTTCCCGGCGCAGCAGGCAGCGCCTCGCAGTGGCTCGATGTGCTCGCGGAACTGCGGCCCCGCGCGCACGCGATCGCGATAGACCTGCCCGGCACGCTGGTCGGCCACACTGCGCTGCCGAACCGGCGCGCGGTAGGCATCGAGACCAACGCGGCGTTCCTGCGCGATTTCACCGACGCGCTCGAGCTCGATCGGGTCGTGGTGCACGGCTGGGCGGCGGGCGGGATGATCTCGTTGCTGTTCGCCGACCAGTCGCCCGAACGGGTTGACGCGCTCGTCCTGGTGGCGCCGGCGCTTCCTCCCCCGCTGAGCCACCGCGAGGCGCGCATGTGCAAAACCCTCGGCAGGGCGGGATTGGCCGTCATCGCGCCGGTCGCCCGTGTGCTGCTCCGCCTGTCGGGGCGGCGCATGCTCGCAGCCTCGCAGCGGCACCTGGCCGATCCCGCGTCGATCGCGGACACGAAATGGAATGCGGGCGGTGGCATGACACGAATGTCGCCGGAGATCCTCGGTCTCATGCGGGAGGAGATGGCGGCGGTCGAGCCGAAGCGCATGGCAAGCATGGTCACGGTATACGCCTCGCTGATGTCGCTGATTCTCGTCCGGCGGCGCTCCGCGCTCGAAGCGATGCACCGCGTCACTGCGCCGACTCTCCTGGTCGTCGGCGATGAGGATCGTCTCGCTCCCCGCGCGTCGATCGATGACTGGACGGCGCAGCGGCCCGACTGGAGCGTGATGGTCCTCAACGGCGTGGGTCACGCGCCGCCGTTCGAGGTCCCCGCCGATTACGCTCGCACCGTCATCAAGTGGTGTGATTCCCGGGTGCGCGACCGGTAGGGCTACACGGCGCCCTTGCTCAGCGGACGCGCGCGCGAGGCCGACGCACTAGTTGTGCAACACTTGCCGATCATGGGCGAACTCCTCGGCTACGCGCGCGTGAGCACCACCGACCAGACCACAAGCCTGCAGCAGGACGCGCTCAATGCCATTGGCTGCTACCGCATCTGGACCGAGACCGGCAGCGGCGCGAGCACCACCCGGCCGCAGCTCGCCGCGATCCTCGATGCCCTGCGCCCCGGCGACACGCTCGTCGTGTGGCGGCTCGACCGGCTCGGCCGCTCCCTGCCCCACCTCATCCAGACCGTCGAGGACCTCAACGCCCGGGGTGTCGGCTTCAAGTCCCTCACCGAATCGATCGACACGACCACCCCCGGCGGCAAGCTGATCTTCCACATCTTCGGTGCGCTCGCCGAGTTCGAGCGCAACCTCATCCGCGAGCGCACCAACGCCGGGCTCGCCGCGGCCCGGTCCCGCGGCCGCACTGGAGGCCGTCCCCCCAAGCTCACCCCGGCGAAGCTGCGGCAGGCCAAGCGCATGCGCGAGTCCGGTGCCACCCTCGCCGAGATCGCTGCCGTCGTCGACGTCTCGCGCACGACCCTCTACCGGCACCTGTCGAAGGCTTAGCGCAGAGCGCTGCGGGCCGGGAGAACCCCTCGGCAACCCGGCCCGCTGCGCTCGATCGCCGGCGAACGCGATAGAAGTTGTCAAACGCGATAGAAGCGGAGCTGGTATTTCGCTCAGCTTCTATCGCGTTTGGGCGCTTTGGTTGGCTTGGGCGATAGGCCCGTCCCGCTACTCGACGATGACGGTGGCGGTCATCCGCGGGTGGTAGAAGCACACGTAGTCATAGGTGCCAGGCTCGGTGAAGGTGCGGCTGTAGGACTCGCCCTCGGTGAGGTCACCGGACTCGGTGCCGTCGGTGAAGTCCACGGTGTGCAGGGAGTCATCCTTCTGCACCCAGGTGACGGTGGATCCGGCGGGCACGGTGATGGTGCCCGGCGCGAACCGGAAGTCAATGATGTCGATGGTTTCCTCCACCGCGTCGGCCGACGCGGACGGCTCCTGCGGAGCAGGCGCCTGGGTGCTAGGCGCCTGGGTGGCCGGGGGCGGCGTGGGCGCGGTGGTCTCCCCTGCCGCGCTCGTGGTCACCCCGGTGGCCTGGGCGGTGGTCGTGTCATCGGCGGCGGTGCAACCGGTGAGGAGCAAGGCCGCGGCGACGGCTGGAGCGAGGATCGTGGTGCGCATGGCGTACTCCTAGGTGGTCAGCTCGGCGAAGGCGATGATGTTGTCGCGGTAGCTGTCCGCGCCCTGGTCGAACTCGCCGCCGCACGTGATCAGCCGCAGCTCGGGCTCGGGGGTGGGCAGCCACACCTCCTCGGTGGGGAACAGTGCCTTCGCGTGCTGCTCGATGCCGGTGATGGTGAAGACCAGTTGCTCGCCGCCGGTGGTGGTTATGGTGACGGTGTCGCCGGGGCGCAGTTCATGGAGCCGGTAGAACACATCGGGCCCGCTGCGGCTATCGACGTGGCCGAGGATGCCCGCCGGCCCGGGGTTGCCCGGGGTGGCGCCCTCGTCGTACCAGCTGATGTCACCGAACTCCGGGACCGCGAGAGTGTTGTCCGGGTTCAGCCCGGTGTAGGAGAGCGGAGCGTCGATGCCGAGCGCGGGTATGGTGATCCGGGCCGGCGGCGCGGTGTCGCGCTGCTCGCGCACGGACTGGAACTCCCGGACGCTGTCGAGGTTTGCGGGCGGAGCAGCCGCGACGCTCTGCGAGACCGCGGGGCCCGGCGGGGGCGCGGAGTCATCGGTGGCCGCCCCGCAACCGGTCACGAGGATCGACGAAGTGGCGAGAACAGCAGCGAGCCTTCGGAGCATGGTGGTCATTCCCCCTGGATAGGACTGCTGGTGGCACAAGGGTCGCTCGTGCCACCAGCAGGGTCTGTCGGGCGAGGTGGAGGGTGGTTACTTCACCGCTCCGCCGGCGCCGGTCTCCACGCCACCTGCGGGCATCGAGTCACTCATGAAGGCGACGATGCCTGCGGCGAGAGCCTCGGCGGTGCCATACATGTGGGTGTAGGCGTCGTATGCCTCGCTGAACGCGGTCTCGTAGTCACCGGCGTGGTAGGCGTCGATCTGCGCCACGAGCTGGTTGACGTGCGTCTGGAGGCCGTCGGCGACGACATCGGCGGGGATGTTGCCGTTGGACGCGGTGTCGAGGAACTGCGAGAAGTCCTGGCGGTACTGCGACAGCCGCTCGAGCGCATCCTCCTGGGCCTGCTCGTCCTCCTCCGCGACGCCCACGGTGTACTGGACGAAGAAGTCGATGTGGTCGGACCACATCTCCATGAACGCCTGTCCGCCTTCCTCGCCGAACACTCCGCTGATCGAGGCGGTCAGGTCCTGGGTGTTCTCGTTGAGAGCACCGGCGAGGGCTTCGAAGTCCTCTCCTCCGGTGACCCCGGCGCGCATGGCCTGCACCGCGAGCTGAGCGTGCTCGCCGAGCTGCTGGCCGAGGCCGGAGCGCAGGTCAATGGCCTGGTTCTCAACCGAGCCCGTGATCCCGTCCTGAGTGGTGCTGATCGCGCCGGCGAGGCCCTGGGCGGTGCCGAACATGTGCGCGTATGCCTCGCGCGTCTGGGCCGCTGCGGTGGTGTAGTCACCGGCGGCGTAGGCGCGGACCTGCTCGACGAGCTGGTCGACGTGCATCTGCAGGAGGTCAGCGACCGCGTTGGCGGGAAGCTCGCCATCGGTGGCGCCGTCGAGGAAGCCGCCGAAGTCGGCGCGGTACTGGTCGAGGCGCTGGATGGCCTCATCCTGTGCCTGCTGGTCGTCCTCGGCGAGCCCGACGGTGAAGTCAACGAAGAAGCCGATGTGGTTGCTCCACAGTTCGTTGAACTGCCCGGCGGCCTCGTCGCCGTAGACAAGACGGATGGACTCGGTGAGGTCCTCGGTGTTCTGGCCAAGGGACGCGGCCGCGGCATCGAACTGCGGCTGCCCGGCGACACCGGCGCGCATGGCCTCGACGGCAAGCATGGCGTGCTGGCCGAGCTGGCGCTCGAGGATGATGCGCAATTCCTCGGCGGTGACGCTGCTGTCCTGGACGAGCACGATCTCGCCCGGGGTGTAGGTGCGGTCAAGGAAGCTAGAAGTGGTGCCCACGGTCACGACGCCGCCGGCGAGGACGCCTGCGGTGGCTAGCGCGGCGAGCTGGGTCTTGGAGATCTTGAGCATGACTGCTCCTCAAAGGTTGAATTATTGATCTTCCATCAAGCATTCGCCGCCCTGGCCCTAGCGGATTGGTGCAAACGCGACTATCCGAGTCGGAGCTCCTAGCTCGCCGGCACGGCGCACCGGCGGGCCTAGTGCTGTTCGACTGCCGCGGGCAGGGGCTCCCAATCAAGGCTGGCCAGCGGATCAGCGGGGGCAAGCGCGTGGGCAGCCAGCGGAAAGGTGCGCGCGGGCCCGGGCCCGGTAGTGCGCGTCTCGAAGCGGACGGTGATCACCCCTTGCCCGCACCCTTGCACCCACCCGTGGCCGTGCTCGGGGTGATGCACATCAAGGCCGGGCCAGTAGTCGGACTCGTACCGCGCGGGCAGCGCGACGTCGGGAGCCTCCTCCAGCGGTGGCGAAGCGTCGAGCTCCGGGAAGAGGATCTCCTGCCGGGAGTCGCTCAGGCCGGAATAGCTCACCCCCACGAGCCGGATGGCGCCGAACGTGGCGGGGTCGACGGCGAGCTTGTGCGCGGCGCCGAGCAGGATGTCCTTGTCGCTGGTGGCGTGGGCGAGGGTGGTCGAGCGGGACTGGATGGACATGTCGGCCCTGCGGAGCTTCACCGTGACGGTCCGGGCGCCACGCCCATCGCGCTCGAGCCTGCGGTGCGCGGCGATGCCAGTCGCGGTGATCGCGGACCGCACTTCGCCCCGGTTGATGAGATCCCGCGCGAAGGTCGTCTCCGCGCTGACCTGCTTGGCCACCGCGCGTTCCGTCACGGGACGATTGTCGATCCCCCTGGCCAGCTCATGCAGCGCGCCGCCTACCGCGGACCCCAGCAGCCTCCCCGCTTCGTCCGCGCTGATCGCCGCGAGCTCGCCGATCGTCGTGATGCCGGTCGCCCGCAGCCGCTGCTCCGCGACCGGGCCGATGCCCCACAGCTTGCGCACCGGCAACGGTGCGAGGACCTCAAGCTGCTCGGCGGGCTCGATCACCCGATGGCCCCGGGGCTTGGCCATGCCCGAGGCAATCTTCGCGACCTGCTTGCCCGGCCCCGCGCCCACCGAGGCCTCCAGCCCCGTCCGCTCCCGCACCCGGTCCCGCAGCGACGCGCAGAACTCCGCGACCTCGCGCCCCGTCGCCCCGCGCAGTTCCACGGGCTCACCGAAGGCCTCATCGAGCGACAGTTGCTCGATGACCGGGATGACCTCCCGGACCTCGGCGAACACACGCCTGCTCGCCTCGGAATACACCACCCCGCGCGGCGGCAGCACCACCGCCGTCACCCCCACCATCGCGCGCGCCTGGTGCATTGGCATCGCCGATCGTGCGCCAAACACACGGGCCTCGTAGCTCGCCCCTGCCACGACGCCCCGGCCGCCCGCTCCACCGACAAGGACAGGACGACCCCGCAGCGTGGGCCGCGCGAGCTGCTCAACGGACGCGAAGAACGCATCCATGTCCAGGTGCAGCACCCAGCGCGACGAACCATCCACGCTGCCTAGTATGACCGCGCGCACCGACAATCATGGCGCGCGCCAACCATCGACCTAGCTATTGCTCCAATCGAAGTCGTAGCCGATCCAGTTGGTGTCGGTGAAGGCCAACGACAATCCACCCGCGTTCACCTCGAAGTCGCCGATGCCGCAATTGCCCTCCGTCCAGATGAAGCCCTCCGGCAGGACGATGCGCGCCTCATGCTTCTCGTTGGTGACAGGATTGCGCAGGCTCCTGCCCGTCGCGGTGCCATGCCCCTCCGCCGTCATGACCTGATCGATGCCCTCGCCCTCGAAGGAGAGCGGAGCCCGCTCGAGGCCCACGACCTCGAAGGTGCTGCCGAGGATCGCCCACGGATCACCGCCGAGCGAACCCGTATAGATCTGGCTGAGGCACTCGACCTGCTCCTCGGTCACCGACGGGTCGACGATGAACACCGCGCGCCCGCCGCCGTCGTGGATCGCATGCGGCCAGTCCACCACAGCGATGGCCTTGACCCCCGCGAGGTCGACATCCCCGCAGTGGCCCTCGGCGATGTCGTTTCCGACCATCGCCCTGCAGGCTCCATCCGACGAGCTCGGGAACCCGGAGAAATTGCAAGTGCAGCCCGGCTGGCAGCTGCAGAACTCGTATCCCGTGCCTCGGATGTGCCACCGTGTTTGTTGCATAGTCGCGGACATGAAGTCCCCTTTCTCACATCAGGATCGCCGCGAGGCCGGGTGAGACCAGCAATGCCACACCGAGCGCGGCGAACGCCATCCCCGCGGCCATGCCTAGCGCGCGGCCGTGCGGGGCGGTCTTCTCGATCAGGATGATGATCGCCACGACCACCATCCACACCAGGTTCATCGCGCCGAGCGCGATCATCAGCCCCATCAGCATCCAGCAGCAGCCCAGGCACACGACCCCGTGCCGCAACCCGGCGACCATCGCGCCCACCGGTCGGTCAAGGTGCTTGCCGTGATGCAGGAAGAAGCCCAGCGGGCTCCGGCAATGCGCCAGGCACGCTTGCTTGAGCGGCGTCAACTGATACACGGCCGCGAGCAGCGCGACGATCCCGGCGACCCGTGCCGCTGACGGGCTTGCCTCCTGGATGGGACCGTTCCACTGCTGCCACGCCACATAGCCGGGAAGGCCCACCGCCGACCACACCGCCAGGTAGCCGACGACGAAGAACGGCACCGGGGCGACCCGGCCCTGCGCGGCGGCACGCGCATAGATGCGCACGACGGGCGCGGTCGCGGGGAACATCATGGCGGTCATCATCACGACCCACGCGACGAGGAAGCCCACGAAGGTCATGGTCATGCCTTGCTCGGCCATGTCCATCCCGGAGCCGGTCATCTCGCTGCCGGACATCGATGGGCGGGTCGCGAGCCACCACCAGCCAGCGATCGCTATCAGCATCATCACCGCGGGTGGCATGCTCTCCCGCATCCACTCGCGCTTGCGGTCGCGTGTGATCTTCTGCGATGTGACCATATGGGGCACGTCCCGCATCTGTTGCCGCGCTCGCCCGGTTCGGGGCCTTTCCCGACCTCTTATTGTCCCACCTAGTGACGGCGGCGCATAGGGTTCGCGTGATCCCGTTCGATCAGTTGCTTCCGGGCCGCCGAGCATCGCCCTAGGCTGGAAGCATGCCAAGTGATCTCATGCTCAAGACGATGAATGCCGTGCACCGGGGGATCGTCAAGGCCTCCGGCGGCCGCCTCGGCAACACGCTCGCCGGAATGCCCGTGATCGAGCTCGTGACCGTGGGCCGCAAGTCCGGCCAGGAGCGCGTGTGCTACCTGACCTCCCCCGTGCAGCGCGGCGACACCCTCATCGTGGTGGCCTCCCGGGGCGGGGACGACCGCCACCCTGCCTGGTACCACAACCTGCAGGCCAAGCCTGATGCGGAGATGATTCGCGATGGCAAGCGCATCCCCGTGCACGCCCGGACCGCCACGCCGGAGGAGCGGGCGGAGCTGTGGCCCGAGGTCGTGCGCCGCGCCCGCAACTACGGCGGCTACCAGAAGAAGACCTCCCGCGAGATCCCGTTGGTGCTGCTCGAGCCGCGGTAGGGAGCGGTAGCTACTCCTCGGGGAGCATTGCCGCGAAGAGCTCGGCAAGATGGTGGCCAGGCTTGGGCGCTAGGTCAGCGAGCTGCGTGCGGCATGAGAACCCGTCGGCGAGCACGATCGCGCCGGGCTCGGCGTCGCGCACAGCGGGAAGCAACTGGTGCTCGGCGACCTTGACCGATACCTCGTAGTGGCCTTGCTCCACCCCGAAGTTCCCGGCGAGGCCGCAGCAGCCGCCGAGCCGCTGCACCTTCGCTCCGGCCTGGGCGAGGAGGCGCGCGTCGGCGTTCCAGCCCATGACGGCATGGTGGTGGCAGTGCGGCTGGGCGACCACCGTGGTTCCTTCGAGACGGGGTGGTTGCCAGCCCCGCTCGGTCAATAGCTCGGCGAGGGTTCGGATGTTCTCGGCAACGGGCGCCGCCGTTCTCTCGCCCAGCAGCTCGCCGGCATCGGAGCGGAACACACCGGTGCAGGACGGCTCCATGCCGACGATCGGCATCCCGCCAGCCGTGTCGTCGCGGCGGGCATGATCGCGCAGCGCGCGGACGCTACGGCCGAGGATGCGGCGCGCCGCGTCGAGCTGCCCGGTGGAGATCCAGGTGAGGCCGCAGCATTGCTGCCGCTCAGTGATCTCCGGGCGCATGCCCGCCGCCTCGAGCACCCGGACGGTGGCGATGCCCACCCCTGGCGTGAAGTGGTTGGTGAACGAATCGACGAACAGCAGCACCGGGTCGCCGGTGGTGGCGCGCTGATCGGCGGTGCGGCGGAACCATTCACGGAACGTGACGGGCGCGAAGGCCGGAATATTGCGGCGCGGATCAGCCCCGGCAGCCTTCAGCGCGACCTGCCCGCCCGCGCGCGTGACCGTGTTGACCAGACCGGGCGCGATCTCGGCGAGGCGCGCCCAGCGGGGCAGCCAGCCGAGCGAGTAGTGCGAGGGCGGCCGCACCCGCTTCTTGTAGGTCTGGTGCAGGACCTCCGCCTTGTACATCGCCATGTCCACCCCGGTGGGGCAGTCCGAGAGGCATCCCTTGCAGGACAAGCACAGGTCGAGCGCCTCATGGACCTCGGGCGAGGCCCATCCGCCGTTGACGCTGGTGCCGTTGAGCATTTCCTGCAGCACGCGGGCACGGCCACGGGTGGAGTCCTTCTCCTCGCGGGTGGCGAGGTAGGACGGGCACATCACCCCTCCGGTGCCCGTGTTATCAGCCCGGCACTTGCCGACGCCGGTGCAGCGGTGCACGGCCTGGGTGAAGTTGCCGGCGTCGCCGTGGTAGCCGAACGCGAGATGGCGGCGCAGGGGTGGAGCGGCGGGGATGCGCAGATCCGCATCGATCGCGGCCGGTTCGACCATGACCCCGGGATTGAGCAGGTTGTCGGGATCGAAGACGCGCTTGACCTGCTGGAAGAGCGCGATCGCCCGTTCGGAGTACATGTAGGGCAGCAGCTCGCTGCGCGCCCGGCCATCACCATGCTCGCCGGAGAGCGACCCGCCGTAGGTGGCGATCAGCTCGGCCCCGGCCGTGACGAACTCGCGGTAGACCTTCCGCCCGTCGGGCATGTCGAGGGGCAGGTCGATGCGGATGTGCATGCAGCCATCGCCGAAGTGGCCGTACGGGATCCCCGTGCAGCCGAACTCAGCCATTAGCGCGTCGAGATCGCGTAGGTAGGAGCCGAGCATGTCCGGCGGCACGGCCGCGTCCTCCCATCCCGCGTGGGCAGGCTTGCCCGCGGGGCTGCGGGCGGACAGGCCAGCACCGTCGGCGCGGATGCGCCACAGGGCGGCCGCGGTGGCGGGATCCTCCTCGATGAGCGTGCCGACCGCCCCGGACCCGGCCGCGAGCTCCTCGGCCTTGGCCCGCGCCTCATCCCGGGTATCGCCGGTGACCTCAGCGAACAGCCACGCCTCCCCCGCCGGCAGGCTGGGCACGGCGTGCGCGCCCCGGCGCTCCCGCACCACATCGGTGATGCGCTTGTCGATCCCCTCGCAGGCCGTCAGCCCAAACCGCAGCACAGTGGGCGTGGCGTCGCCCGCCGTGCCGATATCGGGATAGCCGAGCACCACGAGCATCGTCGCGCGCGGCTCGGTGGCCAGCGAGACGGTCGCCTCGGTGACCACGGCGAGCGTGCCTTCGCTGCCGACGAGCATCCGTGCCACATCGAAACCCCGCTCGGGCAGCAGGTGCTCGAGCGCGTAGCCAGACACCTGGCGCCCGAACCGTCCGAACTCGGTGCGGATGGTCGCGAGGTCGCTGCCAGCGACGCGCTCGAGATCATCGAGCAGCGCCGGTCCACGCCGCAGGTCGCGCCCTGCGGTGGTCGAGTCGATGCGCAGATCCTCGCCTTTCGCGGTGAGCAGGCGGGCGGAGACCATGTTGTCGACGGTCTTGCCGTAGCCGAGCGTCCGGGTGCCGCAGGCGTTGTTACCGATCATGCCGCCGATGGTGCAGCGGGTGTAGGACGACGGATCGGGGCCGAAGAGCAAGCCGTGCGGCTTGGCCGCCTGCTGCAGGTCCACCTGGATGACCCCGGCCTCGACCGTGGCGGTGCGCGCATCCGGGTCGATATCGAGGATGCGATTCATGTGCCGCGAGAAATCGATCACCACACCCGTGCCGACAGCGTTTCCGCACAGCGAGGTCCCGCCCCCTCGGCTGGTCACGGGGATGCCGTTGGCACGGCACGCATCGAGCGTCGCGGCGACCTCGTCGTGATGCCGCGGCCGGACCACGACCATCGGTGGCACCCGGTAGAGGCCCGCGTCGGAGGAGTAGGCGGCGATCGTGGTCGAGTCAGCGAGCACCTCCCCGATCCCTCGGGCACGGAGTTCGGACGCAACAAGATCGGCCATGCTCATCTCCCCGATGCTAGCTGCTCGGCGGGCGCGCGGCAGGGCTGTCGGCGACGGCGAGCTAGGCGCTGTAGCGGTGGAGCGCGGGGGCAAACGCGATAGAAGCTGCCGGGAACCCGGCCAGATTTCTATCGCGTTTGGCAGTTTCCCGTGCTTTTTCGACCGATCGGGCGCACGGCACCCCCGCGCCGCCGACGGCGAGCCAGGCGCTAGCGCTTGCGTTAGTCCCGCGATGCGTCGTCGCGCTCAGCGGGCGCTGCCTGCGACGCCCACACACCCACCAGCCGGGCCACCACGATCGTCAGGAACAGCGTTCCCACCACGGTCTCGAGCGACGCTAGGGCACGCGCCCACGGCGCCACCGGCAGGATCTCCCCATAGCCGAGGGTCGCCATGGTGACGTAGCTGTAGTAGATGAACTGCTGGAAGCGCATCTCGGTGTTCTGCGGATCGCTGAAGCTTCCCGGCGCCGCCAGCTCGATCAGCGAGAACACCGTTGCGAAGAAGCCGCCCAGGATGAGGTACACGCACACCGCCGCGAGGATCAGCGAGACCCCGCCGGAGCTCGACCTGCGGAAGACGTAGCCCATCAGCTCGACTATCAGCAGCAGCATGAACGTGCCCACGCTCAGGAGCATCCCGGCGTATGCCACCGTGCTGTGCTGGGCGAGCGCGAACCACAGCGCGAACCCGGCGAAGAGCAGCCCCACCACCATCGTCGGCGTGCACGCTCGGCCCCGGCCACGCACCACCTGCACGCCGAAGAAGATCATGCCGCCGTAGAACATCAGGTACGCGGCTGTCCACCACTCGCTGTAATGGGTGAGCGGATACCCGAACTGCAGAAGCACCACGAACGCCAGCAGCAGGCCAAGCTTTCTCTCCATGCTCGGCATCTAACCATGCACGGCGCCTGTGATAGCTTCGGCCCATGCAGTCGCCCAGTGCTGTCCTGCGCCGTACGAATAACGGTCACGTCGGGACCGTCGAGCTGTTCTTCGACCTCGTCTACGTCCTCACGATCATCCAGCTCTCCCACTTCCTGCTCTACGACCTCTCCCCGCGCGGGGCGCTCGAGGCACTGATCCTCTTCGCCGCCGTGTGGTGGGGCTGGAACTACTCGGCTTGGGCAATGAACTGGCTCGATCCGGATCATCCCAAGGTGCGGCTGCTCGTGGTCTCGCTCATGCTCGCGGCCCTGACCATGGCGATCGCCATACCGGACGCGTTCGGCGATCGGGCCGTGCTGTTCGTGGCGGGCTATCTTTTCCTGCAGCTCGTGCGGTCGGCATTCATGGTGGTCGCGTTCCGTGGTCAATTGATGGCCCGCAACTATGCCCAGCTCCTCGCCTGGAGCGTCGGATCGGGCGTGCTGTGGGTGGCGGGCGCCCTGGCGGATGATGAGGCCCGGATCTACTTGTGGATCGCCGCCCTCGCGGTCGACTACCTCGCCCCTATCGCCGGCTTCTATCTCCCGCGACTCGGGGCCACGTCGATGCTGGACTGGCCGCTCACCGAGGAGCACCTCGCGGAGCGTTGCCGCCTGGTGTTCATCATCGCGCTCGGGGAATCGATCCTCATCCTCGGCGGTGTCCTCGCCGATGCCGAGCTCGACCCGGGTACGGTCACCGCCGGCGTTGTCGGTTTCGCCTCGATCGTGCTGATGTGGTGGCTGTACTTCAGCCCGCGCCACGGAAACGTGGAGAAGGAACTCCCCTCGCACCTCTCGTCGGCTGCCATCGGCCGCGCCGCCTACACCTACGGGCACGCGTTCATGGTCGGTGGCGCCATCGTTGTGGCCGTGGGCATCGAGCTCGTGACTACCCACCCCGCCGACGCTGCCTCGTGGGCCGCCGTGCTCACCATCCTCGGCGGGCCCGCTATTTACCTCATCGGCAACATCATCTTCAACGAGTCGCGCAATCAGCAGATCCCCGCGTCGCGCGTCCTCGCCCTCGCGGCATTCGTCCTCGCCGGAGCGATCGTCCTCCTGCTCGGCGCCCCCTACCTCGTGGTGGCGCTGACTGCCCTCGGAATCCTGCTCGTCACCGGTTCGCTGACCAAGGAACTGTGGGAGCGCCCCGCGCACCGCCGTGCCGCGGTGGAGCAGCACTAGGGGCTCGGCGAAGTTTGGCGGCGGCGGCCTTCGCGGCGGCCTTGGCGGCGGCGAAGTTTGGCGGCGGCGGCCTTGGCGGCAAACGCGATAGAAACTGCCGGGAACCCGGCCTGATTTCTATCGCGTTTGGCCGTTTCCGGTGCTTTTGCCGCCACGCGAGCACCTTGCGCAGGCACCCCGCTCGCCCGCCACGCCCCCCGTATCCGCACCAGAACCCGCCACGTCGCTAGACGCGGATGCCCGCGGTGAGGATCTCTGCCGCCGCCCGGTCCCCGTGGATGGCCAGCTTATCGAGGGAGTCGCGCCGCCACAGGGCGAGCAGGAGGTCCTGGGCGCGGCCGCGGAGCGCGACGTCACCTTTCGCATGCTCGTAGGTGGCGGCGGCCTGTCCGTCGGCGAAGCGGATCATCCATTCGGCGCGGTCGGTGTCGGTGCCGTGGATGTGCACGCTCCGGCCGTCGAGGTCGGCGCAGACCGTGCTGCCTTTCGCGATCGCGCGGGGGATCATCACCTGGCACCATTCGTCGATCCCATCGGCGGCGGCTACCGGATCGGCATCATCGGGGCTGCCTCCCCCGGCGGCGTTCAGCGCGTAGGCGATGTCGAACCGATGGATCGTCGCCTCGTGGGCCTGGCGGCGCGCCCACCACGCCACGGCTCGTGGGCCGAGGAAGGTGGTCGTGGGCTGATCCGGGTCGCGGCGGGCCAAGTCGTCGGCGAGCTGGGTGACCGCATCGCGGTAGGCCTCGATGCAGGCCTCGCCGCGCGGCATGACCGGCATCGCGGAGGGATCCGGCATGGGCGCGCTCGCGGGCAAGCGAAGCGCTGCGAGCACCCAGGAATGGACTTTCGCGGTGTGCCGCACGACATTCTCGACCGTCCAGCCGGAGATGGTGGGCACGGGCAGCGCCAGGGCGCCCGGGCTGGTGGCGGCAATCCGGTCGCCCTCCGCGCGGAGGACGGCGATGAGGTGCTCGGCGGGCACTGCGGGGCCTGGTGCGTCCAGCGGTGACGCGTCGCTGTGATTGTCTGCCATGGTGACCGACCCTACCGGTGCGCAGGATCCAAGCGAATCGGCCATACTGGACGCCCCGGCTGCTCGAGAACCGTGAGGTGCACCATGGCGAATCGTCGCCGCCCGTCTCGTCGTCCGATCCTGCTCGCGATCGCGGCGATCCTCCTGGTGTTGCTCGTGGTGCTGCTCTACCTGTTCCAGCCGTGGAAGCTGTTCGTCGATGAGACCGTGGACGAGGCAGCGCCGTTCACCGCGGCCACTACTACCGCGGCCACTACTACCGCGCCCGCGGCCCCAGGCTCACCAGAGACCGACCCACCGGCGCCGGCCCGCACGGAGCCACGCATGATCGCCCGGGGCACCTTCATCTCCCACGAGCACGCCACCTCGGGCAGCGTCGTCATCTATGAGTCCCCGGATGGATCGCGGGTGCTGCGCATCGAGGATCTCCGCACGTCCAACGGGCCTGACCTGAAGGTGTGGCTGACCGACGCCCCGGTGATCGAGGGCTTCGCAGGCTGGGGCGTGTTCGACGATGGCCAGTACGTTGACCTGGGCGCGCTGAAGGGCAACATCGGCAGCCAGAACTACGAGATCCCCCCGGACGCCGACCTCACGGAGCTGACGAGCGTCTCGGTGTGGTGCGCGCGCTTCCGCGTGTCGTTCGGGGCAGCCGAGCTCCTTCCGGTGTGACGGCGCGCTAGGGTCGGTCTCATGTGCGTGATCTTCGTGGCGTGGCAGGTTCATCCGGGTTGCCCGTTGATCGTGGCGGCGAACCGCGACGAGTTCCACGAGCGCCCCACCGAATCAGTGCACTGGTGGGCTTCCGAGCCAGAGATCCTCGCGGGCCGGGACGCGAGGTCGGGCGGCACCTGGTTGGGCGTGACGCGCACGGGCCGGTTCGCGGCCGTCACGAACTATCGTGGCCCCGACGAGGCGGCGGGCACCGTCTCTCGCGGCGACCTACCGGTCCGGTTCCTGCTGGGCACCGCCACCGCCGGGGACTACGCGGCCGGGGTCGCGGCGGCCGGGGACGAGTACGCGGGCTTCTCGCTGCTCGCCTCGGACGGGAACGAGCTCTGGTATGTCTCCAATCGTGGTGACGGCGCCCCGCGCGCGGTGGAACCAGGGTTCCACGGCTTGTCCAACGCCAACCTCGATACGCCCTGGCCGAAGGTCGAGGCCGGTCGTGCTGCGTTCGCCGAGGCAGTGGGGGCGGATCCGGATCCGTTGGGCGGGGGTGCTGGCGCTGACCGGTGCCTGAGGTTGCTGCGCAATGCCGATATCGCTGTGGCCGATCTCCCGGATACCGGCTTCTCCGAGGAGATGGAGCGGGGCTTGTCGAGCATCTTCGTGGAGCTCCCCGGCTATGGGACTCGTAGCAGCAGCGTCCTTGCCCTGCGCGATGGACGAGGCCGTTTGGTGGAGCGACGCTTCGGCGCGGATTCAACAGTGCTCGGGACCTCCGCGACGGAGTGGTGAAGCGCCGCCCAGCGAACTGGCTGCTCAGCGAGTGCTGGCCACGATGCCCTCGGCAAGGTCCCCGAGATCCACAGCAGTGAGTCCGGGCCATCCGTGCAGCATCGCGACGAGATCGTCGGGAAGGCTGCTCGCGCCCCAGCGGGCACCAACGAGCATTCCGGTGATCGCAGCGGTGGTGTCGGTGTCGCGGCCCGCGCGGACCGCTCGCTCCATCGCCTCGTGCGCATGAGTGGGCGCGCCCGCATCGGTGGTGGTGATCGCCCACCATGCGGTTTGCAGCGCGTGAACGACCCAGCCATTGCTGGCGAAGTCCGCGGGGCTGCCCGTCTCGGCCTGATCGAATAGCGGTGACCAGTAGGAACGGGTCGATCCCGCGACGCCGTCAAGGTAGGCGCGCGCGCCATCGAGGGTGCCAGTGAGCACTGCGTGGCGAATGGCTGACGACCAGATCTGGCACGCCTCCCGCGCCCGCTCGTCGTCGTGGGTGAGGTCGCTGACCAGCGCGGCAGCATCCGCGCATCCTTCGGGGTCGTGGAGGTAGGCGAGACCGATCGCGGCGGTCCGCATGAGCGATCCATTGCCTCCCTTGAGGCCGGTGATCGCGCTGGCCCGTCGTGCCATGGATGCGGCGTCCGGACCAGCTTCGTGCAGCACGCGCGCGGTCTGGTTGCCGATGTCCTTGGGTTCCGAGCGCAGCCAGTCGAGGAATCCTGCCGCGACGGCATCGAGGCCTGCTGCGGCGCGCAGGTCCAGGCCGGAGTGGGCGGCGCGGGCGACCGCGATGGCCATGCTGGTGTCGTCGGTCCACTCCCCGGGGGCAAACGGGCCGATGCCGCCACCGATCATGCCGATCTCATCGCTGGGCGCCGGGTAGGTGAACTCATAGCCCGCGCCCAGCGCGTCACCGAAGGCGCAGCCGATCAGGGCGCCGCGCGCTCGATCGAGGACGTTTCCGGACCATTGCTCGCGTGGATCCATGCCACCCTGCTTCCTTGTCGATGTGGTTTCCCGAGGCTATCCCGGGCGGTCGGTGGTTGACGGGAATGACCCCCAATCGGCCCGCACCAAGATCACATGGTGATAACAGTCACAGGTTTCTCGTAACAACGCGCCACCCAGGGTTGATCAACAACACGTCACGACACGCAAGTCTTGCTGCCGCCCAGCGCGGCACACGGAGGGGGAGCTACACGATGATTTCTGCCCGCAACACAGCACTGACGGCCTTGCTAGGGGTCGCGCTGCTCGCCGGTCCCGCATGCGGATCGGGCGTCGATGTCACCCCGGTATCGGGGTCGTCGAGCGCCAGCCCTACCGAGAACGTGATCGACAATGGCCAGGACGCCGGGCCGCGCGCGGACGGAAACAGCACGGGTGGCGCAAGCACTCAGGGCTCCGGCGCGAGCGTCCCGGGGAGCGAGGCCCCCGCTACTGGCTCGCCAGCCTCGAGTACCTCTGGTCCCGGCTCCATCCTCGTCGAGACGAAGACGTTCTCCGGCGCCGCTATCCCCAGCGTGCCCGTCTCCCTCATGCTCGCCGCGGAATGCGACGCCGCCAACCGTGACATCCCGCTCGGCGCGGACTTCACGACGATCTACGACGGCGTCACCAATGCCGCGGGCGAGGCCCTGTTCGCCGACATGCCGCTCGGCTGCTACCGCGCCAACATGGATGTGCCGCAGAACACCAACCCCGTTCCCGAGGGAATGCACACGGTGATCCTGACCGAGGCGATCCCCGACCAGTCGTTGTGGTTCCGCTTCACCGATGATCCCATCGGCGAGGGCAACCTGCGCCTCGGCCAGATCTTCGTGCGCGACAGCGTGGGCAATCCGATCTCCCGCGCGGCACTCGAGCTGGAGCAGTGCGGCACCAGCAACCGCATGACCACGGTCAACAGCGACCGGGAGGGCCGCATCCTCCTTGAGGTTCCGCGCGCCGAGTGCTACACCGTTGTGGGTACCTCCGGCACCTCCGAGTGGACCCTGACCAGCCGCCCGGTGATCGATAGCGGAACCAGCAACTTCGCCCTGGACATCGTTCTCGAGCGCGCGGGCACCGAGCCCACGTGCGAGGCGACGGCGATCGAGGCCGATCTGGCCCTGCCCTACGAGTACGGCACCACCCCGGTGTCGGTGGATTGCGCCGACGGCTGGGCCGCGATCCGCTGGCCCGAGTCCCCCGGCGACAACCAGCGGCTGGTGCAGCTCGTAGACGGCGAATGGACCACCTACATCGGGTTCCCGCACCAGCAGTGCTGGGCCGAGGCGCGCGGCAACGGCGTGCCCGACCGCTTGCAGAAGTACTTCCAGGAGTGCTGATCCCGCGATAGGGATGCCGCGCGGTGCCCTGGCCAGTCCTTTGGGACGGTCGGGGCACCGCCTGCTCGCATGGTGGCCAGTCGCTCAATCCCGGAGCGGAGCTGGAGGCCGGAAGTGCCCGACCGCGCGAACCGCAATAAGCGCGGCCACGACAGAGAGCCCGGCCGCGCTCATCAACCGGTAGCGGAGCTTCTGCGCGCATCTGGTCTCCAGCCAGGTTTGCGGAACCGGGCTGTAGGACTCGTTCGGCGGGCCCCGCACCACGGAGACGGTCAGCTCGCTGGCCTCCACCGGTGCCACCACCGAGCCACACTGCACGACGCGCGCGCCCACGCTATCCACCGGAAGATTGGCCGGTGCGCGGATCACCGCCACGCTGAGCCACACGGCCGGAGCAGCCAGGAGCACGCAGGCGATGCCGGAGACCAGCGAGAGCCGCGTGCGCCGACGCCGCTGCCACCACATCCCGGTGAGCCCCGCAGCGACAGCGGCGAACAACAGCCACTCCACCCACGTGACGGTGCCCGCGAGCCGGTAGCCGAACGCGAGCGCCACCAGCCAGAACGCCGCGGTGAGCCACTTCGTGCGTGATCGTCCGCTGCGTTGCCGCGTGACGCCCTCCCGGGCAGCCACTATTCGGGGACGGCCGAGGCCGGGTCGGTGCCCACGAAGTCGTGCGGGAGGCTCGTGCGCGCGGCCCTCAAGTACGCATACGGGGTGTGGCGGCCGAAGTTGACCACGCGCGAGGTGTAGACGTCCGCGAACTTCTCCACCTGCCGGGCGAAGAGGCTCTTGTCATTGCCCGCTCGCATCAGGGGACCCCACGCTGTGTTGCCGATCGCTCCGGCGGCCTGCGCTAGCGGCGCGATCTCCTGGTCGAGCGCGCGCAGTTCCCCGTACAGGGCGCTCATCGCCGAATCCGCGGGCTGGGTCGGTTCGCCGCTGGCCTGCGCGCGCGTTCGATCTAGCCGCGCATGGGAGAGCTTGTCCTCGACATCGACCTTGTGGGCCATGAGCGCGCGCAGCTTCCGCTCGTCGTCGACGAACGCGGCGGCGTCCGCGATCTCGGCCTCGAGCTCGCGCATGATCAGCGCGGTCCTCCAGCGCAGGACCGACTTCGACACATGCACGTCACCAAAGAGGTGGTCGCCGACGTAGAGGATGTTCGCCCCATCGAGGTCGAGGCTCCGCTCCACGAGGCGCGCGCACCCGCCGTGATACACGCCGCCTTGCTCGAGCAGGCCCTGGTGCGGCTCGAGCAGGCTGCGCTGCTCGTCGACGACCCGGAACACCGGCGGCTCCTCGGCGAAGAACCGCGGCTTGGCGGCGGCCACCACCACGATGTCGAACAAGTCGCGCCAATTGCCGCTCGGCACGTGGCGATCGAACGCGTAGCTCATCATCGCGCGGGTGTAGAACCATTCGCTGTTGGTGATCAGCAGCAGCTTCTTGCCCGCGAGGCGCTGGTCCATGAGGGTCTCGGCGGTGTCGGCATCGAGGTCGCAGAAGCGGTCCGGGTCCGCGATGATCTCCGCCTTGAGCGTGCCCATGGTGTGCGACATGTCGAGCGCGGACGAGACGAGCTTGAACAGTTCGTCGTAGCCCACCGGTTGCTTGATCTCGCCCGCGTCGAGCAAGTCCACGAGCTGCGCGTAGAGCGCGGCCTCGGAGATGGAGAACAGCGTGTTGAGGAACCGGAAGCGTGGCTCGGCGAGGTCGACGAATACGCCATCGTAGGCGCGGCGGAGCTCGTCGAAGGTGAGCTTGCGGGTGCCATGCTGGGCCTGGATGACATAGCCGAACCGGGTGGCCTTGACGAGGTTGCCGAGATCGAGATCGAGGGCGAGGCCCTGCAAGTACTTGTCTGCCTCGAAAACGAGGTCGCCGACCGGGTAGCCGCGATCAGCGAGCGAGCGGCGCGCATGCTCGAACGCTGCGCCCTCCCACACCTCGGTGCGGTAGTTGAGCAGCGTGTAGTCCATGTCGTAGCCGATCGCGCCGACCGATCGGAGGTTGAGGGTCCTGTTGGCGTACACGCGTCGTCCAGGCTCGGTCACAGTTGTCGAACCTACACTTTGAGCCGGGTTCGCATCAGCGTTCTCCGCGCGTGGCCTCGTTCGTCCCTGCCGCGCTCGCGAGCGCGCGATCCGCGACACGAAACCGCTCGGGGGCTGTCGCTTTTCGCACGCTCGCGAGGCTCTGGCGGGTCACTCGAGGGTGATCTCCTCGGCGAAGCTGCCGCCGACCTGGTCGGTCCAGGTGATGGTGCCGTTCTCGAACTCGCTCTCCCAGCCGCCGTCGATGGACTGCTCATCACTGGTGGGGAAGCCGAGCTCGCCGGTGGGCCCGCCGTTCTCGATGTAGACGCGCAGGATCTCGCCCTGCACGACGTAGGTGCCGGCACTCTCGCTCCAGTAGATGGTGCCGTCCTCGAGCTCGGCCGCCATGCCATCGCCCACCTGGGCGGGCGCGGACACGAGGTCGCCCAGTTCGCCATCGAGCTCGTTGTACTTCTCGGCGATCCCGCCCTCGAGGGTCACCTCGGTGCCGTCAACGGTGGTCGCGGTCGTTGAGTCGCCATCAATCATGCTCATCGCGTCATCGGTGGCGTCACCGGCTGCGTCCATGCCGGAATCCAACGCTTCGCCGGCGGACTCGGTGGCGTCGGACATCGCATCGCCGGCCTGATTCCCAGCAGCGTCGGCGGACTCGGTGAGCTGCCCCGCGCCATCACGGATCTCGTCGCCGACGGAGTTGCCCTCATCGCCGCAGGCGGAGAGCGTCACCGCCGCCGCGAGGGCCGCTGCCAGTCCGGTCGCGCGAATCGCCGTTTGCTTCATGCATGTGCCTTTCATGGTCGTTGTGCACCAGTAGCACCGGTGCCGAACGCACACAGACAATCATATGAAGCACGCCATTAAAAGCTCATCCGGCTGCCGACAATATCCTGACACCGCGTCAAAAGGACATCGCGGGCATTGAGCCAATGCGACCATTCCACGCGAATAGTGGAGGCAATCCGGTCACCGGCACGCTTCCTCCATCTCGGCGAACTCCACGCCAATGCGCTCCTGCGGTCGCGGGGCAAGGAGCGAGACGACCACGGCAACGGCCGCGCACGCGATGAAGCCGGGCACGATCTCGTACATCGCCGAGGACAGCGCGTCGACCGATCCCCAGATGCCGACCGTCACCGCGCCGGTGATCATCCCGGCGAGCGCGCCGTGCGAGGTCAGCCCGCGCCAGTAAAGCGACAGCAGGATGATCGGGCCGAACGCCGCCCCGAAGCCCGCCCAGGCGAAGCCGACGAGCTCGAGGATCGTCCCGCTGGGGTTCACTGCGATCAATATGGCCACGATCGCCACGGCAAGCACCGCCGCCCGCCCGTACATCACGTACTTCTGCGGGGTCGCCTGCTTGCCGAAGATCTTGTAGATGTCCTCCACGAGCGCCGAGGAGCACACGATCAGCTGGGACGAGAGCGTCGACATGATGGCTGCGAGCACAGCCGCGAGCACCAGGCCAGCGATGAACGGGTGGAACAGGATCTGCGAGAGCCGCAGGAAGACCGTCTCGGGATTGGCCAGCGTCTCGGGGTTCTCGAAGAAGTAGGCGATGCCGATCAGGCCAGTGCTGATAGCGCCGAGCGAGGAGACGACCATCCAGCTGATGCCGATGCGGCGGCCCGCGCGAGCATCATCCGGGGAGCGCAGCGCCATGAACCGCACGATGATGTGAGGCTGGCCGAAGTAGCCGAGCCCCCACGCCGCGGCGGAGATGACCGCTACCACGCTGCCGCCGAAGAACAGGGACATGCGTTGCAGCTCCTCGCCCGGGCTCGCCGCGTTCTGCGCCGCATCGGCCGCGTTGATCCCGGTAGTCACCGCGTCGAGGCCGCCGAGCGCGAGGAAGGCGGCCACCGGGACGGCGATGAGAGCGGCAAGCATCAGCAGGCCCTGTGCCACATCGGTGAGCGAGGCCCCGAGGAATCCACCGAACAACGTGTAGCTGAGCGTGATGCCCGCGACCAGCAGCATCCCAAACAAGTACGAGGTGTCGAATGTGGATTCGAAGAAGACACCCCCAGCGACCATTCCTGCGGAAACATAGAAGGTGAAGAATCCAAGGATAATGAGGCCCGCGCTGATACGCAGCACGCGAGAGGTGTCCTTGAACCTGTTCTCCAGATAGCTCGGCACGGTGATCGAGTTATTCGAGATCGCGGTGTAGGCCCGCAATCGTGGGGCAACGAACCGCCAATTCAGGTAGGCGCCGATGACCAGGCCGATGACGATCCAGGATTCGCCGAGACCTGATGCATAGATCGCGCCCGGCACACCGAGCAGCAGCCAGCCCGACATATCGGACGCGCCCGCGGACAGGGCGGCGACGCCGGGTCTGAGCTTGCGCCCGGCGAGCATGTAGTCATCGAGATCGCTGGTCTGGCGGTAGGCGTAGATGCCGATCGCGATCATCGCGGCGAAGTACAAGCCGATGGCGGTGAGCTGGTAAGCCTGCATGGACATGAGGGCCTCGGATCCTGGGATCGGCTGATAGTGAGCGCCTGGCGCGCCGCGGCAGGCCGGGATGTGATGCCGGGGCGCGAGAGCGTCAAGCTACCACGCCGCCTCGACGCTCCGGGCCGTTTCGCGCAGCGCCTCCCGCACCGCAGCGACTGCCGGATGGTGGCCAGCCGAGATGCGGGTGGCGGTGAAGATGGTGCGCCGTGGAGCCCCCGCGAGCGGGACCAGCCGCACCTCGGCCGCGCGATGGACCCACACCAGCTCGGGCAGGAAGGCCACCGCGTTGCCGGACTCTACGAGCCGCACGTGCGCCTGCAGGTCGGCGGTCTCGTAGCGCACGTCCGGCTCGAAACCGGATTGGCGGCAGGCTTGCTCCGCCCAGTGCCGCGAGGCCGCGCCGTGCGGCTCCATCACCCACGGCAGGCCCTGAGCGCCGGCGACAGTGGCCACGCCCGCCGCCGGCACAGGGACAGCGAGCTCGATCGCATCATCGAGCAGGGGCTCCCGGTCGAGCCCGGGGTGGTGGGCTGCGGCGTGGCCGGGGTATTGCTCGGCGATCACGAGGTCGAACTCGCGCGCCCAGGTGTCGTGCAGCGCCTCCTCCGGCTCGTGCTGCACCATCTCCACCCGCAAGCCGGGATGGCGCTCGGCGAGCAGGCGCAGCGCGTCGGGCATGAGCGCGAGCAGGGCGGTCTGGAACACCGCGAGACGGATCGTTCCGGTCACGCTGGTGCTCGCGGTGGCGAGCTCGGACTCGGCGTGCTCGATGGCCTCGAGGATGCGCCCGGCATGCTCCACGAGCAGGTGCGCCGCGGGGGTGAGCTGCAGCAATCGACCGGTCTTGCGCAGGAGCGGCACCCCGGCTTCCCGCTCGAGGATGGACAGTTGCTGCGATACCGAGGAGGGGCTGTAGCTGAGCGCCTCGGCGACGGCGGCGATGGTGCCGCGGATGCTGAGCTCGCGCAGCAGCCCGAGGCGATGCACGTCGAGCATCACATTCTCCGATCATTCGGTTTCCCTGAAGCATATCGTTCGGAAACCATCGCTTTTCCTTCATTGATAACGGGCCCATACTCAGGGGACACCCCGCCGGATCGCAGCTCGCCCACCCGGACAGCCAAGGCCATGAGGAGCCCGCCACCATGAGCACCCCCACGGACCACGCCACACCCACAGTCGAGCCCGCCGACCTCGCCGACGATGCCGTCTCGCTCGTGCGCTACTGGCTGGTCGAAGGCGCCCGCTACCCGGTCGATCCCGCGGCCCGCAAGCTCGCCGGGGTGCTCGACGACCCCAACGGCCTCGATTTCACCGTCGGGTTCGTCGACGGCGTCATCCGCCCCGAGGACGTGCGCGTCGCCGCCCGCAACCTGAAGGCCATCGCCCCGCGCGTGCCCCGCTTCCTGCCCTGGCCCATGCGCCTCGCCGTCCGGCTCGGCGCCGTCCTCGCCATGATCGCCCCCCAGCTCGTCATCCCCATTGCCCGGCGCGTGCTGCGCCACATGGTCGGGCACCTGATCGTCGACGCCCGCGATGCCAAGCTCGGCTCCACCCTCGCCCGCATCAAGCAGGCCGACACCCGCCTCAACGTCAACCTGCTCGGCGAGGCCATCCTCGGCGAGAAGGAGGCCGCCCGCCGCCTCGAGGGCCTCCACCGCCTCCTCTCCCGCGACGACATCGACTACCTCTCCATCAAGGTCTCCTCCACCGTCGCCCCGCACAACCACTGGGCATTCGACGAGACCGTCGCCCACGTCGTCGACACCCTCGAGCCGCTCTACCGCCAGGCCCGCGAGGACGGCAAGTTCCTCAACCTCGACATGGAGGAATACAAGGACCTCGACCTCACCATTGCCGTGTTCACCACCCTCCTCGACCGGCCCGGGCTGACCGACCTCGAGGCCGGCATCGTGCTGCAGGCCTACCTGCCCGACGCGCTCGCCGCGATGATGCGCCTGCAGGAATGGTCCACCGCCCGCGTGGACCGGGGAGGCGCCCGCATCAAGGTGCGCGTCGTCAAGGGCGCCAACCTGCCCATGGAGACCATGGACGCCGACCTCCACGATTGGCCGCTCGCCACCTGGCCCACGAAGCAGGACACCGACACCTCCTACAAGGCCGTCCTCGACTACGCGCTGCGCCCCGAGCACACGCGCAGCATCCGCATCGGCGTCGCCGGGCACAACCTGTTCGACATCGCCCTGGCCTGGCTGCTCGCCAAGGGCCGCGGCGTCACCGAGGCCGTCGATTTCGAGATGCTGCTCGGCATGGCGACCGGCCAGGCCGCCGCCGTGCGCAACGATGTCGGCTCCCTCCTGCTCTACACGCCCGTCGTGCATCCCAAGGAGATCGACGTCGCCATCTCCTACCTGATCCGCCGCCTCGAGGAAGGCGCCTCGCGGGAGAACTTCATGTCCGCCGTCTTCGAGCTCGACCACAACGAGGAGCTCTTCGAGCGGGAGAAGAACCGCTTCCTCGCCTCCCTCCACGCCCTCGAGTCCGCCCGCCACCACGGGGTGCCCGCGCCCAACCGCGACCAGGACCGCCGCCAAGCACCCGCTCCCGCCCCGCGCGACCACTTCACCAACACCCCTGACACCGACCCCGACCTGCCCGGCAACCGCGCCTGGGGGCGGGCCATCGCCGAGCGCATGCGCAGCTCCAGCCTCGGCAACCGCACCGCCGAGAACAACTGGATCACCGACGCCACCAACCTCGACAGGCTCATCACCGACGCCGTGCATGCCGCACCCGAATGGCAGCGCCTCGGCGCGGCGGCGCGCGCCGAGATCCTCCACCGCGCCGGGGATGTCCTCGCCGCCCGACGCGCCGACCTGCTCGAGGTCATGGGCTCGGAATGCGGCAAGACCCTCGACCAGGGGGACCCCGAGGTGTCCGAGGCCATCGACTTCGCCCACTTCTACGCCGAGCAGGGACGCGAGCTCGAGCTCATCGACGGCGCCACCCATCAGCCGTGCAACCTGACCGTGGTCACCCCGCCGTGGAACTTCCCCGTCGCGATCCCCACCGGCTCCACCATCAGCGCGCTCGCCGCCGGGTCGAGCGTCATCATTAAGCCCGCCCCGCAAGCAGCCCGGTGCGCCGCCGTCATGGTCGAGGCATTGTGGGAGGCCGGGGTCCCCCGCGACGTGCTGCACTACGTCCAGCTCGACGAGCAGCAGCTCGGCTCCGAGCTGATCGCCCACCCCGCGGTGGATCGGCTCATCCTCACCGGCTCCTACGACACGGCCGCGCTGTTCCGCTCCTTCCGCAACACCCTGCCGCTGCTCGCCGAGACCTCCGGCAAGAACGCCATGATCGTCACGCCCTCGGCCGACTACGACCTCGCCGCCCGCGATGTCGCCCAGTCCGCGTTTGGCCACGCCGGGCAGAAGTGCTCCGCGGCATCGCTGGTCATCCTCGTCGGCAGCGTCGCCACGTCCGCCCGGTTCCGCAACCAGCTCCTCGACGCCGTCCGCTCCCTCACCGTCGGCTACCCCTCCGACCTGCGCACCCAGATGGGCCCCATCATCGAGCCCGCCACCGGCAAGCTCCGCGAAGGACTCACCACCCTCGGCCCCGGCGAGACCTGGCTGCTCGAGCCCACCCCCCTCGACGACACTGGGCAGCTATGGAGCCCTGGCGTGCGCGAAGGCGTCAAGCCCGGCTCCGAGTACCACCTCACCGAGTACTTCGGCCCCATCCTCGGCATCATGACCGCCAACAGCCTCGACGACGCCATCCGCATCGCCAACGCCGTCGACTACGGCCTCACCACCGGGCTCCACTCCCTCGACCCCGGCGAGATCACCCACTGGACCAACCACATCCACGCCGGGAACCTCTACGTCAACCGCGGCATCACCGGAGCCATCGTGCAGCGCCAGCCATTCGGCGGCTGGAAGAAATCCGCCATCGGCCCCGGCACCAAAGCAGGAGGCCCGAACTACCTCATCGGGCTGAGCAACTTCACCGATGCGCCCGTCGAGCACCACCACGAGGCACCCCTCGCGCGACCCGTGGCGCAACTGATCGACGCCCTCCGAGGAACCCTCGACGCGGCTGACCACCAGTGGCTCCACGCCGCAGCCGGCAGCGATGCCCACGCGTGGAACACCGAGTTCGGCCAAGCGCTCGACCGCACCGGGCTGCTCGCCGAGCGCAACCTCCTGCGCTACAGGCCCACCGCAGTCACCATCCGCTACGAGGAGCCCACCTCCGGGCATGGCATCGCTGAGCTCGCCCGCGTCACCGCCGCTGCCCTGCGCGCCAATGCCCCCGTCGCCGTCAGCACCGCCACGCCGCTCCCCCTCGAGCTGGTCGACATCCTCGGATCCCTCGGCATCCCCGTCCACAACGAGGACGAGCACGCCTGGGCCCGTCACGCCGCCAGCCTCGCCCAGCGCACCGGCCCCACCTCGGCCGGGCGGATCCGGCTCATCAGCAGCACCCCGTCCCGCACCTATGACGCCACCGGGGGCAAGCCGGACATCGCGATCTACCACAACCCCGTGGTGTCCGCCGGGCGCATCGAGCTGCTGCCGTTCCTGCGCGAGCAAGCCATCTCCATCACCGCGCACCGCTACGGCACGCCTAGCCACCTCGCCGACGCAGTCGGATAGCAGGAGGCTGGTGCACTCACCCCGGCGGTCGGCATGGGAGGCGAGGCCGCCGGGTGAGGGCGCTGGCGCGCGGCTCGCGGTTGGCGGGGGTTCACGCCAGTGGAAACTTTTCCCCCTCTGAGGCGGAAAAGTTTCCACTACCGGAGTCGTCCTGCCTCGTGCTCGCCCGGGCGTCCGAGTCCGATCGGGTAGCGCTGGTAGCTCGGGGGCGGACCCAGTGCGTGGCCTTGCTCCGGCGACCCAATTGCGCCGAGCTGCCACCCTTGGCGCTCTCTGACCACGGTTGGCACTGAGCGACCACCCCTATTTCCGTGGCTGATCCGCGCAAGGGTGGCCAACGTCGGGCATGGGTGGCAGGAATCCTCAAGGCGCACGCTCGGAGACCGGCGCACGCCCGGTAACCGATCGCGCTCCTGGCTGCTTCTAGCCGGTAGAGACGAACTGGCGGATCAGATCAGCGACACGGTCGGGCGCCTCGATCATCGGTGAGTGCCCCACGTGCTCGAGAACGGTGGTCGTGATCGTTCGCACTGCCCGGTAGCGCGCCAGCGAGGCATCGACGTTGTAGAAGCGGTCCTCCCGGCCGAAGATGACGAGCGTCGGCAATGCGAGATTGTCCAGCCGTCCGTCCAGGCCCAGTCGTCTGGTCCACGCTTGCCGCTGCCTCATGGATTGGGTGAAAGCAGGGTGGTTCAGGCTGCGTGCGTCGCGGAGGCCCTGGCTGGGGTTGGCAAATGCTGTGGCCATGTCGAAGCCCGGCGCGAATGCTCGCCGCACCACGCGTCTGGTAGCGAAGGCGGGACCATATTGCTGCACCATCGGGCCGATCCACCGGGTGTGGATCACCCACTCGCCCGGTGGCAGCGTTCCGGTGCTCGTGTCGGGCCCTTCGCCCATCAGTACGAGCCGAGTGATGCGGGTGCTGTGCTCGGCGGTCGCCACGCCGAAGAGGCTGCCCATCGAGTGTCCGACAACCGTGACGTCGTTCAGGTCGCGCTCGGAGAGCAGGCGAGCATAGAGGCGACCTTGGCTGTCAGGGTCGTAGCCGGACGCAGGTCGTGCAGAACCACCGTGCCCGAGGAGGTCGAGCCGGATGCTCCGGTATTCCGGCAGGCGGGCAACGACCTGATCGAACCACGCCGTGGAGGCACCGAAGCCGTGCAGCATCAGGAGCGCGGGCCCGTCGACCGGGCCGTCCGCTCGGACGTGCAGGTCGATGCCATCGACAGACATCACCTTTCCTGCGCCGCCTGTTGCCGGCTCGGCGCTGGTGCGACCGGGCAGTCTGCCGACACGCCAGCGTCTGGGCGTCGATGAGTTCATGGTGGTCACGACTGGAGACCCAGCAGGCGGACCAGGACGGTCCCGATCGTGTCGCCTGGAACGCTGCCCGGATCGGCGAGCTCTTCGATGGCGAGGCCGTTGTTCAGGGCCAGCATGGTGAGCATGAGAGTGCGCGAGGAGACGGCTGAATTCGAGCCCCAGCTGCTGAGCGCTTCGTCGGCCAACTCTGTCAGTTGCTGGTGGTAGTCGCGGCGCTTGTGGGCCCATCGCTCGCGGAGCTCGTCGTCACGGGCGGCACGAAGCCAGAACTCGGTGAACAGCAGCTGCCATTCGCGGTTCTGCCGCATCGCAGCGGTCAGCCGCTGACCGGCTTCGAGCGCGGTCGCCTCGTTGACGACGGTGAGGTCGGCCTGGCCGAGGATTTGCCGTACTGCTGCGATGCGGCCCGTTATCTGCCGGTCGAATAGCTCGAAGAACAGGTCGTCCTTGCTCGCGAAGTTGGAGTAGAGGGCACCGGTGGTGAACCCGGCGGTGGCCGCGACCTGTTGCATGGTGGCTCCGGCGAAGCCGCGCTCGGCGAACACCGTGGAGGCCGCTCGCAGGAGCCGGTCGCGGACCTCGGCGCGGGGCGTCCGGCGGTTGATGGGGGCCGGGGCTGGCTTCATGATTGCCCTCCGTCGGCCGACTGTGCGAGTCCGGCCCGCAGGAAAGCCCCGGTTCCTCGCGTCGTGCCGAACCCGTCAGAAAAGGTTCCGTACTGGTAGGCGACATGCCCGCCCACGATGGTCGCGGCCACGGCGCCATCGTTGCGGTTGACCATTCGGGAGACGCCCCCGAGCCCGTCTAGGACGGCTTCGGCGTAGTCGGCCGACGCCTCCGAGAGCCCTGCGGGGTCGATGACGGCGATGTCTGCGCGGCCCCCCAGGCGGAGGGTGCCGGCGTCCAGGCCGTACCAGTCGCCGAGCTCGCCGGTGAGCCGGTGCACGGCGCGTTCGAGGCTGAGGAACTCGTGGCCGTTCTCGGCAGACTCTTTGACCCGCTTCAGCAGCCGGAGGCCGGCGTTGTAGAACGCCATGTTGCGCAGGTGGGCGCCGGAGTCGGCGAAACCCATCTGGATCTGAGGGTTGCCCGCGATCTTGTCGAGCACGTCGGGACGGTGGTTGGCGATCGTCGTGCGCCAGCGCAAGGCGGCGCCATGGGCGACCACTAGATCAATGAAGGCGTCAGCGGGATGAATGCCCCGCTCCTGGGCGACGCGGCCGAACGACTTGCCGATCACCTCGGCATCCGGGCAGCTGACGATGTCTGCGTCGAACAGGTCGCGGTGCCACAGCTTCGGACCGAACCTGCGCTCGATGTCCTTGCGGAACTGGCGGCGGTACGCCTCGGAGTCGACGAGCTTGCCGCGCTCGACCACGTCGCGCACGTTGAGAGCCGCCGCACCGGAGCCGAACTCCTCGAAGACGACCAGGTCGATGCCATCGGCGTACACCTCGAACGGCACCGGCAGGTGCTGCCAGCGCAAGTCCGAGGCGACAGCCCGGTTCAGCAATGCCGTCGCCTTGGTGAGCAACCAGATCAGCTTCGGGTCTGCCTTGAGATCAGCTGCGGTGAGCATCGTGGTCTTCAACGGCGCCCTACCTCGACCAGCGCTCTGGGCGAAGAACTTGCCGACCTCGGCCTTGCGGGCAGCGTTGGGCGTGCACTGGTGCACACGCCCGCGGTCGCGGAGCACGCGGTTGAGCGCGCGGTACTCTCGCCAGGTCGCGTAGGTGGAGGGAAGTTGGCGCGCAGGGTAGCGCACGCCCTCCAGCTTCGAGAACGAACTTCTGATGGTCGACAGTCCCACGAACCCGGCGTCGAGCGCATCGGCCAGCATCGCGCGCATCCGGCCCAACTCCGCGGGAGTCGGGCGTTCGCCTGGATCGGTGGCCCGGTCCAGGCCCATGACCGCCGCCCGGATGTCGGAGTGGCCGATGAACGCCGCGACGTTGGGTCCCAACGGGCGAGACTCGAGTGCCTCCACGTAGCTGTGGGGATCGGCCCAGGTCTGGTTCTCCTTGACCGCTGAGTGGACAGCGTCCCACGGCAGGGCCTCGACGCGCGAGAACAGGTCCGCGCAGTCGTCGGGGGAGGCATAGACAGTGGAGAGGGAGCAGTTCCCGAGGACCACAGTCGTGACGCCGTGGCGCACTGATTCCGAGAGTCCGGGGGCAACCAGCACCTCGGCGTCATAGTGCGTGTGGACGTCGATCAGGCCCGGCATCACCCACAGGCCCTCGGCTTCAACGACGTCCGCTCCCTCGGTCACCAAGGGTTCAGCACTGATCGCCGCCACTCGTCCTTCGCGCACTCCTATGTCGCGGATCGCCGGTCGAGCACCGGTTCCGTCGAAGAAGTATCCGCCCCGGATCACCAGATCGAAACCATCCATGACGTTGTCCCTCAATCTCGATAATGGCCGTTACTCAGTAATCAACATTATCGGGATTCGCCTACGGGGTCAATAGCGCCATCCGGCCGGGCCTTCCGAGCCACCGCGCGCCGGGCCTTCCGAGCCACCGCGCGCCGGGTCGCTGGGGGCTCGGGGTGGCTGGGGGCTCGCCGCGCGGTGGCGGTTCGCCGCGCGCCAGTGGAGACTTTTCCCCCTCTGAGCCGGGAAAGTTTCCACTAGCGGAGTCGTCCTGCGTCGTCCTCGCCCGGGCGTCCGAGTCCGATCGTGTAGCGCTGGTAGCTCGGGGGCGGACCCAGTGCGTGGCCCTGATCCGGCGACCCAATTGCGCCGAGCTGCCACCCTTCGCGCTCTCCGACCACGGTTGGCACTGAGCGACCACCCCTATTTCCGTGGCTGATCCGCGCAAGGGTGGCCAATGTCGGCCATGGGTGGCAGGAATCCTCAAGGCGCACGCCCAGAGACCGGCGCACGCAATCGCTGCGGGGTGCCCGTGGCTAGTCGCCAACTCTCGGCGGGATCAATCCCGGCCCTGCCCCGGTAGTGGAAACTTTTCCCCTTGGAGGCGGAAAAAGTTTCCACTGCCGCCCGCCGCCCGCCGAGCGCCCGAGGCCGACCGCCGACCGCCCGAGGCCGCCCGCCGCCCGCCGCGCGCAGACCGCCGAGCGCCCGAGGCCGACTGACGCGCGCCGACCGCCGCCCGCCGCCCGCCGCCCGCCGAGCGCCAGTACCCGACCGCCGCGCGCCCGAGGCCGACCGCGCCGTGGTCCAGGAGAGAAAAGCAGCGGGGGCACGACGCTCGCCGTGCCCCCGCTGCTCGTGACGCTTGCTATCAGACGCGGTCGGCGGCCCAGCTGCCAATGGCCATCTCGCGCACCGCGACGATCTCCTCCTCGGGCACGGGAAGCGTGCCCAAGGTTCCGGCGGGGTCATCGTGGAAGATGTAGAGCCGGGAGATCATCTCGCGGAATGGCAGGGACGCTTCGCCATATCGCTCGCCGTGGCCACTGGTGGAGACCACGACACCGTTTCCCCAGTTCTGGCCGCTGTCGTTGTTGGGATTGTAGAAGTACACGCGCATCTCCCCGTCCTGGTCGAGGGCGACACGGATGATGGTGATGGCGTGCCAGCCGACGAACGAGGCCGTTGAGTCGGTGACGGCGAGGCCCGCGGGCTGGGGGTGGATGAGCGGCTGGTTGCCGTTGTAGAGCGGGTGGCACGAGCCGTAGAACGCGCGGATGTAGTCGTCGAACCCGTGGAGCTTGCCGGTCTCGATATCGACGGCGATGCGGAACTCGCGGCCGACCCACCAGCCGTGGAACTCCGGGTTGATCCACCGGTGCGGGTCCTCGCCGCGCTCGTTGCACATGCGGCCCATCTCGTTGTAGATGCGGTCGAGGTGCGGCACGAGCACGGTGGACACCGGGTCGGTGTCGAGGATCGCGGCGGTGGCCAGGCCGCGGGGCAGCTCGTCGGACCGGATGGGCGTTCCCTCGAAGTGCATGAGCACGGAGTCGAGCCTGGTGGCCTGGTACAGCACGTTGAGCAGGTAGGCAGGCTCGCTGTAGGACCACATGGAGAGCGCCCGCGCTGACTGGCAGGTGGGGTTGTTGCCCTGCCCGATGCCGAGGGGCTGGCCGAGCACGAGGATGGTGCCGGCGAGGAGGAACACCCGGGGCGGGTGGGCGCTGCCGAACGTGGCGGTGATGGCTGCCGCGGCGCGCTCGCAGGGTTGCAGCGCGATCTGCCGCCATAGCCCGGGCGCGATGGGTGGCGAGTAGAGGATGCCGCGCTCGAGCAAGTTGACAAGCCCGTAAAGGGCTTGCGCGGTCGCCGGGTGGATCGCTTCGCGGATGAGCGCGTGCACGAGGTCGGTGTAGCACTGCAGCACGTCCTGGCCCGTGATGCTCAGGCCGAGCGCGGACGACAGGAGCGTGCCGTAGCCGTTGTCGAGCAACCACCGCACGAGCGTGACGTGGTAGTCGGAAACGAGCCCGGTGTCGAGCATGGCGCGCGCCATGCCGGTGGCTTCCTGCTGCAGCCCCGCTTGGTCGATGGATTCGAGGCGCTCCCGATACAGGTCGATCCCGGGATCGTCGCGGCACGCCTGGGTGGGGCCGAAGAGGGCGCTGATGAGCCGATCAGCGCCCAGCCTTGCCTCGCCGACGCCGCTGCTGCTGCTGGCGAGGGTGATGGCGATCTGCGTGATCATCGACTTGACGTGGGCGACCTGGACGGGTCGCTGCGCGAGGATGCGCCAGATCTCGTCGATGAGGCTGGTGAGGATGTCATCGAACCCGATGTGGGCGACGAGGAACTGGAACATCTCGGTGACTGCACCGTCGAGGGGCCGTGCCCTCACGCGCGCGGCCTCGGTCATGTCGCCGAACAGCCGCTCGAGATTCATCGCGAGCACCTGGGTGAGGAAATGCCGCGCCTGGTCAGGCGGCAGGTCAGGATGCTGCGCTCCTCCCGTGGCGACGGCGAGCAGCCGCAGCTCGCTGAGGCACTCGAGCGTCACCGCCCGCGTGCTGCCCTCCTGGAAGGTGGAATTAACCAGCCCGGGCAGGAGCGTGCTGGGATTGTCCCAGTCGGTACCGGCAAACACGCCGGCCCGGTCGAGGCGGGTGGCCCGCTCATACAGTGCCTCGATGCCGCCGGCCCGCGTGAGCAGGCGCTTGGACACATCGAGCACGGCGGATTGCCCCGATTCCTTGCCGAACCGTCCTGCCCGCTCCAGGCGCGCTGCCGCATCGTCGAGCTTGCTGCAGAGGCCCGGGAGGGCAGGATCGGTCGCGGTCGCGGCGCTCACCACCGGCACTCCCACCGGCCGTGGCTATCACACATAGAAATCGAGTTCCTCCTGCTTGGTGAGCAGCTCGCGCATCTCCGCGGGGTCATCTCCGAAGAAGTACACCAGGCCCCAGTGCGTGCCGAATGCCGATCGCTTGGTGACCTTGTTCTCCCGTGGTGCCACGAGCTCATGGAAATCAAAGTACTCGTGGTTCTCGGTCTCCTCGGGGATCTCCAGGTCACTGACCACGCGACGACGCGGGTAGACACCGAAGCACCCGGCATGGCCCTTGGCATCCACCACGGGCTCCGGGAAGAACGCCTCGATCTCTTCCTCGGTGGTCTTGGGGTCGAACATCAGCACGAGCGCCTGGTAGGCGTTGAAGCCGTAGCTGCGCTCGAGCAGCTCGAAGACCTTGAAGCCGGGCGGCCGGTAGGCGACCTCGCCGAAGTACATCTTGCCGTCGCTGGTGACGAAGTACTCGGGGTGGATGAAACCGAAATCGATGTCGAAGGTCTCGATGAGCTTCTCGATCTCCTCGGTGATGCGGGGCCGCCACTGCTCGAGCTCCGGGCTCGCGGGAACGAAGACAGAGTAGCCCAGCTTGACGTACTCGGAGATGTTGAGGAAGCGGATCTTGCGGTCCTGCACCCATGCCTCGACAGCGAACTCCCAGCCATCGAGGTGGCTCTCGAGCAGCGCGGGGAACTCGTCGTCGCTGATCCCGGCGACGTCCTCGACGGTGCGGACAACGCGGTGCCCGAGGCAGCCCGCCTTGTCGAATGCCTTGAGGTGGATGGGGTCGTTCGGATCGCCGTCGAGCTTGAGCAGAGTCTGGTTGACACGCTTGAGGAAGCGCACCACATCGTCGCGGTCATGCGCCTCTTCGAAGATGCCCACCCGGATGCCGCCGAGCTGCGCGCGACGCTTCATCAGGGCCTTGTCGCGGAAGAGCATCGCCTGCCCGTGCAGCCGCGGGTTGTGCTGCAGGACGGCATTGATCGCGCCCGCCCACTCGACGGTCTCCTCGAACAGCGGGATCGCCACATCGACGCCCATGTCCTTGAGCGTCTGCGCGATCTCCATCGAGCGGTCGTTCAAGCGCTCGAAGTTCCAGGGCACGAACGGGATGTCGTTCTGCCTCGCATAGTCCTCGGCCCACTCCGGGGCAACCACAACGTAGCGACGATCAAATCGATCCAGGGCGTCGATCGCGTTCAGCGTCCACCCCAGGATCGCTACATAACCCTTGTTCGGGTCCTTCTCCATGAAATTTCTCCTAGCTCCGTGGCTCGCATGTTGGATCCAGCCGTGGCTCCAGGGCCACCGCTCGCAAGGCCTATCCCGCCCGCGCCACGGACCAGACGGGACGAAACATGCCTCCCGCGGAACCCACCTTGCCACTGATCTGTGAACTGCGCCACCAATACCCGACACCCCGGCACGGAAGGCTTCGCGGCGCGGCGCCCAGTGGAATATCCTCCCGCCCGGGCCGGGAAAAAGCTCCACTCGCGCCACGCCCCCAGGCTCCCGCTGGCTTCCCCGCCGCCGCACCGGCACCATGGTGGCCATGCCCGCCCCCAGCAGCACCCCCGCTCCGACCGTTGCGCACGTTGAGCTCCGCGAGCATGCCGAGCGGCTTCTCGCCGACCTTGCTGGCCCCTCCGCCAGGCTGCGCGACGACCAGTGGACCGCCATCGAGGCGCTGGTGGTGCAGCGGCGCAGGGTACTGGTGGTGCAGCGCACGGGGTGGGGCAAGTCAGCGGTGTACTTCCTGGCCGCGAAGCTGCTGCGCGCGCAGGGGCTCGGTCCTTCGGTGATCGTCTCTCCCCTGCTCGCCCTCATGCGCAACCAGGTGGAGGCGGCGGCGCGCGCGGGGGCGCGGGCGGCGACCATCAACTCCGGGAACATGACGGAGTGGTCGGCGATCCATGCCAGCATCGCTGCCGGCGAGATCGATGTCCTCCTCGTCAGCCCCGAGCGGCTGAACAACCCGGATTTTCGCGATCAGGTCCTCCCGCACCTGGCCGATGACGCGGGGATGGTGGTCGTCGACGAGGCGCACTGCGTGTCGGACTGGGGCCATGATTTCCGGCCCGATTATCGCCGCATCCGCACGCTTGTCGCTGGCCTGCGGGGGGATGTCCCGGTGCTGGCGACCACCGCGACCGCCAATGATCGCGTGGTCGCTGATATCGCCGCGCAGCTCGGTGTGGCAGGCAGCGCCGACAACGGCGCTGGAGCCGATATGGGCAGCGACCAGGACGGTGCGCTCGTGCTGCGGGGCAGCCTGGATCGCGAATCGCTGCACTTGTCGGTGATCGACGTGGGGGCGAGCGCCGACCGGGCCGCGTGGCTCGCGCAGCACCTCGGTGACCTGCCAGGCAGCGGGATCATCTATTCGTTGACCGTGTCCGCCGCGGAGGATCTCGCGACGGTGCTGGGCGAGCACGGGCACGAGGTGGCGGCCTATACCGGCCGTACCGATCCGGCTGAGCGCGAGGCCCTCGAAGCTGACTTGCTGGCAAACCGGGTTAAAGCGCTGGTGGCGACGTCCGCGCTGGGGATGGGTTTCGACAAGCCCGATCTCGGGTTCGTGGTGCATGTCGGCTCGCCCTCCTCCCCCATCTCCTACTACCAGCAGGTGGGTCGCGCGGGCCGTGCGGCGCAGCGGGCGGAGGTGCTGCTGCTGCCGGGGGCCGAGGACAGGCGGATCTGGGAATACTTCGCGTCGGTATCGTTCCCGCCGGAGGACACGGTGCGCGGTGTCCTGGCCGCTCTCGATGGCGAGCGTCCCCAGTCCACGGCTGCGCTGGAGCCGCGGGTAGACCTGTCGAGGTCGCGCCTCGAGATGGTGCTGAAGGTGCTCGATGTCGATGGCGCGGCCCGGCGGGTGAAGGGCGGCTGGGTCGGCACGGGCCAGCAATGGCTATATGACACGGAGCGATATGGCCGGCTCGCGGAGGCGCGCCAGCGGGAGCAGCAGGCCATGCTCGATTACCTCACCACCTCCCAGTGCCGCATGGTCTTCCTGCGGCGGCAGCTCGACGATCCGGATCTGGGGCCTTCGCCCGCAGGCTGCGGCCGGTGCGACAATTGCGCCGGCGGCCGGTTCGCCGCGACGGTCGACGATTCGATGCGCCAAGCAACGCGCGAGACCCTGGAGAGGCCCGGGGTGGTCCTCGCCCCACGCCGGCAATGGCCCACCGGGATGTCCACGATCGGGGTCGGCCTCTCGGGACGAATCAAGGATGGTCCCGAGCCTGGCCGGGCGATAGGTCGGCTCACTGATCTGGGGTGGGGCCCGCGCTTGCGCGCGGTTCTCGATGCGGGGGACGGCGACGCCCCCGAGGCGCTGGTGTCCGCTGCTATCGAGGTGCTCAAGGCCTGGGAGTGGCAGCAACGCCCCACCGCGGTCATGGCGCTCGGCGCGGGCAGCCATCCGCGGCTCGCGGCCTCGCTAGCATCCCGCCTGGCGAGCATCGGTCGGCTCCGGGATCTGGGGGCCCTTCCGCTGCGGCCCGGCGCGTCCTTGCCCGTGGCGCAGAACTCGGCGTTCCGGGTGGCCGCTCTGCATGACGCGTGGGACGCATCCGCGGTGCCTGATCTCGATGGCCCGGTCCTGCTCGTTGATGCGGTCGCCGATACGGGATGGACGCTCGCCCTCGCGGCGCGCGCGCTACGGGCCGCCGGCGCCTCCGCCGTGCTGCCCATGGTCATCGCGGCCACCAGCTAGTGGGCTAGGAGCTCGGCGGCTGGGACAATCCGCGGCGTGCTTGCTCGACATGCTCCCGCCACGGACGATCGAGCGTCATCACTCCGCTGTCGCCGACGAACGCGCTCGAGATGACGATGTCGGGCTCGAGGCGGGCAAGCTCGGTGAGAGTCTCGTCCAGCGCCGCACGGTCACTGATGCCCGGTATGTAGCCAGGCGCCCAGGATCCATTCCGGAGGTACACGGTGTCGCCGGTGAACAGGTATGTGCCGCTGGCACCGTGGGCGAGGTAGCACGTGCTGCCCGGGGTGTGCCCGGGCGCCGGGATGACTTCGAGCACGCTGCCGACGATGTGGGCAGCGGTGAACGGATCGTCCACCGTCACTCCGGCGAGGTGGGCCTCCGAGGCGTGCAGGTGGAGAGTGGATCCGAACCGATCCCGGATGGTTCGCAGCGACGGCGCGATCTCGTCCTGATGGCTGAGGTAGTGGCGCGTCACTCCTCCGAGCCGGGCCATGTGGTCGACCTCGTGGCCGTGGGTCGTGTTGTAGAACAAGATGTTTCCCACCGGCGATGTCCACAGGTAGGCATGCGTGGTCAGCCCCGGGGCGGGTTGCTCGGTGCCGGTCTCCCACAGGTCCGGCTCGATTTGCTTCATCTCGGCCTCCATTCCATTACGTTACGTAGTGTAACGCTACAATAGGGGCATGACCACCCCAGGACGCCCGCGCGACCGCAATCTCGATGCCGCGATCCTCTCGGCAACCCTCGAGCTATTGGCCGAGCGCGGGTACCTCGAGCTCTCCCTTGAAGAGGTCGCCCACCGCGCGGGAACCTCGCGGCCAGCGATCTACCGGCGGTGGCCAGGGCGCGCGCCGCTCGCCCTCGCCGCGATCGCGGACCGCCTCGCCACTCCTCCGCCGCCGGACACCGGCTGCACCCTGTGCGACCTCAGCGAAGGCATCGAAGTCTTTCTCGCCGCGTACCGCACGATCCGCCCCGACGTGCTGAGCTCGGTGTTTGCTGACTGTTCCGCCGACCCCCTCCTGCGCGACCGCTACATCGAGGCAATCGTCGAGCCGCCCCGGCGGGCAGTCGCGCAGACCCTCGACCGAGCGATCGCGCGCGGTGATATCCGCCCGGACGCCGACCGGGACGGCCTCCTCGACATGCTGGCCTCGATCGTCCACTACCGCGCCGTCTTCCAGGCCCGCCATCTGACCGAGGACGACGCCTCGGCGGTCGTCGAGACGCTGCTGCGCGGCGCGGCCGTCGATTACCCGGCACTCGTGGAGCACAGCGCGACGCACCACTGATCGGATTGCCCATTATTGGCGCGGGGGGCTCGTGCATGCTCCGAATGGGTGCGCCCGCATCGTGGCGCGGGATCCTTTGCCGTGCAGGAGTTGTGCCGATCGCGGTCCGCGCCGGGTAGCGCAGAAGCGGTGGGCGCGGCTGGGCGGGAGCGGGTCGTCAGCGTTGATCAAGGACACGCTGAGTACGACGCTGCGGCCATGTCGCACGGTTCCACCCACCCGGCTATGTGATGGGCATCACGTATTCGGCGGTGCCGCTAGGCCTCCGGGCGCCGCCGCTAGGCGTCCGGGACGAGGAAGATCCAAGTCGTGCCCTCCGCGAGCGGGAGATCCTGGCCCGTGGCGCTGGCAAAGCGGAAGGGATCGGTCGCGGAAGGCCGCATCCACCGCCCGTCGAACCGCTGCCCATCGCGCAGGATCGTCGCCTCGCCCGATCCCGTCGTGCCCGCCTCCGGCGAGCCGAGCAGGCCATCGCGGACCGGCACCCGCGCGATGGCGATGTTCTCGACCGCGATCTCCCCACCGTCGAGCGTCGAGAAGGGCTGCCCGTCGAGCGTGATCGACCACGCCTCGCCACTATCGCTCCAGTTGAGCTGGTAGGCCGCGCGCTCGTACACCACATCCTCGGCAGCGGCAGGCTCACCGCCACCCGGCAGATCGCCGGTTTCCACGAGCGGCCGCGCGGGCCCAACCGCCGGTCGCGGTAGATCACCCGCGCGCACGTACAGGTTGTGCGGGGCCGCGCGGCCCGGGTCGCGGAAGAACGCTCCCGCCGCGCTGGACTCGGTGGCATTGATCAACGGCGCTTCGTTGAAGCGCTCGAGCACTTCCCGGGCCGCGCCCGAGTACGCGAACGTCGGTTCCCCGAACTGCCGCAGCAAGTCGAGGTCCGTGATGCGCGCGCTGCGCACCGGCCCCAGCACCTCCGGGAACGGCGCCTCGAGCACCGCCATCAGGCGGGTCAGTCCACCTTCCACGGGCTCCACGATGACCAGCGATGCATCCTGCACGCCGGACTGCGGCCGGGCCGCCGCGACATTGTCGATCTTGACCACCACGACCGGGGCAGGCGGGGCGGGAGCCACCGTGGTCGGCGGCGGCGCCGACGAGCTAGGGGCTGGCGCATCGATCGGGCCCTGCCCGCACGAGGCCATCGCCAGCACACCCAACAGACCGACCGCCGCAGCGGCCCCACGCGCAACCCGGAGCATGCGACATTCCTACCAGGTCCAGGGCCGATGAACCGTCGATCAAGGCGGGTGTCGGCGGGTGGATGTCGGTGCGCAGCAAGCTAAAGCACCTCGGATCGCCAAACGCGATAGAAACTCCACGGGTTCTGGGCCCGTTTCTATCGCGTTTGCGACCAAGGAAGCGACCAAGGAAGCAACCAGGTCCCAGCAGCCACGGACAACTGGCCGCCCCCTTTGTTCGCGATTCCGGCCACCTCAACCGCGCCGCCGTTTCACGATGGTGGCATGACGAGCACGCAGTCCACGCCTTCCGTCACCCAAGTCACGCCCTCGCCCCGTCGATTGTGGGCAGGCAGGCTCGGCGGCCCAGCGCTCGCGCTCCTCGCGTACTTCGCGATCCCGGACCATCCGGACCTGTCGCTGGCAGGGCGCACGGTCGCGGCGGTGGCGGTGCTGATGGCCGTGTGGTGGATGACGGAGTCCTTGCCGCTTCCCGCGACCGCCCTGGTGCCGATCGTGGCGTTCCCGCTCCTGGATGTCCTGCCCATCGGCGAGGCCACGGCACCGTACGCATCGCCGACGATCTTCCTGTTCATGGGTGGTTTCATGATCGCCCTGGCGATGCAGCGCTGGGATCTGCACCGGCGCATCGCGCTGCATACGGTGCGGGTGGTGGGTACCCGGCCGCGGCAGATCGTGCTGGGAATGATGGTGGCGACCGCGTTCCTGAGCATGTGGGTGTCGAACACCGCCACGACATTGATGATGCTGCCGATCGCGGTGTCGGTGCTCGCGCTGGTGGTGAGCGATGACACGAAGAACGGCGCGGCGGGAGCGATAGAGGATCGCGATACGCGCAACTTCGCCGTGGGCCTGATGCTCGCGATCGCGTACGCGGCATCGGTGGGCGGCCTGGCGACGATCATCGGCAGCCCTCCCAACGCGATCATGGTGGCATTCGTGGAGGAGGAGTACGGGATCTCGATCAGCTTCGCTGACTGGATGAAGATGGGCGTGCCGTTGACGGTGGTCTTCCTCGTGATCGTCTGGGTGCTACTGACACAAGTGATCTATCGGAGCGGGCTGACGGAGATCGCGGGCGGTCGCTCGATGATCCGGTCGCAGTTGACCGGGCTGGGATCGATGTCGCGCGGCGAGTGGAACGTGCTGGTCGTGTTCGTGGTCGCCGCCCTGCTGTGGGTGTTCCGCGAGCCGCTCGCCGAGGTCGACATCCTGGTGTCCGTGCTGCCGTTCATGGCGAACCTGTCTGACCCGGCCATCGCGGTCGGGGCGGCGCTGCTGCTGTTCCTGCTGCCCGCGGAGCATCGCCAGGCCGAGACCGAGGACGGCCAATCGGAGTGGGTTGCCACGTTGGACTGGAAGACCGCGCAGACCGGCATCCCGTGGGGCGTGCTCCTGCTTTTCGGCGGCGGGCTCAGCCTGGCCGGGGCAGTCTCCGGCACGGGCCTCGATGAGTACATCGGCTCGCAAGTGAGCGGGCTCGGCGCGCTCCCGATCGTGCTGCTCGTCGCAGGGGTGTGCGCGATCGTGCTGCTGCTGACCGAGCTGACCTCGAACACCGCGACCGCGGCCACGTTCCTGCCCGTGCTCGGCGGTGTGGCGCTGGGGCTGGGGCTCGATCCGATGCTGCTTCTCGCCCCGGCCGTGCTCGCTGCCTCGTGCGCGTTCATGCTTCCCGTGGCGACGCCGCCGAACGCCATCGTGTTCGGCTCGGGGCATGTGACGATCGGGCAGATGATGCGGGCCGGGATCTGGCTCAACATCATCGGCGTCGTGCTCATCACCGGGCTTGTGTACGCCCTGGGTGGCTGGGCGCTCGGCATCGAGTTCGGCTAGCGCTCCCGGCCGCGCCTACCCAGCGATGAGGTCGGCGGCCTTCTCGCCAATGACGACGCTCGGCGCGTGCGTGTGGCCACGGATGATGGTCGGCATGATCGAGGCGTCGGCAACACGGAGGCCGTCGACGCCTCGGACCCGCAGCTCAGGGTCGACGACGCTGTGGTCGTCGCGGCCCATGCGGCAGGTTCCGACGGGGTGGTACAGGGTGTGCGCGTAGTGCTCGAGGCACATGTCGAGGACCTCGTCGAGGGGGGTGCCCGGCGCGACGAGCGGCTGGAGGTAGTTGCCGAGGTGCTGGGCGAGCGGAGCGGTGCCAGCGATGGCGGCGCACGCCCGGATGCCTGCCATGATCGCGGCGCGGTCGCGGCCTTCCTCATCGCTCAGGTACCGGGGATCGATCAGGGGCTTGGCGAGCGGGTCCGGGGAGGCGAGCGTGATGTCGCCTCGGCTGCGGGGGGTCAGCAGCACGGTGCCGAGGGAGGCGCAGTGGCCGTCGTGCTCGAACAGGCCCTCACGGAGGAACGGCGCGGGACCGAAGAGCAGCTCGAGGTCGGGCAGCTCGAGGGTGTCGCTGCTGCGGATGAAGCCGTAGGCCTCGGCGACGTTGGAGGTGAGCATTCCGCGGCGCGCGGCGAGGTAGGAGATGAGCTGCCGCGGGGTCTCGGCGTCGGCGAGAGTGTTGCCGTCGGCTTCGTAGGAGAGGATGGCAATGAGATGGTCCTGCAGGTTGCGGCCCACCTCGGGGCTGTGGTGCTGCACGGAGATGCCGTGGTGGGTGAGCTGGTCGGCGTCACCGATGCCGGAGAGCATGAGCAGCTGGGGGGTATTGATGGCTCCGCCGCTGAGGATGACCTCGCGGCCGGCGTCGATCTGGCATTGCTGGCCGCCGTGCAGGTAGTCGATGCCGGTGGCGCGGGAGCCGGTGAAGCGGATGCGGGTGGCATGGGCACCAGTGATGACCGTGAGGTTGCGGCGCTTGGTGGCGGGCCGCAGGTAGGCGTCGGCGGTGCTATGCCGGGCGCCGCGCTTCTGGGTGACCATGGTCTGGGTGAAGCCGTCGGGCTGGTACTGGTTGGCGCGCTCGAGGCGATGGCCGAGGCTGGATACGGCTTGGAGGTAGTCACTGGTCATGGGGCGCGGGCTGCGCTGCCGGGAGATGTGCAGCGGCCCGTTGGCGCCGTCCCCGGGAGGGGTGGCGCCCTCGACGTGCTCGATGCGCTGGAAGTACGGCAGCAGCTTCTGGAACGACCAGTCCGGACCGGCGGTGCTGGCCCACTGGTCGTAGTCGGCAGCGTAGCCGCGCACCCACATCATGGCGTTCATCGACGAGCTACCGCCGAGGGTCTTGCCGCGTGGCCAGTAGATCTTGCGCCCGGCGAGGGCGGGCTGGGCGGTGGTGCTGTAGTCCCAGTCGTACTCGGTGCGGAAGAGCTTGGAGAACGCGGCGGGGATGTGGATGAACTGGTTGTCGTCGGGTGGCCCGGCCTCGAGCAGCGCGACCGTGGTGCCGGGCTTCTCGCTGAGCCGCGCGGCGAGGGCCGCTCCGGCTGATCCAGCGCCAACGATGACGTAATCGGCGGTGATGCGCGTGCTCATGCTGGGGCTCCTGTAGGCGCTGTCGGGGCTATCCGCGCAGGGCGGAGGCGAAGATCCCGGGCAGTTTCGCCCAGGATCGGTTGGCGGCGAACGCGGTGAGTCGGCGGCCCGTAGTGGCGGCGGTGCGGTTGGTGACGAACCACGGCGGCTTGGGGCTGATGGCGAGCTCGCCGCGCAGCACGGAGCGCGGCACGGGCCGGAACGGCCCGGTGACGACGGTGCGCTCGGTCTCGGCGAGCAGCAGCGCGTTGTGCACGACTCCGATGCCGGACTGCACATCGTTGAGCGTATGCCCGGGGAAGGCGCCCCAGGTTGCTCGGGAGGTGAGGTAGCCGACTCCGGTCCAGGCGTTGATCGCCACGGTGCCGTAGCGCAGGTCCTCGACGGCTTGGTCGAATCGCTCGCCGAGCTCCCGACGGGTGTGCGGGTGGATGATGACGTTCGCGCCGAGGGTGCCGACGAGGTGCTCGTTGGCGAATTCGACGGCCGCATCCACGTACTCGGCGGCGTTGCCGGGCAGCTCGGTGACGGCGAGGACGGGCGCGAAGTACTCGGTGGTGAGGGCGGGCGAGTCCGCCTCGAGGCCCGTGGCGAGCACGCGGTCGCCGATGCGGATGGCTCCGCCGAGCGTGTCGAGGGCGGAGGCGATGCGATCGCCACTGCCTGGGTAATAGGCATCGCGCGAGGGAGCGTCAACGAGGACGGAGCGTACCTCGGCGAGGAATGCGTCCTTCTGGTCCCAGTCGGCGGGGACGATGAGCACCTGCGCGGCGATGCAGTTGTAGCCGTTGTTGTGGAGCCGCTGCGTCACTACATGCTCGGCCTGGTAGCGCAGGTCGGCGTCGCTCCACTCGCCCGGCACGACGATCACTGGGGACACTCCGCCGAGCTCGCTGCTGATCGGCTTGGCGAGCACCGGATCGTTGCTGGCCTTGCGCCGGGCGCCTTCCTCGCCGGTGCCGAACACGATGGCGTCGTGGGTGGCGGCGCTGCCCGTCATGTGCACGTGGCTGACCTTCTCGTGGTGGGCGAGGTACCCGCCCACCTCGGCGCCGCCGAGCACGATGCGGACCACGCCGAGATCGATGAGGGGCCGCAGGGCCTTCTCGAGCACCGGGAGCATGGGGTCGGTGATCGGGTTGAGCTTAAGGATCACCATGCGGTTGTGGGCGAACAGCTCGTAGAGCACATCGAGTGGCGCGATGGAGGTGATGTTTCCCGCGCCGAGGACCAAGCCGATGCCGGCCGTCTCGGTGGGGGCGAGCTGGGCGAGCCCGGCGGTGCGGATCGCGGTTTCCTGGTCGATCCCGGGGCGTAGCCACACCTCGGCGTGGAAGCCATTGAGCAACAATGCGTTGGCGAGCTCGTAGGGCAGGACGTCCACCGCTATGCGCCCGCCGCGGGCCTCGTGGATGTGCTTGGCATCGAGCGGGCTGCGTCCTTGCTCGAGCGCGTGCAGGGACTCCGCGAGGGCGGTGGTGGCGATGAGCACCGGGTAGGGCCCGGACATCCACTCCTCGCCGAGGAGTGGCGATTTGGCGGGCAGGCCCTTGATGCGGGCCGCGGCGGCCACCCATTCGTTCGCGGCGGTGGCAACGCTCGCGTGGACCTGCTCGAGCAGCTCGCGGCGCCTGCGCAGTGGTGTCGCCGACCAGAGCTTCTCCCCTGCCTCTAGCTCCTCGAGCAGGGCATCCAGGTGTGAGGGAATGGCCATCGTCAACCTCGTCTCGCCCCGGCCTGTGGCACAGCCGGATATCGCTGAATCGTATTGCCGCTACCGTACTCCGGTCAGCCGCGGTCAGGGCGGACTTGGGAGCTGGGCCAGCGCGTCATGATGGACAGTTTTTCACGAGCAAAGGGCTGTGTTCCGCGTCACAGAGTGCCATGATTGATCTTGAGCCGTATGGACCCGGGAGCCTAGAGAGACAGAGCGATCTGACCACGCTACTTCGGTGAGGAAGTGCCGCCATGCTCAGGAAAATGCATGATCGACTCGGCTTGCAGACCGATCCCACGATCTTCTTCGTCTCCGGAGGGCTGGTCCTGGGGTTTGTCATTGCCGCGATCGCGTTCACGGATCTCATTGATTCGATATTCACCGCGGCCCGGGACTGGCTGCTGACGTCATTGGGCTGGTTCTACATCCTCGGCGTCACCTCGTTCCTTATCTTCCTCATCTGGATCGCGCTGAGCCGGTTCGGGCACGTGCGGCTCGGTGGTGCCGACGAGAAGCCCGAGTTCGGCACCGCCACCTGGTTCGCGATGCTGTTCGCCGCGGGCATTGGCACGATCCTGATGTTCTGGGGCGTCGCCGAGCCGATCAGCCACTTCGCCAATCCCCCGCGCAGGGACGTGGAGCCCGAGTCGCTGGCCGCCATGGAGGAAGCGATGGGCTTCACGCTCTATCACTTCGGCCTGCACACCTGGACGATCTTCTGCCTGCCCGCGCTCGCCTTCCCCTACTTCGTGTACAAGCGCGGCCTGCCCATGCGCGTGTCGTCGATCTTCTACCCCCTCCTGGGCGAGCGCATCCACCAGTGGCCCGGCAAGGCCATCGACATCCTGGCGGTCATCGGCACGCTGTTCGGCGTTGCTACCTCGATCGGCCTGGGCACCCTGCAGATCAACGCGGGCCTCAACAGCCTGTTCGGCATCCCCATGGGCAAGCCGACGCAGGTCATCCTCATCGCGGTCATCACCCTGATCGCTATCGGCTCAGTGATGATGGGCCTCGACAAGGGCATCAAGCGGCTGTCCAACATCAACATCACCATGGCGGTGGGCCTGCTCATCTTCATCTTCATCACCGGATCCACGCTGTATCTCGCCAAGGGCATCATCGAGACGACCGGCACCTATCTGGAATGGCTGGTGCCGCTCGCGTTCTGGACCGACGCGTCCGACGTCAACCCGGGCTGGCAGGGCAACTGGACGGTGTTCTACTGGGCATGGACGATCACCTGGGCGCCGTTCGTGGGCATCTTCATCGCCCGCATCTCCAAGGGCCGCACCATCCGTGAGTTCGTTGGTGGCGTGCTGGCCCTGCCGACGGCGTTCTCCATCGTCTGGTTCTCGATCTTCGGCCTCTCCTCGTTCGATATCGAGCGCAACCAGGAAGGCACGCTCGTGCAGGAGGTCGTCGAGGAGAACGACATCCCTGGCGCCCTGTTCGCTTTCCTGGAGAACTTCCCGCTCACCACTTTCATCGCGTCGATCTCGGTGCTGATCGTGGTCATCTTCTTCACCACGTCCTCGGACTCGGCATCCCTGGTCGTGGACATGCTGTGCACCGGAGAATCCGAGGCCGGGCCGGTTCGCCAGCGCGTCTTCTGGGCGGCGCTCGAAGGCGTGGTCGGAGCCACCCTGCTCGCCGCGGCAGCCGGGACGAACGGGCTCGACGCCTTGCAACAAGTGATCACGGTGATCGGGCTGCCGTTCTTCCTCATCGGCTTCGTAATGATCTACAGCCTCGTCAAGGCGCTCAACGAGGACCACGTGCCCACGGGCAAACCAGTGCGCGAGAGAAAGCACGCCGACCTGAACTAGTCGGCGCGCCCGGGGCAGCCCAAGGCTAGGACGGATCGCCGAGCCCGCTGATGTCCCCCGGCACATCGACGGCGTGCTCGCGCAGCACCGCCAGCGGTACGAGGTCGAGCACCCTCTCATGGGAGGCCGCCAGCACCACGGGGGCGGCCGCCCCGTCCTCGTGCGCGCGCAACCAGTTCCGGGCCGTCACGCACCACCGGTCCCCCGGCTGAAGTCCGGGGAAGCCGTAGACCGGCATCGGCCGGGTCAAGTCATTGCCGATCGACCGTTGATGATCGAGGAACTCGCGCGTCACCACCGCGCAGATCGTGTGGCTGCCCAGGTCCTCGTCACCGGTGCTGCAGCACCCATCGCGGTAGAAGCCGGTCACAGGATCGGTGCCGCACTCCTCCAGCGCACTGCCCAGCACATTGTTGTCCACCATGCGCACCAGTATGCCGACGGCGCTGCCGTCACGGACGCCGCCGCGCTGATTCGTCTACTCGGCGGTTCCGCGGGCTGATCCGGTCATGTCTCCCTCGGGGTCGAACAGCATGCACACGACCTCGCGATCACCATCCGCCCAGGAGGACTCCGTCGGATACAGGTAGCTCATGTAGAAGCGCGAGGAGGCGTAGTCGATGCCCACGAATGGCTCGAACTCGTCGTAGCACGCGATCTCGACGGTCTCGATGAGCTCTTCCTCCGCAGGGAAAGGCCCGTCCTCGAGATCGACGAGGGCATAGACCTCCCGACCATGCGGGCTCGAGCAGGGCACGACTCCCACTGATTCCACCTGGGTGTCGGTCGCGCTCTCGGAGAGGCAGTCGCCCACGCGGAGCTTGAACGCGCTGACCTGGTTCTCCTCGATCGGATCCGGATCTGCTTGCCGCCCGAAAGTGGCCTTCTCGTCGTCGGCACTCGCGGTGGGCGCTTCAGTAGCTGCTGGGCTTGGCGCGCTGGCCGTCTCCTCGTCGGACCCGGAACCGAGGGAGAACGAGCACGCTGACACCGCGAGCCCTGCAGCAAGCATCGCTGCCATGGCCATGCCGCGCGCGCGATCGCGTGAAACGAATGGGAACGCGGCCATGCCGACCTCCTGGTCGAGTCAGAGGGTTCACCAGGAGCTACCGCTCCCCGCATGATGAGAATATCGCGGGGCGCCGTGGTCGCGCCCGCTAAGTTGTTTTTTCCGCCTCGCGCGCGATGCAGTAGAGATCCTTCTCCATGGCTTTGCGGGTGAGCGATGTACCCAGCCGCACCATGGCCTTGTCGGCGAGCTTGCGAAGCCCTCGCCGCTCGGGCATGCGCGCGGAGAAGCGCATCGTCACCGCCGTGCCGCCATCGCTGTCGGCAAGCTGGAACTCGGTCTCGTAGCTGACGGACCCATGCCCGGCCGCGACCACGGTGCGGTGCGGGGCCTCGACCTCGGTGACCCACATCTCCTCGGAGGCCTCCCTGCCGAGCATTTTGCGGGTCTCCCGCCAGCGCGTGCCCACCTCGTAGCCGTCGCCCGAGAGCCGCTCGATGCGCGTGATGCCGTCGAGGACATCAGCGGCGTTGTCGAGATCAGTGATGATCCGCCATACCCGGCCGACCGGCGCGTTGATATGGCGAGTGATGTCCATGCTTGACTCCATGGCCTCACGATAGCGACGGCGGGTGACAACTAGGCGGCGCACAGGTCACGGGCTCGCAAGAAGACAGCATCAAGCATCGCGGGGGCGAACACCCCTGTGCAAGATCCGTGAGTAGTGACGGTCCTGGTCATCGCTCGCACAATCAAGCATAGGATGAGAAATATGGGAAAGATCACATTCATTTCGTACGATGGCGAAGAGACCGAGGTCGACATCGTCGAGGGACAGACGCTGATGCAGCTCGCGACCAATAACGGCATCGCGGGCATTGACGGCGACTGCGGAGGCGAGGCGGCCTGCGGCACGTGTCACATCATTCTCGAAGCCGAGTGGTTCAACAAGGCCGGCGACCAGAGCGATGACGAGGCCCAGATGCTCGACCTGACACCGGAGCGCGAGGCCACGTCGCGACTTTCGTGCCAGATCAAGGCCACCGAATCGATGGACGGCATGACCGTTCGGCTCCCCGAGTTCCAGATGTAGTCCCGGCACTTCTCGAAGACATTTCCAAGGCTACAGCGAGGTAGGCAGAATGATGAACGTACTCGGTCAGGTCAAGACAAGCGTCGTCGACCCGGTGAGGAGCAGGGTCGAGCAGGTTTTCCCAATCGACGTGCTGGTCAAGGCGGCGCACGCATACAACCGCACTCGTCGCCTCGTGGACAAGAGTGAACGGTCGCCGATCTTCGTCGAGCGGCCGATCCCGGACGGCCCGGATATCGCGCTGGCCGACATCGACATGAGCAACCCGTTCCTGTACCGCCAGGGGCAGTGGGAGTCGCATTTCAAGCGACTGCGGGACGAGTCCCCGGTGCACTTCCAGGACAAGGGTCCGTTCGGCCCGTTCTGGTCGGTCACCCGCTACGAGGACATCCTCGCGATGGACAAGAACCACCAGGTGTTCTCGGCCGAGCCGTCCATCATCATCGGCAAGTTTCCCGCGGGCTTCGACATCAAGATGTTCATCGCCATGGACCCCCCGAAGCACGACGCCCAGCGTGCCGCGGTGCAAGGCGTGGTCGCTCCGAAGAACCTCAAAGAGCTGGAAGGGCTGATCCGCTCCCGCGTCCAGGAGGTGCTCGACGGGCTGCCCGTCGGCGAACCGTTCAACTGGGTGGACCGCGTCTCGATCGAGCTCACCGGCCGCATGCTCGCGACCCTGCTGGACTACCCGTACGAGCTCCGGCGGGAGCTCACGGTGATCTCCGACTTGGCTTCGGGCGTGCCGGCGGCGACGGGCGGCACGTCCGACCTCGACGAGGTGTTCACCTCCTGCATCCCGATCCTCCGCAGGGTCATGCACCTGTGGGGTGACAAGAAGGCCCGCCTCGCCGCCGGGGAGGAACCAGGCTACGACTTGATCAGCCTGTTGCTGGCCGACGAGAGCACCAAGGACATGATGGAACGTCGTCCGATGGAGTTCCTCGGCAACTTTTTGCTGCTCGTCATCGGCGGCAACGACACGACGCGCAACTCGATGAGCGGTGGCGTGTACGCGCTGAACAAGTTCCCGGACGAGTTCGCCAAGCTCAAGGCCAACCCGAAGCTGATCCCGAACATGGTGTCGGAGATAATCCGCTGGCAGACGCCTTTGGCCTACATGGCGCGCCGGGCCAAGGAAGACACCGTCGTCGGCGGCCAGCAGATCAAGAAGGGCGAGAAGCTCCTCATGTGGTATGCCTCCGGCAACCGCGACGAGCGCCACTTCGATAGCCCGGAGAAGCTGATCATCGACCGCAAGAACGCGCGCAACCACATCGCGTTCGGCTTCGGTGTGCACCGCTGCATGGGCAACCGGCTCGCCGAGCTGCAGCTGCGCATCCTCTGGGAGGAATTGCTCGAACGGTTCGACGACATCAAGGTACTCGAGGAGCCTGAGATCGTGCAGTCAACCTTCGTGCGCGGATACTCGAAGCTGATGGTCGAGCTCACCAAGAGGCAGGCCTGACATATGCGCGTGCTGATCATCGGAGCAAGCCACGCTGGGGCGCAGGTGTGCGCCAACCTGCGTCAGGACGGCTGGACTGGGGAAATCCTCGGCATCGGTGACGAGCCGGTCCTGCCCTACCACCGGCCCCCGCTCTCCAAGGCGTACCTCGCAGGCAAGACAACGCTTGACGAGCAGCTCATCCGCCCCGCGGCGTACTACGAGAAGCACGACATCACGTTCCGTGTCGCCCATGTCGATAGCATCGACCGAGAGGCTCACACCGTCACGCTGTCCGATGGCGAACAAGTCAGCTACGACAAGCTTGTGCTGTGCCTCGGTGCCCGGCCACGCAGCCTTCCCCGCGCGGGCGCAGAGCTCGCTGGTGTGCATTATCTTCGCGACGCCGCCGACACCGAGGCGATCCGTGACGAACTGCACGCCAAGGGGCTGCACGCCAGCGGACGCGTCACGATCATCGGCGCTGGCTACATCGGCTTGGAGGCGGCCGCATCGCTGCGCCAGCTCGGCGTCGAGGTCACGGTCCTGGAGAGCGCCGAGCGTGTGCTGCAGCGGGTCACGGCCCCGGAACTGTCAGAGTTCTACACACGCGTCCACCGAGAGGAAGGTGTGGACTTGCGTACCGGGGTCGCCATCTCGGGCATCGAGGGCGACGAGCACGTGCGCGGGGTGCGCCTCGCAGACGGTGAACTCGTTCCCGCCGACCTCGTGATCATCGGCATTGGTATCGTGCCCAACGTGGAGCTCGCCGAAGCTGCCGGCCTGGCAGTGGAGAACGGGGTTGTCATCGACGACCACGGGCAAACGAGCGCCCCGGACATCTTCGCAGCCGGGGACTGCGCGAGCCACTACCTCGCCCGGTACGGGCGCCAGATCCGCCTCGAGTCGGTGCCCAGCGCCGGGGAACAAGCCAAAGCAGTCGGAGCCAGGATCTGCGACAAGGAGAAGGAGATCAAGGCTCTCCCGTGGTTCTGGTCCGACCAGTACGAGCTCAAGCTACAGATCGCCGGCCTCAACGACGGCTACGACAGCATAGTGCTGCGCGGAGACCCAGCGGCTGGACGTAGTTTCGCTTGTTTCTACTTCAAGCAGGGGCAAATGATTTCCGCCGACTGCGTGAACCACCCGAAAGAGTTCGTTTTCGCGCGGCGCGTCATCGGTGATCAACTGGCAGTTGATCCGGAGAAACTGGCAGATCCGGAGAACTCGTTGAACGACTTGCTGCGCGCGGCACAGGCCGAGCGGGCCTGACGGCTGACTAGGCCGCGCACAGGTCACGAGCGCGCAGGAAGATGGTGTCGAGCATCGCGGGGGTCAGTCGGCCCGTGAACGTGTTGTGCTGGCTGGGGTGGAAGCAGCCGACCAGCGTCAACGACCGGCCGTCCGTATGATCGACAGTGATCTCCGCCCCGTGCCCGAAGCGGGGGCGCGGCCGGGGCACCTTCCATCCGTCGGCAACGAGGCGGGCGAGCAGGGCCTGCCAGCCGAAGCCTCCAAGCACCACCGCCACCCGCAGGGTGGGCGCGAGCAGCTCGAGCTCGCGGGAGAGGTATGCCCCGCACCGGTCCCGCTCGGACGGGGTGGGCTTGTTCGCCGGCGGGGCACAGTGCACCGGGGCGACGAGGCGCGCGCCATGCAGCTCGAGGCCATCGTCGGCGTCGCGCGCCCAGCCCTGGCTGGCGAGGCCCGCACGGTGCATCGACGCGAAGAGGAAATCGCCGCTCTGGTCGCCGGTGAACAGGCGCCCGGTGCGGTTGGCGCCGTGCGCGGCCGGAGCGAGGCCCACCACGGCGATGGACGCAGCGGGATCGCCGAATCCTGGCACGGCCCGCGCCCAGTAGTCCCAGTCGCGGTAGCGCGGCGGCTTGTCGCGGCCGACCTCCTCGCGCCACGCGACGAGCCGTGGGCAGGCGCGGCAGCTCGCGATGAGAGCGTCGAGCTCATCGAGGGACCGCGCTTGCTGTGCCCGATCGGGCGCGGTCCCGGGATCTCCCGCTCCCTCCGGGCCAGCGGGCGTGCTGCGCGAAGCCATGCCGTCATCGTGGCATGCCACCGTGCGGGAGGACAGCGGGAGCACTACGGTAGTGCGAGGAATCCGCGCGAACAGTCAAGCGCGGCAATCACTATGAAGGAGGCGTCCATGGGATTCGGCGACATCATGAACAAGGCAAAGAACCTCGCGCAGCAGAACCCTGACAAGGCGCGCGCGGCCATCGACAAGGTCGAGGACACCATCGACGAGAAGACCGGCAGCAAGTACGGCGATCACATCCGCAAGGGTGGGGATACCGTCGAGGGCCATCTCGGCATCTCCGAGCAGGAGGCCGCGGAGGCTGGCCAGCAGCAGGAGCAAGCCGCGGATACGCAGCAGGAGACCACGAGCGAGGGCCAGGCAGGCACCAAGCAGGCCGACAACAAGTAGGCCTTCGCCCAGCGATGATCGCGGACCGGCGGCTCCCTCCGCCAGCGCGATGGAAGCAGCGCTAAGCACCACGCCCGCACGGCGCGCGCCCCTTAGGATGGCAGCACACCCGATGCCACGGCCCCGAGGAGGGACACACCGTGCACAGGCCCATGATGCACCTCGCGAGCGTGGATAGCGCTGCCCTCCGCGATGCCACCAAGGCAGTCAAGGATGAGCTGGATGTGCCGGACGGCTACCCGCCCGGCGCGGAGGCCGAGGCTGCCGCGGCGGTGGACCGCTGCTCCGCGGAACGGCGCGACGCGACATCGATCCCGCTAGTGACGATCGACCCGCCCGGCTCCCGCGACCTCGATCAAGCCCTGGACATCGAGCGGCACCGCGGGGGCTATCGCGTGCACTACGCCATCGCCGATGTGGCCGCGCTCATCGAGCCGGGCGGGGCGCTCGACAAGGAATCGCAGCGACGCGGCGAGACCTGGTACGGCCCGGACATGCGGATCCCGCTGCATCCGGCAGTGCTATCGGAGGGGGCCGCCTCGCTCCTGCCGGGCAAGGAGCGCCTCGCGGTGCTCTGGACCATCGACCTCGACGCGGAGGGCGACCGGACATCGACGCACGTCGAGCGCGCCCGCGTGCGCAGCCGCGAGCAGCTCGATTACCAGCAAGCGCAGCATCGCATCGACAGCGGGGCACGTTCCCACGGCTCCAGGCCCGATGATCCGCTAGGCCTCCTCGCCGAGGTGGGGCGCCTGCGCCTGGAGCAGGAGCGGGCGCGAGGCGGGGTATCCCTGCCACTGCCGGACCAGACCATCCACACCGACGGCGATGCCTGGACCCTGCGGTACGGCACATCGCGCCCCGCCGAGCAGTGGAATGCACAGCTCTCGCTGCTCACGGGCATGGCCGCGGCCGAGATCATGCTCGACGGTGGAACGGGCATCCTGCGCACCCTGCCCGCCGCCGATGAGCACGCGACGCGACGAGTGCGCCGGGCCGCCCACGCGCTGGGAATCGACTGGCCCACGACCACCCCCTACCCGGAGTTCGTGCGCGGGCTCGATCCTGCCCGTCCCGAGGATGCCGCGATGCTGATCGCCTGCACGCGCTTGCTGCGCGGCGCCGGGTACGAGCCGTTCACCGCGGCCCCCCGGGACACCACCGCCCGGGTGCATTCAGCGGTGGCGAGCACCTACGCGCATGTGACCGCGCCGTTGCGCCGCCTCGTCGACCGCTACGGCGCGGAATGCTGCCTGGCCCATGCAGGCGGCCGGGAGGTGCCCGATTGGGTGCTGGAGGCGTTGCCCGACCTGCCAGGCATCATGCGTGGCTCCTCGCAGCGCGCCGCGACGTTCGGCAACGCGATGGTCGATCTCGTCGAGGCGGCGCTGCTCGCTCCCGCGGTGGGGCGCGAGTTCCCTGGTGTGGTCCTCGAGGCGAGCGACAAGGATCCACGGACCGGCACGATCATGATCCGCGAGCCCGCCATCGAGGCGCGCATCACCGCCGAGCAGGACCTCCCGGTCGGCGCCGACGTGCGGGCGCGGCTCGTCGAGGCCGATGCCATGGCGCGGCGGGTCGAGTTCGCGCTCGCCTAGCCGATCCCGCTACGCCGGGGCAGCCTCGATGATCGAGGTGGGCGCCACCGTCGGCACCACCCGCGACAGCTCGAACCCCGCAGCGCCGAGAAGATCGCGGAACTGCTGCTCGGTGCGCTCGCGGCCCGTTGCCTGCACGAGCATCTCGAGGTCCAGCCACTTGCCGAAGTGGGGGGTGTTGCCTTCCGGGAGCACCGTCTCGACGAGCAGCAGGGTCGCATCGTTGCCCATCGCATCGCGCACCGTGCGCAGGATGCGGGTGGCCGCGTCGTCATCCCAGTCGTGGATGATGCTCTTGAGCACATAGGCGTCGGCCCCGCCGGGGACGGCTTCGAAGAACGAGCCGCCGTTGATCGCGACCCGGTCGCCCACGCCCTCCTCGACGAGGAGCTCCGAGGCTCCCGCGACGACGCTGTCGAGGTCGAACAGGATGCCTTTCGCCGTGGGAGCGGCGCGCAGGATGCCGGCGAGCAGCGCGCCGTGCCCGCCGCCGATGTCGGCGATCGTGGTGAAGCGGCTGAAGTCGTAGGCCGCGACCGTGTGTGGCACGGAGATTCGCGAGACGTCGGTCATCGCACGGTTGAACACTGCCGAGAAGTCCGGATTGGCGCCGAGGAACTCGAACGCCGTCATGCCGCGGAGCATCTCGAGGCTCGGCTTGCCCGTCTGCACCGAGTACAGCAGGTGCGACCAATGCTCCCAATGCGTGGGGTCGCCGAACATGAGGACGAGCGACCGGACCGTGTCGGGGGAATCCTCGCGCAGCGTGTCCGCGAGTGGCGTCAGGCCGAATACCCCGGGGCGTGTCTCGGTGAAAATGCCGTGGGTGGCCAGTGCGCGCAGCAACCGATGCAGCGCGTCAGGATCAGCGTCGACGTGCTCGGCGATCTCGGCCACGGGCCGGGCACCGTCGATGAGCACCTCCGCGACCCCAAGGCGCGTCGCCACATAGGTGGCCTGCGCGACCCAGCTCCCAATCATCACCTCGAGCACCGAGGCGGAGGCGGGGACCATGCGTCGCGCGGTGGCGCTGAGCGCGTTGCGCACGCTCGCGACGGCGCGGATCACGCGCGCGGGAGGCAGCGCGGGCTTGCCAAGTCGGATCATGGCGTCCTCACAAGGTCAGGGGCGAGACGTCCTGCGGGCCAGAGGGTGCTGGCTTGGACTAGTGCTTAGCACGGCATGCGTGACCCACGCTACAGTTGCGCGATCCCGGAGCGGACGTTGACTGCCGCGCGAGGCGGACTGGCATCCCCGCGTCGCCCCGTGTGGGATCCTGGGGTAGCAGTTCCCCGCGCTCGGGAAGGACCCTCCACTCGTGATCGCACGCATCGCAACGGCCGCGCGCCGGCTCGTCGGCCGGTCGCTCGAACCGCTCGCCGAGCCCAGCTATGGCTTCGACCCCCGACGTCCGTGGCTGCTGACCGCGGAGGAGCGCGACAACCCCGCCGCGGACGTGGCGCCCTGGACGTCGGGAAACCAGGTGATGCCGCTGATCGACGGGCGCGACTACTTCGCGCGCCTAGCGACGACGCTCGCCGCGGCAGGCACGAACGATCTAGTGCTGTTCACCGATTGGCGTGGCGACCCCGAGCAAGTGCTCGACGAGCACGGCACCACCATCGCTGAGGCCCTCGCGGGGGCCGCTCGTCGCGGCGCGATGGTCCGAGGGCTCATGTGGCGCTCGCATCCCGAGATCATGGGCTTCACCGGCGAGCGGCACCGCGAGCTCGCTGACCTCATCACCCAGGCCGGCGGCGAGGTCGTCCTCGATCATCGTGTGCTCACCACCGGCAGCCATCACCAGAAGTTCATCGTCATCCGCTACGGCCGCGATGAGCAGCCCGATGTGGCGTTCGTCGGGGGCATCGATCTCGCGCGCTCGCGCCGCGATACCAGCGAGCATGCTGGGGATCCCCTGGCGCGCGACTTCCCTCCCGAGTACGGGCCCACGCCGCCCTGGCACGATGTGCAGGTAGAGATCCAGGGCCCCGGCGTCGCCGATGTGGAGACCGTGTTCCGGGAACGCTGGCACGATCCCGCGCTGCCCTCCCGCTTGCCGTGGCATTCCCTGCCGGACCTGCTGCACCCCCGCATCGCTTTCAATCCCGCGCCGCTGCCCGATCAGGCTCCCGCGCCGCCGCCCGCGGGCACCTGCGACGTCCAGCTGCTGCGCACGTATCCGCGGCGGCGACCGGCGTACCCGTTCGCGCCACGCGGCGAGCGGTCCATCGCCAGGGGCTATGCCAAGGCGGTGCACCGGGCCCGCTCGCTGATCTACATCGAGGACCAGTACATGTGGTCGCTCGACGTGGCCAGGGTCTTCGCGCATGCGCTGCGCGAGAATCCTGGCCTGCGCATGGTCGTCGTGGTACCCCGCTTCCTCGACGAGGATGGGGCGATCACCATCCCCTCGGCTCTGCTCGGGCACGCCCAGGCGCTCCAGGAGCTCCACGATGCCGCTGCCAGCCGCGTAGCGATCTATGACCTCGAGAACCATGCGGGCACCCCGGTCTACGTGCACGCCAAGGTGTCGGTCATCGACGATGTGTGGGCCACTGTGGGCAGCGACAACTTCAACCGGCGATCCTGGACCCACGATTCCGAGCTCACCGCGGCCATCCTCGACGAGCGGCTCGACGGGCGGGAGCCGACCGATCCCGGGGGGCTCGGCGACAACGCCCGGGTGCTCGCCCGCGAGCTGCGGCTCAAGCTTGCCGCCGAGCATCTCGACCGCTCCCCCGGCGATATCGGCGATCTCATCGATCCGAGCAGCTTCTTCGACATGATGCGGGCCCACGCGCAGGCCCTCGATGCATGGCACGCCTCGGGCAGGGTCGGCGAGCGGCCGCCGGGCCGATTGCGCGCGCATTCCCTCGACGGGGCTCCCCGCTGGCAGCGCCTCCTCGCCGCGCCGGTCTACCGCGCGGTCGTCGATCCTGATGGCCGACCGAGCCGCATGAGGCTCGCCCGCCGGTTCTGAGGCGGCCGATGCTCGGGGCAGCAGCGCGCCCACCGCCTAGGATGGCGGCATGCGAGTCCTGCTGACCGGCGCGGCCGGGTTCATCGGCGCCGCGGTGCATGCCCGCCTCGTCTCCGAGGGGCACGACGTGGTAGCGGTGGATGCGATGCTGCCGTCCGCGCACGGGCCCGCAGCCCGCGACCACATCGCCACGGACGGAGCCATCACCGTCGTCGATATGCGCGATCGCGCTGGCCTCGATGCCGTGCTGGGCGAGGTCGACGTGGTATGCCACCAGGCGGCGATCGTCGGTGCCGGGGTCGATGCCGCTGATGCGCCCGCGTTTGCTAGCCACAATGACCTCGGCACCGCCACGCTCCTGGCCGCGATGGCCGCCGCTGGGTGCGAGCGACTAGTGCTGGCCTCATCGATGGTGGTCTACGGCGAGGGCCGGTACCGATGCGCCCAGCACGGGGAGCAGGACCCCCCGTCCCGGGATCCCGCGGCGCTGCGCGACGGCACGTTCGACCTCGCCTGCCCGCGCTGCGGATCGCCGCTGGAATGGGCGCTCGTCGACGAGGACGCGCCGTTGCGCCCGCGCAGCCTGTATGCCGCGAGCAAGACCGCTCAGGAGCATTACGCGCTCGCGTGGGCGCGGGCGACCGGCGGCCAGGTGACCGCGCTGCGCTATCACAACGTGTACGGCGCCGGGATGCCCCGCGACACGCCCTACTCAGGGGTGGCGGCGATGTGGCGCTCGGCCCTCGAGGCAGGCCAGGCCCCGCGCGTGTACGAGGACGGTCGGCAGATGCGTGACTTCGTCGAGGTCCGGGATGTCGCGGAGCTCAACGCCCGGGCGGTGGCCGAGCCGCTGGGCGGGTTCACCGCCCTCAACGCCTGCTCGGGCCAGCCGGTCCGCATCGGCGAGGTCGCTACGGCCCTCGCGGCCGCTACCGGCGGTCCCCAGCCCGTGACCACGGGCCAGTTCCGGCCCGGGGACGTGCGCCACATCGTCGCCAGCCCGCGCCGGGCCGAGCAGCTCCTCGGCTTCCGCGCGGCGATCGGCCCCGAAGCAGGCCTGCGAGAGTTCGCTGTGGCGCCACTGCGCTCGGTCGACGGCCTCTCCCGGCCCAGCATCTAGGGCGGCCCCGCATCTAGGGTGGCCCAGCGTCGAGCGGCGCCCGATCACCACCTCGTCAGCACCAGATGATTGATCGCCAGCGCGATCACGGCCTGCACGATCAGCCAGCGCCGATGATGCTGCATCGGGAGCAGCGCCGGGGCCGTGCAGATCCAGATCGTGAACGGCAACCAGATGCGTTCGGTCTCGGCCTTGCTGAGCGCGCTGATCCCGGCCAGCAGGATCGCAAGGATCCCCGCCGCGACCATCACGCTCACAGCGTCGCGGGACCGCAACCGCGACAGGCGCAGCGCTCGCGGCAGGGCCGCCACGGAGGCCAGCCCGATGACGCATACCGTGGCGGCGTAGTTCGCCCACCCCCAGTAGCTGATCGGGCGGATGCTGGCGATGCCCTGGTAGTAGCGGTCCACAACGAGGTGCAAGCCCTCGAACCACCAGAACCCCGCCCAGGTGAACAATCCAGCTACTAGCAGTGCTCCGGCGAGGGCTGGCAGCAGCGGGCGAGCCGTGCGGGCGGCGAGGAGCACGGCCACCGCGAGGACGCCCATCAGCACGAGCCCGTAGTTGAGGTAGACGCCGAACCCGAGCAGGAGCCCAGCCGGGAATGCCAGCGCCCAGGCCCCGCGCCCGCGCCGGTTCGTGGCGAGCGCGAGCAAAGCGATGCCCCACGCTGCCACGCCCATGAAGTATCCGTCCGCGGAGGCCACCACCCAGATCGCGGCGGGCGCCAGCACCAGGAACGGTGCGGCCGCCCGCGCCCCGGCCTCGGAGCCAAGGGCCCGCAGTGTCACGAGGATCGCCACGATCGCGCTGCTGCCGGCCAGGAGGCTGAGCATCCCCGCCCAGGCGCCGCCACCGAGGCCGACGCGGTCGAGCACGACGTAGGAAAGGATCGCGCCGACCGGGTGGCCCGAGACGTGCGTGGTCCAGGAGTCGGGCTGCCCGTCGAGTATGCGAGCGGTGAACCCCGATACCAGGCCGCTGATGGAGTCGATGCCGGGAACCTCGTGGAGGTACTCGTGAGGATCGGTGAGGCGGTTGACCACCCCGCGCTCCCAGCCGTCGATGAGGGCCAGCGAGATCATCCACGCCGCGGCCGCTGCCCACGACGCCGCGAGCAGGAAGCCGAACCGGGCGCGCGCTGCGAACGATGGCCCCTGCCAGATCACCACGGCGGCGACGATCATCGCTAGCGCCGAGCCCGGACCATAGTGCGGCAGCCAGTCCCCGAACAGGGGCGCCACCTTCGCGAACAGGCTGCGCTGGTACTCGTCGGAGGCGAGGAACGGCACGACGATGGCCACCGCGACCAGGAGGGCGCCGGCCAGCGCGGCCACGATATCGCCACGGGCAGATTGTTGTCGGTCACGCGGCGCGACGGCTGGAGGTTCAGTCGGCATGCTTCGACGATATTGGCACGCGCCGGCGCGCCCGCGGGAACCGTCCGCGATGTCACGACATTGACATCGTTTTCCCAGGCTCCGGGGCCCGCGGGTGCCTAGGGTCTAGGCCATGAGCAATGCACCACTGCCCGGCCCTGGTGTCACGGTGGTGATCCCATGCCGCGACGAGGCCGCGTCCCTGCCGGGAGTGCTCCGCGCCATGCCACCGGGCTACCAGGTCATCGTCGTCGACAATGGATCGCGCGATGGCACCGCCGGGGTGGCGGCGCAGCTCGGAGCCACGGTGGCCCATGAGCCGCAGCCGGGCTACGGCGCCGCCGTGCACCGTGGCATCGAGGCCTCCCGCACCCCCTACACCGCCGTGCTCGACGGCGACGGCTCCATGGACCCGGGTGAGCTGCCCGCGCTGGTCGAAGCCGTGCGCTGCGGCGCGGACCTTGCCGTGGGACGGCGCCGGCCGACCAGCAACGGGGCGTGGCCCTGGCATGCCCGCGCGGGAAACGTGCTCATCGCTGCGCTCATCCGGCGGCGCCTCGGCATCGACATCCACGACATCGGCGCGATGCGCGTGGCCCGCACCCAGCCCCTGCGCGACCTCGGGATCACGGATCGACGGTTCGGCTACCCGCTCGAGCTGCTCGTCCGGGCTGCCCGCGCCGGATGGGACATCCGTGAGCTCGACATCAGCTACCGGCCCCGCACCGGCGGCGAGTCGAAGGTCTCGGGCTCGGTGGCCGGCACCACCCGAGCGGCGCGGGACTTCCTGAGGGCCCTGTCGTGACTCCACCATTCACGCTGCTCATCGTCGCCAAAGCGCCCGTGGCGGGGCTGGCGAAGACGCGCTTGCAACCCGCCTGCACGCCCGTGGAGGCGGCGGAGCTCGCTGCGGCATCCCTGCTCGATACCCTCGCGACCGCGCGGGCCACGCCTGCCCGGCGGCGCGTGATCGCGATGACCGGGGACCTCGCTGATGCCGAGCGGGGCGCCGAGATCGCCCAGGTGCTCGCGGACGGCTTCACGGTGATCGAGCAGCGCGGCCGGACATTCGCGGACCGTCTCGTCGCCGCCCACCTCGATGCCTCTGAGCTCGATGCCTGTGAGGTGGATGCCCCTGAGCTGGGCAGCACGGACCCCGGGCATGGTCCGCTGCCGATCGTCCAGATCGGCATGGACACCCCGCAGGCCACTTCCGCGCAGCTGGTCGCTATCGCGCGGCACGTGGCCAGGCCTGGCACCGCGCTCGTCGCCCCAGCGGTCGACGGCGGCTGGTGGGCGCTCGGCCTGCACGAGCCGCGGCATGCTGAGGTCCTCGCCGGGGTGCCGATGTCGGAGCCACGCACCGGGGCGGCGACGGTGGCGGCGCTGAGGCAGCGCCAGTTGCGGGTGCGCTCGGGAACGTTGCTGCGCGATGTGGACTACCCGGCCGACATCGCGATCGTCGCGCGCGCCTGCGCCCCGAGCAGCGCGTTCGCCCGCGCCGCCCGGGACCTGTCGGCGGGTGCGCGCCGATGATCACCACGTGCGGTCGCGCGGTGTGCCAGGATCGGCGGTATGGCTGATCCACAGCGCTACATCGCCGAAGACGAGACCTTGCTCTACAGCACTCGCCAGCACTGGACCGAGATGGTCGCGGAGGTGATCATCCTGGCGGTCATCTGGCTGGTAGCCGGTGCCGTGATCTGGGTGCTTCCCTCCGGGGAGCAGTGGAGCCGCATTGCCCTCTACGTCGTGATCGGGCTCGCGGTGCTCGCCTCGATCCGCTGGTGGCTGGTCCCGCTGCTGTCGTGGCGCTCGACGCTCTACATCCTCACGACCAAGCGCATCTACAAGCGCAGCGGCTTCCTCACCAAGACAGGGCGCAGCATTCCCCTGTCGCGCCTGAATGACATCTCGTTCCGCGCGACGGTGTGGGAGCGGATGATGCGCTACGGGACGCTGACGATCCAATCGGCATCGGAGCAGGGCACGATGACGCTCGCGCATGTTCCTGACCCGGAGGGCTTCAAGGCCCGGATCTATCGCGCCGCCGACGAGGCCCGCGGCTACTAGTCCGGCATCAGGTGATGGAGCCCGGCTACCTTCCCCGTGGCCGGGCTCCATGCACATCCATCGTGCGCCGCGCCAGAGCGTGGCTGCGGTACCGGTTGGCGATCGGCTACTGGTTGGCGATCGCGAGCTCGGCGAGCAGTACGTCGAGGAGCCCCAGTGGCTCGGAGAGGCTGCCGAACGCGCCCTCGAGAGCGTCGTCCTCGCCGCCCGTCTCGTCGGTGGTGGACTCGCTGATGGTGACCGTCTCGGTGGCCTCCGCGGGCGTGGTGCCGTCGTCGCAGGCGACGGTCGCGGTGTAGGTGCCGGGTAGCAGCGCGGCGGTGCGCGATACGCCATTGCCATCAACGGTGAGGCTGATGTCCTGGGCGACGATCTGCCCATCGTCATCCTCGACGGTCAGCTCGCAGGCGATATCGCCCTCGGTGCTGCTCGCGCCCTCGATCGACGCGACGATCGTGTCGCCGCTGGTGGTGATGGTGACATCGCCGGTGACGGCGGCGGAGGCGGTGGGGGCCGCGAGCGCGGCGATGCCGAGAATCCCGGCAGCGGCGGTGGCGGTGCGACATGCGAAACGAGACATAGCAATCTCCTCACTGGTTGACAACAGTCACACCGGTCACTGTAGCCCTTATGGGGGGCATCGACAGCAGAACGCCCCGCATCCTGGTCCGGGATGCGGGGCGCTGGCTCGAGGATTCGCTCGCCGCTGGTGTCAGGCCTTCTTGGCCGTACCGCGGATAGCGGGGTGCAGCTCGAACATGAAGTTCATGCCCAGGCGGACCATGAGGCCGTGCAGTGCCAGCGCGATCGCGACGACCAGGGCGGTCACGATCAGCGGCGCCACCACGGTCACCGCGAGCAGCGAGGTCACCGCGGAAGTCTTGATGAAGGCATACACCACGACCGCGATGAGCATGTCCATCATCACGTACACCGGCAGGGTGCGAGTGCCGATGCTCTGGAAGAGGTTGCCCGCCCGGGTGCCGACCAGCGCCGAGGCCACCAGCACTCCGAGCAGCAGACCGACGGTGGTGACGACCAGCTTGAGCTCGGGCATCGGGAGGACATCGAGGACCATGATCGGCACGAACACCGCGGTGTAGGCGGCCAGCGCGGCGACCAGGCGCGGCCCGTTGGCGAGATGGCTGAACCGCACGATGATCGGCTTGGCGTGGATCGCGAGGAGGAAGTACACGAAGTAGGAGCCCAGGTTGCGCCATCCGAAGCCCAGGTCGTCGAAGATGAAGTGCGAGCCGTAGGCGGAGACCGACAGCGCGATCGCGAACCCGAACTGAACCACGAGCGGCAGGCGCTGGATCGCCTTGGCAACGATCGCGAAGAGCGCGAGGCCATAGATGAACCACAGGGCGTTGCTGGGCGAGGTGAAGCCGGTGATCACCGAGCTGAGCTTGGCGTAGCCCTTGTGCGACACGTCGTCGGGGAGCAGGTTATGCACCACGAAGAACATCAGCAGCCACACGGTGTAGAGGTAGAACAGGTGCGCCACGCGGCTGCGCAGCATCGTCGCCCACGTCATCCGCAGCATCCCCTGGGCGAACAGGCCCGAGGCAACGAAGAACAGCGGCATGCGGATCGGCTGGAGGAACCCGTTGATCGTCGTCCAGAAATCCGGGGCGAGATCGTTGCGGGTCAGCATGCCGACGGCGTGGAGCAGCACGACCAGCGTGATGGTGAGGCCCTTGGCGAGATCGACCCACTCCACGCGCTGCTTGGCAGGCTTCGTGGGGGTCGGGGTGAGCTGCGCGGCGGCCGGGGCCTGTGCCACCGTTTCCGGCGTGGCCGCGGGCAGGTCGAGAAGGTGCTGGCGGTCCGCGGCAGCGATCGCCGAATCCGGTATCGAGCTCTGCGTTGGCGCGGTAGTCAGCACATCAATCTCCCAGGGTGCGGAATCGGTGGATACTGCGCCACCGACCACGTTGTTCGCAGCTTTGCGGCGCCTTTACCTTGATAAATAACGGTAAAGTAACGACAACCTGGGGGATAGATATGTGCAACCCACGTCACATGAGTGCTCGGTCACAGCGCCCCGGCCGCGGCAGCAGGTTCTCGCCGCGCGCCGGTGGCGCCGTGCGCAGCGACCTCAAGGCTCCACGACGGGAAAGTCGATCTCCGTGCCGAGGGTGTTGTTGACGATGTTCGTGAGCAGGTTCAGGCCCACATGGCCGAGCACCTCCGCGAGCTCGGCGTCCGAGGCACCAGCGGCGCGGGCCGCCTCGATCTCCTCCGCATCGACCATGCCCCGCTTCTCGTTCGCTGCTCGGGCGAAAACAAGCAGCGCCGCCGTGCGCGGATCATCCGCCTCGGCCTTGCGCGCTGCTGCGAGCTGCTCCCCCGACAATCCAGCGCCCTTCTCCCCGAGATAGGTGTGCGCCGACAAGCAATAGCCACAGCCATTGGACTGCGCGATCGTGATCGCCAGCCGCTCGCGCGTCGCTCGGGGCAGCACGCCCTTGTCCAGCGCGCCCGCGAGCCCCGCGTAGCCACGCAGCAACGCGGGGCTATGCACCATCACCCGCGCCAGGTTCGGAACAGCCCCGAACGTCTCCTTCGCGACCTGCAAGGCCTCCACCTGCTCCTCGGTCGCCTCTGAATCAGTGATCAACGGCAAAACACTCATCTCGCACTCTTCCCTTCTCCGTTCCGCCTGGCACCGGCATGCAACCGTGGTGCCGCTCGCGGCTACCGGCGCGCGATCACGCGCCATGGTGTAGACATACGAACATGCCCCGGCGTTACACAGCCCACGCCTAGCGTGCGGAAATCGCGGTGAAGTCCGTAGATGATGACAGGTGGCCCACCGACGCGGACCTGCTCGCGGGCCTGCGCGCCGGTGATACCGCCGCCTTCACAGCGCTCGTCGATGCCCTGCACGCGCCCCTCGTGCGGCTCGCCCGCGTCTACGTCACCCCCGCGCTCGCCGAGGATGCCGTGCAGGACACCTGGGTGAACGTGATCCGTGGGCTGCACCAGTTCGAGGGCCGCTCCTCGCTGAGGACCTGGGTCTACCGCATCATGCTCAATCGCGTCCGCACCCTCGCCAACCGCGAGGGGCGCCTGATCCCGTTCGCCACCGCCGGCCCCGAGGTCGATTCCCGTCCCTCCGTCGATCCCGACCACCTCGACGGTTCCGAGCATGGCGCCCACTACTGGCCCGAGGCGCCGCCCAGATGGGACTTGCTGCCCGAGCAGCACCTGATGTCCCGCGAGGTCCTCGATGTGGTCGCCAAAGCGCTCGCCACGCTGCCAGCGAGCCAGCGCGAAGTCGTCGTCATGCGCGACATCGAGGGGTGGACCAGCGCCGAGACGTGCGCATCGCTGGGAATATCCGGCGTCAACCAGCGCGTCCTCCTGCATCGAGGACGCGCCGCGATCCGCACGGCACTGGAGGTGTACCTCGCGTGAACCACCACAGCGACACCACGCCCGATGGACCTGACCCGTTCGTCGACAATGCACTGCGGATCAGCTGCGCCGATGCCATCGAGCTCGTCACCGGCTACCTCGACAGCAGCCTCGACGACGCCGACCTCCAGGCCTTCGAGGAGCACACCAGCCGGTGCGAAGCCTGCCAGGTGTACATCGACCAGGTGCGCCGCACCATCCGCATCACCGCAGCGGGGCGCGACACGAGCGTCGAGGTGCGCCCGCGCGACTTCCCCACCCTGCTAGAGCTGTTCGCCCAGCAGCATCCTCGCACCAGCAATGAACCGACTGGCAAGGATCAGGATGGCGCCACTCCCTGAAGTTTCGTGCTCTGATGTTTCGGAGTTTGGGGCCTCAGGGTTTGGGGCCCGGCCTCGTTCGCGGCCGCGAGCAGGTGCGCCGCCAGCTCGTCGGGGCAGGCCAGCGCCGGCATGTGCCCCGACGGTACTACGACAGGCTCGATGCCCAGCCGCTCCTGGCACACGCGCCGCTGAAACGGTAGCGGGAACAGGCGGTCATCCCGGCCCACGATGACCATCGTGCGCTCGGCCGGCCACTCGGGACCCGCCCAAGCAGTGGTGAAGGGCGTGCCCGACTGGTCACGGAAGTGCGCGATGCCTACCTCGACGATACGCGGCTCCACGTCGTGCAAGAACGTCTCGATGGAATCCATCGGCGCTTGCGGGTCGCGCCCCTGCTCCTGCGCGAATGCCTTCTGCGCCTCCTCCTGCTCCGTCGCTGCCCACCATTGCCCGCCGGTCTCCCCCGGCGCCGGGATCATCGGAGCCACGAGCACCAGCGCCGAGCCGGTCAACTGCTCGCATGCCAGCACCGCGGTGAACGCGCCCATCGAGTGCCCCACCACGACCACCGGTTCCACGACCTCGTCGGGAAGGGAGGCCAGAGCGGCCCGCGCATACTCCTCGAAGCCCGCGGAATCATCCGCGCACGGCAGGTCCGGCGCATGCACCTGATGGCCGGCGGCGACGAGCAGCGGGGCCACCCGGTGCCAGTCCCAGGAGTCGGACCCCGCGCCGTGGATCAGAAGGAACGTTGCCATGGCCCTCACGGTAGCGTGAGGGTGTGACGCTTTCCGTCGATCGCGCGCTCGAAACCATCGCCCGCCACCGGCCCGAGCCTGTCGATGCTCCCGGCATGCAGGCCGCGACCGCGCTGATCGTGACCCGCGAGCAGGATCCGCGCGCGCTGTTCATCCGCCGGGCGCAGCGCGACGGGGATCGCTGGTCCGGCCATGCCGCGCTGCCCGGTGGCAAGGTCTCCCCCGCCGACGCCGACCGGATCGCCACTGCACGCCGCGAGGCCCACGAGGAGACCGGCGTCACCGGTCTCGCCACCATCGGCGCGCTCGACGACATCAAGGGCTGGTTCCGCACCGGCGTCGTCACGCCCGTCGTGTTCACCATCCCCGAGCCGCCGCCGCTCATCCTCGAACCAAGCGAGGTGGCCGACGCCGACTGGATACCTCTCGAGATGCTGGCCGACCGGGCCGCCCGCACCCGCCACCCGTATCCCCGCCTCGGCCCGTGGAAGGCGTGGACGGTGCCGTTCGGCGAGACGGGCGAGCCACTGATCATCTGGGGGCTGACCTACCGCATCCTGCGGCGGTTCCTCGACCTCTGCCGCTAGGGGGCGCGCCGGTCGTGGGCCGGTCCACTCCAATCGTGAAGATCTGGCCACCTGCCACGTGGCTGATTCTTCACGATCGGCGGCGTCGCGCATCAGGAGAGGCTGCCGAAGTCGATGCACAAGAATCCGGTGCAGTCCGGCTCGGGAGCGGTGTAGGTGATCACCCCGCTGGGGACGTCGGTGGTCTGGGCGAGGCCAGTTGTGTCACCGAGCGCGGAACCACCTCCGCCCCCACCGCCGCTTCCGGGCATATTGGATGCTCCTCCACCACCACCGCCGTGGACCCCGGCACCGCCACCGCCACCGCCCTGGAAAATGTCCGTCCCTCCGGTTCCGCCGACACCGAGGGCGCCCATGGCGCCGTTGGCGAGACCACCCGCACCACCTGCGACAAGTGTGCCCGCGCCTCCTCCTAGCCCTGGTTGGCCATTAAGTGCATCGTCGCCGCTGACTCCCGCGTTGCCGCCGAGCCCACCTGAACCGCCACCGCCTGCACCGCCGCCGCCAGCGGCGACGACGAGCCGGGTGGAGAGATCACCGGCGACGGTTCGCACATCGGAAGCGCCACCACCACCACCACCGTTGATGCCATCGCCACCACCGTTCGCGCCGCCAGCCCCGTCGGCCGAGCCGTTGGCGCCGTTGCCGCCGACGAGCACGAACAGGGTGCCGGTGAGCCCGTTCAAGGTGCTGCTCGCCGTCCCGCCGCGTCCGCCGATACGGACGCCGACGTTGCCGTTTCCACCGTGTCCGCCGATAGCCACGACATCCAGACTGTCCACACCGTCAGGAACGATGAACTCGTGCTGGCCAGCGGTGAGGTACGTGCATGTCACTTCCGCACCGGTCTGCATGCACTCCGCGGGAAGCGCGGCGGACGCGGTCGCAGGCATGACGAGCGCGGGCACGGCAAGCACGAAAACTGCTCCTGCTCCAACGCTAGCCCACCGCCATGGCGAGACAGCGCGTCGTTGATCGGGTGCCGCCTGTTGTCGCATCATGTGGGGCCTGCTTCCTGTGAGCAAATGAGCCTCGTCCGGCTCCATGAATGTGCTCGACGCTAGTTCTAGCCGCGCGGAGGCACGCGGCGTTTGTCGCGAGCGAGACGGACCCGTGATTGTTGTACGGCTGTCCGCGTCATTCCGAATTCGTGGAGGTGTGATCGTGCAGTGCCAAGCCCGGGAGCATCAGTCGGTGCGGGCGCGAGCGCGCCGATCAGGGCCGCGCCGGCAGGACCGGTACGGTTGGAGGCATGGGCCCACATTCCAACACCTCCTGGCAGGATCCCTGGGACAACAACGACTACGACGACGATGACGCGCCTCGCCGCACCGGACCCCGCTGGACCACCATCGTCGCGTGGATCGCTATCGCCGCTATGGTGCTCGTGCCCATGATGTCGCTGTTCAACCTGTACCAGGCCGTTCCGCTGCTGGTGATCCTCAGCGCTGCCATCCTCGGTGGCATCTTCTACTTGGTCAGCACCCGCGGCGGCGAGCTGATCACCCGCATCAACGACAAGCTCGGCAAGAAGTAGCGCCCTCGCCGCTAGCGACCGCGATCGTGAAGATCTGGCCACGCGGGACGTAGCTGATTTTTCACGATCGGCAGCGCCCCGGTTCGATCGGCGGCGCGCAGCTAGCGCTGCTCCAGCCTCGCCTCCACCCGCGCGACCTTGCCCTCGATCTCGCCGTGATGACCGGGCCTGATGTCGGCCTTGAGGACGAGGGACACCCGCGGCCCGAACTCGCCCACGGCATCGCAGGCCTGCTTGACGACGGCCATGCACTCGTCCCACTCGCCTTCGATGGTGGTGAACATCGCGTCGGTGCGGCTGGGCAGGCCGGACTCGCGGACCACCTTGACGGCGGCGGCGACAGCGTCGGACATCGAATCATCTGGGGCGCCACCGGAGGGCGCGACGGAGAAGGCGATCAGCATCCTTCCACGGTATTCCAGCCGCGCGCCCAAGACACGCGCCCAAGACACGCGCCCAAGCCATTAGCCAGGCCCCCGGCACGCCAGTGAGCCCCGGTTCCGCGAGGGAACCGGGGCTCATGGGACCGGTGCTAGACCGGCTCTACCTGGATCAGGCGGCGACGAGCTCGCGATCCGTGGTGCTGGCGAGCTGTGCCTGCTCGGCCTTCGTCTTGCGGCTGTCGGGCAGCGCCAGGCGGAAGATCTTCTTGTAGACCGATCCGAACTGGCCGAGGAACGAGCCCGTGTTGTACGGCAGGCCGTACTTGGCGCAGACTTCCTGGACCTTGGGCGACATCTCGGCGTAGCGGTGCGCCGGGACGTCGGGGAACAGGTGGTGCTCGATCTGGAAGCTCAGGTTGCCGGACATGATGTGCATGAGGCGGCCACCGTGGAAGTTGGCGGAGCCGAGGATCTGGCGGTAGTACCACGCGCCCTTCGACTCGTTCTCGGTCTCCTCGATCGAGAACTCCTGCACGTTGGCGGGGAAGTGACCGTTGAAGATGACCGCGGACGACCAGACGTTGCGGATGAAGTTGGCCGCGACGTTGCCGGCGAAGGTGACGGGGAAGAACGGGCCGGAGAGCGCCGGGAAGATCAGGTAGTCCTTGAGCGCCTGCTTGCGTCCCTTGTCGAGCGCGCGGCCGAAGCTCTCGCGGGCCTCGGCGAAGGACTTCTCGCCACGGATGACCTTCTCGGACTCCGCTTCCTGGAGGGCGGTGCCCCACTGGAAGAACGACTGCAGCAGGATCGCGAAGACCGGGTTGAGCAGCCAGATCGGGTGCCACGGGGTCTCTTCGGTCATGCGCATGACGCCGTAGCCGCTGGCGTCGTGGTCCTTGCCGACGATGTTGGTGTACGTGTGGTGGACGTAGTTGTGGGTGTAGCGCCAGCTGTCAGCCGAGATGGTGTTGTCCCACTCGAAGTTCTTCGAGGTCAGCTCGGGGTCCTGCATCCAGTCGTACTGGCCGTGCATGACGTTGTGGCCGATCTCCATGTTGTCGAGGATCTTGGCCGCGCTGAGCGAGGCAACGCCGGCGAGCCAGAATGGCGGGATGATGCCGGCCCACAGGAAGCCACGGCCCGCGACCTCGAGCTTGCGCTGGACGTCGATGATGCCGCGGATGTAGTCGGCGTCGCGCTGGCCGAGGTCAGCGACGACCTCCTGGCGGATGGCGTCGAGGTCCTTGCCGAGTGTTTCGATCTGGTCCGTGGTGAGGTCTGGATGGGTAGTAATCATGATTAGTCTCCCTAGCTGTTGGATCTTGAATTGATTAGAGGTTGACGCTGACGTCGCCGCAGGGCGCCGTCACGCAGATCTGGATGTCCTTGTCCTCTTCGGAGTCGATCTCGCCGGTCATGACATTGCGAGTCGTTCCGAAGTCCTTGCGCTTGGTGCACGAGAAGCAGATGCCCATCCGGCAGCCGTACTCCGGCGTGAGCCCCGCCTCCTCGGCCTGCTCGAGGATGCTGCGGCCGTTGTTGGTGACCTTCTTGTCCGCGAAGGTGAAGGAAAGGTCGCCCTCGACGTCATCGGAGGGGACGGTGCGGACCGGGGCCGCGAACTGCTCGAGGTGGAGCTGGTCGTCGAGGCCGTCCTCGGCGTAGACCTTGCGCACCGCATCCATTAGGGGCAGCGGTCCGCAGAGGAACGTCTCCGCGTCGTGGAAGTACGGCTCCGCGGCTTCGAGGTGCTCGCGGTTGAAGTACCCGTGCAGGTCTCCACCGGTCTCTTGCTCGGTGTACGCCCGCACGATCTTCACGGTCGGGTACTGCTCCTTGAGCTCGTCGAGCTCGCGGCGGTAGATGATGTCGTTCTCGGTGAACGCGTAGTGCAGGAATGTGATCTTGCCGTTGTAGGCCTTGTCGCACAGCGTCCGCAGCATCGACATCACCGGGGTGATGCCGGAGCCGCCGCTGATCAGCAGGATGCGTCGCGGGTGCGGCAGCGGGACGAAGAACTCGCCCTGTGCCGGCGAGAGGGTGACGATCATCCCGGGCTTGGCGTTGTCACGCAGGTACGGCGAGACGAGGCCGTTGGGGTCCACCTTGATGGTGAGCTCGATGCGACCGTCGCGGCGGAACTGCGAGTCGGCGGGCGAGTAGCAGCGGGTGCGGCGAATGCCGTCGATGTCGACGGAGAGGCGCACGAACTGCCCTGCTCGGAAGCCCTTCCAGTTCGCGTTGGGCCGCAGGGTCAGCGTCACGCTATCGCTGGTCTTGCGATCAACCGCGGTGACCTCGGCGCGGACGTCGGTGAGCGACCACGCGGGGTCGATCATGCTGACGTAGCGGTCCACGCTATGGGGGCTGGCCATGGCTCGGGCGATCGACGATCCCAGAACACGTCGTCCTGGTCGTGATGACGTCACCACACTCATTGCTGTACGCATCTACACTCCTAGGGCTCGTGACGTGTACTGGGCCGGTTGACCCGATGCACTCAGAGTACATGTGTGCACTCAAATGTCGATGGTTCGGGCGGTGTGTTCCCGGACACGTGGCAACAAGCACCAACGCGGGTCGGGGAGCCAGTGAACGGCCGTTGCCGCATGGCGAAATTCGCGCGCAGGGCGAGCGATAGCTGGTCAACCGCGGGAAAGCGCGCGCCGGAGGGCATGGTCGCCGACCACACGATGGGGTTCCGATCCCGAGGCGTGGCATCATTCCCCTGACCCTGGAAAGCTGCTTGCGCCGGATACTCCTCGGCCGCAACCGTCACGACTCGCGATCGGAGCGCCTGTGCTCAGAAACCTGCTGGCGAGCAAGAAGCCCTCCCCGGACGACATCCTGGCCTTGCAGCGCGCGCGGCTCGCCGACGCTGTCTGCCACGCGCGCGCCCATTCGCCACTGTTCGCCGAGCTCTACCGGGACCTGCCCGATACCGTCACGGACCCGGGGTTGCTGCCGATCACCACCAAGCCTGGGCTGATGGCCGACTTCGACCGATGGACCACCGACCGCGCGATCACCCGCGAGCGGGTCGAGGACTTCCTGGCCCATCCCGAACTGGCCGGCACCCGCTTCCTCGGCAAGTACCTCGTCACGACGACATCGGGCACCACGGGACGGCGCGGGTTGTTCGTCCTCTCGCCGGACGAGCTGCGTGCCGTATCCGGCCCCGCGTATCGCATCAGCACGCTGGGACTGCTGATGCCACCGGTGCGCACGGCCCGGCTGCTCGCCAAGCGCTTCCGCACGGCAACGATCATGGTGTCGATCGGGCATCACGCCATGAACTCCCTGTGGACCCAGGCGCACGGCACGGGCAGCAAGCGGCACCAGCGGTTCTCCTCGATGCAGCCACTGCCCGAGCTCGTCGCGCGGCTCAATGCGTTCGACCCGGCGACGCTGACCGGAACATCAGGGGTGGTGGCGCTGCTCGCCGGGGAGAAGGCCGCCGGACGCCTACAGATCGCACCGGCCATCGTCATGATCTCCGGGGAAACGCTGTCGGAGGAGGAACGCGCCTTGATCACCAGCGAGTTCGGCGCACGCGTGATCGACATGTATGCGGCGAACGAGGCGCTGAGACTGAGCACGAGCTGTGCCCACGGCTGGCATCACGTCTTCACCGACTGGGTGATCTTCGAGCCGGTCGAGGAGGACTACTCCCCCACGCCGGTCGGCCGCCTGTCGCACTCGGTCCTGATCAGCGTGCTGTATCGCAGGACGCAGCCGCTGCTGCGGTACGAGCTCGGCGATTCGGTGCAGCAACGACCTGATCCGTGCCCCTGCGGCAGCCCCTTCCCGGCGTTCAAGGTGCACGGGCGCACGGCCGATGTGCTGCGCGACGGCGACGGCAACCCGGTGGCGATCGCGCAGCTCCTGCTGCTTGCCCTCACGAAGCGGGTGGAGGGCATCCGGCAGCTCCAGCTCGTGCAGTCGGATGCGAGCACGCTGCGGCTGCGAATGCTCCCGGCCGACGGCACGAGCCTCGACGAGCTGTGGCCCCGAGCGCGCGACGAATTCGAGAGCCTGCTCGCCGAGCACGACCTGTCCAGGTTCGCGGTCGAGCGAGCCGACGAGCCACCGCGGATGAGCCCGGGAGGCAAGTTCCGGACGTTCGTACCGATCGATGCCTGACCACGAGCGCCCCACCCTGTTCAACCATGACGCGCAGCACTGCTACAGCGGCATGGCCGCTGAGTACCAGATCCAGGAGTCGCTCACCGCGTCGGCGTTCCTGAACGTGCCGTGACCGAGCAAGGCCTGCGGCTGCTCGAGGTGAAGAACGCGCGATACAACAGCGCCAGCTACCCCGCCGCGATCGCTCGCGTCCTCGGTGCACATCGATGGACTGCCCTGCACTGCACATGCCGACCCGGTCCCGGACAGTCCGCCCGCTCACCCGTGCGCTCGGCGAGCTGAAGTACGACCCGCGCCACCGGGCGGGAGTGGTGCTGGTCAACTGGGGGCCGGTAATCGTGGGCGAGATCGGGGTGCTGCTGATCAGCGATGACGCGGACCTGGCAGCGCTAGGAGCCGAGGTCGCCGCGGAGATCAGCTAGCCAAGCGGTTCCCGAATTGTTACTCAATGAATCTATTGGTTCGCATGGGGCCTATGGTTCTGCTGTGCCAGAGTTCGAGCACATCCTTCCCGCTGGCTGCCCAAAGCCGCGACATGCCTCCAGCGGGGGCCATGCCACGACACGAGGAACGCCGATGACCACGATCACCGCCAAGAGCCGAACCTCAAGGCACTCATTGCCGCGGATAATGCTCCTAGCGCTGGGCGCCACCCTCGCCGCTGCGCTTCCAGCCGCCGCGGACACCGTGACCGACACGATCCCGGTGGTCGGCACCCCGCATGGAGTCGCGGTCACCCCGGACGGCACCCGTGCCTACGTCACCAACGGCGGTGACGCGTCAGTGTCGGTCATCGACACCTCGACCAATACGGTCGTCGGCGCACCCATCACCGTCGGGACTGTTCCGCAGGGGCTGGCAGTGAGCCCCGACGGCAACACCGTCTATGTGGCTAACGCCTTCACCGATGTGGTCTCGCTGATCGACACCGCTACCAACATCGTCACCGGCACCATCAACGTCGGGAGCATTCCACTCGCGGTGGCGTTCAGCCCGGACGGCAGCACTGCCTACGTCACTGTCACCACCACTGACCAGGTGCAGGTGATCGATACCGCCACCAATTCGGTGATTGCCACGGTGGGCGTCGGAGACGCCCCAGAGGGAGTCGCGGTCAGCCCCGACGGCAGCACCGTCTACGTCGCCAACAGGGTAGATGATTCAGTGTCGGTGATCGACACCACTACCAACACGGTCACCACTACCATCGGCGTCGGTAACCGCCCCATCGAGGTGGCGGTCACCCCGGACGGGGCTGCTGTCTACGTCACCAACGCGGACGACGACACCGTATCGGTGATCGACACCGCCACGAACACAGTCACGGGCGCCCCGGTCCCGGTTGGCGGCGCACCTCTAGGCGTCGCCATCACCCCCGACGGAACGCGTGCCTACATTGCCAACAAGGACTCGGCCAACGTCTCGGTGATCGACACCGCCACGAACATGGTGATCGACACGATCACCGTTGGCGCCGGTCCGCGCGGTGTGGCGATCACCCCCAACGGCAGTACCGTCTACGTCACTAACGCGTTCGACGACACTGTGTCGGTCATCGCGGTCGAAGTCGCTCCCGCCATCACCGGCACACCACCCGCGGGCGTCGTCGGCGAGCCGTTTGCCTTCAGCTTCACCGTCACCGGCCAGCCCGCGCCCACCGTCACCACCGGCGACCCGCTTCCCGCCGGTCTCACCTTGGACTCTGATGGCACGCTGTCCGGCACCCCCACCGAATCCGGCAGCTTCCCGATCACTGTCACCGCCACCAACGGCATCGCACCCGACGCCACCACCAACGCGGTGATCGAGATCGCACCGGCCGAGTGCACCGGCTCGCTCTGCCTGTCCGCCGGATCGTCGGGCAGCTGACCCAAGCCGCGGCGGCGAGGCCCCGGTCCTCGCCGCCGCCACACCAAGCCCGGCCCCGCGGGCAGACAAGGAAACCAGGACCATGACCACGGCACTCCCCGCCACGCCACCCGCCCCCGACGGCCCTCGCCCGAGGCGCCGCCGCGCCCGGCTCGCCACCGTGCTCATCGCGCTCATCGGCCTGCTGGCACCCGCCCTGACCGCCGCCCCCGCGGCGGCCGACACGGTCACCGACACCGTCCCCGTCGGGGGCGCCCCGCGAGGAGTGGCGGTCACCCCAAACGGTGCCTTCGCCTACGTCGCCATCATCGGCAACAACACTGTGTCGGTGATCGACACCGCCACCAACACGGTCACCGCGACCATCCCCGTCGGCCACGGCCCCATCGGGGTGGCCATCACCCCGAATGGCGGCTTCGCCTACGTCACCAACTCCGACGATGCCTCGGTGTCGGTGATCGACACCGCCACCAACACGGTCACCGCGACCACCCCCGTCGGCAACGGCCCCATCGGGGTGGCCATCACTCCCGACGGGACCCGCGCCTACGTCACCAACGCCGACGATGCCTCGGTGTCGGTGATCGACACCAGCACCAACACCGTCACCGCGACCATCCCCGTCGGCGACCGCCCGATCGGGGTGGCCATCACCCCCGACGGCACCCGCGCCTACACCGCCAACTCCGACGATGACACCGTGTCGGTGATCGACACCTCGAGCAATACTGCCGTCGGCGCCCCCATACCCGTCGGCGACGCCCCGTTCGGCGTGGCCATCACTCCCGACGGGACCCGCGCCTACGTCACCAACTTCGACGATGCCTCGGTGTCGGTGATCGACACCGCCACCAACATGGTCACCGACACGATTGCCGTCGGCGACGCCCCGCGCGATGTGGCGGTCACCCCCGACGGCACCCGCGCCTACACCGCCAATGGCCCCCTCATAGTTGGCACCGTGTCGGTGATCGACACAGCCACGAGCATGGCCATCGACACGGTCACCGTCGGCTTCCTCCCGTACGGGCTGGCGATCACCCCTGATGGCAGCACCGTCTACGTCACCAACGGCTTCGACGCCACCGTGTCGGTGATCACCATCGAAGTCGCACCGGCCGAATGCACCGGCTCGCTCTGCCTGTCCGCAGGATCCTCAGGCAGCTGACCCAAGCCGCGGCGGCGAGGCCCCGGTCCTCGCCACCGCCACACCAAGCCCGGCCCCGCGGGCAGACAAGGAAACCAGCACCATGACCACGGCACTCCCCGCCACAGCGCCCTCCCACAACAGCCCTCGCCCGAGGCGCCGCCGCGCCCAGCTCGCCGCCGTGCTCATCGCGCTCATCGGCCTGCTCGCCCCGGTGCTGACCACCACGACAGCCACAGCGGACACCGTCACCGACATCGTCCCCGTCGGTAGCATCCCGGGGAGGGTGGCCATCACCCCTGACGGCTCCAGCGCCTACGTCGCCAACTTCGCCGGCGGCACCGTATCGGTGATCGAGACCGCCACCAACACCGTCACCGCCACCATCCCCGTCAGCTTCGGGCTGTCCGGGGTGGCCATCACCCCCGACGGCACTCGCGCCTACATCATCAACCAACTCGACAACACAGTGTCGGTCATCGACACCGCCACCAACACGGTTGTCGGCACACCCATCCCGGTGGGCCAGGCCCCTCGCGTGGTGGCGATCACTCCCGACGGCTCGGCCGCATACATCGTCAACACTGTCCACAACGAAGTGGCGGTCCTCGACACCGCTTCCAACCCTGTCACCGGGACGATCCTCGTCGGCAATACCCCAGACGGGATGGCCATCACCCCTGACGGCACCCGCGTCTACGTCACCAACTCCAGTGACGGCACAGCGTCGGTGATCGACACCGCAACAAACACTGTCACCGCCACTGTCGCAGTGGGCACCGTGCCCGGCGGGGTGGCGATCAGCCCCGACGGCACCCGCGCCTACATCGTCAACAGCAACAGCAACGGCACCGTGTCGGTGCTCGATACCGCCACCAACACCGTTGTCGAGACGATCCCGGTGGGCGCCGAGCCACGACAGTTGGCGGTCACCCCCGATGGCGCTCGCGTCTACGTCACCAACAACGGCGGCGACATCGTGTCGATCATCGCCACGGCCACCAACACGGTCATCGAGACGATCCCCGTCGGCACCAACCCGGGAGGGGTGGCGGGCACCCCCGATGGCACCCGCGTCTACGTCACCAACGCCGGCGACGACACCGTGTCGGTGATCACCATCGGCCCGGAGCCCTGCACCGGCTCGATCTGCCTGCCCACTGGATCCGCGGGCAGCTAGCCCAGCCTCTCGATCCCCTCGGTCAGTTGCGCGATGTTGACGAGGCCATCGCGGCCGGGTGCCGGGTGCCGGTTCTCCACATGAGCCAGCTCATCGGGACCGGGAATGCCCTAGCGAACGGCTCGATCGCGGCCCAGCGCCACGGCGTATGAATGTCACGCCTGCCCTTTTCGAGAGTCCGGAGGACAACTCGGGCGACCTGGTCCGGAGTCATTGTGCCGATGAGCTTCTCGATCCTGGGAATACGATCTTCGGCACCGGGGTGGCGATCGAAATACGGGCTTGAGACCTTGGCTGGAGTAACAGAGCTGACGCGCACTCCAGTGCCGCGGAGGTCCTGGCGCAGCGCATCAGTGAAGCCGCGCAATGCGTACCGGCTGGACGCGTAGCCAACCGCCCCCGGCCAGGGGATCGTGGCAGCCGGGGTGTTGATCTGCAGGATGGTCCCAGACCCGCGTTCCACCATCCCTTCGACGAAGGCCCGGGTGACGTAGAACGCGGCGAAGTAGGGCACGGTCATCATCGCGACTGCCTCTTCGGGATCCGTTTCATCGATGAACAGGAACCGTCCGGCACCCGCGTTGTTGACGATCACATCCGGCACGCCCCAGCGCTCGAGGACCTCGGTGGCCATGGCTCGAACGTCGTGAATCGAGCCGACATCAGCCGGTATCGCATCGGCACGGCCACCGGCGCGCCTGATGCTCGCCGCGGCGGAGTCGAGTGGCTCTGGGGTCCGGGCGACGAGGATGACGTGCGCACCCTTTTCCGCGAGGGCGTGTGCTGTCGCCGCCCCGATGCCCGAGGAGGCTCCGGTAACGAGCGCGAGCTTTCCGTCAACGTTCATTGTGGTCTGATTCCTTCTCATCGATCACTGGTTGTACTTGCTGGGACTGACTGCGTGGGTCGTGGGAAGCAGTATCGAGCCAGCTCGCCACGCTCTGTCAGGCCGGTGCCGGGAGCAGGTCGCGGACCATCCGCTCGGTCCGCGCCCTGTCCATGTAGACCGGGACCGCGTAGTTCCAGTGGGTCTCGCTCATGGCGCGCTCGACGATCTGCGCGATGTCGGTGTCCTGGAGCTTGTCGACCTGTGTGGGGATGCCGAACTGGGCATTCAGTTCGCGGACGTGCGCGATGAACGCATCCGCCAGGGCAGGCTCATCCGTGCCCTCGAGCCCGCTCGCCAGCGCCAGATCCGCTAGGCGTGCCTGGCATACCGGTCGATAGAGATCGAGAACGCGCGGCAGGATGATGGCGTTCAGGTAGCCGTGCGGCAAGTGATACAGGGCACCGAGATTGTGCGAGATGGCGTGCACCCAGCCGATGCCCGCGGTCGTGATCGCGACGCCGGCCTTGTAGGACGCGATCGCCATGCGCTGGCGTGCCTCGAGGTCGGTGCCATCCTGCAACACCTGAGGAAGGTTTTCCATGACCAGCCGCGTCGCTTCGAGCGCCTCGGCGTCGGTGGCCGCAGTCGCGTTGCTGGAGAGGTATGCCTCGACCGCGTGGGTCAGTGCATCCATACCGGTCGCAGTGGTCCCCGCTGCTGGCAGTCCTGTCATCAGGCTGGCGTCCAGCGCGGCGGCGAGCGGCACGAGCTTCGGGTCCATGACGACGAATTTCCGAGTCGTTTCCGGGTCCGAGATCACCGCTCCGATCGTCGCTTCCGACCCGGTTCCCGCAGTCGTCGGAATCGCGTAGAGCGGCAGTGGCGGAACGATGACTCGGAAGAGCCCGCCCATGTGGACGATCTTGAGCGGGTTCCGGGCGCGCGCCGCCACCATCTTGGCGGCGTCGATGGACGAGCCGCCGCCGATCGCCAGTACTGCTTCGCTGCCGTGCTGGCGCAGCATCGCAAGACCTGCCTCGACCTGCTCGATCGTGGGATCGGGCTGGACGCCGGTGTAGGCGACGACGTTCACGCCGTGCGACTCGAGGCGGTCGATCATGGGTTGGAGCAAACCGATCTCCAGCAGGAACTCATCGCTCACGAGCAGCACCTTGCGGACGCCGGACTTCGCGATGTGGTCGCACAGGTCGAGCGACGACCCCGGACCGCTGAACAGTTCCGGCTGCCGGAAGTTCATGATCTTCGCTCCGATCTTCAGCGCGGACTGTAGCTGCTTGTAGGCAAGCACCTGGATCGAGTACGGAATCATTGAATTTCTCCTGTTGTCGGATGGATGTCCGGGCAGCCACTGCCCGCGATCGAAATGTTCCCTCACAGATCGAGGTCGATGTCCGAGCAAGCCAGACTGTCGCACACTGTGATCCTCTGGACACCGGTGCCGGAGTCCTCGTTCTGCGTCCTGCCACTCAGCTTCGGGGTCACGCAGGCTCGGCACAGGCCGCGACGGCATCCGGTAGGAACCGAGATCCCGGCACGGGAAGCCGCTTCGAGCAAGGTCGTCGCGCCGTCGATCTCGACCTTGCGATCGCTGCGGCGGAACGACACGGTGTAGCGGCGACCGTCGTCGACGGGACGAACCAGCTCTGGTGGCGAGAACGATTCGGTGTGGAACAACTGTGGCGATTGACCGAGGCCAGTCAGGCATCCGCGAACCGCTTCGACAAGTCCGCCCGGGGCGCAGACGAACGTCTCGCGCTCGTGCGCATCGGTGACGAGTTGCTCGATCAGGGTCGCCGCCGGTTGCTCGCCGGTGAACAGGTGCACTCGGATGCCGGACTTGCGCCCGAGCTCGCGGATCTCGCGCTCGAAGAGCGTCGACTGCTTGTCCCGGTTGAAGTACAGGAGCACCGCGTCGCTGGCCTTGCCCTCGCTGGCCTTGCCCTCGCGGGCGATCCGGCGCAGCTGGCTGATGATCGGCGTGATCCCGACACCACCCGCCACAAACAGCGATTTCGCGGGAACCTCGGTCATGATGAGGCCGCCGGTCGTGGTGGGGGCACCGACGAGGGTCACGTAGGCGCCTGAGTCCAGCGTGTCGTTCAGTAAGTTCGAGACTCGTCCGTCGTCAACCCGCTTGATGCAGATATCCATCGTGCCGGAGCCGTCGATGTCGTGCACCAGGCTGTACTGGCGCACGAGCGACTCCCCACGATGCTCGACCCGCACCGAGATGAAGGCGCCGGCTTCCCATCGCACGTCGTCCCAACCGTGCGGCTTCGCAAGCTGAACCAGCCGGGCGCGACCGCCGGCCAGCTCCTTCGTCGCGACGACGCGCGTGGGGACGTTGTACCAGCGCGGCTTGTCGAGGTAGGGAGCATCCGGGAGCAATCGATACTTCGCACCGGCGACGACGCGTCGAGCGAGGGACAGCGGCTGCTTCAGCAATCGCCGCGGGCTCGAGCTCTCGCGCTCCCCGACCGGAACCGACAACCCGGCGAGAGCCTGCACCAGCAGCGCCGCGGTGTCACCGATCGGCGTCTCGTGGTAGGGCAGGCCATGGCGGAGCGCGATTTCCTTGACCTGCGCCGCGACCTCGCGCTGCCGGTTGGGCGGCAGGTCGGGAAACAGGTGGTGCTCGATGTGCGTGTCCAGGCCGCCGTAGAAAATACGGAAGTCCGGCCGGTTCTCGTAGGGCACCTCCTCCTCGAGGATGCGCGCGAGCACCGAATCGAGCTTGTCGTTGCGCAAGAAGTTCCGCGTCGCACGGATCTGCCTGGTGTAGTACTCGTCGCGCGTCTCGTCGGGACCGGGCTCCGGAAAGACTTCGACGTCACCAGCATGGTGCTCGATGATCACCAGGAACAGCACGGCGAGGTAGCCGGCGACCCCACCGACGTGATTGCCGAGCAGCGTCGGAAGAAACCGCGAACCTGCTGCGCGCGGTTCGGTGATGAGCCGGCGCACCGTGTCGCGGTAGGCGACGCGGGCTGGCACGCGCAAGGTGTCGACGCTGAAGAAGGGCGAGTTCGTCATCTGCCGGGACGCGTTCGTCACGACGAACGGCGCCACCTGGGGGAAGAACGGCGTTGCCGCGCCGACTAGGAGAAGCTGCAGCGCGTGGTGGCCGAACCAGTCCTGCCCGGGCTGGGCGCGCACGACGCTGTACCCGAGATCGTGGTCCCGGCCGAGAATGTTCGTGTTCGGGTGATGTCCCTCGTGATGCATCACCTTCCACTCGGCGATGTCGACGTTGAAGTCCCAGTCGTAGCGGTCGGAATGGAACTCACCGGCGTTCGGCAGGTGGTCGTAGGACCCGTGAATGATGTTGTGACCCAGCTCGGAGAACTGCAGAAGCCGATACAGCATCTCGAGCACCACCGCCCGGCTCACCGCCCTCGGGCCGCCCGAGCGGAGCAGTTCGCGGCGCCGGGCGTCGATGGCCTTCGAGTAGGCGCTGACGGCACGGATGTGGGCAAGGTCTTCTTCGCCGACCCTCGCCTTTGTGCGGGCGTAGAGGTCTTGGATTTCCTCGGAGAGGGCCTTGTGTCGGACAACATCAATCGCGGTCATGAGAACAACTGTATGGCGATCACGGTTCCAGAAGAATGTTCGCTTCGGGCGGTTATTTGATAAATTCGGACAATGGTTATGGCTGCAGCGCCCGCATGGTCCGTGCCGCGCGGCACTGAAGGCTTGCGGATCATGGCGCAAGGCGTCACCGGTCACATGACCATCGCCGAGGTGCTGTCGGGGACGGGACTGACCGAAGCAGATCTCGTTGACGAGACCGCCGAGATCTGGGAGCACCAGGAGTTCGCCGTTGTCCGCAACATCGTCGGCAAGCTCGGCGACAACACCGGCCAGGGGATCGAGGTCGGCGGCTTCAGCACCTTTGGCCGGGCTGGGATCGTCGGTTTCACCTTCCTGGCCAGCGCCACGGTGCGAGAAGGCGTCGAACGTGTTGCTCCCTACCTCGCGCTCGCGCCGTCGCACGTTCGCCTGTCGGTCGACGCCGACGCCACTCACTCGTACATCGTCGCCGACGACACCGAGATTCCTGCCGACGTGCGGCCATTCATCGTTGAGCGGGACCTCGCGGGCATCGCCGCCGTACTCAGGGGAGCCGGTGTTGAACTCGCGCCGGAGTGGATCGAGACCACTCTCGACGAAGAGCGGGCTGAACGTCTCGTGCGCACGTGGTCGGCAACGGCTGAGATCCGCCCCAACCAGTCACGCAACCGCATAGCAGGGCCGCCGGAAATGCTTGATGTTCCGCTCCCGCAGGCTGATCCGAACACCGCCAGGCTCTTCGAGCGGCAATGTGCCGAGGTCCTCGGTCGTCGGCTCGCACGTGTTGGACTGGCCGGTCAGATCCGCAGCCGACTGCTCAACGATCCAGCGCATTTCCCCTCGATGCAGACGGTCGCCGACGAGCTCCATCTCGACCCACGTACGCTCCGCCGCAGACTGACCGACGAAGGAACGTCGTTCCGGGCGCTCGTCGAAGACGTTCGCTGCACCCTGGCCGAAAGACTTCTAGCGCAAGACATGCCGATCGAAGCGATTGCACACCGCCTTGGCTATGCGGAAACGGCGAGCTTCACGCACGCGTTCACCCGGTGGACTGGCGTGGCTCCGAGCCGGAGTCGCGCGCGAAACCGTCGGCGCTGATCGGCATCCGATGCAGCGGGCAGCTAGCCCAGCTCCTCGATCACCTCGGTCAGCTGCGCGAGGTTGCGGCACTCGAGCATGTCGATCACCTCGGCGTACTCGAGCGCCGCGGAGTCGCCGGTCTCCCAGCTCGCGCGCGGCTCGGGGTTGAGCCAGTAGGCCCGGCGCGCGCGTCCCACCAGGCCCGCGACAGCGTCTGCCCGGGGCGGGAGGTTGTTCGCGCGGGCGTCACCGATGACCAGGAGAGTTGTTCTGGGCGTCAGGGCATCAGCGTAGGTGTCGGTGAAGCCGCGCAAGACCTTCCCGTAGTCGGTTCCGCTGCCCATTACCTGCTGCGTGATCGCGCCCTCCATGGCCGTGAGCGCATCGAGAGCATCGCTGTGGCGGGCGAAGTGCTCCGAGACCTCCTCGGCCATGCTGATGAACACGAACGACCGCACGCGGGCGAACTCCTGCTGCAATGCCGAGAGCAGGAGCAGGGCGAACCGCGCGAACGTTGCCCCCGATGCGCTGATGTCGCAGAGCACGACCAGCTCGGGGCGGTGCGGGCGCTTCGGGCGATGCTTCAGGTGGACCGGGACACCACCGGTCGCGAGCGAGGCGCGGATGGTGCGCCGGAAGTCGAGCGCGCCCCTCCGTCCGTGGTGCCGCTTCATGCTCATCCGCGCCGCGAGCCGCCGGGCCAGCGGATGCAACTGCCGCCGCATCTCGGCGACCTCTGCCTGGGACGCGGCGGCGAAGCTCACCAGCTCCAGCGGCTGCACCCGCACTGCTTCCGCGCCGGCGCCCTGCTCCTCGAGTATGCGTCGCCGCGCCTCGGCCTCGACGAGCTCCTCGAAGCGCTCGAGCCGGGCATCGAACCGGGCGCGGGCAATCGCTGCGGGCATGGCGGGTTCCTCAGCGGCGGAACGCATCAGTCCGGCCATGAGGGTCCGGGGCGACATCGCGGTGAGCACGGTCGCCGGGGACCACGATGTACCCGTGCCGCGCGCGCTAGGGAGCTGGCCGAGCTGCTCGACCGCTTCCCGGGCGATCTCGTAGAGCTCGCCCTCGTCGCCGTCGAGGACGGCCTCGGTGAGCTCGCCGCGCAGGGCCTCCACCCCCGACGCTCCCGGCTCCGATCTCGTTTCCCGCGCCGTCTCGCCCTCGGGGAACCACAGGTCGAACAGGGTGTCGAACAGCTGCCGATGGGACTGCCGCTTGACCAGAGTGGCCCCGTATATGGCGTGGAGCTTGCGCCGGTCGAGCGCGGGCAACGCAGCGATGCCATCGAGCGCGTCGAGGCCCTCGGACGTCGAGGCAGGCACGCCAGCATCCCGGAGCGCCTGCAGGAAACCGAGGTGGCGGTCGAGCATGCGGCTACTCCGCGAGCTTCAGGCCGGTGATCGCCCTCGCATGATCAGAGGCATGCTTGAGCACCACGCCCAGCGTCCTCGTGATCGTGCGCCCGTCGAGCCTGGTCGTGCCGAGAGCCCGCAGCGTCCGTCCCCAGTCGAGCGTCTCCGCGATCGAGGGCGCCTTCTTCAGCTCGAGGCCGCGCAAAACCTCGACCGTCTCGGCGAGCTGACGCGCCAGGGTCTCGTCGATGCCCGGGATGCGGCGCACGACGATATCGCGCTCCCGCTCGATCGACGGGTACTCCATATTGAGGTAGAGGCAGCGGCGCTTGAGGGCCTCGGACAGCTCCCGAGTGGCGTTGGAGGTCAGCACGACGAAAGGCTTGGCGGTCGCCCGCATCGTGCCGAGCTCGGGGATCGTCACCTGGAAGTCGGACAGGATCTCGAGCAGCAGGCCCTCGAACTCGAGGTCGGTCTTGTCGATCTCGTCGATCAGCAACACGGTGCGGGTCTCGCTGCGGATCGCGGTCAGCAATGGCCTGGTCAGCAGGAATCGCTCGCTGAACACATCATCGGAAAGGCCATCGGCATCCTTGGTGGCCTGGATGCTCAGCAGTTGCTTCGAGTAGTTCCACTCGTACAGCGCGCGTGATTCGTCGAGGCCCTCGTAGCACTGCAACCGGATCAACGGCACCGCGGCGGCGCTGGCCACGGCCTTGGCGAGCTCGGTCTTGCCCACCCCTGCCGGGCCCTCGATCAGCAATGGCTTGCCGAGCGCGTCCGCGAGGAAAACCGTCAGCGACGTGTCCTCGTCGGGCAGGTAGCCCTCGGCCTCGAGCTGCCCGCCGACATTCTCGGGGTCGGTGAAGAACCTGGTCGTCGCATCCTCGTCCACGTCGCCAGCATACGGTGGGCTAGCCTCCAGCCTGGTTGACCGTCGCCCAGGCTGTGTCGAGCCGTGCTGCCCGCGCGCGGCCAGCAATGCCCAGCAGTGCCTTGTCCCTCTGCCACATCGCCGCGACGCCTGGATCCGCATCCGCCCACAGGGGTTCGAGCTTCTCGATGGCATGAGCGGCCGACGCGAGCGCGCCGGCGAGGGCGATGTGCACCGCCGGCGAGGCGGGATCGCCGCCGCTTATGGCGCGCAGAGCAACGATCGTGGCGACGAGCTGCTCCTGGATGTCACGCGGCCATTCAGATTCGCGCGCGATGCGCAGCAGCCATCCCAGCACTGCCGCGGTGGCGTGGATGTCCTCGATGGTGCGGAACGGCTTGACGTAGCGGGTGTAGCCATCCCCGTCGAGCACATCGGCGCCGTGCGCTTCATTGAGCTGGACCTCCTCGAGCTGCACCTCTCCGTGCGGCAGCTCCGGAACCATCGGCAGCGGGGGCCGCGCCGTCACCCTCACCCCCGGCTGGTCCGCGCGGACTCGGACCACGCGGAGGCTGTTGCGTCCCTCCGGCGAGGCTCCCGCGCTGGCGGCGACGAGCAGCTCGGACGCCTCGGGCCCGAAGGTGACGAACGTCTTTGTTCCGTTGAGGACCCACCCGTTTCCGGTGGGCCTGATGGAGGTGGTGACCGCACGCGGATGACCGCCACCAGCCTCGGTGACGCACAGCGCCGCGATGCCGTCGCCGAGCCCAGGATCGAGGACGCGCAGCGCGGCCTGGTAGCCGGAGCCGAACGCGAGCCCGACACAGCTCGCGCCGAAACCCGCGGCGGCCGCGGCATCGACTGGATGCGGGAACCGCCGCGCGATCTGGCAGTGCCGGTCCCAGAACTCGGCCGTGGTCTCCCGGGTGGGGGCCGTCGCGGGCGCGGTGAGCAGGTGCTGGAGCAGGGGCTCGCAATCCATGGAGCGAGCCTAGCGGTAGCCCCCGATCGTGAAGATCTGGCCACCTCCCGCGTGGCTGGATCTTCACGATTCGAGGGCTTGCACCCGAGGATCCCTACCGCAGCACGATGACGCCCTCCCCCGCCGCGACCTGGGTGCCCGTGCCCACGAGCACCTGATCGACGGTTCCGGCGCGCGGGGCGGTGAGGACGGTCTCCATCTTCATGGCCTCGAGCGCGAGCAATGGCTGGCCCTCCGTCACCTCATCACCGGGGGCGACGTTGATCTTCCACCCGTTGGCGATGAACGGGGAGTCGATGAGCACGCCGCCGTCGGGCACCACCACGTCCTCGGTTGGGGCGGGCACATCGACAGCAGCGTCCTGGCGGTCGAACTCGCCGGAGGCTTCCCAGGCGTCACGCTCGGCGGAGAACGCGGCGGCCTGCTTGGCGCGGAAGCTCGCGATCCCGTCGGCATTGTCGGCGAGGAAGCGGCGATGCTCGGCGAGGGAGAACTCCCCCTCGGTGATGTCGGGATCGAACCTGCCCGCGGCCATGTCGGCGCGCATGTCGAGCAGGTCCTCCGGCGAGACGGGATACCACTGGATGCGGTCGAAGAAGCGCAGCAGCCAGGGGGTTTCTGCGTGGCGCTGCCAGATCTGGGTGGTGCGGCCGACGAACTGGTAGCCGCCGGGCCCTTCCATGCCGTAGATGCACAGGTAGGCGCCGCCGATGCCGACTGCGTTCTCCGGCGTCCAGGTGCGGGCCGGGTTGTACTTGGTGGTGACGAGCCGGTGGCGGGGGTCGAGCGGGGTGGCGACGGGCGCGCCGAGGTAGACATCACCGAGGCCGAGGACGAGGTACTCGGCGTCGAAGACGGTGTCGAATACCTCCTCGACGGTGGCGAGGCCGTTGATGCGGCGGATGAACTCGATGTTCCACGGGCACCAGGGTGCATCCGAGCGCACGCCGGACATGTAGCGCTCGATCGCTTCGCGGGTGGCGGGATCGTCCCACGACAGCGGCAGCCGGACGGTGCGGCTGGGCACGACGAGCTCGCTGGCGGCGGGGATGTCGTTCTCGAGATCGCGGAGCAGTCCGACGAGCTTCGGGACGGGCAGCACGTCCGGATCGACGTGCACCTGGAGCGACCGGATGCCGGGCGTGAGGTCGAGGATGCCGGGATGCGCCGCTTGCTCCAGCCGGGTGTGCAGGGCGTGGACGCGGGCGCGGAGCTCGAGGTCCAGGGTGATGTCGCCGTACTCGACGAGCACGTTGTCGTCGCCGGAGGGGCGGTAGGCCAGCGACGGCAGGTCACCACGGTCCGGCTCGCGGTGGAGCACGCCGTCATCGCCGTCGCCGCCGGTGGAGCTGGTCATCCAGCGGGTGGCGTTGAGCGCGCGCGGGGATGCCGCGTCGGTGGACCTGATGGGCACGAAGCGGACCGTGTCGCCGGGGCGGAGCTGCCCGAGCTTCCAGCGCTGGGAGGCCACCACCGTGACGGGGCAGACGAAGCCGCCGAGGCTGGGCCCGTCGGGACCGAGCAGGATGGGGGTGTCGCCGGTGAAGTCGAGCGCGCCGACGGAATAGGCGTTGTCATGGATGTTGGATGGGTGCAGACCGGCCTCGCCGCCGTCGGTGCGGGCCCAGCGCGGCTTGGGGCCGATGAGCCGGACCCCGGTGCGGGCGGAGTTGAAATGCACCTCGTAGTCGGTGGCGTGCAGGGTGGCGATGTCGTCGCGGGTGAAGAACTCCGGCGCGGCGTGGGGGCCCTCGGTGACGGCGAGCTCCCAGTGGTGGGCGAACGCGGGACGCTCGGTGATCGGCGTACCAGTGACGGTGGTGCCACGGGCGCGCAGCACATCGCCCTTGGCGAGCGCGCGTCCACCGTGGCCGCCGAACTGCCCGAGGGTGAACGTCGACGCGCTGCCGAGGTACTCGGGCACTTCAAGCCCGCCGGCGACGAGCACGTACGTGCGCAGGCCCGCCTCGCTGGCACCGATGTCGAGAGTCGCCCCCGCGGGGACGGTGATCGGCTCCCACATCGGTGCGGGCTTGCCGTCGATCGTCACGGGGACGTCCGCGCCGGTGATGCACACGGGGGTGGGGTCGGTGAACCGCAGCGCGGGTCCGGTGGCGGTGCATTCGAGGCCGGGCACGCCCTCGTCGTTGCCTAGCGCCCGGTTGCCGAGGCGGAAGGACAAGTCATCCATGGGCCCGCTCGGCGGGACACCGATCTGCCATAGCCCGGTGCGGCCGGGGTAGTCCTGGACGGTGGTCTGCATGCCGGGGCGCTCGACGACGATGCGCGGCTCGGTGTCGGTGACGTGCGCGAGCGTTCCGGTGTGATGCTCGGCGGCGAGGATGTCGGGGACGGTGGTGATGGCGCGCAGCAGCCCGAGGTTGGTCTCGATGCCGTCGATGCGGGTGTGGCGCAGCGCGTCACCGAGCCCGGTGAACGCGGTGGCACGGTCCTCGGCGAAGGTGATGACCTTGGCGAGCATGGGGGCGTAGGCGGTCGAAACGACGGTGCCGGTCTCCACCCACCCGTCCACGCGAACCTGCGATCCGGTGGGAAGCTCGACGTTGGTGAGCGTGCCCGCCGACGGCAGGTAGTCGCGGGTGGGGTCCTCGGCGTAGACGCGGGCCTCCACGGCGTGGCCCCGCACCGGCACGCGGCCCACATGCTCGGTGATCGCATCGAGGCGCTGGCCCTGGGCGAGCTCGAGCATCATGCGGACGAGATCGACCCCGGTCACGGCCTCGGTAACGGGATGCTCGACCTGCAGGCGGGCATTGACCTCGAGGAAGGACGCCTCGCCGCGGTGGGGGTCGTAGACGAACTCGACAGTGCCAGCGCTGCGATAGCGCACGGATTCCGCGAGCGCGCGCGAGGTGTCGTGCAGCTGACGACGCAGGTGCTCGGGCAAGCCGGGCGCGGGTGCCTCCTCGATGACCTTCTGGTTGCGGCGCTGCAGCGAGCAGTCGCGGTCGCCGAGGGTGAGCACGTTGCCGGTGCCATCGCCGAGGATCTGCACCTCGATGTGGCGGGCGTCCTGGATGTAGCGCTCGGCGAAGACCCCGGTGGTGGAGAAGCTGTGCGAGGCGAGGCGGGCGACATTGCTGTAGGCGGCGATCAGCTCGTCGTCGTCCCGGCACACCTGCATGCCGATGCCGCCGCCACCACCGGTGGCCTTGAGCATGATCGGGTAGCCGATCAACTCCGCGGCGACCACGGCATCCTCGGCGCTCGCGAGCAGGTCGGTTCCGGCGATCATGGGGACCCCGGCCTCGGCCGCGGCGGCGCGGGCGGTGTGCTTGGTGCCGAACACGCGGAGCTGCTCGGGGGTGGGGCCGACGAACGCGATGCCCTCCGCCTCGACCTGCTCGGCGAAGGCCGCGTCCTCGGAGAGGAACCCGTAGCCGGGATGGATGGCTCCCGCTCCGGTCTTGCGCGCGGCGGCGAGGATCGACTCGGCATTGAGGTAGGACTCGCGCGGCGGGGTCGGCCCGATGTGCACGGCCTCATCCGCCATGCGGACGTGGGCGGCACCGCGGTCAGCGTCGGAGAACACCGCGACGGTGCGCAGTCCCATCTCGCGGGCGGTGCGGATGATGCGGCAGGCGATCTCGCCGCGGTTGGCGATCAGCAGGGTGTCGAAGGTGCTCATGGTCGCGTCACCACCATGCGGACCGGGGTGGGGTTGAAGCCGTTGCAGGGGTTGTTGATCTGCGGGCAGTTCGACACGAGCACGAGGGTGTCGGTCTCGGCGCGCAGGGACACCTTCTTGCCGGGGGCGGAGATGCCATCGACGATGCCGAGCGTGCCATCAGGATCGACGGGAACGTTCATGAACCAGTTGATGTTCGAGACGAGGTCGCGCTTGCCGAGGCCCCACTTGCTGCCCTCGATGAGGAAGTTCTCCACGCAGGCGTGCTGGTGCTTGGTGTGGTGGCCGTAGCGCAGGGTGTTCGATTCCTGGGAGCAGGCGCCGCCGAGGGTGTCATGGCGGCCGCAGTCGTCGTGGGTGACGGTCATCAGCGGGGCGCCGTCGGCGGTGCGCAGGACGCTGCCCGCGCCGAGGTAGGCGTTGCCCTGCGCGGATATGGTCTCGGGCGCGCTGTAGCGCAGGGTCGTGTCGCCGGCGTCGTAGAGGATGCAGTCAACGGCCTGGTTGCCCTCGAGATCGATGATGGTCAGCGTGTCGCCGGCAGCGATGACCGCGGACCAGGGGGCACGCGCGGGGACGGTCTGGTCAAGGACGGTGGTCATGCTGGTCTCCTTCACAGCGTGCCGCGCGCGGCGAGGTAGTCGTCGGTGTTGTCCACCGCGCGGAGGTATTCCGGGTCGGTGCTGGGCAGGGCGTCGAGATCGCCGGGGGCTGTCCAGGCGAGGATCTCGAGCCCGGTGGTGGCGAACTCCGGGTCGGGGTCGAGGCGGTGGGCGGTGTTGGCGATCAGCACGATCGCGGGAAGGTGCAGCAGGATCTCGACGTGCGCGCCAGGTCCCGCGGTGCCCTCGCTGACGAGCGTCCCGTCCTCGGCGACGCGGATGCCGTGGAAAAGGGAGAGCGACGGCGGCAGGTCGCGGCGATCGAGGCCGTGCTTGGCCGCGGCGACGGTGAACAGCTCGAGCCCGGCCGGAGACGCGGAGTGCACAGCGCCGTCGCCGTACTTGGCGGTGTTGGCGGCGAGCGTGGTGGTGCCGCACAGCAGGTCGTGCTTGCCGGAGGTGTCGGCGACAACAGTGGCGATGATGCGGCCCTGGTCGGTGAGCAGCGGGTGGCCGGTGCCGAGGTAGGCCTGCCAGGGGATCTTGACGGTATCGGCGACGTTGAGCCGCTCCCAGGGCTGGTCGGCGTGGAACAGCAGCAGGTGGGCGCAGGCGTTGCCTGCGATGTCGGTGAGGCGCAGCCGGGTGCCGCGGGCGAGCACCTTGCTGGTGTAGCGGCCACCGGCGACCTTCTCGGCCCAGGTGAGCCGGTTCGCGTCGATCCCGGATGGCGGGGCCGACCAGGTGGTGGCGGGAATGGTGGGCATGGAGTCGCTCGTGGTTCCGGCCTGGGCACGGGCGTGCTCGCGGGCACCGTGCGTGGTGGCCGTGGTGGGGCCTGCGGTGGTGGTCATGGCGCGTCCTTCAACGACGAATATCTGTCAGTTGACAGTTTTTCTCATCCGCGAGCCCGCTGGGTGACGTCCGGGTAACCGTTGGTTTCCACCATGTTTCGGCCGTGGTGGACCGGCAAAGCCGATGCGGGCCAGTGCTTTTGTAAAGCAATCGCGGGCCCGCATTAACGGAAGGTTTACCGCCGCGAAACCACTCGAATCGTCCTCGGTCGTAGGTTTCTGTCATTCGACAGGTACCCCCGGGTGCCCCCTCGCTGCCAGCCACGCGGCCCAGCCACGACCCATGGCCGAACCGACCGATGAGGAATCCCATGATCATTGCCGGCGTAGCACTCTTCGTCCTCGCCCTCCTGATGGCCGGTGTCTACGCCGCCCGGAAGGTCCAGGGCTCCAGCCACAACTACCTGCTCGCCGGGCGCACCCTCGCCGTCCCCGTCGTCGCCATCCTGCTCGCCTCCCAGGCCATCGACTCCAATGGCATCCTCGGCAACACCGACCTCTCCGCCGCGTTCGGCTTCTGGGCCGGAGCAGCGCTGCCCATCGGCCTCGCGCTCTGCCTCATCATCGCCGGGCTGTTCTTCGCCAAGCCCATGCGCGAGTACCGCATCGTCACCCTCCCCGACTTCTTCGAGCGACGCTTCGGGCGCAGCATCGAGATCCCCGCCGCCATCCTCACCGTCCTCGCCTTCGGCATCCTCGTCGCCGGAAACCTCGTCGCCCTCGGCTTCCTCCTCGACCGCTTCGCCGGCATCCCCTACACCGCCGCGATCCTCATCGCCATCCCCATCGTCATCTGCTACACCATCGCCGGAGGCATGTTCTCCTCCAGCTACGTCGGCATCGGCATGATCATCGTCAACATCGTCGGCATGCTCGCGCTGTTCGGCTGGATGATCACCACCTATGGCCTCTCCGCCCCCGCAGGACTGGGCCCGCTCGACCTCTCGCAGCTGACCAGCGCCGACGAGGGCGCCGTCATCAACTGGGCCACCATCGTCGCCCTCGCTCTCGGCAACCTCGTTGCCATCGACCTCATGCAGCGCATCTTCGCCTCCAAGTGCCCCCGCACCGCCCAGAAGGCCTGCTTCGGCGGCGCCGCCCTCATCCTCGCCATTTGCATCCCCTTCTCCCTCGTCGCACTGACCGCCGTCACCGTCCTCGGCGACGAGGTCGCCAACGGTCCCGTCCTCTACACCCTGCTCAGCGACTACGCCCCGCCTGTGCTCGCCATCATCGTGCTCTCCGGCATCGTCACCGCCTCGCTGACCACCGCCAGCGGCGTCCTGCTCTCCTGCTCCGCGGTGATCACCCGCAACATCCTCCAGCTCGGGCGCACCGCTTCCCTTGACACCGCGCACGCCATGACCGCTACCCGCATCGCGATGATCCCCATGGCACTGCTCGGCGCGTTCGTGGCCCTGCGCATCCCCCAGACCGGCATCCTGCTCACCCTCACCTTCGACCTGCTGCTCGCCGGGCTCGTCGTGCCGTTCATCCTCGGCCTGTACTGGACCTCCCGCGGCACCATCTCCGCCGCCATGGCCGCGATCATCACCGGAGTGACGGTCCGCGTAGGGCTATTCGTCCTCACCCCCACCATCTACGGCGTGGACAACACCCTGCTCTACCTCGACAACGGGCTGCTCACCGCCGCGATGGACGGCTGGTCCACCTTCCTCGCCGCCGGGGCATCGCTGGCCGCCTACCTCGTCGTGGCACTGCTCACCAAGCCGGTTGCTCCGGTTGGCGCCCCGCCTGCGGACGCGGTTGTGGTGACTGCACCCGAGCCGGTGGGCGCGCGCGTCTAGGCCTTGCCAGCGCTCCGATCGTGAAAGTCCAGCCACGTGGGAGGTGGCTGGACTTTCACGATTCGGGGGCGAAGCCAGTGGCGACACCGGCCTAGCCACCTGCCAAGATGGACGCCGTGACCGAGCACGCCTCCCGCGCGGAAGCCCCCGCATCAGCCCAGGGCGCTGGCCGCCCCCGCCTCAGCGACCGCAAGCGTCCCGGCGAGACCGCCCGCGAGGAGATCCTCGATGCCGCGGCGGAACTGTTCACCAACCGCGGCTATGCCTCGACCTCCACCCGCCGCATCGCCGAGGCCGTGGGCGTGCGCCAGGCCACCCTCTACCATTACTTCCGCACGAAGGACGACATCCTCGAAGCGCTGCTCAGTACCACCGTCGCGCCCATGCTCGAGGCTGCCGCAACGATCGCGGGCCAGACCGCGTCCCCTGCCGCACGGCTGCATGCCACCGCGCTGCTCGACGGCACCCAGCTCTGGCAGAGCCGCTGGAACATCGGCGCCCTCTACCTGCTGCCCGAGCTGCGCACCGAGCGTTTCGAGCAGTTCGTGCAAGCCCGCGAGGCATTGCGCGCCACGTACCGGGAGTTCGCCGCGCTTGTGCTCGATGACCTCGCGAGCCGCGGTGTCCGCGATCTGCCCGATGCGAGCGAGGACATCCCGCTGCGGCTCGTCGAGACGCTGGTCAACCTGCGCTGGGACAACGTGGGGGTCGCTGACGAGCCACGACGCACCGCCGACGCCGTCCTCCGGGCACTCGGCTGGACCGGCGACTGGAACGACCTGCGGCGCGAGTCGGCTCGCTTGCTCGCGATGCTGTGATAGGCACCATGCCCTAGCGCGAGGGCCATTCGGCCCTACCGCGGGATCCATGGCTCGGTAGGTTTGATCTGACAACACTCCGATCGGGAACGAGGATTAATCGATGACATCGTGGAATGAACTGACCCCAGCCCAGCGTGGCGTCCTGCTCGGCGCCGCGTCGGTCCAGCTCAGCCTCGCCGTCTCGGCGTGGGCGGACCTCGCGTGCAGGCCAGCTGATGAGGTCAACGGCTCCAAGGGCAAGTGGGCCGCGATCATCGCGATCAACTTCATCGGCCCGATCGCCTATTTCGCGCGAGGCCGGAAGCACTAGGCGGTCCGTGGGGACTCGGCGCGCCGCAATGAGCGGTAATGCCGGGTTCACACGGGTGACATACGCCCCTCGCATACTACTATCTGTCAACTGACAGAAACCAGTGGATTCGAGGGCGACATGAACACCGCGCAGGACCGCGCGCGCCAGGCATACGCGCGCATCGACGAGACCGACCGGCCTGAGGCCTGGATACACTTGCGCCCCCTCGACGACGTCCTCGCTGACGCTCGGCGCCTCGATGCCCGCGTCACGGACGGCGAGCACCTGCCGCTCGCCGGGACGGCCTTCGCGGTGAAGGACAACATCGATATCGCCGGGCTCCCCACCACCGCCGCCTGCCCTGGATTCGCCTACGTGCCCGAGCGCACCGCGACCGCGGCGCAACGGCTCATCGACGCGGGATCCCTGGTGCTCGGCAAGACCAATCTCGACCAGTTCGCCACCGGCCTCGTCGGCACCCGCAGCCCCTACGGCGTGTGCCGCAACGCGCATGACGCCGAGCGCATCTCCGGTGGTTCGAGCTCCGGGTCCGCGGTCGTCGTCGCCCTCGGGATCGCCGACTTCGCTCTCGGCACCGACACCGCCGGGTCCGGGCGGGTGCCTGCCGCGCTCAACGGCATCGTCGGGATCAAGGCCACGCTCGGGCTCGTGCCCGTGGACGGTGTCGTTCCCGCGTGCCCGTCCTATGACTGCGTCACCGTCTTCGCGCATGGCCTGCCCGACGCAGTGCGCGCCATGCGCGTGATCACCGGGCCGAGCGACCACGATCCCGCGTCCCGCACCTGGCCAGCCACCGCGCCCCTCGCTGCTCCGCCAGAGCCGGTTATCGCCGTGCCCTCTGCGAGCAACCTCGCGGCCCTCTCCCCCGCCGCCCGTGATCTGTTCGACCAGGCGGCGGGGAGGCTTGAGGATCACGGCGCGCGCCTCAAGGAGCTGGATATCGCCCCGTTCCTCGAGGCGGCCCGGCTGCTGTACGACGGCGCGCTCGTCGCCGAGCGCTACGCCTCGTTCGGTGCAGGCCTTGAGGAGGTCTCCGAGGATCCGGCCAGCGCGGCCTCTGGCGGCGCGGCCTCTGGCGGCGCGGCCTCTGGCGGCGGGGTCTCTGGCGGCGGGGTCTCTGGCGGCGGGGTTTCTCGCGGCGGGGTTGATCCGACCGTTCGCGCGATCACCATGAAGGCGAAGGACATCCCGGCCCGCGACCTAGTGCGCGATCAGCAGCACCTGCGCGCGCTCCGGCTGCGCGCCCGCTCCTTGCTCGACGGGTTCGACGCGATGCTCGTGCCCACTGCCCCCGAGCACCCCACGATCGAGGACGTGCAGGCCGACCCGATCGGTGTGAACTCACGCATGGGCACATACACGAACTTCATGAACCTGCTCGACATGGCCGGGATCGCCGTTCCCGCGGGCGAGGCGGACGGCGGACGCTTCGGCGTCACCATCGTCACGCGGGCCTTCGAGGACCAGGTCGGCATCGATATCGCCGCGCTGCTCACCGGCACCGAGCCGCCGCTCTACCCCAGCACCGGGCTCGACGTCGCGTTGTTCGGCGCGCACATGCGCGGGCTCGCCCTCAACCACCAGATGATCACCCACGGTGGACGATTCATCCGCGAGATCGCTACCAGCCCCCGCTACACCATGCAGGCCCTGCCCACCGACATCCCCAAGCCCGCAGTCACCCGAACCGGCACCGCCAGCCTTGTCGGCGAGCTGTGGCAACTACCCCCGGCCGGGCTCGGAGCCTTCCTCGACGCGCTGCCGCAGCCGATGACGCTCGGCAAGATCGAGCTCGCCGACGGAACCTGGGTGACGGGCTTCGGGTGCAGCGACCCCACCGGCGAGGACATTTCCGCCCACGGCGGGTGGCGCGCCTACCTCGATCTGAAGCCTCGATCGTGAAGATCCAGCCACCTACCGCGTGGCCAGAACTTCACGATCGGTGGCGGATCAGAGCACCAGGATAAAGCGCTCGACTACCCGCGGAGCACCGGAGCGATCGTAGGCGAAGCCCATGTAGACACCCGGCTGCACCTGGCGGATCTCATCGCGGATGAATCCCAGCGGCCCGCCGGCGTAGTCGATCAGAATGGCCGGGGCCCCGTCGGCGTAGGACGGGCCCACACTCACCGAGGCCGGGAAGACCTCCAGGCCGACCACACGGTTGGTGACGGTGCCCGTTCCGAAGACCTTGCCCTGCCACACCAACTCGGCGACGGGATTGCCCTTCACGAACCCCTGGGCGGTGGCGTTCTGCGGAACAGTGCCCGGGCCGAGCGCGCGGTACAACGCGTCATACTCGGCGGCGGAGCAACCGAACCGTAGATCGTTCACGGTCGCTGCGGGATCACCCGCGCTGACCGAGCACGATGGCCCGGTGCTGGGCTGCGACAATGCCGCCGGTGCACCACCAGCAAGAAGGGCGAGAGAGGCGGCCCCCGCCGCTAGGGAACGTGTCCAGAACCTGCCCATGATGCACGCCTTTCCTTGATCAACAGTGTTCCCTCCACCGTACGCAGTGTGGCGTGGATCACAAGCGCTAGGATGGGCTGCTCTCATTCGTCGACCCGCGCGCGATAGAGCCCGACCGCGCTGCCCACCAGCAGCACCGTGCCCGCGATCAGCACTGCCGCCGCTCCCCCGATCGCACCGCCGGTCCAATGCCACACTGCCTCCGATACGGCGAGCGCGGTGGCGAGCACACCACCGATCACCAGGATGGGTGACCGCGTCGCGGCGAACAGCACGAAGCACGCCACCGCCACCACCGCCGCGAGCGAATACGCCCACGCCTCGGAGTCCGCACCCAGCCCGAGCTGCGAGCCAATCACCGCGATCGCCACACCCACCAGGAACCCTGCCCACGCGGGTGCCAGGATTGAGCGGGCAGCGAGCACCAGCCAGCCGATTCCCAGCACCACCAGCCCGACCGCCAGGAATTCCTCGGCCACGTTGAGCTCCCCCAGCGTTCCGGCGACCGCGACCACGCTCATCACCGCGCCCGCCGACAATGTCACCAGCGCGGGCATCGCCACATAGGCGCATACCGCCACCACGAGTCCTGCGAGGCCCGCCCACATCGCTTGCTCGCTGCTGGCAAACGAGCCCGCCGCGAACGCGATCGTCACCGAGGCCGCCGCGAACAGCACAGCTCCGAGTCGTTGCCGCGCCGAACCACCATTCGACGGCAACGCCCGCACCCCTCCTGCGAAGCCGACCGCGGCGATGATCAGCACCAGGGATGTCACCGCTAGGATCAGCGCCCGCGCATCGCGGGACAGGTCCTCCCACGCCAGGCCCAGCAGCAGCGTCGCCCCCGCGACGACCAGGGCGCCACCGACATATCCCGCGACCTCCGGCAACACCCGGCGCACCAAAGGCGCGCGGTCCTCCCGATAGCCGGCTTCCAGCGCCGCTACCACGGCTTCGCGCTGGTCCTCGCGCAGCACACCGGAATCCACGAGGTTCTGCAGCCTCGCGAGCTGGGCGGGATCGAGCGCATTCGAGGTAGTCATGCGCGAAGCGTACAACTCGGCGGGAACGGGCATCGGCTGGTTCCTGGCGCGGACACGGCTGGCGCCGGTCACGGTTGGCGCGGGGAAATCTGCTGGCTATTGTCATCCGACACGCCGCGACACACCCCGCCCGGGCGTGACAATGGCTAGCAGATTCGGGTGGTGGTGGGAGCTGGGACGGTCTAGCCCCCGCCGGTTCCGCTGGTCGCGGCGACGGAAGCTGCGACTCCGGCCGCGACAGCCGCATTCGTCGCCTGCACCGCCTCGCGGACGCCCTTGCTCGCCCAGGTGGTGGACCCATCGCCCGCCGCGATCTTCTTCGCCCGTGCCTTCGCGGGCTTGGCATCCCGCTTGCCAACTATCGGCTTGACGAGGTCCGCCGCGGAGAGCAGAGCAATGAGCGGACCCGTCACATCGTCGGGGCGAGTGCCACGTAGCAGGCATGCCTTGACGCTCGAGACGAGCTCGTTGCGTCGGCGGGTGTCGAGCACATCGTGGCGGGTGGTGGGAAACAGCCCGAGGATCTTGACAACGCGGGGCGCGACGGCGCGTTGCTCGGTGAGTTCCGCATAGACCTCCCGCTGAGCGCGCTTGCCCAGTCGGGTCACCGCGCTGGCTGGCTTCTGGGGCTTGCGGCTGGCCAATCTACCAAGCGCGTCGTCGAGCAAGGTCTTGCCGAGGGGCCGCTTGTCGAGCACCTGCACGCGTGCATGGCGCCCCTCGCCGTTCACGGCCAGTCGCTCTGCCGCGATCAAATCGAGCATCAAGGCGCCACCGAGGACGGCATCGGACACTGTGCTCGAAATGTACGACTTCCCCGACTGCGGATCGGTGGTCAGCAGGACAAGATCGTGTGCAACACCCATCTGTGAAGTGTATTCGGCATGCCGCAGAGGCGCATGGGGGCGGTGGTTGGCAGGACTGGCGGCCCGTCATCAGAAATTGCTGGCCATTGTCACGCGACACGCCGCGACACACCCCGCCCGTGCGTGACATTAGCTAGCAGATTCGGCGCGATGGCTGCATGTCAGCTCGCCGCCCCCCTACTTCCCGGTGTACGCCGCGAGGTGCTCCCCGGTGAGGGTGGAGGGGCTGGCGATAAGGTCGGCGGGGGTGCCTTGGTAGACGATGTTGCCACCGTCGTGACCGGCTCCGGGGCCGAGGTCGATGATCCAGTCGGCGTGGGCCATGACGGCTTGGTGGTGCTCGATGACGATGACGGTCTTGCCGCTGTCGACGAGGCGGTCGAGGAGGGCGAGGAGGTTGTCGACGTCGGCGAGGTGGAGGCCAGTGGTGGGCTCGTCGAGGATGTAGGTGTGGCCCTTGCCGCCCATGTGGGTAGCGAGCTTGAGGCGTTGCCGCTCGCCGCCGGAGAGGGTGGTGAGCGGCTGGCCAAGGGTGAGGTAGCCGAGCCCCACGTCGGAGAGGCGCTTAAGGATGGTGTGCGCGGCGGGCGTGCGGGCGTCGCCGGTGCTGAAGTATTCGGTGGCTTCGGCGACGGGCATGGCGAGGACGTCGGCAATATTGCGCCCGGCGAGGTGGTATTCGAGCACCGCGGCCTGGAAGCGCTTGCCGTCGCAGTCCTCGCAGGTGCTGGCGACTCCGGCCATCATGGCGAGGTCGGTGAAGATGACCCCGGCGCCATTGCAGGTGGGGCAGGCGCCTTCGGAGTTGGCGCTGAAGAGCGCGGGCTTGACGCCGTTGGCCTTGGCGAACGCTTTGCGGATGGGTTCGAGCATCCCGGTGTAGGTGGCGGGGTTGGAGCGGCGGGAGCCCTTGATAGCGCCCTGATCGATGGTGATGATGCCGTCGCGACCGGCGAGGGAGCCGTGGATGAGCGAGCTCTTGCCGGATCCGGCAACTCCGGTGATGGCGCACAGCCCTCCGGTAGGGATGTCGACGTCGACATCGTTGAGGGTGTGGGAGCTGGCACCGCGGATCTCGAGCTTGCCGGTTGCTGTGCGCACGGTGGGCTTGATGGTCGCGCGGTGGTCGAGGTGCCGCCCGGTGAGGGTGTCGCTGGCCCGCAGCCCGTCGATGGTCCCCTCGAAGCAGATCGTGCCGCCGTGGGTTCCAGCGCCAGGGCCGAGGTCGATGACGTGGTCGGCGATGGCGATGGCCTCGGGCTTGTGCTCGACAACGAGGACGGTATTTCCCTTGTCCCGCAGGCGCAGCAGGAGGTTGTTCATGCGCGCGATGTCGTGGGGGTGCAGCCCGATGGTGGGCTCGTCGAACACGTAGGTGACGTCGGTGAGGGATGAGCCGAGATGGCGGATCATCTTGGTGCGTTGCGCCTCGCCGCCGGAGAGCGTGCCGGAGGGCCGGTCGAGGGAGAGGTAGCCGAGGCCGATCTCGACGAAGGACTCGAGTGCGTGGCGGAGCTTGCCGAGCAGCGGCGCGACGGAGGGGGCGTCGAGGTCGCGGATCCATGCAGCAAGGTCGGTGATCTGCATCGCGCATGCGTCGGCAATGTTGATGCCGTTGATGCGGGAGGAGCGCGCCTCGGGGGCAAGCCTGGTGCCGTCGCACTGGGGGCAGGTGGTGAAGGTGATGGCACGTTCGACGAATGCCCGGATGTGCGGCTGCACCGATTCGATGTCCTTGGACAGCATCGATTTCTGGATGCGCGGGATCAGGCCTTCATAGGTGACATTGACGCCTTCGACCTTGACCTTGGTGGGTTCCTTGTAGAGCAGGTCGTGCATCTCCCGCTTGTTGTACTTGCCAATCGGCTTGTCGGGGTCGAAGAACCCGCATCCGCGGAAGATGCGGCCGTACCAGCCGTCCATGCTGTAGTTGGGAATGGTGAGCGCGTCCTCGTTCAGCGACTTTGAATCATCGAATAGCGCGGTCAGATCGAAATCGGTGACCTTGCCCATGCCCTCGCAGCGCGGGCACATGCCACCAAGCCGATTGAACGTGGCCTTCTCGGTCTTTGTCTTGGCCGACCCCCGCTCCACCGTGATCGCGCCGCTAGCTCGCACCGACGGCACATTGAACGAGTACGCGTTCGGCGGGCCGATAGGCGGATCACCGAGGCGGCTGAACAGGATCCGCAGCATGGCGTTCGCATCCGTCACGGTGCCGACCGTGGATCGCGCGTTCGCCCCGATGCGTTCCTGATCGACGATGATCGCCGTCGTCAAGCCCTCCATGACGTCCACTTCGGGCCGCGCCAGCGCGGGCATGAACCCCTGCACGAAGGCGGAATAGGTCTCATTGATCATGCGCTGCGATTCCGCCGCGATCGTGCCGAAGACCAGCGAGCTCTTGCCCGAGCCCGAGACGCCGGTGAAAACCGTCAATCGGCGCTTCGGGATCTCGACATCCACGTCCTTGAGATTGTTCTCCCGCGCGCCCTGCACACGAATCACATCATGGCTGTCCGCCACATGCACCGCTGGATCATGCTCGCTCACTGCCATGCCCGCCACGCCTCCCTCACGCCCCGTTGCCTCGACCCGCACAGCTGATCTAACCACCGGAGTCCGACAAGAACATGTCGATCTGACGGCTCCCGGCCAGAGTGCACTAAACGACAGCTCCATCGCCGAAACCTGTCGTTTTTCGCACTGTCACGGGTCGAGGAGCGGGCGTCCACCACACGACTGTCTGGACACGCACTCCGATCATGTCCAACACGCCGACGCAGCGCGTGTTCCTCCCCGGGATGCACTGATACCCGCTGGTAGCCTCGGCTGCACTGCCAGCACCGCGAGGGGGTGCTGGTGCACAACGCATTCCGGGGGATTGCATGCCTGTCACTATTCTGCCGGCGCCTGTCGCGGCATTTCCGCCGTTGGCGCTCGCGGTCCGGCTGCTCGACGATATCCATGTCTTCGCGGAGGTCCTGCGGAAGGTGCTGCCCCAGCTCGATGATCTGCTGGCGATGGGCCGGGACCTGGCGACGAACCTGGAGAAGGCACTGCCCATGCTCGAGGAGCTCAACGGCAACATGGGCGGGGCGATACCGCATGTCGGTTCGCTCAATGGGCATCTCGATACCGTGGTGCCGCTGATGGCGTTGCTGGACGTGCGGGCGGGGCTCAGCGGCTTGAGCTCCCTGACTCCGATCGATGGGGCGTTCGACCGGCTTGGGCGTGTGGTTGATCGGCTTCCAGGTGCGCGAATGGTCGATCGCCTGCCAGGATGGCGCAGGGAAGCTGCCGCGACAGCGTGATCAATCGACAAGGAGCCTGGCATGGATGACGCAAGCATTGGTGTGGTCGTCGAGTTTCTGGCGGCGCTTCGCGATGAACGCTTCGACGACGCATTGGACTACGTGACCGACGATGTCGTGTGGCACAACGTTTCACTCCCCAAGGTCCGCGGCAAGCGAGACTTTGCCCGTGCGATCAGACTCATGGAGCGGGCCCGGATGGGCTTCGACGTGCAGTTCCGTCACATCGGCGGTGATCGCCATGCGGTGCTCACCGAGCGCACCGATGCCCTTAGCCTTGGCCGGTTCCGGACCGAGTTCTGGGTGTGCGGCACCTTCGAGCTGCGGGACGGGCGGATCGCCGTGTGGCGCGACCGTTTCGACTACGCCAACTTCACGGTCTCGGCATTGCGGGGCCTTGTGGGGATGGCGCTGCCGCGCCGCGGGCCCTTCGCCTTGTTCGCACCGGGCACGACTGGGGCGCTACCAGACCACGCCTGACCCGCGATGCCGCGAGTGTGCGTGCCGCCGGAGCGCGAGTGTGCGAGAAGCGACACCGTCCGTGCGGCGGTTTCAGGGAGCCATCGCAACACCCCTGGCTGAAGGGGCATGCTGATGGCGAGGAAGATTCCGTGGGAGGTCCGGGCGGCGGCGTATAGCAGGCTGGTCCGTGGCAGGTCCGCGATAGAGATCGGCGACACTCTAGGGGTGTCGAGGATGACGGTGAACCGGTGGGCGGAGCAAGCGGGCATGCAGGTGCGGCGGGGAGCCGCCGGCGGGGTGAGGCCCATCCCCGTGGACGCCGGGCCACCACCGTCGCCAGGCAGGGCCTACCGGCGTCTCACGCTGGCGGACCGCTCGTTCATCGAGGCCGCGCGGTCGCTGCCGGAGCCACTGCCGCTGCGCGCGATCGCCCGCCGGCTCGGGGTGTCGCCGTCGACGGTCTCCCGGGAGATCAGGGCGCGCGGGGTCATCCACTGGGGCGAGCACCGCTACGACGCCGGGCTGGCCCACTACCGGGCGCTGGCCGCCCGGCCCCGCCCGCGGCCGGGCAAGCTCGATGACCCCGCCGTGCGCGGGCCGGTGGTGGCGCTGCTGAACCAGAGGTTCTCCCCCGAGCAGGTCGCCGCGGAGCTGCGGGCGCTGTTCCCCGGCCGGAAGGAGGCGCACGTGTCGCACGAGACGGTCTACCAGGCCCTCTACGTCCAGGGCCGGGGCGCGCTGCGCCACGAGCTGGCCGTGGCCAAGGCCCTGCGCACTGGCCGGGCCGGGCGCATCCCGCGCTCGCGGCTGCCCGCGCGCGCCTCGAGGCCCTGGCTGGAGGGGGCGAGGCTGTCGGACCGGACCGCCGAGGCCGCCGACCGGGCCGTGCCGGGCCACTGGGAGGGAGACCTGGTCGTGGGGCCGGGCAACTCCGGGATCGTCACCCTCGTCGAGCGCTCCACCCGGTACGCGCTGCTCGGGAGGCTGCCGGGCGCCCGCGACAGCGCCACGGTCGTGGACGTCCTCGGGCGCATGATCGAGGGCCTGCCCGCCGGGCTGGCCCGCACGATCACCTGGGACCAGGGCACCGAGATGGCCGCGCACGCGCGGTTCACCGTCGCCACCGGCTGCCGGGTGTTCTTCTGCGACCCGCACTCGCCGTGGCAGCGTGGCAGCAACGAGAACACCAATGGGCTGGTCCGCGACTTCTATCCGAAGGGCACGGACTTCAACGAGGTCACCGATGCCGGCCTGGCCGAGACCCAGCGCCTGCTCAACATCCGTCCCCGCAAGACCCTGGGCTGGAGCAAGCCCTGTGACAAGCTGGCAGGACTGATCGCAGGTGTTGCGATGGCTCCCTGAAACCGCCTGCCGAAACCTGTCGTTTTGCGCACTCTCGCGGGGCCGAAGCCCGCTACCCCAGCTGCGCGGCGATCGCGCCCGCATCCGGAGTGGTGATGACGGCTCGCTTGTACTCGTGGTCGCGCAGGTCGAGGACAAGTGCCTCGCCGCGGGTGACGTTGGCGTAGGTCTTGCCCTTGCCGCGCCAGGTACCCATCGCGATGATCGTTGGTACGCCGGTGCCAGGGGCGCGCATGCCGTGGAGTTCGCTGAATCCGTTCGCGGCGGCGTATGCCCTCCGGATCCGTGAGCGACGAATGACGAGATCGCCATGCAGGCCAGCGATCTTTTCGCGCGTGCTGAGCCGGATGGTCACGGTGCGATCGTTCACCTCAATGGTTGCCACGGGTGCCAGATTAGCGCGCCGATAGTTGCAGCAGGCCCACGCACCATCTAGCGCAGGCGATCCGCTAGCTGGATCATGGCGGCCTCGAACGATGACCGCTGGTCAGCGCGGTTGATGCCCGGTGGCGAGGGCGAGGCACCTGCCATGATCGTGAGTTGTCGGTAGGGGTGGAGCAGCCGAGGCTTCCATCCGTCACGGGCTGCGGCTCCGAGGGTCACGACGAACTTGAGGTTGGGCAGCATGGCAAGGAGTTTGCGCGTGTAGGGCGCGGCCTCGCGCCGCTCCGCTGCCGTCGGGTTGTCACCGGCGATGGGAAACGGGCAGATGTTCCACGGCGTGATGTCGGTTCGATCGATTCCATGCCGGGCGAACGCGTCGAACAGGTTCGCGGCGCCGGTGTCATCGTTGTCGATGCTCAGCAGGCGTGTTCCAGCCTTGTCTGGGTCGGCATCGGCCTCGGGGGCTTTGAGGACCATCAGGGCGCGGGCCTGGGTCCCGCCGAACGTGGGATCGATATAGGGCAGGGCTGGGTAGCCGATGGCGCGAGCGATCTCGTCAATGAGGGAGTTGATGGGTTCAACGTGCGGATCGCGGATACGCGCAGCACGCTCGGCGCGGACTGCATGGCTCTCCAGGGTTCTTGGCGCGGACGGGATTCGCATGCCCGCAGCCTAGTGATCTTGGCCGGACCGAGGATCGCGATCTCAGAAGGTGCTATCGGGAACCGGGGCGCGCGCCCTGCTCGATCCGGCTGAGCGGAGGAAGCCAGTTGCGGGACATGCCCCACACTCGCCAGTACCCATCTGGACAGCGGACCACAGTAAGGATGTACACGTCTCGAATCGGTGTGTCAGCGAACGCCCGCATGTTGTGGCCGGTGACGGGGACAAATTTGGCGTAGGCGACAGCGTCGGGCGCATCAGGGCAGGCAATGAGATTCTGCGCCATCGCCCACCCAGACAACTCTCTAGCGGCCTGGCGAAAGTCTCCCCAGTCCGCGGGGCTCGCACTCAGCGCGGCGAGCGCGTCACCTGCACCTGGCTCGTCGAGCGCGAGCAGGCACGTCCACCAGAGGTAGGCCGCCCCTCGGGCAGTCGCATGATCGAGCCCAGTGCTGTCTGGAAAGAACGCATTGACGGCCTGCTGGCTAGAAACGATCTCCAGAGGAAGTGGGCTTCCGGGCGGAAACAGCGCCTGGGTGGCTTGGTTGGCAAATCCTGGGACTGCGCGGGCGAGGGCATCGAGCAACTGGCTCAGAGAGAACGCGGGCTTGCGGCATTCTTCCTGCTGATCGCGCAGGCACCGCAGGACCAGTGCAGCATCAAGGTCGAGCAGGTCCTGGAGGAAATCGTCGGGGTGGAGGGCTTCGATCCCGAAAGGTGCCAATGCATCTGCGGGAAAGTCCTTGAGATTTGCCGTCACCACGGCTTGGGCACCCGCGCGCACGGCAGCGGCCAGCACATGGCGATCCTTGGGGTGGTTGCCCATGGTTGGCACGAGGCGCTCGTAGCCGGTCACGGCAGAGCTGGGGAACGCATTCCGCATCTGGGAAATCCGTTTGGCAGCACGCGCAGGGGTGACGCCGAGCTTGGGCAGGTTGCGCTCGACCTCATCAAGAATTTCCTCCGACCACAGGGGTCGGTACAGCCCTGCATCGGCCAACCGCAGCATCAAGTCACACACCGGTAGCGGGACGAGCACGCACGCGTCGAGGACCACAGGAAAGCTCACTCGGCGCTCACCGGGTTTCTGGGAAGTCGCTGCCACGCAGGTAAGCGTCTTCGTCCGCAGCTTCAGCGGACATCGCGTCGAGGACGTCGCGCCGTGCGGTTGCCGATCGTCGCTCGTAGGCCAGCAGATCGGCGAGCAGCACTCTCCGATGACGTCCCGGGCTGCTGTGCGGGATCTCTCCGGAATCGAGGAGGCGCACCACAGTGGGACGAGAGACGCCAAGAATCTCGGCTGCTTGCTGGGTGGTCAGAACAGTGCCACGCGGGGCGAGGGTCACCGCGTGGCCTGCAGCCATGGCGACGATAACTTCGCGCAGCACCTGTGCCACAGGCTCGGGCAGTGCGATCGGAGCGCCATCGGCGCCAACGATGGCGAGCTCGCCCGAGGCTGCCACAGCCTCCCGCAAACGCGTCATCTCCCCACCCGCGTAGGCGGGTGGCAGCACGGTGTGCTCGGCGTCGATCGTCATACACAACAATAAACCGAAAAAAACGAAACCAGCAAGGACGGCGTCGTGATCCACCCAGCCACCGCTGTGGCAGCAATCACAGCCGTGCAACGGAACCATCCGCCTCTGCGCTGCGTCCCATCGTATTGTCACGGAAGTCCTGCTCCACAGTTTTGCGACGTCAAGGAGGGTCAGGTGTCGGCACCACTATCCGACGGCTCGAGCGGTGAGGGGTTGGCCGCCAAGCTGGGCTTGCGGGTCGATCCTGCTTTCCTGCGTGCCGCGGAGTCCCGCCTGGCTGGTCATGCCGAGGCGGTCGGGGAGCTTGATCCTGCGGAGGGCCTAGAGGATCTGGCGCGTTCCTTGCCGGGCTCGCAATCGGCGTCGAGCTGCGGTGTCGCGTCGGCGGCTCTCGATCAAGCGGTGCATGTCCTCGCGCAACGATGCGAGCATCTTTCCCGGCTGTGCCAGGGCACTGCGGAGGACTATGAGGTGACCGAGGCTAGTTTCGCCGCCAGTTTCGGGGCATTGAGGGGGACGTTGTGGGGCTGACGGTGCCGATGGTGCAGGCGTGGGATCCTGGCACGTTCGCGCGCGCCTCGCGCGTGATGGCCGACCGTGCTGATGCGTTGTTCAACCACGGCAAGCGCCTTCGCGACGCGTTCGACGCTCTTGGGGAGCAGTGGGATGGCGCCGCGCACACGGCCGCCGATGATCGCGCGAACGCCGAGTGGGGGCACGCCAAAGCAGTCGCGGTTCGAGTCGAGGAGACCGCGGACTCTCTCGCGCGGGCGACCTACGACCTAGGCAGCACGTGCGAGGCATTGCAGGCGCTCCTGCTCGATGCTCCCCGCAAGCGGCTGCTGGTCCGTGACGACTGGACCGTCACCGCGCTTGATCCAGAATCCCAAGCCCTGGCCGTGGCGGAGGCGCAGCGCATCACGGGACTCCTCGCTGATCTCGAGGCATTCGACGCGACGCTCGCCGCCGCGCTCACCAGCCTCGCCCGTGACGTCGACCAGCTCACCCCCACCGACACCGGTATCACCCCGAGCGATTCCATCGAGCTCGCGAACCGGCTCCGCGCCGAGCTCGGCTCACCACTCGGCATCACGCCAGCGCTCGCTGCGGAGATCGGCGAGCACCTCGCCCAGCTCGGGCTCTCGCCTGCCCAGCTCGCCGCCACGGCCGCCGGGCAACCTGTCTCCCTCCCACCGGACCAGCTCGGTGCGCTGCGCGCATTCTTCACCGAGACCAGCGGTAGCGACCTCCGTAGCCTCTCGTGGCACTACGACAACGAAGCCGACCCAGGGGGCGATGAGCACCACACCGCGCTCGCCAATGCCCTGCTCCTCGTGTCGAATGAGCAGATCGGCGCGGGCCTCGACCACCATGGCGAGCTGCGCAGCCCCGGCGGATACCAGTATGTGCCCGACGATATCCGCGAGGCGCTCGCGAACCGGCGCGACGACGGCCTCCCCGGCATGACCACCGTCAAGCCACTGGCAGATCTACTTGCGACAGCTGATCCGCAGTACGCGCCCGGCGAGGAGCTCGGCGCCCAGCTCGTCCACGCCGCCGCCCCCATCGGAGCCCTCTCCGTCGAGGCCGAGCAGCTCGACGGACGCAACGCCACCCTCGAGTACCCGTTCCACAGGGACTACCCGGAGATCTCCGACACCCTGCTAGACGTGGGCCTGCGCAACACCGACAGTGCTGCCGCCATCCTCACCGGCACCTACAGCCACGGCGCCGACCTGCCGTCCTACGACCGCGACACCACCGTTGCCCAGCTCCTCCTCCACGGTGGATCATCCGCCACCCCGCTCATCGACTGGATCGCGGACGACGCCACCAGCCCCGACCACGACACCGCCACACGCGCCGGCCAATCCGCCCACGGGCTCGCCCAGGCCATCGGCTCCGACACAACCGGGATCGGCGGCAACAACCACCACGCGTTCCTCAACGTCCCCCACCACGACAACCACGCGATCGGCCACACCAGCCCCGAGACCACCCGCGCCATCGCCAACGCGCTGACCCCGTATATTCCGAATATGGGCCAAGTGAACCCAAACCTTCTTGCCACCGATGGATTTGGTGCAGTGTCACATGGAGAAGCTGTCCGAATATTCTCGGTCATCGATAGCAATGCTGATGTGGCGGCAGACTTCAATGCCCGGGCATATCGATCTGTTTCTGACCTCGAAGTCATCTATATCGAAAGCCTGGTGGGTGGTAATGGAAATCGACACACTGACATCGGCAGCTACATTGGATGGATTCAAGGATATATTGAGCACGGCTATATCGTCGAAGCCGAGGATCGATCCGAGGGCATTCTGTCAGCTGCCGCTTCGCAACGCGAAGCCATAGAGCGCGCTTCGACTATCGTAGGTTCCACCCTATCCTTTGCTCCTTATGTTGGGCCAGCGATGAGTGGCGCCAGCGCACTGCTTGGCGAGTCACTGCCTAGCCGAATCGCAGGCAATGTTGAGCCGATATACACTGGCGACATGATCAACTCAGATCAAACAATAGCTCGGCACACCTACAATGCAATCGTGACGCTCGACGGCCTAGGGGCGATCTCGCCAGACACTAGACTGGATGCGTTTCGATCAGGTACGGGTGACTTTCTTCCTTACAGTGAGGCGATCCTAGTCGACAATCCGCATAATAATGCACTGACTGGTAGCGCCAAGCTCGACTCGATTTCAATAAACTACCTCACTGACAACGGATTCCCCATCTCCGATTATACTCAACGAATACAGAATGCCCGCCTAGAGATCGGCAAACTTAAATGACTCCACCGCGAAACTCATACACCTTCTTACTAGGTTCTCTAGCAGCATCAGCAATCCTCGTAGGATGTAGTTCAGGTAGCGTCGCGAACGACTTCGTCGATAAATGCATGACCGAGCCCGTGCCCGGAACTGCCCTTCTTCACGGCCTGGTTGGCGACCTCGAGGACTCCGAAGGGCTTGCCGGCATGACGGGAACCCTCGACCCCTACCTTGATGCTGAAGGAAAGCTCCTATCGCTCGAGGTCGGCATTTCAGTTGACAATCCAGTCAATAACGCGCTGACCGGATATGCGAAACTCGATGCTGCTCTCGTCAACTACCTCACGTCCATCGACTATCCGCACCATCCGTTCGCCCTGGCGTACTCGAACCTGCGCGATGTGACACTCAACGGCCAGGAACTGCTCCCCGACGACCGGATCCTGTACGCGCTCGCGGAGGCCAACGAAGCCGAACTGGCCGGCCCGAGCGCGGAGTTCCGCGACTTGCTGCCCACCTCGGCAGCGCTCGACCCGTTCCGCAGCACCGAGGGTGTCCTCGTGCCATTCGAGGATGCGATCGCCATCGCCAACCCCACCGACGACCCGATCATCGGCCACACGACCCTGACCCGCATCCTCACCGAGCACTTCACGCGCCTCGACATCCCCGCCCACGTCCTCGTCGATACCTACCGCGAGGCCACCACCGACTGCGTGCCCGAGGCCCCTCAAGGAGAGTAGCGCCAGAGCGCAAGAGGCCCCACGAGTGTGCGAGAAACGACACTGCCAGCGCCGAAACCTGTCGTTTTTCGCACACGCGTCGCGGCAGTCTCGAGCGATCAACCCCTACCCCCGCCCGCGCAGCCATTCATTGGCGATACCGAGACTCACGTCGGTGTAGTGCTGGAGCGCGTCGAGCTGGGTCGCGTTGAGGGAACTACAGATCCAGTCCCAGTGCAGGGCCACCTGGTCGCCGGGCCTGGGTCGTGGGGCGAGTGTGGTGCCAGGGCCGCGCCAGGTCGCGGTTTCCTCGGTGGGGTTGCCGAGGGTGATCTGTCCGTTGTAGGTCAGGGGCTGGGTGCTGATGGTGGCGGAGGTGGAGTCGACGGCGGTGACGGTGCCCCAGCGGATGCGGCATTTCTGCAGGATGTCGAGGGCGGCGGGGCCACGGCCGAGGAGGCGTGTCCAGGGGTAGACGGTGAGCACGTGGAAGGTGTGGTGGGCGCAGGCGTGATGGATGCCGTCGAGTATGTGGCCGGTCTGGTGGGCAAAATCGCGCCGGAGCTGGTCTAAAAGCGCGTGAGGGTCGAGGTTGTCGAGGAGTGGGTTGCCGAGCCAGTATGCCTCGACGATGTCGGGGTCCAGCAGACCGCCCAGTCGGCCGTCCGAAAGGCCGGCACGACCGGCTCCCCCAGCGATCGCGTGCAGGTACGGCCAGGCGCCGTCGAAGCTGCGCGCCCACTGCTCTGTCGCCTGCCGCTCGCCCACCCCCGAGACTGCCGCACCCGCGCCCGAGGCACCACCCCCCAGATGCGCCACGGTCTGGCGGGTGTCCGGTGGCCCGCAGTAGCCAAGAGCATTCGGCGGGTAGGCATAGCGAGCGAAGAGCGCGGCTCCCTGATGAACCGCAGCTCCCTCATGAACCGCCGCTCCCGCGTCAAAGGCACCTGCGCCAAAGACGCCAGAGCCCCGCATTTCCGCACCATCGCTCATGTCAGCAGATGCGGGGTAGTTGTTCTCCGGCGGGGAGGTCGACGACGCGGGTTCCGCCGAGCGCGGTCTTGGCGACGACCATGCCGGGGTGCTCGGTGACGACTTCGCCGATGATGGTGGCGTCGCGGCCGTGGGGGTGCACGTGCATGGCGGCGAGGACGGTGTCGGCGTCGTCGGGCGCGACGAATGCGATGAGTTTCCCTTCGTTGGCGACGTAGAGGGGGTCGAGGCCGAGGAGGCCGCAGGCGTCGCGGACCTCGGGCGGGATGGGCAGGGAGCGCTCGTCGAGGGCGGCGCCGAGGTGGGCGGTGGTGCAGATCTCGTTGAGGGCGGCGGCGACTCCGCCGCGGGTGGGGTCGCGGAGGACGTGGATGTCGGCGCCGGTGGCGATCATGGTGGCGACGAGTCCGTTGAGGGCGGCGGTGTCGCTGCGGATGGTGGTGCCGAACTCGAGTCCTTCGCGGCAGCTGAGGATGGCGACTCCGTGGACGCCGATGTGGCCGCTGGCGATGATGGTGTCGCCGGGCCGGGCGCGCTGGGGGCGGATGTCGACGCCCTCGGGGATGATGCCGAATCCGCTGGTGTTGATGTAGACGCCGTCGCCGTGGCCGGAGTCGACGACCTTCGTATCCCCGGTGACAAGCTTGGTCCCGGCGGTGGTGGCGGCGGCGCCAAGGTCGGTGGCGATGCGGTGGATGATGCTGAGCGGGGTGCCTTCCTCGAGGATGAACGCGGTGGACAGCACGAGGGGTTGTGCTCCGGACATGGCGATGTCGTTGACGGTGCCGTTGACGGCGAGGTCGCCGACGCTTCCGCCGGGGAAGATCATGGGCTTCACGACGAACGAGTCGGTCGAGAACGCGACGCGGGTGCCGCCAACGGTGACGACGGCCGAGTCGGTCATCTCCCCCGCGGCCGCGGCTCCGAAGGCGGGCAGGAACAGGTGCTCGATGAGCTCGCCGGACATGGCTCCACCACCGCCGTGGCCCATGACGATGTTCGGGGAGTCACGCAGCGGCAGGGGGCACGCCCAGCCTTCGAGGTCGAGGGTGGCTGCTTGTCCGTTGCGGGCAGGCTCAGGCATGGGTGGCCTCCTGGATCTCGAGGCGGCGGTAGAGGTAGTAGGCGGCGCACGCTCCCTCGGACGACACCATGGTCGCGCCGAGCGGGGTGCGTGGGGTGCATTGCTTGCCGAACGCGGCGCACTCGTGGGGCTTGATGAGCCCTTGCAGCACCTCGCCGGAACGGCAGATCGCGGATTCGTCGGTGTGGAGGTCGTGGACGTGGAAGCGATGCTCGGCGTCGAACTCGCGGTACTTGGGCGCGAGCTGCCAGCCGCTGTCGGGGATGGTGCCGATGCCGCGCCAGCCGCGGTCGGTGATCTCGAAGACGTCGTCGAGCATCTGCTTGGCGGGGAGGTTGCCCTCGGGGCGGACGGCGCGCTGGTAGGCGTTGTCGAGGTGGTGCTCCCCCTTCTCGAGCTGCTCGACGGTGCGGCGGATGCCCTCAAGGATGTCGAGGGGCTCGAAGCCAGTGACGACGATGGGTACCTGGTACTTGTCGCACAGGGCTGGGTACTCCTCGGTGCCCATGACCGAGCACACGTGCCCGGCGGCGAGGAAGGCCTGGACGCGGCAGGTGGGTGACTCCATGATCGCCGCGATCGCCGGTGGCACGAGCACGTGGGAGACGAGCAGCGAGAAGTTGTGGATGCCGAGGCGCTTGGCCTGGTAGACGGTCATGGCGTTGGCGGGGGCGGTGGTCTCGAAGCCGATGCCGAAGAACACGACCTGCCGATCAGGGTTTTCGCGGGCGATGCGCAGCGCGTCGAGCGGCGAGTAGACGACGCGGATGTCACCGCCCTGGCTCTTGATGCGGAAGAGGTCGGACTCGCTGCCGGGGACGCGGAGCATGTCGCCGAAGGAGCAGAAGGTGACGTCGGGGCGGGCGGCGATCTCGAGCGCCTTGTCGATGATCTCGAGCGGCGTGACGCAGACGGGGCAGCCGGGGCCGTGGATCATCTCGATGCTGTCGGGGAGCAACTGGTCGATGCCGTGGCGGATGATCGAGTGCGTTTGCCCGCCGCAGACCTCCATGATCGCCCACCGCTGGGTGGTGGTGTCACGAATCTGGTCGAGGAGCTTGCGCGCGAGGTCGGGGTTGCTGAACTCGTCGAGGTATTTCATGATGCCGCTGCCTTCCCATTGGTGCCGCCGGGCTGGTGCGCACCAGTCCCCGGCGGGTCGAGCCCCGCTTGCTTGGCGGCGAGCGCGAACTGGTCGCCGAATTCCTCGTCGAGAACACCGAGCTGCTCGAACTCGGCGAGGGTCTTCTTGGCGGATTCCTCGTCGAGGCGCTGGATGGCGAACCCTACGTGGACGATCACATAGTCACCGATGGTGGCGTCGGGGATGTAGTGCAAGCAGACGTCCTTGTGGACGCCCCCGAAGTCCACCTCGGCCATCAGGGTGCCGTCCCGTTCCTCCAGGTCGAGGATCCTCCCCGGTACTGCTAGGCACATCGTCTACCTCCTCGTTTCGCGGGCGGGCTCGCTGCCGGCCCGGTGGGTCATCGCATGGCTGCCACGATCAGTTGGCCGAGCGCGATCCCGCCGTCGTTGGGCGGCACGCGCCGGTGGACGAGCACCCGGAATCCCTCGTTCTCGAGGCCGCGGCGGGCGAGGGCGAGCAGCAAGGGATTCTGGAACACTCCCCCGGTGAGCGCTACGGTTCCGAGGCCGCTGGATGCGCGGGCATCGCGCGCCCAGCGGACGGTGAGCCCGGCGATGGTGCCGTGGAAGCGGGCGCCGATGGTCCCGAGGGAGACGCCGGCGCGCAGGTCCGCGATGACGGCGGCAAGCATCGGCGCGGGGTCCGCGATGCCACCGGCCATGCCGACCGGATAGGGGCTGGCCTCCGGGTGCTGGCGCGCGTGGCCCTCGAGCTCGATGGCGGCCGCGGCCTCGTGGTCAACGACCTGTCGTGCCCCGGCGAGGGCGGCGACGGCATCGAAGAGCCGCCCCATGCTGGTCGTGGGCGCGCAGCCGAGGCCCGTGTCGAGCTGGTGGCGCAGCACCTGCCGCTCGGCGTCGGGGCAGGCCGCCACGGGCGGGAGGTCCTCGTCCCAGTCCAGGCCCGCGGCGTGAAGGTGGGCGAGCGCCATCCGGTAGGGGCGGCGCACGGTCACGTCCCCGCCCGGCAGCGGCACTTCCTTGAGATGCCCGAAGCGCTGCACGTCCTTGTATCCACCGATCAGGACCTCCCCGCCCCACACAGCACCGTCGGTGCCGTATCCGGTGCCGTCGTAGGCCAGCCCGATGACGGATTCGGTGTCGTCGAGGCCATGCTCGGCCATCACCGCAGCGATGTGCGCGTGATGATGCTGGACGAGGTGCACGGGACGTTCCCCGGCGTGACGGCGGGCCCAGGCGGCGGAACGGTACGCGGGGTGCGCATCGATGGCGAGCTGCTCGGGCTCGACGCCGGTGAGGTGCTGGAGGTGCTGCTCGGTAGCTGTCAGCGCCCGCAGTGTCGCGAGGTCGTCCATATCGCCGATGTGCTGGCTGAGCCACGCGTACCGGCCGTCGGCCACCGCGCAAGTATTCTTCACGTCCGCGCCAACGGCCAGCGTCGGGCGCACGCGGATGGGCACGGCCAACGGCAGGGGTGCGTATCCGCGGGAGCGGCGCAGCGGCATCTCGGTGTCGTCGACGACGCGGGCGACGGAATCATCGCAGGGCACGAGGATGGGCCGGTCGTGCAGCAGGATCGCATCCGCGATGCCGTGCAGGCGCTCGATGGCATCGTCGTTGCGGTAGGCGATCGGCTCCCCACCAAGATTGCCGGAGGTCATCACCAGCACCTCGGGGCCGGGTGGATCACCGGGCAGCCCGAGCAGCAAGTAATGCAGCGGGGTGTAGGCGATCATCACGCCCACATCGGGGATCCCGGGCGCCACGCCTGCGGCGAGTGGCTCGATCTTCGCGAGCAGCAGGATAGGCCGCTGCGGGCTGCTCAGGACGCGCGCCTCGGTGTCGTTGATCCGCGCGATACGCCGGGCGGTGGCTAGGTCGCGCACCATGACGGCGAATGGCTTGCTCGGGCGGTGCTTGCGGTCGCGCAGGGCGGCGACGGCGGCAGCGTTGGTGGCATCGCAGGCAAGGTGGAAGCCGCCGATGCCTTTGACGGCGATGATGTGGCCGGTGGCGAGCAGCTCGCGGGCGCGGGCGAGCGCCTCCTCGCCCCGCAGGCTGCCAGCGGCATCGATCAGCTCGAGGGTGGGCCCGCAGCTAGTGCACGCGATGGGCTGGGCGTGGAAGCGCCGATCAGCAGGATCGCGATACTCGGCGGCGCAGTCCGCGCACATCGGGAAGCCCGACATGGTGGTCGAGCACCGGTCGTAGGGAAGTTCCCGGATGATGGTGAATCGTGGCCCGCAGTTGGTACAGGTGATGAAGGGATGCCGGTAGCGGCGATCGGCGGGGTCCTGCATTTCGCGCAGGCAGTCCGCGCAGATCGCGACATCCGGGGACGCGAGAGTACGACCGCCGGCGTGGTGCGAGGTGCTGGCAATGCGGAACCCCGTGCCACCGCGCACCCGGACCGGCTCCGCGCGCACCTGCTCGACGACGGCGAGCGGGGGCGGCTGCTCCTTCACACGCCGGGCGAACTCCTCGACCGCCGCGGGGGTGCCCTCCACCTCGATAATGACGCCGTCACTGTCATTGCTGACCTCCCCGCTGAGGGCGAGCTCGGATGCGGTGGCGTAGACGAAGGGCCGGAACCCGACGCCCTGGACCACACCGTTGACGTGGAGCCGCTGCCGGATGCGCGTCATGGTGGGTCACCGCGCGGGGAGGCGCGCCCCATCATCTCGAGCCCGGCGCGCGCCTGGGCAGCTCCTTCCGGGCTGGTGCGCTCGACCGCGAAGCCCATATGGATGATGACCCATTCGCCCGGCCGCACGGGCTGCTCGTCGAGCATGCCGATATTGACCTTGCGCAGTTGCCCCTCGACGTCGACGAGGGCGAGCTGGTCGCCGTAGCCGTCGAGCATGTGGTCGACGCGGCCGGGGATGCCGAGGCACATGGGTCAGCCCTCCGTGCTCGCGGTGGCGAGATGCGTGGTGATGGTGTCCGCGACAGCGCGGGCTGCAGTAGCCACGGCGGCCTCGAGCGGCGGGGAGAGCCCGATGCCCTCCTCGAAGGTGGCGGCCTCGCATCCGACGACGAACGTGCGGGGCAGGGCGCCGCCGAGCGCGTCGAGGGTCGCGAACACGGCAGCCGGATCCATCGCGTGCCCGTCGATCCCCGACGCATCCCGGGGCACCGCGGTGGAGCGCAGCGCCACGAGGTCCGGGGCCTCCACCTCGAGGATGTGCACGGTGCCGGGGCTGCCGCGGGACGGGATGGCGTCGACGAGGATCAGCGCGTCCCAGTCCTCGAGGAGGTCATAGGCGAGGTGCATGCCGCGGATGCCGTAGTCGACGCAGCGCACCGTGCCTGGCAGGGCGATGGTGCCCTCCCCGAGGACGCGCAGCACGGCGGGGCCGAAGCCATCGTCGCCGAGGAAGATGTTCCCGATGCCTGCCACGAGCACGTGCGCTGCCATGCCTGACCTCCTACATCTGCCGCATGCGCATGTACCGCTTCATGTCGGGAATGTTCTTGATCCCGACCATCACCCCGAGTGCCGCGATGGCCGACACCACGGCGGTGGTGATCATGCCGACGATTCTCATGGCGTTGCCTCCTTCCAGGTTCGAGCGCCCTCGCCGCCGTGGGGTTCACGGTCCGGGCCGGGGGGTGGCTCGTGGGGTGCGCCGGGCAGGGGCTCGAGCTCGCTCGGCGCGAAGTAGAAGTACCGGCCGAACCAGTCGTGCAGGTCGGCCGCGGGATCATCGACGAGCACCACCCCGACGTGGGTGGAGCCGTCGACGTCGGTCTGCACGTTTGCCACGCGCGCCACCTGGTCGCGGAAGAAGATGTCCTGCGCGTCCGCTCCCCGCCGTGGGTGCACCCGCACCAGGCTGCCCTTGCCGATGAGTGTTCCGGCGATGACCGTGGTGGCGGTGCCGGGATCGACGCTCGAATCCACGACTGGGTCCCACCAGGGCTTGTCGCCGGAGCCAGAAGAATCAGGGATAGCAGGATCAGGCTCGCGGTAGGTGGGTATCTCGTCGCGGAAGGTGCCGTGCAGCGCGGCGAGCGATTCCGCGGTGGAGCCGTCGGCGCGGTCGATGATGCCGGCGGCGAGGGGGTCGGTGGCCCGCGCGAGTTCTTTCTCGGCATCGGTCATCGCCATGACGCGCAGGGTGAGGATCTCGTCGATCTCGGTGGCGTCGAACATGGGCCCGGTGCTCTCCCCGGCGATCTCGGGGTAGTCGTAGAGGATGATCGGCGACACGAGCATGATGCGTCGCTCGCCCGGAGCTCCGGCGAGCACGGGGAAGCAGCGGTGGTGGGTGCGGGCGCGGGCGGCGTCCTCGGCGGCGCGGTCGGGCTCGAGCAGGGATACAAGCTCCCCGTCGGGGGTGGTGACGATCAGGTGGGCGCCGAGCAGGGAGTGGCGTATCGCGTCGGTGCGCGCGTCGGGGCCGGTGGGCTCGGCACTGGTGTTGCGGACCTCGAGGACGAGGGTGCTGAGGCCGTCGGCCATCGGGGTTCGGCGCAGGATCGCTTTGGCGCGCAAGGGCCAGCGGGTGCGGCGCAGCCGGCATTCGGGACCAAGCGTCTCGATGTCCTCGCCGCCGTCGATTGCCGCATCGCGCACCGGCTTCTGGACCTGTCCAGGTGTGCCGGATAGATCCCATTCAAGCTCGATCTCGTGGGCGATGGCCTCGTCCCAGCTGACGTACCGGCGATCCCCCACCCAGGCCTCGGGCACGGGCTCGTAGCGGCCGTCGCGCAGCTCCTCGACCTCGCGCCGCTGCAATTGCAGGAAGCGCAGCGTGGCGTGGATGACGGTGCCCCCACGCAGCAGGAGCTCAGTGGCGAGTCGGGAATCCTCGCCGGTGCTGGCCTCGGCCGCACCGGGCGGTCCGAGCACCCCGAACTGCCAGCGTGCCTGGTTCTTGCGGGAATCGGCCCGGTAGGGATACAGCAGGTAGCCCTCATAGAGAACGGCGTCGGCGACGGCCCTCGCGCGCGCCAGGCTCTCGGTCCCGAAGCCGATGGGTGTGCTGCTCATGGTGCCTCCCCTGCCTCGCGGTCATGCAGCAGCAGCAGCGTCACTGCCGCGTCGAGCGAGGTGAGTCCCTTCGCCGCCTTGTAGCGCAGCAACTGGTTCATGGTGCTGGTCTCCAGGCGCAGCCAGCCGCTGTCCGGGTAGTGCTGGGCGATCAGGTCATGCCACACCTGCAGCGGCATGTCGTGGCTGGCCTCGCAATGCCACGGGATGCGCTGGACGTGGATGCCGTCGCCGCTGCGGGTGAAGATCGTTCCGCTGAACAGGAACACCAGCGGCACCGCGGCATGCTGCTCCCCCGCTGCCTGATCGAGGGCGTGCAAGTACTTCGACGCGGTCACCTCGAAGTCGTAGGTGCAGGGCACGGGCAGGGCGGCGTCGTAGGTGCCGACGAAGCCGGGCACTGTGGTGGCGGTGTGCAGCCACGGGAACGGGCGGACGCTCGACGACCACTGGTCGCGGGGGCCGAACATGTCGCGCAGGCCCGCCGCCTCGTCGTCGCTGTAGGGGCGGCGCTGGGGCTCGATGCGGATCTGGCAGTTGAGAACCATGGCGTGCACCTGGGCGCCGGTGCTCTCGGTGATGCGCAGGCCAGCGAGCAGGTTGGGGGTGGCGGCGTACTTCTCGGGGGCCACCTCGATGACGTCGAACGCGAGCTCGGTCACCGGATGCCTCCTGCGCGGGCGGCGGGACGGGCCCGGGCGGCGATGCGGTCGAAGAAGGTGTCGATGCGCCGGCGCGCGTCCTGGCCGCCGTCGAAGCCGCGCCACACCGCGCGCAGTTGCCCGACGAGCTCGTAGCAAGCATCGATGGGCACGAGGTAGCACTCGGGCGCGGCGAGGGGATCCTCGGGAACGCGGATGAGCAGTGCTTCCACGTCGGGCAGCATCGTGCCCAGGTGCGGGAGCGAGTTGGTGATGTCCTCCCACTGGCGGATGTCGAGCTCGGACTCGGTGGCCCCGGCGGGTCCGGGATAGAAGGTGCCGGTGTGGCCGAGCTTGGAGTTGTGGAAGCAGAACGCGAGCCCGACGGGTATGTCGAGCGCGGCCCATTCCTGCCGCGTCAGGCCCTCGTCGCCGAAGGAGAGGTAGCGGGCCGGCACGGATCGGAATCGCAGGCTCGCGCTGGTGTCGGTGAAGAGCAGGTAGCAGGGGCGGCACACGCACATCAGTTGCCGTCCTTGCACGTCGACGACGTGGGAGTGCTCGTCGCCGATGGGGACCGCGCACATGTCGCAGCGCTCCCCCGGCTGCGTCTCGGGCTGGGTGGCGCGTATTCGCCGCAGGACGTCGAGCGGCGAGTCGCTTGCCCCGCTCACTGCCCGGCCCCCGCGGGCACCGACACGGAGAGCACGCCCTCGCGGCGCAGCACGGGAAGCGGCGTGAGGTGCTCTCCCCCGTGTTCGCTGCTGGTGTCATCGATACTTGCTCCCGCGCGGCCGATGTCGAAGTGCGCCCGGCAGCGCGGGCAGCGCAGCACGGCCGTGCGAGTCCCGGCCTGGCGGTGCAGCACGGCCCCGGCCATGGAACCGAGGCAGTGGCCGCACCGGTCGATGAAGGCGTAGGCCTCCTCCCCGACGCGGCATGCCAGGATGGTCGTGCCGCCGACGGCGAATCCCGCGACCTCGCCATCGGCGAGGCCCTCGAGCTCGGGCAGCTCCGCCCAGCTCCCGGCGTGGTGGGGGCCGTTGTGGTCGGATCCGTTCTGGTGCACCTTGGCGAACAGCGTGTCGGGCGCGATGAGCCCGCTCGAGCCGTCCCCCGAGCGATCCTCGGTCTCGACCTGGATGTCAGTGATCTCGGGGGCCGCGGACCGCACGGCATCCTCGACGGCGAGCTCGAGGGTCACCGAGGAGGAGGGGCAGCTCTTGCAGGTGCCCTGGAACCGCAGGCGCACCACGCCCTCGTCGACGCCGATCAGATCGACATCGCCGCCGTGGGAGCCGAGGTAGGGGCGCACGCTGTCGAGCGCCTTGCGCACGCGCGCCTCCACATCGTCGGGGTGCAGGCCGTGGACGAGCAGCAGGCTGGCGACGAGGTCATCGTCGGCGATCTTGCGGAGGATCACGCCCCCGTCATGCTCGCCGATCACCCGCAGAATCTGCTCGAGCCCGGCCCCGTACAGGCCGACGACCTCGCGCACGAGGGTCTCGGCGCGCTCCCGCGCGATGGGCCCGCTCGCCGACATCGCGTCGAGCAGTCCATCGATGCGGTCACCCGCATCGCGCCAGGTTCCCGGGCTCCCGGCAGGCATGCGATCACTCGCCCGTCAGCGACTGGGTGGGCGAGTGCAGCTTCTCCAGTGTCTTCCCGCCCCCGAGGTACATGTGCACCCCGCACGGCAGGCATGGATCGAAGCTGCGGACGGTCCGCATCACGTCGATCCCCTTGAAGTTCTCGAGGTCGTTCTCCTCGAAGATCGGCTGCCCCTGCACCGCGTCCTCGTACGGGCCCGGCGTGCCGAAGCTATCGCGCGGGTTCGCGTTCCACGGCGTCGGCGGGTACGGGTGGTAGTTGGCGATCTTGCCGTCGCGGATCACCATGTGGTGGCTGAGCACGCCGCGCACCGCCTCGGTGAAGCCGCACCCGATGCCCTCGTCCGGCACCTCGAACTTCTCCCAGGTCTTGGTCCGCCCGGCCCGGATCTCCTCGAGCGCCTTCTCGCAGAAGTGCAGCGCGCACGCAGCGGCGTAAGCCTGGAAGTAGGTGCGTGCCCGGTCCCGCTCGATGGTGTTGGAGCCATGCGCCGGGATCTTCCATTCGAAGCTGACCGGGCCCTTGAGCGCAGTCTTCGGCAGGTTGATCTGCACGCTGTGGCCGGTGGACTTGACGTAGCCGACGTCGACGAGCCCGGCGAGCGCTGTCGACCACAGCCGGGCGAGCGGCCCGCCTCCGGTGTCGAGGGCGAGGTGATCGGTGCCGTCGAACCAGCGGGGCGACATCACCCACGAGTACTTGTCGTCCATGTCGCGGCGCTGCGGCCGCGGATTGGTGTGCTGGTTCCAGGGGTGGCGGCGGTCCACGGGATTGCCCAGCGGATCGCGGGTCACGAACATCTCCTGATCGGTCCAGTCGTCGTAGTACGAGGAGCCGAGCAGGATGCGGATGCCCAGGTTGATGTCCACCAGGGAGGTCGTGACGAGCTTGCCGTCCACCACGACGCCGGGGGTGACGAACATCCTGCGCCCCCACGCCTCCATGTCCTTGTACTCGAAGTTGCAGATGTCGGGATCCTGGAAGGAGCCCCAGCAGCCGAGCAGGGTGCGGCGCAGGCCGACCTTCTCGTAGCCGGGCAGTGCTTCGTAGAAGAAGTCGAACAGGTCGTCGTGCATGGGCACGACCTTCTTCATGAACTCGACGTAGCGCATCAGCCGGGACATGTAGTCGGTCATCAGCTGGATCGTCGCGACGGTTCCGACGCCGCCGGGATACAGCGTGGAGGGGTGGACGTGGCGGCCCTCCATGAGGCAGAACATCTCGCGGGTGGAGCGCGAGACCGCGAGGGCCTCGCGGTAGAACTCGCCGGAGAACGGGTTGAGCGAGCGCATGATGTCGCCGATGGTGCGGTAGCCGTGCTCCCCGGCGTGCGGGGCCTCGGTCTTGTTGGCGCGCTCGAGGACGCCCGGGTTGGTCTCGGCGACCATCTTCTCGCAGAAATCAACGCCCACCAGGTTCTCCTGGAAGATGTTGTGGTCGAACATGTACTCGGCCGCCTCGCCGAGGTTGATGATCCATTCGCCGATGTGCGGCGGCTTCACCCCGTAGGCCATGTTCTGCGCGTAGCAGGAACAGGTGGCGTGGTTGTCACCGCAGATGCCACAGATGCGGGAGGTGATGAAGTGCGCGTCGCGGGGGTCCTTTCCCTTCATGAAGATGGAGTAGCCGCGGAAGATCGACGAGGTGCTGTGGCACTCCTTGACGACCTTCTGCTTGAAATCGATGGTGGTGTAGATGCCTAGGCTGCCCACGATCCGGGTGATCGGATCCCAGTTCATCTCCACCAGGCCGTCCGCGTTCTCCTTGATGGGCGGCGGGGTGGGCAGCGGCCCGGGCCCGTGAATGGTTGACGTCATCGCATGCCTCTTCGCTTGTACCGGGCTGCTACCAGGTGCGGGTGGCGCCGGTGGTCAGTTGATCGCCGCGGGCGCGCCACTTCGGTTCCCGGTCAACGGTGTGGGAGGTGATGTTGCGCAGGGTGCGGATCACCGATCCGTACACGCCTACCGCGGCGCTCGAGAGCTTGCCGCCGGGCGGTTCGTCCATGAACGGCATGAACATGTCGGGGAAGCCTGGCATGGTGCAGCCGATGCAGATGCCGCCGACGTTCGGGCAGCCGCCGACCCCGTTGATCCAGCCCCGCTTGGGGACGTTGCACTTGACGACCGGGCCCCAGCATCCCAGCTTCACGATGCACTTCGGGGAGCCGTACTCGGTCGCGAAATCGCCTTCCTCGTAGTATCCGGCGCGGTCGCATCCCTCGTGGACGGTCTTGCCGAACAGCCACGTGGGGCGCAACGCCTCGTCGAGCGGGATCATCGGCGCCTGTCCCGACGCCTGGTACAGCAGGTAGGTCAATGTCTCGGACAAGTTGTCGGGGTGGATGGGGCAGCCCGGCACGCACACGATCGGCAGGCCGGCCTTGGATTTCCAGTCCCAGCCGAGATAGTCGGGCACGCCCATCGCCCCGGTGGGGTTGCCCGCCATCGCGTGGATGCCGCCATAGGTCGCGCAGGTGCCAACCGCCACGACGGCGGTGGCCTTGGGGGTCAAGCGGTCGAGCCATTCGCTAGTGGTGATGGGCTGGCCGTCCTCGTCGTTGCCGAAGCCGCACCAGTAGCCGTCGCTGTCGTCGATCTTCTCGTTCGGTATCGAGCCCTCGACGACGAGGACGAACGGCTCGAGCTCGCCGCGATCGGCCTTGCGGAACCACTCGAGGAAGTCGTCGGCTCCCCCTTCGGGCCCGCATTCGAAGTCGATGAGCGGCCAGTGCACAGCTATGTTGGGAAGTCCGGGCAGGGCGCCGAGGGCGATCTCCTCGATCGTGGGCTGGGTGGCTGCGGTCAGGGCCACCGAATCGCCGTCGCAACTGAGTCCTGCGTTGATCCAGAGGACATGGATCACGGGGGTTTCTTCTGCTGTAGCCGCCGTGTCAGACATGGTTGCCACTTTCCGGGGCAGGGCACGCGCAAGCCCACAGGCCCCTGCGTCACCGGAGTCGACCCTCGGCCCACTTGCGTGACGTAGATCACATTCTAGGCGATCATGATCAGTCTGGTCAAAGGTCGATCTGCCGCGTCACCTGCAAGGCTATAGGCTTGGCTAGCCTAACGTCACTAGATCACGGGTGGTCAGCAGCCCGAATCGCCGATCCGGCGGCAGAAGCGCATGGCGACGCCCGGAGAACGCGCGCAGCCGAGCCTCGACCGACCGGCTCGATTCGGTCTTTGACAGCAAACCCCCAGGCCAGAGGCGTACTTCACCAAACGGACTATCCGCGCACTACGGTCGTGCGGGCCAGGAACCCGAGTCACCAAGGAGCCTCCATGAAACGGTGGGCACGCGCCACCACTGCCGTGGCAGCCATCGCTCTCGCCGCGAGCTGCAGCGGCAACGCCGACGACGCCACCGGCGAGACCGATGGCGCGGCGCCTGGCTTCCCGCTCGTGATCACCGACGCGGCAGGCAAGGAGCACACCTTCGATGCGCCCCCGCGCATTGGATGCATCTGGTTCGGCTGCATCGAGTCCATGGCGGACATGGGCATCGCCCCGGCCGCGCACTCCGCGCCCGAGCAGTTCCACAACGCGTTCAACTTCCCCGCCGGCCCCAGCGAGCATCAGGTCGAGGACTCCTCGAGCGCCGAGCAATGGGCGATGGCCGAGGTCGATGTCCTCATCACCCGCGTCCCCGAGTCTCCCGAGGACGCCGCTCTCGAGCAGGCCGCGCCGGTGTTCTACCTCCACCACCCCAGCTACGGCGACAGCACCGAGACGGGCATCGACGCCTACTACGAGAACATGCGCATCATGGGCGAGCTGACCGGCGAGCCCGACGCCGCGCAGGAGGCAATCGACCGCTACGAGGCGACGGTGGCGGCGCTCGAGCAGGCCGCGCCGGAGGGTGCCGCCGATACGACGGTCGCGCCGATCTTCGGCGGCAGCGAAGGCTATTACCTCAGCGGCAGCGAGAACCCGTTCTGCGATGTGCTCGCCAGCAACGAGCTCGGCCGCTGCGTCGACGCCGAGACCGGCGAGATGAACGGCGAGGCGTTCCTCGCCCTCCAGCCGGACTGGATCGCCTTCATGACCGACTTCGGCAACGAGCCCACCCGCGATGATCCGGTGTGGGGGCGGCTCGATGCGGTCCGCGACGGCAACGTCTACGCCGCGCAGACCCGCATCTACTGCTGCAGCCTCCGCGGACTCACCCACGCGCTGCAGGAGTACGGGCACACCGTGTGGGGCGAGGAAGCCGGGATCCCGGCGCCGGGCAAGCTCGACGACTTCGACCCAGCGACCGACGCGATCCGCTGATCAATGATCCCACCGGCCACCACCTTGCTGCCGACGGTCTCCCCCGAGCCCGTTGCCGCCGAGGAGCCTGCAGCTCCCGCACCGCCGCCCCGGCCGCGAGCCACCCGCTTCGTCATCGCTCTCGCGGTGATGCTCGCGCTCATCGCCGGGGCGGGGGCGGTGCAGCTGGCCCGGGGCGAGCCGAATGTCTCCCTCGGCTTCGCCTTGTCAGTGCTTCTCGATGAGGGCGCAGGCACCGATGCCGCCTTCGTGATCCGCGAGCTCCGTGTTCCACGGATCGTGCTCGCGGTGATCAGCGGGGCCGCGCTCGGGCTCGCGGGGACCCTGCTGCAGGGCGCGTTCCGCAATCCGGTCGCTGACCCCAGCCTGCTCGGCATCTCCCAGGCGGCGTCCCTCGTGGTGGCCGTCAGCATCCTGATGCCGGGGACCCTTCCGGCGGGCATGGTGCCGGTGCTGTGCCTCGCAGCCGGATTCGGCACCGGGCTCGTGCTGGTGCTGCTCTCCCGCACGGTCCGGGATCCGGTGCGGCTCATCCTCATCGGCGTGGTGCTGGCGATGTTCTACAGCATGCTCATCAGCATGGTCCTGCTGCTGGCGGTCGATTGGGTCGACCTCTCGGCCTACCTGCGATTCACCGCGGGATCACTCTCGGCGGCAGACTGGGCGGACGTCGGCGGAGTCCTGCCGTGGATCGCGGTGGGCATCCCGGCCGCGTTGCTGTGCGGTCGTGCGCTGAACCTCCTTCAGCTCGGCGATGACCTCGCGACCGGGCTGGGGCTAAGAGTGACATCGTCACGTTTCCTCCTGCTCGGCATCGCGGTCCTGCTCATCGCGCCGCTGGTCTCCATCACCGGTCCGATCGGGTTCATCGCCTTGCTGTCCCCGCACGTCGCGCGGTTCGCGGTGCGGTCGAGCAACGCGCATTTCGTGCTGCCCGCGTCCGCGCTGGCCGGGGCTGCGGCCATTCTCCTGGCAGACGTCGCGGGACGGCTGCTGCTGTTCCCGCTGGAAGTTCCGGTGGGCGTGTGGACCATCGCTGTGGCCGGGCCCGCGGCGATCCTCCTGGCACGCCATCGATTGTCGAGCGCGAGGCAGTCATGAGCACACCAACGACGAGCACCGTCGACCGCGACGCGCGGTGGCGCCGCCTCGCGCCTGTCCTGCTCATCATTGTCGCCGTCGTATCGGCCGCCACGCTGCTGGTCGGCGAGAACAACATGCTGACCCCGCTCGACGTGATCGCCGTGCTCGCCAGCGATGATCCGGTCACGCTGCACGAGATCGCCGTCAACAGCCGGGGCCCCCGCATCGTGCTCGCGATCATGGTCGGCGCGGGGCTGGGCGCGGCGGGCGCGCTGCTGCAGAGCCTCGTGCGCAACCCGTTGGCGAGCCCCGAGTTCGTCGGCGTCAGTGCCGGGGCGGTCACGGCGACCGTGGCGTTCATGGCCTTCGGGCCCGCTCTGGCTGCCGGGATGATCGGGTGGATCAGGCCGCTCGTCGCGACGGGCGGCGGGCTCGTGGCCGCGGTGGTCGTCTACCTGCTCGCCCGCCAGGTCGGCAGCGTCGAGTCCACCCGGTTGCTGCTCGTCGGCATCGTGACCAGTGGCGTTCTCGCATCGGTCACCACCGTGAGCATGATCGCGCTCGGCGAGCAGGCCGGGGAACTGCTGTCGTGGCTGTCCGGATCGCTCGCCCTGCGCACCTGGCCGGACACCATGTGGGTGGCTGCCTACCTGGTGCCGGGCGTGGCGCTGACACTCATCGCCATCCCGCGGGTGAACCTGCGCCAGCTCGGCGATGACGTCGCCATCGGGCTGGGCCAGCGCAGGGAGTGGGATCGCCTGATCGTCCTGCTCGCGGCCGTCGTGCTCACCGCGGCCTGCGTCAGCATCGTCGGCGCCATCGGGTTCGTGGGGCTCATCGGTCCGCACATCGCGCGCAAGATCGTCGGCAACGACGCCCGGCGCCTCGTCCCCGCCGCCGCGCTCGGTGGCGCGCTGATGGTTCTGATCGCGGATTTCGTCTCCCGCAATCTGGATCCCGCCTGGATCGCCGGGCCCCTGGGCCTCGAGGTCCGCAACGTCACCCTGCCCGTAGGGGTCTACCTGACGCTGTTCGGGGTCCCGTTCCTGCTGTCGCTGCTGTGGAAGGCCAAGTAGATGACCACGACAACTGCCCTCGACGTCGCTCTTGAGGCTCGTGGGATCCGATCCGGCTATGACCGGCGCAACGTCGTCGATGGCGTCAGCATCGCCATCCCGACCGGCAGCATCACCTGCCTCGTCGGCCCCAACGGCTCGGGCAAGTCCACGCTGCTCAAGAGCTGCGCGCGGCTGCTATCGCTCAGCTCCGGCGCCGTCTACCTCGGTGGTGATCTGCTCTCGGCGCTCCCGAGCCGCGCGATAGCCCAGCGCATGGCGATCCTGCCCCAGGGGCCCGCGGCTCCCGAGCAGATGACAGTGCGCGAGCTCGTCGAGCAAGGCCGGTACCCGCACGCAGGGCCAGCCCGGATGCTGCGGCGCCAGGACCACCAGGCCGTCGCCGACGCGCTCCGCGCGACAGGCCTTTCCAGCTTCGCCAACAGGGACGTCAACCACCTCTCCGGCGGCGAGCGGCAACGAGCCTGGATCGCGCTGGCGCTGGCGCAGGACACCCCCATCCTGCTGCTCGACGAACCCACCACGTGCCTCGACCTCGGCTACCAGATGGACGTCCTCGAGCTCGTGCAGAAGCTCAACCGCGACAAGCAGCTCACTGTCGTGATGGTGGTGCACGACCTCAATCACGCCACCGCGTTCGCCGACCACCTCCTCGTGCTCGACAACGGCGCCATCGTCGCCGAGGGACCGCCGGAGGAGGCCATCACCCGGGACCTGCTGCGCGCCGTGTTCCGCGTCGACGCGGATGTCATCACCCACCCACGAACCGGCAAGACGACCGTCCTGCCAGTCGGATCCGCGCACTAGCCCCCAGCTCACGACACTAAGGAAAGACTCGATGAGAACCCTCGCCCGCGTTGCGGCCATTCCCCTGCTCGCCGTCCTCGCCGCTGCCTGCGGCAACACCGACGATTCCCGAGACGTGGAGACCCGCGTCTTCACCCATTCGCAGGGCGACACCGAGGTCCCCATGGACCCGCAACGCATCGTGGCGACCACCGACCAGAACGCGCTGCTGCCGCTGCTCGAGCTTGGCATCACGCCCGTGGGCAGCGCGGGGGCCGAGATGGAGGGCGGTGAGTTCCGCTTCCGCCGCACCGATGGATACGACACCTCTACCGTCGAGCCCGTGGGCGCCTACGGTTCCCCCAGCATCGAGAAGATCGCCGCGCTCGACCCTGATCTGATCGTCGGCTACGAGTATGACGACGAGCTCTACGAGAGCCTCTCGGGCGTCGCGCCCACCGTGCTCGTGCAGATCTTCGACCGCCCGCTCGACGAAGCGCTCCTCGAGTTCGCCGACCTCGTCGGCAGGACCGACAAGGCCGAGGAGCTGCAAGCCGATTTCCGGGGGCGGGTCGATAGCTTCCTCGAGCGGCTCGGCGACCGCAAGGACTCGCTCAGCATCTCCCTGATCCATCAGGGAGACCCTGGTGTCTTCTATCGCGTCGACACCGGGCAGGCCACCGGCACCGTGATGCAGGCCCTCGACCTGCTGCGGCCCGAGCCCCAGCAGGGAACCGGCGACTTCGATGGGTTCAGCGTCGAGACGCTCGGCCTCCACGACGCCGACGTGGTGCTCGTGTTCGACTTCTCCGCCGACGAGGGCACGAGGCAGCAGAACGAGCTATTCACGTCCCCCGTCTTCGCCGAGCTCGCCGCCACCAAGGCAGGACAGTCCTACCTCATCGACGGCGGCACCACCGTCGGGGCCGCCTGGGGCAAGATGACTGCCTTCCTCGACGAGCTCGAGCGCATCCTGCTCGCCGACGACTTGCGCGCCGACGTGGTCATCGAGGAGTGAATCCCGTGCATCATCCGCTCGCCCCAACAAGGAGAACCATCATGAACAAGCATCGAAGGCTCACTGCCCTTGCCGCTGGCGTGGCCCTGGCCGCCCTGCCCCTGGCGGCATGCGGGAACAACGCGACCGAGGACGGCGAGGCCATGACCGCAACGCGCACGGTCACTGACTACAGCGGGGCCGCGATCGAGGTTCCCGCCGACCCACAGGCGGTGATCGGCATGGACATCTCCGACACCGCGGCCCTGGTAGCGCTAGGAATCACGCCGGTCGCGGCGAACGATCGCATCGCTGGCCAGTTCGTCGGCACCGAGGACTTCCTTCCGGATGGATTTGATCCGGCTACCCTGCCCACCTTCGGGCTGGCCTATGAGCCCAATTTCGAAAACATCGCCAGCCTGGAACCCGATCTCATCATCGGCAACGAGTTCATGAACGAGATGTCCCAGCAGATGTCGCAGGTCGCACCCACCGTCCTGGTCTCCTGGCCTGACAATGGGTCCTGGCAGCAACGGTTCCAGGACGTCGCCGACGCGGTGGGACGCGGCAGCGAGGCCGCCGAGGTCGAGGCGGACTTCCAGGACTTCATCGACTCCCTGCCCGAGGGGCTCGATGGCACCACCGTGGCCTTCGTCCGCCCGACCCCCGATGGAGGCTTGCGGATCGACAGCCTGCCCACGGCATTCCCGGGATCTGTTGCCGATCAAGCGGGAATCGACATGCTCATTCCTGACGGAGTCGGCGAGCTCGACGAGGGATCCGGGTTCATCGAGCTCAGCGGCGAGTTCCTCGACGTGCTCAGGGGCGCCGATCTCATTGTTGTCCCCGACTACACAGTGACCGGTGCCGCGGAGGAGGATGCGGTGACCCAGTTCGCGAGCAACCCGCTGTGGGAGGAGCTGCCCGCGGTGCGCAACGGGCGCGTTGCCCAGGTACCGGGCCTCGTCTACAACGGCGGCAACTACTACGCCGCGAAGGCGCTCCTCGCTGCGCTCGTCGAACAGCTTTCCTGAAGCGATGCGTGACCCCGGCGCGGATGTCAACGCCGCACTGCCCGATGGCGACCAGCCCGCGCGCATCACAGGCCTTGGCTTGATCGCGTGGGCGCTCGCGCGGCAGCGCGGGCGGATACTGATCGGCGCTGGGGCAGGCATCGCCTGGATGGGCACCACGGCGCTACTGCCAGTCGTGCTGGGTGGTGCCATCAACGGGGCGGTGGCTGGTGGCGAGGACGTCGCCTGGGGGGCGCTCGCGATCGGCGTGGTCGTTGCGCTCAGCGCGCTGACCGCGGTTCTCCGCCACCACACCGCCGTGTTGCTCTACAGCCGGACCCGTTGGCTGCTCGAGCGCCTCGTGACCCGTCGCGCGCTGGACCGGCGCGGCGGCGACATGCCGGGACCGGGGCGGCTGCTGTCGCATGTGCAGAATGATGCGCAGGCGGTCGGCGGCATCGCCGACCTGATGTGCCGCGGCTCCGGCGCCATCGTCACCTTCGTCGCGGTCGGCGCTGGAATGCTGGTCGTCGCGCCACTGCTCGGGGTGATCGTGCTGGTTGGCCTGCCCCTGTCGATGCTGTCGCTGGTCCCGCTGTGGAGCTCGTTCAGCCGACGGGCGGAAGCCGTCCAGGAAAGCCTGGCCGCCGCCACTACAGTGGCATCGGACTCCCTGTCTGGCTTGCGGGTCATCAAGGGCCTCGGTTCCGAGGCGACTCCGCGGCGCTGGTACCGGGAGGCCAGCGCGGGCGTGGAACGATCCGGGGTGTCGCTCGCCCGCATCTCCTCTGCTTGGGATGCGATCTCGATGCTGGTGCCAGGAGCCTTCCTGGCGCTGGTGCTGTGGGTCGCGGGAAGCATGGCCATCGAAGGAACCCTCAGCGTCGGCGAGCTGGTCATGTTCACCGGCCTTGCCGTCTTCCTCGCCATACCGCTGAACACCCTTGCGGAGGTCGGCGATGTGTGGGCCACTGGGCTCGCCGGGGCCCGGCGCATCGCTGAGGTCCTGCGCACCGAGCATCCTGTCGACGACTGTGCCAGTCCGGCGCCGACCGGCCAGCTTGTCCTTGACCGTGTGACGCACGGATCGCTGCACGGCCTGTCCCTCGCCACCAAGGACGGAGAGCTGCTGGGCATAGTGAGCTCCGCCCCAGGTGTCGCCGGGGACATCCTCGCGCTCGCCGGGAGGAGCGTGGATCCCGACCGCGGCACCGTCCGGCTCGGCGATCGCGATATCCGCACCATTGAACTGGATGAACTGCGACGACGCGTACTGGTTGATTCCGGGCACGAGGTGTGGCTCAACGATCATTCGCTGCGCCACAACCTTGCTCTCGCGGACCCAGCCACCAGTGACGACGACCTCGGGCAGGCCTTGGAGGCTGCGGCGGCGGAGGAGTTGCTGCATCGGACGGGCGGTCTCGATCACCGGGTCGGCGAGCGAGGCCTGGCATTATCTGGTGGGCAGCGCCAGCGGGTGATGATCGCGCGTGCCCTCGCGCTGGATCCCGAGATCCTCATCCTCGATGATCCCACGAGCGCGCTCGACGCGATCACTGAAGCGCGGGCAGCGAACGGGCTCGCCGGGGCACGTGCCCTGCGAGCGACGATCGTGTGCACGCTCAGCCCCACCCTGCTCGGGCTCTGCCACCGGATCCTCTACATCGCTGAGGGGCGTGTCGCGGCCACCGGAACACACCAGCACCTGCTCGCGCACCCCGGCTACCGCGCGCTCGTGCTGCCCGACACGGTGGGAGCGCGACTGAAATGACCACTCAGCCACTGCTTCCCGTGGCCGGGCACCAGGCCGCGCGGGCCCGGATCATCCGCCTGCTGCGCGACCGCTGGCGCCGCCTCGTCCTGCTGATCCTGCTCAGCGGAACCTCGATCGCGGCAACCCTCTCCGGACCGATGCTGATCGGCATGGTCATCGACGCGGTGATGGGTGGCGATGGGCAGCGCGTGGTCACCTTCGCCGCGCTGGCCTACGCCGTGCTCGCGGCAACCGGCGCGGCCTTCCACTACCTCGCTGGCATCACCGCGGCCCGCGTCGGGGAATCGGCCCTGCGGGAGCTTCGTGTAGAGGTTTTCGACCATGCCCTTGGCGTGCCCCTCGACGTTGTCGACCGCGCGGGCACCGGGGAGTTCACCAGTCGGCTCACCAGTGACGTCAATGTGCTGGTCCGCGCCGTGCGCGAGAGCGCGCCGAACGTGCTGTTCGCTGCGCTGGAGCTCATCCTGATCGTGGTCGCCCTCCTGCTCGTCGACTGGCGACTCTGTATTGTCGCGCTGCTCGCCGGGGCGCCGCTCACCGTTGCCGCGGGCGCCTGGTACGCGCGCCGCGCGCCCGCCCGCTACCTCGCGGAGCGGCAGGCCCACGCTGATCTCGCATCCGGACTGCTGCAGTGCTACCGGGGCCGGTCCACCCTTGCCGCCTACCGCGCTGGTGGGCGCTACCGCTGGTCGATGGCACAGCGGGGGCGGGCCGTGCTCGATGCGGGACTGTCCACCACAGCGGCCCGCAATCGCTTGCGCCCCGCGGTGCGCCTGTCGCTGGGCCTCGCGCTGATCGGGGTGATCATCGTGGGCGCAGCACTGGTTGGCGCGGGCGCGGCCACGGTAGGGGCGGTCAGCGCCATCGCCCTCTATATCGTTCGGCTGCAGGCGCCGGTGAGCACGCTGCTCGAGGAGCTCGATGCTATCCAGCAAGCCACCGCGGCTAGCACCAGGCTGGTGGGCATTGCCCAGATCCCCCGGCACCGCGGAACCATCGGCGCTCGACCGCTGGCGCGACAGCCGCTCGCGCGACCCGAGGGCATCGATGTGGTGCTTTCTGGTGTCGAGTTTGGCTACGAACCGGGTCGCCCGGTAGTCCAAGCCCTGGACCTGCACGTTCAAGCAGGTGAACGAATCACGATCGTGGGGTCGTCCGGGGCGGGCAAGACAACGCTGGCGAAGCTGCTCGCGGGACTTCACGAGCCGTGGTCGGGCGAGATCCGGATCGGCGGGCACCGAACACACGACCTCGGGGCCGAGGAGATGGCCCGTCTCGTCGCGCTCGTGCCGCAGGAGGGGCACATCTTCAGTCGCACCGTCGCCGACAATGTGCGCCTCGCGGCGCACGGAGTGACCGAGGAGCAGATCAACGAGGCGCTAGCTCTTGTCGGAGCGGGCTCGTGGGCCGCCGGATTGCCGCAAGGCCTCGACACCCTCGTCGGCGAGGAAGGGCACGGTCTCGGCCCGCCGCAAGCGCAACAAATCGGCCTCGCCCGATTGGTGTGCGCGGACCCACCTGTCGTTGTCATGGACGAAGCGACAGCGGAGCTCGACCCGTCCGCTGCCGCCCGCACCGAGCATCACCTGTCCGCGGCGCTCGCGGGCCGCACCGTCATCACGGTGGCCCATCGTCTCGATAGCGCCACTCGTGCCGACCGGATCGTCGTCATGGAGGCCGGCCGCGTCGTGGAATGCGGGAGCCATGAGGAGCTGCTCGCCCGGCCCGGCCACTACGCGGCCCTCTGGCAGCAGTGGCGATCGAGCCGTGCGAGCGGCGCTTGATCGAGCAGAAGATCCAGCTCAACCACGTACTGCGCAATTCTTCTCGTCGGTGGACTAGTTTCGGGCGGACTGTTCCCGGCAGGCGTACCGACGCCATCGAGGAGGGCCCCGTGCATCATCCGCTTGCCCGTACTGTTGCCGGGGTCTCTGCTGCCTTGCCGGTGGCCACGCTGCACCAGGGCATTCCGGGGGACGAGGCCGGGTGGATCACCTGTAGCGAGGTGGATACCTCCTTCATCAGGGACTGGGAGCGTGCTGCGAGCGAGCGAATGATCCGCGAGTACGGCAGCGCGCATCCGATGACCGCGAGCGCGTACGTGCTTGGGTGGTACGGGCGCGTGCCTGGCATCATCGGCGGGCTGAGCCTCGCGCTGGACCACCGGGTGCCCCGGCTCGCAGCGAGCGAGCTCGCGTTCGGATGCGACCCGCTCGAGGCCTACCCCGACCGCTACGCGCTGCTCGATAGCCGGTTCTGGTGCCTGCCTGATGACCCGGACGCTTCCCACCCCGACGCGTCGGTGGTCGCGAATGATTCAGCGCTCGCCGCGATCCTTCGGGCGCAGGTCCGTGCCCACGCAGACGCTTTCCTCGCCAGCTATCGCGGAGGGGCACGGCTCCCCCGGCGAACCCTGCAGGGGGTCTTCTTCGACGGCATCGACATCGGCATCTGGCTGCACGATCGCTCCCCCGGCGCCGAGCACGCCACCATCGAGGCGGCCCGCGAGGTGCTGCCCGGTGGCACTGCGGAGTTCCGCGACAGCACCACGCTGTACCTGCTGGATGACGCCCTCGGCCGCACGCACCTCACCCGCGAGCGCATCAGCTGTTGCTACTACTACAAGATCGCGGAGCAGGAACGGGCTTGCCTGACGTGTCCGCGGACGAGCATCGATGAGAGGGTGCAGCGGCTCGCGGAGATCGAGGCCTAGCTTCTACGCTGGCGCGACCCGTACCTCTAGGTTAGGCTAGGCTAACTAATGTACGGCGGTCCGGCCAGGCCCCGGGCGCGATCAGCGAAGGAGCTTTCATGCACGGAGAGGTCATCTCGACAACGCGGCTTTCCCCTCAACTCGTGCGGGTCACGCTCGGTGGCGACGGGCTCGACGATTTCGTCCCGTCCCCGTACTCGGATAGCTACATCAACGCATTCTTCCTCCCTGGAGGCGCACCGTACGCGGTGCCGTTCGACGAAGCCGAGGTGCGGAGCCATCCCCGCGAGCTGCGCCCGTTCCCGCGCCGGATCACCGTGCGATCATGGGACGCGGAACGCCGCGAGCTGGCCCTCGATTTCGCGGTCCACGGCGACATCGGGCATGCGGGCCGGTGGGCGATCCACGCCAAGCCCGGTGACCTCTTGCAGTTCCGGGGACCAGGAGGCGGCTACAGCCCGCACGCGGACGCCGACTCCTACCTCTTCGTTGGTGACGAGAGCGCCCTGCCGGCGATCGCCGTTGCCGCTGAAGCTGTTCCCGCCGGCCGCCCCGTCACCGTTGTCGCCGAGGTGGAGGACGCAGCGGGAGAGATCCCATTGCGCTCGCCAGGCGACCTCGGAATCACCTGGGTGCACCGCGCGGGCCGGCACGAGGATCACGACAACCTGCTGGCAGCGGCGGTGCAGGCGCTCCCTCGCCCCGCCGGGACGGTGAGCGCCTTCGTCCATGGTGAGGCAGCCGCCACCCGCGCGGTGCGGCGCGTGCTGCTCGGTGACGCCATCGTCGAGCCCGAGCACCTGTCCTGCTCGCCCTATTGGCGACGTGGCCACACCGACGAGCAGTGGCGGTCGGTCAAGGCCGCCTGGATCCGTGAGGTCGAGGCAGAGACGGGGATCCTCACTCGGCCGGCGCGATGAAGTTCTGCTCGATATCGTCAAGGACCAGCTCGAAGCCTGCGATGTCGATGCTGTTCCCGATGCCCGAGTCCACGAAATGGACGCGCTAGTTCTGCACTGCCGGGAGCGTGCCGCACAACTCTGCCGACTCGAGCCTCTCCCCCTCGCCTCGTGCGGTGTCATCGAACCCAATCAAGCGCTCGGTTGCCCCGCCCTCACCGCATGCTCCACCAGCGCACGCACCTCCGCGAGCGGCGAGGCCTTCACCTACACCGTTGCCCGGGGCATCACGATCACGCTCGACAGGTACCCAGGGACAGTGGTCGCGCAGAGCAGTGTTGCCGCAGCGCTCTGGGACAACAACTACAAGGGCGCCGGAATCTACGCCGACCTGCCTGACCCGCTCGACTACCAGACCGGCAACATCGATCCCTCCACCATGACCGTCCTAGGCACCACCTGGGGAGAGTTCAATATCGAGAAGTACGCCGCGCTCAGCCAGACCTGCTGATCGACATGACCTTCGACCGCGAGACCCTCTGGTATGCCGCGGAGATCGAATCCACCATCGCCGGGATCGCGCCGACCATCGGCATGCCGCTCACGGGACTCTCCGTGGTCGAGCAGATCGAGGCATTCACCGCGCTCGCCCAGAAGCTCGGCGCCACCCCCGCCACGACCACCGATGAGCAGGCCTTCAACGACGCCATCGCGAGCGTGGCCGCGGCTAGCATCCGCTACTCGACGCCGCACCCCGGATCGTCGACGCTGATCGTGGTTGGCCCACCATCCGCAGAGGCGTAGAGGACATACAGGACCAAGGGATCGTCACCCCGATTGATCCCCACGTGCGAGGCTCCCTCGCCCGGCACCTCCTCGATCAACGATCCCATCGGATCAACCCGCTCCGCGCAATCGCTGTAGATCCGTGTCAACGTGCCGCTCGCCACGTAGCCATACACGGGCATCTCGTGCCAGTGCCACCCGGTGTAGCCGCCCGGATCGATCTCGATCATGCGGAACGAGAAGCCCGTGGTGTTCCCCATGCCACCCCACACGCTGAACGGCACCTCGAAGGCCCCCACCTCCTGGCTCTCGACCCCGGATGAGGGCGAGGCTCCAGCAACACCGCCGAACGCGGTCAATGCGAGCGCGGCCCCTGCAGCTAGGGAGGCAGCGCGAGTCGAGAATTTCATGATCCTGGCCTTTCAACCCGTGGTTTCCAGCGACAACGCATTCAGCTCGGACCGCCACTGCTCCATGCCCTCGCCCGTCCACGCGGAGAGCGCGATGATCCGGACGTCCGGGTTCACCGACCGCGCGTACGCCGAGCACTTCTCGACGTCGAAATCGACGTACGGAAGCAGATCCGTCTTGTTGACGATCACTAGGTCCGCGGCGGCGAAGATGTGCGGGTACTTCAGCGGCTTGTCGGAACCCTCGGTCGTGGAGATGATCACGACCTTCAACTGCTCGCCGAGGTCGAACAGGGCCGGACAGACCAGATTGCCGACATTCTCGATCAGCAACAACGTGCCATCGGCGGGCTGGAGCTCATCGAGCGCGGACCGCAGCATCGACGCGTCGAGGTGGCACCCGGCGCCGGTGTTCACCTGCACCACGGGGGCTCCCGTCGCGGCGATCCGATCGGCATCGAGCAAGGTCTCCTGATCGCCCTCGATCACAGCGACGGGCCGCTCGGCGCGGAACTCACGGATCGTCTTCTCCAGCAGGGTCGTCTTCCCCGCGCCCGGCGAGCTCATGAGATTCACCGCGACGATGCCATGAGCGTGCAGCCAGTGCCGGTTCTCCATCGCGATGAGGTCATTCTTCGCGAGCACCTTCTGCTCGAGCGTGATCGTCTCCACGTGCTCGTGGGTGTGGGTGTGCTCATGCGCATGGCTGTGCTCATGGGAGTGGCTGTGCTCATGGGAGTGGCTGTGGTCGTGCGAGTGGCTGTGCTCGTGGGAGTGGTGATAGTGGTGCTCGTGTCCCGGCGTCGACACCCGGGGACCGTCCGTCTCGCCACATCCGCAGGTAGAGCACATCGCCTATCCCACCTTCATCGATTTGATGCACATCTCGCGACCGGTGATCACGTCCACATCGGCGCTGCCGCAATCGCACAGGAGAATCATGTCCACGAGCACGAACTCGCGATCGCAGGCCTTGCAGCGAGCCCGGGCCGTGATGATGTCGAGATCGAGCGCCGCACCATCCGCGATCGTGCCCGCCGTCGCGAGGTCGAAGCAGAAGTGCATGGCATCAGGAACCACGGCGCACAGCGCGCCGATCTCCACCTGCACCGAGCGCACCCGTCGACCGGCGGCATGCTCGCACACCGCATCGACAATGCTCTCCGTGATCGCCAGCTCATGCATCACGCACCTCGGAATGGTCTTCTCCAGACTAAGCCTCCGAGTGTGACGTGGACAACAGTTTGGGGGGCCTTCCTCATAGCGACCGATCGTGAAGATCTGGCCACGTCCGGTGTGGCTGGATCTTCACGATCGGCGGGCTCAGCCCAGCAGCTTGTCGAGGAGTTGCTCGAGGGCGGCGCGCTCGCTGCGATCGAGGCGTGCCATGACCGTGGACCCTTCGGCGACCATCCGGGCGAGTTCCTCGCGCAGCTCGGCGCCGCGGTCGGTGAGGGCGAGCAGCTTGACGCGCCGATCAGCGCCGGGGACGCGCTCGACGATGCCGAGCCGCTCGAGCCTGTCGGCGAGGCCGGTGACGTTGGAGGCATCGCAGCCCATGGATTCCGCGAGCGCGCGCATCGGCGAGGGCGCGTCCATCTCGAGCACGGTCCGCGCCTGCAGCGGGGTCAGGCCGAGCGAGACGGCGATGGCGTCGAAGTCCTCGCTCATGCGCTTGGTGACGTCGAGCAGCTTGAAGCCGAGCTCGCGCGCCTCGGCGACGCGGTGGTGGGCGGTCATGGATCTATCGTATCGGTCCACAATAGTTGACACCATCAAGTATCCGCTGCCATGCTTGATCCAGTTTCATTGATTCCATCAACTATTGAGGAGCTAGACCATGGCCGGAATGTGGGACCCCTTCACGCTCGGACAAATCCGCCTCGATCACCGCCTCGCGCTCGCGCCCATGACCCGCTCCCGCGCCGACACCGACGGCTCCCCCAACGGACTCATGGTCGAGTACTACCGGCAGCGCGCCACCCTCGGCCTGCTCATCACCGAAGGCACCCAGCCATCCGACGACGGCCAGGGCTACCCCTACACCCCCGGCATCTACACCGAGTCGCACATCGCCGGCTGGCGCAAGATCGCCGATGCCGTCCACGAGGCCGGAAGCCAACTGTTCATCCAGCTCATGCACGTCGGCCGCGTCGCCCACCCCGACAACCACCCCACCGGTGGCCAGCCCGTCGCCCCATCCGCCATCGCCGCCGGGCACGACATGTTCACCCCCACCGGCATGCAGCCCGCCCCAACCCCGCGGGCGCTGGCCACCGAGGAGATCCCCGGCATCGAGGAAGAGTTCGCCCAGGCAGCCGAGAACGCCATCACCGCCGGCGCCGACGGAGTAGAGATCCACGGAGCGAACGGCTACCTGCCCTGGCAGTTCCTCAACGAATCCGCCAACCAGCGCACCGACCAGTACGGCGGCTCCATCGAGAACCGGGCACGCTTCACCCTCGAGACCACCAAGCTCGTCGCCCAGCGCATCGGCGCCGACCGCACCGGCATCCGGCTCTCCCCCGCCGTCAGCTTCAACGGCCTCGACGAGGGCCCCGGCTACAAGGACACCTACCGCTACCTGCTGCGCGAGCTCGACACCCTCGGCCTCGCCTACATCCACCTGTTCTACTTCGGCGACGACGATTTCCTCCGCGAGATCCGTGCGATGCTCACCACACCGCTGCTGCTCGTCCGCGCCGGACGAGACTACGACTCCATCGACCGGGACCTCGCCGACGACCTCGCCGATGTCTATCCCATCGCCACTGATGCGATCTCCAACCCCGACCTCGTGCACCGCCTCAAGACCGGCGCGCCCCTCGCGCCCGGCGACAGCAGCACCTTCTACGGCGGCGACGCCACCGGATACATCGACTACCCCACCATCGACGACGCTAGCTAGCCGGTTCCCCAAGCCCCTTCCCGAGGAGGACATCTCATGCCACGTCCCGCAGCGCTGCCCGAGATCGCCCTGCCAGCCGAACCGACAGAGCAGAGCACCGCCACGTTCCTCGACGAGGCACGGGCAGCGCTGCGGGATCGAGGCACAGCACTCATCCGCCGGACGGGACCACGCACCGGTGTTCCCCAGGCCATGCTCGACGCGCTTTCCAGCATGAGCGGGGCCAGCACCGCGCGCCTCGCCGACCTGCTTGCCGCAGCCGCGCCGCCCGCGCCCAGCCATGACCAGCCATCCCCTGGCATTCCCGCGCTGCCGCTGCACCGCGATGGCGCACTGATCGGACGGCCACCGAGCTTCATTGCCTTCACCGCGACTAGCGTCGAGCCAGGCACCCACGACAGCGCTCTCGAGCTCGTCGACACCGTCGCCGCGCTGCCTGCCCTCAGCCACGACCTGCGCGACCTGCTCGACACCCACCCCCTCGAGTACCGGGTTCTCGACCGGCGGCCGTTCCCCCATCTCCCCGAGGGATGGTTCGAACTACCCGCCTACACCAGCACGCCCACCGGGCAGGCGCTCAACATCATCCTGCCGCCAGCGGCACCGGGCCCGTGGCAGACCCGGCTCCGCGGGCTCACCGACGGAGACTCCGCCGAGGCGCTGCGGCGCATCGATGACGAGTTGCGGCGATCCCCCGCCTACATCACGCATTCCTGGTCCGCGGGCGACATCATCCTCGTCGACAACAGTCGCGTGCTCCACGGCCTGCGCGCCACCCCGGCAGGCTCGCGCGCCCGCCTCGCCCGCGCCTCCTCCTGACGACCGATCGTGAAGATCGAGCCACGTCCGGCGTGGCTGGATCTTCACGATCGGCGGGGTTCTCACATCTCGCGCAGCACGCGCTTGAGCACCTTCCCCGACGGGTTGCGCGGCAGCTCATCGACGAACGCCACCTCGCGCGGGACCTTGTACCGGGCGAGGTTCTGCTTGACGTACTGCTTCACGGTGTCCTCATCAAGGGTCTCGCGCGTGACCACGAACGCCTTCAGGCGCGCGCCGTACTCCTCGTCCGGCACCCCGAGCACCGAGGCCTCGACGACCGACGGATGCGAGGCCAGCAGCTCCTCGACCTCGCCCGGGAATACGTTCTCCCCGCCCGAGACGATCATGTCGTCGTCGCGGCCATCGATGAAGAGCCGCCCGCCAGCGTCGAAATGCCCGACGTCGCCGGTGGCCATCAGCCCATCGACCGACGCCTTGGTCCCACCGCCCGTATACCCCTCGAACTGCACGGTGTTGCCCACGAAGATCCGGCCCGTCACGCCAGCGGGCGCGGGCTTGTCGTCATCGTCATAGATCCTGACGACGCTCCCGGCGACCGGCTTGCCGACGCAACCGGGCTCGGCCGCGAGGTCCTCCGGCGTCGCGACGGTCGCATAGGCGACCTCGGTCGAGCCATACATGTTGTAGAGGACGGGACCGAACGCCTCCATCGCGCGCTTGCAGAGATCGGCACCGAGCTGCGCGCCGGCGACGAAGATGATGCGCAGCGACGACAGGTCATAGCGTGAGACCCCATGCTCGAGCATGCGGCTGAGCATCACGGGAGCCACGATCATGCCGGTGCTGCGATTGCGCTGGATGCTCTCCAGGGTCGCTTGCGGAGAGAAGCGGCGGCGTAGCACCATCGTCGATCCCATGCCGATCGCGAGCAGCGCGTGCGCGAACCCGAGAGTGTGGAACATCGGCGCGCACACCTCGATGGTGCCGTTGGTGCTGAACGGGACGCGGCTGGTGATGCCGCCGATCGGCGCGAGCGACATCGGGTCAGGGCGGGGCGCTCCCTTGGGCGTGCCGGTCGTGCCGCTGGTCAGCAGGATGATCTTCGCGTGCGCGCCGGGGCGGGGCGGCGCGGTGGAGGGCGCGGACGCCATCAGGGCCTCGATGGAATGCTGGCCCGGATCCTCGCTCCAGGCGCGGAACGCGCCTCGCGGAGGCGTGACACCGTCGAGCATCGTGGCGTACTCGTCGTCGTAGACGAGCAGGTCGGTGCCCTCGCGGGTGGCGACGTCGCGGATCTGCGGCCCGGCGAAGTCGGGGTTGAGCAGGATGATCCGGGCGCCGCACTTGGCTGCCGCGAGCAGCGCATCGAGGAACCCGCGATGATTCCGCGCGAGGATCGCTACGCCTTCCCCTGGCTGGAGGCCACGAGCGAGCCAGGCGTTGGCGAGCGCGTTGGACCGCTTGTGCAGTTCCGCGAAGGTGAGCTCGCCACGCTCGTCGACAACCGCTGTCTTGTCGCCCCAGCGCGCAGCGGCGACACCGACCGCGCCGCCGATGAGTCCCCACCGCGCGATGGCGAGGCCGCTGTTCGCTAGCGCCACGGGCGACATCACGCCGAGGACGCCGCTGCGCATAGCGTAGCGCGAGTAGTTGAGCTCGGCGCCCGCGCGCAGCGCCGCCTCCTTGCCCTTGCTGATCGGATTGATCACTTTCCCAGCTTCCTTCGCAGATCGCCGGCACCCAGGAATCGCATCGTGCGCATGATCGTCCTGGATTTCGTCGCCGAATACGGGTACCACAGCAGTTTGGACAGGGCGGCAAGCTCGACGCGGTGGCTGACAAAGGCTTGCGTCCTGGTGTATTTCCGGATGCCCTCGGCGCCGCCGAACCTTCCGCCTATGCCCGAGGTCTTCCACCCGCTCTGGGGGACAGGGAAGCAGATGAGGTGGGCCGAGCCGTCATTGATGACTACGGAGCCCGCTTCGATCCTGCCGCCGATCCTGCGTCCGCGGTCGGCGTCACCGGTCCATACGCTCGCTGACAGGCCGAACGGCGAGTCGTTGGCCAGCCGGACCGCTTCGTCCGCATCGGCCACGCGCATCACCGGAAGGACGGGGCCGAACGTCTCCTCGTTCATCACGCGCATCGAATGGTCGACGTTCGACAGGACTGCCGGGGCGATGAAGTGTCCCGAGATCGTGCCGCCGACGGTCACGGTCGCGCCCTTGGCGACCGCGTCGTCGAGGTGTTCCTGCACGATCGTGACCTGCGACTCGGTGGCCATGGCGCCGATGTCCGTGTCGAAGCCAGCTTCCCCGCCCTGGCGCAAGCCACCGACCACCTTGGTGAGCGCCTCCACGAACTCGGGATAGATCGCCTCCTCGACGTAGATCCGTTCGACCGAGGTGCACATCTGGCCGGAGTTGACGAGCCCCCAGAACGCGATGCCCTGTGCTGTCAGGTCGATGTCGGCATCGGCCAGGACGATTGCCGGGTCCTTCCCGCCGAGCTCGAGGCCGCACGGGATCAGCCGTTCCGCCGCCCGCTTGCCCACCGAGATCCCGGTCTCGGTCGATCCCGTGAACTGCACGTAGTCGACGTTGTCGACGACCGCGGTTCCCACGCCGCCGGATCCCACCGCGCAGGCGAGCACATCGGGGGCACCGATCTCGGCCCAGCCCTCGATCATGCGATGCACAGCGAGCGGGGTCACTGTGGACGGCTTCACCACCACCGCGGCACCCGCCAGGAGAGCCGGTATCGCATCGAACATCGACAGCGCGATCGGGAAGTTCCAGGGGCTGATCACACCCACGAGCTGGTACGGCTTGTAGACCGTTTCCAGCCTCCTCGTCCTGGTGAGCGCCGACGCGGGCGAGGGTTTCTCCGGCGCGAGGAACTTGGCCGCGTTGTTGGCGTAGTAGTTGAGGTTGTCGATCGAGAAGGGAAGCTCCAGCCGGGCGTCATGCTCGGATTTCCCCGTCTCCTGGCGCAGGAGATCGCTGATCTCGTCATTGTGGTCGAATAGCCAGTCGCGGTACTTGCGCACGCATTCGACCCGTCCTTTGGTGCCGAGCGCCTCCCATTCGGGCTGGCTGGCGCGCAATCGCGACGCAATGCTGGCGACGTCCGCGGCCGAATGCGCATCGAGCGATCCCACGACCCTGCCGTCGACCGGCGAGGTGACCTCGATGCGTTGCTGTGCCGTTCGGTTCGTGCGTTCATCCATCGCGGTCATCTCGCTGCCTTTCATGATTGGCGGTATTGCTCGCGGGCCGAGCTGCGTCACATTCCCTGCTTGCTGTGCGCGCGCAGCTGGTAGAGCCCTCTCGTCGTCGCCACGATCGTGCCGTCCGTATCGGTGATCGTTGCATTGAGCACAAAATCGGATTTGCCATTCGCCGCTGCTTGCTCAGCGATCCGCTCGATCTCAGCGTCGTCGAGCGATGCCTCCGCCCGCACCTCGGTCTTGGCTGGCCGCTTGAAGGCAATCTGCATATCCTTGACCAGTGGGTAGAACCGTGAGTTGTCGAATGACGCGACGGCGATCGCGCCACCGAGGATCTCGGCCACGGTGAACAGCACGCCCGAGTACATCACGCCGAAATGGTTGCCGTTTCCTTCTGCTGGAACCGTGGTCGCGGCGAATCCCCGACGGACCTCGACGGCCTTGAGGCCCATCTTGTGGGCGATCGGGATGGCGAGCTCGAGCGTGCCGTTGATGATGTCAGCAAAGGGCGGGGCCTCATTGGTTCCGGTCATTTCCTGAGCAAGCCTTTCGCGATGTGGGTGATCTGCACTTCATTGCTCCCCGCGTAGATCATGAGCGACTTCGCGTCACGGGCCATCTGCTCGACCGCGTACTCGCGCATGTAGCCATTGCCACCGAGCAGTTGCACGGCCTCCATCGCGACTTCAGTGACAGCTTGCGACGAGTACGCCTTGATCGCCGATGCCTCCGCCAGGGTGGGCAGCTTCCCGTCCCGCCCCATCTCGATACCACGGAAGACCATGTTCTCCACGTTGATCCGCGCGATCTCCATGTTCGCGATCTTGAGCTGGATGAGCTGGAAGTCGCCGATCGGCTGGCCCCACAGCTCGCGCGACCTCGCATAGTCCAGGCAGATGCGCTGGCATTCCTCGATGACGCCAAGGGCCATCGCCGCAACACCCATGCGCTCGACGACAAAGCCTTCGCGCGCGCTGTCGCGACCATCTCCCGTGCCGCGGCGCTCCTCGGTCTCGCCCAGGAGCCGGTCGCGGCCAAGACGCACATTGTCGAAGAACAGCTCACCAGTATGGGAGGAATTGATGCCCATCTTCTTGAAGGGCTTGCCCTGGGCGAATCCCTCCATACCGCGGTCGAGGACAAAGCCGAGCACCTTGCGATCCCGCTTGGCGATCGACGGATCGCCGTCGTCGAGCTTCGCGTACACGATGACGACGTCAGCCTCGGGACCATTGGTGATGAACGTCTTCTGCCCATTGAGGATGTAATCGTCCCCGTCGCGCTTGACGTAGGACTTCATCCCGCCGAATGCGTCGGACCCCGACTCTGGCTCGGTGATGGCCCAGGCCGCGAGCTTGTCGAAGGTCACGAGATCGGGCAGCCACCGCTTCTTCTGCGCCAAGGTGCCTTCCTTCATGATGGTGGCGACGCCGAGCCCCATGTGCACGCCCCACGTGACGAACAATCCCATGCAGGCGGCGCATAACTCCTTGGTGAGGATGATTGCCATCGTTTCCTGGCCACCGAGGCCACCAATGCCCTTCTTGCTGGGCGGGGGCTCCTCGCCCGCGGCGATCGCTTTTTCCCTCGCTTCTTCTTTGGCAAGGATCTTCTGCAGCATTTCGCTCGCCATCTGGTCGATGGCGAACGTCTTCATCATCGTGCGCAGGATGGGATACGGCGATATCTCGCCCGATTCGAGCCCATCGCGATGGGGCCGGACCTCAGCGTCCATGAAGCCTCGAACGGAATCGATGATCAGACGGTCAGTCTCGGACCACTCGTACATGCGGGCCTCTCTGTCCAGCGCAAACTATTGATGACGCCTGTCCTCACAGTAGGATTGAGGACACCTGTCGTCAATCTGGCCATGATGTGACGTGCACCACAGCAACGGTACGCCGCTAGCATGAGAGGCTGCGCTCAAGAAGGGAGCTGGCGTTGACCGCGCGAAACGAGACCCCGGCGACGCCGCCGCGAACGTGGGGCGGCACGACCATGGCAGAACGACGCGCCTTCCGCCGTGGCGCGCTCATGGACACCGCCCTCGACCTGATCGGCGAGAACGGCTGCGCGGCCGTGACGGTGCGCTCGCTGTGCCGAGCCTCCGGACTCACCGATCGATACTTCTACGAGAACTTCCCCAACCGGGACGCCCTGCTCGTCGAGCTCTACGAGCAAGTCGCCGCGGAAGCGCACGACGCGCTCGTCACAGCAGTTCCAGGAACCGCGCGAGAAGACGAGCAGATCCGCGCAGCTGTCGAGGAATTCGTCAGGCTCACCATCGACGACCCCCGCAAAGGTCGGCTGCTCCTCGTCGAACCACTATCGGAACCCGCGCTGAACGGCCTCAGCATCGCCACCGTCCCCCGATTCACCAAGCTGGTCCTCCAGCAGATCCCCCACGAACTCGGCCGCACCAAGCGCGCACTGATCGCCACCGGGCTCGCCGGCAGCCTCGGCGCAATCTTCCTCTCATGGCTCTCCGGCCAGCTCAAGGCCAGTCGCCAAGAGATCATCGACCACTGCGTGGAGATCCTCCTCGCAGCAACGCGAACCGGCCAGCCCGCGAGATCAACAGATGGGGCGTGAACAAGGAAACTAGGATCGAACCGTGTCGACATTCAACGGACTGCCCGCACATCCCCTCCTCGTTCACTTCCTGGTGGTGCTGCCACCCGCGCTAGCGCTCCTGCTCATCACTTGCGCCGTCTGGCCCGCGGCGCGCGAACGCTTCGTCGTCACCCTCCTGCCGCTATCACTGGTGATCCTCATCCTGACCCCCCTGACAACCAGCGCAGGCAATGCCCTCGCCGAAGTATTCCCGCCCGAGCTGATCGCCGAGCACAAAGAACTCGGCGAAACGATGATCTACGTCTCGGCCTCCCTCGTCCTCGTATCCGCACTGGTCACCGCCGTTTACATGCTCGGAAAGCAACGCAAGCTCAACGCCGCCATCCCGATCGCGGTCGCCGCGATAACCATCGTCGTGGGCATAGCCGCCTGCTACCAGACCTACCGCATCGGCGACTCGGGAGCGCGAGCCGTGTGGGGCGGGACGACACTATCCCTCGGCCCCGCGGTGACCGGGCCCTGACGATTAGCGGCTAGCCCGGCCGGGGTGGCGTGGGCGACCCTCGATTGGCCGGCCGATCGTGAAAGCCTAGCCACATCCAGCGTGGCCAGATCTTCACGATCGCGGCTCCGCGGCTCGGCGGCTCCGCGGCTCGGCGGCCGCGCGGCTCGGCGGCCGCGCGGCTCGGCAGTCCAGCGGCCCCCGCGCAGGCACTCAACCCTAGAACTGTGCGCTAGCTCACACGGTGGAACCTGGCAGCGCTCCAATGCATCTATTCATGCATGGACAGTCCACGACCGGGAGGAATCCGCGCATGACTCAGCCCCCTGTTCTTGGCGCGCCGGGCGGTCTGTGGATCACTCCGGCGGCGGTCACTGAACTGATCGGCGCCCTCGAGGCGTTCGCGAGCGAGATCGGCGGCCACAACGCTGCGAAGGTTACCGACGAGGTCGCGGCCGCGTTGCCTGCTTCCGATACTGCTCGTGCGCTGACCCACTTCTCGACCGCATTGTCCGGGGCGCTGGCCCACATGTCGGATCGCGCTCTCGATCTGGCTCAGGTGGCGCGGTTTACCTGGAACGATATGGCTGGCGCGGACGCCGCTCTGGCCGCGGACATCGCGGGTATCGAGGAGGCGGGATGAGGCCGACGCGTTCCCAGTGGGAGCAGACCTGGCCCGCGGTGCTGGCGTTGGGCGAGAACCGCGCGAGCCGTCTGGCCAGCACAATCCTCGAGGAGAGCAACTCATTGATGCGCACGTTCACCAGCGAGGCGATCGAGTGGACGGGCGCTGCCCGTGACGCTGCCGAGGAGCGTGGGCAGCGCGAGCATGGGCGGAACAAGCAGGTCGCGTTCGCGCTGGAGGACTTCGCGCTCGAGTGCACCGCCGCCATGAATGCGCTCGCTCCCCTGGTCAGCGAAGTCCGATCCCTGCTCATCGGGGCGGAGGCGCAGGGCCTCACGGTCACGGAGGACTGGACGGTCATGGTTCCTACGTCCGCGGATTCCGCCACGGCCAACGAGGCAGCCACGTTGCAGGGACGCCTGGCAAGCTTCATCGATGAGTTCGACCGCATCGACTCCCGAACCGCTCGCGCGATCAACGACATCACGGCGGTCCTGCGGGAACATGCGCCCGAGGGAGAGGGACTGTCCGCGAAGCAGGGCCGGGAGGCTGGGCAACTGCTCGGCAGCGAGCGGGAACTGACCGACAGCGATCTCGCTCGCATCGGCCAGGAACTGCGGACAGCCGGGCTCAGCGCCGAGCAGATCCGCGTGCTCGCCGAGGGCGGCACGGTCACCGACGTGCCCGAATCGACTTGCGAGTACCTCGGTGAGCTCGTTGGCACCGCGGGCCTCGACGGCATCATGCGCCTTCACGATTCCTTCGCCGCGCAAGCAACACCCGATAGCGCAGCGAATATCAAAGCCCTTGCCAATGCCCTACTGATCGTGTCCAACGAGAACATCGGCAGTGCCCCCGGCTCAACAGGTGGGTACGACAACCTGCCCGCCGATATCCGCGCTCTCCTCGGCGACCGCTACGGCGATGGGCCCGACGCCAATGCGGAGGGGCAAGGCCCGGCACCACGCGAGATGGCGGATTTCGCGTCGCTCCTTGCCAGCTCCGATCCTTCCCTGCCACCGGGCGAGCTTCTCGGCATCGAGCTTGGGCGCCAGGCAGCCAACCTTGAACTCGAAGCCAGGGAAGCACGGGATCACCGATCCTCGCCCAGCATGACCGGGCTCGGCCTCGACACCTACTTCGCCAGCGAGCGCGACGAGCACTACAGCACCGCGCTCGAGGACCTCCTCGGTGTCGCTACGCGCAACCCCGACGCGTCGGCCGCGCTGCTCGCCGGAACGACCAGCGACGGCCACGCCATCGAGGGCTACGACCGCGACGCCACGGTCATCCCCCTCATGACGCGCCACTGGGAGGATCCGCAGCCCATCACAGCCATGCTCGAATGGATCGGCACCGACGCCCTCAGCGACGATCCCGGCATCCGCACGCGCGGGCAACACGGCTTCACCGACCTCATCGAGATCACCACCACAACCGCCACCGGCAGCGGAGGCAACAACTTCCAGGAGCTGATGAGCACCAGCCGCGGCTCCCTCGGCCAGCAGAACCCCGCTCTCGCCCAGCAGCTCGTCGCATCCTCCGCGCCCTACATGAACGCGCTCGGCGGGATGCACCACAGCCTGTCCGGTCTCGACGAGATCCAATACATCGCCCCGGGCGACAGCGTTCGCTTCATGACGCTGATCAGTACCGACGGGAAAGCCGCGGAAGCACTCGCCGCGAATGTCGACATCCAGCAAGTGATGAACGCGAGCTCCGTGCCCCACCTCGGCGGCGCGGAAGCGCAAGTCCTCGGCTCCGCCAATGGACGGCTGTCGACGTACCTCGAATCCGCGCTCACCGCCGAACAGGGGCACCGCGAGGCCTACGCTCGCGAAGTCGACGACCACGCCAAGGCCACCCGCCAGGGCACGACCAGTGTTATCGCGGGCACCGTCGGCGCGCTCCCCACGGTCGGCGCGCCCGTCGCGGGATTGCTCACCGCCGTGTTCGGCGACTACACCACCCCCGACGGATTGGTCGACTACGAGACGTTCAGCCGCAACGCTGACTTTGGAGCGGAGGACCGCGCCGTCACTTTGCAGCAGTTGCAGGCCATCGCCATCGCCTCCGGACTGCCCCTCGACCAGTACCCCGAGGCGTTGATCGACCACACGGGCGAACCACGGCCCGCGACCGTGGGGGAGGTTGTTGCGCAAGCGGAGCATCCCAGTCAGCCTCAGCAGCTTCGCAGCGACCTCGCCGAGGCGCTCCACCAGCATGGGCTTGGACACGTCCTGAACCGCTACGAGTACGGGACCGAGGACGCGACCATCCGCGCCGACGCGAAGCCCGTGAGCAACGAGCACTACACTCGCCTCGCCCGAGGAGATTGGGACCAATCATGACAACGTTCCGACGACGCATAGCCGCCTTCGCGCTGGCGCCCGCCCTCCTGCTCGCCGGCTGCACCACCACCGGCCCCAGCGACCCGGCCACTTCGACGTCCGTAGCAACCGATGATTACGCCTTCCCCATCGACGAGGTCGGCGATGTCACCTTTGCCTGGACCGCAGCCGACGGTATCGACCTGCTCTCCCCCGAGGCCACCATCGTCCGCGCCACCGATGAGGCCATTGCAGTGGCCGGTTTCGTCGGCGAGCAGCTTTCCTACCCAGGCCTCGACGAGTTCTGGCGCGACTTCAACGACCAATTGCGCCCGGTCGACCGACTGCGCACGCTTCACAGTGGTGTTGAACAGCGTCGCTGGGCCGGCACCACCGACTACCACATCTACAAGCTCGAATGGAACGGCAACGAGCTCTCTGCCGAGTACTGCGTCGACGACAGCTATCTCGCGACATCTGCCGATGAGGGCCGTAGTTTCCGCTGGTTGCGGTCATCGATAACCCGCGTCACCACCAGGAAGCTCACCCTCGCCCGCGACACCACCGACCCGCCGGCACCTCCACCAGCACCCACCGGCCGGCGCGCCCCCACCTGGAACGCCTTCGACGGCTGGCGCGCCATCGACCTCTTCCAATCAGGCGACTTCGACCACTGCACCACCTGGTACAACACCCGCGACCGCGACCCCGACCGCCCTTACTGGCCCCAGTACTCCTCGCGCGACCCCGAGCACCGGCCCCCGCCAGGACCAAACCCACCCATCGCGCCGCCAACCCCCGGCTGGTGAGCACAGCGAAGGAAGGCACCTGGACATTTGCTAGTCAATGTCGCGTGACACGCCGCGACACGCGCCGTCGTTGATGACATTGACCAGCAGATTCCGCAAGCAGCAGGCGAACCGGCGCCGGACTGCGGGTCAGCGCGAGCTGGTGACCCGGGTGTAGAGGCTCTCGCCGGCGCGCTTGGTCCGCCGCCATTCCGCGGCTACTTCCGGTGTGCCGCGGAGGTCAACGCGCGCTTCCCAGAGATATGTTGTCGGCCAGCGCCGGAAGACGGGCAGCACGGTGGTCACTACACGCATCAACGGCGGGAGTCCTCGCGGCCGCCACCCACGCGTCACAGTGAGGGTGAGTGTCGCAACCTCGCCACCGGTGCAGACCCATTCGCCCGATATGACGTCGGCGTGCTCACCGATGGAGAGGGACCACTTCCCTTTGCGTTCGTCCCCGTGCGAGAGCGTTCCTGGGGCGGGTGGCTCGGCCGAGAAGTGCAGGCGCGCGTGCGCGGCTTCGGGTCGTCCCGCTTCACGCCGTCCGTCGCTGTCCGGGGGATTGACGTTGACTACCCACAGGCCCGACGCATACTTGATCAAGTGACGGCGGTGCAGCCAAGCTCCGGGCAGCCGGCCCAGCGTCACGGGGACGCCGTCTATGCGCACCACTGGGTCAATGCTGGTACGGCGGACAAGATTGAACCGGCGCATCCAGACGAGCATCAATGCCGTTGGTTGCTCGATGGCAGCTCCGACCGGAGCCAGGAACTCTGCCGAGCGCTGCGGCTTGCCACCCCGGTCGTCGACCGAGATCTCGATCGATCGCCCTGTCGTGTCTCGTAGCGCGATGCGCGCGCGAACCCCCGTGTCGGTTACGTCGAGCACGGCTGGTTCGATCTTGGTGGTCCTCCATTCACCGAGTCCCGCACCGATGCCATATGCCATGCGATCGATGCTTAGTCCGGCTTGGTGATACACGTCGACCTTGCCGTTCTCGCGCCGGCTCATCAGCACGAGGATCCCGGTGCCGTGCTCGGCGTCGTCGAAGTACTGGACCTCGATGCCCTGGTAGACCGGATGATTGTGGATCTCGAAATTCAGCATGGCGGCGATCGTGTCGAGCCGCACGGAGATCGGCCATTGCAGTCCGCTGTCCTGAGAACTTCCCATGACCTCATCATGGTGGTGCGGCTCGGACTCGGACAGGGTCCTTGTTCTCGTGTGCCGGAGCCGAAAGGCCCACGCGGGTCGCGCCGTTCCCCGGTGGTTGGCTACGAAGCTCGGGAAACGGGCTCGGCAGCCGATTCACTGCCTGGGGGCAGCCGCGCCCGCTCGTTCAACCCGTCACCTCGAACCGCATGCCGGCGTGGCGGGTGAGGCGTTCGATGAATCGTTCGTCGAACATGGTGGCGGGTGTCCAGGAGCCGCCTGGCCGTCCGGTCTTGGCGCCGTCCTTGGCGTGGTCGAGGGCGAGGCTGGTGGCGGCCTGGCCGAGTATCTTGCTGCTGGATCCGTAGCCGGGGTCGCCCTCGCCGGTGACGGTGACCCGCAGCATCTCGCCGTTGTCATTGCGGCCGATGAAGCGGATGTCGTAGCGTCCGGCTGCCTGCGCCTCGGGGCTGGGTCCCTCGCCGGGCTTGGGCAGCACGTACCGCTGCAGGAGGCTTCGCGTGGGCTTGATGGCGGCGCTGGCCATGAATGCGCCGAGCCCGGCCACGAGCGCGAGCGCAGCGGCACGGCCTCGGATGCCGGTTCCGGTCAGCATGCCCTCGTTGTAGGTGAACTGGTGGCCGTAGGCCTTGCCGGATAGCGCGTTGGAGCGGTGCACGACGCGCTCGTTGACCGCTGCCATGACGAAGGGTGCAGCCCAGGCGTCGAAGGCGGGGTCGAACTCGGCGGACTTGACCCAGTGCTGCCGCGCGGTGAAGCCATGCTCCGGCGGGCACAGGTAGTAGGGGTTGGTCAGTGCCTTGCGCAATGCGGGATCGGCGGCCGCTTCCTCGACGATGTTGATCATGCTAGCGATGGTCCCGCCGGATGCGCCGCCCTTGAGCGCCTTGACCCGCATCGTGACGTGCGTGGCGGGAGCGCCCCATCGCTCGAGCGCCTGTTGCTGCAGGAAATAGACGCCCATGTCGGAGGGCACTGAGTCGAAGCCGCAGCAGTGGACGAGGCGCGCGCCGGTCCGTTGAGCCGTGGGCTCGTGCTTGTCGATCATCCGCTTGATCCATTGCGTCTCGCCGGTGAGGTCGCCATAGTCGGTGCCTGTTTCCGCGCATGCCTTGAGCAGTGGCTCGCCGTAGAGGGCGTACGGTCCCACGGTCGAGACCACGACCCGCGCCTGGGCGCAGAGCGCGCGCAGCTCGTCCTCGTTCGTGGCGTCGGCGAGGATGATGGGCACGGACTCGCCTGCTGCGCCGAGCGACCGCCTGACGGCCTCGAGCTTTGCTCGCGACCGGCCAGCAATGGCCCACCGGACCGGCTCGGGCTGGCTGGCGAAGTGGTTGGCGAGGTACTGGGTCATGATCGTGCCGACGAAGCTGGTGGCGCCAAACACCACGAGGTCATGGTCCGGGTGGGTCATCGATGAGTCCTTCTCGGGTTGGCTGTCGAGCAGGTGACGGGGCGGCCGCTGTGGTGCCTTTCTACCGGAACCCCGGGCGCGTGCCCACCCCTGGTGATCATTTCGTGCCGGGGACCGGGAACTGGGCGCGCATCGCGAGGTCCCAGAGCTTGTCCGGGGTGATCCGCCGCTGCAGGATGGCCAGGCTGGCGCTGGGAGTGACGGTGTAGCGGGCCCTGGGGCGCTTTCGCTCGATCGCCTTGCGGATGACCTTGGCCACGGAATCTGGCCCGCCCCCGGCGAGCTTGCCGACTCGGCTCGCGTAGACCTCAGCAGTCGCCTCGCCGACGCGCGCGTTGAAGTCACCGTATGGCCCGTCCTCGAGGCCCTGCACCGAGCCGACCGCGGTGCCCGCGAACTCTGTGGTGATCAGTCCGGGCTCGATCAGGACGACCTGGACACCGAATCCTTGGACCTCGAACCTCATCGCATCGGAGATCGCCTCGACCGCGTGCTTCGTCGCGTGATAGATGCCGCCGCCGGGGAAGGTCAGCTTGCCGCCCATGGAGCCGATGTTGATAATCCGCCCCCGGCCAGCTTCGCGCATCCCGGGCAGGACGAGCTGGCTCATCCGGATGAGGCCGAAGACGTTCGTCTCGAACTGCTTGCGGATGTTGTCGAGCGGTATGGTCTCGACGGCGCCCGATTGCGAGTAGCCAGCGTTGTTCACCAGTACTTCGACCGAGCCCTCGTCGCTCTCGACCTTGGCGACCGCGGCGGCCATGGATTGCTCGTCGGTGACATCGAGCGCCAGGGTGCGGCACCCCTTGCTGGCGAGGTCGCGCAGGGTTTCCGGCCGCCTCGCTGTGGCATAGACGGTGTGGCCATGGGCGGCCAGGTCAGCGGCGGTGGCTGCCCCGATCCCGCTCGAGCAGCCAGTGATGAGCACAACGGTCATGGGTTCTCCTTGCTCGGGCGTGAGCGGGACCCGGGCTGGGTTCTCCGTCCTCGGTCCAGTTAACACCAGTTCGCGGTCGAGCAGTGGTCCACATCACAGCCCCATGTGGAACCTGGTGCGCGCGCGGTGCGTCCATATCTGTCGACACCGCCGAAAAGCGCGGTGCATGCCGGTGCTCTTGCCGCGACGAGGATGAACGAGGGGTCGTCGCGGCGAGGCCAGCGGTTGCGCTCACCGCGAGCGTCGCAGCGCCCCGTCGAGGTACGCCGCGATCTCCTCATCAGCGAACAGCCTGCTATCGCGGACGCCGTTCTCGATCAGCTGCAGGTAGGCGGTGCTGGGCTGCCCCACGCCGAGGTCGCGCGCTGTGGTGAGGGTGAGGGCAGGGGTGCCGTCGATGTCGGGCAGCCGGAGGGCGACGTTGTACTTGCCGCGCCAGGGCTCGCCGTGGGAGTGGACGGGCAAGGCCGCGCAGTCGCCAACGCGCATGATGATGATGGCCCAGTCCGGCGTCCAGGAGCAGCCGGTCGCCCCGTTCTCCTCCGCCGCGACGTGGGTGAAATGGTCGAGCTGGATGAGGTAGCCGCGCCCGCAGCTGCCCTGCCCCCTCGGTGCCGGCGCGGGATCAACGAAAGCCACGGCCCCCGTCCAGCGCTGCGAGTGGCCAGCGAAGTAGAGGGCGTGGTCGAGCCAGAGGCACCGGGTATCGAGCGGCGGAACGGTCGTGGGCGCTGGCCGGTGGGGCCCGTAGATGCTGGTCGCGCTCGAGCCGTTGAGGTAGGCGGCGAACCGATCAGCGACAAGGTTCGAGCCGTAGGCGACGTACCAGAGGTGTTCCACGGGGCGAGCTTCCACGGGCCCAGGGTAGGCGGTCCCACCATTCCTAGCTCACGGTTACCGTTCCGGCGTCATCGGACGGGGCTTCGCGGCTCTTCGCGAGCTCGGTGAACGCATCGTGGAGGAGCTGGCGGTAGCGGCGCGGGTCGGGCAGCGAGCTCGCGCCAGCGGAGATCGACACCATGAGCTCGTCGTTGAGGTTGGTCACCTGGTGGGTGAGCGGCGCTCCGCGGTTGAGGCGGGACACGATCTGGGTGCGCACGGCGGGCGCATCGCCGAGGTAGAGGGGGTGCTTGCCGCGGAACGTATTGGTGATCGCGACGTTCGCGGAACGACCCTCCTTGGTGTCCTTGCGGTGCTGGCGCGCGGCAAGCGGCGCGAACATGGTGAGCGCGGCCTGCTCGAGCAGGAACTGGCGACCCGTGCCGACGTTGTTCTTGACCTCGCTCGTCGTGCGGTGGGTGAGCCGGAGGCATTCGATGGGGTCGCTGGCGGTGGTCCACAGGGGGATCGTGCCGCGGGTGATGTTGTTGCCTGCGGTGCGTCCGGCGGCGGCAGGCACGGCGATAGGGATGAAGCATTGCAGCGGCTCGTCGGGAAGCTCGCCGTTCTCCACGAGGTAGGCGCGCAGGGCAGTGGTGACGGCGGCGACGACGACATCGTTGACGGTCGCTCCGGCCACCGCGCGGCGGGCCGCGGCCACGGTGGCGAGCGGCACGGTCAGGAACTCGTGGACTCGCTGTGGCTCGTCGGGATCGGTGTCGATGGACGTGCGCACAGGCGCCTGCTCGGGCCGCGGCTCCACGGGGGCACTGGGCTCCACGGGGGCACTGGGCTCGGTGGCGCCCGCTTCCGCCTCCAGCCCTGCTGCGGGGTCGACGATGCGGTTGGCCTGGCGGACGAGCTGGACGGTGGTGGCCAGCCGAGGCACCAGCCCGGCGAGCGCGCTCAGGAGAATGGGCTGCGGCAGCAGGGAGCGGCGCGCCCGGTATTGCGCCACCGGCTCCTGGGCGCGCCAGTCCTGCGGCTGGGAGGAGAAGAGCTTGCGCTCGATCGCGGCTCGGGCGGTGCCGTCCATCGCCGCATGGTCGGTGCGCAGCACGATCACGATGGAGCCCTGCGGTAGCTCGGGCATGGCGTTGACACCCTCGAGCAGGATCACCTCGAGCGGGACCTCGCCGGCATCGGGCTCGGCGGCGATGGCTTCGAGGGTGGCGATGGTGTCGGCCCAGGTGCCCGCGCCCTGCACGGTCCGCGACGTGACACGGTCCCTGCCGGGCTTAATCGTGTCAGCGACCCAGGCGGGATTGTCGAGCTTGAGCGGTGTGGGCGCGAGCCGCTGATGCAGCAGCGGCTCGTCGCCGATGCGGTTCATGACGTGCTCCGCGAGCTCGTCGCGCGTGGCGGGGGCGGTCGCGGCGGCGCGGGCATCGAAGGCGTACATGGCAACGACGGCGCGACGGAACGACTCGCCGAACAGGTAATAGAACAGTGCCCCGATGCCGTCGATCCGTTCCATTCTGGCTCCCTTCGGCTGGCTCCGGTCCATCCAAGCACACGGCGGCGCGAGCACTGGAGCCCTAGTTCACGACATCGTGCAAAGAACCTGCGCGCCGGAGCGGAACCTGCGCGCCGGAGCGCGCGATTATCGTACGCGCAGGTTGTGGACCACATGGGGCCATGTAAAGTATGGCAGGTCACAGCTATGCATCCGGGGCGTGTGAGCGAGGTTTTTGTGAATGCTGACCTGACGATCCCGCGGGTACCTCGCGTCCGCGTCCCGCGCGCGCTGCGCCTGGCGCTCGCAGCGCTGGCCCCCGCGGTCCTGGCCCCGGCGCTCGTGCTCCCGGTGGCGCTCGTGCCTGCCGCGCACGCAGTTCCCCAACAGGTTGCTCCGGGTTCCCCGGCCTCGATCGTGGCGGTGGAGCAAGTCTCGCCGACGTGGTCGGACATCCTGGTCGATTCCCCCGCGATGGGGCGGACGATCCGGGTGCATGTCCTGCACCCGGCGCATTCGTCGCCACGCCCCAGCTTCTATCTCCTCGACGGCAACGAGGCGAGCGAGGTGCGCAGCGATTGGATCACCAAGACCGACATCGTCGATTTTGCTGCCTCGAAGGACGTCAATGTCGTTCTGCCCGCGGGAGGCGAAGCGTCCTACTACACGGACTGGCAGCGGCCTGATCCCGAGCTCGGCGTGAACATGTGGGAGACGTTCCTGACCGAGGAGCTGCCGCCGTTGATCGACGGCTCCTTCCACGGCAATGGTCGCGATGCGATCGGCGGCATCTCGATGGGCGGTCAGGCGGCGCTGACTCTCGCGTCCCGGCATCCCGGCCAGTACCAGGGCATCGTGGCGATCAGCGCGTGCCCCTTGGTGGCGCAGGCGCCGTACCAGGGTTCGGTTCGGGCGGGCATCGCCTCTCGTGGCGGGAACGCGACGAACATGTGGGGCGAGCGGGATGATCCGGACTGGTTCGCGCATGATCCGTCGATGAATCTCGACGGGCTGCGTGGTACCGATATCTACCTCTACGCTGGCGGCGGGTTGCCGGGCGTGCATGAGCAGGGTTTCGATGAGTCTGTCCAGTCAACGATCCTGGTGGGCGGGCCGATCGAGGCGGGCGCCTCGCTGTGCACGGTCGACTTCGCGGCCCGGCTCGCGGGCGCGGGCATCCCGGCGATGCTGGACCTGCGTCCCACGGGAACCCACTCGTGGCCGTACTGGCAGGATGCGCTGCGCACTGCCTGGCCAACGGTCGAGGCCTCCTTGCAGTAGTTCCCCGCCCGCTCCAACGAGCTCGCGAGTGTGCACGAAACGACAGTTCTAGGCACTAGAGCTGTCGCATTTCGCACACTCGCGCAGCTGAGGAGCCCCTACCCGAGCCCGGCGAGGATGTCCGCGGCGCGCCCCGCTCCCCCGGCCTCGCGGAACGACTTCCCGATGCGGGCGGCAGCAGCCTGGTGGCCGGTGGCGGGGTCGAGCACGGCCTCGAGCGCCTCGGCGATGTGCTGCTCGGTCGCGCGGCGGAATCGCAGCCGCACCCCAGCCCCGGCATCGGCGACCTGCTGGGCGACGACTGGCTGATCATCACGAACCGGAGCGGTCACTAGCGGAAGGCCGTTCCATAGGGATTCGCAAACCGTGTTGTGCCCGGCGTGGCAGATCACCGCATCCATCGCGGGCAGCAAAGCCCGCTGGGGCACGAACTTCCTTATGAGGATGTTGCTGGGCGGGTCCTCGATCACCCCGTCCGGGTCGACGAGAACCGCGCGGTACCGATCCGGGCGCGCGCCGATCGCTGCGGCGGCCTTGCGCAGGAAAGCCGCCCCGGTCGCCCCGTTGACGGTGCCCATGCTGACGAGGATGTTGCGCTGGTCGTTGTCGAGGAAGTCCCAGGGGAAATCGCTGCGCGCCGCGCTAGCCCCATCATCGGCGAGGGCGGGCCCGACCATCCAGCATCGCTCGGCGGCGATGGCAGGCGTGCCCGAGAGCTCGGGAGCGGTGAACGCGAGGATGCCGTGCGGCGAGAAGCGCGGGTCGTGGCCGGTGGCGGGGGCGCCGATCTCGTCACGGAGCTCGTCGAGCAGGCCGAGGACCCAGTCCTTGACCTTGGGCATCGAGCCGAGCGGGTCGGTGAGCTCGGTGGAGGTGGTGGCCGAGGGGATCCAGGTGATGCCCTCGCGGTCGGCGACGAGCGAACCGGCCAGGGCTTGCTGGTCAGCGATGATGACGTCGGGGCGGAAGTGCTCGATGGCAGCGGTGACGTCGGGCGCCATGGCGCGGGCGAGCGGGATGAAGAAGTGCTCCCACAGGAACTTCAGCGCCGCCGGGCCAACGAGGTCACCGCGGTCCTCCAGCGACATCGTCACGCAATCGTAGATGTCCAGGCCGCTGCCGCCGAGCGCATGGATGAAGCGGGCATCCCCGGCCCAGGCGATGTCATGACCCTGCCTCGCGAGCTCGGCGCCGACCGCGAGAGTGGGATTGATGTGGCCGACGAGCGGGGGGACGACGAACAAGTAGCGGCTCACGATCAGGCGCCGATCTGGTGCGCCCCGCCGAGCGTGGCCTGGTGGCCGCCGAACAGCCAGTCGGCGACGAGGGTGCGGGTGAGGGCGGGCTTCTCGACGAGCACGGAGTGTCCCATCCCGTCGAGGATGCGGGCCTCGAACGCGGCGAGCTGCCCGCGCAGCAGCTCTACCTGGTAGGACAGCCCGGTCTGGGTGCCGAACACCCCGAGCACCGGGCAGGTGATGTCAGTCAGGTCCTCGTTGATGAGCTGGCTGGCGGGGATATCCTCGACGATGCTGGTCGTCTGGAGGATCTTGTAGGCGGCCTTCGAGAGCCGCGCGGGGTGCGAGCCATAGTTGGTCGCGATGTGCTCGAACGCGCCGTCGGCGCTGAGTCGCTGCACCGCGTCGTTGAGGCCCTCGTTGATGTGGGTGGCCCATTGCTGCACGGGTGGCTCGGCCTCCATGAAGAGGATGCTGGCGGTGCGCTCGGGGTGGGCGGCGGCGAACCCGAAGGCGATGGTGCCGCCGAACGAGTTGCCAACGAGGTGCACGGGCCAGGTGATGCCGAGCGCGTCGAGCAGCCCATCGAGGTCGTCGACGAAGCGCTCGAGCTGGTATCCGGTGGTCGGCCGGGTGGTGCGCCCGTGGCCACGCAGGTCATACATCACGACGTCGACCCCGAGCTCGGCCAGCGCGGGGCCGACGGTGAAGTAGTAGCTCGCGAGGCTGTCGTAGAGCAGACCGTGCAGCAGGACCACGGTGACGCCCGTGTCGGTGGGCCCCATGCGCTGGACGTGGATGTCGATGTCGCCGACGGTGACCTTGTTCACGCCTGCTCCCCCGCTGGCTGCTCCCCTGGTGCGTGTGCCTCTGTGCTTCTGAGGCTCTCGACGACAAAATCCACGAGCTGCCCGACGGTGACGTGCATGATCTGCTCGAGCTCCATCCCGGCGATGAATTGCGCGAAGTTGACGCGGTCGCCCCAGCGCTCGCGGAGCAGCCCGGACAGGGCCACGAGGTCGATGCTCTCCATCTCGAGATCGTCGTGGAACTCCGTGTCGCGGGTGACGTCGCTGGGGTCGACGTCGAACAGCTCGAGCATCTCGGCCAGCATGCCCACGATCGCGTCGAATACCTCGTCCTCGCTCACGGCGCCGGTGGCTGGGGTGTTGCTCATGGGTTCTGTGTCCCCTCGTCGGTGTGGCTGGTACCGGATTGATCGGTCCAGGCCACCACATAGGTGCGTGGCGGCAAGGGTAGCGGGTTGCGGGTGACCGTCGTGCGCACCGGGTGGTCGATGCCGAGGTGGCGCACGATGAGACTGTCCGGGCTGGCGGTGATGACCTCGAACTGCTTGGGCGCGCCGTCGAGGCCCGTGCGTGCCATCTTGGCCACTGCTTCCTTGGCGGTCCAGAAGCGGGTGAACCACAGCGCCCGATCAGCGCTGCTAGCAAGCGTGTCGAGCAGGCCGCGCTCGTGCTCGGTGAGCGCCGCGTTCTCGGTGGTGGTGTCCCGCTCGAGCACTTCCTCGACATCGACGCCGCACGGGCTGCTCGCGGCGATGGCCACGCCCAGCTCGGCGCAGTGCGCGATCGAGAGGGTGAGTGGCGGCAGCGAGCGGCCGTGAGTGCCAGTCGCGAACGGTGCGCCGCCCGGCTCGTTGCCGATCTCGATCTCCTGCGGGAAGATCCCGGCCGCGGCGGTGCGCCAGAGCAGTTGCCGGATGGCGTCCTTGGCGGCGATGCGCCCGAGCAGCCATTGCCGCTTGCGGCGGGGCGGGACGGCCTCGTACTGGTCGCGCTCGGGGGCACCCAGCATCTTGCGCACCACGAGCTCGCGGGTGGCGAGATCCGGCCACATCTCGGCGACCTCGGCCCACCCCTCCTGATGCAACGTGGCGAGGGTGTTGTGCTCGGGCTCGCAGTCGGTCGCGCGGATGGCGGGGTTGGAGTCGAAGCGGCGATCCTGCCACCCGGTGATCTGCGCCCACACCGCGCCATCGGCGATCATCTGGATGTCGGCGGTGATGAACTGGTGGGTGACCTCGCGGATGAGGATGGTGCATTCGACGATGCTGCCGGGGGCCGGATGGTGGCCGTGGAACTCGATGCGGTCCATGCCGACGGGGAAGACGGTGGAGCGATCGGTCATGGTGGTCTGCACCCAGTAGCCGAGGAGCTGCCCGGCGTTGTCGAGCAGCGCCCCGGGCGCGGCGGGGGCGCGCAGGAGCCCGCGGACGTGCCGGTCCCCGATGGCGGTCAGCTCCGTGACACCCTGGCACTGGGGGCCGTGGAACATCCAGCGGCGGGTGTAGAGCTCGGGGGCCTCGTCGGTGGGAGGCTGCTCGGTGCTGGGGTCGATGTGCCACTTCGCGGGCTGCGCCGGGTACTGGCCATCGAGCGCGATGCGGGCACGGGCATGGCCCTGGAGCGTCACGGTGACCGTCGTGCTGTTCTCCGGCTCGACGATGATGGGCACCGTGGCGGACGGGATGACGGGCAGCCATTTCTGGAAGCGCACGTCGGCCAGGGCCACGGGCACGCGCCCGGGGGCGCTGCTGCTGGCGTGCTCCATCATGTGATGCACCAGCGTGGTGGCGGGCACGACGGGCCAGCGGTCCTCGTCGATGGGCCAGCCCTCGGGCATCTTGAAGAAGCTGTGATCGATCAGGTACGGCATCGCGTCCAGGGACACCTCGAGCGTCGTCCGCGAAGGCCGGGGTGGTTGCTGCGCCGGTGGTTGCTGCTCAGGTGGCTGCGGCATCGGCGGCTGCGGGCGGGGCGCGGCTGGCCGCGCGGCACGAGGAGCGGAAGCGGCCGTCATGAGCTCCTGGGCGACGCGCTGGGTGTCGGCGATGAGCGCGGAGAACTCCGCTCCCCACGCGCTGGCGGCAGGCGCTGCGGGAGGACTGGTGTCGATAGCACCGGCCAGGGGCTGGCGGCGATGGAGAGCGAGGCCAGAGCGTTGTGCCATGGGGATGCTCACCAGGGGGCCGCCCATGGCGATGGCCATGCGGCGGCCTTGCCGCGCGACCGGTGCTTCTGCCCCGGTGCGGTGGCCCTCGACCCACAGCGCGGCGAGCACCCGGTCGAGCTGATCCGCGGCACTGGCCTTCGCGGTGTGCGCGGGGATGGCGAGGTGCTCGCGGTCCTGGAGGATGTCGCCGATGAGCGCGCTGACCTGCCCGGTGCCCATCTGGATGAACACGCTGTTGCCGGCGTCATGCATGCGGGTGATGAGCTCGCGGAAGCGGACGGTCTCCACGAGGTGGCGCAGGTAGATCGCCCGGATCTCGATCGGGGCGGCGGGAAACGGCTCGGTGGTGTTGGCGGACCACACCGGCACGGTGGCGGCGCGGATGGTCAGCGCGTCGAGATCGCGGATGATCGGTTCGAGGAACGGGATCAGCATCGGGGTGTGGAAGCCGGACTGGAACGGCAGGACCTGGCTGATGATGCCCTCGGCGCGGAACTGCTCGACGAGCGCGGTGACGGCCTTGCCCGGGCCGCACACCATGGACTGGTTGGGGGCGTTGTCGTGCGAGAGCACCACTCGAGGGCAGTCGCGCAGTGCCTCGCGCACGCGGGCGGCGGTGGTGCCGATGACGGCGAACTCGACGCCAGGGACGGTGATCGAGGCGGGGTCGAACCGGTCGAGGAATGTGTCGATCTCGGCCTTGTCGAACATGCCGCCCTGAGTCATGGCGGACCATTCGCCCACGCTGTGCCCGGCGAGCGCTCCGGCGGTGACTCCGCGCTCGGCGAGCGCGCGGTGCAGCACCCGGCCGAGCTGGAACACCGCGGCGCCGTGCGCGCCGATCTGCTCGGTGCTCATCGAGTTCCCGCCGAGCTGCATGCCGAGCTCGCGGGCGACCTCGGTGACGTCGGGGGCGAAGTCGGCCTCGAGGCCGGGGAACACCATGGCGACCTTGCCGCCCCCAGGCCCGAGCAGGGGCGCGGGGGTGAACCACATGCTGGAGCGGCCGCGCCACGGGACTCCTCGCGCGACGGCCTTGCGGGCCAGCCCGAGGCGCTTGGGGGTGGGCTCGTCGATGGCGATGCGGGCGGGCCCGGACCCTGTGGCGGGGGTCGCGAGCAGGTCGGCATCGGGCACGTCGAGGGCAGCGGCGAGATCGGCGGCGGTGGGTGCCGCGATGCGCAGGATGCGGCGCGGCTCGCGCACGGTGATCGTGGTGGCGCGGACGGGCGCTTCCTCAAGGATGATGTGGGCGTTGATGCCGCCGAAGCCGAAGGCGTTGACCCCGGCGCGGCGTGCCTGGCCCGAAGCGTGCTGCTGCCACGGCCGGGCCTCGGCGATGGGCGCGAAGCGGGATCCCGCGAGCATCGGGTGGGGCTGCTCGCAGTGCAGCGTCGGCAGGAGGGTGCGGTGGTGCAGGGCCAGCGCTGCCTTGATGATGCCGGCCGCACCGGCGGCAGGCATGGCGTGGCCGATCATCGACTTCACGGTGCCGAGGACAGGTTGGTGCTCGCTGTCGGCGTGGGGGCCGAAGACCTCGGCGAGGGTGCTCAGCTCGGCGGTGTCCCCGGCGACGGTGCCGGTGCCGTGGGCCTCGAGCAGGCCGATCGCCCCGGGCGCGGTGGGGTCGAGCGCTGCGGCCTCCCAGGCGCGCTGCACGGCGGTGACCTGCCCGGAGGGGTCGGGGTTGAACAGGCTCGCGGTGCGCCCGTCGCTGGCCACGCCGGTTCCCGCGATGACGGCGTAGACCCGGTCGCCGTCGCGCTCGGCATCGGCGAGCCGCTTGAGCGCGATGATGCCGGTTCCCTCCCCGATGAGGACGCCATCGGCGCGAGCGTCGAAAGGCCGGATCTGTTGTGCCGGGGAGAGCGCGCCGAGCTGGCTGAACACGCTCCACAAGGTGACGTCGTGGCAGTGGTGCACCCCACCGGCGAGCATCATGTCGCAGCGACCGCTAGCGAGCTCGGCGATGGCCTGATCGACCGCGACGAGGGACGAGGCGCATGCGGCGTCGACGGTGTATGCGGGGCCGCGCAGGTCGAGGCGGTTGGCGATGCGGGAGGCGGAGAGGTTGGGCACGAGGCCGATCGCCGCGTCCGAGGTGGGCGGGCGCAACTGCGCCTGGAAGGCTTCCTTGACCTGCTCGAGCTGATCGCCCGTCAGATCAGGCATGATCTCGCCAAGGGTGCGAACGAGCTGGTGGGCGGTGCGGACCTGCTGGTCGAGGCGCACCAGGCCGGGCGTGAGGTAGCCGCCGCGCCCGAGGACCACGCCGATGCGTGACCGATCGGTGGGCAGCGCGCCCGCGCCGCCGGCGTCGTCGATGGCGTCGGCGGCCACGCGCAGGGCGATGAGCTGGTCGGGCTCGATGTCGTCGACGCTGTTGGGCATGATCCCGAAGCGGGCCGGGTCGATGTCGGCCTCGACGAACCCGCCGCGCCGGCAATAGAAGGCGTCGGCCCGGGGATGATCGCGCGCGCCCGGGTCGTAGAACGTATCGTCCCACCGGTCCGCGGGCACATCGGTGACGCTGTCCACGCCGCGCACGAGGTTGTTCCAGTACTCGGCGAGATTGCCCGCGCCAGGAAAGAGCGCGCCCATGCCGACGATGGCCACCGGCTGGTGGGAGGTCTCGCGATGGGGCACCGCGGCGGTCACCACTCGGAGGCGGTGTAGACGACCGACGGCTCGTTCTCGTCGCCCCAGGCTAGCTCGCGGAGCAGGCTGGTGGTGCCTTCCTCGGGGTCGATCAGGGCGACGCCGCGCTTGGCGTAGGTGCGCATCAGTTCCGGGGTGACCATGCCGTTGTTCTCCCCCGTCGGCGCCCACGGGCCCCAGTGCACGGTGAGCCCGCGGCGCTTGCCGGCGACGGTCCACTTGCGGCCCAGCGTCTCGAGCTCATCGTTGGCGGCGGCGTAGTCGGCCTGGCCCCGGTTGCCGAGCACGGCGGCGATGCTGCCGAAGAACACGAGGAACCGCGGGCCGTTGGCGAGCTCCTCGGCGGCGGTGATCAGCAGCCGGGCCCCCTCGACCTTCGTGGTGAACACGCGCGCGAGCGACTCGGGCGCCTGGTCCGCGATGAGCTTGTCCTCGATGACCCCGGCCGCGTAGACGATGCCGTCGATGCGGCCATGCTCGGCATGGATGCTCGTGACGAGATCGGTGACGGCCGCGGCGTCACGGATGTCGGTGGCGCGGTAGCGGACGGTGGCGCCGAGATCGCGGAGCCGCTGCACGGTGCCGCGGACCTCCCGGGCCGCGAGGATCTGGTTGATCGTGGACTCGATCCCGGCGGGCGAGCGCTGCCCGGCGGCGATGAGGGCGGCGCGCAGCTCCGCCGCAGTAGTGGCCGCCTGGATCAGCGGATCGTCGGGCTCGGTGACGAGCGGGGTGCGGCCCACGAGCTCGATGTGGCAGCGGCTCGCGGCAGCGAGCGTGGTGGCGAAGCGGGCGGTGATGCCGCGGGCTCCCCCGACGAGCAGCACCACGGAGTCCTGGTCGAGCCCGAGCGCGGTGGCCTCGGCGGTGCCATCGCCGCTGGGCCCGGCTCCGGCGGTGGCGACAGCTCCCAGGCTGGTGGGCTGCAGCGCGAGGCCTGACCGGGCGCCGTTCTCGAGCAGGACGACCGGCTGGCCGGGCCCGGCCGCGGTCTCGGTGATCAGCTCGGTGGCGAGCAGCGCGGGATCCGTCTCGGTGGATTCGATGACGGTGGCGTGCATCTCGGGGGACTCGCGGGCGACGGTGCGGAAGAACCCGCGCAGGCCTGCGCCGGGACCTGCGGCGAGGATCCACCGGGGCGAGGCGGCGATGAGCTCCCGCAGCAGCGGGAACGCGTCGGGAAGGGCGGGGGCGGCATCACGCTCGGTGCTCGCGAGGTAGAAGACTCCATCGGCGGGCGTGGCGAGCACGTCGCGGATCTCCGCGAAGGTGGCGGGCACGACGATGGCGGTCGCCTCGTGGGCGCGCAACCGGGTGGCCAGCGCCTCCGCGAGGGCGCCCGCGCCTACGATGAGCACGCGCTGTCCGGCGAGGCTGGGCGCGGCGGGCAGCGGGGCGAGGGGGACGTGGCGCATGAGGAGACGCTGCGGGGCGATCACGAGGGCCGAGGCGTCGGGAGCGGGCGCCTCGGCAGAGCCGGCGCTGGCGGCTACGGTGCTGGCCGGTGCGGAGCTCGCAGGAACGGAGCTGGCAGCCTCCGGTTCGGCATCACCGGGACTTGCGGTATCGGCAGCGCTGTTGAGCTTGGCGAGGAGCAGCCCGGCGATGGCCGCGGCCGTGCGGGCGCGGGAGACTTCCTCGAGCTCGCTGTCGTCTCCGCCGGTCAGTCCGAGCTCGGTGGCGAGTTCCCCGGCGATCTCGGCACGCTTGATCGAATCGACGCTGAGATCAGCCTCGAGGTCGAGGTCCGGCTCGATCATCTCCACGGGGTAGCCGGTGCGGCGCCCGATCACGTCGAACACCTTCGCGAGCACGCTCTCTCCGGTGTGGGCCACCGACTGGGCCGCGGGCGCTGCGGACGCGGACGACCCCACGGGGGCCGGAGCCGGAGCGGCGGCGGCTGGTGCCTGATGGGCCGGGGCGATCTCCGGAGCGGAATAGGCGGGCGCGGCAAGACCGTAGCCGTTGTGCGGCAGGGCAGCCTCTGTCCCGAGGTAGCCGAGCAGCACATCGCGCTGCGCGGCGACCATCTCGCGGCTGTTGCGGAGGAACTCGGTGATGAGCGCTTCTGCTCCGGACGAGGCGTGTGTCATGGGACCTATTCTCACAGGGGTTGCCGGGGCGAGCGCGCCCTCGGGGATGGAACCATCAGCGGTGCGCACCAGGTGCCCGTCCACGGTCCAGCCGGGACGCTTCACTGTTGCCGAGGGGTCGGGCGCCACGGCGCCACGGCCCTCGAACAGCCATTCGGTGCGGAGATCGGCACCGGCGACGGCGAGCCGCGCGAAGCCTTCGAGGAGGCCGCGCAGCCCGGAGCTCTGCCCGTCGTCGAGCGGGATCGCCGCGTGGGGCTGATCGCCGAGGATGGCACCGGTGAGCTTGGTGAGCACTCGTCCGGGCCCGACCTCGATGAAGATCCGCGCCCCGTCGTCGTGCATGGCCTGGATCTGCTCGCGGAACCGCACGGGGGCGCTGATCTGCTCGGCGAGCCCGCGGCGCACCGCATCCGCATCGTCGTCATGCACGGCCGCGGTGGTGTTGGCATACACCGGCACCTCGGCCGCGTAGAGGCGGGTGCTGGCGAGAGTCGCGGCGAACGTAGCGCTGGCCGCGGCGACGACGGGGCTGTGGAACGCGCAGGAGACGTTGAGCCGGGTGACCGACAGCCCCGCCGCCTTGAGCGCGTCCACGGCGGCGTCGATGGCCGCGGTGGGCCCGGAGATGACGTTCTGCTTCGGAGCGTTGTCGTTGGCTATCACGACGTCACCGTCGAGCCCAGCCGCGGACAGGGCCTCGGCAACGTCCTGGGCAGTGGCCGACACCGCAGCCATGGCGCCGCGATCAGCGAGCTTGTCGGCGGCCTCGGCGATGGCGGTGGCGCGGGAGGCACTGAGGTCGAGCAGGGCGTCCGGGTCGATGACCCCGGCGGCAGCGAGCGCCGCGAGCTCCCCGTAGCTGTGGCCGCCCACCATGTCGGGGGTGATGCCCGCTCGGCGCAGCACATCATGGAACGCCATCTCCACCATGCCGAGGGCGGGCTGCGCGACGGTGGTGTCAGTGACCGCGGCACGCTGGCGGTCCGCGGTCTCCTTGGTGAACGCGGCGGGCGGGTAGAGCGCGCGGGCGTAGCGCTCGCCCCGGTGCAGGTGGTGCTGGAGCTCGGGGAACGCGACCATCAGGCCGGCGCCCATGCGGGGCCGCTGGCTGCCCTGGCCGGGGAACAGGAACGCGACCTTGCCGCCGGTGGTGGGCGAGTCGTCGGTGCGCACGTGCACGGCCTTGGTGGGCTCGCCGCTGGCGAGGGCGGTGAGGGTGCGATGCAGCTCGTCGGTATCGGCGGCGACGAACGCGATCCAGGTGGGCTCCCCGCGCACGGCCGCGGCGTCGGCCTTCTTCGCGGCCCCGAAGGCCCAATCGCGGATCGTCCAGTCCGCGCTGCTTGCGGCGTCGATCCGGGCGAGCAGTCCTCGCGCTTCGTCGAGCGCCTTGTCCTGGCTAGTGGAGCGGAAGGTGAACAGCTCGACGGGCCAGTCGTTGCACGCGTGGGCGGGGGCGACGTTGCGGGCGTGGCCGCGCAGCACGGCGTGGAAGTTGGTGCCGCCGAAGCCGAACGCGCTCACACCGGCGATGCGCTCGGAGGGGATCTTCTCCCACGGCAGCGGCTCGGCATTGAACACGAACGGGCTGCTGCCCTCCTGCCATGCTGGGTTGGGGTTGCGCACATGCAGGGTGGGCGGCTTGATGCCGGTGTGGATGGCAAGGGCGACCTTGATGAGCCCGGCAAGTCCGGCGGCGCACTTGGTGTGGCCGATCTGGGACTTGACCGAGCCGAGTGCTACCTGGCCTGCCGCGACGCCGGAATCGGTGAACAGGTTCGTCAGGGTCGTCAGCTCGGTGCGATCGCCGACGACGGTGCCGGTGCCGTGCGCCTCGACGAGGCCGACGGTGCCCGGGGACTCGCCGGCATTGCGGTAAGCGCGCTCGAGCGCAGCGCGCTGCCCCTCGGGGCGGGGCGCGGTCAGGCCGAGGGAGCGGCCATCGCTGGCGCTGCCCACTCCCCTGATGACGGCGTAGACACGGTCGCCGTCGCGCTCGGCATCCGCGAGTCGCTTGAGGACGACGCATCCCGCGCCCTCGCCGAGCGCGATGCCATCGGCGGAGCTGTCGAACGTCGCGGAGCGCCCAGTGGCGGAGAGGGCATGCACCGAGGCGAACATCAAATAGTCATTGATGCCGTTGTGCAGGTCCACGCCACCGCACAGGACAGTGTCCGCGCCGCCGGCGACGAGCTCCTTGCAGGCCGCATCGAGCGCCGCGAGCGAGGAGGCGCACGCCGCGTCCACCGTGTAGTTGGCGCCACCGAGGTTGAGGCGGTTGGCGATACGCCCGCTGATCACGTTCGCGAGCACGCCGGGGAACGAGTCCTCGGTCAAGCGCGGCAGCTGCGCATCGAGCTCGGGCGGCAGGTCCCCGATGTAGGAGGGCAGCACGTTGCGCAGCACACCGGCATTGGACAGGTCACTGCCGGCCTCGGCGCCGAAGATCACGGCGGTGCGCTGCCGGTCGAAGGGGCGGGTGTCATAGCCCGCGTCGCGCAGCGCCTGGTCCGCGACCTCGAGGGCGAGCAACTGGGTGGGCTCGATGCTGCCGAGGGAGCGGGGCGGTATGCCGAAGCGCAGCGGGTCGAACGGGATGGGCGGCAGGAACCCGCCCCACTTCGAGGGGGTCTTGCCCTCGCCGCCGTCGGCGTTGAAGTACACCGCCGGATCCCACCGCGAGACGGGCACCTCGGTGACCGAGTCCACGCCGGCGAGGATGTTGGACCAGAACGTCGAGAGCGTGGGGGCCTGCGGGAACATCGCGGCCATGCCGACGATCGCGATATCGAGCGGCTCGGGCTCGGGCGCATCCTCGACGCTGGTGCCGAGCTCGCTTGCCCGCGTGGTGTACCAGTCCGCGGCACCGGCGGTGAGGGACTCGTGCAGCGCGGCAATGGTGGTGACGGAGTCACGCAGGAGCGCCACGTCCCCCGCCATGAACATGCCGTCGTGGAGCTGCTGCTCCGCGCTCACCTCGACGAGCTGCCCGCCGGAGCGATCGACGCCCTTGCTGGCGACCCGCAGGCGACCGATGTTGAGCTGCTCGAGCTTCTCCCACAGCTCGCGGTCCGGCACGCCCTGCTGCTGCATCTCGAGGCGGGTGCGCGCGAACTCGGCCGCGAAGTGGCTATCGACGCAGCGGGTGGCGTGGCCCGGGGCGGTCTCGAGCAGCACCGTTCGGGTGGCCTCCACGACGTGCTGCTGGAATCCCGGGACGATCGCGCCGGACTCGACGGCCTCCTCGGTGAACAGGTAGGCGGTGCCCGCGAGCAGTCCGACGCGCACGCCGGCCTCGGAGAGCGGGCGGGCGAGCGCGGTCACCATCGCGGCGGAGCGGGAGTCATGGATGCCGCCGGCGAAGAACACCTCGATGCGGGTGGCGGCATCGGGATGAGCGCCGAGGAAACGCTGGAGCTCGCCGATCTGGGCCTGCCACAGCGGAAAGCTGTGCCGGGGGCCGACGTGGCCGCCGCACTCGGCTCCCTCGAAGATGAACTTGCGGGCACCGCCGCCGAGGAACTGCCGCAGCAGGCCGGGCGAGGGAACGTGCAGGAAGGTGCTGATGCCCTCAGCCTCGAGCCGTGAAGCCTGGGCCGGGCGCCCGCCAGCGATGATGGCGTGGCTCGGGCGCGTGGCGAGAACCGCGTCGAGCTGCTCCTCGCGCAGCTGCGCGTCGGCGAAACCAAGGATGCCCACGCCCCAGGGGCGCTCCCCCACTAGATCCTTGGTGGCGGCGAGGATCTCTCGCGAGCGGGCGCCCGAGTTGACGGCGAGGGCGATGAATGGCAACGCGCCACCGTCGGCGACCGCTGCGGCGAACCGGGGGTGATCGCTCACCCTGGTCATCGGGCCCTGCGCCAGCGGCAGGGTCGTGCCCAATGCTTCCGCGAGCGGGGATCCCTCGGCGAGCACCTCGCGGGCCAGGTCCCGGCTGGGTGCCTCGACCGCGGCGGCGATCGAATCCTTCACGGCACGGATCGCGGCCGGCACGGTCTCGAACCGCGACGCGAAGGCTTGCGCGAGGTAGGCATCCTCGCCGACGGGGAGGACCAGGCTGCTACCGTCGCCGCGCCGCAGCGCGCGGCGCACCACGCGGTTGCCGTCCTCGACCACGGATTCCGAGCCGTCGAGCCCGGCGAGCACCCCCCGCTCCTCGGCGGGGATGGTGGACTCGCGCAGCAGGGCGAGCTGCACGTCGAGGACGACGCCCCGTGCCCCGCCCATCACTGCGGCGGCAGCGGTATCGGGACCGATGCCGCCAGCGAGCCACACCGGGATGTCGATCGAGGCATCGGCGGCCACTTGCTGGAGAAGCACGAAGCTGCTGGTGGTGCCCACGGATCCACCGGCCTCGCAGCCGCGCGCGATCACGCCATCGGCACCCGCCTCCTGGGCGGCCCGTGCTTGCTCATGCGATGCCACCTCGACGAGAACGCGCCGGCCCTCGAAGGTGGCGAACCGGTCGAGCGCGTCGAAGGCGAGCACCACGGTCATGGCCTCGGGGGGCAGCGCATCGGCGCCGAGCGCGCAGCGGCCAGCGATGCGAACACCGAATCCACCAGGGATCGCGGCGGCCGCCACGGCGAGCTCACGGCGAGCAAGGGACGAACCAGTCCCGAGGTCAAGAACGCCGAGCGCGCCGACATGGCATGCGGCAGTAACGATTCGTGCATTCGGACGGTCCAGGGGCGTCAGCGCCAACACTTGTTCATCAATTGTGTCGGCGATGCGCATCAATAGCCTCACGAATTCTTCGGGTCAGCACGATGCCTAGTTGCAGGTGCCGCTAGGATCGTTGGGGCTGGTAGCGGGGCTTGGCCCGCTCGGAAAACATCCAGTTCAACTAACATTATGTTAGGAACCGTAAGGAACATCGGTCAAGCCCGCGAGCGTGTGACAAACCACATTCTCCCGGGCAGTGGGACACTGTTCACCATCCGTTCACATGCAGTGTTGCGAGATTGCCTGCGCTAAAGGCCACTGGCGCTAGCGGGCCCCGCGCGCCGGGCTAGCGGGCCCATCCGGGGCCCTGCCGTCGCCGGTGCCCGCGGGCGCCGGACAACCGCGCCGCGCCGTTCTCAAAGGGTGGACACCCTCCGCGTGCGCCGCGTAGTTTCAGACCAGAGCCAGCAGTCAAGCCCAAGGACGGTCATGGCAAATCTGAGGGAACTCGCCGAGTCCCACCTCGCCGCAGCGCGAACGGACAAGCATGGCCGCAGCGCCCTGCTCATCGCCAACGACGGCCCACTCCGGCAGACCGTGATCGCGCTCCGGGAAGGAATCGAACTGGCCGAGCACAATTCGCCGCCCGCCTCGAGCCTCCAGGTACTCGTGGGACGAGTTCGTGTGGTCGTCGACGATGAGCCGCACGGAGAATTCGGCGAGGGGGAATTGTGGATCCTCACCCATGAACGCCATTCGGTGCTCGCCCTCGCCGACAGCGTCTTCCTGCTCACCACGGTCACGAACCAGCAAGGCCAGGATTCATACACCTGATCCGGGCCCGCCAGCCGCCGGGCCCGCGCGGCATCGAGCCCATCCGCCGCCGGGCCCATCCGGTATCGAGCCCACCCGCCGCCGGGCCCGCGCGGCGCAAAAGCACTAGAAACCGGCAAACGCGATGGAAGCAGACCTGGCCATTCGGCTGGATCTATCGCGTTTGCAGCCGAACGGCTTGTTGACCCGCCCCGGACACCGCCGTCGCCTCCAGGCCTGGCGCGTCTAGTCCCGGCGCCTCCGCAGCATTGCGGGCCGCTCCGCCCAGGCCCGCGTGCACCACAACGCCCACACCACGAGCACCGGCTGGAACAGCAAGCGCAGCCCCCGCGCGAGATCGCTCTCCAGGCCGAAAGCATCCGTGCCCGTGACGAACTGCGAGATGTTCCCCGGGAAGATTGCCACGAAGAAGGCCGCGACCACCCAACCAACAAGCACCCGCCAGCGGCCCTGCCGCGCCAGCAGCAACGCGGCGCCCAGCGCGACCTCCACCACGCCCGACGCGATGACCACCAGATCGGCATCCATAGGCACCCACCCAGGCACCTGCGCCAGGAACTCCGACCGCGCCCACGTCAGATGCGAAATGCCCGCGAACAGCAGGAACAAGCCAAGAATCCAGCGACCAACCGTCCGCGCCCAACCACCCGCGCGCGCCCCGGAACGAACCCGACCATGATCATCAGTCATGGAGGTGAGAGTACGCGCGCCGGGGCAGCAGGGCGGGCGACACTGTTCCAGATGCCTCGCCACCGCCTGGCCGCCGTCGGCGCACCCCAGGCCCCAGGCGTATACATCTACCCCAATGGCATACTCCGAAAACTTTTGTGGCCAATTTCGTCAAATCGATAGCTATTCGGCACTAAGTTCGATCTACGTGACCCACATCACAGGAACCCCGCGCGCCAGGCCGGGGACCGCAACGATCACACGGACCGAAGAGCAGGAACCCCACGCATGCGAACCTCCGCTCGCCACACGCTCGCCGCGATTATCTTCGCGCTGCTCGCACTGCTAGTTGCCTCCCCCGCCGCCGCGGCACCGCTCTACCCACCCACCGATCCCGACCCCTTCTACGCCGCCCCCGCAGAGCTATCCCAGGCCGCGCCCGGCGATGTCCTGAAGATCCGACCGCGACCCATCCCGCCCGGCTTCACCGGCGTCGAGACCTGGCAGATCCAGTTCCGCTCCACCGACTCCGCGGGCGCACCGATCGCAGCGACCACAACATTGTTCCTGCCGCACAACCGCATCGACAACGGGCCACTGCTGTCCTTCCAGCACATCATCAACGCGCTGGGCCTGCAGTGCACGCCATCGCGCGCGCTCTACACCAACGACCCGCTCGACGTCATCCGGGAGGCCCCCGCCCTCAACGCTGCCTTCCAGCAAGGCTGGAGCGTCGCCGTCCCCGATCATCTCGGCCCCAAGAGCGCCTACGGCGCCGCGAGGCTCGGCGGCACCATCGCGCTCGACGGCATCCGTGCCGTCCAGCGCGCGACCCAGTTCCAGCTCGCCGAAAGCCCCGTCACCATGGCCGGGTACTCCGGAGGCGGAATGGCCACCGCCTTCGCCGCCGCCCTTGCCCCCAGCTACGCCCCGGAACTGGACATCATCGGGGCCGCAGCGGGCGGAGTACCCATGGACCTGCGCGACCTAGCCAACGCCCTCGGCGACGACCCGCACCCCGCGTTCGGCCTCGCGTTCGCCGCAGCCCTCGGCCTCGAGCGCGAGTACCCCGAGCGATTCCCCGTCTCCACCCAGCTCACCGCCAGCGGACGCGCATTGCAGCACCAGCTCAACGACGGCTGCACCAACGACATCCTCGGCGTCGGCATCAACCGCGGCATCCGCGACATCGCCGTCGACCCCGACCTCGTCGATTCCCCCGAGGCGATCGCGGTCATCGAGGAGAACAGCGTCAGCTCCTACCCCGGCGTCCCCACTGCACCCATGTTCATCTGGCACAGCAGCACCGACCTGCTCGTTCCCATCGATGCCGTTGACCGGACGGTCGCCCGCTACTGCGCCGCGGGAGCCACCGTCGCGCTGCACCGCGTCAACAGCCCCGACCACCTCACCGCGGCCCTCGAAGGCCTCCCCGCCGCCGTGGAATACCTCCGAGCCCGCTACCGCGGAGAACCAGCGCCGTCTACGTGCTAGAGCTGGGGCGTTGCTAAGTCGTTCCTACAGATGATCATTGTTGGGACTCGCCGCACCAACAGCGGCTCAACGCTAGATTATTCGTGTTCACAAGCTTGAACTCGATCGCAGCCTCGGCTGGCGGGATTCGATGAACCGGGGGGGGCTTTGTCTCAGCACAATCAGTGCCGGAATGCGTACCGGGCTGGCGCGGTCGTACTCGTCGCCGTCATGGCGGTCGCGGGTTGCGGCGGGGCGCCCGCGCCACAATCTGACCCAGTTGCGGATGCATTCTCGCAAGCCTCACCGATGCCAACGGCGGAGCCCGAGATCACTACTCGCGCAAGCATTGCCGAAGATGGCGCTACGGTCGGCGGAGAGTTCGGTGGAGTTGTTGTCACAGCTAGGGCGCCTGCTGGTGTCGCGACCAGCGGGACCGAACTTGCTATTGCGCCAGCGAGCAAGCGCCCACCGCTGCCGGCACAGGTGGCGGCCGCCCCCGGGGTGGAGATCACATTGGGAGATGGCCTGCAGCCCCGGCAGCCGATCGAGCTCGCGTTCGATCTGTCGGGCGCTCCGGATCTCGTGGCGCAGCTCAGCGAACCGCGGCGCCCACTCATCGCAGTGGACGATGCCAATGGCGAATCCGATCTGCTGCTGGCCTCCTGGGATCCGGACGCTCAGGTAGTAACGGCGACAACTCCACACTTGAGCAGGTTCACGCTGTTGGTGACGGATCCGGCGAGCGCACTGCGGGAAGGAATCGCGCGAGTCATCGCGGGAAACGATTCAGCAGAGCCTGAGTGCGCGTCCGGCGACAGCGCGATGGTCGGCGAGACAGACGTGACGTTGACTCCTGCGCAGCCCGGCATCGTTCCGGCCTGAATCGAGGCTTCATCTGATGCGGTAGCGATATCCTTCGATTCGGAATCCGAGCACTACTACACCGTGACCTCCGAGCCCGCAGGGAATTTCACCCCCCGAATGCCCGACAACAGCACCGATCTGATCGCAGTCGCCATCCAGGACGCGCGCGGGGATGCGACTCTGCCACCCAAGGGAATGGGCAGGCTCGACCTTCCTGCTTCCACGGTCTCGGGAGCCATCTATCTCACGATCGATCCGGTGGCGCTGCAGTTCGGCACCCTCCTCGCAGCGTTGGATATGTACGGGCTGCGCGGGTCCGCGATCGTTGATGCATTCAAGGATTTGTCCGCGTCGTACGACTGCGCGGGAACGGCGATTCGTTCTGTCGAGGAGCCAGACAAGGAGTCGGTGGACGAGTTCGTGGACGGCCTCGGTGATGTCGCGAACTGCGTCGCTGCCGCAGCAGGCAAGGTCATCGATGCCGACGGAAAGGTGGCCGCACACAAGATCGGCGTCGTCGCATCGTTGCTGACCACTCTGCCTGATCAGCTCAAGGCCAACCTCACCGGGGTATTCTCGCCTTTCTCGGGCAACAGGCGCCTGGTGTATACGATTGAGCCGAAAGTCGTGGAGCAGGTGGCTCCCGAACCCACTGCGGCACCCGAAGCCAGCCCGAGCAGGGTCATCGACCGGATCGACATCGATACCTGGGGCTACGACCGAGTCGGCGAGCACACCTACATCGCGGCCAACAACAACACCAAGAAGCTCGTCATCTACTGGAAATCCTTTGCTGGCGACGAGCAGATCCGGGGCGAGTGCACCTCGAGCGTCACCCTGGTGGGCGCGGGAAGGATGCTCGAGGAGCACGAGTCCAGGTGCGATTCCTACAATCCGGGCACGACTCTCAGGGTCACGGCGCCGGGGACCTACACCGCGACGGTAACGGTGCGCCAGGAAGGGCAGTCGGCTCTCTCCCGGCAGGTGATCGTGACGGTTCTTCCCTTCGGTTCCTAGGCTTCGACGCCTCGTGCGCCCGACCGCAACCGGGGGCTTGCGATCCCACTCCCGCAAACACTTGATTGATTCCAGAAAGTGGTTCACACTTGGGGTGTGAGCACGCGACCGGATTTCGAGCGCTTGTTGCGCGGGGCGGCCCTCCGCGTCACGGCGCCGCGCCTCGCAGTGCTGACGGCGGTGCATGATCACCCGCATTCGGATACCGATTCCATCATCAGCGCGGTTCGCCAGAATCACGGTGCCGTGTCCCACCAGGCCGTGTATGACGTGCTGCGGGCCCTGACATCCGCTGGGTTGCTGCGGCGCATCCAGCCGACGGGGTCGGTGGCGCGGTACGAGACGCGGGTTGGCGACAACCATCATCACCTGGTGTGCCGGAGCTGCGGCGTCATCGCTGATGTTGATTGCGCCACCGGTTCCGCACCGTGCATGACCGCGTCGGATGATCATGGTTTCGAGATCGATGAGACCGAGGTCATCTTCTGGGGCTTGTGCCCCACCTGCTTGGCTTCAGCCCAATCCGAGCAAATCCCTTGACCACTGGAAGGACAAGCCGTGCCTGATCGCCCTGACGGTTTTGATGAGATCAACGACCCCCAGGAGGGGCAGTGCCCGTTCGGGGGCACCAATCCGAAGCACCCTACGGCGGGCGGAGGCAATCGTGATTGGTGGCCGAACCAGCTGAACCTGAAGATCCTCCGCAAGAACACTCCCGCGTCGAACCCGATGGGCGAGGATTTCGATTACGCCGCGGAGTTCAAGACGCTCGACCTCGCCGCGGTGAAGAAGGATATCGCGTCGGTGCTGACCAATTCGCAGGATTGGTGGCCGGCTGATTTCGGGCATTATGGCCCGTTGATGATCCGCATGGCGTGGCACAGCGCGGGCACATACCGCATCAGCGATGGTCGTGGCGGGGCCGGCGGCGGGCAGCAGCGGTTCGCGCCGCTGAACAGCTGGCCCGACAATGGCAACCTCGACAAGGCGCGGCGCCTGCTGTGGCCGGTGAAGCAGAAGTATGGGCGCAAGCTGTCGTGGGCGGACCTGATCGTCCTCACCGGCAACGTGGCTCTGGAGACGATGGGCTTCGATACGTTCGGCTTCGCGGGTGGCCGCGTGGACGAGTGGGAGTCCGATGAGGATGTGTACTGGGGCCCCGAGTCCGAGTGGCTCGATGACAAGCGCTACACGGGCGAGCGCGACCTGGAGGATCCCCTCGCTGCCGTGCAGATGGGCTTGATCTATGTCAACCCGGAGGGCCCGAACGGCAATCCTGATCCGCTGGCCGCTGCGGTCGATATCCGCGAGACCTTTGGTCGCATGGCGATGAACGATGAGGAGACTGTCGCGCTCATCGCGGGCGGGCACACGTTCGGCAAGACCCACGGCGCGGGCGCCCCCGAGCTGGTGGGCCCCGAGCCGGAGGGTGCTCCCATCAATGAGATGGGCCTGGGCTGGCGCAACGCGCACGGCACCGGCAAGGGCAACGATGCCATCACGAGTGGTCTCGAGGGCATCTGGACCAATACCCCCACCAAGTGGGACAACACCTTCTTCGACATCCTCTTCGGCTTCGAGTGGGAGAAGTTCAAGAGCCCGGGCGGGGCGTGGCAGTGGAAGCCGAAGGACGGCGCGGGGGCGAACACGGTGCCCGATCCGCATGATCCGTCGGCCAAGCGCGAGCCCGTCATGCTCACGACGGACCTGTCGCTGCGGTTCGACCCGGTCTATGCGCCGATCTCGAAGCGGTTCCATGAGAACCCTGACGAGTTCGCGGACGCCTTCGCGCGCGCCTGGTTCAAGCTCACCCACCGTGACATGGGTCCCAAGGTCCGCTACCTCGGTCCCGAGGTTCCCGAGGAAGATCTGATCTGGCAGGACCCGGTGCCGCCGGTGACGCACAAGCTGATCGATGCGAAGGACATCGCGTCGCTGAAGAAGCAGATCCTCGGCTCCGACCTCACCGTCGCGGAGCTGGTCTCCACTGCCTGGGCGTCGGCGTCGACATTCCGTGGCGGCGACAAGCGCGGCGGCGCCAACGGTGCTCGCATCCGCCTCGAGCCGCAGCGTGGCTGGGAGGTCAACGAGCCCGAGAAGCTCGCCAAGGTCCTCAGCACGCTCGGCGGTGTCCAGCAGGACTTCAACAACGCCCAGAAGCGGGGCAAGGAAGTCTCGCTTGCCGACCTGATCGTCCTCGGCGGATGCGCCGCGGTGGAGAAGGCAGCCAAGGATGCTGGCCATGACGTCGAGGTGCCGTTCGCCCCTGGGCGCACCGACGCGACCGAGGAGCAGACCGATGCGGATTCGTTCGCGCCGCTCGAGCCGACCGCTGATGGCTTCCGCAACTACATGCGCGACGGCCACCGGCTGCCCGCCGAGTACCTGCTCCTCGATCGGGCCAATCTGCTCACCCTCACTGCCCCCGAGCTGACGGTCCTGATCGGTGGCCTGCGCGTGCTTGGCGCGAACTACCAGCAGTCGCCGCTCGGTGTGCTCACCAGCACCCCGGAGAAGCTCACCAACGACTTCTTCGTCAACCTGCTCGACATGGGCATCGAGTGGAAGGCCACCAGCGAGGACGCGACCACGTTCAACGGCATCGATCGTGCAACCGGCTCCACCAAGTGGACCGGCAGCCGGGCAGACCTCGTGTTCGGCTCCAACTCCGAGCTGCGTGCCGTCGCCGAGGTGTATGCCTGCGACGATGCGCGTGACAAGTTCGTCCGTGACTTCGTCGCCGCGTGGGACAAGGTCATGAACCTCGACCGGTACGAGCTCGTCTGATCCAGTTCGCAGAACCCGCGAGTGTGCAAGAACCGTCAGCAATAAGCGCTGAAGCTGTCGTTCTTCGCACACTCGCGGTCCGCGCGCACGGAGTCCCCTCTTCCCAGTACCCTGGCAGCATGGGCTTCTACGGTGACACGATCCTGCCCCGCATCATCAATGTCGCGTGCGGCACGGCGCTGACCAAGCCGCAGCGCGAGCAAGCCTGTGCCGGGCTCACCGGTGAGGTGGTGGAGATCGGATTCGGCTCCGGCCTCAACATCCCGTTCTATCCCCCATCGGTGTCCCGCGTGATGGCCATCGAGCCCGCCGACACCGCGTGGCACATCGCCCGCAAGCGCGTCGAGCAATCCAGCGTCCCCGTCGAGCGTCACGGTCTCGACGGGCAATCGCTCCCCCTCGATGACGCGAGCTGCGACAGCGCGCTCTCCACCTGGACGCTCTGCACCATCCCCGACGTCACCGCCGCCCTGCACGAGGTGCGCCGCGTCCTCAAGCCTGGTGGCACCTTCCACTTCGTCGAGCATGGCCTCGCCCCCGACGCCAAGGTGCAGGCCTGGCAGCATCGACTCAATCCCCTCCAGCAGAAGCTCTTCGGTGGTTGCAACCTCGATCGGCCCATCGCCCAGCTCATCGAGGACGCTGGATTCACCATCAGCACCATCGATGAGTTCTATGAGAAGGGCTCGCCCAAGTTCCTCGGCGCGCTCTCGCTAGGCGTTGCCACCCGCGCCTGACCACCCGGAGGGCCCCGGCCGGAGCCGCGCGCCGGTGGCCCTGGAACCGCAAACGCGATAGAAACCGCCAAACGCGATAGATCGCCACCTGGGATCTTCGGCTCTTCTATCGCGTTTGCATGGTTGTAGTCCAGTCGACGGTCCTCACCCGAGAGGTTGCGCACGCATCACGGGTTCCGCCGCCCGCGAGGCGTCGAGGGGCACATCGCACGACAGGATCGCGTCGCCGAGCCCGAGCACGCCGCCAGCGAGCACGCCCGCGCGAATGCCGCCCCGGCCCACGAGTGCCTTGCGCATGCCAGGCGCGATCATCGTGTCCATCCAGGCGCACGGATGAGCGGGCCGCCCACCGCGGAACACGACGCTGCCGGCACCGGTCGACAGGGTGAAATCCTCGCCCCGCAATCGATCCAGCTCCACGCCGCGCACGACGATGTTGCGACGCGCTAGCTCGACCGCGGCGGTCGCACCGGCCTGGAGGCATGCGTCATCCCAGGCCTCGGCCGCGAGGAACGTGACGGCGGCCTCGGTGTGCGCGCGGACGTTGAAGAAGCGATCCCCGCGGATGCCCTTGCCCGCGACGCATTCGATGCGGGCGGGCAGCTCGGTGGGCACCTCGGCGGGGCCATCCTTGGGCCGACCGAAGTAGGCGTGCGCGGGCGAGACGAGGAACTGCACGATGCGGATCGGATGGTCGGCCATGGGAGCTCCTCGCGATGCCGGGGCCCGTACTGACGAGCATCCCACCGCGCAGCGCGCCCCGGCAAGCAGCCTCGGAGCTGTCACGCGACGGTGCTAGCGTGGCGATGCCCGCTCTACGCCGAAGGAGACGCATGGCCCACCCCGCCGCTTCCGATCCGGGCGACCTCGTTGCCGCGGTGCTGGCGATCGCCCGCGAGGCCGGGGACAGCATCCTCGACGTCTACCGTGCTGGCTTCGATGTCGATCTCAAGGCCGATGGGTCACCGCTCACCGCCGCTGACCTCGCCTCGCACCACTGCCTCTCCGGCGGCCTGCGCGGGCTCGATGCCAGGGTTCCTGTGCTCTCCGAGGAGGATGGGCTGCCTGCGTTCGCGGTGCGGCAGCAATGGTCGCGGTACTGGTTGATCGACCCGCTGGACGGCACGAAGGAGTTCGTGCAGCGCAATGGCGACTTCACGGTCAACGTCGCCCTGATCGAGATGGGCGCGCCCGTCCTGGGGGTCGTGCATGCGCCAGTCCGCGGCACATCCTGGTTCGCCGCTGCGGGCGCGGGCGCCTGGAAGCAGCAGGTCCACGAGGATCCCGTTCCCATCGCGACCGCGCCGATGAGTGGACGGCCTGCTGGCGCGGCCATGCGCATCGTCGCGAGCCGCAACCACCGGGGTGCCGCCGTCGATGCGTTGCTCGAGCGTCTGCCGCATGCCACGAGCCTCAGCGTCGGTAGCTCGCTCAAGCTCTGCATGGTCGCCGAGGGCGCCGCGGACCTCTACCCGCGGCTCGGGCCCACGTCCGAGTGGGATACTGCGGCCGGGCAGTGCGTCGTCGAGCAGGCCGGCGGCGCGGTCACCACAGTCGACCTCGAGCCGCTGCGCTACAACACCAAGGACGGCATTCTCAATCCGCATTTTGTTGTCGTTGGCGACATGAGCTTCGACTGGGGGCAGTACCTGCCGGGAGCGGAGTGACCGCTGGCCACGCTGATCGGCGGGCAACAGCGGACCGGATGGGGCCGATTCACAGGCGGCGATCGGATGAGCGAGCAGGCCGAGGAAGCAGTGATGGTTGATGGTGTCCTCGCCGCGGGTGGGTGCTGGGTTCCTAGCGAGCACGATCGCTATTGTGATGGGGCCGTGGTTGATGTTGTGTCGGGAAGGTGCGCGCGATGAATGCGTCGAAGGTTGCCGAGCTCGCTGATCTCGCACCAGGAGCACCGGCGTACGCGCTGGTCGCGAACGTTGATCTCGTGGTGATCCGCCACCCCGACGGTGACGATGTCTCGGTGATGCACGGGCGTTGCCAGCATCGCGGTGCGCTGCTGTCGGATGGCTCGGTGCGCGGCGGCCGGCTGGTGTGCGGGCTGCACGGCTCGACCTATGACGCCCGGACCGGGATCAACATTCACTTCAAGGGAGCGGACCTCGCTCGATTCGCCAGCTGGATCGATGACGGCGCGGTGTGGGTGGACGAGGCCGAGGTCGCTGAGTGGGAGGCCCGCAACCCGCAGAAGTTCCGGCGCCACAGCTACCAGGGCCTTTACGCCGACTTCAAGGGCACGCCCGATGAGCCCCGCAATGGGGCGATCCAGCAGCTCGCCGCGCACGGGCTGGAGCGCACCGGGCACCATGGCCAGGTCGAAGCCATGGGAGTTCCTGGCCACACGCTGCCCGCCTGGGATGACCTACAGGTCGTGACCGCGCAGCTCGCCATCGCTCCCCTGCTCGATGACGCTCCCGTGGGCACGGAGGTGACCATAGGGCCAGCGGCGGCGAGGCCGTTGCGGCTCGGCATCCCGATCCTGGTGTCGGACATGAGCTTCGGAGCGCTGTCGGAGGAAGCGAAGACATCGATGGCGCGGGGCGCGGAGCACGCGGGCACGGGGATCTGCTCCGGCGAGGGCGGGATGCTGGCGGAGGAGCAGCAGGCCAATGGCCGTTACTTGTACGAGCTCGCCTCGGGGCGCGTCGGGTACTCGATGGACAAGGTTGCCCGGTGCCAGGCGTTTCACTTCAAGCTCGGCCAGGCCGCGAAAACGGGTACGGGCGGGCACCTGCCCGGCCACAAGGTGAGTGGAAAGATCGCGGAGGTCCGGGGGCTCGCCGAGGGAGAGCCCGCAGTATCGCCCGCGCGGTTTCCCGACCTGACGACGATCGCGGACTTCCAGCAGGTCGCCAGCGAGGTGCGCCATGCCACCGGCGGCATCCCGATCGGGGTGAAGCTCTCGGCCCAGCACATCGAGCGCGATCTCGATGCGGCGGTCGAGATCGGCGTGGACTACGTCATCCTTGATGGCCGCGGCGGGGGCACGGGCGCGGCGCCGCTGCTGTTCCGCGACAATATCTCCGTCCCCACGATCCCGGCGCTGGCTCGTGCGCGCCGTCACCTCGACCGTATCGGCGCGGACGACGTCTCGCTGATCATCACTGGCGGACTGCGGACTCCCGCGGACTTCCTCAAGGCGCTCGCGCTCGGCGCGGACGCGGTGGCGATCGCGAACTCGGCGATGCAGGCGATCGGCTGCCTCGGCATGCGCGCCTGCCACACCAACAATTGCCCGGTGGGCATCGCCACCCAGGATCCGCGCTTGCGGTCCCGGCTGCCGGTCGACGAGGCCGCGCAGCGCCTCGCCCGGTTCCTCGCCGCTTCGGTGGAGCTCATGCAGGTGATGGCACGTGCTTGCGGGCACGATCATCTCAGCAAGCTCGAGCCTGATGATCTTGTCGCGTGGAAGCGCGACATCGCCGATCTTGCCGGTGTCACCTACGGGGGCGCCGGATAATCCACGAGGTGCCGGATAATGCCGCATAAAGGACATCCATGGGGGAACTTTTCGCGGGTCCGCGGCAACCTAGGGGCAGAGGCAGATCGCGTCAGCTAGCTCCACCCACGGGGCGAACGGTCCGCCCGAGGGCCACGAGCCCGCCCCGCCCCAGGAAGGAACCCCATGGCCCCCACCAGCGATCCGCTCGCCGAGCGCCTCGGCATCGATACCGCACCGATCCCCGAGCTGGCCGACGCCGCGTGGTCGCGGATGCTCCAGCTCGCCACCTGCGGCCAGGATTCGGATCCCGCCACCGGAATGTGAGATAGAGCACTTCGTACGAGTGTGACATTTCGCGGTCACAGGGCGATTAAACCCCTGCACCGGGGGGTGCAGCCACGGCCAGGCAGCAGCCTGGTGACTCGAACGCATCCTGGGGGGGATCGTGACAGACAGGGAACTGATCGACCGTGCGCGCCGGGGGGACCAGCGCGCGTTCGCCGAGCTAGTCAGCCAGTACCGGAGCAGGCTGTGGTCGGTCTGCTATCGCATCACCAACGATCGCCAAGACGCCGAGGACGCCCTGCAGAACGCACTGACCGCGGCCTGGCAGAACCTGCACAAGTACCGGGGCGAAGCGTCCTTCGGGACCTGGGCGTATGTGATCGCCGCCAACTCGTCGAAGATGATCGTGCGCGCCCGCCGGGACCTCGCCATCGACCTGCACTCGCTCGACCTCGCTGACGAGCAGGCTGATCATGCCGAGCGGACCGCCGACAGGGACGCGATCAACGCGGCTCTCGCCACGCTCTCCGATGACTTCCGGGCCGTGCTGGTGCTGCGCGAGTACACCGCGATGCCCTACAACGAGCTCGCCGCGCACCTGGGGATCCCTGTGCAAACGGTGCGCTCCCGGCTGAGCCGGGCCCGTGCCCAGCTCGCCCGGGCGCTCGCGCAGACCTACGAGCTCGCCGGTGCCGCCTAGCCCGGCACGCGGTCCGCAGTGGAAGATTTTCCCGGCCTGGGCGGGAAAAGTCTCCACTGCGCGGTGATGCGCCAGCGCGCTTTCACGCCAGCGCGCATTCAGGCCAGCGCGCGTGCATGTCCACCCCGATGGCGCGCGCGGCACCCCGATCGGGCATGCTGGCAGGCATGACCGCTGAGCCCAGTAACGCAGTCCCTTCTCCTCGAGGCCGCGCTGCGGCATTACGGCTCGCGGTGCTGCTCGCTGGCGCCGGCGTGGTGCATTTCGTGGCTCCGCAGTTCTTCGATCGGATCGTGCCGCGCTTCCTCCCCGGCGAGCCGCGCTTGTACACGCAGGCCTCCGGGGTGGCGGAGCTGGGCATAGCGGGCCTGCTGGCGGTACCGCGGTCGCAGCGAATCGGAGCGACCCTCGCCGCGCTGCTGTTCGTGGCGGTGTTCCCGGCGAACGTGCAGATGACGGTCGACTGGTTGCGGTCGAGCCGGTTGTCGCCGTGGATGAAGGCGGGCGCGATCGCCCGGCTGCCGTTGCAGGTCCCTCTGGTCACCGAGGCGTTGAAGGCACGCGCATAGACCCTGGCCGAGGCCGCCTCTCGTTACCGTTCAAGGGCCTTGGGCGAAAATGCGACCATAGTCACATCGCCGGTCCGGGCGGGCTGGCCCGACATGCGGTTTGCGCTGGAAAAAGCTCGCCGATCGCGCCGCGAATGGCGCGGTGGCCGGCTGGGCGAGCGGCGCTGCGGGGGTTGACAGGACTGACCGCGCACGAGCTCCAGTGAAATCGCAGTTCATAGCAGCAAACCCTGGATCCCGCCCGCTAGCTGCCGCTTGCAGGAGCAAGCAGTGTGGCCAATGACACAGCAGGCCGCGCAAAAGCCCAGCTCTAGACGCTGCCGTGTCCATTTCGTAATCTTCTTGTGACCGAACGGAGCGGCGGTCACCCGATCACCACACGGGACAGATCAGTCGCCGACCATCCAAAGACAACGGGTGCCAGATTCACTGCCCGTTGCCCGTGCCTGGCCGCGGCAATCCAACCCCAAGGAGATTCACCTCATGGCTTCCACCACCCTGAAGCGTTCCGCACGTACCGCCATCGTCGCCGGAATGCTCTCCGCCACGGCGGTCGTCCCCGCGATGCAAGCGGCGGCCGACACGATCACGGTGCCCGGGATCGGCGCCATCGAGGTCCCCGCTACCGCCGGACCCGCCATCGATATCGCCGCCCCCGCGGGCAACATCACCGACATCGCGGCCCCCGCCGTCTCGCAGGGCCAGGCCGTCGCCGACGCCGCCCTCACCAAGGTCGGCTCGCCCTACGTGTATGGCGCCTCCGGCCCGAACGCCTTCGACTGCTCCGGGCTCGTCCAGTGGGCCCACGGCCAGGTTGGCAAGCAGGTCCCCCGCACCAGCCAGAGCCAGGCCGCGGGCGGCGCTCCCGTCAGCATCAACAACCTGCAGGCCGGCGACGTCGTCCTCATGTACGGCGGCGCATCGCACGCCGGGATCTACATCGGCAACGGGCAGGTCGTCCACGCGCTCAACTCGTCCTCGCCCGTGAAGGTCGACAACCTCGCGGACTTCCCGTTCCACAGCGCGCGCCGCTACTGAGCAGCACCTCCACCAGCCTGACCTGAGCAGAAGAGCCCGGACAATGATGTCCGGGCTCTTCCTCGTGCGCGGGCTATCCCTCGTCGGCATCCGGCCCGGCGTCCTTGCGCCGCCAGCGCAGGAAGCCCCGCAAGCGCCCGGGCGAGGCGGTGACGAGCTCGGCGGTATTGCGCACCGAATCCTGCGCCGCATCCACCGCCGCATTGATCGCTGTGGTCACTACGGTTCCGGTGATGACGCTGCGAACGGCCAGCGTCGCCGCCGGGCGAGCGCTCGCCTGCACCACATCGACCACGGCGCGGGTGATCGCCGCGTGCAGGATGCGCTCCGCGTCGTCGGCATTGCCACCTTCCCAGGTCACGATGTCGCGCGTCGCGCTCACCGCCGCTCCGGTCAACGCGACCGGGGTGTTCACGATCACCTCGCCCAGCAGCGTCTTGATGATCTCGCCGCGCGCTTGCTCCGCCGCGGCCCGCACCACGGGCCCCACCACTCCCGCGGCCGCGCCCCGGGCCGCGAGCTGCACCGCCTTGATCACGAACTTCTGCGCCGTCCCCGACAAGGGGTTGTTGAACGCCAGGTTCACCGCGCGCGCCATCACGGCATCGTCAGCGTCCGTCGGGGTGAGGCTGGAGAGAGTGCCAGCGCCCTGCAGGATGGTGCTGCGCACGACATCGACCGCGGTATCCACCGAGAGCTCGATCAGCATCGGGATCGCCACATCGACCGTCGCATCGAGGGCGGCATCGACCACTACGCTCAGCGCCGCGCTGGTCGTATCGTTGACCAGCGCCGCCCCCAGCGTTTCCTTCGCTGCGGTCTCGAGCCGCCGCGTCACGGGTGACGACGCGGCCAGCGACCCCACGTTGCCCACGGCCCAGCCAATGGGGCTCGCCGATGCGAGCCAGGCGACCTTCGTTCCAGCCCTGCCCACCGGGCTCGCGACCGTGATCGCCGAGGCCCGCAGCGCGGGCGCCAGCACGGGGCTATCGATGACCATCCCGGCGACTTCCTCGGCGACCTTGCCGACGGAGTCGCCGACCGCCGCCGCTGCAGCGTTCTCCGCCGCCGCCCGGGTCTTGCCGAGCGCGCTCGTGATGGCGCTGTTGATCGCCTCGCTGCCGGCCCCGAGCATCGACGTTGCCGCTATGAGCGGCTGCTTCCGCTCGATATCCGGATTCTCCAGCGCCTGCTTGGCCGCCTCGGCCGCGAGCTGCTCCGGGGTTGCCTTGCGCCGCCACCGCTCCGACACGTTCACCACACGACCTCCGATGCGTGTTGCCGCCGACACCGCATCATAGGCACGGCACGCGCGCCGGGCCGGCCCGAACGGCGGGACCGGCGCTCGCTCGCGAGCATTCGCTCTCCCGCTGGAATTCGGTACCACGGGAGTGATGGGGGCTATATGCCGCGACCAAGTGTTGTGGATAGGCTGTTGCGGATAGGTTTAGTGCCACGAGCGTGGCATCACGGCAAAGGAGCCGAACAAGTGGTCAGCATTGCATCGAGGACCGGACACCAGAACGTCGCCATGCTCGGCATCGGCGCGTACCGGCCCAGGCGGTTGGTGAGCAACGACGAGGTGTGCGAGGTCCTTGATTCCTCGGACGAGTGGATCTACGACCGCAGCGGCATCCGGAACCGTCGTTGGGTGAGCGATGACGAGGATGGCAAGTTCCTGTCGATCACGGCGGCGGAGCGGGCGATCGCCAATAGTGGCGTGGAGCGGTCCGAGATCGGTGCGCTCATCCTCGCGACCAGCACCTGGCCCAACCAGGTGCCCCACGGTGCTCCCGAGGTCGCCTACGAGCTCGGCCTCAACGGGATCGCCGCGTTCGACCTTACCGCCGGATGCAGCGGCTTCGGCTACGGCCTCGCGATCGCCGCGGACCTGATCCGCGCGGGAACCTCGAAGTATGTCGTGGTCATCGGCATGGAGACCATGTCCAAGGGCCTAGACCTCACTGATCGCAGCACTGGCTTCATCTTCGGCGACGGCGCCGGGGCGGTCGTGGTGGGGCCCAGCGAGGAGAACGGCGTCTCCCCCACGGTGTGGGGCAGCGATGGCGAGAACTCGTCGGCGATCTCGCAGAACTACGCGCTCGACGAGTACATGGATCGTGCCAACAACCTGCAGGGCACTGATCCTGCCGTGGAGCAGGTCGGACGAATGACGATCAACATGGAGGGCCCGCGCGTCTTCCGCTGGGCAGCGATCACCTTGCCCAAGGCGCTATCGCGCACCCTCGAGGAGTCGGGCATGTCCGCCGACGACATCGATGTGTTCATCCCGCACCAGGCCAATTCTCGCATCAACGACCTGATGAAGAAGAACCTCGGGCTGCGCGACGACGTTCCCGTTGCCAACGACATCGAGAACACGGGCAACACCTCCGCGGCCTCGATCCCGCTGGCGATCGAGGAGATGCTCGTCACGGGCAAGGCCAAGGGCGGCCAGATCGCCCTGCTCCTTGGGTTCGGCGCGGGGCTGTCCTACGCGGGGCAGGTTGTCACGCTGCCGCCGGCGCCGAGGATCCCGAGTTTCTAGCGGTAGTACGGGTTGCCCTGGGCGACGGAAGCGGCGGCAGTCAGCAGCGCGGTGGGCTGGTTGATCACGCGGGCGCGGGCCGCGCGAAGGCCGTGGACGAGCTCGGGCTCGTAGCGGGCCCGGTAGGCACCGATGGCGCCGCGCTCGATGCGGTCGTAGAGGATGGCGAGCTCGGTCACCACAGCGTGATACTCGCGGACAGCATCGGCAGCCTCGCGGCCGTGGCGCTGCCGCACTGCCGCGCGCCAGTTCTGGCGCCCGACGAGGCACGCGAGGTGGGGCGTCTCGTCGGGCGTGATGAGGTTGGCCGCGACCATCGCGGGAAGCTGCTGGGCAACGACGCGCTGCAGGCGGCGGCGCTGCCAGATCACCAGCACGATGGTGGCGACGAGCGCGGGCAGCATGATGAAGATGTAGACGAGCATGAATCCGTAGCCGCCGAGCAGCAGGGTGGAGCCGTTCCACAGGGCGTGCAGCAGCATCGCGGCGAGCAATCCAATGACGGGAGCGGCGTACTTGACCTCGCTGCGGGCGCTCTGCACCGCCAGCCCCAGTCCGATGCCCAGCATGATGGTGAACAGCGGGTGCGCGAACGGGCTGATCACGCAGCGCAGCACAAAGGTCAGGATGCCACCTTCGATCCCTTCGGTGCTGAGCGCTCCGGAGAGGTAGAAGATGTTCTCGGTGAATGCGAATCCGACACCGACCAGACCCGCATACACGATGCCGTCGACGATGCCGTCGATCTCGCGGCGCCGGAAGGTGAATAGCCACACCAGGAACAGGCCCTTGCAGATCTCCTCGGTGATGGGCGCGGTGACGGCAAGGCTGAACGCGTAGGCGCCGAGATCACTGAGGATCGCCGCCCAGGTGATGCTAAGGACCGTGCCGGAGACAAGGGCGATGAGCACGGCCATGCTCGAGCCCCACATGAACGCGGCGAGCAGCATGCGGCCGGGCTCGGGCTCCCATCGGTCCACCCAGAGGAACAGCGCGGCGAGCGGGATGACCGGCACGAACGCGAGGATCGCGGAGCCCAGGCTGGCCGCACCACCGGCTTGAAGCATGGTGAGCCCGAGGAGCAGCATGGCGATGATCGTCATGATGACAATCACGGCGATGGGGACCAGCGCACGCCTGTTGTGCTCGACGGCCCACGGCAGGTGCGGCCCGGGCCCTGGCGCTTGTGGTGTTGTCATCGTTCCCCCATCGTGTCGGCGGCGCGTTCGCCAGCGCGGATCAGGCTTCCTGATGCTATCGCTACAGCTAGGCTGGCTCCCATGCGGCGATGGCAGCGATGGCGGACAGGCGTGGTGGTAGCGGGCGCGGGGCTGGCCGCGGTGCTGCTCCCCGCGATGGCGGGGGCACAGCCGCTCGCTACTGGATCGGCCGAGGGCACCGACAGGCTCGACCCGCTGCTCGCGCTGGCCTACACGGTGGCCGTGGCCGATGCCCGGGCCGAGGGGGTCGTCATCTCGGTGACCTCGGGCGCCCGATCCGCGGAGCAGCAGCAAGCATTGTGGGAGCAGGGCCTGGCAACCTACGGCAGCCCCGATGAGGCGCGGCGATGGGTGCTTCCGCCTGATGAGTCCACGCATGTCACCGGTGACGCGGTGGATGTCGGCCCGCGGGATGGCGCGGCATGGTTGCAGCGCAATGGCTTCCGCTATGGGTTGTGCCAATCGTTCGTCAATGAGTGGTGGCACTTCGAGCTCGCCACGTTCCCGGGCACGCCGTGCCCGCGACCGCTGCCGGACGCGAGCTGGCGCTAGAGCAGCAGTGAATGCCTGACCCGGGGCGCGCTGGCATAATTGATCATGCAACCCGAAACCTACGGAGAGGCAGCGCGATGACAGAGCGCGGCACGGACCAGTCCTCGAGCACCAATGCCCCGGCCAATCCTCCCAAGGGGATCATCGCGGGCAAGAACATCGCCTACATCCTGATCGCGCTCGCCATCATCGCGGTGCCAGGCGCCCTGGCAGCTGCTGCTGGCGGGATGACGGGCGTGGCCATTGCCCTGGGCGTGATCGCCGTGCTGCTGCTCCTGGTCGGGATCGTGCTGTGGCGGCGCTCGGCCGTGGTGCTGAGCGAGGCACTGCCTGATACCAACGATCGGCAGCGGTCCTCCGAGGGGCGTGGCCCGCTCGGCGACTAGTCGGCATCCTGGTAGCCGGTCACTCGATGATCCGCAGGTCGCGGTAGTCGAACGCGGGGCTGACCACGCACGTGACGAGGGTGTCCTCGGTGGCGTGGGCGGACTGGCGCGCGCCCGCGGGCACGAGCACCTGCGGGCTCGCGTCGCGATGGAGCCGGTGGCTGGTCCCCTCGATGGCTAGGCTGACCGCCCCCGGTCCATGCCAGAGCCACAGCTCCTCGGACGCCACGATGTGCTCACGCGTGCCATGCCCCGCGGGGATGTGGAAAAGGATCGCCGAGGCAAGATCCCGATCGCCGCGCTCGGTGCGGGCCTGCCCGGTGCTCGTCCAGGTGCGCCGGTACCAGCCGCCCTCCGGGTGCGGGGCAAGCTCATGCTGCTCGGCGAGGGCAGGGCGCTGCTCGAACCCTCGATAGGTGCCATCGATGTCCCGGCGGGCATGCAGCACGCGTCGTGCGGCCATGACGTCGAGCGGCCCGTAGATGTGCGGGAACAGCACGTCGGCAGGAACCCCCGGCGGTGGCGCGGGGTCCGCAGCCTCCCAGCGCACGGGCTGGCCGATCCGCTCGGGGTCGAGCTCGAGCGCTACCACCTCGCCGGTCCACTCCCGGTAGAAGGCATTGGCCACAGCGACGAGGGTCTCCACCGAGCCGGTGCAGTGGATGAAGCCTTCCGACTCAAGGGACGGCGGCCGCAGCAGCGTGCCCGCGGGAGGAATATCGGCGCGCTGGATCAGGTGGTACATGCAACCCATTCAACCGGGCATTGCCGGTCCTGCCAATATCGTGTCCCGCAGGATCCTCGCCTCGGGGACAACGCCGCGCATCGCTGATGATCTGGTTTAGTATCAACCTGTCGACTTGTGCCCCGAACCGAGGACTACCATGCCGCCGAGAACCTCCGGGACCCGAACGGCGCTGATCTCCTGCGCGATGGCCGTCGCGCTCGCAGCAGGCAGCACGATGATGCTAGGAGCCGTGCCAGCCAGGGCGGACGCGCGCGTCAGCGCGGCGGATCTCGGATTCGGCGAGGGCATCTCGTTCTTCAGCGATCGCGATGCTGCCGAGCGCACGATCCCGGTGCCCGACGGCATGCGACCAGAGTTCCTCGAGGCGCGAGCAACCATCCCGCCTGACGCCGCGCGCGCCGTCATCGAGGTCCACCACCAGGACAGGATGATCAATCGCACCGAATTCACGCCAGCGGTCCTCGCGGAGTCCCCGGTCATTCGATTGCCACTCGCCGGAGTGGAGGTCATCGATGGCTCGACGACGGTGGAACTGGTCTCGACCGCGATCCCCGAGCGGCTCGATTGCTTCACCTACTGGGACCGCCCGACGATCGCGCTGCAGGACATCAGCGTCCAGTTCGCCGGGGAAGAATCCCCTCCTGAAACGATCTCCGGATTCCTGCCCCCCGTGCTCGATCGCGCAGTGCTGGCCCTGCCGCCGGATCCCACCATTGCCGAGATCGCGGCCGCGACGGAGCTCTCCCTGGCGCTCGCGCACCGCTACCAAGCCCAGGGGACCCGCGTGGAGATCGAGGAGCTGCCCGCGCGCGGGGCAGGCACCGACCTCGACAATGCCTTTCTCGCACGGCGCTTCGTCCTCGAGGAAGCACCGCAGAGCACGATCGTGCTCCAGAACGCCCCCGGCCGGATGCCCACCCTGCGCATGACCGGCAGTGGCCCCGGCCTTGAGACCCAGGCACGTGTCCTCACCAGCACCATCGCCGAGTTCCTCGTCGCGCCCGCCGCGCAGGCATCCGGAGAGATCCCGCACCCTCTAATAGCACCCGAGGCGATGGACTTCCCCGCGCTCGGCCTCGGGGCGCCCCGCGCCACCGCGGTAGGCCGGGTGCGGCTCCCTCTGTTCCTCGACCAGACCCGCATGGGCGGGCCCATCTCGAGCGGGACGCTGCGGCTGCTCGGCACCTACACCCCCCTGTCCGCCTTCCAGGGCGGCCAGATCACCGTGACATCGGGCGACGCGATCCTCGACCATTGGCCCATGGATGAGTCCGGGTCGTTCGACCGGAACATCGAGCTCGGCGGTCCCTCGCTCGATAGGTATGTTCCACTCACCGTCACCGCGGAGATTTCTGGCGCGAGCCTCGAGTGCGGGCTCGAGCAGCCTGTCACGCTGGCGATCGACCCCCGCTCCTCGATGAGCATCACTAGGCCCGACCCGATCGAGCCGACCTTCGCATCCTTGCCGCAGGGCCTGCTGCCGACAACCCATGCCGGACTCGCGACCTTCGATCTCGCGCACGCGCGCAGGCTCATCAGCATCGCCACTGGCCTTCAATCCCTCTCGGCTACTCCTCTGAGCCTGCGAGTAGGCACCATCGAGAAGGCAATGAGCACGAGCGGGCCGCGCCTCGTGATCGGCGCGAGCGATACGGGCCTGCCCCTGCGCAGATCCGGCACCGCCCTGATCGCGGCCGGGCCCGCGGGCCCCGAGGCACGGATCGAGCTCGTTCCCGCCCAGCGCTACGGGTCACTCCAGGTCGCCCTCGACGATGGCCACCTCACGCTGGCGACCGATGGCGACGATGAGGCTATCGATGGCATCGTTGCCTGGCTCGAGAGCGATCCGAACAGATGGTTCGACCTTACCGGGAACGTGCTGGCCGCCGTTGGCGACGACGAGCCACGGTCGCTGTCCATCGGGCTCGAGGAACGACCCGGCGAGAGCGATGGCCTACTTGGTGGCAACGGCCTGCTCCTCGTGCTCGCCGGCATCGGCGCGGCCACGATCGGGCTCCTCGCGGCCCTCGGCCTGCTGGTTCGTCGTCGTTCGCGCCGGTAGGCCTTGATGAGCGTGGAATCCCGGCGGGCAGCACGATCATTGGCGATCATCGCTGCCGCGTTGCTCGCGTTCTGGCCGACCTGGAAGTACATCGTCTCCGCCACCTGGACCGGCGGCGACGTCGGCTACTACCCACTCTTCATCCTCCTCGTGGTCCTCGCGGCGATCGGGATGGCACGGCAGCCCCGCCACACCCTGCCGATCAGTGACCGGCAGGCCAACGCCATCGCCGGCACCCTGGGGATCGCGGTGGCCGCGCTGATCAAGCTGCTCGTGGTCCCCCGCTACGCGGAGCAGTACGCGCTGCTGCAGATCGATCTGCTAGCAGCGCTGGTCTTCGTGCTCTCGGCCACCGTGCTGCTGTTCGGGCTGCGCCAGGTCGGCACGTACTGGCCCTTGTGGCTCGTCCTGATCATCGGCGGGCCCCTGGCCTACCGGTTGCTCGTAAGCCTGCTGGGTGGCGATGCCCGCGCCGCGGGAACAGCCAGCATCCTCGTCTGTTCCTCAGCGATCGCGCTCGGGCTGGGCCACCGGGCCCGAGATCGCGTCGCGATCTATGGGCTGGCTGTCGTGCTGGGCAGCGCTTCGCTCGCCGTGTTGCTCGAGCTCGCTCCTGGGCTCGGGCTCGTCCAGTTCCAGCGGCTTCCCGTCGTGGTCGGCGGTCTCGCGACATGGCTCATCGTTCGCATCCGGCGCCGCGGAGCGATCGCTCGCGCGCCATCGCCGTCCGCGCCGAGCGGTGGGGAATCGTCCTGGCGCTCGGTCACTACGCTTGGTCTTGCTGCCGGGCTCGTCGCCGTGATTCCCTTGCCGGCCTCCGTGCAAGAGGCGGTAGGACGGGGCCCGGATCGCGCTGCTCGCATCACACAGACCGTCCCCGCTGGGTGGGGCGAGGAATCACGCGTGGAGTACACCTGGGTGCGCCGGTACTTCGGCCCCGAGGCAACCTTGGGGAGGCAGCTGCTCCGCGCGGCGCCGGGAAACGCCGAGATCGCGAGCCTGGGCCTGGGCGCGCCCAGCTCTGGCACGATCGCGGCTTTGCTCGACGCGGAAATGTCCGGCAAGGAGGCGCCGACGCCTCGCGTGGCCGTCGATACCTTCTCCCTCCCCAACCGGGTCCAGCTCGACATCTATCCGGTGAGCACGCTTTATGATCTTGGCGGGACCCGCCGCAGCAATCCCGTGATGGTCGATCTGGGACACGGGGTGGCAGGCATGCTGTACACGGTGATCGATGAGCAGCAATACCTCACCCAGACCCGTCTCGTCTTCTCCTGGCAGCGCGGCGAATCGGTACAGCGCGTCGTGCTGACCACCCAGGACAACAGGGAGGCAGGCGCGCGAGTCCCGGAGCCGCAGCCCTCGATGGCGTCGAACCTGACGGTCTTGCTCGAGATCTTCTTCCGCGGCAACGACGCGCTGACGGACTCCGAGCCCGCGCTCAAGGATGCCCGCCTCATCACGACCTTCGCCCGGCAACTCGTCGCGGCGCAGTTCCAAGGCCACTGAGCAGCGAGGCGAGAACCATGTCCCCTGGCCCCGAGCTTCCCATCGACCCCGAGCTCGCCCTGGATGAGGCCATCAACGGACTTGCCTGGCGTGATCCGATGGCGTCCGCCTCGCGCGCGTTCGTGCCGTGGCAGCGCAATACGCTCATCCTCTCAGGCCTCGCGGCGATGGCATTCATCGCTGCCTGGCCGCTGCCCGCGCTCACCGTCATCATGGCCGTGCTCACCACTGCGTATGTCGTGACGATCTCTGACCGGGTGCTGTTGTTCGCCAGGGGCTTGCGGGGGGAGGCGATCGTTCGCGTCACCGATGAGGAGGCCCTCGCGCTGACCGACGAGGAACTGCCCCGCTACACGATCCTCGTGCCCGCCTACAAGGAGCCAGAGGTCGTTGCTCTACTGATCGGAGCCGTCGGCGGCCTCGACTACCCGTCGGCCAAGCTGCAGGTGCTCCTGCTGCTCGAGGCAGACGATCATGGCACGATCGACGCGGCGCACCGCGCGAACCTCGAGAGCACGGTGACGATCATCGAGGTGCCCCCGGCCGAGCCCCGCACCAAGCCGAAGGCATGCAACTACGGCCTGCACTTCGCGACGGGCGAGATCGTCACCATCTACGATGCCGAGGACCACCCGGAACCGCTGCAGCTGCGCCGCGCCGTGGCCGCTTTTCGCCGCCTCGGCGACAACGTCGCCTGCATCCAGGCCAAGCTCAGCTTCCACAATGGCAAGCAGAACCTGCTCACGGGATGGTTCACGGCGGAGTATGGCCTGTGGTTCAGCTTCATCCTCCCTGGGCTGATGAGCAGTCGTTCCCCGATCCCGCTCGGGGGCACCTCCAATCACCTGAAGCGTCGCGTGCTCGAGCACATCGGAGCCTGGGACGCCTTCAACGTCACCGAGGACGCGGACCTCGGCGTCCGCATCGAGACGGCTGGCTATCACACCGCCGTCCTCGAATCGACCACCATGGAGGAGGCCAACAGCGACCCCATCAACTGGATCCGCCAGCGCTCGCGCTGGTACAAGGGCTACCTGCAGACCTGGCTGGTCCACACGCGCAGGCCTGTGGCTCTCTACAGGCAGCTCGGGCTGGTCTCGACGTTCCGGATGACCGTGCTGCTCGCCGGCACGCCGTTGATCGCCATCCTCAATACCGTCTTCTGGATGATGACGCTGACGTGGTTCCTGGGCCAGCCGACCGCGCTGGGCGAGCTCTTTCCGGCACCCATCTACTACCCGGCGATCGCCTGCCTCGTCCTGGGCAACGCCGCCACCTTGTTCATGGGACTGATCAGCATCAGGGAGAACGGCCAGCAGGAATTGCTGGTCCCCGTGCTGACCGTGCCGCTGTACTGGGTGATGATGAGCGTGGCAGCGATCAAGGGTGGCTGGCAGTTGCTGCGCAACCCCTCGTTCTGGGAAAAGACCGCGCATGGCCTGCCTGGCGCCGGGGCATCGACGTGAGGCGCCACAGCGTGGCTGCTCTCGCGAGCGGCGTGCTCTACCTCGCGGTGGGCGCCTGGCTAGCGTTGCACCACCACTACCTCATGGGAGACGCGCTGGCCCGGGTGGCGAGCGCCGAGGCCGTGCTGCACAGCCGCGACCCGCACCTGGCCGCGCTGGGGTTCATCTTCACCCCGCTGCCCGCCATGACGCAGCTCCCCGTCCTGGCGTTCTCGCCGTTGCTGCCCGAGCTCACCCGGTTCGGTCTCTCCGGCATCATCATGTCGGCCCTGTTCATGGCCGGAGCGGTATATCAGCTGTCCGGGATCATCGGTGATCGCGGGATCACTGGGTGGCCCGCGCGCCTGCTGGTCGCAGCGTTCGCCCTGCACCCCATGATCATCATTCACGGGGCCAACGGCATGAGCGAGGCCGCGTTCCTGTTCTTCCTGCTGTGGGCCGTCCGGCTCCTCGCACGCTGGTACCACAGCGACGATCCCAACGCGCTCGCCATCGCGGGGATCGCGCTCGCCGGGGCCTACCTCACCCGGTACGACGCGGTCATCGTAGCGGGCTCGGGCATCCTCGCGGTCTTCCTGGTCAGCCTCACCCGGCGAGGCCTGCGCCTTCCCGCGGCCGCGCTGCTCGATGCGATCATCGTGGGTTTTCCCTTCGCGGTGGCCTTCGCGATGTGGTCGGGGGCGAGCTGGCTGCTCACCGGTGACGCGCTGGCGCAGTTCTCGTCCCAGTACGGCAACACCGCGATCCTCGAGGCGTCCGATGTGCCGACGATCTCCGCCGCCGAGGGACTCGTCTTCTCGCTCGCCGAGATCATGGTGCTCACCCCGGCGCTGCCACTGCTGCTGCCCATCGCTTTCGTGATGTTCCTCGCTCGCCGGGAGCGCGAGCTGATCATTCCCGTCGCGATCGTCGCCTCGGTCCTGGTGTTCCAGGTGATCGCGTTCGCCCAGGGACTGACATTCCCGTTCCTGCGGTTCTATATCTGCGCGATCCCGCTGGCCATCCTTCTAGCCCTTCACCTTCTGCCGCGAGACAGCGTGCCGCGACCACGTCGCCGCGGCAGGTTCGGCGGGCCCCCGGCAGCGCTGCCCCGCTCACGCTCCTGGGGCATCGCTGGGATCCTCCTGGTTTGCGCATCGCTGCCGGTCAGTCTATGGGGCCTGACCGATCGCACCCTAGCGACCCAGCACTACGCATTGACCGCGATCGTTGCACCAGGGGTAGCCGAGCGGCTCGGCATCCAGCATGAGGCGCAAGCGATCATCAGGGCGTTCTCCACGGAACGGAGGATCGCCAGGTTCCTTGATTCGCAGAGCCTGCCCGATGGGTCGGTGATCCTTGATTCGGTCTATGGGTTCGCCATCACCGCCGCCTCCGAGAATCCGAAGCAGTTCGTCGTCCCCTCCGATGGGGACTTCGTGACGATCCTCAATGATCCGGCCGGCAACGATGTGCGCTACATCCTCGCGGTTCCGAACGAGGACCGAGGTGCGACCGACGCGGTGAACCTGCGCTATCCGACGATGTTCGACAACGGCTCGCAGATTGCCACGCTCGAGCTCGAGGCCCCCAACGATGGTGCGAACCAGCCGCCGTGGCGGCTCTACCGCGTCATGCCGACTAGCTGAGCTCGCCGAGCATGTCCCACAAGGGATCACGCGGGCCGATATCCATGGTGCATTGATGGGTGCGCGGATCAGGAACGAACGACCAGAAGAGCGCTCCGGCCGCACCGAGCCGGTGATAGTCCCGGATCTCTGCCTCGACCAGGGCCGCGCGCTCCTCGACCGACCGGCATGAGCCCGCGGACACGCCTATCTCGGCCACGAGCAGCGGCTTGCCGAGGACCCGGGCTTGCATGACCCTCGATTCCACGCTGTCGCGATGCCCTTCGAGCAGTGTCGGATCCTCGATGGAGTAATCGTGAAACTGCAGGACATCGACGTGGCGAGATGAGCTCGGGACCAGGAAGTCCTCGCCAGCCGTCCCGCACTGGTCACCCCCGAGGTAGCCGGCCGTGATCAACCGATCTGGGTCCAGTGCAGCGATGAAGGCGCCTGCCTCATCGAAGAACCGGCGCAGAACTTGTGCTGAATCCGCTGGGCACCGCCTGTTCTCCATCGCGCAGGCGTAATCGATGCACACCGATGGCTCGGGCTCGCCGACGAGTTCCCATGCCGCGATGGCAGGGGAACCGGACCATCGCGACACCAGGCTGCGGGCCCAATGCTCGACTGTCAGCACAGGCATGGGCACGTCCCGCCACCCAGAGGCATACCAGCCATGCTGTTTGAAGAGCTCGCCATCGCACGCGCCATCCTGCCCCGCGAGCACCGGGATCACGAGCTGGTCGTGGGCCTCCGCGGCGCGCAGCACCGCGTCGAGGGCCTCGTAGCTGATCGCGCCGGTCGACTTGTCCACGGCAAAGGACTGGAACGCATTGAACCGGGTCAGCGATCCCTCTGGCAGAGCACTGAAGTAATTGTCGAGATCGACCTCGGCGCCGCAACCCGCGTTGATCGCCCAATCGGTGGCTAGCTGGTAGGCGTTGAACCCCACTGGCCACCACTCGCTGCCATCGAGCAGCAGGGAGCCCGCGGACATCGTCACCCGCGGGGTGCCCGACGGGACCGTGCGCTCCGCGAGCGGCACGCACGCCGCGACCGCTGTGATCGCCAGGGCGCTCGCGACGACCACGATGCGTCGGCATGCGCTGCGCATCCCCAACACTGCCACCACCGTTCGGAACAGGCTATATCCGGATGATAGGCGCCAACGCGATCGCGCGCCGCGCGCTAGACGGCCACGAGGGCGCGGCTACCGCGCCGGTCGCGCAGGGCGGCCCCGGTGGCGTCGATCATGTCGAAGCCATCGGTGATGATGGCGCCGAGCTCGAAGACGACCGCCGCGATCGCACGCGTAATAAGTATAGCGATCTGCCCCACGTGATTGACGGCGGACTCGATGAGCTGCTGCGCCATGCCGAGCACCTCGGTGAGCAGTGTCCCGACCTCGCCCACCACATCGGCGACGAGGGTCGTGGCGATGACCGCGACCTGCCCGACGTGGTTGACGGCGGAGACAACGAGCTCCTGCACGGTGTCCTTGCTTGATTCGACCACACCGACCATGGCGTGCCCTCCCCAGTTCTTCCATGCCCCTCGGGCGGTTTGCGTGGTCCTAGCGTAGCGGCTTCGGGCTAGTACTGGCCGCGGCGCAGGGGGCGGCGCAGGGTGTCGAGGCCGGCGGCGCTGGCGTAGCGGGCGATGCCGACGAGGGGGTGCTGGCGGGCGTCGGGCTCCTTCGCGTCGCCCATGCGCCAGAGCTGGGTGGTGTGCCAGGTGAGCTCGGCGGCGGCGTCGAGCTTGGCCACGCCGATCCGTCGGGGGCGGGTGCTCGATGCGGCCGCGTCGCCGCTGAGGATCCGGGAAGGCAGGTCGGGCTCGAGGACCATCGGCCGACCGAGGCCGACAACGTCGATGTCCCCGCCGGTGATCGCGTCAGCCATGACGCTGCCGGTGCGGAAACCCCCGGTGAGCATGATGGGCATGCTGACCTCCTCGCGGACCTTGCGGGCGAACTCGAGGAAGTATGCCTCGCGGGCCACCGTGGATGCCTTGGGGTTGCCGAGCATCAGCGCGGGTGCCTCGTAGGTGCCGCCGGAGATCTCGAGCAGGTCGACGCTTGCGCGGGCGAGCTCGGCGACGACCGCGAGGGACTCGTCCTCGGTGAAGCCACCGCGCTTGAAGTCCGCGGAGTTGATCTTCACGCTGACGGGCGTGCCGGCGCCCACCTCGGCGCGGACCGCGGCAACGATCTCGAGGAGGAACCGGCGGCGCCGGGCCGGGTCGCCGCCCCACTCGTCCGTGCGCTGGTTGGTCAGCGGAGACAGGAACTGGCTGATGAGGTAGCCGTGGGCGGCGTGGATCTGCACGCCGGTGAAGCCCGCGCGGATGGCGATGCCAGCGGTGGCGGCGTAGCGGCCGATGAGGTCGAGGATCTCCTCGTGCTCGAGGGCGCGGGGCGTGCCGAAGGCCCCGGCCATGCCGGTGACGGGGATGGCGGAGGGCGCGACGGGCGTGTTGCTGAGGTTGCGGGGCACCTGGCGGCCGGGGTGGTTGATCTGCATCCAGGCGTGGGTGCCGCCGGTCTTGGCGGCGGTGGCCCATTCCTGCAGGCGTGGCAGGTGGCGGTCGTCCTCGACGGCGACGTTGCGGGGCTCGCCGAGCGCGCGGCCGTCGACCATGACGTTGCCGGTGATGAGCAGGCCTGCGCCGGACCTCGCCCAGCGGTCGTAGAGGGTAACGAGGCGGTGGTCGGGGCCGTGGGCGCGGGTGCCTAGCTGCTCGCTGAGGGCGGACTTGGCGATGCGGTTGCGCAGCGTGGCGCCGCAGGGCAGGGCGAGGGGCTCGGCAAGGCTGGAGGTGGGTGTCATGGGGGTTCCTCGTTTCCACGATCGCTCGAAGACCATTATTGACCTTCGTTCAACAATGCGGTCCAGGCTACGCCCCGCCACCCCCCTGTTACAAGGATCGCGCCTCGCGAACTGTGGTATCGCAACCACTACCCGCACCGCCCACCAGCCACTAGCGTGGGATCATGCGCCGCATACTCGCCCCGGTGATGACGCTCGACCAAGAGCTCATGGCCCGATCAATCCACAGCCACTCCCCGCGCATCGACGCCACCATGCAGGCCGCTAGCACCATCGCCAACAACGGCAAGCCCTGGTTCGCCATCGCCGCGCTCCTCGCCCGCCAGCCCGGAGCGCCCCGCCGCGCCGCCGTCCGGGGCATCCTCTCCGTCGTCGCGAGCAGCGCGCTCGCCAACGTCGCGTTCAAGCTCACCATCCCGCGCGGCCGTCCCGATCACGCCATGCTGCCTCCGCACCGGCGTCGCATCACACCACCGCGCACCTCGTCCTTCCCCTCCGGCCACGCCGCCATCGCCGCCGCGTTCGCCACCGGCGTCGCGCTCGAGTCGCCTGCTCTCGGGCTCGCCGTAGCGCCCCTCGCCGCCACCGTCGCCTACTCGCGCGTGCACAATGGGGTCCACTGGCCCTCCGACGTCATCGTGGGCAGCCTCGTCGGAATCGGGGTCGCCTTCGCTACCCGCCGATGGTGGGCTCCCCAGCCGCCGCCCGGGCCAGCCCGCACCACCCCGGGGGACGCCCCGGCACTGCCCGACGGCGACGGCCTGCTCATCCTCGCCAACACCGAGTCCGGCAGCACCGACCACGACCAGCGAGCCCTCATCGCCTCGCTCCTCCCCGCCGCCCGCATCCTCGACCTCCCGCTCGGCGGCACCACTAGCAACACCCTCGACAACGTTCGCCACCTCATCGCCGAGCACGAGCCCCTCGCGGTAGGTGCCCTCGGCGGGGATGGCACCGTCCGCACCGTTGCCTCCGCCATCGCCCGCACCGGCCGCCCCCTCGCGGTGTTCGCGGGAGGCACCCTCGACCACTTCGCCCTCGATATCGGCACACCCACGGCCGAGCCCACCGCCCACGCCGTCGCCACCGGCCAATCCCAGCGGCTCGACACCGCCAGTGCCCAGGTCGACGACGACGCCACCTATCTCTTCCTCAATACCGCCAGCCTCGGCACGTACTCCGCCGCGCTCCAGGCCCGCCGGAAATGGGAGAAGCATCTCGGCAAGTGGATCCCCCTCGCCCTCGGCATGATCCGAGCGCTCGCCGCCGCCGACCCCCTCGAGCTCACCCTCAACGGCGAACGCATGCGCGCCCGCACCATCTTCATCGGCAACGGCACCTACCACCCCACCGACCGCATCCCCGTCGCCCGTACCGCCATCACCGGCAGCACCCTCGACATCCGCATCATCCGCGCCGACTACCCCCTCTCCTACACCCGTGCCCTCTACGCCGTCATCACTGGCACGCTCAGGACCAGCCCCATCCACCAGCACCTCACGCTGCCGGAGCTGCACATCACCCTCGCCTCGCGCGCCCCCCTCGCGCTCGACGGCGACCCCATCAGCGAGACCCACCAGCTCCGCATCCGCGCAAACCCCTGCGACCTCACCGTCTACGCCCCGACCACGTAGCGAACGAGCAGCGAGGGGCGCCGCCCGGGCTGCCGCCGTGGCTTCACTGCGCTACGTCGTACACCTCGGTGGCGGGCCTGGCGAGGAGCCGATCGGCCATCTCCTGCTTGAGGACGGTCAAGCGGGATTCCTCTGCCTCGGTCCGGCCTTGCTTGCGCGCGAGGTCGATGAACTCCGGGACCACGAACCCGGCATCGCGCAGGATGACGGTGGTCTCGCGCTCGCGGTAGGCGACGGTGAAGACGTAGCGCTCGAGGAGGTACCCCCGCTCGGGGAGCGCGAGCTCGGGGCGGACATGGTAGCGATCGCCGGTCACAGCGCGGGTGACCATCTCGAAGGCATCGCGCGCGCCCGGCCCGGCGAATGGGGTGTTGATGGTGATCTCGCGGCGCTCGATGCCCGTTCCGTCGTCGAGCTCGAGCAGTGCCCGCTGCAGCGCCTGGTATGCATGCGCGACCCCGCCCGGGAATCCCGGTCCGTGGTACTTCATCAGGTCGTCGAAGGTGTAGGTGAGCGGGTGCCCGTTCTCGGTCACGGTGATCATGCTGGTGCTCCTGCCGTTGTCGTGTGCTGGGCCAGCCACGGGATGAATCCGTCGAGGAATCGTTCAGTGGCTGGCATGAAGTACCCGCCGAAGTGCGATAGCGGGTCGAGCGTCGAGACGATGAGGGTTCCTGCGGTGGAAACGGTATCGATATAGAGCAGGGCCTCGCCGGTGGGCAGCGCCACGAGGGCCTGCGCGCCCTCGGGAGGCTCGAGCACGCCGTGGTAGTGCCAGGTGCAGTCGCGGATGCCCACATGATCGAACAGCGAGTGCTCGGGCTCGGGCGACCAGAGCCCGAGGGAGGCGCCAGGCTCGCGCCACCACCAGTAGTTGGTGGGCCGGTGCTGCCACGTCACGCCGGGCAGGAATCCGGGCAGTGGCTCGCCGCCGCTGAACGCGACGAGGGTTCCGCCCGAGTCGAGGAATCGCAGGAGGTTGGGCGCGGCATCGGCGATGAGGCCGGGGTGCATGCGCTCGGGCAGGATGATGCCTCGGTACCGGGAGAGGTCGGCGGTGGCGAGGTCCGGGAGATAGATCAGCCCTCCGTCGAGATGCTGTGCGTACTTTCCGGTGGTGAGCGCCCGGTGCAGGATCGAGGAGCCGCTGTGCACGGCGGCCAGGCCAGGCTGGCGGGGGCGCCGCTGCTCCCGGGCCTCCGCCGCGGCCCAGTCGAGCACCTGGGTCGTCAATCGGGCGACTGGGCCCTCGAGCCCATCCCCATACCCGACGAGGTCGCAGGTGGCTTGCAGGAGGATCGTCCCGGGCGTGGTCACTCGGTCGATGTAGGTGACGGCCTCGCCGCCCGAGAGCCGGGCGAGCACCTCGGCGCCATCGGGCGGCGCATGCTGCCCGCGCGCGAAGAACCCCGCCACGCCGCGGCGGAAGCACAGGTCCTCGGCACTGATGCCGGCGAACACCGGATGATCCGCGACCTCGGCGATGCGGTAGGCCGCGAGGGAAGGCTTGGCGACGGGCACGAACGGCGCGGCGCCCGGCAACCAGTCGCGGTGCAGGTGCCCGCCGTAGATCAGCACTCCGCCCGCCTCCAGGAACTGGCGGATGCTGCTGCGGTGGCGCGCGAGGTGGTCCTGGTCGATCGTGGACTGCACGATCAGCACGTCATGCTCGGTGAGATCGATGGCTGGGATGTCGTAGCAGTCGAGGTGGGTGATCTCGTAGCCGTTGATGCCCCGGTCAAGAGGCGATAGCTCGGGCTGCTGGTACATCCCCAGCCGGGCGAACCTGGTCACGGTTTCCTCCTTGATGTCGTGTTGCTGCCGTGATGAGGGCGTGGGTGTAGGGATGCTCGGGCGCGATGAGCACCTGGTGCGCGGGGCCCTGCTCCACGATGGCACCGCGGTGCATGACGGCGATGCGGTCACTGATCCGACGAGCCATGGCGAGATCATGGGTGATGTGCAGGACTGCGAGCCCGCGCTCGTCCGCTAGCCGCTTCAGCAGATCGGTCATCCCGGCGCGCAGGGTCGCATCGAGCATCGCGGTCGGCTCGTCGGCGATGAGGACGGCCGGATCGGTGACGAGGGCGCGCGCGAGAGCGACCCGCTGGCGCTGGCCGCCGGAGAGCTGATGCGGGTAGCGCTCGGCGAACTCGCGCGGTGGCAGCCCGACCGCGTCGAGCGCTGCAGCGACACGTCGGGCCCGATCGCCCAAGCGGTGCACCAGGAGTGGCTCGGCGACGATGGAGCGCACCCGGAGGTGGTTCGGCAGCGAGCTGTAGGGATCCTGCAGGATCAGCTGGAGGGGCAGTCGCAGCGCGCGCTGCGCCCGGCGCGGTGCCGCCAGCAGATCGACCCCGTTGACCAGGATGGCGCCCCCGCTCGGCGCTACCAGCCCTGCCACGGCGTGCGCGATCGTTGACTTGCCCGCGCCGGAGCCCCCGACCAGGCTGAGCAGCTCGCCGCGCGCGACCCCAAGCGACACGTCATGGACCGCGGCCCGCTTGCCGTACCGGACGTGCAGTCCCTGCACCTCGAGGACCCTCATGGCACGAGCCCCCCATCGAGGACGGGCACGGACTCGACGAGCTCGCGGGCATGGGGGTGGGTGGGCGCGCCGAGGACCTGCTCCACGGTCCCGGACTCCACGACCGCCCCGTGCTGCATCACCACGATCCGCTCGGCGATGCGATCGATGACGGGCAGATCGTGGCTGATGATCACGATGGTGAGCGCTCGCTCGCGGCGCAGCCGGTCGAGCAGATCGAGGATCTCGGAGGCGGCCATGACGTCGAGCCCGCTGGTTGGCTCGTCAGCGATGATCAGCTCCGGCTCGCCGGCGAGGGCGATCGCGATGACGATGCGTTGCCGCATCCCGCCGGAGAACTCGTGCGGGAAGCTGCGGTACCGGGCTGGATCGATGCCCACGTCTCGCATCAGCGCCCGGGCGCGCTCGCGCGCGGCGGCGGGGGCAAGCCCGCGCATGGCTTCCTCGATCTGGGGCCCGATGCGATGGACGGGATTCAGGGCGCTCATCGCTTCCTGCGGGATGAAGCCGATCCTCGTGCCGAGCAGCGCGCGCAGCTCCTCCTGCGATCGCCGCTCGCCCCGGAAGCCAATCGCCCCGCCATGCAGCTCCGCGCCGGCGGGCAGCAGGCCGATCATGGCGGCGGCAAGCGTGGATTTCCCGCTGCCCGACTCCCCAACGATCCCGACCACCTGTCCTGCTGGCACCACCAGGCTGGCATGGGAGACCACGTCGTGCGGCCCGTAGCGGACGGAGGCTTCCTGCACGACGAGCATTCCCTGCTCGTCGTCAGACACGGCGGCGGGCGCGCTGGCTGCCGCATCGGGCAGCGGGCGCGGGCCTGCGAGCTGGGGCCGGGAGCGCGTCTCGAGGCCTGTGCCGAGCAGCGCGAAGCCCAGCACGATCAGCCCGATCGCGAGCCCGGGCGGGATCACCCACCACAGCCACGCGTCGGTGAGGAAGGCGCTGCGCGAGTGGGCGTGCGACAGCATCGATCCCCAGCTCATCACGCTCACATCGCCGAGCCCGAGGAAGGAGAGCGAGGCCTCCAGCAGGATCGCTGTCTTGATCGCGAGCACGAGCTGCGGGACGATCAGCGGGAACACCCCGGGGATGACATGGCGGCCGAGGATGTAGGCGCCCGGTGCGCCCATCGCCCGCAGCGCCAGGATGTGGTCGCGCTCGCGCAGGGACAGGACCTGCGAGCGCAGCTCACGGGCCATCGGTGCCCACAGCCCGATGGCGATGACCAGGACCTGGGTGTCGAGGCCCGGCCCGGCGAACACGCCGATGACAATGGTCAGGGGCAGCACGGGCAGCGCCAGCACGACATCGACGATCCGCATCAGCAACAGGTCCGGCCATCCGCGCAGGTAGCCCGCGATGACCCCGACTCCCACCCCGATGATGGTTCCCGCGAGAGCTGCCGCGAGGCCAACGAGCAGCGAGGCGCGGGCGCCGTGGATCAGCACGGAGAGCAGATCATGGCCGACGTCGTCGGTGCCGAGCAGGTGCTCGCTCGATGGGCGACCGAATGGCTTCCCCACTCGCTCATCGGGATCGTAGGGAGCGAGGATGGGTGCGGCGAGCGCGACGAACGCAAGGGTGCCGACGATCGCGAGGCCGATACGGCTAGTCGCGGTGCTCATGGACGACCTCCTGGCTCTGCTTGCGGACGCGCGGATCGAGAAGGGGGTAGGTCGCGTCGGCGATGAGGTTGGCACCGATGATGCACAGGGTCGCGACCAGGAAAGCCCCCTGCAGGAGCGGATAGTCGCGGGCGGTGACCGCGTCGTGGATCAGCTTGCCCAGCCCGGGGTAGGAGAACACGGTCTCGACAACGACCGCGCCGGAGATCACGGCACCGAGGGTGAGCGCGAGGTTCGTGTACACGGGCAGCGCCGCGGTGCGCAGCGCATGGTGCAGGGCCACGCGCCGCTCGCTGAGTCCCTTCGCGCGGGCGAGGCGGATGTAGGGCTCGCCCAGCACGGTGATCATGGAGGCCCGTGCTAGGAGGAAGAAAGTTCCTGTGCTCGCGATGGCGAGCGTGGCGGCGGGGAGCACCAGGCGGTGGGCTGCCGCGAGGAGCCAGTCGAGGCCTTCGGCGTTGATCTGGGTCGCCCCGTAGGAGGGGAACCACCCGAGCTGTGCGGCGAAGACGGCGATGAGGATCATGCCGATCCAGAAGCCGGGCATCGAGTCGATGGCCAGCACCGTGATCAGCGTCGCGCGGTCACGCAGCCGCGAGCCCGGGCGCCGCGGCCGCCATGCCGCCCAAGCCCCGAGCAGCGCGCCAAATACCGCGGCGACGAGCACCCCGGTGCCCACGAGCGCGAGCGTCCATGGCAGCTTCTCGAGCAGGACCTCCGTGACCGGGCGGTTCTGGGATACAGACAATCCGAGGTCGCCGGTCAGGATGTTCGCCCAGAACCGCCCGTATTGCACCAGGACCGACTGGTCGAGCCCGTAGAGGGCGCGCAGTTGCTCGAGCACCTCGGGCGGTGGCCCCTCCCCCTCGCCCCCGAACATGTACAGCACGGGGTCGCCCGGGGCGAGCCGCGGCAACGCGAAGTTCAGCGTCACCGCGGCCCACACCACGACGATGTATTGCACCGCGCGCGAGAGTCCACGCATGCCTAGCGCCCGGTACGGACCACGGCGTTCGCGCCGTCAGCGACCGAGGCAGGCAGGAACGACCACTTGTGGATGATGCCGTACCCCGGCGACTCGGCCCAGCCGTTGAACGTGTCCGCGCGGTAGGCCCAGGACTCGTCCGGGTAGTACAGCGGGATGGACGTCGGCTGCCGGTTGAAGAGCTCCTGCATCTCCCCCATCACCGCGAGGCGATCGTCGTGGGTATCGGCGGCCCGCCAGCGCTCATAGATCGCATCCCATTCCGGGTAGGGCAGGTCGGGGGCCTTCCACAGGTAGCCGGACCGGTGCGACATGATGAACTGGTCGGGATCGGCCACGCCGTGCGCGGTGATCGTGTTGATGTACAGGTCGAACTCCCGCGAGCGGAACAGCTCGGTGATCGAGCCGGCATCGATGCCCTGCGGGGTCACCCTCACGCCGATCGCGGCGAAGTCCTCGGCGACGATCTCCGCGGCCCGCACGTCCTGGGGCAGGGCACCATCGACGAGCACGGTGAACTCGAGCGGGCCGTCCGCCGACTCGCGGATCCCGTCGCCATCGGTATCGGAGAACCCGAGCTCGTCGAGCAGGGTGTTCGCCTCGTCGAGGTCGTAGGGCGTGGAGTTGGCCGGGTTGGCGAAGGGGGCATCCGGGTGCGGGTATCCCTTGGTGGCGGCGCGCCCGCGATCAAGCGCGACGACCTCCAGCATCTGCTCCTTGTCCACCGCGCGCGACAGGGCCCGCCTGAACTCCGGGATGTCGAACGGTGCGCGCTCGTAGTTCATCCGGATCTCCGGGAACTGCAGTGGCGCCGTCTTGACCACCCCGAGCGCGGGATCGGCAGTGAACTGCTCGGCCAGCTCGGGTGGCAGCGGGCGCGTCGTGGAATCGATCTCGCCGGTGCGCAACGCGGTGAAGGTCGCTGACTGGTCGGTGATCACGGGCATCACCAGTTCGTCCACGACGGGCTCGCCGGCGAAGTAGTCGTCGTTGGCCTCGAACCGGTATCCGGTGGTGGGGCTGTAGTCCACGAGCTGGAAGGGCCCGGTGCCGATCGGCAGTCCAGCATGGGTCTTGGCCTGATCAGCGGGAATCTCCGACCAGATGTGCTGCGGAACGATCGGCAGGTCAGCGAGGGTGACGGCAGCGAGGGACGGGCACGCGTAGCTGCAGGTGAAGCGCACCGTCCGATCGCTGACGACCTCGACGCTCGTGATGTCGGGGGTGTTGTTGACATGGTGGGTGAACCGCCCAGTGGGCGCTTGATGCATGTAGTCGAAGCTGTATGCCACGTCCTCGGTCGTGAACGGCTCGCCGTCGTGCCAGGTCACGTCCTCGCGGATATCGACTTCCCACGTCGTCGGATCGATACCGCGGACCTCGGTCGCAAGCCAGGGCTGCGGCTCGTCCACGTAGGGCGAGGGCGCGAAGAGCTTGTCGTAAACGAGGCCCGCGAGCTGATCCGTGGCACCCGCGAAGATGTTGATCGGGCCGAGGTCGCGCGGGATCGCGACAGTGAGGCTGGCTGCGTCCTGCGGCCCATCGGCGGTGGTCCCGGGATCGCTGCCGCACGCCGGTGCGACGAGGGCGATGGCGACCACCACCGTGGCCGCCTTGCGGAATCGGGCTGGAGAGCCCATCTCATCACACTCCAACATTACGATAGGTTTACCTTAGTCAGGAGAGACTAACCTAACGCTGGAGCGAATGGGGAACTACGTCGCTCGCCTCCCTCGCGAGCCGGCGCGGGAACTCGGCAGTGGCCACCCGCGCGATGAGTTCCACCCCTCGCGCGGGTCTCTATTGCTGTACCTCATCACCGCGCCCCAAGGAGGCTGTCATGGCTGCGTCGATCACCCCGCGCATCGTCCCCAACCTGTGGTTCAATTCCGAGGCCGCGGAGGCCGCCGAGTTCTACACGTCCGTGTTCCCGAACTCCCGGATCGTCCGGAAA
>NZ_JACYWE010000001.1:319588-325035 GCF_014841105.1 Lolliginicoccus lacisalsi
CCGTGTTCCCGAACTCCCGGATCGTCCGGAAAAGCTACTACCCGGAGAACGCGCCGATGCCGGCGGGAACCGTCCTGACGGTGGACTTCGAGCTCGATGGGCAACGGCTCACCGCCCTCAACGGCGGTGCCGACATCCCCTTCACCGATGCGATCTCGCTGCTCGTCACCTGCGCGGACCAGCAGGAGGTGGACTACTACTGGGAGGCCCTCTCCGCTGGCGGCAAGGAGGTGCAGTGCGGCTGGCTCGCCGACCGGTATGGCCTGTCGTGGCAGATCGTCCCCGAGGGGCTCGACGATCTGCTCGCCGGCGATGATGCCGACGCTGTGGCGCGGGCCTTCGCAGCGATGCTCACGATGACGAAGCTCGATATCGCGGCTCTCCGGGAAGCACGCGCGGGAAGCTGACTTTCCAGCATGCGCCACCAATGATGAAGATCCAGCCACGCGGAAGGTGGCTGGATCTTCACGATCGCAGGGTGCGCGACGGCGCCGGTGCTACTGCTCGGCCTCGGACTTGATGCGCTCGAGGGTCTGGTGCATTCCGTCGACCAGCTCCTGCTCGAACGTGTCGTTGCCGCCGAGGAAGGCCTTGACGAAGAACTGGGAGATCTTGTAGGTGCCACGGGGCGCCTCGCGGCGCTCGATGATGCGTGTGCCGTCGCCCTGCGGCTCGAGGGTGTAGGACCAGACGGCGTTGTTGTCGAGGATGCGGAAGGCGATCTTCTTGTTCGGCTCGAACTCGACGACCTTCGCACGGGTGGGCCACATCATGATGCCGCGCTGGTTGATGTTGAACGCGAGCGAACCCTCACGGATCTCGCCGCCGAGCACGAACGTCTTGCGGGTCTGCGGGCTCCACTGGTTCATCCGCGGCAGGTCGGAGACGATGCTCCACACCTTGGCGGGCCTGGCGGTGGTGTCGATGGTGGCTTCGAGCAGCGGACTGACCACGGGATTATCCTCCGGGAGGTATTAGGGACACGGTGTCTATGCGGCAGTCTACCGACGCTGGCCAATCCCCTCGACTAGTCCGTCTCGACCACCGCGGCGAGCCTGTCGAGGCCCTGGGTGAATTGCTTGCCCAGGATCTTGTTCATGCCGCCGAAGAGTGCCGTGGCGCGGGTGAGCAGCGTTTGCTGGCCCGTCATCGTCCAGGTGACGGTGCTGGTGGCACCGTGCTCGCCAATGGTGAACTGGAGCTCGTTGGTGGACTTCATGGGCTTGGTGAACGCCAGGGACATCGTGATGGACGTGGGCTCCACAGCGTCGGTGATGACCATCTCGCCCTCGCCGGCCTTGCGGTTTCCCGACCATGCATAGCGCGCGCCTGCGCCCATTCGTGGACCGCTGTACTCGCGCTTGAGGTTCTCGTCGAGGTTCTCCCACGGCGACCAGGTCCGCCAGGCGTGGAGGTCCGCGATCTGCGCGTAGACAGTTGCTGCGGGAGCGTTGATCGTGCGTGTTCGCTCGACGGTATAGGTAGTGTCTGCCATGGCTTCTCCCCTGTCGGGCCCAGTCCTGCCAGGCCCAGTCTTGTAAGGCCCAGTGCGATGGCACCAGTGTCGCAGAGAACTGTGATCCAGGGCACTAGCTATGCGGTCCTGTTACGTAACTTCCTGTGCTGCCGCGACGCCGAGCCGTGCCCGCTCGATCTCGAGCACCGCGCGCTCGGCCTGCTGCTCCGGAAGGCCCGCCAGGCCGGCCGCCACTGCCTCGGACTGCATGTCGCTCGTGCGCGCGAACTCGTCGAACAGCGCGCGCTTGTGCTCCTGCACGGCCCGGATGTGCTCGTCGACGGTGTCCTTGGCGAGCAGCCGATGCACCTGGACCGCGCGGACCTGGCCCATGCGATGGGCGCGCGCGATCGCTTGCTCCTCGCTGCTCGGCTTCCATTGCGGCTCCGCGAGGATCACCACCGAGGCGGCTTGGATGTTCAGGCCTACGCCCCCCGCATCGATCTGGCAGAGCAGCACCGCGGTGCCCGCGTGCTGGGCGAAGTCCTCGACGAGCTGCTGCCGCTGCCCTGCTGGCACGGCTCCGGTGATAGCCCCGGCCGCCCGTTCCCCGAGCGCTCCAGCCATCGCGTCGAGCACGTCGCGGAAGAATGAGAACACCAGCACCTTGTGCCCGTCCTCCTGGGCCTCGTCGACGAGCTCGAGCAGCCGCTGCAGCTTCGCCGAGCGGGGTGATTCCCAGGCCGCGCGGCGCATCCGCATGAACGTTCCCACCACCACCGCGCTGCGGTACGCCGCCTCGTCCTCGGCGGTGAGCTCCACCCATTCCTCGACGTCGATGCGCTCGGGCAGCTCGACGAGCACATCCTCCTGGTTGCGGCGCAGGTAGACGGGCGCGACACGACGACGGAACGCCCGCGCGCCAGCGAGAGTGGCTGCCGCATCGAGGTTCTCGCCCACCTCGGGCTGTAGGTAGCCGACGAGCGCCTTGAACTCGGCGACGCGATTCTCCATCGGCGTGCCCGACAGGAACATCACATGCTCGGCCTGCATCGCGAGATGCCGGATGACCCCGGAGCGCTGCGTATCCGGGTTCTTCACGTAGTGCGCCTCGTCGACGACCAGCGCGTCGAGCGGAGTGTGCTCGAGCCCCAGGCTCGTCACGGTTCCGAAGGTGGTGACCGCGACCCCTCCTTCGGCGCGCCATGCCACCAGCTCGTCGATCTTGTCCCGGCCGTGCAGCCGATGAACGCTCAACGCGGAATGCCGGGACGTTTCCTTGAGCCAGTTGACCAGAACGCTCGCCGGGCACACCACCAGCGAGCGCGGGTGATCGCGCGCGGCCAGATGGGCGAGCACCGCGAGCGCCTGAACGGTCTTGCCCAGGCCCATCTCGTCGCCCAACAAAGTGCGCTTGCGGTGCAGCATGAACTGCGCGCCGAATCGCTGGTAGCCGCGCAGCGAGGAGCGGAGCAACGACGCATCGAGCTCGACCTCGCTGATGCGGCGCGCGAGCGCATCGTCGACGTAGCCGCGCGATCCCTCCGTGTCGGTGGCCCCTGCGGCGATGCCCAGGCTGGACAGGTAGGCGTAGAAGCCCGCGGGCTCGGCGCGGAACCACTGCCACACCTGGCCGGGCGGATACGCGCGCGGATCGAGAAGGGGCATCGCTGCCCGCAGGCGGTGCTGCAGCTCGGTCGAGGCGGGCTCGGTGAGCGCATGTTCGATGTCGATGAGCGCCGCGAGGATGCGGTGCTTGGTCCGTGTGCCGGTGAACAGCATGCGCCATGTGCTGCGCGCCCGCTCGGCTGCCGGCAGCGCCCGCGCCAGGCGCTGCGCGAGGGGATGGATGGCGGCGAGGTCCAGGGCGGCGGCATCCGAGCGGTTGATCGCCGCGACGATAGCGAGCAGCAGAGCCTGCGCGGGGTCCTCCCGGTCCGGATCGATGCGCAGGGGCGTGGCGCGGGCGACCTCGTGCGCGATGGCGCGGGCAGCGGAGACCACTTGGGTGGCGGTGTGCTCGCCGACGCCGGGGATCGCGGTCAGGTGCTGCGGCTCGGCATCGGCGGCATCGGCGACGGTGCGCACGCCTGCTTGCTCGAGGGCGCCGAGCCGGGCGCCCCGGTCGAGGTGGGGGCGCAGGTCGTCGATCGGGATGCCGGCGAGCTGCTCGCGGGCGGTCGCGTCGATGATCGCTTGGACCTGGTGCTGGGCGGCCGCGCGCAGCTGCTGGGGCGCGGCGTGCAGCGCGGTGGCGCTGTCGACGATCCAGCGGGCGGCAGCGATGGCCTCCCGTGCGGGGCCACCGATGCGTTGCCGGGCTGCGTCGTAGGCGTGCGGCGGCAGCCTCGGTTCCTCGACCGGCATGGTGCTGATCCTAGAGCGTGGGACAGGTCTTGCGCTCCCAGCATTCCCTCCATGATTATTGAGTCAATATTGCTTGAGTTATACGGAGGGGGCGGCTGCATGTCCGTTGGCGCAGGATCTACTGGCGCGGGGGCGACTGGCGCAGGTCCCGGGTTCGCTGGATCCGGGGTCTCGGGGTCTGGGTTCGCCGGGTCCCGCGCCTCGGCGCCCGCGCACTCCGGAACTGGCACCTCGGCGCCGGATGCTCCGGGATCCAGCGACGTCGAGCGCCGCGCCGCCATCCACGCTGCCCTCGCCGACCCCGCGCGAGTCCGCATCACCGACCTCCTCGCCACCAGCGACCACTCGCCCACTGAGCTCCAGCACGCGCTCGGCATGCCCTCCAACCTGCTCGCCCACCACCTCAAGACCCTCGCCGCCGCCGGGCTCATCCACAAGCACCGCTCCGAGGCCGACCGCCGCCGCGCCTACTGGACCCTCGACACCACCACCCTCGACCACCTGCTCCCCCGCGCGGCGCGCACCACCGAGCGCATCGTCTTCCTGTGCACCCGCAACTCCGCCCGCTCCCAGCTCGCCGCCGCGCTCTGGACCCAGCACAGCACCATCCCCGCCACCTCCGCGGGAACCCGACCCGCGCCGACGATCCACCCCGGCACCCTCGCTGCCGCGCACCGCCACCACATCCCGCTGCGGCCCCAGCAGCCCCAGCCCCTCGACCTCGCCGACGGGGACACCCTCATCGCCGTGTGCGACAACGCCCACGAGGAGCTCGACCCCACCGTGCCCCGGGCGCACTGGTCCATCCCCGACCCTGCCCGCACCGGCACCGACACCGACTTCGACACCGCCATCACCGAGCTCGCCACCCGCATCACCCGCATCGCCCCCCACTACCACCCAGCAAGAAGGAGCACACCATGAGCACCTCGACCCAGTACCACCGCCGCGACCTCTCCATGGACCACCACATCGCGCTCAGGTCGGCAGCCACCCGGCTCACCGAGCACTTCACCGGCATATTCGGCACCGAGACCATCGAGCGATTCCTGCACACCTCCTACGAGCAGTTCGCCGGCAAGGCCACCGTCCCCAACTTCCTGCCCCTGCTCGCCGAGCGATTCGCCAAGCAACGCCTCATCGCGCTCGCCCGCGTCGAAGGACACCACCACGACGGCAAGCCCACCGTCCTGTTCCTCTGCACCCACAACGCCGGACGCTCCCAGATGGCGCTCGGCTACTTCCAGCACCTCGCCGGAGAACACGCCACCGCCTGGTCCGGCGGCTCCGAGCCCGGAACCGAGGTCAACCCCGCCGCCATCGACGCCATGGCCGAGATCGGCATCGACATCACCACCGAGTACCCCAAGCCCTGGACCGACGAGATCGTCCAGGCAGCCGACGTCATCATCACCATGGGATGCGGCGACGCCTGCCCCATCTTCCCCGGGCGCCGCTACGAGGAATGGACCCTCGACGACCCCGCCGGGCTCACCGTCGACGACATCCGCCCCATCCGCGACGACATCGAGCGTCGCGTTCGCGCCCTCCTCGCCGAGCTCGAGGTGCCCGCGGAGGGGTGAGCTCGCGGGTGGCGGGCTCGCGGGTGGCGGGCTCGCGGGTG
>NZ_JACYWE010000001.1:325063-383305 GCF_014841105.1 Lolliginicoccus lacisalsi
AAACTTTTCCCGCTCCAGCCGGGAAAAGTTTCCACTGGTGGCTGGCGGCGGGGATCCGCGGCTGGCGACGGCGCTCCGGACCGCCCACGGGACACTCGCGGCGGGCACTCGCGACTGGCAGCGGACGACGGCGGGGCGCGGCCAACTGCCCGGCCGCCGCTGCGGACTATCGCGTGGCGTTCCGCCGTCGCGCCCCGTACACCGCAGCGCCCAGCGCGAGAACGACCAGGCCAGCCACCACCGAGGCCAGCGGCAGCGCGAAGCCAAGGACGACGCACCCCAACGCGCCCGCCAGCGGCACCACCCGGGCCCGGGCCGACCGATCCAGCGTCCACGCCGACACGTTGGCCACGAGGTAGTAGAACAGCACCGCGAAGGCCGAGAACCCGATCGCACCCCGTACGTCGAGCATCAGCACGAGCACCAGCACCGCGGCACCCACTGCCATCTCGGCGCGGTGCGGAACCCCGAACCGCGGGTGCACGGATGCCAGCGCCGAGGGCAGATGCCCGTCGCGCGCCATCGCGAACACCGTCCGTGAGACCCCGAGAAGCAGTGACAGCAATGCGCCCGCGGCCGCGACCACCGCCCCGCCGCGGACGACCACCTCCGCCCCCGGTATCGAGCTCACCGCCTGGGCCAGCGGATCGACCGCGCCCGCGACGCCGTCAGTGCCTAGCGCGGACACCACCGCCACCGCGACCAGGAGATAGACGCCCAGCGCGATCGCCAGCGCCCACCCGATCGCCCGCGGAATCGTCCGGGCCGGATCCCGCACTTCCTCCCCGAGCGTCGCGATGCGCGCGTATCCCGCGAACGCGAAGAACAGCAGCCCCGCTGCCTGCAGGATGCCACCCACGCCGACAGCACCCGTGCCAGTCCACGGCCAAGCGGGGCCGCCTGCATCGATCAGCGCGATCACCACCACGCCCAGCAGCACCAGCAGAACGAGCCCCACCATCAATCGGGCGGCGCGCGCGGACTTCTGCACCCCCGCATAGTTCACGGCTGTCACCACCAGCACCGTCAGCACCGCGACCGCAGTGGCATTGCCCGGCCACGCGTAGGCGCCGACCGTCATCGCCATGGCCGCGCACGACGCGGTCTTTCCCACGACAAAGCCCCAGCCCGCGAGATAGCCCCAGAACGGGCCGAGCCGCTCCCGTCCATAGACGTACGTGCCACCCGACTCGGGATATAACGCGGCCAGTCGCGCAGAGGAACGCGCATTGCAATACGCCACGACCGCAGCGATGGCCAATGCGACCAGCAACCAATCCCCCGCTGCCGCCGAAGCCGGGCCCAATGCCGCGAAGATGCCCGCTCCCACCATCGCGGCGAGTCCCACCATCACCGAATCCACCACGCCCAGCGACCGCGACAGCCGCGCATCCCCGATTCCCATGCCACACAAGCTAGTCCCGCCCGGGCCTCGGCGCAGGGAGCCAGCGCCCCGCTGCTGGTGCCCCTCTGCCGCTGGTGCCCCGCCGCTGGTGGAAACTTTTCCCGGCCAGATCGGGAAAACTCTCCACCAGCAAGAGCGGCTCGCTGCCAATCCGCGGCCAACGGAACCAACCCGCCCCCGGTTTGCGTCAAACCAGGCATGCTGCCGAAAAAGGTTTCGCGGGTGATCGCCAGCCACGATGGGGTGATCACCAGGTCTCGCGCGCTCGAGCTCGGAATGTCCCGGCACCAGATCGATGGTCGCCTAGACACGGGCGAGTGGCGTCGCCTGCACGCCGGGGTGTATTTGCCGGCTGACCGACCCGTGACCGCCGCAGCGAATCTGCGTGCCGCTGTGCTCGCGGCGGGTCCAGGAGCGGTGGCGCGTGGGCCATCCGCGGCGTGGTGGCACGGCATTCTCGACAGTCCGCCCGCCATTCCATGGGTCGTGATCCCGCGTGATCGACGAGCCTGCATTCGCAATGCCTTGGTGCTGCGCCGAGACATCCCGGCCGCTGACCGGACCCGCTCGCGTGGTGTCGCCGTGGTCTCCCGGGAACTCGCGATCCTCGAAACGGCAATCACGCTGCCCAGGGGCACAGCATTCCTGGACCGCGCGCTACAGCGCCACACCTTGCTGCCGTCGCTGATGCAGGCCCATGAGCGGAACCTGCCACGGCGCGGTGGCGCCCGATCGGCCCGGATGCTCGCGATCGCCGCGACCGGCGGGGCGTCCGAGGCGGAGCGGATGCTCGTGCGGGTCCTGCGGGGAAGTGGCATCACCGGGTGGCGGTTGCACGTCCGCGCCCACGGGTTCGAGATCGACCTCGCGTTCGAGCGCGAACGGGTAGCGATCGAGGTGGACGGGTGGGCTTGGCACCGGGATGCCGAGCGGTTCGCCCGCGATCTGCAGCGGCAGAACACCCTGGTCAACGCCGGCTGGCATGTATTGCGGTTCGACTGGCACCGGCTCGCGCATGATGTGGCTGGGGTGCTCGGCGAGATCCGTGCTGCTCTCGCGCGCGGGAGGACGCCTGGGCTTGGCTAGCGCGGACGAGCAACGGGATGTCGCCCCCGGCCCCGCTGCTGGTGGTCCGCCCGCCGGCCCCGCTGCTGGTGGTCCGCCCACCGGCCCCGCCGCTGGTGGTTCCCCGCCGGCCCCGCCGCTGGTGGTCCGCCCGCCGGCCCCGCCGCTGGTGGAAACTTTTCCTCCTCTGAGCGGGAAAGGTTTCCACCACGAAAGCGGCACAAGCCACCAAAGCCACCAAAGCCATCAAGGCCGCGCTGCTATTCCGCGAGCATGTCGTGCATGGCCACGGCACCGAGGTGGACGGCCTCGCGGTAGCCGCCGAGGTGCTTGGGATGGCGAATGATGCGCTCGGCCCCGTCGGGTGGCCGGACCTGGAGGATGTGCGGGGCGAGCTCGGGGTTGGTGCTGTGCTGGTGGAGGATGTCGTCGTCGGCGGTCTCGTGCTCGTAGCGATCGAGCCAGGCGGGCAGCGCACCGGGCGCGCGTCGAGCCAGCCATGCCCGCATGAAGGCGCGCTGGTGGACGGGTATCCGGGAGGGTGTGCTGCTCGCTGGGGTGGTGCGGAGCACGAGGATGTGCGTCGCGCCGTGGGATACAGCGCTGCGGTATGGGATGGGTTCGGCCACGCCCGCGTCGATGTAGCGGTGCCCGTCGATGGGAATGGGGGGCGCGCCGAGAACCACGAGGTTCGCGGTGGCGGCGAGGGCGCGCTGCAGGCTGGCGATGTCGGTGATGCGCGGGTGCAGGTCCACGGCGAGGCCTGTGTCCGCGTCGGTGGCGATGGGGTGGAAGCTGGTGGGGTTGTCGAGGATGCGCTGGTAGTCGAGCGGGATGACGCGGGTGTACACGGTGCGGGCGAGGTGGTGGGTGTCGACGACCGCGCCACGGCCGAGGAGATTGCGGGGGCGCCAGAGGTGTGGGAGGACGGCGGGGTCGGAGTAGGCGGCCGCGCCGAGCCCAGCTTGGTCGGCGAGCGCCCAGGCGGCGTTGAATGCCCCGGCGGAGGAGCCGTAGAGGGCGTCGAAGCGCGGGAGGAATCGGTGCGCGCCGAGGGCGGTGAGCATGCCCGCCGAGTAGGCGCCGCGCGGTCCGCCGCCCTCGATGGCGAGGGCAAGGCGATGGTTGTCGGTGTGGCCCGCGCGGCGTCGCGCGAGCAGCTCGAGGACGGGGTGCCTGCTAGGTGCCGGCGTCACCGGGCCAGTGTGGCACCTCCGACTGCTTCTTGCGCGGCCGGGGTGGCCGGCGCGGCCGGGGTGGCCGGCGCGGCCGGGGTGGCCGGGGCCTGGCGGCTATCCCTTGCTGGGGCGCCGCTGGGGCTTGGGCGCGACCACGCCGTCGGCGAGGCGGCGGGCGGAGACAAGGAACGCGGTGTGGCCCTGCATGCGGTGCTCGGGCCGTACCGCGAGGCCGACGACGTTCCATTCGCGCACGAGGGACTCCCACGACTTGGGCTCGGTCCAGCATTGTTGCTCGCGGAGCCCCTCGACGACGCGGGAGAGCTGTGTGACGGTGGCGACGTAGACGATGAGGACGCCACCGGGGATGAGTGCCTTGGCGACGGCGGGCAGCACTTCCCACGGCGCGAGCATGTCGAGCACGGCGCGATCCACCTGGCCGGTGAACTCGGACACGTCGCCGACGGTGAGGTGCCAGTTCTCGGGGATCTCGCCGTGGAAGTTCTCGACGTTGCGGACGGCATGCTCGGCATGATCGTCGCGGATCTCGTACGAGATGACCTCGCCGGTGGGTCCGACAGCGCGCAGCAGCGAGCAGGTGAGCGCGCCGGATCCGGCTCCGGCCTCGAGCACGCGGGCGCCGGGGAAGATGTCGCCCTCGTGGACGATCTGGGCGGCATCCTTGGGGTAGATGACCTGGGCACCGCGTGGCATCTTGAGCACGTAGTCGGTGAGCAGGGGGCGCAGGGCTAGGTATGCGGTGCCGTTGCTGGACTTGACGACGCTGCCTTCCTCGGAGCCGATGAGGTCGTCGTGGAGGATGGCGCCACGGTGGGTGTGGAACTCGCTCCCGGCTTTGAGCAGCAGCGTGTAGCGACGGTTCTTCGAGTCGCTGAGCTGGACCCGGTCGCCCTCGCGGAATGGTCCGCTTCTGGTGCTCATGCTGGGGGTATCCTCCCTTGGTACGTGACCGTGACACACTACACCGTCGCGGGGAACGCGGGTGTTGTCGGTGCTCGCGCCTATCCTTGGTCACCATGGATTCCCCGACGCCGCAGCAGGCCACCGTCCCGCAAGACGCCTCGACCGCGCGCGCTGCCACCGCATCGGTGGTGCGCAAGCCGCTGTCGCTGTCGCCGTCGCGGGCGAACGATTTCAAGCAGTGCCCGCTGCTGTACCGGTTCCGCGCGATCGACCGGTTGCCGGAGCCGTCGAGCAAGGCGCAGGCGCGGGGCACGCTGGTGCATGCGGCGCTCGAGTCGCTCTATGGGTTGCCGCGCCCACGACGCAGCCAGGAGCAGGCGATCGAGCTGCTGGAACCTGCTTTCGAGCGGCTGGTGGCCGATGATCCTGATGTGATCGAGCTGGTCGGCGAGGACCGCGAGGGGTTCCTGCGGGAGGCGCAGCGACTGGTCGAGCGGTACTTCACGATGGAGGATCCCACTCGCTTCGACCCGGAGTCGTGCGAGCTGTTCGTGGAGGCCGAGACCGGTGACGGCGTGCGGCTGCGGGGGTTCGTGGATCGCATTGACGTCGCCCCCACCGGCGAGGTGCGGGTGGTGGATTACAAGACGGGCCGGGCGCCGAGGCAGCTCTATGCGGGCAGCGCGTTGTTCCAGATGAAGTTCTATGCGTTGATGCTGCTGCGCACGCGCGGGGTGATCCCGCACCAGTTGAAGCTGATGTACCTCGGCGATGGCGGGGTGATGACGCTCAGTCCGGACGAGGCCGAGCTGCGGAGCTTCGAGAGGACGCTGGATGCGATCTGGGGCGCGATCCGGACCGCCGGGCTGACCGGCGATTTCCGGCCTCGCCCGAGCAAGCTCTGCGGCTGGTGCGATCACCAAGCGATGTGCCCGGAGTTCGGTGGGACGCCGCCTGACTATCCAGGGTGGCCGGGCGACTAGCGCTCGCTCTGCGATCCCAGGCCCGCCACGGCCTGGCAGCGGGCTGCAAGAGACAGACCGCCTAGATTTGTCCGGGCTGTGACGTGTCGCACGCCCTAATCGTCCGCTGCGGCTAGTTTGAGAGAACTTCCTCGCACGTTCTGTATGGAGGAACGGGTCCGTGGGTATCCCCGGGCAATCGTGAGGAGCAAGATATGACGGATCGGCGAGCTTCGCTTCATTCAGCAGCACAGGTATGGGCGCACCCGAGCCCCCCGGCCCCGCGGGCAGGGGTCGCGGGCAGGGTCGCGCTGAGGGCATCTGAGCAGCCGCGTGCCCTGGCTATCTGCGGGGGCGGCGAGAGTCTGGACTACCAGAACCTGGTCGCGCAGTCGCTGGCCCTCGCGGGCAGGCTGCGAAACGCGGGCGTTCGCGAGCAGGACCTCGTCGCTCTGTGCCTTCCACGCTCGGTCGACCTCGTCGTCGGTGCGCTCGGGATTCTTGCGAGCGGTGCGGCATATGTGGCGCTCGATCCGTCCCAGCCGGATGCCCGCTTGCAGTACATGCTCGAGAACAGCGGGGCTAGCATCCTGGTAGCTCACCAGGCTGTTGGCCGACGCCTCCGGGCCGATCACGTGCTCGCTCCCCGCGTCCCACCGGGCGATGCCGGGAACGAGGAGGAATCCGCCGCACAGGGACCCGCCGCCCCAGCATCCCTGGCTTATGTCGTCTACACCTCGGGCTCGACCGGGAACCCTAAGGGCGTCCTGGTCGAGCAGGACGGCCTGCTCAATCTCGCGGACTGGCACGCTCGCGCTTTCTCGCAGTCGGTGACGGATCGATCGACGCTGCTCATGAACCCAGGCTTCGATGTGTCGGCGAACGAGATCTGGCCCACCTTGCTGTCGGGCGGATCCCTGCATGTTGCCGACGAGGCCATCAAGAATGATCCACCTCGCCTGCGCGACTGGCTCGTCGCCGAAGCAATCACCCAGGGCTTCGTCGCTGCCCCGCTCGCCGAGGAACTGATCGCTCTGGACTGGCCCCGCTCGACCGCGCTGCGCTACCTCCATACCGGGGGCGATGTACTGCACCACCGTCCGCGTCCGGGCCTGCCGTTCGCGCTGGTCAACAACTACGGGCTCTGCGAGGTGACCGTGACGGCCTGCTCGGGCATCGTCGAGGCACCGTGCGAGGGGCAGCCGGATCTGCCGCCGATTGGTCGCGCTATCGACAATTCCTACCTCCGCGTCATCGATGAGGGCGGCCAGCCGGTCGCTGATGGCGTGGCTGGCGAGCTCCTCGTTTGTGGCGCATGCGTCGCCCGGGGCTATCTCAATCTTCCCGAGCAGACCGCGCAGCGCTTCATCACGGACCCGCTGGACCCTTCGGTCCGGGCCTTCCGCACCGGCGACCGCGCACGGGTGGGCGCTGATGGCTCGGTCGAGTTCATCAACCGGGCGGATGAGCAGGTCCAGGTCCGCGGCCACCGCGTGGAGCCCGGCGAGATCGTTCATGCCCTCAACGACTATCCGCAGTTGCGAAACAGCGTTGTCGTGCCGGCGCAGGGGCCGGGGGGCGTGCGGCTGTGTGCTTTCGTCATCGGCGAGCCGGGCGAGCGCATTGACATCACCGCGCTGCGCGCGCACGCCTCCTCCCGCCTTCCCGACCACATGCTGCCGAGCCTGATCGTGCAGGTCGACGACCTGCCCACCACTGCGCACGGCAAGGTCGACAAGAGCGCCCTCGTGGAGCTCGCCGTCTCGTTCGCGCGATCGCGGAGGAATCCGCACCGCCTGGCGCTGGTGGAGCCCCGCAACGAGCAGGAGAGAGTGCTCGCCGATCTGGTCGCCGAGCTGCTGTGGCTGCCCGAGGTCAGCGTGGACGAGAACTTCTTCCTGCTCGGCGGGCATTCGCTGCTCGGGGCTCAGCTCATCGGCCGGATATCGGAGATCTTCGAGGTGGAGATGACCATGCTCGCGTTGTTCGACAATCCCACCGTCGAGTCGATGGCGATCGAGGTGGAGCGGCTGATCATCGAGCAGATCGACGGGATGCCGCCCGAAGCGTTGCTCAGCGACGCCGAGGCCCGTGAGCAATGAGCGCACCGTGAATTCCGCGCGGGCTCCGCTCAGCCTGTACCCGCTGCTCGACCCAGCCGTGCTCAGCGACCCCTACCCCCTCTACACGCGCATTCGCGAGCATGCGCCCGTGACCTGGGATCCCTACCTGCATGTCTGGGTGGTCGCGCGCTACCAGGAAGCGACCGAGGCGCTCGCTCGCTTCAGCGCGGAGCGCGCCGCCACGCCGAGCGCCCTGCTCGCGCTCGGAATGGGCAAGCTCGTGCCGATGGCCGAAGTGATGCTGCGGCAAATGCTCTTCCTTGATGCGCCGCGCCACGGCCGGGTGCGGGGGCTTGCGGCGTCGGCGCTGAGCCCCCGCCGGGTCGCCTCGATGCGCGCCCGCATCGAGGCGATCGCTGGCTCGCTGGTGGACGCCGTCGCTGGGGATGGCGAGATGGACATCGTCGCTGATCTTGCCGAGCCGCTACCGGCGATGGTCACCGCCGAGCTGCTCGGCCTCCCTGCGTCCGATCATGTCCTGCTGAAGAAGTGGTCGCGTGATTTCGCCGATGTGCTCGGAACGTTCCAGCACAATCCCGTGAACGCTGCGTCGATCATGAGCAGCATCGACGAGATGACCAGCTACTTCCGCGATGCGCTGCGCGACCATGCCGACGAAGGCCTGATCGCGGCGCTGCTCCGGGCCCGCGCTGACGGCGACCGGCTGACCGAGGAGGAGATCATCGCGAACCTGATCCTGGTCATGGTCGGCGGGCAGGAGACCACTACCCCGCTGATCGGCAACGGCACGCTGACCCTGCTGCGGGATCCAATCGCTGCCGCTGCGCTGCGCGCGGACCCAGCCCTGATGCCCTCGGCCATCGAGGAGCTCCTTCGCTTCGAGAGCCCGAGCCAGCACACCGACCGGATCGCCGCGATGGATACCACCATCGCTGGCGAGGAGATAGCTGCCGGTGACACCATCGTGGTCGTCCTCGCGGCAGCCAACCGCGATCCGCGGCGCTTTGTCGACCCCGACCGCTTGGACCTTCGCCGCCCCAACAACCGGCACCTCGCGTTCGGCTGGTCCAGCCACACTTGCTTCGGCGCGGGTCTAGCGAGGCTGGAAGCGCGGATCGCGCTGGACGCGCTGCTGAACCGGTTGCCGGAACCGAGGCTCGACGAGGAGTCCGTCCGGTGGCGCTCGAACCACGCGTTCCGGAGCCTGAGCGCGCTGCGCGTGAGGTGGGAGTCATGACGTCGGCAGGAGACCCAGGCCTGGACGAGGCGCGCCGGGCCTTGTTGCGCCACCGCCTGCGCGGCCTCGGCAATTCCGGCGATCGGAGCGCGCGCCCCGAACCGAGCCCCGGCCCCTGGCAGGAGGGCCCGCTGCGGCTATCCGCTGCCCAGTCGCAGCTCTGGTACTTCGCGACCTACGCGCCCGGCACGGTTGCCTACAACGAGATCGTCACCCTGCGCAAGACCGGAGGCTTCGATGCTGACGCTTTCCGCTGGGCGTTCAACGAGATCGTGCGCCGCCATGAGGCGTGGCGGACCTCGTTCGGCGTCGTCGACGGCGAGCCGTGCCAGATCGTCAGCGAGCCGAGTGATTATGAGCTTCCCATCGCTGACTTCAGCTCGCTCGCCCTCGAGGACGCGATGGTAGCGGCGCGGGAACTCGTGGCCGACGACGTCCTGCGCCCCTATGACCTCGAGGCCGGGCCGCCGCTCCGGCCACACCTTGTCCGGATGGCTCGTGACGATCATTACCTGTTCCTCGCGGCGCATCACATCGTCTTCGACGGGGTTACCATCAATACGATCGTGCTTCCCGAGCTGATACGCCTCTACGAGGCGCGGTCCAGGGGGATCGCGGCATCGATCCCCCCTCCCGCCGCGCAGTACCGCGACTTTGCATCGTGGGAGCAGGACTGGCTCCGCGGTCCAGAGGCCGCGCGCCGGGTGGACCAATGCCGCAGCCGCCTCGCGGGACTGGTGCCACCGGAGCTGCCGCACGATCATCCGCGCCCGGCACGCCGTGCTTTCGCTGGCAACGCCGTGCCTCTCTACCTCGCTCCCCGGACCGTCGCGCGCCTGCGGGAGATCGCTGCCGGGCGCGGCGCGAGCCTCTTCCACGCGGTCGCCGCGGGCTATGCGTTCTGGCTGGCCCGGTACGCCGGTGGGGCGGAATCCAGTTTCGCTATCGCTAGCGATCTTCGACGCCCGCGGTTCGCGTCGGTGGCTGGCTACTGCCTCAACACGGTCGTGCTGCGGGTGCCGCTGGCGCGCACCGCGTCGTTCGAGCAGCTAGTGGGGGTGGTCCGCGGCGAGGTGCTCGCGGCGCTGGACTGCGCGGTGCCGTTCAGCCATCTGGTCCGCGCGCTCAACCTACCGCGCGATCCGCGCGCGAACCCCGTGTTCAATGCTCTGCTCGCCCTGGAGCCGCCCCCCGCGTCGCTCGACCCTGCTTGGAGCTCCCCACAGATGGACAACGCGCTCGCCGACGTTCCGGTCAGCGCTGTCTGCGACATCAGTGTCGAGCTCGACGAGCAGCCCGATGGATCGATCGCTGGTCGGCTGATCGCCGATTCGGCGTTGTTCGACGATGCGACGGCCCGGCTCATGGCGCAGCATCTCCTGAGGGTTCTCCGGTGTGCTGCCGAGCAGCCCGATCGCGCGCTCGGTGAGATCGCGGGCCCGGATGCTGCCGATCGCCGCGAGCAGCTCGGGGTGTTCAATCCCGCAGTGCCGCCCGGAGCGTTCCGTGCCGTCCATGACCTGGTGGCAGAGCAGTCCGCCCTCGCGCCCGATGCGGTAGCCGTGGAAGTGGGCGGGCAGGAGCTGACGTACTCCGGGATGGTGGAGCGGGCAGAGCAGATCGCCGATCTGCTCGCGACAGAGGGCGTGGGCCGGGGCGATGTCGTTGCGGTGTTTCTCGGCCGCACGATCGATCTGGTCCCGGCCCTGCTCGGGATCATGATGTCCGGCGCCGCCTACCTGCCACTGGAGAAGACCCACCCCGCCTCGCGCGCCCGGTTCATGATGGCCGACGCCGGAGCGAGAGTGATCCTCACTGATGAGGCCACGCGCGACGCCGTGCCCAAGGAGGGCAGGGCAGTCCTGGTGATCGAGCATGCGGCGGACTGTCCTGCGCGCCGTGGACGAACGCGTCCCGGGTGCATGGCGCCGGACCTGGCATATGTCATCTATACCTCGGGGTCGACGGGAGCCCCCAAGGGCGTGCAGGTCGAGCACGGCAATCTCGCGCACCTGGTGGACGCGATGCCCCGCGCGCTCGGGCTGGACAAGCAGGATCGGGTGCTGTCGGTGAGCTCGTACACCTTCGATGTGTCGGTCGGCGATATCTTCCCCACCCTCGTCGCCGGTGCCACGCTCATCCTCGCGACCGGCGAGCAGATCCAGGATCCGCGGCTGCTCGCCCGCTTGATCGACCAGTCCTCGCCGACGTTGCTCTGCGCGACCCCGACCGCCTGGACCGCGCTCCTGGCTGCCGGGTGGCAGGGAAAGCGTGATCTGATCGCGGGCAGCGTCGGCGAGAGCCTGCCCGATGCCCTGGCATCCGAGCTGCACGCGCGCTGCCGCGGCGTGTGGAATGGCTGGGGCCCCACCGAGGCGACTGTGTATGCGGGTGGCGGGTTCGTCGCGGCGGGCGAACCGGTTACCGTCGGACTCCCGCTGCGGGGAACCCGGATACTGGTCATGGATGAGGACGGGAGATTGCTGCCCACAGGGGTTCCCGGCGAGGTCGTGATCGCTGGCCGCGGTATCGCGCGCGGCTACATCAATCGGCCGGGCCTGACCGCGAGCCGATTCGTTCCTGACGGCCTTGCCCCGTCGAGCGAGGGTGGCCGGGCGTACCGCACCGGCGATCGTGGACGTCTTCTGGCTGATGGCCGGTTGCAGCACCTCGGTCGGCTCGACGACCAGATCAAGCTGCGCGGCTTCCGCATCGAGCCGGGAGAGATCGAGGCCGCGCTCACCGAGCATCCAGGCGTCGATGCGGCGGCGGTGGCCGTGCGACCCGGCCATGACGGTCAGGCACGCCTGATCGGCTATGTCGTGAGCAGCGCGGATCCGGGCGCGGCAGGGCTGCGCGATTGGCTGCGCGCGCGCCTGCCGGAATACATGGTGCCGACGGCCTGGGTTGTCCTGCCCGCCCTCCCGAGGCTCCCGAGCGGCAAGCTCGATCGCGCCGCGCTGCCAGACCAGGTCGGCTGGTCGGGCATGGACATCGGCGGGACGGGGGCCGAGGAAGTGATGCCGGAGGGGCCGTGGACGCCGGTGCAGCGCGAGCTGGCACGCATCTGGTCAGGCCTCACCGGGACCGCCGTGACCGACTTGCACGCGACATTCTTCGACGTTGGTGGTCATTCCTTGCTGGCCGCGCGCGTCGTTTCCCGGGTCGAGAGCGAGCTCGGAGCGCACGTGCCGCTCGCGGACTTCCTCGAGCGCGGGACGACGATAGCCACTCTCGCGCACCTCGTCGAGGCGAGCACAGGGTCTCCGGATGATGGTCCATACCGGGCGCCCGCGACGAAAGGAACTGCGCCATCATGATCTCCACTGCGACGCGATGCCTGGCACAAGCGCACCTGGCGGTAGTGCGGGCCATGCCGGTGACGGCACGCCGCTCCTACGGGTACCTCCTCGCGATGGGGCGTCCTCCTCGGCTCCGTCATCCACGCACGTTCACCGAGAAGGTGAACTGGCGCATTCTGCGGGACCGGCGGGAGCTGCTCGCGGGCACGTGCGACAAGCTCCGCATGAAGGAGCTAGCTTGGCAGAGCGCCGGGGACCTCGTGAGAGTGCCCCGCACCTTGTGGAGCGGCCGGGACCTGCGCGAGCTCGCGGGCATCGCGCTTCCGCACCGCTGGGTGCTCAAGCCAAATCACCGTTCCTCCGGAATCGTGATTCTCGGCGAGGGCGCGCCAGATATCGATGATCTCGTCGCTCGCACCCAGGGCTGGCTGGAGAACCCGAGCTGGGAGCTCGGCGGCGAATGGGCCTATAGCCATGCCCGGCCGATGTTCATCATCGAGGAGTTGATCGGGGATGGCAGCTCTCCCCCGTGCGACTTCAAGTTCTTCGTGTTCGATGGGGTTCCGCGCCTGGTGATGACGAGTGTTGATGCCGGGAGAACCATCAACACCTACACGCCGGACTGGAAGCCCTTCGATATCTGCGCGCGAAAGAAGCTGGGCGCGCCGATGCCTCGTCCAGACAGCCTGGACCGGATGCTGGCGATCGCTGCGCGGATCGGTGGTCCTTTCGACTTCCTCCGCGTCGACCTGTACGACCACGACGGCGTCGTGTGGTTCGGCGAGACGACACCGTATCCGGGCAGCGGGATGTCGGACTACAGCCCCCGCGGCAAGGCCGACGCCGAGATCGGCAGCTGGTGGACCTTGCCGGATCTCGCGCTCCACGAGGCGCGCCGGGCTTCGTAGCCCCATACCCGTAGCCCCATACCCGTAGCCCGCGCCGCTCGCGCCGGTCAGCGCTGCACGGTGGCGAGCGCGTCGATGAGCCGCTTGCTGCGGGCGCTCATCTCCGCGGCGGTCTGCTCGGGGTGGCGCAGCCACCAGTTGACGAGCGAGGTCACCGCTCCCATCCAGACGTCGGTGAGGGCGGAGAGATCGTTGGGGTCGGTGATACCGGTGGCGTCGAAGACCGTGGCGATTCCCTGCGCTGCTTGGTGGGCGATGCGTCGGCGGGCGATGCGCACGGCATCCCCGGCGGGGCCGCCGCGGGGGGCGGAGCGGTCGAAGAGGACGTTCCAGTCGTGGGGGCGTGGCTCGAGGGCGGCGAAGAGCGCGTCGAGCGTGTGTTGTGCCATCTCGAGGCTGGCGGTGCTGGTGATGGCCTGCTCGATGGCTTCGGCGAGGATGGTCGCGGCGCGCTCGACGCAGGCGGTGTAGAGGCCGTCCTTCGTGCCGAAGTAGCCGTACACGAGGGGCTTGGAGCCTCCGGCCTGGTGGGCGATCTCGGCGAGGGATAGCCCTGCGTAGCCGACGCGGCCGATGTGCTGGGCTGCGACGTCGAGGATCTGGCGCTCCCTCTCGGGGCGCGGGACTCCTTTGGTTCCGGCTGTGGCCATGGCCTCTATCCAAGCATTCGAGGGGAGAGGGGTTGACGGGACCACCCTCATTTGACTAAATAGTAACTTACGAACTGGTCAATTGAGAGGCGCAACGATGCTCCACGACATCTGGCAGCAGATCGAGAACCCGATCCTCTACGCCCTGCCCGTGTTTGCCATCTTCATGGGCATCGAGGCGATCGCGCTGCGGCACCATCACCACCACGAGGCCGGGATCGCCGAGTCCGAGCGCGAGGCAGCCCCGCCGCCTCGCGGGCACCTCGGCATCGACACCCGCACCAGCCTGAGCATGGGCGCGGGCGCGCTGGTCTTCATGGCGATCTTCAAGCTGCTCACCATGGTGGCGTTCGTCTTCCTGTTCACCTACCTCGCGCCCTGGCACCTGCCCACCGACACCTGGTGGTACTGGGTCCTGCTCTTCGTGGTCGTTGACATCGCCTGGTACTGCAATCACCGCTTCTCGCACCGCGTGCGCATCGGCTGGGCCGCGCACCAGGCCCACCATTCCTCCGAGTACTTCAACCTCGGCACCGCGCTGCGGCAAAAGTGGAACCCCTGGTCCGAGGCGATCTTCTGGGCCCCGCTCCCCCTCCTCGGCTTCTCCCCCTGGACCATCTATGTGGCGTTCGGGCTCAACCTGGTCTACCAGTTCTTCGTCCACACCGAGACGATCGGCAAGCTCCCCCGCCCGTTCGAGCTGGTCCTCAACACTCCCTCGCACCACCGCGTGCACCACGGCAGCGACCCCGAGTACCTCGACAAGAACTATGGCGGCGTGCTGATCGTCTGGGATCGCCTGCTAGGCACGTTCCAGGAGGAGCTGCACCGCCCCCGGTACGGGCTGACCACCCCGGTGGGCACGTACAACGTTCTCAAGCTCCAGTACCACGAGTACGGGAACATCTTTCGCGACGTGCGCTCGGCCCGATCCTGGCGCGATAAGCTCGGGTTCATCTTCGCCCCGCCCGGATGGAAGCCACAACAGGCCACTGTAGTGGCCAACCAGCAGGCAGAGGAGGCAAGCGCATGAGTGCCCTCGCTGGAGATCTCACGGAGAAAGCGCTCGGGCTCGGCACCCGCCTGCTGCTCGATCATGTGGCGCCCCGCCTCGATCAACGCATGTCCTTCTCGACGCGGCCGTTCGATGAGCCCACGCTGATGCGACCGCACGCGGAGTCACGCCGCTGGGCGTGGACGCACTACGGGGTTTTCCTCCCGCGCCTGCCCGAGCCCTACCGGTTCCTGAACACGATGACCTTCATCGGCGCCACCGGCACCCGGTGCTTCGACAATGACTACCTCGCGATGCCCGACGCCCGCGACACCGCGACCGTCCTGTCCACGACGGCGACCGGTCCGCATCATCACTACCAGGCGTATGACTCGCAGCGTGATTGCGGCTTCCGCGAGGACGGGACCGTGCTCTCCTGGGGAGAGCACCTCACCATCACCGCACGCCATCCCCGCTACGAGGCGCGCGGCCGCTACGAGCATCTCGCGGTGGAACTGGAGGTCGTGGCGACCAATCACGCCTCCTGGTTCGTGCGGACTCCCCCGTACGATCACCTCAGCCTGCTCGCTACGGTCACCGGCACCATCACCGACGAGCGCGGCACCACCTCGATCTCGGACCTGTGCACGGTCGAGTACGCCCGCTGCATGTCCCCCCAGGCGCTGACGGCGCGACCACTGCCCGAAGCAGCGAAGCTCCCCGTGGACTTCTTTACCTACCAGATCGTCAATCTCGATGAGCGCACGCAATTGCTGCTCACCGATGTGCAGGCCGCGGGCTCCACCGCCTGCCGGCTGGCGCACCTGCGATCGCTCGACGCGCCAGCCGAGGTCTACGACGATGTCGCTTTCGAGGTGCTCGAGCACCGGGCAGCGCCTGCCGTCGATCCGCTGGGGCGGAAGATGCGGATCCCTGAGCTCATGAGATGGACCGTGCGGAGTCTCGACGCCGGCGAGATCGTGGGGCACTTCGTGGCGCGGGTGGATTCCGAGCCGCGCTACGGCCACGGCCGCGGCTATGTCGCGGCGTGCACCTACGAGGGCGAATGGCGCGGCAGGCCCATCACCACCACCGGCTATCTGGAGTGGATCGATTGCCGCCCCGGGCCACCAACCGCATGACCCGTTGCGCCACGACTAGCGAAAGGCCAAGCGCTTGACCAGCAAGCCCGCGAAGAACTACCTGCTCGATCCGCCCCGGCGGCTCGGTGACACCGTTCGCTCCGTCCTCCCCGGGCGCCTAGACCGCTCCCGGCGGCAGGCCATCGAGAGCAGGGTCATCGTCGTCACCGGTGCATCGAGCGGGGTGGGCCGGGCTGCCGCGCTCGCCCTCGCCGCGCGCGGCGCCACCCTGGTCCTCATCGCCCGGGGCGCCGAGGCGCTGCACGAGGTCCGCGCCGAGATCTTCGCGGCCGGTGGCTCCGCGGAGGCGATCACCGGCGACCTGGCGAGCGCGGAGGATTCCGCGCGCCTGGCCACCGAGATCCTCGCCCTGCACGGGCGGGTGGACGTTCTCGTCAACAATGCCGGCCGCTCCATCCGTCGCAGTGGTGCTGACGCCGCCGATCGCTTCCATGACTACGAGCGGACCATCGCGATCAACTACTTCGGTGCGGCGCGGCTCACGATGGCGCTGCTGCCGTCCATGCTCGAGGCTCGCTCCGGGCACATCGTCAATGTCGCTACCTGGGGCGTCGCCGCGGGGTCCATGCCGTTGTTCACCGCCTACCACGCCTCGAAGGCCGCGCTCGCCGCGTTCGGCCGCAGCCTGGCCGCGGAGACCAGGCCCCAGGGCGTGGACGTCACCACTATCGGGTTCCCCCTGGTCCGCACCGCGATGATCGCGCCGACCGCGAAGTACGCCTCGGCGCCGGCGATCAGCCCCGAGCGCGCTGCCGAATGGATCATCGACGCGATCCGCACGCGGCCCGTGGAGGTGCACCCGCGCTACGCCCACGTGCTCCGCGCGATCGGGGCGTTCTCCCCCCGCGCGGTGGACGCCCTGGTGTGGCGCATGGGCATCTAGTGCCCGCTCGGCCCCATGGCGTCCAGGCGATAGGGTGGGCACCATGATGGCGCAGCCGTTCTACCTGCCCCTCGACGGGCAGGACGACACCGAGTGGGAGCACGTCCAGCCGACGAGCTCGACGGTGAGCGTGTGGTCGTCGAGCATGCAGCATGGCTCCCCGCCCGCAGCGCTGCTCGTGCGCGCGCTCGAGCGCTGCGGGCCGCGCGACGATGCCCGGCTCTCGCGCGTGGCGGTGGATATCCTCGGGCCCATCCCGCTCACCGAGTGCCGCGTCCGCGCCTCCGTCACGCGCCCGGGCACTAAGGTCGAGCTTCTGCGGGCCGAGCTCGAGGCCAAGCAGGACGATGGAACGTTCCGGGCGGTAGCGACCGCGCAAGCCTGGCGGCTGGCCACCGCGGACACCAGCGGCTCCACCATCGTGCACGACGAGGCCATGAGGCATCGCGATACCGGACGAGATGCTGATCCGGCCAAGTTCTTCCCGCCCGGCTACGTGCACATGGTGGAGTGGGTGCTGCTGAACAAGCCCGGCGGCACCGGGCCGGGGCAGTTCTGGGGGCGGCCGCTCGTGCGACTGGTCGGAGACGAGCCGATGTCTCCCTTGCAGCGCCTCTTCGCGGTGGTCGACTCGGCGAACGGGCTCGGCGCCAAGCTCGACATCCGCAAGTGGACCTACCTCAACACTGACCTGACCGTGCACCTGTACCGGCAGCCCGTGGGCGACTGGGTGGGTGTTTCCGCGGAGTCCTCCGTCGGCCCGGATGGCATCGGCATGTGCGCGGCAACGCTCCATGACGCGAGCGGGCCGCTCGGGCGCTCGGCGCAGACGCTGCTCGTGCGTCGCCGCTAGCGGTCCGGCAGGTCAACGCCCCGCTCGAAGCGCTGAACGACCCTGCGGCTCGGTAACATTTCGTGCCAGCAGTCGCGCGATCGCCACATCGCCACCCGCTGCCGCACTAGGGTTGTTCCCCATGGCAGATGAACCGAGCAGGAAGAAGTCCGGTCGGCCGAGAGTGCTGCACGAGCACGATATCGTGGCCGCCGCGCTCGCGGAAGGCCTGCTCGATGCCACCATGCCCGCCGTCGCACGCCGCCTCGGGGTGTCGCACTCCGCGCTCTACCGCTACTACGCCGACCGCAGCACCCTGATGCTGGCCTGCATCGGGCAGGCGGTCGCTTCCATGCCCTGGCCCGCCCCCGAGGAGCCCTGGCGCACGATGCTGCCGCAGCTCGCCGGGACCACCTGGGACATGCTGGAGCGCTACCCCGGCCTCACCGAGACCATGCTCACGGCGACCCGCTCCCCCGAGGAAATGACTGCCCTCGCCGAGAAGTTCGTCGGGGGGCTCGTTGCACAGGGTTTCACTCCGCGCGATGCGATCCTGGCGATCGAGCTGATCGGTGACCTGACCCTCACGACGTTCACGGCCGCGCAACGGCTCGATGTGCCCGTCGATGGTGGCGGCACCATCCGCGATCTAGCACGGGAGGACTGGGTTCGCCCCGGCGTGCTTTCCGACGCACTATCCGACGAGACGCTCTGGCACGGCCGCGCCAGGCTCGACAACAAGGTGGGGCTGCTCATCGACGGCTTCGCCCAGCGCGTCAGCTAGCCGGCCCCAGGCTCCCTACAAGCGGCAGGACCGGATGTCCGAGGCGAGGATCGCCTTGGTGCCCAGCGCCGCGAGGTCGTCCATCACATTGTTCACGGAGCGGCGCGAGACCATGGCCCGCACCGCCACCCACCCTGGATCTGCGAGCGGCGCCACGGTGGGCGACTCGATCCCGGGCGTGATCGCGGTGGCCTGCTCGAGCAGCTCCCTGGGGCAGTCATAGTCGAGCATCATGTACTGCTGCGCGAACACCACGCCCTGGATGCGGGCGACGAGCTGATCGCGCGCTGGCGTCGAGGGCACATCGCTCTCCCGCTCGAGCAGAACCCCCTCGGAGGCGCACAGGGTCTCGCCGAACGCGACAAGATCGTGCTGGCGCAGCGTGCGCCCGGAACCCACGACGTCCGCGATGGCGTCGGCGACACCGAGCTGGATGGAGATCTCCACCGCCCCATCGAGCCGGATCACCGTGGCGTTGATGCCGCGCCGCGAGAGGTCGGCGCGCACCAGGTTCGGGTAGGAGGTGGCGATGCGCAGCCCCTCGAGCTCCTCGACCGTCCAGTCGCGCCCCTGCGGCGCGGCAGAGCGGAAGGTGGACTTGCCGAAGCCGAGCGCGAGGCGCTCCCGCACGGGTGCCCCGGAGTCGGCGGCGAGATCGCGCCCGGTGATGCCGAGATCAAGCTCGCCGGAGCCGACATAGATCGCGATGTCCTTGGGCCGGAGGAAGAAGAACTCGACCTGGTTGATCTGGTCGAGCACGGTGAGGTCCTTGCTGTCCGAGCGGCTGCGGTAGCCCGCCTCGGCGAGGATCTCGGCAGCGGCCTCGGACAGGGCTCCCTTGTTCGGGACAGCAACGCGCAGCATGGAATTCGTTCCTTCGGTTCTCGCGGTCGTGGTGGGGGCGGAGGCAACGCTCAGAGATGCCGGTAGACGTCCTCGAGGGACAGTCCGCGCCCGACCATCAGCACCTGGACCCAGTACAAGAGCTGGGAGATCTCCTCGGAGAGCTCCTCGTTGGACTGGTACTCGGCCGCGATCCAGACCTCGCCCGCTTCCTCGAGGACCTTCTTGCCCTGGGCGTGAACGCCAGCGTCGAGCGCCTTGACGGTGCCCGAGCCCTCGGGGCGGGCGGCGGCACGATCCTGCAACTCCGCGAACAGCGCGTCGAAAGTCTTCACGACCGCCTATTGTGGCACGGAAGCCGCGCCGACCGCGATTCAGCGTGCCCGGGGCAACGATTCCGGCGTGATCTCGAACCGGGTGACACCGTTGTCCGCCATGCTCAGTACGGTCGCGATGGCCCCGCGGCCGGGAGGCAGCACGCGCGCCGTCACCGTCGTTCCCGGCCCCGCGTGGACCAGCGCGCCGCGCAGCGCCTCGCTGATCGCGTGCACGGCTGATGCTCGCTCCTCCTGCGCGAGGTGGTCGAGGCCGCCATCGTCGAGCAGGATGACTGTCGCGCCCCGGGCCCGGGCATCCCGAGCGGCCGCGAGGACCTCCTCGGTCGCCAGCGACCTGGCCCGGATGCGGTCGCGGAGCTGGGCCTCCACCGAGGAGATCCGGGCGAGATCGCTGGCAGAGATCTCGTCGGCGCGCACGATCGCCTCGAGCAGGGGCCGCGCGGTCGCGTTGAGGAACACGAGCTGGCGATCACGCTCGGCGACCCGCGCTGCCGCGCCCGATCGGTCGGCTTCCACCGAGGCAGCGGTATCGCGCAACTCGTTGATGACACTGACCTGTCGGCGCAGCGTGATGCCCAGGATGGTGCAGGTGCCGATCATGCTGAGGTTCCAGGACAGCTCCTGCCACGGATCGGCGATGTCCGACGGCACGGGGCCAGCGGCGAACCACCAGCCGAGGATGGTCGCCGAGAGCAGCGCCTCGCCCGCCCAGGCGGCGAGCGTCCGGCCGCGCAGGACCAGGAAGGACAGGATGATCGTGCCCGTCGGCCAGGTCCACGAGGCGTAGAGCGCCACGCGGTCCGGAGCGCCGATCATCGCGACGTTCGCGAGCGCCGCCAGACCAGGCAGCACCGCGATCGCGGCGGTCGCCCGGGCCGGCAGCGGGTCGCCGGGCGCGCGGAGGAGCAGCAAGGTCGCGGCGCCGATCAGCAGCACCGAGGCCAGCCACCAGGCGGGGCCGCGTTCCCACGTGCCCGTCGTCCACGCCCGCGCGCACTCGGCGATCGTCCATGCCGCGGCGATGGCGAGCGCCGGCCCGCTGCGCAGCCCGATCATCCGGGGCGTGTCGGTGCGGCCGCTAGTCCCCTCAGTCATCGTTGCCGCTCCAGGTCACTGTGACGGTGGTGCCCTCGCCGGGCGCGCTGTCGATCTCGAGCCCAGCACCCTCGATGAGCGCGACGCGTCCCCGCATCGCGGTGTGGATCCCGAGCCTGCGCGGCGGGACGCGCGCGGGGTCGAAGCCCCTGCCGTTGTCGGCGAGCATCGCGAAGATCGAGCCGGAGCCACATCGCACCAGCAAGCCGCGGCGCGCATCCTGCCCCGCATGGCGGATGCTGTTGCGGGCAGCTTCGGCGATCACTTCCTGGAGCATCCGCACTACCTCGAGCGGATAGGTGGCGCCAACGTCGTCGACGCTGGCGTGGAACGCGAAGTCCTCGCGGACATCACCGACGATCTGGCGCAGCCGAGCGATTGCCTCGCGAGCGATGACGGGCTCGGTGTCGCTGTCGCTGCGCGCGAGGGAGTCGAGCGTCTCGAGGCTGCCGAGCGCCGATTCGCGGACCTTGTGCGCGGGCGCCCCGGTGCATGCCGCCACGAAGGTCGAGACGATCGTGTCGTGCACGAGCGCGTCGAGCCTGTCGCGCTCCTGGTTGATGGCCGTCTCGCGGACCCGCTCGCCCGCCCTGGCGCGCAGCACCTCGGACTCGGAATCGATGAGTGCGGCATTCGCTTGCACGCTTCGGATCATCGCCGCGAAGATGACGCCGATCATGGCGATGGAGATGCCCTCGCGGATGGCCCAGTCCACGGGCACCCCATCCTGGGCCCAGTAGGTGTCGATCGCGTGCAGCGCGGCATAGATGACCGCGATCGGGACGAGCCTTCGCAGCGGCAGCACGAACGACGCGGTGATGATCGTCCCGGACCCGATGAGCAAGGGCCAGGGCATCGTGATGGGCGGGAGCTGGTGCGGCTCGAATGCCAGCGGGAGCGCGGCGATGACGGGGATGTACAGGACCGGATACGTGCCGCAGATGAGGCGGACGGCGCGAGCACTGCCCCACACCGAGGCGATGATCATCGCGGCATACATCCCCGGTATCGCGATGATCGCGGGAAGCAGCCACCACCATGGGTTTCCCGCCATCTGCTCGAGAATTGCGGGGAACTCGATGCCCAGGAACGCGGCCCCAGCGAATCCCAGGGCAAAACCGAGGACGCGGGTCATGCGTCCTGACGCGGTGTCCTCGCGAGCCATGAGCCTCGCTAGTGGCATGCGGGCCCCTCCGACTCCTCGTCGATCTGGATGGGTGTTCCCTGGCGCACGGTGACGCGGCGCGCCCCGTCGGGGGAGCTCGCGACGATCGAGCACGCGTGCTCGCGCCCCGGAGGCACTACCCGTACGGTCACGGTACCGTTCCCTTGCTCATCGAGCACGCGCGCGACCAGCGCGTCCACCGCATCCTTGGTTTCGCTGCGCGCGCCCGACAAGCCCCCATCATCGAGCAGCACGACATCGATGCCCCGGCGCCGAGCACGGGTGGCCGCGTCGAGCACGCGCTCGGTGGCCAGGACCCGCGCCCGCATACGGTCCCGCAGTCCGGCCTCGATGAGGAGCAGTTCCGAGCGCTCCCGCGCATCCAGCGGACCGCCTCCAGCGATGCGCTCGAGGCCAGGGATAGCGCTCTGCCGCAGCTCGGTGACCAATGCGGCGGACTCGCGCTCGCGGGCTGCCACCGCCGCCCGCTCCACGAGGAGGGACTCGCCTGCCGCGCGCAGCGTCGTGGCCCTGCGGCTCTGCGCCCGCAGCATCAGCGCGCAGCCGAGACCGATGGCGAAGAGGCACGAGGTCCAGATCAGCTTGGGCACTATGCTGTCCTGCCAGCCCGGGCCCGCCGCGACGGGCATGAGGGCATGCGTCGCCGACACCATGACGTGCCCGGTGATGGCGGTCGCGGTGCGTCCCCGCAGGGCCAGCACCGCCATCATCGCCGCGATCACTACCCACGCCCATCGCGGCTGGCTGGGTTGCATCTCGATCACCCAGCCCTCCGCGATCGCGACGATCATGGCCAGTCCCACCACCAGCCATGCACGTCGTGCGCGGATCGGCTCGCTCCGCCCGCTGACGGCGAGGATCGCCAGTGCCAACGTCGCCGGGCCGATGACCAGCGCTCCGATCGCCCCGAGCCACGTGTGGTTGGCGATCACTGCCCCGCTGGTCCCCACCACCACCCAGGCCGTGACGACGCCGATCGCTCCCCTAGTGCCGAGCCCCGCGATCGCCGCGGCGGACACGTCGTCGTTCCTCATGAGGCCTGCCAGCCGATCCGCACGGTGGTCCCCCGGCCTGGCATCGACTCGACCTCGGCGAGCCCGCCCGGCAGGTGCCGCATCCTTTCCTTGATCGACAGGGCGATGCCGATGCGCCTCGACGAGACCTTTCGTGGATCGAACCCGGCCCCGTCGTCGATGACACTGATCGCGATCCGCCCCGCGGCCACGTGCCCACGGATGCAGCGAGAAACGTGCCCGGGGCCGGCGTGGCGCAGCGAGTTCGCTACCGCCTCGCCGACGGCCGCCTGGACCGCGCGGACTGCCACGGCGGGGACGGGCAGCTCACCGACCGCGATGACATCCTGGGTGAAGCCGCATCGCTCGGCGTGGCCGGGCACGATCATTGCTGCGGCGACGCGCGGGGCAAGGGTGCTCGCGCCGTCCTCGTCGCGATGCTGGAGGCCGCGGATCGCGCGCAACCCTTCGCGGGCAGCCTTGACGGCCTCCTCGTCGGCGTGCCCCTGGCCCGCTAGGAGCAGGGCCGAGAGAACCGAGTCATGGACGAGAGCGTCCCCCCGCGCGCGCTCCTCGCTGCTCGCCCGCTCCGCCGCGACGCTCGCGGATTCCGCCCAGATCACCGCTGTCTCCCGATCGACCAGCGCTGCCCCGTTGCGCAGCGCGACCACGGCGACGACGAGAATGACGACAAGGGCCAGGGAACCGGAGATCTCCTCGCTGAGCAACCGTGCCCACAGCCCCCCGGTCGCCCAGCTCATCTGCGCCACGACCAGGCCCATCATTGCCCCCAAGTGGATCCAGGCGACCCTGCGGGAGGAGACCGCGGCGGCCACCGATGCCACTGCGCCACAGACGGCACTGGTCCAGGGCCAGCCTCCCCAGTCCAGGCTGCCCCGGGGATACGCGGCGAAACCGGACAGGACGATGAGGGCGTACAGCACGACGTAGGTGCTGCCCGCGCGGCACACCCCGCGCAACGGGGCCAGCGCCCCCGCCACTACCGTGAGCATGGCAGCGGCAGCGAGTGCCGCAGCGCCGGCGAACGACCATGCCGGCGAGGCGATGGCCGCTTGTTCACGGACCGCGGGAAGTGCCGCGAGGATGAAGACAACACCGGCGATCCCCGCCATGATCGCCACGAGCCGGATCACCCGCTCCTCGGTGCGCGAACGTGCGTCCAGTGCTCCGTGCTCCCCTCGTGCGATGCAGGCTCCGGCAATGGCCGTGGGTGGGATCTCCTCCCGGGACTGCCGGCTAGCTCGGCATCCAGATGGCGCGCAGGTCGTCCAGGGTGAGGCCCTCGAGGCTCTCGCGCTGGATGCGCCGGGGCCCGTCCGGAACGGGCACCGCGCAGGGGATGACCAGGACGGTCGCGCCCGCTGCCTCGGCGGCGGCGGTTCCCGTCGGCGAGTCCTCGATGGCCAGGCAATCGCCGGGCCGCAGCCCGAGCTCGTTCGCGGCCTTCTGGTACGGCTCGGGGTGCGGCTTGCCGAGCTGTACCTCGTCACCGCAGATGATGGCCTTGAACCTGTCCTGGCCCAAGGTGCCCAGCGCCCGCTCGGTGAGGTAGCGCTCGGTGTTGGTGACCAGTGCCATCGGCAGCCCGCTGGCCTCGACGAGATCGAGCGCCTCGCGCGCGCCCGGGCGCCATTCGAGCCCGGCGTCGAAGAGCTCGGCCGTCCGTGCACGCAGCCATTCCCGGGCCGTATCCAGATCGTCAGGCGTGCAGGGGATGCCGAGGTCGTCGAAGAGGATGGTCAGGCTGTGCGCCATGTTGGAGCCGACCATCGCTTCGCGTCCCAGGGTGGAAAGCGTGCCACCAAGATGCTCGGCAAGCGCCTCGAGGGAGACATCCCACAGCTTCTCGCTGTCGAGAAGAGTGCCGTCCATGTCCCAGAGGATCGCCGACGGCCCCCCGGCGCTGCTCCGGTCAGACATTGAAGTACTTCGCCTCGGGATGGTGCAGCACGAAGGCATCGGTGGACTGCTCGGGATGCAACTGGTACTCCTCCGACAGCACCACGCCGAGCCGACCTGGCTCGAGCAGGTCCACGAGCTTCGCCCGGTCCTCGAGGTCGGGGCAGGCCCCGTAGCCGAAGGAGTATCGCGCGCCCCGGTACGCGAGCTTGAAGAACTCCTGCACGTCGTCGGGGTCATCACTGGCGACCTTGCTGCCGCTCTCGTACACGAGCTCCTCGCGGACCCGCTTGTGCCAGTACTCGGCGAGGGCCTCGGTGAGCTGCACGCCGATGCCATGGACCTCGAGGTAGTCGCGGTAGGCGTTCTCGGCGAACAGGTCGTTGGCGAAATCCGCGATGGGCTTGCCCATGGTGACGAGCTGGAACGGCAGCACGTCCACCTGCCCGGTCTCTCGGGCATGCTCGCGGGACCGGATGAAGTCCGCCACGCACAGGAACCGGTCGCGCTGCTGCCGGGGGAAGGTGAACGAGCACCGCACGGGCGCATCCGGCTCGGGGGAATCGAGCACGTGCACGGTGTCCTTCTCGGAGATCGCCGGGAAGTAGCCATAGACGACGGCCGCGTGGGCGAGGATCCCCTCGGTGGCGAGCCGATCGAGCCAGTAGCGCAGCCGGGGCCGGCCCTCGGACTCCACGAGCTCCTCGTAGCTTGGCCCTTCGCTGCCCCGCACGCCACGCAGGCCCCACTGGCCCATGAACAGGGCCCGCTCGTCCAGCGTGGTGGAGTAATCGTTGAGGCTGATGCCCTTGACCACGCGGGTGCCCCAGAACGGTGGAGTGGGTACATCCATGTCGGCGGCGACATCGGAGCGCTCGGGCACGACGATGGGCGCCTGCTCGGCCTTGCGCTTCTCGGCGATGCGCTTGGAGCGCTCATGCCGCGCCTTGCGCTCCTCCTCCTTGCGCCGGGCCTCGATCGCCTCGGGACTGTCCGGGTCGGGCCCCTGGCCGCGCTTCTCGGCGATGATGGTGTCCATCAGCCGCAGGCCCTCGAACGCGTCGCGCGCGTAGCGGACCTGCCCGTCGTAGACCTCCGACAGATCGTTCTCCACATAGGTGCGGGTGAGTGCCGCGCCACCGAGCAGGACCGGGAACTGCTCGGCCATGCCGCGCTGGTTGATCTCCTGGAGGTTCTCCTTCATCACCACCGTGGACTTGACGAGGAGCCCGGACATGCCGATCACATCGGCGCGCTTCTCCACGGCTGCCTCGAGGATCGTCGAGATGGGCTGCTTGATGCCGAGGTTGACGACCTCGTAGCCATTGTTGCTGAGAATGATGTCGACGAGGTTCTTGCCGATGTCGTGGACGTCGCCCTTGACGGTGGCAAGCACGATCCGCCCCTTGCCGTCCTCGTCAGTGGCCTCCATGTGCGGCTCGAGGTGCGCGACCGCAGTCTTCATCACCTCTGCGGAGGTGAGGACGAAGGGAAGCTGCATCTGGCCCGAGCCGAACAGCTCGCCGACCACCTTCATGCCCGCGAGGAGGTGATCGTTGATGATCGCGATGGGCGACTTCTCGCCCATTGCCTCCTCGAGATCGTCCTCGAGGCCGTTGCGCTCGCCGTCCACGATGCGCCGCTCAAGCCGCTCGAACAGGGGCAGCGCAGCGAGCTCGGCTGCCCGGGACTCCCGCGCCGAGGCCGCCGAGACTCCCTCGAACAGCTCCATGAACACCTGGAGGGGGTCGTAGTCATCGCGCCGGCGGTTGTACACCAGATCCAGCGCGACCTTGCGCTGCTCCTCGCCGATCTTCGACATCGGGAGGATCTTCGACGCGTGCACGATGGCGGTATCGAGCCCGGCCTGGGTGCACTCGTGGAGGAACACCGAGTTCAGTACCTGCCGGGCGGCCGCGTTCAGTCCGAACGAGATGTTCGACACCCCGAGCGTGGTGTGCACGCGCGGACGCTTCTCCTTGAGCATCCGGATCGCCTCGATCGTCTCGAGCCCGTCGCGGCGCACCTCCTCCTGCCCGGTGGAGATGGGGAAGGTGAGGCAGTCGACGATGATGTCCTCCTCGCGCATCCCCCAGTTCGTGGTGATGTCCTCGATGAGGCGCTCGGCGATGCCCACCTTCCACTCGGCGGTCCGCGCCTGGCCCTCCTCATCGATGCACAGCGCCACCACGGCTGCACCATGCTCCTTGACCAGCCGCATGATTTTCTGGAAGCGGGAATCCGGGCCAGCGCCGTCCTCGTAGTTCACCGAGTTGACCGCGCAGCGCCCGCCCAGGTGCTCGAGGCCCGCCCGCAGCACCTCCGGCTCGGTGGAGTCCAGCATGATCGGCAGCGTGGACGACGTAGCCAGCCGGGAGGCGAGCTCGGACATGTCGGCGGCGCCATCGCGGCCGACATAGTCGATGCACAGGTCGAGCATGTGCGCGCCATCCCGCGTCTGGTCCTTGGCGATGTCGAGGCACTTCTGCCAATCGGCGTTGAGCATCGCGTCGCGGAAAGCCTTGGAGCCATTGGCGTTGGTGCGCTCACCGATCATCAGGATGGAGCTGTCCTGCTCGAACGGGACAGCGGAGTACAGCGAAGCCACTCCCGGCTCCGGCCGGGGATCCCGGCGGGCCTTCTCGACGGCCCGGACAGCGTCACGGACCGCGGTGATGTGCTCCGGCGTCGTGCCGCAACAGCCGCCCACGAGCCCGAGGCCGAACTCGGTGACAAAACCGGTGAGAGCGGTGGCGAGCTCGTCGGCGGTCAATGGGTACTCGGCGCCGTTGGCCCCCAGCACCGGCAACCCGGCGTTGGGCATCACCGAAACAGGCAGGCGCGAATGCTTCGACAGGTGCCGGAGGTGCTCGCTCATCTCCTCCGGCCCCGTGGCGCAGTTGAGGCCGATCATGTCGATGCCGAGCGGCTCGAGGGCGGTGAGCGCGGCACCGATCTCGCTGCCGAGCAGCATGGTTCCGGTGGTCTCCATCGTGACGTGCGTGATGATCGGCAGGCGCGTCCCCGCCTTGTCCATGGCGTGCTGCGCACCGATGATCGCGGCCTTGACCTGCAGCAAGTCCTGGCTGGTCTCGATGAGGATTGCGTCCGCGCCACCATCGATCATGCCGAGGGCACACTCGGTGTAGGCATCGCGCAGGTCAGCGAAAGGTGCATGGCCGAGGGTGGGCAGCTTCGTGCCCGGGCCAATGGACCCCAGCACGAACCGGCCGATGCCATCCTCGCCCGGGCCATACTCGTCGCAGGCCTCGCGCGCGAGGCGGGTGCCCCGCTCGGAGAGGTCGCGGATGCGATCAGCGATGTCATAGTCAGCGAGGTTCGGCAGGTTGCAGCCGAACGTATTGGTCTCGATGGCATCAGCGCCGGCCTCGAGATAGGACAAGTGGATATGGCGCAGCACATCGGGCCGCGTCTCGTTGAGGATCTCGTTGCAGCCCTCGAGGCCGAGGAAGTCGTCGAGGGTAAGGTCCGCCGCCTGCAGCATCGTGCCCATCGCGCCGTCGCCGATCAGGACGCGACGGGACAGGGCATCGAGAAACTTCGACGAAGGCACAGGCATGGGCTCCAGGGTAATGGTCAGGACCGACAATCCTCATCTTTGGCGCTCGCGCTGCAGCGCGAGCGCCTCGCCCGCGCCACGCTACCCGCTCGCTCAGGACCGCCGAAACCGCGCACCGGTACGCCGCCCCGGCCCGATCGGTCGTAGGCTGCATATGTGAGCTTCCGCTACGTGACCAACGACCCGCCAGTCCTCCGCGCCCCCGTCATGGTGGCCGCGTTCGAGGGATGGAACGACGCGGGCGACGCAGCCACCGACGCGGTGGAGCACCTCGAGCTCAACTGGGACGCCGCGCCGCTCGCCGAGCTCGACGCCGACGACTACTACGACTACCAGGTCAACCGCCCCATCGTGCGGCTTGCCAACGGCGTCACCCGGGAGATCACCTGGCCCACCACGCGCGTCTCCGCGTGCACGCCCCCCGGCAGCGATCACGACCTCGTGCTGCTGCGCGGCATCGAGCCGAACTTCCGGTGGAAGACCTTCTGCGACGAGCTGCTCGAGCTCGCCGAGTCCCTCGACGTCACCAGGATCATCCTCATCGGGGCGCTGCTCGCCGACGCCCCCCACACCCGGCCCGTACCGGTATCCGGCACGGCCTTCAGCGCCGAGGTCGCCAAGCAGTACGGCTTGGAGCAGACCAAGTACGAGGGCCCCACGGGCATCGTGGGCGTGCTGCAGGACGAGTGCGTGCGGCGCGGTATTCCCGCAGTAAGCTTCTGGGCCGCGATCCCCCACTATGTGGCGCAGCCGCCCAATCCCAAGGGCACCGTCGCGCTGCTGCGCCGCGTCGAGGACGTCCTCGACATGGAGGTCCCGCTCGGCGAGCTCCCCGCCCAGGCCGAGGAATGGGAGCAAGCGATCAGCGAGATGGCCGAGGACGACGAGGAGATCGCCGAGTACGTCCGGGCGCTCGAGGAACGAGGAGACGCCGAGGACGATCTCGGGCAGCTCGCATCAAAGATCGATGGGGATGATATCGCCCACGAGTTCGAGCGCTACCTGCGCCGACGCGGCCCTGGCACCGCCGGAGGGCATGGTCCCGGCTCCCCTGCCTAGCAGCGCCCCTCGCGCTCGCGCCGCGGATCCGGGATCCTGGAGGAGTACCACCAACGCCAAGAACAGGAGGATCGCATGTTCGCCATCCTCGCGCTGGTCGCCATCGCAGTGATGACCGCGACCGTGCTCGCCTTTGCCGCGACCGGGCCCAAGACCTACTGGAGGGTCAGCGCGGTAGTGCTGTGGGCGGGGATCGGGGTGTTCATTGCCCGCGCCACCGTGCTCGAGGATCTCGACGGACTACCGTTCCTCCTGCCGATCGCGATGCTGCTGCTGATCGCCGGGAGCATCGCCACCTACACGCGCGTCATCGTCAGCACCCTCGACACCCTGGAGCGACGGAGCGGCCCGATGGGACGACGGCGCTGGTAGCCCCGGCCGGGCTAGTCGCCGGTTGGGCTAGTCACCGGTTGGGCTAGTTCCCGGCTGGGCTAGCCCCGGCGCGCATAGCGGCAAGCTCCTGCGCGAACGCCCCCTGGTACGAATCGAGGTCGGTGATGCTTCCCGATCGCGCCAGGACACCGATCGTCATGTCATCGCCGAGCGTGGAAACCCAGTGCGCCACCCCGAGCCCCTCGATGAAGGGGACGCCCAGCGATCGATAGACCGGGGCACCGCCGAGCGCGAGCGGACCAGGACCGATCGGAACGTTGACCAGCACAGCGTTGGCCGCCGGAGCCTGCGTGCCCGGCGTCCGCCGTCGTTGCAGGCGGCCCAGCAACGACAGTGCCCGAGGCAGGAACAGCGGCGGGATCGCCTGCATCGCCCGTTCCCCATGCAGCCGAGGCCCGTCGGCGAGCGCGGTCTTGATCCGACCCGATGCGCCCGCGATCGCCGCGACACGTTCCAGCGGGTCCTCGATATCGGTGCGCAGGGGAAAGATCACCATGGCGAAATCGTTGCCGATCAACCGCTCCCGGCCATCCGTGCCACCAGTGGTCGAGACGGTCACGATCGATCGAAGCGGGACCTCGGGCAACGTGGCGTGCTCCAGAAGGTATCGGCGCAGCGCGCCGCCGACCAGCGCGAGCACCGCATCATTGACCGTCGCGCCAGGAATGCCCGCCCGCGCCTCGTTCATCGCGCGCAGCGAGGTCGTCACCACGAAGAACCGATGCCCGGAGCCCGCCGGATCAGTGGCCGCCCGCGGTCCACGGCCCTCCAGCCCCTCGACCGCTGCGCCGCCCGAGCCGGATCTCGTCCGCGCCTGCCCGATGCTCGCGGCGAACCGCAATGCGCGCCGCGGCATCTCGGCGATGCTGCTCGCGGCCACGACCGTCGCCGGGGGAAGAGGTAGGGCTCGTGCCCCCGAGCCGGAGTCCGTCGTGGGAGGCCGGGCCGGAACGAGCGGCGATACCGCCAGCAGCGCCCGGACGAAAGCCGCCGAGGCGCCCCCGTCCATCACGGCATGCTCGGTGCGCACCACCAGCGCCATCGTGCCCGGCCGGATTCCGGGCCCATCCGGCACCCCGGTCAGCAACATCACATGCCAGGGCGCGCGCTGCGGATCGAGGCGCTCATGGCGGATCGCCACCAGCCGGTCACAGAATCCTGCCCACGTCAGCGAAGGGTCGAGAGCCTCGACACTGACATGGTCAGCGATATCGAACCCGGGATCCACCACCAGATGGCTACTGCCCAGCCCACCCGGAGAACGAACGATACGACGCTGGAAACAGGGGTGATGCGCGAGGCGCTCCGCGACGAATCCCCGCAGCAAGGCCGACGAATCGGGAACCCCATCGGCCTGCCGGGGATCGACGAACAGGACATGCATTATCGCCGAAGCCTGCGCACCCTCGTTCAGGTAGGTCATCCAGGTGCTGGTGTCGTCGAGCCTCACAGGCTCGACCCTACGCCCCGGCGCTTGCCGGTGTCCCTAGCTCGCCATCGCCACGGGACGGGCCGCGCGCAGCGCCGGCGCGATCGTCAGGGAGTAGCCGCCCACGCTGGTCTGGCTGACGCCTGCCGTATACGTCGGCGGGCACCATGCCTCGACGATCGAGGACTCCTCCGGCCCGCCGAGGTACAGGAACACCGGGCGATCACGGTCGCCCCCGACGAGGAGCGTCAGCCCATGCGCGCTGCTCGCGGGCACTCGGAAAGCGACCGCTGCGCGAGGCGGGATCATGGCGGGAGCTGGAATGGCGTCGCTCCTGTTCGCTCGGTCGGCCGGGGAGGGCGAATCGACAACGAGCGGCTCTGCGGTGAGGTTGGTCACGCTGATGGTCAAGGCGGTGTTGCGCATCGAGTTGATCTCCACCTAGTTCTGCAGTGTGGCTGGGCACGCTCGGGGGCAACGAGCGTGGCGTACTACCCTGCTTATCGGTAGTTGCCGGAGCAATGTTTCAGGAATCCTGGTGAACACCCGGCAAACTCGGTGTGATAGCGCACACAGCGTGGGCTCCTCGCTGGCTCCGCGCGGTTGGCTCCCGCGCGGTGGGCTCGCGCGGTGGGCTCCGCTCGGTGGGCTCGCGCGGTGGGCTCCGCGCGGCAAAAGCACCCGATATCGCCAAACGCGATAGAAACTGACCTGGATTCGCAGCAGCTTCTATCGCGTTTGCGGGCCCGCGCCGCCACCGAGCGCCGAGCCAGCCAACCAGCGAGGAGCGCCGAGAAAGCTAGCCCAGCAGCGACACCCCGAGCAGCGCATCCACAGTGGCAGCAACGTCGGCACCGGCGGTGGCGCTGCGTCCTCCGCGATCGGTGGCCTCCGCCGCCCAGAAATCCAGGGCGGCCAGCGCGCCCGGGGTGTTCAGATCATCGGCGAGATGCCTGCGCACCTCCGCGATGACGCCGGAAGCATCGGGGGCGCCCTCTCGCCGGACGGCGTCGCGCCAGCGGGCGAGCCTGCGCTCCGCGTCGGCGAGCAGCTCGTCCGTCCAGTGCCGGTCCTCCCGGTAGTGGCCATTGAGCAAGGCGAGGCGGATCGCGGCCGGGTCGACGCCCTGCCCGCGCAGCCGCGAGACGAACACGAGGTTGCCCCGGCTCTTGGACATCTTTTCCCCGTCGAGGCCGATCATGCCGGTGTGCACGTAGTGCCGCGCCATGCGTCGCGCGCCCGTCGCGGCCTCGGCGTGCGCGGCGGAGAACTCGTGATGCGGGAAGATGAGATCGCTTCCGCCGCCTTGAATGTCGAAGCCGACACCGATGCGGTTGAGCGCGATGGCGGAGCATTCGATGTGCCAGCCAGGCCGTCCCTTGCCGAAGGGCGAGTCCCAGGACGGCTCGCCGGGCCGCTCGGCCCGCCAGAGCAGTGCATCGAGGGGGTCCCGCTTGCCCGGGCGATCGGGGTCGCCGCCGCGCTCGGCGAAGAAGCGGCGCATGGTCTCGGCGTCGTAGCCCGACTCGTACCCGAACTGCTCGGTCGCGGCGATGGGGAAATACACGTCCGGGTGCTCGGCATCGTCGACGGTGTAGGCATGGCCGGAGGAGACGAGCTTCTCGACCATCTCGATCACTTCGTGGATCGACTCGACCGCACCGATGTAGTCGCGCGGCGGGAGCACGCGCAGGGCTTCCATGTCCTCGCGGAACAGCGCGGTCTCGCGCATCCCGAGGACGATCCAGTCCTCGCCGTCGCGCTCGGCACGCTCGAACAGGGGGTCATCGACATCGGTGACGTTCTGCACGTAGTGAACGTCGTGCCCGAGGTCGCGCAGGACGCGATTGATGATGTCGAACGCCAGGTAGGTCGCCGCGTGGCCGAGGTGCGTGGCGTCGTAGGGGGTGATGCCGCACACGTACATCGTGGCGGTCGGCCCTGGTGAGACCGGACGCAGCGCGCGATCAGCGGTGTCGAAGAGGCGGAGCGCCGGGCCACGGCGATGCGGTGCCCCGATGGAGGGCAGATCAGGGGCAGACCAGGACAGCATGTCTCCCACTGTAGGCGTTGCGCTGCTGCTCGCCACAGTCGCGCGCCCTCATGCCCCGGCTACCAGAGCGGCCACGGGATGGGGTTCGGCGAGACCGGAACGGGCAGCATGCCTGATTCCCGCAGCCGCGCGGTCCGGTCGCGCAGCGCCGCGAGCTCCGCGGGGGGCAGGTGCTCGGCCAGCGCTTCCGAGAGGTTTTTGTCGAGCGCCGCGAGGAGCGCGCCGAGGCGGTCGTGCTCGTCCGCGGTGAGCGGCGCGCCCGCCCATCCCCACAGCACGGTGCGGAGCTTGTCGTCGGCGTGCAGGCAGATCCCATGATCGATGGCGTGGATGCGCCCGCCCGGCCCGGCGATGACGTGCCCGCCCTTGCGGTCGGTGTTGTTGAGCACCACGTCGAGCAGGGCGATCTCGCGCAGGCGCGGTTCGTCGCGGTGAGCGATGACGAGCTCCTCGGGTGGCTCGTCGTCGGACCATGCCCGCAGCACCGGCAGGTAGCCGGGCTCAATCGCGGCGGCGGGGAACACGCCCACGAGGTCGTCGGTCTCCTCGGTCGTCTCGATCCATTCCTGCACCATGCCCGGGCCGTGCGGGCCATCGCGCAGCACTGTCACGGGTATCGCTCCGATGCCGAGCGCGCGGTCGATGAGGTAGGAGGCGTGCTCGCGGCCTGCGAGCGTCCCGTCAGGAAAGTCCCAGAGTGGCCGCTCACCGCGCACAGGCTTGTAGATGCAGCGTTGCCGTCTCCCATCGAGCTGCGCGTCGCACAGGAAGCTGACGTTGCTCGCGGCGGGGATGCGGCCCAGTATCGCCAGCGCTCCCTCGCCGAGCACGCTAGCGGTGCCCGCCATCACTCGTCGTCGTCGCTATCGGGCGCTTCGTGCGGATCTATGTGCACGCCGCGGCGGTAGCCATTGAGCCGGATGCAGAGGTGGCCCTCGGGGTCGAGGGGCTCGCCGCAGAGGGGGCATGTGGGCCGTCCGGCGGAGACGATGGAATGAGCGCGCGCGACGAACTCCCGTGCCCGCTCGGGCACCAGGAACACGCGCAGTGCGTCGGGGCCTTCCTCGGCGTCGCCGAGCACCACGGATTCGTCGACCTCGCCCTCGGTGAGCGCGAGCAGCTCCACGACCACCGAGCCGGCCTCCGCGTCCCAGCCCAGGCCCATCGTGCCGACCCGGAACTCGGGCTCGACCGGGCTGACCAGCGGATCGGTGTCAGTGAACTCGTCCGCGGGCGGCGGTATGGGTGCTCCGAACCGCTTGCGCACCTCGTCGAGCATCGCCCCGACGCGGTCGGCGAGAACCTGGACCTGCTGCTTCTCGAGCATCACGCTCACCACGCGCTTCTCGTGGATCGCTTGCAGGTAGAACGTGCGATCGCCGGGCTGCCCGACGGTTCCGGCGATGAAACGATCGGGGCTGCGGAAAACATGGATCACGCGTGACATGGCTTCTCCAACCCTACTGTGTGCGGTTCCGGTCGCGCGAGTCGATGCTAGCGAGGCACATGGCCGCCCACGGCGGCCTCCGACGACGCGCCGCCGCCCGTGCCAGGGTGCCCGAGCCCATCGAAGCGCGAGCCATGGTCGTTCAAGTGGTGCAGGAACGGGCGCGTCTCGGTGTAGCGGACGACGCTCACCGAGCCGGGCTCGACTACGATCCGCTGGAACCCGTCGAGGTGCAGGCCCAGCGCGTCAGCGACGATCGCCTTGATGATGTCGCCGTGCGAGCAGGCCAGCCATGCCACATCGCGACCGTGCTCCGCGCGAAGGCGCTCGTCATGCTCGCGGACCGCCGCGACGGCGCGGGCCTGCATCGCTGGCATCGACTCCCCGCCCGGGAACGCCACTGCCGCTGGGTGCTGCTGCACCACCCGCCACAACGGCTCGTCCACGAGGTCCGCCAGCGAGCGGCCCGTCCATGAGCCGTAATCGACCTCGATGAGCCGGTCCTCGATGATCGGCTCGATGCCACAACGCTCGGCCAGGGGCGCGACGGTCTGGGCGCAGCGCAGCAGTGGCGAATGCACGATGCGGACGAGCGGGACGCCGGATAGTCGCTCCACCAGGTCGTGTGCCTGGGCCAGGCCACGCTCGTCGAGGCTGATGTCGCTGCTGCGCCCGGCGAGGATGCCGGAGGTGTTGGCGTGGGATCGACCATGGCGCAGCAGCAGGACCGTCATGCCATCACTGTAGTGCCGGTGCCGGCGCGGTGGCCGCCCCCATGTCGAGTGCTCGGCCTCCCGTCACGTCGCGCTGATCGTGCCCGCTGACAGCAGGGCCAGCATGATCACGCCGACGATGACCCGGTATCCCACGAACCACATCATCGAGTAGCTCTGGACGAAGCGCAGGAACCAGGCGATGGTCGCATAGCCGACGATGAAGGTGATCACTGTGGTCACCGCGAGCTGGAGGCCCGTGGCGCTCAGCCCCGTTCCCGACGGATTGAACGCATCGGGCAGGCTGAACAGTCCCGCGGCCACTACGGCGGGGATGGCGAGGTAGAACGAGAAGCGGGCGGCGGCGTAGCGGTCGAGGCCCAGGGCGAGGCCCGCGGTCATGGTGCCGCCCGAGCGGGACACACCGGGAATCAGCGCGAATGCCTGCGCTATGCCCATGCCTACGGCGTCCTTGCCGTTGATCTCCGCGACAGGACGGCGCTTGCTGCCCCAGTAGTCGGCGGCACCGAGGAGCAACCCCGCGATGATGAACATCCACGCGATGATCCACAGGTTCCGCGCTCCTTCCCGGACCTCGTCCCGGAAGATGAAGCCGAGCACGCCGATCGGCAGCGAACCAATGATGATGTACCAGCCCATCCGGTACTCGAACGCCTGCCGCGCCTCCTTGCTGATGAGGCCGTGCAGCCAGCCGCGCGCGATGGAATAGATGTCCTTGGCGAAGAACACCAGGACCGCCGCCTCGGTGCCAAGCTGCGAGACCGCCGTGAACGACGCGCCGGCGTCGGTGCCGAACAGCAGCTCATCGGCCAGGCGCATGTGCCCCGAGGAGGAGATGGGCAGGAACTCGGTGAGCCCCTGGATGATCGACAACACGATCACTTGCAGCCAGGACATGTGCTCGGCCGTCCCGGCAGCCTGCGCGACGAGCTGGTTCACTCGGCGACCCCTGACTTCTCGTACGCCTCGATGGCGGTGCGCAGGACCGCGAAGGGGTCGAGCCCCGGCATCACGCTGATGATGAGATTGGTGACGCCCGCCTCGGCGTACGCGCGCATCTTCTCCGCGATCCGGTCGACCGGGCCGAGCAATCCCACCTCGTCGAGGAACTCCGCGGGCAGCGCCGCCTGTGCCTCGGCGTAGCGCTTGGCGAGGAAGTGATCCTGCACCTCGTCCGCTGCGGCTCCGTAGCCCATGCGCGTGGCGTTCTGGTGGTAGAAGTTCTTCTCCCGGCTGCCCATGCCGCCCACGTAGAGCGCGGTGAACATGCGGGTCGCGTCGGCGGCGGCGCGCCAGTCATCGCCGGGCACGAGCGGCAGCGTCGGCGCGACGTCGAAACCGGCGAGCTGCTTGCCTGCCTTGGCGCGCCCGGCCTCCACGTGGGCGAGCTGCTCGGGCAGCATCCCGGGCGAGGCGAACATGCCGAGCCAGCCGTCCGCGATCTCCCCGGACAGCTCGAGGTTGCGTGGCCCGATGGCCGCCAGGTAGATCGGGATGTCCTCGCGGGCGCCCTGCACGGTCAGGTGGATCGGCTTGCCCGGGCCGTCGGGAAGCGGCAGGGGGTAGTGCTTGCCCTGGTGGACGAGCTTCTCGCGGCGCAGCGCGGACCGCACGATCTCGACGTACTCGCGGGTGCGGGCGAGCGGCTGGGAGAACCGCACCCCGTGCCAGCCCTCGGACACCTGCGGGCCGGACACGCCGAGCCCGAGCCGGAAGCGGTGACCGGACATCGTGTCGAGCGTCGCCGCGGTCATCGCGGTCATTGCCGGGGTTCGCGCGGGGATCTGCATGACGGCGGAGCCGATGCCGATGCGCGAGGTATGGGCGGCGATCCAGGCCATCACCGTGGCGGCGTCCGAGCCATAGGCCTCCGCCACCCAGACCGAGGAGAATCCGAGCTCCTCCGCACGCTTCGCTACTTCGAGGTTGCCCCCATCGTTGCCGAGCCCCCAGTAGCCGGCATTCAGGCCGAGTTTCATGCCTAGAACGGTACCGCGCCAAGCGTGCCGGGGGCGTGCGGACGGTGGATCAGCAGCGGGCGTGGCTTGGCTCGCGCCGATCGAGGAGGGAGGTGATGCGGTGGAGCCAGGTCGAGAGCGGGCTCTCGACACGGAGATGGTCGAGCCGATGCTCGGTGTCGGTGACCGCGTCGCGCACGGCCGCGATGACGCTGCGCTCGTCGGCGACGTCGATGTCGACGATGGAGAGGTCTGCTGTGCCTGCGACGTCCGCGGTGTCGGGTACGGTTGTCGAGAGGCCGGGGCGGTACACCTCCACGTGCAGGAGATGGTTGCGGACCTGGAAGGTGAAGGTGCGCCCGTCGGGCGTCTGCCCGAAGCCGTGGGCGTAGGGATCGAGGGAAAGGTCGTCGATGACAAAGCCGGGAGCGGTGCTCGCTGTCATGCCATTACCTCCATGCTGGTGAGTAACCACGTTGTTCCTCTAGACACGCAGAGCGCAATGGTCGGTTTCGTCCGCGACCTTCGTGGGCGCGTCCCCTATCATTGCAATGCCCACGGTACCGCCAACGACACGCCCGTATCGCACTTTTTGCGAGGCCCGTCGACCCGGCCCGCGTCGTCCCGCGCACTGGAAGGCTTACCCGCATCGTGAACGTCCCCCGCGGCCTCCCGGCCCTGCTCGCGCTTGCCTGCGCTCTAGCCCTGTCGGGCTGCGGCGACCAGCAAGGATCCCCGAACGTGCCCACCGTGCCTCCGGCGACCCCCGCGGCCGCCCCCGCGCAGGACGCTGCGGAAGACCTCGACATCGTTCCGCTGGCCAGCGCGGTCCACGGCATCGAGTGGGACCCCGCCACCGGCGCGACGATCCTGCTCGCAGAGCAGGCAGTCCTGATCACCCGCGAGCTCGCCACCGCGCCCACCGATGCTCCCCCGCCCGGCCTCGAGCAGATCGATCTGCCCGCCAGCCCGACGGCCCTCGCCCTCGACGGCGCTGGCACGGCCTACGTCACCGCCGGGCCGGCCGTGCTCGCGATCGACCTCAACGATCCCCGTCCGCGCGAGATCGCCCGCCTCGAGGGAGGCGCTGATCTCGTCTCCATCACCCTCGTCGCCGACGATGTGCTCGCCGCCGGCACCAGCGACGGGGCCATCCACGTCCTTGACCCGGCTTCAGAGGGAATCTCGCTCGAAGAACCGCGGATCACCGGGCTCGTGGGAACGGACGTGCTCGTCAGCGTGGGCGGCAGCATCGCCGCGCTCGACCGTCGCCAGTCCAAGATCACCGAGGTCCTGCTCGCGCGGGACACCGTCGGATTCGCTCTGCGGGCGGGCAACGGGGCATCCACCATGGTCGCGGATCCGCGGGGGCGCGTCCTCGTCGCCAACACCCGCGACGGCGAGTTGCTCGTGTACTCGCTCGACCGGCTCATCCTGCGCCAGCGCTATCCCGTTCCTGATTCGCCCCACGGCATTGCCTACGATGCACAAGAGGATCTTGCCTGGGTCACCCAGACGGGTCGCAACGAGATCGCCGCGTACACGCTCGACACGGGGATTCCCGTAGAGGTCGCCCGGTATGCGACCGTACGGCAACCTGACTCTGTCACCATTGACAGCGACAACGGATTTGTCTACATCGCGTCCGCGACCGGCGACGGAATCCAGCGCATCCGGGCCTCGGACGCACGCTAGCCGCACGATCAGGGAGAAATGGTGTACCGCATACTGCTGAGGCTGATGTTCCTCCTGCCACCAGAGGTCATCCACCGGTTCGTGTTTGGCGCGATCAAGGCGGTAGGCATCATTGCGCCGCTGAGCTGGATCAGCAGTGCGCTGCTCGCCCGCCACGACCCCATCCTCCGCAGCACCGCCTTCGGGGTCGGGTTCCCGGCACCCCTCGGCCTCGCCGCCGGCTTCGACAAGAACGCCGCGGCCGTCAACTCGTGGGGACCGATCGGTTTCGGCTACGCCGGGATCGGCACGGTCACTGCTCACGCCCAGCCCGGCAACCCCGCGCCGCGCCTGTTCCGGCTCCCCGCCGACCACGCGCTCATCAACCGCATGGGTTTCAACAACCACGGCGCCGGCTTCGCCACCAACAACCTCCGCAAGCGGCGCACCAGCATTCCGATCGGTGCGAACATCGGCAAGACCAAGGTCGTCCCCACCGACGAGGCGATCAGCGACTACCTCGCCTCCGCGCGCCTGCTCGGCCCGCTGTCGGACTTCCTCGTCGTCAACGTCAGCTCCCCCAATACGCCCGGGTTGCGTGACCTCCAGGCCGTCGAGTCCCTGCGCCCGCTGCTCACCGCGATCCGCGCTGCCGTCACCGTCCCCGTCCTCGTCAAGATCGCCCCCGACCTCTCCGACGAGGACATCGACGCCGTCGCCGACCTGGCGCTCGAGCTCGAGCTCGACGGCATTGTCGCGACCAACACCACGATCTCCCGAGCGGGCCTCAACACTCCCGCTGCCGAGGTCGAGGCCATGGGCGCTGGCGGGCTCTCCGGCGCCCCCGTCGCCGACCGCTCGCTCGACGTGCTCCGGCGCCTGCACCGGCGGACGGGCGGGCGCATCACCCTCGTCTCCGCGGGTGGCATCGAGACCGTCGACCAGGCCTGGCAGCGCATCCAGGCGGGCGCCTCGCTGCTCCAGGGATACACCGGGTACATCTATGGCGGGCCGCTGTGGCCGCGCCGCATCAACGAGGGGATCGCCCGCAAGCTGCGCGCCCACGGATACGCATCGCTCGCCGAGGCGGTGGGCAGCGAGAACCGGCAAGGCGCCCGCTAGCTGGGGCTGGCCCCAGCCGCGGAGCAGGAACCCCAGCCGCGGAGCAGGAACCCTAGCCGCGGAGTGGAAACTTTCCCCGCTCGGGCCGGGAAAAGTCTCCACTCTCAAGCGACATCGCCCGGCACCGCCACGCCCGGGCTTCAAGCGCGGCCGGGGCGGCTACTCCTGGCTGTAGGTGCCGACGATCACCGCGCGGGCGATGGCCTGCGAGAAAAGGTTGAACCCGAGGAATGCCGGCGTCGCGGTCTCGGACAAATCGATGCTCTCGGTCGCTACCGCGTGCACCGCGATGTAGTAGTGGTGGATCCCATGCCCGGCAGGCGGGCCGGCGCCGATGTAGCCACGGAAGCCCGCGTCGTTGCCGAGCTGCACCGCGCCCTCGGGAAGGGCGTTGCTGTCCTGGGAGCCCGCGCCGGAGGGCAGCTCGGTGACGCTCGCCGGGATGTTGGCCACGGCCCAGTGCCAGAAGCCGGAGCCTGTGGGCGCGTCCGGATCAAGGACGGTGACCGCGAAGCTCTTGGTCTCCTCCGGGAATCCGCTCCACGCGAGCTGCGGGGAGATGTCCTCGCCCCCCGCGCCAAGCATGCCCGAGACCTGGGGCATCGCCAGGCGCTCGCCGTCGGTGACATCGGTGGATGTCAGGGTGAAGGTGGGCAGCACGGGCAATGATGCGTACGGATTGATGACCATATGCTTTCCTCTCGTTGTTGTTCCCGCCCGTACCAGGTCGGCAGGGCTGCGTGATGCCACGCGCTCCGATGGGCAACTGGGGCTAGCAGCGCCTCAGGAGCTCGCCGAGAACGCGGGTGCCAAAGCGGAGCGCATCGACGGGCACTCGTTCATCGACGCCGTGGAAGAGCGAGGCGAAGTCGAGCTCGGGCGGTAGCTGCAACGGCGCGAACCCGAAGCAGCGGATGCCGAGCTTCGCGAAAGCCTTCGCGTCCGTCCCGCCGGAGAGCATGTAGGGCACGGTGCGCGCGCCCGGGTCCTGCGACAGCAGGGCATCGTTCATGGCGTCGACGAGATCGCCGTCGAAGGTCGTCTCGTAGCTATCGAGCTTGGTCACCCACTCGCGGGTGACGTCGGGACCGAGCAGCGCATCGACCTCCTTCTCGAACGCTTCCTGGCGCCCGGGCAGCACCCGGCAGTCCACGACGGCCTCGGCGGTCTGCGGGATGACGTTGGCCTTGTAGCCAGCGCGGAGCATCGTGGGGTTGGCGGTATCGCGGAGGGTGGCGCCGATGATGCGGGAGATGCTGCCGAGCTTGGCGAGGGTGCCCTCGAGGTCGGGAGATTCCGGGGAGAGGTCGAGTCCGGTCTCCTCCCCCACGGCCGCGAGGAACTGCTCCACCGATTCGGTGAGCACGAGCGGGAACCGGTGCCGGCCGAGCCGCGACACTGCCTCGGCGAGATAGGTGACGGCATTGTCCTCATGCAGGAAGGAGCCGTGCCCGGCGCGGGCCTTGGCGGTCAGCTTCATCCAGGCGATGCCCTTCTCGGCCGTCTCCACGAGGTACAGGCGGCGGTCAGTGCCGTCCGGCCGGGGCACGGTGAGGGAGAAGCCGCCGACCTCGCCGATCGCCTCGGTGACCCCCTCGAACAAGTCGGGGCGGTTCTCCACCAGCCAGTGCGAGCCGTACTTTCCGCCGGCCTCCTCGTCGGCAAGGAACGCGAACACGAGATCGCGGGGTGGCACGGTGCCCTCGCGCTTGAACTGCCGGGCGAGGGCGATGGTCATGCCGACCATGTCCTTCATGTCGATCGCGCCGCGGCCCCACACGTAGCCGTCCTCCACCGCGCCCGAGAAGGGGTGCACGCTCCAATCGGCGGGCTCGGCGGGCACGACGTCGAGGTGGCCGTGGATCATCAGGGCCCCTCGCGCGGGGTCGGCACCCGGGAGGCGGGCGAACACGTTGCCGCGGCCCGGCCCCCCCGACTCGACGTAGGTGGTCTCGTACCCGGCCTCGTGGAGCTGCTCGGCCACCCACTCGGCGCAGGGTCGCTCGGGGTTGAGCGTCTCGGGATCCCCGGTGTTGGTGGTGTCGAAGCGGATGAGGCGGCTGACGATATCCACGACCTCCGCCTCGGCGGCGCTGCGGCGTTCCCCCGCGGTGCTGCTCGCGGGAACGGGCTCGGATCCTGGAGTGCTGTGCTTGTCGGCCGTCACACTCCTTTCCTACCACCGTGGGCGGGCGAAGTCAGGGATGCGTGGCTGGATTACCCCCAGCATGCGGCGTGAGCAGCGGATTTTGGACTCCGGCCGCCGATGGGCTAACCTATCTCGGCACGCGCAAAAAACCGCGCATGTCCGGGTGGCGGAAATGGCAGACGCGCTAGCTTGAGGTGCTAGTGCCCGTATAGGGCGTGGGGGTTCAAGTCCCCCCTCGGACACAGAGGCAACACCCTGCATCATCGCGATGCAGGGTGTCTCTCGTTGTCGCGGGGTCAGCACGGATGCCGGTCGATCCGCCGGCTCCTCCGTGGCAGGTCCGGGCGCGCTTGTGCTGAGCCGACCAATCCGTCAACGCCGCCGCTGGTCCTCCTGCTTCGAGATCTGCTTGTCGAGCTGGCTCCACAGCTCGTCGCGCACCTCCGCGATGGCTGTCTCGATCTGCTGCTCGGTGGAGGTGGCAACGAGCTTGGGCATGCCGGAGATCCAGCACTCGAGGACGACGCGCTGCGAGGGGGTGTCGCGCTCCTTGACCGAGATCTCCATCTCGACCTGCTCGGGCGACCAGCGGGAGAGCCGGGAGTCGAGGCGACCGAACAGGATCCCGGTAATCGCATCACCGTCATCGCTGGTGAACTGGGGGACGATCCGCACGCGGTCGGCGTAGTCGCTCATGGTGGCTCCATTCGTTGCTGGCAGTGGTGCCCCCTCGATGCTAGTCCTGGAATTCACGATGCCGCTGGTGGAGCGGTATCATCGACGCCGCGCACGGGCTGCTTCGCGGCATCCCGGGGCGCTTGTCCGAGACGGCGGCACGATCGCGCGGGGTGGCTCGATGGCCCGGCGCCTGGAGCACAGAATGGCTGGCACGCACCCCTCATGATCGATCCCGACGAGCTGGCGACGTGCCTGCGCGTACTGGAGCAAGCCGGTGAGCTTGACCCGGAGCATCCCGATTCCCTCACCGTGCAACGCGCGGTGGGTGGCTTGTTCAAGTCCTTGAAGCGGCGCCGGCGCGTGCAGGCCCGGGCCGAGAAGAACGCCCACGACCGGGCGATCATCGAATCGACCGCCACCGGCTCGCCCACGCGCATTGACGACGAGACCGAGGGGATCCCGCTGACCTCCACCGCCAAGGGCGCCTCGGCAGGCACGCTGCTGCAGCCGCAGGGCTGCTACATCTGCAAGACCGATTACACGCGGATCGATGCGTTCTATCACCAGCTGTGCCCGCGATGCGCGGCCTCGAGCCATGCCAAGCGTGACGCCCGCACGGACCTCACGGGCCGGCGAGCGCTCCTTACCGGTGGCCGCGCCAAGATCGGCATGTACATCGCGCTCCGGCTGCTCCGCGATGGCGCGCACACCACCATCACCACGCGCTTCCCCCAGGATGCCGCGCGCCGGTTCGCCGCGATGGACGACAGCGCGGACTGGATGCACCGGCTCCGCATCGTCGGCATCGACCTGCGTGATCCCGCGCAGGTGGTGTCGCTCGCGGACCTGATGCAGGCCGATGGCCGGCTCGACATCCTCATCAACAACGCCGCGCAGACGGTGCGCCGCTCCCCCGGCGCCTACAGCGCGCTCGCCGAGGCGGAGGCCGCCCCGCTGGCCTCGGGAATGCTCGCCGAGGTCGTCACCTTCGGCAAGCCCAGCCAGTTGCACCCTGCCGCGCTCACCGGCGATCTCGACGTGGCCGCGATGGACGCCTCCCGCCTTGATGCCGCGACGGTGACATCCCTGGCGCTGCGGGCCGGCTCCGCGACCGTGGAGCGCATCAGCCAGGGCGTCGCGATCGATGCGGGCGGGCTGCTGCCGGACCTCGCGCGGTCCAATAGCTGGGTGCAGCGCGTGCACGAGGTCGATCCCCTGGAGCTGCTCGAGGTCCAGCTATGCAACTCGGTCGCTCCGTTCATCCTGGTGTCCCGCCTGCGCGCCACGCTCGCCGCCTCCCCGGCGCGCCGCAAGTACGTCGTGAACGTCTCGGCGATGGAGGGCCAGTTCTCCCGCCGCTACAAGGGACCCGGGCATCCGCACACCAACATGGCGAAGGCCGCGCTGAACATGCTCACCCGCACCAGCGCGGAGGACATGAAGGACGAGGGCATCCTGATGACCGCGGTGGACACGGGCTGGATCACCGACGAGCGCCCGCACTACACAAAGGTGCGCCTCGCTGAGGAGGGCTTCCACGCCCCGCTGGACCTCGTGGACGGCGCGGCGCGCGTATACGACCCGATCGTGCAGGGCGAGAACGGCGTGGACCTGTACGGCTGCTTCCTTAAGGACTACAAGCCCTCCGCCTGGTGAGCCAGCACCCGGCCCGGGCCACGTGCTGGCCAGGCCGGTCCCGCCTAGCATGGAGGGAGAGGCAGGAGGCGGATCATGGTGTACCGGATCATCGGCGACGTCACCATGGTCACGCATTTCCTGTTCCTCGTCTACGCGATGCTCGGGGGGTTCCTCGCCTGGCGCTGGCCGCGCACCATCATCCTGCATGTGCTGTGCGTGGCGTGGGCAGTGGGGCTGACGGTCGTCAATATGCTCGGTGTGGCCTTGTACTGCCCCCTCACCTATGTCGAGGATTGGGCACGCCGCCGCACGGGCGAGGAGGGACTGCCCGATACCGGGTTCATCGATCACTACCTCACCGGCGTGATCTACCCGGAGCAGTATCTCGGCCTCGCCCGCGCGGCGCTGCTCGGATGCGTGATCGTCTCGTGGATCGGGTTCGTCGTGATCCGGCGGCGACGCCGCAGCCTTGTCCTGGTCCGGTAGCGGGTCATTCGAGCTCGAGGAGATCCTCGAGCCGTCGCCGCGGAACCGGTGGCAGCGCGGGACCGCTCGCGAGTCCCAGCCGGATCGCGGCCTGGGTCCGGGCGAGCGTGGGGCCCGAGCGCGACGCTGCATCGTGGACGAGCTCGCGGGGGCGCGGTTCCTCGGTCATGTGGGTGAGCGTGCACGTTGCCACGCCTCGTGCCGTGGCCTCGAGCAGCACCGCGGAGAGCGCCTGCCCCGCCATCAACCACGCCTCCGGCGAGGCCTCGGCGGTAGCGAGGACAAGGACGCGGGCCTCGTCGGTCGTGCTGGCCGCGGGGAGCGTGCCCCGCTCGGTCTGGAAGTCACGGCCCGCTGCCCCGCTCGTGCCCGGGCGAGGCAGGGCGGTCGCCGGGATCCCCTCGTCGCGGGTGCTCGCGCCGATCCACCAGTGCGTGTCGTGCTGGTAGTCGGCGTCATACCGGTGCTGGGCGGTCACCATGCCGGATGCCTCGGTGATCAGGTGGTGCATGCCTGGGTCGATCAAGGTGCTGGACACCCCGAGCTCATGGGCTTGGGCGGCGAGCGTTGCCGCGAGATCGTCGAGCGTTCTCGGCTCGAGCGGCCGGTAGGGGCGCCGGTCGGTGCGGCGCAGCGGGATAGCGGCCGCGATGCGGGCCGCGCGCGGATCGGCACGGTCAAGCGGCGCGGCGGTGACCTCGGCCAGGATCCGCGGATCCCCGCCCGGCATCGGGCGGACGTGGGTCTCCCAGCCCTCGGCGCGCAGCGCGGCGCGCACATGGTGGAGGGCGGCGCCGCAGCTGATCATCGCCTGCCGCCCTTCCGGGTCGGCGTGCCGCAGCGTGCGCAGGTCGTCGAGGCGCAGGCGCAGGAGGCGCCCATCCGTGGTCCACAGCCAGGGCTGCGAGTTGTGGACCGAGGGCGCGTGCCGGGATTGATCAACAGCCGAACGGAGAGTCGCGAGGCCAGGGGTGTGAATGGTGGTCATCGGTGTGCCTTCCGGCGAGGAGGGGTGGGTAGGCCTGCTGGTCAGCGGCATTGCAAGAGGTCCTGCACGGCCCGCCGGTTGGTTCGCGGCAGCGCCGGGTAGCGGCGCACCCCGATCCGGAGAACCGCCTGCGCATGGTTCCCGGCGCCCGAGCCCGGGCCGGGGCCACGGGCGCAGCGTTGCGCCTCGCTGGCGATTCCCGCGCGGTCAGGGAGGTCCACGACGGGGCAGGTGGCGAGGCCGTGGGAGGTGGCGACGAGCAGCGCCTCGGAAAGCGCCTCCCCGGCGCGCAGCCAGTCCCTCGGGGTGTCGTGATGCGTGGTGAGGACAGCGATGGCGGAGTAGTCGGGATCCATGCCCCAGTGCCCGAGCCGCTCGGTGCGCACGGGCAGGCGCGCGGAGGGCGCGACGAGGTACGCGCCGCGGTCGTCGAGGATCGTGATTCCCACGCCGTGGTTCTCGGCCGTCGCGCGCAGCGCGGCGAACACGGCGTGGTCGTGGGCGGGCGCTGCCAGGGGCCGCGTCTCGGTGCGCCGCTGCTCGATCGCCAGGAACATCGCCATGTCGCGAGGGCTGGTCATGTAGCGCGGAGCGAGCCGCACGGTGGCTACCAACGTGTCGCTGATGCCGCGGGGGAACCGTTGCACCGCGCCGTCCCAGCTCTGGCCGAGCAACGCCACCAGACCGTGATGGAGGGCAACTCCGCAGCTCAGGATCGTGAGCCTGCCGAGCGGGTCGCGGACTCCGGACATCCGCTCGGGATCGGCATACAGGTGCAGGCCCTTGGTGTCGAACCGCCACTGCCAGGGCTGCCGGTTCCACACCGAGGGCGCGTGACGAGCAATGCCGAGGGCATCCTGGACGACGCCGGGGGCAGGCATGGTCGTGGGCATATCGATGTGTGGCATCGTGGTCTCCCCGGATGTGGCGACGCGGCGCGCGCTGGTGGTCCTGTCACGTTCCAGGGTCGCTCGCGCGGGGCCCGCCTCGACACGGGAGAAGGTCACTGCAGCGCGCCCCGGTATTCCCCAATGCCAGGGACCTTCGGCCACCATTGGTCCCGCATGGCCTGCTGCCCGGCGCTTCCCTCCATCTCGTAGGATGCTGGTGGCCCTGCGGGAAGGAATGGACCATGCGCCAGCAGATGATGATCGACCTCGATACGGGGATCGACGATTCGCTCGCGCTGGTATACCTGCTGGCGTCGCCGGAGGCCCGGATCCGGGGCATCGCCTCCACCGGGGGCAATGTGACCGCGCGGCAGGTCGCGGCGAACAACCTGGCCTGGCTGGATGTCTGCGGCGCGCCGGACATCCCGGTCGCCCTGGGCGCGGAGGCCCCGATCCTCGATGAGCTGCGCACCAGCGAGGAGACGCATGGTCCGCAGGGCATCGGCTACGCGGAGCTGCCAGCGGCCCGGCGGGAGCTGTCCCCGCTCAGCGCCGCCGAGCTGTGGGTGAAGCTCGCGCGCGAGCACGAGGGCACGCTCGTCGGCCTCGTGACGGGCCCACTGACGAACCTGGCGCTCGCCCTCGATCTCGAGCCGCGCCTGCCGGAGATGCTCTCGCGGCTGGTGATCATGGGCGGTGCGTTCCATCATCCGGGCAACACCACCCCGAGCACCGAGTGGAACATCTCGGTGGATCCGGAAGCCGCAAAGCAGGTCTTCGATGCCTTTGGAGCGGCCGAGACCCATCCGCTGCCGATCGTGTGCCCGCTCGATCTGACCGAGCGCATCATCCTGCGCCCCGACGACGTCAGCGCGCTCGCCGAGGTCGCGGGCGTGCCGGGCGAGGTCATCGCCCCTGATGATCCGCTCGGCGAGCGCTCCACCTCACCGAACCCGCTCATCCGGCACCTCTCCGATGCGATCCGGTTCTACATGGAGTTCCATCGGGCCTACGACCAGGGCTTCATCGCGCACATGCATGATCCGTTCGCCGCAGCCATCGCCCTGAACCCGCACTGGGCCAAGACCCGCGCAGCCACGGTGGACGTGGAACTATCCGGGACCATCACGCGCGGCACGACCGTCGCCGACTGGGCAGGCATGTGGGGGCGGCATCCCAACGCCGACATCGCCTCCGATACTGATCCGGAGGCGTTCCTCGCGCACCTCGTGGAGCGCGTGGGCAGCTTCGCGGCATCGTTGACGGCCGATGGGCAGCGCTGAGCCCAGCGAGCCCGTGTCGCCGCGCGGCCCCGATCGCGTCGCGCGATGGGAGCAATCCCTCGCCCTGCCGGTGCTGGTCGCCGCGCTCGTCTCGGTGCCGGCGGTGTTCCTGACCCTCATCGACGGTCCGCTCGCCACGCTGGGGCACATCGTCAACTGGCTGTCCGCGCTGGTCATCGTGGGCGAGTCCCTGGTGCTGATGATGGTCAGCGGTGATGCCTGGCGATGGGCGCTCCGGCACAAGTGGACCTTGCTGCTCACCGCAGCGATGATCCCAGCGGTAGTGCTGGCCATCGGGCCGCTGCAGATCGTGCGCGCGATCGCCTGGCTCGGCGCGCTGCGCATCCTGCGCGTCACCCGCATCATCAAGGCGGGGCGGATCATGCAGCAGCGCACCGGAATGGGCCGGCGCTCGGGCACGATCGTGATCGGCGGGCTGACGGTGGTGGCGGTGATCTTCGTGGTGTTCGCCCTCGCCGACCCTGGCAGCGGCACCCGGCAAGCGGCGTCGTGGGTACTCGAGGTGCTCGGCCCGGTGCCCGCCATCATCGCGGGGGTGATCGTGTTCGCCACGACCCTGGTGACGTTGCGCTTCCGGCAGCAGCGCCGCTAGCCGCGCTGCCTGCGGGTGTCCGGTTCAGCCGCGGTGCTGCTATCATTCTGCACGCCGTCGGGGCAGCGGCGGCCTGCGCACCAGACCTCATTGTCGTCGAGCCGAGCAGGAGTGGACGTGGCCGCCCCGAACCAGATCGTTCCCCGTCATCGCGCGAGCGTCATCCTCGGCGCTGGGATCATCATCGCTACCTACTCGTACCTGGTGCTGCTGCGGCCCGAGGGCCTGCCCGATGGCACGGGCATGGCGAGCGTCATCGCGCTGGTCGGCAATATCGCGGGCGCGCTGCTCCTCCTCGCCGGGGTGATCCATCGCTTGCCGCTGACGACGATCGCGTTGATCCCGAGCGCGATCGCGCTGAACATCGTCATGGGCCAGATCACCTCGCAGCTTGGCATCAACCTCTACCTGGATTCGCTGGGCACCGTCCTCGTCGGGGCGCTCGCCGGACCGGCCGCCGGCATCGCCGCGGGGGTGCTCGGCAACGTCGTCTGGGGCGTGACGCTGGCCCCGGTCGCCACGGCATTCGCCTCGGTAGCGGCGCTGACTGGCGCGATCGCCGGGTACATGGCGCGAGCCGGAATGTTCCGCCGCATCTGGACCGCCCCCATCGCCGGGGCGCTGACAGGCGTGGTGACCGCGCTCGTGGCCGCGCCCATCGCTGCGTTCGCGTTCGGTGGCACCACCGGGGGCGGCGCGACGGCCGCGGTCGCCGCGCTGCGCGCGATGGGCTCGAGCCTGCTGCAGGCGACCACCGTGCAGGGACTGATGTTCGATCCGCTGGACAAGGCCATCATCTTCACCGTGGCGGCCCTGGTCCTCGCCGCCCTGCCCCAGCGCGTCCTCGCGCAGTTCGGGCCCACGCCGACAAGACCGGAGCGCTTCCCGGAACCTGCCCGTGAATGAGCCGGGCCCCGTCGATAAGCTGGGGAGCGTGGATAAGCTGGGCCCCGTCGATGAGCTGGCCTGGGCACGGCGGCGCCACCCCGTGCTGCTGCTTATCGGGTTCCTGTGCTCGATCGTGCTGGTGTTCGTCACGCCCATCTGGTGGTGGCTGCTGCCCGGCATGATCGTGCTGGTCGTGGTGCTCGCGCGCGACGGCAGGGCTGGCGCCTGGGTCGTGCTCGCCGCCCCCTTCGCGGTGCTCGCCTTCCTGCTCCAGGGCATGTTCTATCCGGAGGGCGTCACCGAGCTGGCGAGCCTTGGCCCTGCCCGGGTGCCCACCGAGGGACTCGAGTTCGCGGCGCTGCTGAGCCTGCGCATCGGCACCAGCGTCGCGCTGTTCCTCGTGCTCGGGTCCGCCGTGACGCCCGCGCGGATGATGCCCGCGCTGACCAGCATCGGCGTGAGCCCGCGGATCTCCTACATCGTCATGTCGAGCGTGACGCTCGTCCCTGCGCTGCGGGACCACGCCACGACAGTGCTCGATGCCCAGCGTGCCCGCGGCCTGCGCACGCGCGGCGGACCCGTGCATCGCCTCCGCATCGTCGCCGGAGTGGCGCTGCCGGTGGTGCTGCGCATCATTGCCGAGTCCGGCGAGAAGGCGCTCATGCTGGAGCAGCGGGGATTCGGTGCCGCGCGGCGCCCAACGAGCTACCGGTCGCTGGAGTTCCCCCAGTGGGAGCGGCTTGCCAGCGTGCTGCTGGTGTTCCTAACGATCATCCTGGTGATCGTGCTGGTGACGCGGTGGGCGCAATGATCCGTGCCACGGGCGTTGCCTACGAGCACCCGCACTCCGCCGGACCGGTGCTCCACGGTCTCGAGCTGAGCGTGGCTGCGGGAAGCTGCACCGGGATCATCGGTGCGAACAGCAGCGGAAAGACCACCCTGGCACGGCTGATCGCGGGGTGGCAGGGGCATGGACTGCTCTCCGGCACCATCAGCATCGCGGGGCAGGACATCCACGCGGTGCCGTTCCGGGTGCGGGCCGGGCTGGTCGGGTTCGTGGGCGACAATCCCATCACCCAGCTGACCGGCATCACCGATACGGTCGAGGATGAGATCGCGTTCGGCCTCGAGCAGCGCGGCCTCTCCCCCGCCTCGATGCGCGAGCGGGTCGCCGCGATCGCTACCGAGCTGCAGATCGAGCACCTGCTCCCCCGTCGTCCGCGCACCCTCTCCGGCGGGGAGCAGCAGTGCGTGGCGATCGCCGCGATCCTCGTGGCCCGGCCCGAGGTGCTCGTGCTCGACGAGCCCACGACGATGCTCGACCCCCACGGCCGCGAACGTGTCTCCCGGCTGCTGCACCAAGCGCGGAAGGCCGGCACGACCATCCTGCTGGTCGAGAATGATCCTGTCCTGCTCGCCGAGCATGCCAGTACCATCGCGGTGCTCGACGAGGGCCGCATCGCGATGACCGGGGACGCGCGCGAGATCCTCGGCTCCCCGGGGCTCGCATCGACGGGCGCGAGGCCGAGCCGGTACAGCATCGCGGCGGCGCTGGCGCGCCTCCCGGGCCGGCCGCTTCCGGTGACGCTGCAGGATGCCATCGCCGTGTTCGCGCCCTTCGGATTGCGCGACCGGCAGCCGGATCGGCCGCCGCGCATCGACGGCGAGCACGCCCATGACCGGGAACGCGGGCTGACGATCGAGCTGGAGGACGCCGTCGTCGATCATGGCGGGGCCGTGCCGGCGCTCGATCGGGTGTCGCTGGTGATCCCCGACGGCAACCGGCTCGCCATCGTGGGTCGAAACGGCGCCGGGAAGTCCACCCTAGCCGCGCTGCTGAACGGCAGGTTGCTGCCATCCTCGGGGACGGTACGCGTCGCTGGCTCCGATACTCGCGAGGCGCTCGCGCACCGGCTGGCGCAGCGCGTGGGCGTCGTCCTGCAGGATCCCGATGCCCAGTTGTTCGCGCACACGGTCCTCGATGAGGTGACGTTCGGGCCGCGCGCGTGCGGGTTCCATGATGCGAGCGAGCGGGTCGCCGAGGCGCTGGGGCTGGTGGGGCTGGCCGGGCAGGAGCGGGCGCATCCGCATGACCTCGGGCGCGCGGGGCGGCGGATGCTCGCGCTGGCGTGCGTACTGGCCTTGCGTCCGGCGGTGGTGGTGCTCGACGAGCCCACGGTGGGGCTCGACGCCGCGGACCTAGCGCGGCTGGAGCGGGTGCTGGGCGTGCTGCGGGAGCAGCGCCGCACCATCGTGATCATCACCCACGATGTGGACTTCGCGGTCGAGCAGTGCGATCGGCTGGTGCTGCTCCACCAGGGCCGGATCATCGCGGACCGGCCCGCGGCAGCGATGGTGGGCAGCGGCCTGCTCGCTGAGATCTACGGGAGGGAGCCGCAGCTCGCGGCCCTCGCGGGGCGGCTGGGCTGGCCATGGGCCCCGCGCACCTGCGAGGAACTCGTGGAAGCGCTCGCGCCAGCGACGGTAGATCCGGGCGATTGATCGCTTCCGGGTCCGCGCGGGCATGCCCGGTCATGCCTGGTCATCGGCGATAGCGCTGTCATCTGCTTCGATGTCATCCTGCGCTGTACGGACTTCGTATGGCTATTCCGTACGGGATTGAGCGCAGGCCATTCCTGGATCATGATAAGGGGCACATACCGCATAGCGCCCATCCCGGAAAGGCCACGTGATGATGAGCCTCACCACGCTTCCCCCGACCCCGTCCCGCGGCAGCGATGATGAGGACAGGGGCTCGCGGCCGCGGCCCGGCTTGTCCCAGCGCGAGGAGGAAGTCCTCGTTGCCTGGATCAAGGCCGACACCAAGGAAGAAGTATCCCGGGAGCTCAAGGTCGCGATCGGCACGATCAACACCTACCTCGCGCGGATCCGGGCCAAGTACGCCGCCGTCGGTCGTCCAGCGAGCACCAAGGCAGCGCTCGTCGCCCGCGTGCTGCAGGACGGCATCATCGACCTCGACGACTTGTGAGCCGCCCTGCGCGAGGCTGCGAGGGGTGCGAGACTCTCCCCCATGGCAGGGGCAGCGCTGTCACCGATGAGAGCGGGCTCCGCGATGGCCTGTCCCGCTACTGGCGATGGGTGCTACGAAGCAACAAGCGCGCGACTGGCGCTCCATTGAGCTTCCTCGCGTTCTCGGTCGACGCTCGCCCCGACCGCATCCTCGGGCTGATCGAGGAGCACCAGTCGCGATTCGGCGCGGGTCGCTAGCTCGTTGTTCCGGGCGGTGTCGTCGGGCTCAGGCCGTGCCGTCGAAGGCGTCAAGGATGCGTTGCGCCCCGAGCGCCGCGGTCAGCTCGCCGCCACGCACGGCCGCTTCGACCTCGCTGCGGATGCTCTTCACGTCCGGGTTCTCGGCGAGCCGCTGCAGGATCTGATCGTGCACCATCGTCCAGGTCCAGTCGACCTGCTGCTGGCTGCGCCGCTCGTCGAACACTCCGGCCTCGGTGAGGGTGCGGCGGTGGCGCTGCACGGTCTCCCAGAACGTGTCGATGCCCGAGTCCTCGAGAGCGCTCATCGTCAGCACGGGAGGCTGCCAGAGCGACCCGCGCGGGTGGATCAGCCGCATCGCCCCGGCGAGCTCGCGCGCGGCCTTCTTGGCGTCGCGCTCGTGCGGACCGTCGGCCTTGTTGACCGCGACCACGTCGGCGAGCTCGAGGACGCCCTTCTTGATGCCCTGGAGCTGATCCCCGGTCCGCGCGAGGGTGAGGAAGGTGAAGCAATCGACCATGTTGGCGACAGTCACCTCGGATTGCCCGACCCCGACGGTCTCGACGAGGATGACGTCATATCCGGCGGCCTCGACGAGCACCATGGTCTCGCGGGTGGCCTTGGCGACGCCGCCGAGCGTTCCCGCGGTCGGGGACGGACGGATGTAGGCATCCGGCTCCACGGAGAGGCGAGCCATGCGGGTCTTGTCACCGAGGATGGAGCCACCGGTGCGGGTGGAGGACGGATCCACCGCGAGGACGGCGACGCGGTGCCCCTTGCTGATCAGCTGCATGCCCAGGGCATCGATGAAGGTGGACTTGCCCACGCCCGGCACGCCGGTGATGCCGACACGGTAGGCGTTGCCGGAGCCGGGCAGCAGCTTCAGCAGCAGTTGCTGCGCGAGGTCGCGGTGATCGCGGCGGGTGGATTCCACGAGGGTGATGGCGCGGGCGAGGTCGGCGCGCCGACCATCGCGGATGGCGTCGGCGAGTGCGTCGGCATCCATGCTCAGGCGGGCTCGCTCGTCTCGTGTCCGAGCTGGCGAGCAAGCTTGTCCAGCAGGTCCACCGCGGCATCGGCGATGACGGTGCCGGGCGGGAAGATCGCGGCGGCACCGGCCTGGTGGAGCTCGTCGAAATCGCCGGGCGGGATGACTCCGCCCACCACGATCATGATGTCGGGCCGCCCGACCGACGCGAGGGCATCGCGCAGCGCGGGCACCAGCGTGAGGTGCCCAGCCGCGAGCGAGGAGACGCCCACGACATGCACGTCGTTGTCGGCGGCCTGCTGGGCCACCTCCTCGGGAGTCTGGAACAGCGGGCCCACATCGACATCGAAGCCGAGATCGGCGAACGCGGTGGCGATGACCTTCTGGCCGCGATCATGGCCGTCCTGGCCCATCTTCGCAACGAGCACGCGGGGACGGCGCCCCTCCTCGTCGGCGAAGCGCTGCACGACCTCCATCGCCCGGGACACGTTGCTCACATTGCCTGCCTCGTCCTTGTACACGCCGCTGAGGGTGCGGATCTCGGCCTGGTGGCGGCCGAACACCTTCTCGAGGGCATCGGAGATCTCGCCGACGGTGGCTTTCGCGCGGGCCGCATCGATGGCGAGCGCGAGCAGGTTCAGCTCGAGGCCCTCGCCCTCGCTGGGGTGACCGGCAGCGAAGGTGAGCTTCTCGAGGGCGGCCTGGACCGCGGCGGGGTCGCGGTCGGCGCGGAGCTGCTCGAGCTTGTCGAGCTGCTCGCGGCGCACCCGAGAGTTCTCCACCTTCAGGACCTCAACGGCATGGTCCTCCGGCACCTGGTACTTGTTGACCCCGATCACCGGCTGGCGGCCGGAGTCGATGCGCGCCTGGGTGCGCGCCGCGGCCTCCTCGATGCGCAGCTTGGGAATGCCCTCGCTGATGGCCTGCGCCATGCCGCCATGCTCGGCGACCTCGGCGATGTGGGCCCGCGCCTTCTTGGCTAGCTCGTGGGTCAGCCACTCGACATAGTAGGAGCCGCCCCAGGGGTCGATCGGCCGGGTCGTGCCGGATTCCTGCTGCAGCAGCAACTGCGTGTTGCGGGCGATGCGGGCGGAGAAATCCGTCGGCAGGGCCAGCGCCTCATCAAGGGCGTTGGTGTGCAGCGACTGGGTGTGCCCCTGGGTGGCGGCCATCGCCTCGATGCAGGTGCGGGCCACGTTGTTGTAGACGTCCTGCGCGGTCAGCGACCAGCCGGAGGTCTGCGAATGGGTGCGCAGCGAGAGCGACTTGGGGTTCTGCGCGTCGAAGCCCGCGACGAGCTCGCTCCACAGCAGCCGCCCGGCCCGCAGCTTGGCCACCTCCATGAAGAAGTTCATCCCGATGCCCCAGAAGAAGGACAAGCGCGGCGCGAACGCGTCCACATCAAGCCCGGCGGCCATGCCTGCCTTGATGTACTCGACACCGTCAGCGAGCGTGTAGGCCAGCTCGAGGTCAGCGGTGGCACCGGCCTCCTGGATGTGATACCCGGAGATGGAGATCGAGTTGAACCGCGGCATCCGCTGGCTGGTGTAGGCGAAGATATCGGAGATGATCCGCAGCGACGGCTGCGGCGGATAGATGTAGGTATTGCGGACCATGAACTCCTTGAGGATGTCGTTCTGGATGGTCCCGGCAAGCTTCTCCGGCGGCACGCCCTGCTCCTCGGCGGCCACCACATACAGCGCGAGGATCGGCAGCACCGCGCCATTCATGGTCATCGACACCGACACGCTGCCGAGATCGATGCCATCGAACAGCTGGCGCATATCGAGGATCGAGTCGATCGCCACCCCGGCCATGCCGACGTCGCCCTGCACGCGCGGATGGTCCGAGTCATAGCCACGGTGAGTGGCGAGGTCGAACGCCACCGACAGGCCCTTCTGCCCGGCGGCGAGGTTGCGGCGGTAGAACGCGTTGGACTCCGCCGCGGTGGAGAATCCCGCGTACTGGCGGACCGTCCACGGCTGGTTCACATACATCGTCGGGTAGGGGCCGCGGATGTAGGGGGCGGACCCGGGCACGCTGTCGAGCGGGTAGCCATCAGCGACAGCGCCCTCACGATCCTCCCGGGTGAACAGCGGCGGCACCGCGATGCCCTCGGGGGTGTGCCAGACGACATCCTCGGCCGAGTAGTTGTTCGCCCGCGCCGCCGCGGCCTCGTGCTCGCGCGCCTGCTCGGCGGTGGGTGGCGTGCTGGTCGATCCGGGATCGCTCAGCGGGATGTCCTGGAACGAGGGGAAGCCCTCGGCCGTGCCTGGCGTGGTTGGTGTGCTGGTCACTGGACCCCCAGTTGGTCGAGCAGTTCTGCGAGCGCGCGGGCCGCGTCCATGCGGGCGGAGACGAACCCATCGGGCCGGGCATCATCGGTCAGTGCATCCTCGGGAAGGGCGCGTGCGGATCCGGCCACGAGGACCGTGCCGATGCCACTGCCGCGGAGGGCCGAGATCGCCTCCGTGGCCTCGGTGCCGTAGCGGGCATCGGTGCCGCACACCACCGCGACGGTGGTGCCCGCTTCCTTCGCGGCGCTTCCGAGCTCGTCAAGGCTGGTGGGCCCGGGGTTGATGCCCTCGATGCCGCCTGCGGCAAGGAAGTTCATCACGAAGGTGGTGCGCACATTGTGCTCGGCGAGCGGCCCGAGCGGCGCGAGGAGAACGCGGGGCCGCTCTCCGGTACGGGCGAGGTGCGCGTCGGAGCGGTCGCGCAAGGTCTCGAAGGGCTCGGCGTAGCGGTGCACCTGGTCACCGATGAGGGGTGTTCCCGCGCTCTCCTGGGCCGGCTTCTCGCCGAGGTCGGGGAACTCGTTGACCCCGGTGATGCTCCAGCGCCGCTCCGCGACCGCCTGGTCGCGCGCGCCGCGGGTGGTGGCGATCTGCTCGCCCAGCCAGCCATCAACGATCGCGGCGTCGAGCCCGCCGCGTCGTTCGATCTCCTGGAGGAACTCCCACGCGGCCGCGGCGATCGTGGCGGTGAGGCTCTCGACGAACCACGAGCCGGCGGCAGGATCAAGCACTCGGCCCAGGTTGGATTCCTCGAGCAGCAGCAGCTGCGTGTTGCGGGCGATGCGCTGGGCGAACGCTTCCGAGATGCCCATCGATCCGGGCGGCAGAGCGGCATCGAACGGCAGGACGGTGACGAAGTCGGCACCGCCCACGCCCGCGCCGAACGCGGCCACGGTGCCCCGGAGCATGTTCACCCAGGGGTCCCGCTGCGTCAGCATCGCCGCGGACGTCACCGCGTGCTGGGGGGCGCTGCCTGCCTCGGGCGCGCCGAGGACCTCCGCGATGCGGGCCCAGGCCTGCCGGGCCGCGCGCAGCTTCGCGATGGACTGGAACTGGTCATCGGTGACCGAGAAGCGGAACTCGACCTGCGACAGCGCATCGGCGGCGGGCATTCCCGCGGCCATCATGGCTTGCACGTACGCGATGCCGGCCGCGCACGCGGCCCCGACCTCCTGCGTGTCCGATGCCCCGGCGTCGTGGAAGACTGTGGCATCGACGAGGAACGCGCGGATCTGCTCGCTCCGCGCCAGTGCTGCCTGCGCCAGGGAGACCGCCGCGGCCATATCGATCGACTCGCGGGCAGATCCAGCGCCCCGCGCGAATGCCGTGGTCAGTGGCGCGGCGCCGAGGCTGATGCGTGCCGTGGCGCGATCGAACCGCTCATCGCGGCCCCGCTCATCGAGCAGCGACAGCACCGCGTTGGCCGCGGTGGCCACCTCCGACCCCGCGTCGAGCATCACCGGGGCCAGGTCGAGGTAGACGCCGTCGAGCACCCGAGCGAGGGAATCGACGGTGATCGCGCCCCGGCCGATGACCAGCCACAGCGCGGAAGCGCCGTTTTCCAGCGCGCCCACCACGTCGTCGTGCACGGAGTCGCCGGTGCCGTCGAACCGGCAGGTGACGTGCCAGCCGCGGATCGTATCGCGATGCGGATCGGCGCCCCGGACAAACGGGTGACTGCCGGGCAGCGGAGGCTCGGGGAGCTCATCGGCGCTGGTGTAGAGCGGCCGGATCCCCAAGCCGTCGAGCGTCTCGGTGACCAGGTGATCATCCGGTGTGGCGCCAAACTCCGCGGCGTCCTTGCGCTGTGCCTTGGCGAGCACTGCCGCGACCCCGCGCCGCCAGGACGCGAGATCCGGGCCCGCCTTCGCTGCATCGTCGACCGTCATTGTTGAGAGTCT
>NZ_JACYWE010000001.1:383463-445219 GCF_014841105.1 Lolliginicoccus lacisalsi
CCATCCTGCTGATCACCGCTGTCGTCGCCTACACGGTCGCGCCCACCCCGTCCGTAGCCGAGATGCGCGACTGGGCCGAGGATCTCGGTCCCTGGTTCCTCGCGCTGTTCGCCGTCGTGAACCTCGTCGCGATCCTGTTCCCCATCCCCCGCACCATCTTCACGGTCACCGGCGGCGTGCTCTTTGGCGTGATCCCCGGCATCGTGCTGTCGATCGCGGTGGGCACGATCGCCGCGGTCCTCTCGCTGCTCGCCGTTCGCTCCATCGCCCGCGACTACATCCAGCAACGCATCTCGCTGCGCGAGTTCCACGAGGTCAACGACCGCCTCGCCCGCCGCGGCTGGCTCGCTGTGGCATCGCTGCGCCTGATCGCCCCGCTGCCGTTCTCGGTCGTCAACTACGCGTGCGGCCTGTCCTCGATCAGGATGACCCCGTTCGCCGTCGCCACGATGCTCGGCATGCTCCCGGGCACCACCGGCGTGATCCTGCTCGCCGACGCGATGACCGGTTCGACCAACCCCATCCTGCTCCTCGTCTCGCTCTGCCTCATCGGCCTCGGCGTTCTCGGCCTGCTCATCGACGCCCGCACCGCCACGCCCCGCGCCGCCACCACCTGAGGCCTCCCCACGCTCGAGCCCTGCCGCGTTCGCTGCGCGGTTGCCCCGACCGCGCCTCGCGCGCCAATCCGGGCACGCGGCGCCGCCGCATCACCGACACTGGAGTGCAGGCACCCACGCGCAGGGAAAGGCACCTATCGTGAGCACAACCAGCCCCGGCGGCGCACCGCTGCCACCGCACGCCACTGTTCTCATCGCCGGAGGCGGATTCTCCGGCCTCGGCGCCGCCATCAAGCTCATGCAGGACGGCACCACCGACATCGTCGTGCTCGAGAAGGCCAGCGACGTCGGCGGCACCTGGCAGGCAAACTCGTACCCCGGCTGCGCCTGCGACGTCCCGTCGGTGCTGTACTCCTACTCCTTCGCGCAGAACCCCGACTGGAGCAGCAGCTTCTCGCCCCAGCCCGAGATCTACGCCTACCTCCAGCGCGTCGCCCGCCAGTACGGCGTCATGGGCAAGGTCCGGCTCGGCACTAAGCTCCACGACGCCGCCTGGGATGACACGACGAAATGCTGGCGGTTCACCACCAGCGCAGGCTCGATGACCGCCGACATCTTCATCAACGCCACCGGCCCCCTCTCCGAGGTCGCCATCCCCGAGATTCCCGGTACCGAGGACTTCACCGGGGAGATGTTCCACTCCGCGCAGTGGAACCACGACTACGACCTGCGGGGCAAGCGCGTAGCCGTCATCGGCACCGGCGCCTCCGCGATCCAGTTCGTGCCTGAGATCCAGCCCGACGTCGAGAGCATGGTGCTGTTCCAGCGCACCGCCCCGTGGATCCTCCCCCGCCGCGACCGCACCTTCTCCTCGCTCGAGAAGACCCTGTTCAAGCGCGCGCCCATCTTCCAGAGGCTCGCCCGCTATACCACCTACTGGTACCGGGAGAGCTACGTCATCGGCTTCACACAGGTCCGCCCCGCGCTGCGCATCGCCGAGGCCCTCGGCCGGTGGAACATCCGCCGCCAGGTCCGCGACAAGAAGCTGCGCGAGAAGCTCACCCCGGACTTCCAGCTCGGCTGCAAGCGCGTCCTGATGTCCAACACCTACTACAAGGCCATCGACGCCGACAACAGCGACGTCAACACCAGCGGCATCATGCGCATCACCAAGGACTCCGTCATCGCCGGCGACGGCACCGAGCACCCTGTGGACTGCATCATCTGGGGCACCGGGTTCCACGTATCCGACACCGCTATCGCCGAGCACGTGCGCGGCCGCGACGGGCAAACCTTGGCGGACGCCTGGCACGGCAGCCCCGAGGCCTACCTCGGCATCACTGTCAACGGATTCCCCAACTACTTCCACATGGTCGGCCCCAACACCGGGCTCGGCCACAGCTCGATCGTGTTCATCATCGAGGCACAGCTGCGCTACATCCTCGACGCCATCAAGCAGCTCCGCGACAACAACCTCGCCACCCTCGAGCCCCTGCCCGAGGCGCAGGACGAGTGGATCGACCTCGTCCAGAAGAAGTCCCAGGGCACCGTGTGGCTCGAAGGCGGCTGCAATAGCTGGTACATCGACGACAAGGGTCGCAATTCGACCCTATGGCCCGGATACACCTTCACCTACCGCAAGCTCACCGCCAAGGCAGATCCAGAGAAGCATCTCGCGGAAGCACGGGTGTAGGTGCTGCGGCTGGGCTCGGCGGCTGGGCTCGGCGGCTGGGCTCGGTGGCTGGGCTCGGCGGCTTGGCTCCAGTCAAGATCTGCGAGCTAATGTCACGCTGGGGCGATCGTGTCGCGGCGTGGCGAGTGACATTAGCTAGCAGATTCTCGAACGCACCAAGCGCCGAGCCAGCTGGGCATCCTCGTGCGATGCGGACAGCTGGCTCGGCGTGCTCGTTATCGCGCCCCGGCTACTCCTTGGGCGGCACCGGCATTCCTGGGATTCCCCCACTGAGCTCGGTCAGGCTCCCGGCAACGGACTTCTGCGCCTCCGCCTCCGCGGCCCGCACCGCAGCCGTGATCTCCGGATCGGTCGTGGTGTCGAACCCCTCCTCGATGCCCTCGGCGTCGTCCTCGGGCCGCGGCAGGTCCTCCTCGACCGGGCTCGGCTCGAAGCGGAACACCCCGTCCTTGCCGGGCGCCCCGAGCTGCTTCGCGAACGCCTGCAGGGTTGCGTTGTAATCGCTCGGCACCACCCACACCTTGTTGGCGTCGCCCTTGGCCATCTCCGGAAGCGTCTGCAAGTAGCGGAACGCGAGCAGCTCCGGGGTGGGGCGCGCCTTCTTGATCGCCGCGAACGTCTTCTCGATCGCCTTCGCCTCGCCCTGCGCCCGCAGGTACGCGGCGGCACGATCACCCTGCGCGCGCAGGATCATCGACTGCCGCTCGCCCTCGGCATCGAGGATCGACGCCTGCTTCTGGCCCTCCGCCTGGAGGATCCGCGCCTGCTTGTCGCCCTCGGCGGTGCGGATCGCGGATTCCCGGTGGCCCTCGGCAGTGAGGATGGTCGCGCGCTTCTCGCGATCAGCCTTCATCTGCTTCTCCATCGACTCCTGCACGGAGGGCGGCGGATCGATCGAACGCAGCTCGACGCCGCCGACCTTCAGGCCCCAGCCAGAGGTCTTCTCGTCGAGCGCGCCGCTGAGCTGCTGGTTGATCACATCGCGGGAGGTGAGCGTCTCCTCCAGGGTCATGCCGCCGACGACATTGCGCAGCGTGGTGGTGGTGAGCTGCTCGACACCGCCGATGTAGTTGTTGATGCCATACACCGCAGCCGAGGGATCGGTGACCCGGAAGTACACGACGGTATCGATCATCAACCGCAGGTTGTCCTTGGTGATGGCGGACTGCGGCGGGAAGGACACCACCTGCTCGCGCGTATCCACCCGCGCTCGAATCGTGTCCGCGAACGGGATGAGGAAGTTCAGCCCCGAGATGGTTCGGGTGTACTTGCCGAAGCGCTCGACGACTGCTGCCTCGGCCTGCGGGATCAGTGCCACCGACTTCGCTAGCAGCACCACCGCGAACAGGACGAGGACAAGGACGACAGCAAGAAGGGTGGCTTCCATCAGAGTTGCCTCCAAACGATGGCGGTGGAGCCCGTGATCTGGGCAACGTGCACTTGCGTGCCGGGCGGATAGGACTCCGTCGGGTCCAGCGGGCGCGCGGTCCACAGGTCACCGGACAGCCGCACTTGCCCGCTGGTGGCCGTGATCTCCTGCGTGACAGTTGCCGAACGGCCCTCGAGCTCGGCCACGGTGCCCTCGACCGAGGGTTCCGAATGCAGCTTGCGCATCAGGATCGGGCGCACCACTCCCAGCAGCGCGACCGAGCTGCCCAGGAACACCGCTGCATCGACCCACAGCGGGAAATCCGTCACAGCGCTGAACCCAGCAGTGGCGAGAGCTCCACCCGCGAGCATCAGCAGGAAGAACTCACCAACGACAAGCTCGGCGAGCGCGAGGAGCGCTGCGCCGATGAACCAAAGAAGTGCGGTCACACTCTCCATCTAAGTGGTGGTGGACCATTCCAGCAACCGCTGGAGCCGTGCGGGCGGGCGGAGAATGCGGGAGTGTGCGAGAAACGACAGGTCCTGGCGGCATCCCTGTCGTTTTTCGCACGCGCGCGGGCAGGCGCCGTGGGCCTACTCTCCCGGATCGGTGACGAAGTCCACGAGCCGCTCCACGGCCCCGATCAGGTCTGACTCGAGATCGCGGAAGGAGCTGACCGACGATCGCACGTGGATCCATCCATCCTGCGGCGTGCCCCAACCGAGGGCATCGCAGATCCCGGTCTTCCAGTCCTGCCCCATCGGGATCACCGGCCACGCTGTGATGCCCACAGCGCGGGGGCGCACCGCCTGCCAGATGTCGACGAAGGGGTGACCGGTGACCATGACGTGCGGCCCGAGGTTCTGCGTGAGCCGCGCCTCCTTCGAGCCGGCGACGAGGTGATCGACGAGCACGCCGACCTTGCGCTCCGGGCCGGGGCCGAACTCCGCGAGCCGCTCGCCGAGATTGTCCAGCCCGCTCAACGGCTCGACGACGACTCCCTCGATGCGCAGGTCGTGGCCCCACACCTTCTCGACGAGCTCCGCATCGTGCACGCCCTCGACCCAGATGCGGCTCGCGCGCGCCGTCCGGGCACGGGCATCCTCCACCCGCACCGAGCCCGAAGCGGTGCGCCGCGGCCCCGGCGGGCTCGTCGCGACAGGCTTGGTGAGGGTGACGCGGCGGCCCTCGAACAGGAACCCGCCCTCGCGCATCCGGAACAGCCTCGTGCAGCGGGCCGCGTCCTCGAGCCGGACGAAATCCCCATCATAGGTGCGCTCGAACCCGACGATAGCGCCGCAGTATCCCGAGACGGGATCCTCGACGACCAAGCCCTTCTCGGCAGCCATCGACGGGTAGTCGGGCTTCCTCCGGCGCGCGTGGCCCGCCAGGATGTCTCCCGCGTATCTGTTGTCCACCACGACGCCACACGCTAGCGGCCCGGCAGGAAATGGTGGAGGCTGCCACGCCGATCTATGCTGGTTTGTCATGTCCTGCCCCAGCGCTTCCCTAGCCGTGTGGGCGTCGCACTGGCTTGCCGGTGGCGCCGCTCCCGATGATGTCGTGGACGCGCTGCACCTATGGGCGCCCCTGCACTTTGTCACCGCGGGCGAGCGCGTGGCGGGCGAGAGGCTCGCGGGAGCCCCGGTCGCCGAGGAATGGTTCGACGAGTCCGATGGCTCTGTCGTGCACCTCTTGCGGATGATGCGCACCGTCGGCGGGAGCTTCACCGTGGCGCTGCCGGTTCCTGGCGACGTACGGGGAATCCCTGCTGGTGGGGACCTCGCGGCCGCTGCCCTCGAAGCCGGGGAGGCCGTCCTCATCGACTCGGCAGCCGGCGCGGTCGGCCTGGTTCCTGCCGAGGCCGGGGACGAGGCGCTCACGTGGACGGTCTATCCCCTTGCCTCCGGGTTGCCCCATGCGGACGCGATGCCTCTCGGCGAGGCCGAGTACCTGCTGCGCCAGGCCACGCGTGATGCCGCGGCCGCGCTCGCCACGATGCAATTCACCGATCTCGCGGGCCCACGGGAGGTCCGCCCGCTCATCGTCGAGGCACTCGCGGACCTTTCGATGCATCGCTTCCCCGATGCCATCCCCCCGCGCGCGGCCCGGGTGCTCGATACCGCCAACGAGGTCGATGCGATCCTCCGCGTCGCCGGCGAGCATGGCGCCCTGCAATCACTGTCAGCGACGGGCATCTCGCATCGCGACGAGGTGCTGCGCCCCCTCCTCGATACCGTGCGCCAGGCCCGCGTCGCGGCTTTCACCGCGTGCGTGGCACCGCCGCGGGGATAGTTTTCGTCGCCCACACCGCCGCCACAAGTGTGCGGTTTTGCACCCCATTCCGCGCTTGGGAGGGTGCAAAACCGCACACAAGCGGTGGGGCGGGGCGGCAAAGAGGGCGGCACTAAGCCGGAGCGCAGTCCTACCCGCCAGAGCCAGAGCCAGCTCAATGCCCAGGCCGCCGAGGCATCTCGCAGCAGCCCACCGCGCAGGGTGCGCCGTTGGTGCTGGAGCCGCGCTGCGGGGCGCTGCCGGAGCGGGTTGGCTCGCGATCGCTCAGCGCCTCGTCGATGAGGTCGGCGATCATTGTGGTGAATCGCTCGTCCGTTCCAGGGGTGGCGGCGCGGGCGAAAGCGACGCCGAGCTTGTCGGCGGTCTCGCGGGCCTCGGTGTCGAGGTCCCACACCACCTCGAGGTGGTCGGAGACGAAGCCGACGGGGCAGACGATGACGGCGGTCTCGCCACGTGCGGCGAGGGCCTCGATGTGGTCGCAGATGTCGGGCTCGAGCCAGGGGATGCGGGCGGGTCCCGACCGGGATTGCCACACCACATCGAACTCGTTGCGGCCAACTGCCCCGGCGCACAGCGCGGCAGCCTCGTGGACCTGCCGGCTATAGAGGTGTCCGCCTTCCTCGGGAAGGCCCGCGGCCGCGTCGGCGCTCTCGGGAACGGAGTGGGCGGTGAAAACCAGCCGTGCTGTCTCGCGCAACGGCGCGGGGAGCTCGTCGCGGGCGGCGCGGATGGCGTCGGCGAATGCCTCGATGAGCAGGGGGTGATCGAAGTAGTGCCGCAGCTTGATCAGTTCGATCCCGGCATGAGCGGCCTCGATGGCCCGCGCGATGTCCTCGTGGTACTGCCGGCAGCCGGAGTACCCGCCCCATGCCGAGGTGGGGAAGACCAGCGCCCGCCGGATCCCATCCTCGAGCATTCGGGACACAGCGTCCTCGGCCATCGGGTGCCAGTTGCGGTTGCCGAAGTACACCGGCAGATCGTGGCCGCGCCGCTTGAGCTCGTGCTCCACCCTGGCGATGATGTCGCGGTTGAGGGCGTTGATCGGCGAGACGCCCCCGAAGTGCAGGTAGTGCTGCTCCACCTCGTCGAGGCGCTCGGGGGGCACATTGCGGCCGCGGGTCACGTTCTCGAGGAACGGTCGCACGTCCGCGGGCTGCTCGGGGCCGCCGAAGGAGAGGTAGAGCAAGGCATCGAAGTGGCCTGCGGAGGATTCTTCCATGCCCACCAGTATCAGAATGCCTGCGTGCTCGCGCCACCATCGACGTAGATCACGGTGCCGGTGGTCTTGGGCAGCCAGTCCGACAGCACGGCGCACACGGTCTGCGCGACGGGAGTGGGGTCGTCCGCGTCCCAGCCGAGCGGGGCGCGCTCGTCCCACTTCTCGTTGATCTGCCGGATCTCCTCCCCCACACCGGTGGCGGTCCCGGCGATCGCCTTCGCGGCGAGCGTGCGGACCGGGCCCGCAGCGACGAGGTTGGAGCGGATCCCCTGCGGACCGAGCTCGCGCGCGACGTAGCGGTTGATCGATTCGAGGGCAGCCTTGGCCACTCCCATCCAGTTGTAGAACGGCATCGCGTTGCGCGGGTCGAAGTCCATTCCCACGATGGAGCCACCGGCCGACATGAGGGGCTGCACGGCCTTGGCGAGCGCCGCGTAGGAGTAGGCGGATACCTCGGTGGCAACGGCGCCGTCCTTCCACGGGGCATCGAGGAAGGGGCTGCCCAGGCAGGACGGGGGCGCGAAGCCGATGGAATGCACCACGCCGTCGAGGCCATCGACGTGCTCGCGCACGCGGTCCGCGAGCGTGGCGAGGTGCTCCTCGTTCTGCACGTCGAGCTCGATGACTGGGGCGGGCTTGGGCAGGCGCTGCGCGATCCGCTCGATCAGCCGCATCCGCGCGAACCCGGTCAGGATCACCTCCGCGCCCTGCTCCTGCGCCGCCTTGGCGACGTGGAACGCGATCGATGAATCGGTGATCACACCGGTGATGAGTAGGCGCTTGCCTGCGAGCAGACCGCTCATGTGTTCCTCCAAGTAGGGAATGGGATGGTTGCCGAGCCAGGGGCCCGTGCGATCGGGCTGGCTCAGTGCCCCATGCCGAGGCCACCGTCAACGGGGATGACGGCGCCCGAGACGTAGCGCGCATCGTCGGAGGCGAGCCAGCTCACCACGCCCGCTACCTCCTCGGGCTGCCCGGCGCGCGCCAATGGCACCGCTCCCGTGATCATCTTCTTGTGGTCGTCGGCGAGGTCAGCGGTCATGTCGGTCTCGATGAAGCCCGGCGCCACGACGTTCGCGGTGATGCTGCGGGAGCCTAGCTCGCGGGTCAGTGACCGCGCCATGCCGATGACGCCAGCCTTGGATGCCGCGTAGTTGATCTGGCCGGGGCCGCCCGCGAGCCCCACCACGGAGCCGAGGAAGATGAACCGGCCGAACCGTGCCCGCAGCATCGCGCGCGTCGCGCGCTTCGCGACGCGGAACGCGCCCGTGAGATTTGCATCGATGACCCGCTCGAACTGCTCGTCGCTCATGCGCATCAGCAGGGTGTCGTCGGTAATGCCCGCATTGGCGACGAGTACCTCGACGGGCCCCTGGTGCTGCTCGACGTCGGTGAACGCGGCGTCCACCGACGCTGTGTCGGTCACGTCGCACTGCACCCCGAACAGGCCGTCGGGCACGCCCGAGCCGCGATGGGTCACCGCCACCTTGTGGCCATCCGCTTGCAGCCGGCGCGCGATCGCCAGCCCAATACCGCGGTTGCCCCCTGTCACGAGAACCGAGCGCGCGACGAACCCCGAAGACGAATCACTAGACATGCCTGCCAACCTATCGCCTCGCCCGCGGCGGCGTGCCGCCGGCGCGCGAATTGGCCGCTCCCGCTGCCCCGGATTCTTGTCAGTGCCGAGGTCGACAATGAGGTCATAGAGGGCGTGGGCTTGCAAGGAAGCTGGTGAGTCATGGAGCGGTCGAAGCGTTCCCCGGCTGCGGGACTGGCGCGCAGGGGCGAAGGAGCCATCGGCGCGATCGTGCTGCTGGTGCTGGCCGGCACGATCGTCGCGATGGGAGCGGGCGCGGCACGGGAGTGCGTGCTCGTCCGCGACCAGGACCTTCCTGGCTATGTGACGGTGTCGATGCGCGTGGAGACCAGCGCGGGGGTGGTCATGGATGCAAGCGGCGGTGGTGGCCCGGGGTCGCGCGTGCTGAGGGTCGATGGCATGACCTATGTGTTGGCGGACGAGCCATTGCGGGCCTGGACGCCGGACGGCACGCGGGGGCTGGCGCCCGGCGGACCCGCCAGCGCGGGGGATGTCCTGGACTTGCCGGGTGGGTCTAGCGGGACGCGGCCGGGGTTCGATCCGCACCGCATCGTCCGCGTGGTCGAGCAGGAGGTGCCCGAGCCAGCTGCTCGCGGCGGGGACTTCTGGGCTTATGAGGTCCGGCCTGTTCCCATGGACGAGGCATTCGACGAGTTCGCGGTGGCGGTCCGTCTCGATGCGGGCGCGGTGCGGGCGACCATGCCGATGCTGGATCGGGTCAACCCATTCCTCGACGGGTGCGTGACGGTTGTTGGATCCACTCCGGCAGTTTCCGGCGCATTCGATGGGGCCACGGTCTCGGTGAGCAGGCTCGATGCGCAGTTCGACCTGGTTCGCGGTGTCTCTCACGTCAACGCGCTAGTGAGCAGCGAGTGCTTGGCCTGCGGGGGGCTCAACGTTCCGCTGAACGGCGGTCCGGACGTGTCGTTACGGATACTGCCTGCTGGCAGTGGTGCGGACCGCGAACCGGGGCGCCAAGCGCGCTCAGGCGCCAAGCCACCGCTCGAGTGGTCGCGCGCTGCGGTGGAGGTCTCGATCGGGCGCCTGTTGACCGTCTCGTCCGGCCCTGGCGAGGTTGCATCTCCGGCTGGTCCGGCGAGAATCCTCGACGACGCCTAGCACTGTTGCCACCCTGCTTTGGTCCGAGCCACGCGTCTCGCGCCCCGCGAGCTGCCACCCTTGAGCCATAGCAACCACGGTTGGTGCCCAGCCGCCACGGATATTTCGGTGGCAGGAGCGCGCAATGGTGGCAACAGCCCGGTAAGGGTGGCAGCTGGCCGCCATAGCGCTCGCAGGTGCCCAGGCCAGCCAGGACCAGCCGCCAGCCAGGACCAGCCACCAGCCACCAGCCACCAGCCAGGACCACGCTAGCCCGGCCAGACGACGCGCCTAGTCCGCCCGCCCACAAGCTCAGGGGATGCGGCGACTCACGACGAGCGCGATGCCCCCAGCGATGGCGATGAAGAGCGTGCCGAGGATCAGCCAGGGCTGGCTGGCATCGCCCCGCCGGATCTCGTAGCCGATCTGCGACTCGAGGGTCTCGTAGACCGCTGCGAGCTCCTCCTGCGAGGCCGCGGCGTAGAACTCGCCGCCACTCATCGCGGCGATGTCCTGCATCGATGCCTCGTCGACGGGCACCGGGATGACCTGGTCCTCGATGACGACGGATCCGATCATGGTGCCGAAGGAGATGGTCGAGACGGGGATGTCGCGCTCGCCGGACAACCGTGCCGCGGTGAAGGCGCCGCGGGGCGCGTCGAGGTCGGCGGGGACGGTTTGCTTGCCGTCGGAGATCAGCACGATGTGCGCCGGGGGTGGCTCGTCCTCGCCGGGGATGATCGCGGCGATGCTCTCGATGGCCTGCAGCGAGGTGAAGATCGCCTCGCCGGTGGCGGTTCGCTCGGAGAGCTCGAGCCGATTGATCGCGCTGGCGACCGGCGCCCTGTCCGTGGTGGGCGGGACGAGCACGGACGCGGTCCCGGCGTAGCTGACGAGTCCGAGATTGAGCCCCTCGGGCAGGCCTTCCGCGAAGTCGATGGCGGCCTCCTGCGCAGCGACGAGCCGGGACGGCGTGACATCGGTGGCTTCCATCGACAGGGAGGTGTCGATCGCGAGGATGACGGTGGCGCGGTCGCGCGGGACGCGTTGCTCCTTGGTCGGGGAGGCGAGCGCGACGGTGAGCAGCGCGAGACCGACGAGCATGAGCACCGCGGGGATGTGCCGCTCGGCGTGGGGCCGCCGGGGAGCCACGGTATCGAGCAGCGCGAGGTTGGTGAACTTCATGATGTTGCGCTGGCGGGCCCGCAGCGCGATCAGGTAGCCAACAACGAGGCCTGCGATGACGAGCAGGAACAGCAGCCACCAGGGGCTGTTGAAACCGGTGAGGCTCATAGGGAACCTCCTGGTGGACGCCGGGCGGCACCGGCGGCGGGCGCGGAGAACTGGTGGCGGCGCGCGGCGACGAACCGGACGATGTCGGCGATCCAATCACTGTCGGTGCGCAGGGTCAGGCGCGGGCAGCCACAGCGACGCAGCGCGGTCTCGACGGCGGCGCGCTGTTGCTCGGCAGCAAGGGCGAAATCACGGCGGATGCGGCGCGAGGTGACGATCTCGCGGGTCTCGCCCGATTCGGGGTCCTGCAGCACGACGCGCCCGACGTCGGGCAGGGAGAGGTCACGGGGGTCGATGACCTCGATGGCGAGCAGGTCGTGCCGGTGCGATACGGCCCGCAGGGATCGCTCCCAGTCGATGGGTCCGAGGAAGTCGCTGATGATGACGGCGAGGCCGCGGCGGCGGGGCGGGCGGCGCAGCGCGTCGATGAGGCCATCGAGGCTGCCGCGGGTGCCGGAGGGAGCACGGGGGGTGGTGGCGATGCGTCGCAGCACGACCTGCCGGTGGTGCAGCCCCGACCTCGCCGGGATGCGCGTGGTGGCCGCGCCATTGGAGACGAGCGCACCGATGCGGTTGGCTCCCCCGCCGGTCAGGTAGGTGACGGCGGCGGACGCGGCGATCGCGAGGTCCCGCTTGTCGCTGCCGGCGGTGCCGAAGTCGAGGCTCGCGGAGAGGTCGAGGACGATCCACGTCTCGAGCTCGCGGTCGGCGACGGTCTGCCGGACATGGGGGTGGGTGGTACGGGCGGTGACGGACCAGTCCATCTGCCGCACGTCGTCGCCGGGCTCGTAGGGGCGCGCATCGCCGGGCTCGGATCCCGGCCCCGGGATGAGGCCGAGGTGCTCGCCATGGAGGATGCCGTCGAGCTTGCGCTTGACGGTGAGCTCGAGTGTGCGCAGGGCAGCGGCGAGCCGGGGGTCGCGGAGCTCGCCGCGGGCGAACGACGGGGGCGCGGGATGCTGGCCGTGCTGCTCGCCGGAGGAAGGCGTGTCCATCAAAGTCCTCGTGGCTGCCGGTTCACGGGCGGGCGGACGGTGGCTGTGCCGACTGTTGCTGCGGCATCGCGGGCTGGCCCGGGGCCTGCTGGGATGTCACCTGGGGCAGCCCCACGGTGTGCAGCACGCGCTCGATGATCGTCTCGGTGGTGATGTCGTCCGCGAGCGCATCGAAGCTGAGAACGAGCCTGTGGCGCAGCACGTCAGGGATGATCTCGACGACGTCCTGCGGGATGACGTAGTCGCGGCCGCGCAGGAGGGCGAGGGACCGGGCGGCCGCGATGATGCCGAGGGTGGCGCGGGGCGAGGCGCCGTAGGCGAGCCAGCTCGCGACATCGTCGAGCCCGAGCGAGCGCGGGTCGCGCGTCGCGGTGATGAGGCGGACGACGTAGTCGATGAGCGCGTGGTGGACGAAGACGTTGCTCGCCGAGCGCTGCAGCCGGATGACCTTCTCGGGATCGAGGATCTGCCGCGCCGTGGGAGTGGTGACGCCCATGCGGTAGACGATCTCCCGCTCCTCCTCGACCGTCGGGTAGTCGACGAGCACCTTGAACAGGAAGCGGTCCCGCTGCGCCTCGGGGAGCGGGTACGCGCCCTCGCTCTCGATGGGGTTCTGGGTGGCGAGCACGAGGAAGGGCTCGGGCACGGGGAATCGCTTGCCCCCGATGGATACGTGGTGCTCGGCCATGACCTCGAGCAGCGCCGACTGAACTTTGGCGGGGGCACGGTTGATCTCGTCGGCGAGGACGAAGTTCGCCACGACCGGGCCGAGCTCGGTGTCGAACTGCTCGCGCCCCTGGCGGTAGATGCGGGTACCGATCAGGTCGGTGGGCACGAGGTCAGGGGTGAACTGCACGCGGGAGAAGCTGCCTCCGATGACGGTCGAGAGGGTGGAGACCGCGAGGGTCTTGGCGACTCCGGGAACGCCTTCGAGGAGGACGTGTCCCTTGGACAGCATGCCGACGAGGAGCCGCTCGACGAGCCGGTCCTGGCCGACGATGACGCGCTTGATCTCGTGCGCGGCGCGCTCGAGGAGCTGCGCGTCCTCGCGCGCCGACGCCGCGCTGGGTCCTGCATCCGCCCCGGTCGGCGCGCGCCCGTCTTCCCGGTTGCCTGTCTGCTCGAACGTCACTGTCGCTGACCACCGTTGTCGCTCGTGCCGGGCTGAACCCGGCGTGTCCAGTACTCCGATCCACTATTGCAGGTTCGGCGGTGGAATGCCCGCGCCCTGGGCACGGGAACCTCAGATCATGCGGACAGCGAACGGCAGGAGCCCGGTGCGGTCGAGAGGGGCGATGCGGACGTGGCCGCCCGAGAACGGTGCCTCGAGCACGGTTTCCCCGCCGAGGTAGAGGGCGACATGGTCGCGCCCGCCCTCGCCCCAGAACAGCAGGTCGCCGCGCTGCGCCGCCGCGACCGGCACGCGCGGGCCGGCGTGGAGCATATGGCCGCTGTAGCGGGGCAGCCGTATCCCAGCGCTGGCGAACGAATACACCATCAGGCCCGAGCAGTCGAAGCCGACCTTCTCGTAGTCACGGTGCTCGTCGGCGATGCCTCCGTCGCGGATGCCAGGGCCGGGCCCCTGCGCGCCGCCACCGCCCCAGGCGTAGGGCGTACCGATTTGCGCGCGTGCCCGGTCGATCACGGCATCGATGCGCTGCATCCGGTCCGGCGCGGACCACGGATCCGAGATCTCGATCGCGGAGGCGACGGCGGGCGGGCCCGCCACAGCGGTTGCAGCCAGGGGCCCGGGGAGGAGGATCGCGGCCACGACGAGCGTTGACAATGCCCGCGAGCAGGCGTTAGGGCATTCTCGGGGCATCCGTTGGATCCATTCGTCATGACGTCAGGAATCGCGACGGATCCGGGCAGAGAGGGCCGATGGCGCGGCCGGGGTTCCGGGCGATGTCGCTGCTGACGCTAGGAGGCCACGGCCTGGCACGAACGGCGATTCATCCGCTCGTGCCCAAGCTGAAACATTGGCTTGCCAGATATCACGATCAGCCGGTGCTGATCGCAATTAATCTGTAACGTCGCGCTAGACGAACCGCACCGCGACGGGCTGGATTCCTGACCAGTTGATCGGTGCAATGCGCACGGTAGCGCCCGAGTGCGGCGATTCTACGACCATTCCGTTTCCGATGTAGAGAGCTGCGTGGTGCCTACCGCCAGGACCGTAGAACAGCACATCGCCGGGCTTGCGCTGCGCGAGCGGCACGTGGGTCCCGGCGCGGAAGATGTCACCACTGGTCCGGGGAAGGAATACCCCTGCGCCGGCAAATGCATAGACCAGCAGGCCGGAGCAGTCGAAGCCGATCTTGTTGTAGTCGCCGTGGCGGTCCGCGACGCCACCATCCCGGATTCCCCTGGTGGGGCCATGGATATTTCCTCCGCCCCAGGCGTATGTCACGCCGAGCTGGGAGCGCGCGCGGTCGATGACGATCTGGGCGCGCGTCTGCGCGACCGGTGACTCCTCGCCCACGGGGGGCGTCACTGGCCTCTCCGCGGCCGGCGTCTCTGGTGGCGCTAGCGGGACGGCGGGCGAAAGGGGGCTCGACGGGGCCGGCCCCGGACCGGTGATGCTGCCGAACAACGGGTTGGCGGCGGCGGCCGGAACGGCTGTCAGCAGCAGGGATGCGGTGGCCACGATGGGCCAGACTATTCGCGAAATGCGCACGCGCTCCTCCTCCTGGAACGTATAGGGCAAGCGCGCGGGAAGAATTGCCGCGCGTGCTTGCAGCGCTCGCGGCGTATCCGTTTTTTCTTTCCCATGGACGCCCCTGGGGTGTTCCGCAGCCTGGCGAAACCGGGGATGCGTCCACTGCGCACCACTTGGAAGGTACGTCACTTGAGGATTAAACGGACCATTTTCGAAAGATCACGAGCAGATAACCAAGATTTCGACAATGGATGCGCAAGCGCGCATGAAAGACCCATACCTGTACGCATTATGTTTGCGGCAATGGCCCGGTGCCGCGCCGGTTAATCCAGGAACGCGTTAGCGCTGGGAGAAGTACCCGCGGCGCGTCCACCACCGCAGGGCCGCGATGCCGACCACGAGGGAGAGCAGCAGCACCAGCGTCACCGTGGTCCAGGGGAAGCCCTGCTCGGTGATTCCATCGAGGAACGTCGACGAGGCCGCGACAGGGTCCCCGGGAACGACCTCATGCTGGGCACGCTCAAGAGTGAACCGGTCGACATCATCGCTATAGGTGCCCACGGCCCACGGGCTCAGCGCCAGGACCGTGCCACTGTCGGCGGCACCGATGTCGTTCGCGAGGTCGCGCAGGCCGCTGCCATACACGGGGTGGTACGGGATGGCGACGATCTTCAGGTCGATGCCCGATTCCGCCGCCTCGGCGACGATCCCCTGCAGCGCTTCGACGTCGGCCTCGGGGGCCCACACGTTGTCGTCGGACAGGCCGTCGAGCACCTCCGCGAGATCGAGCCCTGGTGGCACCTGCGCGTGCACTGCACCGATTCCCATGTGATGCCTGATCCTTCCAACCGTGCGAACCGTCCCCGTGAGAGTACTCGACAGCACCGCCGCGGTCCTGCCCGCAACGGCCTCCGGGCCTTCCCGAGCGAGGCCGGCATGCCGTCGCGGCACCCCGCCTGGTTCACAGTACGATCGTACTGTTAGACTATTTCCTGCCACCTCGCAGCGAACCGCACAACGGCCTGGCATCCTCTCAATTGGCGCGTTGTGCAGCAGCCCTGCAGATGGCGCGACCCGCCGGCTCAGCCCAGCTGGCGGAAGACTTATCGACGAGCGGAGCTGACGTGAGCACCAGCATTGATTCCTTTGGAGCGCGCGGAACACTGGAGGTTGGAGACAAGTCCTACGAGATCTTCCGCCTCAACAAGGTTCCCGGCACCGAAAAACTGCCCTACGCCCTCAAGGTCCTCGCGGAGAACCTCCTGCGTACCGAGGACGGGGCCAACATCACCAAGGAGCACATCGACGCGCTCGCTAGCTGGGACCCCAGCGCGCAGCCGAGCGTCGAGATCCAGTTCACCCCTGCCCGCGTGATCATGCAGGACTTCACCGGCGTGCCCTGCGTCGTTGACCTCGCCACCATGCGCGAGGCCGTGACCGCCCTCGGTGGCGATCCTGACAAGGTCAACCCGCTCTCCCCCGCCGAGATGGTCATCGACCACTCCGTCATCCTCGACGTCTTCGGCCGCGCCGACGCGTTCGAGCGCAACGTGGAGCTCGAGTATGAGCGCAACGGCGAGCGCTACCAGTTCCTGCGCTGGGGACAGGGCGCGTTCGACGACTTCAAGGTCGTCCCGCCCGGCACCGGCATCGTGCACCAGGTCAACATCGAGTACCTCGCCCGGACCGTGATGGTCCGCAACGGCCAGGCGTACCCCGACACCTGCGTCGGCACCGACTCGCACACCACCATGGTCAATGGCCTCGGCGTGCTCGGCTGGGGCGTCGGCGGCATCGAGGCCGAGGCGGCCATGCTCGGCCAGCCCGTCTCGATGCTCATCCCCCGCGTGGTCGGCTTCAAGCTGAGCGGCGAGATCCACCCCGGCGTCACCGCCACCGATGTCGTGCTTACCGTGACCGACATGCTGCGCCAGCACGGCGTGGTCGGCAAGTTCGTCGAGTTCTACGGCCAGGGCGTCGCCCAGGTGCCGCTCGCCAACCGCGCGACGCTGGGCAACATGAGCCCCGAGTTCGGCTCCACCGCGGCGATCTTCCCGATCGACGAGGAGACCATCAACTACCTGCGCATGACCGGTCGCGATGACGACCAGCTCGCTCTCGTCGAGGCCTACGCCAAGGAACAGGGCATGTGGCACGACGCGGACCGCGAGCCGGAGTACTCCGAGTACCTCGAGCTCGATCTCAGCACCGTCGTCCCGTCCATCGCCGGACCGAAGCGCCCGCAGGACCGCATCGCGCTCACCGACGCGAAGACCGCGTTCCGCAAGGACACCCACAACTACACCACCGACGGCGACCACGTGGCCGACGCCACCCCGCACACCGACCTCGACGAGGCAATCGAGGAGTCCTTCCCCGCCTCCGACCCGGCCGTCCTGTCCTACGCCGATGACGGCGCGGCGAGCGTTGACTCCGCCGCCAACGGGTCCCATGGCCGCCCGTCCAAGCCGGTGACCATCAAGTCCGACGAGCTCGGCGAGTTCGTGCTCGACCATGGGGCCGTCGCCGTAGCGGGCATCACCTCCTGCACCAACACCTCCAACCCGTCGGTGATGATCGGGGCGGCGCTGCTCGCCCGCAACGCCGTGGAGAAGGGCCTCACCTCGAAGCCCTGGGTGAAGACCAACATGGCCCCCGGCTCGCAGGTCGTTTCCGACTACTACGAGAAGGCCGGCCTGTGGCCGTACCTCGAGAAGCTCGGCTTCCACCTCGGCGGCTACGGCTGCACCACCTGCATCGGCAACACCGGCCCGCTGCCGGAGGAGATCTCGAAGGCGGTCAACGACAACGACCTCACCGTCACCGCGGTGCTGTCGGGCAACCGCAACTTCGAGGGCCGCATCTCGCCCGACGTGAAGATGAACTACCTGGCCTCGCCGCCGCTGGTCATCGCCTACGCCCTCGCCGGCACGATGGACTTCGACTTCGAGACCGATTCCCTCGGCAAGGACACCGACGGCAACGACGTCTTCCTGAAGGACATCTGGCCCGCCCCGCAGGAGATCGACGACACCATCAAGTTCGCGATCAACAAGGAGATGTTCGTCAACTCCTATGCTGACGTGTTCAAGGGCGACGAGCGCTGGCGCAACCTGCCCACCCCGGAGGGCAACACCTTCGAGTGGGGCGAGAACTCCACCTACGTGCGCAAGGCCCCGTACTTCGACGGCATGACGATGGAGACCACCCCGGTCTCCGACATCACCGGCGCCCGCGTGCTCGCCCTGCTCGGCGACTCGGTCACCACCGACCACATCTCCCCCGCTGGCCCGATCAAGCCGGGCACCCCGGCGGCGCAGTACCTCGACGGCCACGGCGTCGCGCGCAAGGACTACAACTCCCTCGGCTCGCGCCGTGGCAACCACGAGGTGATGATCCGCGGCACCTTCGCCAACATCCGCCTCAAGAACCAGCTCCTCGACGATGTCTCCGGTGGCTACACCCGCGACTTCACCCAGGAGGGCGGCCCGCAGGCGTTCATCTACGACGCGTCGATGAACTACCAGAAGGCTGGCGTTCCCCTCGTCGTCATCGGCGGCAAGGAGTACGGCTCGGGCTCCTCGCGCGACTGGGCGGCCAAGGGTACCCGCCTGCTGGGCGTCAAGGCGGTCATCGTCGAGTCGTTCGAGCGCATCCACCGCTCCAACCTCATCGGCATGGGTGTCATCCCGCTGCAGTTCCCCGAGGGCGAGAACGCCAAGTCCCTCGGCCTCGACGGCACCGAGACGTTCGACATCTCCGGCATCGAGGAGCTGAACAACGGCACCACCCCGCGGACCGTGCACGTCACCGCCACCAAGGAAAGCGGTGACAAGGTCGAGTTCGACGCGGTCGTGCGCATCGATACCCCCGGCGAGGCGGACTACTACCGCAACGGCGGCATCCTGCAGTACGTGCTGCGCAACATGATCAAGAACTAGCAGGTCCCGGTCCCCGCAGCAGCCAAGGGCCCGGGCAACCGATCAGCGCATCGGTTCGTCCCGGGCCCTTCGCGGCCCCACCGCGACGATCGAAGGGCTAGTAGTCGTGCCCAGAGTCAGTGAAGTCCACCTTGCTGCCCGGCGGGCCCAGATCCTCGACGGTGCCCGCCAGTGCTTCGCCAAGTTCGGCTACGAGGGCGCCACCGTCCGCAGGCTCGAGGAGACCACCGGGCTATCCCGTGGTGCGATATTCCATCACTTCCGCGACAAGGACGCCCTGTTCCTCGCGCTCGCGCACGAGGATTCCCAGCGCATGGCCGATACGGCCGCGGAGCAGGGGCTCGTGCAAGTAATGCGCAACCTGCTGACCCATCCGGAGGAGTTCGACTGGCTCGGCACGCGCCTCGAGATCACGCGCCGCCTGCGCACCGACCCCGATTTCCGCCTCGAGTGGTCCAAGCAGGCCGCCGAGCTCACCGAAGCGGCCACGCAGCGGCTCGAGCGGCAGCGCGCCAAGGGCCGCATCCGGGATGACATCCCGACGGCGGTCCTGCTGCACTATCTCGACCTCGTGCTCGATGGCCTCGTCGCGCATGTCGCCTCGGGCCAGGCGACCACGCATCTTGATGCGGTGCTCGATCTCGTCGAGGATTCCGTCCGCCGCAAGCCCTCGGGCGGCCAGGTGGTGGACTAGGCGGTGCGCTTGCGTCGGTTGGCGCCGCCGCGCCCGCGAAGCGGCACATCCGATTCCACGAGCATCTTGTGGACGAAGCCATAGCTGCGCCCCAGCGATTCCGCGAGCGACCGGATGCTCGCCCCGGACTCGTAGCGCTCACGGATCTCCGAACGGATCACATCCCGCGATTCCCCAGTAATCCGCGCCCCCTTGCTGATCCCCGCTGATGCTGCCATCTCCTCAACCGCCATTGAGCTCGGCACCGTGCGGTTCACCCGCATACACGCAGGTAAATCACTGATAAATCTCAGCGTAGACAATCGCGGGTCAACTATCCACAGGCATGATCACACCACCTGCCCGCCAGCACGATTGGCCACCGGCCACAGTGGCAGCGACCGGGCGGCCAGCCTCCCCAACGAGGTCAGGCCAGCCACGTCAGGCCAGCGAGATCAGCTCCAGGTACTCCTCGGACCAATGATCCTCCGCGCCATCCGGAAGCATGATCACCCGCTCGGGATTCAGCGCCTCCGCCGCGCCCGGATCATGTGTCACCAGCACCACCGCGCCCTCATAGGTGCGCAGTGCATCGAGAACCTGCTCGCGCGAGACAGGATCCAGGTTATTCGTGGGCTCATCGAGAAGCAGCACGTTCGCCGCCGAGGACACCAGCCCCGCCAGCGCCAGGCGCGTCTTCTCGCCACCGGACAACGTGCCCGCTGGCTGCTCGAGCTGCGGCCCGGTGAACATGAAGGCACCCAGCAGGCTGCGCAGCTCCTGCTCCCCCGCGTCCGGCGAGGCATGGCGGATGTTGTCCCACACCGAGGCAGCATCGTCGAGCGTGTCATGCTCCTGCGCGAAGTAGCCCCGCTTCAGGCCCCGCCCGGGCTCGATCACTCCGGTGTCCGGTGTCTCCACTCCAGCAAGAATGCGCAGCAAAGTGGTCTTGCCCGCGCCGTTGAGACCCAGGATCACCACGCGGCTGCCCTTGTCGATCGCGCAATCCACGCCCGTGAACACCTCGAGCGAGCCGTAGGACTTCGACACCCCCGTCGCGAGGAGCGGGGTGCGCCCGCACGACGCCGGCGACGGGAACTTGATGCGCGCCACCTTGTCGGCCACGCGCTCGTCGTCGAGCTCCGCCATCATCCGGTCCGCGCGGCGCATCATGTTCTTCGCCGCGGCCGCCTTCGTGGCCTTCGCGCCGAGCTTGTCCGCCTGGACCTTCAACGCGGCTACCTTCTTCTCCGCATTGGCCCGCTCCCGGCGACGCCGTGCCTCGTCGGTCGCGCGCGCGTCGAGGTAGCGCTTCCAGGTCATGTTGTACACATCAGCCTCGCCGCGCACCGCGTCGAGGAACCACACCTTGTTCACCACATCATCGAGCAGATCCACATCGTGGGAGATCACGATGAGCCCGCCATCATGGTTCTGCAGGAAGCCCCGTAGCCAGGTGATCGAGTCCGCATCGAGGTGGTTGGTCGGCTCATCGAGAAGCAACGTCGTGCCGGACTTGCCGCCCGCGCCATCCGAGGCGGAGAACAGGATCCGCGCGAGCTCCACGCGCCGCCGCTGGCCGCCCGACAACGTCCGCAAGGGCTGCTCGAGGATGCGATCCTCCAGGCCCAGCGCGTTGCAGATCCGCGCCGCCTCGCTCTCCGCCGCGTAGCCACCCAACGAGGAGAACCGATCCTCCAGGTTGCCGTACTTGCGGATGGCCTTGTCGCGCTCAGCGACGTCGCCCAGCTCCGCCATCTGCACCTGCAGCTTCTCCATCCTCGCAAGCAGCGCGTCGAGCCCCCGCGCGGAGAGAACCCGGTTCTTCGCCAGCACGTCGAGGTCGCCCTCGCGCGGATCCTGCGGCAGGTAGCCCACCTCGCTGGAGCGCGACACCGTCCCCGCGTACGGCTCGCCCTCACCGGCGAGGATCCGCAGCGTGGTCGTCTTGCCCGCGCCGTTGCGCCCCACGAGACCGATGCGATCACCCGGCTGGACCCGCAACGCCGGGCCAGGCGCGCTCAGCAAGGTGCGCACACCGGCCCGGACCTCCAGATCAGAAGCGGTAATCACATGAACTCCAAACAGCTCGACAACAAGACCACAGGCAGCGTGACCATCGCCAGGCCCCCGCGCCCGCGCGGCGCGCGATCAGCAAGTACCTGCCCCTCGGTGCAAGCGCGGATGGACCAGCATGGCCCGCAGGCCGCCATCGGACGCGCGGCACGCACCGTCTCCTCAGGGGCCGGGCCAGAGCGGCCAGCACCCTTCAGGGGCTCCGGCGGAACCGGGCCTGCATCGCGGAACACCACGCGGCAAGCCCGTGCGACATCAACCCATGACTCTACCGGTTCGCGCGTTCTCGCGCGATGTCACGATAACCACACGTCACGGCGACGAGCACGACTCGGGCAGGCCGCCGATTGCCAGGCAACGCGCCCGCACCGCTACGGTGGTGGGATGACCACTCTCGATCTCGCTGGCCGCACCGCACTCATCACGGGCGCGAGCCGGGGCATCGGCAAGGCCATCGCCGCCGAGCTGCTCCGCCGCGGCGCCAACGTCGCCATCACCGCGCGCAAGCCCGGGCCGCTCGAGGAAACCGCCCACGAGCTCGCCGAGCACGCTGGCCAGGCGGGGGTCGTCGCGTTCCCCAGCAACACCGGGGACCTCGAATCACGGCACGGCGTGGTCGCCGCCACCCTCGACCGCTTCGGCAGCCTCGACATCCTGGTCAACAACACCGGCATCAACCCGGTCTATGGCTCCCTCATCGATGCCGACCTCGCTGCGGTCTCGAAGATCTTCGACGTCAACGTCGTCGCGGCCCTCGGGTTCGTCCAGGAGGCCCACGCCGCATGGATGGGCGAGCACGGGGGGTCGATCCTGAACATCGCCAGCGTCGCGGGCCTGCGCTCCACAGGCGTCATCTCCGCGTACGGCGCGTCCAAGGCCGCGCTGATCCGCCTCACCGAGGAACTCGCCTGGCAGCTCGGCCCCTCGATCCGCGTCAACGCGATCGCGCCCGGAGTGGTCAAGACCCAGTTCGCCGAGGCCCTCTACGCGGCCGGGGAGGACAAGGCCGCCGCCGGCTACCCGCTCAAGAGGCTGGGCACCCCCGAGGACATCGCCCGCGCCGCCGCATTCCTGCTCTCCGATGACGCCTCCTGGATCACCGGCGAGACACTGCGCGTCGACGGTGGCCTCCTCGCCACCGGCGGGCTCTAGCACGCTGTCGCGCCGGTGAACCGCACGTGATCGCCGACCTCCTCGTCGCCGGGCTGGGCCCCGCCGGCCGAGCCCTCGCGCACCGCGCCACGATCGCTGGGCTGTCCGTGGTGGCCATCGATCGCAATCCTGATCGCATATGGACGGCGACGTACGGGGCATGGCTCGACGAGCTACCACCGTGGCTGCCGCGGGAGACGATCGCGGCGCGCGCGGTGCGGCCCGTCGCCTGGGGGCATCGGCAGCACACCATCGACCGGACCTACGCGGTGCTCGATACGCCCGCGATCCAGCGGCATTTTTCGCTCGACGCGGCCTCGGTCATCCCGGCGTCGATCCACCAGCTCGATCCCCGGGGGGCCAGGCTTGGAAGGGGCCAGCAGGTGCGCGCGCGGGTGGTGGTGGACGCGCGCGGCATCCCCCGCTCCCCCCTTTCCGCGGAGCAAACCGCCTACGGCGCAGTCGTTCCCGCCGCGACCGCCCGGCCCGTGCTCGACGGCGCGTCGGCGCTGTTCATGGATTGGCGCGCGCCCCGGCACGAAGCGACGAGGATTCCGTCGTTCCTCTATGCGGTGCCCCTGGGCAGCGATCGCTGGTTGCTCGAGGAGACGTGCTTGGCGGGGCGGCCCGCACTCGGCCTCGGGGAGCTGCGCCAGCGCCTCCACGACAGGCTCGCCGGGCATGGCATCGAACTCGACGGAACGGAACCCACCGAGAGGGTGCGGTTTCCCCTGCATCCGCCCCGCGGCCTCGTCCCGGCCGGGATTGTCGGCTTCGGCGCGCGCGGCGGCCTCGGTCACCCCGCGACCGGCTACAGCGTGGCAGAGAGCATGCGGGCGGCCGATGTGGTGGCCGCAGCGGTGCTCCAGGGAGCCGATCCCTCGCCAGCGCTGCATCCGTGGCGCGCCCGGGCCGTCTCGGCGTTGCGCTCGAAGGGGCTCGCCAGCCTTCTCGCGCTGCCCCCGAGCGAGGTGGCGGGGTTCTTCGACGCATTCTTCGAGCTGCCTGCCGCGCAGCAGCGCGCGTACCTCTCCGGCCGCGACGATCTCGCAGGGCTGACCACGGCCATGACGGCACTGTTCGCGCGAGTTCCGCGTAGCACGCGGGCCCGGCTCGCATCGTCGGTGCTGGGCCGCTAGGCGCGATGGGTTTGGTTGGTGCGCGATGGGTGGCGGGCGGTGCGCGGCGGGGTGGCGGGCGGTGCGCGGCGGCCGGGCGGGCGGTGCGCGGCGGCCAAGAGCACCGGATACTGTCAAATGCGATAGAAGCCGCGCTGGTTCTGCGGCCGCTTCTATCGCGTTTGCGGCTCCTTGGGTTCGAGGGCTGCGCCTCGACAGCTGAGTCTCAAAGGGGCCGACGCTCGGGCGGCGAGGCGACGCGAGTGGAAACTTCTCCCCTCAGGGCGGGAAAAGTTTCCACCACCGCGGCCGAGGGCGCACCACCAGCGCGGCCGGGCGCACCACCAGCGCAGCCGGGCGCACCACCACCGCGGCCGAGGGCGCGCGCAGGCTGGGCCGCGCTAGACGGTGAAGCCCAGCGCTAGACGGTGAAACCCAGCGCCCGCAGTTGCTCGCGGCCATCCTCGGTGATCTTCTCCGGCCCCCACGGCGGCATCCACACCCAGTTGATCTTGAGCTCCTCGACGAGTCCGCTCTTGATGAGCGCGGACCGGGATTGCTCCTCGATCACATCGGTGAGCGGGCAGGCCGCAGAGGTGAGGGTCATGTCGAGGGTCGCGACGTTCTCCTCGTCGACAGTGATGCCGTAGACGAGGCCGAGGTCGACGACGTTGATGCCCAGCTCGGGGTCCACGACATCGCGCATCGCCTCCTCGAGGTCGGCGAGGAATGCCTCGTCGGCGACGTTTTCCGGCGTCGCGGTGGCCGGAGCCTCATCGGTGGCTATCTCATCGGCGGTGGTGGGGGTGTCGTTCTCGCTCATGCGTGCTGTTCCTTGGTCGAAGCGGTGTCATCTATGCGAACAACGGCGTCCTTGAATGCCATCCATCCGAGCAACGCGCACTTCACGCGGGCCGGGTACTTGGCCACGCCGACGAAGGCGATGCCATCGCCGAGCAGGTCCTCGTCGCCTTCCACGGCGCCGCGGCTGCCGATCATCTCCTGGTAGGCATCGACGATGCGCATCGCTTCGCCGATCGGCTTGCCGATGAGCTGGTCGGTGAGCACGGACGTGGAGGCCTGGCTGATCGAGCAGCCCTGCCCGTCGTAGGAGATGTCAGCGACGATGCCGTCCTCGAGGTGGACGCGCAGGGTTATCTCGTCGCCGCAGGTGGGATTGACGTGGTGCACCTCGGCGCCGTAGGGCTCGCGAAGCCCGCGATGGTGCGGATGCTTGTAGTGGTCCAGGATGACTTCCTGGTACATCTGCTCGAGCCTCATGGTGTTGTCCCGAAGAAGTCCTGGGCCCGACGGATCGAGGCCGCGAGTGCCTGCACCTCGTCGAGCGTGTTGTACAGGTAGAAGGAGGCGCGGGCGGTCGCGGCGATGCCGTAGCGCTGGTGCAGCGGCCAGGCGCAGTGGTGACCGACCCGGACGGCGACACCATCGTCGTCAAGCACCTGGCCGAGGTCGTGGGCATGGATCCCGTCCACGAGGAAAGACACTGCCGCGCCGCGGCGCGTGGCCTCGAGCGGGCCCACGATCCGTACGCCATCGATGGCGCGGAGCGCGTCGAGTGCCGCGGCAGTGAGCTGGTGCTCGTGCGCGGAGATCGCGTCCATGCCGATCCGGTCGAGGTACTCGACCGCCGCGCCGAGGCCCACGACCTGCGAGGTCATCGGCACGCCTGCCTCGAAGCGCTGCGGTGGCGGAGCATAGGTGCTGGCCTCCATGCGGACCATCTCGATCATCGAGCCACCGGTGATGAAGGGAGGCATGATGTCGAGCAGCGCGGCCTTGCCATAGAGCACGCCCACGCCGGAGGGCCCGAGCATCTTGTGGCCGGAGAACGCGGCGAGGTCCACGTCGAGGCGGGGGAAGTCCACGGCCATGTGGGGCACCGATTGGCAGGCGTCGAGCACGACGAGCGCGCCCACCGAGCGTGCGCGGGCCACGAGCTCCTCCACCGGGCTGATCGCGCCGGTGACGTTCGACTGGTGCGTGAACGCCACGACCTTCGTGCGCTCGGTCAGCTCGAGCGAGTCGAGATCGATGCGCCCATCATCGGTGACGCCATACCAGCGCAGGGTCGCGCCCGTGCGGCGGCACAGCTCCTGCCACGGCACCAGGTTCGCGTGGTGCTCGAGCTCGGTGATGACGATCTCGTCGCCCTCGCCCACGGCATGCGGGAACCGATCATCCCCGCGCACATGCGTGACGAGGTTGAGCGCCTCGGTGGCGTTCTTGGTGAAGACGATCTCGTTGTCGCGCGCGCCGACGAATCCCGCGATGAGGGCGCGGGCCCGCTCGTAGGCGTCGGTGGCCTCCTCGGCTAGCTGGTGCGCGCCGCGATGCACCGCCGCGTTGGAGGTGGTGAGGAACTCACGCTCCGCGTCGAGCACCTGCAGCGGGCGCTGCGAGGTCGCCCCGGAATCGAGGTAGGCGAGCGGCTTCCCATCCCGCACCGTGCGGTGCAGGATGGGGAAGTCCGCGCGGATGGCGGCGACATCGAGCGCCGCGGATCGCACCGCCGATGCCGTCATGGTCAGACCGCCGCTCGAGTGAAGCGCTCGTATCCGTCCCGCTCGAGCTCGTCGGCGAGCTCGCCGCCGCCGGACTCCACGATCTTGCCGGCCGCGAAGACGTGCACGAAGTCCGGCTTCACGTAGCGGAGGATGCGCGAGTAGTGGGTGATCAGCAGGACGCCGCCATTCTCGCGCTCCTTGTAGCGGTTGACGCCCTCGGACACCACGCGCAGCGCGTCGACGTCGAGGCCGGAGTCCGTCTCGTCGAGGATGGCGATCTTGGGCTTGAGCAGGCCGAGCTGGAGGATCTCGTGGCGCTTCTTCTCGCCGCCGGAGAAGCCCTCGTTGACCGAGCGCTCCGCGAAGGCCTTGTCGATGTCGAGCTCGCTCATCGATTCCTTGACCTCTTTGACCCAGTGGCGCAGCTTGGGGGCCTCGCCGCGGATCGCGGTGGCGGCGGTGCGCAGGAAGTTCGACATGGAAACTCCCGGCACCTCCACGGGGTACTGCATCGCGAGGAAGAGCCCGGCGCGGGCCCGCTCGTCGACGCCCATCTCGAGGACATCCTGGCCATCGAGGGTGATGCTGCCTTGGGTGACGGTGTACTTGGGGTGCCCGGCGATCGCGTAGGACAGGGTGGACTTGCCCGAGCCGTTGGGTCCCATGATGGCGTGCGTCTCGCCCGACTTGATCGTCAGGTTCACGCCGTTGAGGATCTTGATGGGCTCGGCCTCGCCGGTGTTGATCTCTACGTGGAGATCACGGATTTCCAGAGTCGACATGTGTTTCCTTCTTGCGCTGAATGAGTTCTTGGGCGGGCGTCAGGCACCGACGGCCGCGAGCTCGGCCTCGATGGCGGCGTCGATGCGCTCGCGCAGCTCCGGGATGGTGATGCGGTTGATGAGCTCGTGGAAGAAGCCCCGAACGACGAGGCGCCGGGCCTGGTCCTCCGGGATCCCGCGGGAGAGCAGGTAGAACAGTTGCTCGTCGTCGAACCGCCCGGTGGCGCTGGCATGGCCGGCGCCCAGGATCTCGCCGGTCTCGATCTCGAGGTTCGGCACCGAGTCGGCGCGTGCGCCATCCGTGAGGATGAGGCTGCGGTTGAGCTCGAACGTGTCGGTCCCCTCGGCGGCGGCGCGGATGAGCACGTCGCCGATCCACACGGTGTGCGCATCGCCCTTGCCCAGTGCGGGATCGCCCTGCAGCGCGCCCTTGTACACGACGTTGGACTTGCAGTGCGGCACGGCGTGGTCCACGAGCAGGCGATGCTCGATGTGCTGGCCGGCATCGGCGAAGTACAGGCCGAGCAGCTCGGCATCGCCGCCGGGTCCGTCGTAGCGGATGTTGCTCGTCACGCGGGAGAGGTCGCCGCCGAGGCTCACCGCGAAGTGGCGCAGCTCGGCGTCGCGGCCGACGCGGAGGTGCTCGGTGCGGACATGCACGGCGTCCTCGGCCCAGTCCTGCACCGTCACGACGGACAGCTTGGCGCTCTCGGCGACGATGATCTCGACATTGTCGGCGATGACGCCGCTGCCATGATGGTCGAGCACGAGGGTGGCACGGGCGAACGGCTCGACGCGGATCTGGAAGTGCGCGAACGCGGTCTTGCCCGAGCCGGGACCATTGATGGTGATCGTCACGGGGTCAGGGAGCTCTTGCTCCTTGCCGACGGTGACGATCGTGGCCTCGGTGAACGACGAGTAGGCCTGCGCTGCGATCCGGTCGGCGGGCGTTCCAGCCTCGCCGAGCCGTGGATCATCGCGTCCCACCGTTTCCACGGTAATGCCCTCGATGCCGGTGACATCGACGCCGACGTGTCCGTCAGCGGTGGCCGCAGCGGATCCATCATGCAGGCCGCGGAGGCGGCGCAGCGGTGTGAAGCGCCAGATCTCGTCGCGGCCCGAGGGGATCTCGAAGGCGTTGACATCGAACGAGGCGAAGAGCTCGCCCTTGTTGACCGCGGGGGTCACGGGCGCGGCCTCGCGGTTCTCCCCAGCGATAGCGCCCCGGACCCCAGCGGCTCCGGCACCAGCGGGTGTACTGGCAGTCACTAGCCCACGGCCCCTTCCATTTGCAGTTCGATCAGTCGGTTGAGCTCGAGCGCGTACTCCATGGGGAGCTCCTTCGCGATGGGCTCGACGAAGCCGCGCACGATCAGCGCCATGGCCTCGTCCTCGTCCAGGCCGCGGCTCATGAGGTAGAACAGCTGGTCCTCGCTGACCTTCGACACCGTTGCCTCGTGGCCCATCGTGACGTCGTCCTCACGGATATCGACGTACGGATAGGTGTCCGAGCGGCTGATCGTATCGACGAGCAGCGCATCGCACTTGACCGTGGAGCGAGAGCCATAAGCGCCCTTGGCGACCTGCACAAGGCCGCGATAGGAGGCACGACCGCCACCACGCGCGACGGACTTGCTGATGATCGTCGACGACGTGTGCGGCGCGAGGTGCAGCATCTTCGCGCCCGTGTCCTGGTGCTGGCCCTCGCCCGCGAACGCGACCGAGAGGACCTCGCCCTTGGCGTGCTCGCCGGTCATCCACACGGCCGGGTACTTCATGGTGACCTTGGAGCCGATATTGCCATCGATCCACTCCATGGTCGCGCCCTCCTCGGCCTTGGCGCGCTTGGTGACGAGGTTGTAGACGTTGTTCGACCAGTTCTGGATGGTGGTGTAGCGGCAGCGGCCGCCCTTCTTCACCACGATCTCGACCACGGCGGAGTGCAGCGAGTCGGTCTTGTAGATCGGCGCGGTGCAGCCCTCGACGTAGTGCACGTAGGCACCCTCGTCAACGATGATCAGCGTCCGCTCGAACTGGCCCATGTTCTCGGTGTTGATGCGGAAGTAGGCCTGCAGCGGGATATCGACGTGCACGCCCGGCGGCACGTAGATGAACGAGCCGCCCGACCACACCGCGGAGTTCAGCGCGGAGAACTTGTTGTCACCGGCGGGGATCACCGAGCCGAAGTACTCGCGGAACAGCTCCGGGTGCTCGCGCAGGCCGGAGTCGGTGTCGAGGAAGATCACGCCCTGCTGCTCGAGGTCCTCGCGGATCTGGTGGTAGACCACCTCGGACTCGTACTGCGCGGCGACGCCGGAGACCAGGCGCTGCTTCTCCGCCTCGGGGATGCCGAGCCGGTCATAGGTGTTCTTGATGTCCTCGGGCAGGTCCTCCCACGAGGCAGCCTGCTGCTCGGTGGAGCGCACGAAGTACTTGATGTTGTCGAAGTGCACGCCGGAGACGTCAGCGCCCCAGCTCGGCATCGGCTTGCGCTCGAAGATCCGCAGCGCCTTCAGTCGCGAGTCGAGCATCCACGCGGGCTCGCTCTTCTTCGACGAGATATCGCGCACGACGTCCTCGGAGAGGCCACGCTTGGCGACGGAGCCTGCATCGTCGCTATCGGACCAACCGTAGTTGTAGTGGCCGAGCGAGGCGATGGTGTCCTCTTGGCTCATCGGTTCCTGGCCAGGCTTCTGCGCGATGGCAGCATCTGGCAGGGCCGACTCGGATGTGACGGTCATGCGTGCTCCTCCCGGAGTCGTTGGGGGCCTGCTGCGGGCTGTGCAGCAGGACTCGACTGGGTCTGGTGTTCTAGCTGGTCCTCGCTGGCCGCGGGCGCCCCGGGATCGGTGGCGCGGGCCGGCAAGGGCACGTGGGTCGTGCACGCGCAATCGCCGTTGGCGATCGTAGCGAGCCGCTGGACGTGTGTGCCCAGCACCTCCGCGAAAACGGCCTGCTCGGCCTCGCAGAGCTCGGGGAACTCTGCCGCGACGTGCGAGACGGGGCAATGGTGCTGGCAGATCTGCACGCCGGAGCCGACTCGTCGCGTCGATGCCGCGTAGCCAGCCGCCGTCAGCGCCTCGGCGATGCGCCCGGCCGTGTCCTCCACGGCTCCGGCGCCGCCGTCGTGGCTGATCGAGCCAATGATCGAGCGAACCCGATGATCGGCGAACCGCTCGATGACCTCATTGCCGCCGACCGCGCGAAGCTCGCGCATCGCGGCGGTGGCTAGATCATCGTAGGCGTGGGAGAGGCGTTCCCGGCCCGCGGCGGAGAGCATGTACTGCTTGGCGGGCCTGCCACGCCCGCGTTGCTGGTAGCGAGTAGTGGCAGCGACCTCGGCATCGCCGTTCTCGAGCAGCACGTCGAGGTGCCGACGGACTCCCGCGGCACTGAGGCCGAGGGTGCTGCCGATTGCTGGCGCCGCGATGGGCCCCTGCTCGAGCAGCAGCCTGACGACCTCGGCTCGGGTGCGGCTCTCGTGCGCGAAACCGCCGGAAGGCACCACGGCATTCGTGGCGCTGCCCGCGCCACGTTCCTGCCCTGGTACTGCTCCCATTGTTTTCACAACACTAGTGTGACGGAATTCGATCAAGCCGTCTACCCAGGGCACCCTTAGCATGCCGCGGCCGCCCACGGCCGGGGCGATGCCCAGTAGGCTGCCATACTGTGCCGGCGAAAACACCCGCGCCCCGCGACAACTCCACCACGCCGCCCGTGCCCCCGCCGCGGCGACCAGGCCGTGCGCGCCTCGCGGACCGTCTCGCCCACCTCCACGGCGACGAGGCGCCCCGGCCCTTGCTCGACGCCGCCGAGAACGCCCAGTTCCGTGCCGTCCGCCGCTTCGGCGCCGCGGGCGCGATCCTCATGGCCATCGCCGCCCTTGGCGCCGGGGCGCAGCCAGTCCTGCAGAACCCCATTACCGGCCTCCGAGTCCTCGGGCTGCCCGCCCGCATGCCTGCCGTGGCGCTGACCCTCGGCATCACCGGAACCGTCATGGTCATGCTGGCCTGGCTGATGCTCGGTCGGTTCGTCATCGGCAACTTCGTCACCCACGACGCACCCCGTCGGCTCTCCCGCCCCCAGCTCGACCACACCTTGCTGCTGTGGATCGCGCCACTGCTGGTCGCCCCGCCCATGTTCAGCCGGGACGTCTACTCCTATCTCGCGCAGAGCGAGATCGCCGCGCGCGGCCTCGACCCCTACGCGCTCGGCCCCGCCCAGGCGCTCGGCGTCGACCACGTGCTCGCCCGCACCGTGCCCAACATCTGGCGCGCGACCCCCGCCCCCTACGGCCCGCTCTTCCTATGGATGGGCGAGGGCATCGCCTCCATCACCGGCTACAACATCGTCGCTGGGATCCTGCTGCACCGCGCGCTCGCCGTCGCCGGGGTCCTCATGATCATCTGGGCCCTGCCCCGGCTCGCCCGCCGCTGCGGCGTCGATCCCGTGATCGCCCTCTGGCTCGGGGCCGCCAACCCCCTGCTGATCTTCCATCTCGTCGCCGGGGTCCATAACGAGGCCCTGATGATCGGCATGATGGTCGTCGGCGTCGAGGTCGCCCTCAAGGCGATCGAGGGCACGGCGCCACTGCGAGGCCGCGCGCTGCTCCTGCTGCTCGCTGGCTGCATGATCATCGTGCTGTCCGCCACCATCAAGATTCCCTCCATCCTCGCCCTCGGCTTCGTCGGCATGGCCCTCGCCCGGCGCTGGGGACGCGGGTTCATCTCCATGGCCGCGGCCGCGATGCTGCTCGCCGTCCTCGCGGCCGCAGGGATAGCGGCGGCCTCATTGGCGAGCGGGCTCGGTTTCGGCTGGGTCAATACGCTCGGCACCGCCAACGCCGTGCGCAGCTGGATGTCCATCCCCACCCTGCTGGGGCTAGGCACCGGCCAGGTTGGCGTTCTCCTCGGGCTCGGGGACCACACCACAGCCATCCTCAACGTCACCCGCCCGATCGCCGCGGTCGTCGCCGCGATCATCGTGATCCGGATGCTCTTCGCCACCCACGCGGGCCGCTTGCACCCTGTGGGCGCGCTCGGCGTCTCCCTCGCAGCGATGGTGTTCCTGTTCCCCGTCGTACAGCCGTGGTACCTGCTCTGGGCGCTCATCCCCCTCGCTGCCTGGGCAACGCGCCCGGTCTTCCGCATCCCAGCGATCGCCATATCCGCGATCATCAGCGTCATCCTGATGCCCAACGGCGGAGAGTACGAGCCGTGGGTGATCGTGCAGGCCGTGTTCGGCGTTTTCCTCATCCTCGGAGTGCTCGTCGCCGTGCTGCGCAGGCGCCCGGTCTGGCGCGAAGCGCTGCCCGTTTTCCACAAACCCGCCCCGAGCGCCTAACCTGAGACGTCGTGAGCCACCCCGCACCGGAACCCCCAGAACCCGCCGTGACCCTGCGCGGCGCGCGCAAGAGCTTCGGTGCCACCCACGCTGTCAACGATCTCGACCTCACCGTGCCGCGCGGCACCGTGCTCGCGCTGCTCGGGCCGAACGGAGCGGGCAAGACCACCACCGTGGAGATGTGCGAGGGCTTCCTCGCCCCCGATTCCGGCACCGTGCGCGTCCTCGGGCTCGATCCCGTCACCCAGCGAGCCGAGCTCGCGCCCCGCATCGGCGTCATGCTGCAAGGCGGCGGCGCCTACCCCGGTGCGAGGGCCGCCGAGATGCTGCAGCTAGTGGCCCACTACACCCGCAATCCGCTCGACCCGGACTGGTTGCTTGCCACGCTCGGGCTCACTGACGCGGCCCGCACGCCCTACCGCAGGCTCTCCGGCGGGCAGCAACAACGCCTCGCGCTCGCGTGCGCTCTCGTGGGCCGCCCCGAGCTCGTCTTCCTCGACGAGCCCACAGCGGGCCTCGACGCGCAGGCCCGCCGGCTCGTGTGGGAGCTGATCGAGGCCTTGCGCCGCGACGGCGTCACCGTCCTGCTCACCACCCACATGATGGACGAGGCCGAGCACCTCGCCGATCACATCGTCATCATCGACCACGGCCGTGTCATCGATCGCGGAACCCCCCGCGAGCTCACCAGCCGGGGAGCACACGGGCAGCTGCGCTTCACCGCGCCGCCCGGGCTCGACACGCTGCTCCTGCTCGCCGCCCTGCCCGAGGGATACCACTGCCACGAGCCATCCCCCGGCGTCTATCTCGTCGAGGGCGACATCACCCCGCCCATGCTCGCCACCGTCACCGCCTGGTGCGCGCGCATGAACGTGCTCGCGACCAATCTCAGGGTCGAGCAGCGCTCGCTCGAGGATGTCTTCCTCGAGCTCACCGGACGCGAACTGCGAGGCTGACCATGACATCGACCCCAGCACGATCCAACCCAGCAGCCTCGCCCCCGGGAGCCAGGTTCCCGGCGGGGACCTTCACCCCCGCGCCCCAGGCGAACCGGGCACTACCCATGCTCGCCGCCCAGGCCCGCCTCGAGCTGCTGCTCCTGCTGCGCAACGGCGAGCAACTCCTGCTCACCCTGCTGATCCCCATCACCCTGCTCATCGGGTTCACGATCCTGCCGGTCGGAACAGTCAGCGAGCCCCGGGCCGCCGCCATCATCCCCGGCATCCTCGCGCTCGCCATCATGTCCACCGCGTTCACCGGCCAAGCCATAGCCGTGGGGTTCGACAGGCGCTACGGGGCCCTCAAGCGGCTCGGCGCCACGCCGCTGCCCACCTGGGCAATCATCGGCGGCAAGTCCGCCGCGGTCATCATCGTCGTTGCGCTCCAGATGGTCGTGCTCGGCGCGATCGCCCTCGCGCTCGGCTGGCGGCCCGCTCCGCTCGACCTGCTCGCCAGCATTCCCGCCGTGGCCGTCGGCACAGTGGCGTTCGCGGCGCTCGGGCTGTTCCTCGGCGGCTGGCTGCGTGCCGAGATCGTCCTCGCGCTCGCCAACCTCCTGTGGTTCGTCCTCGCAGGCATCGGCAGCATCGTGCTCGCGTCCAGCATCACCCCCGGCACCGCACCTGCTAGCAGCGCTGCCACCATCGCGGAGCTCACGCCGTCCGGCGCGCTCGTCGCCGGCCTCCAGGAAGGGCTCGCCGGCCAGGCCGGTCCGCTGCCGTTGCTGGTCCTCGCGGCCTGGGCCGTCCTGTTCACCGTCGGCGCTGCCCGCACCTTCCGCTTCACCTGATCCGGCACAGGCGCGGGCACGAGGTCTGGGGCGAGGCGGCGATCACCCCGCCCGACCCTCTACCATCGTCACCGTGATACGTGCATACCTGAGCCTGGTCGAGCGACTGCCGCTCCCGTTGCTGCGCACCCAGCGGATCATCGCGATCCTCGTCATCCTCACGCAGGCGGGCATCGCCGTCACTGGTTCCATCGTGCGTGTCACCGCCCCCGGGCTCGGGTGCCCGACCTGGCCGCAATGCTTCCCTGGATCATTCACCCCCATGCCCGTCGAGGAGGTAGCCACCCTCCATCAGGTCGTGGAGTTCGGCAACCGGCTGCTCACCTTCATCGTTGTGGCCGTGGCGATCGCCATCGTGCTCGCGGTCACGCGCGCGCACCGCCGCCGCGAGATCGTTGCCTACGCCTGGGTGATGCCACTATCCACCGCGTTGCAGGCCGTCATCGGCGGCATCACCGTGCTCACGGGCCTGCTGTGGTGGACGGTAGCGATCCACCTGCTCGTCTCGATGGCAATGGTGTGGATCGCTGTGGTCCTCTACGGCAAGATCAGCGAGCCCGACGACGGGGAGACGCGAGCCGTGGTGCCCGGTCCCCTCCGCGCGCTCACGGCTCTCTCCGGCGCAGCGCTCATCGCGACGCTCATCGCCGGGACCATGGTCACGGCCGCGGGCCCCCACGCCGGGGACGATTCCGTGGCGCGCCTCAAGATCGAGATCGTCACCCTCGCGCACGCCCACTCGCAGTTCACCGTGGCCTACCTCGCCCTCGTCGTGGGCCTCGGCTTCGGCCTCGCCGCGATCCGGGCGCCCCGCAAAGTGCTGCGCGCGCTCGGCCTCCTCGTCATGGCGATCATCGCGCAGGCCATCCTTGGTGTCACCCAGTACGCGCTGCAGGTCCCTGCTCAGCTCATCCCGTTGCACATCGCGGGAGCAGCGCTCTGCACCGCCGCCACGGCCGCGCTCTGGAACACCATGACCACCCGCGAGGCACCCGTCCCGGCACGGCCCGGGCCCGGGGAGCGCATCGCGCAGCCCGCCTCGAGCTAGGAGTTCGCTACCCACCCAGCCATGCGCAATGCATGGCCAGGAGCCGGGGTCGCCACCGAAGTGAGCTCACGATCCCACTCGGCCTCCTCCAGGTTGTCTGTCTGCTCCACCAGCGCCCGCGCGGTGGCCAGGTCGGCCACGACCTGATCACCGAGGATCCCGTCCGCGCCCACCAGCGTCACGCGCACACCGATGCGCCCGAGCGGCTGCAGCACAGCCTTGGCGGAACCACCATGGGCACCGATGAACTCCTTCACCGCTGATGCCGCGCTACCGGGCACCACGGCCCCCTCCTGAATCTGGTTCTCACTCATAGCCACAGGTTACCGGCAGGCCTGCTCGCGTGGACATCCGGTAAGGGTGTAGAACACAGTTCATGCGTGCAATCCAGGTGAACCGACACGGCGGCCCCGACGTCCTCGAGCCCCGCGAGCTGCCCGACCCCACCCCAGGCACCGGGGAGCTCCTCGTGCGGACCGACGCGATCGGCGTCAACTTCATCGATGTCTACTTCCGCACCGGTGCCTACCCCACCGAGCTGCCCTACATTCCCGGCTCGGAGGCAACCGGCACCATCGTCGCGATCGCCGACGACGTGGCGAGATTCTCGCTCGGCGACCGGATCGCCTGGGCCGCGGCCCCCGGCAGCTACGCCGAGCTCGTCCGCGTCCCTGCCAGCGTCGCCGTGGCCGTCCCCGAGTCGGTGGAACCAGAAGTCGCCGCATCGATCCTGCTGCAAGGCATGACAGCGCACTACCTGATCAATTCCGTGCACTGCCTCGAGCCGGGCGAGACGATTCTCGTCCACGCGGGCGCCGGCGGCGTGGGCCTCCTGCTCACCCAGCTCGCGGTGGCACGAGGCGCGACCGTTATCACCACCGTCTCCACCGACGAGAAGGAACAGCTCACCCGGGAAGCCGGGGCTGCCCACGTGCTTCGCTACGGTCCCGATCTCGCCCAGCGCGTGCGCGACCTCACAGGCGGGCAAGGCGTCGACGCCGTGTTCGACGGAGTGGGTCGCGACACCTTCGACGCCAGCCTCGCCAGCGTGCGGGTGCGCGGGATGGTGGCGCTCTTCGGCGCCGCCAGCGGCCCGGTGCCCCCGCTTGATCCCCAGCGCCTCAACCAAGCCGGATCGGTGTTTCTCGCCCGCCCCTCGCTCGGCCACTTCCTGCGCACCCGCGAGGAGCTGCAATGGCGCGCCGGGGAGATCCTTGGCGCCATCGCGGACGGGACCCTCACACCCCGGGTGGGAGCGCGCTATCCCCTGGCAGAAGCAGCGCGGGCCCACCAGGACCTCGAGGGGCGCCGCACCACGGGGTCGATCGTCCTGCTGCCGTAGAGCCGCGCCTGGCGGCGGTGGCACGGGCGGCGCGGGCGGCGGTCCATCGGCGGCGCGGGCGGTAAAAGCACCGGAAACGGGCAAACGCGATAGAAAATACACTGGTCAATCCAGAGTTTCTATCGCGTTTGCGGCGTCGAGGTCCACCAGCGGCGGCGAGGTCCCCCAGCGGCGGCGAGGCCCACCAGCGGCGGCGGCGCGCGGTCGCTATCCGGCGAGGATCTCGCCGAGGGTAGCGAAGCCAAGCACGGAGTCCACGGCGAGGGCGAAGAACACGGCCGCGAGGTAGTTGTTCGACATCAGGAAGAGCTTGAGCGGCTTGACGGGCTCGCCGGCCTTGACGCCCGTGTAGAGGCGGTGCGCCATGACGAGGAACCAGATTCCCACCACGAGCGCTGCGGCCGCGTAGATCACGCCGGTCCACCACGCGAGCACCAATGTGGTCACGACGGTGGCCCAGGTGTAGATCACGATCCGCCTGGTCACCCCGGCCTCGTCCATGACGACGGGCAGCATGGGCACGCCAGCGACGCGGTAGTCCTCCTTGTAGCGCATCGCGAGCGCCCAGGTGTGCGGAGGCGTCCAGAAGAACACGATGAGGAACATGACGAGGGCGGGCCATTCGAGGGTGCCGGTGGTGGCTGCCCAGCCGATCATGACGGGCATGCATCCCGCGGCGCCGCCCCACACGATGTTCTGCGACGTACGGCGCTTGAGGATCATCGTGTAGATGAAGATGTAGAACAAGATCGTCGCCACGGCGAGGAGCCCAGCGAGCAGGTTGGTGGCCCACCAGAGCCAGGCGAAGGATCCCGCTCCGAGCAGCAGGCCGAAGACCAGCGCGTGGGATGTGGGAACCGCATCGCGTGCAAGGGGCCGCCGGGCGGTCCGCTTCATCACCTTGTCGATGTCGGCGTCGACAACACAGTTGAGGCTGTTGGCGCTCGCTGCCGCCATCGTCCCGCCGAACAGCGTGGCGAGGATCAGCAGCGGGTCAACGGTGCCTCGCGAGGCGAGCAGCATCGCGGGGATCGTCGTGACGAGGAGGAGCTCGATGACGCGCGGCTTGGTCAGCGCCACATAGGCCATGACCTTGCTGCGTGCCTGGCCGAGCATGCCGCGAGGCGTCCCGGGACGCTCGCCGCCCGCTTCCCCACGTGCCTCGTGCGCGCTCGGGGCGAAGCCATGCCCGTTGCCTGCTTGCGCCCTCATCCGCACTTTGTCTCCTAGCGATACCTGGACTCACTTTGCGTGATGGCGTGCCCGCGCGCAGGGGCCGCTCGCCAGGATCCTCGTTTCGTTCCGGTGCCTACAGACCATGATGGTAGTCGGAGCGGTCGAACCTGCCGAATCACGGTATCCCATGAGCTTGTCCCGCGACTCGCTGGCTCCAGATTCGCCGCCAGGGCGGCCGGGATGGCACCATTGAGCAGGGAGACCATCGGTCCACTACTGTTCCAGCATTCCAGGAGAAGCCAACCAGTGTCGGTTACAGACGAGATCCGCACCTTGACACCCCCTCACCTACCCGATGACTGGACGGAGCTCGACACTCGTGCCGTCGACACGATCCGGGTGCTGGCAGCCGATGCCGTTCAGCATTGCGGGAGCGGGCACCCAGGCACCGCGATGAGCCTCGCTCCGCTCGCCTATGTGCTCTACCAGCGGGTCATGCGCCACGACCCGACCGACCCGGAGTGGGTGGGCCGCGACCGCTTTGTCCTTTCCTGCGGTCACTCCAGCCTCACCCAGTACATCCAGCTCTATCTCTCCGGCTATGGCCTCGAGCTCGATGACCTGAAGCAGCTCCGCAAGTGGGGAAGCCTCACCCCCGGCCACCCCGAGTACGGGCACACTTCCGGTGTCGAGATCACCACCGGCCCCCTCGGCCAGGGCCTCGCGTCCGCCGTGGGCATGGCCATGGCGGCCCGCCGCGAGCGCGGCCTCCTCGACCCGTCCGCACCGGTCGGCCAGAGCCTGTTCGATCACAACATCTATGTGATCGCTTCCGATGGCGACATCGAGGAAGGCGTGACCTCCGAGGCATCCTCGATCGCGGGCGTGCAGCAGCTCGGCAACCTGGTGGTCTTCTACGATGCCAACGAGATCTCCATCGAGGATGACACCGCCATCGCGCTCGGCGAGGATGTGGCCAAGCGCTACGAGGCCTACGGCTGGCACGTGGAACAGGTGCAGGGCGGCGAGAACGTCACCGGCATCCTCGAGGCGATCGAGCGGGCCCAGCAGATCACCGACAAGCCTTCCATCATCATCCTGCGCACGATCATCGGCTACCCCGCGCCGAACAAGATGAACACCGGAGCCTCCCACGGCGCCGCGCTCGGCGCGGACGAGGTCGCTGCGGTGAAGTCCGCGCTCGGCTTCGATCCCGAGGCCAGCTTCGATGTCGATCCCGCCGTCATCGATCACGCCCGCGAGGTCGTCAAGCGCGGTCAGCAGGCGCACACCGAGTGGCAGCAGCAGTTCGACGAGTGGGCCAGCGCGAACAGTGAGGCCAAGGAACTGTTCGACCGCCTGTACGCGGGCCAGTTCCCGGACGGCTGGGCATCGCACTTGCCGACCTGGGAGCCCGACGAGGCCGGCGTGGCTACCCGCAAGGCCTCCGGCAAGACGCTCGCCGCGCTCGGACCGATCCTGCCGGAGCTGTGGGGCGGCTCCGCGGATCTCGCCGAGTCGAACAATACGACCATCCCCGGCTCGCCCTCGTTCGGCCCGGAGAGCATCTCCACCACCCACTGGAAGGCGCAGCCATTCGGCCGCACCCTTCACTTCGGGGTGCGCGAGCACGCGATGGGCTCGATCCTCAACGGCATCGTGCTGCACGGCCCCACTCGCGCCTATGGCGGCACGTTCCTCGTGTTCAGCGACTACATGCGCCCGGCGGTGCGCCTCGCGGCCCTGATGCAGATTCCGGCGCTGTACGTGTGGACTCATGATTCCATCGGTCTCGGCGAGGACGGCCCCACCCACCAGCCGATCGAGCATCTCGCGGCCCTGCGCGCCATCCCGAACATGTCGGTGGTGCGGCCCGGCGACGCGAACGAGACCAGCTTCGCCTGGAAGGCCGCGCTCGAGCACCGCACCGGCCCCACCGCGCTCGCCCTGACCCGCCAGAACGTGCCCGTCCTCGAGGGGACGCGCGAGAAGGCTGCCGAGGGCGTGGCACGCGGCGCGTACATCCTGAACGACGCCGAGGCCTCGGACCTCCAGGTGATCCTGCTGGCCACCGGTTCCGAGCTGCAGCTCGCGGTCGATGCCCGCGCCACGCTCGAGTCGGAGGGAATCGGCACCCGCGTGGTATCCGTTCCTTGCCTCGACTGGTTCGAGCAGCAGGATGCCGAGTACCAGGAAAGCGTGCTGCCCGCTGCGGTTCGCGCTAGGGTCACGGTAGAGGCGGGCATCGCGATGCCCTGGCATCGCCACCTCGGCTCGTATGGCAAGGCCGTGTCGCTCGAGCACTTCGGTGCCTCGGCCGACTACAAGACCTTGTTCCGCGAGTTCGGCATCACCACCGATGCTGTCATCGACGCGGCTCGCGCCACGCTTGCCGCCGCCCGATAACTCCACACCAGACTCCCCACCGCGGTGCCACGGTCTGCCTGCCCTCCGGCCGAGGCAGCACGTGGCACCGCTTGATTTCCAAGGTTGGCTACCGTGCCCGATACCCAGAACAGCAACCTGGCCCAGCTCAGCGCTGCCGGTGTCTCCGTATGGCTCGATGATCTCTCCCGCGAGCGGCTCGATTCCGGGAACCTCGCCGAGCTGATCGCCACCCGCAGCGTCGTGGGCGTCACCACCAACCCCACGATCTTCCAGGGCGCCCTCGCCCAGGGCGATGCCTACGAGGCACAGTTCACCGAGCTCGTCGAGCGGGGAGCCAACGTCGACGAGGTCATCCGTGTGCTGACCACCGATGACGTGCGGCGCGCCTGCGATGTGCTCGCTCCCGTCTACGAGGCCAGCGGCGGCATCGACGGCCGCGTCTCCATCGAGGTCGATCCACGGCTCGCCCATGACACCATCTCCACCGTCGCGCAGGCTCTGGAGCTGTGGAAGATCGTCGATCGGCCCAACGTGCTGATCAAGATCCCCGCCACTGAGGCCGGCCTGCCCGCCATCACCCGGGTCATCGGCGAGGGTGTCAGCGTGAACGTCACCCTGATCTTCTCCGTGCACCGCTACGAGGCGGTCATCGGTGCTTTCCTCGCCGGGCTCGAGAAGGCCCGCCATATCGGCCGTGACATCTCGCACGTGCACTCGGTGGCCTCGGTCTTCGTCTCCCGCGTCGACACCGAGATCGACAAGCGCCTCGAGCAGATCGGCACGGCCGAGGCGCTCGCGCTTCGGGGCAAGGCAGGACTGGCCAATGCGCGCCTCGCCTACGCGTTGTTCGAGCGGGTCTTCGGCGGCTCCAACGACCTGTGGAACACTCTCGCGCACTCGGGAGCGCACGCGCAGCGGCCCCTCTGGGCCTCAACGGGCGTGAAGAACCCCGAGTATCCCGACACCCTCTACGTCACCGAGCTCGTTGCGCCGCAGACGGTCAACACCATGCCGGAGAAGACCCTCGAGGCGACGGCCGACCATGGCTCGGTGCATGGTGACACGATCCGCGGCACCGCGGAGGAGTCGCAGCAGGTCTTCGACGCGCTCACTGCGGCCGGCATCGACCTCGATGACGTTTTCGCGCAGCTCGAGACGGAGGGCGTGGACAAGTTCGAGAAGTCCTGGGGCGAGCTGCTCGACGCGATCGACGCGCAGATCCGCGACGCGCGAGCGCAGGGCTGACCGGCCAGGGAACATGGCCACGCCCGACATCCTCGTCCACCCGGATGCCACCACGCTTGCCTGCGCTGCGGCACAGGACCTCGCTGACGCGATCGCGGCAGCGCAACGCCGCTACGGCAGTGCCAGCATCGTGGTCACTGGCGGGAGCACGGGCATCGCCGTGCTCGAGCAGCTTCGCGAGCATGAGGGCCTGGACTGGTCGCGGCTCGACCTCTTCTGGGGCGACGAGCGGTTCCTGCCCACCGGGCACCCGGATCGCAATGACACGCAGGCCGATGAGGCGATGATCGCTCATGTGCCGCTCGCCGCCGCCCGGATCCACAGGATGCCCGCAAGCGAGGGCAAGCTCGCCGACGATCCGGAGCAGGCCGCGCGGACCTACGAGGAGCACCTGCATCACCTGGGCAATGGCAAGCTGCCACGCTTCGATGTGCACTTGCTGGGGATGGGTCCGGACGGCCACATCAATTCCCTCTTCCCGCACGACCCCGCGCTCGGTCAGCAAGACCGCCACGTGGTGGGCGTGACAGCCTCCCCCAAGCCGCCCGCGCAACGCATCACGCTCACCCTCCCCGCGGTGCAGCACAGCACCGAGGTGTGGCTGCTGGTCTCCGGGGCGGCCAAGGCACCCGCTGTGGCTGCAGCGCTGCGCGGTGCCCCGGCCGGGGAATGCCCCGCCGCCGCCGCGAACGGGGTGCTGCGCACCGCCTGGTACCTCGACCGCGATGCAGCGAGCGAATTGCCGTGAAGCGCCATGAGATCGTCAACCTCGCCGCGTTCCTCGCGCTCGCTGGCGGGCTGTGCTTCCACGCCGCACTGCTCTGGCCCGAGGTGCCGGAAAGCTGGGGCGCATGGCGCCGGATCGGCGTGCTGGCGTGCGTGTTGCTCCTCGTCCCGGCCGCGGCCTGGGCGGCACGGAGCTACGCGGGCCGCTCGTCACGGTTCCTGGGCCGCTCCTATGCGGTGCTCGCCGGCGCGGGCATCGCTGTCGATCTGCTCGCCGGCCGCTTCTGGGAGGCACTCTCCAGCGCTTTGGGCGTGGCGGTGATACTCGCGGCAGTCCTGGTGCTCGGCATCGCCCCGTGGATCGATCGCATCACCCGATCCCCTGGCTCCACCTCCGAGGACGCTGCCGTGGCACGCACGGAGAGCGTTGCTTCCGCCCCCGCCATCGTTCCCGCGCGGCACTTGTCGCGACGGGAAATGATCAACGTGACCGCGAGCACGATCCTGACCGTCACCGCGGCCCTGATGACGGTCACTCGCTGGCTCGAGCTCGACCGCCCCGAAGGCGCATCGCTCGGCGCGTACTGGCAATCGTGGGTGCTGGTCCTGTGCATCGCCATGATCACCGCGGTCAGCGTCTGGTCAGCCCGCAACTACTGGCGCCTCACGGTGCCGTTCCTCGCGGTGCTCTACGCGAGCCTCGGCGTCGTCACCGTGCTCGGATACCTCATGACCGCCCGCTACGTGAACGCAGCGAGCATCGCGGTCGCCACGCCAATCCTCATTGCTCTCGTGCACCAGCGCGGGATCAGGGCCTGGATCGAGAGCCACACCGAATCCTCCCCCAGCCCCCCATCGCTCACCGCCTAGCATCCCCGCTGGCCCTAGCATCCCCGCTGGCCCTAGCATCCCTGCTGGCCCTAGCATCCCCGCTGTCTAGGGCACCATGAGGGCGTCAGGGCCGTCGTGGCCCGGCGCACGAATCAGCCGTAGCGGACCTGCATGCCCATGCCGACGATCGCCACTGCCCACACGATCGCCACGTACACGGTGATGCGGTTGAGGTTCTTCTCGGCAACGGTGGAGCCCGCCAGGCTCGACTGCATTCCGCCACCGAACAGCGATGACAGTCCGCCGCCCTTGGCGCGGTGCAGCAGCACGAGCAACACCATGATGAGGCTCGTGCTGACGAGCAGGATGTCCAGGAACAGTGACATGGAACTCTTTCTCGCAGGTGTGTGACGTCCTGACGCGCCCGGGGGCCGTCAGGGCGGTGCTGGCTCGTTGTCTGGCGTGAGCTTACCTGCCCGGCGATCCGGTTTCGAATCGCCAGACCGGCAAGCAGCACGATGGCGGGAGCGCTGGGCGGCGGAGCTGGCTAGAACGGGCCGCCCGCGGCGATGGCGCACAACTGGGCGAAGTCATCCGATTTCAGGGAGGCCCCGCCAACGAGGGCGCCATCGACATCGGATTCCGCGATGAGGGAGCGAACATTCTTCGCGCTGACCGAACCGCCATAGAGGATCCGCATGGAGCCTGCCGTCTCCGGCGAGGCGACGCGAGCGAGCTCGGACCGGATGGCCGCGCACACCTCCTGGGCGTCGGCCGCCGACGCGACCTTGCCAGTGCCGATCGCCCACACGGGCTCGTAGGCGATGACGACCTTGGGCAGATCCTTGCTGCTGATGCCTTCGAGGGAGCCGCGCAGCTGCCCGAGGTTGTGCTCGACGTGCTCGCCGGCCTCCCGGACGTCGAGGCCTTCGCCGATGCAGATGATGGGAATGATCCCGTGCTTGAGCGCGGCCTTGGCCTTGCTCGCCACGATCGCGTCATCCTCGTGGTGGTGGGTACGTCGCTCCGAGTGGCCGACCACCGCGTAGGTGCAGCCCAGCTTGGCGAGCATGGGCCCACTGATCTCGCCGGTGTAGGCGCCGGAATCATGCACCGAGATGTCCTGCGCACCGTAGCGGAGCTTGAGCTTGTCGCTGTCGATGATCTGCTGCACGCTGCGCAGGTCGGTGAACGGCGGCAGCACCGCGACATCGACCTTGCCGTAGTACTTGCTGGGGAGGGCGAACGAGATCTTCTGGACGAGCGCGATGGCCTCCAGGTGATTCATGTTCATCTTCCAGTTGCCCGCGATCAGCGGTGTCCGTGGCATCGATCAGACCCCCGTCGGCTTGCTGAGCACCGTGATGCCCGGCAGGTCCTTGCCCTCCAGGTATTCCAGCGAGGCGCCACCACCGGTGGAGATGTGCGAGAAGCCACTCTCGGGCAGGCCGAGCGCGCGCACCGCTGCAGCGGAATCACCACCGCCGACGACCGAGAACGCTCCCTTGCTGGTGGCCTCGATGATGGCCTCGGCGACTCCGCGCGTGCCGAGGGCGAACTTCTCCATCTCGAACACGCCCATGGGGCCGTTCCAGAAGATGGTGCGGGACTCGGCGAGCACGGCCGCGAACAGGCGCACCGATTCCGGTCCGATATCCAGGCCCATCCATTCATCCATCATGGCGGTGGCCGCGACCGTGTTCGAATCGGACTCCTCGTTGAACTCGGTGGCGACCTCGATGTCGGTGGGCAGGTGGATGACGTCGCTATAGCGCTCGAGCAGTTCCTTGCAGGTGTCGATCATTTCTTCCTGCAGGAGCGAGGTGCCGACCTGCAGGCCCTGCGCGGCGAGGAAGGTGAAGCACATGCCGCCGCCGATGATGAGGGAATCAACCTTGGGCGCGAGCGCCTCGATCACGGCGAGCTTGTCCGAGACCTTGGAGCCGCCGAGCACCACCGTGTAGGGGCGCTCGGGGGATTCTGTGAGGTTGGCGAGCACCTCGACCTCGGCGGCGACGAGGCCCCCGGCGTAGCTCGGCAGCAGCTCGGCGACGTCGAACACGGAGGCTTGCTTGCGGTGCACCACGCCGAAGCCGTCGGAGACGAACGCCCCGTCCGGCCCGGCGAGCGCAGCGAGGTCGCGGGCCATTGCTTGCCGCTCTCCATCGTCCTTGCTGGTCTCCCGCGGATCGAAGCGGACATTCTCCACGAGCAGCACGTCGCCCTCGGTCAGGCCGGCAGCGCGCTCCTGCGCATCCTGGCCCACCACGTCGCCGGCGAGCTGGATGTAGCGGTCGAGCTCGTCGCCGAGGCGCTGTGCCACCGGCGCGAGGGACAGGGCGGGGTCCGTGCTGCCCTTGGGGCGGCCGAGGTGGGCAGTGACGATCACGCGCGCCCCGGCGTCAGCGAGCGCGCCGATCGTGGGGGCCGAGGCGATGATGCGGCCGGCATCGGTGATCCTGCCGTCCTTGAGCGGCACGTTCAGGTCGGAACGGACCAGGATCGTTCGGCCGTCCACGCCAGCATCGAGCAATTCCTTCAGCGTCTTCACAGTCATACAGTATGTCCCCAGTCCCTCACAGCGATGCACCGACCATCCCAACGAGATCGGCGAGGCGGTTCGAGTAGCCCCACTCGTTGTCATACCAGCTGACCACTTTCACGTGGTCGCCGACCACCTTGGTCAGCGGTGCATCGAAGATCGACGAATGCGCATCGGTCACGATATCGCTTGACACTAGCGGGGCATCGCTGAACTTGAGAATTCCCCGCATCGGGCCCTCGGCCGCGGCCGCCCGATAGGCCTCGTTGATGTCCTCGATGCTCGCGCGGGAGCGCACCACGGCGGTCAGGTCGGTGATCGATCCCACCGGCACGGGCACGCGCAGCGCGTAGCCGTCGAGCTTGCCATCGAGGTGCGGGATCACCCGGCCGATGGCCTTTGCCGCGCCCGTGGAGGTGGGCACGATGTTCATCGCGGCCGCGCGCCCCCGCCGGAGGTCGCGGTGCGGGCCGTCCTGGAGGTTCTGGTCCTGGGTGTAGGCGTGGATGGTGGTCATCAGGCCATGCTCGACACCGAACTCGTCGTCGAGCACCTTGACGAGCGGGGCGAGGCAGTTGGTGGTGCAGGACGCGTTGGAGAGGATGTCCTGGCTGCCGTCATAGTGGTCGTCATTGACGCCCATGACGACCGTGAGGTCATCGCCCTTGGCCGGGGCGGAGATGATGACCTTGCGCGCGCCCGCCTCGAGGTGGCCCCGCGCCTTAGTGGCGTCGGTGAACCGGCCCGTGGCCTCGATCACCACGTCAACGCCGAGTTCGCCCCAGGGCAGCGCCGCGGGGCCCTCCTTAATCGACAGGGCACGGATGCGCCGACCATCGACGACCAGCGCGTCCTCCTCGACCACGACCTCGCCCGGGTACCTGCCCAGGATCGTGTCGAAGCGCAGCAGGTGCGCGAGCGTCTCGTTCTCGGTGAGGTCGTTGATCGCCACGATCTCGATGTCGTCGCCCCGGGACTCCCGGAGCTCATCGATGGCGCGGTACAGGTTCCGGCCGATCCTGCCGAAGCCATTGATGCCAACTCGGACTGTCACGGTGGGCTCCTTCACGTGGGACGTGCATGATCACCGACGAGGTTGCCCACCACAGTAGCCGCGTGAGGCGAGGATTTCCGCTGCCGAGCAGACCGTTCGCGCCGTCCTAACCGGGGAAACACCGATGTAACCCGCGCTGGCGGCTACGCGTCCTCGAGCAGCTCCGGGGTCACGGCGGACTCGGTATCGGGCATCCCCATCTCGCGGGCACGCCGGTCGGCCATCGACAGCAGGCGCCGGATGCGCCCTGCCACCGCGTCCTTCGTCAAGGCCGGATCAGCGAGCTGGCCGAGCTCCTCGAGGGAGGACTGCCGGTGCTGGATGCGCAGGCGTCCGGCCGCGGCGAGATGCTCGGGGGCCTCTTCGCCGAGGATCTCCAGCGCGCGCTCGACCTTGGCCGCGGCCGCGACCGCGGCCCGCGCGGACCGGCGCAGGTTCGCGTCATCGAAGTTCGCCAAGCGGTTCGCGGTAGCGCGGACCTCCCGGCGGATTCGCCGCTCCTCCCACACCAGCCGGACATCCTGCGCGCCCATCCGGGTCAGCAGCGCGCCTATGGCGTCGCCGTCCCGGACGACCACTCGGTCCGCGCCCCGCACCTCGCGCGCCTTGGCGGTGATGCCCATGCGCCGCGCCGCTCCGACGAGCGCCATGGCGGCCTCGGGCCCGGGGCACCCTATCTCGAGCGCGGCCGAGCGCCCTGGCTCGGTGAGGGAGCCATGCGCGAGGAACGCGCCCCGCCAGGCCGCCTCGGCGTCGGCGATGCCGCCACCCACCACGTGCGCGGGCAGGCCACGCACGGGGCGGCCACGCAGGTCGAGCAGGCCGGTCTGCCGCGCGAGCGCCTCGCCGTCCTTCGCGACACGCACCACGTAGCGAGTGTTCTTGCGAATTCCGGTTGCGCCGATGACATGGATCTCGGACGGGTAGCCATAGAGCTCATGGATGTCGCGCCGCAGGCGCCGGGCCACCGAACCGGTATCGACGTCCGCCTCGACGACCACGCGCCCTGCCACGATATGCAGCCCGCCGGAGAACCGCAGCAGCGAGGACACCTCCGCCTTGCGGGCGCTCACCTGGGTGATGGACAGCCGGCTCAGCTCATCCTTGACCTCCGCAGTCATTGCCACGGTGTCGTTTCCTTCCGATCGTTCCTCGGGTCACTTCCTGGGCGCGATCGCACGAGCCATCCCGCTGGGCGTCGAGCGCTGGCGTCATTCGGCGAGAACATCACCGAGAACCGCGCCGAGCTTGCCGACGTCATGCTTGCTGGTCCCATGCACGGATACATCGGCGTATCGCACCTCGGCACCTAGTTGGGCGGCCGCCCGGGCGAGATGAGCGCGCTCGCTGCCCGGGGGCACGGTGCCGCTATCCACGATGATCTGGTCGACGCGAAAACTAGGTGCGTGTTGCGAGAGTACGTGAAGATGCCGCTCAGCGGAGAATCCAGCGGTCTCCCCGGCCTGCGGGCCGAGGTTCAGCACGAGCGCCCGCCGGGCCCGGGTACGGATGAGCGACTCCCGCTGCTCCGGCACCAGCACGTGCGGGATGACGCTGCTGAACCACGAACCCGGGCCCAGCACAACAAGATCCGCGTTGTCGATCGCCTCGACGGCCTCCGTGCACGCCACCGGGCTACCGGGGAGCAGCCGCACCCGCCGCACCCTGCCGGGAGTCGTCGCGACCGCGACCTGCCCGCGGATCACGCGACTGATCCGGGGATCCTCCTCGAGACCGACGACATCAGCCTCTATCTGCAGCGGGATGGTCGCCATGGGGAGCACGCGCCCGTCGAGCTGAAGGATCCGGCCAAGCTCGTCGAGCGCGGCGATGATGTCGTTCTTGACCTCCGCCAGGCCGGCCAGGATGAGGTTGCCCACCGCGTGCCCGGCGAGCGCGCCGGTGCCCCGGAACCGATGCTGGACGACATCGCGCCACAGACGGGCGTGCTCGTCGTCCCCGGCGAGGGCAGCGAGCGCCATGCGCAGGTCCCCCGGCGGGACGAGGTTGAGCTCGGACCGCAGGCGGCCCGAGGATCCGCCATCGTCGGCGACAGTGACGACGGCGGTGATGTCCTTGGTGAGGGTGCGGGCAGCAGTGAGGGTGGCGTACAGACCGTGCCCGCCGCCGAGCGCGACGACGGCCGGGGTCATTCCTTCCCCAGATCCCGGTGGCGGGTGCGCACCGTCAGCTCGGTGTCCTCGGCGAGCATCGCGGCGAGCGCCTCGGTCATGGCGACGCTGCGATGCTTGCCGCCCGTGCAGCCCACGCCGATCGTCATGTAGCGCTTGCCCTCGACGCGATAGCCCCGCAGCACGGGCTCGAGCAGCTCGCGGAACGTGCCGAGGAACTGCTTGGCCCCGTCCTGGGCCAGCACGTAGTCCCGGACGCCCTCGTCCTGCCCGGTGTAGCTGCGCAGCTCCGGGATCCAGTGCGGGTTCGGCAGGAACCGCACATCGACGACCATGTCCACGTCGAGCGGCAGGCCGTACTTGAACCCGAACGACAGCACCGCGACGCGGATGCTGGCGCTATCGGGATCCTCGAACGCGGGCTCGAGCCGCGCGCGGAGATCGTGGACCGACAAGCTCGAGGTGTCGATGACGATATCGGCCATGCCGCGCACCGGCGCGACGAGCTTGCGCTCCGCGCCGATCCCCTCGAGCAGCGTCCCATCTCCTTGCAGGGGATGGCTGCGGCGCACCTGCTCGAAGCGCCGCACGAGCGCCGCATCGGAAGCCTCGAGGAACACGATCCGGGGGCGGATGCCCCGCTCCGCGAGCTCGCGGGCCACCGTCTCGAGGCCGCCGGCGAAGGCCCGGCTGCGCACATCGAGGACCACCGCCAGGCGCCGGATGGGGTTCTCGGCGGTACGCCCCAGGTCGACGATCTGCGGCACGAGCGCGGCCGGGACATTGTCGACGACATACCAATCAAGATCCTCGAGCACCTTCGCCGAGGTGCCCCGCCCCGCCCCGGAGAGCCCCGTCACCAGGGCGACGTCGATGTCGGGTGGACTGCTGTGCTCGCTCACGCCATGCCGTCCTTATCGTTGTTCGCTGTCGTGCACTGCTGCTGCCACATCGCTTGCTATGGCCGAGGTTATTCGACCGGCGCGGCCCGTGGGGAGTCCTGCGCGGGATTCTCCGCGTTGAGGGCCTCGTGGACCGCGCGGGCGATCGTCCCCCCGATGCCTGGGACCCCGGTGATCTCCTCGACGCTCGCGGCCCGCAGCCGCGCCACCGAGCCGAAGCGGGTGACGAGCGCGGTCTTGCGGGCGTTGCCGAGCCCGGGGATCGCATCGAGCGCGGAGGCGGTCATGCGGCGGGAGCGCTTGGACCGGTGGAAGGCGATGGCGAAGCGGTGCGCCTCGTCGCGCACGCGCTGCAGCAGGAACAGCGCATCGCTGCCCCGCGAGAGGATCGCCGGGTACGGGTCGTCCGGGAGCCACACCTCCTCGAGGCGCTTGGCCAGCCCGATGACCGCCACGTCGGTCACGCCCAGCTCGTCGAGGACCGTCGCGGCAGCGTTGACCTGCGGCGCGCCGCCATCAACGATGTAGAGGTTGGGTGGATAGGCGAACCGGCGCGGGCGTCCCGTCGCGGGATCGATGCCCGGAACCGCTCCCCCGTTGCCGCCGTCGTCGCCGTTCTCGCTGGTTTGCGCCGCGTCGCTCGGGGATTGGTCGGCGGCGTGGCGGGCGAACCGGCGGCGCGTCACCTCCGCGATGCTCGCCACATCATCGGAGCGCCCGTCCCCCGCGGCCTCCTTGATCGCGAAGTGGCGGGAATCGGACTTGCGGGGGATGCCGTCCTCGAACACCACCAGCGAGCCCACCACATCGGTGCCCTGGACGTGGCTGATGTCGACGCACTCGATGCGCAGCGGCGCGGAATCAAGATCGAGAACTTCTTGCAGCTCCTGCAGGGCCGCCGACCGGGCGGTGAGGTCGCCCGCGCGCTTGAGCTTGTGCTGCGCGAGGGATTCCGCGGCATTGCGCTGCACGGTTTCGGCGAGCGCGCGCTTGTCGCCGCGCTGGGGCACCCGCACGGTCACGCCGGATCCGCGCTGCTCGGCGAGCCAGTGCTCCATGCTCTCGGGGTCGGGCGGCATCGACGGCACGAGCACTAGCTTGGGTATCGCGCCCGCCGTCGCGGCCTGCGGGTCCGGGGCTGCCTGCGCCAGCGCCCGCTGCTCACCGTAGAACTGCGTGAGGAACTCCTCGACGATCTCCGGCTCGCTGGCGTCCTCGACGCGCTCATTGACCCAGCCGCGCTGGCCGCGCACCCTGCCGTCGCGCACGTGGAACACCTGCACCGCTATCTCGAGGTCATCATGGGCGAACGCGATGACATCGGCATCAGTGCCGTCGCCGAGCACTACCGCCTGCTTCTCCAGGGCACGGCGCAGCGCTCCGACATCGTCGCGCAGCCGCGCGGCCTTCTCGAAGTCCAGCTCCTCCGCCGCGGCGCGCATCTCCTGCTCGAGCTGGCGGACCAGCCGATCGGTGCGCCCGGCGAGGAAGTCGCAGAAGGCCTCAACGATGCGGCGATGCTCGTCAGCGGAGACCGCGCCGGTGCAGGGAGCGGAGCACTTGTCGATGTAGCCGAGCAGGCATGGGCGACCGAGCTGCTGGTGGCGGCGCAGCACACCGGTCGAGCAGGTGCGGGCCGGGAAGACCCGCAGCAGCAGGTCGAGCGTCTCGCGGATCGCCCAGGCGTGCGAGTAGGGCCCGAAGTAGCGGACGCCCTTGCGCCGGGGTCCCCGGTAGACGAACAAGCGAGGCAGTTCCTCGTTCAGCGTGACCGCGAGCACCGGGTAGGACTTGTCATCCCGGTAGCGCACGTTGAACGGCGGATCGAACTCCTTGATCCAGTTGTACTCGAGCTGCAGCGCCTCGACCTCGGTACCGACGACGGTCCATTCGACGCCGGTGGCCGTGGTGACCATGTTGCGGGTGCGTGGCTGCAATCCCGTGATGTCCGCGAAGTAGGAGTTGAGCCGATTGCGCAGGTTCTTCGCCTTGCCCACATAGAGAACGCGGCCCGTGCCATCGCGGAACCGGTACACCCCGGGATCGGTCGGGATCGTGCCGGGAGCGGGACGGTATGTCGAGGGATCAGCCACAGCAACCAGGCTAGCGATCAGCTCCGACAGCGGGATCGTCGTGGGCCGCGCGGAAGCGTGCCTCGAGCCGGTAGTACTCCTCCAGCGCGCGGATCGCGCGCTCGCCGTCGGTGGCCTGCACGGCGACAAGGGGGATGTACTCGTCGTCGGGAAGCTCGAGGCGGGCCCATCCACCACCAGGCCGCAGGCGCACGCTGCGCACCTCGCCCCACGGGATGACGCGCTCCGAGAAGAAGTTGCGCACCCCTACGCCGTCGCTCCCGACGCGCAGCCGGGGCCGGGTGAGCAACAGGAACACCGACGACAGCGCCGCGCCGATCACGATCATCGCGACCTTGTCCTCGGGGCGGAAGCTGATCCCGGTATCGGACGTGCCGAGGAGCACCGTCAGCACGACGAAGATGCTGAACACCAGGATCGCCACCGCGATGCCCATCCAGGGCATCTTGAGCGGCCGGTGCACCAGGTCCCAGCCCGGCTCGTTGATCGCGGCCATCACGACTCCCTCCGCAGGCGACGCAGGGTCACCGCCACATCGATGGCCGCACCGCAGGCTTGCGCGCCCTTGTCCTCGGCCGAACCGGGCAGGCCCGCGCGATCGCGCGCCTGGGCCTCCGTGTTGACCGTCAGCACGCCGTTGCCCACCGGAGTGCCCTCATCGAGGGAGACCCGGGTGAGCCCGTCGGTGACCGACTGGCAGACGTAGTCGAAGTGCGGGGTGTCGCCCCGGATGACCACACCGAGCGCCACCACGGCGTCATGGGTGCGGGCGAGCTGCTGCGCCACCACCGGAAGCTCCATCGAGCCCGCCACGCGCACGAGCGTCAGCTTGCGCACCGTGCTGCGCTCCGCCACGCGCTGCGCTCCGGCGATCAGCGCCTCGGCGATCTCGGAGTGCCACTGGCCCGCCACGATCGCTACGGCAACATCGCTGGCATCGTCGAGCTGCAGGTCCGGCTGCCCCTCGCCGCTCATGAGGGCGAACCCCCGCCGAGCGCGCCGAGATCGCCCAGATCATCGAGGCCATCGAGCTCGTGCCCCATGCGATCCCGCTTGGTCCGCAGGTAGCGGATGTTCTCCTTGTTCGCCCGGATCGGCATCGCCACCCGCTCGACGATCGACAGCCCATACCCATCGAGGCCCACCCGCTTGGCGGGGTTGTTCGTCAGCAGCCGCATCGTGGAGACTCCCAGATCAACGAGGATCTGCGCGCCCGTGCCGTAGTCCCGCGCATCCGCGGGCAGCCCGAGCTGCAGGTTCGCATCGACGGTGTCCGAGCCAGCATCCTGCAGCTGGTAGGCCTGCAGCTTGTGCATGAGCCCGATCCCCCGGCCCTCATGGCCCCGCATGTACAGCACGATGCCCCGGCCCTCCTCGGCGACCATGCGCAACGCGGCATCGAGCTGGGGGCCGCAATCGCAGCGCAGCGAGCCAAAGATATCTCCGGTCAGGCATTCCGAGTGGACGCGCACGAGCACATCGGTGCCCGCGCCATCGGGGCTCTGCACGTCGCCCATCACCAGCGCCACATGCTCGACATCGTCATAGATGCTGCGGTAGCCCACAGCACGGAACTCCCCGTACGGGGTCGGGATGCGCGCCTCGGCGATGCGCACCACATGCTTCTCGTTCTTGCGCCGCCAGGAGATCAGGTCCGCGATGGAGATCATCGAGAGCCCATGCTCATCGGCGAACACCCGCAGCTCATCGGTCTGGGCCATGTGGCCCTCGTCCTTCTGGCTCACGATCTCGCAGATCGCGCCAGCCGGGCGCAGGCCGGCGAGCCGAGCGAGATCCACCGCGGCCTCGGTATGCCCGGGGCGCCGCATCACGCCGCCCTCCTTGGCCCGCAGCGGCACCACATGGCCCGGACGGGTGAAGTCCTCCGGGCGCGAGGCCGGATCGGAGAGCAACTGCATCGTCGTGGCACGATCCGCCGCCGAGATCCCGGTGCCCACGCCCAGCCGCGCATCCACGGTGACGGTGTAGGCCGTCTGGTGCTTGTCCTGGTTGACCGCATACATCGGCAGCAGGCCAAGCCGGTCGCAATCCGCGCCGTCGAGAGGCACGCACAAGTATCCGGAGGTGTAGCGCACCATGAACGCGACGAGCTCGGGGGTCGCCTTCTCGGCCGCGAAGATCAGATCGCCCTCGTTCTCGCGATCCTCGTCGTCCACCACAACGACTGCCTTGCCCGCGGCGATATCAGCGATCGCCCTCTCGACACTGTCGAATCTGACCACAGCTACTGCTCCTCGGCCCGGTTGCCCAGGGCACCGGGTTCGTCGGCCGCGACATCCCGCGGCCCTTCCTGGGCGAACGCCGTGAGGCGCTCGACATACTTGGCGATCACATCGACCTCTAGGTTCACGACGGTGCCGACCGGGCTGCGCCCGCGGATCGTCAGGTCCAGTGTGGTCGGTATGAGGGAAACTTCAAAATAGCTACCGTGGACATCCATGCCCACCGCGGAGACCGTCAGCGACACCCCATCGACGGTGATCGAGCCCTTCTCCACGACGTAGCGGGCGATCCGGTCCGGCAGCGAGACGCGCACGACCTCCCACTTGTCCGCGCTGGTGCGGGTCAGCACCGTCCCCGTCGCATCGACATGGCCCTGCACGATGTGCCCACCGAGCCGCGCGCCCACCGCCATCGCGCGCTCGAGATTGACCGCGCTGCCCTCCTCGAGCTTGCCGAGGCTGGTCCGGTCGAGGGTCTCCCCCATCACATCCGCGGTGAAGGCACCCTCGGGAAGCACATCGACCACGGTCAGGCAGACGCCGTTGACCGCGATGGAGTCCCCGTGCCGGGCATCCGAGGCGACCAGCGGCCCGCGAACGGTAAGCCGGGCAAAATCACCCATGGTGTCGATCGTGGCGATCTCGCCACGTTCCTCCACGATTCCTGTGAACACTCGCGCTCCTGTCCGACGGTCAGCCTCCACGTTATCGCGGCACGAGGCTGATGAGCACATCCTCCCCGAGCATCTCGACGCTCTCACAGTCAAACCTGTGCGCCTGATCGATATTCCCGACGCCAGCGCCAACGACCGCCGGGGTGCCGGCGCCGAGGATCATCGGCGCCACGTAAGCAGTGATCCGGTCGATGTATCCGGCCTGGAAGAACGCGCCCGCGAGATGCGGACCGCCCTCGAGGACCACATCGGTGCGATCACCAAGCGCATCGAGGACCGCGCTGATCTCCCGCGAACGAACCAGGATCGTGGGGGCGGCATCATCGAGGACCCGGGCCGCCGGGGGCAGCTCGCGGGTGCCCACCACCACGCGCGCGGGCTGATGATCAGCGAGGCTGCCATCGGGCAGGCGCGCGGTCAGCCAGGGGTCGTCGGCAAGGACCGTGCCGGTGCCCACGATGATGGCGTCGATGCGGGAGCGCTCGAGCCGGTCCCTCGCCCGCGATGCCGAGCCGGATATCCATTGGCTCGAGCCGTCCTCGGCAGCGCAGCGGCCATCGAGGGAGGCGGCGTACTTATAAGTGATGTGCGGGCGCCCGGTGCGCTGGCGGTGCAGCCAGGAGCGCAGCGGGCCGCGCGCCACCGCGCTGGGGTCATGCCAGGTAGTGACCACCACGCCCGCCCGCCGCAGCGTACGCGCGCCACCACTGGCCAATGCCATCGGATCGTCCACCGCGTAGTGGACCTGCGCGATGCCCGCCTCGATCACGGCCTTGCTGCACGGCGGCGTCCGCCCCTGGTGATCGCACGGCTCGAGGGTGACCACCAGCGTGCCACCGAAGGCACGCTCCCCCGCTTCCCGCAGCGCCATTACCTCGGCGTGCGGTCCACCCGGCGGCTGCGTGGCACCGACGCCCGCGATCGTTCCCGCGACGTCGAGCACGACCGCGCCCACTGGTGGGTTCGGACTAGTCCGGCCGCGGGCCTGCTCGGATGCCTCGACGGCTCGGCGCATCGCCTCGTGCAGGTTCACGCGCATTGCGGGCCCTGGCTAGCTGGCGTAGCGCGGATCCGCGGCGCGGGCACGCTCGCGCAACTGGTCCACTGCCGCCGCTGGATCGGCCGAGCCATAGACCGCTGATCCGGCAACGTAGCAGTCCACCCCGGCCGCGGCGGCCTCATCGATCGTGTCCAGCGCGATTCCGCCGTCGATCTCGATCATCAGGTCGAGCTCGCCGGAATCAACGAGCCGACGGGCTGCGCGGACCTTGTCGAGCACCTCGGGCATGAAGCTCTGGCCACCGAAGCCCGGCTCCACGCTCATCACCAGCAGCACATCGAACTCCTTGAGGATGTCGATGTAGGGCTCGAGCGGAGTGCCCGGCTTGATGGACAGGCCCGCATTGGAGCCTGCCGCGCGCAGGGCTCGGGCGACCGAGACCGGATCATTGGTGGACTCGGCATGGAACGTCACGTTATAGGCACCCGCCTCGGCGTACGGCGGGGCCCACCGCTCCGGGTCCTCGATCATCAGGTGGCAATCGAACGGCTTGCTCGACGCCTTCATCAGGCTCTTGACCACGGGGAGGCCGAAGGTGAGGTTGGGCACGAAGTGGGCGTCCATGACGTCGATGTGCAGCCAGTCGGCATTGTCGACGGCACGAGCGTCGTCGGCGAGATGCGCGAAATCTGCCGACAGGATCGAGGGGGCGATGATGGGGGCGGTGGGGTGAGCAGCCATGATGCGAGTGTAAGAGGTGCGGGTGCTAAAGTCCGAACGCGATGAACACGCCCCTTGCCCTCACCATCACCGCGCTCGCGCTCGCGGGCATGGTGTGGACCTTCGTCAAGGTGATCGCGGACAGCCCGATCGACCCCGCTCGCCGCGCTGACAAGGCGCTGCTCGGCACGCTGGGCCTCGTCGAGCTGCTGACCATCGCGCAATCGATCCTCGGCGTGGTGCTGCTCATCGCGGGCGACCGCGACATCGACACATTGACATTCGTCCTCTATCTCGTCGGCGTGCCGCTGATCCTGCCGATCGCGATCTGGTGGGCGCTCGGCGACCGGACGCGCGCGGGCGCCGGGGTTCTGACCGTCGCGCTGCTGTCCGTGCCGATCATGGTGCTGCGCATGTACGCGGTGTGGGCCGCTGGGACGGCCTCGTGAGCCCCGCCATGGCCGCGAGCTCCCGCGATGAGGACAAGCTGCGCGAGCGCACCCGAACCGGCGGGGGGCGCGTGCTCATCGCCGTCTATGCCGTGTTCAGCCTCGCCGCCGCGGCACGCTCGTTCGTGCAGATCGTGCAGCGCTTCGACATCGCGCCCATCGCTTTCAGCCTCTCCGCGGTGGCCGCCGTGTTCTACATCGTCGCCACCATCACCCTCGCGCGGGCGAGCACGGTATCGCGGCGCCTCGCGGCGTGGTCGTGCATCATCGAGTTCGCTGGGGTGATCGTCGTCGGCACGATCAGCCTGGCCGTCCCGGAGTGGTTCCCCGAGCCGACCGTGTGGTCGCACTATGGGTCTGGCTACCTGTTCATCCCGCTCGTGCTCCCGCTGATCGGGTTGTGGTGGCTGCGCCACACCGCGCACGAGTGACGTAGCGGGAGCGACGGCGGGCTGGTGCCCGGCGGTGTGGCGGGGCGGCGGACGGGTGTGCGGCTTGGCGGGTGTGCGGCACCCGGCGGCTGTGCGGCGGGCAAAAGCACCCGGTTCCGGTAGACGCGATAGAAACTAGCCTGGTTTTTCGGCCTTTTCTATCGCGTTTGACCCCGCGCAAACCAGCGCCGCCCGTGCCTTGCGCCCGCGGAGGCCAGCGCCGCCCGTGCCACGCGCCCGCGCGACCCAGCGCGATAGGGCTAGTCGTCCTGGATGCGGCGCCACGGCCGCGCCTGCTCCAGCTCCATGGCGATCTCTAGCAGGACGCGCTCGTCGCCGAGCGGCGCCGAGAGCTGCACCCCGATGGGCCTTCCGTCGCTGGTGGTGCCCGCGGGCAGGGAGATCGCGGGGTTCCCGGCCGCGTTGTTGATCGGCGTGAAGGAAACGTAGGTCTGTAGCCGCTCGATCAGTTCCTCGAAGGGATGGTTAGGCGACAGGTACCCGATCGGCGGCGTGGTGTGGCCCACCACCGGGCTCAGCACGATGTCCCATGGCTCGAACCATTCCTGCACCACCGCGGAGGTGCCGCGCAGCCGCCGCAGGGTGGCCGGGGAGCGGTATGCCTCCCGCCAGTACCGCTGGGCGAGCCCGAGAGTGAGCGGATCGAGGCGCGCCCGATTGAACTCGCGGCCATGCATCCACCGGCCGGGGGCGGTGAGGATCACCGAGAGCATCCCCCAGTAGTGAACGAAGTCCCGCGCGAAGCCTGGCCCCACGGGCAGCGTGGCATCGTCGACGTGGTGGCCGAGGCTCGCGAGCAGGTCCGCGGTGGCGCGCACCGCGCTCCGCGTCTCGGGATCGGTGGCGTGGCCGACCACGGAATCCATCACGATGCCGATCCGGCGGCGTTGCTCGCCCGGAGCGCGGATATGCCCGATGGGCGGGAGGGCATTGTTGCGGAACACGCGCTCGGCATCAGCGTGGAACGCCACGACGTCACGGACGGAGCGAGCGACCACGCCGTCCGAGATGATGCGGACGGGCAGCGCGTCCTGCACGGGCTCGGTGCGCATGCGGCCGCGGCTCGCCTTGAGCCCGACGAGCCCGCACGCGGCGGCGGGAATGCGGATCGAGCCACCGCCGTCGTTGGCATGGGCGATGGGCAGGGCGCCGCTCGCAACGAGTGCTGCCGCGCCGCCCGACGAGGCCCCGGCCGAGTAGTCCAGGTGCCAGGGGTTGCGGGTGGGCTCGGAGGCGGCGAACTCCGTGGAGGCGTTGAACCCGAACTCGGGCAGGCGCGACTTGCCGAGAGGCACCAGCCCCACGCCGAGGAATTGCTCGACGAAGCGGTCGGTGTGGCGCACCGGTCGCGCCGGGACGGCCAGCGATCCACGAGTGGTGGGCTGCCCGGCCAGATTGACGTTGTCCTTCAGCATCGAGGGAACGCCCGAGAGAGCTCCTCGCCCTCCTGAGGGTGCCGTGCGCGCCATCTCGCGGGCACGCTCGAAGTCCGCGAGCTGCAGGGCATGGAGGCGGGGCTCGATGTCAGCGATCCGCTCGATCGCGGCCTCGACCGCCTCGGCCGCGGAGATGCTGCCGTCGCGGATCGCGGCGGCGATCCCTACCGCGTCGTGATCGCTGAGCGCATCATCGCGGAAGGCGTGGACTCGCGCCTCTGGCGCGGCGGGGGGCAGCTCAGTTTCTCGCACCGCGCCGATGATACGCCGCGCGGCCCCCGCCCGCCCTTCGAGAAACCCGTCCCGCCTTGCGAGAAACCGGGCCCGTCCCGCGAGGGATCGGCGGGCCCGCGCCGGGCTACTCGGGCTTGCGCAGCACCGCGATGAACATCGCGTCCGTGCCATGGCGGTGCGGCCAGAGCTGCACGAACTCCCCGGCTGGGCCGGCCGCCGCGCGAGGCACCTCGTTGAGCACCTCGCCCGCGGGGACCGCCTCGCCCCCGCGCTTGCGGATCGCGTGCGAGACAACCCCGATCGTCTCCGCCACGTGCGGGGAGCAGGTCGAGTACACCACGATCCCGCCAGGCCGGACGAGATCGATCGCGGCATCGAGCAGCTCGCGCTGCAGCCGCGCGAGGCCCGCGACGTCGCTGGACTGCTTGCGCCAGCGCGCCTCCGGCCGCCGGCGCAGCGCGCCGAGCCCCGTGCATGGCGCGTCCACGAGTACCCGGTCATAGCCGGGCTCGAGGCCGCTCTCCCGGCCATCAGCCTCGTGGACGGCCACCGGGAGCCCCTTCACCGAAGTGCGGACGAGCTCGGCGCGGTGGGTGGAGATCTCCACGGCATCGAGGCGCGCGCCGTCGATCGCGGCGATCGCACCCATGAGCACCGCCTTGCCTCCCGGTCCCGCGCACAGGTCCAGCCAGCGACCTCCATCCTCCCCGGAAACTGGTGCGCGCAGGGCCGCGAGGGCCACGAGCTGGCTGCCCTCGTCCTGCACCGAAGCGAGGCCATCGCGAACCGGATCGAGCTCGCCGGGGTCGCCCGACTCCAGATGCACGGCATACGGCGAGTAGTTGCCCTCCGTGCCGCCTGTGACCAGCGCTAGCTCCTCGCCGGTGATCTCGCCCGGCCGCGCGACGAGGTGGATCGTGGGACGTGCATCGTCGGCGGCGAGGGCCTCATCGATCTCGGCGGCGCCCGCGCCGAGCGCGTCGGCGAAGGCCTGGCCGATCCAGCGCGGGTGGGCATGCGTGAACGCGGCCCGACCGATCGGGTCGGTCGGCGCGAGCTGCGCGATCCACTGCTCCTCGGTCTTCTCCGAGACCCGGCGCAGCACTGCGTTGACGAAGCCGGTGATCCGCTCGCCCCCCTCGGTGCGCGCCATCGCGACGGCGGTGCTCACCGCGGCATGCGGCGCCACCCGGGTTCGCAGCAGCTGGTAGGCGGCGAGCCGGAGAATGTCGAGGATCGTTCCGTCGATCTCGTTGGCGGGCCGCCCCGCCGCCGCGGCGATGATCTCGTCGAGCAGCCCCTGCGCGCGGCACGCACCGTATGCGAGCTCGGTGGCGAAAGCGGCAGCGCGGCCAGTGATCCGGCGGTCGCGCAGCAGCTTGGGAAGCATCAGGTTGGCGTAGGCCGAGCGATCGCGCACGGCGCGCAGCACATCGCGGGCAGCGAGGCGCGCCGGATCCACGGGTGCGTCAGTGGGAGGCTCGGCCCGCGCCGGGCCCCGGCGCCCGGACTGCCGCTGCGGGGGCGTGGGGCCAGGCCTGCTGCCGCCCCGGCCGCCGCGCCGCGGGTTGTGGGCGGGCCCATGCCGGGATGGTTCGGGGGGATTCACTGCGCGGTCGCTCCTTCTGCGAGTCGCGCGCCGCGAGCCCAGTCGGCGGCGCGCATGGCTTTCTTGCCCTGGGGCTGGACGGTGTCGAGCTGTAGCGCTCCCGTGGCCGTGCCGACGCGCACGGTGCTCTTGGTCGCCTGGATCTCGCCGGGGGCGAGGCGGGTGGCCTCGTCCACGCCCGCGCTGGTGATCTTCACGCGCAGGTCGCCCACCATGGTCCACGCGCCTGGTGCTGGGGTCATGGCGCGGATGTGGCGTTCAACGATGTGGCCGGGCTGGTCCCAGCGGGCCCGCGCGGCCTCGACCGTCACCTTGGGCGCGTGGGAGACACCATCGGTGGACTGCGGGATCGCGGTCAGTGTGCTGTCCTCGAGCCCGTCCATCGTGTGCTCGAGCAGCACCGCGCCGGCCTCGGCGAGCCGTTCGAGCAGCACCCCGGACGTATCGGTCGGCCGGATCCGCTCGGTCATGGTGCCGAGCACGTCACCGGTGTCGAGGCCCTCGTCGATGCGAAAGGTCGTGGCGCCCGTCATGTCATCGCCCGCGGCGATCGCTGCCTGCACGGGAGCGGCGCCGCGCCATGCGGGCAGCAAGGAAAAGTGCAGGTTGATCCATCCCAGGCGGGGAATGGCAATGACCTCGCGGGTCAGCAGTGCCCCGTAGGCCACGACCGGGCAGCAATCGGGACCGATCTCCGAGAGTTGCTCGAGGAACTCCGGATCGGAGGGGCGGCGCGGGGCGAGCACCGGGATGCCGTGCTCGTCGGCGAGCTGGCCTACCGGGCTTCGCCGCGCTCGGCGACCGCGCCCTGCCGCCGCGTCCGGGCGCGTGACCACCGCGGCCACCTCGTGGCGGGGGCTATCGATGAGGCGGCGCAAGGCCGGCACTGCCGGTTCGGGGGTGCCGGCGAAGACGAGCCGCATGGATCTCCCTCTGGTCGTGGATGGTGGTTCAACCGCACCAGTCTATTGTCCAGGGGCCGTGCCGCGAACTCCGCTAGCTGTTGCTCGCGACGAAGGTTTCCACCAGTCCCACCCCGGGCGCCATCATCTGGCATGCGGCTGCGGGCTCGTGCCGGGGATCGAGCGCGCTGAGCACCAGATCGTGGACGGTCGGGTTGTAGAGGAGCTGGAAGTGACCGCTCATGTCGAGCGGGCAGTGGTCCTGCAGAATGATGTTTCGCGCGCCGGGCCCGCGCAGGGCCGAGTTCTCCATCGGCTGGATGACCTCGTCGTGGCTGGTGTTGATCGTCGTGTAGGAGAGGCCGGGAACCGTATCGGCCGGGG
>NZ_JACYWE010000001.1:445364-586906 GCF_014841105.1 Lolliginicoccus lacisalsi
CCCACGAGGCTCACGGCGCGCGCCCCGGTCGCCCGCTGGATGCTCTCGACCGCATCGGCGACCTCTACCGCGGAGAGCCTGATGTCCGCGGTGCCATAGGTCGGCACGCCGGGCGCGCTCGTCGGGCTCAGGTCGAGGCCAGGCTCGCCCACGCCATAGTTCAGCGCGAACACGCAGTAGCCCTCGAGGCGCAGCCGCGGCGCGAGCGCGGCGAAATCGCTGTAGGCGGAGGCATCGGTCCCATGGACGAGCAGCACGGGGGGCCGATCACCCGAGTGGCACGCGAAGTCGTTGGCTCCCTGCGGCGCGAGGCCCGGCGTGGCCCTGTCCGCGCGCTTGGCGAGGATGGGCGTGGGCTGGAGGATGCCGGTAGCGATGGGCATCAGCGCGGTGGCCCCGGGCTGGGCCGGCGCGGGCTGGGCGAGGATCGAATGGGCGGCCAGCAGTGCCACGGCAGCCGTGATCGCTGCAGCGATCACCGCGGACCGCCGCCGGTACGCGTGCCCGAGACCCATGCCAACCGCCAAGCCGCCCACCGAAAAGGGGGCAATCGTGGTGCAAACGGATACGAGAATACGCACAAGCCGGACCGGAACCGAATGGAACAGCAGCATTAAAGAACACTCTCTCGGCCCACGGCGCCAGACCGGGATCTAGAGTGGGGATGTTCCAGCCAATAGCCCAACTCCACCAGGAGGAACACCGCGTGGCTTCCACCACCAATTCCCGGAGCGTCGTCTTCGTCGACGGCATCCGTACGCCTTTCGGGCGCGCAGGCAAGAAGGGCATCTACGCCGAGACCCGTGCCGATGACCTCATCGTCAACTGCATCCGCGAGCTTGTTCGCCGCAACCCCCAGATGCCCACCGACCGCATCGACGACGTCGCGATCGCCGCGACCACCCAGACCGGTGACCAGGGCCTCACCATCGGCCGCTCCGCCGCCATTCTCGCTGGCCTCCCCGAGACAGTGCCCGGCTACGCCATAGACCGCATGTGCGCCGGCGCGATGACGTCGGTGACCACCACCGCGGGCGCGATCGGGTTCGGGCAGTATGACCTCGCCATCGCCGGCGGCGTGGAGCACATGGGCCGCCACCCGATGGGCGAGGGCGTGGACCCCAACCCGCGCTTCCTTGCCGACAAGCTCGTCGACCCGAGCGCCCTCGTGATGGGCAACACCGCGGAGAACCTGCATGACCGGTTCCCGACCATCACCAAGGACCGCACCGACGCCTACGCCATCGGCAGCCAGCAGAAGTACGAGGCAGCGCGCGCCGCCGGCAAGATCGCCCAGACCCTCGTGCCCAGCGCCACCCGCCACGCCGAGACCGGCTGGGGCTACGCCACCGCTGACGAGCCGCCCCGCCCCGCGACCACGCTCGAGGACCTCGCCAACCTCAAGACGCCCTTCCGCACCGGTGGCCGCATCACCGCAGGCAACGCCGCGGGCCTCAACGACGGCGCCACCGCCGCCATCATCGCCGGCGAGGACACCGCGACCGAGCTCGGCCTGCCCATCGGCATGCGCATGGTCGGCTACTCCTTCAAGGGCGTCGACCCCGCTGTGATGGGCATCGGACCCGTCCCCGCTACCGAGAAGCTGCTCGCCCGCACTGGCTTGAGCATCAACGACATCGGCCTCTTCGAGATCAACGAGGCGTTCGCCGTGCAGGTGCTCGCGTTCCTCGAGCACTTCGGCATCGCTGACGACGATCCGCGGGTCAACCCCTGGGGCGGCGCCATCGCGTGCGGCCATCCCCTCGCCTCCTCGGGCGTGCGGCTGATGACGCAGCTCAGCAACCATTTCAAGGAACGCACCGATGTGCGCTACGGGCTCACCACCATGTGCATCGGCATGGGCATGGGCGGCAGCGTCATCTGGGAGAACCCCAACTACACCGGAGAGAAGGCATAACCACACATGACTGATCTCGCCTCGGCGTTTTCCGACGAAGTCGTCACCCACGCCTACACCAAGCTCATCGACGTCCCCGGCATCTCCGGCAAGGTCGCGCTGGTCACCCTCGACAATGGGTTCGATCACACCAAGCCGTCCACCTTCGGGCCGACCGGCCTCGCCGAGCTCGACGCCGCCCTCGACACCGCCTTCGACGCGAGCCCCGCCGCGATCGCCGTCACCGGCAAGCCGTTCATCTTCGCCGTCGGCGCGGACCTCAAGGGTGTTCCTACCATCACCAGCCGGGACCTCGCCGTCGAGATGGGACAGCTCGGCCACAAGGTGTTCAAGCGCCTGCGTGACGCCAGCATCCCCACCTTCGCGTTCGTCAACGGCGCCGTCATGGGCGGTGGCCTCGAGGTCGCGCTGGCGTGCCACTACCGCACCGTCTCCCGCAGCGCGGCGGCCATCGCGCTGCCGGAGTGCTTCCTCGGCCTCGTGCCCGGCTGGGGCGGCACCCAGTTGCTGCCCAACATCGTCGGGCCGGCCAACGCGGTGACGGTGATCCTCGAGAACGCCCTGAGCAACAACAAGATGCTCAAGCCCGAGCAGGCCGCTGGTCTCGGCATCTTCGACGAGGTGCTCGACTCCGCCGACTTCATCGAGCAGTCCCTGCGCTGGGCCGCGGCCGTCAGCAACGGCGAGGCCACCCCCGAGCGCCCCGAGATCGACCGCGGACAGGGCTGGGACAGTGCCCTGGCCCGCGCCACCAAGTTCGTTGACTCCAAGACGAAGGGATTCGCCCCCGGTCCGGCCCGTGCCCTCGAGCTGCTCGCGCTCGCCAAGGACACCGACATCAACGATCCCGACTCGCTCGCGAAGGGATTCGCCGCCGAGGACGAGGCCCTCGCTGATCTCATCATGAGCGACGAGCTGCGGGCCGGGCTCTACGCCTTCGACCTCGTGCAGCGCCGCGCCAAGCGGCCCGCCGGAGCACCGGACAAGTCTCTCGCGCGGCCCATCACCGGCGTGGGCATCATCGGTGCCGGGCTCATGGCATCGCAGCTCGCGCTGCTGTTCGCCCGCCAGCTCAAGGTCCCGGTCATCATGACCGACATCGACCAGGAGCGCATCGACAAGGGCCTCGACTACGTGCACGGCGAGATCGACAAGCTGCAGGGCAAGGGGCGGCTCTCCCACGATGCCGCCAACCGGCTCAAGGCGCTCGTCACCGGCTCGCTGGACAAGGCCGCGTTCGCGCGCACCAACTTCGTCATCGAGGCCGTGTTCGAGAACCTCGACCTCAAGAAGAAGATCTTCGCCGAGCTCGAGGACCACATCGCCGAGGACACGATCCTCGCGACCAACACCTCGTCGCTCTCCATCACCAAGATGGCCGCCGACCTCAAGCATCCCGAGCGCGTTGTCGGGTTCCACTTCTTCAACCCCGTCGCCGTGCTGCCCCTGCTCGAGATCATCCGGGGCCACAAGACCGACGACGTGACCCTCGCGACCGCGTTCGCCACGGCCAAGTCGCTGAAGAAGTCCGCGGTGCTCGTCGCCGACCTGCCAGGATTCGTCTTCAACCGGCTGCTCATCCGCACGCTCGGCGAGGTCATGAACGCCGTCGATGAAGGCACCCCGTTCGAGGTCGCGGACGTCGCGATCACCGAGCTCGGCATGCCGATGACACCGTTCACCCTGCTCGGGCTCGTCGGCCCCGCCGTTGCCCTGCACACCGGCGAGACGCTTTCCGAGTACGCGCCCGACCGGTTCAAGGACTCCCCCGGCCTCCGCGCCATCGTCGACGCCGGCATCAAATCCGTCTGGGCGTACGACGAGAACGGCAAGCAGGCCGTCGACCCGAAGGTCGCGGAGCTGTGGACCCAGGGCGACAACCCCTCGACCGCCGAGCAGGTCCTCGAGCGCACCCGCCGTGCCTTCGCCGAGGAGGTCCAGCTGATGCTCGACGAGAATGTCGTCGCGGCCGCGCAGGACATCGACTTGTGCATGATCCTCGGTGGTGGCTTCGCGTTCTGGAACGGGGGCATCACCCCGTACCTGGACCGCACCGGCACCTCCGAGGCCGTCAACGGCAAGCGCTTCCTCGAGCCAGGCGTCGCTAGCCTGTAGCGGTACAGCGCGAGAACGGCAGGAGCCGCTGCCACCCTGTTTCGGGTGGCAGCGGCTCCTGTGCTTGGCGCAGGTTCGCGGGTGGTACGCCCATGCATCGCAAACGCGATAGAAACCACCCGACACGCCGGTGCAACACGCCGTGGTGGCCACGGTATCTATCGCGTTTGGCGCCGGGCAGCGCCGGGCAGCGCCGGGCAGCGCCTAGCAGCGGCAACCAGGGCTGCCCGCAACCAGGGCTGCCCGCAGCCGGTGACGAGCGGCTACTCCTCGCCGGCGAGCATGCGGTAGAGCTTCTTGCGGGCGTCGGTGAGGATCTGCGCGGCCTCGTCGCGCTGCGCGGGCGTGCCGACCGCGGCGACCTGTCCAGCGGCGGCACCGAGGAGCCTGGCGAGCTGGCGGATCTCGCGTCCACTGCTGCCAGCGGGGGTCGTGTCCAGGGCGAACGGGTCGCCGAGGGTGGCGCGGTTCTCGTCGATATAGGCATTGCCCTCCGGCGTGAGGCTGGCGGTCTTTCGTCCGCTGATGTTGTCGATCTGGACGATGCCCTCGTCCTCGAGCTGGGCGAGCGCGGGGTAGATGGAGCCGGGGCTGGGCTTCCAGGCCCCTTCGCTGCGGGTCTCGATCTCCTGGATGAGCTGGTAGCCGTGCATGGGCTGCTCGGCGAGGAGCAGGAGGATGGCGGCGCGGACGTCGCCGCGGCGATTGCGGTCCTTGCGGGCCGGCACGCCGATGCGGATGAGTCCCTGGCCGCGCTGGAAGCCCTCGATGTGGAGGCCTGGGGGTCGATCCTGGCGGCGCGGGTGACGGGCGCCCTTGTGGGTGCCGTTGCGGTGGGCGGGGTTGCGGTGCTCGTGGCGCATGAGAAGTTCCCTTCGATATGTCGTTGCACTCACGATATATCGTGATGGGTCATTGGTCAATAGCCGATATAGCCGGGCTCCCGACGACGACACCGACGACGCCCCCGCGCCACACCAGCAGGCCCCGCGCGGCTAGCCGATGTTCAATGGGTCGATCTGCACCCGCACCGCCGACGTCTCCCGTCGCGAGCTGCAGACGGCCTGGGCCGCTCGAAGCGCATCGGATAGCAAGGCGCCCCCGCTCCGAGGCACCCGCACGAGGACGCGCTCGACATCCCCTTCCTCGCGCACGGAGTCGGCGATGACCGGCGGCCGGGCGGTCCACGGCAGCGGCACGGGGCCCAGCACCTCGCCATCCGCGGGCACCTGCATGACCTCGAGGAACGCGGATACCGCGGCATGGGTGCCATCGATCACCGCCATCCGCACAGCCGGGGGAAAGCCAACCTCCGCCCGGGCGCGGAGCTCGGCCGCAGCGAAGCCACCCGGATCCCACCGCACCATCGCCTGCACCACCGCGTTATCCGGATCCGCCATGACCGCCGCCACGCCGCCGATCGCTGCGGGCCGGGCCAGCGCGACCGCCGCCATCCACTTGCGCAGCGCGATCTCGCCAGCGCGCAGGTCGGCGAGGCCGAGCAGCAGCCACCCATCGAGCAGCAGGACCGCGCCATATCCCTCCGCGGCCGGGGGCTCCACGCCGGGCGTGCTGATGACCAGGGCCGCGCCCGGGCCCACTACGGGCACTCCCTCGCCCCCGGTCGAGGTGATCACGGCGACGCCTGGGAACGCGCGGCCGAGCTCCTCGGCCGTTCGCTTCGCACCGATCACCGTGGCGCGCACCTTCACCGAGCCGCAGCGGCGGCAGCGTGGTTGCTGCTCGGCGGTGCCGCACCAGCGGCAGGAGTACGCCCCGTCGCGCTGCCCCAGCTCCATCGGGCCCGCGCAGCGCCGGCAGCGCAGTTGCTCGCGGCAATCCTGGCAGGCCACGGCAGGCAGATAGCCTCGCCGTGGCACCTGGATGAGCACCGGCTCGCCCCGCTCGAGGGCCGCCCGTGCCGCCTGGAAGGCGAACGCCGGGATGCGCGCCGCCCGCGCCGCCGGGTCGCGTTCCAGGGCGATGTCGCTATCGGCGCGGGCCACCACCCGCGGCGCCGCGCGCCGCACCTCGTCCCGAGGCGCGACGAGCGCATGCGCCCATCCCGTCTCCAGCAGCAATTGTGCCTCGCAGGTGCGGGAGAACGCCCCGAGCAGGATGCCAGCGCCCGCGAGGTGCGCCCGGTGCACCGCGACATCACGCGAGTGGGGATAGGGCGAACGGGGCTCCCACAGCGAATCATCACCGTCGTCCCACAGGATGATCAGGCCGAGGTCGTGGATGGGAGCGAAGATTGCACTGCGGGTTCCGACAACCACCCGCCGGTCGCCGCGGAGCACGGCCAGCCAGCGGCGGTACCGTTCGGTGGGGCCCAGCCCCGCGGCGAGCACGGCAACATGCTCGTCGCCGATCAACGTGGTGCACGCCGCGCCGACGAGATCGAGATCGCGCTGGTCGGGCACGATGATGACTACCCCGCGGCCCGCGGCCGCAGCGACAGCGGCCGCCTCCGCGAGACGTGTCCACCAGTGCTCGCCGGCCACGGGGTTCCAGACCGCGCGGGCGGGCTGGTGGGCGGCAAGCGCTGCGAAATAGGAATCGGCATGCTCGTAGCGCTGCCACGCGGCGAGCGGCGGCCCAGGGATGGCGGCCTTCGCGGTCGCCTCCGGATCCTCGTTCTCGGCCCTGGCGTGACGCGGCGGGATGGCTAGCCGCAGCACATCGGCGCGCGTCCCGGCACTGCGGCGTGCCACGCGTTCGACGAGCGCGAGGAGATCAGGGGGCAGGACCGGCACGGGCGAGACGACCTTGTGCAGCCAGGCGAGCTTGCCCTCGTGGGCGCTCGTGTCGAGACGGGCCAGGATGTAGCCATCAACGAGGCGGCCGGAGAAGCGGACGCGCACACGCACTCCAGGTTGCGCGTGCGCGTCGAGCTCCGCGGGCACGAGGTAGTCGAACTCGCGGTCGAGATGGGGCACCTCGAGAAGCGGCAGCACCTGCGCGATCGGCAGCGTGGCCGCGGCCTGTCGCTCCAGTTGGTGGCCTCCGTCTCCCCCGTCTGCTGATAGCTAGCGGCTAGAGGCCCGCTGCCTTGCGAAGCTCCTCGACCCGGTCGGTCTGCTCCCATGGCAGATCGATGTCGGTACGCCCGAAGTGGCCGTAGGCCGCGGTCTGGGCGTAGATGGGGCGGAGCAGGTCCAGGTCCCGGATGATCGCGGCCGGGCGGAGGTCGAACACCTCGCGGATCGCGTCCTGGATGATGGCGGGGTCGACCTTCTCGGTGCCGAACGTCTCTACGAACAATCCGACGGGGGCAGCCTTGCCGATGGCGTAGGCGACCTGCACCTCGATCCGCTCGGCGAGGCCCGCGGCGACCGCGTTCTTGGCCACCCAGCGCATGGCGTACGCGGCGGAACGGTCCACCTTCGACGGGTCCTTGCCGGAGAACGCGCCACCGCCGTGGCGGGACATGCCGCCGTAGGTGTCGACGATGATCTTGCGCCCCGTGAGGCCGGCGTCGCCCATGGGTCCGCCGAGCACGAATCGCCCGGTGGGATTGACGAGCAGCCGCACCTCGGACGTGTCGAGGGTGGGAACATCGAGCTCCGCGAGCACCACGTTGACCACGTGGTTGCGGATGTCGGGGGTCAGCAGGTTGTCGAGGTCGATGTCCGCTGCGTGCTGGGTGGAGACAACAACGGTGTCGAGGCGGACGGGCTTCTCGCCGTCGTACTCGATGGTGACCTGCGTCTTGCCGTCAGGCCGGAGGTAAGGGAGGATCCCGGACTTGCGGACCTCGGTGAGCCGGCGCGAGAGCCGGTGCGCCAGCGCGATGGGCAGCGGCATCAGCTCGGGGGTGTCCAGGCAGGCGTACCCGAACATCAGGCCCTGGTCCCCGGCGCCCTGGCGGTCGAGGTCGTCCTCGCTGAGGCCCTCGACGCGCGACTCGTAAGCGTTGTCGACGCCCTGGGCGATCTCGGGAGACTGCGCGCCGATCGCGATGTTGACACCGCAGGAGTTGCCGTCGAAGCCCTTGGAGGAGGAGTCATAGCCGATCTCGAGGACACGCTCGCGCACGATCGTGGGGATGTCGGCGTAGGCGCGGGTGCTGACCTCGCCCGCCACATGCACCTGCCCGGTGGTCACCAGTGTCTCCACCGCGACGCGCGCCCGGGGGTCCTCCTTGAGGATCGCATCAAGGATGGAATCGCTGATGGCGTCGCAAATCTTGTCGGGGTGCCCCTCGGTAACCGATTCACTGGTGAATAGCCTGCGACTTGTCGCACTCACGTTTGTGCCCTCTCATTTGATTGGCGCCATGTTCTCGCCGGTTATCCGCAGTATCCGACAATAGCGGAGCGAGCGGATCCTGCCGATAGCCGATGCCGATGTGTCACCGCTCCGGAACACCCGGGGAGCAGCGGATCCATCCCGGCCTTCTATCCGGTGAAGAGCAGTGTCCCCACGGCATCGAGGATTCGGCTCGCCATGAGGTTCTTCGAGCTCAACGGCAATGCGGATTCCCCACCGTCGGCACGGAGGATCCAGCCCATGTTCGAGTCCACCTCGAACGCCTTGCCCTCGCCGACCGCGTTGACGACCAGCAGGTCGCACCCCTTGCGCTGCAGCTTGCTCCGCGCGTGGGTCAGCACATCACCGTGCTCATCGCCCGTCTCGGCAGCAAAGCCCACGATGACACGCGTGGCGGGAAGGTCCCCGGCGGCCCGCTGCTCGACGATCCCGGCGAGAATATCGGGATTCTGCACGAGCGTGATGGTCGCTGGCTCGTCCTGCACCTTCTTGATCTTGCTCTCGGCCATGGAATCGGGCCGGAAGTCTGCTACCGCGGCAGCCATGATCACGACATCCGCGGTGGCGGTGTGCGCGCGCACCGCATCCTGCATCTGCTCGGCAGTGGTCACCTGCACCACGTGCGCGCCCGCGGGGGGCTCGAGGCCGGCGGTGACGCCAGAGACGAGGGTGACCCGCGCGCCACGCTGCACGGCGAGGCGGGCCAGCGCGTAGCCCTGCTTGCCCGAGCTGCGGTTGCCGAGGAACCGGACGGGGTCGAGCGATTCCCGCGTCCCCCCGGCGCTCACCACGATCGAGCAGCCTGCGAGGTCACGCGGCAGCGAGTCCGGTCGCTCGAGCAGCATCGCGCCGAGGCCGGCGATCTCGCTGGGCTCCGGCAAGCGCCCGGGGCCAGAATCACGCCCGGTGAGGCGGCCCGAGGCGGGCTCCATGACGATTGCGCCGCGGGAGCGCAGCGTAGCGACGTTGTCGACGGTCGCGGGATGATCCCACATCTCGGTATGCATGGCCGGTGCCATCAGTACCGGGCACCGCGCTGTCAGCAAGGTCGCGGTGAGCAGGTCATCGGCCCGGCCGTGCGCGGCCCGCGCCATGAGGTCGGCCGTCGCAGGCGCGACCACGATCAGGTCGGCCTCCTGGCCGATCTTCACGTGCGCCACGTCCGGGATGTCCTGGAACACGCTCGTGGTGACCGGGTTGCCCGACAATGCCTCGAAGGTCGCGGCGCCCACGAACTGCAGGGCCGACTCGGTCGGGATCACGCGCACCGAATGCCCGCTCTCGGTGAAGTAACGGATCACCGCGCATGCCTTGTATGCCGCAATGCCGCCGGTAACACCGACCACGATGCGCTTGGGCGCTGGTTCGTCGTCCCGCGCGTTGGTTCCTGTCGCCGCCACGGCGGACCTCGCTATTCGCCTTCGTTGTGGATGAGAAGATCGCCGTGGATCTCCCGCAGCGCCACCGACAGCGGCTTCTCGTGCATGCCGGGATCGACGAGCGGGCCGACATACTCGTTCATGCCCATGCCGATCTGGTTGTAGTGATCGTTGATCTGGCGCGCGCGCTTGGCCGCGAAGATCACGAGGGCGTACTTGGACGAGACCCGGTCAAGGAGCTCATCGATCGGCGGGTTCGTCAGGCCCATCGGGGGGTCATACATCGGTGCACCGGTAGCGGACGCCATATTGTTCACAGTCACTAGATCTCCTCATCACGTGGTTCCGGGTCGAATTGACCGGTCCACTTCTCACGCGCTCCACAGGAACAGCACGTCCCCCTGGCACCGAGCGGCACCACCCTCCGGACCTTGCGGAACCGGGGTGCGCCTACGGCCCAGTCAGCAACGATACCAACTCCGAGGCCGCGCGTTCCACGTCGTCGTTGATGACGACGTGATCAAACTCGTCCTTCGCGGCCATCTCGGTCCGCGCGGTCAGCAACCGCCGCTCCACCACGTCAGGGGATTCGGTGCCACGTCCGCGCAGCCGGGCGACCAGGGTCTCCCAATCGGGCGGCGCGAGGAACACGAGCGCAGCGTCCGGCATGGTCTCGCGGATTGCGCGCGCACCGACGAGGTCAACCTCGATGAGCACGGGCAGCCCGTCGCGAACAGCCTGCTCGACGGGCTTGCGCGGAGTGCCGGAGCGCTGGATGCCACCGTGGATATCCGCCCACTCGAGGAGCTCGCCCGCGTCGATCATGCGGTCGAACTCGGCACGGCTGACAAACAGGTAGTCCCGGCCCGCGACCTCGCCGGGCCGCGGGGCCCGCGTCGTCGCGGACACGCTGAACCACAGATCGGGAACCATCTCGCGCAATCGCTTGACCACTGTCGACGTGCCAACGGCCGAGGGGCCGACCAGCACAACTGGCCGACCCCTTCGCCGCGCTGCCGAGATGGATCCAGGCCGCGAGGATGATGAATCATTCACGACAGCGATCACGAGACTCTCAGGCCTCGAAGTCGAAACGCTCGAGCAGTGCCTTGCGCTGGCGATCTCCGAGCCCCCGCAGGCGGCGGGTCGGAGCGATCTCGAGCTCGGTCATGATGTCCCGCGCCTTGACCTTGCCCACCTTGGGAAGGGCCTCGAGCAGGGCCGAAACCTTCATCTTGCCGAGGATCTCGTCAGTCTCAGCGTCGGCGAGCACCTGCTTGAGGTCAGTTCCGCCACGCTTGAGCTGCTCCTTGAGCGCTGCCCGCGCCCGGCGAGCCTCTGCCGCCTTCGCCAAGGCTGCAGCACGCTGCTCATCGGTCAACTGGGGAAGGGCCACGATTCCTCCGTCTCATCTGCCTTCATGTATCCCGCCGCGAGGACGCGGCGGGAGCGACCGTACACACCGGGCCGCACCGGATACTGTTCGTCCTGGTCCAGCGTGTCGGTCTCGCGCGCTTGGAAACGCGCATCGACCATACCGCGCTGACCGGGCACAACGTGCCCTCGTGCCACGACACGCTGGGAAAACACGAAATATCGTTATCTTCAGCGGGCCACACCACCGATCAGTGTGGCGCACGCCACTCACTGATCGCCGGTCAGGAACCCGAACTGCTCGATCATGCGTAGCGCCGCGTCGCGAACTGCCCCGACCGATGGCCCTGACCTCAGGATATCCCGGGAGACCGCCGGAAGCGCAAGCCGGGCGCGCGGGCCAAGGATGCGGGCGACATCAGCCGCCGTGCCCCCCTGCGCGCCCACGCCCGGCAGCAGGACCGGCCCATTGATGGCGGAGAGGTCGGGCACCTCGCTCAGCGTCGCACCGACGACCACGCCGATCGAACCCATGGGCGCGGCGCCGGCATTGAGCGCGGCGACCTCGTCGACCATGCCCTGGGCAACCGTCCTGCCCGTCGGGGTGGTCGCGCGCTGCACCGATGCCCCCTCCGGGTTGGAGGTGGCCGCGAGCACGAATGCCCCGCGCCCGGACCCCAGCGCGAGCTCCAGCGCGGGGCCGAGCGAGCCGAGACCCAGGTACGGCGAGACGGTCACGGCATCCGCGGCGAGCGGCGAGCGATCATCGAGCCAGGCGCGGGCGTAGGCCGCCATGGTCGAGCCGATGTCACCGCGCTTGGCGTCCGCGAGCACGAGGGCCCCGGAGGCTCGCAGCGCCGCCATGGTGGTCTCGAGCACCCGCATCCCGGCCGAGCCGTGCGCCTCGTAGAACGCTACCTGCGGCTTGACCACGGCCGCGATGCCACCAAATGCCTCCACGCAGATGTCGCTGAAGCGTGCTAGCCCATCAGCGTCGTCGGCGAGCCCCCACTGCTCGAGCAGCGCCGGATGCGGGTCGATGCCCACGCACAGCGCGCCCCGCTCGGCGGTGGCCTCCCACAGGCGGTCACCGAAGGCCTGCTGCCCGCGAGGATCCCCCGCGGTGCCGCTCATCCGCGCAGGACCTTGTGCAACACCTGGAGGGGCTGCACGCCGATGTCGCCGCGCCGCAGCGCTTCGATGCCCTGCACGGCCGCCGCGGCGCCCTGCACGGTGGTGATGCACGGGGTGGAGGTGGCCACGGCCGCGTTGCGGATCTCGTAGCCATCGATGCGCGGGCCCGAGTTGCCGTAGGGCGTGTTGATGATCATGTCGACCTCGCCGTCGCGGATCTGGTCGACGATCGTGCGCTCGCCCTCGGCCAGCGTCTCCCCCGACAGCTTGCGCACCTCGGTGCAGGGGATGCCGTTGCGACGCAGGATCTCCGCGGTGCCCCGCGTAGCGAGGATCGTGAAACCAAGATCAGCGAGGCGCTTGACGGGGAAGATGAGCGATCGCTTGTCCCGGTTGGCGACCGAGACGAACACGGTCCCCTCGGTGGGCAGCGGTCCGTAGGCGCCGGCCTGGCTCTTGGCGAACGCGGTACCGAAGTCCGCATCGATGCCCATGACCTCGCCGGTGGACTTCATCTCGGGGCTGAGCAGCGTATCGACCCCGGATCCGTCCGCGCGGCGGAAGCGGTTGAAGGGCAGCACGGCCTCCTTCACCGCGATCGCCGAGTTCACCGGCATCGTGCCGCCATCGCCCTCTGCCGGGAGGATCCCCGCTTGGCGCAGGTCGGCGATGGACTCGCCGAGCATCACCCGCGCGGCGGCCTTCGCGAGCGGAACCGCCGTCGCCTTGGAGACAAACGGAACCGTGCGGCTCGCGCGCGGGTTGGCCTCGAGCACGTAGAGCACATCGTCCTTGAGCGCGTACTGCACGTTGAGCAGGCCCTTCACGCCGATCCCCGCGGCGAGGGCCTCGGTGGAGCGGCGCACGGTCTCGAGGTCGGAGCGGCCCAGCGTGATCGGGGGCAGGGCGCACGCCGAGTCACCGGAGTGGATGCCCGCCTCCTCGATGTGCTCCATCACGCCGCCGATGAATACCTCGGTGCCATCGCACAGTGCATCGACGTCGATCTCGATGGCATCGTCGAGGAACTTGTCGACGAGCACCGGATGATCGGCGGTGAGCTCGGTGGAGCGCGAGATGTAGTCCTCGAGGGACTTCTCGTCGTAGACGATCTCCATGCCACGGCCACCGAGCACGTAGGAGGGCCGCACGAGCACGGGGTAGCCGATGTCGGCGGCGACGGCACGGGCCTGCGGGAAGCTCGTGGCAGTGCCGAACCGGGGGGCGGGCAGCCCTGCGGCATTGAGCACCTCGCCGAAAGCGCCGCGATCCTCCGCGAGGTCGATCGCCGCGGGCGTGGTGCCCACGATCGGCACGCCTGCCTTCTCGAGCTTCTCGGCGAGCTTGAGCGGGGTCTGGCCGCCAAGCTGCACGATCACTCCAGCGACGGTGCCGGACTGGGTCTCCGCGTGGTAGACCTCGAGCACGTCCTCGAGGGTGAGCGGCTCGAAGTAGAGGCGATCCGCGGTGTCATAGTCGGTGGAGACAGTCTCTGGGTTGCAGTTGACCATGACGGTCTCGTACCCGGCTTCGGTGAGCGTGAGCGCGGCGTGGACGCACGAGTAGTCGAACTCGATGCCCTGGCCGATGCGGTTGGGCCCGGAGCCGAGGATGAGCACCTTCGTCCGCTCCACCTGGGGCGCGACCTCGCTCTCCGCGGCGGGATCGAGCTCATAGGTGGAGTAGTGGTACGGGGTCTTCGCCTCGAACTCGGCGGCGCAGGTGTCTACGGTCTTGTAGACGGGGCGCACGCCGAGGCGGTGGCGCAGCGCGCGCACGCCCTCCTCCCCGGCCAGCTCGGAGCGCAGCGCGGCGATCTGGCGGTCGGAGAGCCCGGAGTTCTTGGCGCGGCGCAGCAGGTTCTCGTCGAGGACGGGCGCGGCGAGCAGTTCCTCGCGGAGGTCGAGCCGGGCCGCGATCGCCGAGATGAACCAGGGATCGATCTTGGTGGCCTCGAAGACCTGCGCCTCGGTCGCCCCCATGCGCAGCGCCTGCTCGACACGGTAGATGCGCCCCTCGAGCGGAGTTCGGATGTTGTCGAGGACGGCCTCGAGGGTGTCGAGCGCGGGATCGTCGGGGCTGGTCCAGAATCCGGCGGCGCTGGTCTCCATCGAGCGCAGCACCTTGCCGAGGGCCTCGCGGAAGCTGCGGCCGAGCGACATCGCCTCGCCGACGGACTTCATCGTGGTGGTCAGCGTCGCGTCAGCACCGGGGAACTTCTCGAACGCGAACCGCGGCGCCTTGACCACGACGTAGTCGAGGGTGGGCTCGAAGCTCGCGGGAGTCTCCCGGGTGATGTCGTTGACAATCTCGTCGAGGGTGTAGCCGATGGCGAGCTTGGCGGCGATCTTGGCGATCGGGAAGCCTGTTGCCTTCGAGGCGAGCGCGGAGGACCGGGAGACGCGCGGGTTCATCTCGATGACGATCAGGCGACCGTCGTCGGGGTTGATGGCGAACTGGATGTTGCAGCCGCCAGTATCCACGCCGACCTCGCGGAGGATCGCGATGCCCACGTCGCGCATGTGCTGGTACTCGCGGTCGGTGAGGGTCATTGCCGGCGCCACGGTGATCGAGTCGCCGGTGTGCACGCCCATGGGATCGAGGTTCTCGATGGAGCAGACGATCACGACGTTGTCGCGGCCATCGCGCATCAGCTCGAGCTCGTACTCCTTCCAGCCGAGGATGGATTCCTCGATGAGCACGTTCGCCGTCGGCGAGGCATTGATGCCCCCGCCGGCGATCCGCTCGAGGTCGGACTGGTTGTAGGCCATGCCGGAGCCGAGGCCGCCCATGGTGAAGCTGGGGCGCACCACGACGGGGAAGCCGAGCTCGTCGACGGTGTCGTTGACCTCCGCCATCGTGTAGCAGACGCGCGAGCGCGCGGATTCCCCACCGATCTTGGCGACGATGTCCTTGAACTTCTGGCGGTCCTCGCCACGCTGGATGGCCTCGAAGTCCGCGCCGATCAGCTCGACGTCGTACTTCTCGAGCGAGCCGCGCTCGTGCAGCGCGACGGCGGTGTTCAGCGCGGTCTGCCCGCCAAGGGTGGCGAGCAGCGCGTCGATGGGGTGGCCCTCCGCTGCCTCGCGCTCGATGACCTTCTCGACGAACTCGGCGGTGATCGGCTCGACGTAGGTAGCGTCAGCGAACTCCGGGTCGGTCATGATCGTCGCCGGGTTCGAGTTGACGAGGGTGACGCGAAGTCCCTCTTCCTTGAGGACGCGGCAGGCCTGCGTGCCCGAGTAGTCGAACTCGCACGCCTGTCCGATCACGATCGGGCCGGAGCCGATCACGAGTACATGCTGGAGATCTGTGCGGCGGGGCATTACGCGGTGCCTTTCTGGGCCGATGCGGCATCAAGCTGCGAGACGAACTGGTCAAACAGGTACGCGGCGTCGTGGGGGCCCGCCGCGGCCTCGGGGTGGTACTGGACGGAGAACGCGGAGCCATCGAGCAGGCGCACGCCCTCGACTGTCCCATCGTTGGCGCAGGTATGGCTGACCACGGCACGCCCGAACGGGGTGTCGAACTCCTGGCCCGCCTCGCCCTCGAGCGCGAACCCGTGGTTCTGGGCGGTGATGGCGACCCGGCCGGTGGCGTGATCGATGACCGGGATGTTGATGCCGCGGTGGCCGAACTTCATCTTGTAGGTGCCGAGCCCGAGCGCGCGGCCGAGGATCTGGTTGCCGAAGCAGATGCCGAACAACGGCAGGCGCTGGCCCAGGATCGCCTTGGTGAGCTGCACCGCGCCATCCGCCGTGGCGGGGTCGCCGGGCCCGTGGGAGAGGAACACGCCGTCGGGGTCGAGGTCGAGGATGTCCTCGAGGCCGACCGAGCTGGGCACCACGTGCACGCGGACGCCACGCTGGGCGAGCATGCGCGGGGTGTTGGTCTTGATGCCGAGATCGACGGCCACGATCGTGGCGCGGGGCTCTCCCCCGGGCTCGATGACGTACCCGCTAGGGGTGGACACCTCCGCGGAGAGGTCGGCGCCGAGCATCGACGGCTGGTTGCGAACCCGCTCGACGAGCTCCTCGGCGCTCGCGAGCGCCGCGCCGGAGAACACCCCGGCACGCATCGCGCCGAAGTTGCGCAGGTGGCGCACCACGGCACGGGTGTCGATCCCTTGGATGCCGACGATCCCCTGGTTGTCGAGCTCCTCCTGGAGGCTGTGGCTAGCGCGATAGTTCGACACCACTCGCGTGGCCTCGCGGATGGCGTAGCCAGCGACCCAGATCTTGCCGGAGGGGCCGGCTGCCTCGTGGCCGCGCGATCCGAAGGACTCGCTGTCCTCCAGGTTCCAGCCCGTGTTGCCGATCTGCGGAGCCGTCGCCACCACGATCTGCCGGTGATAGCTCGGGTCGGTCAATGTCTCCTGGTAGCCGGTCATGCCGGTGCTGAACACCGCCTCGCCGAGGGTCTGTCCTTCCGCCCCGAAGGCACGGCCCCGATAGATCTTGCCGTCCTCGAGGACCAGAGCTGCTTCGCTCACCCGTCTACACCGTTCTTTCCGTTGGTCCCATTGTTTTCCCGCGCGGCCGCCGGGGAATCAGATGCCGCGGGGCTGCTTGTCGTGCCGCTCGCCGTGCCCGTGTCGGCGGCTGGCCCGGCGGCCGAATCCGGATCGTCCTGCCAGAGCGCGATCCACGCCGGGTACTCGTTCTTGTCCACGGCCCGGAAGCCACTGTCGATCTCCGCTCCCGTGCTCGTGCGCCAGCGGATGACCAGGAGCCCGTCCTTGGTCATGACCTTGCCCGCGAGCCCCCGCTCGGTGCGCAGGCCCAGCACCTGGTCGCGGGGGATCCACACATCGGCGGCTCCTTGCCGGGCGAGGAGCAGGCCGTCATCGAACGCGAGCAGGTCAGCGTTCGCCCGGTCGCCCAGATCGCCCACGGCGACCCGGTTGATCCAGGAGGGCGCGAGCGTCGAGCCGACGTACAAGCCGTGGCTAGGTCCGAGCACCGGATCGCCGAGCGTTCCCGGCACGGGAGCGAGCGCACCGACGATGCCCTCTTGCAGCTCCCCGCGCCGCCGCCATGCACGGATCATCAGCCACACCAGGATTGCCCAGACCGCGAACAGCGCCACGGTCAGCAAGACGCGAGTCATCGCGGGATCACCTCTCCATCGCGTGCCGTGACCCGGCCGCGCAGCATGGTCATCGTGACCCGCGCGGCGAGCTCCATGCCCTCGAAAGGGTTATTGCGGGACAGGCTCGCGAACTCGTCGGAGCGCACGGTCCAGCGCGCCTCGGGGTCCACCAGCACCAGGTTCGCTGGCTCCCCCACCTCGATAGGGCGGCCTTGATCATGCAGCCGCACGATCTCCGCGGGCCGCTCGCTCATCACGCGCGCCACCTCGCGCCACGTCAGCAGCCCTGGCTTCACCATGACCTCGGCAATGATCGACAGGGCCGTCTGCAGGCCCAGCATGCCCGGGCGCGCATGAGCGAAACCGCAGCACTTCTCCTGCGCGGCGTGCGGAGCATGATCGGTGGCCACGCAGTCGATGATCCCGGCGGCCAGCGCCGCCCGCAGCGCCTCGACGTCGGAGCGCTCGCGCAGCGGCGGGTTCACCTTGTTGACGGCATCGTAGGTCTCGAGCCGCGAGTCATCGAGCAGCAAGTGATGCGGCGTGACCTCCGCGGTGAGGGAGATGCCCTGGGCCTTCGCCCACTTGACCAGCTCGACGGTGCCCGCGGTGGAGGCATGGCAGATGTGCACGCGGTAGCCAGCATCGCGAGCGAGCAGCGCGTCGCGGGCGACGATCGCTTCCTCCGCCGCGCGCGGCCACCCGGCCAGGCCCAGCCGTGCCGCGGTGGGACCCTCGTGCGCGACAGCGCCCACGGTGAGGCGCGGCTCCTCGGCATGCTGGGCGATGAGCACGTCGAGACCGCGCGCGTACTCGAGGGCGCGGCGCATCATCAGCGGATCCTCGACGCACACGCCGTCGTCGGAGAACATCCGCACCCGGCCCTTGCCGTTGGCCATGGCGGCCATCTCGGTGAGCTGCTTGCCCTTGAGCCCCACGGTGACCGCTCCCACGGGGTGCACGTCGACGATGCCGGCGTCCTGCCCGCGCTGCCACACGTGGTCGGTGATCACGACGTTGTCCGCGACCGGATCCGTGTTCGCCATGGCGAACACCGCGGTATAGCCACCGAGGGCCGCGGCGGCGGAGCCAGTGTCGATGGTCTCGGTGTCCTCGCGGCCTGGCTCGCGAAGGTGGGTGTGCATGTCCACGAGACCGGGCAGCAGGATCTTGCCGCTGCCATCGATCTCGGTAGCGCCCTCGGGCAGGTCGAGGCCCGGGCCGATGGCGGTGATGATGCCGCCGGCGATGGCGATGTCGACAGGCTCGCCCTCCGCATAGGGGCGGGCTCCGCGAATGATGATCGGATTGCTGGTCATACCTTCTCCTCCACACCGACCAGGAGCCGGAACAGCACCGCCATGCGGACATGCACGCCGTTGGCGACCTGATCGAGCACCGTGGACTGGGGCGAGTCCGCCACGGAGTAGCCGATCTCCATGCCGCGGACCATGGGGCCGGGGTGCATCACGACCGCATGCTCGGGCAGCATGGCGCGACGGCGCTCATTGAGCCCGTACGTGATGGAGTACTCGCGGGCCGAGGGGAAGAAACCGCCGTTCATGCGCTCGGCCTGCACGCGCAGCATCATCACGGCGTCCGCCGCGGGCAGCTCGGCATCGAGGCTGTAGCCGACCGTGACGGGCCAGGCATTCACTCCCACCGGCATGAGAGTGGGCGGACCGACGAGCACGACCTCGGCGCCAAGCTTGGACAGCAGCAGGGCGTTCGAGCGGGCCACGCGGCTGTGCAGCACATCGCCGACGATCACGACGCGGCGCCCCTCGAGGCCGCCGAGGCGCTGGCGCAGCGTATAGGCATCGAGCAGGGCCTGGGTGGGATGCTCATGCGTGCCGTCGCCGGCATTGATTACCGCCGGACCGGTGCCGTCCGCGGCCGTCGTCCATCCCGCGATGAGCTGGGCCGAGCCCGAGTCGGGGTGGCGCACGATGAGCGCATCCGCGCCTGCCCGGTGCAGCGTGAGGGCGGTGTCGCGGAGGGACTCGCCCTTGCTCACCGACGATGCGCTGATGCCGACATTGATCACGTCGGCGCTCATCCACTTGCCCGCGACCTCGAAGGAGACACGGGTCCGCGTCGAGTTCTCATAGAACACCGTCATGACGGTGCGGCCGCGCAGGGTCGGCAGCTTGCGCACCTCGCGCCCGGCGAGCGCCTGCTCGAAGCGGGACGCCTCGTCGAGGATGCCAGTGGCATCGTCGACGCTGAGATCGTTGATGCTGAGCAGGTGCTTCATCAGGCCGCTCCTGCTGACCGGAGCACCACCGCATCCTGCCCATCGTGCTCGGTCAGCAGCACGGAGACCTCCTCGGCACGGGCCGTGGGGATGTTCTTGCCAACGTAGTCGGCGCGGATGGGAAGCTCGCGATGGCCGCGGTCGACGAGCACGGCGAGCTGCACCACGCGCGGGCGGCCGACATCCCGGAGCGCGTCGAGCGCCGAGCGGACGGTGCGGCCGGAGAACAGCACATCGTCAACGAGGATGACGGTGCAGTTGTCGACCCCGCCGACGGGCATCGAGGTGCGCTCGAGCGGGCGATGCGGCTTGTTGCGGAGATCGTCGCGGTACAAGGTGGTATCGAGCGATCCGATGGGAACCTCGACGCCGGAGAACTCCTTGATGCGGTCCGCGAGGCGCTGTGCGAGGGTGGTTCCCCTGGTGGGGATGCCCACGAGCACGACTGGCGCGCCCTGGGGCTGATCGAGAGCGGTCTTCTCGATGATCTGGTGCGCGATCCGCGCGACCGTCCGCTTCACGTCCGCAGCAGAAAGCAGCTCCCGGCCATCCGCGCGAGCGGATTGCGGAGCTGGTGCTGCAGACGATTCGTCTGGGCTCACCCAGGCCTCCTTCTCCGCCTCACGGGACGGATCGTTAAAGGATGTCGTTCTGCTGCCGCGACTCTACCAGTCGCGATCCTCCGTGGTGGCATCGGCGCCGGGGCCAGCGGCAGGCTCGCCAGCGTCCACGTCGGCACCGGCGTCCCCCGGGGAAGCGACGGCCTCCTCGGCAACCAGGGGCTCCTCGGCAGCCAAAGCCTCTTCGGCAGCGAGTGCCTCCTGCAAGCGAGCATCGGCCTCCCGCATCGCGGGCACGACATGCACGAGGTGGCCGAGCACTCCATTGATGAAGCCCGGCGAATCATCGGTGGACAGTTCCTTGGCCAGCTCGACCGCTTCGTCCACCGCGACGACGGGCGGGACGTCGTCGGCATAGAGCAGTTCCCATGCCGCTGCCCGCATGATCGCGCGATCCACCGCGGGCAGGCGCTCGAGCGTCCACTCGTGCAGGTGCGTGGCGATCAAGTCGTCGATCCGGGCCTGGTTGTCGACCACGCCGCTGATGAGAGCACGCGTGTAGTCCGCGATCGGCGGGACCACCTCGGCGCGGGCGAGGGCAGCCCGCTCGCCCAGCACCACCGTCGCGACCTCGCCGCGTGCCTCGGACTCGAACAGCATCTCCACGGCCCGACGGCGGGCCTTGTGCCGCGCGCCAAGCTTCTTGAAACGATTACTGGTCACGCGCGACCAAGGTAGCTGCCGTCACGGGTGTCGACCTTGAGCTTGTCGCCCGTGCTGATGAACAGGGGAACCTGGATCTCCGCGCCGGTCTCCATCGTGGCGGGCTTGGAGCCGCCCGTGGAGCGATCGCCCTGCAGGCCCGGGTCGGTGTGCTGGACGACAAGCTCGACGGTGACGGGCAGTTCCACGTACAGCGGCTCGTTGTCGTGGGTGGCGACCTGCACGACGGTGTTCTCCAGCAGGAACCGCGCGCCATCGCCGACCGTGGCCTCGCTGATGTGGATCTGCTCGAACGTCTCGCCGTCCATGAAGACAAAATCGGCGCCGTCACGGTACAGGTAGGTCATGTCGCGACGATCGACCGTGGCGACTTCCACCTTCACGCCCGCGTTCCAGGTCTTGTCGACCGTCTTGCCCGACAGCACGTTCTTCAGCTTCGTGCGGACGAACGCCGGACCCTTGCCGGGCTTGACATGCTGGAACTCGGTGATCTGCCACAACTGGCCATCAATCTTGAGGACCAGACCGTTCTTGAAATCAGCAGTCGATGCCACGACGAGTTTCTCCTGTAAAAGTGTGGTGGTTCAATCCTTCGCGCCCTGGCCAGCCGGGCGCGGACCTCGTGGACGCCACGGGCCAACCCCTAGATGACAAGGAGTTCCCTGGTCGTGGTCGTTAGCACCGCAGGGCCTCCCCCGCCGGTCACGCCCTCGGCCACCGCGGGCGTGATGATCACGGTGTCCTCGATCCTGACCCCACCGCGGCCTGGCAGGTAGATGCCGGGTTCCACGGTGATGGCAGTGTTGCAGAGTAGTCTACTGTCCGCGTTCCGCGCCACCGAGGGTGCCTCGTGGATCTCCAGGCCCACACCATGCCCGGTGCTATGGACGAAGTCATCACCGTGCCCCGCAGCAGTAATCACCGCTCGCGCCGCGCCATCGATGTCCCCGGCCAGCGCGCCCTCCACCGAGGCCTCGCGCCCCGCATGCTGCGCCTCGCGCACGATGTCATGGATCCGCCGCTGCCACGGCTCCGGCGGCGCTCCCACCACCACCGTGCGCGTCATGTCCGAGTGATACCCGCCCACTTCGGCACCGAAGTCCATCTTGACGAGGTCCCCCCGCTCGATCAGCGCATCGGTCGGCCGGTGGTGCGGCACGGCCGAGCTCGCGCCCGACGCTACGATCGTCTCGAACGCGATGCCCTCCGCGCCCTCCTCGTGCATCAGCCACTCCAGCTTGCGCGCCACCCGGCGCTCGGACTCGCCGGGACGCAGTGCCCCGGACTCGAGCAGCCTGGCCAGGGCGCGGTCGGCAGCACCGCACGCGGCCTCGAGCGCGGCGATCTCGGTGGCGTCCTTGACGATCCGAAGTCCCTCGACCAATCCACGCGTGCCGACTAAGTCGATCCCCGAGGCCTCGCCGACAAGGAGCTCATGCTGCGCCACGGTGACGGTGCTGCTCTCGAAGGCCAGCCGCCCGCTGAGGCGCTCCGCAGCGAGGGCAGCGAGCCGCAGGGCGCCCGAGCGTGCCATCTCCACAGCCACGCCCGGCGACTGCTCGCGCACCTGGGTCGCGTAGCGCCCATCCGTGGCGATCACCGTGGCGCTCTCGCCGCCTTTGTGGTCACTGGCAACGAGCACCGCGGCATGGGATCCAGTGAAGCCCGTCAGATAGCGCACGTTGACGAGATTGGTCACCAGGATCGCATCGACGCCCTCGTCGGCCAGGAGGGATCGCAGGCGCTCGCGCCGCTGCGCGAACGTCTCCGGGCCTGCCATGATCACCGTCACGTTCCGGGCCCCCATTCGTTGATCGGTCCAGCGCTGCTCCAGGAGCGACGATACCGGTGCGCCCATGATGTGACGGGGACCATTCGCCGATACCAGGCATGGGATGTCACACATCACAGACGCATAACCGCTACCCTGCTCATATGAACTTGTGGCTCATCCGTGGTTTGATCCTCGCGGCCGTCTTGGTCTTGGTCCGAGCAGTGCTTGGGTACGGGATCTATGCCTGGCCTGAATCAGGTGCCACCCAGCGCGCCATCTCCGTCGTTGTCGTCATGATCGCTGCGCTCGCCTGGCCCTTCTTCGACGGCTACGCCGATGCGAAGGAGTTCGAGGACGAGGAGGATCGCGCGGACCTCACGCTGCTGTGGCTGAAGTCGGCCGGAGCGGCTGGCGTCATGGCGGGATTCGCGGCCTGGCTTCTGTCCTTCGTCATCCCGGGCATCGGCAGTGGAAACCTGATCATCGAGGTCACCGTCGGCGCGGGATTCATGCTGCTGCTGCTGTCGATCCCGGCTCAGATCGGCATCCTGCTCGGGCGGTTCTTCGGCGACCGGGCACGTCGGCGCTCCACGGAGCCGGAGCCGGAGGACGAGTTCGGACGCCACCCCATCCACGCGCACCACCAGAAGGAGCCGATCCTCGCTGGTTCGCAGCGTAGTGACAAGCATGCGGATGCCCAGCATGGCGATGCCCAGCACGGGGAGACCCAGCACGGGCAGACCCAGCACGGGGATGCCGAGTACGCGGGTGAGTACCGCGATTCTGATTTCGCCGCGGAGCGCGCGACCGACCGGGACGACAAGCGGTAGATCGCACGGAACGAGATAGCTCAAGACAGGGAGCCCGCGCCATGGCGCGGGCTCCCTGCGTTGTAGCGGCCCGTGGTGCGGTGGCCCGTGGTGTAGTGGCCCGTGGTGCGGTGGCCTTCCCTCGGCAGCCGACGCTGCCCGTGTGCGAAATACGACACCCCCAGCGCGACCCGCCGACGGAGATCGCACACTCATCGGCGAGTCGGAGGCATCAGGGTTGTGGTCTTACAGCATGATCGCGCTCGACTGCGGGGGCGCGTCGTCCTCCCGCGCCACCACCGAGTACGCGGCCGCGAGCAGCGAGGGATCGGGCGCCTCGAGCCGTCCTGGCTTGGCGAGCCCATCGAGGACCACGAAACGGAGCATGCCTGAGCGATTCTTCTTGTCCGAGCGCATGCCGTTCATCAGGTCGGTGAACGCATCGGGGTCGTAGCTGACCGGCAGGCCGATGAGCTTGAGGATCCGGGCATGGCGATCCGCGGTCTCGTCATCGAGCCGACCAGCAAGCCTGCCGAGCTCGGCGGCGAACACCATGCCGACCGCTACCGCAGCACCGTGGCGCCACCGGTAGCGCTCGCGCCGCTCGAGGGCATGACCGAGCGTATGGCCGTAGTTGAGGATCTCCCGCAGGTTCGATTCCTTGAGGTCCGCGGCGACGACGTTGGCCTTCACCTCGATCGAGCGACGAATCAGCTCGGGCAGGACCTCGCCCGCCGGATCGAGCGCGGCCTCGGGATCCTCCTCGATGAGGTCAAGGATCACCGGATCGGCGATGAAGCCGGCCTTCACGATCTCCGCCATGCCCGCGACGATCTCGTTGCGCGGCAGGGTCTCGAGCGTCACGAGATCAACGAACACGGCCGACGGCTCATGGAACACACCGACGAGGTTCTTGCCAGCCTCGGTATTGATCCCGGTCTTGCCGCCGACCGCGGCATCGACCATCGCGAGCAGGGTGGTGGGCACGTGCACGATCCGCACCCCGCGCATCCAGGTGCCAGCGATGAAGCCAGCGAGGTCGGTGGCAGCGCCCCCGCCGAGGCTGACGATGGCATCGGTGCGCGACAAGCCGATGCGGCCGAGGACCTCCCAGCAGAATCCCGCGACCGCGAGCTCCTTGCCGTCCTCGGCATCGGGGATCTCGATGCGATGCGCCTCCGCGCCCGCTTCCTCGAGCGCGGCGCGCAAGGCCTCCGCCGTCTCGCCAAGCGGCGGCTGGTAGAACACGGCGATCGTGCCGACGCCCTTGAGCTCGCCGACGATATCACCGAGCAGGCCCCGACCGATCACCACTGGATACGGCTGCTCGGTGGCCACCTCGACCCGAATAGGCTCGCTCACTGCTGCTCCTCTGCTCGTTTGTCCCGGCGCTTCCCGTTGGGCCAGCGCGTTCGCGCGCGGTCATTGTCCAGCTTGCGCACGATGTATTGCACCACGCGACCGGGGCTGCGCCCCTCCGTGCGCACTCTCATCGTGGCGACCTTGCGGTAGATCGGTCGCCGGATGCGCATCAGCGAACGATACCGGTTCTCGGGATCGGCTCCGGCGAGCAACGGCCGCGATGAGTTCGCTCCCGTTCGCTTCAGGCCCTCCGAGACGCTGATCTCCAGGTAGATGACCGTATGACCGCGGCGCACATCCTGGGTGGCGGCCGAGAGCACCGCTCCCCCGCCCAGCGAGACGACGCCATCCTGCTCCGCGATCGCCTGCGCGACCACCTTTTCCTCGATAGCGCGAAAGCCCGGCTCGCCCTCCGCCGCGAAGATCGAGGTTATGCTTCGGCCGGTCTCGCGCTCGATGGCCGCGTCAGTGTCGTAGAAGGAGACCCCGAGGGCGGAGGCGAGCCGTCGCCCGATCGTTGACTTCCCTGCCCCGGGCGGGCCGACGAGGACTGCTCGTGGGGGCACTCAGACCGGCTCCCCCGCGGCAGCGCGCCGCCGCTCCTCCCAGTGCATCCGCTCCTCGATCTCGGCCAGATAGGCCTGGACGTTGCGGGACGTCTCGGCGATCGAGTCGCCGCCAAACTTCTCCAGCACCGCCTGGGCGACCACGAGCGCCACCATGGATTCCGCCACCACTCCCGCGGCAGGGACGGCGCACACGTCGGAGCGCTGGTGGATCGCGACGGCCTCGTCGCCGGTGCTCATATCGATGGTGCGCAGGGCGCGGGGAACCGTGGAGATCGGCTTCATCGCGGCGCGCACGCGCAACGCCTGGCCATTGGTCATGCCACCCTCGAGACCGCCCGCGCGGTTCGACAGGCGCAGCACGCCATCCGGGCCTGGTGTCATCTCGTCATGGGCGGCCGAGCCGCGGCGGCGGGAGGTCTCGAATCCATCGCCGATCTCGACGCCCTTGATCGCCTGGATGCCCATCAGCGCCGAGGCGAGCCGCGCATCGAGGCGATTATCGCCACTAATGAAGGAACCAAGCCCGATCGGCAGGCCATGGACGACGACCTCGACCACGCCGCCGAGGGTATCGCCGGCCCGCTTCGCGGACTCGATCTCCTTGATCATGGCCTCCTCGGCGTCCTTGTCGAGCGCGCGCACGGGGCTCGCATCGATCGCCGCGAGATCGTCGGCTCCAGGCACCGCATCGGAAGTGGTCGCGGCGGTTCCAATGCTCACCACATGCGAGACGACGTCCACTCCGAGGCACTGCTTGAGGAACCTGCGGGCGACGGTGCCCACCGCGACGCGCGCCGCGGTCTCGCGGGCGCTCGCGCGCTCGAGCACGGGCCGGGCATCCTCGAAGCCGTACTTGAGCATCCCGGCGAAATCAGCATGGCCGGGCCGGGGGCGCGTCAAGGGCTCGTTGCGCGCGAGGTCCGCGAGGATCGCCGGGTCCACGGGATCCGGGGACATGACCTGCTCCCACTTGGGCCACTCGGTGTTGCCGACCTCGATGGCGATGGGGCCACCGAGCGTCTTGCCGTGGCGCAGCCCGCCGAGCGGGGTGACCTTGTCGGCCTCGAACTTCATGCGCGCGCCACGGCCGTAGCCAAGGCGGCGGCGCGCGAGGTTCTCGGCGATGTCGTTCGATGTCACCTCGACGCCCGCCACCATGCCCTCGAGCATGGCGACGAGGGCAGGTCCGTGTGATTCTCCGGCAGTTATCCAGCGCAGCACGTGTTCCATCTTCCCACGAGTTCAGGACGGTCCCGGCACCATCCCCTGCGCTAGCGCCGCGCCATGCGCCAGGATCAGCGCGAGCGCGGTGGCTCCGCAGAGCGAAGGTCCGTGTGGCAAGCGTATACGGCCTAGGCGCGCGCCCGCACCGCCCCCGCGCTCGCGCGCTGCGATGGCCGCGCCCGCGAGGATCGTCAGCACGGGCGCGCCGAGGGCCACGATGAACCAGGCGACAGGGCCGTGGGGACCAGCCAGCGCACCGAGGCCGAGCGCGAGCTTGACGTCCCCGCCGCCCATCGAACGGGGCGAGAGCACATGCGGGACGAGGTAGAGCAGGCCCAGCAGCAGGCCCCCGGCGAGGGCCGGGAGGCCCTGCCCCATGACGATCGAGACTGCGAGGATCACGACCGCACCGCCCAGGGTGAGCCCGTTCGGCAGGCGATGCTGCCGCAGGTCGAACCAGGCCAGGATCGCCATCCACGGCACCGCCGCCGCGGCAAGCACGAGCATGGGTCAGTGGGAGCTGTCCAGCGCCGCGCGCATTGCTTCCCGCGGGGCGGGCTGGCCCGTGAACTGCTCGACCTGCCCGTAGGCCTGGTTCAGCAGCATGCTGAGCCCACCCACGACGCGGCCCCCGCGCTCCATCACGGCCTGCGCCAGGGCGGTCGGCCAGGGATGGTAGATGACGTCCAGGACATGGGTGGCGCGTGCGGCGCCCACGGCATGCGGCTGCATCGCGTCGGCGGGAATGGTGCTGATCAGCACATCGCTGTCAGCTGCCAGCCCGGGAAGCGCCTCGAAGGGCGCCCACTCGGTAGCGAGGCCCGCGGCACGGCCGCACTCCACGGTGGCCGCAGCCCGGCCCGCGTCCCGCGCGATGACGGTAGCGCGCTCGGTGCCCAGCGCCGCGAGGGCCGCGAGGGCAGGACGAGCCGTGCCGCCCGCCCCGACGATGACCGCCCGGCGAACGCTGCCAGCACCGAGGCCGAGCTCCGCGAGCGCGCCGACCACGCCGTCGATGTCGGTGCAATCCGCTCGCCACCCGTCCGCGGTCCGGACCAGGGTGTTCGCGGAGCCCACCATCACTGCCCGATCGGTCTGCTCGGTGGCGAAGCGCAGTGCCTCGGCCTTGCCCGGCATGGTGACCGACAGCCCGACCCACTCGGGCCCGAGCGCCTCGACGATCCCGGCGAGCTGCCCGGCGGGGCACTCGATGCGGTCATAGGTCCAGGAATCAAGCCCGAGCGCCTGATAGGCCGCGGCATGCAGCAGCGGCGAGAGCGAGTGGCCGACGGGGCTGCCCAGCACTGCTGCCTTCCGGGGCTCACCTGCCACTCGAGAACACCCCGTTCTGCGAGGCGATGTCCACCTGGCGCTGATGCTCCTCGAAAGTGCTGGTGAACACCGTTGTGCCCTCGAGGTCGATGGTGACGAAGTAGATCCAGTCACCGTCCTCGGGGTTCTCGGTCGCTTGCAGCGCCTGGACGCTGGGAGAGCTGATAGGCGTCTGGGGCAGCCCGAGCTTCGCGTAGGTGTTCCAGGGAGTCACGCGGGCACGATCAGCGTCGGTGGTGCCGATCTCGACCGAATCGAGGGCGTAGTTCACGGTGGAGTCGAACTGCAGCATCATGCCGATATCGAGCCGGTTGAGGATCACGCGCGCGACCTTGGCGAAATCCTCGGGCTGGGATTCGCGCTCGAGCAGCGACGCGATGACCAGCGCCTCGTACGGGGTGACGCCGATGCTCTGGCTGGTCTGCTCGATGCCCGTCGAGTCATACATCCGGGCACTGCGGGCCAGCATCTCGTTGATGATCTCCATCGGGGTGCCGGACGGGTCGATGTCCCACCGCCCGGCTGCGATCAGGCCCTCGATGCGCCGGTCCGGATCCTCGGCCGCGGAGACCCCTTCCCGCGCCCACTCCGGGACACCAAGTTCCTCGAGGCTTCCATTGGCCACGGCCCGCCGGAAATCATCGGCCTCATGGCAGGACTGCTCGCCGTCGAGCTCGACGCACGAGGCTTCCGCCGCCAGCGTGTAGATGCCGGGCGTGACTGCGCCGGTGGTCGAGACGATGTCATCGAGCTGGCGTCCCTCGGGGATGGTGAAAGCGCCCACGCGCCGCTCGGGATCGGTCAGCATGTCCACCGCGGCAGCCGCAGGGACCTGCGCCCGCACCTTGTAGTAGCCGGGCTGGATCGCGCTGAGCTCGTTGCGGCCATGAGCCGCGCCCATGAACGCGGCCACGCTCTTGATCACATCGCTGTCGAGCAGCGATTGCGCGATGTCGGCCCCCGCGTCGCCCTCGTTGACCCGGACGACGACGTCGTTGGTCCCGGAGCCTGTGTAGTCGGGAGTTGGCTCCGCGGCCCGGCCATCGAGGAATGCCTTGACCAGCCAGGCCACTCCCGCGCCCACGATCAGCAGGACGACCAGGAATAGCACCATTCCCCGGCGCCGGCGGCGTTGCCGCGCGCGCTCGCGCTCCTGCCGCAGATGCAAGGGGGTCCCGCCTTCGGGCTCGATCCAGGCGGGCGCGGCGTTGCCGCCGCCCTGCCGGCCCCAGTCGTGTCCCTGGTTGTCGCTCACTCGCGATCCTCCGTCGTGGGTCGGTTCCGTGCTCGCTCGTCCAGCCATGCCTGGAGTATCGCCACGGCTGCGGCTTGATCAATGAGGGCGCGCTGCTGCTTGGCACGCTTGCCGCTCAGGCGGAGATCGCGCTGCGCCATCACGGTGGTGAGCCGCTCGTCGGCCATGCGGATCGGGATGCTCGTCCGGGCCCGCAGCTGCTCGGCCAGGTCCACCGCCATGCGGGCGGCCACGCCGTGCTCCCCCCGCATGGTGCGGGGAAGGCCGACGATGACTTCCACCGCCCCATACTCATCAATGATGTCAAGGATGGGTGGGATTTCACCAGATCGCGATGCATCCGTGTCCTTGCGGGTGATCGTGGTGACCGGCGACGCGAGGATGCCGTCGGGGTCGCTGGCGGCTATGCCGATCCGAACGGTCCCCACATCGATGCCGATGCGCCGTCCCCGGCCCGGGTCGTCCAGCCCAGGCCGGTCTGGTGACACCGGCAGCGAGGGATCGCCCGGCTGCTCGCCCCGGCTCCCGGGACTCGTCGATGGCACGGGGCGCCTATCGGGCCGCGGCGGCCACGGCCGCGCGGATCTCGGTGGGCGCCGTCTCGATCCCGGCGGCGCTGGTGCCCGAGCCCTGGGCCATGTCGGCCTTGCCTCCACCGCGACCATTGACCGCTGGCGCGGCAGCGCGCACCAGGTCGCCGGCCTTGACGCCGAGCTGCTGGGCAGCATCGTTGGCGGCGATGACGAAGGGAACCTTGCCCTCGACCGTGCTGAGCAAAGCGACGACGGCGGGCTCGGAGCCCAGCCTGCCGCGCACGTCGGCAGCGAGGACACGAAGGTCGTTCGCGCTGACGCCCTCGGGGGCTGCCTGCGCGACGAGCCTGATGCCGCCGATCCGCTCCGCCGCCGCGGCCAGCGTGCCCGCCGAGGACATCAGCGCCGCGGAGCGATGCTTCTCGAGCTCCTTCTCCGCGGCCTTGAGCCGCTCGACGAGCGCCTCGACGCGGGCCGGGACCTCCTCCGGGGAGGTCTTCAGCGCGGTGGCCACGCCCTCGAGAAGGGCACGCTCGCGAGCGAGGTAGCGGTAGGAATCGAGGCCGACGTAGGCCTCGACGCGGCGCACGCCCGAGCCCACGGAGGACTCCCCGAGTATCGAGACCGGGCCCACGTGCGAGGTGCTGCCCACATGGGTGCCCGCGCACAGCTCCATGGAGAAGGGCCCGCCCATCTCCACGACGCGCACGCGGTCGCCGTAATTCTCGCCGAACAGGGCGAGCGCGCCCATCGACCGAGCGCGGGGCAGGTCGGTCTCGAAGGTGTTGACGGGGAAGTCGGCGAGCACGGCCTCGTTGGTCACTTCCTCGATCTCGCGGCGCACTGCGTCGGACAGACCGCCCTGCCACGAGAAGTCGAAGCGCAGGTAGCCAGGCTTGTTCAGCGAGCCTGCCTGCACCGCGTTGGGGCCGAGGACCTGGCGCAGCGCGGCATGGACCAGGTGGGTGCCGGAGTGGCCCTGGGTGGCGCCGCGGCGCCAGTCCGGATCTACCTGGGCGAGCACGTCAGCGCCCTCGGTGACCTCGCCCTCCTCGACGATGGCCTTGTGGATCCACAGCTTCTTGCCGATCTTCTGCACGTCCTTGACGGCGAGCCGCAGCCCAGCCGCGGTGATGTGGCCCGTATCGGCGAGCTGGCCGCCCGATTCGGCGTAGAGCGGGGAACGGTCGAGGATGACCTCGATCTCCTGGCCCGCAGCGGCGTGCGGGACACGCTGGCCAGCGTGGACGAGGCCGAGCACACGCGCCTCGGAGTTCAGCTCGGTGTAGCCGGTGAACTCGGTGGGATGCTCGTCGAGCAGCTCCTTGTAGACGGTGTGATCGGCGTGGGCCTGCTTGCGGGCGTGCGCGTCAGCCTTGGCGCGCTGCCGCTGCTCGGCCATGAGCGAGCGGAACCCTTCCTCGTCGACGCTGAGCCCAGCCTCGCTGGCCATCTCGAGCGTCAGGTCGATGGGGAAGCCGTAGGTGTCGTGGAGGGCGAAGGCCTCGCTGCCGGAGAGCACGGACTTCCCGGCGGATCGCGCATCATCCACCGCCGTCTCGAACAGCCGCGAACCGGTGTCGAGCGTGCGCAGGAAGGCGGATTCCTCGCCCACCGCGACGCGCTCGATGCGCGAGAAGCCTGATTCGAGCTCGGGGTAGGACGGTGCCATCATCTCGCAGACGATGGTCATGAACTCCGACATCACCGGCTTGGTGGCGCCGAGGAGCCGGGCCGAGCGCACGATGCGCCGCAGCAGTCGCCGCAGCACGTAGCCACGGCCGTCGTTGCCGGGGTTGACGCCATCGGCGATGAGCATCGCGGCGGTGCGGGCGTGGTCGGCGATGACGCGGAAGCGCACGTCGTTGTCGTGGTTGCCGACGTGATAGCGGCTGCCCGTGAGCTCCTCGGCCTTCTCGATGACCGGCCGGACGAGGTCTGTCTCGTAGACGTTCTCGACGCCCTGCAGGAGCAGCGCGACCCGCTCGACGCCCATGCCGGTGTCGATGTTCTTCTTCGGCAGCTCGCCGACCGGCGGATGGCCAGCCTTGGGGCTCAGCTCACCGCGCTCGTCCTGCATGAACACGAGGTTCCAGATCTCAAGGAACCGGTCCTCGTCGACCACGGGGCCGCCATCCTTGCCATGCTCGGGGCCACGATCGTAGTAGATCTCCGAGCAGGGGCCGCCAGGGCCCGGGACGCCCATGTCCCAGTAGTTGTCCTTGCCGTCGCGGAACTGGATGCGCTCATCGGGGATGCCCGCGACGCGCTTCCAGATCTCGGCGGCCTCGGGGTCCTGCTCGTAGGCGGTGACCCAGATGCGCTCGGGGTCGAACCCGTAGCCGCCCTCCTCCTGTGGCTTGGTGATCAGCTCCCAAGCGAGGGTGATGGCGCCTTCCTTGAAGTAGTCGCCGAAGGAGAAGTTGCCGGCCATCTGGAAGAACGTGTTGTGCCGGGTGGTCTTGCCGACCTCCTCGATATCACCGGTGCGCACGCACTTCTGCACGCTCGTCGCGCAGCTGTAGGGCGGCGTTTGCTGGCCAAGGAAGTAGGGCTTGAACTGCACCATGCCCGCGTTGACGAAGAGCAGGTTGGGATCGTCGAGGATCAGCGACGCGCTGGGCACCTCCACGTGGCCGGCCTTGACGAAGTGGTCAAGAAATCGCCTGCGGATCTCGTGGGTCTGCACTGCTCATCCTCGCTCGAAGAAGTAGGTATCGGAAACCGATGGGCCGGAATGCCCCGTTCAGGGTACCGGCAACCAGCGCGCGCATCACGCACGACCGGCGCGTGGTGCATCCCCCGCTGAGCGGCACACCCGGAGCATGCCCGGAGCACGGGATCGTGGTGGTCAGCGCGTGCCCCGCACGATGCGCCGCAGCCGTGGCACGCGGGAGGCGAGCTCCCGCTCGAAGCCGTGCGTCGTCGGTTGATAGTAGTCGACCCCGACGAGCTCATCGGGAGCGTACTGCTGCGCGACGATGCCGTCCGGGGTGTCGTGCGGGTACTGGTAGCCGACCGCGTTGCCGAGTCCCGTGGCGCCCGCGTAGTGGCCGTCGCGCAAGTGCGCGGGAACGCTCCCGGACCGGCCTTTCGCGACATCGGCCATCGCGGCGTTCAGCGCGGCGACGACGCCATTCGACTTGGGCGCGGTCGCGAGGTGGATGGTCGCGTGCGCGAGCGCCAGGCCCGCCTCCGGCATGCCGATCATCTGGACCGCGTGGGCGGCCGCGGTCGCGGTCTGCAGCGCGGAGGGATCAGCCATACCGATGTCCTCGCTGGCATGGATGACCAGGCGCCGCGCGAGGAAGCGGGGATCCTCCCCCGCCGTGATCATCCGGGCCAGGTAGTGCAGCGCGGCATCGACATCCGAGCCGCGGATGGCCTTGATGAAGGCACTGATCACGTCATAGTGCTGGTCACCGTCGCGGTCGTAGCGCACCGCGGCACGATCGATCGAGGACTCCACCGCGGGCAGGTCCACCACGGGCACCGCCCCGGCATCGCCGCCTGCCTCCCCCGGCCGCACGACCGTCTCGGCGGCGACCTCGAGCGCGGTCAGGGCACGCCGTGCGTCGCCCGCGGCGAGCGAGACCAGATGCTCGCGGGCGTCGGGGGCGAGCGCGACCTGCCCATCGAGCCCCCGGGGATCCCCGACCGCGCGGTCGATCAGCTCGCCGATCGCCGCGGCGTCAAGTGGCCGCAGCCGGAGGATCAGCGAGCGCGACAGCAGCGGCGCCACCACCGAGAAGGATGGGTTCTCCGTCGTCGCGGCCACGAGCAGGACGGTGCGGTTCTCCACCGCAGCAAGCAGCGCGTCCTGCTGGGTGCGCGAGAAGCGGTGCACCTCGTCGATGAACAAGACCGTCTGCTCGCCGTGGAGGATTCGGCGGCGAGCGATCTCGATGACCGCCCGCACTTCCTTGACGCCCGCGGAGAGCGCGGACAGTGCCTCGAAGCGACGTCCCGTGGCGGTCGAGATCAGCGAGGCGAGCGTTGTCTTGCCGGTCCCGGGAGGCCCATAGAGGATGACCGACGCCGCGCCGGTTCCCTCGACGAGCCGCCGCAGCGGCGAGCCCGGCGCGAGAAGCTGGTCCTGGCCGACGACCTCGTCGAGCACGCGGGGCCTCATGCGCACCGCGAGCGGCGCCCTCGCCCCGGCCGCCTGGTTCCCGGGAGAAGCCTGCATCTCGTCATCGGGCCGCTCGCCGGGGGCGTCGAACAGGCCGCCGTCGTGGTCGCTCATCAGGGCGAGGATACCCGAGCGGGCGCGGTCGGCGAGGACAGCGGGCGCGAGGTGAATGACGGGCGAATTCTCGCGCGGCCCCCCGCACGGCCGGCCGCCGTGGATTACAGTCCGAACATGACTCTCACGCAGCCGGTCGGCCCGAGCCGGCGCACCGTGCTCCGAGCGGGCGCGGCCCTGTCCGGACTGGCCCTGTCCGGCGCGGCCGGTGCACGGATCGCCTCGGCCCCGCCCGGCGGGATTTTCCTTCATGGAGTCGCTTCTGGTGATCCGACCTCGCGGTCGGTGATGCTCTGGACGCGCGTCACGCCAGTGCCGGAGGCCGTGCCCGGCTCCGGCGCCGGTCCCGATTCGACGATCCACTGGGAGATCGCCACCGATCCTGGTTTCGCGGCGCGCATTGCCTCGGGCACGGCGAGCACGGGAGCGTGGCGCGACCATACGGTGCTCGTGGACGCGGGCGGCCTCGCGCCATCGACGACCTACTACTACCGCTTCCTCGGCGCGCGCGGCGAGGCCTCTCCCACCGGTGCCACCCGCACCACGCCCGCGCCCGGCACATTGGTCGATCGCCTCCGGCTCGGGGTGGTCTCGTGCGCGAACTGGGAGGCCGGGACCTTCTCCGCGTACCGCCACCTCGCCAGCCGTGGGGACCTGGACGCGATCGTGCATCTCGGCGACTACCTCTACGAGAACGGCCAGGGCGAGTACGGCGGCAAGAATGGGTCAGTGCGCCTGCACCAGCCGCCCCACGAGATCGTCTCCCTCGCCGACTACCGGCAGCGCCACGGCCAGTACAAGACCGATCCCGATCTGCAAAACCTGCACGCCACGGTGCCCGTCATCGCGATCTGGGACGATCACGAGTCCGCCAACGATGCCTGGCGCGGGGGCGCGGAGAACCACGACCCCTCCGAGGGATCGTGGAGCGACCGCTACGAGGCGGCGCTGCAGGCCTACCTCGAATGGATGCCGATCCGGCCCGGTGGCGCGGGCAGGACGCTGTACCGGCGCATCTCCTTCGGCTCGCTCGCCGAGCTCTCCATGCTCGACCTGCGCTCGTACCGGGACAGGCCCGCGGCCACCGGTAGCGACGGCCGCGCCATCGATGATCCCGCGCGCACCATCGCCGGCGCCGAGCAGCTTGACTGGCTGATCCGCGGCACGACGACCTCCACCGCCCAGTGGCAGCTCATCGGCAACCCCGTGATGATCGCCCCGATCGTGCTGCCCCCGCTCGAGCCCGCCACCACCGAGGCACTGACCTCCATGCTCGGCATCCCGCGGGGCGGCATCGCGTTCAACGGCGACCAGTGGGATGGCTACACCTCGGACCGCGCGGCGCTTTTCACCGCCCTCGACAGCGCGCCGGCCCGCAATGCCGTGTTCCTCACCGGCGACATCCACTCGTCATGGGCGAGCGAGCTGCCCCGCAACGCCGCGCGGTATCCCGGCGCGGGGACGGTGGGCGTCGAGTATGTGGTGCCTTCGGTGACGTCGAAGAACATCGACGACATCCTCCGCGTGCCGCCGCGCACGGTGAGCCCCGCGATCGAGAACGCGTTGCGCGCGACGAACCAGCATGTGCGCTTCGTCGAGCTCGACTCCCACGGGTACGGGGTGCTGGAGGTCACGACCGACCATGCGCAGATGGACTGGTGGTTCATCACCGACCCCGCCGACCCCGGCGCGCGGGCACGGCACGCGCACTCGCTGCGCACCACTGCGGGATCGGGCCAGCTCGGCCCGGCGGCCCCGCTTCCCCCACGTCCCGAGCGCCGGTAGGAGATCCGCATGCCCCCGATCGATCCGTCCCGTCGCGCTGTGCTCGCGGGAATGTCCGGCGCCATCGCCGCCACCGCCCTCGCTCGCGGCGCGCACGCGACTCCGATCACGGCCGCTGGCGAGCGAGAGGTGCATGTGCTCGTCATCGATGGCCTGCGGGTCGACGAGGTGAACCCTGACCTGATGCCCCGGCTCTCCGCGCTCGATACACATGGAGTGCGGTACCAGAACGCGGATGCCATCTCCATCGCCGAGACGCTGCCCAATCACACGGCGATGGTCACGGGCGTGCGCCCCGCCCGGTCGGGCGTGCCCGCCAACTCCATCTTCGACCGCGCCGAGCAACGGATCCGCACCATCGACCGCCCCGCGGACCTCGCGGCCCCCACCCTCCTCGAGCGGCTGCCCGCCGAGCGAGGCGTAGCCACGGCTAGCGTGCTGTCCAAGGACTACCTGCACGGGCTGTTCCATGGCCGCGCGAGCGTGCAGTGGGATCCCGCTCCGCTGATCCCGCTCACCGAGCACGCCCCGGACCAAGCGACGATGGATGCCCTGCTGCGCATCCATGCCGACCACGCGCCCCGGTTCACCTTCACCAACCTCGGTGATGTGGACCGCGTCGGCCATATCGACCTCACCGGAACGGGCCTTCGCCTCGCTCGCGCCGCCGCGGTGCGCAACACCGACCTCCAGGTCCAGCGCTTCATCGATCACCTGCGCCAGAGCGGTCGATGGAACCGCAGCGTCGTCATCATCACTGCGGACCACTCCATGGACTGGTCCGCGCCATTGTCGCTGATCAGCATGCAGGTGCCCTTCATGCTCGATCCCGTGCTGCGCGACAATGTGCAGATCGCCGACAATGGTGGCGCGTCGCTGTGGTACTGGACGGGCGATCCTGGGCAGCGCGGCGATGCCATCGAGCGAATGCGGCGCATCGCCTCGCCCCACCCGGGCATCGAGAGCCTGCGCGAGCCCAGCGAGCTGGAGCTCGGGGACCGTGCCGGAGATGTCGTGGCCCTCTGCCACGCGGGCTGGCGATTCACCGATCCCACGGTGCTGTCCAATCCCATCCCGGGCAATCACGGACACGCGGTGACCACGCCGATCCCGATGATCGTCACCGGTGGCGATCCGCGGCTCCGGCGGGGCGCGACGGTGTCCACACCGGTCAGCACGATGGATATCGCGCCCACCGTAGCGGGCCTGTTCGGGCTGTCCGCGCCACCCGGCGGCTGGGATGGTTCCCCGTTCCCGGCATTGCTGCAGGACTGACCGCGGGCCAGGTGCCTAGCGGATCCGGGCGCTCCTCCGGGCGAACGGGGAGCGCTGGCCCGAGAGCGCATCCATCACCTCGGTGGCGTGCTGGGCAAGATCCTCGGCGCCCGCCGTGTCGGCTGCCAGCGCGAGGCCTGCCCATCGGCTCTCGAGGGCCTGTGCCGCGGGCCGGGCGCGGGAGTGCTCCCGCTCCGCGGCGCGACGCGAATAGTCATCGGGCAGGTGCCAGGCCGTGGACAGCCACACCCATACGGTGCGGGCAGCGAGCAAGCGGTCGCGCAGGAGATCGCCCTCGCGAAGCTGCGGCCATACCCCTTCCACCTCGGCGAGCCAGGCATCGACCATCGCATCGGCCTGCTCGGGCGCCAGGCCCAGATCGCAGGAGCATTGCGGGAACGACACCAGCAGGCAGCCGAGATCGAGCGTCGCATCGCGGAAGCCACCGGACTCGTAGTCAAGGAACCTGATGCCCGAGGCGCTGACGACGATGTTGTCCGGGCAGAGATCGCCGGGGCTGAAGGCGCGATAGGAGGTGCTCGTCAGCAGCTCCGCATAACCGTTGACGCGCTGCTGGATCCCGGCTGGCGTGGCGACGCCCAGCCGATCGGCGAGCAACCGGGGCGCCTCGCGCAGCGCGTCGAGGAAGGGCTCCGGAGGCAGGTCCGGCGACATGGGGAAGCGGGAGCGGGCACGACGAAGCAGCGCCCCGAAGTCCTCCGACCGGCCTGCCGTCGCGGCATGCATCCTGCCAAGGCTCTGGGCGAGGCCCATCAGGACGTTGGTGGTATCGGCGCCCTGCTCCTCCTGCACCACCGCGCCAAGGGTGGGCACGTCGCCAAGGTCGGACAGGATGAGCAGGTGCTGGTCGAGATCGTGAGCGAGCAGCTCTGGGCCCGGCCGGTGGCGCGCATCCAGGGAATTGGCGAATTGATAGGAGACAGCCTCGCGCAGGAAGCTCTCGACATGCGTCTGGCCGTTGCGCGGGGACCGGGTCCTGTCATGGATCTGCTTGATGATGAGCGTGCGGGAAAGCCGGATGGGGCTCTCGGCGACGCGGACGCGCAGCACTATGGCTTGCCCGCTGCCGCCAAGATCCTCGGGATCGGCAAGGCGCACGACAACGCCGTAGCGCTTGGCGAGGAGTTGTTCGGCTGCGGCCACCACGGACCGTGCTGGTTCGGGTGGATCGGGCATCATCGCGGTCATCGGTATCCACGCTACCTGTTGTTCAGCCGGGACGGGGAACGTCGTCGGCGCGCTCGGCTTCTCTTGGGCTCTCCACAGGTGCCACATCGACAGACACTGACATGGAGCTCTTTTTCGCCTTGGTGAAGATGATGCCGCGCAGCGGCGAGACGTCGGTGAAGTCGCGGCCCCGCGCGACGGTGACATATCGCTCGTCGACGAATTGATCGTTGGTGGGATCGAACGCGAGCCACCGGTCGCCCGGCAGCCACACCGCGGCCCACGCATGGGTGGCGTCGGCGCCGATCATGCGTTCCTTGCCCGGCGGCGGCGTCGTCGCGAGGTAGCCCGACACATAGCTCGCCGCGAGGCCGTGCGAGCGCAAGCAGGCGATCGCGACCCGCGCGAAGTCCTGGCACACGCCCGACCGGCGCTCCATGACCTCGGCCACTTTGGTCGATACCGTCGTCGAGCCAGACTTGTAGTGGAACTCGGTGAAGATGCGGTGCGTCAGGTCCCAGACCGCCTCGGCGAGCGGGCGGCCCGGCGCCAGGATGCTCGCCGCGTACTCGCGCACCTCCGCGGTGATCTCGGGGGGATCGTTGTCGAGCAGGAAGTCCACCGCGCGGGCGCCATCCCGGCCCGCCGGGCGGCACATCTCCCACGGCGCGTCCGCGAGGCCCGAGCGCAGGTAGCCCTCCTCCGGCGCATCCGCCTCCACGAGCGAGCGTCCCGTGACAGTCAGTTCCGTGTGCTCGGAGGTGACGTGGAAGTACACGCCGGTATTGCCGTAGTAGTCAGTCATGAACGACTGGTCCGTCGGCTCCGGCGACACAGTGACGCTGTGCTCGAGCCGCCGCTGCCCCGGCATCTCCAGTGGCGTCACGTACCCCCGGCCGTAGGACGACGTCACGGGCTCGGGATACGAGTAGGTGGTGATGTGGGTGACCCGGTAGGCGCGCATGCTCATCAGCCCAGCACCTCATCGGTCGGCCCGGCGATTCCCATGGCGCTGGACCGCACGCCGCCCACGGTCACCCAGATGGGCTGCATGTCCACCGGCGGGGCCAGCAGGCTGTTCTCGACGATATTGGACAGCTCGCGAAGATCCTCGCGCACGCTGCGCGTCAAGGCGGCCAGCACGGAACGCTCCCCGCCCTCGCTCACTGCCTCGAGCGCCAGGGGATCAGCGCGCCGCACCTTCGTGAGGATGTCCTCGGCGAGCCGGAGCGCGCGGGCCGGCACGGCGTGCTCGGGCAGGGACGCGAAGTTCTCGCGGATCCGCTCGAGCTGGTAGACCAGTGCCCGGGGATTGCTCGCATCGAAGAACAGGAACTCCGTCAAAGGCGCCACCCGCAGCACGCCGTGCTGCCGGCGCCGGTACATCACCGAGGACTCGCACGCGAGCAGCACCGACTCCATCAGCGCGGACTCTGTCGCGTCCCGGTGCGAGCCGCTCAGCGTGGCCCCGATCAACGCCGCGAGCTGGCTGGCCCGCTCGATGCGCCGCCCCAGGTCCATCACATGCCACCCAGGGTCGCGGACGAGCGACTCGGCCCCGAGGCCTGACAGCGCCAGCATGCCGCCGAGCACCGCGGAGTGCACCGTGGCCATGACCACAGGATCAGCGGTGGTGTCGTCGGCGAACTCGTCGAGGGCATCGTTGACCCCCGACAGCACCATCCACGTATCGAGGGACAGCTGGTCGCGCACGCCGCGCGCCGCCGACTCCAGCTTGCGGACGCAATGCGCCAGCGAGCCCGTGCGGTCCGCCTCGCCAGTCAGCGAGCGGAGCTCGCGCAGCGCGCGATCAGCCGTGCTCCCGCCCGCGTCACCCCTCTCGCGCGAGCCAGCTACCGCGCCCAGTGCGGTGACCAGCACCGACAACGCGGAACTGCCGCTCAGCCAGGGACGCGCCCGGTAATCCTGGTGCCGGTCCCGCACCGCGATCAGCAGCCGGGCCATGTCCTCGGACCGCTCCGCGTAGCGGCCCAGCCAGAAAAAATCATTGAGCACGCGCGGTGACGTCACGCCCTCCACCGACAATCCGTGCCGCGCCGCTCGCGGCACCGACACCGGCTCCGGGGGCTCCGTCGGCGTCACGGTCACCGCGCCACCCTCGGCCGAGCGCTCCGTGGAGCGCACCCACACATCCTTGGCGAGCTGCACACCGGGCGAGGACACCTCGGCACGATGCCCGATGGGGGTGTGCGCGAAGCCGCCGGGCATCACCGTATAGCCCGCGCGCTGCGCCACCGAGAACATCCGCAAGGTGATGGGCGCCTCAGCGAGTCCGCCGGCCGCGCTGATCAGGGGTTGCATCGGCTGCTCGGGCACCAGGCGCGCGGACCACTGCCACGTCTCGGCATCGATGCGCTGGCACAGCTCGTCGCGCTGCGCCCGCGTCAGGTCCGCGCCGATCACCGACTCGCCGGTGCGGATGTTCTCGCACACCAGGTCGGCGATGCGTTCCCGCACGTGGGAGCGTCCCGCGCTGTCGCCAGCCCACCACGACTCCACGGAGGGCAGGTGCAGGTCCTCGTCGAGCAGGGCCCGGCTCACCCGTGGCAGGTACTGCCCGAGCGCCGGGTTCTCCACCACGCCGCACCCCAGGGGGTTGACCAGGCGCACCGCGCCGCGGCGGACCATCTCGGTCAGCCCCGCCACGCCGGTGCGCGACGGGGACCGCTGGTCCAGCGGGTCCATGGCGGCCGAATCGATGAAGCGCACCACGACATCGATGGGCATGCGCCTGCCGAGCGCGCGCATCCACAAGCGTCCGTCGCTGACCGTCAGATCCGTGCTCTCCACCAGCGGGTACCCCAGCATCGAGGCGAGGAACGCGTGATCGAAGGAGGCGGTCGCGTCCGGGCCCGGGCTGAGGATGACGATCACCGGATCGTCCTCGTGCCCGGCCGATGCCGATTCCAGCGCGATGCGCATCACCTGGATGAAGGACGTCAGCGTGCGGGGCAGCACTTGGTGGTGCAAACCCGGCAGCGCGTGGGTGATGACCTTGCGATCCGCGAGCGCGTAGCCGATGCCCAGGGGCGCCTGCGCGCGATCCTCGAGCACCACATGACCGCCGTCCACGGTCTCCGCTAGATCTATGCCATGCAGGAACAAGGGCGGATGATCCCCCGCATGCGTGCCGTGCGCGGGCCGCAGGAAGCCGCGATGCCCATACACGAGCTCCGGCGGGATCAGCCCCTCGCTGATGGTGCGCTGCTCGCCATACAGGTCGGTCAGCAGTTCCGCGAGCAACCGGGAACGCTGCAGCATCGCCGACTCCAGCATGGCCCAGCGGCCCTCCGGGATGATCAGCGGCACCGGGTCGAGGTTCCACTGCGCCGCGTCCGGCGTGAACGTTATCCCCTCGTGCGCGACGAGGCGCCGCACCCGCCCCCGCAGTCGCCGAAGATGCTCCGCGCCTATCGACAGCACGGCCTCGGCATCGCGCGCGCCACCAGCGGCCTCCGCGCCTCGCCCTGGACCAGACTCGCTGCCCGTCATGCTCACCGCCTCGTCGGATGTATCGCTCGTCGCTCCTCGATCATGGCACCGCGCAGCAGCGGCGTCACCCGAGGGCGCGCGCCAGGGTCCTCGCGATGATCAGGAACGCTGCCGCGCCACCGGCTTGGCGTCGATGCCCGATTCCTTGCGCTGCTGCGCGGTGATCGGCGCGGGCGCATCGGTCAGCGGATCCACCCCGCCACCGGACTTGGGGAACGCGATGACGTCACGGATCGAATCGGTGCGCGCGAGCAGCGACACGATGCGATCCCAGCCGAAGGCGATGCCACCGTGCGGAGGCGCACCGAACGCGAACGCATCGAGCAGGAAGCCGAACTTCTCCTGCGCCTCCTCCTGCGAGATGCCCATCACCGAGAACACGCGCTCCTGCACATCGCGACGATGGATACGAATGCTGCCGCCACCGATCTCATGGCCGTTGCAGACGATGTCATAGGCATACGCCAGCGCCGAGCCGGGATCGGTGTCGAAGGTGTCGAGGCATTCCGGCTTGGGCGAGGTGAACGCGTGGTGCACCGCCGTCCAGGAGCTGTTGCCCAGCGCCACGTCGCCGCTCGCCGTTGCTTCCTCGGCGGGCTCGAACATGGGCGCGTCCACGACCCACACGAACGCCCAGGCGTCCTCGTCGATGGCACCGATGCGGCGGGCGATCTCGCCCCGGGCCGCACCGAGCAATGCTCGCGAGGACTTCGGCGCACCCGCCGCGAAGAACACGCAATCACCGGGTTTCGCTCCGACATGCGCGGCAAGCGTCTCGCGCTCGGCGTCGGAAAGGTTCTTCGCCACCGGGCCGCCGAGCGTGCCGTCGTCGCCGATCAGGACGTACGCGAGCCCCTTCGCGCCACGCTGCTTCGCCCACTCCTGCCAGCGATCGAGCTCGCGGCGCGGCTGGCTCGCCCCGCCCGGCATGACCACCGCGCCCACATAGGGCGACTGGAAGACCCGGAACGGGGTGTCCTTGAAGAACTCGGCGCACTCCACGAGCTCGATCCCGAACCGCATGTCCGGCTTGTCGGTACCGAACCGGCGCATCGCCTCGTGGTAGGTGATCCGTGGGATGGGGGTCTCGATGTCGTGGCCGATGAGCTTCCATAGCCCGGCCAGGATCTCCTCGGCGAGGAGGATCACATCGTCCTGGCGCACGAAGCTCATCTCGAGGTCGAGCTGCGTGAACTCGGGCTGCCGGTCCGCGCGGAAGTCCTCATCGCGATAGCAGCGGGCGATCTGGTAGTAGCGCTCCACCCCCGCGACCATCAGCAACTGCTTGAACAGCTGCGGAGACTGCGGCAATGCATAGAAGCTGCCCGGCTGCAAGCGGGCGGGAACAAGGAAGTCGCGGGCGCCCTCGGGCGTCGAGCGAGTCAGTGTGGGCGTCTCCACCTCCACGAACTCGTGCCGCGCGAGCACCGAGCGCGCAGCCGCGTTCACATGCGACCGCAGGCGCAACGCATGGCCCGGGCCCTCGCGGCGCAGGTCGAGGTAGCGGTAGCGCAGGCGCGTCTCCTCGCCCACGCTGGCCTCGTCGAGCTGGAACGGCAGCGCCGCGCTCTCGTTGAGCACCACGAGCTCCGAGACGTTGACCTCGATCTCGCCGGTGGGGATCTCATAGTTCGCGTTGCCCGACGGCCGCATCTCCACCACGCCGGTGACGCTGATGCAGTACTCCGCCCGCAGCCGGTGCGCCTGCGCGAGCACGGACTCATCACGGAACACCACCTGGCACACGCCGGACGCATCACGGAAGTCAATGAAGATCACGCCACCGTGGTCGCGCCGACGAGCCACCCAGCCGGACAACGTCACGGACTGGGAGGCATGCTCGGCGCGGAGCGAACCTGCCAAATGGGTGCGAAGCACGGGGATCCTTTCCTCACGGGCACAACCGAACCGAAAACTCGACGCACGCGCGGGACCGCCCAGGGACAGCACGCGCATGCCTTCGTCGATCCTACGGTGCCGCGTCCGCGCGCGGGAAACCGATTTGGCGCGCGCCCGCCCCGGCAGGTGGAAAAATGCGCGCATGACCTTCAACCCGAGCGCCCGCACCAACCCGAACCGCATGACCAGCGGCGGGCGGGGGCGCGGCACGAAGATCGCGGCGGGCGGCGGCGGCCTCGGCGCGCTCGTCATCCTCGCCATCGTCCTGCTCGCCGGAGGCGACCCCAGCCAGGTGCCTGGCCTGTCCAGCGGCAGCGGCGGCGCGGGCGGCAGCGGGGCCGGGCCCGGCATCGAGCACTGCACCACCGGCGAGGCCGCCAACGAGGACATCAACTGCCGCATCGGCGCCACCGCGGAATCCCTCGACGCCATCTGGTCCGAGCTCCTCCCCGGCACCTACACCCCGCCCGGGGTGCACCTGTTCACCGGTGCCACCAGCACCGGCTGCGGCAACGCCACCAGCGCCGTCGGCCCCTTCTACTGCCCCGCCGACTACACCACCTACTTCGACACGGACTTCTTCGACGTGCTCGCCCGCCAGTTCGGCGCCTCCACCGGCCCCCTCGCCCAGCAGTACGTCGTCGCCCATGAGTTCGGGCACCATATCCAGAACGTCCTCGGCGACCTGCGCAAGTCCCGCGAGGACCCCCGGGGCCCCGAGTCCGGCGCCGTGCGGGCCGAGCTGCAAGCAGACTGCTATGGCGGCATCTGGGCGCACTACGCCGACAAGACTCCCCTGCCGGGCATGAGCGAGCCCTTCCTGCTGCCGCTGTCCGACCAGGACATCGCCGACGCGCTCTCGGCCGCCGAGGCCGTCGGCGATGACCGCATCCAGGAATCCACCACCGGGCAGGTCAATCCTGAGTCCTGGACGCACGGATCCTCCGCGCAGCGCCAGCAATGGTTCCTCACCGGGTACCGCACCGGGCAGGTCAGCGCCTGCGACGCCTTTGCCGCCCCCGATCTCGGCTAGCGGCTGCTAGGGCTGGGCCGGCTCGGTCCGAGCCTTGCGCCCCATGGCAACGCCCCCAGCCACTGCCACCACCCAGACCGGGACCTGCACCAGCCACGCGAGCCTGAACGCCTCCGCGCTGTACCCGCCCGCCACCGTCAGCACCACCCCCACGAGCCCCGTCGTCACGAGCGTCGCCACGAACCCGCCCTGGTTGACCATGCCCTGGGCAAGCCCGAGCTGCTCCGGGGGATTCGACGTGCGAGCCAGGTCGAACCCGATCACCGACCCCGGGCCGCCCGTCGCCAGCGCCACCACCAGCAGCCCGATCAGCCAGCCCGGCGTCGGCCACGGCACGAGCAGCATCATCGCCCAGGCCGCCGCGTTGAGCGCGATGATCCCCAGCACGATCAGCTCCCGCCGCCACGGATAGCGGCCCGTGAGCACCCCTATGAACGGCCCCACCACCACCGTCGCCACCACGAACAGAACCAGGAAGGCGCTCGCCCGCGCCGCATCGAGCCCCTGCGCCCCCACGAGGAACGGGAAGCCCCACAGCAGCACGAACACGTTGCCGGAGAACGCGGTTCCCATGTGGCTGTAGAAGCCCTGCCGGGTCCCCGGCCGTGACCACACCGCGCCGATGCCCGCCAGTACCGCCGCGACCGAGCCAGAGCGCCGGGTGACCGTCCTGCCCTGCGGATCATCCCGCACCACCGCCAGCACCCCCGCCGCCGCGAGCACCGACAACGCCGCGGCAGAGGCGTACGCCACCGACCACCCCGGGCCCTGCAGCAGCCACGCCAGCGGCACCGCGGACAACACCTGGCCCGATTGGCCGAGGATGCCCGTCAACTGCGTAAGCAACGGGACCTGGCGCGCCGGGAACCATCGCGGGATCACCCGGATCGCGGCAATGAAAACCAGCGCATCGCCGAGTCCGACCAGCACGCGCGCCGCGATGGCCCAGCGCAGGTCCTCGCTGAGCGCCAGCATGCCCTGGCCGCCCGCCATGATCACCAGGCCCGTCGTGATCATCGCGCGCGAGCCGAACCGATCAAGCAGCGGCCCCGACGGGATCTGCATCGCCGCGTAGACCACGACCTGCAGGACCACGAACAGCGACAGCATCGTCGCGGTGGCCCCGTAGCGCTCGGTCGCGTCGAGGCCAGCGACGCCGAGCGAGGTGCGGTTGAGCACCGCCACCACATATGCCGACAGTGCCGCCACCCACACCACTACGGGCAGCCGCAAACTCTCCAATGAGGGCACGCGCACCATCATGCGCCCCCTCGGAGCTGGCCACTAGTCGGGGCCGGGCGCTGGGCCGGCGCGCCTAGTCGTCCCGCGGGCGGGCTATCGAGTGCAGCTGGGTGCCCACCTGGCCCAGCCTGCCTCGTGCCGCGCGCCCCACCCCGGTCGCGCGCTTGCGCATCTCGTTGAGCGCCGCGGCGAGCGCCGGGTCCTCATCATCGAGCCAGCCCGCGAGCTGCCCCTCGCGGGATTCGGTGAATTCCTCGAGATCGTCCTGCAACTGGCTGATGGAACGGCGCAAGCGATGCGCCGCGCCAAGCCGGTGGATCTCCCGCACCCGCACCGAGCCGAGGCTCGCGAGCTGCTCGCGCAGCGCGCGCACGATGTCTCGGTCGCGGTTGCTGTGCTCCTTGAGCTGCTCGCGGGAGGAGGCGACGACCGAATGCAGGTGCTCGGGCTCGGCCTGCCGGACCCGCTCGGTGCGCAGCTGTTGCCACATGTAGACCGATCCCTCGGCCACGAGGAGGAGCTGCAGCGTCTCCCCGAGACGGTTGTCGTCGATCGCGGTCGCGATGAGGCGCGACCTATCCGGCACGGGCCCGTCGGGAGGGATCGATTCGAGGGAGCGCCGCGCGTGGGCGCGCAGGCGCTCCACGGTCACCTCGAGCATCGGTCCGATCGGCGCCACCGCCGCCCAGTCCGCCGAGGTGAGCACCCCAGTGTCATCGAGGGTGCGCACGAGCCTGCGGAGCGCGCGATGGTGGCCGACGACGTCACCGACGCGGGAGGCCTCGGCGAGGGCGAGCACGCGGTCGGCGGTGCCACCGACACGGTCGATGGCGGTCTCGGTATCGCGCACCGCCGTGCGCAGTGCCATCACCGAGAACGTCGCGTGCGCGTTGATGATGCTGCGCGGGCTGATCGCGGAGGTGATCCAGTGCAGGTGCGCAGCACGTATCGCGTTCGCCCCGCGCAACATGCTGCGGAAGACGCCGTCGCTGGTGGGAACGACACCGCGCGCGGCAAGGATGCCCCGGGCCCCGGGAGCAACCTTGAGGAACGCTCCGCTGCGGCGCCGCAGCTGGCGGGGTCCAGGCACCGCGGGCAGCAGCCGCAGCGGCACGACCTCCGCGGACGCGGACCCAGGCACCTCGCTGATCACGCGCTCGGTGTAGGTCTGCACCTCGGACTCCGGCCCGGACACCAGCAGGCCCTCCGGCCCGGAGACGACCTCGAGGGACCGGCGCAGCACAGCATCCTTGCGGTCGGAGACCGCATGCCTGAGCGCCTCTGTGCGTCCCATGCTCTTGATCATCGCGCACTGAGCGCCGTGATATCCCCGGTTGTCGGAATTCCGCCCCGCGCCCGCGCTTGCTAGCCCGCGCCGGCGCAGCTACTCGGCGTCGAGGATCAGGGCGAGATCATCCTCCGAGAGCGCCACGCGCGAGGAGGGCGCGGTCTCCTCGGCCCGGGTCACGGCCCGGAACAGGGGGCGCGCGGTGAGGCCCGCGCCGCGCGCCTCGGCCCGCAGGTGCTCGACGAGCACGCGCGAGACGATCTCGGCGCTGATGAGCTCGCTCATGGCGAGCACATCAGCGAGGCGCCGGATGCCCATGATGTCGAGCTCGGCGCCCCGGTCCGCCCCATACAGGGCCAGCGGCACCGAGATGGCGTTGTCGCGGTCGGCGAGCGCGAGGTGGACCTGCCGGAAGCGGCCAGGCTGCACGACGAGCTCGGCGCGCGTGAGCCCACCGATATCAACGGTCCGGGTGGCGAGCATCCGCGCGCTGACCGTTCGGCCGGCCAGCCAGTAGGCCCGGCGCCCAGCGAGATGGGAGCCGAGCGCGGGCGGGCCGCCGATGACGACACCGATGAGGACCGCGGCCCAGAACGGCGCGAACAGCGATACCAGCATCGTGATGAGGAGACCGACGGCGATGCTGATCAGGGAGATGCGGCGCAGCTTGGGCACCACGATCTCGCGGCGCACCAGATCGAGCGGGACGGACGGTGCCCCCGCGGACGGATCGCCAGGACCGCGGACCGAGTCGTCAGGCATGCGTGCCCCCTGCTTCCGCAACGATGTCACCGAGCGGAACGGAACGCTGCTCCCCCGTGGCGAGCTCCTTGATGCCGATGGTGCCCTCCGCGAGATCACGGTCGCCGAGCATGAGGGCGATCCGGGCGCCGGACTTGTCCGCTGCCTTCATCGCGCCCTTCACCCCGCGCCCGCCGTAAGCCATGTCGGCCCGGATGCCAGCGGCGCGGAGGTCGCCGAGGATCGTGACCATGCGCTCGCGCGCGGCCTGGCCCATCGGGACCCCGAAGACCTCGCAGCGCGCGCTCGGGGCCGCCGCGACGGACTCGGCCTCGAGGGCGAGCACGGTGCGGTCGACGCCGATCCCGAAGCCGATGCCGGAGAGCTGCTGCCCGCCCAGCTCGGCCATCAGACCGTCGTAGCGGCCGCCGCCGCCGATCCCGGATTGGGCTCCGAGCCCCTCGTGGACGAACTCGAAGGTCGTCTTGGTGTAGTAGTCGAGGCCGCGCACGAGCCGTGGGTTGATGGTGCAGGGCACCCCCAGCCGGTCGAGGTGGCCGAGCACCTCATCGAAGTGGGCCTTGGCGCTGCCGGAGAGATGGTCGAGCATCAGGGGCGCGCCGGCGGTCAACTCCTTGATATGGGGGCGCTTGTCGTCAAGCACGCGGAGGGGGTTGACCCGGGCCCGCTCGCGGGTCTCGTCGTCGAGATCGAGCCCGAGCAGGAACTCCTGCAGGACCTCCCGGTACTGCGGCCGGCAGGTGTCATCGCCGAGCGAGGTGATGTCGAGCCGGAAGCCAGTCAGCCCGAGGCTGCGGAAGCCCGCGTCCGCGATGGCGATGACCTCGGCGTCGAGGGCGGGGTCATCGATGCCGATCGCCTCGACGCCCACCTGCTGGAGCTGGCGGTAGCGCCCGGCCTGGGGCCTCTCGTACCGGAAGAACGGCCCGGAGTACCGCAGCTTGACCGGCAACGCGCCGCGGTCGAGACCATGCTCGATGACCGCGCGCATCACCCCGGCGGTGCCCTCGGGACGCAAGGTCACCGAGCGCCCGCCCCGATCAGCGAAGGTGTACATCTCCTTCGTCACCACATCGGTGGATTCACCGACGCCACGGGCGAACAGGGCGGTGTCCTCGAAGAGGGGCAGCTCGATGTGCCCGTAGCCGGCCAGCGAGGCAGCCCGCAGGAGCGCATCGCGCACGGCAACGAACTGCGCCGACTGGGGCGGCACATAGTCAGGGACGCCCTTGGGGGCCGAGAATCTGGTACTCACGGTCAGGTGTCTTGGCTTTCTGGCTGTGTCGAGCTGTCACGTCGAGCTGTCACTGTGGGAAGCGTAGCCGGGAGCGGGTGGCCGGCTCCGCGGCTCGCCGCGCGCGCCGGGACTAGCGAAGGAACGGATTGGTGGCCCGCTCATGCCCGATCGTGGTGGCTCCGCCATGCCCGGGCAGCACCGTGGTGCCGTCGTCGAGCACGAGCAGCGTCTCCCTGATCGAGCGGAGCAACTGGTCCGCGTCCCCGCCCGGCAGATCGGACCGTCCGATCCCCCCGGCGAACAGCGTATCGCCGCTGAACACTATGTCACGCGGGCCCGCGTCGGTGTCCACCTGGGTGCGCGCGATCACCGACCCCTTGGTGTGGCCCGGGGCGTGCGCGAACCGGAGCTCGATGCCCGCTAGCTCGATCACGTCACCATCCTGGATGTCCTTCACCGTGCCCGGCTCGATGAACTCCATGCCCTGGATGAATCCGCTGAGCTGGGGGCCGATGCCCGATGCTGGGTCGCTGAGCATCCCGCGGTCCTCGGCATGGATGAAGGCCGGGATGCCATGCTCATCGCACAGGGGCTGCGCCGACCACATGTGGTCGAGGTGGCCGTGGGTGAGCACGACCGCGACCGGCGCCAGCTCGTGCTCCTCGAAAACGCTGCGCAGCGCGGGCAGCGCGTCCTGGCCCGGATCGATCACCACGCAATTGCGCTCGCCATCGCGGGCGATGACGTAGCAGTTGGTCTGGAACATCCCGGCGGGGAAACCCATTACTCGCACGCGTTTACTCTCCCGGTCCTCGTCCTGCATCGTTGTTGCGGCATGCCCGTGCGGCACGTCCTGGCGATCGGCCTGCCAGCACCTCGCAACACAGGAGGCCCTCAGCAACCAATCACTGTACTTCTCAGGGTATGCGGCTAGCCTGTCAGGCGGTAAACCGAAATCAATTCAAGGAGGGTCGACCGCGGTGGCGTCGAACCAGGAGCGGCGCGAGGCCGCGAGGACCACGCTCGAGCAGACCATCACCGAGCGCCGGAAGCAGGAGCGCCGCAAGAAAGCGCTGATCGGCGCGGGTGCCGTCGTGGGCGTGGTGGCCCTCGCCGGTGCCACGTTCGGCGTGTACACGCTCGCGAGCGGCGGCGATTCCGGCGATCCCGGCGATTCCGTCGCCGCGGAGGACCAGGGCGACGAGATGTTCGACGAGTTCTTCGACGAGCCGCAGGAGATGCCCGAGCCCGAGGCGTTGCCGGATGGACGTGCCGAGGCACTGCCCGCCACCGTTGACTGCGCCTACCCCGAGAGTGGCCGGCCTGCCGCCAAGGAGGCCGAGCGTCCCGCCGAGACGGGCATCCCCGCCGAGGGGACAGTCCCTGCCACGATCAACCTCAACGGCGAGCCGGTCGGCCTGTCGCTCGACCGCGCGAAGTCCCCGTGCGCGATCAATAGCTTCGCCAGCCTCGCCGAGCAGGGCTACTTCGACGGCACGAGCTGCCACCGCCTGACCACCGCGGGCATCTTCGTGCTCCAGTGCGGCGATCCTTCGGCCACTGGCGGCGGCGGGCCCGGCTACGCATTCGCCGATGAGTTCCCGGCCGATCAGTTCCAGGAGCAGCCGCCCGGTGGCACGATCTACCCGCGCGGCACGATCGCGATGGCCAATGCCGGGCCTGGCACCAATGGCAGCCAGTTCTTCCTGGTCTATGATGATTCCCCGCTGGCGCCGGCCTACAGCATCCTCGGCCAGATCGATGATGCAGGCCTCTCTGTGATCGACGCCATTGCGCAAGCAGGCGTCGACGGGAACCCTGGGAGCGGCCCCGGCGACGGGGCTCCGAGCATCCCCGCGGAAATCACATCGGTCACGGTGGAGGAATAGCCAATTGGGCAGAGCGACGGCTCGAATCCTGGGCGGGACCGGGCTGTGCGCGAGCATCAGCGTGGTCCTCGCTGGGTGCTCCCTTGCCACGGAATCCGCACCGTCGGCTGCCCTTGTTGCTGATGCACCCGTCGGCGCGGAGGCCGCTACCGTGGCCTCCGCGCCGGCTTCGGTGATGGTCACCAACGCTCCACCGCTCGACGTGACCCTGCCCCGCGCCGATCCCATGCCGCCAGCAGTGAGCTGCGAGTACCCGCGATCAGGCAACCCCGCCCGGCCTGTCTCCCTGCCACCGGCGCGAGATGTGCCCGCCGAGGGCGCCGCCACCGTGCGCCTCGAGCTCCGGCGCGGAATGGTGCCCATCTCGCTGGACCGATCGCTGTCGCCCTGCACGGTCAATAGCTTCATCAGCCTCGCCGAGCAAGGCTTCTACACCAGCTCGGTGTGCCACCGCATCACCACGCGCGGGGTCTATACCCTGCAATGCGGAGATCCGAGCGGCACCGGCACCGGAGGACCAGGCTACGGCACACCCGCGGAGTTCCCCGCTGATCAGGTGACCCTCGATGGCGAGCGACGCAGCGGCACCCAGACGACCTACCCGCGCGGCACCGTTGCCATGGAGACCATGTCGGGCGGCAATAGCGGCAGCCGCTTCTTCGTCGTCTTCGATGACTCCCCGCTGCCCCCGACCTACACCATCATCGGCACGGTCGACGCGGACGCGATGTGGGTGCTTGATGCGATCGCCGAGGCCGGCCCGATCTCTGGCCACAGCGGAGCGCCCAGCAGGCCCGTGCAGATCATCGGCGTCGAGCTAGACCGCTGAGGTCATCCGGTACACGTCGTAGACGCCCTCGACATTGCGCACCACGTTCAGCACATGCCCGAGGTGCTTCGGATCGCCCATCTCAAAGGTGAACCGGCTGATCGCCACCCGGTCGCCCGAGGTCGCCACCGACGCCGACAGGATGTTCACTTTCTCGTCGGCGAGCGCCTTGGTCACATCCGATAGCAAGCGATGCCGGTCGAGCGCCTCGATCTGGATGGCCACGAGGAACATCGAGTGCGGGGACGGCGCCCACTGCACATCGATCAGGCGCTCCGCCTGCGCCCGCAGGGAGTCAGCATTGGTGCAGTCGGTGCGGTGGACGCTGACGCCCCCGCCGCGAGTCACGAAACCGAGGATCTCATCGCCGGGCACGGGCGTGCAGCACTTGGCGAGCTTGACGAGCACCCCCGAGACGCCCGGCACCTCGACGCCCACGTCGCTCGCCGAGCGACGGCTGCTCCGCGGCGTGCTCGACGGCGTCGCGCGCTCGGCGAGCTCCTCCTCGGCATCCTCCACGCCACCGAACTGCGCGACAAGGCGCTGCACCACATGCTGGGCGGAGACATGGTGCTCCCCCACCGCCGTGTAGAGCGCATCGACATCCTGGTAGCGCAGTTCCCGCGCCGTCGCGGTCATCAGATCACCGCTGAGGATCCGCTGCAGGGGCAGGCCAGTGCGCCGCACCTCTTTCGCGATCGCGTCCTTGCCCGTCTCGAGGGCTTCCTCGCGGCGCTCCTTGGCGAACCATTGCCGGATCTTCGTCTTGGCGCGCGGCGACACCACGAACTTCTGCCAGTCGCGGCTCGGCCCCGATCCCTCGTCCTTGGAGGTGAAGATCTCCACGACCTCGCCATTCTCGAGGGTCCGCTCGAGCGGCACGAGGCGGCCATTGACGCGCGCGCCGATGCACCGGTGGCCCACCTCGGTATGCACGGCGTAGGCGAAATCAACCGGAGTGGATTCCGCGGGCAGGGTCAGCACGTCTCCCTTGGGCGTGAAGACGAAGATCTCCTTGCGCGCGAGGTCATAGCGCAGCGACTCGAGGAACTCGCCAGGATCCGCGGCCTCGCGCTGCCAGTCGAGCAACTGCCGCATCCACGCGATCTCGTCGACCTCGGAGCTGTCCGAATGGTGCTTGCCGCGGGTCTCCTTGTACCGCCAGTGCGCGGCGATGCCGTACTCGGCGTTCTGGTGCATGTCGTGGGTGCGGATCTGCACCTCGAGCGGCTTCCCCTCCGGCCCCACGACCGTGGTGTGCAGCGACTGGTACACCCCGTAGCGGGGCTGGGCGATGTAGTCCTTGAACCGGCCAGCCATCGGCTGCCACAGCGAATGCACCACACCGATCGCGGCATAGCACTCGCGCACATGATCGCACAGGATGCGCATGCCCACGAGGTCATGGATCTCGTCGAAGTCCTTGCCCTTGACGATCATCTTCTGATAGATCGACCAGTAGTGCTTGGGGCGGCCCTCCACGACGGCGTTGAGCTTCGCGGCCTCGAGCGCCGCCTTGATCTGCGACCGCACCTTGTCGAGGTAGATGTCGCGCGACGGGGCCCGGTTGGCCACGAGACGGACGATCTCGTCATACCTCTTGGGATGCAGGATCGCGAACGCGAGGTCCTCGAGCTCCCACTTGACGGTGGCCATGCCGAGGCGGTGCGCGAGCGGCGCGATCACCTCGAGGGTCTCGCGTGCCTTGCTCGCCTGCTTCTCCGGGGGCAGGAACCGCATCGTCCGCATGTTGTGCAGGCGGTCCGCCACCTTGATGACGAGCACCCGCGGATCGCGCGCCATCGCGATGATCATCTTGCGGATCGTCTCGGCCTCCGCGGCGGTGCCCAGCACGACCTTATCGAGCTTGGTCACGCCGTCGACGAGGTGCGCGACCTCGTCGCCGAACTCCTCGGTCAATTGCTCGAGGCTGTAGCTGGTGTCCTCGACAGTGTCATGCAGCAACGCCGCGATGAGCGTGGTGGTATCCATGCCTAGCTCGGCGAGGATCGTCGCGACAGCCAGCGGATGAGTGATGTAGGGGTCGCCGGACTTGCGGATCTGCTCGGCGTGGCGCTCCTCGGCGACGTCGTACGCGCGCTGCAGCGTGACGAGCGGGGCCTTGGGATAGAAGTCACGGTGGATCGCGACGAGCGGCTCGAGCACGGGCTTCACCGAGGCGCTGCGGCCCGCGGTCATCCTGCGGGCGAGCCGGGCACGGACCCGCCGGGATGCTGATCCCGGCGCGTTGACCATGGAGGCGAGGGGGCGTGGCACATCCTCGCCCGCACCCGTCGGGGTGGTGCCTGCCTCATGCGGGGCTTGCGCGTCGTGGCTCACGCGACCACCTCCTATCCGAACCGAAGCCGCCTCACCGCAACTGTAGCGCTCACTGCGTGATGAGCGCGGCCAGAGGGGTGGTTCCGAGCTTGGCGCGTCCCGCGAGGCCAGCGAGCTCGAGCACCACCGCCGCGCCGACCACCTCGGCCCCGGCTTCCTCGAGCAACGCTTTCGCCGCGACGAGTGTTCCACCGGTAGCAAGCACGTCATCGATGATGAGCACCCGGCGCCCCGCGAGCTCGATGCCTTCGGCAGGGATCTCGAGGACGGCCTCGCCGTACTCAAGGGCGTAGCTGCGCGCGTGCACCGGCGGGGGCAGCTTGCCCTGCTTGCGCACCACGAGCATCCCGGTCCCGAGGTGCAGGGCCACGCCCGCCCCGAGCAGGAAACCGCGCGAATCGATTCCAGCGACCAGGTCAACGCTCGCGGCGGGCGGACTGGCCTCCGCGAGCCCGGCGATGACCGACCGCAGCCCATGCCCGTCCGCGAAGAGCGGGCTCAGGTCAGCGAACTGCACGCCCGGGGCCGGGAAGTCCGGCACCGTTCGGGTCAGGGAAGCGATGAGCGCAGCGAGGCTGCTGCCCATCAGCCGCGCACCCACTTGTCCATGTTCCAGCCCACTCCGGCCCGCGATGGGTTGGGCACCACGCCCAGGATGGACTCGGCGTGGGCCACGGTGCGTGGCTGCACCGCGAGCGGCACGGAGGGCAGCTCGCTCCAGAGGATGCTCTCCGCCTCGGCGAAGCGCACGTAGCGCGCGTCAGGATTGCTGATCGCGGCCAGCTCAGCGACGAGGATGTCAATCCGGTCCTGGGAGAACGCGCCGATGTTGCGGCCGTTGCGCGAGTGCAGCGCACCGAGGCGGGTGGCCTCCGAGGCGAGCCCGCCGCTGGACTGCACGCCGCCGACACCGCCGAGGACGATGTCGACCTCGCCGGCTTCCATGGCGCGCGCCGGATCGAAGTCGCGGGAACTGACGTTCTGGACGATGATGCCCGCTTCCTGGCAGCTTCGGGCGATGAACGAGACGGTTTCCTCGCGCCGCTGGTCCGGGCCCCGGTAGCCGATCCGCACCCGCATGTCGTCGGACTGCGGGAAGTTGCGAGCGAGCTCGAGGTCAGGCTGGAGGAAGATTTGCTGGGCCGGGCCCGCGACGTAGCCATACGCCGGATGGCCGGGCTGCATGATGCGGGAGCTGACCACGCCAGGCTGGGGCGGGGAGTCCCCGAACTGGCTGTTGATGGCATCGTCGGCGACGCGCTGCCGGGGCACGCAGCCAGTGAAGGCGCGGCGCGCATCGACGTTGCCGAACACGCCGCGGGTGTTGAAGACCAACTGCTCGGTGTTGCGCGAGGCCACGGTGCGCGCGTCGTAGCCCGCGAGGTCGAGTCCGGGCACCGAGCCCGCGCCTGCCTCCACGATCTGCGCCTCGCCGCGCGCCACGATCTCGCGCGTATCCATCCCGGGCCACACCACGATGCGCGGGGTCCGCGGGGGGTCGCCCCACCATCGATCATTGCGCACCAGCAGCAGCCCGCCGTCCTCGGTGAAAGACTCGATGCGGTAGGGGCCCGAGGATGGGTAGAGCGTGAGGTCGATCTCGCCGGGCTCGAGATCCCAGCCGGTGTTCCAGAACTCGGCGATGCGTGCCAACGCCTCGATATCGCCTCGCGCGACCGCCCCGACCAGGTCGGGGACGCGGGCCTCGCGGGCCACGACGTGCGACGGCATGATCGTCGTGGCGGCAAAGATCTCCGCCCAGTCGGTGACCACCCGGCCCTCGCGGAACCGGACCTGCGCGCTCTTCGAGCCTGGCTCGCAGTCAATGGCCTCGATGTCGGCAAAGCCCCAGTCGGTGGCGGCGTCGAACAGCGGCTCGGGATCGCCGCCATCGGGGCCGGGCCCGGTGAACCGGCCGCTGCCCGCCGCCCACGCGAGGACGAGGTCGTTGCAGGTGATGGGAATTCCGTCGGAGAAGACAGCATCAGCATCGAGCGTGACGTCGAAGGCTTCGGGGCTGCCCGGCACGGGCGTGATGGTGCCGAGGTCGCGGTCGAACACGGCGGTGCCCTCGGGCCCGATATAGCTCAGGCCCGTGAGCACCCGGCCGAGCACGGCCGGCGCCGCGGAGTACGCGCCGTCGACCGTGTTGGCGTTGTAGGTGGTGATCGGGGCGTCGATGGCGTACCCGAGGGTGTACTCGTCGAGCGTATCGACGGTCGCGCAGGCGCTGAGCGGGATGATTGCTGCTGTCGCGACCGATACCACCGCCGCTGCCCGTCGGCGAGCGGGTCCTGCCCCGGCTCGAGCGGTTCGGATGCCTTGGATCATTGCCGGATTCCTTCCCGGACGTGGTTCACCGGCGGCGCTTGCCCGTGGGGCGCGCGCCGGGGGCCGGCGCGGATCCGCGCCTTCGGGGTGGCTGTGCCGCATCGGAGTCCTCCGCCCCTCCTGCAGCCGCGGCGGAGGCCGCGCCAGCCGGGGCAGTGGCTGTTGCCGTGGCCGCTGGGCCCGCCCGGCGCGCGGCCACCGCCGCGGTGTGCTCCTTGATCTCGGGAGTACGTTCCTTGAGCGTGACGAGCAACGGGGTGGCGAAGAAGATGGACGAGTAGGTGCCGATGACGATGCCGACGAGCTGCACGAGGGCGAGATCCTTGAGCGTTCCCACGCCGAGCATCCACACCGCCACGATCATCAGCGAGGCGATGGGGAGAACGCTGATCAGCGAGGTGTTGAACGAGCGCATCAAGGTCTGGTTCACGCCGAGATTGGCTTGCTCGGCATACGTTCGCCGGAGGCTGCTCGTGACCCCGCTCGTGTTCTCCTGCACCTTGTCGAACACAACAACCGTGTCGTAGAGGGAGTAGCCAAGGATCGTGAGCAACCCGATGATCGTGGCGGGGCTGACCTCGAATCCCACGATGGCATACACCCCGGCGGTGACCGTGAGGTCGAGGATCACCGCGGCGATCGCCGCGAGCGCCATGTGCCACTCGAACCGCAGCGAGATGTAGACGCACACGAGGACGAGGAACACGATCAGCGCGAGGAGAGCCTTCTCGGTGACCTGCCCGCCCCACGTCTCGCTCACCTTCGCGATGCTGATCGCGTTGATGTCCGCCTGGCCATCGGTCCCCCGGGGCTCGAACGCCTCGAACAGGGCGCGCTGCACCGCCTGGATCTGCGGCTCGTCGAGGGTCTCGGAACGGATCTGGATCGATGCGGTGGCACCGGTACCGACGATCTGCGTCGTCGTGGGCGCCACGCCGATCGCGTCGGTGAACACGTCCTCGGCCTGTTGCACCGAGACGTCGCCCGCGGGCCTCTCGACGCGGGTGCCGCCAGCGAAGTCGATCCCGAAGGTGAACCCACGGATGCCGATGCCCGCGACGGAGATGAGGATCAGGCCGAGCGCGACGAGGAAGAACATCTTGCGGCGCGCCACGATCTCGAAGGCGCCGGTGCCCGTGTAGAGGCGGTGGAAAAAGCCATGCCGGGGCGCCTGCTCACTGGTGGCCTGCGAGGTTGTCATGCTGTGGCACCTTCCACGTTCGTGCGGGATCCGGCCCGGGCCTGCTCCTGCTGGGCGCGCTCGCGGGCGACATCGGTGATCGCGCCGAGGCCGTTGAGCCGCGGGTTCGACAATATCCGCGATCGGATCGCGAGGCTGAGCATGGGATAGGTGAACAGGAACACCACGAAGAGGTCGAGCACCGTGGTGAGGCCGAGCGCGAACGCGAAGCCCTTGACCTGCCCGACCGCGAGCAAGTAGAGGATCGCTGCGGCCAGGAAGCTGACCGCGTTGCCGGTCATGATGGTCCGCCGGGCACGTTGCCAGCCCCGCTCGACCGCGCTGCGGAAGCTGCGCCCCTCGCGCATCTCATCCTTGATGCGCTCGAAGTAGACGATGAACGAGTCAGCGGTCATGCCGATGCCGATGATGAACCCGGCGATGGCCGCGAGGTCCAGCGTGAAGTTGATGTACCGGCCAAGCAGCACGAGCACCCCATAGACCAGCCCGACCGCGATGGCCAGGGACAGGCCCGCGATGACGCCGAGCAGCCGGTAGTACGCGAGCGCGTAGAGAAGGACCGCGAGCAGCCCGATCGCGCCCGCGATGAGCCCGGCCTCGAGCGAGGCGAGCCCGAGCGTGGCCGAGACCGTCTGGGCCTGCGATGCCTCGAAGGACAGGGGAAGCGCGCCGTAGCGCAGCTGGTTCGCGAGGTCGCGGACCTCTTCCTCGGTGAAGTTTCCTGAGATCGAGGTGGCACTGCCTGCTGGCGTTGGATCGCGGATGACGGGAGCGCTCACGACGGCGGTATCGAGCACGAACGCCGCTTGCTGGCCGACGCTCTGGCGGGTGAAGGCCGCCCAGTCATCGCTGGCCTGTCCCTGGAAGCGGAACGACACTTCCCATCGCGCCTGCTGCTGGTTGTAGCCGCCGCTGACGCTACCGCTGTCGATCGCCTCGCCCTCGATGAGCACGGGCCCGAGCAGGTAGACGACCTGGCCGTCGTTGCTGCACGTGATCAGCGGCTTGTCGGGCAGGTCGTTGCCAGCGAGGGGGTCGAGCGGGCTGCACTCGTGCTCGGCCAGCGTCGCTGCCTGCGTCTCGGGGTCCTCGGACTGCCTGGTGCCGCGGGCCTCCTCGATCAGCGCGGCGGCCTCGTCCGCGTCTCCGGGCAGAGTGGCACGGGGCTCGTCCTCCGTGGCGGTGCCCTCGTCAGGGCTGCTCTGCTCGGCATTGGGGGCTGGTTGCGCGTTCAGGACGGGCCGGACGTACATCCGGGCAGTCTGGCCGAGCGTGCGCGCTTGGGCACCGTCCTGGCCCGGCACGGTGATGACGAGGGTCTCGCCGTCGATGAGGACCTCGGAGCCGGCGACGCCAAGTCCGTTGATGCGGGTGGCGATGATCTCCTGGGCCTGCTCGAGGGCGTCAGGGCTGGGGCTCGAGCCATCCGGCGTGATCGCGGAGAGCACGACTCGCGTGCCGCCCTGGAGGTCGACACCGAGGCGCGGCGTGTTGCCGCGGTCCCCGGTGAACATTACGAGGGTGAAGCACAGGACGACGAGCATGAGCACGAAGCTGAGTGCCCGCAGCGGATACTTCCGCCGACTGGTTGATGCCACGAGACGATCTCCTTGACGACAACTGGCCCGACAGCCAGTCACGAGGGCTGACTCTACTGGACTCCGCTATCGCGGCCGTGCGCCTCCGCGCCGCCGTTGTCGTGGTCCCGGAACTCGCCGCCCTCCTCCTCGGTGTCCTCGCGGACCACATCGCGGATGGCCAGGCGCATCCAGGTGGCGACCACGCCGGGAGCGATCTCGCGCTCCACGGTGGTGTCCTCGACCGCGAGGATCGTGGCGTACAGCCCAGAAGTGGTCATGATGCGATCACCGACGGAGAGCGAGTCCTGAAGTGCCGCTTGGCGGTCCATTTCTTTCTTCTGGCGCCGCACCGACAGGAACATTGGTACGAGCAGGAGCAGGATGAGCAGCGGCAGGAGCAGTTCCATCGGGGCGTGATTCCTCGTTGTTCGATGTGCGCGTGTGGGGCGAGCCGGCAACGGAATGCCGACCGGTACACCAGTGTGCCATCCCTGGCTCGGCTTGCCGAGTTGCCCGCGCCGCCACCGCCCGGCCAGCGGGCGATCCGGACCGGCCGGGGCCGTGCTATTCGTCGTCGTGGGGCTCGCGCGCGCGGACCGTGATGCCGCTCGCCACGGTATCCGCCGGCGGCACGAGGCCCAGGTGCTCCCACGCCGCCGCGGTGGCGATTCGCCCGCGTGGCGTGCGGGCCAGCATGCCGGCCCGCACCAGGTAGGGCTCGCACACCTCCTCCACGGTGGCCGGCTCCTCGCCCACGGCCACCGCCAGCGTGGCCGCACCGACAGGACCACCGTTGAAGCTCCGGACGAGCGATTGCAGCACGGCCCGGTCGAGCCGGTCGAGCCCGAGCTGATCGACGTCATAGACACGCAGGGCAGCGCGCGCGATATCCATGGTGACGATGCCATCGGAGCGGACCTCCGCGTAGTCACGCACGCGGCGCAGCAGCCGGTTGGCGATGCGTGGCGTACCGCGGGACCGCCGGGCGATCTCGTGGCTCGCGTCATTCTCGAGCTCCACGCCGAGGATGCGCGCGGAGCGCATCAGGATTCGCTGCAGCTCCCCGGGCTCGTAGAAGTCCATGTGCGCGGTGAACCCGAAGCGATCGCGCAACGGACCAGTCAGGGCGCCGGAGCGTGTCGTCGCGCCGACCAAGGTGAAGGGCGACACCTCGAGCGGGATGGAGGTGGCTCCGGGGCCCTTGCCGACGACGACATCCACGCGGAAGTCCTCCATGGCGAGGTACAGCATTTCCTCCGCGGGCCGGGAGATCCGATGGATCTCATCGATGAACAGGACATCGCCCTCGACGAGATTGCTGAGCATCGCGGCGAGGTCGCCGGCCCGCTCCAGCGCTGGCCCCGAGGTCAGCCGCAGCGACGTGCCCATCTCGGCCGCGATGATCATCGCGAGGCTGGTCTTGCCGAGCCCGGGCGGCCCGGAGAGCAGGATGTGGTCGGGAGCAGCGCCGCGCTGCTTGGCGCCCGAGAGGACGAGCTCGAGCTGCTCGCGAACGCGCGGCTGTCCAATGAAGTCGTAGAGGTTCTTGGGCCGAAGGCTGACCTCGATGTCACCGTCGCCGTCGACGAGGCTCGGTGACATGGGCGGCATGGATTGGTCCCGGTCTGTCATCGCGGCCCACCCAGGCTAGCGAGAGCGGAGCGCAGCAACACCGACGAGGTCGCGGCAGGCTCGGCCTCCAGCGCCACGGCAGTGGCCTGCTCGGCCTGCCCCGCAGTGAAGCCAAGGCCGGTGAGCGCCTCGACGACGGTGTCGGCAATCGTCGTTGCCGGGGCGCTGCCATTGAGCCCACCGCCAGCATCCCCGGGCATGCCCTCGACCACTCCGACCTTGTCGCGCAGGTCAACGATGAGGCGATCGGCGACGCGCTTGCCCACCCCGGGCACTCGCATCAGCGCCTTGGCGTCACCGTTGGCCAGCGCGAGCCGCAGCGCGCTCGGCTCCAGGACCGCCAGCACCGCCATGGCGAGCCGCGGGCCCACGCCTGTCACGGTTTGCAGGATCGCGAAGAGCTCGCGCGAATCATCCTCCGAGAACCCGTAGAGGGTCATCGAGTCCTCCCGCACCACCATGGTGGTGAGCAGGAGCGCCTCGGTGCCCCGGTGCAAGCCAGCCAGAGTGCCGGGCGTCGCATGGACCTTGTAGCCCACGCCCCCGGCCTCGACGACGGCGTGGTCCAGGCCGATGTGCAGGACTGGTCCGCGCACTGCTGCGATCATGATGCCTGTCCCCCGATCGAGTGGCGGCCCGTGCCGCGATCATCCTGTGCGTTCCTGCTCGCCGGGCCCCGCGATTCCGCTCTTGCGGCCGCCGCTTTCCCTGCCGCCGCTTTCCCTGCCGCCGCCTTCCGGGCATCGGCCGCCTGGGCGCGCCGGACCGCCGCGAGCCGCGCCGTGTACTTGCGCCGCGCGGCCTGCGCGGCCGCCTCGGCCTCGGCCATGCGATCGAGCATCGGGGCACGCCAGCAGTGGCAGATCGCGAGCGCGAGCGCATCGGCGGCGTCCGCTGGACGAGGCGCCTCGGCCATCTTGAGAATGCGCGTCACCATCGCGGTGACCTGCTCCTTCCCCGCGGAACCATCACCGGTCACCGCGGACTTGACCTGGCTCGGGGTGTGGAACGAAACGGGAATGCCCCGCCTCGCGGCCGCGAGCGCGACCACCCCGCCGGCCTGCGCGGTGCCCATCACCGAGCGGACGTTCTGCTGCGAGAACACCCGCTCGATGGCAACGACATCGGGGCGGTGCTTGTCCATCCATTCCTCCGCCACGGTGGCGATGCGCAGCAGGCGCGCGGACAGCTCGAGGTCGGGAGGCGTGCGGACCACATCGACCGCGATCGCAATGACACTGCGTCCCGATCCCGAATCAACGATGCCGAGCCCGCACCGGGTGAGCCCCGGGTCAACGCCCATTACCCTCACGCGCACCTCCACCCCATGCGAACAGTTGTTCGATAGTGTAGTGGATATCGCTCGCTCGGGTCGTCCGCGAGCGGCGGGCGAGTCGCGGCGACCGATCGAGCTGAATCGTCATTCGTCGAGCTGGGCAAGGACCTCGTCGGAGATGTCGATGTTCGAGTAGACGTTCTGCACGTCATCGCAATCCTCGAGGGCATCGATGAGCCGCAGCACCTTGCGGGCAGCGTCGGCATCGACGGCCACGCTCATCGAGGGCTGGAAGCTCGGCTCGGCCGAGTCGTAGTCGATCCCGGCCTCGACGAGCGCGGTGCGGACCGCCACGAGGTCGGTGGGCTCGGAGACGATCTCGAAGCTCTCGCCGAGATCGTTGACCTCCTCAGCGCCCGCCTCGAGCACCGCGAGCAGGATGTCGTCCTCCGAGAGGCCGTGCTTCTCCAGCACGACCACGCCCTTGCGGGAGAACATGTAGGCCACCGAGCCGGCGTCGGCCATGTTGCCGCCGTTGCGGCTCATCGCGGTGCGAACCTCGCCCGCGGCGCGGTTGCGATTGTCGGTGAGGCACTCGATGAGCAGCGCCACGCCATTGGGCCCATAGCCCTCGTACATGATGGTCTGCCAGTCCGCGCCGCCGGCCTCCTCGCCGGAACCGCGCTTGCGCGCCCGCTCGATGTTGTCGTTGGGCACCGAGGCCTTCTTCGCCTTCTGGATGGCGTCGTAGAGCGTGGGATTGCCCGTAGGATCACCACCGCCGGTGCGAGCCGCGACCTCGACGTTCTTGACCAGCTTGGCGAAGAGCTTGCCGCGCTTGGCGTCGATGGCCGCCTTCTTGTGCTTGGTGGTGGCCCATTTGGAGTGGCCGCTCATAAGGTCCGGTTCCTTCCGACGTCACCGATCGTTCACTGCGAGGACTTGGCTGGCGTGGGGAATGTTACCCCGGCCGACCCGCATTGTTCCGCACGCTGTCGACGAACAAGCCATGCACGCGACGGTCACCCGTCACCTCCGGATGGAACGAGGTGGCCATCACCGGCCCCTGGCGGACCGCGACCACCCGTCCCGCGGCCGGTCCGGTCTGCACGGTGGCGAGCACCTCCACGCCGGGACCGCACTCCTCGACCCACGGGGCCCGGATGAACACCGCCCGCAATGGCTCACCCTCGATGCCGTTCATTGCCAGGTCCTCCTCGAAGGAATCCACCTGGCGGCCAAAGGCATTGCGGCGAACCGTGATATCGATCGCCCCCAGGCTCACCGCGTCCGGGCGCGTGTCGAGAACGGTCGAGGCCAGCATGATCATCCCGGCGCAGGAGCCATACGCGGGAAGCCCCTCGGCCAGCGCCGCGCGCAACGGATCGAACAGGTCGAACACGGTGAGCAGGCGGCTCATCGTCGTCGACTCGCCGCCGGGGATGACCAGTCCATCAACGCTATCGATCTCCGTCGCGCGTCGCACCCGCACTGGCTCCGCCCCCACCGCTTCGAGCGCATGCATGTGCTCGCGGACATCGCCCTGCAGCGACAGGACACCTATGACGAGTCGGGATTCCACTCGCGACAGAGTAGGTCGTTGCCCGGCGAATGTCGAAACAGCGGTCAGCCAGGTAGTCAGTCCCGCGGCAGCCTGGTCAGGCCCTCCTGGACCACGGCGGCCACGAGCCTGCCTTCCGCGTCCCAGATGCGCCCTTGCGTCAGGGCGCGCCCGTGGCCGGCATACGGCGACGTCTGGTCATAGAGGAGCCACTGATCGGCCCGGAATGGCTGCATGAACCACATGGCGTGGTCCAGCGAGGCGAGCTGCACCCGCGAGCGCTCCTTGGGGTGCGGCCCCAGCGACGAGCCGAGCAGCAGCATGTCGCTCATGTAGGCGAGCGCGCAGACATGCGCCGTGGGGTCGTCCGCGATCTTGCCCCGGTAGCGCATCCACACCCGCTGCTGCGACGCGAGCCTCGGGTGCAGCTCGGTCTGGTCCGGCGGCACGATCCGCAGGTCCCAGTTGGACCACTCCCGGAGCTCCCAGCGGTCCTTCAGCTCCGGCACGTCCGCGGGATCGGGCAGGTCCTCCGCGTTGGGCACCGGCGGCACCACATCGCTGTGCTCGATGCCGGGATCACCGACGTGGAAGGACGCCGACATGACAAAGATCGCCTCGCCATCCTGCACGGCCTGGATGCGCCGGGTGCAGAACGAGCGTCCCTCGCGAATCCGGTCCACGAGGTACACCGTGGGCATCTTCGGCTTGCCCGGGCGCAGGAAGTAGGCATGCATCGAGTGCACCGTGAACGCGGGGTCCACCGTGCGCACCGCCGCGATCAGCGACTGGCAGGCAACCTGGCCACCGAAGGTCCGGTGCAGCAGGGTCTCCACGGGCTCGCCGCGAAAGATGTCCTTCTCGATCTGCTCGACATCCAGGACTTCCTCGATGGTGGCCATGATGCCCTCTCCTATTGGATCGTGATCAGTGGTGCTGGGTCACCAGCCGCGGTCAGAAAGGCGGTGCGAGACAGGGATGTCATCGACGTTGATGCCGACCATCGCCTCGCCGAGACCACGCGAGACCGAGGCCAACATATCCGGATCGTCGAAGTAGGTGGTGGCTTTCACGATAGCCGCCGCGCGCTTGACCGGATCACCGGACTTGAAGATCCCCGAGCCCACGAACACGCCCTCCGCCCCGAGCTGCATCATCATCGCCGCGTCCGCCGGGGTCGCGATGCCGCCCGCGGTGAACATCACGACGGGCAGCTTGCCCGTGGTGGCGACCTCGGCGACCAGCTCATACGGCGCCTGCAGCTCCTTCGCCGCGACGAACAGCTCGTCCTGGCTCAGCGCGCCCAGGCGCCGGATCGCGCCGCCGATCTCGCGCATATGGGTGGTGGCATTGGACACGTCTCCCGTGCCGGCCTCGCCCTTGGACCGGATCATCGCCGCGCCCTCGGTGATGCGCCGCAGCGCCTCGCCCAGGTTCGTCGCGCCACACACGAACGGCACGGTGAACTGCCACTTGTCGATGTGGTTGGCGTAGTCGGCAGGGGTAAGCACCTCGGACTCGTCGATGTAGTCCACGCCGAGGCTCTGCAGGATCTGCGCCTCCACGAAGTGGCCGATGCGCGCCTTCGCCATCACCGGGATCGACACGGCGTCGATGATCCCTTGGATCATGTCGGGATCGCTCATGCGCACCACGCCGCCCTGGGCACGGATATCGGCGGGCACCCGCTCGAGCGCCATGACCGCGACGGCACCCGCGTCCTCGGCGATCTTCGCCTGATCGGGGGTGACGACATCCATGATCACCCCGCCCTTGAGCATTTCCGCCATGCCGCGCTTGACGCGCGCGGTGCCGGTCGCATGCTCGGCGGAGTTAGTGGGACTTGAAGGGGATGCGCTCACGAAAGTCACTCCTGCATATAAGGCCATCAAGGGGTGGTCTGTTAACCCCACCATCCTAGGAGGGAGCGGCCCGTGGCGCGAAGCCGGACCCTCCCCCGCTACTGGATGGTGCGCGGCGGCTGCAGCGGCACCCGCCCGGACGCGACGCCCTCTGCCTCGGCGATGAGACCGGCGAGCTCCCGCGGGTACACCTGTTCCCCCTCCGCGCACAGCTCGCGGATCGCGGCCGCGTCGCACCAGCGGAACCCCAGCAATGCTCGTGTCTCCAGCTCGGTGAGCCCGGAGGGCACGGGCTCGAAGCGGCCCGTCAGGGACACGAAGATCTTCTCCTCGCTGCGCATCGCCGATCCATTGAACGTGAACTCCTCGGTGCGATCCCAGACCGGGCCGATCAGTTCCTCCTCGGCGAGCGCCCGGCCCGTCTCCTCAGCGACCTCCCGGCGCGCGGCGGCCCGCACATCCTCGTCGGCCTCGATCCCACCGCCAGGGGTGAACCAGAATGCTGGACCCGGATCCTCGGGATCGGTACCGCGGACGAGAAGAACGCTGCCCGCGCCATCGAGCAGCAGGACGCGCGCGGATTCCCGCCGCGGCGGCGCGGATGCCTGCGCTCCGCTGCCGGTGATGGCGCCATCGGGGCCGTGCTCGGGCGCGACGCCCCGAGCCACGGTGGCGCGCAGATGCTCCACCGGCTGCACGAACTCACGCTCGATGATGTCGAAGAACCGCGGCTGGGGGGCGGTGCCGGCCAGCCGGAGCCAGCGCACCGGCCTGCGCTGCCTCAGTGCCCGCGTGTCGCCGACGGCATCATTGTGGAAGCGCCGCGCGATCATCACGCGGGCCTCGGCATCGGCAAGCTCAGCAACGAGCGGCGAGGACAGGTCCTCGATCATCACCTGCGACAAAGCCCCGGACAGCTGGTTCTCCGCATCCTCGCGGGCATCCCTGCCTGCTCGCTCCGCGCGGTCGGCGAGGCGGGCTATGCGGGGCTCGTCGAGCGCCTGGGCGATCGCCCGCGCCCCCACGGCACGGCGAGCGAGCGAGGCGTCGAGGGACTGTCACGCCTTGTCGTACCGGATGTGGAGCCGATCGAGCCTGTTTGCAGTGGATAGTAGCCACGCCACGACCAGCACGACCACGATGGCCAGCGCGAGCGCGAGCAGCAGCACCCAGATTGGCAGCACGGCTCCCCCTTAGCTCTTCCGCGCCAGCGAGCGCGGCACCGGAGTGCCCGTACCGATGACGGCCTCGTACACGCGCAGGACCTGGCGGGAGACGACGCTCCAGTCGTAGTGCAGGACAGCGACGCTCGCCTCGGCGACGAGCTGGTCCCGATAGTCCCGATCAGTGAGCACGCGGTCGATGCCGTGCGCGAGGCTCGCACCATCATCGAGCTTGGTGAGGCATCCCGCTCGGCCGTCGCGCAGCACGCGCCGGAACGCATCGAGCTCGCTCGCCACCACCGGGGTGCCCGCCGCCATCGCCTCGACGAGCACGATGCCGAAGCTCTCGCCGCCAAGGTTCGGTGCGCAATACACGTCCGCGCTGCGCAACGCCGACGCCTTCTCCTCGTCGCTGACCTGTCCCAGGAACCGGAAGTGGCTGGCCAGTGGCCCGAGCTCGGCGCGCAAGGCAGCCTCGTCGCCGCGACCGACCACGATGACCTCGAGGTCAGGGTGGCGCTCCACGATCGAGGGCAGCGCGGAGACGAGCACCGACATGCCCTTGCGCGGCTCGTCGTAGCGACCGAGGAAGAGCAAGGTCTTGCCGGGGCGCGGATATCCCTCGAAGGGCCGGGCGGTGGCGAAGAAGCCCACCCGCACCCCGTTGGGAATCTCCACCGCATCGGAGCCGAGCGATTCGATCTGCCATCGCCGCGCGAGCTCGGACACGGCGATCTTGCCGTTGATCTTCTCGAGCAGGGGCTGCAGCACGGGCTGGACGGTGCTCAGCATCAAGGACTTGGTGGTGGAGGTATGGAACGTGGCCACCACCGGCACCTCGGCGAGGCTGAGCGCGAGCATCGACAGGCTGGGCGCGTTCGGCTCGTGCAGGTGCACGACGTCGAACTGGCCGTCCTGCAACCACTTGCGCACGCGCTGGTAGGTGACCGGACCGAAGCGCAGGCGCGCGACCGAGCCGTTGTACGGGATGGGCACCGCCCGGCCTGCCGACACCACGTACGGAGGGAGGTCCGTTCCCGGGGTGGCGGGAGCAAGGACGCTCACCTCATGGCCCATCTCGATGAGCACGCCCGCGAGCTCGACGACGTGCGCTTGCACGCCGCCGGGAACATCGAATGAGTACGGACATACCATGCCGATCCGCATCAGTGGGCCACCCCCATCCGCTCGAGGCGCGAGGCCGAGAGGTCCTCCCACCACAGCGGCTGCAGCATGTGCCAGTCCGCGGGGTGGCGCACGATGTTCAGCGAGAACGCATCGGCGAGCTGCTGGGTCGCTCGGGCCGTTCCGGCTGCCATGTCGATCTCGGGCTCGACCTTGAAGCCCCACCCCTTGCTGGTGAACCAGCAGTGCGCGGGCAGCAGCGCGGCCCCGGTCTCCGCGGCGAGCCGGGCGGGGCCGGCGGGAAAACTGGTGCGCTGGCCGAAGAAGTCCACCGGTATGCCGCTGGCAGTGAGGTCCCGATCGGCCATCAAGCACACGATTCCACCACTGGCGAGGCGTTCGCGGAGAACCTGATAGGGCGGCACCTCGCCCCCCGTGGCTGGAACGATCTCGAAGCCGAGCGATTCCCGGAAGGCCACGAACCGCTCGTAAAGCGACTCGGGCTTGAGCCGCTCAGCGACGGTGGTGAACCGGCCGTGGGTCTGCGCCAGCCAGACTCCAGCAAGGTCCCAGTTGCCGCTATGCGGAAGTGCCGCGACCACTCCCTTGCCCCGCGCGAGAGCCGTGTCGAGATTCTCCCGGCCCATCACGCTGGCATCGATGGCCCGCGCGGTCGCGGCGAGATCCATCGACGGCAGGCGAAAGGCCTCCTGCCAGTACCGGGCGTACGAGCGCATGGCGGAGCGCATCAGCACATGGGGCACGGCGATCGGGGGTACCCCCATGACGCGAGCGAGGTTGCGGCGCAGCTGTGCCGGGCCGCCGTTGCGGTTCGCGTAGTCAGCGCCGGCGTTGAACAGGCCGTCGGCCACCGCACCAGGCAGGGAGCGGACGAGCCGCCACCCGGAGGCGTAGGCGAGGTCGGCGGTCGTCTCGGAGAACGTCACGTGGCATCCCCTCCGTCGGTGAACGGGACGACGGTTGTCGCCCCCGGGGAGCGCCGGACCACCAGCACTCGCTGGACCACGGTGATGATGCTGCCCACGACGAGCAGCCACATCGCGAGATGAATGGCGAACCCGACACCAATACCGGTGAACCCGGCGCCCAGCAGCACGATCACGAGCCGGTCCGAGCGCTCCACGAGGCCCCCGTCGGCCCGTAGTCCGCTAGCCTCGGCCCGCGCCTTCGCGTAGGAGACGACCTGCGAGGCGACCAGGCAGATCAACGTCGCGATCACCAAAGTAGGCGACTCCGCGTGATAGGCGGCCCACCAGGCCAGCGACCCGAAGATCGCGCCGTCGGCGATCCGATCACCGGTCGCGTCGAGCACCGCGCCGAACGCGGTGCCACCGCCTCGCGCGCGCGCCATGGCCCCGTCGACAAGATCGAGCAGGACGAACAAGGAAATGATGATCGCGCCCCAGAACAGCTGGTCACGCGCGAACAGGATGATCGCGGCCGCGACGCTCAGCGCGGTACCGGCGATGGTGACGACATCCGGGCTCAGGCCAGCCCGGATCAGGGCGCGCCCGATGGGGGCGGTGACCTTCGATACCGAGGGCCTACCGAACACACTGAGCATGATTGCCTGTTCCCTGTTTCCGTGAGGTTTCCTGCCGCCGAGCCTATACGGTGCGCGCGCCCGCGGCGCGATGATGCGCACCGCGGGAAGCCAACTCGTGCCGCCTAGCCGGTAGCTGGCCAGGACTCCGCGAGGAGCGCGCGGGTTTGCCGCAGCAACTGCGGCAGGACCTTGGTGCCCGCGGTGACGGTGATGAAGTTCGCGTCGCCGACCCAGCGCGGCACCAGGTGCTGGTGCAGGTGCGCGGACAGCGAGCCCCCCGCCGCGCCGCCGAGGTTGAGGCCCACATTGAACCCATGCGGCCGAGAAACCTCGCGGATGGTCCGCAGGGCAGCCTGCGTGAACTCAGTGAGCTCGCCCGCCTCCTCGGGGGTGAGGTCAGTGAGGTCCGCCACGTGGCGGTAGGGCACGACCATGAGGTGGCCGGGGTTGTAGGGGAAGAGGTTGAGCACGGCATACACCGCGGCGCCGCGCGCGATGACCAGGCCGTCCTCATCCGACTTGCCGGGGATCGCGCACAATGGGCAACCCTCGTCCGGGCTCGGCCCGGTGGCCTCGGCGATGTAGGCCATGCGGTGAGGGGTCCAGATGCGATCCAGGTGATCGGGATCCCCCACCCCGCTGTCGGTCATGGCTAGGTCATCAGCGTGCACTCAGGCGCCCTGCCGCTCGCGGATGGCCTCGGCGCTCGGTGCAGCATTGATCCGCTCGCCGACCCAGCGGTTGATCACGTCCACGGCCTCGGACACGGGCACGCCATTGAGCTGGGTGCCGTCGTGGAAGCGGAAGCTGACCGCGCCCGCCTCGACGTCCCGCCCGCCGGCGAGCAGCATGAACGGCACCTTCTGCGTGGTGTGGGTGCGGATCTTCTTCTGCATCCGCTCATCGCTGGAATCGACCTCGGCCCGGATGCCCTGCCGCTTGAGCTGATCGACCACGGCGAACAGGTGATCCTGATGGTCCTCGGCCACCGGGATGCCCACCACCTGCACCGGCGACAGCCAGGCGGGGAAGGCGCCCGCATAGTGCTCGGTGAGCACGCCGAAGAAGCGCTCGATGGAGCCGAACAGCGCGCGGTGGATCATGACGGGACGCTGGCGGCTTCCATCGGCGGCGGTGTAGACGAGATCGAATCGATCGGGCAGGTTGAAGTCGAGCTGGATGGTCGACATCTGCCAGGTGCGGCCCAGCGCGTCCTTGGCCTGCACGGAGATCTTCGGGCCGTAGAACGCGGCGCCGCCGGGATCGGGCACCAGATGGAGGCCCGATGCCTGCGCGACCTCCTCCAGGGTCCTGGTGGATTCCTCCCACGCCTCGTCGCTGCCCACGTACTTGACGGGATCCTTGGTGGAGAGCTCGAGGTAGAAGTCATCGAGGCCGTAGTCCTTGAGCAGATCGAGGACGAAGTTCAACACATTCGTCAGCTCGTCATGCATCTGCTCCTTGGTGCAGTAGATGTGCGCATCGTCCTGCGTCATGCCGCGGACCCGGGTCAGGCCGTGAATCACGCCGGACTTCTCGTAGCGGTACACGGAGCCGAACTCGAACAGGCGCAGCGGCAGCTCGCGGTAGGAGCGGTGGCGGTGCCGGAAGATCAGGTTGTGCATCGGGCAGTTCATCGGCTTGAGGTAGTAGTCCTGGCCCGGCTTGCGCAGGGCGCCGTCCTCATCGTGCTCCGCGTCGATGTGCATCGCGGGGAACATGCCGTCCTTGTACCAATCGAGGTGGCCCGAGACCTGGAAGAGATCGCCCTTGGTGATGTGCGGGCTGTAGACGAACTCGTAGCCTGCCTCGATGTGCCGCTTGCGCGAGTAGTCCTCGAGCTCCTTGCGGATGATGCCGCCGCGCGGATGGAACACCGGCAGGCCCGAGCCCAGCTCGTTGGGGAAGCTGAACAGGTCGAGCTCGTTGCCCAGCCGGCGATGATCCCGCCGCTCCGCCTCGGCGAGCAGCTCGAGATGCTGATCGAGCGCCTCCTGGGTCTCCCACGCGGTGCCATACACGCGCTGAAGATCCTCGCGGCTCTGGTCGCCCCGCCAGTACGCGGCCGAGCTTCGTGTCAGCTTGAACGCCGGGATGTGCTTGGTGGTGGGGATGTGCGGGCCGCGGCACAGGTCCGCCCACACCTTCTCGCCAGTGCGCGGATCGAGATTGTCATAGATCGTCAGCTCGGCGCCGCCGACCTCCATCACCTCGGGATCGTCGATGCCGGACTTGTCGTTGATGAGCTCGAGCTTGAACGGCTCGCTCCCCAGCTCGGCGCGCGCGTCATCGATCGACTCGACCACGCGGCGCGAGAAGCGCTGCGATTGCTTGATGATCTTGCGCATCCGCGACTCGAGCTTGGTGAGGTCCTCCGGGGTGAACGGGCGATCGACCTGGAAGTCGTAGTAGAAGCCGTCGCGGATCGGCGGGCCGATACCGAGCTTCGCCTCGGGGAACTCCTGCTGCACGGCCTGCGCGAGCACGTGCGCGCACGAATGCCGGATGACCATGCGGCCCTCGTCGGACGCTGCCGGGACAGCCTCGATCTGAACGTCCTCGTCCGGGATCCACGAGAGGTCCCGGAGAGCCCCCTCGGCATCCTTGACCACGACGATCCCCTCCGCGCCCTTCGTGGGCAGGCCGGCCTCGAATATCGCCTTGCCCGCCGCCGTGCCCGCCGGCACCAGGACTCGGGCGATGGCATCTCGATCAGCGGGCGTGGTCACGACAGGGATCTCCTTGTGCTTGGGGCCCTCCGCGAGGGCCTCGTAATACCCCGCGCCAGGCATGGCGCTCGGCAGCGATTGCGGTCCAGCCGTCGCGGTCGCGGCCCAGGAGCAGCGAGGCTCCGCCGCTCCCGCGTTTCACGGCGATGGCGCTACCACACTACCGGTTCGCTAGGGAAGGAGTCCGCCGAGCCATGGCTGGTCGAACCCGAACCAACCGGCCATCAGACCGATCGCCCCCACGAACCACAGCGTGACCACGGTGATGACAAACGTCCCGACGGCCCCGGCGACGCGAACAACACCATGCTGGCGCTTGTACCAGGCCATGATCACCCGGTAGCGCTCCAGGGCCTCATGCAGGATCCGGCGGGCCCACGCGAACTCCGTGGCGAGAATCCCCAGGCCGGTGAAAACGATCAGCCACCCCGGCCCCGGATAGGGAATAGCGATCACGCCGATCACGAGGACAACCGCGCCTACCACCCCCACCGTGACCTTGTAGGCCAAGGCAACGAGCGGATGCCGCTTGAACTGTGCCCGGACGGCACGCATCGCCGCTACGGATCTGGTGGCGAGGTATCGCCGGCGCGACATCGCCACGGATTGCCGTTCCTTGGTCTGGGTCATCCCGCGCCGAGTCCCTTCCCCGGCCCGGGACCACCGGCACGCAGCGCCGGGCACCCGGCCGCTCCCCTGCGTCGCAGGGGCGCTGGCACCGCCACGGCGCGCATGGGCTGATGGCTCATGGATTCATTCTGCCGCGCCAGGACTGCATCACGCCATGAGTTCGTGGCAAGGAGCCCCATAGATTGGCCCTCCCTTTACCTGGGTTCTCCCCCAGCGAACAGGGTATTTCAGACATTCACCCGATTACGGTCATACCGGGTGGCCCTATTGGGCCAACGACGCAACACTGGAGTCATCGGTGCTCCCGTGCCGTGACATGGCGCGCGGGCATCGTGTCCATCAAGCACCAAACCCTGGAGGTAGCACCATGGGTCTCGGAGACAAGATCAGCAACAAGGCGCAGGAACTCAAGGGCAAGACGAAGGAAACCGCCGGCTCGGCCACCTCCGACGAGGAGCTCAAGGCAGAAGGCCAGGCCGACCAGGCCGAATCCGGCGTCAAGAAGGGCGTGGAGAACGTCAAGGACAAGGCCAACGAAGCCACCAAGAAGGTAACGGGCGACTAGCAAGCAGCCCGCGTCCGCCCGTGGACGACACCGCGGGCGCAATGCACGAGGAGCCCCGCACCGGAAATCGGTGCGGGGCTCCTCCGTGCGGTTATCGTGTGGTCCCGGCTGGGATCGAACCAGCGACCTTTCCGGTGTGAACGGAACGCTCTCCCACTGAGCTACGGGACCTCATGAGGTTCATGCTTGCTCGCCCGGCACGAGACTTGGTCGTGACGCGGATACCAGGATCCGCCGCGCAGAAACACACGCACGGGTGACAACGAGGTGGAACATTAGCACGCGGCCCCGAGTTCGCCAAACACGCTCGCGGGGATGCGGTCGCGGGCGTTTGCGCGGCGGCCGCGGTGCCGCTTGGACGGCGGGCTGGATGCCGGCTGGATGTCGGCTGGACGGCAAAAGCACCGGAAGTCGGCAAACGCGATAGAAATCGGCCGGGTTTTTCCACGGTTTCTATCGCGTTTGCACCCGGGCGGGCCCCACCCGGGCGGGCCCCACCCGGGCGGGCCCCAGTCGCCACCAGGTCGGCCGCCGCAAGGGCCACAGCCGGACCCGACCGCCACCCCGCCGGGCACTGCTTCCGCGAAACCAGCTGTTAACCAGCAGTCCTCCCTGCGGCGAGGCGGCCGACACGCAAGCGCCCCACCCTGGATTTGTCACTCAGCCCCACATCCGCTAATGTTCTCAACCGCACCGGCAAACGGGACTGCAAGGAACCGGGAGCAGCGGAGCGTGCGGATGTAGCGCAGTTGGTAGCGCATCACCTTGCCAAGGTGAGGGTCGCGGGTTCGAATCCCGTCATCCGCTCAAGAGGTTGGGCTTGACCCCCTACGGTGGAGTGGCCGAGTGGTGAGGCAACGGCCTGCAAAGCCGTGCACACGGGTTCGATTCCCGTCTCCACCTCTTCTCAGAGGTTCCCGCGCGATTAGCTCAGTGGGAGAGCGCTTCCCTGACACGGAAGAGGTCACTGGTTCAATCCCAGTATCGCGCACCATATGTTTCACGATCATGTGCGGGTCGATGATGCAGCTGCGAAGGATGCGGCTGAGGTCAGTCGTGTGGCTGCCATCACCTTCCCTCTTGCATGCCCGGCAGCCATGTCCCCGGCGGACATGGCTGCTTTCGTTGATCATCATCTCACCACGGAGAACTTCTCCCGATACATCGCCAGCGAGAATCATCGCGTGCTGGTGCTGCGCGAATCCTCGAGCATCGTCGGCTACGCGCTCTTCGCGCTCGACTCGCCACCGGACCCGAGTACCGCCCACCTCAGCGATCCTGCGATCAGCGAGGCCTCGGGAACGGCGGAGCTCAGCAAGTTCTACCTGCTGCCCAATCATCATGGCCGCGGCCACGCCACGCTCCTGATGCGGCATGTGCTCGCCGCCGCCCGCCCACACCAGCAGCGCATCTGGCTGGGCGTGAACCACGAGAATCATCGGGCGCAATCGTTCTACCAGCGCAACGGGTTCATACAGGTCGGTAGGCGGGACTTCGCGGTGGGCGCGAGCACCGAGCACGATTTCCTCCTCGCGCGCCCGCTCGGCCCTTGCCGCTGAGCATAGCGCCGTGATCAGCTCGTGGCGCGTGCCTGCTCGCCGAAGCGGGAGAGCGCGAGCAGCCGGGAAGTGGCGCGCAAATACTTCTTGCGATATCCGCCGGCGAGCATTTCCTCGGTGAAGATCTCGTCGAGCTTGGAGCCGGACACGATGACGGGGATGCTCGCGTCGTAGAGGCGGTCAGCGAGGACCACGAAGCGCAGCGCCACGGCTTGGTCCTGCGCAGGGTGGACGTCCTTCAGGAACACCGCGGTGACCCCATCGACGAGCTTTCCGTAGCGCGAGGGGTGCAGCGTGGACAGGTGCTTGCACAGCTCATCGAAGTCATCGAGAGTAGCGCCCTCGGTCCGCGCGGCGCGCTCCTCGAGCTCCTCGCTGGAGATCGGCTCCGGGGCGGGGGGAAGGTCGCGGTGCCGGTAGTCGGGGCCGTCGATGCGCACGGTCTCGAACACCGAGGCGAGCTTGCGGATCTCGCGGAGGAAGTCCTGGGCCGCGAACCGACCCTCGCCGAGCTGGCCGGGCAGGGTGTTGGAGGTCGCGACGATCGATACGCCTCGCTCCGCGAGCTCGGTGAGCAGGCGCGAGACGAGCATGGTGTCACCGGGATCGTCGAGCTCGAACTCGTCGATGCACAGCACTGAATGGCCCGAGAGCTCCTCGACGGCCTTCATGAATCCGAGCGCCCCGACCACGTGGGTGAGCTCGACGAAAGTACCGAACGACTTCGGCTCGGGCACCTCGTGGTAGATCGACGCGAGAAGGTGGGTCTTGCCCACGCCGAAGCCACCGTCGAGGTAGAGCCCCGCGCCAACGGTGTTCTTCTTGCCGAAGAGCTTCTTCTTGCCGTTGCGCTTCTGGTTGACGGTCCGGGCGAACTCGCGCGCGGCATCGACCGCTTCTGCCTGCGAGGGTTCCGCGGGATCGGGGATGTACGAGTCGAAGCTCACCTCGTTGAACATCGCGGGCGGCACCAGTTGGGCCACCAGTTGGTCGGCGGGGATCACCGGTTTGCGGTCGACAAGGCGTGCGGTCATTGCCAAATCCTATCGACGTGGGCAGATTGGCAGTGTGCCCACTCCCCTTTCTGCGATCCAGTTCACAGCATCGAGCGCCGCGCCGGACCTCCCACGGCTCTACCAGTATCCCGAGAGTCCTTGCCTGCGAGTCAACTTCGTCTCCAGCATCGACGGCGCCGCGATGATCGACGGAGCGTCGGCTGGATTGTCCAGTCCGCTCGACAAGAAGATCTTCGGGCTGCTGCGCGAGCTCGCGGACGTGGTGATCGTGGGCGCGGGCACGGCGCGCGCCGAGGGCTACTCCGGGGCACGGATCGATTCCGGAGCGCGGCAGCTGCGCGTCGAGCGGGGCCAGCAGCCGGTACCCCCGATCGCTGTGGTGACGGGCCGGGCCGACCTGGACCCGGAGCACACCTTGTTCACCAGCACCGAGGTGCCGCCGATGGTGCTCACCAGCAGCGAGGCCGCCCACGGTAGGAAGCAGCGCCTCCGGGACGCGGGCGGCGACGTCATCGAGCTCGAGCCCCGCGAGGGGCATGCGGTGCACCCGGGCGATGTGCTGGCGGCGCTGCGGGAGCGGGGTCTCGGGCGCATGCTGTGCGAGGGCGGGCCGTCCCTGCTCGGAGCGATGCTGCGCCATGACCTCGTGGACGAGCTATGCCTCACCATCGCGCCCGTGCTCGTGGGCGGGGACGCGCCACGGATCGCGGTGGACACGACGGCTGTGGCGCACCGGATGCGGCTCGCGCATACCCTGGCAGACGGCGACGGATCATTGTTCACGCGATGGGCGCGCGCGGACCAGGAGAAGTAGGGAGCATCGTGCCAACTAGGCATTCACTGATCGCGGTGGCACTCGTCGCGAGCTGCGCGCTGGTCACATCGTGCGGCTCGGTCCCCTCGGAGCGCCCGCCGCTCGCGATCGATCGGGGCGCGGCGCCAGCCGCAGGCAGCGTGGACGGTCCAGTCGCTCCCCCAGGCCTGTCGGTACCGGACAGCGACCTGGCCTGGACGGAGTGCGGCGGCGAGATAACCGCCACGCATGAGCTGCCGCCGCTGCCACCCGGCGTCCAGCTCGACTGCGCCACCCTCATCGTTCCCGTTGATCACTCCGGCAGGCTTGGCGAGCCGATCGAGCTGGGCCTCGCGCGGGCCCGCCTCGAGGGGACGCCGATCGACGCCGCGCCGCTGGTGCTGACCACCAGTACCGCGCAAGCATCCTCCCGCGCCCTAGCGACGATGGCCGCCGACTCCTCGCCCCTGATCGCCTCCCGCCCAGTGGTTGCCGTCGATCGGCGCGGCACCGGGCGCTCCACGCCGATCAGTTGCCTCAGCCAGGGGCTGATCGAGGAGCACATCGACCTGACGCGCGATGCCGAGGACATCGCGGACCGCACCGCCGCGGTCGCCCGGATCAGCCGGGAGTCCACGCTCTCCTGCACCGATCAGCTCGAGCCGATGGAGACGTTCTTCACGGTGGAGAACGCAGCACGGGATCTCGAGCTGCTGCGTGCTGAATGGGGGCTCGACAGGCTCGCCCTCGTCGGGTCCGGGGACGGCGCGACGCTCGCGCTCACCTACGCCGCCTTGTTCCCGGAGAACGTCTCGCGGCTCGTCCTCGACTCGCCCTTGGCGATGCCTGCCACACCGCCTTCGATCCCGGGGAGCGACAACCTCGCCCGCGCCAAGCAGCAATCCGAGGGCGCCGAGGCGGCGATGGGAGCGTTCGCCGCGCACTGCACCGCCACCGATTGCGCGCTCGGCGCCGATCCGATCGCCACGATCGAGGAGATGATCGCTGACGCCCGCGCCGGCAGGCTCGGCTTCGTCACCCCAGGAACGATCATCAGCACCACCATCGGGCTGCTCGGCGACAGCAATGGCACCGCCGAGCAACGCATGGACACCCTTGCCGGTGCGCTCGCGCAAGCACGCAACCGGCAGCCCGCGGAGCTGCTGCGCCTGAGCCTGATCCAGCATGCCGCGGCCTCCTCCGACGGCCAATACATCGGCCAGTGCAGCGACACCCTTTCCCGGGCCACCGCCGCGGACGTCCAGGAGCGCGCGGAGCAGTGGCGCATCGACCATCCGATCGTGGGCGATCAGTTGCTGCTGCGCACGTTGCTGTGCACGTCCTGGCCGACCATCGAGCTTGTCCCCACCGAGCTCGAGGCACCGTTGCCGACGATGCTGCTCGAGGGGACGCGGGATCCGCGATCAGGGGCAGGCACCATTCGCGAGCTGCGCGGGCAGCTCCTCGCCAACGGTTCCTCCGTGTCCAGCGTGACCTGGCAGGGCATTGGTCATGGCGCGGTGATCAACTCCGCGTGCGCGGCAGAACAGATTGCGTTCTTCGTCACGGATGGGCAGGGTCCAGCTGCGACGACCTGCCCCCGATGACCCCGCCACTGGGTGTCATGCAGCGAAGCACGTCCGACTTGGGGTAGTTTACCTGCGTGTTTCCCTCACAGTTGACGTCACGAACTCCCCTGACCACGGCGGGCATCATCACGATGGTGGCATGGCCCTTTGCGGTCCTGACGGTGATCCACCGGACGATCATCCTGGCGTTCAACGGTGCGGTGACCAACGACTTCCTGCCGATCTATACCGCCGCGACGAACTTCCTCAACAACCGCGATGTGTATCTCGACAATTTCAACTGGACGCATCCGCATTACCTGTATCCACCAAGCGGAACACTGATGATCTCGCCGCTCGGGTACATGGACTATGACATCGCGCGGCGCACCTACATCATCATTAATGCTGTCGCGGTGCTGATCGCGGCGTACTACCTGCTGAAGCTGTTCGGCTTCGGCATCCGGTCGGTCGCGTTCCCCGTGACGGTGCTCGCGATGTTCAGCACCGAGTCCGTGTCGAATACCTTGATCTATACCAACATGAATGGGCTGATCTTCCTCGCCGAGGTCCTGTTCATCAAGTTCCTCCTCGAGCGGCGCCTATGGTGGGCCGGCGTGCCGATGGGCCTGACCATCGCGATCAAACCGATCCTGCTACCGCTTCTCGTTTTCCCCTTCCTCAAGAAGCAATGGCAACCATTCATGGGGGCCCTCGGAATACCCATCGTGCTGCTCACCATCGCCTGGCCGCTCTCAAAGGATCCGGCGCGCTTTGTCCGCGAGACCGCTCCCTACCTCGCGGAGTCGCGCGACTACTTCAACAGCGCCATCTCCGGCAATGCTGTCTACTACGGCCTGCCGGATTGGCTAGTGCTCGGGCTGCGCGGCGGAATGTCCGTGATCGTGCTCATCTCGCTGTGGCTGCTCTTCCGCTACTACCGCCACGAGGAACTGTTCTTCCTCTGCACCGCGGCCAGCGTGATCCTCACCGCGCAGTTCCTCATTGGATCGCTCGGCCAGATGTACTACTCGATGCTGATCTTCCCGCTCCTGATGACCGTGGTGATGCGCAACTCGGTCGTCCGCAACTGGCCGGCCTGGCTCGCCGCCTACGGATTCCTCACGTTCGACATGTGGTACTCGGTGCCGTGGCGGCACTTCGGCGAGGCGGCGCAGTTCCTCCGCACCACCTTCGGCTGGTCGCTCATCCTCATCGTGGTGTTCGTCGTGCTCATCAACCGCTGGCTTGACGCCCGCCGCCTCGGCACGCTCCACGAGGGACTCGATCCGCCGTACATCCGCGACGATGTCGAGTACAGCAAAATCCCGGAACGCTACCGGTACCCGGAGGGGCGGCCCGGCGACAAGGCTGACGTGGCGGAGTAGCTGGGCATCCCCCATACGGTTGCGAAGGGCATGCCGTGAAGGCATAGCGCGGGCACATTTGGATACAGGTTTCGTGACCACAATACTGCAGCTGATTGCCCTGAAATTCGAAATATCGCACGCAAACGTGCTCCTGCCCCGCTAGCCGCCTGGCCATCGCTCGCCAAATCTGATGACGGCTGGCCGCAACGCCGGGCCGCGGGGCAATTCCAGTTCTCCCCGGAAACTGACAAGGAGTGGCCCGAACCCCACCGCGCGTACGGAGTTCATGGCGCGATCGTTTCCTAAACCACTAACCGCAAAAACCGCTGCAACTTTCACCTAGCCACGCCTCACCACTGAGACCCTCCGAACATCAAAAAGTGGCGCAGATTCGACTTCAGGACGCTAGCCCAGATTCGTACTTCTTGATGTCCGGAGGGTATGACTGTGCAGCAAGCCGAATCAAATAGTCCATTGCGAAGTTTCGCAAGGCTCCCCAACGTTCGGTGCGCTGTTTCCTGGCAGCAATCCGCAGCAACAAAATTGCAGGAATAAGCCCAAGAAGTCCATGCATGAATTCATTACTCCAATAGCTGCCAGCATAGAAACCGGTCAACGCCACAGGAACAGTAGCTGAAACGAGAACATTTATGTCCACCTCAATCGCGCGAAGCGACATGTCTGGACAATATCTCTGGAGCCAAAATTTGCAATACTCAAATACATCGAAACCCAATGTTGGCTCGTTCCCGCCACCCACCGATCTACTACCACCAGAAGCGTCGGAATCATACTTCTGAAGCACGGGGTGCAAATTCACTATATCACTAACAGCGCTTGCAGAAAACAGACGAACCAGATCCTCCAGGTTAGTCTCGCCCAAGGAAGTCGACGACTTCGACTTTGCTGGATCTATATTGACGCCGTCTGAATTACTGTTGCTTAGCCCCACTTTGAGCCATCTCCACAGGTCACACAATTTGCGAACTATAAGTGCGCCCATCCATCTTACAAATTTACGAACCCCTACGTAATAGCGCAACATGGAGAACGCCGCCGACCGTGATGCGTAACCTACAATATATGCGGAACTCAGCGAAACTAGCGCTGCCGCAATGAACGCCGCACCACTTATTCCACTGAGGTAGTTCAGCACTTCTGTAATATCCGCCAACGGCGTGGAGGTGGTTGCCGTCTCCTCGACCGCCGTGCCGTTGCCGGCACCCTCGCTCAATCCCTTCACCAGCAGAAGCACGAGAACGGACATGGTGCATATACCAGGAATGAGAACACTGACAACCTGGAGCAAAACGTGATAGGTGAGGCGCTGCGAAGCCTTGTCGCTAGCCGAAAGTATTCCTGATAACGAAAGCATCCCGGACCCCATTCTCTTAGGCTAACAACAGCATGATCGTCAAGCAACAGTTTGAGGGCTAATCTTGAGACTATGCTTGAAGCTCAGAGTAGACTCTTTCCACAAGGGAATACTTCAACAATACTGCCTCTATCTATTCTTATGCGTAATGGGCGAGATCTGGCAGTATCGATTGCAATATCGGCCCTTTAACTGATATAATTAGGGCGCGTGCGTCGATATCTCCAATCCTCGCAGCAGCAAGCCGATGCGTACCATCTAGCAGCAGCATGCGATCTTGCAGACTATACACTGGAAGCAAGAGAATCGGCGGTTCTTTTGCGCTCGAGAATTCTGACGTTAGAAAGTCGATACGCGCTAGCTTTTCCGGACTGCATCGCACTCGGTTAGCAACGACATCAGATATTGCAAGTGGATGCGCGTCTACACCGTCCCACTCGGATGGGTTTCCGCTTGAATCTGCATACCAGACGGTAAACGCAGGGTCAAGATTCCCGACGTTGGATTCTAGGATCATCTCAATATCCGGATTGATTAGTTCTAGCGCTGTCCAATCCAGATTGACTCGAACACTAGGTTCAAACAGATCGCGAAACATAGTGAAATCCAATTCATCTCCTCATGCCTGATCCGAACCCACTGTCGCCATCAGATTGTCACAGCGCACATGGGCGAACTCAGAAGCTCAACCTGATTCCACAGACTACCGGACCTGACCTAGGTTCTGTGGGCCATCACGTGGCATAGGTCACGGATTGGAGGGTGAACGCTTCGGCGGCAGGATAAGAACCGCCAAACTACAATAGCTTGTCCACCGCACGCTGCCGTTGGTGGCTAGCAATGATGCCTGCTGCAACGGTGCGACTAACACTCCATCGCACACGCTGATGGAGATAGCGGGCGCTTGGAGCAGTAGGTGCTTAGCTTCCGAAAGTTTGGCGAGACTAGCCTCCATGACTAACCGAGCGCTTCAGCGACCCATCCCCTGCAGCCTCGGCCACAATCGCGACGCGAATCTAGCAGGTTCGATGAATCTGGATCTGGTCGACAGCCTTACGCATGCCTATCGATGTCATCATGACCATTTCCAGCGCGCTCCCGCTAGAACAGGTCGACACCCTCGCGCGCGATGCGGAAGCCCGCGCCGGAACCGAGGTCAGTACACGTGACCCCGCTGGCTTCGCTCGCGCACCGCACCCCCTGCGCGGTGAGGTGCTGTCCGTACTCGAGCGCCGCGGACGGTCCCGTTGGAGCGATGGCCCCGTTGGAGCATGTGCCCTTCATCGCCTCGCCGTCGAGGAGCACCGCGGAGAGGTACCACGCGATGTTCTCGTCGCAATGCTCGGGGCGCGGCGGCCGGGGCTCCTCCGCGCTCTTGATCTGGCAGGCAACCGCCGGGGAGTTGCGACCCTCCGGACCGTGGGAACCTGCAAGGCGCGGGCCGAACCAGCAGAGGATGTTTCCCGAGGGCGATTCGAAGCTCACGACCTCCCCATCGGTGAACGGATCGAGGGACGCGACAGCAACGGTGCCCTGCTCGGTCGGCGAGCCCTCCTGCTGGACCGGTTCGCTGGTGGCGGGGAGGTCAACAGCATTCGTTCCAGGCGCAGCGCTCGCCGTGGGTCCCGCGGAGTCCGCGTCGCCGCCCATGCCATTGGCGCATCCGACGAGCATGATGCACGCCAGCGCTCCCCCAGCCACGCGACCGATTGTGTTCTTCGCCATGCCGAGCAGTGTACGCATACCGTTTTTCCGGCCCGCGGAGCCGCATGTGACGCCCGTCATTGCCCCGACGGCAAACTATCCGGTACACATTGACCAAGACAACTTCGAGGTTGTTCGGCGCAACGCAGCGCCCCATAGACGGCAAGCCCACTCCGCGGCGAGAGCCGCGACACCATCCGAAGGGATACCAACGTTGCTATCCAGCACCGCTCCAACCACATACACCACCCGCACCCTGATCATCGGCACCGGATTCTCCGGCATGGGCATGGCCATCCAGCTCCTGCGCTCCGGCCAGTCCGACTTCCTCATCATCGACAAGGCCGATGATTTCGGCGGCACCTGGCGCGACAACACCTACCCCGGGTGCGCCTGCGACGTGCCCGCGCACATGTACTCGTTCTCGTTCGAGCCCAACTCCCGCTGGAGCAAGCTGTGGGCCGAGCAGCCCGAGATCTTCGACTACATGAAGTCCGTCGCGGCGAAGCACGACCTGCAGCGCTACACCCACTTCGGCCGCACCTTCACTGGGGCAGAGTGGAACGAGACCAGCCAGACCTGGACGGCCACGACAGCCGAGGGCGACACCTACGAAGCGGAGTTCCTCGTCTCCGGCGTCGGCGCTCTCCACATCCCCAGCATCCCCCGGTTCACCGGGGACGAGGAGTTCACGGGCACCTCGTTCCACTCCGCGCGCTGGGACCACAGCGTCGACCTGCGCGGCAAGAAGGTCGCGGTGATCGGCACCGGCGCGAGTGCCATCCAGTTCATCCCGCAGATCGTCGACGACGTGGCAGAGCTGCATCTCTACCAACGGACGCCCGCGTGGGTGCTGCCCCGCACCAACGTGCCGATCCCCGCCCCGGCCCGCGCCGCGATCACCCGGGTACCCGGACTGCGGAAAGCAATCCGTGGCAGCCTCTACAGCATCCAGGAGTCGCTGGCGTTCGGGCTCAACGGCAACGCGAACGTCATGAAGCCCCTCGAATCCCTGGGCAAGTGGAACGTGGCGCGGTCGATCAAGGACCCCGAGCTTCGCAGGAAGCTGACGCCGGACTACCGGATCGGCTGCAAGCGCATCCTCGGCTCCTCGACGTACTACCCTGCTCTCGCCCGCGAGCACACCACGGTGGTCACCGGCGGCATCGAGCACTTCACCGCGACCGGAATCGTCGGTGCGGACGGTGTCGAGCGCGAGGCCGACGTCATCATCTACGGCACCGGCTTCCACGTCACCGATTCGATGGACAGCGTCGACATAATCGGGCGCGACGGCCTGAACCTTGGCGAGCAGTGGCGTGACAAGGGCATGAAGACCCATCTCGGCATCACCGTCAACGGGTTCCCCAACGCGTTCTTCCTGCTCGGCCCCAATACCGGGCTTGGCCACAACTCCGTGGTGTTCATGATCGAGCAGCAGATCGGCTACATCCTGGAAGCCATGCGCATCGCCAACCAGCGCGATTCCGCCGTCGAAGTCACCGTCGCGGCGCAGCGCGCCTTCAACGACGAGATCCAGGAGAAGCTCGCTGCCGGCGTTTGGTCAACGGGTGGCTGCAAGAGCTGGTACCTCGACGCACAGGGCGTGAACCGCACCATCTGGCCCGGCTACACCTTCCAGTACAAGGCCCGCACGAGGAAGGTCAACGTGTCCGACTTCGTCGTGCACAAGAAGCGCGAGGACTCGCTCCCGGCTGCAAGCTGAGCACCGCGACTGCGGGGGTGGCCCGAGATCGGGTCACCCCCGCAGTCGCGTTCGTCTCGCTTTGGTCTCGTTCTCCCCAGCGAAACACCGGCAACCGCAGCGAATGGTGTGATGCACGGAAGGACTGCGGGCAGCACCGGGCACTCCCGTCGAGAAGGATCCCAGGCCCGGATCACGTGCAGGAGAACAGGGGCCATGATCGTGACCATCTCCACCACCACACCCAAGCCTGGCCGCGGGCCACGGAACCGGTGGCCGCGGGCGGTCACACTGCTGCTCGCCCTTGCCACTGCCCTGGCGTTCGCCGTGCTGCCGGCCTCCGCGGACACTGTCACCGCCACGATCCCCGTCGGCGACTTGCCGCGATCAGTGGCGATCCCCCCCGACGGCACCCGCGCATATGTCACCAACCAGATTGGGCCCTCAGTGTCGGTGATCGACACCGCCACCAACAGTGTGGTCGCCACCGTCCCCATCGGCGGCAGCGGTCCGTTCGAGGTGGCCATCACCCCCGACGGCACCCGCGCCTACGTCACAACGGTCTCTACTAGCCCTAGCAACTCGGTGTGGGTGATCGACACCACCACCAACACCGTCATCGACAGCATCGCCGTCGGCGTCCCCCAGAGCGATATTGCAATCTCCCCTGACGGCACCCGTGCCTACGTCACGCACTCGAACGGTGGGGTGGTGCTGGTGATCGACACCGCCACCAACACTGTTGTCGGCGACCCCATCCCTGTCGGCTCCGTGCCGCGCGGGGTGGCGATCACCCCCAACGGCGCCCGCGCCTACGTCGCCAACTTCAATGGCGCCTCGGTGTCGGTGATCGACACCGCCACCAACACCGTCGTTACCACCATCGGAGTCGACAACAATCCGAACACTGTGGCCATCACTGCCGACGGCACCCGCGCCTACGTCGCCAACCAAAGCGGTTCGGTTTCGGTGATCGACACCGCGACCAACGCCGTGATTGACACGATCTCCGTCGGAGCCGCCCTGTTCGGGGTGGCGGTCACTCCTGATGGCACCCGCGTCTACGCCACCCGGATCTTCAGTAGCTCGGTCTCAGTGATCGACACCGCCACCAACACCGTTATCCAGACCGTCGGAGTCGGCAACACCCCGATCGGGTTGGCGATCACCCCCGACGGCACCCGCGTCTACGTCGCCAACCAGATCCAGTACACGGTGTCGATGATCACCATCGAGGTTGCGCCGACGATCGCCGGCACTCCCCCCGCCGGCACCGTCGGGCTGCCCTACAGCTTCACCTTCACCACCACCGGACTTCCTGAACCGATGGTCTTTACCTCCGACCCACTGCCCGCCGGGCTAGCACTCGCCGGCGACGGCACGATCTCGGGCACCCCCACCGAAAGTGGCTCGTTCCCGATCACTGTCACCGCCACCAACGCGATCGCCCCCGACGACACCCTCAACGTCGTGATCGAGATCGCGCCGCAACTGTGCATCGGCTCGATCTGCCTGCCACCGGGATCATTGGGCAGCTAGGCCATTCCTGACGTGGGCGCCCCGGAGCGCTGCGAGCTCGTTTCATGCGTTGTCCCCACGATCTTGGTGCTGCCATGGCAGCATCAGCCCCCGCACCACTGTCCGTTTCACGGCAGGGCGAGCCAGCCCCCTATGCAAGGATCGCCAGTGCCAGCAACCACAGGCAAGCCCCGAAACCGGTGGCTCATCGCCGCCCGAACGATCGTCCCGACGGTCATCGTTGCCCTCGCTGCGGCGCTGCCAGCCTCCGCCGCCGCAGACACCGTGATCGACACCATCACCGTCGGCGACGGCCCGACCGGGCTGGCCATCACCCCCGACGGCGCCTTCGTCTACACCACCGACCAAAACAGCGACACGGTGTCGGTGATCAACACCGCCACCAACGCCGTCACCCGCACCATCACGGTCGGCGACGGCCCGGCTGCGGTGGCGATCACGCCTGACGGCGCCCAGGCTTACGTCACCAACAGGCTGGACGACACGGTGTCGGTGATCAACACCGCCACCAACGCCGTCACCGGCACCATCACCGTCGGCGACGGCCCGGCTGCGGTGGCGATCACGCCTGACGGCACCCAGGCGTACGTCACCCACGCGAACGATGGCACGGTGTCGGTGATCAATCCCGCCACCAACGCCGTCACCGATACCGTCACCGTCGGCAGCCCCCCGATCGGTGTGGCAATCACGCCTGACGGCACCCGCGCCTACGTCACCAACCTCGGCGGCAATAGCGTGTCAGTGATCGACACAGCCAACAACGCTGTCACCGACACCGTCACCGTCGGCACCGGCCCGCGTGGGGTGGCCATCACCCCCGATGGAACCCGCGCCTACACCACCAACCAGAGTGGCTCAGTATCGGTGATCGGCACAGCCACGGATTCTGTCATCGACACGATCACCGTCGGTTCATCCTTGGCCGAAGTGGCGATCACGCCCGACGGCGCTCGCGTCTTCGTTACCGGCATCTTCACTGGCTCGGTGAGGGTGATCGACACAGCTAGCAACACCCTCGTCGACACCATCACCGTGGGCAACTTCCCGGTCGGAGTGGCTATCTCCCTCGACGGCACCCGCGCGTACGTCGCCAACTCGATCGACGACTCAGTATCGGTCATCGCGATCGACGTTGCCCCAACCATCACCGGCGCACCCTCCGCCGGAACACCAGGCGAGCCCTACACCTTCGCCTTCACTGTCTCGGGCTCCCCGGAACCTGCTGTCACCACCGCCGACCCGCTGCCCGCCGGGCTGAGCCTCAACTCCGATGGCACCTTGTCGGGCACCCCCACCGAGACCGGGACCTTCCCCATCACCGTCACGGCGTCGAACGGCATCACCCCAGACGCCACCACCAACGTGGTGATCGAGATCGCCCCCGCCGAGTGCTCCGGCTCGATCTGTGGGTCTACAGGGTCCTCGGGCAGCTAGGCCCCGCTAGCGGCACGGGACCGGAAAACCTATTAGCGTTGTGGCATGGGTTCTGATCAATTGCCACCGCCGCGCTTCGAGCTTGCTGATGCCGAGTGGCGGAAGAAGTTGTCATCCATCGAGTACGCGGTACTGCGGCAGGCCGGGACGGAGCGCCCGTTCACCGGCGAGTACACCGACACCACCACCGAGGGCATCTACGAGTGCCGGGCGTGCGGGGCGGAGTTGTTCCGCAGCAGCGAGAAGTTCTCCTCGCACTGCGGCTGGCCGTCGTTCTTCGATCCGGCCGACTCGGATGCGGTCCTGCTGCGGGAGGACCGCTCGCTGTTCACGCGCCGCGTGGAGGTAGTGTGCCGCAACTGCCATAGCCACCTGGGGCATGTGTTCGAGGGCGAGGGCTATCCCACGCCCACCGACCAGCGGTACTGCATAAACTCGGTTTGCCTGCGGTTGCGGCCCACGGAGTAACCGCGCACGCGCCGGGCTCAGCCCCGGAAGCGTTACCGTTGGCACCCTCCCGCGGCCGTGCGAGGGTGCAAAACCGCACACAACGCGGCAATCGAGGCGCGGCCACCTCGTGCCAGCGCGCAGCGTCAGGGCAGCGCCCGCACCAATGCCTCGGGCTCCACGCGCGGACCGGGGTAGAAGGGGATCTCCTCGCGCACGTGCAGCCGCGCCTCGGTGGCGCGCAGGTCACGCATGAGATCGACGATGCGGTGCAGCTCGGGCGCCTCGAAGGCGAGGATCCACTCGTAGTCGCCGAGGGCGAACGAGCTCACGGTGTTCGCGCGCACGTCGGGATAGCCCCGGGCAGCCTTGCCGTGATCGGCGAGCATGGTGCGGCGCTCGGCGTCGGGCAGCAGGTACCAATCGTAGGAGCGCACGAAGGGGTAGACGCAGATGTAGTTGCCGGGGTCCTCTCCGGCGATGAACGCGGGGATGTGGCTCTTGTTGAACTCGGCGGGCCGGTGCAGGGCTGCGACGCTCCATACGGGGCTGCTCGCGCGCCCGAGGATCGTGGTGCGCCGGAAGTCCTGGTAAGCGGCTTGCAGCTGCTCGATGGTCTCGGCGTGCGTCCAGATCATGAAGTCGGCGTCCGCGCGCAAGCCCGAGACGTCGTAGAGGCCACGGACGATCACGCCCCGCTGGTCGAGGTCATCGAGGTAGCGCTGCAGGTCCGCGCGCGCGGCCTCACGGTCCTCGCCGAGGAGGCCGGGCTCCACCCGGTACACGGAAAACATGAGGTAGCGGATGGTGTCGTTGAGCGCCTTGTAATCGAGCCGTGCCATGCGCCCTATCCTGCCACGCCCGAGAGTGCTTGCGCGACGGCGGCGTCGGCGGTGGCGATGCAGGCGGGGACGCCCACGCCATGGAGGTAGGCCCCGGCGAGCGCGAGGCCGGGCATGGGCGCGACGGCCTGCTCGATGGTGGTCACGCGCTCGGCATGGCCTGGCTCGTACTGGGGCAGCCCGTCCCGCCAGCGCTGCACGCGCGTGGCGAGCGGTTCTTCGGCCACTCCGGTGACGGTGCTCAGGTCGGCGCGAGCGATGTCGATGATCCGCGCATCTGGCTGGTCGAGGATGCTGGTGCCGGGATCATCTCCGAACCGTCCGAGGGAGACGCGCACGAGGTTGCGGTGCGCCTGGTGGGTCCACTTGCGGCTGGTGAAGGTGAATGCCTTCGCGGCAAGCTCCTCTCCGGTGGCGACGAGCACGCCGGAGTGCTGCGGGATCCCGGCGTCGAGCGGCAGGTCGAGGGTGACCAGCGCCGCGGATGCGTGCTGGATGCGGGCTAGCTCGTGGGATGCTTCCGGGGCTGCCTGCGCGAGCAGCCGGCCAGCAGCGTGCGCAGGCGTGGCGATGACGACGATATCGGCGTGCCCCAGCACTCCTGCGTCCCATCCTCGGCCGTCCGCGCGCAGGGGCCGGTCGAGGAAGTCCTGCGTTCGCTCAGCGCGGGCCGCACGCTCGAGAGCGTCGATGAGGATGCGATAGCCGTCGCGGAAGGTGGCGAACACCGGTCCTGCCGGTCCGGGTCGCAGGGCCGAGCGGGCGGCGGCGGTGATGCTGGTGGCCCCGCGATCGAGCGCGGCAGCGAGCTCGGGCGTGGCTGCCCGCACGCCGATGTGCTCGGTACCGCCGCCGTAGACGCCCGCCATCAGGGGATCCACGGATCGCTGGACCACGCGGGGGCCGAAGCGCTCAGCGAGGAGCTGCCCGAGGCTGGCATCCTGGCCAGGCTTCCAGTCCAGGGGCAGGCCCGGCTCGGCGGCGATGCGGGCAAGCGTCGTGTCATCAACGAGGCCTTCGAGGGCCTCGGGGCCCAGGGGAATGCCCATGAACGTGCCCGCCGGCATGGGGTGGAGCTCATGCCCGGCCCAGATCGCGGGGCGCAACCCGGACGGGTGGACGAGCTGTTCAGCGATGCCGAGCTCCGCCGCGAGGCTCGTCACCTCGGGCCGGCGGCGCACGAATGCCTCCGCGCCCAGCTCCACCGGTCCCCCGGACTGCCCGACCTCCCCGGTGCGGAGCTTGCCGCCGCTACCAGGTTCAGGGTCCGCGACCACGATCGTGGCGGCATCGCCGAGCTGCTGACGCAAGCGGTAGGCGGCGAGGAGCCCGGAGATGCCCGCGCCGAGCACGAGAGCACGTGGCGAGCCGACCATCAGAGCGAGTGCACCAGCTCGACGACCCGGGTGATCACGGTCGGGTCGGTATCGGGCAGCACGCCGTGGCCGAGGTTGAAGATGTGCCCGGTCGCACCGGCTTGCTTCGCGGCATCGGCCTCGCGGATGATGCGCCGCACCTCCCGCTCGATCGTCGCCCAGTCCGCGAACAGTACCGCGGGATCGAGGTTGCCCTGGATCGCCTTGCCGGGACCGATCCGTCGCACGGCCTCGTCGAGCGGGACGCGGAAGTCCACGCCCACCACGTCCGGCCCGGCCTCGCTCATCGCGCCGAGCAACTCGCCGGTGCCCACCCCGAAGTGGATGCGGGGCACGCCGGTGGAGGCGAGCTCATCGAGGATGCGGCTCGAGTGGGGCAGGACGAACCGGCGGTAGTCCGCGAGCGACAACGCGCCTGCCCAGGAATCGAAGAGCTGGATCGCATCGACCCCGGCGCGGACCTGCGCCTGCAGGAAGACGATGGCGATGTCGGCGAGCTTGCCGAGCAACGCGTGCCAGGATTCGGGATCGCTATGCATCAGCGCCTTGGTGTGCTCGTGGTTGCGGCTCGGGCCGCCCTCCACGAGGTACGAGGCGAGGGTGAACGGGGCACCGGCGAAACCGATCAGCGGGGTATCGCCGAGCTCGTTGACGAGCAGCCCGATCGCATCGGAGACCGCGCCGACCTCCTCCGGCCGCAGGCGCGGGAGAGCGGCGATGTCCGCGGCCGTGCGCAACGGGTTCTGCACGACGGGGCCGCGGCCAGCAACGATGTCGAGATCCACCCCGGCAGCCTTGAGCGGCACCACGATGTCGGAGAACAGGATCGCGGCATCCACTCCGTGACGGCGCACCGGTTGCAGGGTGATCTCCGCGACAAGCTCGGGCCGGAAGCAGGACTCGAGCATCCCGATGCCCTTGCGGAGCTCGCGGTACTCGGGGAGGGAACGGCCTGCCTGGCGCATGAACCACACGGGGCGCTGGCTCGGGCGGGAACCAGTGGCGGCGGCGAGGAACGGGGCAGCGGGGAGCAGGCGGCGGCGGGTCGCGCCCGCCAACCTCGGCAGTGAGTCACTCATGATGCCTCCATCCTCCCACGGCTCGCGTCGTGCCCGGTGCCACATCGGAGCGAGATCGTCGGCACGTGGCGCGAATCATGCTTCCCAGGCATTCATCTCAGCACAGAACGGTTTCAGACCGTCACGAGCAACGGCGCGCCTCCGCGTTGTGCCGGCGTGTCACCGATACCGTCCGATTCGTGACGACTCAAGGGCCACCAAGCGAACCGGAACCGTTCCGCACTGCGGTCGAATCCATGACAAGCGCGGCCGTGCGCCCAGAGATCAAGCTGGGCCCCATCCGGCCGCCCCAGCGGCTCGCGCCGTTCAGCTACGCGCTCGGCGCGGAGATCAAGCACTCGGCCAGCGAGCCCGTCGGGGAGTACTCCGATGGCGACGCCTTCGGTCGGCTCATCCTGCTCTACGATCCGCAGGGCGATGAGGCCTGGCAGGGCACGCTCCGGCTCGTGGCCTACATCCAGGCCGACGTGGATGCCGCGCTCGCCGAGGACTCGCTGCTGCCCGAGGTGGCGTGGAGCTGGCTGCACGACGCGCTCGAGGGCCGCACGGCCGAGTACGTGGCGCTCGGCGGCACCATCACCGCGACCACATCGGTCCGGTTCGGCGAGATCGCCGGGCCCCCGAAGGCACACCAGCTGGAGATGCGCGCCTCCTGGACGTCGCAAACGTTGATGATCAAGCCCCAGGTCGAGGCATTCTGCGAGGTGCTCGAGTACGCGGCCGGACTGCCCCCGGTCGGTATCACGTCCATCAGCAACCGCTTCCCCACCGCATGATCACGGCCCGGGCCGCGCATGCCGTCCGCCCCACGCGGTGATCGCGTAGCCTTGCCATCCATGGGCGCATCACTGGGCGACAATCCCCCCGAACCCGACACATCGCCACCCGTCCCCCTGCTCGCGCCCCGCGACGGCGCGCCCACGCTGGTATCCACCCCGGATGCTCTCGCCGCCGCGGTCGAGGCGCTGGCCTCCGGCAGCGGGCCCCTCGCCGTCGATGCCGAGCGCGCCTCCTCATACCGCTACTCCGCCCGCGCCTACCTGGTGCAACTGCGCCGCGCGGGCTCGGGAACGATCCTCATCGACCCGATCGGCCTCGAAGGCGAGTTCGATGATCTCGCCGAGGTCATCAATCCGCTCGAGTGGATCCTCCACGCCGCGGACCAGGACCTCCCGGGCCTCGCCGAGCTTGGCCTCCGGCCAGCGCGACTCTTCGACACCGAGCTCGCGAGCAGGCTCGCCGGCTTCGAGCGGGTCGGCCTCGCTGCGGTCACCGAGCGGCTCCTCGGCCTCAGCCTCGCCAAGGGCCACGGTTCCGACGACTGGTCGCGCCGCCCCCTGCCCGCGCCCTGGCTCAACTACGCCGCGCTCGACGTCGAGATCCTCATCGAGCTGCGTGACATCCTCGGCGACGAGCTCGCCGAGCAAGGCAAGGCAAGCTGGGCGGCGCAGGAGTTCGAGCACGTGCGCACCCGCGAGCCCGCGCCACCCAATCCGCAGCGGTGGCGGCGCACCACCAACATTCACACCGTGCGCGACCGCCGGGGCCTCGCCATCGTCCGCGAGCTGTGGCTGCAGCGCGACCGGATCGCCGCCGGAGCCGACATCGCTCCCAAGCGGCTCCTTCCCGATGCGGCACTGGTCGCCGCCGCGAACGAGCAACCAGCAACGGTCGCGGAGCTCCTCGGGCTCCGCAGCTTCAACGGTCCCCGGCAACGGCGCCGCGCCTCGTCCTGGTTCGCCGCGATCCAGCGTGCCCGGGCCGTCCCGGCGAGCGAGCTGCCCCCCACCCGGCTGCCGGGTGACGCCAGCGGCCGCGGCGGCACCCCGCGGCCGCGCACGGGCACGGATGCCGCGCAGCGCTACACCGCCATGCGCGAGGCCCTCACCGCGATGAGCACCACGCACGCGGTGCCGGTGGAGAACCTGCTGCCGTCCGATCTCGTGCGCCAGCTCGCGTTCGACCCACCCGAGCCGCTCGATGTCGCTAGTGTCCGAAGTGCACTGATCGCTGGTGGTGCTCGGGACTGGCAGGCAGAACTGGTGGCCGAGCCCATCGAGAAAGCACTCCAGGCGGCGTTCCCGCCGGAGGACAAGGAAGTGGGAACCCCGTGACACGCCCCCAGTTGGCTCGCTCGGTGGCCGCATGCTGCGCCGCGCTCGTTGCCCTTGGCCCGGCAGCGGCCTGCTCCGGCGGGATCCTCGGCAACCGCGGCGGCGATACAACGTGCGCTGACTTCCTCAGCCAGGACGAGGAGGCGCAGCGCGAGACCATCCGCGTCTACCTCGAGGAGCGCGAGGGCAACGAACCGATCAATCTCGAGATCGCCACGACACGCGTGATCATCGTCGGATACTGCACGACCTTTGCCCGCGACAGCGACCCGATCCGGTCGATCGAGGGGTAGGCCGCCACCCGGCGCGGCTGATCTCAGGCTCCGGGCGCGCCGGATGCCTTGGCGTTCAACTCATGGACCGCTGCGGCGGGCGCATCGTCGGCATAGCCGTTGCGCAGCGCCACTGGCTCCTCGCGCGCGATCCAGCCCGTCACCTGCCGGGAGACGTCCTGCGCCGCGAGGCCCAGCTCGGCAAGGATCTCGCTGCGCGACGCATGGTCGAGGAAGCGCTGCGGCACACCGATCTCGCGGAATCGCGTATCCACCTCGGCGGCGCGCAACGCAGCGGCAAGCGCGGCGCCCGCCCCGCCGTGCACCCCGGAATCCTCCAGCGAGACCACGAGCCTGTGCCGGGTCGCGAGCTGCACGATGCTCGCCGGCACCGGCAGCACCCATCGCGGATCGACGACCGTAGCGGTGATGCCCTGGCCGCGGAGCAGAGACACGGCCTCGAGGGCGAGCGCGGCGAAGGGCCCCACTGCCACGAGCAGCACATCCGCGGGCTCGCGCGAGGACCCAAGCAGCACGTCGACGCCATCCCGGAGTCGCTCCGCCGCGGGGATGGCGTCGCCAACCGGGCCCTTGGGGAAGCGCAGCGCGGTCGGGCCGTCGTGGACGAGCAACGCCTCGCCCAGTTCCTCGCGCAACGTCGCGGCGTCACGCGGGGCCGCGACGCGCATGCCGGGGATGATGCCGAGCAGCGACAAGTCCCACATCCCGTTGTGGCTGGCGCCATCGGAGCCGGTGATACCTGCGCGATCGAGGACGAGCGTCACGGGCTGGCCCAGCAGCGCGACGTCCATGAGCAGCTGGTCGAACGCGCGGTTGAGGAACGTCGAGTAGACCGCCACCACCGGATGCATGCCGCCCATGGCGAGGCCGGCGGCCGAGGTCACGGCATGCTGCTCGGCGATGCCGACATCGAACATGCGATCGGGGTAGCACTTGCCGAATGCCGCCAGGCCGGTCGGTCCCGCCATCGCTGCGGTGATCGCGACGATGTCCTGGCGCTCGCGGGCGCGCTGGATCAGCTCGTCGGAGAACACGGACGTCCAGTCGACGATCGGCTTGCTCATGGCCGCGCCGGTCAACGGATCGATCACCCCGGTCGCGTGCATCTGGTCCGCCTCGTGCGTCTCGGCGGGCCGGTAGCCCCGCCCCTTGCTCGTCACCGCGTGCACGATCACCGGACCACCGAAGTCCTTCGCGAGCCGCAGGGATGCCTCCATGGCGTGGAGGTCATGGCCATCGACGGGGCCGAGGTACTTCACGCCCAGATCGGAGAACATCGTCTGCGGGCTCACCGCGTCCTTGATCCCGGCCTTCATCCCGTGCAACATCGCGTAGGCAGTATCACCCACGAGCGGGATCCCCTTGATCGCCTTGCGGCTGCTGTCGAGGACCTTCTCGTACCCGGAATGCAGGCGCAGCGCCGCGAGATGCTCGGCGAGCCCCCCGATAGTCGGGGCGTAGGAGCGGCCGTTGTCATTGACGATGATCACCACAGGCCGGTTGGCGCTCGCGATATTGTTCAGCGCCTCCCAGCACATGCCGCCGGTCAGCGCGCCATCGCCCACGATCGCGACGACATGCCGCACGGGGCCGCCGGAAAGCTCGAACGCCTTGGACAACCCATCGGCGTAGGACAAGGCCGCGGAGGCATGCGAGGACTCCACCAAGTCATGCTCGCTCTCCGCGCGGCACGGGTAACCCGAGAGGCCGCCGCGCTTGCGCAGCGTATCGAACTGGTCCGCCCGGCCCGTGACGATCTTGTGCACGTACGCCTGGTGCCCCGTATCGAACAGGATCGCATCATGCGGGGAGGCGAAGACCCGGTGCATCGCTAGCGTCAGCTCGACCACGCCGAGATTCGGCCCGAGATGACCTCCGGTCGCCGCTACCTTCCGCACGAGGAACTCCCGGATCTCCCGGGACAGGGCGACGAGCTCGCCCTGGTTGAGGTCCCGCAGATCACTGGGTGTTCGCACACGATCGAGAAGCCCCAACGAGACACTCCATTCGTCTTGTGGCATCCGCTTTCCGGGGCCGCCCTCGCGGCCACGGTTCCTCCTAGTCTACGGATTCCACCCCGCGGTTCCATTCGATAGCCGGGATTGCCACGTCATCGCTGCAGCAGCGCCACGCATTCCATGTGGTGGGTCAGCGGGAATGCATCGAGCACGCGCAGGTCCGCGAGCTCGTAGCCTTGCTCGGCGTACAACGCGCAATCCCGCGCGAACGCGGCGGGATCGCACCCGATGTGGATGATCCGGTCCGGCCCCGCGGCAGCGACCCGCTCGATCACCTCGCGGCCCGCGCCCGCCCGTGGCGGATCCAGCACCACGACGGTGGGGCGCTCCGCGAGCTCCGGGAGCGCGCGCGCCGTGGGCATGGCGTGGAAGCGGACCTGGGGCAGCCCGGCGAGCGCCTGCTCCCCCGCGGCGACGGCACGCGCGTCCGCCTCCACGGCCTCCACCCGTCCGCCGGGGCCGACCTGGCCAGCAAGGACATGCGCGAACACGCCCGCGCCGCTGTAGAGGTCCCACGCGACGTCGCCAGGACCCGCCGTGCTCCACTCCCGCACCACGGCGCTGTACCGCTCGGCCGCGTGCCGGTGCGCCTGCCAGAATCCTGTCGCCGGCAGTTCCCATGCCGCATCGCCTACCACCTGGGCAGTGTCGCCGGAGCCCTCGAGGATGCGGACCTCGCTCCGGTGCGCCGCGCGTGCCCGCCGCGACGCAGCACGTTGACGGGAGCCGCCCTGCGACCCGCTCGCCCGGCCCCGCGAGTCGGGGGCGGTGACCGTCTCCACGATGTGCCGCTGGCCGGACGAGTCAGCGACCACCAGGAGCTCGCAGCCCGGGCGCCACCCGCGATCGCCGATCCCGTCGAGCAGCCCGGCCATCGCCTGCGGGCACCGCAGGTCCGCGACCACCTCGCTGCCCCGGTACCGGCGGTAGCCGGCGTTGCCCTCCCGGTCCACCGCCAAGCGCACCCTGGTGCGCCAGCCAGTAAGCTCCGGCTCGCCGTCCTCATGCAGCGATTCCACTCGCACAGCACGCTCGATATGGGCGATGCGGCGCAACTGGCCCTCGACCACGCGCGCCTTCCAGTCCCGCTGCGCTGCGGCATCCATGTGGGACAGGTCGCAGCAGCCAGCGCCATTGCTCGACGCGGCATCCCCCTCGCTGCCCGTCGCCACGGGGCACAGGGGCTCCACCCGGTGCTCCGAGGCCTCGATCACCTCAGTCACAACAGCGAAGCAGTATCCGCCACCCCGGTCCTCGGTCACCCGTGCCAGCACGCGCTCGCCCGGGATGCCGTGGCGCACGAACACCACGCGCCCCTCGTGCCGCGCGACGCAGAAACCGCCGTGGGCAGGATCGCCAAGCACCACATCCACCTCGCGGCCCACCCAGCCGGGGTCACGCGGCTCGCGTCGCTGGTCGTGGTCGCTGCCCTGGCCGCCCGGCCCGGATCGGCGCGTCATGTTTCCGTCCTTTGCTCATCATCAAGGGATGCCTCCTGCTCGAGGACGCGATCGGCGCGCCGCACAGCAAGCACCGTCACCACGAATGCCAGGGCCGCGAGCGGCCACCCCATGGACAGCCGCGCGAACGCGAGCCAGCCCGTCTGGTCCGTGTCATACAAGTGGGCCTGAACCAGGTAGCGGGCAGCGAACACCAGCACCCACGCCCCGGTCGCGAGGTCGTAGTAGCGCCGCGCGGCCTTGCTGCGCCGCCACTGCGTGCCCTTCTCGCTCAGGAAGCTCCAGATCACACCCACCAGCGGCCATCGCAGCAGCAGCGACAGGGCGAACACCGACCCATAGGCCAGGTTGGTGTAGATGCCGAAGAGGAAGAATCCCCGGGCCTCGCCCGTGCGGTGCGCGATGAACGCGGCGATGCCCACGCCAATGAATCCCGAGATAGCAGGCTGGATCTGGTCCCGGCGCGCGAGGCGCCAGGCGAGCACGGCCCCCGCCGCCGCGAGCGCCACCCACAGCGCGACCGTGAGGCCCGCGATGGTGTTCACGACGATGAAGACCACGATCGGCACCGTCGACTGGACTAGTCCGCTCGCGCCACCGAGTTGCTCCATGCGCGATTGCCGCTGCTCTTCCATCACCCTAGAAGGGTGCCATAGATGCAGCGCGCGTCCTATCTGCCGCCTCTCGCGCCAAACGATGTTTGTAGCGACGGCAATCCGGGCATACTGCAAATCGACATAGCCCACGACCATCGCCGAGAACGGGGAAGAACATGACCCTCAAGCTCAACCGCCGCCTGCGCACGCTTCTCATCGCGGGTGCCGCTGCCCCAGTCCTAGCGATCGCCGGATGCGCGGGCAACTCAGGAGGCGATACCACCTGCTCGGAGTTCGCCGAGCAGTCGCAGGAGGAGCAGCGCGAGACGATCTCCACCTACGTCCAGGAGCAGTCCGGCAGCGATTCCGAGCCAGCAGCGCTAGCCGTGGACGCCGCGATGGTAGCGGTGACGGCGCTGTGCGCTGTCGAGAACAACGGGGATACCCCCATCCGCGAGGCCGACCTCGACCCCAACACGAACTCCGGCGACTAGCTGGGACGCTGCTCGACCTCGAAGTCGAACAGCACATCATCGCCATTGACCTCGGTGACCTCTACGAGCACATCGTAGAGGTCACCGTCGTCTGTGAGGGTGCAGGTTAGCGTGGCGCCCACCTCCGCGTCGAGGTCATCCGGGCACTCCACGAGCTCCGGCTCGCGACCCACCTGGGTAGCGAGCTCCGCGCTGATCTGGCTGGCCACTTCCTCCTGGTCAACGACCTTGCCGCCGATGCTCAGGCTGCCGGAGCAGGCGGTGAGGGCGCCGAGCGCCACGAGCGATGCCAGGCCAGCGGCCACACGAGTGGTCGCAATACGAGATCGAGTCATGACGCTTCCTCCGAATCGGGCGATCAGCCGTGATCAGTCTTGCACACGCAGCTGGGCCGTGCGGGCCAACGATTCGGCAGGGTCCGGCGGTGCTCGCAAGCCCGATCGGGCCCAGCGCGCGAGACGCGCATTCGCTCAAGAATTGGCCTGAGGCCCCCGAGGGAGCGTGATCAACCTCGGGGGCCTCGCGTCGTTAACCCTACAGCCGTCTCGTTAACCTGTTGGACATTGGGGGTGCCCGTGTCGCGCCGTGGCTTCCCAGTGGCTCACGGGACCGTCGGCACCGCTCGCAGGAAGCTGCCCGACATCGCGACGGCCGGCGCCGAGGAGTCCGCCCCCACCACCAGCGTCGCGAACGCGATGTCTTCGGTCAGCCCGATGAACCACCCATTCGCCGGCGCTCCCGCGACCTCGGCGGTCCCGGTCTTGCCCCCGAGCCCGGCGATGTCCGCGAGCGCTGTCGCTGTTCCGCTGCGCACGGTCTCGCGCATCATGTCGCGGATCGCCTCCGCCACCCCTGGCTCGAGGCGCGTCGGGGTGCTATCGCTGGTCGTGGTCTCGCCGTCGATCAAGGAAGGCACCACCATCTGGCCATCGTTGCTCAGCGACGCCACCGCGAGTGCCATGCCGAAGGGGCTCGCGAGCACCTCTCCCTGCCCGATCGCGGCCTCCACGCGCGCCGGGCCGCCCTCGGTGACGGGAACGCTGCCGGTGATGGTGGTCAGGCCGGGGATCCCGAGATCAACTCCCAGGCCCAGCGATCGGGCCGTGCTGGTCAGCGCATCGGGAGCGAGCGCCACGGCGAGCATCGCCTGCGTCGTGTTGCAGGATCGGGCGAACGCGGTGCGCAACGGAACCTCGCCCAGGTCGAACTCCTCGTCATTGGGGATGGTGCGGCCCTCGATAGTCGCGATGCCGGGGCACGGCAGCACCTCGCTGGGCTCGGTGATGCCCGCCGCCAATGCCGCCGAGGTGGTGACGATCTTGAACGTGGAGCCTGGCGCGTACAGTCCCGTGAGGGCGACCGGCCCCTCGGCGCTCGCTGACTGGTTCTGCGCAACGGCGAGCACCTCGCCCGTACCGGGCTCGAGCGCGACGATCATGGACGGCAATCCGCTGCTTTCCACCGCGTCCTGGGCGGCCTGCTGCACGGCGAGGTCAAGGGTCGTGGCGATCTCGGGTACCTCGGCGGGATCCTCTCCGGCCACCTGGATCGTCTCGTCGGGATTGTCGATCGTCACCGACCATCCGCTGTCCCGCTCCAGGATCTGCTCCCAGGCCTCCGGCAACCCCTGGTATGCCGGGGAGGCCATGCCACGGCGGGCGGTGAGCAGCCGGGCCTGATCGGCAAGCCCCACGCCGTCGACGCCAGCGAGAGCCTCCCGCACTGGCGCGATGTCCTCGTCCCGCCGGGTCACCACGACGTAGTTGCCCGCAGCATCCGCGAGCCCGTCGGCGATCGATCCCGCCGTGATCGAGGGCACCACCGGACTGACCAGGGCCGCCACCCGGGCTGCGACATCCTCGGTTCCCGACGTCTCGGCGGCCTCCCGGTCGATCGAGACAACCGTGACGGGCTGCCAGGTCATCACGGGCTCGCCGGAACGATCAACGATGGGGGTGTCGAGGTCAAGCACATCGGAGTACAGCAGGCGACCCCCTGCCGCCAGGCGGGAGTCGAGGACGGCAGGAGACCAGTCGATGCGCGCGCCCGCCGGGGTGTCGACAGCGGTCGCCTCGCCCTCGGTAGTGACGACGCGCCCATCGGCGAGGTCCCACACCGTGACAAGGGCACCCGCCCCGTCCGCGACCTCGATGCTGGCTCGCAGCGACTCGGCGCTCATCCCGTCGAGGCTCGCTCGCAGCGCCTGCTCCGCCGCAGCCGGATCGGTGGTCAACGCCGCTGCCGCCGCCGCGTCCCCGGTGCCGAGCGCCTCCGCGAATGCCTCGAGCGCCTCGGCCTTCTCATCGGTGAACAGTCCGCACGACGTCACGAGCATGGCGGTTGCGGCGATCAGCGGCACCACCGGCGCCCAGCGTCGTCGCGCCTTCATCGGCTCTGCTGGCATGGATCAATAGCAGCACGTCGCAGCGCTGCTGTCGACCTCGATCGCCATCCTCCCCGGAATTCCGGTAGCGTCTCTCAGCGTTGCGCGCCCGCGCGGATGTCCGCGTACGGCCTCTCGTCCTCGCGCAACGCGCAGACAAGACCGGAGGACACGATGCTCGCACGCTGGGGCACCACCCTGGTACACCGACGATGGCTCATCGCCATCACGACCACCATCGTCGTGCTCGCGGGCGGCGTCTGGGGCATCGGCGTCTTCGCCAAGCTCTCCCAGGGCGGCTACGAGCCCGACGGCAGTGAATCCGTCCGCGTCGCGGCAATGCTCGGCGACACCGGCCTCGTCGAGCATGCCGACCTCGTGCTCGTCTACACTGCCCCCTCGCCCCGTGGCATCAACAACCCCCGGCTGGCCGATCGCATCAACACCACCCTGGACTCCCTTCCCCCCGAGCGGGTTCGCGGTGTCACGTCCTACTGGTCGGTGCAGCGCGAGCAGCAGGAAGCCCTCAGCGCGATGATGCGCGCACAGGTCGCCGGGCAACCGCAGCCCGTGGCTCCCGCCGAGCGTGCTGCCGCCGCCGACGCGCTCGCCGCCTTCTCCGACTCCGAGCAGCAGAGCGGCGTCGCCACGATCAAGCTCGCCGGCGACTCCGTGGAGGACCTGTTCGCGAACTACGCGGCCATCCGGGACTCCCTTCCCGTGGAGGGGGCAGAGCTCAGCATCGGTGGCATGGTCGCGATGGGCGAGGCCATGAACGCCCGCGCGCAGAAGGACCTCGCCATCGCCGAGGCCACCGCCATCCCCCTCACGCTGATCCTGCTCGTCATCGTCTTCGGTGGGCTCGCTGCCGCGTCCCTTCCCGTCGTCACCGGCGGCCTGGCCATCCTCGGCTCCATGGGCATCCTTCGTGTCATCTCGTTCAGCACCGAGATCAGCGCCTTCGCCCTGAACATGTCCATCCTGCTGGGGCTCGGCATGGCCATCGACTACAGCCTCTTCCTCGTCTCCCGCTTCCGCGAGGAGATCTCGCGCGGCCGGGACATCCCCGCCGCGGTCCGCGCCATCGTCGCCACCGCCGGGGCCACAGTGCTGTTCTCCGGCTCGCTGCTCATCCTCGCGCTCGCTGGGATGCTGCTCTTCCCGCAACCGTTCATCCGATCGCTCGCGCTCGGCGGCATGGCCTCCGTGGCCATCGCCATGCTCCTCGCCCTCACCGTGATCCCCGCGGCCATGGCCATCCTGGGCACCCGGATCGCCAGCCACCGCCTCCAGCGAACCACCAACCACGGCGCGAGCGCGAGCTACGAGCGGCTCGCCCGCTGGGTCATGCGCCGGCCCGTTACCATCGCCGCGCCCATCCTGCTGGTGCTCATCATTGCCAGCATCCCCGCGCTCGCGATCAACTTCGGCGAGTTCAGCGCCCGCTCCCTGCCGAAGAACGAACCGTCCCGCATCGCCACCGAGATGCTCGCCGCGGAGTTTCCCGCCATCACCGCGAGCAACGCCTACGTGCTCGCCCGCTCCACCAGCGCCAGCGAGCCTCCCCCGCCTGGCCAGACCGACCGCGTAGCCACCAGCCTCGAGCAGCTCGACGGCATCACCACGGTCCGCTCGCGCGGAAGCCACACCAACTACACGGTGCTCGTGGCCACCCTCGCCGAACCACCAGGCAGCGAAGCAGCCCACCAGACCATCCGCGACATACGCGGAATCGCCCCGCCCGACGGCATCGAGATCCTCGTCGGCGGTTCGGACGCACAGGCCGCGGACTCCGTCGACGCCACCCGCGCCACGCTGCCCATCATGCTGCTCGTCATCGCCGGCGCCGCGCTCGTGATCCTCTTCCTCGCCTTCGGCTCCCTCGCGCTGCCCGTCAAAGCCGTGCTGATGAGCCTGCTCAGCCTCGGCGCCTCCCTTGGCATCGTCGTCACGATCTTCCAGTTCGGCTACGGCGCTGATCTGCTCGGCGTCACCCCCGCGCCGCTCGACGTCGGCGTCACCGTCATCATCATCGCCGTGCTGTTCGGGCTCTCCACCGACTACGAGGTCTTCCTCGTCTCGCGCATCGCCGAGGCCCGCCGCCGCGGCGCGAGCACCGAGGACGCCATCGCTACCGGAGTAGCCCACACCGGGCGCATCATCACCACGGCCGCGCTGCTGCTCATCCTGGTGATCGGGGCGTTCGGCATCTCCAGCATCCCCATGATGCGCATCCTCGCCGTCGGCATGGTGACGGCCCTCGTGCTCGACGCCACCGTCATCCGGCTGCTGCTCGTGCCCGCGGTGATGAAACTGATGGGCGAATCAAGCTGGTGGCTGCCACGGCCCGCGCGCGCCATCTACCAGCGATTCGCCATCAGCGACCACTAGCGCGGGACACCCCGCGCGAGCAACGGAGGACAATCATGCGGATCGCCGCACTCCTGCCAGGGACCGGCTCGCGGGCCGCGTTCGTGCAGCGCGCGTTCGCCGGGCCGCTCGCGGCCGCCGGTATCACCCTCGTCGCCATCGAGCCGGACCCGACGAACCTCATCGAGTCCGCGCTCACCGAGCTCGACACCCTCGCCGCGACTGCCTCCGAGCTGCTCGTCGGCGGCATCTCCCTCGGTGCCGCGCTCGCCACGACCTGGGCCGCGCGCAACCCCGGCCGCGCCACAGGCATCCTCGCGGCCCTTCCCGCCTGGATCGGCAGCTCCGCGGGCGCACCGGCCGCGCTCAGCGCGACGATCACCGCGAACGCGCTCGACAAGGACGGGCTCGAAGCAACCATCGCTGGCATGCGCGCCACGAGCCCGGCCTGGCTCGCCGACGAGCTCGAGGCCTCCTGGCGACAGCTCTGGCCCGGCCTGCCCGGCTCACTGCGCGCAGCCGCGGCCTTCGCCGACCTCGATGCGCAGGTGCTCTCCCGCGTCGACTGCCCCGTTGGCATCGCTGCGGCCACCGACGATCCGATCCACCCGCGCGCGGCAGCCGAGGAATGGAGCAAGCACCTGCGTCGCTGCCACATCGAGACGCTCCCCCTCGCCTGGATCGGCGAGGATCCCGCAGCGCTCGGCACTGCTTCGCTCGCCGCGCTCGCCGCGCTCGGAGGCCGGTAGCTCGGCTGGCGTGGTGGCGGTGGCCGCGGCGGTGGTGGGCGGGCCGCGGCGGTGGTGGGCGGGCCGCGGTGGTGGGGGACGGGCCGCGGTGGTGGTGGCCTGACCGCAAAAGCACCTGAAACTGCCAAACGCGATAGAAAACGGGCCGGCTATCCAGTGGTTTCTATCGCGTTTGCGGCGGCGGCAGAGGCGGCGGCAGAGGCGGCGGCACAGGCGGCGGCGAAGGGGGAGACCCCACCCGGCCGCGGAGGCGCCCGCTGGTCCTAGACCCGCAGCGAGACGAAAGGCTCGACGGGAATATTGCGGGCAATGAACCACGCCAGTACCACGCTGAGAACGAGCAGGGGCGCCCACCGCAGGTGCTGCCAGCTCCGCACGAACCGCCCGCGCAGCAGGCCCGCCGTCCATGCGCCGTAGCTCCACAGCACCAGGATCAGCGCAGCGACGCCGAGAGCGTTGTACGCGATAGCACCACCAAGATCACCGCGGATCAGCGAGTACACCATGCGGGTGGAGCCGCAACCAGGGCAGTTCACTCCGAACAGGAGCTTGCTCGGGCATTCCGGGATGATGCCGCCTGGCGTGGTCGGATCCGCCCAGTTGATCGCGATGCATCCCGCGCTCGCCGCAAGCGCCACTCCAGCGGGGGCAGCCAGCGACCGGGCAGTGTCCAGCACGGCCCCCCGCCGGCGCCGCGAGGCAGGTCTTGCCTCCCCCATAGGCCGTGGGGCTGACTCGCTGGCCGACACCTCGGTGCCCGTGTCCTCGCCAGCGCGCGGGAGCAGAGTCATGATCAGTAGGTCGCGTAGCCCGACGAGGCGGTTGCCGCGAACAGGAACACAAACATCACGACGTAGAAGACCACGATCAGCGCGTAGAACACTCCGCCGACGATCGCACCGATCTTGGCCCACCTGCGCGCCTCGGCCGCGGCCTCATGGGCCGCCGCATACTGGCCCATCGCCCAGAGACTGTTGACGTTCGAAGCCTTCACGATGGACACGATGCCCAGCGGCAGGCAGCACAGCACCGTCACCAGGATGCCCCACACGAGTCCGTTGTCGGGCGGCGCGCCATAGTTGCCGGGCGCCTGTCCATACGGCGCCTGTCCATACTGGGACTGGCCATACTGGGACTGGCCGTACTCGGGCTGGCCCTGCGGGTAGCCGCTGTGGTCGCCTTGCCCGCCCGGGTAGCCATACGGATCCTGGCCTGGCGCGCCGTGGGCGTCATCGCGCGGGTATCCGGAATTCGCGGATTCGTTGCTCATCGTTCCCCCTGGTGACCGTGTGCCGCTCCACGACGATCGCCTTGATCCAGGGTCTCGTCGCGCGGGCACCCATTCGATCGTGGCCGCTCCCCCTCCAGGTGCCGCCACGAGATTTTCCAGGAACCATAGCCGACGACGCTCGGCCGGTGATAGCAGCTATGCGATTCACCACATGGCTCCACCATCCGTAGTTCGATCCCATCGGCTAGCCGGCGCGATCCGGGCGCCGATCAGGCCTGCGCCTGTCCGCCTGCCTGGTCTCCTGCTGGGGCCTGAGCGCCACCAGCCGGGGCCTGGCCACCGGCCGGGGCCTGAGCGCCACCAGCCGCCCGGCGCTTGGCGGCCTGTTCTGCTTGTTGCTGCTGCATCGCGATGAGTTGCTCGTGCAGCGCCTTCGGCAGCGTGATTGGCAGTGGCGTCCTCACTGGCAACGGCGCATCGCCCCGAGTGACGACCGTGCCCCGCAGGACCTCGCGGGCGAGGCCAGCGAGGTTCCCATCCGTGTCGCCCGTGCCCGAGGGCCCTGCGGCGACGAGCCGGATCATCCAGCGGGGCCCATCGACACCGATGAAGCGGATGTCAGCCTTCTCGGTGCGAGCAATTACCTCGGCACCCCATGGCCCATCCTCGGACTCGATGGTGGCGCCCTCGGTGGCGAGGGACGCGGCAAGCTCGTCGCAGACAGTCAGCCACTGCCCGGAGGATCGCGGCGCGGCATACGCGATGACCGTGATGCGGCCATGCTGGGTGGCCAGGTGCACGCCTTGCACCTCTCCGCCCTGGCCCATCTCGACCTGCACCTGCCCGCCAGCTGGGATCGGCAAGGAGACAGAGCCGAGGTTCAATCGCTGCGGATCATCGGCAGCGAACTCCTTCTCCGATACGTCGAATGGTCCATCAGATCGGTCCGACTGCTGGTCCACGAGCTCGGGAGCGGCCGAGCCGGCAGCCTCGGCCGCGGTTGCCTCATCGTTGCTATCGGAGTTCTTGCTGCGGCGTAGAAAGCCCACGTGAAGTCCCTTCCTGGGATCGCCTTTGCTGCCCTGCGGGGCGGCGCGATAACGGTCGCCGCGCCCACGCTGGCCATGCCCGCCAGCCTACGCGGGCCCGTCCAGGCTCGCGTGGCCCCCGCTGGAACCATAGCCGCCCGCGCCGCGCGTCGTGTCATCGAGCGAGGCAACCTCCGCGAACTCCGCCAGCTCGACGCGCTGGACGAGCAACTGAGCGATGCGATCGCCCCGCCGCACATGGATCGGCTCGCGCGGATCGAGGTTGATCAAGCACACCTTGATCTCGCCCCGGTAGCCAGCGTCCACGGTCCCAGGGGTGTTGACGATCGATAGCCCGGTGCGTGCGGCGAGCCCCGACCGCGGGTGGATCAGCCCGACCGTGCCCACGGGCAGCGCCACAGCGATGCCAGTACCGACGAGAGCACGCTCGCCGGGCTCGATGACGATATCAACGGTGGAGCACAGGTCCGCTCCGGCATCGCCATGGTGGGCGCGGCGCGGAACCGGGATGCCTGGGTCGAGACGACGCAGCCGAACGACGATATCCGTGCGGCTGCCTGCTGGGGTTTCGGTGTCCACGACCGGCGAGACTACCCTGTAGGACGTGCCGAGCAATGAATCCCCGGGACGCGAGTCCCGCGCGCCCCACGAGCCCGCAGCGAAACGCGACGACAGCGGTTCGATCCCGCCCGCCGGGAGCTACCGCGAGCTCCTGTGGGTCCCGTGGTGGTGGTGGCCGCTCGGCGTGGCCGCAGCAGCACTGGTGGCCATGCAGTTTGCCATCGGTATCCGCAGCTTGCCCCCGGTGCTGCCGTTCCTCATCCTCGCGCCGGTTCCGCTGTGGCTCCTGTGGCGGATGTCACGCACGGAGGTCGCGGTCGTGGCTGGTGCTGATGGGGAAGCGATGCTGCACGCCGGGAAAGCGCGCCTGCCGGTCTCGGTCATCGATCGTGTGGCTGCGATCCCGCCATCCGCGAAGCAGGCCGCTATGGGCCGCCAGCTCGACCCGTCGGCGTATGTGGTGCACCGCGCATGGATCAGTGCGCTAGTCCTCGTGGTGCTCGATGATCCCGAGGACCCCACTCCGTACTGGCTCGTCAGCACCCGGAATCCGGATGCGCTGGTCGCCGCCTTGGAGGGTCACCGCTCCCACGAGTGAACACGGCGGCAGCGCCGGGCTGAGGCGGTCAGCTATCGACCCGCTACGCGCGGCGCTCGGGCATGCGGCTTCATGTGCCGCGCTGCCAGGGCTTAGATGCAGTCCTGGCAGATCATCTGGCCGCCCTCGGTGCTCGCGAGGCGGCTCCGATGGAACACAAGGAAGCAGCTCGAGCAGGTGAACTCGTCGGCCTGCTTCGGGACGACCCGGACCGAGAGCTCCTCCCCGGAGAGGTCAGCACCGGGCAGCTCGAACGACTCCGCGGTGTCTGCATCGTCGATATCGACCACTGCGGATTGTGCTTCGCCACGGCGCGACGTCAGCTCGTCCAGCGAGCCGTCGGACAGTTCGTCCGCGTCGCTGCGCCGCGGCGCGTCGTAATCAGTAGGCATCTTTCACATCCCCTATCCAGTTGCGCTGTTTCCAGACGCTGGTGCCCGCACCCCGTGCAACACATGAGCACGGCCACTCATTTCCGCAACGCATGCCCTGCGCTGCTCCCGCGACGAGCATGCCGTCGCCATGATCGGGCACAGAGTACGCGCGTGGTGGAAGAACGCAACATCCGGACGATTTATGCCCGGTCGCGCCTCACCACGTGTGATCCACGCCTCGTCCGTGCGCCGCACGACAAGTGTTGGCCGCCAGACAATAGCCGACAACCCGCCCGATTGCCGAGCAATTCCGCGACATGCGCCCGATTGCCCGGAGAAGTCGCCACGAGCCGGCACCGGCACAGCACCCACGGGCCGATGCGCGGCTACACTCGCGATGCCAGCACTCGGTGCCGGCACACCAGGTCGGCTGCGGAAAGGAACCCAAGCACCGTGGTCTCACAGATCACCGAAGCCCACTCCACCGACCCCAACGGCAGGCCGTACAAGCATCGACGCCGCATTCCCGCGCTCGTCGTGCTGATCCTGCTGCTCGGGGCCGTTGCCGTGGTATGGACCAGGGCCGTCTCGCTCGAGGAGCCACCGGTCAATGCGATCGATTGTCCCGCCCCGCCCCCGGGCGGGCCCGAGCTCGGCGAGCCGTTCTCGCGCAATGAGCTCGCCCAGGTCCCGCCCGCGCCCCTGCGCCTGACCCAGGTCCGCGTGTACAACGCCAATGGCGAGGTCGGACAGGCATCGGCCGTGGCCGCGCAGCTCAGCGAGCTCGGCTACCAGCCTGCCGCGGACGTGCAGGCTGGCAACGATCCCCTCTACACCGACCAGAACATGCAATGCCACGGCCAGATCCGGTTCGGCCCCGAAGGCCGCGCCGCCGCGAGCGCGCTGTGGCTGGCAGCACCCTGCGTGGAGCTCATCGAGGACGCTCGCCCGGACAACACCGTGGATCTTGCTCTCGGCACGTACTTCGGTGATATCTCCCCCACTCCCGAGGGCGAGGCCGTGATCCAGCTCCTCCGCTCGGGCGACGGCGGTGGACCCACCACCGATCTCGTGGAGAAGGCGCGCGCGGCCCTGTGCTAGCGGGCTAGCGTGGTTGCCTGGGCCTCGCGGGCAGCATGGGTTCAAGGCGACGGGGGCGCGAGCGGGCGCGAATGTGCGCGAGCGGGCACGAGTGTGCGAAAAACGACCGCGTTTCCCGCGATCGCTGTCATTTCGCGCACTGTCACCCGGCAAGGCACCCGCGCACTGTCACCCGGCAAGGCACCCGCGCACTGGCACCCGGCACGGCACCCCCGCTCACGGCACCGCACACCTCGCCCGGCGCATCTCGCCATCTAGAGCGCCCGCAGCGCCCCTGCCTCGCCGAGCAGCCCCTGGAACGCCTCCGCGACCCCGGGCGCAGCTCCGATGGTGACGATGCCGTCGGAGCCGGAGGAGTCCGCGGGCGGGATGGCGAGCACTGCGCCGGCCTCTTCCGCGATGAGGCTTGCCGCGGCCCAGTCCCAGGGGTGGAGACCGTGCTCGTAGTAGGCGTCGACACGCCCGGCCGCGAGCAGGCAGAGGTCGATCGCGGCCGAGCCGATGCGGCGGATGTCGCGGACGTGCGGCAGCACCTGCGCGACGATACTGCCTTGCGCGGCGCGCCGGGCCGGGTCGTAGGCGAAACCGGTGGCGACCAGCGTGTGGCCAAGCCTGGTCTCGGTGGTGCAGCGCAGCCTGATCGGCGCTGCTCCCGGGCTGTGCTGCCAGGCCCCGTGGCCGCGCGCGGCGGAATAGATGCGATGCCCTGGCACGTCGGCGACTGCTCCGGCCAGGGTGATGCCATCGAGCTGCGCGGCGATGGAAACGGCGTAGGCATCGATGCCATAGAGGAAATTGACGGTGCCATCGATCGGGTCGATGACCCATCGGATCCCGGTGGTGGAGGTAGCACCGCCGCCTTCCTCCCCGAGGATGGTGTCGTCGGGGCGCAGGGTGGCGAGCCGCGCTCGGATGAGGGCCTCGGATTCCTGGTCGACGATGGTGACGGGGTCGGTCGAGGTGGATTTGGTGCTGACGGCACCGCCCGGGGCTGCTCCCTCGATCACCTCGGCGCGGCGGCCTCGCACGAGGTCAGCGGCCTCGGAGGCGAGCTGCTCAGCGATGACGCGCAGGGATTCCGCATCATCGCGCGCGGGCGCGTGGGTCTTGTGGCTGCTGGGTTCCGGCACAGTGACCATCGTGCTTCATCGCACTGGTCCGCGCCACCGGGGGGCCTGCCCGGATACAGTGATCCCCTGGAATGTTCCGCCCTCTTGCCGCCCTCTTGCCGTCCGCACACCGGGAGCCAGACCATGCACGATCATGCTCGTCAATCCACGCCTCCCCCGGGCTCCGCAGACCGACCGGAGGGGGTGGCCGCGGGGCTGGGCGGGCGCGATCTAGGGCTCGGTGTTGATGTTGGCGGCAGCGGGGTGAAGGGCGCGCTGGTCGACCTCGCCACTGGCGAGCTCGCTTCGGAGCGGCACCGGATCGACACGCCGCAGCCAGCGACGCCCGAGGCGGTTGCGGCGACGATCACGGAGATCGTGGATGGTTTCGACTGGGGTGGCCCGGTCGGGGTGGCGCTCCCCTCCGTGGTCAAGAACGGCGTCACGCGAACAGCGGCGAACATCGATGCGGCCTGGATCGGCCTGGATGCCCGCGCGGTGCTGAGCTCGGCTCTCGGTGGCCGCTCGGTGACGCTGCTCAACGACGCGGATGCCGCGGGGCTCGCCGAGCAGCAGCTCGGTGCTGGCCGGGACGCGCGGGGCCTGGTGATGATGCTGACTTTTGGGACGGGCATCGGTTCGGCGCTGCTCTACAACGGCGTCCTTGTGCCCAATACCGAGCTCGGGCATCTCGAGGTGGGCGGCGCCGAGGCAGAGCATCGCGCCGCAGCCTCGGTCCGCGAGCGCACGAAGATGTCATGGGCGGAGTGGTCGGTCGAGGTCACAGCGGTGCTACGCGCCTACGAGGCACTGTTCGCGCCTGATTTGTTCATCGTGGGGGGCGGCGTGAGCAAGAAGGCCCACAAGTGGTTGCCACTGGTCGAGGTGGCGACGCCCATCGTTCCCGCGGAGCTGCGGAACACCGCTGGGATCGTCGGGGCGGCGCTCGCGGCACGCCTGGATTCGGCCTTGTAGGCGTGGCGAATCGCCATCGAGCACCGTTCCACCTGATGGAATCGTTACAATGGAACGCGTCTCGCTATCGCGGACTCATTCACATGGACTTTTCGCCAGCCTGATCCCGCTGAGGATCGCCTGGCTTGCCGCCGCACGACGAAGTCACGAAAGGGCGTACGTGGCATCTACTGAAACCACAAGTTCTGCCGATCCCGCATCCGGTTCCGGCACGGCACCAGCGTCGGCGCCTAAGCGCACCGCGGCCCGGAAGGCCCCGGCCAAGAAGGCTCCCGCGAAGGCCGCGAAGCGCTCGGTGGCCAAGAAGGCCGCGCCCGGTGCTGCCGCTGATGCAGCCACGATCGCTGCGGATGCGCCCGTGCGGCCCGCGGAGGATCCTGCCCAGCCCGCGGCAACCGGTACCGCGAGCGAGGTCGGCGCGACGGAGCCGGCGGCACCGGTGAAGCGCGCGGGCCGCGCCCCGGCGGCGCGCAAGGCTCCCGCCCGGAAGGCGACGACTGCTGCCGCCAGCGAGCCTGCTGCCACCGATGCGGGCGAGGCGCCCGAGGACGGCGTGGCGGCGGCTGCTCCTGCCCGCAAGACGGCCGCTCGCAAGTCTCCGGCGAAGAAGGCCGCCGCCAAGCGCGCGCCCGCCAAGAAGGCCGCCGCCAAGGCTGCCCCGGCAACTGCGGAGGCCGCTCCGGGCGCGACGACCGTTGGCGACGAGGACGCGCTCGAGGCTGAGCCCACCGACGACATGATCAGCGAGCCGGACCTGGCGCACGTCGAGGAGCCCGCGGCCCCGAAGCGGCGCGCGACCAAGCGGACCGCCGAGAAGGAGGAGAAGCCGACGGAGACCGATTCGGACTTCGTCTGGGACGAGGAGGAGTCCGAGGCCCTGCGGCAGGCCCGCAAGGATGCGGAGCTGACGGCATCGGCGGATTCCGTGCGCGCCTATCTCAAGCAGATCGGCAAGGTCGCGCTGCTCAACGCCGAGGAGGAGGTCGAGCTCGCCAAGCGCATCGAGGCTGGCTTGTTCGCTGCGGAGAAGCTGCGCCGGTCCGCGGAGGCGGGCGAGCGCGTGAGCCCGCAGGCGCGGCAGAACCTCAGCTGGGTGCTGCGCGACGGGAACCGGGCGAAGAACCACCTGCTGGAGGCGAACCTGCGCCTCGTGGTGTCGCTGGCCAAGCGCTACACGGGCCGCGGCATGGCGTTCCTGGACCTGATCCAGGAGGGCAACCTGGGCCTGATCCGCGCGGTGGAGAAGTTCGACTACACCAAGGGCTACAAGTTCTCGACGTATGCGACGTGGTGGATCCGCCAGGCCATCACCAGGGCGATGGCTGATCAGGCCCGGACGATTCGCATCCCCGTTCATATGGTGGAGGTCATCAACAAGCTCGGCCGCATACAGCGCGAGCTGCTGCAGGACCTTGGACGGGAGCCCACTCCCGAGGAGCTCGCGCGGGAGATGGACATCTCCCCGGAGAAGGTGCTGGAGATCCAGCAATACGCACGGGAGCCCATCTCGCTCGATCAGACGATCGGCGACGAGGGCGACAGCCAGCTCGGCGACTTCATCGAGGACAGCGAGGCCGTGGTCGCGGTCGACGCGGTGAGCTTCACGCTGCTCCAGGACCAGCTCCAGTCCGTGCTCGAGACGCTGTCCGAGCGAGAGGCGGGAGTGGTGCGGTTGCGCTTCGGCCTGACCGATGGCCAGCCCCGCACGCTCGATGAGATCGGGCAGGTGTACGGGGTGACGCGCGAGCGGATCCGGCAGATCGAGTCGAAGACGATGTCGAAGCTGCGCCATCCGAGCCGCAGCCAGGTACTGCGCGACTACCTCGACTGATCCATCGCGCGATGGGCGAGGGATCCCGGCCCGGGCACCACTGCTGCGTGTGCGCCACATCACACACAAGGGTGGTCCGGGAACAATGCGGGCTTCCCGTTCGTCTAACCCTATGACAGGAGATGCGATCCCGCGATTCCTCTTGGGGTCCACGATCGCATCGCCGAACCCCAGGTGCCCCCGGGCTCCGGAATGGAGGAGACATGACCGCACCAGCTACCACCGTCCGGCTCACCGCTACCGACCGTTGCGATCGCTGCGGAGCCCGCGCGCGCGTGCTGGCGACACTCCCCTCCGGGGGCGAGCTCCTGTTCTGCCAGCATCACGCGAACGAGTTCGAGGCGCGCCTGAAGGACATGGATGCGCTCGTCGTCGCCGCGGCGGACGAATCCTGATCGACCACCGACAGCAGCGGGGCCCGGGCTTGAAGCCCGGGCCCCGCTCGCGTTCCCTGGGTGCTGCCACCTCGCGCAGGGTGCCTACCCGTTGCGCAGCAGCGCGATCCGATCCTGGAGCTGCTCCGCGGTGGCCGCTCCTGTCGCTGGCCCGCCACAGGTGCGACGCAGCTCGCCGTGGATCGCGCCGTGGGGCTTGCCGGTGCGGTGATGGTGCATCGCCACGAGCTTGTTCAGCTCGCGGCGCAGATCGGCGAGCTGCGCGCCCGTAGTCGCTGGCCGGGGCGGCTCCGGGCGCGCCTCCTTCTGCACTGCCTCCTTCTGCACTGCCTCCTTCTCGGCGGCCTCCTTCTGGGCGGCGAGCTGCTCGGAGCTTCGCTGGACCTGCTCGGCCTGGCGTTGCCGCAGCAGTGCCCGCATCTGCTCGGCATCGAGCAAGCCGGGGAGCCCCAGGTAGTCAGCCTCCTCGTCGCTGCCCGAGAACGTCGCCGAGCCGAACGAGGAACCGTCATAGATCACCTGATCGAGCTCGGCCTCCGCGCCTAGCGAGGTGAACGCCCGCTCCCGGTCACCCGGCTCGTCCTTGGCCTGGTTGGCCTGGGCGAACAACTCGTCGTCGAAGCCATCCTTCTCGCGGTGCGGCTTGCCCAGCACATGGTCGCGCTGCTTCTCCAGCTTCGCGGCGAGATCGAGCAGCACGGGCACCGAGGGCAGGAACACGCTGGCGGTCTCGCCCGGGCGGCGGGCACGTACGAAGCGCCCGATTGCCTGCGCGAAATACAGCGGCGTCGAAGCACTGGTGGCGTACACGCCCACCGCGAGGCGGGGCACGTCCACCCCCTCCGAGACCATGCGCACCGCCACCATCCAGGCGCTCGTGCCGTCGCCGAACTCCTTGATGCGATCCGATGATCCCGGGTCGTCGGAGAGCACCAAGGTGGGCTTCTCGCCGGTGATGCGCTCCAGCGCCTGCGCGTAGGCCCGGGCCATCGTCTGGTCCGAGGCGATCACCAGGCCGCCCGCGTCCGGCACGCCACCGGCTCGAAGCTGCCCGAGCCTGGTGTGGGCGGCCGTCAGGACGGAGGGGATCCCCTCCCCTGCCGGATCCAGCGCGGTGCGCCACGCCCGTGCGGTCTGGTCGGCATTGAGCGGCTGTCCGAGCCGGGCCGTGAACTCCTCGCCGGCGCTGGTGCGCCACCGAGCCTCGCCGGAGTACGCGAGGAACACCACGGGCCGCACCACGCCGTCGGCGAGCGCATCGGAGTAGCCGTAGGAGTGGTCGGACTTGGAGCGCTTCACCCCGCCCGGCTCCGGCTCATAGGTGACGAACGGGATGGGGCTGTCATCGCTGCGGAACGGCGTGCCGGTCAGCGACAGCCGCCGTGTGGCGTCGGAGAATGCCTCGGTCATGGCATCGCCCCAGCTCTTCGCATCACCGGCGTGGTGGATCTCGTCAAGGATCACCAGGGTGCGGCGCGCCACCGTGCGGGCGCGATGCTTGAAGGGGTGCGACGCCACCTGTGCGTAGGTGACGACGACGCCGTGAAAGTCCGAGGATGTCTGCCCGGCCGTGTTGGTGAAATTGGGGTCCAGCGCGATGCCCTGTCGCGCGGCGGACTCGGCCCACTGGTGCTTGAGGTGCTCGGTCGGGGCCACGACGGTGATCTGGTCGACGGTGCGGTCCTTGAGCAGCTCCGCGGCCACCCGCAGCGCGAACGTCGTCTTGCCCGCGCCCGGGGTGGCGACAGCGAGGAAGTCGCGGGGCTTGGTGGCCAGGTACTTGGTCAGCGCCCGCCGCTGCCAGCTCCGGAGGCGTCCTGCGCTCGAGCTCCCCGCGCCCGGTTCGACCGTGCCCAGGCCACCCGCGCTCGGGCTCCCCGTGGATGGACGCGACTCGGATGACACAGCTGCGGCTTGCACACACGCTCCTAGCTCGGCTCGACTCCAGGAAACTCCCCCGGCCCCAGCGGTGGCCGCTCGGGCCTGTGCGCGCCATCACGCCCGGATCGGGCCCAGGATCGAGCGGCCGCGATCTACGCTGGAGCGACACCATTGTTCCATCGAACAGCGGGCGAGGCACAGCATGACACAGTACCGCACCCCCTCGCCGCTAGCCGGGCGCGCGACGCCCGCGATCCCGCGACCACGGCCGCGCCCAGGAAGACACCGATGAGCCGATCCGCTTCCTCCCTCGGGGCTCGTGCTGCCGCCATGCCACGCATCGCGGGCGACGTGGCATGGCAGACGATCACGAGGTCCTGGAACGATTCGATCTTCGCGCTGGCCGCGACCGCCGCGTTCTGGCAAGTGCTGTCGCTGCCGCCGCTGCTGCTGGGATTGCTCGGAGCGGTCGCCTACGTCGCGGACTGGTTCGGCCCGGATACCGTCAATATCATCGAGTCGCGGATCGTGTCGTTCAGCGGTGACATCTTCACCGATAGCGTCGTCGATCAGATCATCGCGCCCACCATCAGCGACGTCCTCCAGCAAGGCCGCCTCGACCTGGTCTCCGTCGGTTTCCTGCTATCCCTGTGGGCGGGCTCGTCCGCGGTCGCGTCGTTCGTCGATGCCATCGCGCGGGCGCACGGGCAGAACGAGCACCGCCATCCGGTGTGGCACCGGATCTTCGCGGTCCTGCTGTACGTGGGCTTCCTCGTGCTCGCGGTGATCACGCTGCCGCTCGTGGCGCTCGGGCCCGCGCTGCTGCTCGAGCTGATACCCGAGAGCTGGGGCGCGGCCTTCGAGGAGCTCGTGGCGACGCTGTACTACCCGGCGGTGGGCATCCTGCTGATCATCGGCCTGACGCTGCTCTACAAGGTTGCCCTGCCCAAGCGGCTCCCCTGGCACCGGCTGCTGGGCGGCGCGATCGTTGCCGGCGCGGTCTTCTACGCGGCGAGCGCTGGGCTGCGCTTCTACCTCTCGGGCATTGCCCGCACCGGATACACGTATGGCGCGCTGGCCACTCCGATCGCGTTCCTGTTGTTCGCGTTCTTCCTCGGCTTCGCCATCGTTGTCGGCGCGGAGTTCAATGCGGTCGTGCAGGAGCGCTGGCCGGCGCGCGCGACGCGCATCGAGCAGATGAGGACCTGGCTGGCCGAGCAGGCCCAGCAGGCCAGCGACGAGGCGGCGCCGGTGACCGCGCGCCTGCACCGGCTCGCATCGGGCTCGGTGCGGGTAATGCCTGCGGCACGGGCTCGCGGGGAGAGCAAGCGCGGCCGCCACGAGGCCAGCGGGGACGCCGAGGAGATCCCGCCGCAGCCGACGCCACCAGGCACCGGCTAGAGCGAGGCCGTCAGGTGCGCATCCGCTCGTAGATGCGCTTGCAGTCGGGACAGACAGGGGAACCCGGCTTCGCCGAGCGCGTGACGGGAAACACCTCGCCGCAGAGCGCCACGACGTAGGTTCCTGTCACAGCGCTCTCGGTGATCTTGTCCTTGCGCACGTAGTGGAAGAACTTCGGGGTGTCGTCGTCGGTCGTCTCGGCCGGCCTGGTTTCCGGGCGTTCCTTGGTATCAGTGCTCACGCATCAATGATGCCGCATCGATCGGGCTCGCTCCACTGCCCATGCGGCGCGATCCCGCGTCTACACTGGAAGGCGGAGCTACTGACGGGCAGGGCGGCCTATCGTCGACGGGAAGAGATTCATGATGGCAAGAGATCCGCATGCCCCACGGGGCGGGTTCTTCACGGGGGACGAGGACACGGCCCAGCAGTATGGCGGCGCTTCCGAGGCGTACCTCATCACGCGCGCCCCCGAATCGTTCGAGGCCCAGCAGCGGGCCCGGATCCGCAAGTACACCATCCTCATGTCGATGCGCGTGCCCGCGCTGATCCTCGCCGGCGTCGCGTTCGCCGCGACGGGCAGCGGACTGCTCGCGCTGCTCATCGTCGGCGCGTCGATCCCCTTGCCCTGGATCGCGGTGCTCATCGCCAATGACCGCCCCCCGCGCCGCAAGGACGAGGTGAGCGAGTACGCGGAGCGTCGGCGCGCCCGGGCCGAGCAGCGCGCGCTGCAGCAGGAGCATCATGAAACCATTGATGGGTGACCCACACCGCCGAGCATGAACTTGTCCGCGCCGCTCCCACGCTCCGCGAGGCCTTCGTGGCCCACGGCTATGACGCGGATGGCCTGATCAGCCTGCTGGGCCCGTCCGGCATGGCCGCGCTCGACCGCGGCGAGCCCGCGCCGATCCGCGCGGCCTGCGAGGCGCAGGGCCCGCTCGGAGTCCTGGCGCGGTTGTTCATCCTGGGTGACGCCGTAGCCGAGGAGGACGCTGCGGCAGCGCTCGCGCCGATGAAGCTCGAGCAAGCGATCAGTGCCGGGTATGTCACCCGCAGCGAGGAAGGCATCGCTGGCGAGTGGGATATCCGGCCGCTCGATGCGGGCACGGGGACGCGCTGGATGATCTCGGACCCTGATGGCTCGCTGCGCCTGCGCGAGCCCCGCCGCGACCATGTGCTGGGCGTGGGCGCGGCATCGTTGTCGCTGCTGCGGGCGACACCCGCCCGGCGGGCGGGCACCGTGCTCGACGTGGGCACGGGCTGCGGCATCCAGGCCATCCATGCCGCCACGTATGGCGAGCGCATCGTGGCTACCGATGTGAGCGAGCGCGCGCTCCTCGTCACGCGGGCCGCGCTCGCGCTGAACGGGCTGGAGGCAGACGTGCGGCACGGCTCATGGTTCGAGCCCGTCGCGGGCGAGCAGTTCGACCAGATCGTCGCCAATCCCCCGTTCGTGGTGGGCGGCACGGACGTGGAGCTGGTGTACCGCGACTCGGGCCTGGAGCTCGACGGCGCGAGCGAGGTCATGGTGCGCGACAGCATCGATCATCTGCGGCCCGGCGGCATCGCGGTGATGCTCGCGTCCTGGGTGCACCTCGACGGCGAGGACCGGCGGGCACGCGTCGCCTCCTGGTTGCCAGGGCACGGCATCGACGCCTGGATCGTGCAGCGCGATGTGGCCGATCCTGATCTCTACGTCTCGACCTGGCTGCGCGACGCCGACGCGGACCTGCGTGACCCGCGCGGGCAGGAGAGGCAGCAGCGCTGGCTGTCCTACTTGCGAAAGCGCGACGTCACCGGGGTCGGGTTCGGATTCGTCTTCCTGCGGCGCACCGATGCCCCCTCGGACATCCTGTGCGAGGACCTCATGCAGGGCTTCGACGATCCGCTCGGCGACGAGGCGCTGCGCTACCTAGACCGGGTCGAGTGGCTGCGCGACCACGATGTGCTCGACGCGAGGTTCGCGCTGAACCCGACGGTCGCGCTGGAGAAGGTGCTGGTGCCAGGCGAGGAGGGCTGGGCTCCAGCGGTGACGCGGGTGCATCGAGGGGACGGCCCGCGCTGGCAGCATGAGATCGACGAGCTCGGCACGATGGTGCTGGCCGGAGTGCGGCCCGATGGGCTGCCGCTGGGGGAAGTCGTGGAGCTCGCCGCGCTCGCGTCCGGCGAGGATCCGGACGAGGTGCTGCCCCAGGCCGTGGTGCTCGCGGAGGGCCTCGTGCGCCATGGGCTCCTCGTTCCCGCTGATCTCGCGGAGGGCGGTGGCCCGGCATGATCGCTGTGGTCTCGCGCGTTGCCGGGGCGCGCGTGGTCGTGGACGGCGAGACGGTGGGCGAGATCCACGGCGAGGGATTGCTGGTGCTGCTCGGGGTCGCGAACGGCGATGATGATGAGGTAGTCCGCACGATGGGGCGGAAGGTGACCAGCCTGCGGCTGCTCCGCGACGACGCGAGCGTGCTGGAGAAGTCGGCCCCGGTGCTGGTGGTCAGCCAGTTCACGCTACTGGGCAATACCCGCAAGGGGCGGCGGCCCTCCTGGTCGGCCGCCGCGCCACCGAAGGAGGCACGGGCACGCTACGAGCAGGTCATCGAGGACATCCGGGGCCGGGGTGTATTGGTCGCCACAGGGAGGTTTGGCGCGGACATGTCGGTGGAATCCCTCAATGACGGCCCCTACACGGTGCTTGTCCACGCATGACGCGCAAGGACTGGCTGCAATAAGCAGCACAGAGTTGCTTTCTCAGCAACTTCTCAGCACTTCCGATGCGTTCATGCAGGTCAGCTACGTTGTGGCAGGGGCGGAGCGGGAACTTTTCCGTTATCCGGAGCGTTGGACACAGTGAATAGCGATCACTGAGGAGGCACGCAATGACCAGCCCCGCAACCACGCGTCGCAGGACAATCGATGCACAGCGCAAGGCCGAACTCGACGCCCAGAGCCCGGCCGCGGACCTGGTGCGTGTATACCTCAACGGGATCGGACGCACCGCGCTGCTCACCGCCGCGGACGAGGTTGACCTTGCCAAGCGAATCGAGGCTGGCCTGTACGCCACGCACCTGCTCGCGACGCGGCCGCGGCTCACCCCGGCGAAGAAGCGGGATCTCGCGTTCATCGTTCGCGATGGGCAGAAGGCCCGCAATCACCTGCTCGAGGCCAACCTGCGGCTCGTGGTGTCCCTAGCCAAGCGCTACACGGGACGGGGCATGCCCCTGCTCGACCTCATCCAGGAGGGCAACCTCGGCCTGATCCGGGCCATGGAGAAGTTCGACTACGCCAAGGGCTTCAAGTTCTCCACCTACGCCACCTGGTGGATCCGGCAGGCGATAACCCGTGGCATGGCGGACCAGTCGCGCACGATCCGGCTGCCCGTGCATCTCGTCGAGCAGGTCAACAAGCTCGCCCGCATCAAGCGGGAGATGCACCAGCAGCTTGGCCGCGAGGCCACCGAGGAGGAGCTGGCCCGGGAGTCCGGCAGCCCCCAGCACAAGATCCAGGACCTGCTCGATCACAGCCGCGATCCGGTGAGCCTCGACATGCCCGTCGGCAACGATGAGGAAGCCCCGCTCGGTGACTTCATCGAGGACACCGGCGCCACCGACGCGGAGTCGTCCGTCATCGCCACGCTGCTGCACAGCGACATCCGCACCGTGCTCGCCACCCTCGATGACCGCGAGCGCAATGTGATCCTGCTCCGCTACGGGCTTGATGACGGCCAGCCGCGCACGCTCGACCAGATCGGGCGGCACTTCGGGCTCTCCCGCGAGCGGGTCCGGCAGATCGAGCGCGAGGTCATGACCAAGCTGCGCCAGGGCGACCGCGCCGAGAAGCTGCGCGGCTACTCCTCCGACTAGCCGTCACCGCAACCGGCGCGGGCTGCCATCGCCGCCCGCGCTGGGGTCGTCGCCAATGCGCACCCGGGCACCCAGGATGGCCGCGCCGCCGGGTGCTGCGAGCACTGGGTGCAGCGACACCTCGCGTACTCCGGGCAGGTCGACCGCCAGCGCGGAAACCCGCTGCAGCACCTCCACGAGCGCGGCCTTGTCAGCTAGCGGAGCCCCGCGATAGCCCTCGAGCAGCGGGGCGAGCCGCGGGCCGTTGACCAGCGACCACGCGGAGTCCTCCGTCAGCGGCGGCACCCCGAAAGCCCGGTCCCCGACCAGCTCGGAGATCACCCCGGCGATGCCGAACCGGATGAGCGTGCCGAACGAGGGATCGTCCTGCAGGCCGACCACGCAGGCGATGCCCTTCGGGGCCATGCGCTGCACGCGCACCCGCTTCTCGCCGATGATGCGCGTGATCTCCCAGTACGCCACGCGCACTGATTCCGCGCGCGTCAGGTCGAGGCGGACACCGAGCAGATCGGTGCGAAACTCCCACTCGCTGCCCAATGCCTTCACCGCCACCGGATAGCCCATCTCCGCGGCAGCGTCGATGGCCTCCTCGGGATCCTCCACGTCGCGATACTCGACGATGCCCAGCCCGTAGCAGCCAAGGAGCTCCTGCGCCTGGTGATCCTCGAGCCACCCCCCGGGCGCCGCGGGAAGCCATTCCTCGCACAGTTCCCGGGCCCGCGCCTCATCAATGCCGTCGGGCCGCACCACCTTCGAAGCCGGGGCATTGCGCCATCGGGCGTACCGCCAGGCACGCGACAACGCCGCGACGGCGCGCTCCGGGCCCGGGTAGGACGGTACCGAGCCGCGCACCGGAGCCCCCGAGGCATCCCGCACCACCAGGTCATCCGGGATCCCCTCGCCGCCCAGGAACGTCGTGATGATGGGCTTGCCCGCCCCCAGCGACGCGGCGCGCAATGCCGCGGCGTAGGGCGCGGTCGGCAACGCCACGGGCGGCACGAACACCACGATCACGGCATCGATCGCTGGGTCAGCCATGGCAGCGGACAACGCCGACGCGAGATCCTCGGGGGCAGCGTGCGGGCCCACATCCAGCGGCTCGAATGCCTCCAGGCCTGCCCCGCGCGCGGCGTCGACCGTCAGCACGCCGAGCGCTGTCGAGTTGCCCACCACCGCCACGCGCGGCCCCGTCGGCAATGGCTGGTAGCTGAACAGCAGCGCGCAGTCGAACAGGTCCGAGATGCTATCGACCTGCACCACGCCGGACTGCTCGAACAGCGCCCGCACGCTGTCGTCGTCGAGGGTGACGCCGGTGGCCGCGAGGGCGAACGGCGCGGCGTGGCGGCCGCTCTTCACCGCGATCACCGGCTTCGCCCGGGCCACCCGGCGCGCGATGCGGGAGAACTTGCGCGGATTGCCGAAGCTCTCGAGGTACAGCAGCACCACCTCGGTGCGCGGATCGGAGTCCCAGTACTGCAACAGGTCGTTGCCGGATACGTCGGCGCGATTGCCCGCGGAGACAAACGCGGACAGCCCGAGCTGCCGGCGCCGCGCCGTGTCGAGGATCGCGATGCCCAGCGCACCCGACTGGCAGAAGAAGCCCACCCGCCCCGGCGGTGGCAGGACCGGCACCAGGGAGGCGTTCATCCCCACCGCGGGATCAGTGTTGATCACTCCGAGCGCGTTGGGGCCGATCACCCGCATGCCATGGGCCCGGGCAGCGCGCACGAGCCGCCGCTCCGCCGCGATCCCGTCCGGGCCGGACTCGCCAAATCCCGCCGACACCACGACGAGGGCCTTCACCCGCTTGGCGAGGCAATCATCGAGCACCTCGTCGATCAGCGGTGCGGGCACAGCCACGACCGCGAGATCCACCTCGTCGGGGATCTCCCGCACCGTCGGGTACGCCCGCACGCCATGCACGGAGCGGCGCTCGGGGTTCACCGGGAACACCGGGCCCGTGAATCCCGCGGCGAGCAGGTTGCGCAGCACCACGCCACCGACCTTGGTGACATCCGCCGACGCGCCGATCACCGCGATCGACCGGGGGTGGAGCACGTTGCCGACGCTGCGTGCTTCCGAGACCCGTTCGCGCGAGTCCCGCACGGCCAGCCGCGCCTCGGTGGGATCGATATCGAACTCGAGATGGACGATGCTGCCGTCGTAGCTGCGCGAGACCTCGTAGCCGGCGTCGCGGAACACCGAGATCATGCCGCGGTTCTCGGAGAGCACCTCGGCCTCGAACCGCGTGAAGCCGTTCTGCGCGGCGGCGTTGGCGAGATGCTCGAGCAGGATCGAGCCGAGCCCGCGCCCCTGGTGCTCGTCGGCGATCACGAACGCCACCTCCGCGGAGGCCGAATCCTCGTCGCGCGACATTCGCTCGTAGAGGCCCACCCCGATGATGTCATCACCAAGGTTGAGAACGAACGACACGCGATCGCGATGATCGACGTGGGTGAACCGGTGCACGTCCCGCTCGGGCATGCGCGGATAGGGACCGAAGTAGCGCAGGTAGCGGGTGCGCTCGGACAGTCCCTCGTGGAACCGGACGAGCCGCTCGGCATCCTCGGGGGCGATGGGCCGCAGATAGACGGTGCCGCCGTCGGAGGCCAGCACGTCGGCCTCCCACTCGGGCGGGTACGGGACAGCGGCGGGACCGGGATCCTGGCCGGAGCCGCTCGACGGGCTTGGGGTGCTCGCGGGTTCAGTCACGGGGATCATCCGGGTCCAGGCCGAGCAGCGGATACACCACGCGGCGGGTCTCAAGGATCGCGCTATCGACCCGGGCGACGTCACGCTCCCGGGTCGCCGGGCCCGTCGTCGGGCCCACCACCGAACCGCCCCATGGCGGGAAGCTGCCCTCGCCCCCGTCACCCATCGTCGTGGGCGCCGACAGCCGGGTCCGGTCGCGCACGAGCTGCTGCCATTCGAGCGGTGTCGCCGCGGCCGGATCGATCTCGCTCCCGGTGACCAGCCCGATCAGGTGCGCCCACGCGCGCGGCACCACGCTGTGCAAGGAGTAGCCGCCGCCTCCGACCGCGAGCCATCGGCCGTCGCACACCTCATCGGCGAGGTCGCGCATCGCGGCGAACGCGGCCCGCTGGCCGTCCACTGTCAGCGAGAGGTCGGCGAGCGGGTCATCGCGGTGCGAGTCCACCCCGCACTGGCTGACGATGATGTCCGGACCGAAGGCGCGGATGGCTCCGGGAACCACGGCGTGGAAAGCGCGCAGCCAGAACTCATCGGTGGTCCCCGGCAGTAGCGGCAGGTTGATCGAGGTGCCCTCGGCGTTGCCGTCCCCGGCCTCGGACGGCCAGCCCGTGCCGGGCCACAGCGTCGCAGGATGCTGGTGGAGCGCGATGGTCATGACCCGAGGATCGCCATAGAAGGCCCGCTGCACCCCGTCGCCGTGATGCACGTCGACGTCGATGTAGGCGATGCGCTTGTGCCCCTGCTCGAGCAGCCAGTCGATCGCGATCGCGCAATCGTTGTACACGCAGAACCCGGCGCCGTGGTCGGGCATCGCATGGTGCATCCCGCCAGCGATGGAGACCGCCCGCGTGGCGCGACCGTGGTGGATCGCCCGGGCGGCGTCGAGCGAGCCGCCGGTGACGATCGCGGCGGCCTCGTGCATGCGGGGGAAGATGGGGGTGTCGTCGGTGCCGAGTCCATGCGCGCGGGCAAGGATCGGGGTTTCCCGGCGGTTCACGGCGTCCGGGTCGGACACGTGCTTGACCGCGCCCATGTAGGCGAGCGTGTGCACGCGCAGGATGTCCTGCTCCCCCGCCGTGCCGGGCGAGATCCGCTCGGCCTCCCCGAGCGCGCCAAGCTGCTCGGCAAGCGCCATGGCAAGCTCGAGGCGGACCGGATTCATCGGGTGCGTCGCGCCGAGCCGGTAGCTAAGGAACTCAGGGGTCCAGACGACGGTGCTTGGCACGGATGCGCTGTTGCGGACCATGGTGCACACGCTACCGATCGCATCGCGCGCGCGGGCGGTTCCGCGGCCGCCGGGCTGGTCGGTGCGGCCGCCCGTCGTGCTCGCGGTCCTCGCCAGGCATGGCTCGCGCTCTCGCCCTGCGCGAAATCGCGGGGCCCGCGCGCCGCCGCCGGTAGTGCCGTCCCCACAATGCTTCCGGTAAAGGTAAACTCGCGTTCGACAGAGGGGTGTGAGAGTGAGAGAACTGGTCGACACGACGGAGATGTACCTCCGCACGGTCTATGAGCTGGAAGAGGAAGGCGTGGTGCCGCTGCGGGCACGCATCGCCGAGCGGCTGGAGCAAAGCGGGCCGACAGTGAGCCAGACCGTGGCCAGGATGGAGCGCGACGGATTGATCGCGGTCGCCGGGGATCGTCATCTGGAGCTCACCCCGGCAGGCCGGGAACTGGCTATCGCGGTGATGCGCAAGCATCGTCTCGCCGAGCGCTTGCTGGTGGATGTCATTGGCCTCGATTGGGAGAACGTGCACAACGAGGCGTGCCGCTGGGAGCATGTGATGAGCGAGGACGTGGAGCGTCGCCTCGTCTCCGTCCTCAACAATCCGACGTCGTCTCCGTATGGCAATCCGATCCCGGGGCTCGACAAGCTCGGCCTCGATGTGCCGCCCGCTTCGTCGAAGGGCCTGACCCGTTTGTCGGAGGTGCCGAGGGGCGCACCGACAAACGTGGTCATCCGTCGTCTCGCCGAGCATGTGCAGGTCGATGTGGATCTGATCTCGCGCCTGCGCGACGCGGGCGTGGTACCGAACGCGCGCATCACCGTGCAGGCGCATAGCGGTGGCGTGCTGATCACCGCTCCGGGCCACGATGGCCTCGACATCCCCGAGGAGATGGCCCACGCCATCCAGGTGGAGCTGGTCTGATGCGGCTGCTGGTTACCGGTGGCGCGGGCTACGTCGGCAGTGTCATCGCTACCGTGCTGCTCGAGGCTGGTCATGATGTGGTGATCATCGATGACCTGTCCACCGGCAACCGCTATGCGGTGCCTGATGGCGCTCGCTTCGTCGAGGGCGATGTCGCTGATCACGCCGATGCGGTGCTCGGTGCCGGGATCGACGGCGAGCCCTTCGACGGGGTGGTCCACTGCGCGGCCCGTTCCCTCGTGGGCGAGTCGGTCGAGGATCCCGCCCTGTATTGGCACGGCAATGTGATCACCTCGGTGCGGTTGCTCGACGCGTTGCGCAAGCATTCGGTGCCACGGCTCGTGTTCTCCTCCACGGCAGCGACCTACGGGGAACCCGGCACCGTGCCCATCACCGAGGACATGCCGGCTCGTCCGACCAACCCGTACGGCGCATCGAAGCTGGCCATCGACCATGCCATCACCTCTTATGCGGCGGCCTACGGGCTCGGCGCGACGAGCCTGCGGTACTTCAACGTGGCGGGAGCGTATGGCAGCACCGGCGAGAACCGGGCCGTGGAGACCCACATCATCCCGTTGATCCTGCAGGTGGCGATGGGCGAGCGGGAGCACATCTCGGTGTTCGGCACCGACTGGGACACGCGGGACGGCACTGCGGTCCGCGACTACATCCACGTCCGCGACCTCGCGGATGCGCACATCCTCGCGCTGGAATCGAGCACACCAGGCAGGCACCGCATCCTCAATCTCGGCAGCGGCGAAGGCTTCACCGTGCGCGAGGTGATCGACGCGTGCCGCCGGATCACCGGTCGCGACATCCCCGCCATCGACTCCCCGCGCCGCGCAGGTGATCCAGCGGTCTTGATCGCGTCGAGCGCCCGCGCCATGAGCGAGCTTGGCTGGAAGCCCCAGCGCACCGACCTCGACACGATCGTGGCTGATGCCTGGGAGTTCACCCGGCAGCTCGGCGACCGGTCCCACGCCGCGCATCGATAGCGGCGCGGGACCCGGCCATTTGGTTCGCCGGCCACTCTCGCCTACAGGTCGGGGCGGGACGCTAGCGGTGGCAGGCTGACTCCGAGCGCGGCAGCGAGATCCCACCCCACGTACGCGATCTCCATGATCTGCCGGGGCGGCAGCCCGATGCGCAACGATTGGTCCAGCATGACCGACATGCGGTGCTCAGGCTCGATCTCCAGGGCAATGTCGATGGCCGATCCCGAGCACGCGCCGTCTCCCGCCACATAGGCCGAGTAGGCCAGCAGGCAGGCTGCCTCCGCGCGCGCTGGTCCGCTAAGTAGCTGGGTGAGCAGCATCCACAGCGAGTGAGCGGCATCAGCCTCGTCGGTGAGCGCCAGGGTGAACAGGCAGTCACGGACGACAAGCCTGCGGAGGTGCTGCCCGAGGGCCGCGATCTCAGCGTTGGACAGCTCGGTCCCCGACTGCACGTCCGCCACCGCAGCAAGAACCGCACGCAGCCGGTCAGCGTCAGTTGCCCGCCTCGGGGGCGTGGTGCGGGCGGATTCCCGGGAGCGGGACTTGCTGGGCGGGGTGGGCTCGGCAGCTATCGCAGCGATGCGCGCATCATCGGGCGAGGTCAGTCCGTCGACGATGTCGCGGCGATGCTCATGGATGGCACGACCGTCGAGGACCCGGTGCGCTGCCGCCTCCGATCCCCTCGGATCCGCGATGAGTCCAGAGAAGCCGGCGTCTGCATCCCCCGCTGCACTGTTGTCTACTGGTGCCGCGCTCACCGCGTGCCACACGTCGCCGGCGGCGATGCGCGCGCAGTGGTAGGCGCTCGCAATGGTGACGCCGCTGTCGATGACGTGATCGGCTAGCGCGTGGATGAGATCCTCGCGGTTCTCCTCGGGATTGCGGGAATCCACGGCCACCAGCACAAGATGATCGATGCCATTGTTCAGGGCGAAGACGGCGAGCGACTGGCTCAGACCCGCTACCGCGAACCAGTCGAACGACTGGCCGGGCAGGGAGGCTCGCAACGCTGGATCCGGTGGGCCGGAGGCGATACCGGGCTCATCCTGGTTCCACTCCTCGTCGAGATCCTCGAGGTAGGGGATGTCGGCGCGGACAAAGCCGCGCATCTCGGTCGCGCGGGGCCCTCCCATCGCGATGCCGATGATCGAGTCCTCCGGGTAGAAGCCAAGCATGGCGGGCAGTGCAGCGATGAGCTCGCCGGGGTCGCCGAGGGTGATTCGTGGGGTCGCGGGGTTCGGGGCGTTCGTCATGGCGATAACGATGCCTGTGCGCGGCACAGGCACTCGTGCTGTGCCGCGCATCTGTGGATAACCGGCGCTCTTGTGGATTGGTCGGCATCTGGCGCCAGGATTGTCGGCCGCCTGTGCTACCGAGCCGAAGGGAGCGCCGCAGGAGAGCGCGCCGCCCGGGCCACGCTAGATGGTTCGATCGAGCTGATCAATGGCAGCGAGGAATGCGGCGTGCAACGGGTCGCTGGCCGGGCGCGCCTCGGTCGCGGAAACCGTCAACGCGATCACTCGCACATCGCCGACCTGCGCGGCGAGCGCGAGGATAGCGTGGGCACCGCGGTTGGGCCTGCTCGTGACATGGCGCTCCAGCGCGAGCGACTGGTCAGCCTGGACCATGGGGCGGGGCAGCAGGACGGAGTCGATCTCGACAGTCCCACCCTGCTCGGTCTCGAGGCTCATGAACCGGCATGCACGGAGCGAGTCCTCCGCGGCGGAGAGCGGCCGCTCGGCGCGCTGCACGACGATCGCGATCGGATCGCCCCCGTTCCCGCGCTCCACGAGCCGCATGGCGACCGCGTCGGTATCGAGCCCGGGGAAGCACTCCGCGGAGCCCGCCCCGGTCGGCACGCCGATGCCTTGCACACCGAGGTATGCGGCGCGGGCCTCGGCCCCACTGAGATCTGTCGCAGGGCCATCGGCGATGAGGCGGGCTGGCGGCATGTGCTTCCACAGCTGCTCGCTGGGTTCCTCCTCAACAGGCGCACGGACCGGCTCTGGCTCGATAACGCCGGTGGGAAGGGGTACGGACGTCTGGAGGGTCTCGCGCGCGGCGACACCGGCGGACGGGGAGGCCGTCGCGGGAATGGCCGTAGCGGCGATCAGCCCGAGCACGGCGAGGCCCATGGCCAGGTGGCGCCGCGGATCATGCCGACCGGCAGCGGGTTGCTCGCGGGTTCGGAGCGTTGAGGTGACATGACGCAGGGTGTGCACTTTGAAGGTCCCCTTCCTTGCTCGTGGTCGTGCCCCCGGGCTCCGGTGGGATCGCTTGGAGAGCAACGGATTTCGATACCGTTCGACCATGTCTAGTATGCCCGTCCGAATGTTCGATCAAACATCGCGATCGAGGTGAAGCACCAGCTAGACAGTCACGGATGCATTGCGATCACGTCACGAACCCGCCGCGCGACGGGCGCGGTCCACGTGGCGGTGGCTCCCCGGAAACAAACCGGCTGCCCCGTGCGTTGATGCTTGTAGGCATGCGCGTGGACGCAGCGCGCGCGATGCGCGATACTTCTGGCCCGCGCTTCGCGCCCGAAGCCACTGATTCCCGTTCCAGAGAGGGGGACTTGCACCATGGTCGACGACTCCCACATCTACGAGCTCGAGTTCCCGAGCCCGAGCATCGAGCACAACGATGGCACCGGCCCCGTGCTGCTGCATGGCCTGGAGGGCTTCGCTGATGCCGGCCATGCGGTGAGCATCGTGACGAACCACCTGCGCGAGAGCCTCGAGACCGAGCTCGTCGCCTCGTTCGCGGTCGATGAGCTGATCGACTACCGCTCGCGCCGCCCACCCATGACGTTCGTCTCCGATCACTTCTCCTCCTACGACAAGCCAGAGCTGAGCCTGTATGCGGTGAAGGACCTGGAAGGCACGCCATTCCTGCTGCTCGCGGGGCTGGAGCCGGACTTCAAATGGGAGAAGTTCACCGCCGCCGTGCAGGTGCTGGCCGAGCGGTTCGGGGTGAGCCAGAGCGTCGGGCTGTCCGCGATCCCCATGGCGGTCCCGCATACGCGTCCCCTGGGCGTTATCGGCCATGCCAGTGATCCGGGCAAGGTGCCAGCCTCGGAACGGCTCGGCAGCGAGGTGCAGGTGCCAGGCAGTGCCTCTGCCCTGCTCGAGCTGCGCATGGGCCAGAACGGCTTCGACGCCCGCGGCTTCTCGGTGCATGTGCCGCACTACCTGTCCCAGTCCCCGTACCCGGCTGCGGCCCTGCGGCTGCTGGCAAGTGTCGCTGAGGTGACGGGCATCTCGGTGCCGCTGCAGGCGCTCGAGGAGTCGGCGCGCACGATCGCCGAGCAGGTCGACGAGCAGCTCGCGGGCAACGACGAGGCCGCCGCCGTGGTGCACGCGCTCGAGAACCAGTATGACCTCACCCACCGCGGCGACTCGGCCCCCTCGCTGCTCGAGTCCGGGCAGGAGCTGCCCTCCGGCGATGAGCTCGGCGCCGAGTTCGAGCGCTTCCTCGCCGAGCAGGCAACCGGAAACGACGACGATGAACCAGGCGGACCGGGCAACGATCAAGGGCAGCGGTGACCCGAGTGGCGGATTCGGCGCGCAAGCCTCACAGTAGAGAACTGTGAGCGCATCCAGTTCCCCGACCCCGCTGGTACGGCGGGTCTACTCGCGGGTGGAGATGAACGACGTGCAGTCGGCGCGCATCTTCGCCCATATCGCCGTGGCGCACCAGCCGGGCGCCGTCGTCGAGGAACAGCTCGTGGCAACACGGGATGGTCGTCCCGTGGATCTGCTGGAGATCAGCACGCCCAACCGGGGACGGCTGCACAAGCTCGTCTGCCCGCCGGGACAGGTAGTCATCGAGTACTCCGCTACTGTCACCGGCCAGGCCGATCCGATCCCTGTTGATCCGTTCGACGAGGCTTTGTACCTGCGTCCGAGCCGCTACGCGGAGTCCGATGAGCTCCTCGCCAAGGCGTACGAGGAATTCTCCGGGCTGTCGTCGGCGCGGGCGATCGTCGATCGTGTCGCGAACTGGGTGTGGTCGCACCTGAAGTATGTGCCCGGCAGCAGCGGGCCCACGGATGGGGCGAGCCAGACGATGCTGCACCGGGAAGGGGTGTGCCGGGACTACGCGCACCTGACGACGGCACTGCTGCGCGCGCTCGACGTTCCCTCGCGCCTGGTCGGGGTATACGCGCCCGGGATCAGCCCGATGGATTTCCATGCCGTATGCGAGGCTCTCGTCGAGGGCGAGTGGATGATCGTGGATACCAGCCGACTGGGTCCGCGCCAGTCGATGCTGCGCATGACCACGGGCCGCGACGCTGCGGACACCGCGTTCCTGTCGACCTACGGCGGCTACGTGGAGCTCGTGTCGACCGCGATCCGTGCCGTCGTCGATGGGGACCTGCCTTTCGACGATCACCAGGGACTGATCCCTCTGCGGTAGGCGCATGCCCCCTGCGCTCCTGGGCACCGCCCTGGAGCCCTGCCGCTCCGCCCTGCCGCTCCGCCCTGCCGCGCGTGTGCAAGTTGCGACACCTCCTGCGCTCAAACCGGTCGTTTCTTGCACAATCGCGGAGCATTTCCCGGCGCAAGGGGCCCCTGCGCCAGAGAGCGCCAGGGACCGCGAAAGTCCGCGAGAGAGCGGCACAAAAGGGCGGGACACACGAGCGCAAACTAGATGTAACAATGTGTTTCATCTAGTTTTGTTGAGCGGTGGATGACTGCGCTAGCGTGGACCATGCCGACCCTCCCCACCCGGAGGCCCGCCCAACGGGGATTCGCGCCCGCGAGCAGCCCAGGGGCAGCACGACGACAAGGAGTGCGCATGGACCGCAATGATTCCCGCCCCGGGCTCCCGACCCAGCGTCGCTCCGCCGCCCGCCTGCGCGCCGTTCCCAGCCACGAGCCCGCGGTCTCGTTCCGCGTCATCCACGGCTACCGCCGCGCCTACCGAATCGCCGGCAGCGGGCCAGCCCTCCTGCTGCTCCACGGCATCGGGGACAACTCCTCGACCTGGCACGACGTCATCCCGCGCCTCGCGGCAACGCACACCGTCATCGCCCCCGACATGCTCGGGCACGGGCTGTCCGACAAGCCGCGCGCGGACTACTCGATCGCCGCGTTCGCCAACGGGATCCGCGACCTGCTGTCCGTCCTTGATATCGACTCGGTCACCCTCGTCGGCCATTCGCTCGGCGGCGGGGTCGCCATGCAGTTCACCTACCAGTACCCCGAGCTCGTCGACCGCCTGGTGCTCGTATGCACGGGCGGAATCACCCGGGAGGTCAACCCGCTGCTGCGCATGGCCTCGCTGCCCGGTTTCGCGCGGGCCGTCAGGCTGATGCGCCTGCCTGGCGTGGCGCCAGCGGTGCACGCGGCCGCCACCGCTGCCCGGCCGTTCACCCATCACCTGCACGACGCCGACGATCTGATGCGCATCGTCTCGTCGCTGCCGGACGCCGAGAACCGGACAGCATTCGTTCGCACGCTCCGTTCGGTCATCGATATCCGCGGGCAGGTCGTCACGGGGCTGGATCGCTGCTACTTGGCCGAGGCGATGCCCGTGCAGATCATCTGGGGCGAGCACGATAGCGTCGTTCCCGTGTCGCACGCCCCCCTCGCGCACGCCGCGATGCCGAACTCGCGCCTCGAGATCTTCGGGAATTCCGCGCACTTCCCGTTCCGCGACGATCCGGAGCGATTCATCACGGTCGTGGAGGACTTCATCGCGAGCACGGCGCCGCACGAGTTCGATCACGCCCGGTGGCGGCGCCTGCTGATGGACGGGATGAGCGATCGCGCGCTCAAGGGGAACGACTGGACCCGCTCGGCAGTGCTCGACGCGATGGGCAGCGCCGAGCGCAGCGCCACCTGACCCAGCCCCACCTGAGGGCCGCAAGGATCGGGGGCGCGCGACGTGTCGGTGCGAGCGACTAGCCTGGAGCGGTGCTCAACCCTGACGAGATCCCGAATGTGCCCGAGGTCATCTACGACGCTTTCGAGGCGTGGGCCAGCGAGCAGGGAATCACGATGTATCCCGCCCAGGAAGAGGCACTGCTCGAGATCGTCGCCGGATCCACCGTCATCCTCGCCACTCCGACCGGCTCGGGGAAGTCGCTGGTCGCCATGGCCGCGCACTTCACCGCAATGGTGCAGGGCACCCGCACCTTCTACACCGCGCCCATCAAGGCCCTGGTCAGCGAGAAGTTCTTCGCCCTGTGCGAGGTCTTCGGCGCCGAGAACGTCGGCATGATGACCGGTGACGCCGCCGTCAACCCGTCGGCCCCGATCATCTGCGCCACCGCGGAGATCCTCGCCAACCTCGCGCTGCGCGAGGGCGCGGAGGCGAACGTCGGGCAGGTGGTGATGGATGAGTTCCACTTCTACTCCGAGCCCGATCGCGGGTGGGCGTGGCAGGTCCCGATCATCGAGCTGACGGGCGCGCAGTTCCTGCTGATGTCCGCGACCCTCGGCGACGTGCGGTTCTTCCAGGAGGACCTGACGCGGCGCACCGGGCGCGAGACCGCGCACATCGCCGGGGCCGAGCGTCCCGTGCCGCTGGTGTTCTCCTACGCGATGACCCCGATCCACGAGACGATCGAGGAGCTTGTCACCACCCCTCAGGCGCCCGTCTACGTGGTGCACTTCACCCAGGCCTCGGCGCTCGCGCGGGCCCAGTCGCTGACCAGCATCAACGTTGCCTCGCGGGAGGATCGAGACCGCATCGCCGAGGCCATCCGCGGCTTCCGGTTCACCACCGGTTTCGGGCGCGTGCTCTCGCGCCTGATCAAGCATGGCATCGGGGTGCACCACGCGGGCATGCTGCCCAAGTACCGGCGACTGGTCGAGAAGCTTGCACAGGAGGGCTTGCTCAAGGTCATCTGCGGAACCGACACCCTTGGCGTCGGCATCAACGTACCGATCCGCACGGTCCTCTTCACCGGGCTCACCGAGTTTGATGGCACCCGTAACCGGCTGCTGCGAGCCCGCGAGTTCCATCAGATCGCGGGGCGCGCGGGCCGCGCCGGGTTCGACACCACCGGATCCGTGGTGGTGCAGGCCCCCGAGCACGAGATCGAGAATGCCCGCGCGCTCGCGAAGGCCGGCGATGATCCGAAGAAGCGGCGCAAGGTGCAGCGCAAGAAGGCCCCGGATGGAGTGGTCAACTGGACCGAGCAGACATTCGACAAGCTGGTCGCAGCATCCCCCGAGCCTCTCGTCTCGCGGTTCCGCGTCACCAATTCGCTCCTGCTGAACGTCATCGCCCGGCCCGGCAACTGCTTCACTGCCATGCGGCACCTGCTCGAGGACAATCACGAGGCCCGGCCCGCGCAGCGCAAGCACATCCGGCAGGCCATCGCGCTGTATCGCGGGCTGCTCAACGCCCGGATCGTCGAGCGGCTCGATGAGCCCGACGAGAACGGTCGCTGGGCCCGGCTGACGGTGGAGCTGCAGCGGGACTTCGCGCTCAACCAGCCCTTGTCGCCCTTCGCGCTCGCCGCGATCGAGCTGCTCGACCGCGATTCGCCCGCCTACGCGCTCGACGTGGTCTCCGTCATCGAGGCCACCCTCGACGATCCCCGGCCCCTGCTGATGGCGCAGCAGCACGCTGCGCGTGGAGAGGCCATCGGCGAGATGAAGGCCGACGGCATCGAGTACAACGAGCGCATGGAGCTGCTCGACGAGATCACCTGGCCCAAGCCGCTCGAGGATCTGCTCGCCCCCGCGTTCGAGACCTACCGGGCAGGCCACCCCTGGGTAGCGGAGTTCAGCCTCTCCCCCAAGGCAGTGGTGCGCGACATGGTGGAGAAGGGCATGACGTTCGCCGATCTCATCTCCACCTATGGCCTCAACCGCTCCGAAGGCGTGATCCTGCGCTACCTCGCTGATGCCTACCGCGCCCTGCGGCAGACCGTTCCTTCGGATGCTCGCGACGAGGAGCTCGACGACCTCATCGAGTGGCTCGGGGAGCTGATCCGGCAGGTCGACTCGAGCTTGCTCGACGAGTGGGAGCAGCTCGTCAACCCCGCTGCCGAAGCGCCCCAGCAGCAGGCATTCGGCGAGGACTCCGTGCGGGCGCTGACGTCCAATGCCCGGGCGTTCCGCCGCATGGTGCGCAACGCGATGTTCCGGCGCGTCGAGCTTGCCTCGCGCCGCAAGTGGGCCGAGCTCGCCGAGCTGGGCGACATGACAGCCGAGGAGTGGTTCGAGCAGCTCGTCCCCTACCTCAACGAGTACGGCGAGATCGACGCCGGCCCGGATGCGCGCGGACCAGCGCTGTTCCAGATCGACGAGCAACCGGGACGGTGGGAGGTGCGGCAAGCACTGCACGATCCGGACGGTGACCTCGGCTGGGCATTCGTCGCGAGCATCGATCTCGCCGAGTGCGACAGCGCGGGCGAGGTCGTCATCGAGAACCTGACGATCGAGGAAGGATAGGAACCATGGGCGGTGGCCACTATTCCGCGCGCAAGCGCCTGCGGGAGGCGCAGGAGCGCGAGCAGCGCATGCGCGAGCTAGGGTTCTCCGACACCCTGCCCGAGAGGGACATCCCGCCAGCGCAGCTCGACCGGCCACTAGCGGGGGTGTATCCACTGCCGTCCGGGCCCCGCTACCGTGGTCGTGTCCTGGTGATCGCTGCGCTCTTCCTCGTGCCCATCCTGGTCGCGATGATCCTCACGGTCCTCACGTAGGGCCAGCGGTCCCAGCACTACTAGCGGCAGCGCCATCGGCCAGCCGGTACCGGATCAGCCGTGAGCTGTTCGCGACCACCGCAACCGACGACGCATTGTGCAGGATCGCCGCGAGCACCGGCGACAATGTCCCTAGTGCGCTCAGCACCAGCCCCGCCGCGTTGACGGTGATCGACATGCCATAGTTCTGGCGGATCACCTCGACCGTGTGTCCGCCCAGTTCCCGCAGGTCCAGCAGCCGGTGCAGGTCATCCGTGGCCAGGGCGACATCCGCGGTCTCCACCGCCACGTCGGTGCCCGCGATGCCCATCGCGATGCCGATGTCCGCGCCGGCGAGCGCGGGGGCATCGTTGGTGCCGTCGCCCACCATCGCGACCGTGCAGCCCTCGGCGCGCAATGCCTCGACAACGTCGAGCTTGTGCTCGGGCAGCACCTCCGCCCGCCACTCGGTGATGCCGAGCTCGCGGGCCACCGCGGCGGCGGTGTCGGGATGATCCCCAGTGAGCATCACGAATCGTGACACCCCCGCCGCGCGCAGCTCATCAAGGATCGCGCGCGCCTCGGGGCGGATCTGGTCCTGCACGCTCACGAGCCCCACGAGCTCACCGTTGACGGACAACAGCAGCGGGGTCTGCGCCTGCTTGCGCAGCCTGCCCACCCAGGAGCGCGCGTCCTCGCCCACCGTGACGCCCTCGGACTCGAGCAGCGCGGGACTGCCCAGCAGCAGCGTCCGGCCATCCGCCCACGTTCGCATGCCAAGGCCCACCAGTACCTCGCACTGCTCGTGGGGCGGGATCACGATGCGGCGCTCCTCCGTCGACCGGATGACCGCCTGCGCCAGCGGATGCCGCGAATGGATCTCCGAGCTTGCCGCGTAGGCCAGCACATCGCTGGCGTCCCACGCGGCATGGAAGCTGACGATATTGGTCACCACCGGCCTGCCCACCGTCAAGGTGCCCGTCTTGTCCAGCACGATCACATCCACCCGGCCCGCGAGCTCCAGGTGAGATCCGCCCTTGATGAGGATGCCTCGGCGCGCGCCGTTGCCGATGGCCGCGCTGATCGCCGTCGGTGTTGACAGCCCCACCGCGCACGGGCATGCGATGAGCAGCATCGTCATGGCGCGGCGCACATCACGCGTCAGGGCCAGCGTCGCTCCTGCGAGCAGGAACGATGCGGGCACGAACCGGCGGGAGAAGTTCTCCCCCACCGTCTGGATGGGTGCCCGATCGGCCTGGGCCTGCTCCACGCGACCAATGATGCGACCGATCGCGGTGTCCTTGCCGACTGCTCGCGCCTCGACGATGATGCGGCCCCGCACGAGCACCGAGCCCGCGTGCACCTGCTCCCCCGCGACGACAGTCACCGGAAGGGTTTCCCCGGTGATGGCGGATTGATCGACGATCCCATCGCCCTCGATGATCACCCCATCGACGGGCAGGGCCACATGCTCATGGACCACGACATGATCACCCACGCCCACCGCATCGATATCGATCTGCACCTCGCTGCCATCGGGTGTCCGCACCCAGGTGGTGTCCTGCGCGCCGGTCAGCAGCTCCGAGATCGCCCGTCGCGTTCGCCGCAGAGTAAGGTCCTGCAAGTACTCGCCGATGTTCAGCAGCCACAGGACGGTCAGTGCCACAACGTTCTCGCGCAGCAGCAGCGAAGCCACCGTCGCTGCCGAGACAAGCGTGTCCGTGCCACCCACCGACGATCGAGTCAGCGCCCGCGCCGCGCCCCGGAGGAAGGGGTAGCCCGTGATGATGGTGACCCCGGTGGCCAGCAGGCGGCTGGTTGGCCCGAGGACAGGCGGTCGCAGCAGCACGTAGCGGCGGATCCCCAGCACAAGCAGCGCTCCCGCGCCGAGCGTCATGCGCGCTAGGTCCCCGGTGGCGACGTCCGCGGAGTATGGCTCCCGCGACGGAACGGCGCGGGCGTCGACCTCGTCGGCGCTGGCGATGGCCGCGACGAGGTCGAGCGGGCCGACCCGGTTGGGCGAGTACCACACCACCACCGAACTGGTCCGCGGATAGGCATGGACCGCCCGCACCCCGTGCACTACTTCCAGCGCGTCCTCGATCGCCACGGCCCGCGCGGGGCTGCGATGCAGCCACTGGACCCTGGCCCGCAGCCGGCCCGCCGCGATGGCGATGATCTCCACCTCGCCGGTCGGGTCGTCGCCCAGGGCTTTGACGTCCTCGGAGCCATTCATCGCGCGCTGGACTAGTGCGTGTGCCCGTGGCCCACGGGATGGCTCGGAGGCGGCGCGTCCTCACCGACACGCTCGCGCGCCTCCGCCACGATGTCGGCCGCGGCGAGCCGCACGTTCTCCGCGCCCTCCTCCGCCTTGCGCACGCCACGCAGGCCCACGGCGGTCGCGGTGACGGCGATCTCGCGGACCGGAGTATTGCGAACCGCCCAGCGGACACTGTTGTAGGCGGCAGCGCCCACCACGCCCGTGACGAGCGTTCCCGCGGCCTTGCCGAGCAGGGCACCGTGAATCATGCGACATTCCTCCGGCTTCTCGACTTGCAGGGAGTGCTTCGCTCCATGGCTCCGATTGTGCCGCATGATGAGCGGCAGCGGGGGCCCACCGCGATAAAGCTATCGACCACCGGCACTGCATCCGTACCATGGTTCCCATGAGGTGGTCGCGGCGCCAACCCGCCACGCTCGGTCTCGATCCCGAGCGAGACCATGCGCGCATGTCCGCCATCGTCACCTCCCTCGAGTTCCCGTGGGACTACCGCCAGGCCCTCAGCCTCGCCCTGTTCCGCACGTTCGCCGTGCCCTCCATCGGGAACCTGCTCGCCCGGACCGGTGAGTTCACCGCCCGCACGCAGCGCCGCTACGACGACACCGCCCTCCTGCTCGATGTGGTGCAGCAGCACGGTTTCGCGCACCCGGAGAGCACTGCCGCCATCCGGCGCATCAACCACATGCACCGCGCCTACTCCATCAGCAACGACGACATGCTGTATGTGCTCACCACGTTCGTCGTCACGACCTCCCGCTGGGTGCGCGACTACGGCTGGCGCGACCTGACCGACGATGAGCGGGCCGCGGGCGTGCGCTATTGGACCGAGATGGGACGCCGCATGGGCGTGCGCGATATCCCGACCACCTACGCGGGGTTCGCCGACCACCTCGATGCCTACGAGCGCGAGCACTTCGCCTACAGCAACGGCGGGCGCGCCGTCGCCGATGCCACGCTCGACCTGCTGTGCACGTTCCCGGGCGCCCGGTTGCTGCCCGGTCGGCTAGTGCGCCGCGGCGTCCTCTCGGTGATGGATGACCTCCTCCTCGACGCCCTGCGCTATCCGCGCCCCACCAGCGCCGAGCGCCGGCTCGTCCATGGCGCCCTGCGCGGTCGCGCGCTGATCGTGCGATTCCTGCCGCGGCGCAAGCGCCCTTTCCACGCCATCGACGCCGGCACCATCCGCTCCTACCCGCATGGCTTCGAGATCGCCGAGCTTGGAACATTCCCGGAGCGCGGAGCAACTGCCGCCAAGCCGAACCTCCCGGCGTAGCGCGGTATACTGGCTGGACAGCGCCGCCCGGTCACCGCCTATCCTTGGTGGCAGCATGAGATCATCCCAGCCGGTGCCCCGCGCGGATCTGCGCGACGCCCTCACCCAGCTCACCATCCGCGACGCCCACCGCCTCGGGCAGCGTCTCCGGCGGGCCCGCTCCGAGCAGGATGTCGAGAAGCTCGGCCGGGCCATCGAGCAGGCGTCGTCGATCGTGCAGCGGCGCCAAGCTGGAATGCCCACGATCACCTACCCCGTCGAGCTGCCGGTCAGCGAGCGACGCGACGACATCGCCGCCGCCATCCGCGACCATCAGGTCGTCATCGTCGCCGGGGAGACGGGTTCCGGCAAGACCACCCAGTTGCCGAAGATCTGCCTCGAGCTCGGCCGCGGCGTACGCGGCACCATCGGGCACACCCAGCCGCGCCGGCTCGCCGCCCGCTCTGTCTCCGAGCGCATCGCCGAGGAGCTCGGCTGCGAGCTCGGCACCGCCGTCGGCTACGCCGTGAGATTCACCGACAAGGTCTCCGACACCACGCTTGTGAAGCTGATGACCGACGGCATCCTGCTCAACGAGATCCAGCGCGACCGCATGCTCCGCGCGTACGACACGATCATCATCGACGAGGCCCACGAGCGCAGCCTCAATATCGACTTCCTGCTCGGCTACCTCAAGCAGCTCCTGCCGCGCCGCCCCGACCTCAAGGTGATCATAACCTCCGCCACCATCGACCCCGAGCGCTTCGCGGCCCACTTCGGCACCGAGGACTCCCCCGCGCCCATCGTGGAGGTCTCGGGCCGCACCTATCCGGTGGAGATGCGCTACCGGCCGCTCGTCGACGAGGTGCCTGCCCATCCAGCCGGGCGGAACCGGGATCCAGACGACGACCACGATGACTACTTCCTGATCGAGCGCGACCCCATCGAGGCGATCAGCGATGCCGTCGACGAGCTCGTCCGCGAGGGCCCCGGTGACATCCTCGTCTTCCTCTCCGGCGAGCGGGAGATCCGCGACACCGCCGATGCGCTGAATGACAAGAAGTTGCCCAGCACCGAGATCGTGCCCCTCTACGCCCGGCTGTCCTCCGCCGAGCAGCATCGCGTGTTCACCCGCCACAGCGGCAGGCGCATCGTGCTGTCCACCAATGTCGCCGAGACCTCGCTGACCGTCCCCGGGATCCGCTACGTCATCGACCCAGGCTTCGCGCGCATCTCCCGCTACTCCCTGCGCACCAAGGTGCAGCGCCTGCCCATCGAGCCGATCTCCCAAGCATCGGCCCGGCAGCGCGCCGGACGCTGCGGACGCCTCTCCGACGGCATCTGCATCCGCCTGTACTCCGAGGAGGACCACGACGCGCGGCCGCCCTTCACTGATCCGGAGATCCTGCGCACCAACCTCGCGTCCGTCATCCTCCAGATGGCTAGCCTCGGCCTCGGCGACATCGCCGCGTTCCCGTTCATCGACAAGCCCGACGATCGCGCCATCCGCGACGGCGTGCGGCTGCTGCAGGAGCTTGGCGCGCTGGAGTCCGGCCGGCCCGACGGCCATGTCACCCTCACCCCTGCGGGCCGGCAGCTCGCGCAACTGCCAGTCGATCCCCGCATGGCGCGCATGCTCGTCGAGGCCCGCACCACCGGCTGCCTCGCCGAGGTGCTCACCATCGTTTCTGGCATGTCCATCCAGGACGCGCGCGAGCGGCCTACCGAGCACCAGCAGAAGGCCGACGAGCTGCACCGTCGCTTCACCGAATCGGGCTCGGACTTCCTCGCCTACCTCGCGCTGTGGGACTACATCCGCGAGCAGCGGGCGGAGCTGTCCTCCAGCCAGTTCCGCAAGATGTGCCGCACCGAGTTCCTGCACTGGCAACGCATCCGCGAGTGGCAGGACCTGCGCGGCCAGCTCCGCTCCATCTGCTCGGGCCTCGGCTGGGAGCCCAACGAGCAGCCTGCCGGGCCGGACACCATTCACCAGGCCCTCCTCGCGGGGCTGCTCTCCCACATCGGGCTCCGGGAGTCCGATTCCCGCGAGTTCCTCGGCGCCCGTGGCGCCCGGTTCATGATCTTCCCGGGCTCGGTGCTGGCGAAGAAGCCACCGCAGTTCGTGATGGCCGCGGAGCTCGTGGAGACCTCGCGGCTGTGGGCGCGCACCACTGCCCGCATCGAGCCGGGCTGGGCCGAGCAGCTCGCCGGCGATCTCGCCAAGCGCACCTATTCGGAGCCGCACTGGTCCACCAAGCAGGGCGCGGTCCTCGCCTACGAGCGCGTCACCCTTTTCGGGGTGCCGCTCGCCGCGCAGCGCCGCGTCAACTACGGCCGGATCGACCCCGAGACCGCCCGGGACCTGTTCATCCGCCATGCGCTCGTGCAGGGCGAATGGGAGTTCCGCCATGAGTTCTTCCACCGCAACCGGGCATTGCTCGACGACGTGGAGGACCTCGAGAATCGAGCTCGGCGCCGCGGGATCGTTGTCACCGACGATGCCCTGTTCGACTTCTACGACGCCCGCATTCCCGCCGACGTGGTGTCCGTCCGGCACTTCGACTCCTGGTGGAAGAAGGCCAGCCGCACCGATCCTGGGCTGCTGTTGTTCACCGAGGACACCGTCGTCAACCCGCAGGCCGACCGCGTGCGCGCCCAGGACTTCCCCGACGCGTGGAAGCAGGGGGAGCTGCTGCTGCCGCTGTCCTACCGTTTCGAGCCAGGCCACCCCGACGACGGCGTGACCGTGCGCATTCCCCTCGCGCAGCTGCCCCAGGTCCGGACCATCGGCTTCGACTGGCTGGTGCCCGGCCTGCGCGAGGAGCTCGCGGCCGCTCTGGTCAAGACCCTGCCGAAGAACTTGCGCCGCAACGTGGTGCCCGCGCCCGAGTTTGGCTCCGCGGCGCTGGCCGCCCTCGCGCCGCGCCGCGAGCCGCTTGCCATCGGGATGGCCCGCGAGCTCTCGCGGCTGGGTGGAACACGGATCGCGCCGGACGATTTCGACGCCACCGCGCTGCCCCCGCACTTGCGGATGACGTTCGCCGCGACCGATGACGAGGGCACCGTGGTGCGTGCGTCGAAGGACCTCGACGAGGTTCGTGACGCGCTCGCGGGGGCGGTCTCGCGCGCGGTGGCCCGCGTCGGTGGATCGGTTTCGCGGCCACCGGCGTGGGAGTGGACCGGCGCGACGCTCGGCACCATCCCGCCGGTCGTGGACCAGGAGGCGCGCGGACAGCGCTTGCGGGGCTTCCCGTCGCTGGTGGTGGGACCCGAGGGAGTCTCGGTGCGGGTGCTACCGACCCGTGCGGCCCAGGTCGCGGGGATGCGCGCGGGCACGCGGGCACTGGTCGCCCGGGCGCTGGGGCCGGTGCCGAAGTCCGTGATGCAGGGGCTCTCCACGCCGCAGCGGCTCTCGCTGAATGCCGCCCCCGG
>NZ_JACYWE010000001.1:587050-616747 GCF_014841105.1 Lolliginicoccus lacisalsi
ATGCTGTGTCGGTCGAGGCGGTCGAGGATGTGCGCGAGCAGCTAGCGAGCCTGACCCATCCGGGTTTCGTCACCGAGTGCGGAATGGGGCGGCTGGCGCACATGGCGCGGTATCTCGTGGCGGCGCGCAAGCGCATCGGCGCGCTGCCGGGCAGCGCCACGCGGGAGGCTCGTGGAATGGCCGTCCTCGACCGCGTGTATGGGGAGCTCGATCGTGTGCTGGCCCGCTTGCCCGACGGTGCGCGCGCGAGCGACGCGGTGGTGGCTGTGCATTGGATGATCGAGGAGCTCCGGGTCAGCTTGTTCGCCCAGGCCGTCGGCACGGCGGGCCCGGTGTCGGAGCAGCGCGTGCTTTCCGCCATCACGGAGCTCGCGCGTCGGCCCGCCTGAGGCCGTTCAGCCGCTCTAGCTGTGCGCTGGGTGGCGCGCGTCCGCGGCGCGGTGCTTGCGCAGTGTCTCGATCTCCTTCTCGAAATCCTCGGCAGAGGTGAAGGACCGGTACACCGAGGCGAAGCGCAGGTAGGCCACCTCGTCGAGATCACGCAGAGGGCCGAGGATCGCGAGGCCGATCTCATGGCTGGGGATCTCAGCCGCGCCACTCGCTCGAACGGTGTCCTCGACCTGTTGCGCGAGGAGATGCAGCGCGTCCTCGTCGACGTCGCGGCCCTGGCATGCCGAGCGGACGCCAAGTATCACCTTGTCGCGGCTGAATGGCTCGGTCACGCCACTGCGCTTGAGCACAGCGAGCACTGCCGTCTCCACTGTCGTGAATCGTCGTCCGCAATCAGTGCAGGAGCGTCGACGCCGGATGGCCTGCCCCTCGTCCGCCTCGCGCGAATCCACGACGCGCGAGTTGGTGGACTTGCAGAAGGGGCAGCGCATCGTCACTCCTCGGTGTTGGTCGCTCGGCGCGGCGCGCGGCGCAGGAACCGGCCCTGCCAGGCCCGTCACCTGCCGCGGCTCCCGCTGGCAAGGCCCGGCGGCGCCAGGATCCTGCGCGAGCAAGATCCAGTTGCGCGCCTGGTCCAAGTCATCGCCGAGTCGCACAAGGCCTGTGTAACGCGTGCACGCTCGCTGTTGAACGTATGCTGTGCAACGCTTTGTCGCAAGTACCGTCAATTCGGGCATCTCCGCTGGAGCCCGCGAAACAGCATCCCGGATCATCGCTACATCCCCGGCTCGGTCTGGATCAGGCCCGGGACCGTCCCCCGGGTATCGGGCTGCCCGGGAGCGGAACCCGGCCCGGGAGCGGGCACGAGGAGGCTCCACAGCACGACCGAGGCCATCGCCATGATGACGAGGGCGAACATGAGGAAGCTAGCCAGGCCCGATTCGCCACGCGATGCTCCGGGGCGCGGCGAGGAGTGGCACGCCAGCGCGCGCGGGAACCGTGGTCCGGATGGCCGAGCCAGCCCGCGCGGCACGGCGCAGGAAGGTCGGCGGGTGGGCGGGCGGCGGCCCGGCAGCGAAGCGGGGGCACCCGGCCCCGGAACTGGACGCGGCCGCGCATGGCGGGGCAGCGCGTGCCCCGGGGGTGGCCTCCGCCCGTCACTGAGGCCCAGCATCGCTTGGGAGCGCGGCTCGGGGGCATGGCGCCCACCTCGAGGAGCGGCATGCCCCGGCCGGGCCGGGCCTGCCGCGCTGGCGCGCCAGCCGCTCGACGAGCAAGGCCGCCGCACGGCGGCCCCGCTGGTCCCCTGCCTGGCAGCGGTGGCACGCTCGCCCTGCTGGTCCTGCCCCGATCGTGGTGCATTGCTGTCGATCATGGTGCGGATCCTTCCCGTGGACTCCATCGCCGGTTGGCGGCCCGAGCACCTCAATCGCTCAGGTGTTCGATTTCTACCACGGGCGTCCGACACTTTTTCGGCAAACGCGGCCATCCCATCGAACATCTGTTTGAATTATTGCGACAAGCTGGATATTGTCGCTCTAGTCCCCGCTGGATGCCCCGCACGAGGAGGATGGATCGATGCCACCGCAGAAGAGGAGCCCGCGCACCGCGCCCGTCGCGATCGCGGAGCCCGTGGCACCCGAGAACGGCCTCCCGCCACTGACTGATCGGCAGCACGCGATCATGACGGTCATCCGGGAGTCGGTCGAGAACCGGGGCTACGCGCCCAGTGTCCGTGAGATCGGCGAGTCGGTGGGGCTCACCTCCACCTCATCAGTCACCCATCAGCTGCGCGCCCTCGAGAAGAAGGGCTACCTGCGCCGCGACCCGAACCGGCCCCGCGCCGTTGATGCCCGCGGCTCCGAGCCCGCACCCACCTCCGAATCGGGCACGCAGCGAGCCGGGTCGTTCCGCCAGGTCCATTCCGTTGACACCGCCGATGACCACACCAATGCGCCGACCGCGGTGTACGTGCCGCTCGTCGGCCGCATCGCTGCCGGTGGCCCGATCCTCGCGGAGCAATCGATCGAGGATGTGTTTCCCCTCCCGCAGGAACTCGTCGGGCATGGAGCGCACTTCCTTCTCAAGGTCGTCGGCGAGTCCATGACTGACGCCGCGATCTGCGACGGTGACTGGGTCGTGGTGCGCCAGCAGGAGGACGCGATCAACGGTGACATCGTCGCCGCGATGATCGACGGCGATGCCACGGTCAAGACCTTCAAGCGGGACGGCTCGGCAGTCTGGCTGATGCCGCACAATCCGCACTTCAGCCCCATACGCGGTGATGACGCCACGATCCTGGGAAAGGTCGTATCCGTCATCCGCAAGCTCTGAGCCCGCCCGCCGGGCAATCGCGACCGCGCGGATCCCCCCTCGGCTTCATCCACGCACTAGGGCGATCGGCGCCGCGCGACGTATGCCGCGATCGCGGCGAGAACGCCGAGAAGCGCGATCCCGGCCGTGCCAGCCACAAGGATCGGGGCCCAATTAACCGTGGAACTGCTGGCCCGGTCCGCCTCGTCGATGCCAGCCGCACCATGGTCGGCCTCGGGATCGCCCGGCACGAAGGTCGTGGTGCTCTCACCACGCTGCGCCATCGCGTCCCAGGCGAGCTGCTCGGCCCCGCGCACCACACCGATGGGAGGCAATGCTGTGGTCGCCGAGCCCTCGGCATCCAGCGAGGCATCCCCCACCTCCGAGGCAGTGAGCAAGTCCCCGTCGGCGGTGAACGCGATCGCCTCGCCCTGCGGCTCCCCCGGCAGTGGCACACGAACCGCTTCGGTGGTCAACGCGTGCACGAGGTCACCGCTCGCATCGGCGAACAGGTAGGCATCGGTATACGTCCGAACCGCGGCGACCGTGCCCGCCTCATTGACCGCTCCCCCGGTCGCGAGCGTCGACCCCACCGATCCGAGCGGGCCACCCACTGTGCTGGTCATGGGAAAGGCCATCTCGCCGCGATGCTCCAGGGGCGTCGTGCTATCCGCAGGCAGGTCCTCCACCGACAGACCACCGCGCGGCACAAAGACCTCCCCCACGCCGAACCACTTCGATACCAGGATCGGCATGCCGTTCGCGTCGATGAGCAGTGTCTCGGCGTCGCGGGGACGGTCATCGGGGAACGCAAGCCGATGCACCGTGGACTCGCCCGATGCTGGATCGCCCCGGATGAGCGCAATGGTCTCGCGGGACCGCGCGTTGTCCCCGAAGTCACCGATCCACAGGTTCCCACCGAACGCCGCTAGATCCTCGGGGTCATACGGATTGGTGGCGCCCCGGATCCAGCGACTCACCTCGCATGCTCCGTCGAGCGCGTCCTCAAGGACCGCGATGCGCACCTCATTGCCCCCGTCGGGCATGGCGTACACGACCCCGTCCATGACTGTCAGGCCGGAAAGCTCGCCGAGCTCCGCGTCATCGGGAACGCAGAGATTCGCGGTCGCGGGCTCCTCCTCGCTCGGCGGCGCCTGCGCATGCGCGAGCATGCCGACGGGGTGAGCACACAGCGCCAGCGCTAGCGCTCCTCCTGCTGCACGGGCGCGCGCTCGTCCTGCGATCATGCCGCGCAGCATAACCGAGAGATGCTACAGCCCATAGTCCACGAGCACGGAGGCAAGCGCGGGCGGCACATGCGCCCGGATCCGCGTTCCCTCGGACTCATGGGTCTCCAAGCTGACCGTGCCCTCGGCGTGAATGCGCGAGACCAGGTCGCCGCGCGAGTACGGAACCTCCACGAGGACCTCGACATCGGTGCGGGTGAGCATCTCCGCGATCCGCGTCCGCAAGCCAGGGATCCCTGCTTTCGTGTGGGCAGAGACGAAGACGGCATCGGGCAGGGTGCGGCGCAGCTTCGCGAGCGCCACGGGGTCCGCGGCATCGATCTTGTTGATCACCAGCATCTCCGGCGGCGCCGGCGCCTCCTGCTCCCGCACCACGTCATCGATGACCTGGCGGACCGCGTTGATCTGCTCGAGAGGGAACTCATCCGAGCCATCCACCACGTGGAGCAGGACGTCGGCGCTGGTCACCTCCTCCAGGGTGGAGCGGAACGCCTCGACGAGCTGGGTGGGCAAGTGCCGCACGAAGCCCACTGTGTCGGTGAGCACATACTCCCGGCCATCATCGAGCTCCGCGCGCCGGGTGGTGGGATCGAGGGTGGCGAACAGCGCGTTCTGCACCAGCACCCCCGCATCGGTGAGCGCGTTGAGGAGGCTGGACTTGCCCGCGTTCGTATAGCCCACGATCGCCACCGCGGGCACCTGGTTGCGTTGACGGCGCGCGCGCTTGGTGTCGCGCGAGCTCTTCATCGCCTGGATCTCGCGGCGCAGCTTCGCCATGCGCTCGCGGATGCGCCGCCGATCCGTCTCGATCTTGGTCTCGCCGGGACCACGCAGGCCCACGCCGCCATTGCTGCCAGCCCGGCCACCAGCCTGGCGGGACAGCGCCTCGCCCCAGCCACGCAGCCGGGGCAGCATGTACTCCATCTGCGCCAGCGAGACCTGGGCCTTGCCCTCCCGCGACGTCGCATGCTGGGCGAAGATGTCCAGGATCAGGGCGGTACGGTCGATCACCTTGACCTTGACGATCTTCTCCAGCGCGGTGAGCTGCGCCGGAGTGAGCTCGCCATCACAGATCACGGTGTCCGCGCCCGTCGCCTCGACGACCTCCCGCAGCTCGGCGGCCTTGCCGGAACCCAGGTAGGTCGCTGCGTCCGGCTTGTCACGGCGCTGGATGAGGCCCTCGAGCACTACCGAGCCCGCGGTCTCGGCGAGCGCCGCGAGCTCGCGCATGCTTGCTTCGGCATGCGCGGCGGAGCCGGAGGTCCACACCCCGGCAAGAACGACCTCCTCGAGGCGCAACTGCCGGTACTCGACCTCGGTGATGTCGGTGAGCTCTGTGGACAGCCCGCGCACACGGCGCAACGACGTGCGTTCCTCGAGCTGCAGGTCACCGGCGGAGGGATCAGCACGATGGCTGGATTGATGCGCTGGAATGGGTTCGCCGGACAGCTCGATGGCGCTATCGCCAGCGGGAACGTCATGCCCGGACGGAAAAGTATTCACTGATTGCCGCAAAAGCGCGGTCACCCCTTCATCTACTGATGTGATGCTTCCGATGATACGGGGATACGCCAGGCAGCGCGATTAATTATCCGCCCACCACTGCCCGCTCAGCATTCCCTCGCCGACCAGCACCGATGGGCCGCGCAACCAAGCTCGCCCGCCCTGCACCGTGACCGCGACCGTCCCACCCGGAATAGTGACCGACACCTCGCCCTCCTGCTGCCCGGCCTGAAGCAGGGCCGCTGCCGCAGCCGCGACCGTGCCCGTGCCGCACGAGCGGGTCTCGCCGACGCCCCGCTCGTTGACCCGCATGGAGACGGCACCCTGATCCAGGGGGGTCACGATCTCGATATTCACCCCGTGGGGAAAGAACTCATGATCGAACTCTGGATCGCCGAGATCCAAACCACCCAGCTCCTCCGCCGACATGCCCTCGACGATGCACGCGAGATGCGGATTGCCCACATCGATGCCAATGCCGGCGAACTCACGACCGCCCACCGAGGCGTGGCTCTCCCCGAGCTGCCGAACGATGCCCATGTCGACGGTCACCGCGCCGAGCGTGGCACCAGCCTCATGGACGGTCACCGGGCGAGCACCCGCCCTGCTCCCCACCGTGAACGCAGCACGCTCCTCCAGGCCCGAGGCCCGCAGGTAGTGCGCGAACACCCGCACGCCGTTGCCGCACATCTCCGCGATCGAGCCATCAGCATTGCGGTAGTCCATGAACCAATCGTCGTCCTGCACGTCCTCGGGCAGGCTGGGCAGCACGCCAGCGGCGACCAGCGCGCCCGCCCGCGCTACCCGCAGCACGCCGTCAGCGCCGATTCCCTGCTGCCGGTCGCACAGCCTGGCAACGACCTGCGCATCGAGGTCGAGCGCCACGGCGGTATCCGGCAGGATGACAAAATCATTCTGCGTGCCATGGCCCTTGCTGAACGGAACTCCTGGGTGCATGTGGTCAACGATACTGGCTGGGTTGGCTGGCCGGGGCTACTGCGCTGGTGGGTGGATCGCCGGTGAGCTATGCCGGATACAGGATCGCAAGGGTCTCGGCGACACAGACGGGCCGGGCATCCGCTTCGCCCTCGGGGTGCTCGCGCTCGATGGTGGCGCGCACGGTGAGCTGCTGCCCACCAGACTTCGCGACGATGCCCAGCAGCTCGGCCCGGGCCCGCACGCGCGAGCCGACGGGAAGCGGCGCGGGAAACCGCACGCTGTTGCTGCCGTAGTTCACCGCCATGCGGAGCCCGTCGACGCGGTACACCGTCCGCATCAGCAGGGGCAGCAGCGACAGGCTGAGGTAGCCGTGCGCGATGGTGCCGCCGAAGGGGCCGCGCGCCGCGCGCTCGGGGTCGGTGTGGATCCACTGGTGGTCACCGGTGGCCTCGGCGAAGAGGTCCACCGCGTGCTGGCTGACCTCGTGCCACTCGCCCGTGCCGAGCGGCAAAGGCCCGTCAGCGGCGGCGCGCGCGTGGACGAGATCATCGAGCGTCGCGAATACCTGCATGGCGCTAGTCCTTCGGCCCGCCGGCGACGTAGATGACCTGCCCGGAGACAAACCCGGCCCCCTCCGAGGCGAGGAAGGAGGCAGTGTGGGCGATGTCGTCGGGGACACCGACGCGGCCGCCGGGGATCTGTGCAGCAGTGGCCTTCTTGAACTCGTCGAAGCCCATCCCGATGCGCTCGGCGGTCGCGGCGGTCATGTCGGTGGCGATGAATCCGGGCGCGATGGCGTTGGCGGTCACCCCGAACCGGCCGAGCTCGAGGGCCAGCGTCTTGGTGAGGCCTTGCATGCCTGCCTTGGCGGCGGAGTAGTTGGCCTGGCCCCGGTTGCCTAGCGCGGAAGTGGAGGACAGGTTGACGATGCGGCCGTAGCCCGCGTCCACCATGTGCTTCTGCACGGCCCGCGCCATCAGGAACGCGCCGCGCAGGTGAACGCCCATCACCGCGTCCCAGTCATCGACGGTCATCTTGAACAGCAGGTTGTCACGGATGATGCCGGCATTGTTGACCAGGACGGTGGGCGCTCCGAGCCCTTGGGCCACGGCCGCGATCGCGTTGGTCACGGATTGCTCGTCCGCGACATTGGCGCCCACGGCGAGGGCTGTGCCACCAGCCGCGGCAATGGCGTCCACGGTGCTGGCGCAGGCATCCTGGTCAAGATCGAGCACAGCCACGGCCATGCCATCGGCAGCGAGCCGCTCCGCGATAGCGGCACCGATCCCGCGTGCGGCGCCGGTGACGATGGCGACGCGCTGGGTGGCTACGGCTTGGGTGTCCTGCTCGGTCACGGGTTGACTCCTTGCATCGCGCGGTGAGGCTATGCCGTGAGGCTAGCGGATGGCGGGCATCAAGCCTGGTAGCGGCTCGCGGCTCCCGCATCCGGGCGCTAGTCGATGCGGCCGATGCGCCAGCGCGCCACCGCGAGAGCAAGCCCGGTGATGAGCAGCAACAGTGCCGCCTCGGTTGCCTGGAAGAGCCAGAACCGGGAATCGGGATGAAATCGTTCCTCGAAGTGATCGGCACCGCGATCGCGGAGGCATTGCGCGACAACGAGCGCGTCCTCGTCGAACTGTTGTGCCTGCTGCCGCTCGATCTCCTCGACGCGGGCATCGAAGGTCTCCTGGGTGTCGCCGGGCTGCATCTCCGGGTAGTCCCAGGGTCGGCTCGGCCAGGGGCAATGCTCGCCGGTGTGATCGACGGTTCGGCCGTCGGCGGTGACATGGACGCGCTCGAGCATCCACGGCAAGCGAGCTTCGTTCGTTGCGTAGGCGGCGCCGTAGCCGCCCAGCACCCCTTCCTCCACCGCCATGATGGTGACCTCGGGAGTGGCGTAGTGGGGGCGCAGTTGCAGGGTGATGAAGGATCCCGCAGCGAGCAGGACCACGAGAGTGACGGGCATCGCGGCCAGTGGATTGCGCAGCAGCAGGGCGATGAGCGCGCCGACCTGCAGGGCAGCAAGCATCGAGAGCCCGGCGATGAGCGGGGTGGCAAGGAAGTGCTCGAGGCTGAAGCGCCCTTGCCAGGGCATCGGTGCCGGGGCGTCGAAGCGTTGCACCAGCGGCGCGTACACCGCGGCCGCCGCGGCAACGGGCATGTGGACAACGAGCAGGTGCGCGAGATACCACTGCCACCGGGTGCTGTCCTGGGTGAACGCGAGGACATGGCGGCCCGTGTCGCGCGCGCGGCTGATCAATCCGGCTCCGAGGAGCATGCCGAGCAGCACCGGCAGCAGGAGCGATCCCTGCCGGACCAGGATGTTGATGAGGTTGGCGATGCTCGCTAGCCGGTCGCTCTGCCCGCCCGCGCCCCAGAACGCATGGTTCCACGTGTATTGGCTGGCGGCGGCGATGGCGAGCAGGACGATGAAGGCGAGGATCACAGCGAGCACGCCGCGGCGGTGCTGCCGCCAGACGGTGCGATAGGGCTGGACGCGGAGGTGCTTTCGTGGCGATTCGGTGACGGTCATGGTTTCTCCCGGTGTGCTAGATGCGGGCGAGGCGCGTGCGGGCGATCACGAGCAGCAGGGCGCTGGCGAGCAGCGCGAGGCCGGTCTCGCGCCACTGCATGGGCCAGAAATGCGTGTCCGGGTGTTCATGGACCGCGTAGGTGGTGGCGCCGAGCCCGCGCAGGCAGTCCGCGAGCTCGGCCGCGGAGAAGACAAAGCCCTCGCGCTCGTCCTCGGGGGTGTACTGGAATGTGTTTCCCTGAGCGCAACGCTTGCCGGGGTCGGCGATCGGCCGTCCACCGGAGTCCTCCACCCCTGTTGCGATCCGCCACGCGGCGTGGCCCTCGCTCGCGACGCTGATCGGTACTCCGTGCCACGCGGCGCTCAGTGGATACTCGGTGCGCACGGGCTCGACAAGATCGGGCCGGATGCCCAGCAGGATCATGGTGGCGAGGAACATCGCGGCGACCGCGGCGGGAACGGCGAGGAAGGTGCTTGCCACGCCGCGCGGGAGCAGCAGCGCGATTGCGGCGCCCAGCATCAGTCCGAGCAGCATGTGGCTGCCCAGCACGGGGAAGGTGGAGGCGAACTGGTCGCCACGGAACCTGAGGGAATCCCCAGGCCCGAGCATCAGCACGGCTCCGAGAACGGTCGTCGCCGCAGTGATGGGCACGAACACGATGAGGATGCGGGCTGCGAACCAGGACCATCTGGTGCGCGATTGGGTGAAGGCCAGCACGTGCTGGCCGGATTCGATGGGGCGAGCGATCACCGCGGCACCGATGGGGGCGCCAACCAGGATGGGCAGCAGCGAGGTGGGGCCGGGAAGTCCTGCTAGGAAGGCGCCCGCGTAGCACGCTGCCTCCCGGCATTGCTCGCTCGCGTAGCGGGGCGTGGTGCCGTGGGTGGCGCGGTAGTCCGCGAGCAGCAGTACCGCGATCCCGATGCCGACCGCGAGGGCGAGCAGGCCGCCGACGACGATGGCGAGCAGGAGCCGATGCTCGCGCCAGGTGGTGCGGATCATCCCAGGGCTCCTTCGAGGCTGGCGTCGCTGCGCAGGTAGCCGAGCACGACATCGTCGAGCGTGGCCGGGGCGAGGGACCATTCGCTGGTGGCGATCATGGGCGCGTCGCCGCGCAGGAGGTGGCCGCGCAAACCGGTGGTTCCGCGGGTGTCGATGAGCGTGGCGGGCCCAGCGACGGTGTGGGGGTCACCGGTCCCGGTGAGGATGTAGTGGCTGGCGACAATGGTGTCGATGCTGCCTTGGAGGTGGACCTGGCCGTGGCCGAGCAGGATCATCTCGTCGGCGAGGTCGCTGATCTCGCTGAGCACGTGCGAGGACAGCAGGATGGTGGTTCCGTGCTCGGCGACGTCGCCCATGAGGATCTGGGCGACGGTGCGGCGGGCGAGCGGGTCGAGGTCGGCCATGGGCTCGTCGAGCATGAGCAGCCGGGGTCGCCGCCCGAGGACTAGTGCGACAGCGACGATGGTGCGCTGCCCGGGCGAGAGGTGCTTGATACGGGTGGTCGGCTTGATGCCCGTGCTCGTGGCAATGGTGGTGGCGTAGTCGTTGTCCCAGTCGTCGTTGGTATCGGCGCCGAACTGGATCATCTCCGCCACAGTGAGGCTGGGGTAGAGCGGCTTGTGCTGGGCGAGGTAGGAGACCCCGTGGCTGATGTGACCGCGTGCCGGAGGGGCTCCGAGCACGTCGATGGTCCCCGCGTCGGCGCGCAGCAATCCCGCGGCGAGGGACATGAGGGTGGACTTGCCCGCGCCGTTGGCACCGATGAGCCCGGTGATGCTGCCCTCGTTGACCGTGAGGGTGCAGCCGGCGAGCGCGGTGTGGCGGCGGAAGGACTTGTGGACGTCGCGGAAGCTCAAGGCGGAAGTGTTCATGGCTGGTCTCCGGTGAAGTAGGCGTCGAGCGCGTCGTGGACGAGGGCTTCGATGTCATCGCGGTCGAGGCCGGCGTCCCGGCCGGTGGCGAAAGCGGCGCGGAGCTGCGCGCGGAGGATCTCGGTCTCGGCCATGCCGGGCTTGGCGAGGGTGGTGGTGACGAACGTGCCGAGCCCAGCGCGGGGCTCGACGAGTCCTTCGGTCTCGAGCTCGCGGTAGGCCTTGAGCACGGTGTTGGGATTGATGGCGAGCTCGGTGACGACTTCCTTTGCCGTCGGCAGCTTGTCGCCGGGGGCGAGCTGGCCGAGCCGGAGCGCGCGCTTGGTCTGGGCGATGAGCTGCACGTAGGCGGGGATGCCGGAAGCGCGGTCGATGCGGTAGGCAATCACATGAGGTTCCTTAATTCACTAGTTCATTAGCACTATAAGTATTAGCGCGGTGCCTGATGCTCCGCAACTCGGGGAGAACTTCAGTGCGGCCCGCAGCATCGCGCGGGCCGAGCGACCTACAGCAGGCGCGCGACATCTCCCGCGAGCCCGGGCGCACCGCCATCGAACCAGTGGATGCGGTGATCGCGCTTGAACCAGGACCGCTGCCTGCGCACGTAGCGCCGGGTCCCCTGCGTCGTCAGCTCAGCCGCAGCAGCAAGGTCATGCTGCCCATCGAGGGCGGCGAGCACCTGCGCGTATCCGATCGCGCGGGAAGCGGTCACACCCTCACGGAGCCCCGCGCCGAGAAGATCGCGCACCTCATCGACGAGCCCGCTGGCGAACATCTGCTCGGTGCGCTGCGCGATGCGCGCGTCAAGCTCCGCGGTATCGCGGTCCACACCGATGATGACGGTCTCCCAGCGGGGGTCACCGATCGTGGGCGCCGAGGCCGCGAACGGCTGCCCTGTCAGCTCGATCACCTCGAGGGCACGCACGGTGCGGCGCGGATCGGTGGGCAGGATCGTCGTGGCGGCCTCGGGATCGATGCGCGCGAGCTCCTCGTGCAGGGCCCGTCCCCCGATCTCGGCGAGGCGCTCCTCCCACTTCGCGCGCACTCGCGGATCGGTGGCGGGGAACTGCCAGTCATCGAGCAATGCCTGGATATACATCATCGAGCCACCCACGATGATGGGCGCCTTGCCCTCTGCGAGCAGGGATTCGACGTCCGCGGTCGCGCACTCCTTGTAGCGGGCGACCGTGGCGGTCTCGGTGACATCGAGGGTGTCGATCTGGTGGTGCGGGATGCCTCGCCGCTCCGCGAGGGGCAGCTTGGCGGTACCGATGTCCATGCCCCGGTATTGCTGCATCGCGTCGATGTTGATGACCTCGCCGCCGAGCAACTCGGCGAGGGCGAGCGCGAGGGCGGACTTGCCGGTGGCGGTGGGTCCGATGACCGCGACCGGCCGGCCCACAGGCGATGTCACGGCAGCCATATCCCCACGTGGTAGCCCACCCCGTAGGGGGCACTGTCATGCCGATCGGTGACGCGCGCCGGACCGTCCGGGAACAAGCCCGCGAGGACGGTCCAGGCAGCCCGGTCCGCCACGCCCATCGCCTGGCACGCTTGCGCGTCGAGCGCGGCGAGGAACTGCTGATCGCCGGTGTCGAGCGCCGCGGCAAGGCGGTCCTCCCACTCCACCGCGCGCGGGTCGAGCGCTCCCGGAGCCTTCTCCGTCAGGCGGATCGAGCCGTCGGCGACGAGAAGCACCCCGATGGCCCGAGGATCCGCGTCGAGCTCCGCGCGGAGCGCGCGCCCCCACGCCAGGGCCTCGACCGCGGCCAACCCGGCGTTCACGATCCGCGCCTCGCAGGTGGCATCCGGAGCTGCCTGTCCGCGGATCCACCCACCGATGAGCACCGGCAGCGGCAGCATCGGATCCGGCTCGGCCCCGGGCTGCCCGAGGGTGACGACGATCTCGCGGCCATAGCCTCCGAACGTGCCCGCGGCGGCGGGCCCGAACTCCCCCCCGGCGCCGTCCGTGCCGAGAATGATCCAGTGCTGCGCCAATCCGGCCAGCCCGGCCGCCATGCTTAGCACGGCCGCGCGCATCCCCGCCGTCTCGCTGGCAGCGGCACCAGCAAGCTCCGGGACCAGCAGCGGGGGGCCAGGGGCCACGGCGGCAGCAGCAAGCACGGCACAACGCTACCGAGCGGGCTCGCGCGATGCGAAACGAGCGAGCCTTCCCGGCAGGAGAAACACGCTTCTGGCAGGATTTGATGGCCTCGCGGACGTCTTCGCGGTTGAATGGAGGTGGTGTCGTCGATCCACCACGACATGACCATCGCAGGCCAGCCCGTCCACCGGGCAGGGCACGGCAGCCGTGACGCGCGGCAGAGATGAGGAACCATGACCGGGACCACCCCGCACGAGCAGGGAATCGTCACCCCCCTGACCGGCCACGAGAATGCCAAAGCGGCCACGCCGCACTCGCCCACCGAGTTCGGGCGCATCGACGACGACGGCACCGTGTGGCTGATCACCAAGGACGGGGAGCGGCAGATCGGATCCTGGCATGCTGGCGATAGATCCGAGGGGCTCGCGCACTTCGCGCGCCGCTGCGACGACCTCGCCACGGAGGTGGAGCTCCTCGAGACCCGCCTCGCGAAGGGCTCGGGCGACCCGAAGAAGACCAAGATCGCCGCCGGGCACCTCCTCGAGACCCTTCCCACCGCCGCGGTGATCGGCGACATCGCCGCGCTCGAGGCCCGGCTCCAGGGCATCATCTCGGGTGCCGACGCGGCCGCCGAGCGGGCGCACCACCGTCGCGAGGAGGAACGCGCCGCACAGGTCGCCCGCAAGGAAGCCCTGTGCGCCGAGGCCGAGGACGTCGCGGAGAACTCCACCCAGTGGAAGGCTGCCGGCGACCGGCTCCGCGCGATGTTCGACGAGTGGAAGACCATTCGCGGGATCGACCGCAAGACCGACGATGCGTTGTGGAAGCGATTCTCCAAGGCCCGCGACAGCTTCAACCGGCGCCGTGGCGCGCACTTCGCCGAGCTCGACCGCGAGCGCGCTCACGCCAAGACGGTCAAGGAAGAACTCGTGGCCCGCGCCGAGGCGATGTCCGCCTCCACCGAATGGGGCGAGACGGCGGGTGCGTACCGCGACCTGATGAAGGAATGGAAGGCAGCCGGGCGTGCGCCCAAGGAAGCCGACGATGCGCTGTGGAAGCGCTTCAAGGCCGCCCAGGACACATTCTTCGCGGCCCGCAACGCAGCGGCGTCGGAGCGCGATGCGGAGTTCGCGGAGAACGCGACCGCGAAGGAGGCGCTGCTCGCCGAGGCGGAGTCGCTCGACCCGTCCAAGGATCTCGAGGCCGCGCGCGCCGAGCTACGACGCATGCAGGAACGCTGGGAGGCCATCGGCAAGGTTCCGCGCGATCGCATCCACGAACTCGAGGCACGGTTCAAGGCGATCGAATCGCGCGTGCGGGACGCGGTGGCCTCGCAGTGGCGCCGCAGCGACCCGGAGGCCGAGGCACGGGCCGCGCAGTTCCGCGAGCGCGTTCAGCAGCTCGAGGAGCAGGCCGCCAAGGCCGAGGCCGCCGGGCGGGCGAAGGACGCGGAGAAGGCTCGCGCCCAGGCCCAGCAGTGGCGGGAGTGGGCTGCCACTGCCGAGGATGCGCTTAGCTCCCGCTAGCGCGCGGCGGCGGGCGCGCGGCTGACCGCCACGGAGAACCACGTCAGGAACAGCGCGCCCAGCGCCACGAGGCCCAGGATGAGCCCAGCTCCGGGGCCCGCATCGCTCGCGGTCGCGAGATCGGCAGCGGTCGGGGTCTGCCGGGACCACACCGCCAGCATGCCGAGCACCGCACCGACGAACGAGCCGCCCGAGGCGATCAGCGCCGCCGCCCAGCGACGCGTGATCAGGCTGACGATGGAGAATCCAGCCCCAAAGACGAGCGCGAACCACACAAAGAGCTGCGACATGACCTTCACCGACTGCTCGCGCGCGGCCTCGGAGCTCACGAGCACATCCCAGCCGTTCGCGGCACCGGTGTGCGGCAGGGCGAAGGAGCCCACGAGCACCAGCACGAGCACTGCCGCGAGCAGGGCGAAAATACCCGGATCGATCTCCACCGACGCTCCATCGCGCGTGCCGGGGGCATCGGGCGCGAACCTGTCCGCGGGGTCGGGCATCCGAGGAGCATGGTCGGCCATCAGCAGCATCCTGTCGTCTGGGGCGCGGGGCCCGGGGCGCCGAGCCGCGGCATCCCCAGCCCGACGCCGGTCGGGGTGGTATCGATCGGCGGGGTCTTGGGAGTCTGTCCGCTCGCTGCGGCATCCCCCGCGCGGGTGCGGCGGTGCGCCAGGATCGGTGCATCCGCGACGAGGTGGTGTGGCGCGGCAGCGGTGACGGTGGTCGTCACGATGTCCCCGGGCCGGATCGCCTCGTCGATGGCACCGTCGGGCCGGAAATGCACCAGCCGCCCATCGCGGGCACGGCCACTCATGCGGCGCGTCTCGGCATCCTTGCGTCCCTCTCCCGTCGCGACGAGAAGCTCAACGGTGGAACCAATGATCCTCGTGTTCTCCTCGAGGCTCATCTGCTCCTGCACGGCGATCAACCGGTCATAGCGCTGCTGCACGACATGCTTGGGAACCTGGTCCGGCATCTCCGCGGCGGGCGTTCCAGGCCGCTTGGAGTACTGGAAGGTGAACGCGCTGGAGAAGCGGGCCTGCCGCACCACATCGAGAGTGTGCTCGAAATCCTCCTCCGTCTCGCCGGGGAAGCCCACGATGATGTCGGTGGTGATCGCCGCATGCGGCATCGCCTCGCGCACCCGCTCGATGATGCCCAGGAAGCGTTCCTTGCGGTACGAGCGGCGCATGGCCCGGAGGATCCGGTCCGAGCCGGATTGCAGCGGCATGTGCAACTGGGGGCATACGTTCGGGGTATCGGCCATCGCGGCGATCACATCGTCGGTGAACTCCGCGGGATGCGGCGAGGTGAACCGGACCCGCTCGAGCCCCTCGATCCCGCCGCAGGCCCGCAGCAGATCAGCGAAAGCTCCACGGCTGCGCGGGATCTCCGGATCCGCGAACGAGCGGCCGTACGAGTTGACGTTCTGGCCGAGCAGCGTCACCTCGAGCACGCCCTCCGACACGAGCGCTTGCACCTCGGCGAGGATATCCCCGGGGCGGCGGTCCACTTCCTTGCCGCGCAGCGCGGGCACGATGCAGAACGTGCAGGTGTTGTTGCACCCCACCGAGATCGACACCCAGCCCGAGTAGGCGGAATCCCGCTTGGCCGGGAGCCCGGACGGGAACGCCTCGAGCGCCTCGATGATCTCCACCTGGGCCTCCGAGTTGTGCCGCGCGCGCTCGAGCAGGGCGGGCAGCGCCCCGATGTTGTGCGTGCCGAACACGACATCGACCCAGGGGGCGCGCTTGACCACGACGTCGCGATCCTTCTGCGCCAGGCAACCGCCCACCGCGATCTGCATGCCCGGGTTCGCGTCCTTCGATGGCCGCAGGTGACCGAGGTTGCCATACAGCTTGTTGTCCGCGTTCTCCCGCACCGCGCAGGTATTGAACACCACGAGGTCCGGCTCGGCCCCCTCGTTGGCAGGCACATAGCCGGAATCCTCGAGCAGCCCCGCGAGCCGCTCGGAATCGTGCACGTTCATCTGGCATCCGTAGGTGCGGATCTGGTACGTGCGCTGCTGCGGCGAGATGGCCTCGCTGATGTCCTGGGTAGTGCTCACGACCGCCCAGTGTACGGGAGCGCGCCATCCCCGACCAAGCCTGCTACCACGGCTTTTGCGCATCAACGGGTCTGGATCGCTGGGCCCCGGCGCGCCCCGGCCCGTTGCGGGGCCGGATCGAGCACCCACGCCTGGCCGGCCCGGCGCGCCACCCCTCCCGCCAGGACGTCACGGTGTTGTTACCGCAATTCGTCCGTTTCGGTGACCGATCTGGTCAAGACTGGGACGGGCATGCCCAGGAACCGCCCCCGCGCTCGATGGCACCGCCATCCGGGGCCCCCAGCACGAGATGCACCAGGCCCCTATTCCGTGGGCCATCCGCAAGGAGAGGACGAGCTTTTCCATGACCACTACCCAAACCCACCGGCCGGGCATCACGCGTCGCATGCTCGCTGCAGCGTCAGCGGGCGTGGCCACCCTCGCTCTCGCCGGCTGCGCCGTCGGTGGGGAGAACGACCTCACCCTCGCCACCGGCTCCACGGGCGGCACCTACTATCCGCTCGGCGGCGAGATCGCCAACCTGTGGAGCAACAACCTCGAGGACTACTCGATCACCGCCACCGTGGGCGGCGCGTCCGTGGACAACCTCCGCCAGCTCGACCAGGGAGAGGTCGAGCTCGCGATGGGCGTCAACGCCACTGCCGCTGACGCGGTCTCCAGCGCGGGCGACTTCGAGGAGAACCCCCTCGGCGACCCCGCGGGCATCCGGTCGCTGGGCAACATCTACCCGGAGATCCTGCAGGTGGTCACCGTCGAGGGCACGGGCATCACCTCCATCGAGGACCTGCGGGGCAAGCGCATCGAGATGGGTCCGCTCGGCAGCGCCACCAATACCCTCGCCGGGCAGGTGCTCGAGGCCTATGGCATCGACCCCGATGAGGACCTCGCCGAGCAGTTCGACAGCAGCTTCGGCGATGCGGCCACCAATCTCGGCGACGGCGTGGTCGATGCCGCGTTCGGAATCCTGTCCGCTCCCACGAGCAGCATCGAGCAGCTCGCCACCACCAACGATGTGATGATGCTCAACATCCAGGGCGCGGCGCTCGACCGCCTCCTCGCCGAGAACCCGCTGCTCTCCCCGCATGTCATCCCTGGCGGCACCTATTCCGGCGTCGATGGCTCGAACAACACGGTCACCGCCTGGGCGACGCTCTACGCGAAGGCAGATCTCGATGAGCAGCTCGCCTATGACCTCACCCGGGTGATGTACGAGAACTCCCGCGAGGTCCAGCATTCCGCTGGCGATGACATCATCCTCAACTCGGCCGTCGACGGGCTTGGCCCGGTGCAGCTGCATCCCGGCTCGGCCCGGTACTTCGAGGAGAACGGCATCAGCGTGCCGTGACGATCCCCGTCCGCCATCGCGGGGGCATCCGGTTTCGCCGGGTGCCCCCGCATCGTGGTGCGGCGCTGCTGGTCATCGTCGGCGGTCTCGCCAGCATCGCGTGCTCCACCAGCGATGAGCAGCTCCGCTTCGAGGTGTTCTCGCACGACACCGGCGAGGTCGTGTACTCCGCCCCCATCACGCCGGGCGAGCCCATCACGCTCGATCACATCCATTCCGTGCACAAGCGCCCCGTCCACGAGGTGTTCTCCGTCAACGAGGAGGGCGCGCTGACGATGCGAGAGATGGTGTTCGACCGCATCGGCGCGAACCTGCCCGGCGGCCCCGAGACCATCAATGGCGTCACCACGACATTCCTCGTCGAGGACGGCCAGTTCCGCGTGCTCCACCACGACCGGCCCCTCGGCATCGTGCCCATGATCGTGGGCAACCCCTCGGTGGGCCATAGGATTACCGTGCCCGGCGGCACCGCGGTCCGGCTGCTCGACCTCGTCCGCTCCGGTGCCCGGGTCGACCTGCGAACCAATCACGCCCCCACCACGAGGTAATGCCACCGTGCCCGCCATACCACCGCCCCGCGACGCCAGCCTGAGCACCGACATCGCCGAGCTCGAGCACCACAATGCCCTCGAATCCACCGAGCACACCCGCGTCGATGAGCGCGCGGCCTGGAAGTGGGCGGTGTTCGTGGTGGCGCTGGCGTTCGCGCTGTTCCATGTGCTGACCTCGCCACTGTTCGAGGGATCCCTGCCCGCCCGGCAGCAAGGACCGTTCCATGTATCCCTCGCCGTTGCGCTGATCTTCCTGCTCTATCCCGCCAGGACATGGACGTCCCCGCGGCAGAAGCGAATAGGCACCGCGCTCGTGGTGGCCGGCGTGCTCGTCGTCGCGGCATTGCTCGCGCAAGGCGTCGCGGGGATGCACATCGTGGTGCCGTCGTTGCTCGTGATCGCGCTCACCCAGCTGGCACGCCATGTTCCCGTGTCGATCGGGGGGATTCCCGCCGGCGATGTGGCGATGGCGGTGCTGAGCGTGCTCGTCGGGTACTACGTCTTCGCCAACTACGAAACCATCCTGCGCACCGCAGGCATCCTGGACCCGGCGAACATCGCGGTAGGCACGGCGGGCTTGCTGCTCATCCTCGTGGCAGCACAGCGCGTCCTCGGCCCTGCACTGGTCGTCCTCGCCTCATTGATGCTGGCCTATGCGTACTACGGGCCCGTGCTACCGGGATTCCTCGGCCATAGCGGCCACAGCCTCGACCGCATCGTCAACGTCTCCTTCTTCACCGATGAGGCAGTCTTCGGCACTCCAGTGCGGGTATCGGCGACGGTGATCTTCCTGTTCCTAGTCTTCGCCGCGATCCTGCAGCGCACCGGCATGGAGCGGTTCTTCACCGATGCTGCCCTGGGCGCCACCGGATGGTCGCGGGGCGGCACCGCCAAAGTGGGCGTGGCAACGAGCGCGTTCTCCGGCACGATCACCGGCTCCTCGGTCGCGAACACCGTCAGCAACGGGGCGTTCACGATCCCGATGATGAAGAAGTCCGGCTATTCGCCGAACTATGCGGGAGCGGTGGAGGCATCGTCCTCAACGGGCGGGCAGATCGCCCCACCGATCATGGGCGCGGGCGCGTTCATCATGATGGAGATCACCGGCATCCCATACGCGGAGATCCTGAAGGCCGCGATCATCCCGGCGGTGCTGTTCTTTGCCGCGCAGTTCGTCGTGATCCATTTTGATGCGCGGCGCCTCGGCATCGGGGGCATCCCCAAGTCGATGCTGCCGAGCGTACGGCAGATCATGGCGGCGAAGGGGTACTTGCTGGTTCCGATCGTGGCGATCTTCCTCCTGCTGTCGATGGGCTTCAGCCCGGGTTTCGCGGCGATGGCATCCATCGCCATCGCGATCGGCATCAACGTGCTGGTCCAGCTGATGCACCCTCTAGTCGTGGCGGTCGCGCCGGGAAGGGGGCTTGTCGCCGCCCCGCGCCCCTCGTCCGACCGGGCCCAGGGCGCGTTGACGCTGCTGGCCTGGACAGCGGTCACTGTGCTGGGAGCAGCCGCGCTGCACTGGCTCGTAGGGGCAGCGCTGCCCGGCTTGTCACCGTTGTTGCGGATGACGGTGGTCGCGCTGGTGCTCGGCGTGCTCGTGGCGGTGCTGGCGCAGATGGTCGCGCGCAAGCGTGGCTTCGCCCCGGACAAGGACGCTGCGGAGCCCCTACCGGTGGCCATGCGGGAATCGTGGCGGTTGATCGTGCCGTTCACCGTGGTGCTCTCGGCAATGTGGCTCGTGGATCTGGCAGTCGATCTGATGCTGCCGGATATGTCGCGGGCATGGTCGATCGTGGTGACCTCGTTCCTGCTAGCGCTGGTCGTGACACCGCTGGTCGTGTTGTTCGCGGGATGGGGGCGGGATTCCGACGAGAAGCTGTCGGTGGCGAGCCTTGCCGATGGACTGGTGGGAGCAACGCGCATCGCGCTGCCCATCGTAGTGGCGTGCGCGGCGGCGGGGATCCTGGCCGGGATGATCACCCTGACCGGCTTGGGCCACAAGCTCGCTGATGGCCTGATCAGTCTTGGCGGGGGATACCTGATCCCGGTGCTGGCGATGTCGATGCTGGCGTGCTTGATCCTGGGCATTGGTCTGCCGACGACGGCGAACTATGTGGTGACCGCGACCCTCGCTGCGCCAGCGATCGTAGTGCTGCTCCAGGGTGATCTGCCGGAGGCCACGGTCGCGATGATCCTGTCGGCTCACCTGTTCGTGTTCTATTTCGGCGTGATGGCGGATATCACTCCCCCGGTGTGCCTGGCCGCGTACGCGGCATGCGGGATCTCGGGCGGCGATCCGATCCGCACCGGAGGCAACGCTGTGCGGATCGCGGTCTCGGGCTTCGTGGTGCCGTTCCTCTTCGTGATCAGTCCCGAGCTGCTGCTGCAGGATGTGAACTGGGGCCAGGGCATTCTCGCGATCGTGTCGTCGTTGGCCGGGGTGTTTTTCCTCGGCATCGCGGTGGTCGGATTCCTTCATGAGCGGATCAGTTGGGCCGGGCGCGCTGTGCTGGGGGCCGCAGGCCTGATGCTGGTGCACTACGGAGTGCTCACGGACGTCGCGGGACTCGCCCTCGGAGTGATCGTGATGAGCCTGCATGCACGCGGCATCCGGAAGGACGCCAGGGCAGCGAGCGACCGGCAGGCTGATCCGGCGCAGGCTGATCCGGCGCAGGCTGATCCAGCGCAGGCTGAGCCAGGGAGCTAGTAGGGCTCGTCTAGCAAACCATCGCTTGTCCCGCCGTGGAGCGGCAATGCTTCGGTGACGACGTTGTAGGAGATGGAGGGGCCGTAGCCCCGCCGGGCCAGCATTCCGACCAGCCGTTGAATGGCGCGCTGCTTCTCCCGCGGATCGCTCCAGTCGACGGGCGCGCTCGCGCGCAAGCGCTTATCAACGAGCTCGCGGGCCCTGTCGCGCTCGTCGTCATCGCTGATGGTGCCCAGCGCGTGCTGTGCATCCTCATCGTCGACCCCCTTGCGCCTGAGCTCATTGGCGATCGCACGCTTGCCCTTGCCCGCGTACTGGTGCCGCGAGCGGACCCATGCTTGCGCGAACTCGGCGTCATCGATGAGCTTGACCTCGGCGAAGCGCTCGAGCACGGCATCGCTGATAGGGGTGGGGATCCCTTTGCTCTCCAGCTTCGTCCGCAGCTCGTCGCGGGTGTGGGCGCGCATCGCGAGCCAGCGCAGGCACAAGCTCTTGGCGTGTGCCTGCCACTCCTCGGGCGACCGCTCCTGCTCCTCGGCGCGCGGGCTCATCAGAACTCCGCAGCAGGAGCTTCCACCTCGGCGTCGAGCACCGCGCCGATACCGAGCTTCTCCTTGACCTTCTTCTCGATCTCGTCGCCCACCTCGGGGTTCTCGAGCAGGTACTTGCGGGCATTCTCCTTGCCCTGGCCAAGCTGGTCGCCTTCATAGGTGAACCAGGAGCCCGACTTGCGGATGAATCCATGCGTCACGCCCATGTCGATGAGCGAGCCCTCGCGGCTGATGCCGTGTCCGTAGAGGATGTCGAACTCTGCCTGCTTGAACGGGGGCGAGACCTTGTTCTTGACGACCTTGACGCGAGTACGGTTGCCGACAGCGTCAGTGCCATCCTTCAGCGTCTCGATCCGGCGCACGTCGAGCCGCACGGACGAGTAGAACTTCAGTGCCTTGCCACCGGTCGTGGTCTCGGGGGAACCAAACATCACACCGATCTTCTCGCGGAGCTGGTTGATGAAGATCGCGGTGGTCCCGGCCGAGCTGAGCGCCGAGGTCATTTTCCGCAGCGCCTGGCTCATGAGGCGGGCCTGCAGACCGACGTGGCTATCGCCCATCTCGCCCTCGATCTCAGCGCGGGGCACCAGTGCGGCCACCGAGTCGATCACGAGGATGTCCAGGGCACCCGAGCGAACGAGCATGTCGGCGATCTCGAGAGCCTGCTCGCCGGTATCCGGCTGGGAGACCAGCAGCGCGTCGGTATCGACACCGAGAGCGCGCGCATAGTCAGGATCGAGCGCATGCTCGGCATCGATGAATGCCGCGATGCCACCAGCCTTCTGCGCGTTGGCGACCGCGTGCAGCGCCACGGTCGTCTTGCCGGAGGACTCAGGGCCATAGATCTCCACGACCCTGCCTCGCGGCAATCCGCCGATGCCCAGGGCCACGTCGAGCGCGATGGAACCCGTGGGGATCACCGCGATGGGCTGGCGCGGCTCATCGCCCAGCCTCATTACCGAGCCCTTGCCGAACGACTTGTCGATCTGCGCGAGCGCTAGCTCGAGCGCCTTCTCGCGGTCATATGCAGGTGCCATGTCTGAATCTCCTTGGACTAGGTGCGCGGCGGCGATGTGCCTGTCAGTGAGACCCGGCAGTGCCCCACTCATGGCTACCGTACGACCGGCCACTGACAATTTTGCGTTCCCGCGCCCACGCTGTGGATAACCACCTCGCCATGCACAGGCCGGGAATCCACGCTGGTGCGAGTTCCCGATGGACGCGCTTCCGCGCGTGGCCGATCCGGTACGACTGGCACCACTATACCGAACACACGTTCGAATGCTAGCGATGCAGCTCCGGGACATCGAACTCATCGCACAGCGCGTGCCACACCTCGCGCAGCGAGACGCCACTGCTGATGGCCCGCTCCGCCGTGACGCCCCCGAGAGAGGTCAGCACGTGGTCGCGCAAGAGGGTTGGTCCAAGCCGGGCGCCGAGGCAGCTCTCGACCTTGCCCTGGAAATCGGTCAATCGCACGGCCCCACCCTACTGCGTTACCGCCGACCAGGGCACTCCCGAAGGAACCGCGGCCACCAGAGGCGGAAGCGTCGGCGGAGGCGGAAGCGTCGGCGGAGGTGGAACATTTTCCCGCCCCACGGTGGAAAAGTTTCCACTAGCTGCCGGCCCCACACAGTCGAGCGCTCGGGCCTGGCCCACGAGCACCCACCCCCGCCGCGAGCCGCGAGCCGACAACGGGAATCTGCGAGTGAAAGTCAACTAATCGCGTCCGGAAACCGGACATCTGTTGACTTGCGCTCGCAGATCTGGGAAGCCGCCCCGGCCCCACGAGCCCGGCCCCACGAGCCCGGCCCAAAGAGCCCGGCGGCCCACGAGCCCGGCAGCCGCTACCCGCGAGCGAGCACGCCCTCGCAGACCGAGAGCGGATCTTGCACGTCGCTCGCGGTCCGTGCCGCCTCCGCGGCCGCGGCCCGGTACCGCGGGTCGCCGACGACACGCTCGATGGCCGCGCGCACGGCCGCGGGATCGAGGTCGCCGTCGCTGTTCGTGCGGACGATCTCGGCGACGCCCCGGCGCTGGGCCCGCGCGGCAAGCTCCCGCTGGTCGCCTTCGCCGGGGATGATCACCATCGGAGTTCCGGCGAGGAGAGCGCGGGCGAGGGTTCCGGGGCCGCCACCGCACACCAGCACCGCGGCCTCCCGCAGGAGTGGTTCCTGCCTGCCCTGCCCGACAACGCACCAGTCCGGTAGCTCGCGGGGCTGTCCGCCGAGCACGGTGGCGACCATCCGCCAGGGCGTCGCGGGGGGCCCGCCTCCGCGCAGCGCCTCGATGACGGCGTCGATCATGCCTTCCACGCCGCCGCGGCTCGCGGTCGAGGGCGACACCATGACCAGCGGCCCGTCGCCGGGCGGTCTCGGCAGGTCGGTGCTGGCGGGCTCCCAGACGAGTGGCCCCACGAGGTGCGCGTGCGCCGGCCAGTCCGGCCTGGGCACCTCCATCGCCGGCAGGGTCGCGATGAGGCGCGCGCGTGGCCCAGGATCCCGCTCCGGCATGCCGATGGAGGCGCGCGCCCGGGCTCGCTGGGCCTGCCCGCGGCGTCGGTCCCTGGCCACGAGGGCGCGCAGCACGGTGTCGCGGGCTCGACCTGGCAGCCCGGTACCTGGCTCAAGGCCGCTTCCGACCGGGGGCAGCCCGCGCGAGGGCAGGTACAGAGGATGCGGTGACAGCTCTGCCCAGGGGATCCCGAGGCGCTCGGCGGCGAGCCCGCCCGCCACGGTGATGACGTCGGAGACCACGAGGTCCGGCATCAATCGATTGAGGGCGGGCAGGAGCTGGGTGGACATCGTCGCCGCGCGCTCGTGGATGCGATGCCCCGCGTCGACGTCGAGATCCTCGGCGCCGCGCCCCAGGCCGGGCAGCTCGCGCGCATCGAGGCCCGCGGCGCGCGCGTGGTCGAGCCACCGGGTCCCGGTGAACACCACCGCCTCGCTTCCGCTCCCGGCGATGTGCCTGGCCAGTGCCATAGCGGGGAACGCGTGCCCCGGGTCGGGTCCAGCCACGACAGCGATGCGCATGTGCGTTGTTCCTTGCTTCCTAGAGCCTCGTCGAGGGCGTGGTCGGTGTGCGCGGTCCGGCGAAGAACCGGTAGATCAGGTAGGCGGCTGTCGCGATGAGCGCGAGCGTGATGACTGTCGACAACACATCGAACAGGGCACCGAGCACGATGATGGCAAGCCACGCGATGATGATGGCGGCCACGATGCGGAGGACCATGATGACTCCCGTACTAGTTGGGTGGTGCGCCCGGGCGCTACTGCCCCGGGCTTTCCTCCAGCATGCGTGACCGATGCGGGCTTGTCAGCATGCGGGCGCGGAGTTCAGGGTGAGGATCAGGGAGTACCCCGAGAGGTGGAGTTCCTGCTCAGGCAGTGCGCCAGGGGTGCTCGTCGCTCCGCCGCGGGCGGGCACGTCCCGGGTCGATCCTGGTGCTCTGCGCGATCGATGGATTCGGAGCGGCAAGCGGATCGATGCGCTCGGACCGGGGCCCGCGCGCCGCCATCGGCGCGCCGGACGTCGGCTCTCCCAGGCTGTTGAGCTCACGGAGGCCATGGGCTAGTCCCTCGAGCCGGTCGGCGGCATCGAGGAGCTCGGCGCGCCGCCTGTCCATTGCTTCCAGCGAGCGTCCGCCCGGCTGCGCGGGCCGCGATGGATCGAAGGCAGCCTCGGTCATCTGGCTTGCCGCGAGCGCGAGCGCCTCGATCTCCTCGACCCCGTCGGAGACCTGGTCAGCGAGCGCGCTGATTGGCACGCGAAGGTCGTGCTGGGCTCCCGAAGCGCCGTTCCCGGCCCTTCCCCGCCGCTGGCCGCTACCGCGCAGCGCCCTCTGCGCGTGCTCCATCTCGACGATGTCGCGCGCGGTGGCCTCGAGGGCGTCCCCGGCGGCGGCGCTCGCTACCGAGATCTCCTCGAGGTCGGCATGCGGGACGACCTCCGCGCGGGACAGGACGGTGAGCATCCGGTAGAGGCTTTGCTCGGCGTCGCCGAGGCGCAGCATCGAGTCGTACGCCGCCGAGGTGTAGCCAGGGTGGAAGCGCCTGGCTGGCCGAACGGGCGGCAGCGGTTGCGACCGATAGACGCGGAAGCGTTGCCAGGCCATGACTGCCGGAACAGCGAGCAATGCTGTCGCTCCCCCGCCCGCGATGATCGTCCAGTCCGGGGCACTCGCGGCCGCGAGGCCCATTGTTCCCGTCGCGGTGATGCCAGATCCCGTGCCGAGGCGGACCGAGCGGCGACGTGCCTTCCTTGTCCGCCGGATCTGCTTCTCGCGCGGGTCGGTGAAGCGAGTGACCGCATCGGTGACGCGGCCGTGCACATCGCGAAAGAACTGCCCGGCTCCGCCTGCTCGGGACGTCACGGCCTGGACCTCCTCGCTGCTCCGGTCACCCCGCTGCGTTGGGCTCCGCCTGCCCGTGCTGCTGCGGCTTGTCCGCCGCGACCTGCGGGGCGCTCGATGATTCGGGAGCGCTGCTGATCTGGTTGCCCTTCATCGATGCCCGGATCTGCTCGAGGCGGCTGTGCCCGGCCATCTCCACGGTCGACTGCTGCACCTCCATCATCCGGCCCTGCACGGAGTTCTTATGCAGCTCAGTGGTGCCGAGGGCATTCGCGTAGCGCTGCTCGATCTTGTCGCGCACCGAATCGAGGCTTGGAGTGTTGCCAGGCGCGGAGAGCTCGGACATCGACCGCAGCGAGTTGCCGACCTGCTCCTGCATCTTGGCCTGCTCGAGCTGGCTGAGCAGCTTGGTGCGCTCGGCGAGCTTCTGCTGGAGCATCATCGCGTTCTGCTCGACAGCGTTCTTGGCCTGCTGCGCAGCGCCCACCGCCTGGTGATGCAGGGCCTTGAGGTCCTCGATGTTGGTCTCCGCGGTGACGAGCTGCGCGGCAAAAGCCTCGGCGGCGTTCTCGTACTGCTGCGCCTTCTGGGTATCGCCCTGCGCGGCTGCCTTCTCGGACATCTGCAGTGCCTGGCGGGTACTGGCCTGGAGCTTCTCGACCTCGGCGATCTGGCGGTTGAGCCGCATCTCGAGCTGCCGCTGGTTGCCGATCACGGCCGCAGCCTGCTGGGACAGGGCCTGGTGCTGGCGCTGCGCGTCCTCGATGGCCTGCTGGATCTGCACCTTGGGGTCGGCGTTCTCATCGATGGAGGCATTCATCTTGGCCTTCATGTAGTGCCACCATTTCGCAAACGGGTTCGCCATGGCCCCATCCTCCCAGTCTGTTTGTCGGTCCCTCGTGCCGCGATTCTACCCGGACGGACGAGCACGAGCCTCCGTCGCGAGCCACGCGCATCCAGCGCGCTGTCACGCATGTCGAATCTATCCCGGATCAGATGGCGGCGCATCGGGGAATCCACCGATACGCCACTCTCGCGCGCCGCGCAGCCCGATCACCGGGAGGTGGCAAGGCTTGCCGCGACGGGCACTCCGCTACGCGGCGACCAGTTCCTCCGCGCCGCTCGCGACCTTCGCCGCCGAGCGCTGCGGGATGACGACCCGAGCCGTCCGCTCCTCAACGCCACCAAGGGCAGCGGATTCGCTGGCGAGCAGGGAGCTGACATCGAACAGGACGTCGGCTAGCTCGACATCGAGCGCATCGCAGATGGAAGCAAGCAGCTCGCTCGATGCTTCCTTGCGGCCACGCTCCACCTCCGACAGGTAGCCCAGGCTCACGCGGGCCATGCTCGACACCTCGCGTAGTGTCCTGCTCTGGGACACCCGGACGCGCCGCAGGCTGTCACCGAGCGCTTCCCGTAGCAGCAGCGCCATGTCGCTCCTCCATCCTCATTGTTCTCCGCGGGCAACGGCACCAGCGGCCGCGAGGCCTAGCGCCGCCTCTCGCGGGCGGGCAACTCACAAAGAGTCAACGCACAGCGACCGCGAGAGGTTCCCAGACCCCTGACTCTAGACCTGTTGACCGTCAACTTCGATGACTAACGCGGCGAAGGCCTGCCTGGTCACCTCGACACGGATATCCCACCGGGGCCCGGGAACCGACAGTTCCAGGACTGCTTCGCCGCCCGGGCCCGCGATTCCCACGTAGGCCGTGCCCACCGGTTTTCCTTCTTGCTCGTCGGGCCCGGCGACACCAGTGAGGCCGATCCCCCAGTCCGCGCCGAGCTGTCTCCGCGCTCCCCGCGCGAGCTCGGTCGCCGTCTGCGCGGAGACCGCGCCGTGCCGGTCCAGGGTCGCCTCGGCCACCCCAGCCAGCGATGCCTTCGAGTCCGTCGCGTACACAACAAGCCCTCCGCGCAGCACCGCGCTGGCGCCGGGCACGCCCGCGATCGCCGCGCACGCCATGCCTGCGGTGAGGGATTCCGCCAGCGCTATCGTCTGGCCCCTGCGGGTAAGGGCAGTCACGACGGCCTCGGCATTGGTGGCACTGGCCAGCGGATCCACGATCAGTTGCTCGCCTGGCCGGACAGTCCATCGCGCCGCAGCCGCAATGCCTGGACGACGTAATCGAGGCCAGTGGCCACAGTGACAAGGACAGCGGCGGCCATGAGCGTGACGCTGATCGGGTCCACCCAGGCCGGCAGCGGGAAGATGAAGAAGCAGATCGCGACGATCTGCACGACTGTCTTGAGCTTGCCGCCGCGACCGGCCGGCATCACGCCATGGCGGATCACCCAGAAGCGCAGCAGGGTGATGCCGAGCTCGCGGAAGAGGATGATGCCGGTGACCCACCAGCTCAGGTCGCCGAGGATCGACAGTCCGATCAACGCGCCGCCCATCAGGGCCTTGTCAGCGATCGGGTCAGCGATTTTGCCGAAATCAGTGATGAGCCCATGCTTGCGCGCCAGGTGCCCGTCATAGCGATCGGTGACCGCCGCGAGGATGAACAACGCGCCCGCGGTGATGCGCCACAGGGTGGACTCACCATCCTCGATGAGCAGCGCGACCAGGAACACCGGAACGATCAGGATCCTCAGCACGGTCAGCACGTTGGCCACGTTGAGCACGGGCACGGGCTCGGTCACGTCATCAGCGTGCCCGGGGATTCCTCGATCGTCACTGTTCGCCACCTGTCCAGACTATCTGGCGCGGATCCGGTTAGTCTTGCCGACATGACAAATCACGGCGGCGCGACCCCAGTGCCGGCGAGGAGCGCCGGAATGGTGGTGCGGCGCGCCCGCACCGCGGACGTGCCCGCGATCAAGTCGCTGGTCGACTTCTACGCGCCCAGGATCCTGCTCGAGAAGAACCTCGTCACGCTCTACGAATCGATCCAGGAATTCTGGGTCGCCGAGCATGAAAGCTCGATCATCGCGTGCGGCGCGCTGCACGTGCTGTGGGCCGACCTCGGCGAAGTACGCACTGTCGCCGTGGATCCACGGTTCAAGGGGCACGGCGCGGGCCATGCGGTCGTCGCCCAGCTCATCGAGATCGCGCGCGACCTCGGGCTCAAGCGCGTGTTCGTGCTCACCTTCGAGGTGCAGTTCTTCGCGCGACATGGATTCCGCGAGATCAGCGGGACGCCAGTCTCGTCGGATGTCTTCAGCGAGATGCGTCGCTCGTACGATACCGGTGTCGCGGAGTTCCTCGATCTCAGCTACGCCAAGCCCAACACCCTCGGCAATACCCGCATGCTGCTCGCGCTGTGAGCCCGCGGCTTGAAAGGACAACCACGAATGGATCTGCTCGCGGTTCGCTATACGTACGAGGCATCGGAGGCCACCCAGCGAGATGAGCATCGCCCCGCGCACCGGGAGTGGCTGCGCGACCGGCTCGCGGACGGGATCGTCGTATCGGCGGGCGCCTTCGGCGATGGGAGCGGCGCGCTGATCCTGCTCGATGCCGAGCGCGCCGACGGCCCGACCGGCGCTCGCGCGCTGCTGGAGGGCGATCCCTTCGTCGTCGAGGGCCTCGCGCATGACATCGCGGTGACCGAGTGGTCACCGGTGATGGGTGCTTTCAGCGACCCAGCCTGAACCGGTGCTCGCCGGATCGGCTCGCTCACTGGGTGCTGCCCGGCTAGCCTGCAGCGAGACCTCCGCTGAAAGGGGCAGTTATGTGCGGTTTTGC
>NZ_JACYWE010000001.1:616868-648223 GCF_014841105.1 Lolliginicoccus lacisalsi
CGGGGCCGCAACCGCGTTCAGCTGCCTATGCCTGGCCGTCCCCGGGAGACCGATCCCGTGACTCCCGTGCTGATTCGAGCTCGGCCGCCTTCTCCGCTGCTCTCTCCTCGGCCTGGTTCTCCTCGTCGAGCACGATCTTCTCGTGGCGCGTCTTCATCAGGCTCGCCACAGTGACGATGACAAGCACGGAGACGATGAACAGCATGGACAGGCCGGTGGATACCTCGGGCACGGCGACGTGCTCGCCGCCGTTGATGAAGGCCAGCTCGTTCTCGTGGAGGGCGTGCAGGATCAGCTTGACGCCGATGAAGCCGAGGATGATGGACAGGCCGTGGGAGAGGTACACGAGCCGCTCGAGCAGGCCGCCGATGAGGAAGAACAGTTGCCGCAGGCCCATGAGCGCGAAGGCGTTGGCGGTAAAGACGATGTAGGGCTCGCGGGTCAGGCCGTAGATCGCGGGGATCGAGTCGAGCGCGAAGAGCAGATCGGTCAAGCCGATCACGATGAGCGCGAGCGCGAGAGGCGTCAGGACCCGCTTGCCGTCGATCTTGGTGATGATGCGGTCGCCGTCATAGGTTTCGGTGGTGGGGAGCACCTTGCGGGCGAACTGGATGATCTTGGATTCCTTCTGCTCCGCGCCGTCGTGCCCGCCGGACATCGCATCCTTGATCAGCTTGTAGGCGGTGTAGAGCAGGAAGAGCCCGAAGAGGTAGAACACCCAGCTGAAGGTATTGATCGCGGCCGCGCCCGCGGCGATGAAGATGCCACGCATGACTAGGGCCATCGCGATACCGATGAGCAGCACCTTCTGCTGGTACTCGCGCGGGATCGAGAACGTGGCCATGATGATGACGAAGATGAACAGGTTATCGACCGATAGCGCCTTCTCGGTGATGTAACCGGCGAAATACTCGCCCCCGTAGCGGGTGCCCCATACGCCCATCACCACGAAGCCAAAGATGATGGCGATGCCGATATAGACGGCGGACCAGAACCCGGACTCGCGCAGCGTCGGCGCGTGCGGGGTCTTGACGTGGGCGTAGAAGTCGAAGACGAACAGGGCGGCGATCACGGCGATCGTCGCGAGCCAGATCCATAGGGGGACATTCATCAGTGCAAAACCTCCGGGTCACAAGACGGAACTCCGGAGGTCTCTCCCATTAGCATGATCAGCTAACCAATGGCACCGGACTGCTTTCGCGGTCGTGATGACGACACCATCGTTCTCGGGATACTCCCCTTCGGTGCTCTCATTAAACCACCCCTGGGCCTGCGCAGCACCCAGGGATGGTCGACGACACACCTCGGCCAGTCCTAGGTCACGCTCTCGGCGCCATTGCGGACAGCCTCGAGCACGGATTCGAGATCATCCGGCTTGACGAGCACGTCGCGGGCCTTGGAGCCCTCGCTCGGGCCAACGATGCCGCGGGTCTCCATCAGGTCCATCAACCTCCCGGCCTTGGCGAACCCAACGCGCAGCTTGCGCTGCAGCATGGAAGTGGAGCCGAACTGGCTGCTCACCACGAGCTCGATGGCCGACAGCAGGTGATCGAGATCATCGCCCACGTCGGAGTCGATATCCTTCTTGTCACCCGGCTTGGCCGTGGTAACGCCCTCCTCGTACTCGGGCTCGCCCTGCTTCTTCGAGTACTCGACGATCCGGTGGATCTCCTCATCGGTGACGAACGCGCCCTGCAACCGGGTGGGCTTGCCCGCGCCCATGGGCAGGTACAGGGCATCGCCCATGCCAATGAGCTTCTCGGCGCCCGGCTGGTCGAGGATGACGCGCGAGTCCGTCAGCGAGGATGTGGCGAACGCGAGCCGCGACGGCACGTTGGTCTTGATCAGGCCCGTCACCACATCGACCGAGGGACGTTGCGTGGCGAGCACGAGGTGGATTCCCGCGGCACGCGCCTTCTGGGTGATGCGCACGATCGCTTCCTCGACCTCGCGGGGAGCGGTCATCATCAGGTCGGCGAGCTCGTCGACGATCGCGAGGATGTACGGGTAGGGGCGGTACTCGCGCTCGCTGCCGGGCGGGGTCTTGATCTCGCCCGAGCGCACCTTGTCGTTGAAGTCATCGATGTGCCGCACGCGGCTCGCCTGCATGTCCTGGTAGCGCTGCTCCATCTCCTCGACGAGCCAGGCGAGCGCGGACGCCGCCTTCTTCGGCTGGGTGATGATCGGCGTGATCAGGTGCGGGATTCCCTCGTACGGGGTGAGCTCGACCATCTTGGGATCGATGAGGATCATCCGTACCTCGTCCGGGGTGCAGCGCGCGAGCAGCGAAACGAGCATCGAGTTGACGAAGCTCGACTTGCCGGACCCGGTCGAACCGGCGACCAGCATGTGCGGCATCTTCGACAGGTTCGCGGCGACGAACTCGCCCTCGATGTCCTTGCCGAGGCCAATGACCAACGGGTGGTGATCGCGGCGCGTCGAGGGGGCTGCCAGCACGTCGGCGAGGCGCACCATCTCGCGGTCGGTGTTGGGCACCTCGATGCCCACCGCCGACTTGCCCGGGATGGGCGCGAGCAGCCGCACGTTGTCGGTAGCGACGGCGTAGGCGATGTTGCGGGCGAGCTGGGTGATCTTCTCGACCTTCACGCCCGGCCCGAGCTCGACCTCGTAGCGCGTCACCGTCGGCCCGCGGGTGTACCCGGTGACCGCCGCGTCGATCTTGAACTGGTCGAGGACGCTGCTGATCGCGTCGATCATCGCATCATTGGCAGGGCCGCCCAGCTTGGGCGGATCACCCTTGACGAGCAGCTTGCCGGGCGGCAGCTTGTAGTTGCCCACGGGCTTGCGATCGACGATCTTGCCCGCTGCCTTCTCCGCCGGTGGCGCCTTGGGCGCGTTCGCTCCGGCGTTCTCTCCATCGCGGGCCTGGTTGTTGCCGCGGCCCCCGATCGGGAACCGCAGTTGCAGCCTCCGGTGCTCCTTCTTGGATGGCTCGCCGGCCGCCGTGGACTGCTGCACCGACGGATCGTCGAGGGGCACGTCGTCGAGGGTGGGCTGCGCCGCATCCGGATCGCCATTCGCTGGCTGCGCGGGCGCGGGCGTCCCGTCGCTCGGGCCGGCATCGCCCTCGGGCCCGCCCGGGGCGATCGGTTGCGGGCGCTTCCGCGGGGGAAGCTTGGCCTTCGCGGCCTGCTCGGCGCGCGGAGCCGCGACCTGGGCGGCTTCCTCGCCCGCCGCGTCGGTGCGCGTGACCTTGGCCACGACACGGCCAATAGCATCCGCCACCTGCCGCATCGTGGTGCCGGTGAGCAGCAGGATGCCATAGAGCAGCGCAAGGACGAGCAACGGCGTGGCCAGCCAGATGGTGAGCCCCTCGGTCAGGGGCCAGCCGGCGACATAGCCAAGGATTCCCCCGGCTGCGCGCTGCCCCTCGATCGTGGCGGGAAGCCCGGAGAGCACGTGCCACAGCCCGAGCGTCCCGGCGGCGACGAGGCCGCTGCCGAGCACGAGGCGCGGCCGCGCCTCGGGGTGGGGCTCGGTGCGCATGAGCATGACGCCGAGCATGCCGAGCACGAGCGGGACGAGCGCGGTCGGCGAACCGAACAGCGAGCGGAAAGCCAGGTTGACCCACTCCCCCACCGGACCACCCGCGTCGAACCAGACGCTGACCGCGACGATGAGGCCGACGGAGATCAGCGCGAGCCCCGCGCCATCGCGGCGGTGGGCGGTCTCGATCTCATGGGCCTTGCCTACGGTCCGGGCTGTCGCGCCGACGCCACGGGCCGTGAGGGTCCAGGAGGCGGCGATGCCCTTGCCGAGCAGGCCTGCCACCGAGGGGCCGGTGCTGGCCCGGCGGGCCGGCGCGCGCCCCTTGCGCGGGCGGCTCGCCCCGGACCGGCCGGACCCGCCGGCATGGGTGCGAGCTCGGTTCGAGCGGGGCGCCGCGGAGCGCGCGGGCGCGGAACGGGTCGTGGCGGACCGAGCGGATGTGCTCTTGGCCCCGGTGGACCCACTGCGGGCAGGGCTACCTGATGAGCGCGATCCGGCACCGCGTGCAGTCGACTGCGTGCGGGTGGAACGAGTCTGAGTCCTGGCTGGCATGACTGTCACGTTAGCCGCTCGGACCCCATCAGGACCATGCGCCTCAGCGGTCACAACCAAGTCGTAATGGTTGTTGTGCGGCATATCACCGGTTCCGCGAACGATTCCCGTTGCGCGGGAACAGCATCGCGCGCTCGTCCGTGATCCGGGGCGCGCACGTCTTCGCAGCCTGGAGGCGCCGCGAGGGCGCACCGATCCGGGCAATGGAATAGCGACGGGCGCGCATGCTTGTGATTAAGCCATGCGCGCCCGCGTGCAGTGAGTTGCGCGACACCTTCGTGACCGGATCGTTAGAGCCCCTGCCACGCCGCCGCGCTGGCGGTCACACCGCCACAGTGGTCACCGCTCGACCTCGATGACCGTCGGCACGATCATGGGCTTGCGGCGGTAGGTCTCGGCCACCCACTTGCCGACTGCGCGGCGCGCCGCCTGCGCGATCCGATGCGTGTCGGTGACGCCATCGGATTCGAGGCGTCGCAGCTCGGTCTGCACGCGGCGAACAGCGGCCTCGAACACATCCGGATCATAGGAGAAGCCGCGCGCGGAGATCTCGGGCTTGGTGATGACCTTGCCGGTGCGCGGGTCGATCGCCACCGTCACCGCGACGAAGCCGCCCTCGCTGAGGGTCAGGCGGTCCGCGAGGGTGGGCTCGCCCACGTCACCGACCGCGAGCCCGTCGACATAGACATGTCCCACCGGATAGCGGCCGGTGATGCTCGCGACGCCATCGATGAGATCGACGACCACGCCGTCCTCGACGAGCATGATCTGCTCGCGCGGCACTCCGGTGGACTCGGCGAGGGCCGCGTTGGCCCGCAGGTGCCGCCATTGGCCGTGGACCGGCATGACGTGCCGTGGGCGCAGCGCGTTGTAGAGGAAGAGCAGCTCGCCTGCCGAGGCGTGCCCGGAGACGTGGATCTTGGCATCGGCATTGGTGACGACCTTGGCGCCTCGATGCGCGAGCCCATTGATCACCGCGTGCACGGATGTCTCGTTGCCCGGGATGAGCGACGCCGCGAGGATGACGGTGTCATCGGTGCGGATGGTGATGCTGCGATGCTCGCCGCGGGAGATCCGGGACAGCGCGGCCAGCGGCTCGCCCTGGGAGCCAGTGCAGACGATGGTCACCTGGTCCTCGGGCAGGCGTGCAGCCTCGTCGAGATCGACCTCGATGCCCTCAGGCAGGTCGAGGTAGCCGAGGTCCGCGGCGATCTGCATGTTGCGCACCATCGAGCGGCCCACGAACACGATCTTGCGGCCGTTCTTGTGCGCGGCGTCGATCACGTACTGGATCCGGTGGACGTTGCTCGCGAAGGACGCAACGATGACGCGCTTGGGAGCGCGCGAGATGACCACGTCGAGCGCGATACCTACCTCGCGCTCCGGGGTGAGCACCCCGGGCCGCTCCGAGTTCGTGGAGTCGATCATCAACAGGTCCACGCCCTCGTCGCCGAGGCGGCTGAATCCCGCGAGATCAGTGAGCCGACCGTCGAGCGGTACTTGGTCGAGCTTGATGTCGCCCGTGTGCAGGAACGTTCCAGCTGAGGTCCGGATGCCGACCGCGAGCGCATCGGGGATCGAGTGGTTGACCGCGAAGAACTCGAGGTCGAACGGGCCGTAGGTGACGCGGTCGCCCTCGGCGACCTCGTTGAAGCGCCCATTGACCCGATGCTCGCGCAGCTTGGCGGCGAGCAGCGCGAGGGTGAACTTGGCGCTGACGATCGGGATGTCCTCGCGCATCTTGAGCAAGAACGGGATCGCGCCGATGTGGTCCTCGTGACCGTGGGTCACCACGCAGGCGACGACATCATCGAGGCGGTCCTCGATCGGCTGGAAATCCGGCAGGATCAAGTCGACCCCGGGCTGCTGGTCGGCCGGGAAGAGGACGCCGCAATCGATGATGAGCAGCTTGCCCTGGTGCTCGAGAACAGTCATGTTGCGACCGATCTCCTTGATGCCACCGAGCCCGTAGAAGCGGACCCCCCGAGGCTCGGCCGGAGGTGGCGCGCCAAGCTGGGCGGTGGATGAATCAAACACTATTGGTTCCGTTCGGGTTGGATTGGCGCGGGCGCGCGGAGCAGGCGCGGCAGGGGGCTCCGGGGGGCCCGCGGTCCGTGTCACGCGGCGGCTCCGGCGGCTGTTGTCGCTAGACATCAATGCAGCACCCCCGCTGCCCGCATCTCGGCGGCAAGCGCCTGGACTTGCTCGTACGTGGGCGCGACCTGTGGCAAGCGTGGATCTCCGGTCTCGATGCCCTGGAGCCGCAGTCCGGCCTTGGTGGCGGAAACGCCACCGAGCGCCGCGATGGCCCGGAAGAGGGGGAACATGGAAGCGTTGAGCTTGCGCGCGCGGGCATAGTCTCCGATGTTCGCCGCATCAAGCATCTTGCGGAGCCGCCCAGCGGCGAAGTGCCCCGCCACGCTGACGAAGCCGACCGCACCGATGGCCAGCCAGGGCAGGTTGAGGGGGGCGTCCCCGGAGTAGTACTCGAGCCCGGACTGAGCGATGATCTCCGCGCCGAGGTTCAGATCGCCCTTGGCGTCCTTGACCGCGACGATCCGCGGATGCTCGGCGAGCGCGAACAACGTATCGCGCGCGATGGGCACGATCGACCGTGGCGGGATGTCATAGAGCATCACCGGGAGATCGGTGGCATCGGCGACGGCGCGGAAGTGCGCGAGCAGGCCAGTTTGGGGCGGCCGCGAGTAGTAGGGCGTCACCACGAGCAGGCCATGGGCACCAGCCTGGGCCGATTGCTTGGCAAGCTCGATGCTGTGGGTGGTGTCATAGCTGCCGGCCCCCGCGATGATCCGGGCGCGTTCCCCCACGGCATCGACGACCTCGCGCACCAGAGTCGCCTTCTCCTCCTCGGTGGTGGTGGGCGACTCGCCCGTTGTGCCACCGAGGACAAGGCCATCGCAGCCTTCCTTGACGAGATGATCAGCGAGCTTCACGCCGCCGTCGACATCAAGCTTGCCGTCCGTGGTGAAGGGAGTGACCATAGCGGTCAATACGCTGCCGAACGCACGCGTCGCGCTCGGCGTGGGAACACCCGTCGTCATGGTGCTAACGCTACCTTTCAGCTTGCCGGATACCGAACACCTCGCCACTCCGGTCTCATGCTTGTCACACCTTAGCCGCAGGGAGGTGCCGGGCAACACACTGGGCAACGCCGGCGGGCGCTGATGCGGTCAGCCCTCGGTGACGAACGGGCTCGTTGCGACCTCGCTGCCATCGAGCAGCGTGCCGATCTCGAAGTCGCCGAACACGTTGGGCGCGACGCCCTGCAACTGGCGCAGGCATTCGATCGCGAGCTCGCGGATCTCCACATCGGCATGCTCGGTGGCGCGCATCCCGATGAAGTGGCGCCAGGCCCGGAAGTTGCCGCTGACGACGACCCGGGTCTCGGTGGCGGTGGGCAGGACCGATCGCGCCGCCTGCCGGGCCTGCTTGCGGCGCAGCAGGGCATTGGGCATGTCCGCGAACTTCTGCTCGAGCGCGGCAAGCAGCTCCCCGTAAGCGTCGCGCGTGATCTGGGCGGACTTGACCAGGAGGTCCTCGAGCTCGGGGTCCCCGGCGATGGCGGGCGGCGCCACGATGTTGGCATCATGCTCGGGCACGTAGCGCTGGGAGAGCTGCGAGTAGGAGAGGTGACGATGCCGGATGAGCTCGTGGGTGCAGGAGCGCGACACTCCCGAGATGTAGAACGTCGCGGAACCGTGCTCGAGCACGGACAGGTGCCCGACCTCGAGGATGTGGCGCAAGTATCCGGCGTTGGTCGCGGTGCGGGGGTTTGGCTTGTCCCAGCTCTGGTAGCACGCCCGGCCCGCGAACTCGGCCAGGGCCTCGCCGCCCTCCGCGTCGGTCTCCCAGGGAACGTCGGTGGGCGGGGTGAATTCTGTCCTCGCGATGAGCTGCACCTTCAACGGCACGATCTCTGGCACGGATATCCTCCTACGAGTGCTTTCGCAGCTCGACACTGGACGGCAGGCGCACGCCGGTGGGTTGTGGCGCATCAGTGATTATCTCTTACCAGGATTCCATGTGAGGAGTGTGGGCAAATGGCAGTCAACGGATCGACGGAGTTCGAGATCAAGGCGAGCCCGGAAAAGGTGATGGCAGTGCTCGTGGATGTGGAGTCGCTGCCGAAGTGGTCGTCCTCGCACCGCAAGGTCGAGGTGCGGTCCCGGGACGAGCAGGGGCGCCCGCAGCGGGTGTGGATGGCGATCTCGACCCTGGGCATCAACGACGAGCAACTGGTGGACTACCGGTTCACCGACAACACCGTCGAGTGGTCCCTCGTGGAGCCGAGCAACCAGCAGAAGGCCCAGGATGGCTCGTACGTGCTGTCCCCGAGCTCAGCAGGCACGCGGCTGACATTCGAGCTCACCGTGGACCTGAAGATCCCGATGCCGGGGTTCCTGGTCAAGCGCGGGCAGAAGATGGCCCTCGAGACGGCCTCGAAGGGCTTGACGAAGTACGTCGAGGAACAAGCCTGACGCCTTGGCGTCACTCGTGACGCCATTGTGGCGCCATTTCGCGCTTGCCTGGCGCCAGAAATGGCGTCACAGTGGTGTCATGGATCTCTCCCGCTACCTCACCCGCCTCCACGACGACCTCATCGCAGCAGCCGCGCTCGGTGATGATCGCACCCAGCAGATCGCGGCTAGCCTCGCCAAGGCCACCGAGCCCACGCTGCGGCTCACCCTGCTCACCGCGCTCAGCGACTTCGCCAAGGAAGTCTCCGCCGAGCTCGAGGGCAGCACCGTCGATGCCCGGCTCAACGGCGACGATGTCGAGATCGTCATCGTCCACGACGCCGACCCGGACCAGGCCAGCGCGCAGCCGGACCGCACCGATTTCGAGCAGGCCATGGACGACCTCGGCGGCAACATCTCCCGCGTCACGCTACGCCTCGTCGACAACATCAAGGCCCGCGCCGAGGAAGCCGCCAACGCCAACGGGGTGTCGCTGAACTCCTGGGTCGGCCAAGCAGTCCGGGGCGCGCTGCGCGAGCAGAGCACCTGGTCATGGGAGCCCCCGCACGCCCGCGAGCGTCGCAGCGAGCCCCAGCCGCCAACAGCGACGGGCACCGATGGCTCGACGGGCACCGATGGCCCCTCCGCAGCTGGCCCCGGCGCGACTGGCCCAGCGAGCAGCAACGAGGGCCCCGCCGAGCGCGCCTGAGCGGTCTGCGGCAGCGGACCTGGGGCGTCCTGTCAGGCCATGCCCTCCGCGAGCATCACCGCGACGGTCGCCCCGAGCTCGTAGCATTGCTCGCGGTGCTCCTTGCCCGGCATGCCATATATCTCCAGCGGCGCCGCGACCTGCTTGAGCCCCAAGCCCTTGGTGATCTTCTGCACCGAGGAGACCGCGCCAGCAGTGTCCTGGTTGCCATGCACCCACATGCCGAAGGGCCGGCCTGCGACGTCGTCGAGGCACGGGTAGTAGACGGTATCGAAGAAGTGCTTGAGCGCCCCGGACATGTAGCCGAAATTAGCGGGCGTGCCGAACAAGTACCCGTCGGCACCGAGCATGTCGGGAATGGTGGCGGCCAGAGCAGCCACCGAGCGCACCTCGACGCCCTCGATGTCAGGGTCGCGCGCGCCCTCGAGCACCGCCTCGAGCGCGTCGCGCGTGCCCGGGGAAGGCGTGTGGTGCACCACTAGCAATGTCGCGGCCATCGTTCACCTCGGCTCCCGATCGCGTGCTTCCAGCTCCACCGCCCGGCCCATGGCCTCGCGGGCCCGTCGGCGGTCTCCTGCGATATCATACGCCCGGGCAACCCGGTACCACTGCCGCCAATCATCCGGCGCGGCATCGAGATCAGCCTTGGTCCGCAGGAACAGCGCATCGGCGGCATCCCGCTCGACCCGGCCGGAAGGACGGCGCGGCAAGGTGGAGGTATCGAGCTCGAGCCCGTCCGCCGCGATGAGCCGGGCGAGACGCTCGTGCGCGAACCCGGCCCGCAGGGTCGTGTAGGTGACATAGATGCCCAGCAGCGGCAGCAGGAGGATCGCCGCGCCCATCACCATCGCGGGTCCGTCCCCGCTGCCCACGAGCAGCACGCCCTGCCGGCCCATCAGGATCAGGTAGAAGACCAGCGCGCCGGTGAACAGCGCGATGGCGATCTTCGTCTTCACAGGTCCATGAACGGGTCGATGCCCACGGTCAGGCCCGGGCGATCACTGATCCCCCGCACACCGAGGAGCACCCCCGGCGCGAACGAGCTGCGATCCAGCGAGTCATGCCGGATCGTCAGGGTCTCGCCCTGGGTTCCCAGCAAGACCTCCTGGTGCGCGACCAGGCCCGCGAGGCGCACGGAGTGCACGCGCACTCCCCCGACCTCCGCGCCCCGGGCGCCGTCCAGCTCGCTGGTGGTGGCGTCCGGGATGTCCGCGCACCCCGCCGCCTTGCGTGCCGCTCCGATCAGCTCGGCGGTGCGCGCCGCGGTGCCGGAGGGCGCGTCGGCCTTGTTCGGATGGTGCAGCTCGACGATCTCCACCGAGTCGAAGAAGCGCGCGGCCTGCTCGGCGAACCGCATGCACAGGACTGCTCCGATGGCGAAGTTCGGCGCGATGAGCACCCCTGCGCCGGGATGCTCGTCGAGCCAGCCGCGCACGCGCGCGATGCGCTCCTCATCGAAGCCGGTCGTGCCGACAATGGCATGAATCCCATGCGAGATCAGGAACTCCAGGTTCCCCATCACCACATCGGGGTGCGTGAAATCGACGACGACTTGCGCCCTGGCGGCCACGAGGTCGTCGAGCGCGTCATCCTTGTCCACCTCGGCCACGAGCTCGAGGTCGCTCGCGGCATCCACAGCAGCGCAGATCGCCTGGCCCACCTTGCCCCTCGCGCCGAGCACGCCCACCCGCAGCGCGGTCGATTCACCCATGTCGTCCTCGTTCCTGTCGATCCGGATCACCACTCTGATCCTGCCTGCCTGCTGCCCGCGAGGCTACCCGCCCACCGGCCACCCTTGGCCACACAGCTCGCGCAGCCGCGGCGGCGCTGCTGCGCTGTTCTCGTACGGGCCGACCAGAGCTGCTCCGAGGGGCCGCCGGAACAGCTCCCGGGCCACCTCGTTGACCTCATCGAGGGTAACCGCCTCGATGCGTGCGATCGTGTCCGCCACCGGCATCTGGTCGCCGTAGCTGATCTCGCTGCGGCCGATGCGGTTCATGCGCGCTTGCACATCCTCGAGCCCCAGGACGAGCTGGCCGCGCAGGCTTCCCTTCGCCCGCTCGCATTCCGCGGCAGTGATCCCGTTGACGGCAAGATCCACGAGCACGTGCTCGACCACCTCGATGACCTCGGTGAGGTTGTCCTCGTGGCAGCCCGCGTAGATGCCGAGCGCTCCCGCATCGGCGAAGGTGTGCGCGCTCGAATAGACCGAGTAGGGCAGTCCCCGGTTCTCCCGCACCTCCTGGAAGAGCCGGGAGCTCATGCCGCCGCCGCAGACGTTGTCGAGCACCGAGAGCGCCCAGCGTCGCGGGTCATGCCGCCCGAAGGATCGCATGCCCAGAGCCACATGGATCTGCTCGGTGTCGCGCTCATGCACGGTCAATACAGGCTCGGGCCGCAGCGCGAGGTCACCGGCACGGCGCGGCGCAGGGTGGTGCTGGCCCTCCACTGCCTCGGCTGCGTGCTGCCGCAGCATGCCCACGACATCGCGGTGTTCGATGTTGCCGGCCACGGCGAGCACCATGTGCTCGGGCTGGTAGCGGGCTCGGTGGAATCCCTTGAGCTGTCGGCGCGTCATCGCCTCGATCGACTCGACGGAACCGATGATGGGCCGCCCAAGCCGGTGGCCGGGCAGGATCGCTTCGAGAAACGCATCGCCGAGCATGTCATCGGCATCGTCGTCACGCATGGCGAGCTCGTCGAGGACCACGCCCCGCTCGACCTCGACATCGGCGGAGAGGCAGCGTCCGCGCAGCACGACGTCGGTGACCAGATCGATGGCGAGCTCGAGGTCGGTGTCGAGCACGTGCGCGTAGAAGCAGGTGTGCTCGCGGGCGGTGAAGGCATTGAGCTCGCCGCCGCCGGCGTCCATGGTCTCGGCAAAGTCCTGCGCGTTCCGCGTTGGGGTCGCTTTGAACAGCAGGTGCTCGAGGAAATGGGCCGCGCCGGCGTGGCTCGGATGCTCATCGCGCGAGCCTGTGCCGATCCACAGCCCCACTGCGGCGCTGCGGGTGCCGGGCATGTGCTCGGTGACGATGCGCAGCCCGCTGGGCAGGACTGTGCGCTGCACGGCGTCCACGTGGTTCTCCCCTAGTGGTTGTCCGGCGATGTCTGTGTCGCCGCGGACAGCAGGGCGGCCCAGGTCATCGTGGACCGGGGCCGCCCTGTTGCTGTGCTGCTTACTCAGCGGCAGTGCCCGCGGTGGCGGTGTCGTTGCTGCCGCTCGCCGGGGCGCCTTCCTCGGTGTCCTCGACCGGGGTCAGGCTGATCTTGCCGCGGTTGTCGATGTCGGTGATCTCGACCTGGAGCTTGCTGCCCACATTGACCACGTCCTCGACCTTGCCGATGCGCTTGCCGCCACCGAGCTTGGAGATGTGGACGAGGCCGTCACGGCCGGGCAGCAGCGACACGAAGGCGCCGAAAGCGGTGGTCTTGACGACCGTACCGAGGAAGCGGTCACCGATCAGCGGCTGCTGCGGGTTCGCGATCGCGTTGATGCGGTCGATCGCCGCCTGGGCCGAGAGGCCATCGGTGGCACCGACGAACACGGTGCCATCGTCCTCGATCGAGATCGAGGCGCCGGTCTCCTCGGTGATCTGGTTGATCATCTTGCCCTTGGGGCCGATGACCTCGCCGATCTTGTCCACGGGCACCTTGATGGTGGTGATCCGCGGCGCGTACTGGCTCATCTCGTCGGGCCGATCGATCGCCTCGGCCATGACCTCGAGAATGGTCAGGCGAGCGTCCTTGGCCTGGCTGAGGGCGCCCGCGAGCACGGACGACGGGATGCCGTCGAGCTTGGTGTCGAGCTGCAGGGCCGTGACGAACTCCTTGGTGCCAGCGACCTTGAAGTCCATGTCGCCGAACGCATCCTCGGCACCGAGGATGTCGGTGAGCGCCACGTACTTCATCTCGCCGTCGATCTCATCGGAAACGAGACCCATCGCGATGCCTGCGACCGGCGCCTTCAGCGGGACGCCCGCGTTGAGCATCGACAGCGTGGACGCGCACACCGAGCCCATCGAGGTTGAGCCGTTGGAGCTCAGGGCCTCGGAGACCTGCCGGATGGCGTACGGGAACTCCTCGACGCTGGGCAGAACGGGCACGAGGGCCCGCTCGGCGAGAGCGCCGTGGCCGATCTCGCGACGCTTCGGGGAGCCCACGCGGCCAGTCTCGCCGGTGGAGTACGGCGGGAAGTTGTAGTGGTGCATGTAGCGCTTGGACGTCTCGGGACCGAGGGAGTCGATCTGCTGCGCCAGCTTCATCATGTCGAGCGTGGTGACGCCGAGGATCTGGGTCTCGCCACGCTCGAACAGCGCGCTGCCGTGCGCGCGGGGGATGATCGCGACCTCGGCAGCGAGCGAGCGGATGTCGGTGACACCGCGGCCGTCGATGCGGAAGTGATCCTGGATGATGCGGCGGCGCACCTGGTTCTTGGTGAGGGACCGGAATGCCGCGCCCAGTTCCTTCTCGCGCCCCGCGAACTGCTCGGCGAGCGAGGACAGGACCTCGGCCTTGAGCTCGTCGAGGCGGGCCTCGCGCTCGGCCTTGCCCGCGATGGACAGCGCGTCGGAGAGCGGCTTCGCCGCGACCTTCTCGACAGCCTCGAAGGCATCGGTCTCGTACGGCGGGTAGAGCGGGAACTCGCCGGTCTCCTTGGCGGCGCCGCTCGCGAGGGCCTGCTGGGCCTCGCACAGCTTCGCGATGAAAGGCTTGGCGGCCTCGAGCCCCTCGGCAACGATGGTCTCGGTGGGGGCCGGCGCGCCCTTGGCGATCATGTCGATCACGTTGTCGGTGGCCTCGGCCTCGACCATCATGATGGCGACGTCGGCGTTGTCGCCCTCGCCCGCCACGATCCGCCCGGCGACGACCATGTCGAACACGGCCTCCTCGAGCTGCGCGACGGTGGGGAACGCGACCCACTGGCCGTCGATGAGGGCGACCCGGACCGCACCGATGGGGCCGGAGAACGGCAGGCCCGAGAGCTGGGTGGAGGCCGAGGCGGCGTTGATGGCCACCACGTCATAGAGGTGCTGCGGATCGAGGCTCATCACGGTGACGACGACCTGGACCTCGTTGCGCAGGCCCGCGACGAAGGTCGGGCGCAGCGGCCGGTCGATCAGGCGGCAGGTGAGGATCGCATCAGTGGACGGGCGTCCCTCGCGGCGGAAGAACGAGCCCGGGATGCGGCCCGCGGCGTACATGCGCTCCTCGACGTCCACCGTGAGGGGGAAGAAGTCGAGGTTCTCCTTGGGCTGCCGCGACACCGAGGTCGCGGAGAGCAGCATGGTTTCCTCGTCGAGGTACGCCACCACGGAGCCGGAGGCCTGCTGGGCGAGGTGGCCGGTCTCGAAGCGCACGGTGCGCTGTCCGAAGCGGCCATTGTCAAGCACGACGGAGCTCTCGAAGATTCGGGGCTCGGAATCGTGGCTTTCGGTCATGTATAACTCACTCTCGTCTTTGCGCCGCGCTCTCGCGCGGCCGTCTCGCTGCCGGGTCATGCGGGCTCTGCGCGCATGCAGGGCAGCAGTGTGGTCATGCCGGGGTGAGGGGACGCAGGACAGGGGAGGTTCCCTGGCCGCTTTCGCCAAGCGGCCGGCGGGCGTCCTCGCGTTCGCCCCTCGCGGCCGCGGCCTTCGATCGAAGCGGCCGGAGCGATGCTCCGGCGGCCACTACCGAGGACCGACCCGAGAGGGGACTGCGTGCCCTCGCGGCATGCGGCCGGGTGCACGTGGTCGTGCCCAGCCATCCGCAGACTACCAGGACGAGGGTGCATCGCGCGCCATCACGGCGCGGGAATCCCCGGAGGCCGCAACGGGCCGGTGCCTGGCCCCCGTGCAGGGGACCAGGCACCGGCCCGAATCCAGGTATCGTGCTGGGCGGCGTCCTAGCGACGCAGTCCGAGCCGACCGATCAGCGCGCGGTAGCGCTCGATGTCGACCTGCTGCAAGTACTTGAGCAGGCGACGGCGGCGGCCGACGAGCAGCAGCAGGCCACGACGCGAGTGGTGGTCGTGCTTGTGCATCTTGAGGTGCTCGGTCAGGCCGATGATGCGGGTGGTCAGCAGGGCCACCTGCGCCTCCGGCGAGCCGGTATCGGTCTCATGGAGGCCGTACTCGCTCAGGACGGCCTTCTTGGTCTGGGTATCGAGTGCCACTGGTTGCTTCTCCTCAGGATCAGTCCGCGTGATGTGATCGGCAGTGCCCTCGCGCTTGCCCACGATCCGTCGCGCGGACCGCGCCGCGCCGGGGCGACACCGATGGCCAGGCCGCCGCGAACCGCAGCCGGACCGAGCGCGTACTCTATCACTTCCGCGCTCGCCTCTCCAAAGCCGTCTCGGGGGGCCAGCTCTGGGCGAATGCGGCCATGCTCGGTCTACGGTTGGGTAAGTTCGGCGGGGCCTCCCCGCCGGGCCGGTACCAACCATGGAGAAGGTGAGCAACCGATGCCGCAGCCCAGGCCTGCCAATGCCATCATGTACGTCGACGCGGGCTACCTCTGGCTCACGCTGCAGGAGATGACGGGCAAGGCGCACCGCCAGCAGCTTGGCATCGATCAAGTAGCGCTGATCCGGCTGATCGGCGAGCTCGCCCAGCGGCACCACCCCGATATCCGGGTGCTCCGCCAGATGTGGTACGACGCCGAGCCCGAGAACGGCTCTCCCGTGATGCACCACCAACTCATCCGGGACACCCCCGGAGCGTGGTTGCGGACCGGCACCCTGCACTTCATGGACGGCGTCGCCCGGCAGAAGGGCGTGGATACCCGCCTCGTGGCCGACGTGGTGGCCGCAGCGGTCCGGCGCACCACCGAGGAGGTCATCATCCTCGCCGGCGATGGGGACCTCGTGCCCGCGATCGAAGCCGCCGCCGAGGAGGGCATCCGCACGTGCGTGTGGTACTTCGCGGGGGGCGACACCGTCTCGCGCAGGCTCAAGGGCACGGCGGACCATGTGCTCGAGCTCGATCCCCAGATCTTCCTCGATCTCCAGTACCGGGGCCGACCGGTGGATGGTCCCGCGATCGATTTCTCGCAGTCCGACATGGGCCAGCCCCAGCCAGCTCCCGTGGCTCCCGACCATGGCGGCGCCGCGCCTGCCGTGCCCGCGCCCGCCGCCTCGCCCGCTTCCCCGTCCGTGGAGCACCCGGCCGCGGTGCCCGCGGCCGCGGATGCCGGCACCAGCGCCGCTCCCCCGGCCAGCACGGAACCGGCCAGCGCGCCCCCTCCCAGCGCGGAGCAGGTCGTGGCCGGACCAGCGCCTGACGAGCCTTCTCCCGCCGCCGAGCCCGTTCCCGCGCCACGTCCGCCCGGGCCGTCCCCGCGGGTGATGCCCCGGTTCATCCCGCAGCGCCAGGCGGTCCGCGAGACGGACCTGATCCCGCTCTCGGTGCTCAGCCCTGTTGGGGCGCAGCTCGTCGTGGACACGCAGGGCGAGCCCAGGAGGATCGGCGAGCGCTACGCGCAGCGCTGGTGGGATGCGTCGTCGAAGGAGCAGCAGTCACGCATCGGTGACTATTTCGCCAGCAGCCATCAGCTTCCGCAGCGAGTGGACTCGGACATGCTGCACCTCGCGAGCTCGGCGCTCGGTGTCGAGTTCGTTCCCGACGAGGCCCGGATCGTGCTGCGGGATGGCTTCCTCGCCGAGATCCGGATGCGCATCCGTCGCGTCTAGCGGCCCCGCGCGGGGCGCGCCGAGCAGTACCGAGCGCTACCGCGGTGTTTCGCCGAGCAGGTCGCGGGTCCGGGCCACATCCGCGTCGATCGCCTCGATGAGCGCCTCCACGCCGTCGTAGCGGCGTTGCTCGCGCAGCCGATGGGTGAAATCGAGCGCCACATGCTGGCCGTAGAGGTCGGCATCGATGCCGAGCACGAACGCCTCGACGGTGCGGGTGGTGCCGGAGAAGGTCGGATTGGTGCCCACGGAGATAGCGGTCTGGCATTGCTGCCCGGGCTCGATGGTGGTCCCGGGCACGGTGCCGGGCCCGAGGACGGTGAACCATCCGGCGTAGACGCCGTCGGCGGGCACCGCGGTATGGACGGGCGGGGTGATGTTGGCGGTGGGGTACCCGAGGTCCTTGCCCCGGCCATCACCGCGCACGACCACGCCCTCGATGCGGTGCGGGCGACCAAGGGCCTCGGTCGCCGCGGCCATGTCCCCCGCGTCGACGCAGGACCGGATGTAGGTGGAGGAGAAGGTGACCTCGTGCTCGGCGAGGAGCCCGACGCCGTGGACGCCGAAGCCGAAGCGCTGGCCGAGCTCGCGGAGGGTGTCGACGTTGCCGGCAGCCTTGCGGCCGAAGGTGAAGTTGTCGCCGACGACGGCCTCGGCGACGTGGAGGCGCTCGACGAGGATCTCGTGGACGAACGCATCGGGCGAGAGGCGCGACAGCTCGAGGGTGAAGGGCATCACGCAGAAGATGTCGATGCCGAGTTCCTCGACGAGCTCCGCGCGGCGGGTGAGGGTGGAGAGCTGTGCCGGGTGGGAGCCGGGGCGCACGACCTCCGAGGGGTGCGGGTCGAAGGTCATGAGGACGCTGGGCACACCGAGCCGGCGTGCCTCCTCGACGGCTTTGCTGATGAGCCGGGCGTGCCCGCGGTGCACGCCGTCGAACACTCCGATGGTCAGGACGCATCTGCCCCAGTCCGCCGGTATCGCGGAGAGGCCGCGCCATCGTTGTCCACGCCATTGTTCCTGGGGCCACGTCTGCACATGCAAAGCCTACGACGGACGCGGTGGCGACGCGCAATGCGACATCGCCGCGACATGGATGACCGGCGCGCCGATATGGACAAAGCAGGACTCCCGATGATTAAATTCCGGTATGACGAACATTAGGGTTCGATGGACGAAATCGCGAGTGGCCCCGCTACTGGTCGCCCTTGCCACGATCCTCGCGGTGCCCGCGTGCGCGAGCGATGGCCCCGGAGAGCCGACGAGCGCGGCATCGGGCAAGCCCATCGTGCTGACCACGTTCACCGTGCTCGCCAACATCGCGTCCAACGTCGCTGGGGATCATCTGGTCGTCGAGTCCATCACCAAGCCCGGGTCGGAGATCCACGGCTACGAGCCGACCCCGTCCGACCTGCGCACCGCCGAGCAGGCCTCGCTGATCCTCGACAACGGGCTCGGGCTCGAGTCCTGGTTCGAGCGCTTCGTCACGACGGCCGGCGCTCCGCACTCGGTGGTGTCCGAGGGGATCGATCCGATCGCCATCGCCGCCGGCGACTACGAGGGCAAGGCCAACCCGCATGCCTGGATGTCCCCCATCGAGGCGCAGGTCTACATCGATAACATCGCTGCTGCTTTCGCCGACCTCGACCCCGCGAACGCCGCGGACTACCGCGCGAACGCCGACGAGTACAAGGCCGAGGTCGCGCGCATTGGCGACGAGCTCATCACCGCCCTCGACTCGGTCCCGCCCGCGCAGCGCGCCCTGGTCAGCTGCGAGGGCGCGTTCAGCTACCTCGCCCGCGACGCCGGCCTGCAGGAGCAGTACCTGTGGGCGGTCAACCAGGAGCAGGAGAGCGCGCCGCGCGAGATCGCCCGGCTCGTTGATTTCGTCCGCGACAACGAGGTGCCCAGCGTCTTCTGCGAGTCCACCGTCTCCGACCGCGGGATGCAGCAGGTCGCCCGCGAGGCAGGCACGAGCTTCGGTGGCATCCTCTACGTCGATTCGCTGTCCGAGCCCGACGGCCCCGTCCCCACCTACCTCGACCTGCTGCGTCACGATGTCACCGTCATCATCGAAGGGTTGACCACGCCATGACCACATTCCCGCTCGGCCGCCCCGCCGCGCCCGCCCTCGATATCAGCGGGCTCCGGGTCTCCTACCGGGCCCTCACCGCGCTCGAGGACGTCGATCTCTCCATCGGCTGGAACCGGGTGTGCGGGCTCATCGGCACCAATGGTTCCGGCAAGTCCACCCTGTTCAAGGCCATCATGGGGCTCGCCAAGCCCCAGGCGGGGACGATCCGGGTCGCCGGGCTGCCCGCCGCCAAGGCGCGCCGCCAGAGCCTGATCGCCTACGTGCCGCAGTCCGAGGAGGTCGATTGGACCTTCCCCCTGAGCGTCCGCGATGTCGTCATGATGGGGCGCTACGGGAGCCAGAACTGGCTGCGCTCCCCCCGCCGCGCCGATCACGCCGCCGTGGCCGAGGCCCTCGAGAGGGTAGGCATGGCGGCGTTCTCCGACCGGCAGATCGGACAGCTCTCGGGCGGGCAGCGCAAGCGCGTCTTCGTTGCCCGCGCCATCGCGCAGAACGCCTCCGTCCTGCTCCTTGACGAGCCCTTCACTGGCGTCGACAAGACCAGCGAGGCCATGATCGTTGACCTGCTCCGCGATCTCGCCGCCGCGGGCCGCTCCATCCTCGTCTCCACCCACGATCTCTCGTCGCTGCCCGCGCTGTGCGACGAGGCGGCCCTGATCAATCGCCGCATCATGCTCCACGGCACGCCCCAGGAGGTGCTGCGCCCCGAGAACCTCGCCCTCGCTTTCGGGGCCAATCCGCTCGCCCCGCGCGGCACCATCCCCGCAGCCCTGGCAAGCTGACGATGAACGTCCTCGATCTCCTCCTCGACCCGCTGCAGTTCGAGTTCATGCAGAGGGCCTTCATCGTCGCCATCGTCGCGTCGGTGGTCTGCGCGCTGCTGAGCTGCTGGCTGGTGCTCGTCGGCTGGTCCCTGATGGGCGACGCCATATCGCACGCCGTCCTTCCGGGCGTGGCCCTCGCCTACATCGTGGGCGCCCCCTTCGCGGTCGGCGCGCTCGCCTTCGCCCTCCTCGCGGTCGCCCTCATCGGCGCGGTGCGCAACACCAGCCGCATCAAGGAGGACACCGCGATGGGCATCGTGTTCACCGCGCTCTTCGCGTTCGGCCTCGTCCTCGTCTCGCGCAACCCGTCGCAGGTCGACATCATGCACATCCTGTTCGGCAACCTGCTCGGCATCCCGCCCAGCGACATGATCCAGGTGCTCGTGCTCGGCGCGATCACCGCGGCGATCCTGCTGGTCAAGCGGCGCGACCTCACCCTCTACGCCTTCGACAAGGCGCACGCCCAGGCCGTCGGGGTCTCCGTTGCCCGGCTCGGCGCGCTGCTGCTCGTACTGCTCGCGGTCACCATCGTCGTCGCGCTGCAGGCAGTGGGAGTGATCCTCGTTGTCGCGCTCCTGATCACCCCGGGAGCGACGGCCTACCTGCTGACCGATCGCTTCTCCCGCATGCTGGTCATCGCCCCTGTCATCGCGGTGATCGCCTCCACCACCGGGATCTACGCCTCGTACTACTATGATGCGTCCACCGGCGGGATGGTCGTGCTCGCTCAGTCCGTGGCGTTCGCCGCCGCCTACCTGCTCAGCCCGGCCCACGGATTGCTCACCCGGCGCTGGCAGCGATCCCGGGCCGCCGCCACCACGGATGCAGGTGCGCCCGCGACCAGCAGCGGCCCCGCACAGCGCCCCGCCCCGAGCAGCGCCACGACGGCGCGGAACGACACCGCGAAGTGACGCCTTCACGAGGATTGCCTAAGCTCGTAGGCGTGCCTCATTCTCACCCCCGGACACGATCAAGCCCAGACTCCTCGGCGCCGGCGCTCTCCCCCGCTGCCGAGGACTACCTGAAGGCGATCTGGTCCCTGTGCGAATGGTCCGACGAGCGCGTCAGCGCCAAGATGCTCGCCGAGAAGGTCGGCGTCTCCGCGTCGACGGTGTCCGAGTCGATCAAGAAGCTCTCCGACCAGGGGCTCGTTGACCACGCCCGATACGGATCCATCGCGCTCACCGACGCCGGCAAGCGTGCCGCGATCTCGATGGTGCGCCGCCACCGGCTGATCGAGACGTTCCTCGTCCGCGAGCTCGGCTACCGCTGGGACGAGGTCCATGAAGAGGCCGAAGTGCTCGAGCACGCGGTGTCCGACCGGCTCATCTCCCGCATCGACAGCAAGCTCGGCTTCCCCGAGCGCGACCCGCACGGCGACCCCATCCCGTCCGAGGACGGCGCGGTCTCCGCTCTGGATGCCCGGCCCCTGAGCGAGCATGCTGACGGCGACGGTGGCGTCATCGCGCGCATCTCCGATGACGACGCCCAGATGCTCCGCTACTTCGAATCCGTGGGCATCCAGCTCGACACGCGCATCACCATCGTGGAGCGCCGCGACTACGCGGGCACCGTTTGCGTGCAGGTCGGGGACGACGACACCACCGTCGAGCTCGGCGACATCGCCGCGCAGGCCATCTGGCTCGGCGCCTAGCTCGACAGCCAGCGGGGCAGTCGGACGCTAGTCGTACCGTCCGGACACGTTGATTGAAGGATCACGGCCCCAGGTCGAGGATGCGCTCGGCATGCTCTCGGAGCTCGTCGTCTCGGAACTGGGGCAGGCGCAGGAACCATCGGTAGAAGATCGGCGCGAGCAGCAGTTCGGTCGACGCTTGAGGGTTCGCATATCCGGCGGCTGCGACTAGCTTGATGATCTGCGCCTGTTGAGGCTCGAATAGCCGTTCCCGGAACTGCTGCGCAACAACCTCGTCCGTCTGGAGCGAGGCAGCAAGCATCCGCAGCAGCGAGGAGCGCGGCTCGGTGGAGATTTCGTCAATCGCTGCTCGCAGCACTTCCATGACCGTGAGATCGTCGGCGGACGTGTCCAAGGCTGCGGACTCGTCGGCAAGAGCGTCGAAGAGAATGGCAGGGACGGAAAGCCAGCTCCTGTAGAGGGTCTGCTTGCCCACCCCCGCCTCAGCGGCGATGCCCTCCATCGTCAAGGCGCCAGGGCCGCCCCGGTCAGCGAGGGCCATGACTGCGGCGTGCACACGCTTGACGGTCTCGGGTCGGGCCATGCCCCCAGTATAGAAACGAGACGTCGCGTCTCGTTTGGTGTTGAATGGTGGGATGAGAACAACGCAGACCTGGCTCATCACCGGGGCGAGCAGCGGCCTCGGGCTCGCTCTGACCCAGCAAGCGCTGGCCGCTGGTCATCACGTGGTGGCCACTACCCGGAAGGAAGCCCTGCCCGTTGAGGATCCACGCCTCACCGTGGTCCGGCTCGATCCCGCGGACAGGGAGGAATGCCGACATGCTGTGGAGGAGGCCTGCCGCGTCACCGGACGCTTGGACGTTCTGGTGAACAACGCCGGCTATGGACTGGTGGGAGCCGTCGAGGAAATCAGCGAGGCGGAGGCTCGCGCCATCGTGGACGTCGACCTGTTCGGTCCGATGTGGATGACCCAAGCTGCACTGCCCATCATGCGACGCCAGGGGCACGGACACGTCGTGCAGATCTCCTCTACGGGCGGCGTAGGGGCCATGCCATTCCTTGGTCTCTACAACGCTGCCAAGTGGGGCCTGGAGGGATTCAGCGAGGCGCTGGCTGCCGAGGTGCAGTCGATGGGCATCCGAGTCACTCTCGCCGAGATCGGCGCGATGGACACGCAGTGGGCAACCTCAGGCATGAGGTTCAGCGAGCCCAACAGCGACTACGACGAACTGCGCGAACAGGTGCTAGGCACGGCGACCGTGCCCTGGCCCAGCGAGCCGGGAGCAACGGGCGGGGGAACCGCCCCGGACGAGATCGCCCGCAGCATCCTCGCGCATGTCGCCGCTGAAAGCGGTCCATTGCGTCTTGTCCTGGGAGACGGCGCCGCCGATCAGATCACGACGGTGCTCGAACGCAGGAGACAGGATTACTCCACCCAACCTGGATTTCAGCGCACCCAGAACTGAGCCAGCCTGAATCGACTCGCGCATATCGACCGCGCTACCGGTGAACCGGTTCGCCGCTACGAGCACGACCACCCGGGCTCGATGGTGCACGTGCACGTGAAGAAGATCGGGAACATCCCCAACGGTGGCGGGACACGTGCGAGGCGCTGTCGATCACCCCGAAGCGAACCCGCCCCTACCGGCCGCGGGCCAACGGGTGGGACTGCGCCCGCTGCTATCGCAAGGAGCAGGAACCCCGCGACGCACTCCAGCCGTGGCTGCTACCCCTAGTCGACGACCCCCACCGGCCGGGCCACGAACACCGGGCTCGCGCGGCGTCCCTTCTCCGCGAGCAACGCCCAGGCCGTTCCGTCCGCATCGACCGCGGCGTGGACGCCGGCGAACTCCCCGGTCGGCTCCAGCCACTTGCCGTGCCGCAGCTCCCGGGCCTCCGCCTCGCTGATCCGCCGCACGGGGAAGGCCCGGCTGATCGCCTCGTCGAGGGTGAGCGACATCCCCGGATGCTCGGCGAGCTGCTCCAGCGTGCGGGCATCATCGAGGGAGAATGGACCCACCCGCGTGCGCCGTAGACGGGTCAGGTGGCCTCCGGCGCCGAGCGCGGCGCCGAGATCGCGGGCGAGCGCGCGGATATAGGTGCCGCTCGAGCATTCGACCTCGACGTCCAGATCGAGCAGGTCCCCCTCCTGGCGGGCCTCCACCACCTCGAACCGGGTGATCGTCACCTCTCGGGAAGGCAGCGTGACCTCTTCGCCGGAGCGCACCCGCTGGTACGCGCGCGTGCCATCGACCTTGATCGCGCTGACCGAGGACGGGACCTGCTCGATCACTCCGGTCAAGGAAGCGATCACTGGCGCGTAGTCGCTCGCGGTGAAGTGGCTCGCGGGCCGCTCCGCGATCATCTCGCCCTCGGCATCGTCAGTCGTGGTGGCTTGCCCGAGCCGGATCGTCGCGTGGTATTCCTTGGTCGCCAGGCTCAGGTGGCCGAGCAGCTTGGTGGTTCGCCCCACGCCGAGCACCAGCACGCCCGTCGCCATGGGGTCGAGGGTCCCGGCGTGACCGACGCGCCGCGTGCCCAGGATCCGCCGCGCGCGCCCCACCACGTCATGGCTTGTCATGCCGGATGGCTTGTCGACGACCACCAGACCGCCCAGGGCGTGCCCGCCCTCGCGCTCAGGCACCTGCACCGACCTCCTGGGGAACGATGATCAATGCGACGATGAGGCCGCGCTCCACCCGCCACTGGCCCTCCAGCGTGCTGAGCGGCTCCCCCTCCCGGGCTGTGCCGTCGATGAGGATGCGCGAGGAGAACGTCCCCGTCGCTGTCGCCTCCGCGCGGCTGGACTCGGTGACGTCGATGGTCACATGGGCGTCCTCGAAGCCCAGCCATCGCCCCGTGATCGGGAACCATGCCTTGTAGGTGGTCTCCTTCGCGCAGAACAGCACCTTGTCGAGATGGATGCCCGGGTGCTCGGCCGGGACGGCCCCGGCGAGCCAATCCCGCTCCTCGGGGATGCTGATGCTCGGGAGCACACCGCCCGGGAGGGCCGAGTGCGGCTCCGCATCGATGCCGATGGCGCGCGCGTCCGCGGACAGGCCCACCACCGCGGCCCGGTAGCCCGCGCAGTGCGTCATGCTTCCGATCACCCCGCCTGGCCAGGATGGCGCGCCACGATCGCCCTTCAGGATCGGCATGTGCTCCGCGCCGGGGACGCCCAGCGTGCTCATGGCGCGGCGGGCGAGGTAGCGAACCGTGAAGAACTCGGCCTGGCGCTTGGGGACGGCACGCGCCACAGCGGCGCGCTCCGATTCGGGCACGAAGATGCCCCGCGGGTCCTCGAACGCCTCCGCCGCCACCAGCGGGTCCTGCACGAGCTTGTCGATCACGGGGTCTCCTCACGGCGGAAGCTTGCGGGCAACATCAGCGGCGGTGGCGGGTTCACCGGCGCGGGGAGGATCTGGCGCAGCACTGGGCTAGGCAGGCCCCGGCGCTTCCACTCCGGCGGATAGCCGATCGAGACCTCCTCGAACGGAACACCATCGTAGAAGGTACGACGCGGTACGTGGAGGTGCCCGTAGACCACGCTGACCGCATGGTAGCGGCGATGCCAGTCCGCCGTCAGGTCCGTGCCGCACCACAGCGCGAACTCCGGGTAGCGCAGGATGCGCGTGGGCTCGCGGCGCAACGGCCAATGATTCACCAGCACGGTTCGTGTGCCCTGCGGCAGATCATCGAGCCGCGCCTTGGTCTCCGCGACGCGCGCCTGGCACCACGCGTCGCGCGTCAGGTAGGGCTCGGGATGCAGCAGGAACTCATCAGTAGCCACCACTCCGCGATCGCGCGCCACCGTCAACGCCTCGCCGCGCGTGGCGGTTCCAGCCGGGCGCCAGGTGTAGTCATACAGCAGGAACATCAGGGCGATCGTCACCGGACCGCCCTCGCCCTCCCACACCGGCCATGGGTCCTCGGGAGTGACCACTCCGATCTCGCGGCACAGGCGCACCAAGTAGTTGTACCGCGCGACCCCCTTGACCTGCATCGGATCGCGGGCAGTGGTCCACAGCTCGTGATTGCCCGGCACCCACCTCACGCGCGCGAAGCGGGACCGCAGCACCGACAGCGTCGATCGGATCTCGTCGCTTCGCTCGGCCACGTCCCCCGCCATGATCAGCCAGTCCTCCGGGGACTCCGGCTGGATCATGTCCAGGATGTCGGCATTACCACGATGCCCCACATGCACATCGGACACCGCGAATAGTTTTGCCACGAATCGACCTCCTCCAACGCTTCCAGTATGCCGTGCCGGTCCGCGCCGCTAGCCACGCGGTGACCGGTTCTGCCGGTCGGCCCCCACCACCAGCCAGCGATCGCCCCGGGCGCGCCACACCACCGCGCCCGCCCGCGCGCAGATGAACACGGCCAGCCCCGCCCAGATCCCTGGCAACCCCCAATCGAGCAGCAGCGACAACCAGATCATGGGCAGGAACGCCAGCACCGCGGAGAGCACCGTGGCCGTGCGCAGGAACGCGGCATCGCCACTGCCGAGCAGCACCCCATCGAGCGCGAACACCACTCCCGCGATCGGGACGAGCAGCACGAGGACCCACCACACCGAGGCGACACTGCCCAGCACGCCCGGATCGCTGGTCAGCCACGCCGGGATCGTGGCATGGCCGAGCGCGAAAGCCGCCGCGAGGAGCAGCGAGAACACCACCGACCAGCGCGTGATGCGCCAGGTCATCGCCCGCGCCGCGGTCGCCGCGCCCCCGCCGAGAGCAGCGCCGATCAACGCCTGGGCCGCGATGGCGAGGGAATCGAGCATCAGCGCGATGAGGTTCCACAGGTGCAGCATCAGCTGGTGCGCGGCGACCGAGCTCGCCCCGAACCGGGCCGCCACCGCTGCAGCAGAGATGAAGCAGGCCTGGAAGGCCAGGCTGCGGATGATCAGGTCACGACCGAGCACGACCTGCGCGCGCATCACCTCCGGCCGCGGCCGGATCGCTATGGGACAAGCCGATCGCTGCCGCTCGCGGTGCAGGGCCGCGAGGAAGAGCAGCGCCGCGCAGGCCTGGCCGATGACGTTGGCGACCGCGGACCCGACGAGGCCCATCGCGGGGGCGCCGAGCAGGCCATGGACCAGCATCGGGCACAGGATCGCCGATACGCCGAGGCCGGTCGCGACGAGGACGAGCGGCCGGACCGTGTCCTGCACGCCACGCAGCCACCCATTGCCGGCCATGGCGATGAGGATCAGCGGCGCGCCCAGGATCGCGACGCGGAGCCATTCGGCCGCGGGGCCCGCGATCGCGGGATCGCCGGCCAGGACCCCGACGACCGGGCCCGCCGCCCACGAGACGACCACGATGATTCCCAGACCGATGCCGATGGCCAGCCATGTCGCCTGGATCCCCTCCGCGACGGCCGCGGAGCGATCACCAGCGCCGTGGTGGCGGGCCGCGCGCGCGGTGGTGCCATAGCTGAGGAAGGTGAGCTGGGTGGTCACCTGGGCGAGGATCAGCCCGCCGATGGCCAGGCCCGCGAGCGGCAGCGCCCCGAGCCTGCCCACGACCGCGAAATCGTAGAGCAGGTACAGCGGCTCGGCGGCAAGCACCCCGAGCGCAGGGAGGGCCAGTCGCAGTATCCGTCCCGGGGTCGCCGGGGGAATGGCCTGCTCAGCCAAGCTCGCGCACCAAATCCGCGATGACCGCCTCCTGGTCACCCGTGGCGTTGAACCCGGCGGAGCGCGCGTGGCCGCCTCCCCCGAAAGCGGCCGCCACCCGGGCGACATCAACGCATTGCTTGGAGCGCAGCGACACGGCCCAGCGCGCGGGGCCCGTCTCCTTGAGCACCGCCGCGACCTCTGCCTCCGCCGTGCCACGCACGATGTCGATCACCGTTTCCCGCTCGTCCTCGGGCAGCCCCAGCAGGTCTGCCTCGTGGACGGTGGCGAGCACGAGGCCCTGGCCCCCCGCCACCTCCGGCAGCAAGCGCGCCCCGCCCAGCACGGTCGAGAGCATCCCGAGCCGACCGAACGGGTGCGTGTCGAGCAGATCCCGGGATATCGCTACCGCGTCGATGCCGCAGCCAATGAGCTCCGCCGCGAGCACGTGCGCCTCGGGACCGCACCACCGGAACGAGCCTGTATCGGTGACCAGGCCGGCGTAGAGGCAGTGCGCGATATCGCGAGGGAAGGGCGCCTCGCCGAATTGCCGGAGGATCCTCGCCACGAGCACCGTGGTGGAATCCGCTGTGGCATCGATGTAGTTGACATCGCCGAAGCCAGCGTTTGATCGATGATGGTCGATCACGATGCTGTGGGCCGCTGTCCCGACGTACCCGGCGAGCTCGCCGAGGCGGTCCGATGATGCGGCATCGACCGAGATGAAGGTGTCGACGGCCGCGGGCACATCGGACGGGCGCATGATGTCCCCGGAACCGGGCAACGTGGCGAACACCTCCGGGAGGGCCGAGGGCTCGGCGAACGACACCGACACGCGGGTACCTCGGGAACGCAGGAACGCCGCGAGCGCCAGACCGCTCCCGAGCGTGTCCGCATCCGGGTGGATGTGGCAAGCGATCACGGCATCGCGCGCCCGCGCGAGGAGCGCGGTGACCTCATGCAGGGCCTGGTCATGCCCCGCGCCGCCATTGCTGGGGTAGGCAGGCACCGTTGCTACCGTGCTTCGCTATCGCCCTGTTCGGCCGCCGGCGCGCCAGGGACATCCAGGTCCTCGTCGTCCAGGCTTTCGTCGTCGGGGACCTCGTCATCGACCTTGTACGGATCGGGATCGCCGGCGTAGGTGGCGTTCTCCCGGGCCCGGGCGAGCTCCGCGTCCGCGGCGCGGGCCTTGGCGAGGAGCTCCTCCATGTGGCGCGCGGTGTCCGGCACGGAGTCGAGCTTGAACGCGAGGCTGGGCGTATAGCGGACCCCGGTGCCGGCGCCGACCCGGGTGCGGAGCTGGCCCTTGGCCTTCTCGAGGGCAGCGGCAGCGCTGTCGAGATCAGCGGGCGAGTCGAGATCCCGGCCGCGCACCGTGTAGAAGACCGTGGCGTCGCGCAGGTCATTGGTGATGCGGGCGTCGGTCATCGTGACGAACTCGAGGCGAGGATCCTTGATCTCGTGCTCGATGGCGGTGGCGACGATGGTGAGGATGCGCTTGGCGAGGCGGCGGGCGCGGGCTGGGTCAGCCATCACGGCCCCCTTTCGTGTGGTGCGGTTACTGGTTTCTCGCGCCCCGGCAGTGGTGCTCCGGGGTGCCAAGCTCGGTGGCGTTCAGTCTTCTGGGCCGAGGATACGTCGCCTGGCGGAAAGCAGCTCGATCTCGGGCCTTCCGGCGACGTGGCGCTCGCAGGTATCGAGCACGGCATGCACGTGCCCGGCATCGCCACTGACGGCCGCGATACCGATCAGGGCGCGCCGCAGCAGGTCAGGATCACCGACCTCGCTGCTGGCGACCCCGAGCTTCTTGAGGTCGGCGAGGATCGGCTTGATCACCGAGCGCTTTCCCTTGAGGGAGTGGAGATCCCCGAGGAGCACATCGAGCTCGAGCGCGCCAACGTACACGTGGTGACCGGCCTTTCCTGCGCGGGCAAGCGTGGGGACCAGAAGAGGGGCATCGCTGGCATGGCGATGCCCCTCTTCGTCGTGGCTACCCGCGATGGACACGGCTAGCCTGATGGATCATTCGCGGGGCTTCTCCCGCATCTCGTAGGTCTCGATGATGTCGCCTTCCCGGATGTCGTTGAACGACAGGGTCATACCACATTCGAAGCCTTCGCGGACCTCGGTGACATCGTCCTTCTCGCGTCGCAGCGACTGGATCGGCGTCTGCTCGGCCACGACCATGTTGTCGCGGAGGATCCGTGCCTTCGCGTTGCGGCGCACCACGCCCGAGAGCACCATGCAGCCCGCGATGAGACCGATCTTGGAGGACTTGAACAGCGCGCGGATCTCGGTGCGACCGAGCTCCACCTCCTCGTAGACCGGCTTGAGCATGCCCTTGAGAGCCTGCTCGATCTCCTCGATGGCCCGGTAGATGACCGAGTAGTAGCGAACCTCGACGCCCTCGCGGTTGGCGAGCTCGGTGGCCTTGCCCTCCGCGCGGACGTTGAAACCGATGATGATGGCGTTCGAGGCCGAGGCGAGGTTGACGTTCGTCTCGGTGACGCCACCGACACCGCGGTCGATGACGCGCAGTTCCACCTCGTCGCCCACATCGATGCCGAGCAAGGCCTCCTCGAGCGCCTCGACGGTGCCCGAGTTGTCGCCCTTGATGATGAGGTTGAGCTGGTGGGTCTCCTTCAGCACCGAATCGAGATCCTCGAGGCTGATCCGCTTGCGGGACTTCGCGGCCAGAGCGTTGCGCTTGCGCGCATTGCGCCGGTCGGCGATCTGGCGAGCGATCCGGTCCTCGTCGACCACGAGAAGGCTGTCGCCTGCTCCGGGCACGGAGGTGAAGCCCACGACCTGCACGGGACGCGACGGGAATGCTTCCCGCACGTCGTCGCCGTTCTCGTCGAGCATCCGGCGGACGCGCCCGTAGGCATCGCCAGCGACGATCGAGTCGCCCACCCGCAGCGTTCCGCGCTGGATCAGCACGGTCGCTACAGGGCCGCGGCCACGGTCGAGATGAGCCTCGATCGCGACGCCCTGAGCGGACTGCTCCGGGTTGGCCCGCGGGTCCAGCGTGGCGTCCGCGGTGAGGAGCACCGCCACGAGCAGGGCATCGATATTGATGTTCTGCTTGGCGGAGATCTCGACGAACATCGTCTCGCCGCCGTACTCCTCGGCCACGAGCCCGTACTCGGTGAGCTGCTGGCGGATCTTCTCCGGGTTGGCGCCCTCGACGTCGATCTTGTTGACGGCCACCACGATCGGGACGTCCGCGGCCTGGGCGTGGTTGATCGCCTCGACCGTCTGCGGCATGACGCCATCGTCAGCGGCGATCACGACGATGGCGATGTCGGTCGCCTTCGCGCCACGGGCGCGCATGGCGGTGAACGCCTCGTGGCCCGGGGTGTCGATGAAGGTGATCAACCGCTCGTTGCCCTCGAGCACCGTCGGCACCTGGTAGGCACCGATGTGCTGGGTGATGCCACCGGCCTCGCCCTCGCGGACGTTGGCCTTGCGGATGGTATCGAGCAGGCGGGTCTTGCCGTAGTCGACGTGACCCATGACGGTCACCACCGGTGGGCGGTGCTCGAGGTCCGCCTCGACGCCCTCGTCCTCGCCGAAGGTGAGGTCGAACGAATCAAGGAGCTCGCGGTCCTCGTCCTCGGGGCTGACCACCTGCACGTTGTAGTTCATCTCGCTGCCGAGCAGCTCGAGGATCTCGTCGCTCACCGACTGGGTGGCCGTGACCATCTCACCGAGATGGAACAGCGCCTGCACGAGCGCCGAGGGGTTGGCGTCGATCTTCTCGGCGAAGTCCGCGAGCGAGGCGCCCCGGGCGAGACGGATGGTCTCGCCGTTGCCACGTGGGAGGCGGATGCCACCCACGCTGGGTGCCTGCATCGAGTCATATTCCTGGCGCTTCTGGCGCTTGGACTTGCGGCCCCTGCGCGGGGCGCCACCGGGACGACCGAACGCGCCCGCGGCACCGCCGCGGCCACGACCGCCCCCGCCGGGACGACCACGGAAGCCACCGGGCGCGCCTCCTGGCGCTCCGCCCGGGGCACCACCTGGTGCGCCGCCGGGAGCACCACCGGGACCGCCGCGGAATCCACCACGAGCGCCTCCTCCACCGGGTGCTCCGCCGGGTCGACCGGGACGGCCTCCGGGGGCGGGGCGGGCAGAGCGCGAGGGCATCTGGCCGGGGTTGGGGCGAGCGGGCATGGAGCCGGGGCTAGGCCGCGTGGGCATCTGGCCGGGCGACGGGCGCGGACCACCCTGGCCAG
>NZ_JACYWE010000001.1:648346-738973 GCF_014841105.1 Lolliginicoccus lacisalsi
GCGACCGGGCGCGCCACCGGGACGCGGAGCCGCCGGTCGTCCGGGCGCGGGCGCCTGGCGAGCAGCGGGCGCGTCGGTGGGCGCGCTGAAGGGGTTGTTGCCTACCCGTGGTGCACGCTGGCCGGGCTTGGGGGCACCGGTGCGGGGTCCTGCGGGCGCGGCAGCGCTCGGTCCGGGGCCTTCCTGGGCCTCGGGGCGGCGCGGCATGGCGGGCTTGGGCGCGCCGGGCTTCGGGGCCGTGGCGCCTTCGGCGGGCTTGCTCTCCGCGGGCTTGCTTTCCGCGGGCGCGCTCGCGGCCGGGGCCGTGGGCTCTGCGGGACGCGGGGCGCTGGATGGAACCGGGGGCGCGGTGGCCTCCGGCGCGGGGCGGGGAGCGCCGGGCTTCGGCGCTGCGGCCCGGGCTGGCCCGGGCTTGGGGCCTCCCTTGCGCGGGCCCGCGGGGGCTCCGGGCTTGCCGGGGGCAGGCTTCGCTTGGGTGGGCTTTTCCTGGGCGGACTTGCGCTCGCCGGAACCGGAAGCATACTGCTCGCGGATCCTGCGGGCTACGGGGGCCTCGACGGTCGAAGAAGCTGACTTGACGAACTCGCCTTGCTCCTTAAGCGTGGTCAAGAGCTCCTTGCTCGTGACCGTCTGGCCTGATGCGCTGAGCTCTTTTGCTAGCTCGTGCACGCGGATCTTGCCTGGCACTGCTCTCCTCACTGATGAGGCCGAGCGGTGACAGGCCGCACGACCTCGGGTTATCGCGGATGATTGTTCATCGCGGGAACTTCATTGCTTGCTCATGTGTGCTCGTGCCTACCCTTCTCGCAGGTCGCGCTGTCATGGTTCATCACTGCCGGTGGCGCTGCCCCGGGGCCCGATCATTGAGGTCGGCCGCCGACCACCCGTGGGTGGCGGTGAATCCCGTACATAACGATCAAGCTCCGTGGTGTCCACGTTTCCCGGCCGCCGCAGAGCCTTCCCGAGCGCGCGCCGCTTGACTGCCTTGTCCAGGCATTGCGCGGTGGGATGCAACCATGCTCCCCGACCAGGCAAGACCCGGCGTGGATCCGGGACCAGGCAAGCGCGATGCTCATCGCCCTGCCGAGCCACGATCCTCAACAGATCAGCAGCGAACGCGCGGCGCCGACAACCCACGCAAGTCCGCACCGGCATGTGGGCCGGGCGAAGTGGCATCGGGAAGATCGAACTGTCGCTCACGTTGAACCACCCACAATTGTAGCGCTATATGCGCGATACGTTAAATGCGAATCGTTCGGCGGGCCACCGGCGTTAGCCCTCCCCCGCCGCGGTGCTGGTAGCGCCGCAGCGCGCAGGGTCGATGCCAAGCACGAGCTACGCGTCATCACCGGCAGCGGCGTCGCTGCGGATATCGATGCGCCAGCCCGTCAGGCGCGCCGCGAGCCTGGCATTCTGACCCTCCTTGCCGATGGCCAGCGATAGCTGGTAGTCCGGCACGACCACGCGGGCCGAGCGGGTCGCGAGATCCACGACCGAGACCGACAGCACCCGCGACGGCGAGAGGGCATTGGCGACGAAGCGCGCGGGATCCTCGTCGTAGTCCACGATGTCGATCTTCTCCTGGCCGAGCTCGCTCATGACGTTGCGCACCCGCTGGCCCATCGTGCCGATGCACGCGCCCTTGGCATTGAGCCCGGCGATGTGTGACGTGACCGCGATCTTGGAGCGGTGGCCTGCCTCGCGCGCGACCGCGACGATCTCCACGGATCCATCGGCGATCTCGGGCACCTCGAGCGCGAAGAGCTTGCGCACCAGGTTCGGATGGGTGCGCGAGAGGGTGATCTGGGTGCCACGCATGCCGCGGGCCACTCCCACGACGTAGCACTTCAGCCGGTCGCCGTGCTCGTAGCGCTCGCCCGGCACCTGCTCCGCGGTGGGTAGGACGCCCTCGGTGGTGGAGAGGTCGCTGCCGATGCGGACGATCACCATGCCGCGCGCGTTCGCCCGCGCATCGCGCTGGACAACGCCGCCCACGATCTCGCCCTCGTGCGTGGAGACCTCGCCGAAGGTCCGATCGTTCTCGGCATCACGGAGGCGCTGCAGGATGACCTGTCGAGCCGTGGTCGCCGCGACGCGCCCGAACCCCTCGGGCGTATCGTCCCATTCCGCGACGAGGTTGCCGTTCTCGTCCTCCTCGTACGCCATCACGGCGACCTTGCCGGACTTGCGGTCGATATCGATCCGGGCGTGTGGCTGATGCCCCTCGGTATGGCGGTAGGCCGTGAGCAGCGCGCTCTCGATGGCCTCGATCACGGTATCGACAGGAATGTCCTTGTCGCTCTCGATCGCCCGCAATGCCGCGATATCAATGTTCACTTGTGGGACTCCTCATTGCTCGTGCTCCCGGCTTCCCCGAGCGCGAGCGCGACGGCCCGCGCATCCGGAGCCGAGAATTCCACCTGCACCCCCGCGCTGGACACCTCGGAGAGGTCAAGCACGTGCGCGGTGGGTCCATCCGGGCCACTGACCACGAGCATCACGCCATCTGGGTCGTCCTCGTCGCCGACGAGAGCGCCAACGCGCGCCTCGATGGAGCGGCCGGCCGCCCGCACCTTCACGAGCCGACCACGTGCGCGCCGCCAGTGGCGCGGCAGGGTCAGTGGGCGATCCACTCCGGGAGAGGTGATCTCCAGGACGTAGGCGAGCTCGCCGAACACATCAGCGGCGTCGAAGGCCTCGGACACCTCGCGGCTCAGGCCAGCGAGCTCGTCGAGCACGGGTGGCTGATCAGCATCGACTACCACGGTGACCATGCTGCGGTTGCCGGCTGGCGAGACCCGTACCTCCTCGAGATCGCAGCCATGGTCCCGCGCGAGGGGGGACACGATCCGGGCCAGGTCTTCCCGGGATGGCACTGGCATGAACAAACCCTTCATCTCGATTGCGCGGCGGTGCAGCGCGCGGCCGTCTGTGGCCGCGCGAGGCTCTAGCTTAGCGCGCCAGGGATGGCAGGATGACCGGTGTGAACTCGCACGCGCGCCCCGAGGGCATTCCCGGCAGGTCCATGACACGACGGCAGTGGCTCGCCGCTGTCCCGCCTGCAACGGTGGCCGCGGGCGCGACGCTCGCCCTCGTCGGCTGTGCCGCTCCCACCGCGCCGCGATCCTCGGTGACGGATGAGGACATGCTCGACCGGCATGCGGGGGCCGCGGCCCGGGATGCCGCCCTGGCCCGGTCGGCCGCCGCGACATCCCCCGATCGCGCCGAGGAACTAGGGATCGTGGCCGCGCAGCGCGTGGAGCACGCCGCAGCACTGCGCACCGAGATCGCGCGAGCGGCGGGCCGGAGCATCACTGAGCCGCCGGCGAGCGTCGACGCGGAGCGGGAGGCGGTGCTCGCCGAGCTTCCGGCGCTGATGCCGGGCAGCCCCGCGGGGCTCGATGAGGTGCGCGCGGCGCTGGCGGAATCCGTGGAGGCCACGCGGCGGGCCGCCATCCGGGCGATCGGCCACCGGTCGGGCCTGCTGGCCTCGGTCAGCGCCTCGTGCGCGGCCCATCTCGAGCTTCTCGGAGGTGCGTGATGCCGCCCTTGCGCCCTCTCGGGCCCCACGCCCGGGACTCCCATGGCAGCCCCGGGCCGGGCAATGATCCGGCCAGCCTCGACGAGGCCTCGGCGCTCGCCCGGGCCCTCGACCGCGAGCATGCGGCGGTGTACGTCTATGGCATGCTCCAGGCGTTCGCTGACGCGTCGGCGAGGGCGGGCGTGGGTGCCGCGCTGGCGGTCCACCGGGCTCGCCGTGATGCGGTGGCCGAGCTGCTGGCCACCCGCGGAATGGCCCCGGTGATCGCTGCCCCGGCCTACGAGCCTCCCGCGGACATCGATTCCTCGGCGTCCGCGCTCCGGGTCGCGGCCATCATCGAGGATGATTGCGCGAGGGCGTGGCACGCGGTGATCGTGCGCGCCACCGCGCGGACCGTGCGGGAGGCTGCCATCGATGCGCTGTCCGAGTGCGCGCGGACCGCGGCCTCCTGGAGGATCGCGCTGGGCGATCAGCCCGCCACGGAGCCATTTCCCGGCTCGCCCTGACGCCGGGCGGAGCGGACGCGGGCGATCGCGAAGCCATCCCAGCCCTTCGTGCCGACTGTCTGGATGACGGTGGCATCGAACCGGGGCTCGGAACCGAGGAGCTCGAGGCCCGCGCGGATGCCCTGTGCCGCGTGGTCCGCGGCGTCGACGATGGCACCGTGCCACACCGCGTTGTCGAGCACCACGACCGCGCCGTCGCCGCAGAGCGAGAGCGCGAGGCGGAGGTACTCGGGGATGTTCTCCTTGTCCGCGTCGATGAACACGAAGTCGAACGAATCAGCGGTCGGCGCCGATCGCGCTAGCTCCTCGAGGATGGTCGTCGCGTCGCCGATGCGTAGGTCCACGGCATCGCTGAGGCCAGCCTCCGCGATGTTCTCGGCGGCGATCCTGGCGTGGCGTGGCTCGTTGTCGATGGTGACCAGCTTGCCGCCCGGTGGCAGCGCGGATGCCATCCAGATGGTGCTGTAGCCGGCGAGGGTGCCGATCTCGAGCACGCGGCGGGCACCGCTCATGGCCACGAGCAGGTGAAGCAGCTTGCCGTGGTTCGGCGCGACCTCGATCGGGGGCAGGCCCGCATCCATCGCTCGACGGGCAGCGTGCTCGGCGCGCTCATCGGGCGTGACGACGAGCTCGGTTATCAAGTGCTCGACAGCGTCGACATCGGCGGGCAGGCCCAAGGGGTGGTTCGCGGACACCATATGCCGATCATGCCTTGTGGACGGGCATCCCCGCACCTGGGCGCAGGCAACCAAGGTGCGGGGATAATGCTTCTTCGGTCAGGCCAGTTCCTCGACCACGGTACCGGCGGGCACCTCGCGAGCCTCGCCAGTGACGCGGTCGCGGATCTCCACCACGCCGTTCGCCCAGCCGCGGCCCACCACGACGATGGTGGGGACGCCGATCAGCTCGGCGTCCTTGAACTTGACACCGGGCGATGCCTTGCGGTCGTCGAGGATGACCCGCAGCCCCGCGTCATCGAGCTGCGCGGCGATCGACTCGGCACCCGTCCGGGCTTGCTCGTCCTTGTTGGCGATCACCACGTGCACATCGGCTGGCGTGGCCTCGGCGGGCCAGCGCAGGCCCTTGTCGTCGTGCATCTGCTCGGCGATGACGGCCACGAGGCGCGAGACGCCGATGCCGTAGGAGCCCATGGTGACGCGCGCGGGCTTGCCGTTGACGTCGAGCACGTCGAGATCAAAAGCGTTGGTGTACTTGCGACCGAGCTGGAAGATGTGCCCGATCTCGATGCCGCGCGCCGCGACCAGCGTGCCCTCGCCGTCGGGCGAGGGATCACCATCACGGACCTCGGCGGCCTCGATGGTGCCGTCGGCCTCGAAGTCCCGGCCAGCGACAAGGTCCACGACGTGTTTGCCGGGGGCGTCGGCGCCGGTGATCCACCGCGTGCCCGGCACGACCCGGGGGTCGAGGAGATACCGGACCTTGTTGTCCCGCAGGGCCCGCGGCCCGATGTAGCCCTTCACCAGGAATGGCCGCGCGGCGAAGTCGGTGTCGTCGAGCATGGCGAACTCGGCCGGCGCGAGCGACGCCTCGAGGCGCTTCTCGTCGACGTCGCGGTCACCGGGAATACCCACGGCGAGCAGCTCCCACTCCTTGCCCGGCAAACGGGTCTTGACGAGGACGTTCTTGAGGGTGTCGGCGGCGGTGACGGGGCGCCCCAGGCGCTCGACCACCTCCTCGCGCGAGTTGGCCCAATCGACGAGCGTCGCGATGGTGGGAGTGCCGGGGGTGTCGAACACCGTCGCCTCGGGGAGGCCGTCGATCGGCAAGGGCTCGGGCGCCGGGGTGGTGACGGCCTCGACGTTGGCGGCGTAGCCGGTCTCGGGGCTGCGGACGTAGGTGTCCTCACCGATGGTGCTCTCGGCGAGGAACTCCTCGGAGGCGCTACCGCCCATCGCGCCGGACGTCGCGGTGACGATGACGTACCGCAGGCCGAGCCGGTCGAAGATGCGCTGGTAGGCGGCACGATGCCGCTGGTAGGACTCCGCGAGCCCCTCATCGGTGACGTCGAAGGAGTAGGAATCCTTCATGATGAACTCGCGGCCACGCAGGATGCCCGCGCGCGGGCGCTCCTCGTCGCGGTACTTGTTCTGCACCTGGTACAGGATGACGGGCAGATCCTTGTACGAGCTGTACTCGCCCTTGACGGTGAGGGCGAAGAGCTCCTCATGGGTGGGGCCGAGGAGATAGTCGGCGTTCTTGCGGTCCTTGAGGCGGAACAGCCCATCGCCGTACTCGGTCCAGCGCCCGGTGGCCTCGTAGGGCTCCCGCGGGATCAGCGCGGGCAACGAGATCTCCTGCGCGCCGATCGCGTCCATCTCCTCCCGCACCACGCGCTCGACCTCGCGCAGCACCCGCAGGCCCAGCGGCAGCCAGGAATAGATGCCCGGGGCGACGCGCCGGATGTATCCGGCGCGAACGAGCAGCTTGTGGCTCGGGACCTCGGCGTCAGCGGGATCCTCGCGCAGCGTGCGGAGGAACAGATGAGAAAGTCGGGTGATCACGGCATGCAACACTATCGTGCCCATCACGGTCGTCGCACCTGGCGGGGCCCTCGTGCCGCGCATCACCGATAGGGTGTATTGCGTGCTGATCATCCTCCCGCCCTCGGAGACCAAGTCCCTCGACGGCCCCGGCGCCCCGCTCGACCTCGCGAGGCTCGCGCTGCCCGCCCTCGGCCCGATCCGCCAGCACATCGCCGATGCCGTGGTCGCGCTGGCCGCGAGACCGGAGGAATGCGCGGCGGCACTGAAGCTCGGACCGACGCAGCTCGACGATGTGGCACGCAACGCGGCGCTGTGGTCTAGCCCCACGATGCCCGCGCTGGAGCGCTACACCGGGGTGCTCTTTGATGCTCTCGACGCGGGAGCGATGTCGTTGTCCGAGCGAGGCCGCGCGGAGGAGCGCCTGATGATCGGGTCTGCCCTGCTTGGCGCGGTGGGTGCTGCTGATCCGATCCCCTACTACAAGCTCTCCGCAGCCTCCCGGATCCCGGGCGAGCCCACGCTGCGCGCCTTGTGGCGGCCCGTGCTCGGCGAGGAGATCGCGGGGCTGGGCCGGGGGCTCGTCGTCGATCTCCGCTCGGGTGGCTATGCGGCGCTCGGGCCGGTGCCGGGCGCGATCTCGGTGACCGTGATGAGCGAGCGTCCGGATGGATCCCGCACGGTGGTGAGCCATTTCAACAAGCACTACAAGGGCCTGCTGGCGAGGGCGCTCGCGGTGGCCTCGCGGGAGCCCGCTGACGCGCATGGCATCGCGCGGATAGCGACCAGCCAGGGCATGCGCGCGGAGGTCTCGGGCGAGCACGCTGTGACGCTGGTCGTCTAGAGGCGTGGATCGTGCTCGGGGAAAGTGGCTCGTGGTGGACCGGCTGGCCCTGGAGCGCCGGCAAGCCTGGATATACCTCGCCGCGATCGCGCTGGGCCTGCTCGCTGGAAGCACGTGGCCGCGCGCCGGGGGGTACTTCGAGGCGCTGATCTGGCCGTTCCTCGTGCTGTTGCTCTACGTGACGTTCACCCAGGTGCCGCTGCTGCATGTTCGCGATGCGCTGCGGGATCGTCGCTTCGTGGCTACGGTCCTCATCGGCAACTTCCTCCTGGTTCCGGCGCTGGCATGGGGGCTGCTGCAGCTCGTGCCGGCCGACCCCGCGATCCGGCTCGGGGTACTTCTCGTGCTGCTCGTGCCGTGCACGGATTGGTTCATCGCTTTCACCCAGCTCGGCCAGGGCGATGTGCCGCGCGCGATCGCCGCGACACCGCTGAACCTTGTGCTGCAATTGCTGCTGCTGCCGCTGTACCTGTGGATCATCCTGGGACCGGGCCTGGCCGCGACAATGAGCCCACCCGATGTGCTGCCAGCGCTCGCGGTGGTGCTCGTGCCGCTGGCAGCGGCGATCGCCTCGGAGCGCTGGTTCGAGTCCCGGCCAGGCCGGGCCAGGGCGCGCGACCGCCTCGCATGGTTGCCCATCCCCTTGCTGGCGGTCGTCGTGCTCCTCGTAGCGGGAGCGCAGGTCCATGCTGTCGGCGAGGTGGTGCACCTGCTGCCCGTGCTGGTACCCGTGTTCGCCGCCTATCTCGTCGTGGCCTCGCTGCTCGCCCGGGGCCTGGCACGAGTGGCAAGGCTGCCCGTCGAGCAGGGGCGCACCCTGGCGTTCAGCATGGGGACGAGGAACTCGTTCGTGGTGCTGCCGGTGGCGCTGGCCCTGCCGGGCGGCGAGATCGTGGCGGTCGTGATCGTCACCCAGTCGCTCGTCGAGCTGCTCGGGATGGTCTTCTACCTGTGGTGGGTGCCCCGTGTCCTGTTCGCTGGGCGGCCGGAGCGAGCCCGTGGCTAGAGGGTGGCCGCGTCCTGGGCCGCACGCGCCTGCGCGACCTGCCGCGGGGTGAAGCGCATCCACAGGCCAACGAGGAGGGTCAGCAGCACGGCGAGGCCGGCCGTGGTGCCGATCGCGAACATGTAGCCATCGCCGAGGGCAGTGACCTGGTTGGCGGTCATCTCGTCGACGGGCCCGCTGATGCCGCCGAGGTACAGGGTGCGCGAGGTGGCGATCGCGCCGACCACTGCGAGGCCCAGCGCGCCGCCGAGGGTCTGCGCGACCAGGGCGATCGCGGTGAGCGGGCCGATCTCGCTCGAGGGGACCCCGGCCACGGCGCACAACGTCAGCGGCACCACGGCCATGCCCACGCCCGCGCCGACGATGACGATCGCCGGAAGCAGGTTCGCGGCGTAGGTGGATTGCTCGTCCATGCGGGAAGCGAGCCCGAGCCCGACGGCCATGAGGACGCCGCCCGAGGCAACGAGCCAGCGAGGCTGGTAGCGCACCGCGAGAGTCGCCGAGGCTTGCGCGGCGATGCCGAGCGCCACGGCGAACGGCAAGAAGGACAGCCCCGCCTCCAGCGGGCTGAAGCCGATGATCTCCTGGACGAACAGGGCCACGAACACTGCCATGCACATGGTGATGGAGCCCGCGATGGCGATCGCGGCGAACGTGACGACGCGGTCGCGGTCGCGGAAGAGCACAAAGGGCAGCAGGGGATTCTCGGCACCGCGCTCTACGAGGAGGAACACGCCGAGCAGCACGAGCCCGACCGAGAGGGCAACGATGACGCTGGCGTGGTCCCAGCCGGCCTCGGCGCCCTGGGTCAGCCCATAGACGAGGGCTGTCGCGCCGAGGGTGCCGAGCACCGCGCCGGGCACATCGAGGCTGCGGCGCGGGCCCTGCGACTCCGGCAGCGCGGTGCGGGCCATGACGAGGATGAGCAGGCCGACGGGGATGTTGACGAGGAAGATCCAGCGCCACGAGATCTCGGTGAGCACACCGCCGAGCAAGAGGCCGGATACGGAGCCGAGCGCGGTCATCATGGCAAAGATCGCGAACGCCTGGTTGCGCACGGGACCGGCGGCGAAGGTAGTGGCGACCAGCGCGAACGCGGTGGGCGAGGCCACTGCGGCCCCGGCGCCCTGGAGGACACGGGCGAGGATGAGCACCATGTCGGTGGTGGCGAGGCCAGCGATGAGCGAGGCCGTGGTGAACGCGGCAACACCAGCCATGAACATGCGCTTGCGGCCGAACGTGTCGCCGAGGCGGCCGCCGAGCAGCATCAGGCCGCCGAACGCGAGCGCATAGCTCGTGATGACCCAGGTCCGGCCACTGTCGGTGAGGGCGAGATCGTTCTGCAAGCGGGCGAGAGCGAGATTGACGACGGTGCCGTCGAGGACCACCATCAATTGCAGAGCGCTGAGCACGACGATGGCCCATCCGAGGACCCGAGTCGCTGCACCGTCTTGGGCCACGTGCGTTGTTCCTCCGCCCGATCCCGCTGGTGTCGCGGATTCCTGGTCGACCGATCGTGAGCCCGGCCCGTCGCTAGCCATCGCGTGCTTACTGCTCGCGTCGATGTCGATGCTCACGGTCCGCGCTCCTTTGCGTCGTCAATCGAACCTTTCGTTACCTATCGTCAACCAATACGTAATTCGTTTCATCAAATGCCCGGTGCGATTCCCGCCACATCGCCAAACACGATGATCGCGGGCGGGCGGATCCCGTTCTCGGCCACCGCTGCCGCAACGTTCGCGAGGTCGCTGCGCACGATCCGCTGCCCCCGCGTGGTTCCCTCCTGCACGACCGTCACGGGCGTCGCGGGCTCCCGCCCGCCCTCGAGCAGCGCGCCCGCGAACTGCTCGATGCGCTCGACCCCCATCAGCAGCACGATTGTGCCCCGCAGCCGGGCGAGCGCCGACCAGTCCGTCAGCGACTGGGGATGGCCGGGCGCAACATGTCCGCTGACGATCACGACCTCGTGCGCTACCCCGCGATGGGTGATCGGCACCCCCGCCGCGGCGGGCACGGCGAACGCCGAGGAGATCCCCGGGACCATCGTCACGGGCACCCCGGCCTCCACGCACGCGAGGAGCTCCTCGAATCCGCGGCCGAACAGGTAGGGGTCCCCGCCCTTCAGGCGCACCACGAACTTGCCGGCGCGGGCACGATCGATGAGGGTGTCGTTGATCGCCTCCTGGGCCATCGACCTGCCGTAGGGGATCTTCGATGCATCGATGACCTCCACCGACGGGGCGAGCTCCGCGAGCAGCTCGGGCGGGGCGAGCCGGTCGGCCACGACGACGTCGGCATGCGCGAGCAAGCGGCGGCCGCGCACCGTGATCAAGTCCGGGTCGCCGGGCCCCCCTCCGACGAGCGCCACGCCCGTATAGGAGCTCGAGCGGGCATCGTGATCATCGACCGCGCCAGTCTGCAGGGCATCACGGATGGCGTTGCGGATGGCGGCCGATCGCCGGTGATCCCCGCCCGCGATGACCCCGACGGTCAGCCCGTCATAGGCCATCGACGCGGGAGTGACCGCGGTGCCCTTTCGCGCCACGTCCGCGCGCACGCAGAACACGCGCTGCGACTCGGCCTCGGCGACGATGGCGGCATTGGTCTCCGGGTCATCGGTGCAGGCGATCGCGTACCACGCGCCGGAGAGGTCGCCAGGCTGGTAGGCGCGCAGCTCGAGCTGGATCTGCCCGCTGGCGGCCATGCCCTCGACCGCCGCGGTGGCCGCGATCGTCACTACCTCCACGAGCGCGCCCGATGCGACCAGCAGCGGCAGCCTGCGCTGGGCGACCGACCCGCCGCCGACCACGACGACCTTGCGGCCGGCGAGATCGAGCCCTGCCAGGTAGGGGGCCTGGACGGACGCGTGCTCGCGGCCCTCCGACGTGCTATCGCTCACCGTTGCTGCTCCTCACTCACTGTGCCACCCGCGCCGGCGGCGGCGAACCTGCCAAAGCCTAGTACCTGGCCATGCCGGCGGCACCAATGGCCTGGCCGCCCTGCGGGCAGTCGGCCCACGTGGCCCGCGCCACCGCGCCCGTGACAAACCGCCCCACGAGCTTGGGCACCAGCATGTCGATCGCCGCGGCGGCGCCCGGCACGGGCCCGCCGCGCACCGGTGCCGGGCGCGGCACAGGCCCGTCCTCGGCACGACGCGCCGCCCTGGTCAGCCGCTGTGCCGCGCAGATCGCCGCGGCCTCCGCCACGCTCCCTGTGCCCACCGTGGCCTCGAGCCGACGGCTTGGCGCCTCGACCGGGATCACGGTGAGCTCGGCGGGCGCGAACCCCTCGATGCGGATCGGCGCGAACGACTCCACCCCACGCACGAGCGCGGGCACCGCGGACTTGCTCTCCAGCGTCCCCACCCCCACGAACGTCAGGACCCCGGCTGCCCGCGCGAGCTCGGCCAGCATGTCCAGCACGTCGAGATGGCTTGCCCGGGAGGAGATCCCCAGCCCCGCGGTCACGATCACGCCGCCGCCCCCGCCCTCGCGGCGGCCCGCTGGACGAACCGCGCCACCGCCGCGGGCCGCGCCACGGGATGGGTATGCAGGTAGGAAGCGTGCACCCCGCGATGGACCAGGCCCTCGCGCGCCGCGGTGCCGTCGTGGGCGCGCCAGCCCCAGGCGGCATGCCCTGCTGTGGCCGCGGCTGGGCCGGCATCGATGCTGGTGCGGTGGAACTCGTGCCCGGTGATGCGCTCCCCGGCCTCGAACGACGCCGACGGGGCGAGGGCGATCGCGTCCCGGTATCCGAGGACGAGCCGATTCCCGAACCGAGCGCGCAGGTCGAGCGCGCCCACCATCTCGTGCCCGTCGAGATCGCGAGCGAGATAGACCAGTCCCGCGCATTCCGCGTGCACGGGCATGCCCCGCTCGATGGCGTCCCGGATCTGCGCGCGCACCACCGTGTTCTCCGCGAGCGCGCCCGCGTGCTCCTCGGGAAACCCCCCGGGCAGGATCAGGGCCGTGGAGTCAGCCGGCAGGGGGTCGGTCAGCGGATCGAAGCGCACGAGCTCGGCCCCCGCGGCCCGCAGCAACTCGTCCTGCTCGGCGTAGACGAAGCTGAACGCCGGCCCCGCCGCCACCGCTATCCGCGCGGATGCTGGTGCTGGCCCGGTGAGGGCTGGCGCGATGGCCGCCGAGGGATCCCAGGCCTCATCGCGGGTGCTCGCCCGGGCGAGAACGCGGATCGCGCCGAGATCGATGTGCTCGCGTGCCAGCGCGACCATGGCATCCCGCGCGGCGATGGCGCCCGCGCCGCCTTCCCGCGCGGTGACCAGCCCGAGGTGGCGGGAACGGACCGTCGCGGCATCCAGCCGCGGCACGCACCCCAGCACGGGCATCCCGGCCCGGTCGCACGCCTCCCGCAGGACCTCCGCGTGCCGCTCGCTGCCGACCTGGTTGAGGATCACCCCGGCGATCCGCACCCGCGGATCGAACGTGGCGAAGCCATGCAGCAGCGCGGCCAGGCTCTGGCTATGCCCCCGGACATCCACCACGAGCACCACGGGCGCCCCGAGCAGCGCGGCGATGTGCGCCGTGGAGCCGGTCGCGGGCTCGCCGCTGCCGATGCGGCCGTCGAAGAGGCCCATGACCCCCTCGATGATCGCGATGTCACACCCGCGCGAACCATGCTGGTAGAGGGGGCCGATCAGCTCCGGGCGGGCAAGGACAGCGTCGAGGTTCCGGCCGACCCGCCCCGTAGCGAGGCCGTGGTAGCCGGGGTCGATGTAGTCGGGGCCCACCTTGAACGGGGCGACCCGCGCGCCGCTATCCGTGAGCGCGCCCATGATCCCGGTGGCCAGTGTCGTCTTGCCGCTTCCCGAGGCAGGGGCGGCAAGCACCACGGCCGGAACTGTCACCACTCGATGCCCCTCTGGCCCTTGCGCCCCGCGTCCATGGGGTGCTTGATCTTGGTCATCTCCGTGACCAGGTCGGCGGCGGCGATGAGCTCCGGGGGCGCGTCGCGCCCGGTGATGACCACATGCTGGTTGCCGGGCCGCGCGCGCAATGCCTCGACCACCTCGCTGACTTCGATCCAGCCCCACTTGAGCGGATAGGTGAACTCATCGAGCAGGTAGAAGCGGTGCCGCTCGCTGGCAAGCCGGCGGGCGATCTCCGCCCAGCCCTCGCGCGCTGCCTCTGCATGATCCGCATCATCCCCATGCTTGCGGATCCACGACCAGCCCTCGCCCATCTTGTGCCACTCGACGGGGCCGCCGATGCCACTGGCGAGGTGGGCGTCGCCGAGCGCCCGCAGCGCGGTCTCCTCGCCCACCCGCCACTTGGCGCTCTTGACGAACTGGAAGACACCGATATCGAAGCCCTGGTTCCAGGCCCGCATCGCCATGCCGAAGGCGGCGGTGGACTTGCCCTTTCCCGTGCCGGTGTGGATGGCGAGCACCGGTTGCTGGCGGCGCTGCCGGGTAGTCAGGCCATCGTCGGGGATCGAGCCCCGCTCCGGTACGCCCTTGGGCATCGTGTTCCCTTCCTCCTCGGTGCCGCGCCACGTCCGAATGCCGACCGTCCTCGCCCGCCTCCCGGGGCAGCTACGCCGCGGCGGCCCCGGGCCCGCGCGCTGCGCGGACCACTCCGGAGACAGTACTGGCGGACAACTCGTTCAACCGTACGTATCCACCCCGGAGGTGGTGGGCGAGTTCAGCGGCAAGGCCGAGCGAGACCATGCCGTGCTCGCAATCAATCGTGATCGACGCGATGCCGTCCCTGGCCATGCCGCGCGCGGTGGATCTCGCGCGTGCGACGGGATCTGGTCCCGCGGTGGCGCGGCCATCGGTCAGCAGCACGACGAGTGCCCGCCGGTCCGGGTCCCGGCGGCGCTCGCGCTGGATGAGCGAGCGCGCCTCGACGAGCCCCTCCGCGAGCGGGGTACGGCCCCCGGTGCGGAGGTCGTGCAGGCGACGGGCCGCGACATCGGTCGAGCTAGTGGGAGGCAGCACGACGTCGGCGCTGCGACCCCGGAGGGTGATCACGGCGACCTTGTCGCGCCGCTGGTAGGCGTCACGGAGAAGGGACCGCACTGCGCCGGTCACCGCGGAGAGCCGATCGCGCGCGGCCATCGAGCCCGATGCATCCACCACGAAGATGACGAGGTTGCCCTCGCGGTCCTCGCGCGCCGCGCCGCGCATGTCCTGGAGCCGGATGGCGAGCCCGCCCCGCCGCGGGACCTCGGCCGCCGCGGCGCGGATCGTGGCGGGGGCATGCATGCCGTGGCCGGTGAAGGGAGCGTCCCGGACGATGCGGCCGCGGGGGGAGATCGATCGGGACCGGCGCCCCGCAGCGCCAGAGCCTCGTCCTGGGAGCTCGAAGCGGGGCGCGACGAATCCCGGGCCGGGCGCCCCGGCCTGCCGCTCCCGCGGGCTGCCACTGGGCCCGTTCGGCGGCTCCGGTGATGGTTCCTCTCCCCCGCCCGGGCCGTCATCATGCGGCCCGTCACCATCGGGCTCCCCGGGGCCACCGGGGCCGGGATCCTGGGAGCCGGGATCCTGGGGCCCGGGATCCTCTCCAGGCTCGTCCTCGTCGCCCGCCGCGGACCGGGCCTCGCTGATCGCGTCGTCGAGCTCGTCCTCGCTCATTCCTGTCTCATCGAACGGATCCCGGCGCCGCCGGTGCGGCAGCGCGAGCTCCGCAGCGATGCGAACGTCGTCCTCGACAACGGTGTCGCCGCCCCGCCAAGCGGCGTGCGCAACCGCGGCACGAGCGATCACGAGGTCCGCGCGCATGCCATCCACGTCGAGCCGGGCGCAGATCGCGGCGATGCGCCGGATCTCGCGCTCGGGCAGGCGCACCGCCGTTACGGCGTCCCGGGCTTCCCTGATGCGCTCGGCGAGCTGCGCGTCCTCCGCGGCATAGGCATCGGCAAAGGCCTGGGGGTCGCGCTCGTACGCGAGCCGCCGCACCACGACGGCCGTGCGGATGTCGAGATCGCGGGAGGCGGCCACATCCACGGCGAGTCCGAAGCGGTCGAGAAGCTGCGGGCGGAGCTCGCCCTCCTCGGGGTTCATGGTGCCCACGAGCACGAACCGGGAAGGGTAGGCGTGGGAGAACCCATCACGCTCGACATGCACCCGCCCCATCGCGGCGGCGTCGAGCAGCACGTCGACGAGGTGATCGTGCAGCAGGTTCACCTCATCGACGTACAGGACGCCATCGTGGGCGCGGGCGAGGAGCCCGGGCCGGAAGGCATGCTCGCTGTCGCGCAGGACGCGCTCGAGGTCGATCGAGCCCACGACCCTGTCCTCGGTCGCGCCGATGGGCAATTCCACCAGCGGGGCACGGTGCTGGTCCGTGCTCCCGAGCGGGCTCGGCAGGAGCCGAGCGAGAGCACGGACGATCGTGGACTTGGCGGTGCCCTTCTCGCCACGCACCAGGACCCCGCCGATGGCGGGGTTGATGGCGCACAGCACGAGCGCGAGGCGAAGCTGGTCCTGGCCGACGATCGCGCTGAACGGGTAGCCGGGGATCTCGCCCGGTTCGCCGGGGCGGCCCTGGATCACGATTCGCTGGCGGCTTCCCCGGCCGTTCGCGCGGTGGCATCGCTCGGGGTGCCCGCATCCTCTGCCGCGGCATCGTCGGCGCTGGAGACCTCCACGGGCGCAGCCTCCGCAGCGGGGGCAGGCTCGGGGGCGAGCTTGAGCACGCTGTTGGTCCAGTCCCACAGCTCCTGGTAGAGCGCGGGCTCGGTGTTGAGCTGCCGTCCAGCAGACGGGATCATGCGCTGAAGGTCCTTCTCCCACGTCTTGTAGCGCGAGGTGAAGCACCGCTCGAGCACCTCGAGCATCGCGGAGACACAGGTGGACGCGCCGGGCGATGCACCCAGCAGGCCCGCGATGGAACCGTCCTCGGCCGCCACGATGGCGGTACCGAACTCCAGCGTTCCCTTGGTGTCCTTGCCCGTGCGGATCGTCTGCACGCGCTGCCCGGCGGTGATGAGGTCCCAGTCCTTGCCGTCAGCGTCGGGGATGAACTCCGAGAGGGCGTCGATGCGGGTCTGGTCGGACTGCACGACCTGCTCGATGAGGTACTTGGTGAGTCCCATCTCGTGGATGCCGACGCTCATCATCTGGAAGATGTTGCCGGGCTTGACCGAGAGGAAGAGATCGGTCAGATGGCCTTCCTTGAGGAACTTGGGCGTCCAGCCCGCGTAGGGGCCAAAGAGGAGGCCGCGCTCCCCGGCGATGACGCGGGTATCGAGGTGCGGGACGGACATGGGGGGCGCGCCCACGGCAGCCTTGCCGTAGACCTTGGCCTCGTGCTGCTTGATCAGGTCGGGATTGGTGCAGCGCAGGAACTGGCCGCTGATGGGGAACCCGCCGAAGCCCTTGATCTCCTTGATGCCCGACTTCTGCAGCAGGGGCAGCGCGCCACCGCCGGCACCTACGAAGACGAACCGGGCGATGACGGTGCGCTTGGCGCCGGTGCGCACGTTGCGCACCTTGAGCTTCCAGCGGCCGTCGCTCTGCTTGGTGATGTTGGCGACCTCGTGCCCGAACCGCACGTCGTAGCCGAATGCACCAAGGTGGGTGAGCAATTGCCGGGTCAGCGCGCCGAAGTCAACGTCGGTACCGAGGTCGAAGCGGTTGAGAGCGATCGGGTCGCTGAAATCACGCTTGCTCGCCATCAATGGCAGCCACTCGGAGAACGTGCTGCGGTCCTGCGTGTACTGGATGCCCTCGAAGAGGGTCTCGGCGGCGAGCGCGTCGTACCGCTTGCGCAGGTACTTCACGTTGTCCTCGCCGTGCACGAAGCTGATGTGCGGCACCGGGTTGATGAACCGGGAGGGGTTGCCGAGGATGCCCTTCTCCACCGCGTAGGCCCAGTACTGGCGCGATACCTGGAAGCGCTCGTTGATTTCGATCGCCTTGTCGATGCTGACGCTGCCGTCGGGGTTCTGCGGCGTGTAGTTCAGCTCGCACAGCGCGGAGTGGCCCGTCCCGGCGTTGTTCCAGGGATCGCTGCTCTCGGCGGCGGCGGCGTCGAGCCGCTCGAACAACGAGACGGTCCAGTCGGGCTCGAGCTCGGTGAGCAGGGATCCGAGCGTGGCGCTCATGATTCCTGCACCGATCAGGGCGACATCGACCGATTGCTCGGTGCTGCCGCGGCTCGAAGCGTTGCTCCGGTCATGCGCATCTTGTTCTGGCACTGGACTCAACTTTCTTGTCCGGTCGTTCGGCACCCATCAACCTCCCCTAGACCCTAGCGGGCGCGGGGACGTGATGCTGTCACCGTCCGCGCAGGTCCGCGTGCGGTGTGTTCCATCCTGCCTCATCCATCTTCTAGCAGTATGCGCGATAGGGTGTTTTCGTGACCACATGGACCGCGGACATCCTCGGGGATGACTTCGAGCAGTGCACCATCGAGCTGGGCACGGACCCGGATGGCGAGGGCGAGATCGTCGCCACCCTGGTGCGCCATGTGCCGCCGGATGGTCGCTTCCCCGCTGCTCACAGCGCTGCCCTGTATGTGCATGGATACTCGGACTACTTCTTCCAGCGGCACCTCGCGGAGGCGTTCGCCGCTGCGGGCCACGCGTTCTATGCCATCGATCTGCGCAAGTGCGGGCGTTCTCAGCGCGCCGGCCTCACTCCGCATTTTGTGACCGATCTCGCGGTCTACGACGAGGAGCTCGGCGCGGCGATCGACATCATGCGGGCCGAGCTCCTCGCCGGGGCCGGGGATCGCATCGTCGTCTCCGCCCACTCCACGGGCGGGCTGATCGTGCCCCTGTGGCTGGATCGGCTCGAGCAGACCGAAGGCGGGACGAGCAGCCGGGGCATCATCGGCATGGTGCTCAATAGCCCCTGGTTCGACATGCAGGGCTCCTGGTGGCTGCGCAGCGTCGGCACTGCCGCCATCGATGCCGTGGGACGCGTGCAACCGCTGCGCATCGCCCAGGACGCTAAGTTCGACGGCTACGGGACGAGCCTGCACCGGGAGCGGCACGGCCAGTGGGAGTTCGACACCGAGTGGAAGCCCTACGGCGGCTACGCGGCACGGTTCGGGTGGCTCCGGGCGGTCCGGCGGGGCCACCTGCAGCTGCACCGGGGCCTCGAGACCGGCGTGCCGTCGTTGATCCTGCGCTCGGACCGGACGTGGTTCTCCCCCCACTACCAGCCCGAGATCGATACCGTGGACTGCGTGCTCGACGTGCGCCAGATAGCAAAGTGGTCGGGCTGCGTGGGCAACAGGGTGAGCGTGGTGCCGATCACGGGGGCGCGGCACGATGTGTTCCTCTCCAACGAGCCTGCTTTGTCGGAAGCATTGCGCGAGCTCGAAATCTTCCTCGAGTGGCTAGCCAGCCAGGATGCCCGCGAGCGGGGAGCCGAGGAGCCGGCGTCGGGGACCAGGGAAACGAGCGACGCGCCGGCGCGCTGACCGGGGGCGCACGGACCGGCGGTTCGGCAGTGGAGGTTCGGCAGTGGAGCACTACGACATCGTGATCATCGGGGCCGGGTCCGGCAACATGATCGTCAATCGCAAGTTCGCGAGCAAGAAGGTCGCGATCATCGAGGCGAACAAGTTCGGTGGGACGTGCCTGAACGTCGGATGCATCCCCACCAAGATGTTCGTCTACACGGCGGACGTGGCCGCCCATATCCGCGAGGCCGCGCGCTTCGGCATCACCGCGCGGCTGGACTCGGTGGACTGGCCGGCGATCGTGGATCGCATCTTCTCGCGCATCGATGCCAACGTGGCCGCCGCCAAGCAGTTCCGCGAGGACAACCCGAACGTCACGGTGTACTCCACGCGCGCGCGGTTCATCGAGGATCATGTGCTCGAGCTCGCCCCCACCGATGACGAGGGAGCACCCGGCGGCACCGGCGCACCCAGCACTGGAGGGCAACGGATCAGCGCTGATCAGATCGTCATCGCCACCGGCTCGCGCCCCACGATCCCGGACCAGTTCTCCAGCTTCGACGCCGTGGCGAGCGGTCGGGTGCCCGTCTACACCTCCGATGACATCATGCGGATCCCGCAGCTGCCAGACCGGCTGGTGATCGTGGGCGGTGGCTTCATCGCCGCGGAGTTCGCGCATGTGTTCTCCGAGCTCGGGGTGGAGGTCACCCTCGTCGAGCGTGGTCCCGCCCTGCTGCGCCACCACGATGGGGAGATCTCGCAGCGCTTCACCGCGCTCGCCAGCAAGCAGTGGAAGGTGCGACTGAACACCGAGGTCACCGCGGTGGAGGAATCACCGGGAGGCGCTCGCGTCACCTTGTCCACCGGCGATGTCCTCGAGTGCGCGGCGCTGCTCGCGGCTACCGGCCGAGCCCCCGATACCGGCGAGCTCGGCCTCGGCAACACCTCGGTGCGCGTGGAGGAGGACGGGCGGATCGTCGTCGACGCGCACCAGCGCACCAGCGCGGATGGGGTGTGGGCTCTCGGCGACGTGTGCTCGCCGTGGATGCTCAAGCATGTGGCCAACCACGAGGCGCGCGTGGTGCAGCACAACCTGCTGCATCCGGGGGAACTGATCAAGACCGATCACCGGGTGGTGCCCTCGGGCGTCTTCACCGCCCCCCAGATCGCGACGGTGGGACTGACCAGCGAGATGGCGAGCGAGGCGGGGCTCGACGTCGTGGAGTCGGTGTTCGATTACAAGGATGTCGCCTATGGGTGGGCGATGGATGATCCGGAGGGGTTCTGCAAGGTCATCGTGGATCGACCAACCGGGCTGATCGTGGGAGCGCACCTGCTGGGCGCCCACGCGACGGCGCTGATCCAGCAGGTCGTCCAGGCGATGACCTTCGGGATCAGCGCCGCGGAAATGGCGCGCGGGCAGTACTGGGTGCATCCCGCGCTGCCCGAGGTGGTGGAGAACGCCTTGCTCGGGGCGCGCATCCGGTAGGCGGTGCCCCAGGGCCGCGCGGTCACCAGGGGTTGGAGCGCAGCACCACCTCAGTGGCGAGCACGCCGAGCTCCGAGGCAGCACCGGCGGTATCGGTGGTCGTGACGATCCGGAGGTCACCGCGGATGTGCTGGCCGGACGCCTTCGCGTGGGCGAGCTCGCGGGGGCTGGTCGCGATGATGGTGGTGCCGACCTCGATCGCCGGGCAGGTGGCGTCGATGGCCGTGTCCTGGCTGGTCACCGCAGCGGGGTGGCCGGAGCCAAGCACGATGAGGCTGCTCGTGCGATCGAAGTGGTGGGCGGCGAACTGCCAGGCGACCACGGTGGCCGCACGGATCCCAGTGACGTGGACCCAGCCGAGGCCCAGCGCGTCAATGAGACCGAGGATGTCGGCGTCGGGGGTGGTCGTCGCTACGGGAACAGTGGCGGTGCGCAGGCCGGAATTGTGCAGGCGGGCGCACAACTCGTCGTAATCCTCGGCAGCGTCTCCCTCGGGGACGAGGATGAGGACGGCGGCGTTGCGCTGGTCCCCTCCGCATCGCGCCGTGTAGTCGTTCTCCCCCATTGTCTTCGAGACGATCTCCATGCCGTGCACGTTACGCGAATGGGATGGTCGCGACCTGCACAGTTGTGCGAACTCACTCGATTGCCGGGGTGGGGCACGGCGCACACCGGGGTCGTAGCACGGCAGCCCTCATAGGGGGCGATGGGGCAAAGGGCATTGCGCCTTCGCCAGGTTACATCTATGGTTAGTTGCACAAGTAGTGAACCAGTGAACCAGTGAGCCAATGAGGCTCCTGGCGCAGCGCGGAAGGCTTGCCCATGGACGACGGAAAACCCCTTTTCCAGCAGGTGGCCGAGCTCGTCGAGGGCTCGATCATCGATGGCTCGCTCAACGAGGAGGAGCAAGCGCCCTCGACCAACGAGCTCGCTGCCTTCCATCACATCAACCCAGCCACCGCCGCCAAGGGGCTCAATCAGCTCGTCACCACCGGCGTGCTCTACAAGAAGCGGGGAATAGGAATGTTCGTCGCCCCCGGCGCCCGCGACCGGCTCCGCGGGCAACGCCGCGAGCAGTTCGCCCGCGCCTACATCGCGCCGCTCCTCGCCGAGGCACGCCGCATCGGCATCGCGCCCGAGGAGCTCAGGACCATGCTCGACCACAGGGAGGACCAGGATGATCGCCACTGAACCCACTAGTTCCCCACCAGCCCCCACCGGGCTGCACGGGGTGACCATGCGCTTCGGGCGCCTCCGCGCCCTCGACGACGTGGACCTCGCGCTGCGCCCCGGCACCATCCACGGGCTCCTCGGCCGCAATGGATCCGGCAAGACCACCGCCATGCGCATCCTCGCCGGCCACCAGATCCCCACCGCCGGCCGCGCCACGCTCGATGGGTCCAGGATCTTCGAGGATGACACTGCCGTCGCCGCGATCAGCTTCATCCGGGACGACCAGCGGTATCCCGACGACTTCACCGTCCACCACGTGCTGCGCTGCGCCGCCGCACTGCATCCCGCGTGGAACGAGCAGCTCGCCCAGCAACTCTGCCAAGACTTCGCCCTGCCGCTACGACGCAAGACCAAGAAGCTCTCGCGCGGCATGCGATCCGCGCTTGCCATCACCGTCGGGCTCGCCTCCCGCGCGCCCCTCACCCTGCTCGACGAGCCCACCCTCGGCCTCGACGCGCCCTCGCGACAGATCTTCCACGATCGCCTCATCGAGGACTACGCGCTGCATCCCCGGACGATCCTGCTCTCCACCCACCTCATCGACGAGGTCTCCCCGCTGCTCGAGCATGTGTTCATCCTTGACCGCGGTCGCGTGATAGCCGATACCACGGCAGACGAGCTGCGCTCCCGCGCGGTGCGCGCCACCGGGGAGACCCAGCAGGTGCGGGAACTGATCGGCGACGCCTCCGTGCTGGGAACCGAGACGCTCGGCAGCCAATCGCGCATCGTTGCCGCGATCGCAGCCGACGAGCACCTCCGCGCCGAGGCCCTGCGGCGCGGCGTGGCCCTCGATCCCGTGCCGTTGCAGCAGCTGATCACCCACCTCACCCAAGGAACATGACGATGTCCGAGGAGAACACCATGCAAACGATCAACCGCGCCACCCGCGCCCGGCAGGCGCTCGCGCTCTACCGGCAGGTCTTTCCCAGGAACCTGATCATCATCGCGTTGATCACCGGGGCGATCTTCCTCCTCCAGCTCGCCATCGCCGCCTATTTCAGCGGTCGGGGCGAGGTCTTCACTGGCTCCGCACCGATCATCCTGGCCATCTTTGTCTTCGTGACCGCGATCATGTCGATGACCCAGTACCTGCCGCTCGCGCTGGGCCTGGGCCTCACCCGGCACGCTTTCCTGCTCGCGAGCCTGGTGCACGCGAGCATCCTGGCCATCGTGCTCACTGGCGCGTGCATGCTCCTCGCGCTCGTCGAGCACGTGACCGACGGCTGGTGGCTCGGTTTCACCTTCTTCGACGTCGCGGGCGAGCTCACCGTCCATCCCGCATCAGCGATCGCCATCATCCCCCTGGGGCTGCTCGCGGTGGCGTCCCTGGGCTTGCTGCTCGGCGCCATCCACACGCGCTGGGGAGGCACCGGCGCCTGGGTCGTCATCCTCGGGACGCTCGCGGCGGCCAGCATCCTCGGATCGATCGAGAGCCTGGCGTCGCTTGCCCGCAGCGCGGCCAGCATCGTCGACAGCGCGCCGATGGAGGCGCAACTGCTCGGCGGCTACGCTCTCGCCGCCCTCGTTCTCGCGGCGCTCACCAGCCTGGTGATCCGGCGAGCATCCATCTAGCCCGATCCGATCACGGATGCCGTCACTGGGCGACCCGCGGCACGAGCACTTCGAGAGCCGCGGGCCGCACGGATGCGCGCAGCGGAAGCCGACCGAGCCGATCGCCATCGCCCCATGCCTCCAGCTTCTCTCCACGGTCCTCGATGCGCACCTCGACCTCCCGACCGCGGAGGACAGTGACGTCGGGAAGCGCTACGTGGTCGCCCCGGTAGAGCCGGGGCAGCGCGCGCAGCAGCCTCGCGCGCGATCCGGCCGAGACCATCACGATGTCGAGCATCCCGTCCGCGGGGTCGGCATCGGGGGCGATGTGCATGCCCCGGCCGTAGAAGCCCGAGCTCGCGATGACCGTGGTGAAGCCCCGGAAGCGATGGGAGGAACCATCGACGTCGACGATGTACTGGCGGGGCGGGAACGAGGCGAGCGCCCGGACCGCTGCATAGTGGTACTGGAGCGCGGCGGGAATGAAGCGTGGCGCTCGGTCCACCAGTGCCGAGGCGAGGGAATCCACCCCCGCATAGACACTTCCCGCGACCACGTCTGCCCCGCGAGCAGTGGTCACGTCGATGAGATCGATGCGCGTGGCCCGGCCACGCAGCAAGCAGTCGGCATTGGCAGCTGCGGCACGCGGAATGCCGAGCTGCCGGGCAAGGTCGTTTCCACGCCCCGCTGGCACGATGCCGAGGGTTCCGCCCGCGCCCGAGACCGCACCGGCGAGCGATCCCACCATGCCATCCCCGCCCACCGCGACGATGATCTCGCCGCGCGCGACCGCGCCAGGGATCAACCCCCGGCAATGCTCCGCTCCCGCGCTCTGCGTGATCCTGGCCTCGGCCCCCGCCGATCGCAGGCGCCGGGCCACGGGCGCCGCTGCCCGGGCCGCCGAGCCACCACCAGCTTGGCGGTTGAGAAGGAAGCGGAAGGCGCGGGGGCCGCTCACTGGGCGCTGCTCGGATGGGCGCTGCTGGGCTGGGCTCACCGGTCGATGATGCGGGATGCGACACTTCCTGTCGACAGGAACGGCACGAGGCATGGATCACTCCTGCAGCGGATGCTGGGATAGCCCACCCCGGTCCCGATGAGTGTGTTACGTTGTGACATATGTCGATCGGCCGTCACAGATCCATTAACGAGGATGCCGTCCTCGACGCCGCTCGCGACTGCGTGCTCGCCGTCGGCTGGAAGCGCACGACGCTGACCGACGTTGCCCGGCGCGCAGGTGTGTCCCGCATGTCCATCTACCGCAAATGGAACGACATGCGTCGGCTCATGAGCGATGTCATGACCCGCGAATGGACCAGCCTCCCCGGCATCGAGGAACTCCTCGGCACCGAGGGCCACCATCCCGCTCGAGCACCTCGCGAGCTAGCGACCGAGCTCCTCGCCATCACCGACTCGCTCCGTGAGAACTCGCTGTTCGCGAAGGTCATGGACGTCGATCCCGAGATCATGCTCACCTACATCATCCAGCGCCGCGGGCGCACCCAGAACTGGGGCATCGCGGTGTTCGAGCGCATGATCCGCCACGGACAGGCCGCCGGCACGCTCCGGGACGGTGACGCCGCCGCGAGGGCGCACACCATCCTTCTGCTCTGCCAGTCCTGGCTGGTATCCGCGCCGATCATGGCCGGGCCGCCGTCGCTCGAGAGCCTCCGTGCCGAGCAGATCGATCTGCTCACGCGCTACCTCGCCCCCAGCGGCGCGCCCACCGCCTAGCGACCGCGCAGCCGCGCCTCGAGCACCGGCAACAATTCCGGCCCCGCGCCCGGAGCCCGTCCCGAGCGCATCACGGCCTCCAGCCGCGCCAGCCCGATCCCCTGCTCCACCGCATCCGCGATAGCGTCGAGCTGCGCCTCCCGCGCCCCGGCCACCGACGTGCTGGGCGAGACCCGGAAGCCCCGCGCGCCACGCAGCCGCGCCACCTCCTCGAGGAACGCGCGGCGGAACCGATCATTATCGAGCAACCCATGCCAATGGGTGCCCCACAAGGCCTCGCGCGCGCTCCCCTCGCCCCCGGAAACCGTATCGAGCAAAGGTGCTTCTCGATTGCGGGTCACCCGGCCATGATGGATCTCGTACCCGCGCACAGCGATGCCCGCGCCCACCGCGCTGCCGCGCCCCTCGGGACGCTCGAGCACCTTGTCCGGCGCGAACTCCGTCACGACATCGAGCAGCGCCAGCCCCGCCACCGGGCCCGCGGCACCGGACTCCACCGGGTCAACGATCGTCGTGCCGAGCATCTGATATCCCCCGCATATGCCCAGCAAGGGGCCGCCCGCCTCCGCTCGCGACCGCAAGGCCAGGTCCAGGCCACGCTCGCGCAACCAGCGAAGGTCATCGACGGTGGCCTTGCTGCCCGGCAGCACCACGAGGTCCGCCGCCAGGACCGAGCCGGGATCATCGACCCACCGCACCACCACGCCCGGCTCGCAGGCCAGCGCCTCCACATCGGTCGCGTTCGACACCCGCGGCAGCCGGATCGCCGCCACCGATAGCCATGCGTCGCCGAGCGGCGGGGCCGCCAGGCCGACCACTCGACCGACCGGGCTCGCCAGCGAATCCTCCGCATCGAGCCACACATCGTGCAGGAACGGAACCGTGCCCAGCACCGGGCGCCCGGTCAGCTCCGCCACGCATTCGAGGCCCGGGCGCAGCAACTCCGGATCACCCCGGAACTTATTGACGATGAAGCCCGCCACTCGTTGCTGATCGGCGGCGGAGAGCACCGCGAGCGTGCCCACGAAGTGCGCCAGCACGCCGCCCCGGTCGATGTCGCCCACCACCACGACCGGCAGGCCGGCCGCCTCGGCAAGGCCCATGTTCGCCACATCGGAATGGCGGAGGTTCATCTCGGCCGGCGAGCCCGCGCCCTCGCACACCACGATGTCGAACTCCTCGCGCAGGCCCCGCAGCGCCTCCGCCGCGACGCCCCGCAACCAGGAGCGGCGCGCGATGTAGTCACCGGCCATCACCGTTCCCTCGGCACGACCATGGATGACGAGCTGCGAGCGCCGATCGGACCCCGGCTTGAGCAGGATGGGGTTGAACCGCGTGCTCGGCTCGAGGCCGCACGCCCGCGCCTGCAACGCCTGCGCCCGGCCGATCTCGCCGCCATCGAGGGTGACGAACGAGTTGTTCGACATGTTCTGCGCCTTGAACGGCGCCACCGATACGCCCTGCCTCGCCCAGGCCCGGCACAACCCCGCCACGATCACGCTCTTGCCCGCGTCGGAGGTGGTTCCAGCGACAAGGAGCGCCCCCGCGGGACGCGCGGGGCTCACGCCGACGGCAGGGTCAGGACCTCGGCCCCGGTATCGGTGACCACCAGCGAATGCTCGAACTGCGCCGACCACTTGCGATCCTTGGTCACGACCGTCCAGCCGTCATCCCAGATCTCATGGTCGATGCCGCCGAGATTGATCATCGGCTCGATCGTGAACGTCATGCCCGGCTCGAGCACGGTCTCCACCGAGGGATCGTCGTAGTGCAGCACCACTAGGCCGTTGTGGAAGGTCGGGCCGACCCCGTGGCCGGTGAACGCGCGCACCGTCCCGTAGCCGAAGCGGCTCGCGTAGGACTCGATGACGCGCCCCACGACGTTGAGCTGCCGCCCCGGCTTGACCGCCTTGATCGCCCGGTCCAGCGCCGCCTTGGTGCGCTCGACGAGCAGGCGATGCTCCTCGGAGACATTGCCGGCAAGGAAAGTCACACAGGTATCGCCATGCACATCGCCGATGTAGGCGGTCACGTCGATCTTGACGATGTCGCCGTCCTCGATCACCGTCGAGTCCGGGATGCCGTGGCAGATCACCTCGTTGAGTGACGTGCAGCAGGACTTCTGGAATCCGCGGTAGCCCAGCGTCGACGGGTAGGCGCCGTGATCGCACAGGTACTCGTGCACCACCGCGTCGAGCGTGTCGGTGGTGACGCCGGGCTCCACGCGCTTGCCCGCCTCCACGATCGCGTCGGCAGCGATGCGCCCCGCGACCCGCATGTTCTCGATCACCTCGGGCGTCTGCACCCACGGCTCATGCCCTTCCTTCGCCGTCTTGCGCCACGCGTACTCCGGGCGAGTGATCGAGGCGGGCACCTCACGGATCGGCGAGAGGGTTCCAGGCTGCAGGGCAGTGCGGGTCGACATGCTAACGAGGGTAATGGGCGGGCGGTGCCGATGCGAGGAGCAGGGGGCCTGCTAATCGACGAGGACGGTCGCGAACGTCGCGACCTGCTGGAAGCCGACCTTGGCGTACATCGTGCGCGCGGCCCGGTTGTAGCTGTTCACATAGAGGCTCGCGGTACGCCCGGATTTCACGATGGCCTGGGCGATCGTTGCTGTTCCCGCCGCACCGAGGCCGCAACCCCGGTAATCGGGATGCACCCACACCCCATGGATCTGGCCGACCCGCTGCGACATCGAGCCCATCTCGGCCTTGAACACCACTTCGTCGCCCTCGAAGCGCACCCATGCCCGGCCTGACTCGATCAGCCCCTCGATGCGATAGCGGTAGGAGCGGCCCCCGTCGTGGGCGAGCGGGTCCACGCCGACCTCCTCGATGAACATCTTCACCGCGGCATCGAGATAGGGCTCGAGCTCGTCCTTGCGCGCGCGCCTGGTGAAGGGATCGGACTGGCAGCGCGGCGGCCCGGGCAAGGCGAGCATCGGCTGCTCGTCGCGGATCTCGCGCGCCGCTCCCCACTCGCTCTCGAGCTGCTCCCACAGCGGCAGCACCAGGTCAGCGCGCCCCACCAGCGAGGAACACATGCGGGGGCCCCGGCAAGCACGATCCGCGAAGAACCGCATGTCGGTGTCGTCGCCGCGCAGCGGAATGAGGTTCACGCCGGAGAAGCAGAGGGACTCCTCGGGGCGGCCCCGGCTCCACATCTCGCCCCGCAGGAAGCGCGGATCCACGCCGAACTCCTCGATGCGCGAGGCAACCATGCAGCTCGCGATCGGGTCGTTGTCGAGCGCGCGCAGCACCGCTGGGGTATCGCGCAACCCCAGCGGACGGGCGCCCAGCAACTTCAGCACAACTCAAGATTGCCACGAGAATGGGGGTCAGCGGTACCCCGTTTGGGGGGCAAGAACGAAAAAAGAGGAACGAGACCGTGCCAGGTCCGTGATCAGACCGCGATCCTGGGCTCACCGGTGGCTGGCTCAGCTCACCGTGACGACCGGTCCACCGGTGCCGGTCTCCCCGAATTCCTCGGCGATGCGCATCGCCTCCTCGATCAGGGTCTCCACGATCTTCGCCTCGGGCACCGTCTTGATGACCTTGCCCTTGACGAAGATCTGGCCCTTGCCATTGCCGGACGCGACACCGAGGTCCGCCTCGCGCGCCTCGCCGGGCCCGTTGACCACGCAGCCCATCACCGCGACCCGCAGCGGGATGTCCATGCCCTCGAGGCCCGCGGTGACCTCGTTGGCGAGCGAATACACATCGACCTGGGCGCGCCCGCACGACGGGCAGGAGACGATCTCGAGCTTGCGCGGGCGCAGGTTCAGCGATTGCAGGATCTGGTTGCCCACCTTGACCTCCTCGACAGGAGGCGCGGACAACGAGACCCGGATCGTGTCGCCGATGCCCCGCGAGAGCAGCGCGCCGAACGCGACGGCGGACTTGATGGTCCCCTGGAACGCTGGGCCAGCCTCGGTCACGCCGAGATGCAGCGGGTAGTCGCATTGCTCGGCGAGCAGCTCGTAGGCCCGCACCATCACGACGGGATCATTGTGCTTGACGGAGATCTTGATGTCGCCGAAGCCGTGCTCCTCGAACAGGCCCGCTTCCCACAGCGCCGACTCGACGAGCGCCTCCGGGGTGGCCTTGCCATACTTGCCGAGGATGCGCGGATCGAGCGAGCCGGCGTTCACGCCGATGCGGATGGGGATGCCCGCCTCGCCAGCGGCCTTCGCCACCTCCTTGACGCGACCGTCGAACTCCTTGATGTTGCCGGGGTTCACCCGCACCGCGGCGCAGCCCGCCTCGATCGCGGAGAAGATGTAGCGCGGCTGGAAGTGGATATCGGCGATCACGGGGATCTGGCTCTTGCGCGCGATCTCGGCGAGCGCATCCGCGTCCTCCTGGCGCGGGCACGCCACCCGCACGATGTCGCAGCCCGACGCGGTGAGCTCGGCGGTCTGCTGCAGCGTCGCGTTCACGTCATGGGTCTTGGTGGTGGTCATCGACTGCACCGAGACCGGGTGCTCACTGCCAACGCCGACCGAGCCGACCATCAGTTGCCGGGTGCGGCGACGGGGCGCAAGGACCTCGACCGGTCCCGCTGGCATACCGAGGCCGATCGCATTGGTGGTTCCGGCCGAGCTCGTGCCTGTCACAACAAACCTTCCTTCAACGTCTCGCGCCCCTGGGGTGCCTGAAGCCGTGGCACCAGTGTGGCAGCGGGGCGTGCCACTAGAACAATCTGATCGGGTTGACGATGTCGGCGGTGATGGTCAACAGCATAACCGCGCCGCCGAGGAGCATCACCGTGAACGTGATCGGCAACAACTTGGTGTAGTCGACCGGGGCGCCATTGGGCTTGCCCATCATGCGCCGGATGCGGTTGCGGATCGACTCATAGATGGTCACCGCGATGTGCCCGCCATCGAGCGGCAGCAAGGGCAGCAGGTTGAACAGCCCGATGAAGAAGTTGAGGCTCGCGAGCAGCAGGATGAACACTTCCCACAGGCCGCGCTCCGCGACCTCCCCACCGATGCGGCTCGCGCCGACCACGCTGATCGGGGTGTCCGGGTCGCGATCCTCCCCCATGATCGACCGCACCACCGCGGGCATGCGCTCGGGGATCCGCAGCATCGCGTCCCACGTGAGCACCGCCATATCGCCGGTGAACGCGACGGATGCGGGGACCGCCGGAAGAACGCCCAGCGGCTCGGGCGGGGCCAAGCGACCGGCCCCCACGCCGATGGCGCTGACCGTCTCCGGCCGCGCTTGCTCGAGGGACTGCCCCGGCTCGATCACGTAGCGCTGCGCGGGCTCCACCTGTACCGGGAAATCGAGGCGCTCCTCGCCACGCTCGACCGTCACCGTGATGACGCCCTCGGCAGGCTGCACCAGGCGCACGAGCTCACCGAAATCCGCTACGGGCTGCCCATCGACCGCGACGATCAGATCGCCCGGCTCGATGCCCGCCTCCTCGGCCGGGCCGGTCCCGGCGCAGTCCGAGACACCGCCGGGCACCCAGCGGCCCTGCGCGTCCTGCCGGGGAGGCTCCTGCGACGCGGCCACGCAGCCGACGTCGCCCACGACAGCGCTCGACGACAGCATCAGGTTGGGCAGGCCCCAGCCCACCGCGAGCACCACGACCAGCACGAAGCCGAACACGAAGTTGCCCATCGGGCCGCCCAGCATCACCACCAGGCGCTTCCAGGTGGCCTGCTTGTACATCGCTCGCTCATGCTCGTCCGGCTCCAGCTCATCGAGAGCCGTCATCCCCGCGATGTCACAGAAGCCACCCGCAGGGATCGCCTTGAGCCCATACTCCGTCTCCCCGCGCCGCCACGAGAACAGCGTCGGGCCGAAGCCGATGAAGTACCGGCGCACCTTCATGCCGAAAGCCTTGGCGGTGAGGAAATGGCCGTACTCGTGCAGCGCGATCGACAAGCCAATGCCGAGCGCGAACAGGGTCACGCCAAACGCAAACATCATGAGCGGGCTTCATCCTCCTGGGCGATGAGCTCACGGGCACGGGCACGGGCCCAGCCCTCCGCGGCGAGCACATCCTCGACCGTCGACGGCGCTACCGACCATTCGCCTGCGGCCGCGAGCACCTCCTCAACGATACGGACGATCCGGGGGAAACGCAGGCCCGCAGTGAGGAACGCCGCAGCAGCCTCCTCGTTCGCCGCGTTGTACACCGCCGTCGAGCAGCCCCCGGCCACCCCCGCCTCCCGCGCGAGCCGCACCGCCGGGAACACCGCGTCGTCCAGCGGCTCGAAGGTCCACGAGGACGCCTCCGCGAAATCCAGCCGCGGCGCCGCGCCCGCCACCCGATCCGGCCACCCCAGCGCCAGCGCGATCGGCAGGCGCATGCTCGGCGGGCTCGCTTGCGCGATCGTGGACCCATCGACGAACGTCACCATCGAATGCACGATCGACTGCGGATGCACCACCACATCGATCTGCTCGTACGGCACGCCGAACAGCAGGTGCGTCTCGATCAGCTCCAGGCCCTTGTTCACCAGAGTCGCCGAGTTCAACGTATTCATCGGCCCCATCGACCACGTCGGATGCGCCCCCGCTTGCTCCGGCGTCACAGGCTCGAGCCGCTCGGCCGGCCATCCGCGGAACGGCCCGCCCGACGCGGTCAGCACGATGCGGTCCACCTCGCCGCGCGCTCCCGACCGCAAGCACTGCGCCATCGCCGAATGCTCCGAGTCCACCGGCACGATCTGCCCCGGTGCCGCGGCCTCGAGCACCAGCGAGCCGCCTGCTACCAGGGATTCCTTGTTCGCCAGGGCGAGCCGCGCGCCCGTGGCCAGCGCCGCCAGGGTCGGCCGCAGCCCCAGGGAGCCCACTAGCGCGTTCAGCACGACATCCGCCTCGACGGACTCCACGAGCTCCGTGGCCGCGGCCTCCCCGCGCAGCACCCCCTCGACGCCGAGCTCCTCCGCAGCCTCCACTGACGCCACCGCGACGCGATGCCCCGGGACGCCCGTCGCCGCGATCTGCCGCCGCAGCAGGTCCACGTTGCCGCCCCCGGCCGCGAGGCCCACCACCTCGAACCGCTCCGGGTTCTCCGCGATCACCTCCAGGGCCTGCGTGCCGATCGAGCCAGTGCTGCCAAGGAGAAGAACACGAGTCGGTGAGGTCACCCCGTCATTGTGGCCGATGGCGCCGGGGCCCTGCACCGCGCGGTGCCGCGCGCCGCGCCGGCCCGGCTTCTGGCAACCCCTCCTGGATGCGCCCGCGCGCGATGTGTCACGATAAGCTCAGTGAACCGCGCGTACCCGGGGCAGGCCCGGGCCGCGTCAGCGTTCAGGCGATCAGGAGGAACCACGGTGGCCAGCACAGAAATCGATCCAGGCCTCGAGCGCGCCGTCGCGCGATCAAAGATCGACCCGCAGGACGAGCCCTCGGTGGGCTGGGGCTGGCACGGCGAGTTCCCCGCCGCGTTCCAGGCCGTGGGCTGGATTTTCACGATCATGGTGTTCGCCTACCTCATCGGCAACCACGAGGGCAATATCGAGAATGCCTTCATCCTCGGCACCGGCGTCACCATCGCCGTCCTGCTCATCAAGTACAACATCGACTCGCGCAAGGCCAAGCGCCGCTAGAGAATGTGGTGGCCCGCACCCAGTTGCGGGCCGTGGCGCGGGCCCTGGTGCGGGCCGTAGCGCGGGCCCAGGGGCGGGCCGTAGCGCGGGCCCAGGGACGGGCCGTAGCGCGGGCCCAGGGGCGGGCCCAGGGGCAGCTGCCACCCCAAGCGCGCCGGGCCCACGTATCTCACATAGCTGCCACTGAAATGTCGGTGGCAGCTATGCGTATTGGTGGCGGGAGATGCCCTTGGGTGGCGAGGACCATCCACGTCCACGGCGAACAGCCCAGAGCGCAGCCTGCCGCCGCGAGCTGCCCGCAAGCCGCCGCGAACAGCCCAGACCTCTGCTTCAGCCTTCCGCCGCGAGCTGCCCGCAAGCCGCCGCGATCTCCTGGCCGCGGGTATCGCGCACCGTGCATGGCACACCCTGCGCTTGCACGCGCCGCACGAACTCCGCCTCGGCGGCCTTCGGGCTCGCATCCCACTTGCTGCCCGGCGTCGGGTTCAGCGGGATGACGTTGACATGCACGAACTGGCCGAGCGCCTTGTGGAGCTTCTTGCCCAGCAGGTCCGCGCGCCACGGTTGATCGTTGATATCGCGGATCAAGGCGTACTCGATCGACACGCGGCGGCCGGTCTGGTCGGCGTAGTACCGGGCCGCTTCGAGCACCTCGGCCACCGACCAGCGGTTGTTCACCGGAACGAGCGTGTCGCGCAGCTCATCGTCCGGCGTATGCAGCGACACGGCGAGGGTGACACTGAGGCCCTCGTCAGCGAGCTTGCGGATCGCCGGGGCCAGACCGACGGTGGAGACCGTCACGTTGCGCTGGGAGAGCCCTAGCCCGCGCGGGGCAGGATCAGTGATGCGTCGTACCGCGGCGAGCACGCGCTTGTAGTTCGCCAGCGGTCCCCCCATGCCCATGAACACGACGTTGGACAGCCGCCCGGGACTGCCCCCGACCTCGCCATCGCGCATCGCGGCCGCGGCGGCCCGGACCTGGTCGACGATCTCGGCTGTGGAGAGGTTGCGATCAAGCCCCGCCTGGCCGGTGGCGCAGAACGGGCAGGCCATGCCGCACCCGGCCTGGCTCGAGATGCACACCGTGGCACGATCGCGATAGCGCATGAGCACGCTCTCGAGGAGGGTGCCGTCGTGGGCCTTCCACAAGGTCTTGCGCGTCTCTCCGCGATCGCACGCCAGGTGCCGGACGGGTTCGAGCAGCGGGGGGAACAGCGCATCGGCTACGGTCGCGCGAGCAGCAGCGGGAAGGTCCGTCATCGCGTGCGGATCAGCATCGAGGCGACCGTAGTAGTGGCGGGCGATCTGGTCCGCCCGGAAGGCTGGCAGTCCGAGCTCCGTGACAGCGGACTTGCGATCGGCGGGATCAAGATCAGCAAAATGGCGCGGTGGTATCCCGCGGCGGGGCGCGGTGAAGACAAGAGGAATGTTCGCAGTCATGGCCGCACCAGTGTCCCACGGATCTCCGTGAAGTCCGAACTAGTGCGCCGGTTCACCAAATCAGCCATGATCAATACATGGCATCCAAATCCACGGACCCCTCACCGAAGGAACCCGTTTCCAGCTCCAAGGATCCGACAGCGGAGCCCTCGTCGCACCGCTTCGGCTCCAAGTCCGCCTCGCCTGACGCGACGACGTCGAGCACGACTGGCACCTCCTCCACGACGTCTCCCGAATCGAGCACGGCTGCCTCGGCACCGTCCCCGGGGAAGCACGGGAAGCCGGAGAAGCAAGGCAAGCACGCCAAGCAGAACCTGCCGCATACCCGCGCAGGCTCGTGGTGGACCGCACTGATCATCGGCGCGGCGCTGCTGATCATCCTGCTGGTGTTCATCCTGCAGAACCTCGAGACGCAGACCATCCACATCCTGGTGTGGCAGATGGACATGCCGGTTGGCGTGGCTCTGCTCGGCGCCGCGATCCTCGGCGTGCTGATCACCGCGACCATCGGCGGCATCAGGATCGTGCAGTTGCGGCGACAGGCACGAAAGGGCATGAACTAGTCGCATCGCCCTTGGCTCTCGACGGCCGTGCCCGCCCGGCGCGGCCCGGTCCTGCTACGCCCCGCCGCTGCCGATCCTCGGCTTGCGGAGGCAATGGACCCGGTACCGCACGGGCAGGCATGTGCCGACGACCTGCTGCCGCGCGCGGCTCGCCACTCTCGGGCTGAACTCGATGCCAAGGACTGCCTCGAGGTCCGCCCGCGAGCCGAAAACCCACTCGGTGTCGATGCGCGCGAGCTCGAAACCCTGGCGTTCGAAGAACGCCTCCACTGCCACGGGATCGTACCGGGGCAGGTCCGCGCGCATCCACTCCCCGTAGTGACCGGCCGTCGCGTCGAGGTCCACGACGAGCAGGCACCCGCCCGGCACGAGCACCCGCAGCGCTTCCCTGATGCCGGGCTCGCAGCCGGGTCCGAAGAAGTAGGCAGTGCGCGCGTGCACGATGTCCACGCTCGATCCAGGCAGCGGGATCGCATCGGCCCGGCCCTGGAGGACGATGACGTTGCCGAGGTCGGCGGTACGCTCGCGGGCCGCACCAACGAGAGGCGGGTGCGGCTCGATCCCAGTGACGGCGCGCGCCTGCTCGGCGAACAGCGGCAGGTGGTAGCCGGTTCCACACCCGATATCCACGATGTGCGCCCCGGACCAGCCCGCGTGGCGCTGCAGCTCAGCAGCAAGCGCTCCCGCGTGGTCCTGCGCGGCGTTCTCGATCTCATAGATCTCTGGCCAGTGCCAGATGTTGGGGCTAGGGATCGTGACGGTCCCCCTGCGCCGACCGCCGCGAAGCATGCCCTGGCCCTTCCCCCGCTGCCCTGGGCTGCTAGACGGTCAGCGGATAGCCCAGGAGCATCACGAACACCCACAGCACGACCGCAGCAACGACGAGCGAGTCGAGCCGGTCCATCAGCCCGCCGTGACCGGGCAGGAGGGTACCCATGTCCTTGATGCCGAGGTCACGCTTGAACTGTGACTCGATGAGATCGCCGATCGTGCCAAACACCACGAGGGCCGCGCCGATGAGCGCTCCGATGAGCGGATGCTCCCCAAGGATCAAAGTGACGGTGAGGATGCTGCCGATGATGCCAGCGATCATCGAGCCCGCGAAGCCCTCCCAGGACTTCTTCGGGCTGATCCGCGGCACCATGGGGTGCTTGCCGAACAGCACACCCGCGGTATAGCCACCCACGTCCGAGCAGATCACGCCGATCATCAGGACCCAGATCGGGCCAGCGCCCTTCTCGGTGAGGACGAGCAGCGCGCCCACGCTCGTGAAGAGGATCACCCAGGTCGCCACGAACAAGGTGATGGCGGAGTCGCACACATAGTTCTCGGGCTTTCCCGAGAGGCCATTGCGCAGCAGGCACCACATCATGCAGGTGACGGTGGTGACGGCGAAGCCCGTGAAGACTCCGGTGATCCCGAAGGGCAGGGAGGCGAGCACCGTCGCGGGCCCACCGATGACCATCGGGATGAGCGGCAGGTACACGCCTTGCTGGCGCAACCGCTTGTACAGCTCCCAGATCGCTAGCCCGACAGCGACGGCGACGATGCCGACCCATCCTCGTGGAGCGAGCAGCAGCACCGCCACGATGACGGCGCCCAGGCCCGCCCCCACACCGATGGCAGCGGGCAGGTTGCGGCCCGCCCTGGAGGTCTTCTTCTCCTCGGGGTCAGCGGTCGCCGGCTCCGCTGGCTCGCCCATTGGCTGGTGCGACTCGTGCCCGTCGACCACTGCTTATCTCCTCGTGCGCCCGGTTTGACTGATCATTCACTCACGGTTGAGGCTAGACCTCCATAAGTTCCGATTCCTTGTGTTTGACCAATTCGTCGATCTGGGTCGTGTACTTCGCGGTGAACTTGTCGATCTCTTTCTCGGCGCGGGCCACCTCGTCCTCGCCAGCCTCCCCGTCCTTCTGGATGCGACCCAGCTCCTCCATCGCTTTGCGGCGCACGTTGCGGATCGCGACCTTGGAGTCCTCGCCCTTCGACCGGGCCTGCTTCGACAGGTCGCGGCGCCGCTCCTCGGTGAGCTGCGGGATCGACACGCGAATGATGTTGCCATCATTGGTGGGGTTGACGCCGAGATCGGAATTGCGGATCGCGGTCTCGATGTTGTTCAGCTGCGACTGCTCGTACGGCTTGATGACCACCATGCGCGCCTCGGGCACAGCTATGCTCGCGAGCTGCGTGATGGGTGTGGGGGCGCCATAGTAGTCGATGGACACGCGGGCGAACATCGACGGGTTGGCACGACCAGTGCGGATGGACCCGAGCTCGTCCTTCGCGACGGTCACCGCCTTCTCCATTTTTTCCTCGGCATCGAACAATGCTTCGTCGATCACGGCACACCTTCCTCGTAGCACTTCGTTGATAACTATGGCACTGCGGCTGCTTCGCCGCGCCCGCTTACCCCTCGGGCACGGTCGGCGGGGCGCATGCTCGCGCCCCGCGCTTGTCGGGCCCGGGCCCCTAGGGCCGGACCAGGGTGCCGACGTGCTCCCCCGCCACGGCGCGCGCGATATTGCCATGCCGCATCAGGTTGAACACGATGATCGGCATGTCATTGTCCATGCAGAGGCTGAACGCCGTCGCATCAGCGACCTTCAGGCCCTTCTCGAGCGCCTCGCGGTGCGTCAGCTCATCGAACATCGTCGCGGTGCTATCGACCTTGGGATCGGCGGTGTAGACGCCATCGACGGCCTTGGCCATCAGCACGACCTCTGCCCCGATCTCCAGGGCTCGCTGCGCCGCGGTCGTGTCGGTGGAGAAGTATGGCATGCCCATGCCCGCGCCGAAGATCACCACACGGCCCTTCTCGAGGTGCCGGATGGCGCGCAACGGAATGTATGGCTCGGCGACCTGGCCCATCGTGATCGCTGTCTGCACCCGGGTATCGACTCCCTGCTGCTGCAGGAAGTCCTGGAGCGCGAGGCAGTTCATGACGGTTCCCAGCATGCCCATGTAGTCGGCCCGGGCCCGATCAAGACCGCGCTGCTGCAGCTCGGCGCCGCGGAAGAAGTTGCCGCCCCCAATGACGATAGCGACCTGCACGCCGGTCTTGACGATCTCGGCGACCTGCTCGGCAACCATGTGGACGACGTCGGGATCCACGCCGATGCGTCCGCCCCCGAACATCTCTCCGCCGAGCTTGATGAGCACACGCTTGTAGGGGCGGCGCTCTTCGGGATTCTGGTCGGCCATGAGTCTCCTCGTCACTGGTGCGTGTGTGAATGTCGCCTCATACGCGAATGCGGGGTCACCACGTGGTCATGCCCACGCGGCAACCCCGCATATCTTGCCTCATCGCTGTCGATCGTACCTCCGGGACCCCCGGGTCAGGACTGACCGACCTCGAACCGCACGAAGCGCGTGATGGTGGCGCCAGCCTCATCAAGAAGAGCCTTGACCGACTTCTTGCTGTCCTTCACGTACGCCTGCTCGGTGAGCACGACATCCTTGAAGAAGCCGTTGACGCGGCCTTCCACGATCTTGGGGAGGGCCTGCTCGGGCTTGCCCTCCTCCTTCGCGGTCTGCTCGGCGATGCGCCGCTCGTTCTCGACGATGTCCGCGGGCACATCGTCGCGCGTGACGTACTTCGCCTTGAGGGCCGCGACCTGCATCGCGGCCTCGCGGGCTGCCTCAGCGGCAGCGTCGCCCTCGCCGGTGTACTCAACGAGCACGCCAACGCCGGGGGGCAGATCACCACTGCGCTTGTGCAGGTAGGTCTGGACCTGTCCGTCGAACGAGGCGACCCGGCGCAGCTCGATCTTCTCGCCGATCCTGGCTGCCAGTTCCTGCACGGCGGCCTCGACGGTGCGACCGTTGACCTCGACCGCCTTGAGCGCGTCGAGGTCCGCGGGCTTGGCCTCAGCGGCCGCCTTGACGACCTCGTCGGCGATAGCCTGGAAGTCGGCGTTCTTGGCGACGAAGTCGGTCTCGCTGTTGAGCTCGATCATCGCGCCGCCAGCCGCCGCGACGAGGCCTTCGGCGGTCGCGCGCTCGGCGCGCTTGCCGACGTCCTTGGCGCCCTTGATGCGGAGGATCTCCACGGCCTTGTCGAAGTCGCCGTCGGTATCGGCGAGCGCGTTCTTGCAATCCATCATGCCGGAGCCGGTGAGCTCACGAAGCCGCTTGACGTCGGCGGCAGTGAAATTCGCCATGGTGGGGCGAGCCTCCTCTAGTGCGTGTGCGGGATGCAACGGGTGGTGCTGTGCTGGCCGAGCGAAAGCGCCAGCCACGATCGTAGCCGCGGCTGGCGCTTCACCTCAGTTGTCGGACGTGGTGTCGGCGGCCGCTTCCGCGGGCGCCTCTGCAGCGGCAGGCTCAGCGGCAGCAGGAGCATCCGCAGCAGCGGGAGCCTCCGCGGCAGCAGGAGCCTCCGCGGCAGTAGCTTCCTCGGCCGCGGGCGAAGCGGACTCGAGGAGCTCCTTCTCCCAGTCAGCGAGCGGCTCGCCCTCGGCCTTCTCCTCCGCGCCAGTGTTCACTCCGGCGCGGGACTTGAGGCCGTCAGCGGCCGCAGCGGCCACGACGCGGGTGAGCAGAGCAGCGGACCGGATCGCGTCATCGTTGCCCGGGATCGGGTAGTCAACGACATCGGGATCGCAGTTGGTGTCAAGGATCGCCACCACGGGGATGTTGAGCTTGCGCGCCTCGCCGACGGCGATGTGCTCCTTGTTCGTGTCGACGATCCACACCGCGCTCGGCACCTTGGCCATGTCGCGGATACCGCCGAGAGTGCGCTCCAGCTTGGTCTTCTCACGCGTGAGCATGAGGATTTCCTTCTTGGTGCGACCCTCGAAACCGCCGGTCTGCTCCATGCTCTCCAGTTCCTTGAGGCGCTGGAGGCGCTTGTGGACGGTCTGGAAGTTCGTGAGCATGCCGCCGAGCCAGCGGTGGTTCACGTAGGGCATGCCGACGCGAGTGGCCTCCGCCGCGATGGACTCCTGCGCCTGCTTCTTGGTGCCGACGAACAGGATGGTGCCACCGTGGGCGACGGTCTCCTTGACGAACTCGTACGCCTTGTCGATGTACGTCAGGGTCTGGCGCAGATCGATGATGTAGATGCCGTTCCGGTCGGTGAAGATGAATCGCTTCATCTTGGGGTTCCACCGACGGGTCTGGTGACCGAAGTGCACGCCGCTGTCAAGCAGCTGCTTCATGGTTACAACAGCCATGGCGATTCACGGACACAGGCACTAGGCCCGTTGTCCTCGCTCCTTTTCTCGTGTTCCGGTTTGTGCGGGCACCGGGTTGGTGACCGCCCTGGTCCTCGTCGCGAGCCTCCACCCGCGCAATGCGCGGGACCGAGAGGCCCGGGCTCCCGGAGTGCCAAGCAGGACAACCAGTGTTCGCGCTGTGGTGCGAGGACCACAAGCCGCGCGTTCCGGCCGACTGCTCGGATCTAGGTGCGTTCGAGAACGCGAAATTGTGGCGCGCAGATTGCACACCGCCATGTAGTGTACTCCCAGCCGGCCTCAAGTACGCAACTGCCGCTTCAGCATCCGCGAGCAGCGCGGATAGCATGGGCCGCGCCTGCCGCCGAGGAGCCTGTGGATCGATTCGCGACCATTCACAGATGCGGCCGCCGCGCAGCGGGATGGCGCAGTGCTCGGCATCGTGAGCACCATGGCAGGACATTCGACGGGCCCGAGCCGCGCCCCAAGGCGACGCGGGGCGACGGTTCTCGCGACCACGGCCACGCTGCTCGCCGCGATGGCAGCGCCCGCGCTCGGCGATCCGGCGCAACACCGTTCCCCCATCGCTAGCCCCGCCCGGAGGGACTACGCAGCGCGCGAGGGATTCACCTGGCCCCTCGATCCGCCGATCCGCATGGCCACGCCCTTCGTGGCGCCCTCGCATCGCTACGGTCCCGGGCACCGCGGCATCGACCTCGCAGCGGCTCCCGGTGATCGCATCCTCGCTCCATCGCACGGCACGGTGTGGTTCGCCGGCACCGTGGCGAACGCGGGCGTGGTGTCGATCCGCCACGAGGGTGGCCTGCTCACCACCTACCAGCCGATCGCCGCGACCGTCCGCGCGGGCGATGAGGTCGCGACGGGAACGCTCATCGGGACCCTGGAGCCCGGGCACGCGGGCTGTCCTGCGGCAGCGTGCCTGCATTGGGGAGCACGCCGCGCCGAGGACCGCTTGGCCTACCTCGATCCCCGGCTGCTCCTTGGGCTCGTTGCCATCCGGCTGAAGCCCACCATCGAAGCAGGCTGACCCGGCGTCCGCGCAGCTCAGGCCCTCGGGTGGGCCTGATCGTGGACGGTTCGCAGGCGCCGGACCGATACCTGGGTATAGAGCTGGGTGGTGGAGAGGCTGGCATGGCCGAGGAGCTCCTGGACGACCCGCAGGTCGGCACCACCCTCGAGGAGGTGAGTGGCGGCGGAATGCCGGAGACCGTGCGGGCCGAGGCTGGGCATGCCTGCATCCGCGAGGACGGCGTGCACGATCTCGCGGGCCTGCCGCGGATTGAGGCGCCCTCCGCGTGCGCCGAGCAGCAGCGCGCTTCCCGACCGTGGCACCGCGAGCACGGGCCGTCCCAGTCGCAGCCAATCATCGAGAGCGCGCTGGGCCGGCCCGCCATAGGGCACCATTCTCTCCTTGCGGCCCTTGCCCAGGACACGCACGATCCGGCTTCGCTGGTCGATGTCCTCGATGTCGAGGCCGCACAGCTCGCTGACGCGAATCCCTGTCGAATAGAGGACCTCGACGATGAGACGGTCCCGGCGACGCATCGCCTCCGCGCGCGGCGACTGCCGGGCGTCGTCGTCGTGGGCAGCGTTGTCGGCGTGGGGTTCGGCGTGGGGTTCGGCGTGGGGGTCGGCATGAGCGTCGAGCCGATCCAGCGCTGCGGCCGCCTGGTCCTGCCTCAAAACGTGCGGCAGGGCGCGGTGGCGGCGCGGGGATTGCAGCCGAGCAGCAGGGTCGGCATCGAGGTGGCCGTTCTTAACAGCCCAGGCGGTGAATGCCTTGATGGAGGAGGCACGCCGCGCGAGCGTGGAACGGGCCAGGCCGCTGGCTGCCTGCTCGGACTGCCACGCGCGGACCGCGACGAGGTCGATATCGCGCAGGCGGGTGCAGCCGCGGGCCGCCGCGTGGTCGAGGAGCGCGCGCACGTCGGCGAGGTAGGCGCGGATAGTGTGCTCGGACCGGTCGCGCTCCAGGACAAGATGCTCGGCGAACTGCTCGAGCACGACAACGAAGCCCACAGGCGTCGGGTCCTGCTTGGTCGGTTCCGGCGGGGCAGGGCGCGGCGGATCGGGGGCGTCACGGGTGTCGGTGGGGCCGTGCGCGCGCTCTCCTGGCATGCCGCTAGCGTGCCCGTTGCCGCGTGGCTTGGCAATCGTTCGCGACGCGGGCACGTTATTGCCTCGGGGCGCCCATCACTGTGCCGTGGACCTCGTGGCGCTCCGCGGGCTCGCGCGTTGCCATTCGCCGTCGAGGCACCGCGCGTGCCCGTGCATCTCGAGCACAGCGAGCGCGGCCCTGGTGCTCCTCGGATCCAGACCGGCGTCGATGCCGACCCTGGCGGCGCCGGCGCGGCCCCTGAGGGGCAGCACGTCGAACACTCGGAGCTGCTCTGGCGTGAGGTGGTCGGTCTGCCGGACGACCTCTGGCGCCCGCGACGACGATCCGGCGTTCACGGGCAGCATGGGGGTGCCGGTGATATCGCTAGCCCTCGTGAGCAGGGTCGCTTCCCCGTTCCGGATCATCTCGTGGCAACCCACCGACGCCGCCGAGCTGACGGGCCCGGGCATCGCATGGACGGGGGTGTTGTACAAGCGTGCCCAGCGTGCCGTATTGCGAGCCCCGCTGCGTGCTCCCGCCTCGGTGATGATGACGTGCTCGGCGAACGCAGCGATGAGCCGGTTGCGGGCCAGGAAGCGGAACCGCGCGGGCCGTGTTCCTGGCGGGTACTCGCTGACGATGGCACCGTGCCGGGCGATGTCATGCAGCAACCGGGCGTGGCCGGCCGGGTAGTGCTGATCGATCCCGCACGCGAGGACCGCGATCGTTGGCTGGTGGGCGGCGAGCGCGGCGCGGTGGGCGCATCCGTCGATGCCGTATGCGGCACCGGAGACGATGGTCGCGCCGTGCGCGGCTAGCTCGTGCGCGATGTCGCGCGTGCAATGCTCGCCATATGCCGTCGGGGCCCGGGTGCCGATGATGGCGATGCCGCGGCCGAGGAGGGTGTCGAGATCGTCCTGGCCACGTATCCACAGGGCGATGGGAGGCGCGGCACCGCCATCGCGCTGCGCGGGCTCGTTCTGCATCTGGAGCGTGTGCCAGGCAGGCCATCGCGGGCTATCCGGGGTGAGGAGGGTTCCGCCGTGGCTCGCCAAGGCCTCCAGATCGGCGCCGGAGGTGTCGGTGTCCCGGCGGGCGCGCGTTGGCTTATCGAGCGCGGCTGGCAGCTTGCCCGCGCGAAGGGCTCGCGCCGCATCGATGGGGCCCACAAGGCTGATCAGTTCGTGGAGCGCCCAGCAAGGGCCTTCGGCAACGCGGGACAAGTAGGCCCAGGACCGTTCGGCGGTGCGGGTGGTGGTGGCGGCTGGCAGGATCGTCGCGCGTGGGGCGGGCGGGAGGCTCGGGGTTGGCATGCGTGAGTCCTTCATCGCAGGTGGTGGATGCGGTAGGCGAGCGCCTGGTCGACGTGTGCACGGGATGGAGCGGTAGCGCCCTCGAGGTCGGCGATGGTCCATGCGACGCGCAGCGCGCGATCCGCTCCACGTGCACTGAGCAGGCCATGTCGCATCGCGGTATCGAGGCTGGCTAGGGCCTGCGGGCCTGGCGCGGCGTGCGCGCGCAGCGCGGGACCAGGCACTTCGCTGTTCGTGGCGCATCCGAGGTGCTTCCATCGTTGCCGCGCGGCGGCGCGTGCTGCTTGCACGCGTTGCCGCACCTGGTGCGAGGACTCGGGCGGTTCCTGGCTCCGGCTGCGGTGACCTGTCGGGACCGGCCACATCCTGGCGCCGAGGTCGATGCGATCGAGCAGCGGGCCGGACAATCGGGAGCGATAGCGTCGCAAGGTCGTGGGCGTGCAGGTGCAGTCCGCCTCATAGCGGGGCGCGCACGCGCAAGGGTTGGCAGCGAGCACGAGCAGGAACCGGGCTGGATAGCGGGCGACCCCTCCGCGGCGACTGATCCGCACCTCGCCCTCCTCGAGCGGAGTACGGAGCGTGTCGAGCACCCGGGGCGGGAGCTCCGCGCATTCGTCCAGGAATAGCACCCCACGATGGGCCCGGCTGACCGCGCCGGGCCGGGCGATGCCAGCGCCCCCTCCGATGAGCGAGGCCGCGGTGGCGGTGTGATGAGGAGCCACGAACGGCGGGCTGCCCACCAGCGTGCCCCCGGCAGGGATCTCGCCAAGGAGCGAGTGGATGGCCGTGACTTCCAGTGCCTCCTCGGGCTCGAGCGGGGGAAGGATCCCAGGCAGTCGATGGGCGAGCATGGTCTTTCCGGTTCCCGGGGCTCCTTGCAGCAGCAAGGGGTGAGCGCCGGCTGCGGCTACCTCGACGGCGAAGCGGGCGTCGTCCTGCCCGGCGACATCAGCGAGGTCTGGGTACTGGGGCGGTGGCGGGTTGGCGGGCGCGCCGGGACGCTGCAGGATGTCGTCGCCGTTGCACCAGCTGATCACCTCGTTGAGGGACTTCGCGCCGCGCACGGTGATGCCGGGGACGAGGGCTGCCTCGTCGAGGCTGCTGCTCGGCACGATGACGGCGTCGCAGTCGCTCGAGCGCGCGGTGGTCACTGCGGGCAGCACGCCCCGCACGGGCCGGATGCGACCGTCGAGGGCAAGCTCGCCGATGACCGCTGTCCGGTGCCACGCCGGGGTGGCGGGGATGATCGATGCGGAGGCGAGGATGGCGCAGGCAAGGCCGAGGTCGTAGTGGGATCCGATCTTGGGCAGGTCGGCGGGCGAGAGGGCGAGGGTTGTGCGCCCCACGGGCCAGCGGTGCCCCGAGTTGTGGAGCGCGGCGCGAACACGATCCCGGGCTTCGTTGAGCGTGGTGTCGGGAAGCCCGACGATATGCATGCCTGGCAGTCCCCTGCCGATGTCAGCCTCGATCTCCACCAATCGGCCGTCGAGCCCTGTCATCGCGACGGTGTGGGCGCGTCCGATGGGCATCAGCACACGTCCTCGAGGTGCGTGATGGCGGGAAGCGTGGAAGCTCCCGGGCGCGCGATGATGCCAATGATGTCGAAGCGGATTGCTCGCGCTCGCCACTCGTGCGCGGCGATCCAGTGCAGGGCGCTCTCGCGCATGCGCCGTGCCTTGATCGGGGTGACTGTCTCGCACGGGTGGCAATGCAGGTCGCTGGCGCGGGTCTTGACCTCGACCATGACGAGTGTCCCGGCGGGGTCGAGGCAGATGAGATCGAGCTCTCCGTGCTGGCAGTGCCAGTTGCGGGCAATGACCCGATAGCCATGCCGCGTGAGGTACTCGGCGGCGAGGTCCTCCCCCGCGCTGCCGAGGGCACGGGCTCCGGCGCGCCGAGCGCTGTCGGCGTCCTCATGCGATCGCTCGCTCGGCGAGGAACCGCCTGTGGCTCGCCGTCGGTCAATGGGATTCGCGCCAGCGGTGGCCGGGCTGGGATGGGTCTGTCGAGGCATGGATCCGTCCTGCGTATGCGGGGGGGTTCAGGGGCAGTGGCGTTGCGCCGCTGTCACTGTGCCCGCATGGGGCAGGTTCTCGTGCTCGGGCACGAGGGTGCTGTGGAAATGCCGGAATTGTGGATAAGCCCGCCAGGAAGCGGGATTGTTGTCGGAGTTGCCTGCTATCGATCGGCGGGGGCCTCCTGCCTCTCGCCCAGCCCCGATCACCGCAGGTGCCGGTGCTCCCGCGCCTCAGCCATCAGCTCCCGGTGCGGTGCCGTGGCGCGGTCGCTCCGGTTCGCCGCCATCGCGGGAGGATCCGGGCCTGGCCCAGTTGATGCTGATGACGCTGGGGCGGAGCTTCTCCCCAGCCACGACATCGAGGTCGATGAGGCCGAGGATTCGTCGGTGGATGCGCATGCTTCCCCCTAGCTGAAGTGCCCGCCGCCCGGCGGCAGGTTGATCTCGGGCTTCTCGAGTTCCTCGATGTTGACATCCTTGAACGTGAATACGCGGACGTGGCTGACGAATCGCGCCGGGCGATACATGTCCCACACCCAGGCATCGGTCATGCGCACCTCGAAGTAGACCTCGCCCTCGGCGTTGCGCGGGATCAGCTCCACGGCGTTGGCGAGGTAGAAGCGCCGCTCGGTCTCGACCACATAGGCAAACTGGCCCACCACGTCGCGATACTCGCGGTACAGCGTCAGTTCCATCTCGGTGTCGTACTTCTCGAGATCCTCTGCGCTCATGACGTGGGTCCTCCTTCTCTATTGCGTCTGCTGGGTCGTTCGCGGCTGCTCGATCCATCGTGCTCGGGGAGCCTCGTCATGCGTGCCTCGCAGCGGCGTGCGCGTGGCGAGCCCTAAACATACGGGAAGCCTCGGCGACGTTGGCGTAGGACATCCTGTGGAGTGGCGTCACACCGCGAGCCACGATCTCCGCCATGTGGCTCGCGGTGGAGTACCCCTTGTGGCGGGCGAAGCCATACCCCGGGTAATGCTTGTCCATCTCGGCCATGAGCCGATCCCGAGTGACCTTCGCGAGCACGCTCGCTGCCGCGATGCATGCCGCGCTCGCATCGCCGCTGATGACCGCGAGGGATGGCCAGGGGATGCCAGGGACCGGGAAGCCATCGGTCAGCACATAGCCCGGCGCCGGATCCAGTCCCATCGCGGCGCGCCGCATCCCCTCGATGTTGCATACATGCACGCCCCGCTCGTCGATCTCGCGCGGCGCGATGGTGACGACGTGCGCGCTCAAGGCGATGTCGAGTATCCGCGGGAACAGGCGCTCGCGGGTCCTCTCGCTGAGGACCTTCGAATCGTCGAGTCCAGGAAGCCTGGTGTGGGCGCGCCCTGGCAGGACGCAGGCCGCGATGACGAGGGGGCCCGCGGAGGCGCCGCGACCCGCTTCGTCCACGCCCGCCACCGGGCCGAGCCTGCGGCGCAAGGCACCCTCGAGCGCGCGGTTGCCGGTGTCCCGCCGGACGATGGCGCGAGGAGGCCATGCAGCCATCAGGCGTCCTGGTTCACCGTGTCGATGCCATCGCCGCGGGCTGGATCTCGGGAGCGCTGATGCCGCCCCATCGCGAGGGCGGGAGGATTATCCAGCGTGCCTGGCCGATGACCGTGTCCTCGGGAATCGCGCCGTCGGTCTCGCTGCCGATGTACCAGCGCGAGTCCTTGGAGTTGTTGCGGTTGTCGCCCATCATCCAAAGGTGATCGTCGGGGACAGCTACCGCGGGGAAGCAGCGCCGCGATTCCGGCGACGATCCGCAGTCCAGCACGCCGGGCTCGAACGGGAAGTCCGACACCACATAGGGCTCGTCGATCGGCTGGCCGTCCACGGTCACGTCGCCCTCGTCGTCGCAGCAGGCGACGGTCTGGCCGCCGGTGGCGATGACTCGCTTGACCAGGTCGTTCTCGTCAGGCGGGACGACCCCTATCGCGGAACCGGCTTCCTGGAGGCCGCGCACGACGACGTTGTCCGATCGTGTGGAGATGAAGCCCTCGGCCCAGGGCCCGGTGCCGCGGAAGACCAGGACGTCGCCGGGGCGGGGATTGGCGAACCGATAGGTGATCTTCTCCACTAGGATGCGGTCGCCGGTGCAGCCGGGGCATCCATGCAGGGTCGGCTCCATGGATTCCGAGGGGATCACATAAACGCGAGCGACGAAGGTCTGGATGACGAAGCTCAGCGCGAGAGCGATGACCAGCAGGATCGGTAGTTCCCTCCAGAAGGAGCTTTCCTTCTTGGGGGCGTCTTCCTTCTTGCTCACGAAATCCTGCCGATCATCGTTGTCGCTGCTGCGGGACGCGGAGGCGTCACTGCCGGGGCCGTGCGGGCGCGGGTCGGTCACGCGACCAGCCTAGCGATGCGCACGCCCCCGGAGCGGACGACTCTCAGCGCTTCTCCTTGATCTTGGCAGCCTTGCCACGGAGGTCGCGCAGGTAGTAGAGCTTCGCGCGACGCACGGCACCGCGGGTCGCGACGTCGATCTTGGCGATGTTGGGGCTGTGGACGGGGAAGGTGCGCTCCACGCCTACGCCGAACGACACCTTGCGGACGGTGAAGGTCTCGCGGATGCCGCCTCCGGAGCGACGGATGACGACGCCCTTGAAGACCTGGACGCGTTCCTTCGATCCTTCGATGACCTTGACGTGCACTTCCAGGGTGTCGCCGGCGCGGAAGGCAGGGATGTCATCGCGCATCGACTTGGCGTCGAGTGAGTCCAGCGTGTTCATAGTGTGTTATTCCTCGCGTATTCGCGTGACGGGCAGAGGAACCGAGTGGCGCTCGGGCTCGTCTGGTTCGTGCCCCTGGGTCATGGTCGCGCGTCGCGGCATGCGACGGGCAACCCCGCAATCATGCCAGAACGACATACAGGTTGGAAAACCGGACGGGTGCCACCCGGCCCCCGTTCAGTTGCGCCCGGTGTATCCCGCCTTGCGCAGGGCGTCAGCGAGGGATCCTCCAGCGGGCGGCGCCGGGCTGCGGCCTGCCTTCGGTTGCTTGCTGCTGGCCGTCGGCCTGCGACCCTCGCGCCGAGGTGGCCTGGAGCTCTCCCCTTGGGCTGCATCGCCGCCGACCGGGAGATCGTCGTCGAGCCGCAGGGTGAGGCTGATCCGGTTGCGCGGCACGTCCACGCTGGTGACCTTGACTCGCACGAGGTCGCCGGAGCGCACGATCGATCGCGGGTCGGAGACGAACGAGCTGGACATCGCGGAGACGTGGACGAGGCCGTCCTGGTGCACGCCAATGTCAACGAAGGCTCCGAAGGCAGCTACGTTCGTCACGGTGCCCTCGAGCACCATCCCGGGCTTGAGATCGGAGACGGTATTGACTCCCTCGGCGAACCTGGCGGCCTTGAACTCGGGGCGCGGGTCACGGCCGGGCTTCTCGAGCTCGGCGAGAATATCGGTGATGGTGGGGATGCCAAAGGAATCATCGACAAAGTCCTCCGGCCGCAAGGACGAGAGGATCCGGGAATTGCCCAGCAGGCTTCCGATCGCGGTGCCGCTGCTCGCGACGATGCGCCGCACGACTGGGTATGCCTCGGGGTGCACGGCGCTGGAATCGAGCGGGTCGTCACCGCCGGTGATCCGGAGGAAGCCCGCGCACTGCTCATAGGCCTTGGGGCCGAGCCGGGTCACGTCTCGGAGAGCGGAGCGGCTCCGGAAGGCGCCGTGCTCATCACGGTGCGCGACGATGTTCTCGGCGAGCGCCGGGGTGATGCCAGAAACGCGCGCGAGCAGCGGCACGGATGCTGTGTTGACGTCGACACCAACGGCATTGACGGCGTCCTCGACGACGGCGTCGAGCGAGCGGGCAAGAAGCGTCTCGGACACGTCGTGCTGGTACTGGCCCACGCCAATGGACTTGGGATCGATCTTGACGAGCTCGGCGAGCGGATCCTGCAACCGACGAGCGATCGAGACCGCGCCGCGCAGCGAGACATCGAGCTCGGGGAGCTCTCGGGTGGCGTAGGCGGAGGCCGAGTAGACGGAGGCCCCGGCCTCGGACACAACGATCTTGGTGGGCTTGGAGCCGGGCACGCGCGCGATCAGCTCGGCGGCGAGGGTGTCGGTCTCGCGCGAGGCAGTGCCGTTGCCGATGGCGATGAGGTCGACGCCGTGTCGCGCGACCAGCGCGGAGAGCGCCTGCAGGGCTTGCTCCCACTGCCCCTGTGGCTTGTGCGGATAGATGGCGGTGGTCTCGAGGACCTTGCCCGTCGGGTCGATGATCGCCACCTTGACCCCCGTGCGATAGGCAGGATCAAGGCCCATGGTGGCGCGCGCGCCGGCCGGAGCAGCAAGCAGAAGGTCACGAACGTTCTGGCCGAAGACCTCGACCGCGTCCTGCTCGGCGGCGTGGCGGAGGCGATTGCGGATATCGATGCTCGTGCTGACGTATAGCTTGGTGCGCCAGGCCCAGCGGACCGTATCGGCGAGCCAGCGGTCCGCTGGCCGTCCCTGATCAGCGATGCCCGCGCGTGCCGCGATCCGGTTCTCGTAGACCGTCCTTGCGCGGGGATCTTCCGGATCAGCCGGATGCGGATCGATGGTGAGGGCGATAGCGCCCTCCTTCTCGCCGCGGAGCAGGGCAAGCACGCGGTGCGAGGGCAGCGTGCGGAACGGCTCGGAGAAGTCGAAGTAGTCGGCGAACTTGGAGGCGGCCGCATCCTGTCCGGGCTTGCCCGTCGCGGTGACCCTCCCCTGGCTCCACATGAGCTCGCGGATCTCCCCGACGAGGTCGGCGTCCTCGGAGATCTGCTCGATGAGGATTGCCCGGGCGCCTTCGAGGGCAGCGGCAGCGTCGGCGACATCGCGGTCCGGGTCCACATACCGCTCGGCGAGGGCATGGGGGTCGTGGCGCGGGTCGTCGAGCAGTGACGTGGCGAGCGGCTCGAGCCCTGCCTCGCGCGCGATCTGGGCCTTGGTGCGACGCTTGGTCTTGTACGGCAGGTAGATGTCCTCGAGCCGTGCCTTGGTGCGCGCCTCGTGGATCTGGGTGGCGAGGTCCTCGGTGAGCTTGCCCTGCGCGGAGATCGACTCGAGAATGGCCTCGCGCCGCTGGTCGAGCTCGCGGAGATAGTGCCTGCGCTCATCGAGCTCGCGCAACTGGGCATCGTCGAGACCACCCGTCGCCTCCTTGCGGTAGCGCGCCACGAAGGGGACGGTGGCGCCGTCGTCAAGGAGCGAGATCGCGGCGGCGGCCTGCCAGACGGCGATGCCAAGTTCCTCCGCGATACGTTCGGGCACGGGCTTCACAGCTTGTTTCACGGCGGGCAGATTACCTGCTTGCTCCGACATTGCTGCGGCGCGGTGCTCGCCGGCGGTTCATTCAGCGCGAGGCGCCTCGGTCGCGAGCGTGTCGAGGAACTGCTGGTCCGCGGCGGACAGCTCGGCGGAAGCAAGCAGCTCGGGCCGGCGCTGCGCGGTGAGGCGCAAGGATTGCTGCCGCTTCCAGGACGCCACGCGCGCGTGGTCCCCGGACATCAGGATCGGTGGCACATCGAGGCCTCGCCAGGACGCAGGGCGGGTGTAGCTGGGGCCTTCGAGCAGCCCGTCGGAGAACGAATCCTCCCGGTGGGACTGCTGGTTGCCGAGCACGCCGGGCAGGAGCCTCGCGACGGCCTCGACCATCACGAGGACCGCGACCTCGCCACCGATGAGGATGTAGTCGCCGAGCGAGACCTCCTCGACGCGCGCGCGGCCGCGAGCATCGTCGATGACGCGCTGATCGATGCCCTCGTAGCGGCCGCACGCGAAAACGATGCGTGGCTCGCGGGACCACCGCTCGGCCGTGTGCTGGGTGAACGGTTCTCCGGCCGGGGTGGGGAAGACGAGCAAGGCATCATCGGGGCACACGGCATCGAGGGCCGGTCCCCAGACCGTCGGCTTCATGACCATGCCGGGACCACCCCCGTAGGGCGAGTCGTCCACCGACTTGTGCACATCGCTCGTCCAGTCGCGCAGGTCGTGTATGCCGATATCGATGATGCCCCGCGACCGCGCCTTGCCGAGCAGCGATTCACGCAGCGGACCCAGATACTCGGGGAAGATGGTAATGACGTCGAGGCGCACGCGAGCGCTCAGAGCTCCAGCAGTCCATCGGGCGGCGCGACGCTGATGCGTCCCGCGTCGAGGTCGATGCCAGGCACGATCTCGGTCACGAAGGGAACAAGCACTTCCTTGCCCTCCGTGGTGGTGATCGCGAGCAGCTCGCCGGCGGCGGTGTGCAGGACCTCGCGGACGGTTCCGAGCTCCTCGCCGCTGCCGACGAGAAATGCTCGCAGCCCCTCGAGCTCGTGATCGTAGTAGGAATCGTCCTCTGAGGGAGGGATGTCCGCGCTGTCGATGACGAACAACGTTCCGCGCAGCTCATCGGCCGCATCGCGATCCCGGATGCCCTCGAGCCTCACGAGGAGCCGGCCCGAGTGCGCGCGCACGGCCTCGATCACGTACGGGCGAGTCGCTCGCTCGCGATCCCGCCGCCCGCGCAGCTCGATGCCCGGGATGAAACGGTCCTCGGGCGCGTCGGTGCGCACCTCGACGACGAGCTCGCCGTGCACGCCGTGGGACTTCGCGACACGACCGATGACCAGTTCCATAGCAGCGCGGTCAGTTGTCGGTATCGACGACGTCAACGCGGATGCCCCGCCCGCCAACGCCCGAGACGAGCGTACGGAGCGCAGTGGCCGTGCGACCATTCCGGCCGATCACCTTGCCCAGGTCATCGGGATGGACATGGACCTCGATGGTGCGGCCTCGACGGTTGGTGATCAAACCGACGCGCACCTCGTCCGGCTGGGCAACAATGCCACGGACGAGGTGCTCGACGGCGTCAACAAGGACGGAGCTCACTTCTGCGCGGCCTCATCAGCCGGCGCGGCAGGGGTCGCCTCGGCAGCGGCCTTCTTCGAGGCCTTCACCGGCGCGGGAGCTTCGCCATCAGCCTCAGCGAGCGCGGCCTGGAAGACCTCGAGCTTGGTGGGCTTGGGCTTGGCGGTGCGGAGGGTGCCCTCGGTGCCGGGGAGGCCCTTGAACTTCTGCCAGTCACCGGTGATCTTCAGGATCGCGAGCACAGGCTCGGTGGGGAGAGCGCCAACGCCGAGCCAGTACTGGGCCCGATCGGACTTCACGTCGATGAGGCTGGGCTCTTCCTTGGGGTGGTACTTCCCGATCGTCTCGATCGCGCGGCCATCGCGACGAGTGCGCGAGTCAGCAACGATGATGCGGTACTGGGGGTTGCGGATCTTGCCGAGCCGCTGGAGTCGGATCTTAACAGCCACGCTAGTAGCTCTCCTTCATGATGATCACGGTGCAATTCAGCGATGCGCCTGGTCGGTGCACCCGGTTTTGCGGTTTCGTGGTCCCGCACGGCACTGGCCCGCTTCGGCCCGCGCTCCAGCGTCGCGCTGGGAGGGCAGACCCGCAACGGAGACCGACAACGTCATTGAGCCATGGGGAACAGCGCACAATTGTGCCAGATATCGGAGCGCATGTGGTAATTCCGCTCACGGCATGATCACCGGGAGGAACAGGACGCTCAGCGCGGGCAGCGTGTTGTTGACGCTGTGGGCCACCATCGGCGCGAGCACCCCGCCGGTGTAGAGCCGCGCGACGCCGAACACCAGGCCCGCGAAGAGCAGGATCCCCAGCCGCCAGGGCTCCGCGTGCCAGGCCGCGAACAGCACAGCCGTGAGCACCAGGATGCTGATGTTCCCGCTCGCGGCATGGGCCAGCCAGCGCCACCGGGTGGCATTGCGCTGCTTCTCCAGCGCCCCCCACACGATGCCGCGGAAGATGACCTCCTCGACGATCGGGGCTCCGATCCAGATCCACATCGCGAGAGCGATCCGCCACCCGAGCGTCTGGTCCGCGAGCTCCTGCAGCGGCCCTGTAGGGATGTCATCGCTGAGCCCGAACAAGGCAAGCGCGAGCAGCAGCCCCCCGAGCACCGCTGCCGCGCCGAGCACGAGGCCCACGCCAGCCTGCGCGCCCGCCTCGCGCAGCGACCGCGGCAGGCCGAGGTCGATCCAGGGCCCGTTGCCGCGCGCCCAGGTGATCCCTATGCCCAGCAGGGCTGCCAGCAAGGTGGGGACGATCACCGCGATCACCAGCAGCGGGCTGGCGGGATCAACGATCAGCGCAGCGACCGCGAACCCCGCGAGGTTGGCGGCGAGAACGAGGATCGCGGCGCCCATCCCCCAGCGCTGGCCGGGCATGCGCCGCGCGCGCGACTCCTCCGCGCGCTTCCAGCGCCCGGGCTGGCCGGTGGGCACGGCGGGCCGGGGCGCGCCGAGGGGCCGGGGCTGGATGGGTTGCCTCTGCCAGAGCTCCTGGGGATCGGCGCTGCCGTGCGCCGACTGGGCGGGCCGATCGATGCTGGTGGGATACCACCAGTCCTTCGGGATCGGGCGGGGGCCGGGGGCGTCGCGGGAGCCGTTGCCCGGCCCTCCCTCGTTTCTGGGGCCCTCGTTTCTGGGGCCCTCGTCGCGGGGATTCTCGCCCCCTATGTCGCCCCCTATGTCGCCCTCGCCCGGCTCGCTCATGCCACCACGGTGCCCGCGCAGAGGATGCGGACGGGATGGCGCAGCACCTGTGGCCTGGATCGCGGATCCTCGAGGTAGACGACAGCGTCGGCGCGCTCCCCCGCGCTGTACGCGGTGTCGGCGCCCAGCCAGTCCCGCGCGGACCAGCTCGCTGCAGCGACCGCCTGGTCGGTCGTCATGGCGTGCTCGCGGAGCTTGTCGATCTCGTCGGCGATGCGCCCGTGCTCGACCATGCCGCCGGCGTCAGTACCGGTGTAGACGGGCACGCCGGCCTCGACAGCGTCGCGCACTGCCTGCCCGGCCCGCTCGTGCAGGTCGCGCATGTGTGCCGCGTAGAGCGGGAAGCGGGAAGCACTGTCGGCGATGCTGGGGAAGTTGTCGATGTTGACCAAGGTCGGGACGAGGGCGACCCCGTCGCGCGCCATCTGGTCGATGGTGGTCGCGGTCAACCCGGTGCCGTGCTCGATGCAGTCGATCCCGGCGTCGAGCAGATCGGGCAGCGCGTCCTCGCCGAAGACATGCGCGGTGACACGAGCACCCTCGTCGTGCGCGGCCGCGATGGCCTCGCGCAGGATCTCTCGGCTCCAGAGGGGCGCGAGGTCGCCGGCGTCCCGGTCTATCCAGTCGCCGACCAGCTTGACCCACCCGTCGCCCGCGCGGGCCTGCCGACGCACCTCGTCAGGCAGGTCCTTCTCGTCCTCGACATCGATGCCGAGGTCACGGATGTACCGCTTGGGCGCGGCGATGTGCCGCCCCGCGCGGATGATGCGCGGCATCGCGTCCTCCTCGTCGAGGAAGCGCGTGGGCACGGGCGATCCGGCGTCGCGCGCGAGCAGCACACCGGCCCGTGCCTCGACACTGGCTTGCTCGCGGGCTCCGTCAGGGGACTCGTGGCCCCCACCGAACCGGATCCCGATGTGGCAGTGCGCGTCGACGAGCCCCGGGGTGATCCAGCCGCCGGACACGATGGTGGTGGCCTTCGGCACGGGTTCGCGCACCCATTTGCCATCCACTATCCACAGGTCAGTGGTCTGCTCGTCGGGCAGCGTGATTCCGTTCAGGTGCAGCGCTCCCACGGGCTGCTACCGCTTCTTGCCCTGGTTGGGCAGCTTCAGCTGGGAGAGGTCGAGGCCCTCGAGCCCGGGGGGCAGCTCATCGAGGCCCTTGGGCATCGATGAGAGGTCGGGCATCCCGGGTGGCATTCCCATGCCCGGCGGGAGGCCGCCGCGCACCTTGGGTGGCGTGGGCCCGCGGCCTTTGCCCTTGCCCTTCTTGCCCTTGCGAGTCTTCGATCGGCGCTGGTTGCCCCCGGGCAGGCCCATGCGCCCGGCCATGGCGGACATCATCTTGCGGGCCTCGAAGAAGCGGTCCACGAGCTGGTTGACGTCGGAGACCGTGACACCCGAGCCGTTGGCGATGCGCAACCGGCGGGAAGCGTTGATGATCTTGGGATTGTCCCGCTCGGCGGGGGTCATGCCGCGGATGATCGCCTGGATCCGGTCGAGGTGCTTCTCATCGACCTGCTCGAGCGCGTCCTTCATGCCCCCGGCGCCGGGCAGCATTCCCATCAGGTTGGCGATGGGGCCCATCTTGCGGATGGCCATGAGCTGGTCGAGGAAGTCCTCGAGCGTGAGCTCCCCCGAGCCGATCTTGTGCGCGGTCGCCTCGGCCTGCTCCGCGTCGAAGACCTGCTCAGCCTGCTCGATGAGGCTGAGCACATCGCCCATCCCGAGGATGCGGCTGGCCATGCGATCGGGGTGGAAGACATCAAAATCCTCGAGCTTCTCGCCGGAGGACGCGAACATGATCGGCTTGCCGGTGACTTCGCGGACGCTCAGCGCTGCACCACCGCGAGCATCGCCATCGAGCTTGGTGAGCACCACGCCGGTGAACCCGACGCCCTCGGCGAACGCGTTCGCGGTCAGCACCGCGTCCTGGCCGACCATCGAATCGAGCACGAACAAGGTCTCGTCGGGCTGCACGGCATCGCGGATCCCCGCGGCCTGCCTCATCAGCTCCTCGTCGATGCCGAGCCGGCCCGCGGTGTCGACGATCACGATGTCATGCTGCTTGGCCCGGGCCTCGGCCACGCCATCACGGGCAACGTTGATCGGATCGGACACGGTGACCTCGCGGGGCGCGCTCCCGTCCCCGACCGAGGTGCCGGGGTGCGGCGCGAACACCGCGACGCCCGCGCGCTCGCCGACGATCTGCAGCTGCGTCACCGCGCCGGGGCGTTGCAGGTCGCACGCGACGAGCAAGGGGGCGTGGCCTTGCTTGCGCAGGTAGTGGGCCAGCTTGCCAGCGAGGGTCGTCTTGCCGGAGCCCTGGAGGCCCGCGAGCATGATGACGGTGGGCGGGTTCTTCGCGAGCGCCAGGCGACGGGTCTCGCCGCCGAGAATGCCGACGAGCTCCTCGTTGACGATCTTGACGACCTGCTGGGCGGGATTGAGCGCCCCGTGCACCTCGGCACCCTTGGCGCGCGTCTTGATCCGCTTGATGAACTCACGCACCACGGGCAGCGCGACGTCCGCCTCGAGCAGGGCGAGCCGGATCTCGCGGCAGGTAGCGTCGATGTCCGCGTCGGTGAGCCGCCCCTTGCCTCGCAACCCCTTGAACGCGCCATTCAACCTGTCTGACAGGGAATCGAACACCGACCGCACTCCTTATTCGTCCATCACTGCGCCGCGCTGCTTGCCTTGCCCGCCACTCGGGTACGCCGCACGCCCGGTGGCACTCCCTACAGGGTAACCGCCTGGCCCAAGGAGAATACCCGCGGCGCGGGGCCTACCGCGCAGACCGTGCCGCACGGGGCAGGACAGCACGCACGGCAGCGTCCGCGCGCGACCGTGACCTAGGCCCCTCGGGCAAGGCCACGCAGAACACATCATCCACGTACGCCCCCATCGTCGCCACCTTGGCCCAGCGGATATCGGCACCGCCCCTCTCGAGAGCGCCGGCCACGCGCGAGAGCAGCCCGAGGCTATCGGCGGACCGTACCTCGAGAATGCCCTCGCCCGCGTTCCCCGCCGGGAGCCAACGGATCACCGGAGGCGCATCGGCATGCTGCGCGGGCACCGCCGCCACCTGGGAACCCAGCACGCCGGTGCCGGGCGGGGTGATGTCATCGGCCAGGGCATCGCACGAGATGTCCGCCGCGATCGCCGGGCCGCTCGTGGTGCGCTCGCGCTCATCGAGCATCGCCTGGATATCGAGGTCCCCGGCGAGCGCCCGGGCGAGCTCCTGCCTCAGGAACCCAGCGTCCGGTGGGCTGCCGAACTTCGGCGACACCATGAACACATTGAGCGCGGCGCCATCCTGCCCGGCCACCGAGGCGGCGTGCACGCGCAGGGAGTGCAGGGTCAGCAGCCCAGCGGCCTTCGCGAGCAGGCCTGGCGCATCAGGACCGGTGATCGCGATCTCATACATGTGGTTGCGGTCGGTGGGGCGCAGGGACACCCGTAGCGCGACCTTGCCATCCTCGCCTGGCTCGAGGCGATCGAGCAGCTCGGGCTGCACCGGGTCGGGGGCGGGCAGCTCATCGCCATCCATGGCATGCTCGCACCGCCGCACGAGCTCGCTGATCAGCGTTGCCTTCCATTCGCCCCACACACCGGGGCCCGTAGCAAGCGAATCCGCCTCCGCGAGGGCGTGGAGCAGCTCGAGCAGGACCCGGGAGCCACCCAGAGTCTCGGCCACGAAGCGAGCCACATCCGGATCGGTGACGTCGCGGCGGGTGGCGGTATGGGGCAGCAGCAGGTGGTGGCGCACCATGGCCCGCAGGATCGCGGTGTCGGCCCTCGGCAGGCCCATGCGGTTGCCGATGTGCTCAGCGATATCGGCACCAACGACGCTATGGTCCCCGCCCCGGCCCTTGCCGAGATCGTGCAGCAGCGCTCCGAGGAGCAGCAGATCCGGCCGCGAGACCCGGGTGGTGAGCGCATCCGCGTAGGCAACGGTCTCCACGAGGTGGCGGTCCACGGTCCAGGTATGGATGGCATCGCGCGGCGGCAGGTCACGCACGGCGCCCCATTCGGGGAGGATCCTGCCCCACAGCCCGGTGCGGTCGAGCGCCTCGATGACGGGGACCATGGCCCTGCCGGAGCCGAGCAGCACGAGCAGGTCATGCACGGCCTCGCGCGGCCAGGGCTCCTTGAGCTCGGGCGCGGTCTCCGCCAATCGGGCGAGGGTGCCCGCGGACAGCGGAAATCCGCTGGTTGCCGACGCGGCAGCGGCACGCAGCACCAGGGCCGGGTCGCGCTGGGGGCGGGCATCGCGCGCGAGCACGACCTCGCCGGCCTGCTCGACGACCCCTTCGTCGAGGGGATGGCGCGATGGCGCTCGCCGCAACCCGCCGAGCATGCCCTTCGGCAGGGCGTTGCGGGCGGTGCGGATTCCGGTCTCGGTGGCGAAACTGATCGTGCGGGCGCAGTCGCTGAGCGTGCGGGCGAGATCGAACCGGTCGCCGATGCCAAGCGACGCGGCCACCTCGTCAGCGTCCTGGGCGCGCAGCTGATCCCGCGCCCGGCCGGCGACACGATGCTGCTCCGTACGGATATCGAGGAGCTTGCGGTGGGCCTCGTGAACACCACCGCGCGGGTCATCGCTGCGAATGCTCGGCGTGACGTTGGTCAGCTGCGCCACCGAGAGCGCATGCAGCAGCTGGATGTCGCGCAGGCCACCGCGGCCGTTCTTGAGGTCTGGCTCGGCCCGGTGGGCGATCTCGCCGTGGCGCTGCCACCGTTGCTCGGCCTGCTCGATCAGCTCGCCGAACCTGCTGCGGATGCTCGAGCGCCACTGGTCGCGCACACGGTCGGAGAGCTGCTTGCTCAGCTCGGGGTCGCCCACGATGTGCCGGCCCTCGAGCATGCCGAGCAGCGCGGTCATGTCCTTGCTGGCCACCTCGACGGCCTGGGGCACGGTGCGGACGCTGTGGTCGAGCTTGATGTGCGCGTCCCACAGCGGGTACCACAGGCTGTCGGCAACGGTGGATACCGTCTTCGGGTCGGCATCCTCATGCAGCAGGAGAAGGTCCAGGTCGGAATAGGGCAGCATCTCGCGCCGCCCGAGGCCGCCCACGGCGACCACCGCGAAACCGCTATCCGGGGTGATGCCTAGCTCGGCGCCCTTGGTGTGCAGCCAGATCTCGTACAGATCGACGAACACATCGCGCACGGCGGGCGCGTCGAGCTTCGCCGTCGCTGCGATCAATTGCTTCCGGGCGCGGGCGAGGTCGGCGGATGGCGCGGTGGTCACGGGTGGATCTCCCTTGGAATGGACGTGGCCCCGCAGCCCGCGCTGCATCGCGGGTGCGGGGCCACTGGACGTTCGGGGTCGGGTCAGATCGCGTCGGTGCCGCGCTCGCCGGTACGGACCCGGACAACGGCCTCGACGGGAGTGACCCAGACCTTGCCGTCACCGATCTTGCCGGTGCGGGAGGCCTCGACGATGATCTCGATGACCTTGTCGACCGACGTTTCCTCGACGACGACCTCGATCTTCATCTTGGGAACGAAGTCCACCGAGTACTCCGCGCCGCGGTAGACCTCGGTGTGGCCCTTCTGGCGGCCGTAGCCCTGGACCTCGCTGACGGTCATGCCAAGCACTCCGGCCTGCTCGAGGCCTGTCTTGACGTCTTCAAGCGTGAACGGCTTCACGATGGCCGTGATCAGCTTCATGGATTGATCCCTCCGGAAACGATGGGTGGCTTGCTGCGGTTTCGTTGTGGTCGCGGCGGACGGTGTCCCGGCCAGGTCTTCCCCGGTTGGGCCCGCCCGCCGCGCTTGCTACCTCAATTGTGCCTGGATCATGATCATTCCTGGGGGCCGATCATGGTCCATCGGCGATACGGATCCTCAGACGAGGTCGTACGCGGACTCCGCGTGCTCTACCTCATCGATGCCGCGGTGCTCGTCCTCATCGCTGATGCGCCAGCCGAGCGGCTTGAGCAGCAGCGCGATCACCAGGGTGACGACTCCGGCGAAGACGACGGCGACCAGAGCGATGAGCGTCTGGACGACCAGCTGGCCGATCCCGCCGCCGTAGAACAGACCCGTCTCGGTGGCGAGGAAGCCGATCGCGACGGTGCCCCACAGGCCGGCGACAAGGTGCACGCCCACGACATCGAGCGAGTCGTTGTAGCCGAACTTGAACTTCAGGCCGACCGCGAGGGCCGACAGGACGCCAGCGACAGCACCGAGCGCGATGGAACCGACCGGGCTGACCGAGCCAGCCGCAGGGGTGATCGCGACGAGGCCAGCAACGATGCCGGACGCGGCACCAAGGCTGGTGGCCTTGCCGTCACGGATGCGCTCCACGAGCAACCAGCCGAGGATCGCCGCACAGGTGGCGGTGGTGGTGTTGACCCACGCGAGGCCGGCCATGCCGTCGGCCGCGTAGGCGGAACCGGCGTTGAAGCCGAACCAGCCGAACCACAGCAGCGCCGCGCCGAGCATCACGAAGGGCAGGTTGTGCGGGCGGAACGCGGTCTTGCCGAAGCCCTTGCGCTTGCCGATGATCAGTGCGAGCACGAGCGCCGCCACACCAGCGTTGATATGGACCACGGTGCCACCAGCGAAGTCGATCGGGCCAACGCCGTCGAACATGTCCGCGAACGGGCCGTCATCGGAGAGCAGGCCACCGCCCCACACCATGTGAGCGAGCGGGAAGAACGAAGCCGTCACCCACAGCGCCACGAAAGCCAGCCAGGTGCTGAACTTGACGCGCTCAGCGAGCGCACCACTGATCAGGGCCACCGTGATGATCGCGAAGGTGGCCTGGAAGCCGACATCAACGATCACGGGCAGGCCATCGGAGAGAACGAAGCTGCCGTCCTCGTTGTAGATCGTCCCGCTGAGCCCGAACTGCTCGAACGGGTTTCCGAAGATCCCGCCGACGCTCTCGGACGCATAGGACATCGACCAGCCCCACAGCACGTAGATGACACCGACGACACCAAGCGTGCCGAACGACATCATCATCATGTTGAGAACTGACTGCTCCCGGGACATGCCGCCATAGAAGAAAGCGAGGCCCGGGGTCATCAGCAGGACCAATGATGCCGACACCAACATCCATGCGGTGGTGCCGTAATTGATCTCGTCCACCTAAATCCTCCTCCTGGCGTACCGGTCTGTACGCCGCTTGAGGAGATACTGCTGATCCGTTGTTTCCACTGGGACGCTGCTATGTTTCCCTCGCGTGAACGAACGCCGGATTTGTGTTACCCCCGCGTTGCACCTGGGGATATTCGCCCGAATTAGTCCGTTAGCGGCAGGGCCGAGACAGTCGAGCCGGTGTGTGCTGGATCACTTTGCGGGGCAACGTCATCAGCCCGACCGCTGCCTGGCTTCGCGCCGGGGGCACCCGCATCCAGCTCTGGGGCAGGCGCCGGTGGTTGCTCGATGACCGGGCTTCCCACGCCCAGCCACCCCGCCACCGCGCGGCTGCTCCCGTCCGCGCCCATCCCGGGGCTGCACACCGCCTCCGGGAGCGCCGGGCAGGCACCGGGTGGCGCGACGCCCGCGGCCACGCCCTGGCCCGCCCAATGGACCCCGCTGCCCCGGTTGAGCAGCATCGCTGACGAGCCACCGCTATCGAGCTGCACCCCCATCGTCGCGCCCAGGCCGCGCAGCAGGTCGCGCAGCTCCGACTGCGTCAAGCCGCTGTCGCGATCCAGCGACGATCCCGCCTGCACGAAGAACAAGCGATCCAGCGCTGGGCTATAGGCGACCGCGCTGCGTGCCGCCCGCACCCCGTCCGGCGCATCCACGGCCCCGCTCGGATGCAGCAGCGACAATCCCGAGAACGCTGTCACGACCCGGCCCGCCCCATGAAGGTCCGCCAGCCGGGCCTCGGCCTCGGCATTGTCGAACGGCGACGGCGCGACGATCATCTCGATCGAGCTCGCTGCAGTGCCATCCCCACTGATGATGAACGTCGCGAGCCGACCCCAGCCCTGCTCCAGCTCGCCGGTCAGCCCTTTCGGCCCCGAATAGAACTCCGCGCCGGCATCGGGGGATTGATCCTGGAGCCGTGCCGAATTATCGAAATACACGCCAAACGGCACGCTGCAACCGGATTCCCGCCACGTAGCGCCACTCACCTGCGGTCGAACATCGAAGAAGTTCGTATTGATAAGAATCGCCGGTCGCTGCAGCACTTCCCATGCCTCGCCCGCGTGCAGCAGCTCCATCGACTGCGCGGTGCCATCCGAGGTGACCGCGCCGGGCGTGCTCTCGCACCGTCCCGACTCCCCCGGAGCCTCGGTGAGCAAACGTCCGGTGATGGTGCGGCTCGCGTTCGGCACCGCCACGATGCGCGCATCACGCGGCAATGAGTACCGGCTGCGATCCTCCCGCTGCAGTGGCATCGGCGCGCCTGGGCCCGTCTGGTACGCCAGCACATTGCCCGCGGCCGCATCCACCGCTTCGTTCCACGACACTCTCGCGTCCTGCGGACCAGCACCATCCTGGGCCCCGGCCGACGGGGCGAGCACTATGGACACGCTCGCCACCACCGCAGTGAGAGAAAAGCAGAACCGGGCACGCATGGTCCACCTCCAGCAGGGCCGCGCTCAGGAAACAACCTCTTTCCCGCACCCTGCCCCCTCGTGGCCCGGGCCGTCGACAACGACCCAGCATGCGCGCCCGGTTCGACGCGGAAGCGTTATGGCAGCGACATCACAACAGGGCGTTGACGAATGCCTCCGGCTCGAACGGAGCGAGATCGTCCGCGCCCTCGCCGAGTCCCACGAGCTTCACCGGGACCCCGAGCTGATGCTGGACCTGGAATACGATGCCACCCTTCGCTGTGCCGTCGAGCTTCGTCAGCACTACACCGCTGATGTCCACGACCTCCGCGAAAACCTTCGCCTGGTTGAGGCCGTTCTGCCCCACCGTCGCGTCAAGCACCAGCAACACCTCATCGACCTTGGCGCGCTTCTCCACGACCCGCTTGACCTTGCCCAGCTCATCCATCAAGCCGGTCTTGGTGTGCAAGCGGCCCGCCGTATCGACCAGCACCACATCGACCCCGGCCTCGATGCCCCGCGATACGGCGTCGAACGCGACTGATGCCGGATCGGCACCCTCCTTGCCGCGCACTGTCTCCGCGCCCACGCGCTCGCCCCACGTCTGCAACTGATCGGCCGCGGCGGCCCGGAACGTATCCGCTGCCCCCAGCAGCACGCGGCGGCCATCCGCCACCAGCACGCGCGCGAGCTTGCCCGTGGTCGTGGTCTTGCCGGTCCCGTTGACCCCCACGACCAGCATCACCGACGGCGCATCCGCATGCGGCAGCGCCCGGATCGACCGATCCAGCTCCGGCCGCAACGCCTCCACCAGCACCTCGCGGAGCACCTCGCGGGCCTGCGCCTCCGTACGCACCGCGCGCGCCACCATCTGCTCGCGCAGCCGCTCCACGATCATCGTGGTGGTCGCCGAGCCCAGGTCCGCGATCAGCAGGGTGTCCTCGACCTCCTCCCACGAATCCTCATCGAGATCGCCACCACCGAGCAGGCCCAGCAAGCTCTTGCCCACGGCGTTCTGCGACCTCGACAAGCGTCCTCGCAGGCGGTTCAGGCGCCCCTCGGTCGGCTCGATCTCCTCCAGGACCGGCGCTTCCTCCACCGGCTCCGCGAGCTCCTCGGCAAGCTCCGGCTCTGGCTCGGGCTCGGCGGGTGCTGGGGTCTCGGTATCGCTCTCCTTAGGGAGCTCCACATCCACGATCGGCTTGCGTGGCGCATCACGCGGCACCGACGCATCATCACCAACCCGCGGCTGGCCCTCGTCGTCGGTGCGCTCCCGCGGCTGAACCGGAGGCTCGACTACCCGCGGCCCGTCCTCACGAGCAGGTGGCTCCTGCGGCAGGGGGGACTTGGGCAGGGGCTCCTTGCTCGGGGGCTCCTTTAAGGCGGTCGAGGCGCCCTCGCTGAAGCTGAACCCACCCCGCGCCTGGTAGCCACCAGACTGGTCCTTCTTCTCCAGCTCCGGCGGCGGGGTCAACCGGATCTGGCGACGCTTGTATAGCACGGTTCCCGCGACCAGCAGCACGATAATGATCGCTGCGATCGCGGCTATGGCAATCCAAAGTTCGGTGGTCACCCCGGCAGTATTCCAAACACACCCGCATCCCGCCGAAACCCCACCATCCAGCGCGGTTCCGGCGGCGGGCTTGGGCGCTCGAGCGGGATCGTGAAGATCTGGCCACGCGGGACGTGGCTGGAGCTTCACGATCGGGTGACGAGCTACTCCCCGGGCAGCAGCATCGTCACCGTCAACCGCCCGCCCCGCGGCGCACTGACCGAATGCCGCACCATCGGCGCGAGGTGCACCACAACGCCGGGCCGTAGCTGCACCACCTCGTCCGGCAGCGTGAGCTCCAGATCGCCCTCGATGCCGTGGATGAGCACGGGATGCCGGGCCGCATGCTCGCGCAGCTCCTGGCCCGGGGCGAAAGCGAACGCCACGACCTTCGCCCGGCTTGTCTCCAGCACCACGCCCGCGCCGGGTCCCGATTCGCGCGGCATCGCTGCTCCCATCGCATCCGCCACGATCGTCTCGCTCGGTTCCGCGGCCATCGCGCTGCTCCCTCCGGTTGCTGCGCTCACCGTACCCTCGGGCCAGCGCGACGATCGTGAGGATCTAGCCACGCGGGAGGTGGCTGGATCTTCACGATCGGAACCAGCTGCCCCCAAACAGCAAGAAACCCCAGGCCAGAAGTTATCTGGCCTGGGGTTTCCTATGTCGGGCTGACAGGATTTGAACCTGCGACCACTTGACCCCCAGTTGTGCGCCTGGCGTTTTCGGCTGTCCGCGGGGGTGCATCCCCGCTGGTCAAAGCAACTACGAACAACGATGGACAATCGGGAACGAAAGCAACTGAGGGTCAGAATGAGGGTCAAAACCCGAGGGCATCCCCCAGTCCATCCACCGCGCTGCGCCCCGCCTCCTCCGAGCGATGCCCGTACAGATCACCAGTAATGGAGATCGACGAATGCCCCAGCAGCGACGACACCGCCTTGACATGCACCCCCGCCTCGAGCCACGCCGTAGCCGCTGAATGCCGCAACGCGTGCACATCATCGACTGCGATGCCACACCGTCGTGCTGCCGTTTCCATCGCCCGCAGCACGTTGCGCGGATCGACCGGACGCCCGAGCTCCGTGCGGAACACCAGATCGCCTAGCGTCCCTTCCTCCCACACGTTGCCTGCCGCTAGCTTCTCATCTTGCTGTTGGCGCTTCCAGTCCCTCAGCATCGCTACCACGCCCTGATGCAAGGGAACCTCCCGCCTCGAAGTGGCTGACTTCGCCTCGGTGAGGAGGATTCCCCCGCTGGTGCGTGCGAGGCTCCCACGGATGGTGAGCTGGGCCGCGGATAGGTTGATGTCACGCCATCGCAGCCCCAGCGCTTCGCCCTTGCGGCATCCGGTGGCCGCGATGAGCACGAGGACGGGATGGTAGCGGGAGGATCGGGCCGCATCGAGGATGCGAGCGACCTCAGCCGGTGCAAGGTGCGCCGCCTCGCTGGACTGCTGCGCGGGCCGCTTAACGTCATGCACGGGGTTGCGGGCTAGCAGCCGATCACGTACCGCGGTATCGAGGATGGCGCGGAGGACGGCGTACATGGTGCGCCGCGTCGATGCCGCATAGCCTTGCGTGGCCTTGCGTCCTAGCCACCGTTCCACGTCTCCCCCGGTGACCTTGCCGAGGCGCAATGAGCCGAGCTCATCGTCGATGATGTGCTTGCGGGTGAGGATGGTGTACTGATCGCGGGTGGTAGCGGCCCTGCCTGAGGCGGGTAGCGTCACTTCGACCCACTGGGCTGCCCAGTCGGCAACGGTGCGGTTGGCGTCGCGCACGGGCTTGCCCGCGTCGAGGCGCTCGCGTGCCTTCTTGAGTTGCTGGGCTACGTCACGGCGGGTCTTGCCGTAGATCGACACTTGCTTGCTGCCGTCGCGTAGGCGGGCTTCCCAGCGGCCGTCCTTGCGCTGCCGGATGCTGCCATCGCCGTGGATCCTAGGCATTGAGCCTCTGGAGCTGTAGGGCTGCCTGCTCGTCGAGCTGGTCGAGCTTGTCGGCGCTGTACGTTCCGGTATCGGCTATGTCCTCCGCCGCGAGGCTGGCCTTGACCTCCTTTAGCTCCCGGATGGTCAGGCGTAGCCGATTGAGTCGGCTAATGAGAAGGACACGTTCGGAATACACATCGAAGTCGTTGCCGGGGCGGATGTTTCGTGCCATTTCCGCGCTATCCGTCCAGTCTTGCGTTACGACGTGCTCGAGGTAGGCGTTGCGGTCCGCCAGGTCGAAGGCCTTCGACTTGCCCAGCCACTGTGATGCAACCAGGGGGCTGGACTGGTAGCCGGGGGTGATCGCCACTCTTGCGCGGGATGGCGGGTAGACGAGTTCCGCGATGCTGGTATCGAGCGCCCAGGCGAGGCGGACGAGGACCGAGAACCTAGGTAGTTCGCTGATCCTGCCGAGGGATTCGAGGTTGGCGACGATGCCCCGGTCTATCTGCGCCATTTCCGCTAGGGCGCGCTGGCTCATGGATCGTTGCTTGCGGACGCGCTTGAGGCCTTCGCTGAGTTGCTCGAGCGTGGCGCGTTCCCATTTCTGCCATGCTTCGCCCACATCGTCTGGTTGCATGGCAGCACCGTATTCGGGGTTGGTTGCCGTTGTCTACCACCGTGCGCTATCGTCGCTGCAACAGCGCCATCGTTCGCGTATCTGGTGCTGTAGAACAACCATCGAAGGGTTTTGCTCATGAATCGTCTGCACACCATCGATGAGGCCCGCGAGGCCCTCGGAGGCATCTCCCGCAGCGTCATCTACTCGCTCATCAACAGTGGCGAGCTGGCGTCGATCAACATCGGCAGGCGTAGGTTCGTGCCGGATTCGGCTATCGCTGATTTCATCGCCTCGAAGGTCGATGCCGCGTGAACACTGCCGCTCTTGATGCGCGCCTTGCTCGCGCTGCCGCTACCCTCGCCCAGCTCACCGAGCGCATTACCCTCGCGCAGGCTGACTTCTCCCGCCTGGATCAGCGCCTGACCCAGCTACATCGCTGCCACCCGTCCCGCCAGCTCTGGCGGGGTGGCCGATGACAGACCGCATCGCCGCGCGCGCCCTCGAAATCCTCGCCACTTCCTCGACGCCGATGCCCGCCCGCTCCGCGCTGGTCCGAGCCCTCGCGGAGGCCGCAGGAGAGCACAACACCCTCCCCGAACACATCACCCGCATGACCGACCCGCAGGAGAACCCGTGAATATCCCCGCAGAAGTACTCGACGACCTCACCGGCGAGGACATGGCCGAACTAATGTCGATGCACGACGTGATAGTGCAGGAGTACCCGACCCCCGAGGAAGCCGCGCTAGCACTTCTGGTCCACGCCCGCGAACGTGCTGCGAGCAACGCGCAAACGAGGAACGTTCCGACTCCGAAGAACATTGTCGAGGCCTCGCCCTGGGCCGCTGATTTCGACGGTCACGTGTATCGCATTCTGACGATCTGCACGACCAGCGAGGGACGCGACCCGTGGGCACATTGGGCGGCATTCCAGCACGCACCGAACGGAGACCTCTCGGACTTTGCCTACACGATCGAGTTCTGCGAGACCGACGATGCTGCCGAGGTGCTGCGGTTCGCCGACGATCTGGCGAAGCTGGTGAGCGATGCGAAGGGTTGGCAACCGGAGTGGTAACTGGCCTGCCGGTTGGGGTTATCCGCACCCCAACCGGCAAGGGCGCGCCCCGCTAGAACTGAAGGTGCTCCTCGACGTGTAAACCCTTATCCCGAGCCGCTGCTAGCCAACGTGTCGTGGAAGGCCGAGGCAAGCCGTAGCGGTCCAGCATCACCCCGCTGATTTTCTGCCCCGTCACCGCGCACCACGCCGCTACCGACGACAACGCCCGCAGCGATTCATCAGACCGAGCACCCGTGAACAGCTCCGCATCCGGGAAGGAAAACCACGTGATCCGATCCTCGCCCGAGATCCGATGCACCAAGCCTGCTTCGCGCCCCGCCCAGGCCACCCAAGCGTCAACAGTGGCACGCCGCAAAGCATCGGAGTTAACCGGAGGACCGCCGGCGATCTGCCGTGCCTCGCAGCCGCTGCACACCAGCTTGCCTAGCGCCGCATCGAAGTCCACCGTTACGCCGTATTCGTGCTCAAGACCGGACGTGGCCGAGACCGTGAAGGAATACGGGACTGCCACGCGCCACTCGCCCCCGTAGACGGACCAGCCCTGCGAGTAATCCGGCTGGGGCAAGCGAACATCCACGGGGCTCCTCCTCGAATCAACAACAGTGAGACAGATTGTTGCACACCAGCCCGGATCATGCTAGACCTGTAGCAACGCAACACACCGACACGCTGTTGCACCGAGAGGAAAGAACTTGAGCAAGCTAGACGACCTGCCATTGACAATCACCGTCGCCCAGTCCGCGGACCTGCTGGGCATATCCCGCGCGAAGGCATTCCAGCTCGCCCGCGACGGCGGATTCCCCGGACGGATAGTGCGCATCGGCCGCGAGAACCGCGTGGTGACGGCGAGCCTCGCCGACCTCGGACGCGTGTCCCTCACGGACACGCACAACACCGAGAAAACCCCTTGAGCAGCAGGAAGCCCCCGGCGCGACACCGGGGGCTGAGCAATCCATCCCGCATCCAATCCAAGGAACTGACTTGAGTATATCCGAGCGCTCCGACAGATTCACCAACGAGCTCGAGGCAATAGGGGCCGAGACCAGCCCGCTCGACACTGCTGCCGCGTTCCTGCGTTGCATCTTTGACACCAAGGCCGCGCACGTTGTGACCCTGGCCCTCGACGTCACCGAGCGATGGTTCGAGCGCCCCCACGATGCTGTGATCTGGGCATCAGCTCAACGCCTCGCACGCCAGGGAACCAACCCGGCGGTGACCGTGGTCCAGGCCGATCTACGCAGCCGCGGGCAACTCACCCGCGAGGTTCAACACCGCCTCCTGGCCCTCGCCGTCGAGCCATTCCAAGCGCTCCCCGGACAGCTCGCACCGCTGCGCCGCGCGCTCGCCGCTGAGGCTTTCGCCCGCCGCTTCGAGGAAGGCACGCGAGCCTTGCACGAGGATGCCCCACGGATGACGCAGGCCGAGAAGGCTCGACGCTATGCCGAGCTGGGCCGTGAGCTTCGCGCCCTCGACAACGCCAGTCAATCGCGTTCTGCTTCCCCGAGCCTGACGGAGGTTCCTGCATGATTCACGCAGTACCCAGCGAACCCCTCGCCGTCGCCGCCGACATCCTCGACGACGACCCCGCCAGCATCGACCCCGACACCCTCGAGGAAATGTTCTGGTCCTCGCGTCCCGAGCTTGAACGCATCCGCGGCTTCGCGCACGCCCGCATGGCAGCACCGTGGGCCGTGCTCGGCTGCATCCTCGCCCGCGCCGCCGCCAGCATCGAACCACACGTCATGCTGCCCGCCATCGTCGGCACCACCGCATCTACCAACCTGTTCCTCGCCCTGGTCGGCCCCTCCGGTGGTGGCAAGGGAGCCGCTGAAGGAGCGGCCCGCGATGCCGTGCAGTTCCTCGACCCCTGGGGCAACCCCATCGACGTGGACGAGTTCACCATCGGATCTGGGGAAGGCATCGCCCGCACCTACCGCGCGCCTGCCACCGATGAGGACGACACCGACGAGCAGGGCCGCACCCGTGCTTTGTTCACCGCGCCCGAGGTTGACACCCTCGCCGCCCTCGGATCGAGGCAAGGGTCCACGCTGCTGGGAGAGCTGCGCAAGGCGTGGTCCGGTGAGTCGCTGGGCTTCCAGAACGGGCAGAAGCACACCCGGCACGTACTGCCCCGCCACTCTTACAGGCTGTGCTTGATCGTTGGGGTGCAGCCCGCCAAGGCCGGTCCGATCATTGGCGACGCTGACGGTGGAACGCCCCAGCGGTTCGTGTGGCTGCACGTGCAGGATTCCCGCATCCCCAGGCGCGCGCCCGATGCGGCAATACCTGGTCCGCTCACCGTGTCCTTGCCCCGGTTCAGCGCGAACGATGAGCACCTTGTTGTTCCCGATGAGGCCCGCGAGGAAATCACCACCCACCGCCATGCCGTAGTCACCGGCAAGGCTGACGCGAATCCTCTCGACGGCCATGCCCTGCTGACCCGGTTGAAGGTGGCCGCTGCGTTCATGGTGCTCGCTGGCCGCAGTGTCGTCAGCGCGGAGGACTGGCATTTGGCCGCGATCCTGATGCATGTGTCTCGCCGTACCCGCGCCGACGTTGAGCGAGAGCTGAGCGAGAAGTCGCGAGCCGCGAACCGTGCCCGCGCTCATCTGGAAGCCGAACGAAACGAGATCGTCGAGGACAAGCGGCATGAGGCGAACCTGAACAGGGCCGTGGGAGGCATCCGCCGATACCTCGCCAGGCATGGCGCATCACCCCGGCACAAGGTTAGGACCTCGCTCAAGAAGGACGTGCGAGACCAGTTCGACGATGCCTTGTGGCATCTGATCGACGGCGGAGAAGTACGGCGAATAGACCGTGGCGGGACCGATGAGTACGCGCTCAGCGACTGAACGACCTGTACCCCTGTACCGCCAGTACAGGCGCATATTCGCAGATCAGACGACATGTACCACAAGTACAGGGGTACAGGGGTGGACCAGGGACGGCCCCGCAAACCCCCAGCTCATAGGGGTGGACCGAAAAACCACCCCAAACACCAGAGAGAGGACCAATATGCCCCGCCCCATAGACGCCGTTCGCTTGCTCGAGCTGATGCTCGCCGACCAGCCCGCTATGCCGCACGCGCAATGCCGAGGCCGCGCGCCGCTCTTCGATAGCCACATCGACGGAGAGACCAGCGAGCAACGACTCAACCGCCACACTCAAGCCCGCAAGCTCTGCCAGCAGTGCGACCACCGGATCGAGTGCTCGCAGTCCATCGGAGGATTCCGGGCAGGCCGCGACACCACACCACCCGCACGCCCAGGACGCCCCAACAAGGAGGCCGCGGCATGACCCACGAACCCGAGCTCGCCCGCTGCCCCGAGCGCGGATGCGCCCAACGCTGGCCCGCCACGCTCCCCACCCATAAGCGCCTTTGCTTCGACCACGGCGACGAGTTCGCATTCGTCTCCCCCACCTTCACCCGCGACGAGCCCACCACCCAGCCCGGAGACGAACCATGACCGCCCGCCCCCCCGGCCCAGCCGGCCCCATCGAGCACCACCACCTCGACGCCCTCGTCATCGCCTGCCGCCACGCAATCCGAAACCAAACCCGCAACGGCATAACCCCCTGGCCCGAGCTCCACGACCTCCACCACGCCGCCATCACCGCCCTGGCCGCCACGGGCCACACGGACACCCCCACACCACCCGCCATCGCAGAATCGTCACAAGACGAAAACCCCTACTGCACCACCCGGGAAGCCGCTCGCATCCTCGGCTGCTCCCCCCGCACCATCCGACGACTAGCACCCAAACTATCCGCCCAGCTCCACGCCGGACGCTGGCTCATCCCCCACGAAGTCCTACACCAACACAAAGGAACCCCATGAGCGACTACCGCAAGTACCTCTCCTCCCACCGCCTCGCCAAGCTCCGCACCACCGGCATCGCCCTACCGCAACCCATCCTCGACGCCGAGGCCAAGCTCCACGCCCACACCAAGCGCGCACCAACCTCACCACCCAACATCTCCCACCTCACCCAAGCCTGGATCAACGGGGCCACCGATACCGAGATCAACAAGATCGCCACCCGCATGGCCCTCGCCCGCGACATCGCCGCATCCCACCGCGAAGCCCACACCGCCCTCCTTGCCCGCCTCGACCACGCCCTCCTCGCCAACAGCGACGACATCATTGACCAGCTCAATCCCAAAGCCGAGAAGCACATCGAAGCGCTCAACCAAGCAGCAGCGCTTCCTACGCTCGACACAACCGAGCTGATCCGCGCCGGAAACACCACGGGCGCGAAGATCGCAGCCCAAGCCGACACACACGCCGCGCACCTCCTCGAGCTCTGGGACCTCGCCCACGGAATCACCGGCGGCAACGTGCCGATCTGGGGGCAAGAATTTGGCTTCAACTGCCGCGAGTACATGAACCCTCACAAGGTTGTGTCGATCACCAAAGACATGACCACGACAGAGCGAATCATTACCGCGATCAACGACGGCGCAGAACCGTGGTTCCCGCTGCCCACCGAGGCGCAGGCCCAGGCCGCCGCGCACAAGAAGGCCCACGACGATGCCCAGCCACCCGCCCGCGCCCGCATCCGCCCAATGTTCACCGGACCAGCGCTCTGACCACACCAACACCACAACCACACACCAACGAAGCAGCACATGCACCCAACACAACCGACAACACGCACCGCCCGCCTGACCAGCACAAACACACCCACAAGGGGTACGGGGGGGACCCCAAGCACCGCCGGCCTATCCCAAGGCATACGGGCCTATATCCCCCCCGTGCCCAAACGAACCGCTAGAAAGGAGCCCTCTAGTGGCTGAGAGTCGTCGTCCCCCGCGGGGTTTGAAGGGTCCGGGTCGTCGGTTGTGGTCGGCTGTGCTGGGCGAGTGGGTGCTCGCTGAGCAGGAGCTTTCGTTGCTGGTGCAGGCGTGCCGGACGGCGGATGCGCTGGAGCTCCTCGAGGCTGAGATTGTTCGTGAGGGTCCGGTGGTTGAGGGTGCGAGGGGTGGCCGGGTGGCGAATCCAGCGCTGGTGGAGGCTCGTCAGCAACGTTTGGTTTTGGCGCGGTTACTGGCGTCGTTGCGCATTCCTGTCGAGGAGGACGGGCGGTTGTCGGGCTCCAATGCTGGCGGTGTTCGGGGCGTGTACTCAGGGCTCAAGGGGGTTGGCGATGCGTAGGCGTGTTTCGTGGGATGGGTCTGTGCCGGATGAGCTTTGGGTGTTCCGGTCCTCGCAGTGGGAGTCTGTCGAGGAGTGGCGGGAGGCGCGCCAGGTGTGGGCTTTGGGGCATGGTTGGCCGGGTGGGCCGTTGGATCTGGTGCTGAGTGGGTTCGATGTTCGGCGTTGGGTCGGTGGTGGGGTGTTGCCGCCTGGTGGCCGGGTGGTGCGGTGCGAGGAGTGAGCGGGTAGGCCCTCTGGTTGCCGACGTCATGTCGGTGGCTGCTTGTCGCAGCGTTGGTCTGGTCGTGGTCCGGGGTTGGTTTGACCCTGGTTGGTGTGGGGTGGTTGTGACCCCGCGCCTTTCGCTGGTTGTTGCAGGGGTTGGGCTTTGGTTGGGTGACGTACCGGCATGGTGACGGCAACCGTGGTCGTCGTGACGACGGTTCGAGCTCGCACACCTCGGCTCCCCCTGGGCCGAGTTCCCCGCAATACCATCCGTGTGGCTTAGGGTCTTGCCGCCTGGCGAGGGCGATGAGCGGTACAGGCTGTGCAGGCATGAGGTTCACGCCGTGGGCTGAGTCTGCTTCCGTTCACTACCTGATCCGCCAGGGCGGGGCAGTAGTCCAGGACCAGCCCGGCCTCAGCCAACCATTGCGACCATTGACTTGCAGACGTTCCGGATTCGGAACGTTTGGCTTTCGCGACGGCTCCGTACCTCCACTTGCCGTCCTCACGTCCAACAGCATCAGCGAGCACGAGGGCGGTGGACATGGCCCGCCCCTGGTTCTCGCCGCTCCCCTGCCCTAAGTACTACTGAGGTCATCGCCTGCCGCGAAAGGTGTACTGACGATGCACCCCGTTGCCGAGCTGGCGGGGGTACTCGAAGAAACCCCCAGGCCCGCGCCCTCATCTCTGATGAGCGCCATTCGCGCCTACGACCGCCGTGGTGACGGTAGTAGCGCCTCGGTGGGTAGTTGCGATGTGTGCGGATTCTAGGCCGTCAGAATGCGCCTCGCGCCTCGCTGTGACTCGTTGTGCCCGCGTAACGTTCGCTGGTCGGCATCCGACACTGGACGGAACGAATCGAGACTGCTTCCACGGCCTCAAAAACCCATCGAGGGTCAAAATGAGGGTCAACCCCCTGTCGGAGATTGACCCTCATTCGTTCTAGCTTCCCGAAAAACCAGGGTTTACCTGGCCGTTCTCCTGTGTCGGGCTGACAGGATTTGAACCTGCGACCACTTGACCCCCAGTCAAGTGCGCTACCAAGCTGCGCCACAGCCCGCCGCTGACTTCCGAGCTGGTGGGCTCGCTGTCAGCTCAGCCAGAGTACAACACCGGATAGCGCTGGTGCCAATCGCGCGGGGGCCTGGTGTTTCGCGGCCCTGGAGCGCTCCTGGCACCCATCCCCTACTTGCGGGATCGCTTCTCGCGGACGCGGATGTTGACCCGCACCGGGCTGCCCTCGAACCCGAAGGATTCGCGCAGCTTGCGCTCGAGGAAGCGCCGGTAGCCCGCCTCGAGGAAGCCGGTGGTGAACAGCACGAACGTGGGTGGCCGGTTGGTGGCCTGAGTGGCGTAGAGGATGCGGGGCAGCCGTCCGCCGCGCATGGGGGGCGGGGTGGCGGAGGTGGTCTCGCGGAGCCAGTTGTTGAGGCGTCCGGTGGAGACGCGGGTGTCCCAGGACTCGAGCGCGGTCTCCATGGCGGGGACTAGCTTCTGCACCGCGCGCCCGGTGTGGGCGGAGATGTTGACCCGTTGCGCCCAGGGGAAGCGGATGAGGTCGCGGTCGATCTCCTTCTCGAGCTGGAGCCGGCGCTCCTCCTCGACGAGGTCCCACTTGTTGAAAGCGATGACCAGTGCTCGCCCTGTTTCCTCGACCATGGTGAGGATGCGGAGGTCCTGCTCGCTGATGGGCTGCGAGGCGTCGATGAGCACAACGACCACTTCCGCCGACTCGATGGCACCGCGGGTGCGCAGCGAGGCGTAGTACTCGGCACCGCTAGCGGTGATGACCCGCTTGCGCAGTCCCGCGGTATCCACGAAGCGCCACGTCTTGCCGCCGAGGGCGACGAGCGAGTCAACGGGATCGACGGTGGTGCCGGCCACGTCGTGGACGACGGATCGCTCATCGCCGGTGAGCTTGTTGAGGAGGCTGGACTTGCCGACGTTGGGCTTGCCGACTAGCGCGATGCGGCGGGGCCCGCCGGTGCGCTGGATATCGTCGCGCGGCTTGGTGGGCAGGGTCTCGATGATGAGGTCGAGGAGGTCGGCGACACCACGACCGTGGGTGGCGCTGATCAGCCGTGGCTCGCCGATGCCGAGGCTCCACAGCGCGGCGGCATCGGATTCGAGCTTGTTGCTGTCGACCTTGTTGGCCACGAGGATGACCGGTGTCTTGGACCGGCGGAGGATGCGCGACACCGCTTCATCGGTGGCGGTGGCTCCGACCGTCGCGTCGACGACCACGAGGATGAGGTCGGCGGTGCGCATGGCGTGCTCGGCCTGGCGCGACACGGACTGGTGCAGGCCCTTGGCGGTGGGCTCCCAGCCGCCAGTGTCCTGGACGCTGAAAGGCCGTCCGCCCCATTCGGCGTCGTAGGAGATGCGGTCGCGGGTGACGCCGGGAACATCCTCGACGACAGCTTCGCGGCGCCCGATGATGCGGTTGACGAGGGTGGACTTGCCGACGTTGGGGCGCCCGACCACAGCGACGACCGCGCGGGGCTCCTCGCCCATGGGGGTGCCGTCGTCGAGAAGGTCGACCTCCCAGTCGCCCTCGTCGGTCCAGTGCCCGTCGCCGGGGAGGAACAAGGTGTTGTCAGTGGGCTCGGTCATGCGGTGGTTCCTGTTCGTTCCCGGACGATACCGAGAAGGTTGGTGACGACGTCGTCGAGGGTGAGCTCGCTGGTGTCGACGATGATGGCGTCATCGGCGGGCCGGAGCGGGGATATGGCGCGCGTGGAGTCGTACTCGTCGCGGCGCTTGACGTCCGCGAGCACGGCCTCGAAGGTGCTCGCGCGCCCCTCGGCGATGTCCTGATCGAGGCGGCGCTGGGCGCGGGCCTCGGGGGTGGCGGTGAGGAAGATCTTCACATCGGCGCCCGTGAGGACGACGGTGCCGATGTCGCGTCTCTCGACGACGATGCGGTCGGACTGCTCGGCGAGCCCGCGCTGCAGCTCGACGAGCTGGTCGCGCACCGCGGGCACCGCGGCGACGGCGGAGACAGCGGCGGTGACGTCGTTGCCGCGGATGTCGCGGGCCACGTCCTCGCCGCTGAGCAGGACCTGCTCGCTCTCGGGATCGTCGCCGATGGCCAGCGGGAGGCTGGCGGTGAGGGTGGCGAGCTCGCTCGGGTCGTCGAGGTTGGCACCGGTGCGCAGGGCGTGCAGCGTAGCGATGCGGTACATCGCCCCGGTGTCGAGGTAGCGCGCGCCGAGCTCCTTGGCGACCTTGCGGGACACGCTGGACTTGCCTGTTCCGGCTGGTCCGTCGATGGCGACGACAAGCTCGCTCACAGCCCTACCTCCTTGTACAGGTTTCCTACTTCTTGCCGGTTGAGCACGCGCATGGTGCCGGGTCGTTGCTCGCCGAGGTGCACGTTGCCGATCTGGGTGCGCACGAGCTCGGTGACGGGGTGGCCGACATGCTCGAGGAGCCGCCGCACGATGTGCTTGCGCCCCTCGTGCAGCACGATCTTGACCAGCGAGCTGCCCTCGTTCATGTCGACGGTGGTGATCTCGTCGATCTCGACGGGGCCGTCCTCGAGCTCGATGCCCGCGCGCATCTCCCGCTCGGTGGCGCGGCTCATCATGCCCTCGACGTTGGCGAGGTAGGTCTTGCGCACCTTGTAGGAGGGGTGCATGAGGCGATGGGCGAGCTCGCCGTCATTGGTGAGCAGCAGCAGGCCCTCGGTCTCGGCGTCGAGGCGCCCGACATGGAAGAGCCGCTGGCCCGCGGCGATGCGCTCGGCGACGAGGTCCCCGACGCAGGGGCGGTTCATCTCGTCCTGCATGGTGGATTGCCAGCCGCGGGGCTTGTTCAGCGCGAGATGCACGAGGTCCTCGGTGATCATGACCCGCATGCCGTCGACCTTGACCACCGCGGTGGCGGGGTCGATCCGCATTCCCTGGACCTTGACGCGCTGGCCGTTGACCTCGATGCGGCCCTGGTCGATCATTTGCTCGCACACACGGCGGGAGCCGACGCCCGCGCGGGCGAGGACCTTCTGCAGCCGCACACCGTCCTCGCTGAACGTGGCGGTATCGGGCAGCGCGGCACCTTCCAGGGGCGCGCCCTCGGGGGCGGGGCGGGCATTGCTGATCGGCGGGGCGGCGCGGCGCGCGGGCTTCGGCCGGGTGCTCGGGGGACGCCAGCTGGACGATCCGCGATTGCCCTGCTGGGTACCCTGATCGCTGTAGGGCCTGCCTGCGCCACGCTGCTGCGGGTCGCGCGACCTGCCTTGGCCCTCGGGCGCGGAGCCGCGCTGCGCGGGGCTGCCGCGGAAGCCGCCGCGCGGGCTCTCGCTGCGGGGGCCTCCACCACGCGGGCCGTCGCTGCGCGGGCCGTCGCTGCGCGGGCCGTCGTGGCGCGGTGCCTCGTGGCGACGGTCGGCGCCGCGGGGGTGGTCCGAGCTGCCGCGGCGATCCGCGCCGCGCGGCTGGTCCGGCCGTCCCTGCCCGGCAGCGGAGCGTCCCGGGAAGGAGCGTCCTGCGGAGGAGCGTCCTTCCGAGGGCCTGCCCGAGCCTGACTGGGGCGCGCGGCCCCAGCTGGATCGATCCTGGCCCGAGCGGTCCTGGTTGCTGCGGGGGGCGCCACGTCCCTGGCCCGTGCGGCCCTCAGTGGTGCGGCTGTCGCTGGAGCGGGGGGCGCCATGGCCGCGGCGACCGCGTCCATTGTCCGGTGTGCCATCTCGGCGAGCGGGAGTTCTCATGCTGTGTTCCTATTCAGTGGTTGGCTCGGCACGAGCGCCTTGCCTGCGGCGCTCGGCCTTCGCTATGCGGACGGCGAGCTCGTCGTTCAGCTCGTCGCCCAGTTCGTCGATCACGTCCACATCCGGGAGGAGCGGCGCGATCGGCGGGAGCTCGTCGAGCGATGCGATGCCCAGCCGCTCGAGGAACAGTTCCGTCGTCACATAGTGTGTACCGGGAACGTCCAGGATGGGATCGGCTTCGGCGATGAGACCTCGGGCGAGCAGTGTCCGCATGACACCGTCGACGTTGACGCCGCGGACCGCGCTGACGCGGGATCGCGTCACGGGCTGCCGGTAGGCAACGACGGCGAGGGTCTCGAGGGCAGCCCGGGTCAGTTTTGACCGCGCGCCGTCCAGGATTAGTCGTTCGACATAGGAAGAGTATTCGCTCCGGGTGTACATGCGCCAACCGTCACCAGCAAACCGCAGGTCAATGCCACTGCGTCGATTCTCGTAGCTAGCCGCTAGACGGATCAGCGCACGCCGCACGCGGTCCTCGGGCAGGTCGAGCGCGGTGGCGAGATCGCGGGAGGCCACGGGAGTATCCACGACGAGCAGGAGCGCCTCGAGGGCTGCCTCGACCCGTTCCTCGGGCCACTGCTCGGGCCCCGGCGCTGCCACATCGTCGTGGTCGTCGTGATCATCCATAGTCGTCCCCTGCGTCCGATAGTGCTGGCTCGATGCCGGTCCAGCGCACGCGCAGCGCGCCGAGCGGCTCGTCCTGATCGATGTCGATGGCTTTCTCGCGGAACAGCTCGAGCAGGCTGAGGAATCGCACCACGATGCGCAGCACGCTGTCGCAATCCGCGACGATCTCGTGGAACGTCAGCCACTCGCCGGTCCCCGCGGTGGCGAACCGGGCGAGGATGGCGCGGGCCTCCCCGGGCACCGTCACGAGCTCCCCGTGCATGTGGGCGATGCTGACCTCGGGGTCGGGGCGGGGCCGGAACGCCGCGGCGGCGAGCTCGGCGAACTGATCCGGCGTGACCCCGAGGACCACGTCGGGGAGCAGGTCGACGTAGCGGTCCTCGAGGGACGTGGCGCGCGGGTAGCGGTACCTGGCCTGCTCCTCCATGGCGCTGAATAGCTCGGCGACGTGCCGGTACGCGCGGTACTCAAGAAGGCGGGCGAACAGTATGTCCTGCGCCTCGAGCAGCGCGAGGTCCTCCTCGTCGTCGACCTCGGCGGAGGGCAGCAGCCGGGCGGCCTTGAGGTCGAGGAGGGTCGCGGCGACAACGAGGAACTCGGTGGTCTGGTCGAGTCCAAGCTCCGCGCCGAGCCGCTTGGTGTAAGCGATGAAGTCATCGGTCACCGTGTGCAGCGCAACGTGGGTGACGTCGAGCTTCTGCTGGCTGATCAGGTGCAGCAACAGGTCGAAGGGGCCTTCGAAGTTGCTCAGCCGCACGCTGAACACGCGCCCATCATCGCCGTCCGGGCTGGGCTGGTCGGTCACCGGCCCTTACCGAACCCCGCGATCAGTTCCCGTGCCAGTGCCCGGTAGGCGATCGCGCCGGCGGACTTGGGCGCCCAGCTCGTGATGGGCTCCCCGGCGACGCTGGTCTCGGGGAACCGCACCGTGCGGTTGATGGTGGTGTGGAATACGAGGTCACCGAAGACTTCGACGACGCGCGTCATCACGTCGCGGGCATGGAGGGTGCGGGGGTCGAACATGGTGACCAGGATGCCGGCCATCTGCAGCCGCGGGTTGAGCCGCTCGCGCACCTTGGCGACTGTGTCGTTGAGCAGCGCGAGCCCGCGGAGGCTGAAGTACTCGCACTCCATCGGGATCATGACGCCATCGGAGCAGGCGAGCGCGTTGACCGTGAGCAGGCCGAGCGAGGGCTGGCAGTCGACGAGGACATAGTCGTAGCGGTCGAGCACGGGATGCAGCGCCCGGAAGAGGGTCTGCTCGCGCCCCACCTCATTGACGAGCTGGATCTCGGCTGCCGAGAGATCGATGTTGCTGGGCAGCAGGTCCATGCCGTCGACACGGGTGCGCATGATGACGTCCTCGGTGGAGGCACGGGGCTCGACGAGCAGGTTGTACACCGTCTGCTCGAGCTCGTGGTGGGCGACGCCCAGTCCGGCGGAGAGCGCGCCCTGGGGGTCGAGGTCGACGAGCAGGACGCGGCGACCGTACCCGGCGAGCGCGGCGCCGAGGTTGATGGTGGAGGTCGTCTTGCCGACGCCGCCCTTCTGGTTGCAGAGCGATACGACTTTCGCGGGGCCGTGGCCGCGCAGAGGCTGCGGCTCGGGGATCTCGCGCACCGGGCGTCCCGTTGGACCAAGCGTCTCCTCCTGCGGGGCATCCGTGCCGGCCAGGTGGCCGTCGTGGTGCTCCATGCTGGGGGTTGCTGGTCGCTCGGACTCCGCGGCGAGATGCTGCGGTGTCTTCACGGTGGTTGATTCTCCTTCACTGCGCCGTCCTGCTTGCGGGCTTTCCCATGGCTGCGATGTGCTAACGGTACCGTTTGCTGCCGTTGAACAGCAGGTTCGACACGAGCCTAGCGGGCACGCGGGTGCGCCTCCGCCCAGACCTCGCGCAGCGCCGTCACCGTGACCGCGGTATACACCTGGGTCGTGGTCACCGACGCATGCCCGAGGAGCTCCTGCAGCACGCGCACGTCAGCCCCGCCCTCGAGCAGGTGCGTCGCGAACGAGTGGCGCAGGGTGTGCGGGGATACAGCCACGGCGAGCCCCGATCGCCCTGCCGCTGTCTGCAGGATCTGCCAGGCGCTCTGCCGCGACAATCGACCGCCGCGCGCGTTGAGGAACACCGCCGGGGTGGAGCGGCGCACCAGCGCGGGCCGGCCCCGCACCAGGTAGGCCTCGAGCGCTTGCATAGCGGGCCTGCCGACGGGCACGAGCCGCTCCTTGCCGCCCTTGCCCCGCAGCAGGACAGAGCGGGATTCCACATCAAGGTCGTCGATGTCGAGGCTGGTGGCCTCGCTGATGCGTGCCCCGCACGAGTAGAGCAGCTCGAGGAGCGCCTTGTCGCGCAGGCCGCGCGGCCCATCGGCTTCGCCGCCCGCCGAGTCGAGGATCGCGAGCACGTCGTCGACGGGCAGGGCCTTGGGCAGCCGCTTGCTCGGGCTCGGTGGCTTGACCGCCCGCGCCACGTCCGCCGCGATGATGCCCTCGGCGAGCGCGAACCGGTGCAGCCCGCGCGCCGCGATGAGCGCCCGGGCCACCGAGCTCGGCGAGAGCGCCGGCCGTCCCTCCTCGGGGTCGCCGGCCCGCAGCGCCACCACGAATTGCTCGACGTCGCTCTCCGCCACATCGGCGAGGTTGCTGATGTGCCGGCCCTGCAGGTGGCGCGCGTAGCGCGTCAGGTCCCGCCGGTACGAGCTGAGCGTGTTCGGCGAAGCACCCTTCTCGACAGCGAGGTGGTCGAGGTACGCGGAGACCTGATGCGCGAGCATGGGACTGTCAGGCACCATCCGCGAAGCGGCGCCGCGCGAGCCGCGTGGGACGCAACGGCCACGGGGCCCGAGCTGGCCGCAGCGCCGCACCGGAGGCACGAGCTGCCACGAGCGCCATGACGCCCGCCACCGCGGTGGCGTTGACGATGGTGCCGTCGAGCACCTGGCGGGCAGCGTCCTCGAGGCTGATCCAGTCGGACACCATGTCGGCTTCCTCATGCTCCGCTTCGGGGCGGTCGACCGCGGTGATGCCCTGAGCGCGGAATACACGGGTGACCTCGTCGGACATGCCGGGCGAGACGGCGACGTCGATGAGCACTTGCCAGGAGCTTGCCGCGAGCCCGGTCTCCTCACCAAGCTCCCGCCTGGCCGCGTCCAATGGGTCCTCGCCAGGCTCGTCGAGGAGGCCGGCGGGCAGTTCCCACAATCGCTCCTGCACCGGATGCCGGTACTGCTGCACCATGATCAGCTTGTCGTCCTCGTCGAGGGCGAGCACAGCGACCGCTCCGAAATGCTCCACGACCTCCCGCGTCGCCGTCACTCCCCCAGGCATGGCAACGTCATCGACACGCAGGGCGAGCACCGCTCCCTCGTAGGCGATGCGGGACTCGATGGTGCGGAAATCGTGGCGGTCGCTGCCCGTCATGATGCGGGGTTGCCTGCTTTCTTCCGTGGCTCTGCTGCCTTGGGCTCGTCGGCCTTGCCGTCTGTCCCGGGGATCTCCACGGGCAGCCGCTCCCCTGCCGAGTAGCGCATCGACGCCTTGACGAACGCGGCGAACAGCGGGTGCGGACGGGTCGGGCGGCTCTTGAGCTCAGGGTGCGCCTGGGTGGCCACGAAGAAGGGATGCACGTCCTTGGGATACTCGACGAACTCAACGAGCTTGCCGTCGGGGGATGTGCCGGAGAAGCGCAGGCCGCTCGCGGCGATGCGATCCCGGTAGGCGTTGTTGACCTCGAAGCGGTGACGATGCCGCTCCGAGACGTCCGTCGCCCCGTATGCCTGCGCGACGACCGAGCCCTTGTCCAGCTTCGCGGGGTACGCGCCGAGGCGCATCGTGCCGCCCATGTCCGCGTGCCCAGCGACGATGTCGAGCTGGTCCGCCATCGTCGAGATCACCGCGTGCGGGGTCTCCGGCTCGAACTCCGAGGAGTTGGCGTTGTCGAGCCCCACCGAGCGGGCCGCCTCGATGACCACGCACTGCAGCCCGAGGCACAGGCCGAGCAACGGGACCTTGCGCGACCGGGCGTAGCGGATGGCACCGAGCTTGCCGTCGATCCCGCGGATTCCGAATCCACCGGGGATGAGGATGCCGTCGACATCGTTGAGCGCCGCGGCAGCGCCGGCCTCGGTGGCGCAGTCATCGGAGGGCACCCATTTGATATCGACCTTGGCCCGGTGATGGAAGCCGCCCGCGCGCAGGGCCTCGGTCACCGACAGATAGGCATCGGGCAGGTCGACATACTTGCCGACCAGGGCGATGCGGACGGTCTCGCGCGCCCTGTGGACCCGGTCGAGCAGGTCGCCCCACACCGTCCAGTCCACATCGCGGAACGGCAGGCCCATCTTCCGGACCACGTAGGCATCGAGGCCCTCCCGGTGCAGCACCTTGGGGATGTCGTAGATCGACGGGGCGTCCGCGGTGGACACCACGCCCTCCTCGTCGACGTCGCACATCAGGGCGATCTTGCGCTTGAGCGCCTCGGGCACGTCCCGGTCGGCCCGCAGGATCAGTGCGTCCGGCTGGATGCCGATGTTGCGCAGCGCCGCCACCGAATGCTGCGTCGGCTTGGTCTTCAGCTCGCCCGACGGCGCGAGGTACGGCACGAGCGACACGTGCAGGAAGAACACGTTGCCCCGCCCGACGTCATGCCGGACCTGCCGTGCTGCCTCGAGGAACGGCTGCGACTCGATATCGCCGACGGTGCCACCGATCTCGGTGATCACCACATCCGGCACATGGCCCTGCAGATCTGGGCCGGACATCGCGAGGATGCGGTTCTTGATCTCGTCGGTGATGTGCGGAATGACCTGCACCGTGTCACCGAGGTATTCGCCGCGGCGTTCCTTCGCGATGACCGTCGAGTACACCTGGCCAGTGGTGACGTTCGCCGATCCGGGGAGGTCCCGGTCGAGGAATCGCTCGTAGTGGCCGATATCGAGGTCGGTCTCCGCACCATCCTCGGTGACAAAGACCTCGCCGTGCTGGAACGGGTTCATCGTTCCGGGATCAACATTGAGATAGGGATCCAGCTTCTGCATCGTGACCCGCAGTCCGCGGGCCGTCAGGAGCTGTCCCAGGCTTGAGGCCGTGAGCCCCTTACCGAGTGATGACGCGACGCCGCCGCTGACGAAGATGTGCTTCGTCTCGGTCTTCGCGCTATGACGTGAGAATGGCAAAGAGACTCCCGTGACCTAATCGAGCAGACTACGAATGGGGCCTGCTGACCCACGGGATTTCACGGTAACACCATTGGGCCCGCGATGAGGAAACCGCCACGTCGGACCAGCGATTTCCCGGCCCACCATCCCACCATGAGGGAACATCCCGCTTGCTGGCTCCCGCCGCGCCGCTACTGCCGCAGGTTCTGGACCTGATCCTGCACCCACAGCGCGAACGTGTTCCACCGCTCCACGCCCCACCCCACCGGATCCTCCACGCCATTGACGATCAGCAGCACCACGATCGCCGCCGCCATCAGCGCCAGCACGAACAGCGCGATGGCCGTCGCCGAGACTCGGCTCCGGTACAGCGTCGCGAGCGCGCGGCCATCCACGAGACGGTCGCCCACCCGGACGCGCGTCAGGAACGTCGACGGGGCCTCCATGGCGTTGTCCCGGTCCAGGAAGTCCTCCAGCGAACCCTTCACGCCCACCGTCGCGATCAATGACGCCCCCCGGTGGTACGCGAGCAGCAACGCGAGGTCAGCAGGGTTCGCCGAGGACGGGAACGTCAACGCGCCCACCCCGAGGTCCTGCACCCGATCCAGCCCCTTCGCATGACCGTCGGCCTCGGCGGGCAGCACGATCATCGCGCCACACTTCAGCGTCTCCGCGCTCATCGTGTCAGGATCGCCAATGATGAGGTCCGGCTTCGCACCGGACCGGAACAAGGCGTCCGCTCCCCCATTCACGCCGATGAGGATCGGCTGGTACTCCTTGAGGAACGGCCGGACGCGACGCAGGTCCTTCTCGAACCCGGGATTGGCATCCACCACCACGACCTGTCGGTCGCGCAGGTCGAGATCCAGGCCCGGAATGCCCGCGCCCTCGATGACCAGCTGCCCCTCCTCGTGCAGGAAGTCCGTCATGTTCACCGAGAACTCGTCGAGATGCGCCGCGAGGGAGCGCTTCGCCTCCGACAGCAGCTCCAGGATCTCCGGCTCGGCCAGCTCGATGCCCTGCCCGACGATCCGCTGCCCGAGGAACACCTCGCCCTCGTGCACGCGCACCTTCGCGCCGTCCTTGACGTCGTCAAGGATCGCCTCGCCAGCGCCATCGATCAGCACCACGCCCGCCTGGACCAGATGCAGCGGCCCCATGCTCGGATACCGGCCCGAGATCGAGGATCCGGTATTGACCACGGCAGCGACCTGCGCGCGGATCAACGCCTCGCACGTCTTCCCGTCGAGATCCGGCTGGCTCAGGATGACCACATCGCCACGGCCGGCACGGCGCGCGGCCCTCGCGGCATCACGGTCGACCCGGGCGCTACCGATCACGCCAGGCAGGGTGGAGCTATTGCGCGACAGCAGTGACGGCATCTTCATGTCCCGATAATGAACCCCTCCGGGGCCGAGCGGTCGGAGGCGCGCCGAGATCAAAAAGTTACGCAACGGTTCCCGGTTCGCGCTCGCTGCCCGACCAGCGCCTCAGCCCGCGAGCCCGGTCCGCTCCGTGATCGCCGCGGCACGCAGCTCCTCGGCGTGCGCCCGCGCGGTATCCGACTCGCCCATTCCCGCGAGCATCCGGGCCAGCTCGGCCACGCGGTCGCGGTCATCGACCGCGTGCACTCCGCTCACTAGTCCTGAGTCACCGGAATCCTGCTTGTCCACCACCAGATGCGTATCCGCGTAGGCCGCTACCTGGGGAAGGTGCGTCACCACGATCACCTGGTGCGTGCGCGCGAGCCGGGCGAGGCACCGGCCGATCTCGATCGCCGCACGCCCGCCCACGCCCGCATCGACCTCATCGAACACCAGCGTCGCCGTGCCGTCGCCGCCCGCGAGCACTACCTCGAGAGCCAGCATGACCCGGGATAGCTCGCCGCCCGAGGCGCTCCGGGCAAGGGGCATCGGCGTCGCCCCGGCATGCGCGGCGAGACGGAACTCCACGGTGTCGATGCCCGCCGGTCCCGCCAGGCACCAGCCGCCTGCCACCACGATGGCCCCCTCGGAGCCGGGGTCCGCGGGATTCTGCTCGACAACGATATCCAGGGAAGCCCGCCCCATCGCTAGTGAGGACAGCTCTGCCGTCACGGCACGGGCGAGCTCGGTGGCTGCTTTCCGCCGCGCGCGCGACAGCTCCATCGCCAGGCGCGCCACCTCCTTCGCGGCGGCACGCGCCCGGTCCGAGAGGGCCTCGAGCGCCCCGGACGAGACGTCGATGCGCTGCAGCCGCTCCCGCGCCTCCTCCGCCCACACCAGCACGCCATCGACATCCGCCGCGTACTTGCGGGTCAGTGCCTTCAGCTCGGACTGGCGGCCCAGCATCGAGTCCAGCGCACCAGGATCGCTCGGCAGATCGGCGAGGTAGCCACTCAGCTCCGCGCCCAGATCATTGACGAGCACCACGGCCTCATCAGCGCGCGCGGCGAGGCCTTGCAGGGCCGGGTCATCGGCGGACTCGAGCGCCTGGCGGGCCTGGCCGAGGAGCGCGAGGGCGTCACTGCCCTCCATCGCATCGGGAACATGCTCCCCCGGGCCCATGATCGCCGCGAGCGCGGTCACCGCGGTCTCCCGCAGCGAATCCAGATCGCTCAACCTGCGGATATCGCGAGCGAGATCGACGTCCTCGCCCGGGGATGCCCCGGCGTCCTCGATCTCCTTGATGCCGAATGCCAGGCGATCCGCCTCCTGGGCCAGCTCGCGCGAGCGCGACGTCCGCTCCTCGAGCTCCCGCGCGAGGGCTCGCCACTCCTTGCGCGCCGCCCGGTACCGCTCGATCAGCGACGCCACGGAATCGCCGGCGAACCGGTCGAGGGCATGCCGCTGCTGATCAGGCTTGAGCAGGCGCAATTGATCATTCTGGCCATGGACGGTCAGGAGCGCTCCCGTGAACCGCCCGAGCGACGTCGCGGGAACGCTGCGGCCACCGAGGAAGGCGCGGGAGCGGCCCTCCGCGCTGACGGTGCGCACCGCGATCACGGAAGCGTCGCTATCAGCCTCGGCACCGGTGGAATCGAGGATCTCCGCGACCTCGTCACGCGTCACGTCACCCGCGTGGTCCAGGGAGAACCGGCCCTCCACCACGGCCCGCTCCGCACCAGCACGCACGCGCCGGGCGTCCGCCCGCGCGCCACCGAGAAGGTGCAGGCTCGTCACCACCATCGTCTTGCCCGCGCCGGTCTCTCCCGTCAGCACGGTCAGGCCCGGGTGCAACTCCGCCGCGGCGGCCTCGATCACACCGAGGTTGCTGATGCGGATCTCGGCGAGCATGGTCATCCTTCCTCTCGGATCGTTCGGCCGCGCCAGCCCTGCACGGGCAGCTCGAACTTGCGCACGAGCCGGTCCGCGAACGGGGCCGAGTCCAGCCGCGTCCAGAGCACCGGCCGATCATCCTTGCGGAACTCGACGCGCCCCCCGGCCGGCACCTGGGTGATACGGCGCCCGTCGCAGAACACGAGCGCGTCATGGCCTTGCGGGTCGATCTCGACGGCCACCACCGAATTGGGGCTCGTGACCATGGGCCGCGCGAACAACGCATGTGCGTTGCTGGGAACCACGAGCAGGGCCTCGAGCTCCGGCCACACGATCGGCCCGCCCGCGGAGAAGGCGTACGCGGTGGAACCGGTGGGGGTCGATACCAGCACCCCATCGCAGCCGAACGCGGAAACGGGCCTGCCATCGACCTCGAGAACGACCTCCAGCACACCGAGCCGCGGGGCCTTCTCGATGCTGGCCTCGTTCAGCGCCCAGCCCTCGGCAATGATCCCGCCCTTGGACCAGGCGCGCATGTGCAGCGTCATCCGATGCTCGACGCTGTACTCGCGCCGCACCACTTGCCCGAGAGCGTCCTCGAGATGTTCTGTCTCGGTCTCCGCGAGGAACCCGATCCGGCCCAGGTTGATGCCGAGGACCGGGATGTTGGCATTGCGGGCGAACTCCGCCGCGCGCAGCATGGATCCGTCCCCGCCGAGGACCAGCACCATCTCGCATCCCTTGGCGGCATCGGGCCCGGCCTCGATCACGGTCTCGTATCCCGGCAGCCCGCTTTCCTCCACGTGCGTGCTCGCGGCCTCGTGCGCCAGGATCCGCAGGCCGATGCCATAGTGCGCCAGGATCCGAGCCACATGCTGGATCGTGGGCACCACCTCGGGGCGACCGGTATGCGCGACAAGCAGGACTTCCCGGTCGCCGTCCTCCGCCGGGACCGCTCCGCCGGTCGCGATCACTGCGGCCCCTCCGCGACCGCGGACCGCACCAGCTCGCGGATCTCCTCGGGCGAGCGCTCGCCCGCGGCTCCCTGGCGCAGCCACAGGAAGTACTCGACGTTGCCCGACGGCCCAGGCAGCGGGCTTGCCACCGCGCCTCGAACTCCAAGGCCCTGGGCCTCCGCCCGGAGCGCGACCCGCTCGACGGACTCGGCACGCAATGCCGGGTCGCGGACCACGCCGCCCGAGCCAAGCCGGTCCTTGCCGACCTCGAACTGCGGCTTGACCATCGGCAGCAGGTCGGCGTCCTTCGCCGCGCACGCCGCGAACGCCGGCAGGACCAGCTCCAGCGAGATGAAGGACAGGTCCGCGACGATCAGCTCGACCGTCCCGCCGATCGTGGCCGCGTCGAGCGCGCGCGCATTGGTCCGATCAAGCACCAGTACTCGAGGATCGTTCTGCAGCCGCCACACCAATTGCCCGTATCCCACATCCGCAGCGACCACCTCGCGCGCCCCCCGCGCGAGCAGCACGTCGGTGAAGCCACCCGTGGAGGCCCCTGCGTCCAGGCAGCGCCGCCCCTCGACCCGCAGCCCGTGCGGCTGCCAGGCGTCGAGCGCCCCCAGCAGCTTCCGGGCGCCCCGCGACGCCCAGCTCTCCTCCTCGGCAGCCACGACGTGCAGCGGGGCGTGCTGCTCGATCGCGGTGGCGGGCTTGGCGATCGTCGCGCCCGCGGATTGCACGCGACCAGCCGACACCAGCTCGACCGCATGCTCGCGCGACCGGGCCAGACCTCGACGCACCAGCTCAGCGTCCACTCGGACTCTTCGGGGCATTGCCAGTCACTTCCTAGACGTCGTCGATAGCACCGAGGGCCTCGACCAGGATCGCGTGTGCTTGCTCGAACAGCTCCACCCGCGGTGCCACGCCCGCGTGCCCGGCAGCCGAGGCCCCGGCGTCGCTCACCGCGGCGTCGATCTGATCGAGAACCTGCTGGATCTCACGCTGGACCTGGCCAGGCTCGATACTGGGGCGGGGCTCGGTCATGCGGCCAGGCTCGATACTAGGGCGGGGCTCAAGGCTGGGGCCGGGCCGCGGCCCCGGGGTCGGCGTGGGTCTACTCATCGCCACTCACGCTAGCCGATATCCGTCCGCATGCGCTGCTGCGCGCTCGCGCCGTCCACTGACGGACCACCGACTCCGCGGCCGGTCCCTCGGGCCGCACCGTCACTGGCCCGCCGACGCGATCGAGGAATTCCCAGGCCGTGGGCGCGATGGCGCGCAGCGCGACGATCGGATCGATGCGTGCGGCGGACGCGGTGATGATCAACGTTGCGCCATCGGCGCTGGACGCCGCGATGGGCGCAGCGGCTCCCGCCCTCGTCGTGCTTGCGGGCTCGAGGAGCGCGCGCAGGGCAGCTCCGAGGTGATCGGGCCGCGATCCCGGTGGTGCGGCGAGGACATCCAGGGGCTGCGACACCCCGGTCCCCACGTACAAGCTAGGCAGGCCCAGCGCCTGGGCACCCGCGATGTCCGTATCGAGCCGGTCACCCACCACGAGCGGGCAACGGAACGAGCCCCGGGCAAGCGCATCGTGGAAGATCGCCTTCTCCGGCTTGCCCGCGACCAGTGGGCTCGCTGACGTGGCAGCCTCCAGGGCTGCCACCATCGCACCGTTTCCCGGAAGCAGGCCGCGATCGCTCGGCAAGGTCGTGTCCCGATTGGCAGCGACCCACAGAGCACCTCCACGGATCGCTAAGGCCGCTTCGGCCAGAATGTGCCAGTCGGTATGGGGCGAGTGGCCCTGGACCACAGCTGCTGGCTGGGCGGATGCATCACGAACGGGCACGAGGCCAGCTTGCGCCACATGCTCGGCGAGCGCCTCGGTACCGACGACGAGCACCCTTGAGCCGGCAGGCAGGCGGCTAGCGATCAACCGGGCCGCGGCCTGCGCGCTGGTGACGACGTCGCCAGCATCGACGGTGAAGCCGAACCCAACGAGGTGCGCTGCGACATCCGTGGGCGCGCGGCTCGCATTGTTGGTCACATACAGCAGCCGCGGAGATCGGTTGCCGCCCACTTCATCCGCCAGGGAGCGCAAGGACTCGGCCGCATGGGGCACCGCGGTGGCCCCGGTGTATAGGGTGCCATCGAGGTCGAGCAGCAATACATCGTGGTCGGAGCCCAACGAGTCTGGCATGAGTGGCAGCTTCCGGATGACTAGTCGTCGATCGGGCGCTCGGCGGCGATCTCGATGGCTCGTTCCTCGGCGTCGGTCTCCTCGGGATCGGATTCCGCGGACTTCATGAACCATTGGATTGCCTCGTCGACTCGATCTGCCGCGAGGAGTGCCTCGGCATAGGCGTAGCGCAGCCGTGCAGCGGAGGGGCCTTCGACGAGAGTATCGAGCAGGCGTCCCTGCAGGGACACGACGGCAGCCTCATGCTGGCCGAGGTCCATGCGCGCGCCGGACACCACGATCATGAGCTCAACCGAGGCGTCGGCGTCGAGGGAGCGAGCCTCCGCGGACCTCCCCAGCTCGATGGCACGCTCGGGCCTGCCGAGTCCCCGCTCGCAATCCGCCATCATGGGCAGCAACGCATTGCTGCCTCCGATGCGCCGGGCAGTCCGCAGCTCATTGAGCGCCTCCGCCCACTCGCCCGCGGTGTAGGCAGCGACTCCAGCGGCCTCTCGCACCACCGCGATGCGGGAGGCGCGCCGCCGAGCAGCCCGCGCATGCTCGAGAGCGAGCTGCGGATCCTCGTCCACGAGCTGTGTCGCGCGGACCAGGTGCCGGGCCACGAGCTCCGCGGAGGGCTTGTCCAATGCCGATAGGTCCCGGCGAATCTCGATGGGCAGTTCCGCCGCGTCGACGGTTGCTGGAACGAACGGATCCCGGGGACGGTCTGGCCGCCCGTCTCGCGCTCCTGCGCCTGGTGAACGTTGCTGGCCCTGGCCAGCGGCGAAGCGCCCGCCGCCTGATCGGTCCCGGTCGCCGCGGGCCCCGCCGCGAGAACTGTCATCGCGTCGACCGCTCCCCTGGCCTCCCGGGCCACCCCCACGGGGCTGATCGCTGCGGGATGCACCGTGCCGCGATGCTCCAGCGGGGCGCCCGCCGGTAGCGGGCCTGCCACCGCTCGAACGTCGATCGCTGGCAGGCGAGCCGCCGCGCCGATCGCTGCTGCTATCGCGATTCCAGTTGGATGACCGGTCGCTTCCATCACGACGGTCGTTGCGATCATTCACGCCAGGGTCCTTCCAGACTGGGAACGCG
>NZ_JACYWE010000011.1 GCF_014841105.1 Lolliginicoccus lacisalsi
CCAGCGCAGTGCGCGATAACAAGGTGACAAAGGCCGCGGAGGGCATGCTCCGCCAGGCCGGGCTGATCTTCCAGCTCTTCGTCGATGTCATCCGCAACACCTTCCGCCGCCCGTTCCAGACCCGCGAGTTCATCGAGCAGGCATGGTTCATCGCCAACGTGACCATTCTGCCGACCGCGCTGGTGGCGATCCCGTTCGGCGCGATCGTCTCGCTGCAGACCGGCTCGCTGATCCGCCAGCTAGGTGCCGAGGGCTTCGTCGGATCCGCGAGCTCGCTGGCCGTCATCCAGCAGGGAAGCCCGCTGGTGACCGCCCTGCTCGTCTCCGGTGCGGCTGGTTCAGCCGTGACCGCCGATCTGGGCTCACGCACCATCCGCGAGGAGATCGACGCGATGAGGGTGCTGGGCATCGACCCCATCCAGCGCCTCGTGGTGCCCCGCGTGCTGGCGATGATCCTGGTCGCCGCGCTGCTCAACGGCCTCGTCGCCGTCGTGGGCGTGGGCGGTGGCTACGTCTTCAACGTCATGCTGCAGGACGGCACTCCAGGAACGTACGTCGCATCGTTCTCAGCGCTCGCGCAGTTGCCCGACCTCTGGATCGGCGAGGTCAAGGGCATGGTGTTCGGTGTGATCGCGGGCGTGATCGCCGCCTACAAGGGCCTCAATCCCAAGGGTGGCCCGAAGGGCGTGGGGGATGCGGTGAACGAGGGCGTGGTCATCAGTTTCCTCTTGCTGTTCTTCGCCAACTTCATCCTCACCGCTGTGTACATCCAGATGATCCCGCCGAAGGGGGCGTAAGGCATGACGGCAACCAAGGGCCGCCTCGATGTCATGGGGCGGCGCGCGAAGAAAGTCGCCAAGGCACCCCTCAATACGCTCGAGGACCTGGGCGGGCAGCTGTCATTCTATGGCCGCGCCATCGCCTGGATCCCCGCCGCCATCAAGAAGTACCCGAAGGAGATCACCCGGCTGCTCGCCGAAGTGACCTTCGGCACCGGTGGCCTCGCGGTCATCCTGGGTACCTTCGGAGTCATCATCGCGATGTCCGCCTTCACAGGCGTGGTCGTCGGCATGCAGGGCTATGCCTCGCTCGACCAGATCGGCGCCTCGGTGCTGACGGGCTTCATCGCGGCATACATCAATACCCGTGAGGTGGCGCCGATCATCGCGGCGCTGGCCTTGTCGTCCACCGTCGGTTGCGGCTTCACGGCCCAGCTCGGCGCGATGCGCATCTCCGAGGAGATCGACGCCGTCGAGGTCATGGCGGTACCGAGCCTTCCGTTCCTCGTCACGACCCGCATCGTGGCTGGCTTCATCGCCGTCATCCCGCTGTATGTGGTGGGCCTGCTCTCCTCGTACTTCGCCTCGCGAGCCATCAACGTCTACCTCAATGGCCAGTCGACTGGCTCGTACGATCACTACTTCAACCTATTCTTGCCACCCGAGGATGTGTTGTGGTCGTTCGGCAAGGTGATGATATTCGCGTTCGTCCTCATCATGGTGCATTGCTACTACGGCTATAACGCCAGCGGTGGCCCGGCTGGTGTGGGCGTGGCCGTCGGTACTTCAGTGCGTACGGTCATCGTGACCGTCGCCATCCTTGACTTCTTCCTGAGCCTCGCGATCTGGGGCACGACTACCACAGTGAGGGTTGCCGGATGAGTGCTGCACCCAGCAAAAACAGGCTGCGCTTCGTCGGACTGATCTTTCTCGTCCTGATCCTGACTTTCGTGCTGATGACGGTGCTGATCTTCATGAAGGTCTTCAAGCCGGTCACCAAGGCGACCGTGATGGTCGAAACGCTCGGCAACTCGCTGAGCAACCAGGCCGACGTCAAGATCAACGGTGTCGACGTCGGTGAGGTCCGCAGCACGAGCATCAGCCCGGGCGGAGGCCAGGCGGAGATCGAGATCGCCATCGATGCGGACCGGACCTCGTACGTCCCGGAGAACGTCACCGCGCGCATCGCCCCCAAGACGCTCTTCGGCGAGCGATACGTCGCCCTGATCCTGCCGGAGAACCCGGTGGGCGAGATCCAGGCGGGCGCGGTCATCCCCGAGGCGACCCAGGGCAGCGTCATTGACGCCTCGCGCATGTACGACGTGTTCCACGATCTGCTCACGGCAGTGCCGCCCTCGGACCTCGCTGTCACTCTCGGCGCGCTGAACCAGGCCTTCGACGATCGCGGCGACAAGCTCGGGGTCATGATCGACCGGTTCCAGGAGATGGCGACGAGCATCAATACGGAGCAGCCCAACCTCGAGGCAACGGTCCGGGACTTCGCGACTTTTGCCGATACCTACTCCGATGCCCTTCCGGATTTGATCAACGCGCTCGATACCTTCCGCACCACCAACCAGACGGTCATCGAAGAACGATCCAACGTCGATGCGATGCTGGTATCGCTCACCCGTTCGTCGAACCAGCTCGCGGATTTCCTCAACACCAACGGCGGTAGCCTCATCACCATCGCCTCGGACTCAAGGGAGACCCTGGAGATGCTTGCCCGGTACTCACCGGCCTACGGATGCGCCATCGGCTACTTCGCTGACCTCGAACCGAGGCTCGACCGCGCATTCGGCGCGGGGCTCGAGGATCGCGGCACAGGCCTCTCGGTGACGGTGGAGCTCGCGAACCCGCGCGGCCGTTACCTCCCCAACCAGGACGAGCCACGACTCTTCGATACTCGCGGCCCTGTCTGCTACCAGCCCGTGCCGCCGGGCCAGGGCAACTTCGGCCAGTACCCCGGTGGCGCGATCAATGACGGCACCTACCCCGTGCCCTCGCGCAACCCCGGGCCGCAGAACCTGCAGGAACTGCCAGATCCCTTGGCCAGCGTGGTGAGCACGAGTGGCCCGGACCTCGCCGGTTCCGCGGCGGAACGCGATGCACTGAGCGTCATCTACAGCCAGGGCACCGGAATCGCGCCCGACGACATCCCAGGATGGACCACCATGATCGGAGCACCAGTACTTCGCGGGGCGGAGGTGAGCATTCGATGAAGAGTCTCGCCGCACCCCTGATCAAGCTGATTGTCTTTGCCGTGGTCACGATCATGGCCGTCTCTGTGCTCGCGGTTGCCGTCGCGAACTACCTTCCGACCTCGGGCGCGAAGTACACCGCCCAGTTCACCGACGTCACCTCCCTCGCCGTCGGCGACGAGGTCCGGATCGCGGGCATCCGCGTCGGTAAGGTCACGGCCATCAACCTCTTGCCCCGGGGTGCCGAGCGTGACATCGCCGAGGTGGAGTTCCAGTTGCAGGATGGCATGGAGGTGCCCTCCAACATCGATGCCTCGATCCGATACCGGCACCTCGCCGGCCAGCGCTACGTACTGCTGACCAGGGGAACCACCGGGGACGAGTCCGAGATGCTGCAATCGGGCGATGTGATCCCGCTGGAGCGCACGACGCCGGCCGTCAACCTGACCGTCCTGTTCAATGGCTTCCGGCCACTGTTCGAGACCCTCAACCCCAACGACGTGAACCGGCTCGCGGACCAGATCATCCAGATCTTCCAGGGCGAGCGGACAAACGTCACCCAGCTCGTAGCGAATGTCGGCACCCTGACCAACGCCATCGCCGACAAGGACGAGGTCATCGGAGCTGTCATCGCGAACCTCAACTCCGTGCTCGAGCGCGTCAACGAGCATGACGAGGACATCAAGGAAATGGTGACCTCCCTCGACATCCTGGTGAGTGGCCTCGCGGAGGACCGCGGGACCATCGGCAGCGCGGTCGACTCGCTGTCCGTGCTCACCACCGAGCTGTCCGCGCTTCTCGAATCGTCCCGCCCGTCGATCCAAGGCACGATCGGAGGCGTTGAGCAGCTCGCGGGCAACCTCAACGAGGGGAGCGCAGAGGTCGAGTCCGCTCTGCAGAACCTGCCGGTCAAGCTCGAGCGAGTGGGCAAGACGGCATCGCTCGGCTCTTGGTTCTCCATCTACCTGTGCGGGCTCGACATCATGCTCGGACCGGGCGCACCCTCCACGGTTAATGTTCCCGGCGGCATCCCGCGGCTCAACCAGCCGATCTACACCAATGCCTCGCCACGCTGCCAACCTGGAGGTATCCAGTGACCACGCACCGTAATCCCGCTATTACCGGCTTTATCGGTGTCATCGTGATCCTCGCGGCCACGGCGTCGGCGTTCTTCCTCAACGATGTCCCGCTGTACGGCCAGGCGCAGAGCTACACCGCCGAGTTCAGCGAGACCGCGGGAATGGACGTTGGTGCCGAGGTCCGTGTCGCGGGCGTCAAGGTCGGTGAGGTCACCGGCCTGACTCTCGAGGGCGACCGCGTGGCCATCGACCTCCGCGTCGAGGACACCTGGGTCGGCGACCGCACCGAGGCCTCGATCCAGATCAAGACCGTGCTTGGGCAGAAGTTCGTGTCGCTCGAACCACGCGGCACCGAGGCACTCAATCCACGCGAACGGATCCCGCTGGAGCGTACGAATGCTCCCTATGACGTCATCCCGGCGTTCTCGGACGCGGCGGAGACTTTGGGCGAGATCGACATGGAGCAGGCAGCGGACGCCTTCCGGACGCTTTCGGACGCCTTCGCCGATACGCCCGAGCACATGCGCAATGCCATCGACGGTGTTACGCGGCTCTCGCAGACCATCTCGCAGCGCGACGAGGAGCTCGTGCGGCTCCTCGATGAGACGCGGCAGACCACGCAGATCTTCGCGGACCGCAACGAGGAGTTCAGCCGCTTGATCACCAATGCGGGACTGTTGCTCCAGGAGCTCAACATCCGTCGCGAGGCGATCTCGATCCTCCTTAGGTCGAGCCAGGACCTCTCCACCGAGCTGACCGGCCTGGTCGAGGACAACGAGGCCCAGATGGGCCCCGCGCTGGCACAGCTCCAGGGAGTCACCGACATCCTCGTGCGCAACCAGGATGCGTTGCAGCGCGGCGTGAACCTGCTCGCGCCGTTCTACCGGGTCTTCGCGGACACGCTCGGAAACGGTCGCTGGTTCGATATCGCCATCGTCAACCTCACGCCACCGGGGTTGCCTGAGGTTCCAGGCGTTCGTGCCCCGATCAACACCGAGGGAGTTAACTGATGGCCAAGAAAGGCATCGGATTCATCGCGGGCGCCCTGGTGGTGGTGCTCCTCGTCGGGGTCATCATCTGGTGGCTGCTGTTCCGCCCCGGGATGCAGATCACCACGCACTTCCCAACGACCGTTGGCATCTACAGCGGCACCAAGGTGCGCGTGCTGGGCATGGAGGTCGGCAAGGTCTCCAGCGTCACCCCCGTGGGTGATGAGGTCCGCGTGGAGATGAACATCGATCGGGGCGTCGAGCTTCCCGCTGACGTGTTCGCCCTGCAGATGACGCCGTCCCTCATCTCGGACCGATACATCCAGCTGGCGCCCGGCTACTCGGGCGGCCCGACGCTGGAGGGGCCTGACGCCGAGATCCCCCGGGAACGCGCCCGCGTCCCGGTCGAGGTTGATGAGATCTATCGCTCGCTGGCCGAGTTCACCGAGGCCATGGGTTCGGATGGGGCAAACCGGGACGGCGCGCTGTCGGAATTCATCGACACCTCCCACGCAAACCTGGTCGGCAATGGCGAGGCACTGGGCGAATCGATCACTGAGCTCGCCGCGGCGTCGCGGACGTTCTCGGAAGGCAGCGAGGACTTCTTCGGAACGATCCGCAACCTGCAGGAACTGACGACCGCGCTGGCCGAGAACGACACCCAGGTGCGCAACTTCAACACGCAGATGGCGGTCTTCACCAACTATCTCGCCGGTGAGCGGGAAAACGTCGGTGCCGCGATCAACCAGCTCTCCTTCACGCTCGACGACGTCGCGCGCTTCGTCAACGACAATCGCGAGGCGATCTCGTCCAACGCCGACGGGCTTGCCCAGGTGACCTCCCGGTTGACGCAGGAGACCGACGCGCTCCGAGAGATCCTGGTGACCGCGCCGCTCGCGATCAGCAACCTCGCGAACGCCTACGACGCGGAATCCGGAACGCTGGCCGCTCGACTCAATCTGCTCGAGCTCCAGGATCTCGGTGGCTCGGTCTGCGGCTTGGTCGACCTGCAGCGCCTGTACCCGGGTGATCAGCGCTTCGCTGACCTCGGCAGGCAGATGGCACCGATCCTCGAGCAATGCGACGGCCTTGCCCAGCAGATCAATGCGGGGGTTCGGAGCCCAGGAGTGGTCCTGCCGCTGGGCATCATGAGCAACCAGCTCATCGAGGGTGCTGGCCCGGTCCCCGGTACGGTTCCCGGCGTCCAGGCACCCATCGCGCTTACTGATGTCGAACGCTCACTGGTCGGAGGTGGACGGTGATCAATCCGTCAAGGGGCAACGCTCCACGAACCAGCAACGCAACGCCACGGCGACGGCCCGGTCGACTGATCGGCCTGGGCGCTAGCCTGGCGGCAGTGGGTGCGATGACCACTGGCTGCGTGCTGGAGGACGGCATCTACACGATTCCGCTGCCCGGCGGCGCGGACCTCGGATCTGATCCGATCTCGGTCACCGCCGAGTTCGACCAGGTGCCCGAGGTCTTCCCCGACACCATGGTGAAGGTCAACGGCGTCAACGTTGGAATGGTCGACGACGTGAACCTGAGCGACGGTGGCTGGAACGCGATCATCTCGATTCGCCTGCGCGAGGGGCTCGAGCTGCCCGTGAACTCGGTGATCTCCATCCAGCAGACCGCGTTGCTCGGAGAGAAGTTCGTTGCCATCGAGCCACCGGAAGGGGACAGGTCCCCCGAAGTGATCGAGGACGGGCACTACATCCCACCTGACAACAGCCGGGTCCAGATCGAGATCGAGGACATCTTCGGGGCACTGTCCCTGCTGCTCAATGGCGGCGGCGTCGCACAGATCCAGCCCATCCTCGATGAGCTCGAGAAGGCCTTCGGAGGCCGCGAGCCACAGATCAAGTCGCTGCTGCAGGAGACGAACACACTGGTCAACAGCCTGAACAACCAACGAGGCGAGATCCAGCGTGCTCTTGACAACCTCGAGGTGATGTCTGCGCGTCTCGATGGCCAGCGTGACCAGATCAGCGCGATCGCCGAGGAGATCCCGCGCGGAACACAGATCCTCGCGGAGCAGACCCCGCAGCTCATCGAGGCGCTCCGCCAGATCGAGGCAATGAGCACCATCGGCTCGGACGTGATCAGCACGGTCCGGGAGGATCTTGTCGCTGACCTGCGGGCATTGCGCCCGATCGTGCAAGCGCTCGCCAACACGGGACAGGACTTGCCCGAGGCGCTGTCGATCCTGCCGACCTACCCGTTCCCGGATACCGCGATCGAAGCTTCCTTCGCCGGGGCGGTCAATGGGTGGCTCACCGTGGACCTCCAGCTCGCCGATACCCTGGAGAACCTAGGGATCGGGCAGCCGCCGCCGCAGTACATCGCACCGTACGGGCAGCCGCAACCGGTCATTGACCCGAGCAACCCCTACGTCAACGGGAACGGGCCGGTGCCAGGTCCGGGGACCGCGCCGCTGATCCCGCTGGGCAACCTGTTGCCCGCGCGGGCGCCGGTGGAGTCACCACTCGGACAGTTCCAGGAACTCCTCGACACCTTGGGGGTCGGCCAGCCATGATGTCTCGCTTTGTCAAGATCCAGTTGGTCATGTTCGTGGTGATCGCCGTCGTGGGCGTCGTTTTCGTCGGCGCCAAGTACGCGCGGTTGCACACCTTGATCGGCTTCGGCGAGTTCTCCGTCTATGTCGACATGGGCGAGGAAGGCGGCACCGGCGGCATCTTCCCGCTCGCCGAGGTGACCTACCGCGGTGTTCCGGTCGGATTGATCGGCGAGCTCGAGCCGGTCGATGGCGGCACGCGCGTGGAGCTGCTGATCAACACGAGCAGCCCGGACATCCCAGCGTCGTCCCGGGCAGTGGTGGCCAACCGCTCGGCCGCGGGCGAGCAGTTCCTCGACCTCCGGGCGGAGACCGAGGAGGGGCCGTACCTCGAGGAGGGGTCGGTCATCGGGTTCGAGAAGTCCTCCGCGCCGGTCCGTGTCGACCGCCTGCTCGATGGTCTCTATGACTTGTCGCAGTCGATCCCGCTGGAGAAGTTCCGCGAGGTCGTCGAGGAGACCGCATCGGTATTCCATGCACGGGGAGAGGACCTCGGGACGATCATTGACTCGTTCGACACCTTCTCGGAGGAAGCGAACGACTCCATGCCAGAGGTCCTGGATTTCCTCCGCGATGGCAGCATCTTCCTGCGCACGCAGGCGGAGCAGCAGAACGAGATCCGTTCCTTCTCCAGTGATCTCGGCCTGATCACCGATCAGTTGCAGCAAAGCGATCAGGACATCCGGCGCATCATCGGTACGTCTACGAGCGCGAGCGACGCCGTGAGCGCGCTGCTCGATCGTGGCGGACCGTCACTGACGCGGATCCTGAGCGACACCGCGCCCATCGCGGAGGTGCTCGGCGAGCGGGGCATGTACCTGCGGCCGGTGCTGCAGGCGTTGCCCGCGCTCGGTGCCGCGGCCTACACAGTGGCGCCCAACGATGGGACCGCGCACTTCGGGCTGGTCTTCGAGCTCAATAATCCACCAGCATGCACGGTCGGCTACGAGGGCACCCGCGAGCGAATGCCCGCAGGGCCAACGATCGACACGGTGTACAACGGCACGCACGCTGACTGGGAATGGGACACCACGGTCGGGTGCCGCACCCCGCAGGGCAACCCGACGGGCGTGCGCACGTCCAACAAGATGGTCTACGCGGATCCCAACACGGTGCAGCCGTGGGACAACAACCCGAAGGTCGCTCCCGATACCGCGAACCTCAACCCGTTCGCGCAGCAGACCGCGCAACTGCTCAATCTGCTCGACGGCGGCTAGCAAGACACCATCTAGTGGGGCCCGGGCAATGACTGGGCCCCACTAGATGTGTGTTTGCTTGCGGTTTCCTGAGAACCGCATGGGTAGTTCGGGCCAGGCACACGGCGAAGGTACGGTGAACGCGTGAGTGAGAAGCAAGGCACAGAATCCGGGACCAAGACGGATACGCCACAGAGGCACAGCGGCGCGACGATCGCCCTCGGGGTGATCGCCGTCCTGCTGATCGGGGCCATCGGATGGCTCGCCTGGGTGTGGTGGGGGGTGTTCGACGGGCGCGGCGTTGCCACGGAGCGTGATCGGGTGCTGACCGCCGCGCATGGCGCCGTCGTCACGATGAACTCCCTCGACGGGGATGACCCCGAGGGAACCCTCGAGGAGATCCGCACCGTGATCACGGGCGAGGACATCAACGCCCAGATCGACCAGGCGGAGGAAGCACTGCTCGGCCGCGACACCGAGGGCCGACGGATCAGCGTCGAGGTCACCGACATCGCGCTGGAGTCGTTCGATGCCGAAGCAGGCATCGCGGAGGTGTTCGCCGTGCTCAACCAGACCGCTGAGCGCCCTGATACGGGGAACGTCGTCCAGCGCGTCATCGCTGGGATGACGATGACCAAGGTTGATGGCAAGTGGCTGGTGTCGGCCTCGGACTACGTGGCTCTCTCGACCCCGATCGTTGGCGGTCCGGGCGAGGGGGACGCGCAGCAGGATCCGGCCGTGCCGGGCGAGGCTCCCGCCCCGCAGCCGGAGGACGGCGCTCCGCAGCAGGAAGGTGGCGAGGCGCCACAGCCCGAGGAGGGTGAGTGAGCGTGCTCGCTATCGCTGACCGTGGCGCGCTGATCGCGAGCGCGCCTGACCGCCGCAGATTCATCGAGGGAGAGTAGTCATCATGGTGCGACGCAATACCGCGGGCGGGCAACGGCCGGAACGTGGTCGCCGCCCCCGGATCGCCGGTCACAATCGCTCCCGGACCGAGCAGCACGCGGAAGCCCAGGGCGCGCGAGCTGCGACGGAGGGGACGGACCAGTCTTCTGGCAGCGCGAGGAACGACGGTCCCGCGACGACCAAGGGCACGCCCCGCTGGCTCATCGCGCTCGTCGTTGTGCTCGCGCTCGTCGCGGCGATCGCGACGGGGGTTCTTGCCGGAACCCGTGGCGTGGGCGCGCTCGCCGGCGCCAGCTCCGCTGCGGACGGGGGCTCTGGAAATCGAGCTTTCGTGGATGCGGGCGAGACGCGGGAGGTCAAGCTTCGTGCCGTCGAGGCGGTCGAGGCGATCTTCAGCTATAGCCACGAGACGCTCGAGGAAGACTTTGAAGCTGCTCGCGGGTACCTGACTGACTCGATGCGGGAGAACTACGATTCCACCATCGGAGTCACCCAGGACGTGGCGCTCCAGCTTGGCGCGGTGGTGGAGACCACCGTTCCGCGCGCTGGCGTGGTGTCCCTGAGCGATGGCGAGGCCGAGGTGCTCGTGCTGACAGCGGTGAGCACCGTGAGGTCCGATGGCGCGGCTGACCAGGCTTCGGGGCCGTTGCGACTGGAACTGGTCGAGGTCGACGGGGAGTGGCTCGTCGATGCGATCATCGAGCGGTAGGGCTCACATTCGCCGGGGCTGCGTTATCGCCTCTGATTGGGTACGATCTCGATAGGCAGTCGGCAGTGCCTGGATTGCGCTATTCGCGTACCAGCAGCACTGCGTGGCTGGGGAGCGCCGGGCCTTGCCGGACGCTCCGGGATGCGGCCTGTCGACGCGACTCGACAAGTGTCGACTATTTTTGCGTGGGATTCGACATCTCAGCGCCGATCGTCTATCGTTGGACGTTGCGCTGGCTGCCTCCTGTACACCACTCGTCCCTCGATCGTGCTTCGTCTCGTCTGATCGTGAGTTGAGGGGTTCGTTCGGGTTGCCTCCAGCGGACTCAATCACTCAGCAAAGCAGACGAAAGCGTTTGCCGTCCGCGAGCCGGGCGGCGCGCGTGAGGTGCTGGAAGGACGCATCTTGGCAGTCTCCCGCCAGACCAGTTCAGTGGCCGGCATTCCCGGAGCTCCGCATAGGGTCTCCTTCGCGAAGATTCGCGAACCCCTCGAAGTCCCTGGGTTGCTTGACCTTCAGTTGGATTCATTCGAATGGTTGATCGGCGCGGAAAGCTGGCGCGAGCGCGCAGCTGCCCGCGGCGAGGACGCCACCGCCAGCGGTCTTGAGTACGTGCTTTCGGAAATCTCCCCCATTGAGGACTTCGCGTCCTCGATGTCGTTGTCCTTCACCGACCCGCGATTCGACGAGGTCAAGGCCTCCGTCGAGGAGTGCAAGGAAAAGGACATGACCTACGCGGCGCCGTTGTTCGTGACCGCGGAGTTCATCAACAACGAGACGGGCGAGATCAAGAGCCAGACGGTCTTCATGGGCGATTTCCCCATGATGACCAACAAGGGCACCTTTGTCATCAATGGCACCGAGCGTGTCGTGGTGTCCCAGCTGGTTCGCTCGCCGGGCGTCTACTTCGACAAGACCCGCGATAAGTCCACTGAGAAGGACCTCTATAGCGTCAAGGTGATCCCGAGCCGGGGTGCCTGGCTCGAGTTCGACATCGACAAGCGCGACACCGTCGGCGTCCGCATCGACCGCAAGCGCCGCCAGCCCGTCACCGTGCTCCTCAAGGCGCGTGGCTGGACCAACGAGCGGATCCGCGAGCGCTTCGGCTTCTCCGAGATCATGATGTCGACTCTCGAGAAGGACAACACCGCAGGCACCGATGACGCGTTGCTTGATATCTACCGCAAGCTGCGCCCGGGCGAGCCCCCCACCAAGGAGGGCGCCGAGAGCCTCCTCGATAGCCTGTTCTTCAAGGACAAGCGCTATGACCTCGCGCGGGTCGGCCGGTACAAGGTGAACAAGAAGCTCGGGCTGGCCATTGATCCGGCCACGACGACGCTCACCGACGAGGACATCGTCTCCACCATCGAGTACCTCGTTCGCCTACACGCCGGCGAGACCCTGATGACCAGCGTCAACGACGTCGAGGTCACGGTCCGCACCGACGATATCGATCACTTCGGCAATCGTCGCCTGCGCACCGTCGGCGAGCTGATCCAGAACCAGATCCGGGTCGGCCTGTCCCGCATGGAGCGCGTGGTCCGCGAGCGCATGACCACCCAGGACGTGGAGGCCATCACTCCGCAGACCCTGATCAACATCCGGCCCGTGGTCGCGGCGATCAAGGAGTTCTTCGGAACCTCCCAGCTGTCGCAGTTCATGGACCAGAACAACCCGCTGTCGGGCCTGACCCACAAGCGGCGCCTGTCGGCACTGGGCCCCGGTGGCCTCTCCCGTGAGCGCGCGGGGCTGGAAGTCCGTGACGTCCACCCCTCGCACTACGGCCGCATGTGCCCGATCGAGACCCCGGAAGGCCCGAACATCGGGCTGATCGGCTCGCTCTCGGTCTACGCGCGGGTGAACCCGTTCGGCTTCATCGAGACCCCCTCCCGCAAGGTCGAGGGTGGCGTTGTCACCGACGAGATCCGCTACCTCACCGCGGACGAGGAAGATCGCTTCAACATCGCGCAGGCCAACTCGGCTATCGACGCGCAGGGGCGGTTCGTCGATGAGCAGGTCCTCGTGCGGCCCCCGGCCGCGAGCGACTCCGAGGTCGAGTTCGTCGCGGCGGACGAGGTCCAGTACATGGATGTCTCGCCGCGGCAGATGGTCTCGGCAGCTACCGCGATGATCCCCTTCCTCGAGCACGACGACGCCAACCGTGCGCTCATGGGCGCGAACATGCAGCGCCAGGCTGTCCCGCTGCTCCGCAGCGAGGCGCCCCTGGTGGGCACCGGCATGGAGCTGCGCGCCGCGTATGACTCGGGCGATGTGATCCTCACCGAGAAGGCAGGCGTGGTCGAGGAGGTCTCGGCCGACTACATCACGATCAGGGCCGACGACGGGACCCGGCGCACCTACCAGCTGCGCAAGTTCAGTCGCTCGAACCAGGGCACCTGCATCAACCAGCGCCCGATCGTTGACGAGGGCCAGCGGGTCGAGATCGGCCAGGTCATCGGCGACGGTCCCTGCACCGACCAGGGCGAGATGGCGCTCGGCAAGAACCTGCTCGTCGCGGTCATGCCGTGGGAGGGCCACAACTACGAGGACGCGATCATCATCTCGCAGCGCCTCGTGGAGGAGGACACCTTCACCTCGATCCAGATCGAGGAGCACGAGATCGATGCGCGCGACACCAAGCTCGGGGCCGAGGAGATCACCCGCGACATCCCCAATGTCGCCGATGAGGTCCTTGCTGATCTCGACGACCGCGGCATCGTGCGCATCGGCGCGGAGGTCCGCGATGGCGACATCCTCGTCGGCAAGGTCACCCCGAAGGGCGAGACCGAGCTGACCCCCGAGGAGCGGTTGCTCCGCGCGATCTTCGGCGAGAAGGCCAAGGAGGTCCGCGACACGTCGCTGCGCGTGCCGCACGGCGAGCCCGGCAAGGTCATCGGTGTCCGGGTCTTCTCCCGCGAGGACAACGACGATCTCCCGCCCGGTGTCAATGAGCTCGTGCGCGTGTACGTAGCGCAGAAGCGCAAGATCCAGGATGGTGACAAGCTCGCTGGCCGCCACGGCAACAAGGGCGTCATCGGCAAGATCCTCCCCACCGAGGACATGCCATTCCTGGCCGACGGCACCCCGGTCGATATCATCCTCAACACCCACGGCGTGCCCCGCCGAATGAACATCGGCCAGGTCCTCGAGTCCCATCTGGGATGGATCGCGAAGTCCGGCTGGAAGGTCGACATCGCCAACGGCATGCCCGATTGGGCGGAGAAGCTGCCGCAGGAGGTCCTTGAGGCAGAGCCCGATACGCGCACCGCTACCCCGGTGTTCGATGGGGCCAAGGAGGACGAGCTCGCTGGACTGCTCGGTTCCACCCTGCCCAACCGCGATGGCGATCACATGGTGGAGGCGAACGGCAAGGCGAACCTGTTCGATGGCCGCTCGGGCGAGCCGTTCCCGTACCCGGTCGCGGTCGGCTACATGTACATCCTCAAGCTGCACCACATGGTCGACGACAAGATCCACGCGCGCTCGACCGGGCCCTACTCGATGATCACCCAGCAGCCGCTCGGCGGCAAGGCCCAGTTCGGTGGCCAGCGCTTTGGTGAGATGGAGTGCTGGGCGATGCAGGCCTACGGTGCTGCCTACACGCTGCAGGAGCTGCTCACCATCAAGTCGGACGACGTGGTGGGCCGCGTCAAGGTGTACGAGGCGATCGTCAAGGGCGAGAACATCCCCGAGCCAGGCATCCCCGAGTCGTTCAAGGTGTTGCTCAAGGAGCTCCAGTCGCTCTGCCTGAACGTCGAGGTGCTGTCCTCGGATGGCGCCGCGATCTCGATGCACGACAGCGATGACGACGACATCGAGCGCACCGCCGCGAGCTTCGGGATGAACAGCCGCGCGATCTGATGGGGGCGATAGCCACCGCGTCCCCGGATGCGGTGGCGCTCCGGCGCCCGTCGCGGACACGCGTCATGGTGCTTTAGCTGAACAAGGTATTGCAGTCCGGCCTCGCAGGCCGGGGAACGTATCCAGCCTGCGAGGCCAATAACCCTTACGGGGAAAGGAAGTTACGTGCTAGACGTCAACTTCTTCGATGAACTCCGCATCAGCCTGGCCACCGCGGACGACATCAGGGCCTGGTCGCACGGTGAGGTCAAGAAGCCTGAGACGATCAACTACCGCACCCTCAAGCCCGAGAAGGACGGACTCTTCTGCGAGAAGATCTTCGGCCCCACCCGGGACTGGGAATGCTACTGCGGCAAGTACAAGCGCGTCCGCTTCAAGGGCATCATCTGTGAGCGCTGCGGTGTCGAGGTAACCCGCGCGAAGGTGCGTCGCGAGCGCATGGGGCATATCGCCCTCGCCGCGCCGGTCACTCACATCTGGTACTTCAAGGGCGTGCCGAGCCGTCTTGGCTATCTGCTGGATCTCGCGCCGAAGGATCTCGAGAAGATCATCTACTTCGCGGCGTATGTCATCACCCACGTCGAGGACGAGATGCGTCACAACGAGCTCTCCACCCTCGAGGCGCAGATGAACGTCGAGAAGAAGGGCGTGGCCGATCAGCGCGACGCTGATCTCGCCGAGCGCGCGCAGAAGCTCGAGAGCGACCTCGCCGAGCTCGAGGCCGAGGGCGCCAAGGCCGATATCCGCAAGAAGGTCAAGGATGGCGCCGAGCGGGAGATGCGCCAGATCCGTGACCGCGCGCAGCGCGAGATCGATCGTCTCGAGGAGATCTGGACCGTCTTCACCAAGATGGCGCCCAAGCAGCTCATCGTCGACGAGCTGATCTACCGCGAGCTCGAGGACCGCTACGGCCAGTACTTCGAGGGCGGCATGGGGGCCGAGGCCATCCAGAAGCTGCTCGAGACGTTCGACGTCGAGGGCGAGGCCGAGATCCTGCGCGAGGTCATCCGCAGCGGCAAGGGCCAGAAGAAGATCCGCGCCCTCAAGCGGCTCAAGGTCGTGGCCGCGTTCCAGTCGACGGGCAACTCGCCCGGCGGCATGGTTCTCGACGCCGTACCGGTGATCCCGCCGGAGCTGCGGCCGATGGTCCAGCTCGACGGTGGCCGGTTCGCCACGTCCGACCTCAATGACCTGTACCGGCGCGTCATCAACCGCAACAACCGGTTGAAGCGGCTCATCGACCTCGGGGCTCCCGAGATCATCGTCGCCAACGAGAAGCGCATGCTGCAGGAGTCCGTGGACGCGCTGTTCGACAATGGTCGTCGTGGCCGTCCGGTCACCGGGCCGGGCAACCGTCCGTTGAAGTCCTTGTCGGACCTTCTCAAGGGCAAGCAGGGCCGGTTCCGCCAGAACCTGCTGGGCAAGCGTGTGGACTACTCGGGCCGCTCGGTCATCGTGGTCGGTCCGCAGCTCAAGCTGCACCAGTGCGGCCTGCCCAAGCTGATGGCCCTTGAGCTGTTCAAGCCGTTCGTGATGAAGCGGCTCGTGGATCTCAACCACGCGCAGAACATCAAGGCCGCCAAGCGGGCGGTCGAGCGCCAGCGCACCCAGGTCTGGGAGGTCCTCGAAGAGGTCATCTCCGAGCATCCCGTGATGCTCAACCGTGCGCCTACCCTGCACCGCCTCGGTATCCAGGCGTTCGAGCCGATCCTCGTCGAGGGCAAGGCCATCCAGCTGCATCCGCTCGTGTGCGAGGCGTTCAACGCTGACTTCGACGGTGACCAGATGGCCGTGCACCTGCCGCTGTCCTCGGAGGCACAGGCCGAGGCCCGCGTGCTGATGCTGTCGTCGAACAACATCCTCTCGCCCGCCTCGGGCCGCCCGCTCGCCATGCCGCGACTCGACATGGTGACCGGCCTGTACCACCTGACCCGCCTCGTGGAGGACGGCAAGGGCCAGTACAAGGCAGCCGCGAAGGATGTGCCGGAGCGGGGCGTCTACGCCTCGCCGGCGGAGGCGATCATGGCCTTCGATCGTGGCGAGCTCGGCTTGCAGTCGATGGTCAAGATCCGCCTCAACCATCGTCGCCCCACCAAGGACGACGAGCGGGAGCTGTTCCCCGAGGGCTGGAAGCTCGGTGACGCCTGGATCGCCACCACCACCCTGGGCCGGGTCCTGTTCAACGATCTGCTGCCGCGCGACTACTACTACGTCAACGACGTGATGCCGAAGAAGCGGCAGGCCGTGATCATCAACGATCTCGCCGAGCGCTACCCGATGATCGTCGTCGCGCAGACCGTGGACAAGCTCAAGGACGCCGGCTTCTACTGGGCAACCCGCTCGGGCGTGACGGTAGCCATGTCCGACGTGCTCGTGCCGCCGGACAAGGAGCAGATCCTCGCGGTGTACGACCAGAAGGCCGCGAACCTCGAGAAGATGTACCAGCGGGGCAAGCTGTCCTCCGATGAGCGCCATGACGGTCTCGTCGAGATCTGGAAGCAGGCCACGGACGAGGTCGGCAAGGCGCTCGAGGCGTACTACCCGGATGACAACCCGATCCCGATGATCGTGAAGTCCGGAGCCGCGGGCAACATGACGCAGATCCGGTCGCTCGCCGGCATGAAGGGCCTGGTGACCAACCCGAAGGGTGAGTTCATCTCGCAGCCGATCAAGTCCTCGTTCCGCGAGGGCCTGACCGTGCTCGAGTACTTCATCAACACCCACGGTGCCCGCAAGGGCCTCGCCGATACCGCGCTGCGCACGGCGGACTCGGGCTACCTGACCCGTCGTCTCGTGGACGTCTCGCAGGACGTCATCGTTCGCGAGGTCGACTGCGGCACCTCCCGCGGCCTGGAGATCCCGATCGCGGAGCACACCCAGGACGGCAGCCTGATCCAGGTCGAGCATGTCGAGACCAGCGCGTATGCCCGCACCCTCGCGGCCGATGCGCTCGATGCGAACGGCAATGTCGTTGTCGAGCGCGGCCACGATCTTGGTGATCCGGCGATCGAGAAGCTCATCGAGTCGGGAATCACCAAGGTCAAGGTCCGCTCGGTGCTGACCTGCACCACCGCCACTGGTGTGTGCGCGATGTGCTACGGCCGGTCGATGGCTACTGGCCAGCTCGTGGATATCGGCGAGGCCGTCGGTATCGTCGCGGCCCAGTCCATCGGTGAGCCAGGCACCCAGCTGACGATGCGTACCTTCCACCAGGGTGGTGTCGGTGACGACATCACTGGCGGCCTGCCCCGCGTGCAGGAACTGTTCGAGGCCCGCGTGCCCAAGAGCAGGACCCCGATCGCGGAGTCCGCTGGCACCGTGCGCATCGAGGACGATGACCGCTTCTTCAAGATCATCGTCACTCCTGACGATGGCAGCGACGAGGTGCACATCGACAAGCTGCCCAAGCGGCAGGGCCTGGCCCGGTTCAAGCATGCCGATGGCGTGGAGCGCATCCTCGCCAACGGTGATCGTGTCGAGCTCGGGCAGGAACTGCTCGAGGGCTCTGCGGATCCGCACGAGGTGCTTCGCGTCCTCGGGCCCCGCAAGGTGCAGATCCACCTCGTCAACGAGGTGCAGGAGGTCTACCGGTCGCAGGGCGTGTCGATCCACGACAAGCACATCGAGGTGATCATCCGGCAGATGCTGCGTCGCGTCACCATCATCGATTCGGGCTCCACCGAGTTCCTGCCCGGCTCGCTCGTCGAGCGCGCCGAGTTCGAGGCGGAGAACCGTCGTGTGGTGTCCGAGGGTGGCGAGCCGGCCTCGGGCCGCGCGGTGCTCATGGGTATCACCAAGGCGTCGCTGGCCACCGATTCGTGGCTGTCCGCGGCTTCCTTCCAGGAGACCACCCGGGTGCTCACCGATGCGGCGATCAACCGTCGCAGCGACAAGCTCATCGGCCTGAAGGAGAACGTGATCATCGGCAAGCTGATCCCGGCCGGAACTGGCATCGCCCAGTACCGGGACATCCAGGTCCAGCCGACCGAGGAGGCGCGCGAGGCGGCATTCGCTGTCACCTCGTACGACGACACCTACTTCAGCCCCGATGCGTTCGGGACCAGCTCTGGTGTCGCGGTGCCGCTCGATGACTTCGGCGGATTCCAGGACATGCGCTAGGAGCCAGGCATAGCAGCGATGCCCGCTTCCGGATCATCCGGGAGCGGGCATCGCTTTGTCGTGGGTGGCGGGGCGGCGGGGCAGTCCTATGCCTGCGCCGATGCGCAGGGCACCTAGTCGAGTGGCGCTACCTTGGCCTGGGCGCTGGTCTTGCCGTTGACGGTGAACCAGGTGATGAATGCCTTCTCGTCCTGGCGGATGGCGAGCTCGACCTCGGCGTCGGGCGGGATGGGCGCGAGGTACTCGATGGCAGTGCGCGTGGGAACGGACTGGAGCTCGGGGCGGTGGTGGAGGACTTCCTCGACGGCCTGGAGGTAGATGCTGTTGTTGACGTGGCCGAGCAGGTCGATGTCCACGGCGCGGATGGGGAAGGCGGCGCGGGTGTCACGCTCGAGGGGTGTCTCGGTTATCCAGGAGCGCCAGCGCAGGCGCTGCGTCTCGGCGGTGGAGCCGAGCATCTTCTCGAAACCGTCGGTGATGCGAGTGGGCATCCCGCTGGTGGGGCTGAGGTTGATCCAGAATCCCTCGGTCTCGATGAGGCCGCCGGTGGGGGTGGAGAGCCGGACCCGCATGGTGCACCAGCGGCTCGAGATTCCGGAGCACCAGCGCTCCACTGTGACGGTATCGGGGAACGTGATGGGCTCGATGATGTCGATGACGGTGCGGCGAACGACCCAGATGGGGTGCTCGCCGCGTGCCTCGACGTGGTCGAGGTGGTCGAAGCCGGCGTCCTGGAGGTAGCGCGCGACACCGTCGCGGCGGAGCGATGTGTTGCGGTCGACGTCGCCGGCACGGACGGGCCAGGAGGTGCGGAAGACGTGGGGGCTGTCGGGGAGCGGTGCCAGGCGTGCGTCGAACATGGATTCCTCGGAGTCGTGCGGTTTCAGCGCGGGACGTGGAATGTGACGAGGGTACAGGAACCGGCGGCGAGCTTGTCCCAGTCGTGCTTGGTGGTGAGCACCGCGAGGGCTGAGGTGGGGTATTTGGCCCGGATGCGCCCTGCGGCCTCGCCGGTGTCGTTGGCGGCGAGGTAGAGGGTGGCGTCCGGGATGCCGGGCCAGTGCCCGATGACGAGGATGGCCTGGATGCTGGGCTCGACGAGTCCTATTTCCTCGATGATGGATTGCTCGTCGGCGCCGTAGAGCTCGGGGACGAACGTGACGGGAGCGTCGATCCTCGCGGCGGCGAGCGTGTCCCGGGTGCGGCGGGAGGTGGAGCACAGGACGAGGTCGATGCGGGGGGCATGCTCGCGCAGCCAGTCGCCGGCGAGCGCTGCCTCGCGCTCGCCGCGGTCGGCGAGGGGGCGGTCGTGGTCGCTCGTTGCCGGTGGGTAGGCGGATTTGCCGTGGCGCAGGAAGATCAGGGTGCGGCCGGTGTCCATGATCGGCAACCGTAGTGCGGTGGGCGACGGGGCGCGGGGGAGCGGCGTGGACGTATCCGGATCGTGCTCAAACCGTTTGCTCGTGCCGCGGGGCCGTGGTGGCGGTGTCGCGCATCCGGGATTCTCAGGCAATACACACCAAAAAAGAATCATGCATGCTTGCTTCTTTATCGGCGAGCTGTCACTCTTGTCTCACATAACTCGGCCGATCCGGAAGCGAGCCCATGTCCGATCCCACCCGTCTTGTCACCGAGGTCGTTGACGACCTCGACGCCGAGGGCGACGCCCTCGAGGCCCTTGTCGCGGGCCTGCCGCCCGATCAATGGTCGCGGCCCACGCCCGCCGAGGGCTGGACCATAGCCCACCAGATCGCCCATCTCGCCTGGACCGATGCCGCCTCCATCAAAGCCGCCACCGATCCCGAGGCCTTTCAGCAACTCGTCACCGAGGCTTGGAGCAATCCTACGGGCTTCGTCGACGAGGCCGCTGAGGAATGGGCGCGCATCCCTCCCGCGCAATTGCTCGAGACCTGGCGCGCGGGCCGGCACGAGCTCTCAGAGGCCTTGCGAGCAGTCGAGCCCGGCAACAAGATCCCCTGGTTCGGCCCGCCGATGAACCCGGTGTCCATGGCCAGCGCGCGCATCATGGAGACCTGGGCGCACGGCCTCGACATCGCCGACACCATCGGCGCAGCGCCAGAGCCCACCGCGCGCATCAAGCACGTCGCCCACATCGGCGTCCGGGCCCGTGACTTCGCCTACGCGCTCAATCAGCTCACCCCTCCCGCCGAGCCGTTCCGCGTCGAGCTCGTCGCCCCGGACGGCGCGACCTGGACGTGGGGCCCCGAGGATGCCGCGCAGCGCGTCACCGGGACAGCGCTCGACTTCTGCTACCTCGTCACCCAGCGCCGCAACATCGCGGACGTCGACCTGAGCGCCGAGGGTGAGGACGCGCGCCACTGGCTCGGGATCGCGCAGGCCTTCGCGGGCCCTCCAGGCAATGGCAGGCCGCCCGCAAGCAGCCAGTAGGCCACATCCATGACTCCGTCGCACACCTGAAGCAACAAGGACACCACATGCCACAACCCACCATGATCAGGGTCGGAAACTGCTCCGGCTTCTACGGCGACCGCATCTCCGCCATGCGCGAGATGCTCGAGGGCGGCGACCTCGACTACCTCACCGGCGACTACCTCGCTGAGCTCACCATGCTCATCCTCGGCCGCGACCGCATGAAGGATGCTGGCCTCGGCTATGCCAAGACCTTCCTCCGGCAAGTGGAGGACACCCTCGGGCTCGCTCTCGAGCAGGGCGTCAAGATCGTCACCAACGCGGGCGGGCTCAACCCGGCTGGCCTCGTCGCCAAGATGCAGGAGTTCGCCAAGGCCCAGGGCCTCACCGCCAGCATCGCCCACGTCGAGGGAGATGACCTGCGCGAGAGGGCCCAGGAGCTCGGCCTCGGCACCCCGCTCACCGCCAATGCCTACCTCGGCGCCTTCGGCATCGCCGAATGCCTCAACGCCGGCGCGGACATCGTCGTCACCGGCCGCGTCACCGATGCCTCCGTCATCGTCGCCCCCGCCATCGCCGAGTTCGGCTGGGGGCGCACCGACTTTGATCAGCTCGCCGGCGCCGTCGCCGCCGGGCACATCATCGAGTGCGGCACCCAGGCCACCGGCGGCAACTACGCCTTCTTCTCCGAGATCCCTGACCTTGGCCGCCCCGGTTTCCCCATCGCCGAGATCCACCCCGACGGCAGCAGCGTCATCACCAAGCACGAGGGCACCGGGGGAGAGGTCAGCGTCGGCACTGTCACCGCCCAGCTGCTGTACGAGATCTCCGGCGCGCGCTACGCCGGGCCCGACGTGACCACCCGCATGGACAGCATCGAGCTGTCGCAGGAGGGCCCCGATCGGGTCCGCGTCAGCGGAGTCACGGGCGAGGCACCGCCGCCGGACCTCAAGGTCTCGCTGAACACCCTCGGCGGGTTCCGCAACCAAATGGAGTTCATCGTCACCGGCCTCGACCGCGAGAAGAAGGTCGAGCTCGCGAAGTCCCAGCTCGAGTCCTGGCTGACCAAGCGTCCCGCCGAGCTGCGCTGGGAATACTCCGGCACCGCGAAGGAGGATGCCGAGACCGAGGAGCAAGCCACCTCGCTGCTGCGCTGCATCGTCAAGGATCCCGACCCGAAGGTCGTGGGCCGGGCCTTCACCAGCGTCGCCGTCGAGCTCGCGCTCGCTAGCTATGCGGGCTTCACGTTCACCTCCCCGCCCGGCGACGCCCAGCCCTATGGGCTGTTCACGCCCGGCTACGTCCCGCAGGACAAGGTCCCGCACATCGCGGTCCTGCCCGACGGCACCCGCGTCGATATCCCCGCCCCCGAGCAGGTGCAGGCCCTCGCCGATGTGGACGAGCCCGCGCTGCCGGAGCCCATCGAGCCCGGCGAGACCCGTTCCGTCCCGCTCGGCCTCGTCGTCGGCGCGCGCAGCGGTGACAAGGGCGGCAGCGCCAACATCGGCGTCTGGGCCCGCAGCGACGAGGCCTGGGCCTGGCTCGCCCACGCGCTCACCGTCGAAGAGCTCAAGCGGCTCCTGCCCGAGGCCAAGGACCTCGAGGTCACGCGCTACGTGCTGCCGAGGCTCCGGGCCGTGAACTTCGTCATCGAGGGCATCCTCGGGCAGGGCGTCGCCTCCCAGGCCCGCTTCGACCCGCAGGCCAAGGGCCTCGGCGAATGGCTCCGCTCCCGCCACATGTACATCCCCGTTTCCCTCCTCCCCGCATGACCGCACCCCGGAAGGTGAATCCCAGCATGACCTCAGCAGGCACCTGGCCATCCCGCTCGCTATGGGAGAGCCCCGAACGACTCGAGCTCCGCAAGACGGTGCGCCGTTTCGCCGAGCAACACATCCTTCCGTACCAGGAGCAGTGGGAGCGTGACGGCGAGCTGCCGCGCGAGCTCCACAAGAAGGCCGGCGACATCGGCCTGCTCGGCGCTGGCTTCCCCGAGGAGGTCGGCGGCGGCGGGGGCAACCTCATCGACGCGATGATCGTCGCCGAGGAGATCTGCTACGCCGGTGCCCCCGGTGGCCTGCTCGCCTCCTTGTTCACCCACGGCATCGCCCTGCCGCACATGGCCACCGCTGGCGATCCCGACCACCTCGCCAAGTGGGTCCGCCCCACCCTCGACGGTGACCTCATCGGATCCCTCGCCATCACCGAGCCCGGCGGCGGCTCCGACGTGGCTAGCATGCGCACCACCGCGCGCCGGGAGGGCGACGAGTTCGTCATCAACGGCTCCAAGACCTTCATCACCTCCGCGGTGCGGGCCGACTTCGTCGTCACCGTCTGCCGCACCGGCGAGAAGGGCCAGCTCTCGCTCATCGTCGTCGAGAAGGGCACCCCGGGCTTCACCGTGGCGCGCAAGCTCGACAAGATGGGCTGGCTGTGCTCGGACACCGCCGAGCTGCACTACGACGACGTGCGCGTGCCCGCCGCCAACCTCATCGGCGACGAGCACAGCGGCTTCCAGCAGCTCGCCCAGGGCTTCGTCACCGAGCGGGCCGCCCTCGCCGTGCAGGGCTACGCCAGCGCGCAGCGATGCCTCGACCTATCGGTGCAGTGGTGCCGCGACCGCGAGACCTTCGGCCGCCCGCTCATCAGCCGCCAGACCGTGCAGGCCACCCTCTCCGAGATGGCCCGCAAGAGCGACGTCGCCCGCGTCTACAGCCGCCAGCTCATCGAGCGCTTCACCTACGGCGACGGCGACCTCATCGCCGAGATGTGCTTCGCGAAGAACACCGCGGTGGAGACCGGTGAGTGGGTCGCCAACCAGGCGGTGCAGCTCTTCGGCGGCATGGGCTACATGCGGGAGAGCGAAGTAGAGCGGCAATACCGAGACATGCGCCTCCTCGGCATCGGGGGCGGCACCAACGAGATCCTTACCGGCCTGGCCGCGAAGCGATTGGGGTTCAAGGCATGACCACACTGAAAACGACTCTGGACACCTCCTCCGAGGATTTCGCTGGCGCCCGCGAGGCCATGCTGGCCAAGCTCCAGGAGGTCGAGGCCGAGTACGACAAGGCCCTCTCCGGCGGCGGCGAGGACAAGATGGCGCGCCACCGCAAGCGTGGCAAGCTGACCGCCCGCGAGCGCATCGAGCTGCTCATCGATCCGGATTCCGCGTTCCTCGAGCTGTGCCCGCTCGCGGCCTGGGGAAGCGACTTCCATGTCGGCGCGAGCCTCGTCATCGGCATCGGTGTCGTCAGCGGCGTCGAGTGCCTCATCGTCGCCAACGACCCCACCGTCAAGGGCGGCACCTCCAACCCGTGGACGCTCAAGAAGTCGTTCCGGGCAAACGAGGTCGCCTTCCAGAACCGGCTTCCCGTCATCTCCCTCGTAGAGTCCGGCGGAGCTGACCTGCCCACGCAGAAGGAAGTCTTCATCCCCGGTGGCAAGATGTTCCGGGACCTCACCCGTGCCTCCGCGGCGGGCATCCCCACCATCTCCCTGGTGTTCGGCAACTCCACCGCGGGTGGTGCCTACATCCCCGGCATGTCCGACCACGTGGTGATGATCAAGGAGCAGTCGAAGGTCTTCCTCGGTGGCCCGCCCCTGGTGAAGATGGCCACCGGCGAGGAGTCCGATGACGAGTCCCTCGGCGGCGCCGACATGCACGCGCGTGTCTCCGGCCTCGCTGACTACTACGCCATCGACGAGCCCGACGCCATCCGCATCGGCCGCGACATCGTCTCCCGCCTCAACTGGCACAAGAAGGGCCCCGAGCCGCGCGCCGACTACGCCGACCCGCTCTATGACTCCGAGGACCTGCTCGGCGTGGTCCCCAGCGACCTGAAGATCCCGTTCGACCCCCGCGAGGTCATCGCCCGCGTCGTCGACGGCTCCGAGTTCGACGAGTTCAAGCCGCTCTACGGCACGTCGCTGGTCACTGGCTGGGCGCAGCTGCACGGCTACCCCGTGGGCATCCTCGCCAACGCCCGCGGCATCCTGTTCAGCGAGGAATCGCAGAAGGCGACGCAGTTCATCCAGCTCGCCAACCGGGCCAACACCCCGCTGCTGTTCCTCCACAACACCACCGGCTACATGGTCGGCAAGGAGTACGAGCAGAACGGCATCATCAAGCACGGATCGATGATGATCAACGCCGTCTCCAACTCGAAGGTCCCGCACATCTCGCTGCTCATGGGCGCCTCCTACGGAGCCGGCCACTACGGCATGTGCGGCCGCGCCTACGACCCCCGCTTCCTGTTCGCCTGGCCGAGCGCCAAGTCCGCCGTGATGGGCGCCCAGCAGCTCGCGGGCGTCATCTCGCTGGTCATGCGGGCTGGGGCCGAGGCCAAGGGCAAGCCGTTCGACGAGGAGTTCGACAAGAACATGCGTGCCATGGTCGAGGCACAGATCGAGGCGGAGTCGCTGCCGATGTTCCTCTCCGGCCGGCTCTTCGACGACGGCGTGATCGACCCGCGCGACACCCGCACCATCCTGGGCCTCTGCCTCTCCGCGATCCACACCGAAGCGGTCGAGGGCACGGACAACTTCGGCGTCTTCCGGATGTGAGTGGACCGACATGAACGCTCAGACAGGAACAAGCATGCAAGCCATCACCAATGTCCTCGTGGCCAACCGTGGCGAGATCGCCCGCCGCGTCTTCGCCACCTGCCGCCGCGCCGGTATCGGCACCGTAGCGGTCTTCTCCGACGCCGACGCCCAGGCCCCGCACGTGCTCGAGGCTGACGCCGCCGTGCACCTGCCCGGCAACACCCCGGGCGAGACCTACCTGCGCGCCGACAAGATCATCGAGGCGGCCAAGGCGGCGGGAGCGGACGCCATCCACCCCGGCTACGGCTTCCTCTCCGAGAACGCCGACTTCGCGCGCGCTGTCATCGACGCCGGGCTCATCTGGATCGGCCCGCCCGTCAAGGCCATCGAGCTGATGGGCTCGAAGGTCGAGTCCAAGCGCATGATGGACGACGCTGGCGTGCCCGTGCTCAAGAAGCTCGACCCCGCCACCGTCACCGAGGCAGAGCTGCCCGTGCTCATCAAGGCCTCCGCGGGCGGCGGCGGGCGCGGCATGCGCATCGTGCGCAAGCTCGCCGACCTCAACGACCAGATCGAGGCCGCGCAGCGCGAGGCCGGATCCGCCTTCGGCGATCCGACCGTGTTCTGCGAGCGCTATCTCGAGACCGGCCGCCACATCGAGGTGCAGGTCATGGCCGACCAGCACGGCGACGTGTGGTCGGTGGGGGAGCGCGAGTGCTCGATCCAGCGCCGCCACCAGAAGGTCGTCGAGGAAGCACCCTCGCCGCTTGTCGAGAAGATCGACGGCATGCGCGACCGGCTCTTCGAGGCAGCCCAGCTCGCCGCCAAGGCCATCGACTACGTCGGTGCCGGAACGGTCGAGTTCCTCGCGGACGAATCCGGCCACTTCTTCTTCCTCGAGATGAACACGCGCCTGCAGGTCGAGCACCCCGTCACCGAGAACACCACGGGTCTCGACCTCGTGCAGATGCAGCTCGACGTCGCCGCTGGCGCGCCGCTGCCCGCCGAGCAGCCGGGGATGCGCGGTCACTCCATCGAGGTGCGCCTCTACGCCGAGGACCCCGCGCAGGAATGGCAGCCGCAGTCCGGCACCGTCCATCACATCGATGTCCCTGGCACCCGCAACGCCTTCGAGGTGCTCACCGAGACCGGTGTGCGGCTGGATTCCGGTGTGGTGGACGGCTCCGTGGTCAGCGTGTTCTACGACCCGATGCTGGCGAAGGTCATCTCCTTCGCGCCCACGCGCTACCAGGCCGCGCAGGTCCTGGCAGCGGGCCTGGCCGGAATGCGGCTGCATGGCCTCGTCACCAACCGCGATCTGCTGGTGAACATCCTGCGGCACCCGGCCTTCCTCGCCGGTGATACCGATACCGCGTTCTTCGACAAGCACGGGCTCGATACCCTCTCCACGCCCATCGCGTCCACTGAGTCCGTGACCCTCTCGGCGATCGCCGCTGCCCTCGCCGATGCTGAGCTTGCCCGCGCCGGGGCAAAGGTCCAGCCGCGCATCCCGTCGGGCTGGCGAAACATGCCGTCGCAGCCGCAGCGCCGCGACTACGAGCACGGCGAGGAGACCCTCGAGGTCGCCTACCGCTTCTCCCGCAACGGAGTCCTCGTGCCCGGCCATGAGGGCATCGCCGTCGTCAGCACTTCCCCGAACGTGGTGGTCATCGACGTCGCTGGAGTGCGCCGCCGGTTCACCATCGCTCGCTACGGGACGATGCGGTGCGTCGACTCCCCGCTCGGGCATGCCACCTTCACCGCCAAGCCGCGGTTCATCGACCCGTCGGCGGCCGTGGCAGCAGGCTCGCTGCTCGCGCCCATGCCCGGCTCGGTCATCCGGGTCGCGGCGTCGGTCGGTGACACCGTCACCGCGGGCCAGCCGATCCTCTGGCTCGAGGCCATGAAGATGGAGCACACCATCGCTGCCCCGGTCGATGGCGTGGTCACCGAGCTCAATGTCCAAGCAGGCCAGCAAGTCGACGTCGGCACCATCCTGGCCGTCGTCAGCGACGAAACCCCCGAAAGCGAGTAGAACAATGTCGTTCATCGAGACCGAGGAGCAGAAAGAGCTCCGCAAGGCCGTCTCCGAGCTCGGCCACAAGTACGGCTGGACGTACCTGCTGGAGAAGGCAAAGAACGGCGAGAAGACCACCGAGCTGTGGGAGGAAGCGGGCAAGCTCGGCTTCCTCGGCGTGAACCTGCCCGAGGAGTACGGCGGCGGCGGGGCTGGCATGTACGAGCTGTCCCTCGTCCTCGAGGAGCTCTCCGCGGCCGGTGCTGGCCTGCTCATGATGGTCGTCTCCCCGGCGATCTGCGGCACCATCATCAGCCGGTACGGCACCGACGAGCAGAAGCAGACGTGGCTGCCCGGGATCGCCGACGGCTCGATCACCATGGCGTTCGGCATCACCGAGCCCGACGCCGGATCGAACTCGCACAACATCATCACCACTGCCCGCCGAGATGGCGACGAGTGGATCCTCAATGGCCGCAAGACCTACATCTCGGGCGTCGACCAGGCGCAGGCCGTGCTGATCGTCTCGCGCATGGCGGACTCGAAGACCGGCAAGCTCAAGCCGGCGCTGTTCATCGTCCCCACCGATGCACCGAACTTCGAGTACCAGGCCATCGAGATGGGCATGCGCAGCCCCGAGAAGCAGTTCACGCTGTTCATCGATGACGTGCGGTTGCCCGCCGACGCGCTCGTCGGCTCCGAGGACGCGGCCCTGATGCAGCTGTTCGCCGGCCTGAACCCCGAGCGGATCATGGCTTCTGCCATGGCCATCGGAACCGCCCGGTACGCCCTCGACAAGGCAACGGCATACGCCAAGGAGCGCCAGGTCTTCAAGACCCCTATCGGCGCGCACCAGGCTATCGCGCACCCCCTCGCGCAGTGCTACGTCGAGATCGAGCTGGCCAAGCTCGCGATGCAGAAGGCCGCGTTCCTCTACGACAGCGGTGACGACTGGGGCGCCGCCACGGCAGCGAACATGGCCAAGTACGCCGCCGGCGAGGCGGGCGTGAAAACCGTCGACCAGGCCGTGCACACCCACGGTGGCAACGGCCTCGCCGTCGAGTATGGGCTCGTGGATCTCCTCGCTGCCTCGCGCCTGATGCGCATCGCGCCGGTCAGCCGCGAGATGATCCTCAACTTCATCGCCCAGGCCAACCTCGGCCTGCCCAAGTCCTACTAGGCACACGACCAAGGGGGCGGGCGGCGCATCATGTGCTGGCCGCCCCCTTGCTTCACCTCCCGAAGGAGAACACGCATGAGCGACACCCAGCTCGTCACCTACTCGATCGACGGCGGCGTGGCGACCATCACGCTCGACTCGCCGCACAACCGCAATGCCCTATCCACCAAGCTCGTCCAGCAGCTCCAGGACCATCTCGATGCCGCGGCCGCCGATGACGCCGTGCGCGCGATCGTCCTCACCCATACCGGCGGGACGTTCTGCGCCGGAGCGGACCTCTCGGAGGCAGCCTCCACCGACGGGCAGCCGCTCGACCCGCAGGAAGTGGCGAAGCTGCGCACCAGCCAGATGCGCGACCTCCTGCGCTCGATCGTGGCCCACCCCAAGCCCATCCTCGGGCAGATCGACGGCCACGTCCGCGCCGGCGGCATGGGCCTCGTCGGGGCCTGCGACTTCGTCCTGGCCGGCCCGGCGTGCACGTTCGCGCTCACCGAGGCCAAGCTCGGCCTCGCCCCCTCGATCATCTCGCTGACGCTGCTGCCGAAGCTGACCGCGCGGGCAGCCTCGCGCTACTTCCTCACTGGCGAGAAGTTCGGGCCCGAGGTCGCCGAGCAGATCGGGCTCGTCACCATCGCGGCCGAGGACCCCGCGGCCGTGGCTCGGGAGCTGTGCGCCGAGTTGCTCAAGGCCTCGCCGCAGGGCCTCGCCGAGACCAAGTCGCTCACCACGGATGTGGTGCTCGCGGGATTCGAGGAGCGGGGCGACGCGCTCGCGGCGATGTCCGCGCGCCTGTTTGCCTCCGAGGAAGCTCGCGAAGGCATGATCGCGTTCCTGCAGCGGCGGCCCCCCCGGTGGGCCGAGCCCACTGTACGGTCTACCGAGTGACCATCCGCGAGCCCCAGCAGGAGCGCAGCCGCGCGACGCACCAGCGCCTGCTCGAAGCGACCATCGAGTGCCTTGCCGAGCGTGGCTGGGCTGGCACCACGGTAGGTGTCGTCGCGCAGCGGGCTGGAGTGTCGCGCGGCGCGATCCAGCACCATTTCCCTACCCGCGAGGACCTCATCACCTCGGCGCTCGAGCACATGTTCGACCGCCGCATGCACGAGGTGCGCATCGCTGCGGAAGGGCTACCGCGCGGCGAGGGCCGTGTCGAGTCGATCGTGGTGCGGCTCGTCGACTACTTCACCGGTGAGGTGTTCAAGGCAGCGCTGCAGGTATGGACGGCCGCCGCGGCCGACCCGGTCCTGCGGGAGCGGATCGTGCCGCTCGAGCTGAAGTTCGGGCGCACGGTCCACGCCGTCGCGATCGAGCTGCTCGAGGCCGATGACACCGACCCGACCACGCATCGCTTGGTGCAGGCCACCCTGGACATGGGGCGGGGCCTCGGACTGGCAGATGTGCTCACCGATGACTCGCGGCGCCGCTCCGAGATCGTCAAGGCGTGGGCCGCGCACCTCGCCCAGGCTCTCGCCCCCGCGCGGCCCGGTACCGCTCCTGCGGACACGCTCCCGCGGCGCGAGTAGCATGCGAAGGCGTGGACGCTAGGTCAGTGGGAGGGGCGCGCGGGATGCTCGCCGTCGGCGTGGCTGCCGTCGCGTTCCTGGCCACGGCATGCTCGCCAGGCGGGACCGGGGATGGCGCCCCCACGGCCACTAGCGACGCGGAGGGCACCGTCCTGCGCGAGGCAGGCTTGTTCTTCGGCGAGTGCGGCGGAGTGTCCACCGAGGATCTCATGGCGCTCACGGGAATCCGCGGCGTGCGCCTGCAGGAGCGCAACTCGGTGGGCTGCCGCTGGGAGGGGGGCTTCTTCGGCCCGTACGCCTCGTTCTCCTGGTACCGGGGCAGCCCGATCGGGCGCGAGCGCGCCGTCGTCGAGCTATCCGGCCGCGGTGTCCGCGATGTCTCCGTCGCTGGGCCATCGGGGGAGCTCACGGGGTTCGCCGGCTGGGGCCGCTTCATCTGCGAGGTCTCCATCCAGTCCAACTCCGACTTCTTCGTCTGGTCCGTGGTCTTCGCGGAGGAGCTCTCCGATGACGAGATGTGCCGGCGCGTGCTCGCGCTCGCGGAAGCGACGGTGAACCGTGCGGAGCCATGATCGACGACGACTAGCCCGCGGCACGAGGCCCCTGGCGGTAGCCACGATGGCCGCTGCGGCCCTGCTTCTCGGGATCGCGGGATGCGGCCAGGACGAGCCAGCCCCCGCTCCTGGCGAGGACCGGGCATCCTCGCCCGGGGGCACCGACAACGAGGAGTTCCGCAACCTCCTCGATGAGTGCCTCGTGGTGTCACCCGAGCAGATCGTGGAGGTTTTCGACGCCCAGGCGCTCGACAACACGTTCTACGGGGCGATCTGTCGCTTCACCATCATTGGCGCGGCCGTTCCCACCAGCGTGACGCTGGCATGGTTCGAGAACAGCTCGCTGTGGCATGAGCGCCGCGCCACCGAGCGCCTCGGCTACGACATCGAGAACACCACCGTTGCGGGGCAGGGCGGGTTCACCGTGCGGATACCCGGGGACGCAGCCGCGTGCGGGGTGGCCACCCGCGCGGGGGAGGGCGGAACCCTCATCTGGTGGGTGCATCCGCAATCGCGCTCGGGAGGCGACGGCTGCGCGGCCGCGATGGAGCTCGCTGAGCTGACCGTGCGCACCCACTTCTAGCTCGCTCCCGGGCGCGGCCCGGGCCGGTGGCGCGCGGTTGGCCATCCGCGCGATCGCGGGCCATAATCATGGTGCGCGCGCCCGCTGGTCCGGCGGCCTTTGGCCAGTGCTGCCGTGGTTTTGACCTCGATAGCATGTTGGATGTATTGTTGCCGGTCGTGCCCGATGCATCCGGGTGTAGCACAATCCTGAGCCTGGCGGACTAGCCGTGCCGAGCTCCTGCGTGATCAACGAAGGCAGCATCGAGATCGCCTTTTTATGATGTCCTCGCAGCTCAGGAGAGTGACACTCCCGACCTCGGGGTAGCGGGACCGGGCCTTGCGGCCTGGTTCGCCCGGAAAGAATTACAACGTTCCCGCTCTTGACCATGAGAGTTAGAAGCACCAGAGGAAAGCCGGTCTATGCCCACCATTCAGCAGCTGGTCCGTAAGGGGCGCCGCGACAAGGTCGCCAAGACCAAGACCGCGGCCCTGAAGGGAAGCCCCCAGCGTCGAGGTGTGTGCACGCGTGTGTACACCACCACCCCAAAGAAGCCGAACTCAGCGCTGCGAAAGGTGGCTCGTGTTCGCCTGACCAGCCAGATCGAGGTCACGGCCTACATCCCCGGTGAGGGGCACAACCTTCAGGAGCACTCGATGGTGCTCGTGCGTGGCGGTCGTGTGAAGGACCTTCCGGGTGTCCGTTACAAGATCATTCGTGGTTCGCTCGATACCCAGGGCGTGAAGAACCGCAAGCAAGCGCGCAGCCGCTACGGCGCCAAGAAGGAGAAGAGCTAATGCCTCGCAAGGGCCCAGCCCCGAAGCGTCCCCTGGTCGCGGACCCGGTCTACGGTTCCCCCCTGGTCACGCAGTTGGTGAACAAGGTGCTCCTCGATGGGAAGAAGTCCATCGCGGAGAGCATTGTCTACGAAGCGCTGGAGCTCGCCCGGGAGCGCACCGGTACCGATCCGGTCATCACCCTGAAGCGCGCGCTCGACAACGTCCGCCCCGCCCTTGAGGTGCGCAGCCGCCGCGTCGGTGGCGCCACCTACCAGGTGCCGGTGGATGTCCGCCCCGCCCGCGCCACCACGCTGGCCATGCGCTGGCTGGTCACGTTCTCCCGCGCCCGTCGCGAGAAGACCATGGTCGAGCGCCTGGCGAACGAGATCCTGGATGCCAGCAATGGCCTGGGAGCTGCTGTCAAGCGTCGCGAGGATACGCACAAGATGGCTGACGCTAACAAGGCATTCGCGCACTACCGTTGGTGATTGGCCGCGGGCACCACATGCATTGAGCGAGGTGCCCGCAACAGTCCTGTCCTGACTGGCTAGAGTAGCCAAGACAGGGTGATGAGCTTCTAGTCGGTGGCCGCAGTGCCGGCCGACGAGGTTTCCGCACAAGACGACACGAGACGAGCGGGGAAGATTCCAGTGGCACTTGACGTGCTGACCGACCTGAACCGGGTCCGCAACATCGGCATCATGGCGCACATCGACGCCGGTAAGACCACCACCACCGAGCGGATTCTGTTCTACACCGGCATCAACTACAAGATCGGTGAGACGCATGAGGGCGCGTCGACGATGGACTGGATGGCGCAGGAGCAGGAGCGGGGTATCACCATTACCTCGGCAGCCACGACCTGCTACTGGAACGACAACCAGATCAACATCATCGACACTCCTGGCCACGTTGACTTCACGGTGGAGGTCGAGCGCTCCCTGCGCGTGCTCGACGGCGCCGTGGCTGTCTTCGATGGCAAGGAGGGCGTCGAGCCGCAGTCCGAGCAGGTGTGGCGCCAGGCCGACAAGTACGACGTGCCGCGTATCTGCTTCGTCAACAAGATGGACAAGCTCGGTGCTGATTTCTACTACACCGTGCAGACCATCAAGGACCGCCTCGGTGCCAAGCCGCTGGTCCTCCAGCTCCCGATCGGCGCGGAGAACGAGTTCTCCGGAATCGTCGATCTCGTTGAGCAGCGGGCCATCGTCTGGCATGACAAGGACGCTGACGGCAACGACACCAAGGGCCAGGTGTTCGAGGTCATCGACATCCCCGAGGATCTCGTCGAGAAGGCCGAGCAGTACCGCCAGGAGCTCATCGAGGCTGTTGCCGAGGCGAACGAGGAGCTTCTCGAGAAGTTCTTCGGCGGCGAGGAGCTGACCATTGCAGAGATCAAGGGCGCGATCCGCGAGCTGACCATCAACGGCGACGCCTACCCGGTCCTGTGCGGGTCCGCGTTCAAGAACAAGGGCGTTCAGCCCATGCTCGACGCGGTCATCGACTTCCTGCCGTCGCCCCTGGACGTGCCGTCCATCGAGGGCCACCCGCCCGGTGACGAGGAGAGCGTCCTCGAGCGCAAGCCCAACACGGACGAACCTTTCGCCGGCCTCGCGTTCAAGGTCGCGTCGCACCCGTTCTTCGGCAAGCTCACCTACGTCCGCGTCTACTCGGGCAAGCTCGATTCGGGCGCCCCGGTGCTCAACTCGACGAAGGGCAAGAAGGAGCGCGTCGGCAAGCTGTTCCAGATGCACGCGAACAAGGAGAACCCTGTTCCGAGCGCCTCGGTCGGCCACATCTACGCGTTCATCGGCCTGAAGGACACCACCACGGGCGACACCCTGTGCGATGCGGCTGCGCCGATCATCCTGGAGTCGATGTCGTTCCCCGATCCCGTGATCGAGGTGGCCATCGAGCCGAAGACCAAGTCCGACCAGGAAAAGCTGAGCACCGCGATCCAGAAGCTCGCCGAGGAAGACCCGACATTCAAGGTCCACCTCGACGACGAGACCGGCCAGACCGTCATCGGCGGCATGGGCGAGCTCCACCTCGACATCCTTGTCGATCGCATGAAGCGAGAGTTCAAGGTCGAGGCGAACGTCGGCAAGCCCCAGGTCGCGTACCGCGAGACCATTCGCGGTACTGTGGAGAAGCACGAGTTCACCCACAAGAAGCAGACCGGTGGATCCGGACAGTTCGCGCGCGTCATCATCAAGCTCGAGCCGTACCACGGCGAAGAGGGCGAGCACTACGCGTTCGTCAGCGCTGTCACCGGTGGGCGTGTGCCGAGGGAGTACATCCCCTCGGTGGACGCCGGAGCCCAGGACGCCATGCAGTACGGCGTACTGGCTGGCTATCCGTTGACCGACATCAAGGTCACGCTCCTCGACGGTGCGTACCACGAGGTCGACTCCTCGGAAATGGCCTTCAAGATCGCCGGTTCCCAGGCCTTCAAGGAAGCTGCCCGCAAGGCGCAGCCGGTGATCCTCGAGCCGCTCATGGCGGTCGAGGTCATCACTCCTGAGGACTACATGGGTGATGTCATCGGTGACCTGAACTCCCGACGTGGCCAGATCCAGGCCATGGAGGAGCGCAGCGGCGCACGTGTCGTCAAGGCACTCGTTCCGCTGTCGGAGATGTTCGGCTACGTCGGCGACCTCCGGTCGAAGACTCAAGGCCGGGCGAACTACTCGATGGTGTTCAACTCCTACGCCGAGGTTCCCTCGAACGTGGCGAAGGAGATCATCGCGAAAGCCACCGGCGAGTAATTCACTCACCGCCGACCATAGGTAGTATCTCCGGGTAGCTTCCTAGGAGCCGCTTCTCTGGGAGTCGGCATACCACCTCGTTAGAACAACCGCACTGCTGCAAATCGCAAGCACCAATCAGTCCAGGAGGCCATAAAGTGGCGAAGGCGAAGTTCGAGCGGACCAAGCCGCACGTCAACATCGGCACCATCGGTCACGTTGACCACGGCAAGACCACGCTCACCGCTGCTATCACCAAGGTTCTTCACGATACCTTCCCCGAACTCAACAAGAGCTTCGCGTTCGATGAGATCGACAAGGCTCCTGAAGAGAAGCAGCGCGGAATCACCATCAACATCTCGCACGTCGAGTACCAGACGGAGAAGCGTCACTACGCTCACGTCGACGCACCCGGCCACGCCGATTACATCAAGAACATGATCACCGGCGCAGCGCAGATGGATGGTGCAATCCTCGTGGTTGCCGCGACCGACGGCCCGATGCCGCAGACCCGTGAGCACGTGCTGCTCGCCCGTCAGGTTGGCGTTCCGTACATCCTTGTCGCACTGAACAAGGCCGACATGGTCGACGACGAGGAGATCCTCGAGCTCGTCGAGATGGAGGTGCGCGAGCTCCTCTCCTCGCAGGAGTTCGACGGCGACAACGCTCCCGTTGTCCAGGTTTCCGCGCTCAAGGCGCTCGAGGGCGATCCCGAGTGGGCCAAGAAGATCGTGGAGCTCATGGAGGCGGTCGACGCTTCCATCCCCGATCCCGAGCGTGACACGGACAAGCCGTTCCTCATGCCCGTCGAGGACGTCTTCACCATCACCGGCCGCGGCACCGTGGTCACCGGCCGCATCGAGCGTGGCAAGGTCAACGTGAACGAGGAAGTCGAGATCGTCGGCATCCGCGAGAAGTCCACGAAGACCACCGTCACCGGCATCGAGATGTTCCGCAAGCTGCTTGACTACGGCGCGGCTGGCGACAACGTCGGCCTGCTCCTCCGTGGCATCAAGCGCGAGGACGTCGAGCGTGGCCAGGTTGTTGTGAAGCCGGGCTCCACCACCCCGCCCACCGAGTTCGAGGGCCAGGCCTACATCCTGTCCAAGGACGAGGGCGGACGGCACACCCCGTTCTTCAACAACTACCGTCCTCAGTTCTACTTCCGCACCACGGACGTCACCGGTGTGGTAACCCTGCCTGAGGGCACCGAGATGGTCATGCCCGGTGACAACACCGACATGTCCGTCAAGCTCATCCAGCCCGTCGCCATGGACGAGGGCCTTCGCTTCGCGATCCGCGAGGGTGGCCGTACCGTCGGTGCAGGCCGCGTCACCAAGATCGTCAAGTGATCTGACGCTGCTGCACAGGCGCGTTGCCTGTAGCTAGTACTCGAATCGCCTGCCCGCATCCGCGGGCAGGCGATTCGCCTTTTCCGGTACGGGCGTCCGCATGGTTCTTGGGGGTAGCGTGAGAGGAATTTCTCACGTGAGCAACAACACTCGGGCCACCCGATCGGGGGCGTTCCGATCGGTTGGCCAGCAGCGACTGCCCGTGCTTATGCGCCGGTCGGGGAGCGCGGACGGGCCCGATGGTTGCATGTTTCCTGGCTGTTGCGGGGCAACCCAACCCGCCATGCCACTACTATGACGAAGTGATTCCCTGACCAAAGGCAGGCCAAGTGGCGTAACAATGAGTGCGACAAGACGATGAGTATGCAGGGGGAGCCGAGATCCGCGCCGTACCGCGCATCGCCTCGATGCCAGGTAGGCCAGCACGGATCCTGCGGATCCGGCAGGTACCCAGGAGCTGCGTAGCCGCAGCGAGAGTTGGTCCCGCGCGCGCGGGTGGATATGGAGTGGATGCGTGAGCCAGACTGAGACGCCCGGGAACGAACCGAACGTCGCTCGGGACAGCGGCCCCCGCCCCTTTCCGCTCTCCGCGGCCCAGTACAGCATGTGGATGTCGCAGCAGCTCGATCCCGGCACGCCCGTCAACATCGCGATGTATGTCGAGATCCGTGGGGAGATCAACCATGCTCGCCTCGAGGAAGCCACCCTGCGCGCCGGCGCGGACATCGGCTCGGGATACCTGCGCATCCTCGACACCGAGGACGGGCCGCGCCAGGTCGTTGACCTCAGCCAGGGACAGTCGGTCGATCTGATCGATCTCTCGGACCGGGACGACCCGGCCGGGTCTGCCTGGGGATGGATGCAGCAGGAATACTCGACGCCGCTGGACTTCGCCACGGATCGGCTCGCGCGGTCGGCACTGCTCAAGCTGGGCGCGGACCATTACATCTGGTACATGCGCCTGCACCACATCGCCATCGATGGCTTTGGCGGCATGAACATGCTGCGACGCATCGCCGAGGTCTACTCGGCGCTTTCTGATGGCGAGGAGCCAGCCCCGCTCCGGACGAACTCCCTCGAGTCGATCTATGACTCGGAGATCGCCTACAAGGAGTCGAAGCGGTTCGCCGACGATCGGCAGTTCTGGACCGAGTACGTGCAGGACCTTCCCGAGAAGGTGACCCTGGCGCTGCGATCGGCCCCTGCCGCGCCCGTCAGCCTGGTGCGATCCGAGCCCGTGGCCGAGCGGACCGACGCGCTGATCGCCGAGACCGCCGCGGAGCGGTACCGCAAGTCCTGGGCCCCGACCGTGCTCGCGGCTTTCGGCGCATACCTCTCGCGCGTGAGCGGGCGCGACGAGATCGCGCTTAGCTTCCCGGTCAGTTCCCGGGTCACGAAGTTCATGCGGGCTTCCGGTGGCATGGTGTCGAACGTCGTGCCGATGCGGATCGCGGTGCCGCGCGGTGCCACTCCCCAGGAACTGTCGGATGCGATCGACACCCAGATCACCAAGACGCTGCGGCATCAGCGGTATCGCTACGAGGACCTGCGTCGCGACATGGGCATGGTGTCGGCGGACCGCGAGTTCTTCGGCCCGACGGTGAACATCATGATGTTCCAGCCCGAGGTCCGCCTTGGTGACGTCATTGGGCGGCTCGGCGTGCTCAGCACCGGGCCCGTCGAGGACCTGTCGGTGAACCTCTACCCCGGGTCCGGCGGAAGCCAGATCCAGGTCGATTTCGAGGCGAACCCGGGACGGTACAGCAAGGACGAGCTGGCGCGGCATCACCAGCGCTTCATGCGGTTCCTGGACGCGTTCGTCGCGGCGGATCCCGGGACGCCGATCGAGCAGATCGATCTGCTCGATGAGCCCGAGCGCGAGGCGCTCGACAGCTGGTCGCGCGGACCGTCCGCGGAGGTCGATCCCGAAGCCCTGGTGCGCGACATCGCTGACGTTCTGGGCCAGGCCGCCGGGGATCCGGTAGTGGGCTCGACGGCGGCTGTCGTCTCCGGCGACATCGTCGTCAGCTACGCCGAGCTCGCCCAGGCGGTCGCGGTGATCGCGGGCCGCCTGCGCGAGGCAGGGGTGGGCGCGGACGACGTGGTGGCCCTCGCGCTGCCCCGTTCGCCCGAGTGGATCGCGGCGATGGTCGCGACATGGCTGGTGGGCGCGGCCTACGCGCCAGTGGATCCGGCGTTCCCCGCCGAGCGGCTCGAGGCCGTCCTCGCTGATACCGGCGCCCGCGCGGTCGCCTGCCTGGCTGGCTGGACCCATTCCGGCGTGGTCCCCGACGAGCAGCGCGTTGTGTGCGATGTCGCGATGATGGCGAGCACGGATCCCGCGCCGCTGCCGGTGGGTGCTGCCTGGGGCGAAGCGCGTGCCGGGCTGCGCACTGCCTACATCATCTCGACGTCGGGCTCGACAGGGCGCCCCAAGCCAACGGTGGTGCCAATGGCGGGCGTGGCCAATACCGTGCAGTGGTACCGCCAGGAGACCTCGCTGGCGGCGGGGGAGGGCGTGCTCATCGCCTCCGCTCCCGGCTTCGACCTCACGCAGAAGAACGTGTGGGCCGCCGTCGCGGGTGGGGCGACGATCGTGCTCGCGCGCGATGGTTTCGACCCGGCGGACATCCTGCCGGCGATCCGCGACAACGGCGTGGTGCTGGCGAACATGTCCCCGAGCGCCTTCGAGGCGCTGGTCGATGCCGATACCGATGACGTGATGCGCGGCGTGCGCACGGTCTTCCTCGGCGGCGAGGCGATCCGGCCGCGGCCGGTCGCCGGGCTGCTGGCAGCGGGTGCGCGGATCGTCAACAGCTACGGCCCGACCGAGGCCTCGGACGTGGTGTCCTTCGCGGCGATGTCGGAGGCGGACCAGGTCTCGGTGCCGATCGGCCATCCTGTTCCCAATACCGGGCTGCATGTGCTCGACGGGTCGCTGCGCCCCGCGCCGATCGGTGTGCCGGGCGAGCTCTACGTCAGCGGCACCGGCGTGGGCCGCGGCTACGGCAGCCAGCTGGCGTTGACCGCGCAGCGGTTCGTGGCGAGCCCGTTCGGTGATCCGGGCGCGCGCATGTATCGCACCGGGGACCTGGTGCGGTGGCGCGCCGACGGCGAGCTCGAGTACATCGGGCGCACTGATTTCCAGGTGAAGCTGCGGGGCTTCCGCATCGAGCTCGGCGAGATCGAGCAGGCATTGGTCGGGCATCCCGCGGTGGGCCAGGCAGCGGCACGGGTGCAGCGGACCGAGGGGAAGCCGGACCGGCTGGTCGGTTACGCCGTCGCGGCGCAGGGCGAGACCATCGACGAGTCCGACGTCCTCCGCCACGTCTCCGGCTTCCTGCCGGGCTACATGGTGCCCGCGGTGCTGATGGTGCTCGACGAGCTGCCGCTGAGCGCGAGCGGCAAGATCGACCGCAAGGCGCTGCCCGAGCCGGACTTCGGCGCGATGGTGTCCTCGACGCGGGAGCCGACGAACGAGACCGAGCGGATCCTCGCGGGGATCCTCGCGGAGGTCCTGGGCCTGCCCTCGATCGGGCTCGATGACTCGTTCTTCGCGCTCGGCGGCGACAGCATCATGTCGATCAATGTGGTCTCGCGCGCGAAGGCAGCGGGCCTGCACATCACGCCACGGGATGTCTTCGAGAGGCGCACCGTCGCGGCCCTGGCGCAGGTTGCTGTCCACGCTGACGACGCGAGCCGCATCGTGCTCGAGGAACTCGACGGCGGCGGGATCGGCGAGGCGCCGCTGACACCGGTGATGCACTGGATGCTGGAACGGGGCGGGGACCACGCCCAGTACTCGCAGGCCGCGCTGCTGGCGCTGCCCTCGGGCATCGACGGGGACGGCATCGCCCGCACCCTGCAGGCCAGCCTGGACCACCATGACCTGCTGCGGGTCCAGGTGTCGCCCAAGAAGCTCTCCGTCCACCCGGCGGGAGCGGTGGCGGCGACCGATCTGATCACGCGTGTGCAGACCCAGGACGAGCCGGGATCCGACACGTTCGCGCAGGCCGTCTCGCACTCGCTGGAGGCCGCCTCGGAACGGCTCGATCCGGCGGCGGGCCGCATGCTGCAAGCCGTGTGGTTCGATTTCGGCAGCAAGACCGAGGGCCGGATCCTGCTGGTCATCCATCACGTCGCGATCGATGGTGTCTCCTGGCGGGTGCTCGTGCCCGATCTCATTGCCGCGTGGGCAGCCATCAGCTCCGGCGAGCAGCCCGCGCTGCAGCCGGTGGGCACGTCGTTCCGCCGCTGGGCGCATGGCCTCGAGGAGCAGGTGCCGGAGCGCGAGAAGGAGCTCCCGCTGTGGGAGGGGATGCTCGCCGGTGGCAGCGAGCCGACGCTCGGTTCCCGGCCCTTCGACCGCGACCGCGACCTCAACCGCACCCTGGAGAGGGTCACCTTCGAGCTGCCCACCGATGTCACCGACGCGTTGCTGACCCGCGTGCCCGAGGTGGTGCGCGGTGGTGTCGATGACGGCCTGCTCGCGGCGCTGGTGCTGGCGCTGGCGAAGTGGCGGGGCGCGGTCACGCCATTGATCGGGCTCGAGGGGCATGGCCGCGAGGCTGCCGCGGTGCCCGGCGCGGAGCTCGATCGCACGGTGGGGTGGTTCACGACGATCACGCCGGTGCGGTTCGACGCGTCCGGCGTGGACCTCGACAGCGCGTTTTCCGGAGGCAAGGCCATGGGCGAGGCGCTCAAGGCTGTCAAGGAGCAGTTGCGCGCGATCCCGGACCGGGGCATCGGCTTCGGCATGCTGCGCTACCTGCATCCCGATGGTGCCGCGCGCCTCGGCCAGGGCCCGGCGCCCCAGGTGATGTTCAACTACCTTGGGCGGTTCGTCACCGGCGAGATCCCCGACGAGGTCCGCGATCTCGGCTGGGTCCCGTCCGATGACACCGACGACCTGATGTTCACGTTCGCTCCGGGCATGGCCGCGCCCGGTGTCCTCGACATCACCGCGATGATCGCGCCCGCCGAGGACGGGCAGGTTCTCAAGGTCACGGTGCTGTACCCGTCGGGGCTGCTCGACGATCGTGCCGCCCATGAGTTCGTGGGCTACTGGAGCCGGGCGCTCGGCGCGCTCGGCGACTATGCCTCCGGGCCCGGCGCCGGTGGCCTCACGCCGTCGGATGTCGCGATGGTCGAGATCGATCAGCCGACCATCGATGGCATCGAGCGGCACTACCCGCTGCTCGAGGACATCTGGCCGTTGTCGCCGCTGCAGGCGGGCATGCTGTTCCATGCCGTGCTGGCCGAGGACAGCGTCGACGCCTACATGGTGCAGCTGGTGCTGCATGCGCGGGGCACCGTGGATGTGGAGCGCCTCGAGCGTTCCGCCAACGCGGTGATCGCCCGCCATGCCAACCTGCGCGCCGCGTTCATCACCACGGCCGATGGGGAGCCGCTGCAGCTCATCCTCGGCGAGGCCAGCATCAGCGTCCGGACGCTCGACCTCAGCGATGCCCCCGATGCGGATGCCGCGGTGTCGCGGTTCCTCGCGGAGGATCGCGAGCATCGCTTCGACATGGCGCGTGCACCGCTGGTGCGGATCACGGTGCTGACGATCGCGCCGGGCGAGCATCGCCTCGTCCTCACCAACCACCACATCCTGATGGATGGCTGGTCCACCCCGCTCTACCTGCGGGACCTCATCATGGTCTACGCCGCTGATGGCGACGCCTCGGCACTGCCCTCGGCCCGTTCCTACAAGGACTACTTGCAGTGGGTGCGCCGGCAGGACGCGTCCGAGTCCCTCGCGGCGTGGCGCGGCGCGCTGGCCGGCCTCGATGAGCCCACGACCCTGGTGCCGCTCGAGCGGGCCCGCAAGCACGATGCGCCGTCCCGCGAGCTCGTTCACGGCTTCAGCGACACCTTCACCCAGCGGGTCGTGCATGTGGCCCGCGACCTGGGCGTCACGGTCAACACCGTGGTGCAGGCAGCATGGGGGATCGTGCTCGCCACCGAGACGACCCGCAGCGATGTCGTGTTCGGCGCGACAGTGTCCGGGCGCCCGCCCGAGCTCGATGGCGTCGAGGACATGATCGGACTGTTCATCAACACGCTGCCCGTGCGGCTGCGCCTGGACCCGGGCGAGACGTTCGCCGAGCTCCTCGCGCGCCTGCAGGGCGAGCAGGCCGACCTGCTCGAGCATCACTACGTGCAGCTCGCCGAGATCCAGGGCGAGGCAGGCGAGGGCGCGCTGTTCGACACCCTCACCGTCTTCGAGTCCTATCCGGTCGACCGCGCTGGCCTCGGCGAGGGCCACGCCATCGCGGGCATGAGCATCGTGGATATCGAGGGCATCGACGCCGCGCACTACCCGGTCACGGTCATCACCCATGCCGAGCCCGAGCTGCGCCTCATCGTCAAGTTCTTCCCGGACCTGCTCGCGCCGGAGCGCATGTCCGCGCTGATGCAGCGCATGGTGCGCACGCTCGCCCGCATCGTGGAGCAGCCGGATACGCGGTTCGCTGACTTCGACGTGCTGACCGATACCGAGCGGGAGCACCTCGCGCCCGTGCATGGCGCCCCGGGGGAACCGCCGCGCGCGCTCCCCGACATCCTGGCCGCTACCGCCGCGGAGGCGGCGAGCAGCACCGCGATCATCGATCGGCACCGCGTGCTGACCTATGCCGAGCTCGATGCGCGCTCGTCACGGCTGGCCCGCTACCTCATCGACCTTGGCGTGGGCCCGGAGCAGTTCGTGGCGCTGGGCATGTCCCGGTCGGTCGAATCGCTGATCGGCATGTGGGCGGTGGTCAAGTCCGGCGGCGCGTTCGTGCCAGTGGACCCGAGCTACCCGACGGATCGCATCGAGCACATGCTGCGCGACTCGTCAGCGGGATTCGGGCTCACCGTCGCTGGCGAGCGCGGCGGGCTGCCCGGCATCACCGAGTGGATCACGCTCGACGATCCCGAGGTCGCCGCGCGCATCGATGCCTTCTCCGCGGCCCCGGTCAGCGATCGGGAGCGCCGCCAGTCGGTTCGCATCGCCAACACCGCCTACATGATCTACACCTCCGGCTCCACCGGCCTGCCCAAGGGCGTCGTGGTGACGCATCGGGGCATGGCGAACTTCGCGGCCGAGCAGCGTGACCGGTACGCGGTGACGCACGACTCGCGGGTGCTGCACTTCTCCTCGCCGAGCTTCGACGCCTCCGTGCTCGAGTACCTGCTTGCCTTCGGGACCGGCGCCACGATGGTGGTGGTGCCGCCCGGAACCTTCGGCGGCGATGAGCTCGCGGACGTCATCCGCGAGCACCAGGCCACCCATGCCTTCATCACCCCGGCCGCGCTCGCCTCGGTCGATCCGGCGGGCCTCGATTCGTTCCAGCATGTCGTGGCCGGCGGCGAGGCCGTTCCCGCCGACCTGGTGGCCCGCTGGGCGCCAGGGCGCCGCATGTACAACGGCTACGGGCCCACTGAGACCACGATCATGGTGATGATCTCGCAGCCCATGTCCGCGGGGCAGGATGTCGTCACCATCGGCCCACCGATCCGCGGCACCCGCGCGATGGTGCTCGACTCGCGGCTGCGGCCCGTGCCGGTCGGTGTCGCCGGCGAGCTCTATGTCGCGGGAATGGGCGAGGCACGCGGCTACCACGACCGTCGCGGCCTCACCGCGGAGCGGTTCGTCGCTGATCCCTGCGGCAAGCCCGGCGACCGGATGTATCGCACCGGCGACCTCGTGCGATGGACGACGCATGGTCCCTCCGGCGGGCTGGAGATCGAGTACCTGGGCCGCACGGACTTCCAGGTCAAGGTGCGGGGCTTCCGCATCGAGCTCGGCGAGATCGATGCTGCCCTTGCCAAGCATCCCAGCGTGGATTTCGCCGTCACCCTCGGCAACACCGGGTCCAGCGGCATCACCCGGCTGGTGGCATACGTCAAGCCCGTCGCTGGTGCCACGCTGGATCAGCAGGAGCTCGTGGATTTCGTGGGCGAGACGCTGCCGTCGCACATGGTGCCGTCCGCGATCATCATGCTCGACGAGATCCCCCTCACGGTGAACGGCAAGCTTGATCGCCGCGGCCTCCCGGAGCCCGTGTTCACCTCGGACGAGGACAGCTACGTCGAGCCGTCGACCGCGGCGGAGCAGGCCATCGCCGGGATCTTCGCTGGCGTGCTGGGCCTTGAACGGGTGGGCGTGCACGATAGCTTCTTCGACCTCGGTGGCAACTCGTTGTCCGCCACTCGTGTCGTCGCGCGCATCAAGAATGCCTTCGACGCGCAGCTTGGCGTGCGCGATCTGTTCGAATCGCCAACGGTGGCCTCGCTCGCGGCTCGCATGGATGGTGCCGCGAGCGCCCCCGACACCGCCCTGGTGGCGCGCCCGCGCCCGGAGCGGCTGCCGCTGTCCCTGGCGCAGCAGGGCCTGTGGTTCATCAACCAGTACGATCCGTCCTCGGGCATCTACAACATCGCGTTCGGCGTGGACCTGACCGGCCAGCTCGATGTCGCCGCGATGCAGCAGGCAATGCGCGATGTGCTCGAGCGGCACGAGGCCCTGCGCACCGTGTTCCCGGCCGACACGCAGGGCGCGCACCAGGTGATCCTGCCGATGGCGGAGACCGACATCCCGATCGACGTCGTCGATGTCGATGCCGATGCCGCGGCCGCGGCGGGCTCGTCGTTCGCCGGGCCCGCGGAGGAGCCTGCCATCGAGTTCGTCTCGCGCGGCTTCGACGTGCGCGCGGAGCTGCCGATCCGCGCCCGGATCTTCCGCGTGGCGCCCGACCGGCACTTCCTTGCCATCGTGGTGCACCACATCGTGGCCGATGGTGGCTCCATGCCACCGCTGGCCAGCGACCTCATGTATGCCTACTCGTGCCGCGTCGATGGCGCCGAGCCGCAGTGGGAGCCGCTGCCGGTGCAGTACGCCGACTACGCGCTGTGGCAGCGCGAGGTCCTCGGCGACGAGACCGACCCGGGCAGCGTGGTGGCGCGGCAGCTCGAGCACTGGTCCTCCACGCTGCGGGGCATCCCGCAGCTGCTTCCGCTGCCCACGGATTTCCCGCGCCCCGCGACGCAGTCGATGCGCGGCGCGACCGTCCGGTTCGGGATCGACGCGGAGGTGCACCGGCGCCTCGCGGAGCTCGCGCGCGAGCACAACGCGACCGTGTTCATGGTCGCTCACGCGGCTCTCGCTGTCCTGCTCGCCCGGCTCTCGGGAACCACGGACATCGCGATCGGCACCCCGGTCGCTGGCCGTGGCGAGGAAGCCCTCGAGCGGCTCGCGGGCATGTTCGTCAACACGCTCGTGCTGCGGGCGCAGGTGAACCCGGACGCGACGTTCGCGGAGCTGCTCGCCGAGGTCTGGGAGCAGGACCTCGCGGCGTTCAACAATGCGGATGTGCCGTTCGAGCGCGTCGTGCGCGAGATCGGCGTGGATCGCGCCGCGGGCCACTCGCCGCTCTTCCAGGTGATGCTCGCGTTCCAGAACACCGATCCGGTGCGGTTCGCGCTCAGCGGCCTCGAGGTGGTCGCGGATGGGCTCGACATCAACAGCGCCAAGTACGACCTGCTGCTCACGCTCGAGGAGATGCACACCGAGCGGGGCGAGCCGAGCGGCATCAAGGCGCACCTGACCTATGCGACGGATCTGTTCGAGCACCAGACGATCGAGCAGTACTGCGAGCGCTACGCCCGCGTCCTCGAGGCGATCATCGATGATCCCGGCATCGCGGTCGGTGACATCAACCTGTTGTCCAGCGAGGAGCAGGGCCTGTTCACGACGGGGCCGCAGCCCACTGGCCGCTTGCAGCAGCGGGTCGAGCAGGCCTTGTCGAAGGAGCCCGATGGCGCCGCGTTCGTCGTCGATGGCATGCGCGTGTCCTACCAGCAGGTCCAGGACCGCGCCCGGGTGGTAGCCGAGCGCATCGGCGAGGAACGCATCCACGATGATGGCCACTACGCGCTCGCGCTGCTGACTTTCGCCACCGGCGCGTCCGATGATGGTGCCGCCATGCGGCTGATCGACAGGCTCGTGCCGGTGCTCGATGCGGTCGCCGGGGACACGGCGCTCGCGCTCGGCGCGCTCGGGCAGAACCTCGATCTCGGAGCGGTCGGCGGCGGGGGCGGCTGGAACGATACGGCCCGCCAGGTCCCCGAGACGACCCTTGCTGACATGTTCGCGCAGCAGGTCGTCAAGACCCCCGATCTGCCTGCCCTGGCATACCGGCAGCGCTCGCTCACCTACGCGGAGCTCGATGCCTGGTCCAGCCAGCTCGCGCGGCACCTGATCAGCCTGGGGGTTGGCCCGGAATCGCGGGTCGCGCTGGTGATGCGCCGTTCCCTGGAGATGGTCGTCGGCATGTACGCCATCATCAAGGCCGGCGGTGCCTACGTGCCGGTGGATCCCGACCATCCCGCGGAACGCATCGACTGGGTCCTGGGCTCGTCGCGGCCGGTATGCGTGGTCACCACCACCCGTGACCGCGTGCCGCTCGCCGAGGGCGTCACGGTGCTCGAGCTCGACCGCCTCGACACCAGCAGCCTCGATGCTGGGCCGGTCACCGACGAGGACCGGGTCGCGCCGCTGTTTGCCGACCACATCGCCTACATCATCTACACCTCGGGCTCCACCGGTAACCCGAAGGGCGTGGCCGTCTCGCACCGGGCGATCGCCAACCGCCTGCTGTGGATGCAGCACGAGTACGCGCTCGCGCCGAGCGATGCCGTGCTGCAGAAGACCCCGTTCACCTTCGACGTGTCGGTGTGGGAGTTCTTCTGGCCCCTGCAGGTCGGTGCCCGGCTGGTGGTCGCGCTGCCCGATGGGCATCGCGATCCCGCGTACCTGACCGAGCTGATCGAGCAGGAGCGCATCACTGTCCTGCACTTCGTGCCCTCGATGCTCGCGGTGTTCGTGGCCGCGGCGACCGAGAGCGGCTGGGGCGATCGCATCGCCACGCTGCGCATGGTCTTTGCCAGTGGCGAGGCGCTCGCTCCCGCCACCGCGGCAGGCCTCGCCGAGCTCTCCGATGCGGCGCTGCACAACCTCTACGGCCCCACCGAAGCAGCCGTGGATGTCACCTACCACCAGTACACCGGCGATGACACCGTCACCGTGCCGATCGGCGCGCCCGTGTGGAACACCCAGGTGTACGTGCTCGACAACCGGCTCTCGCCCGTGCCGATCGGCGTGCATGGCGAGCTGTACCTTGCCGGCATCCAGCTTGCTCGCGGCTACGTCGGGCAGCCAGGCCTGAGCGCGGACCGGTTCATCGCGAGCCCGTTCGGCGCGCCCGGCGAGCGGATGTATCGCACCGGCGATCTCGTGCGCTGGCGCAAGGACGGCGAGATCGAGTACATCGGCCGCACCGACTTCCAGGTGAAGCTGCGCGGACTGCGCATCGAGCTCGGCGAGATCGAGGCCGTCCTGCAGGCGCAGGAGGGCGTGGACCAGGTCGTGGTCGTGCTGCACCGCGATCCCACCGCGGGCGACCAGCTCGTTGGCTATGTCACCCCCAAGCCTGGCGCGGAGCTGCAGGTCGATCACCTGCGGCGAGGCGCGGCCGAGCGCCTGCCCGAGTACATGGTGCCGCGCGTGATCATGGTGCTCGACGAGTTCCCCCTCAACATCAACGGCAAGCTCGATCGCAAGGCCTTGCCCGAGCCCGAGCACAGCACCGGCACCGAGGTGCACGCCGCGCCATCCGGCCCGGTGGAGGAGATCATCGCGGGCATCTTCACCGAGGTCACCAATCATGAGCGCGTGGGCGCGACGGTGTCGTTCTTCGATCTCGGTGGCAACTCGCTGTCGGCCACGCTGGTGACCACCCGCATCAACGACGCCTTCGGTTGCGACCTCAACCTGCGTGACCTGTTCGAGTCACCCACCGTCGCGGGCCTCGCCGCGCTCGTCGAGCACCAGGGCGCCCGGGGGGCTGCCCGGCCCAAGCTGGTGCGCCAGCCGCGCGACGGCCACATCCCGCTGTCGCTGGCGCAGCAGCGCCTGTGGTTCCTCAACCGGTTCGATTCCGCGTCCGCGGTGTACAACATGCCGCTCGTGCTGCGGCTGTCGGGCAAGCTCTACGTTTCAGCCCTGCAGGAGGCGCTGCACGACGTCGTGGGCAGGCACGAGTCCCTGCGCACCGTGTTCCCCATGCATGATGGCGAGGCCACGCAGGTCATCCTGCCGGCCAGCAGGGTCGACATCGATGTGTCGCCGGTGGACGTCGCGGGCTCCGGTGCCCTCGAGCGGGAACTGTTCACCCTCGCCTCGGTCGGGTTCGATGTCACCGCGGAGCCGCCGATCCGCGCTGCCCTGCTGCGCACCGCGCCCGACGAGCACACCCTCCTCGTGGTCGTTCACCACATCGCGGCGGACGGGGCCTCGCTCGGTCCGCTCGCGAAGGATCTCGTCACCGCCTACAAGGCCCGGGCCAACGATGACTCCCCATCGTGGGAGCCCCTGCCCGTGCAGTACGCCGACTACGCGATGTGGCAGCGGGAGCTGCTCGGCTCCGAGAACGATCCGGAGTCGGTCGCTGGCCGCCAGATCGCGTTCTGGCGCGAGACGCTCGCGGGGATCCCTGACGTGCTCGAGCTGCCGACGGACCGGCCGCGCCCGCCCGCGCAATCGCAGCGGGGCGCCACCTTCGCGTTCACCATCCCCGCCGCGGTGCAGGCAGGCCTGCAGGAGCTTGCGCGGGAGAAGCGCACCACCATCTTCATGGTCGTGCACGCGGCGTTCGCGACGCTTCTCTCGCGGCTGTCCGGGTCCGATGACGTCGCGATCGGCACCCCGGTCGCGGGGCGCGGGGAGCGTGCGCTCGACCCGCTCGTCGGCATGTTCGTCAACACCCTGGTCCTGCGTGCCCAGGTCGATCCAGAGTCCTCTTTCGAGGATCTCCTCGCGTCGGTCCGCGAGCGCGACCTCGCGGCGTTCACGCAGGCCGATGTGCCGTTCGAGCAGCTTGTCGACGCCCTGCGGCCGCCGCGGTCCAACGCTCACGCGCCCCTGTTCCAGGTGGTGCTCGCGTTCCAGAACACCGATCCCATCGCGTTCGACCTCGACGGGATCGCGGCCGAGCTGCGCACTGTCGACGTGCACACCACCAAGTTCGACCTGATGCTCGACCTGTCCGAGCAGACCGACGAGACCGGTGCCCCCGCGGGCATGCGCGGGCACTTCGTGTATGCCACCGATCTGTTCGACGAGGCCACGATCGTGGGCTTCGCCGACCGGTTCGTGCAGGTGCTCTCCGCGGTGATCGACGATCCGCAGCGGCCCGTCGGCGATATCGAGATCGTCAGCGACGCCGAGCGGGCCGCCATCGTCCCGGTGCGCGGCGGTGCTGCCCCGGAGCCCATGGTGCTTCCTGCCCTCCTCGAGCGGGCTGCAGCGGTGGATCCCGCCGCGACCGCGGTGATCGCCGGGGACCGCGCGCTCACCTACGAGCAGCTCGATCGTGGCTCCTCCATGCTCGCGCGCGTCCTGCTCGGCCGTGGTGTGCGGACCGGCCACGTGGTGGCGCTCGCGATGCCACGATCGATCGAGATGGTCGAGGCGATCTGGGCGGTGGCGAAGACCGGCGCGGCGTACGTGCCCGTGGATCCTGCCTATCCGGAGGACCGCATCGCCCACATGATCTCGGACTCGGGCGCGAGCGCGGGCCTCGTCCTCGCAGCCGACCGGTCCGCGCTGCCCGCGGGCATCGAGTGGATCAGCATCGATGACCCCGGCTTCCGCGAGGGCCTCGCCACCATGCCCGATGGCCCGGTCACCGATGCCGAGCGCGGACCGATCTCGGTCGGGTCCGCCGCCTACATGATCTACACCTCGGGCTCCACGGGCCTGCCCAAGGGCGTCGTGGTCACCCATCGGGGGATCGCCGCGGTCGTGGCCGAGCAGATCGATGCGTTCGGCCTCACTCGGGGCTCGCGGGTGCTGCAGGTCGCCTCGCCGTCCTTCGACGCGTCGGTGTTCGAGCTGCTCATGGCGTTCGGCCCTGCCGCCACCCTCGTTGTGGTGCCGGGCGGTGGCCGCGACGCGGCCGGTTCCGTGGGCCAGGTGCTGCGCGACCAGCACGTCACCCATTGCGTGATCACCCCCTCGGTGCTCGCCTCGCTCGATCCCGCCGAGCTGACCGATATCGAGACGCTGCTCGTTGCCGGCGAGGCCTGCCCTCCCGAGCTTGTTGCCCAGTGGGCGCCCGGGCGCCGCATGCTCAACCTGTATGGCCCGACCGAATCGACGATCTGGTCCACCGCGAGCGCCCCCATGCAGCCCGGGCAGCCCGTGGACATCGGGCGCCCCATCGTGGGCACTGATGTGCTGGTGCTCGACGGCCGGCTCCGGCCCGTGCCCGTCGGGGTCGCTGGCGAGATGTACCTCGCCGGCGAGGGGCTCGCGCGCGGCTACCACAATCGCATCGGGCTCACCGCGGCCCGCTTCGTTGCCGATCCGTTCGGCGGCCCCGGGGAGCGGCTCTACCGCACCGGCGACCTCGTGCGCTGGAAGCACGATCACACCCTCGAGTACCTGGGCCGCACCGACTTCCAGGTCAAGCTGCGCGGCCTGCGCATCGAGCTCGGCGAGATCGAGGCCGCCCTCGCCCGGCACGCCACCGTGAGCCAGGCCGTGGTCACGGTCTACCACGACGCTCACATCGGCGATGTGCTCGTCGCCTACGTGGTGGCGGCCAGCGGGGAGGCGCGGCTCGATACCGAGCAGTTGCGCGAGCATGTCGGCGAGGGCCTGCCGGCCTACATGGTGCCGCAGGTCATCATGGTGCTCGACGCGATCCCTGTCACGGTCAACGGCAAGACGGACCGCAAGGCTCTGCCGGACCCCGACCTCGGGCTGCTGCAGCAGGAGTTCCGGGCGCCGGCCTCGGCGATGGAGGAGATCATCGCTGGCATCTTCGGCGAGATCACCGGCCGGGAGCGCGTCGGCGCGGACGACAACTTCTTCGACATCGGCGGCAACTCCCTGTCCGCCACCCGCGTGGCTGCCCGGGCCAGCGAGGCCACCGGTCGCGAGATCGGGGTGCGGGAGTTGTTCGACGCTCCCACGGTCGCTGAGTTCGCCGCCGCGGTGGAATCCGCGGCCACGGGAACCACCCGGCCGCCGCTCGCGCCGCTGTCGGAGGATGCCGCCGCTCCGCTGTCGCTGGCGCAGAACCGCATGCTCGTGCTCAACCAGCTCGACACGAGCTCGCCGGCGTACAACATCCCGCTGATGCTGCGGCTCGCCGGAACGCTCGACGCTGAAGCGATGTCCGCCGCGATGCACGATGTCATCAGCCGGCACGAGGTCCTGCGCACCACCTACCCCGAGGTGGACGGCGAGCACGTCCTCGAGGTGGCCCCGGCGCGGGAGATCCCCACCTCCCTCGCACCCGTGGATGTGGCGGGGGAGGAGCAGCTCCTTTCCCGTGCCACTGCCCTCGCCACCGCCGGTTTCGACGTCACCCGGGATGCACCCGTCCGCACCGCGCTGTTCCGCCTCGCCGAGGACCAGCATGTGCTCGTGCTCGTCGTCCATCACATCGCGGCCGACGGTGAATCCCTCGCGCCACTCGCCCGGGACGTGATGATCGCCTACTCGGCACGTGCCGAGGACCACGAGCCCGGCTGGGCGCCGCTCGCCGTGCAGTACTCGGACTTCGCCGCGTGGCAGCGCGATCTCCTCGGCTCCGAGGATGATCCCGCGTCGCTGCTGTCCACCCAGATCGCGTACTGGCGCACGGCCCTGGCCGATCTGCCGGAGCTCATCGAGCTGCCCACCGACCGGCCGCGGCCGGCCGTGATGTCCCAGCGCGGTGCCCAGCATGAGCTCGCGCTCGACGCCGCGACGCAGCAGCGCATCATGGACCTCGCGCGCCGCCACAACGCCACCCCCTTCATGGTGGTGCATGCGGCGCTCGCAATCCTGTTGTCGCGGTTGTCCGGCGAGACCGACATCCCCATCGGCACCCCGGTGGCAGGACGTGGCGACCGCAAGCTCGACGACCTCGTCGGCATGTTCGTCAACACCCTCGTGCTGCGCACCGAGATCGCCTCGGGGCAGCGGTTCGTGGACTTCCTCGACCAGGTGCGCCGCTCCGATATCGCCGCGTTCACCCACACCGATGTGCCGTTCGAGAAGCTTGTCGAGGCACTTGATCCGGCACGGTCACGGGCGCACGCGCCCCTGTTCCAGGTGCTGTTCACCTTCCAGAACAGCAGCTCGCCCCGGTTCGAGCTGCCAGGCCTCGCCGTGGAGCCGATCGAGGTGGACACCCACACGGTGAAGTTCGACCTCGATATCGCGGTGATCCAGCAGTGGACGGACAACGTCGTCCCCGCCGGCATGCGGGTAGTGCTCACCTACGCCACCGATCTGTTCGACGAATCGACCGTGGCCAGCTTCGGCACGCGCTTCGCCACGCTGCTCGGCAGTGTGCTCGAGGCACCCGAGGCAGCTATCCGCGACCAGCGCTGGATCGACGGCGCCGAGCTCGATCAGATGGCCACGCTCGGGCACGGCGACCGGCGGCCGGTGATGGAGGCCAGCCCGCTGCACCGGTTCCGCCAGCAGTGCGCCGCGACCCCTGACGCCGCCGCCATCCGCGACGGCGGCCTCGTCCTCACCTACCGGCAGCTCGACGCTGCTTCCACCCAGCTCGGCGAGGAACTCGCCCGCGCGGGCGCGGGACCGGACGATGTAGTGGCGCTGCTGCTGCCACGCTCCGCCCAGTGGGTCGTCGCGATGCTCGCCGCGTGGAAGACCGGGGCGGCCTACGCGCCCATCGACCCGAAGTTCCCCGAGGACCGGCTCGCCGCGGTGCTCGCCGACACCCAGGCAAGGGTCGCTGTGGTCGCCGGCCCGGGCCCCTGGGACACGCTCATGGCCGAGGGCACGGTCTTCACCCTCGACGAGCGCATCGCCGAGGCGCCCCCGGTCGCTACGGCGCTGCCCGATCGCTGGACCGAGGCAGGCGCGGGCGACCGCATCGGCTACGTCATCTCCACCTCTGGCTCCACCGGCAGGCCCAAGCCGACCCTGGTGCCAATGGCGGGGATCGCCAACACGCTCGAGTGGTACCTCGACGCTTCAGCGATCGACGCCGGCGATGGAGTGCTGATCGCCTCCTCGCCCGGCTTCGACCTGACCCAGAAGAATGTCTGGGCGGCGCTGTCCGCGGGCGCGACCATCGTCATCGCCGAGGACCCGTTCGACCCGGCGAGCATCCTGAGCTCCCTCACGGATGCCCCCGTCGCGCTGGCCAACATGTCGCCGAGCGCGTTCGAGGCCCTCGTCGAGACCGATGACACCCATGTCCTCGACAGCCTGCGCAGCGTGTTCCTCGGCGGCGAGGCGATCCGCCGCAAGCCGATCGCCGAGCTGCTCGCGGCAGGCGTGCGCTTCTACAACAGCTACGGGCCCACCGAGGCCTCCGATGTGGTCTCCTGGGCACCCGTGGAGCCTGGCGCGGACGGGACAGCTCCGATCGGCGAGCCCATCCCCAATATCGATCTGTTCGTCCTCGACGGTGACCTGCGGCCCGTGCCGCCGGGGGTGGGGGGCGAGCTGTATGTCGCCGGAATCGGCGTCGGGCGTGGCTACGGCGGGATGACCGCGCTCACCGCGCAGCGCTTCGTCGCGTGCCCGTTCGGCAAGCCGGGCGATCGCATGTACCGCACGGGCGATCTTGCCCGGTGGACCACCGAGGGGCAGCTCGAGTACCTGGGCCGCACGGACTTCCAGGTGAAGCTGCGCGGCTTCCGCATCGAGCTCGGCGAGATCGAAGCTGTCCTCGCCGCGGACCCAGCCATCAGCAAGGCGCACGTGCAGGTCTACCACGATGCCCACGCTGGCGATCAGCTCGTGGCCTACCTCGTGCCGGGCCCGGGCGCCGAGCCCGACCGGGACGGGCTGCGCGCTCATGCCTCGGCGAGCCTGCCGCCGTACATGGTCCCGGCAGCGATCGAGATGCTGGAGGAGTTCCCCCTCACGGCCAGCGGCAAGCTGGACCGCAGGCGGCTGCCTGTTCCGCAGCTCGCCGTTGCCGCCACCGGCGAGCATGTGGCGCCGACCAATCCGGTAGAGGAAGCGATCGCCGCCGTCTTCGCCGAGGTCCTCGGTGTGCCGGAGGTGTCGATCACGGTGCCGTTCTTCGACCTCGGCGGGAACTCGCTGGGCGCGATGAAGGCCGTGGCCCGCATCAGCAGCAGCCTCGGCGTGAAGGTGCGCCTGCAGGACCTGTTCGACGCGCCCACCGTCGCCGAGCTCGCGGTCCGCGTCGAGCACGCCCATGCCCTGCGGGGCGGCGGGCACCCGCTCGCTCCCGCTGATCCGCGGCCCGAGCACATCCCGCTGTCCCTCGCGCAGCAGCGCATGTGGCTGATCAACCGGTTCGACCCCGCATCGTCGGCCTACAACATGCCGTTGATCGTGCGGCTCTCCGGCGAGCTGGATGCCGCCGCGCTCGCCCAGGCCGTCGCCGACGTCATCGAGCGCCACGAGACCCTGCGCACGATGTTCCCCGAGGGGCCCGAGGGCCCGTCGCAGCGCATCCTGCCAGCCGCGGACACCACGATCGACCTCGCGGTGCAGGAGGTCCCCGAGCAGGAGGCCATCGCGCGCATCACCGCGCTCGTGGCCCGCGGGTTCGACGTGACCCGGGAAGTGCCGCTGCGCAGCGCGCTGCTGCGCATCGCGCCGACCGAGCATGTGCTCGTCATCGTTGTGCACCACATCATCGGTGATGGCGAATCCATGACACCGATGGCGCGGGACGTGATGATCGCCTACGCCGCGCGGTCCGCCGGCGACATCCCGGGCTGGGAACCGCTCGAGGTGCAGTACGCGGACTTCGCGATCTGGCAGCGCCGCGAGCTCGGCGATGCCAGCGAGCCGGGCACGCTGGCGGCCGAGCAGCTCGACTACTGGCGCGAGAACCTCGCCGGGCTGCCCGCACTGCTCGACATCCCCACCGACAGGCCGCGCCCGGCCACGGCCGGAACCGAGGCCGGGACCGTCACCTTCCAGATCGGCGCCGACGCCCACCAGGGCCTCTCCGGCCTGGCCAAGGAGCAGAACGCTTCCCTGTTCATGGTGCTGCACGCCGCGTTCGCCACGACGCTCGCCCGCATCACTGGGACCAGTGATATCGCGGTCGGCTCACCGGTAGCCGGTCGTGGCGAGGCCGCGCTCGACGACTTGATCGGCATGTTCGTCAATACGCTCGTGCTGCGCACCGAGGCAGATCCGGACATGACGTTCCAGGACTTCCTGCACGATGTCCGCCGGACCGACGTCGCCGCTTTCGAGCATGCGGATATCCCCTTCGAGCAGATCGTCGATGCGCTCGGAGCGGGTGGCTCCCACGCCCACGCGCCGCTCGTGCAGGTGGTCATCAGCCTGCTCAACCCGCAGCAAGGCGCCCTTGAGCTGCCCGGGCTGGTCGTGAGCCCGTTCGAGGGCGCGAGCGAGTCCGCCAAGTTCGACGTGCTGCTCACCCTGGAGCAACGATTCACCGACCAGCATGAGCCCGACGGGATCGCCGGCACGATCGTCTACCGTGCCGATATCTTCGATGCTGCCTCGATGCAGCGCCTCGGGCACCGGTTCGAGCGAGTCATCGGCGCTGTCCTCGCCGATACCACGGTCATTCTTGGCGATATCGACATCACCGACGAGGACGAGGCGAGCAGCATCGTCCAGGGTGGTGCCACGGCCAGCGAGAAGCCACGCGCCGAGGCCAACGGCGGCCTCGCGGGTGGTGGCCTCGTTGAGCCCGAGACGCTGGCCCAGATCCTCGCCCGAGGTGCCGAGGCCGATCCCGCCGGAACCGCGATCATCGCTGGCGCCAAGAACGTCACCTATATGAACCTGGACAAGCGGTCATCCCGGCTCGCTCGGCTGCTCATCCGCAACGGAGCGGGGCCCGAGAGCGTCGTGGCCCTCGTCCTGCCCGTCTCCACCGAGCTCGTCGTCGCTACCTGGGTCGTCGCGAAGGCCGGGGCGGCGCTCCACATCATTGATCCCGCCTCGGGCGCCGCGAGCCTCGACGGCTTCACCGGCATCGTGGTCTCCACCACTGGGATCGAAACGGGGACCAGCGCTACCCGCATCGATCTCGACGACGCGGCGACCAAGGCACAGCTGAAGGCATTGCCGCCGACACCGATCTCGTTCTACGACCGGTCCGGCACGCTGCGCGCCACAAACACCGCCTACCTGGTCCCCGCGGGCACCGGGACCGTCGCGGAGATGCCTCACACGGGCATCGCCTCGGCGCTGGCGGACCTGCGCTCCTGGACCAGCGTGGCCGAGGCGAGCAGCGTTCAGGTCGTCGAGCCCACTGACCCAGCCCGCACGATCCTCGAGGTTGCCCTCGCGGCCTCGGCGAGCCTGCCCGTGGACGTCACGGGAGCCGCGGATGGCGGCGGGGTCCGCTTGGCCACCTTGATGCCGGGCGAGCAGGTTCCCGAGGGCCAGGCCATCACTACCGGGATTGCCGGGACGGTCACCGCGCGCGCTGTCGCGTCGGGGAGCGATGTGGCGATCACGCCGGCGCGGGGGACTACCTGGCTGATCCTCGACGAGGCATTGCAGCCCGTGGGCCCCGGGATCGAGGGCGAGCTCTATATCGCTGGCCCGGCGCTCGGGCGTGGGTGCCCCCAGGCGCTCGCGGCCACGGCCGTGTCGTTCGTCGCCGACCCGATCGGGGCCGCTGGTGGCCGGATGCACCGGTCCGGGGTGCGCGCGCGCTGGACCGGCGACGGCACTGTCGCCTGGACTGGTGCCCAGGCGTAGCCCGTGGCTAGCTGCCGCTCCCGGAGGATTTCCGCGCGGCGCGAGAAGCATTGCGGGCGGTTGGCTTTGCCGAGGCGTGTGATGCGCGTCTCCCTAACCTGGTTAGCATGTAAAGGCGATGTGTCGTGTTCGTAACACGGTGACGCCTAATCCGGGGCGAGGTCGCGCAGCAGTTAGGGATCGCAATGGCTTCTCCGACAGTTTCTCGCCTCAGGCTCCTGCCTCAGTTGTTGGCGGCGGCGGTGGAGGTGGATCCGTCGGGCCCGGCTTTGGTGCTGGGGGACCGGGTGGTG
>NZ_JACYWE010000022.1 GCF_014841105.1 Lolliginicoccus lacisalsi
CCAAAGCCGGGCCCGACGGGTCCACCTCCACCGCCGCCGCCAACAACTGAGGCAGGAGCTGTGCTCGGGCAGAGGGATCGACGTTCACTGGGGCACCGTCCTTCGTATCGCTCAATGCAGCGCCTGCGCCCACGCCAGCAATCGCGCGCGGGGGCCAGGCGCCGTAAACTCCTCGTCATCGTAGGCCAGGGGGCAGCAACGTACGGGCCCGATCGAGCAGTCTGTGATATTCACGACCACGCAATACGCGTACTGGCCGAGCTTTTCATTCCAAGGGCAAATCGGCGATCGCGATCGTCGGGTCGTCCACCACTGCTTCGAGGAGCTGCACGTACTGATCCACGCGCTTCGCCACGGTGGCCCTCTCGAACAGATCAGTGGCAAAAATGACACGCACGGCCATCCCGTTGCGCGCCCCGGCCTCATCGAGCCGCTCGGCAACGATGAAGTTCAGATCGAGATGCGTGACGCCGAGATCCACGGACCGCCCTGACAGGGTGAGGCGATCAAGCGTGATCTCCGCGGAGTCGACGTTCTGGAACGCGAATCCGAGCCGGGTTATTGGTTGGCCCTCATGCGGCGTGCCCGAACGAACGATTTTGGTGACTTGGTCAAGCGGAAGGAGCGAATGGGAGTAGACCTCGACGGCGAATTCTCTGACAGAGCTCACCACTTCCGCGAAGGCGAGTCCTGGAGCCGTGCGCGCGCGGAAGGAAACGCTCCGGACGAACAGGCCCACGAGCTCGCTCAATGCCCTATCCGGCCTCGCCGCGGTCGGAGCGACTGTAGTGACCTCGTCCGCCTCGGCCCACCGGGCCAGCAGGACCGCGGTCGCAGCCTGCATGACCATGAACATCGTCGCGCCCTGCCGCTGCGCGAGCGCGACGATGCGCTCATGCAGCTCGCGGGGAATCTCGAGCAGCACGCTCTCGCCACGGACGGACGGGGCCTCCGGCCTCGCATGGTCCGCGGGCAGCTCGAGCGGCGCGGGGAGATCAGCGAGCGCCGACCGCCAGAACCGGGCCTCTGCCGCGGATAGCGAGGCCTCGTCCGAGACATCTCCCAGGAGTTCCCGCTCCCACACGGCGTAGTCCCTGTACCGGACCGGCAACGGGCTCCACGCCGGTGGCTCGCCTCGCAGCCGCGCGTGATAGGCAAGCATCACGTCGCGGGCCAGCGGCGCCGAGGATGAGCCATCGGCACTGATGTGATGGATCGCCACGGCCAGCATGTGGTCCTCCGGCGCGGCCTGGAAGAGCTTGGCGCGCACGGGCAACTCCTTGGTGACGTCAAAACCACGCGCGCAGAACGCGGTCACTCGCTCCATGAGGTCCTCGCCCGCACCTATCGCCGCGTGCTCGAGCTCAAGGGTGACCTCGTTCATCGGGACCACGACCTGCAACGGCCCCTCCGGCGAATCAGGGTAGATCGTTCGCAGGGGCTCGTGCCGCTCCACGACCTCCCGGAAGGCCACGCCCAGCGCTGCCGCGTCGATCTCCCCCTCCATCCGGAGAACCACCGGAATGATCCACTGCGAGGAGGAGGTATCGCGCTGGTTCGCCTCCCACATCCGCCACTGCTCCGGGGCGATCCGCACCGGGCCGTCATGCTCGCGCCGCACGAGCGGCAGCCTCTCCTCGGCCAGGCCAGCAGCCGCTGCGCGCTCGGCGAGCCCGCGAACGGAGTTCGCCTCGAACAGTGCCCGGATGTCGAGCTCCGTGCGGAGCGCTTCGTTGATCCGCGCGATGACACGAGTGGCCAGGAGCGAGTTGCCCCCGAGCTCGAAGAACCCGTCGGTGACGCTGACCTCGTCGGTGCCGAGCACTTCGGCGAAGATGCCCGCGATGGTCTCCTCGATGGGGCCATCCGGCGCTACATGCTCCCGGACGCTGCCCTGCCCGGGTTCGGGCAAGGCAGCCCGATCAAGCTTCCCGTTCCC
>NZ_JACYWE010000008.1 GCF_014841105.1 Lolliginicoccus lacisalsi
GCGCCCCCAGCACAAACCCCCAGCTCACAGCAGCAAACCTCGGCACGCGATCCTAGGCGCCGAGCGCCTCGGCGAACAGCGGCCACGAATCGTGGAGGTCGTCCTGCCAGTAGGCCCACGCGTGCGTCCGGTCCATGCGGAACTTGAACTCATGCGGGATATCGAGCTCGTTCATGCGGTCAACCAGCCGATGGGTGCACACATTGGTCGCGGCCTCCAGGAGCCCGCCGACAGCGAACCGATCGAGAAGCTTGACCGGATCTCCGTCGATGTCCTGGGCGTCGATCGTGTCGTGCGGCCCGGGCAGTCCGCTGCCGTTCGAGATGAACACCGCGGTGCCACGGAGCCCCTCGGCATTGAGGTATGGATCGTTGGCTGCCCACGCTGGATCGTTGGGCGGGCCCCACATGTTGTTTGTGTCCGCTCCGCCGCGGCCCTCGACAAGCGATCGCACGAAAGCCTGGCCGAGGGGGTCGCTGGTCTGGGCGCAACCGCTATAGGAGCCCACCGCCTGGAACACCCCCGGAGCATTGATGGCAAGGCTCAGCACCGACGTGGCGGCCATGGAGATCCCGGCAACGGCATTTTGCCCAGTGGCGCCCAGGGATCCATCGATCACTGGTGGCAGCTCGCGTGTCAGGAATGTCTCCCACTTCGCTCCTCCGACCCTGGGATCCGGCGCCCGCCAATCGGTGTAGTAGGTGTAGGCCCCGCCGCGCGGGATGACGATGTTGACGTTCTTGTCCGCGGAGAAGTCCAGGACATCGGTCTTGTCGAGCCAGAGGTCGCCGAGCAGATACAAGGTGGGGCTGGGCTGGCTGGAATCGCGGGGGCGGACGATCTCGACCTTGATGTCCCGGCCCATGGACGGCGAGTACACCTGCGCGACCATCTCGCGGCCGCTGATGCTCTCGACGCGGAAGGCGCCCGGTGACTCCGGCGAGGGAGGCTGCGCGAGCGAGGCCGGGGCGGCGCCCAGTGCCAGTGCCGCACAGACCCCGACGATGGTGCTGATCCGCCGTGCTCGTTCCGGCCCGTGGCGACGTGTCGTGATCATTGTCGGTACTCCGATAGTCATGAGGGTTTCCTGGTCGATCCGGTCATGCCCTTCAGCGTCCGGCACTCCATCGCGAGCGACGTCTCGAGCGCTCGCACGTTCTCAGCATGTTCGCCGACCTTCGGCTCCGGCACCTACGAGCAAGGAGCGTATCCGGGCGGCACGCGGAGCGAGCCGCAATCCTGATGAAAAAGGACACCCCCGCATAACAATTCAGCACGAGACGATGTCGCGACATGACGGACGGACAGGTGCCGCCAGATCCGTCGATGGTTCGCTACCGGATCGGTGACGTGGCTAGTTCTCTCGTCGTGGCCATGCGCAGTCCTGCATCCAGGAACAAGAATCCGACACCGCGCTCGATCGCATGCGCGGTCGTGCCGTCGACCTGCCCGGACTCGGACTCGAAGTCGCGTTCCTCGAGCGCGGCGAGCTGGAGGCGCCGCAGGACCGATGCCCGCGCCCAGTAGATGGAGCCGCTCGGGAACCTGAGGTCGTACGTGCGCAGGGGCAGGGCCATGCGCCGCAGCAGGATCCGCGTTGCCCAATGGTTCCGGCCCCAGTGCTCCGGTCCGAGCACGCTGCCTGGCGCCGTCACCAGGCCAAGTGAGGGATCGCGCGCGAACAGAGCAAGGATGTTGCTGATCCGGTCCTGGCCGCCGAGGACAGCATCGAGCAACTGGTCGTTCCATTGGGCCCCCGTCCCCGCGAGGCCATGACGATCACGCCACTCGCTGCGCTTCGTATGGACCTTGAGCACGAGATCATGCTCGTCGATCAAGCCCCGGTTGATGACCTGGACCATGGGCCAGATATCGCGACCATGGTTCCGGACATCAATGGTCCGGAGGTCGTCCAGCCGGCGTGGCAGCCGCTCGGGCAGGGGCAGGGGGATTCCGCTCGAGTTGGTGATGATGAGGTCGAACCGCGCGGGCATGGCGTGCAGGAGCCCGAGGAGGCGCGGGAGCGCGTCCACGTAGTAGACGTGCATCAGCACCACGATCCGTGGCGTCCGCTCGGCCATGCCCAGGGCCGCGCTCTCGCGCTCGCACTGATCCACCTCGGCCCCGTCGAGCTCGCGGAGCGCGGGTCGCCAGCGCCTCGCGCGGATCATGAACGGGAGAGGCGACCGCAGCAGCATGATCCGCGCGTGCCTGGCGAGGCTCGATGCGCTGGAGCGGAGCAAGGCCATCATCAGGTCCCGCTATTCCGCGTGGGCAGCGCCGCAGTCCGGCACATCGACCGATACCTGCGGATCATCAACAAGCGGCTGCACCGGCACCGTGGCCTCCCCTGCCCGGGCCGGCTCGTCGAGGTCGTAGCGAACCGTGATGGTCTCCCCTGGTTCGGTGAGAACGACCACGGTGAAGACCGGGTGCCCGAGCAGCGTGTTTGTGAAGGTGAGGGGCACGCGCCGATCATTGACGTAGGTATTGGCCAGCCGCGCCCCGGGTGTGGCGAACAAGCTGATCACAGTGCGATTCGTGCCCGGTGGCCCCGCGTACTGGGTCTCCGGCGTCAGCCGACCCATCAGGTAGTCGGGGTACTGGTCGAGCGCGGGCGCGGTGTTGGTGAGGCGGAGCGTGACGTGCGATTCCCGTCGGTCGCCAGTGCAGGGTCCAGCTCGGTACTCCAGCGATCGCTCCAGGTAGTAGTCGAGCTTGCCGCCTGCGCCGTTGTTGAGCACCACGTGCGCATAGGGCGATTTCTCCTGCGGGAGCGTGCCACCGACGATGCTGCTGCCGAGCACGGCTTGCTCGTCCGGGTCCGCGCTCCAGGCCAGGATGCGCTTCTCCTCGATGGCCGTCGCGAGGGCACGCACCAAAGGGCCCTTGGGACCGTCGTAGGCATTGACGCGGGCCATAACAGCGCCCGCGATCTCCTGCAAGTAGGCCTTGCGCGCGAGCTGCCGGTCCCCGAATCGGAAATATGCTTCGTTGAGGGTGATCCCGACGACGTTGTCCTTCGTGATGGTCTCGCCATCGCCGAGCGTCACCGGCCCCACGACACCAAGCAGGTGGCTCAGCGCTACAGGGTCCGTCGCGATCACGCCGTCGACGTCCTCGCCCATGTGTTGTGCCCAGATGGAGCGCCAGATCCGCGCGGCATGCGGGAAATGGGGGCTGAAGTTGGCGTTCTGCCAGTTCTGGGTGCTCTGGTAGCGACCGTAGAGCGCATCGAACCCGGGCCCTAGGTCGATTGGCTCCGCCGTCAGTGGCAGTTCCTGGTTACTGACCGAGTCCTCGAAGGTGATGCCGCCGTCCTCGATCCGCAGCATGCCCGCTCCTCCCATCAGTCCCCCGGTGCCGCGGGACTCGGCGTTGGTCTGGAAGACCACCAGGTAGCGGCGGGGCTCGTCCGCGCCCAGGAACGCGGGCAGCACGCGCAGTGCATCGGCGGCGTGGGCAGTGGCCGTGGCGAGCAGCGCAGCCTGCTCGACGAGCTGGTCGCGCGCGGCGTTCACCTGGCCCGGGAACGGCGCTGCAGGGATGCGGGCCGCATCATCGCTGATCGCACCGGTCTCCCTGGCGATCTCGGTCATCACGGGGTCCACCGCGCGGAGGGCCTCGACGTCGATGATCTGCCCGGGCTGGCCGCCCCCTCCCAGGATGTCGAGCATGCCCCCGTCGAGCGCGGGAGCCACCACGGTCGCGGCGATCCGATCCACGATGATCGTCGATTCCCGGATGGTGTCGAACGGAGCGCCGGCCCAGGGCACAGTGGCCGCTGCGCGCCAGGGAACGGAGGTCGTGGCGGCCCGGGCCCGATGAGCGGCCGCGGGTATCGCCCGGATCTCGCTGGTCGCCGCATCGATCTCGCCGTCGCGCAGCAGCACGCGGGCAGCATCGGCGCGCTGCTCGATCTCGTGGATCGCGAAGTAGGCGCGGAGGGTCATGAATCCGAGCCATACCAGGGGCATAGACACGATCACAGCCGTGACCAGCAGGAACCGCCGACGACGCGACACCGGCCGCGCGGGGCCGGCCGGGTGCTCGGGCTCGACGCTCATCGCGGTTCCACCGCCGCGCCCGCCGGGGCCTTGATGGCGAGGGCGTCCTCGAGCACTTGGTTGTACTGGTGGCACACGCCTTCCCAGGTGAACCGCTCGGCCGCGCGAGCCCGCGCTGCTGCGGAGAGGTGTCGGCGGGCGTCCGGTTCCCGCAAGAGGCTGGTGATCGCCTCCGCGATGGCGGCCGGGCCCGGTTGGGTGAATCTCCCAGCGGCGCCGAGCACTTCGCGGTTGTACACGGTGTCGCGCGCGACGATCGCGGCGCCGCACGCCATGGCCTGCACCAGCGCCGGATTGGTGCCGCCCACGCTATGCCCATGGAAGCACACCCCGGCGTGCTGCCACAGGGCGTGGAGAAGAGGATCGTCGGCTACGTGCCCGTACCAATGGATGTGCTCGTGGGCGGCGGCGAGCTGACGGGCTTGCTCGTCGAGGGGGCCGCCGTAGCCGGAAGATCCCACGATGACGACCGGCGCGCGGGCGACGAGGCTCTCGGCAGCGGCAAGGAACTCCCCGACGGTGTTCTCGGGGACGAAGCGCGCAACCATCAGGACGTAGGTGCCCGTGGCGAGCCCGTCGGGGACCGGTAGCCGCCCGGGATCAGTGCCACCGTAGGGGATGTAGGCGCCCGTGGTCCCGTAGCGCCGCGCCCAGTACCGCGCGATCTCCTCGCTGTCGTTGACCAGCGTGGTCGCGTAGCGCGCGGTGAGGGCGGCACCGCCCTGGAACACCGCGCGTGCTGCCCGGCCCCACTTCGCGCGCTCCCACTCGATGCCATCCACGTTGACCACGGTGGGTATGCCGGCCCGGGAGAGGAGGGGCAGGAAGTACCCGTTGGCGACGTTCAGGACGAGCGCGACGTCAGGATGCGCCGCTCTGGCCCACAGGGCGCCAGTCAGGCCGTAGGACAAGGTGCTTGCTGATCGTGATTCGACGCCCCGGGTGCGCACGGAGTGGATCCTCGGATCTCTCTCGGGATCGTCGAGGCGCGTGGAGCGCGCGCGGCCCAGGACCGTCACGTCCCACCCATGGTCGGCGAGGTAGGGCGCGAGCCTTCGCACGAGGGTCTCGAAGCCCCCGTAGTAGCTGGGGTACCCGCGCGAGCCGAGGATTGCTACCGATGGCATGGCTTGCTGCTCCCACGTTGATCCTGCTCGGGACACGGAGGCGCGGGGCACGGAGGCCCCTCGGCGGGCATTCACCGGAAAGCTTGACCCGCTGCGCCCGGCTAGAGTACCCGTGCTTGCAGGCTCGGGCGAAAAGCCCTGGCAAGAGTGATGCCACACGATTGCCGCAGAACAGATTCATATTGTCAGCAAAGGCAAGGGCTGTGCAATCGCTTGGCGCAGCAAGGCACAAAATGTCATTAACCTGTTTGCAGCAATGGTCCGGGCCGGGGGCATTATCAGCTCCGCCAGCGCCCGGCAGAGAATTTCCGGCAACCTCGGATATCAAGTCCACGAAGAGATCTGATCAGTTATGATTAGCACCACCAAAGCCCATTTCGATATCCGGGGGATGCCTGTGCCAGGGACGCCTGTGCCGAGCCTCGTGGATTCCCGCAGCAGGGGCGCGCAGCAGGCCAATGCCAATGCAGCAATAGGCAAAAATGGTATTCTCGCGACTGGCCCCGGATCGCGCAGCGCGCAGCGCCAGGCCGCCGGGGGAACCATCACCGCGTCCATTCCGAGGTTGACCTCGCCCACGGCTCCCCCGCCTGGCGTGCCGGCGCGCACCTGGCTGCGCGGATTCGCCCGGCGCATTCGCATCACCGACCACATCATCGTGATAGCAGCCGTTGCGATCGCCCAGGTCGTCCGGTTCGGCACCACCGACCATGCGCTGCTCAGCACCTCGGGCATCACGCTGCGCTACACGGGGCTCTCCGTCGCCATCGCGCTCGCCTGGCTCGCCGCCCTCAAGCTGGAGAGCACGCGCGATATCCGCATCATCGGCGCCGGGGCGCTGGAGTACCAGCGCGTCATCCATGCGTCGGTCAAGGTCTTCGGCATCATCGCCATCGCCGCGTTCCTGCTCGACCTGAGCATCGCGCGCGGCTACCTGGCCATCGCGCTCCCGATCGGCATGCTCGGGATCGTCGTGAGCCGCTGGTCCTGGCGACGCTGGCTGGTCACCAAGATCAAGCGCGGCAGGTTCATCACCAATGTCGTGATCCTCGGCAGCGGCCGCGGCGCGGAGGACATGATCCGCAGCATCCGGCGCGACCGCGGCTACCACATTGTTGGCGCCTGTGTCCCCGGCGACTACCAGGAACGATCCGGGGACGGCGATCTCGAGGTGGATGGCCTTGCCGTGCCCATCCTTGGGGACGAGCACTCCGTCCTTGCCGCTGTGCGTCGCGCGAAGGCTGACGTCGTTGCCGTCACTGCCACCGAGCGCCTGGGCGCGGATACGCTGCGTGAGCTGGCCTGGGAGCTCGAGGCCGAGAAGACGGATCTCGTCGTGCAGCCGGGTGTCACCGATGTCTCGGAACCGCGTCTCAAGATCCGCCCCACGGGAGGAATGCCCCTCCTCCATGTCGAGGCGCCCCAGTACCAGGGCGCGCATCGCCTCGGCAAGGCCCTGGTCGACAAGCTCGGGGCGCTCGTCGCGCTCGCGATCCTCGGCCCGTTCATGCTGCTCATCGCACTGGGCATCAAGTGCCAGGACCGCGGCCCCGTCCTCTACCGCCAGACCCGCGTCGGGACCGCCGGTGCCGAGTTCGCCATGATCAAGTTCCGCTCCATGGTCATAGGTGCGGACTCGCAGCAGCACGGCATGGCCGAGCACAACGAGGCCGACGGCCCGCTCTTCAAGATCCGGGATGATCCACGCGTTACCCCGATCGGTCGCGTCCTGCGCAAGTACAGCCTGGACGAGCTACCACAGTTGCTCAACGTGCTGCGTGGCGAGATGAGCCTGGTCGGCCCGCGCCCGCCGCTGCCCCGCGAGGTTGCCAGCTACACGCGGAGGATCAACCGCCGCATGCTCGTCCGGCCCGGCATGACGGGGCCCTGGCAGGTAAGCGGCCGGTCCGACCTCACCTGGGAGGAAACCGTGCGCCTTGACCTCTCCTACGTGGAGAACTGGACCTTCATGCAGGATCTCATCATCCTCTGGCGCACCGCGCGCGTCGTCATGAAGGGCCAGGGCGCGTACTAGCTACGATCGCTGGAAGCCCCCCTCGGCACGGACCCAGCTAGCGCGAGTTCCCAACGAAGCGGAGATACATGAGCGACAGCCTGCGTACAGCCTCCCTCCAGTGGCACGACGCGCGCATCGACCGCCATCGGCGCATCAGCACCGGGATGACGGTATGGATCACCGGTCTTTCGGGCGCGGGAAAATCCACGCTCGCGTGCGAGCTCGAGCGCGCGCTCATCGAGGCCGGGCAGCCCGCGTACCGCCTCGATGGGGACAACATGCGCCACGGACTCAACGCCGACCTGGGATTCACGATGACGGATCGCTCGGAGAACATCCGTCGGCTCGCCGAGGTCTCCCGGCTGTTCGCCGATTCCGGAACCGTCGCGATCGTCGCCGCGATCAGCCCGTTGCGCGCTGATCGCGAGCTCGCGCGCGCCACCCATGAGGAAGATGGGCTTCCGTTCTGGGAGATCTACATGGATACCGCGCTGGCGGTGTGCGAGCAGCGGGACCCGAAGGGCTTGTACCGTCGCGCCCGAGCAGGCGATATCCCGAACTTCACCGGTATCGATCATGCTTATGAGCCCCCGCTCGCTCCCGAGGCCACGTTCGCCAACGATGCCCGCGAGCCCGCGACGATCGCCGCCGAGCTCAGCGCGGCCGTCCTGGCCCGGTTGTCGTCCCTGCGCTAGAAAGGCGCGAGGCCCGGAGCAGGCGTGCTGCTCCGGGCCTCGGTGGCCTAGCGGGGGTGGATCAGAAGTCCATGCCGCCCATGCCGCCGGTCGGATCGCCAGCCGGAGCGGCGTTCTTCTCCGGCTTGTCGGCGACGACGGCCTCGGTGGTGAGGAACAGTGCCGCGATCGATGCTGCGTTCTGCAGCGCCGAGCGGGTGACCTTGACCGGGTCGTTGATGCCTGCGGCGAGCAGGTCCTCGTACACACCGGTGTCGGCGTTGAGGCCGTGGCCGGTGGGCAGGTTGCGGACCTTCTCCGCGACAACGCCAGGCTCGAGGCCGGCGTTGAAGGCGATCTGCTTCAGCGGTGCCTCGAGCGCCACGCGCACGATGTTGGCACCGGTCGCCTGGTCGCCCTCGAGGGTGAGCTCGGCGAGCGCCGGGGAGGCCTGGAGGAGCGCCACGCCGCCACCGGCGACGATGCCTTCCTCGACGGCTGCCTTGGCGTTGCGCACGGCATCCTCGATGCGGTGCTTGCGCTCCTTGAGCTCGACCTCGGTGGCCGCGCCTGCCTTGATGACGGCAACGCCGCCGGCGAGCTTGGCGAGGCGCTCCTGGAGCTTCTCGCGGTCGTAGTCCGAGTCGGACTTGTCGATCTCGGCGCGGATCTGGTTGACGCGGCCCTCGATCTGGGCTGCGTCGCCGGCACCCTCGACGATGGTGGTCTCGTCCTTGGTGACCACGACCTTGCGGGCGCGGCCCAGGAGCTCGAGGCCGGCGGTCTCGAGGGAGAGGCCGACTTCCTCGCTGATGACCTGGCCTCCGGTGAGGATGGCCATGTCCTGCAGCATTGCCTTGCGACGGTCACCGAAGCCGGGCGCCTTGATAGCGACGGACTTGAAGGTGCCGCGGATCTTGTTCACCACGAGGGTGGAGAGGGCCTCGCCCTCGACGTCCTCGGCGATGATGGCGAGCGGCTTGCCGGACTGGATGACCTTCTCCAGCAGCGGCAGCAGGTCCTTGACCGTGGAGATCTTGGACGAGATGAGCAGGACGTAGGCGTCCTCGAGGACGGCTTCCTGGCGCTCGGGGTCGGTCACGAAGTAGCCCGAGATGAAGCCCTTGTCGAAGCGCATGCCCTCGGTGAGCTCGAGCTGGAGGCCGAAGGTCTGGGCCTCCTCCACGGTGATGACGCCTTCCTTGCCGACCTTGTCCATCGCCTCGGCGATGAGCTGGCCGATCTGGGGGTCACCGGCGGAGATGCCCGCGGTAGCAGCGATCTGCTCCTTGGTCTCGATCTCCTTGGCGGACTCGAGCAGGCGGGCAACGACGGTCTCGACGGCCTTCTCGATGCCGCGCTTGAGCGCCATCGGGTTGGCGCCGGCCGCGACGTTGCGAAGGCCCTCGCGCACGAGCGCCTGGGCGAGCACGGTTGCGGTGGTGGTGCCGTCGCCAGCGACGTCGTCGGTCTTCTTGGCAACTTCCTTGACCAGCTCAGCGCCGATCTTCTCGTACGGGTCGTCCAGCTCGATCTCCTTGGCGATGGATACACCATCGTTGGTGATCGTGGGGGCGCCCCACTTCTTCTCCAGGACAACGTTGCGGCCCTTGGGGCCGAGCGTTACCTTGACTGCGTCGGCGAGGGCATTGAGCCCACGCTCGAGGCCACGCCGGGCCTCTTCGTCGAACGCGATAATCTTGGCCATTGTGAAGTGATCCTCCAGGTGATGAGGCCGACACACGGAACGTGCAGCGGCTGCGCGTCCCATTTGCGCTGTTGGCCAGGCGCGGTGCCCGCGACGGACGACCAGGGTGTCAGCGCCTGGCCTCACCGTCCCGACCTAGCACTCTCGTGTATTGAGTGCCAGAATCATGTTTAGCACTCGCGGGATGCGAGTGCAAGACACAGGCCCGGGCGCGCCCCATGCCCCGCGCACAGCGAACAAGCACCGGGGAGACCACGCCCCCCGCCACCGAAAGCCAGCCGGAAGGACCACAACCGTGGGGCATCGCTCGCCAACAACACGCTCGCCCCTCCCGCCCCGGCACGGCGTCGACGCGGCCTGGGCCCGGTTCCCCGATCACGCCCCCTGGCCCACCATCGGCGAAGCCCTCGCCGCGACGTATCCCGAGCACCGCGAGCGCTTTCGCCGACGACTCGCCAACGCGGAGATCGTCGACGACCACGGCGTGCCCGTCCATGCCAGCCAGCCCCTCGTCCGCGGCATGACGCTGTTCTACTACCGCGACCTCGCCCCGGAGGCCCCCGTGCCGTTCGAGGTAACTGTCCTGCACCAGGACGAGCACCTCGTAGTGGCGGACAAGCCGCACTTCCTGGCCTCCATGCCGCGGGGGCGCCACGTCATCGAATCAGCGACGGTCCGGCTGCGCACCAGGCTCGACCTCCCGCATCTCACGCCCGTCCACCGCCTCGACCGCCCCACCGCGGGAGTGCTCCTCCTCGCCGCCCACCCCGGGGCGCGCGCGCCGTACCAACGTATGTTCGCCGAGCGCAGGGTCACCAAGAAATACCTGGCGGTGGCGCCCCGCGTCCCGGGCGTGGAGGTGCAGCAGGCCGTGCGCGACCGAATCGTCAAGCATCCGGGCGAGCGGCGGGCCATCCGACAGCCAGGCACGGTCAACGCCATCACCCACATCGAGCAGGCCGAAGCGCTCGTCAATGGGCTAGCCCTCTACCACCTGCGCCCCGAGACCGGGCGAACCCATCAACTACGGGTGCACCTGAGCATGCTCGGGGCCCCCATCGTGGGCGATGACCTGTACCCCACCATCCGCGAGCGCGCCGACGACGACTTCACCAACCCGTTGCAGCTCCTCGCTGCCGAGATCGCGTTCACCGACCCCTTTACCGGGCGGCCGCGATCGTTCCGCAGCACCCGGGCCCTCGAGCACGCTCGCTGAGCGTCGATCCTGGCGCGGCCCTCGCACCGGGGATCAGATCGAGCGGAGCAGGTCGGGCAGATCCGCCACCGAATCCACCACATGGTGGGGCTTGTCCTTGCTGGCGTCGAGGACCGGCTGGTGGAACTTCCCAGTGCGCACGAGCACGCCCCGCATGCCCGCGCGCTGGCTCGCGAGGACATCGTTGTTGAGGTCATCCCCGATCATGAGAGTGTGCTTGGGCGCGATGCCCAACATGCGGGCCGACGTCTCGAAGGCGCCGGGCGAGGGCTTGCCGATCACGGTGATGCGGCTATTCCCGGCGGCCTCGAGGCCCGGGATGTACGCGCCAACATCAAGCTTCAGCCCCGAGCTCGTGGCCCAGGTGAGCCCCTGGTGCATCGCGATGGCCGGCACGCCCGCGAGCATCAGCTCCGCCACCCGGCTGAGGGACTCATGGCTGAACTCCGGCCCCGCCCCGCCCAGGATGATCAGGTCGGGCTTCTTGGCTGCCCACGAGACGTCATCCATGTCGATGAAGACATCGCCGTGATTGAGCACCCAGCATTGCGCATCGGGGTGGTTCTCCCGCACATGCTGCGCCGTGAGATATGCCGCGGTCATGATGTCGTCGGCCTCCGCCGGGATACCGAGCTTGGTGAGCTTGGCGGCGATGAGCTCCCGCGTGAGCGACGTCGTGCTGGTCAGGAAGCCGCAGCGGCAACCGGACTCCCGCACGGCGCGCACCGCGTCCGCAGCACCCTCGATGGCCTGCCAGGAGGTCACGAGCACACCATCGATATCGAACAAGACGCCCTCAACGCGAGCCATGCCTCCGACACTACTCACGACAGCCCCGGGCGGCGCAACGGGTGACCGGAAAGTCGCAGCAGAAGGCCGGGCAGTCGCCCGATTCGAGCCACCTGCTGCCACGCGGGACCGCGGCACCGCACAATAGGGGGATGCGCTCGGTCACGGAACATGCGGCAGCCATCGCCGCGCTCGTCACGGCACGCCCCGAACAGGAAACCACCCTCGCGGCGGCGCACGGGAGGGTGCTCGCCCGCGACGTGATCGCCCCGCGCTCGCTCCCGGGCTTCGACAACTCGGCGATGGACGGCTACGCGGTGCGTGCCACGGACATCGCGGGCGCGAGCGCGGCGAACCCGGTCACGCTGCCGGTGGAAGCGGATATCCCGGCTGGCCGCACCGACATCCCGCAGCACCATGCGGGCACGGCGCACCGCATCATGACGGGCGCGGCGCTGCCACCCGGCGCCGACTCGGTGATCCCGGTCGAACGGACCGACGGGGGCACGACAACGGTGCGGATCACCGCATCGACCGACCCCGGCCAGCACATCCGGCGCAATGGCGAGGACATCGCCAAGGGCGAGATCGCCCTGGCACGCGGCAGCACGCTGCGGGCCCCCCAGCTCGGGCTGCTCGCCGCCCTCGGCTACGCGACGGTGCCGGTGATACCACCGATCCGGGTGATGGTGCTCTCCACGGGCAGCGAGCTCGTCGCGCCCGGGCAGGCATTGCGCCCCGGCGAGATCTACGAGTCCAACAGCATCATGCTCGCCTCTGCCGCGCGGGAAGCAGGAGCCGTGGCCGCGCAGCTCCGCTTCGTCAGCGATGACACCGGCGACTTCCTCGCCACGCTCCGCGCCCATGCCGACGATGCGGACGTCTTCCTCACTTCCGGTGGCGTGAGCGCCGGGGCCTACGAGGTGGTCAAGGACTCGCTTGCCGATCGCGGGGTGGAATTCGTCAAGGTGGCGATGCAACCAGGAATGCCGCAGGGCAGCGGCACATTCGAGGGAACCCCGATCATCACGCTGCCCGGCAATCCGGTGAGCGCGCTCATCTCGTTCGAGGTCTTCGTGCGGCCAGCGCTGCGCGCCGCCATGGGCTACGCGCGCACGGGCCGGGAGGTCGTCGCCGCCACCCTCGCCGAGGACATCCGCTCGCCGCTCGGCAAGCGGCAGTTCCGGCGCGGGGTGCTGGATCGGGCCACGGGCACGGTGCGCACCATCGGCCCGCCCGCCTCCCACTATCTGCGGTGGCTCGCGTCCTCGGATTGCCTGGTGGACATCCCGGCCGCGACCGAGGCGATCCCCGCCGGGCAAGCAGTGGAGGTGTGGGACCTCTCGCGGCCCTGAACCGGGCAACCGCCGGACATCCCTGACCGACGCCGATAGCGCCACCACGTGCCGTAGGCTTGGGCGGAACACGCCAGCGCGAAGCCCTGCTCGCGCCTCCTGGCACCGACGAACGAGATGAGGTCGACCCGAAGTGGCCCGCAAACCCGCACCGCCCGGGCAAGCCCCCCGCAACCCCGTCGCCCATGCCCTCGGCCTCGTGCGCGATGCCGTCCCCCCGGTCCATCCGGCGGGGATCCCGTTCATCGCGGTACCGCTCGTGGTGGCCGCTGCCGGGCACCGGTCGCGGATCGCGCGCCGCGCGGGCATCGGCCTGGCCCTCGCATGCGCCACGTTCTTCCGCAGCCCCAAGCGAGTCCCGCCCACTCGCAGCGGCGTCGTGGTCTCCCCCGCCGACGGCGAGGTGACGATCGTCGATAGCGCGGTGCCCCCGGCCGAGCTCGCTCTCGGTGATGCGCCGATGCCACGCGTCAGCGTCTTCCTGTCGATCCTCGATGTCCATGTGCAGCGCAGTCCCGTTGCCGGACAGGTGATGCAGGTCATCCACCGGCCAGGATCGTTCCTGTCCGCTGATCTCGATGAGGCGAGCGAGGCGAACGAGCGCAGCAGCATGGTGCTGCGCACCGTCGACGACAAGCAGATCGTGGTCGTCCAGATCGCCGGGCTGGTGGCGCGCCGCATCGTCTGCGATGCCCGCGCGGGCGATGTGCTGCCCCTCGGCGAGACCTATGGCCTGATCCGGTTCGGATCGCGCGTGGATACCTATTTTCCCGAGGGCAGCCGGATCCTGGTGGAGCGGGGCCAGCGGGTGATCGGCGCGGAAACGGTGATCGCGGAACTAGCGTGACCCCAGGCCACGCCACTGTCGAGTGAGGTGTCAATTGAGCGACGGACAACCCAGGGATCACTCACGGCAGATGCGCGCGCGCCCGGTGCGCGCCAGCGCGCACACCACGAGCGAGCAGTCACCGCCGATCCGCAGCGCTAGCATTCGCCTGCTGCCGAGCGCGATCACCATCCTGGCGCTGTGCGCGGGACTCTCCGCGGTGAGGTTCGCCCTCGAGGGCAGGGGCGATCTGGCGATCGCGGCGATCGGCGCGGCCGCGATCCTCGATGGTGTCGACGGTCGCATCGCGCGGCTGCTCGATGCCACCACGAAGATCGGCGCCGAGCTCGATTCCCTGTCCGACGCTATCAACTTCGGCGTGGCGCCCGCGCTGGTCATCTATGTGACCCTCCTTCATGGCAACAGCGGCGGCTGGATCGTCGCCCTGGTCTATGTCGTCTCCATCGTGCTGAGGCTCGCCCGCTTCAACGTGCTCATCGATGACGAGGACGCCCCGGCCTACCGGAAGGACTTCTTCGTCGGAGTTCCCTCCCCAGCGGGTGCCCTGGTCGCCATTGCCCCGCTGGCCGCCTTCCAGCATTGGGGCGAGGGCTGGTGGACGTCGTTCGTGTTCGTCGCGGCGTGGATGATCGGTGCCGCGGCATTGATCGTGAGCCGCGTGCCCACGCTCGCCATGAAGCAGGTATCGGTGCCACCCCGCATGGCCGCGCTCCTGCTGATCCTTGTCGCGCTGATCGCGGCCGGCCTTATCACCTATCCCTATGTGGTCCTCGTGCTCGTGGTGGCGCTCTACCTGGCGCACATCCCCTACGCGATCCGCACCAAGCGCTGGGTAGCGGCCCGGCCCGAGCCCTGGGACATCCCCCCGGCGCAGCGTCGCGCGATCCGGCGCTCGCGCGCGCAGGGACGCTCCCTCGCCAGGCTCGGCCTGCGCCGCTCCAAGCCCCGCGGCAGGCTGTCGCGGGTGGCAGGGCGTGCCCGGCCGCGACGGTGACCCGACCGCCCCGCATCGACGGGCGCCGATGCTCCCCCACCGTCTAGGCTCGTGCACGTGACTCCCGCCAACGACACGGCCCACGTGACCCTGACGGCCCGCCTCTCGACCGCGCACATGGACTCCCGCCGGGGAGTGGTCCGTGTGCATGCCGAGGTGCTCTCCGCGCTGGACCTCCGCGAATGGGACGCGATCGAGATCTATGGCACTCGCAGCACTGCCGCGGTGGTCGCGCGGGCGCCGCAGGGTTCCGCGCCCCGGGTCGCGCTGCTCGACGATGTGACCCTCTCGAACGCCGGGATCCGCGAGGATTCCACCGTGGTGGTGCGGCCCGTCGAGGTGCAGGGGGCGCGCCGGATCGTGGTGAGCGGCTCCTCCCTGTCCATGACCTCATTGACACCGAACACGCTGCGCCAGGCATTGCTGGGCAAGGTCGTCACGGTCGGCGACACGGTTTCCCTGCTGCCCCGTGACCTCGGCCCCGGAACCAGCACCACCGATGCCACCCAGGCGCTGCGCCGGGCCGTCGGCATAACCTGGACCTCCGAACTGCTGACCGTCGTGGAGACCGAGCCGTGGGGCGCCGTGAGCGTGCAGCCGAACACCGCGATGGCCTGGCCCGGCTCGGCGATGGACCATCCGGGACGCGGCCAGGACCCTTTGATCACCAGCACGCGGGGCGCTACCGGGGAGGGCATGGGAAGCGGCAGCAGTACCACGACCACGCCCCGCGCGGCGACGACCCCCCGCGGCAGCACTGGTCGCGCCGCGGAGCCGACGCGAGTCGTCGCGGATCCGCCGGTCCCTGTGGGCGAGCTGGTAGGCGTCGCGGACCAGGTGGCCAAGCTGACCGACTGGCTGAGCCTCGCGCTCGACGAGCCCGAGCTGCTCACCTCCCTCGGTGCGTCGCCGCGCCTGGGCATCGTCGTCACCGGGCCCGCGGGCACCGGCAAGGCCACCCTCGTGCGCTCGGTGTGCGCGTCCCGCAACGTGGTGGAGCTCGACGGGCCTGGCACTGGGGCGCTCGAGTCCGGCAGCCGGGCGGAGACGGTCTCCCAGGCCATCGATGCCGCCCGCGGGGGCGGCGTGCTGCTCATCACCGAGATCGACGCGCTGCTGCCGCGCGACCCCGAGCCCGTCTCGAGCCTCATCCTGAGCAGGCTGCGGCGCGCCATCGCGAACGATCAAGTAGTGCTCGTGGCCACGACGGCGCATCCGGACCTCACTGATCCGCGGCTGCGGGCACCCGACCTGTGCGATCGCGAGCTGACCATCGCGCTGCCGGGCGGGGCGATCCGCCGCGCGCTGCTCGACCACCTGCTGCGGGATGTGCCAACCACGGATCTCGACCTCGAGGTCATCGCGCTGCGCACCCCTGGTTTCGTCGCGGCCGACCTGATGGCGCTGCGGCGCGAGTCCGCGCTGCGTGCCGCGTCGCGCGCCTCGAGGGATGGGGCGCCCGCCGTGATCAAGCAGGAGGACCTGCTCGGCGCGCTCGAGGTGATCAGGCCCCTGTCGCGCTCGGGGACCGAGGAGATCTCGGTCGGTGGCATCACCCTCGAGGACGTGGGCGACATGGTGGAGACCAAGCAAGCGCTCACCGAGTCCGTGCTGTGGCCGCTGCGCCATCCCGACACGTTCGCGCGCCTCGGCGTGCAGCCCCCGCGCGGCGTCCTGCTCTACGGGCCACCCGGTTGCGGCAAGACCTTCGTGGTGCGGGCGCTCGCGAGCTCCGGGCAATTGAGCGTGCACACCGTCAAGGGCTCCGAGCTGATGGACAAGTGGGTGGGCTCCTCGGAGAAGGCCGTCCGCGATCTCTTCCAGCGGGCACGCAACACCGCCCCGTCGTTGATATTCATCGACGAGATCGATGCGATGGTGCCCCGGCGCGGGCAGAGCACCGATTCGGGAGTCAGCGACAAGGTCGTCGCGGCGCTGCTCACCGAGCTCGATGGTGCCGAGCCGCTGCGCGATGTGATCGTGCTCGGGGCCACCAACAGGCCCGAGCTGATCGACCCGGCGGTGCTGCGCCCGGGCCGGCTGGAGCGGCTCGTGTTCGTTCCGCCGCCCGACGCCGAGGCCCGCACGGCGATCCTGCGGGCCGCCGGGGCCGCCATCCCGCTCGCCGAGGACGTGCGCCTCGACGAGCTTGCCGAGCAGCTCGATGGGTACTCGGCCGCGGATTGCGCCGCGCTGCTTCGCGAGGCCGCGCTCGCCGCGATGCGCCGCTCGGTCGAGGCGACGGTGGTCACCGCCGAGGATGTCGAGTCCGCGCGCAAGGCCGTGCGGCCGTCGCTGGATCCGCAGCAGGTGGCATCGCTGAAAGCCTTCGCGGACCGGCGGGCAGCCGACTGACCACGATGATGACCCTCCCGACCACAACGGGCCGCCCCGGCCCCGAGCTGCTCATCGCCACCATGATCGGCTTCCTCGCGCCCGCCGCGGCCACGGCGTTGCTCGTCGGAGCGCTACCGATCGTCCTCGATGCCCGCGAGTACGCGCGCGCGGGGGAGGTCGTCGCCTTCGGGGAGCCGATCGCGCTCGTGTGCGCCGTGGTGGCGGCGGTGTGGGCGGCCGCCCGGCTGGGCAGGTCCTCGCGCACCTGGTTGATCGCGGGCGTCTCGCTGCTGGCATGCATCGTGATGCTGTGGTTCTTCCACGCCGACGGCTATAGCGCCCCGCTGGGGGCGGGCGCGTACCTGGGCCTGCGCGCTGCCTCAGCGATCCTGGCAGGGGTGGTGATCGGGGCGGTGTTCTCGCGGGCCTGGTCATTCCCCAGCGCCGCGCCCGCGCTGGCCGCGACCGCCGGAGTGCTCGCCCCGATCCTGTTGTCCGGGTTCATCTCGGGGGCAGCTTCGGGCATCTACCTCGAGGGCAGGCTGCTGGCCGCGGGCACGGTCGCGACCTCGCTGACCTGGACACTGCTGGCGCTGGGCCTGGCGGCGGTCACGGCCGGATTGATCCTCGACCCGCCCCGGCCGACCGGATCGAGCCATGCGCTCGCCGGTCCCTGGCTGCGCGAGATGCTGCTGCTGGCAGGCGGGCTCGGAGCCGCGCAGATCGTCGCAATCGCGCTCGTCGCTGAGGCCTCGCGCGGCTGGCCGATGCTGGCGCGCTTCGCCGCGGCCATGGCGGCGGTCGCGCTTGTGATACTGGCGCACTGGCTGGTGGCGCTGCGGCTCGCGCTCACCAACAGCCCATGGGCGGGCGCGGCGCTGCTGGTGATGGTGGCATTCACCGCGGCGGCGGCCCCGGTGATCAGCCAGGTACCGCGCATCGGCATCGCGTGGGCGGCACCGGTGGCCCTTCTCCTGGTCGCGGGACTCGGGATCGGTGTGATCCTCCGGCACAGCAGTTATCACGTGCTCAATGGGCTGCTGATCCTCGCTGCGGTTCCTGTGATCGGTGTGATCGCCGGAGCGTCGGGGGCCGCCATCATCGGGCAACTGTTGATGATCGCGCTCGGGACGGGGATCGCGCTGGGCTCGGCGCTGCCCGGGGCCGGCCCGTCCGGAGTGGTGCTGGCGGTGCTCGTGCCGCTGATGTCGCTGACCATCATCGCCCTGGTATCGCAGCCTCTGTTCCTGGGGGCGATACCCTCGGCCACGGTGCGCGCCGCATCGGATCTGCCCGCGCTGTGGTTCCAGGTGATCCCGACGAGCAGTGGCAGCATCATCGCGGTCAGTGTGGTGGGTCTGTGCGGCGCGGGAATCCTCGGGATCGCGTACGGCTCCCTGCGATGGGCCGGCGCGAAGCCCGTTGAGCCCCTAGACTAGACAAGATATCCGCCCAGGGCCCTCACGCCCACGACCCGGACGGAGTTGCCCTTGATCGCGGTTCTGGTAGCGCATGCGCTCGCCGCCCTCATCGCGCCGGTCCTGGTTCGGTTCCTGGGCAGGAACGCGTTCCTTGTTCTGTCGCTCGTGCCGCTCGCGAGCCTGGCCTGGGTGGTGACGCGCTTCTCGAGCCCGCACCGCGTCTCGATCCCATGGTCCCCCGAGCTGGGGCTGGGCATCGATCTGTGGTTCGACCGGCTGACCGCGATCATGGCGTGCATCGTGCTGGGAGTCGGTGCGCTGGTGCTGGTGTACTGCGCGCGCTACTTCCCCGCCTCGGCGGTGCGGCTCGGCTCGTTCTCGGCGTACCTCGTGGCATTCGCTGGCGCGATGTTCGGGATCGTCACCTCCGACAACATGCTGTTGCTGTTCGTCTTCTGGGAGGCCACCACCGTCCTGTCCTTCCTGCTCGTGGGGTACAAGCAGGAGAAGCTGGAAAGCCGCCGCGCGGCGACCAAAGCGTTGCTCGTCACCACTTTTGGCGGGCTCGCGATGCTCGTCGGCATCATCATCCTCAGCCAGTCGACGGGCAGCTACCTGGTCTCCGAACTGCTTGCCGACCCTCCCTCGGGCCGCTTGGTGGACGTGGCGCTGGTCCTCGTCATCGTGGGCGCGCTGTCGAAGTCCGCCATCATCCCGATGCACTTCTGGCTGCCCGCGGCGATGGCGGCACCGACCCCGGTCAGCGCCTACCTTCATGCCGCGGCAATGGTGAAGGCGGGAGTATTCCTCGTCGCGCTCCTCGCCCCCGCGTTCGCCGATGCCTCCACCTGGCGCCCGCTGATCATCACCCTCGGCGCCCTGTCGATGGTGCTGGCCGGCTGGCGGGCGCTGCGCGAGTTCGACCTGAAGCTCATCCTCGCTTTTGGCACAGTGAGCCAGCTCGGTTTCCTCATGGTGCTCGCGGGCCTGGGCACCCGCCATGCCGCGCTCGCCGCGATCGCGCTGGTCATCGCGCACGCCCTGTTCAAGGGAACATTGTTCCTCGTCGTCGGCATCATCGACCGCTGCACCGGCACTCGCGACGTCCGCAAGCTGTGGGGCCTGGGCAGGCGCTCGCCCGTGCTGGCCCTGATCGCTGCGCTCGCCGCCGCGAGCATGGCTGGCCTGCCCCCGTTCCTCGGCTTCTACGGCAAGGAGACCGCCTTCACCGCCATCTCGGAGACCGAGGTCCTGCCGCCGGTGCTGCGCTGGGCGACACTCGTTGCCGTGGTGCGCGGCTCGGTGTTCACCGTGGCCTACAGCCTCCGGTTCGTCTCGGGCGCGTTCGCGAGCAAGCACCACCGGGAACCGAGCACCGCGGTCGCCGAGATGGTCCGTCCCGGAGCCCTGTTCACGCTCTCCCCCGCCGTGCTGTCGGTGGGCGGCCTTGTCGCCGGCTTCGCCACCGCCACGCTGGTCAGCGGAATGCTGCCCTACATCGACCAGTTCCCCGTCGGCCCGGAGGGAGCCAAGCCGAAGCTGGGTGGCTCGGCGCTCGCGCTCGCGCTCAGTGCCTTCGCGGTGCTCGGTGGCCTCGTCCTGTTCCTCGCGCACCGGCGGGTGAGCAAGCTTCGCTTCGAGAAACCGCCGCTCGGCAATGCGGATCGCGCCTACGATGCCGTGCTGCGGGGCGTCGACCTGCTCGCGCAGCGCGTCACCGGTGCCACCCAGCGGGGCTCGCTGCCGTTCACGCAGGCGGTGATCCTCGCCACGGTCATCTGGCTTCCCGCGCTGACCCTGATCATCTGGAACGACTGGGCGATCGCCCCGCAGGGCAACCTCGGCTCCCCGGTGCAGATCGGGGTCGGGGCCGCGATGGCGATCGCGGCGATCACCGCCACCAGGGTCAGCAACCGGCTCAGCGGCATCCTGCTCATCGGCGTCACCGGCTACGGCACTGCCGCCATCTTCGCCCTCCACGGCGCTCCCGACCTAGCCCTGACACAGGTCGTGGTCGAGACTTTGACGCTGGTGATCTTCGTGCTGCTGCTGCGCAAGCTGCCCGCCGAGCCGCCGCGCACGAGCGCGACCGGCCACCATGCCATCCGAGCCCTGCTCGGAATCGGGTCCGGGCTGCTGGTGCTCGTCGTCGGATTGCTCGCGGTGAGCACCCGATCCGAGGTCCCCGTCGCGAGCTACCTCCCCTACCTCGCGTACGAGGAGGGCAACGGCGCCAACATCGTCAACGTCGTGCTCGTGGATATCCGCGCCTGGGACACGCTCGGGGAGATCAGCGTGCTGCTCGTCGCCGCCACGGGCATCGCTAGCCTCATCTTCCGCAACCGCCGGTTCGGCAGTGCCCCCCGGATATCCGATGCCCCCGCCTCGGCGCATCGCGAGCTGCACTCATCCTTCGCGGACGAGGACTTCAGCGAGGAACAACTGCCCGAGGTCGCGGCGATGCCTGCCCGGCGCCACCTGCAATACACCGAGATCGTGTGGTTGCGCGGCTCCGAGCTGCGGAACCCGCGCAATCGCTCCTACGTGCTCGAGGTGACCACCCGGCTGTTGTTCCCCGCGATGATGGTGCTCTCGGTGTACTTCCTGTTCGCCGGCCACAACGCTCCCGGAGGGGGCTTCGCCGGCGGGCTCGTCGCGGGCCTCGCCCTGGTGCTGCGCTACCTGGCCGGGGGCAAGTACGAGCTCGGGGAATCCGTTCCCATCGATGCTGGACGCATCCTCGGCGTCGGCCTCGGCATCGCGACCACCGTCGCCCTGGTCTCGCTGGTCGCCGGGGCGCCCGTGCTGTCCTCGGCCACCTGGTACCTCGCCCTCCCGGTATTCGGCGAGATCAAGCTGGTCAGTGCCCTGTTCTTCGACATCGGCGTGTACCTGCTGGTGATCGGCCTCGTCGTCGATGTGCTGCGCAGCCTGGGCGCGCGCCTGGATTCACGGATCGAGGTGGAGCGCCAATGACCACGAGCATCGGCATGCTGGTCATCGCGAGCATCCTGTTCGGATGCGGCGTGTACCTGGTGATGGAGCGCAGCATCCTCAAGGCCCTCCTGGGACTGCTGCTGCTCACCAACTCAGTGAACCTGCTGCTGCTTGGCATGGGCGGGCGCTCGGGCGGGCCCCCCATCGTCGGACGGACCTCCGAGGCGCACTCATCGATGGCGGATCCGCTGGTGCAGGCGCTGATCCTCACCGCCATCGTGATCAGCATGGGGCTGTCGGCATTCGTGATCGCGCTGATCTACCGCTCGTTCACGCTGCAGACCCGCGAGGACGTCGATGACGACGACGAGGACAAGAAGCTGCCGCGCCGCACCCGCGCCGAGGCGCCGGACTACGAGCTGCCCAAGCCCCCGCCCCCCGTTCCCCCCGAGGGCCCGCACGGGCCACCGGTGGACGGCTCGGACACCGACTTCGATAGGGACGATTTCAATGGCAGCAAGCAGGGAGGCGATCGCGGATGATCAGCCCTGACCTCGCGAGCACCCTGCTTCCGCTGCCCGTGCTGCTGCCCCTGCTCGGAGCGGCCGCGTCCCTGTTCTTTGGCCGCCACTACCGGGTGCAGCGCTACATCACCCTCGCGGTGCTGTCCGCGGTCTTCATCATCGCGGCGATGCTGATGTACCTGACGGATGCCCACGGCACCCATGCGGTGCAGGTCGGCGGCTGGGACGCGCCGATCGGCATCACGCTCGTCGCGGACCGGCTCTCCGCACTGATGCTGCTGATCTCCTCCGCGGTCCTGCTCGCGGTGCTCGTCTACGCCGTCGGCCAGGGCATCCGCGATGGCAACCACCAGCAGCCCGTGTCGATCTTCGTGCCCACCTACCTGGCATTGACCGCCGGAGTGAGCAATGCCTTCCTCGCCGGGGACCTGTTCAACCTGTTCGTGGGCTTCGAGATCCTCCTCGCCGCGAGCTTCGTGCTGCTCACCATCGGCGGCAGCAAGGAACGCGTGCGTGCGGGCATCACCTACGTGCTCGTCTCGATGGTGTCGTCGATCATCTTCCTGCTCGGCATCGGATTCACCTCCGCCGCCGTGGGCACGCTCAACCTCGCGCACATCGCGGTCCGCATGCAGGACGTGCCCGAGGGAACCCGCACCGCCATCTTCTCCGTGCTGCTCGTGGCGTTCGGCATCAAGGCCGCGATCTTCCCGCTCTCCGGCTGGCTGCCCGACTCCTACCCCACCGCTCCGGCGCCCGTGACCGCGGTCTTCGCCGGCCTGCTCACCAAGGTGGGCATCTACGCGATCATCCGCACCCACACGTTGATCTTCCCCAGCGGCCTGCTCGACAGCATCCTGCTCGTGGCCGCGCTCATCACCATGGTCGTCGGGATCCTTGGCGCCATCGCGCAGTCCGACATCAAGCGCTTGCTGTCGTTCACCCTCGTCAGCCACATCGGCTACATGGTGTTCGGCATCGCGCTATCGTCCACGCTCGGGCTGTCCGGGGCGATCTACTACGCCACGCACCACATCATCGTGCAGACCACGCTGTTCCTCATCGTCGGGCTCATCGAGCGGCAAGCTGGCTCCTCCTCGCTGCGGCGCCTCGGTGGCCTCGCCAAGGCCAGCCCGCTGCTCGCGGCGATCTTCCTCGTGCCCGCCCTCAACCTCGGCGGCATCCCGCCGTTCAGCGGCTTCATCGGCAAGGTCGCGCTGCTGCAAGCAGGCGCCGACGAGGCGAGCTTCCTCGCCTGGATGCTCGTGGCCGGGAGCGCCGTCACCAGCCTGCTCACCCTCTCCGTCGTGGCGCGCATCTGGACCAAGGCGTTCTGGCGGGAACGCGCCGACGCCCCCGAGGGCCACCTTATTTCCTCCACCCCGAACGCGCTGATCGAGGACTCCTTCGACATCAAGCTCGCCGAGCGCAAGGACGTCGGCCGCATGCCCGTGCTCATGGTGCTGCCCACGGTCGGGCTGATCGCGATGGGCCTGGTGCTGACCGTGCTCGCGGGCCCATTCGTGGAGTTCACCTCGCGCACCGCGGCGAACCTGCGCGGCGGCACCGACTACATCAGCACCGTCCTGGGCGAGGACCAGGCCTCCCTCGATCTGCCCACCGAGCCGATCAGCGGATCCACCGTGCAAGGAGGCGATCGATGACACGCGACCTGCTCCGCAAGCTCGCCTCCGTGGTGTGGCTCGCGGTGGTCTGGGTGCTGCTCTGGGGGGACCCCGCCCCCGGAACGATCCTCGCCGGCGTCATCGTCGGCCTCGGCATCGTCTACCTGCTTCCGCTCCCCCGCATCCCCGTCGGCGGTACCATCCACCCGATCTCGTTCATCATTCTCAATCTGGTCATCGCGGGCCTCTTGGTTCGCGCCACCATCGGGGTGTCGTGGCTCGTGCTCAAGCCCGGTCCGCCGCCGCGCAGCGCGTTCCTCAAGCGTCGCGTGGACATCAGGTCCGACCTCGTGCTGACCTTGCTCGTCGATGCGCTCAGCCTCATACCCGGCAGCCTCGTCATGCAGGTCGACAAGGTGCAGCGCGTGGTCTACGTGCACGTCCTCGATGTCCGCGATAAGAAGGCGATCACCAAGTTCCACCGGGATACCGACCTGCTGGAGAAGTGGTTCGTGCGAGCCTTCGAGCGCCGCGACGAGTGGCGCGAGACCACCTCGGACGAGGGCACGGACCAAGGGAGGCTGCACCAATGACACTGCTGCTCGGGCTCAGCGGCGGCATGCTCGTCCTGGCAACCCTCATCTCCTCCTACCGGCTCGTCCGCGGGCCCAACAGCCTTGATCGGCTCGTGGCGATCGACATGATCGTAGCCCTGATGATCTGCGGGCTCGCGATCTGGACGATCCACACCCGCGACACCACCATCGTGCCCGCCATCGTGGTCCTCGCCCTGCTCGGGTTCGTTGGCTCCATCTCGGTAACGCGCTACCGAGTTCCCGACCACAAGATCGAGCAGCCCGCGGGCGCCACTGCGGAGGAGGCCAGCTCATGATGATCCTCGCGGGAATGCTCGCTCTTGCCGGATCAGCTCTTGGGCTCATCGCCGCGATCGGGGTGGTCCGCTTCCCTGACACGCTTGCCCGCATGCACGCCGCCACCAAGCCACAGATCGTGGGGCTGATCCTGACGCTCTCCGCCGCCGCGATCGCGAGCTGGGGCACCAGCGCGACCGGGATGATCGTGCTAGCGATCTTCTTCGCGTGCCTCACCATTCCCGTGGTCGGCCACCGCGTGGGACGGCTCGCGCACCGGGAAGGCCTGTTCCGCCGCGACCTGACAACGATCGACCAGATGGAGCCCAATCGCGACGACTAAGCGCCGCCCCGCTACCCGATTCCGGTGCTAGACAGTGCCCGCGCGCAGTTCCCCGACGAGCTGATCGACCACGGCCGTCATGCCGCCCGCTCGGGCAGCGGCGCGCTGTCGCTGGTAGGAGGCACCGATCCGCGGGATGTCGGCCACGGATGCCAGCTCGGTACTGCACTCGAGCCGCTTGGCAACCGGTGCGAGCTGCTCGAGCATGCGGGAGATCTCGCCGGTGACGAGCCGCTCGGTGCAGGCATCGTCGGTGATGATCTCGGCGTCGAGGCCATAGCGCGCTGCGCGCCATTTGTTCTCCTGCACGAGCCAGGGCGGCATCGAGGGCAACTGCTCGCCAGCGGTGAGCCGCTCGTCGAGATCCACCACGAGGCAGTGCATCAGCGCGACGAGAGCAGCGAGCTCCCGCAGGGTGGGGGTGCCATCGCACACGCGGATCTCGATCGTGCCGAGGGCCGGGTTGGGCCGGATATCCCAGTGCAGGCCGCCGACGGACTCAATGATCCCCGTGGTGACCTGGTCCGCGGTGAACTGCTCGAACTGCTGCCACGTCTCGAACTGAAAGGGCAGCCCCGCGGTGGGAAGCTGCTGGAACAGCAGCGCCCGGGTGCTGGCGTAGCCAGTGTCCTGCCCGTCCCACATGGGCGATGAACCCGATAGCGCGAGCAGGTGCGGGTACTTCATCAGCAGGGCGTTGAGGATGGGGAACACCCTGGCCGGGTCGGACACCCCCACGTGGACGTGCACGCCCCAGATCAGCATCTGTCGCCCCCAGTACTGGCTGCGATTGATGATCTCCCGGTATTGCGGCTTGTCGGTCAGCATGTGGTCGGTCCACTGCGCGAACGGATGGGTGCCCGCGCTGAAGAAATCGAGCCCGAGCTGGTCGCCGACGGTGTGCAGCACGGCAAGGGTGTCGCTGATCTCGGTCATTGCTTGCGCGGTGGTGTCGCAGATGCCCGTGACGATCTCGACGGTGTTGCGCAGGAACTCCTTGTGCACGCGGGTGCCGGGCATGATGCCGTGCTGCGACTCGAGCAGCTCGAATACCTTCTCGGCCTGATCGGCGAGGTCCCGGGCATGGCGGTCGACGAGCGCGAGCTCCCATTCCACTCCGAGGGTGGGGCGGGGCGATCCAGCGAAGCGGAGTTCCACTCCTGCATGGAACCACAAGGCCGCTGCCCTGTGCAGGGCAGCGGCCTCGGTGCTTGCTGGTTGCTACTGGATGACGCCGCAGGCGACCCGGCCGCCCGCATCGCCGGTGTTGCGGGTCTGCTCATCGGGCTCGGCCCCGCCGGTGTAGCGCTCGGGGATGTTGCCGAAGTTATCAGGACCCTCGTGGATCATGATCGAGGTGCCCTCGCCGATCAGGAGGTCATCGATGGTGACCCGATCGGTCAGGGTGACCAGCTCGCCGGTCCCGTCCTCGAGGACGTACAGCGAGGTGAGGTCACCGCTCATGCCGGTGCCACTGTGGGTCGCGCCCTCGAGCTGGAGGTGCCCGCCAGCGGAGAGGAAGTCACCGGTGCTGTCGCCGTCAGGGGCCTCGCTATCGGGCTCGCACACACCGAACTCGTGGATGTGCATGCCCTTGAAGCCCGGGGACAACACCTCGGAGTCGGCGTCGACGACGACACGGATCTCGAGGTGGTCAGCGCTCTCGCTGATGGTGACGTTGCCGACGGAGGTGCCGTCGGCCGAGTTCAACGTGGTGCGCACCGTTCGGGACGGGCCTTCCGAGGAGTCCTCGGAGTGGTCGTCGTCCTCGCCGTGGCCCGCTGGAGCGGGGGAACCCGTCCAGACCGGCGGCGCGGTGTATTCCTCGGTGCTGTCACTGGGCTCCTCGAACGGGGCCGCGCAGCCACTGAGCACGAGCGCTCCCGCTGCGAGCGCGCCGGCGACCAGCCCAGGCTTGCGCAAGGCGGAACCCCGCCGGAGAACGAAGTGCCGTGCAGGTGAGGCCATCACTAAAGCTCCTTTGGACAAACCACGAGGTGGATCGAGATCGATCAACGCACATCACAGCATATCGGCACGCCATCGCCGGTGATGCACCGGATGGCGAACTATCCCGTGAGGACAACGACGATGCCGCTGGGCTGGCCCGCGAGCGCACCGATGCGGGCGGAGACCTGGGCACCGATCTGTGCGGCGATCTCCTCGGCCAGGGCGCGCTCGGCGGGCGATCCATAGAACACCGTGGTCGCGCCCAGGGCCGTCTCGCTGAAGTTGCCGACGGTACCGACCTGCCAGCCTGCTCCGCGCAGCGTGTCGGCGGTACGCGCTGCCAGGCCCGCGACCGTGCTGTTGTTGAGGACGTGCACCTGGGTGGCGGTCGCGGGCGGCGGGGCCAGCTCGGTGGTCGTGGCCGCGGCATCATCGTCGTCGGCGCCCGCCTCCGTTCCGTCCTCGTCCGCTGCGCCGCTGGCGTCATCATCACCAGCGGGCTCGCCGGTCCCGCGATCACTGCCCTGCTGCTGGGCCTCGCGATCCGCCGCTGCCTGCGCCTCATCGCCGGGCGCGGCGTCCTCGTCCTCAGCGTCCTCGGCAGTCGTGGCTGCAACGGAGGAGCCGACCGCGCTCGTCGCGGAGGCGGAAGCCGCGTCATTGCCACCACCTGGCTCCCGCAGCACGAGCGCGCCGATGACAAAGAACACCACTGCGGCTGATATCAGCATGAACGCGAAAGAGCGCAGTGGCAGCGTGCTCGTGCCTGGATTCGGATTGCCCATCAGCTTCTCCCCACTAGGTTGTCCTCATGCCCAGCCGACGCGCGGTGCGCGCCTTCTGCCTGCCCGAGCGCAGCCGCCGCAGCCGCTTGACCAGCATCGGGTCCGCCCGCAATGCCTCCGGCCGATCGAGCAGGGTGTTGAGCAACTGGTAGTACCGGGTCGCGGACAGGCCGAAGAGGTTCTTGATCGCTTCCTCCTTCGCCCCGGCGTACTTCCACCACTGTCGCTCGAAGGCAAGGACCTCCAGGTCACGCTCGCTCAGGCCGCTGGAATCACCTGGCGCGGAATCGCTGCCCGGGCCCGGCGTGACTGGCGCACCGCCACCGTCGCCCTCGGGCACGGGGGAATCGCCCGCGAGGCCCGGCATCGGCACGACGTTGCCCTCCGGTGCTGCTGCGTGCTCATCGCGTGCCGCGGCGCTGTCCATCTCGCTCCTCGCCTCACCATTCCCTCGGGGCAGCGGCCCTGCCGCGACCCCGGCTGCCACCTCGTGGGAACCGACGTCAATCCAAGCCTTCGTAGACCACATTCAACCACCGATGACTGTCAGTTTTTCGCTACGCTCCACGGCGAGTCGAAGGTTGCCGGCATCGCTAGGTAATCTGTGCTGTCATGGCCATCCATCCGATCCGCGTAGTCGGCGATCCTGTCCTGCACACACCCACCCGCATCGTCGAGCAACCCCCGCAGGAGCTCGCCGAACTGGTCCAGGACATGTACGACACCATGGATGCCGCCCACGGCGTGGGCCTCGCCGCCAACCAGATCGGCGTCGACCTCCGCCTGTTCGTCTACGACTGCCCGGCCACCGACGACCTCGGCAAGACCCTCCGCAGGCGGGGAGAGGTGATCAACCCCGTGCTCGAGACCTCCGAGATCCCGGAGTCCATGCCCGACCCCGATGATGATCTCGAGGGATGCCTGTCCGTGCCCGGCGAGCAGTTCGCCACCGGGCGCGCCGAATGGGCCCGCGTCACCGGCATCGACCTCAACGGCGACCCGGTGGACATCTCCGGAACCGGGCTCTTCGCCCGCTGCCTGCAGCATGAGGTGGGGCACCTCGACGGCTTCCTCTACCTCGACCACCTGATCGGCCGCAACGCCCGCGCCGCGAAGAAGACGGTGAAGCGCAACGGCTGGGGCGTGCCAGGGCTCTCCTGGACACCCGGCGAAGTACCCGACCCATTCGGCCACGACGACTGAGGGAACCCCCGTGACAGACTCGCTCCGCTTCGCCACCTGGAACGTCAACTCCGCCCGCGCTCGCGTCGACCGCATCTGCGCCTGGCTGGAGAAGACTGGCACCGATGTGCTCGCCATCCAGGAGACCAAGTGCCGGGACGACCAGTTCCCTGCCGAGCGCTTCACCGAGCTGGGCTACGAGGTCTCCCACCACGGCGCCAACCAGTGGAACGGCGTCGCGATCCTCTCCCGCATCGGGCTCGACGACGTCCAGATCGGCTTCCCCGGCCAGCCCGAATGGCAGGGCACCGAATCCGTCGAGCCCCGCGCCATCGCCGCGACGTGCGCGGGGATCACCTGGTGGAGCCTGTACGTGCCCAACGGGCGCACCCTCGAGGACCCGCACTACCCGTACAAGCTCGAATGGCTCGCCGCCCTCGCCCGCAATGCCGAGCAATGGCTCGCAGATGACCCGACCGCGAGCATCGCCCTGACCGGCGACTGGAACATCGCCCCGCTCGACGAGGATGTCTGGGACATCGCCGTGTTCGAGGGAGCCACGCACGTCTCCGCGCCCGAGCGCGACGCGTTCGCCCGCTTCACCGAGATCGGCTACCAGGACGTCGTGCGGCCCCTGGCCCCCGGCCCCGGTGTGTACACCTACTGGGACTACACGCAGCTCCGGTTCCCCAAGCGGCAGGGCATGCGCATCGACCACGTCCTCACTACGCCCGCGCTCGCCGAGCGCATCACCGACGCGCACATCGACCGTGACGAGCGCAAGGGCAAGGGTGCCAGCGACCACGCGCCCGTCGTGGTGGATATCGCGCGCTAGCTCGCTGCTCGGAAGCGGGGGCTGGGGTTGGGGTTGGGCTTGGGGTTGGGGTTGGGGTTGGGGTTGGGCGCGAGTGTGCGAAAAGCGACAGCAATTTGCGGTGGACCTGTCGTTTTGCGCACCCTGGCGGCTTCTGACGAGCCAGGACGAGCCCGGCCCCGCCGCTACGGCTTGGCGATGCCGTACACCATCGGGCCGACCACGATCAGCACGAATGCACCGACGACCATGGCCTGGCGCGCCCGGCCGCGGGACGAGGCGCCGAGGTCCACCAGGGCAGCGCCGCCCCAGCCGAAGATCACGCCACCCACGCGCTCGACATCCACCGCCGCACCGTGCTGCTGCCACCGTTGGCCCCCACCGACCACTGTTGTGCGCACATGCCACGGAAATATCGGTGGTCGCTGCGGATAGGGGTGGCAGGTTTCCGGCAAGGGTGGTGCCTGATCCACAGGCAGAGTCCGGCTGGTGACAGGGGCCTGCGGGCCAGGGATGAGTCACCCAGCGCTACGAGGCGACTAGCTCCCGGTACTCCGGGAAACGGTCGAGGAAGCTCTGCACGTACGAGCACACGGGGCGGAAGGACTGCTGCCGCGAGCGCATCCCCTCGAGGATCGCCCGCACCATTGCCCGCGCATACCCCTGCCTGCTGTAGGCCTCGTCGATGATCGTGTGCAGCAAGGTGATCACGCCATCGTCGTCGATCTCGTAGCCCTCGAGCCCGGCGAAATCCCCATCGACCCAGATCTCGTACCGCGAGCGTGACTGATTGTCGATCACGTCGATCCGAGCGTGATCTCCGCGCGCCCGGTCCTCGTGGGCCTGATCCTCGTGGGATGCCATGGTCTTCCTCCCGCGCTCGTGCTTGGAGCACCAGTCTATGCCCGCGATCGCCGTCGCCCCCGTCGTGGCACGCCGCCGCGGGCTGGCCCCATGAGGCATTCCCGCGCACCACCCGCCTGCGCGCGAGCAGCCACTCCGCTATGGTGAGGGCCACAACTTCATCCAGCCACACCACATCTCCACGGGGGCTCGCACCAGCGGGCTGAGAGGACAGCTAGGGCTGTCGACCGTATGAACCTGACCGGATAATGCCGGCGTAGGGAGGGACGTCCATCGTGACGCTTTCATCTGTCCACAATCCTGCCGAGCAGGCCATCACCACGGGCCCCATCTCCGGCAGCAGCAAGATCTATGTCGAGGTCCCCGGAGCGCCGGGCCTGCGCGTTCCCATGCGGCGGGTCCACCTCACCAATGGCGAGCATCTCGACCTGTACGACACCTCCGGGCCATACACCGATACCAGCGCGACCATCGACATCGAGCAGGGTCTTCCGCGCGCTCGCGACAGCTGGACCAAGCCCGCTCCGATCGATGGCGCATCCACGCAGCTCGCCTGGGCGCGCGCCGGGATCATCACCGACGAGATGCGCTTCACCGCTGCCCGCGAGAGCGTTTCCCCCGAGCTGGTGCGCGATGAGGTGGCGCGCGGCCGCGCCGTCATCTGCGCCAACCACAAGCATCCCGAGATCGAGCCGATGATCATCGGCAAGGCGTTCTCGGTGAAGATCAACGGCAACATCGGCAACAGCGCCGTCACCTCGTCCATCGGCGAAGAGGTGGAGAAGATGGTGTGGGCCACCCGCTGGGGCGCCGATACGATCATGGATCTCTCCACCGGCAAGAACATCCACGAGACCCGTGAGTGGATCCTGCGCAGCTCCCCCGTGCCCGTCGGCACCGTGCCCATCTACCAGGCACTGGAGAAGGTCAAGGGCGACCCCACCAAGCTCAACTGGGAGATCTACCGCGAGACCATCATCGAGCAGTGCGAGCAGGGCGTGGACTACATGACCGTCCACGCGGGCGTGCTGCTGCGCTACATCCCGCTGACCGCCAAGCGCGTCACCGGCATCGTCTCGCGCGGCGGCTCCATCATGGCCGCCTGGTGCCTCGCGCACCACCAGGAATCGTTCCTGTACACGCACTTCCGGGAGCTGTGCGAGATCTTCCGCGAGTACGACGTCACCTTCTCCCTCGGTGACGGCCTGCGCCCCGGGTCGATCGCGGATGCCAACGACGATGCACAGTTCGCGGAGCTGCGCACCCTCGGCGAACTGACCACGATTGCGAAGTCCCACGGCGTGCAGGTGATGATCGAGGGGCCCGGCCACGTGCCGATGCACAAGATCGTGGAGAACGTGCGGCTCGAGGAGGAACTGTGCGAGGAAGCGCCGTTCTACACCCTCGGCCCGCTCGCCACCGACATCGCCCCCGCGTATGACCACATCACCTCCGCCATCGGCGCGGCGATCATCGCGAAGGCTGGCACTGCCATGCTGTGCTACGTCACGCCGAAGGAGCACCCCGGGCTGCCCAACCGCGACGACGTGAAGCAGGGCGTGATCGCCTACAAGATCGCCGCCCACTCCGCCGACCTCGCCAAGGGCCACCCGCGCGCGCAAGAGCGCGACGATGCCCTCTCCCGCGCCCGGTTCGAGTTCCGCTGGACCGACCAGTTCAACCTCTCGCTCGACCCCGACCCGGCCCGCGAGTACCACGACGAGACCCTGCCCGCCGAGCCCGCCAAGACTGCCCACTTCTGCTCCATGTGCGGGCCGAAGTTCTGCTCCATGCGCATCTCCGCCGACGTGCGCGAGTACGCGGAGCGCAACGGCATGAACACCCAGGAGGACATCGACCGGGTGCTCGCCCAGGGAATGGCCGAGAAGTCCGCGGAGTTCGCCGACCACGGCAACCAGGTCTACCTGCCGCTCACCACGAATTGATGGACTGGCTGCTCCCCCCGCCCGCGCCGGGCAGCACTCCGGCGCGGGCGCTCACCATCGCCGGGTCGGACTCAGGCGGAGGGGCAGGCATCCAGGCGGACATGCGCACCTTCGCGCTCACCGGCGTGCATGGCTGCGTCGCCATCACCGCCGTGACGGTGCAGAACTCCGTCGGCGTCACCGGGGTGCACACCATTCCGCCGGAGACCGTGGCCGCGCAGATCGAATCCGTCGTCACCGACATCGGCGTGCTCGCGGCAAAAACGGGGATGCTGGCGAGCGCCGAGATCATCGAGGCTGTGGTCGCCACGTGCGCGCGCCTCGGCATCGGCGCCGACGACACCATCCCGCTCGTCGTCGACCCGGTGGCAGCATCGATGCACGGCGATCCTCTCCTGCGCGCCGACGCGCTCGACGCCGTGCGGGAGCAACTTGTCCCGCGCGCGACCCTCGTCACGCCCAATCTCGATGAGGTTCGTCTGATCACGGGCATCGAGGTGATCGACGCAGCTAGCCAGCGCGCCGCCGCGCACGCGTTCCTCGACCTCGGCGCAAGCTGGGCACTCATCAAGGGCGGGCACCTGCGCGAATCCCCCAGCAGCACGGACCTGCTCACCGAAGGCACCAACGAGCACGAGTACACCGTGGAGCGGATCGCGACCGGCCACGATCACGGCGGTGGCGACACCCTCGCCGCCGCGATCACCTGCGCCCTCGCGCACGGCGTCAACATGCCCGGAGCGGTGGGGTACGCCAAGCGGTGGGTCACCGAGTGCCTGCGCGCGGCCTACCCCCTCGGCCGAGGCCACGGACCCGTCTCGCCGCTGTGGCGGCTGGGCGGTGCTTGAGCGCGCCTCCCGCAGAAGCACTGGAAACTGCCAAACGCGATAGAAACGGCGCCGAGATTCTCGCGGTTTCTATCGCGTTTGCCCGCCCGGCCCGTCAGTCGGCCCCACAACGTGCGACAACCCGGTGCCAATGGGGAGGCACCGGGCTGTCGTGTCCGATCTCGACGGGGCGCACCACCACCCCGGAGTTCGGTTCTTGTGATTGCTCCCGACTAGCAATCACAAGCCTTCATGGGCCGTCAGGCGTCGCGCTTGTTGACGACCAGGACGCTGAGCCCGAAGATGCTGCCGGCAACGAGGCCGAAGTACACGATCGCCGCCCAGGGCCCCCAGTGGAAGAAGTCCACGGGCAGCCCCGCGGACATCCCGTTGTCACCGGCGAGGAAGTAGCTGGCGTTGAGGAACGGCAGGAACGGCGCGATGTGCTCACCGATCTTCGGCAGGACCGAGGCGATGTTCTCGAGAAGCAGCGGCCACAGGAGGAGGATCGTCACGGCTCCGGCGGTCTGCCGGACGAGCGCGCCGACACCAACCGCGAGGATGGCAGCGAGAGCAGCGTAGATCGGCACCGTGTACAGCACGCGGAAGGTGTCGCCATTGCTGAAGGTCAGGTTGGCGCCAACCTCGGGGCCAGCGATGACGCGGGCGAGAACGATGGCGGCGGCAGCGAGGACCGTGGTGAGCACGGCGGACCAGAGCGCGGCGATGCCGGCCTTGGCGAGCAGCACGGCGGTGCGGTTGTTGCTGGCCATGAAGGTGTTGCGGATGACGCCGAAGCGGTACTCGCTGGTGACAACGAGGGCCGCGAGCACCATGAGCACCATGACGCCGATCTGCTGCACGCCGATGGTGGCCTCGAAGGCCGTCATGGGCGGCGCAGTCACACCTTCGTTGCTCGCGCTCTCGAAGGTTGATCGGGTGGTGGCGGCGAAGAGCGCGGCGAGGCCGAGGCCCAGCACGACGACGATGCCGCTGCACCACCAGGGGGACTTGACCGAGGTGAGCTTGATGCGCTCTGCTGCGAGGACGCCCATCAGTTGTTCCCTCCTTCTGTATTGAATCCAGCGCCGTGGTACTCCACGGAATCGCCGGTGAGTTTCATGAAGGCTTCCTCGAGCGATCCGCGCTGGGCGGCGAGCTCGTGGACGGTGATGCGATTTGCCGCGGCGATCTCGCCGACCGCGTCGGTGGTGGTGCCGACCACGAGCAGCGAGGACTCGCCCGTGCCGTCCTCCCGCACGGTGAGGCCCTGGCTGGTCAGGGCGGTGCGCAGGGTATCGAGCTGCGGGGTGCGGATCTTGACGGTGGCGCCCGAGGCGCGATCGACGAACTCCTGCACCGAGGTGTCGGCGATGAGCTGCCCCTTGCCGATGACGATGAGGTGCTCGGCGGTCTGCGCCATCTCGGAGAGCATGTGGCTCGACACCATGACGGTGCGGCCTTCCGCGGCCAGGCGCTGCATGAACAGGCGGATCCAGCGGATGCCCTCGGGGTCGAGGCCGTTGACGGGCTCGTCGAAGAGCAGGACCTCGGGGTCGCCGAGGAGGGTGGCTGCGAGTCCGAGTCGCTGCGACATGCCGAGCGAGAACCCACCGGCCTTCTTCTTCGCCACGGCGGTCAGCCCGACGAGCTCGAGGACCTCGTCGACGCGCTTGGTGGGGATTCCGTTGCTCGCGGCCATCCAGCGCAGGTGGCTGCGGGCCGAGCGGTTGGGGTGCACCCACTTCGCGTCGAGCAGCGCGCCCACGTGCTGGAGGGGCTGGTGCAGCTCGGTGTACTTCTTGCCGTTGATGGTGGCGGTTCCGGCGGTCGGCCGGTCGAGCCCCAGGATCATGCGCATGGTGGTGGACTTGCCGGCGCCGTTGGGGCCGAGGAAGCCGGTCACGATGCCAGGGCGGACGTCGAAGGTCAGGTTGTCCACTGCCTTCGTCGGTCCGTATGCCTTGGTCAGGCCGCGTACTTGGATCATGGTCACTACTCTGCCCTACCTCTCATGGCGTGCACATCGTCCGGAAGTCTGGACCTGAGTCATACCTAGGTATGACATGCTCCCCCGCGGGCCCCGGGTATCCCCTCAGCAGGCATCGGGGTGGTCCGGCCGCGGCGAGGACGCCTGGGCCCATTGCCGCTTGGGGATCCTTCCGGCGAGCCGGGCCAGGCGGCCAGCCCGCACCGCGTGCGCCATGGCGGTGGCCATCCGCACGGGGTCGGTGGCACGAGTGACCGCGGTGGCCAGCAGTACCGCATCGCAGCCGAGCTCCATCGCCAGCGCCGCATCACTGGCGGTGCCGATGCCGGCGTCGAGGATCACGGGCACCCGCGCTTGCTCGACGATCATGGCGATGTTGTGGGGGTTGTTGATGCCCAGCCCGGTCCCGATGGGCGAGCCAAGGGGCATCACCGCGGCGCATCCGGCGTCCTCGAGCTTGCGGGCGAGCGCGGGATCGTCGTTGGTGTAGGGCAGGACGGTGAACCCGTCGTCGACGAGCTGCTCGGCGGCGTCGAGGAGCTCCACGGGATCGGGCAGCAAGGTGCGGTCGTCGGCGATGACCTCCAGCTTGATCCAGCTGGTGCCGAGCGCCTCCCGCGCGAGCTTGGCGACGAGCACTGCTTCGGCGCTGGTGCGGCATCCGGCCGTGTTGGGCAGGGCGCGGATGCCGAGCCGCTCGAGGAGGGCGAGGGTGCCGTCACCGGCTACGAGGTTGGCGCGCCGGATCGAGACGGTGGTGAGCTCGGTTCCGGAGGCGACGAGGGCGTCGGCGCGCACATCGAGGTTGCTCGCTCCCCCGGTCCCGGTGATCAGTCGGGATCCGAGAGTGGTGCCGGCGAGGACGAGGGGATCATCCACCTTGGACCGCCGTGACGATCTCGATGGCGTCCCCGGCCTCGACGGTGTGGCTGTCCCACTGGTCGGCGGGGACGATGTCGCCCCTCGCGGCGATGGCGATGCCTTTCGCTGGCAGTCCGAGGATGCCAAGCAGGTCGTGCAGGGTGCTGCCTCGTGGCATGGCGCGCCATTCGCCATTGACGCGGGCCTCGATCGTGGTGGTGGTGCTCATGCGAACCTCCTGGGGTGTGCGGCGGCCGCCTCGGCGAGGGGCTGGCCGTCGAGCTCGGCGAGTATGGCGCTGCCTGTCAGGGGCGCGAGCAGCATTCCGTTGCGGCCGTGCCCCGCTGCGACCAGGGTACGGTCATCGACGCGTCCGATCAGCGGGATGTTGTCGGGGGTGACGGGGCGCAAACCGGCTGACATGTCGGTGATGGCGTAGTCGGCGACGCCGGGGAACACCGCCTCGGCGTCGGCGAGGAGATCACGGACTCCCCCTGCGGTGACGGTGGTGTCGAACCCTGCCTCGTGCTGCGTGGCGCCGACGACCATGCCGTCGGGGCGCGGCACGAGGTAGACGTGCCGCCCGCGCACCCAGCCGCGCACGATGCGGCGGGGCGGTGGGGCACTGAAGGATCGGCGCGCTAGCCGCATGATCTCGCCCTTGACGGGACGGACGCGCAGCGCGGGCAGGAGCTCGCTGGTCCAGGGGCCCGCCGCGACGACGACCTGGTCCTGGGGAAGGCTGGCGAGGGAACTGATGCGGCGTTGCTCGATGGTCGCGCCCGCCCTCACGGCGAGCTCCCTGAGCGCGAGCAGCGTGGCGCGATTGTCGACGGCGAGCTCGTCCTGCACCTGGAACACCGGGCGCAGTCCAGCGGCGAGGCCCGGTTCGAGCGCCCGGGCCTCGCGGCGTGACAGGGGCGCGACGGGCTCGCCGCGCGCCTCGAGCCAGGCCATGACCCGGTGCAGGTCAGCCACATCCCCCTCATCGGCGGCGACGGCCAGGGAGCCCCGCGCGGTGATGACGCGGTGCTCGTCCTGCTCGAGGCGCGCGGCGAAGCCCGGCCAGGCGCGCATCGAGGCCAGCGACAGATCGAGGAGGCCGCTATCGCCGGGCCATGCCTCGCTCCAGGGCGCGAGCATCCCGCCCGCGACCCACGTCGTGGATTGCTCGACGGCACGATCGGTGTAGAGCGTGACGCGATGACCAGCCTCGGCGAGGGTCCAGGCGACGGTTGATCCGATCACTCCCCCGCCGATGACCGCGACGGAGCAACGCTCGGTGACGTCGGGCATCACAGAAATCCTCCAACTCCCTGCGCCAGCATTACCTGGATCAGGTATGACGGTCGGAGCGGCGTGCTCCCTCTCAGCTCCCGGACCGGAGCTCCCGCGCGAACCATGGGTGACATCTTTACGGTAGCCCGATACGGTCACTGGTGTGCAATCGCCACGCGACCGTCTCCACGCCGCCCAGCTCTATCTATGCACCGATGCGCGCCGCGAGCGTGGTGACCTCGCCGAGCTCGCCGAGGCAGCCCTCGCCGGTGGGGTGGATGTAATCCAGTTGCGGGACAAGGGCTCCGAGGGCGAGCGGCGGTTCGGCCCGCTCGAGGCGCGCGACGAGCTCGCTGCGCTCGCGGTGCTGTCAGCGGCCGCGCATCGGCATGGCGCCCTGGTCGCGGTGAACGACCGGGCCGATATCGCGGCGGCCGCGCGCGCGGATGTGCTGCATCTCGGGCAGCGCGACCTGCCCGTGCACTATGCCCGCGCCATCGTGGGCGACCGTGTAGTGATCGGCCGATCCACCCATGATGCCGAGCAGGCTGCCGATGCCGCCCGCGAGGAGGACGTGGATTACTTCTGCGCCGGGCCATGCTGGCCCACCCCCACCAAGCCGGATAGGCCGGCGGCAGGCCTCGGGCTCGTGCATGTGGCTGCTGACCTGCGCCCGGCGCGGCCGTGGTTCGCGATCGGCGGTATCAGCGAGGACAACGTCGGCCAAGTCGTCGGGCATGGGGCGCGCCGCATCGTCGTGGTGCGGGCCATCACCGAGGCGCCGGATCCCCGGGCTGCCGCGGCGCGGCTCAAGGCTGCCCTGCCCCCGCTCGGGTAGGCGGGGCGGACGGGCTCAGGGCAACCAGCCCAGCAATCGCTTGGGCCCCCATGCTGCGGCGGCGCGGGGTAGTCGCTCCTTCAGCCCGCGGTCCGCGGTGATCACGACGGTGCGCGGGACGTCTTCCTGCCGCGCAAGCTCCACGATGTGGTCGTCCCCGCTTCCCGGGGCCTGATGGAAGGTGATGCCCGCCGGTTGCGTGGACTCCTCGCCGGTGACGCGCGCCCTGCCCTCGAGCACCATCTCGATGTGGTTGATCCAGCCGTAGCGGTCCTCGGGGAGCGGGCACGTGATGGGGAGCGACTCGGCGATCTCCTCAGCGAGGGCGCGCGTCGCCGCGGCGCGGTCGCGCCACCAGCCATTTGCCCGGCTGCCCACGACGTTCGCGGTGTCGACGATGACGCGCACCTGCTCGAGCTGCAACACCGGCCATGCCGCGGCGAGGCCCGGGTGCAGCGGATAGCCCGCCACCTCGTGCTCGGGCACCCAGCGCAGCTCGATGCCCTCGGCGTTCGGCGTGGTGCCTGGCCGGGTGGCGATGTCGGCCACAACGGTGGTGTATTCCCAGCCCGTGTCCTCGAAGGGGGTTGCCCGCGACTCCCGGACCCGCACCTCGTGCGCCGGGATCCCGGTCTCCTCGCGCGCCTCGCGCAGCGCCGCCCGGATCGGCGTCTCATGGCTGTCGCGGGCACCGCCCGGCAGGCCCCACGTATCGCCGTGGTGGCACCAGTGGGCGCGATGCTGCAGCAGGACGGTGGGCTCGCCCTGCTCGTCGGGGCAGCGCAGCAGGAGTCCCGCAGCCCCGTGCTTGCCCCATCTGCGCGCGCCTCGAGCGCCGACTACCCAGCCATCGCCGTCGCCGCGCATCGGGGAACCTCGCTGTCCTTGGTGGTTGCCAGCCCCAGGATAGTTGTTTGTCACGAATCGGTGACGATCACGACACACCCCCCGCCACGAGTAATGCAGAGCACACCGTGGAAGATGAGTAGTTGAGGACTAGTCGTATGCCACGCGACCGATGCACCGGACGCATGGTGCGAGCTGATGGGGAGGTGTGGAGCGATGCCCAGGACCACGGGCGCGCAGAAGCACGAACCGGCCTCGTTCGGCTTCAACCGGTTCGGGATCGATCCCTCCGCCGCGCCGCCTTCGGGCGGGGACGAGCCTGAATGGTTGATGCCGCGGGCACGGAAGCCCCTCTCCCGCAAGTACGCCAAGTACTACCCCAACCAGGCCAGCGCCGCCTCGGACCTGGCCCTGTCGAGCCCTGGCAAGCTGGTGATCGCGGCGCTCGCGCTGATCATGCTGTGCCTTGGGGCGGGGGCGGTGACCGCATCGTCGATCAGCTCGCGGCAGGACCAGCTCGACACCCTGATCGCGAGCACCGAGCCGATCGCGAGCTCCTCGCTGGAGCTGTACTCGGCCCTGTCGATCGCTGATGCGGCGGCGAGCACGGCATTCGTGTTCGGCGGCATCGAGCCGGAGGATCTGCGCGCCCGCTACCTCGGGGCCAACTTTGATGCCTCCCGATCGTTGGTGAACGCGTCCTCCCAAGTGGGCGATGGCGACGGGAACGCGCAGCGCATGCTCGCCGAGATCTCGATGCACCTGCCGATGTACGCGGGCCTGGTGGAGAGCGCGCGCGCGAACAACAGGGTCGGCAACCCGGTGGGCGCCGCGTACTTGAACGAGGCCTCGCAGATGATGCGCGCCCGGGTGCTGCCGATCTCGGAGGAGCTCTACCGGACGCAAGCGCAGCGGGTGGCGGAATCGCACGGTCGATTCGTGCATCCCCCCTGGGCGGCCATGGCGACCGTGCTGCTCGTGGTCGTCGTCCTCGCTGCGGCGCAGGTGCGGCTGGCGCGCAAGACGCAGCGCACCCTCAACCTGGGGTGGGTCTTCGCGTCGCTCATCATGACGCTGGTGCTGCTCTGGCTGCTCGTGGTGGGACTGTTCTCCCGGGCCGAGGCCAACCATGCCCTCGACGAGGGGGTGCGGCCGCTCGACACCCTCGCCACCTCGCGCATCCTGGCGCAGCAGGCGCGGGCCGACGAGACGCTCGGGCTGGCCCGGCGCGGCGAGTCCGGCGATATCGAGCAGGGATTCTCCGACGCTTCCGAGCGGCTATCCGCGAAGCTCACCGAGCTGCAGCAGGATGAGCGAGTGACCGTAGGCACGCGCGCGATCGAGACCGCGATAGCCGCCCAGGAGGGCTGGCAGGACGCGCATCAACGAATGGCCGACCTGTACGCGGCCGGCGATCACCTGGGAGCGGCACGCATCGCGGTCGGCGCCGGCGAGGAGGATTCCACCGCTCAGTTCGCACGGCTCGACGAGGCCTTGCAGGATGGCATTGCCGCCACCCGCGCCGAGCTGCGCACCTCGATCACGCGGGCCCGCACCGCCCTCGCGTTCGCCGCGGGTGGCGTGATGGCGCTGTCGGTGCTCGCGAGCCTGGCGATAGCGGGCGGGGTGTGGCCGCGGCTGAGGGAGTACCAATGATCCGGCGAGCAGGGATCCCTCGGCCCCGTGCAGCTTTGGCGGGCCGCTTCTTAGCTGCCGCGCTGCTGTGCACCGGGCTCGTCGCCGGGTGCGCGGTGCCTGATGACCTGCCCGGAGTCCCCCCGACGTATCCCCCGCTTCCCATGCCCGCCGGTGCCGAGCAGATCCCGCAGCCCGCGGAGCTCGATCCCCCGCCGACCCTGGACTGCGATCCGACAGCAAGCCTGCGCCCCGATGGCCCCAATCCGCCCCCGGGCGAGCTGCCGCCGGAGAACACCGTGGCCGAGATCTTCGAGCGGGGCCGGTTGATCGTCGGCCTCGACGCCGGCAGCAACCTGTTCAGCTTCCGCGATCCGCTCACCGGCGACCTCGTGGGCTTCGATGTCGATATCGCCCGCGAGATCGCCCGCGATATCTTCGGCGATCCCGATCGCATCGAGTTCGAGATCCTCACCTCGGCTCAGCGCATCCCCGCGTTGCAGGATTCACGCGTGGACATCGTCGTGAAGACGATGACGATCACTTGCGAGCGGCGCGAGCTCGTCCACTTCTCCACCGCGTACTTCCAGGCGTACCAGCGGATCCTGACCGTGAGCGGGTCCGGGATCAGCAGCGCGGAGGATCTCGCTGATCGCACGGTATGCGCCACCAAGGGCACCACCTCCCTGGCCCGGCTGCAGCGGCTCGCTCCGGACGCGCGCATCCTCGGTGTCCCGGCATGGGCGGACTGCCTGGTGGCGCTGCAGCAGCAGCAAGCCGACGCCATCTCCACCGATGACTCGATCCTGGGCGGGCTCAAGGCGCAGGATCCCTACCTGGAGATCGTGGGTGGCTTCCTCAGCTCGGAGCCCTATGGGGTGGGCGTGAACCTCGACAATCCGGACCTGGTGCGATTCGTCAATGGAACGCTGGAGCGGATCCGGCAGGATGGCACCTGGAACGAGCTCTACCAGCGATGGCTCTCCGTGCTGGGACCGTCCCCGGGGCCCCCTCCCGCCCGCTACCGGGATTGAGCCGCGCGCCATGCCACCGACGGAAACCGCAGGGGATGCACCCATGAACTCCCAGACGCCCGACGATCCCGCCGACGACGCCACCGAATCCGCTGATACGGAGATGGTGGCCACTGGCATGGCGGAAACCGGGCCAGCCACGACAGGGATGGCCACCACGGGAATGGCGAGCACCGAGGGCGCCGATACCGACGCGGTCCCGTTCGATCCGTTCGCCGACTCCGAGGGCACCAGCACCGGCGAATCCCGCTCCGGGGGCAGCGGCACGGATCCGGTAGCAACCTCCGGGGCCAGCTCTACCGGGCCGCAGGGCCGCGCGTCCTCCGGCGGCAGTCCGTCCAGTGGCCGCACCGGTGGCCGGTACGTGCGCACCCGCAGTGGGCCGCACCAGCGGCTTGGCGCTGGCCTCGTGCCGATCCCGCGCGTACCGCCCATCGACCCGGTCTCCGCGATCCTCACCGATCCCGCGGTGCCCGAGAGCAAGCGATTCTGCAAGAAGTGCCAGCAGCCGGTGGGCAGGTCCGGCCCCAACGGTCCTGGCGAGCCGGACGGGGTATGCAGCAACTGCGGCACGCCGTACTGGTTCACGCCGCTGCTGCGCCCCGGCGACCTCGTGGCCGGGCAGTACGAGGTCCGCGGCTGCCTAGCCCACGGCGGACTCGGCTGGATCTACCTCGCGATCGATCACAACGTCGAGGACCGCTGGGTGGTGCTCAAGGGCCTGCTCCAATCCGGCGACGCGAAGGCCCAGGCCGTGGCGATGGCCGAGCGCCGGTTCCTCGCGGAGGTCTCGCACCCGAGCATCGTGAAGATCTACAACTTCGTCGAGCACATCAATCGCGAGGGCAACCCGGTCGGCTACATCGTGATGGAGTACGTGGGCGGCACCACGCTGCGCCACCTCGTCCACAACCGGCGCAGGGACCTCGGGGATACCAGCGCTTGCCTGCCCATCGAGCAAGCGATCGTGCTCGTGCAGGAAACGCTCAAGGCCCTGTCCTACCTCCATGCCACCGGGCTCGCCTACAACGATCTGAAGCCCGAGAACGTGATGATCACCGACGAGGGCATCAAGCTCATCGACCTCGGTGCCGTCGCCTCGCTCGAGAGCTTCGGCTACATCTTCGGCACCCCCGGGTTCCAGGCCCCCGAGCTCGCGCAAACCGGCCCCACCGTCGCCTCGGACATCTACACCGTGGGCCGCACGCTCGCCGTGCTCACCGCTCGCCTGCCCTCCGAGGACGGGGTCTACAAGCCCGGCCTGCCCAGCCCCGATGCCGAGCCCATCTACCGGGAGCACGAGTTCTTCTATCGCGCGCTGCTGCGCGCCACCCACCCCGACCACAACCTGCGGTTCGCCTCGGCCGACGAGATGTCCAGCCAGCTCGGCGGCGTCCTGCGGGAAGTCCTCGCCCACAAGCGGGGCGAGCCCCATCCGGGCATGTCCACCGTGTTCTCCCCGCAGCGCACCACCTTCGGCACCGACCAGGCCGTACGCCAGACCGATGTCTACATCGACGGGCACATGCGCGACATGCACATGGAGGCCCGCGAGATCGTAGCGGCGCTGCCGATTCCCCTCATCGACCCGCTGGATCCGGCCGCGAGCCTGCTCACGGCGACCGCATCGAGCGAGCCCAATGAGATCCTGGACTCCATCCGCAAGATCCGCGAGACCACCACCAGCGGCGACGCCGAGGCCAAGCATGTCCTCGACAAGAGCCTTGCCATCCCGCTCGCGGAGGTCCGGGCCCACCTCGACCTCGAGGAGCCCGAGCATGCCGAACGGATCCTGCGGAGGCTGCGCGCGGACCAGCAGCACTGGCGGCTCGACTGGTACAGCGCGTTCACCGAGCTGCTGCTCGGCGAGTTCGAGCAAGCCTTCAACCATTTCGAGACGGTCCTCACCGCGCTCCCCGGCGAATCCGCGCCCAAGGTCGCGCTCGCGGCCACCGCCGAGCTCATCCTGGATCACTGGGAGACCGACGACGACCTCACCTGGCACAAGTTCGCCGAGAAGTACTACCGGACGGTCTGGCGCACCGATCACAACATCATCAGCGCCGCGTGCGGGCTCGCTCGGCAGCTCGTGCACGCCGGCAACCGGACGGGTGGGGTGCGGGCGCTCGACCAGGTGCCGCTGAGCTCCCGCCACTACCACATCGCGCGGCTCTCCAGCGTCATGGCGCTCATCGGCGGCAGGCCCGTCGAGGACATCACCGAGAACGAGCTCCGCGAGGCCGCCCGACGGGTCGAGATGGTGCCCGAGACCGAGCGCCGGGCCCTCCAGATGCGCGTCGTGGTGCTCGGCGTGGCGCTCGACTGGATACGGTCCGGGCAGCGCGCCCGCTATCCCGAGCCGTTCCTGGGTGTCTCCCTCTCGGAGGAGGGCCTGCGTGGCAGCACCGAGCGTGCCCTGCGGGTGCTCGCCCGCAATGCCCCGGAGCGGCGGCATCGCTACCGGCTCATCGACCTCGCGAACGCGATCCGGCCCCGCAGCCTGTTCTGACGCGGCGCGGGCCTGGCGCGGGCTGGCGCGGGCCTGGCGCGGCGCGGGCCGGCTCTCGCTGCTCCACTTCTGTGCGCTTTTGCACCCTCGGCGGCGCGCCAGAGGGTGCAAAAGTGAACACTTCCGAGCGGGCCCCCGGCGCGAGCGGGCCCCCGGCGCGAGCGGGCCCCCGGCGCGACCGAGCCCCCCGCGCGGAGGTGCTAGTGCTGCCCCGCGACTGCCCGCGTGCCAGCTTCCTCCTCACCGAACCCATCGGGCCGATGCGGCAAGAAGAACGCGACCACGACCATGACCACGCCCAGGATGGCACCGACGCCGAATGCCCATTGCATGCCACCGACGAGGGCGTCGATGTCGCTTGCCCCGGCGGACTCGAGGACGCGGGCGCGGGCGGCCATCACGGTGATGACGATGGCGGTGCCCATGGCGGCGGCGACCTGCTGCAGCGTCGCGAGCAGGGAACTGCCGTGCGAGTACAGGTGCGGGGGCACGGCACTGAGCCCAAGGGTGAACACCGGCGTGAACACCGCGGCGAGCGACACCATCAGCAGCACGTGCGCGCCCAGGACCACCCACAGCGGCATGGTGAGGCTCATTCGCGCAAGGATGGTGAGCCCGACGAGGGTGCCGATGGCCCCGGGCACGATCAGGAACCGTGCGCCGTACTTGTCGAACACGCGCCCGACGGTGGGCCCGAGCAGGCCCATCGCGAGCCCGCCGGGCATCATGAGCAGGCCGGTTTGCAGCGCGCTGAGCCCGCGGGCGTTCTGCAGGAACAGCGGGAACAGCACCATTGCGGCGATCATCGCCATGAAGCCGACTGCCATCAGGCCGAGGGCGAGGGCATAGGTGCGGTGCGTGAGGGTGCGCAGGTCGAGCAGGGGCGCTCCGGTGCGCTGGAGCTGGATCTGGCGCGCGGCGAACAGCCCGATGCCGACCAGCCCGAGAGCGATGGTGATGGCCGGGTTCAGCCCGGGCTCGTCCGCGCCCATCTCGCTGAGCCCGTACACGGTGATGCCAAACCCGAGGGCCGCGAGGATGACGCTGAGACGGTCGAGCGGTCCGCTCTCGTTCTCTCCGACGTTCATGAGGTAGCGCAGCCCCGCGATGATGATGGCGACGGTGATGGGCAGCACGACGATGAAGATGAGGCGCCACGAGCCGACAGCAAGGAGCAGGCCCGAGACGGCCGGGCCCATCGCGGGGGCCACGGAGATCGCAAGCATCACGTTGCCCATGACGCGGCCGCGGTCATGCTCGGGGACCACGGTCATGAGGGTCGTCATCAGCAGGGGCAGCATGACGGCGGTGCCGATGGCTTGCACGATGCGGCCGAGCAGGAGGACCTCGAAGATCGGTGCCGCGGCGGCGATGGCGGTGCCGGCGAGGAATACCGACATCGCGGAGACGAACGCGGTGCGGGTGGTGACGCGCTGCAGGTACCAGCCGGTGGTGGGGATGACGATGGCCATGGTGAGCATGAAGGCCGCCGACAGCCATTGCACGGTGCGCTCGGTGACCTGGAAGACCTCCATGAGCTGTGGCAGCGCGTTCATCATGATGGTCTCGTTGAGGATGACGATGAACGTCGCGGCCACGAGCCAGTGCAGCACGGGCGGGGTCTTGCCACTCTGGGGCGCTGCGACGACGTCCGGCCCGGGCACGGGCAGGGTCTCGCCATGCGCGGGGACCGCGGGCGCTCCGTCCGGCGCCGACACGGTGGTGGCGGGGCTTTCCGGATGGTTCTCGGGCACGATCATGCCTTTCGCAGGTGGTCAGGAGCGCCGCGGTCCCGCCGGGGTGCCGGGGGCCGGTGATGCGCGCGGATTCACCTTAGGCGGCGCCTCTGACAACCGGCAATGCAATTTTTCACACAGTGTCGTGCACCGCTGCGCGGGAATACGCGCAGATCGGACGCATCCGGCGCGCGCTGCCCGCTTGCTTGCTCTACCCGCTGGCGAGCTTCCAGGCCGCGCGGGCGATGGCGAGCTCCTCGTTGGTGGGCACGACGAGGACGGTCACCGCGCTCTCGGTGCTCGAGATGATGCGGGGCTCCTTGGCGCGGGCCTCGTTGGCCTCCTCGTCGAGGATGATGCCGAGGCGCTCTAGCCCGGCGAGGGCATCGGCGCGGACGTTGCTGGCATTCTCGCCGACCCCGGCGGTGAAGGTGATGACGTCAGCGCCGCCCATCTCGAGCAGGTAGGCACCGATGTACTTGCGGAGGCGGTGGATGTAGACGTCGTAGGCGAGCCTTGCGTCCGCGTCGCCGCGAGCGATGAGGTCGCTCAGGGCGCGGAAGTCGTTGACTCCGGACAGGCCCTTCAGCCCGGAGCCGCGGTTGAGCAGTTCATCGAGCTCATCGATGCTGAGGCCAGCGACGCGGAGCAGGTGGAGGAGCGCGCCGGGGTCGATGTCGCCGCTGCGGGTACCCATGACGAGACCCTCGAGGGGGGTCAGCCCCATGGAGGTGTCGATTGCCTGGCCGTCGCGGATCGCGGAGACCGAGGCACCGTTGCCGAGGTGCAGGACGATCTGGTTGACCGCGTCGTAGGGCCGACCGAGGTGCTCGGCGGCCTGATGGGAGACGTAGTCGTGGGAGGTGCCGTGGAATCCGTAGCGCTGGATCCCGTGCTGCTCGGCGATGTCCCGGTCGATGGCGTAGGTGCTGGCCGCGGCAGGGAGGGTGGTGAAGAAGGAGGTGTCGAACACAGCTACGTGCGGCACATCGGGCAGCAGCGCGCGGGCGACCTCGATGCCGAGCAGGTTGGGCGGGTTGTGCAGCGGCGCGAGGGAGGACAGCTTGTCCACCTCCGCGACGACATCGTCGGTGATGATGGTGGGCTTTGTGAAGATGGTGCCGCCGTGGACGACTCGGTGGCCGACGGCCGCGATACCGAGTTCGTCGAGGGTTCCGCCATCTCGGGTGAACATGTCGAACGCGAGCCCGAGCCCCGCCTTGTGGTCGGCTATGGCCGCGCGCTGCTCCGTCTCGCCCCCGCTGTCGGCGTGGGTGATGATGCCGTCGCGCTCGCCGATGCGCTCGACGACGCCGCTCGCGAGGGCTTCGCCGGATTCTGGGTCGAGGAGCTGGTACTTGATCGACGATGAGCCGGAGTTGATGACGAGGACGGTGCGGGCCACCACGTTCTCCTATTCCTTGTGGGCCTGGATGGCGGTGATGGCGACGGTGTTGACGATGTCCTGGACGAGGGCCCCGCGGGAGAGGTCGTTGATGGGCTTGTTGAGGCCCTGGAGGACGGGTCCGATGGCGACGGCGCCAGCGCTGCGCTGCACGGCCTTGTAGGTGTTGTTGCCCGTGTTGAGGTCGGGGAAGATCAGCACGGTCGCCTCGCCGGCGATCTTCGAGTCGGGCATCTTGCTGCGCGCGACGGATGGCTCGACCGCGGCGTCGTACTGGATGGGTCCGTCGACGAGGAGGTCAGGGCGGCGATCCTGGACGATCTTGGTGGCACGGCGGACCTTGTCGACGTCCTCGCCGCTGCCGGACTCGCCCGACGAGTAGGACAGCATGGCGACCTTGGGCTCGATGCCGAACTGGCGGGCGGTCTCGGCGGAGGAGATCGCGATATCCGCGAGCTGCTCGGAGGTCGGAACGGGCACCACTGCGCAGTCGCCGTAGGCGAGGACCTCGTCGGCGAGGCACATGAGGAAGATGCTGGAGACGATCGAGCAATTGGGGACGGTCTTGATGACCTCGAACGCGGGACGGATGGTGTGAGCGGTGGTGTGGACGGCGCCGGAGACCATGCCGTCAGCGATATCCATGTGCACCATCATCGTGCCGAAGTAGGCGACATCGACCATCATCTCGCGGGCCCGCTCCTCCGTCATGCCCTTGTGGGCGCGGACGCGGGCGTACTCGGTGGCGAACTTGTCGAGCAGGTCCGAGGTGGCGGGATTGATGATGTCGGCGGCCTCGAGGTCGAGGCCGAGCTCGGCGGCGCGCTTGCGGACCGTGGACTCCTCGCCGAGGAGGGTCAGCTGGGCGACCTCTCGCTGCAGGAGCCGGCTGGCGGCGCGGAGGATGCGGTCATCGGTGGCCTCGGGCAGCACGATGTGCTTGCGATGCTCGCGGGCGCGGTCGATGAGCTGGTACTCGAACATCTGCGGTGTCATCACCGACGGCATCATGACCTCGAGCTGCTTGATCAGCGCTGGCGCGTCGACGTGCTTCTCCATCAGCCCGAGCGCGGTATCGACCTTGCGCTGGGAGCCGACGCCGACGCGGCCGCGGGTCTCGGCGGCGATGCTGGCGGTCTTGAAGGTGCCGTGCTCGGTGGTGATGATAGGCAGCTTGGGCTTGAGCCCCTCGACAAGGGATGCCACGGACCGGTGCGGGAGCAGGCCCCCGTTGAAGATGATCCCGGCGAGGGAGGGGAAGCCCTCCGCCTCGTGCGCGTTGACGAGGGCGAGGAGCACGTCGGAGCGGTCCGCGGGCGCGATGACGGCGGCACCTTCCTGGAGCCGCTCGAGGAGATGCTCGGCCGTCATGGCACCGACGAGCACTGCCGTTGCCTCGCGCTGCAGCAGCTCGGCATCACCGCTGTAGAGCTCGCCGCCGAGCGCATCGAGCAGCTCCTGCATGGTGGGGGCGACCATGAGTGGCACCTCCGGCAGCGCCCAGGCCGCGACACCAGTCGCCTCGAGCGCCTTGGTGATGTCGTTGATCTGGTCGGGCGCGCAGCGGTTGGCGATGATCGCGACGGTGTGGGCGCGCATGGTCCGCAGCTCGCTCAGGCACAGCTCCGCGGCATGCGCGATGGTCTCCGCGTCACGCCCGCTTCCGGACAGCGCGAGCAGCACGGGCGCGCCCAGGTTGACGGCGACACGAGCGTTGAAGGTCAGCTCGGTGGGGCTGACGACATCGGTGTAGTCCGAGCCCACGATGACGACGGCATCGCACTTCTCCGCGACGACGTGGTAGCGGCTGACGATGTCGGACAGCGCGCGCTCGGGATCAGCGTGGACCTCGGCGTAGGTGGCGCCGATGCACTGCTCGTACTCGAGGTCCGCCGTGGTGTGCTCGAGGAGCATCTCGAGAATGTAATCGGTGTGATCGTTGGTGCGGGAGATCGGCCGGAACACTCCCACGCGCGCGGCGGAGGACGCGAGGAAGTGCAGCACCCCTAGCGCGATGGTGGACTTCCCGGTATCCCCGGATGGCGCGGCAATGTACACACTCGACGGCATGTTCCTATTCTTAACCGTTGCGTGCTAGCTCGCGCTAATTGGGGCGAAAATCCAGCCCGCGCGAGCCTGGCGAGGAACGCTAGCCGAGGGCGCGCAGGCGCGGGGCGAGGTCCCGGGCGAACAGGTCGAGGAAGCGTGCTTGATCGTGGCCGGGCGCGTGGAACACAAGGTGATTGAGCCCGGCATCGAGGTAGGGCCGGATCTGCTCGACAGCCTCGTCGGGATCGGAGGCAACGATCCACCGCTTGGCCACCTGCTCGATGGGGAGCTCATCGGCGAGGCGCTCCATCTCCGCGGAGCTGCTCACCGAGTGCTTCTGCTCCGGGGTGAGGCTCAGCGGCGCCCAGAACCGCGTGTTCTCGAGCGCGGCGTCATGATCGGTGTCATAGGACAGCTTGATCTCGATCATCTTGTCGATCCCGCTGGCATCGCGACCCGCGGCGTCCGCGCCAGCCTGCACGGCGGGCAGCAGCTTGTCGGTGTAGAGGTCCATGCCCTTGCCGGAGGTGCAGATGAAGCCATCCCCGGCCCGGCCCGCGTACTTAGCGACCACCGGCCCACCGGCAGCGATGTAGACCGGCAGGGGCTGCTCTGGGCGGTCATGCAGGGTCGCGTCGACGGTGTTGTAGTAGTCGCCCTCGAAAGTGACGTTGTCCTCGGTCCACAGGGCCCGGATCAGCCGGATGGCCTCGCGCAGGCGGGCGAAGCGCTCCTTGAACTCGGGCCACGGATGATCCTCGGTGACGTTGAACCCGGTGGCGATCTCGTTGAGCGCCTCGCCGGTGCCCACCCCGAGCATGATCCGCCCCGGGTAGAGCACGCCCATCGTGGCGAAGGCCTGCGCGATGACGGCCGGGTTGTAGCGGAAGGTGGGTGTCATCACGGAGGTGCCGAGCTGGATGCGGCTGGTCCGCTCCCCCACAGCGGTCATCCACGCGAGGGAGAACGGCGCGTGCCCGCCGGTGTGCCGCCATGGCTGGAAATGATCGCTGACGGTGGCGGAATCCATGCCGCGCTGCTCGGCGGTGACCGCGAGCTCCACGAGATCACGGGGCGCGAACTGCTCCGCCGAAGCCTTGTACCCGAGCTTGAGCACTGGTGTGCCTCCCTTCGCCAGGATCCACGCTACCCGGTCGCGCAGGCCCGGGGCTCGCGACCCGAACGTGTCGCGTCATGCCCCGCCCTGTTCAGCTAGCCTGGGCTTACTACGCGCCACGGGCACCTCAGCGCCGCCCCGCCCGGGCCGACTACACCCTCACGCTGGAGCAAGCCATGCCGCACCACCAGGTTGGACAGGTCGACGAGCTCATTGCTTGGTTCCGCGCCTGGGAGACATGCATCAACGCCGTGGACCTCGACGCCGCGCGAAGGATGTTCCACCGCGACGTGGTCGGGTTCGGCACGCACAAGCCGCTGCTGCTCGGCATCGATGAGCTCGCGAACCGGCAGTGGGCCGCCATCTGGGGCTCGATGTCGGGCTTCCGGTTCCTGCTCGACGAATCGAGGACGTGGCAAGCACCGGACGGGCTCTCCGGATGGGGGATCTGTCCCTGGACCTCCACCGGCTACGCCGCGGACGGCACTGCCTTCCCTCGCCCCGGGCGCGCGACCGTGTTGTTCGCCCGGCAGGCCATGGACGATCCGTGGCTCGCGGTCCACACGCACATCTCGCTAGCGCCCGGCGTGCCCCAGCGGACGTTCGGCCCGGGCGGCGAAGGCGAGCGCCCCGCCGTGAGCGTGTGACCAGGTTGGCCGGACGGGCGCCCGGCACGCTGCACCTCGCAGCGTTGCTGGGCTGCCCGCCCGCTCCCGGCTCCCCCGCCATCACCTGCGGGGAGCACCACCTCACCCATCGGGACCTCGAGGCGCGCACCAACCGCGTCGCGCGGGCGCTGGCGCGTCGCGGGATAGGGCCCGAGCACATCGTCGCGCTCGACCTCCCCAGCTCCATCGATCTCATCGTCCACGCCCACGCGGTGATCAAGGCTGGCGCGGCCTATCTCCCCCTCGACCGGTCGCTCCCCGAGGACCGGCTCACCCGGATGCTGCGGACGGCTCGCCCATCGCTGGTCGTCACTGCTGAGCGCGCGCCGCTGCGGTTCCAGCCGCTTCCCGCGGTCGGGCCCGCGGATCTCGATGATCATGCCCTGTCCTCCGCGCCGCTGGACGATTCGGATCGGATCGCGCCGTTGCGCCCGGGCAACGCCGCCTACGTGATGTTCACCTCCGGCTCCACCGGGACGCCGACGGCAGTGGTGATCCCCCACTCCGCGATCGCGAACCAGATCGCGTGGATGCGCGATCGCTTCCCGCTTGCTGCTGGCGCCACCGTCCTGCACAAGATCGCGCCCACGTTCGACGTTTCCGTGTGGGAAATATTCTGGCCGCTCGCCAGCGGCGCGCACCTAGTGATCGCCGCCCCCGCCGCGCGCAATGACCCCGACCACCTGTGCGCCTTGATCGCCCGGCATTCGGTGACCCATGCGGTGTTCGTTCCCTCGCCGCTACGGGTCTTCGGCGATATCGCGCGGCCACGCGCGCTCGGGACGTTGCGCCACATCCTCGTGATCGGTGAGGAGTTGCACCAGGAAACGGTCGATCGGCTGGCTTCCCGGTGCGCGGCAACGGTGCACAATCTCTACGGGCCGACGGAAGCTGCCGTATCGGCGACCCAGTCCGAGGCGCCAGCTTCCCGCGCGGGCGCCGGGGAGATCCCTCGGGTAGTGCCGATCGGGCATCCGCAGCGCGGTGTGCAGGCCTTGCTCCTGGGCCCCCGGCTGTCGCCCGCGACGAGCGGCCCGGACGTGGAGCTGTACCTCGGTGGCGTGCAGCTCGCCCGGGGCTACCTCGGCAAAGCGGCGCTCACCGCGACCCGGTTCGTCGCCAATCCCTGGGGCCAGCCGGGCAGCCGCATGTACCGCACCGGCGACCTCGCCGCGTTCTCCGGGCCCACCGGAATCCAGTTCCTGGGGCGCCATGATCACCAGGTGAAGCTGCGCGGTCACCGCATCGAGCTCGGCGACATCGAGCATGCGCTGCGCCGCCATCCGGCGGTCAGCTCGGCAGTCGTGCTCAAGCGGGCCAGCCCGAGGGGCGAGCATCTCGATGCGTACGCGGCGCTGACTTCCACCGCCCCCGTGACCGTGGCTGAGCTACGGGACCATCTCGCGGCTCTGCTACCGGCCCACCTGGTGCCAGCCCGGCTCGCCACGGTCGCGTCCTGGCCACTGACCGCGAGCGGCAAGCTCGACCGGTCAGCGCTCCCGCCCATCCGCACGGATTCGGATCATCCCGGCGGCCCGCGCTCCCGCGCGGCGGAGGACACCACCGAGCTCGAGGCCGCCATCGCGCGGGAAATGTCGGAGATCCTGCAGTATCCCGCGACCGCGACCGATTCGTTCTTTGCCCTCGGCGGGGATTCGTTGTCCGCGGTCCGCTTGCTCGCCGGGCTGCGCCAGCATTTCGAAGCCCCGCCCACGGTCGAGGACTTGCTGCGGAATCCCTCGCCACGCGAGATCGCCGCGATGGCCAGCGCGGCCGCTCGTGACAGGACGGCAAGCGGGCCCCGGAACGCACCGCCGCCCAGGGCGCCGCGTCCGGAACGCATCCCGCTGGCTCCCCAGCAACGGCGGATGCACCGGCATTTTCGCAGCCACCCCGAGTCGCCGATGAACAACCTGATCATGGCGTTCCGCATCGACGGGCAGATCGACGCGGCGCTCCTCGAGGCCGCCGTCCTCGATGTCGTCGAGCAGCACGAATCCCTGCGCACCATAACCCCGTACAACGAGCCTGGTCCCCGGCAAGTGGTTCTCTCGGCGGAGGATGCCTGCCGCGGAATGGTCCAGTACTGCCGCCCCGACGGCTCACCCCTGCTCGATGCGCTTCGCGGGGTCCGCGATATCCCCTTCGACCTGGAGGCGCAGGCACCGCTACGGGTCCATGTGCTCGAGAATGAGGGCGGGCGCGCGCGGGCGCTCGCGCTGGTCGTCCACCACATCGCGTGCGATGGATTCTCCGAGGCGGTCCTCCTGCGGGATCTCTCGACCGCCTACGGCGCGCGTGCCCGCGGGCTCGAGCCCGGGCTGCAGCGCCTGGAGATGCAATACATCGATCTCGCTCTCGCGCAGCTCTTGCTGCTGGGTGATCTCGCGGACCCTGGCTCGGTCGCCGCCACGAATCATCGCTGGTGGCACGACATGCTCGCCGGGGCGACAGATCATGTCTCGCTGCTGCTGGACAGGCCCCGCCCGCGCTCGCGCGATTGTGCCGCGGGCACTCATGCGGTCAGGTCCGGACCGGATGTCCTGGCAGCCGCAACGCTCCTCGCTGCCCGGAACGGGACAACCCGCTTCATCGTCATCCAGTCCATCCTCGCCATCACCCTGGCCCAGGCGAGCGGCAGCAATGACATCGTGATCGGTGTCCCTGTGACCCGCCGCGACGATGATGACCAGGCCCGGATAGTCGGCATGATGATCGTCACCGCTCCCCTGCGGATCCGGTTGCGGCAGGGCGAGGCATTCCCGGCCTTGCTCGGGAGGGTGCATCGATCGTGCCGGGAGGCTTTCGCTCGCCTCGACATCTTCCCCGATGCCCTGGTCGACGAGCATCGTGCCCGTTCAGCACCATCCGTATCGTCGCGGTCGCAGCCAGCACCGTCGATCTACGACGTCATGCTGGCCTACCAGAACTATCCCTCGCCGTCGCTGGACCTGCCTGGCGTTGCATCCTCGTTCATCGATATCCCCGAGGACAAGGCCCGGATCGACTTGCAGCTCGCGATGCATGAGCGGCCCAGCGCTGGCGGTGGCACGGTGCTCGATATCGCTATCACCTACGCCACCGACGTGCTCGATCGCTCCACGATCGAATCGCTGGGAGCGCGATTGCTGCATAACCTCGCGCGCTTCTGCATGAGCGGTGAAGCCGACTCGATCGACCTAGCCCGACCACTCAGCACGCAGAAGGCGGTAGCCAGCCCATGATTCGAGCCGCGTCGGCCCAGCGCGCCGCCAACACCGCCCTCGGCCATGCGCTCGGGGCGATGCCGCTGGCGTTGCGTCGGCAGGTCATGTACGCGGTGACCCACCAGGGCCGGCTCGCGAACCTCCGGTCCCCCGAGCTCTTCACGCACAAGGTCAACTGGCGGATGCTCCATGATCGCCGCGAGATCCTCAAGCCCACGTGCGACAAGGTGCTCATGAAGGAGATCGTGCGCGAGCGGCTCGGCGGGCGGATCGGCATACCCCGCATCCTGTGGGCCGGAAGCTCCCTCGGGCAAGCACGGCAGGCACCGGCGGAAACGTGGGAGAGCCCCTGGGTGCTCAAGCCCGCGCACCGCTCGCAACGCATCATCGTGGGCACGGGCGCACCCGATATCGACGAGCTCATGGACCAGACCCGCGGCTGGATGGACCAGCCGAACTGGACCGTCCTGGGCGAATGGGCCTACCAGTTCGCGACCCCGCGATTCATCTTCGAGGAGCGCCTTGGCGACGGCACGACCCTGCCCCCGGACTTCAAGTTCCTGGTGTTCCATGGCGTGCCACGCTTCATCATCGTCGAGGCCAATCGGCAGGACGAGCTCACGGTCAACTACTACACGCCGGACTGGGTCCGCCAGGAGGTGCCGGTCGATACCCCTGCCGGTCCAGACATTCCCCGGCCTCGGGGCCTGGACACCATGCTCGCGCTCGCCGCGGAGATCGCCCACGGGTTCGATTTCCTGCGCGTCGACCTGTATGAGATCGACGGGGAAATCCTGTTCGGCGAGACCACCCCCTACCCGGTGGGCGGGCTATCGAAGTACCCGGAGTGGCTGGATCGCCAGCTCGGCTCCTACTGGGAGCTCCCCGATCTCGCGAACGCCTGAGCCCGGGCCACCGGGGCCACGGTTCACGCGAGGGCTTGCTTCAGGTCCTCGATGAGGTCATCGACATGCTCGAGCCCCACGGAGATGCGGACCACGCCGTCAGTGATGCCGACGGTGGCGCGGCCCTCCGGGCCCATGGCGCGATGGGTGGTGGTGGCGGGATGAGTGATCAGGGTCTTCGAATCACCAAGGTTGTTGGAGATATCGATGATCCGCAGCTTGTCGAGCACCTCGAACGCCCGCGCCTTGCCATCGACCGCATCGAGCTCGAACGTCACCACGGTGCCCCCGCCCAGCATCTGCCGCTTCGCGAGCTCGTACTGCGGGTGCGACGGCAGGAACGGGTAGCGAACCCAGCGGGTGGCGGGATGCTCGTCGAGGAACTCGGCGATGCGCTGGGCGGACTCGTTCTGCTGCTTGACACGGATGCCCAGCGTCTCGAGGCCCTTGAGCATCACCCACGCGTTGAACGGGCTCAGCGCGGGCCCGGTGTGCCGCATGAGGGTCTGCACGGGACCGTCGATGTAATCCTTCGGACCGAGGATCGCCCCGCCCAGGACACGACCCTGGCCATCGATGTGCTTGGTGCCGGAATACACCACGATGTCCGCGCCGAGCTCGAAGCCACGCTGCAGCAGCGGGGTGGCGAAGACATTGTCGAGAACGACCTTCGCTCCCGCCGCATGCGCGAGCTCGGAGACCCGCCGCACATCAACGAGGGCCTGCATCGGGTTGGCCGGGGTCTCGAAGAACACGGCAGCGGTCGGCTTGGAAAGGGCCTGCTCCCACTGGTCGAGATCCTCGCCGTCGACGAACTCCGTCTCGATCCCCCACCGCGGCAGGATCTCGTTGCACACGACGAAGCAGGATCCGAACAGGCTGCGGGCCGCCACGAGCCGGTCACCGGCCTTCAGCAGCGCGCCGAGCGACACGAAGACCGCCGCCATGCCGCTCGCCGTGCCGAAGCATGCCTCGGCGCCGTCCATCAGGCGCAGCCGCTCCTCGAACATCGCGACCGTGGGATTGCCGTAGCGGGAGTAGACGAAGCGATCGCCGTCGATGAACGCCTGCTCGGCGGCGCTCGCGGACTCATAGACATAGCCGGAGGTGAGGTAGAGCGCCTCAGCGGTCTCCTCGTAGCCCGACCGCGCGAGGCCGCCCCGCACGCCAATCGTCTCGGGGCGCACGCCCTCGGGCAGGGGGCGCTGCGGCGGCAAGCTCATGACTGCCTCCACGGCAGGCCGAGGGCACGCCAGCCGCGATGGCCACGATGGCCCTGGTCGTCGATCGCGCCCTCGAAACCGTCAAGGACGTTATAGGCGGGCCCGAGGCCCGCGGAGGTAGCAAGCTGCGCTGAACCAATGGAGCGCTGGCCCGACCGGCACAGGAACACCAGCGGCTGGCCGGGCTTGATGCCAGCGGCAGCGAGATCGTTGAGGAAGTCGGCGTTGCGCGCGCCGGTGGGGAAACCGACCCACTCGACGAAGACGGTCCGCTTGCCCAGCGATGAGATATCGGGCACACCGACATAGTTCCACTCGGCCTGGGTACGGACGTCGACGAGGACGGCCTCGGAATCGTTCTCGAGCATCTGCCATGCCTGCTCGGGGCTGATGTCACCTGCGTAGCTCACCCCTATAGCGTTCCATACCGGGGGGCTCGCGCGCACACTGGCCGACGCATGTCGCCAGCGGCTCAGAAAGGGAATGGGGACCGGGCAGGTTAGAGCAGGCTTACCAGTGCCGGAATTTCTACTCTACACTGGACACTCGACTGTCCACCCCAGAATGAGGTTAAGCGCTTCTGATGACTGACCAGAATCGGCCGTTGCGAGTTGGAATCGTCGGGTCCGGCCCCGCCGGCATCTATGCCGCTGACGCCTTGATGAAATCAGACGCCGCCGCGGAACGGGGGGTCAGCATCGACATCCTCGAGCGCATGCCCGCTCCCTTCGGCCTGATCCGCTACGGCGTCGCCCCCGACCACCCCCGCATCAAGGGCATCATCACCGCGCTGCACAAGGTCCTCGACAAGCCCGGGGTCCGCCTGTTCGGCAACGTTGACTACGGCAACGACATCGACCTGCCCACCCTGCGCTCCCTCTACGACGCGGTCATCTTCGCCACCGGCGCCAACGCCGACCGCGCCCTCGGGATCCCCGGCATCGACCTCGACGGCTCCTACGGCGCCGCGGACTTCGTGTCCTGGTACGACGGTCACCCCGATGTGCCCCGCGACTGGCCACTCGACGCCGAGAAGGTCGCCGTCCTCGGGGTCGGCAACGTCGCCCTCGACGTCGCGCGAGTGCTCGCCAAGACCGCCGACGAGCTGCTCGAGACCGAGATCCCCCACAACGTCTACGAGGGATTGAAGGCCTCGCGCGCCCGCGAGGTCCACGTCTTCGGCCGCCGCGGCCCAGCCCAGGCCAAGTTCACCCCCCTCGAGCTCAAGGAGCTCGCCCACTCCCCCAACGTCGAGGTGATCGTCGACCCCGTCGACATCGACTACGACGAGGCCTCCGAGATCGCGCGCCGCTCCTCGAAGATCGTCGACCAGGTCGCCAACATCATCCAGGATTCCGCGATCCGCGACCCCCAGGGCCTGCCGAACAAGATCTACCTGCACTTCTTCGAGAGCCCCACCGAGATCCTCGGCGAGGATGGCAAGGTCGCGGGCCTGCGCACCGAGCGCACCGAGCTCGACGGCACCGGCAACGTCCGCGGCACCGGGAAGTTCACCGACTGGGACGTCCAGGCGGTCTACCGGGCGGTGGGCTACCTGTCGGAGAACATCGCCCGGCTGCCCTTCGACGAGCAGGCCGGCACCGTGCCCAACGAGGCCGGACGCGTGACCGGCGATGATGGCCAGCCGCTGCCCGGCCTCTACGTCACCGGCTGGATCAAGCGCGGCCCCATCGGGCTGATCGGCCACACCAAGGGCGACGCCAACGAGACCATCGCCTGCCTGCTCGAGGACGCGCCGACGCTGCCCGCGCCCACCGATCCCCGCGAGGACGCGCTCACCGAGCACCTGACCAGCAAGGGCGTGCCGTTCACCACCTGGGATGGCTGGTACCGCCTCGACGCCCACGAGAAGGCCCTCGGCGAGCCGCACGGCCGGCCCCGCATCAAGGTCGTCGAGCGCGACGAGATGCTCCGCGCCAGCGGCGCCACCGACGAGCAGTAGCACCCGCTCCCCGCGGCAGCCCCCGGCCGGTCCCCACGGACCCGCCGGGGGCTGCCGCGTTGCGTGTGGGGGATTCGCGGCCGGATCGAGCAGCACGGGGGCGGCAAGGCCTACAGCACCCAGGCGCCGATGGCCCAGGTCGCCCCCGCGGCCAGCGCCCCCAGGAGCTGGATCAGCGTGGAGAGCACGACCGCCTTGGTGGCATGAACCGTGGCGTTCCACGCTGCGTCAGCCCGGCGCACACGGGCCGTCTCGGCGAGGAACGTGCCACCGACGAATCCGATGAACAAGCCGATCACGGGGATGACGAAGAACCCGATCACCGCCAGGATGAGCCCGGCCACGATGGACCGCGTGGGGATGCCCGCGTCGCGGAGGGACCGCCCCGGCCAGGTGTACTGCAGCACGCCCGTGATGACGATGAACCCGGTGACGATGAGGAAGATCATCCAGGCCAGCGTGGTGTTCTCGAAGATGGCCCAGGCCAGCACGGCACCGAAGATGACGATCACGCCGGGTAGGATCGGCAGCACGGTGCCGATGATGCCGATGACGATGACGAGAGCGACGATAAGCTCGCCTAGCAGGTTCATGCGGCTTACGCTAGCCGGTTGCCGCTCCCATCCGCGATGATGCGCAGCACAGGCGAGGGTCGGGCGCCTCGTGGGCGCCTCGTGGGCGCCCAGCCCTGCGCCCAGCCCCGCGAGTGCGCGAAAAACGACTGCGTTTCTCGCGAACGCTGACGGAATTCGCACTCTCGAGGCCAGACGCACTCTCGAGGCCGGACGCACGTGGACGCCGCGACGCCAGACGCGCGCCCGCGGCGAAGCCGGCGCTAGGGGGCGATGACGGTGATGCAGGAAGCGGCCTTTGTGGCGTTCTCGCGCGCTTCCTCGATGGTGCCCGCCGCGGCGACCGCAACGCCCATGCGCCGATTCTCGAAGCTCTCGGGCTTGCCGAAGAGGCGGATGTCGGTGCCGGGGATGGCGAGCGCGTCCTCCACGCCCTCGAACTGGACCGCGCGCGCATCGACGCCGCCGTAGATGACCGCGGATGCGCCCGGGCTGAGCAGGGCGGTGTCGACGGGGAGCCGGAGCACGGCGCGCGCGTGCAGCTCGAACTCGGAGAGCCGCTGGGTCGCGAGGGTGACGAGCCCGGTGTCGTGGGGGCGGGGGCTGACCTCGGAGAAGTAGACCTCGTCGCCCTTGACGAAAAGCTCGACGCCGAAGACCCCACGCCCACCGAGAGCGGTGGTGATGCGCTCGGCGATGTCCTCGGCCGAGGCGAGCGCGGTCTCGCTCATGGGGTGGGGCTGCCAGGACTCGACGTAGTCGCCGGCGACCTGGCGGTGCCCGATCGGCGCGCAGAAGAAGGTGGTGATGGCGCCGGAGTGGGTCGAGCGCACGGTGAGGAGGGTTATCTCGTAGTCGAAGTCGACGAAGCCCTCGACGATGCCGCGATTGTTGTGGACCCGTCCCCCCGCGTGGGCGTATTCCCAGGCGGCCTCGAGCCCGTCGGCATCGTGGACCACGGACTGCCCCTTGCCGGAGGAGGACATGATCGGCTTGACCACGCAGGGGTATCCGATGCGCTCGGTGGCGGCGGCGAGCTCGTCGTAGGTATCGGCGAAGGCATAGGGCGAGGTGGGCAGGCCGAGCTGCTCGCCGGCGAGGCGGCGGATGCCCTCGCGGTTCATGGTGAGCTGCGTCGCGCGGGCGGTGGGGATGACCTCGGTGATGCCAGTGGCCACGGCCTCGGCGAGGGCGTCGGTGGCGATGGCCTCGATCTCGGGGACGACGTAGTGGGGCTTCTCGTGCTTGATGAGAGTGAGCAGCGCGTCCTTGTCCGTCATGTCGATGACATGCGAGCGGTGAGCCACCTGGTGCCCGGGGGACTTCGCATAGCGGTCCACAGCGATGACCTCGATGCCGAGGCGCTGGAACGCGATGATGACTTCCTTGCCGAGCTCGCCCGCTCCGAGCAGCATGACGCGGGTTGCTCCGTCGCTCAGCGGTGTACCGATGATCACCTGGTGTTCCCTCTCCGTGCGCCTCTCGCGTGACGTGTAGAGCCTAGCGGGTGAGAGGATGGAGTTGTGGATATGGCATTGGCTCTGGAGACAAGGTTCGCGCTGCTCGCGACAGGGGTGATCTTCCTGTGGGCGCTGCTGCTCGGGGTGTGGAAGTACGTGCAGATCGCGCGCTCGCCGGAGCATGCGGCGCATCCGTACGTCGACATCGCGCATCGGGCGGCGCTGTTGTACTCGTTCGCATCGTTGCTGCTGGCTGTGTTCGCGGAGCTGAGCGCCTGGGCCTCGTGGGTGAACGTGGCGGCGGTGGCGGCGGTACTGGTGTTCTTCGTGGGGGCGATCCTGTCGTACGTGGTGCATGGCTGGAGGCGGGATACTACGAACCAGTTCGCGAACCCGGTGCGGGGCCTGCATGCGTTCATGGTGGCGTTGATCGTCGCGGAGATCGGTGGCTTCGTGGTGTTGTTCTCGGGGTTCGTGGTGGGCCAGTTCGCGATTGCTTAATAGTTATGATTATCATTAGTAACTATGCGACTCCGATCAGCACTACCCCTCCTTGCCGCTAGCAGCCTTGCCCTCAGCGCCTGCGGCACCAGCACCGAGGCCCCGCTGCCCGCGAGCACCGAGTCCGCCGGGACGACAGCGGCGCCCGCCAGCGAGTCCGAGCACGATGCCCCGGTGCCTCGCCTCGCCGTCGCCAGCCCCACCGGCGTGACCGTGCTCGATGGCACCACCCTCGAGACGGCCGGCACCATCGCCATCGAGGATCTCGCGGCCATCAAGCCCGCGGGCGACCCACGCCACGTCATCGCCGCCACCGCGGACCAGTTCCGTGTCCTTGATCTGGCCACCTGGACCGACAGCCACGGCGACCACGGCCACTCCTACACCAGCGAGCCCCGGATGCTCGACGTGTCGTTCGATGCCGGCAAGCCCGCCCATGTCGTGGCCCACGCGGGACGAGTCGTCCTGTTCGACGACGCGAGCGGCGGGATCCGCTCCCTCGCGGCAACCGACCTCGGCAAGGAAGCACCCGCCACGCTCGAGTATTCCGCGGTTGAGGCGCACCATGGCGTGGCCATCGAGCTCTCCACCGGGGAGCGCATCATCAGCATCGGTGACACCGAGCAGCGCACCGGCCTCCTCGCACAGGCGCCCGACGGCACCGAGCTCTACCGCGACGAGACCTGCCCGGGCGTGCACGGCGAGGCCACCGCTGCGCGGGAAGCATTCCTCGTGGGCTGCGAGGACGGCGCGCTCGTCCACCGCGACGGATCCTTCGCCAAGATCACCAGCCCCACCGAGCCAGGCCGCATAGGCACCGCCGCCAGCCACGAGGATTCCCCCATCGTGCTCACCGACTACAAGGACACCGAGGATGGCCCCCTCACCACTGTCGCTCTCGTGGACACCGCCAGCATGAGCATCCGCACCGTCGAGCTCGATACCGAATACACCTCGCGCTCCCTCGCGCGCGATGCCGACGGCCACGCGCTCGTGCTCGGCACGGACGGCGCCATCCACGTGATCGACCCCTCGACCGGAGAACTGATCCGCGCGATCGCCGTCATCGATGCCTGGGAGGCACCAGAGTCGTGGCGAGACCCCCGGCCCATGCTGCACGCCAAGGGAAACACCGCGTACGTGAGCGATCCCAGGGGCAACTCCGTCCACGCCATCGATCTCGCGTCGGAGGAGATCCGATCCACGCAGCTCGACGCCACTCCTACCGGCCTCGCTGCCGTCACCGGATAGGCCCGGTTCCCTCAAGCGCGACGCGGCCCGTGCAGTGCGGATCACACGCTGATCCCCTGCCGGGCCGCTTACCCTAGAACAATGGCGAATGCTCCCAGCACGCATGTGCTCAACGTTGTCCGCGGCGGCCTCATGGGCACCGCCGAGGTGATCCCCGGGGTCAGTGGCGGCACGGTCGCCCTCATCACCGGCCTGTATGACCGGTTGATCCTCTCCGCGGGGCATACCGTGAGCGGGCTGCGCCTCGCCGTGTCCGACATCCCCCGCGGCCAGGGAACGGGACGCGCCATGGCCGAGCTGCGCAAGGTCGATTGGATCATGATCATCGCCGTGCTCACCGGCATGGTCGCGATGCTGCTGATCGCCGCGAGAATCCTCGCGCCCCTCGTCGAGGAGCATCCGCAACGATCCTTCGCCGTCTTCTTCGGTCTCGTGCTCGCCTCGATCTGGGTGCCCTACACCCATACCGGTCGGCGCTGGACCGCCATGAACTATGTCGTCGCGCTCGCTGCGGCCGTGGTGGCGTTCTTCCTCACGGGGTTCCCCGAGGGCAACGCGTCCGACCCCAGCCCGTGGATCATCATGGGCGCCGCGGCCATCGCCATCAATGCGCTCGTGCTGCCCGGCGTCTCCGGCTCGTTCATGCTGCTCGCCATGGGGCTCTACACCACCACCCTCGACGCTGTGAACGACCGCGATCTCGGCTACATCTTCTTCTTCGGGCTCGGCGCGTTCCTCGGCCTCTCCGTGTTCGTCAAGCTCCTCCAGTGGCTGCTCGAGCACTACCACCACCTCACCATGGTGGTGATGACCGGCCTGCTGGTTGGTTCCCTCCGCGCCCTGTGGCCCTGGCAGGGCGACGGCCGGGAGCTCCTCGCGCCCAGCGGTGACGTGCCCGTCACTTTTCTCCTCATGGCCGCTGGCGCCATCACGGTCCTGGCGATCATGATCATCGCCCGCCGCTACGAGGCGCCGCGGACCGCGCCCGTCACCACCTCCACCGACGCCTGACCTCGCGCATGACCTCCCGCACAGCGCTGTGCCTGCTCGCGATCCATGCGGTCGCCGGCCTCGTCGGCGGCATCGCCATGCGCGTATCGGGCCTGGGCGGGTGGGTGTCGGCGATCGTGCTGGGCGTGGCCATCGGGCTAGGAGCGGGCACGTTTGCCACCGTGGGAGCGACGCTCGCGCATCGGCGCGAATCCCGCCGCCCCTCGCCCACCGGCTTCGCATGGCGCAGGCGCTACACCGCCGCGGTGGCCGCCACCGTCCTCCTCGGCACGGGCCTCGCGCTCTTCGCGCTCGCCGTTGCCCGAGCGGGCAGCGTCGCTTCCATCACCCTTGTGGAACTGATGGTTCTCGCCACTGTCACCCTCGCGTTCTCGCTCATCTCCGCCGCGATCTCCCAGGCCTGCTTGCCCTCGCGCCACGGCAGCGGCGGAAAGGAGCACGACCCCCTCTTCTAGCGGTGTCGTGCCACCCAGTCCGCGAGCTCGCCGAAGCCGGTGACGTTGGCATCGAACTCATCCTCTGGCGCCACATCCACCTCCGCGCCCGGACCATGCTCGTCGGGGCGCGCCACGAGGGCCGTGCGGAACCCAAGAGACCGCGCGGCGCGGAGATCGTACTTGTGGCTCGCCACCATCATGATCTCGGTGGGTGGCACGCCCAGGTAACGGGCAGCGCCTAGGTAGGCGCGTGGATCGGGCTTGAACGTGCCGAACATCTCGGCCGCGAGGATCACCGTCCAGGGGATGCGTGAATGCCGGGTGATTCCCACCACAGCGGCGACGTCGGCATTGGAGAGCGTGGCGGTGATGACGTGCTCGTTGAGGGCGCGCACGCCGGCGACGACGTCGGGCCAGGGATCGAGCCGTTGCCAGGAGCGCGCGAGCTGCTCCCGCTGCGCCTCGGTCGCGTCGAGCCGATTCTCGTGCAGCAGCTCCTCGAGGGCCGTGCGGTAGACCGAATGGACGCTGATCCAGTCGCCGGTGTGCCCGGCGAGGCCGGCGAGAGCCTCGAAGTACCGGGCCCGCCACTCGTTGACGAAGCCTCCCCAGCCATCCTCGGCGGGGGCAGGTCCCAGGACCGCGCCGCAGGCCTTGGTGACCGTGGAGTAGAAGTCCGTGGCGGTGCCCTGTACATCGAACAGGACGGCAGAGATCATGCGATCACTCAACCACGACGGTGTGGATCTAGCTATTCGAGGCCGATCGCTCGATCCCAGCGGCTAGCGCCGCATCGCTCCGCGCAGCAGCCCGTTGTTGTAATCCTCGATGAGGTGATCGACGGTTTCCTTCGCGCACGTCTTGTTGGTACCGATGAACCCGGATGGTCCGCGCTTGATCCAGCCGGTGACGTAGCTGCCCTGCCGGAGGGCTCCATCGGCTCCGGTGACGCGGCCCTCGATGTTGGGGATGATGCCGCGCGCTTCGTCGAACGGCACGCCCGGCAAGGCTGTTCCGCGGTAGCCGACGGATCGGATGACCAGGCCTGTGCTGAGGGTCTCGGTGTGGCCGGTGCCGACTGCCAGTGCGCGGCCGTCCTGCTCGACGAGCTCGTTGTGCTCGGCGGTGATGCTGGCGACCCGGCCGTCTCCGTGGATCTCCCGTGGCGACACGAGGTATCGCAGCACGATGCGCCGCTCGTCCGCGGTGGCTTCGCCCATGTTCAGCGCGATCTCCTCGGCGATCGCGAGCTTGCGCTCGGTGGCCGGGGCGAGGGTGCCATTGTTGCGCTGCAGCTCGGTGGCAGCGTCGATGTGGAGCTCCTGCTTGTCGATGACGAGGCGGGCAGGATGCTTGCGGGCGAGGCCGAGCAGCTCCGGCAAGGTGTAGGCAGCCTGGGCGGGTCCGCGGCGCCCGAGGATGACGACCTCGCGGACAGCGCTGGCCCGCAGCGCCTCGAGGGCATTCGGCGCGATGCTGGTGGCGGCGAGCCTCTCGGGGTCGGTGGTGAGAATGCGGGCCATGTCGAGGGCAACGTTGCCGTTGCCGATGATGACGACCCGCTCGTGGTCAAGGGGATAGTCACGGTCCGCATGGTCAGGGTGGCCGTTATACCAGGCGACGAAGTCGGTGGCAGCGACACTGCCGGGAAGGTCCTCCCCGGGGATCCCGAGACGCCGGTCCGAGGAGGCGCCGGTCGCGTAGATCACGGCGTGGTGGGTCTCGTGGAGCTCCGCGTCCGTCACATCCACCCCGAGCTCGGTACCGAATCGCTGCTCGAGCCTGCGGTCCGCGCTGATGATGTCGAACAGGTCAGCAACCTGGCGGGTGGCCTCATGGTCTGGGGCGACGCCGTACCGGGCGAGGCCGTAGGGCCTATCGAGCCGCTCATGCATCGTGACGGCAACGTCGCGCTGCTTGAGCAGCTCATCGGCGGCATACATCGCGGCGGGCCCCGAGCCGACGATGGCGACACGCAGCAGGTCGGGCGAGGGCTGCTTGCGTGGCGAAATGGGGATCAGCGCGAGCGGGGTGCGCGGCCGGGGCTGCTGGTAGAAGGCCGCATTGATGTCGCGGAACTCCTGCTGGTGCGGCTCGAGCTTGCGGTGGGGCACGATGGCATCCACTGGACAGGCATCCACGCAGGCCCCGCAGTCGACGCAGGCCTCCGGGTCGATGTGGAGCATCTCGGCCGCGAGGAAGTCGGGCTCGTCGGGGCTGGGATGGATGCAGTTGACAGGGCACGCGAAGACGCAGGAGGCATCCGCGCAGCATGCCTGCGTGACGACGTGGGGCATCCCGGGGTCACGCTGCCCGAGTGAGGCTCGCGACCATCGCTTGGTCGGCGGTGGGCTCGCTGCGGTAGCGGGTAGGCCGTCCGGCAATGCCGCACAGCTTCCATACTGCCTTCGCGACGGGGTTCATCAGGCCGGCGTCGCGGGCGAGGGCGCGCACGTCACCGAAGATGTCGCGCAGGGTCTCGTGGGATTCCGGCGAATCCCAGTAGAGCTCCTTGATGACGGAGCGCGGGATCTCGAAGCGGTCGATGAACTGCTGGGGCGGGATGACGATGATGTCGCACATCCAGCGCATGGTGACCGGGAACAGCACCGAGAGCAGGTGCTTCTTGATGGGGTTGAGCTCGGGGACGTTGCGCAGGAGGTACTGGTGCGCGAACGAGATGTGCCGGGCCTCCTCGGCCACGTGGATCTGCATGACCCGCTCGAGCATGGGGTGCAGCTCGCCACCCGCGCGCAGGATCGATTTCTGCACATGGTCGATGGGCTCCTCGCCGCCGAGAACGAAGGTGAAGAACCACTCGGGGTAGATGCGCACGGCCACGCCGACGAGCGGCACGAGCTTGCGAAGCAGCCCGGTCATGCCGGGGACGTCCGCGCCGATGCGGTTGACGCCCTCCTGGAACATGAGGGTGTGGTTGCATTCCTCGCCCGCCTCGTGGGTGACGTAGCGGAACTCCGGATTGCCGTTCTCGAGCATGAACGCGTAGTGCATGATGCCGCGGATGAGAACGTTCTCGAAGTGCAGGCCGACCTTCATGATGTTGGCCTGGCGCCACATGCCCATCTCGATCTGCTTCTCGCGGGGCTGCGCGAGGTACCAGGGGTGGCGACCGAGCGGATCGGCCTTGGGGAGGATCCAGCGGGGGTCGTCGGCGATGACGGCGTACTCGTCGGAGTCCCAGGCGATGTCCTCGTAGGGGTCGAAATGCTTGCGCGTGGACCCCTCGGAGAGCGTCGTGAGGAGGTCGGTGTACTGGCTGGCTTTCACAGCATCGTCGATGGAAAGCGTCATGGTTACCCCTCAAAGAGTATCTTGGTCACGGTGTCCCATGTGAGACGCTCTTGACGGTAAGCCGCCCCGGCAAACATGTCAATGCTCATTGGCACAATTGCCGTGGACACAATCTGATCACGACGCTCACCAGGCCTGATGCAAACCTCGCGGCAACTGTGATGCGCAACACCCATGCTTGATCCACGGGGACTTGGGTAGCTTCAGAACCATGAGCCCAACCAATCCCCCACGAGTCCTGGTGCTCGCCGAGCCCGGTCTTGCCACGCAGGCTTCGCGCGAGGCCCTGAGGCGGCTCGAAGCCGAGAACTACGACATCAGCCTCTCCACCCGTTCGCTCCCCCTCGACGACGACGGCGAGATCATCCTCAGCAGCACCGCGTCGGAGACCGGGGATGGCAACGCCCCCGACATCATCATCGGGGTCACCGAGTTGCCGCGGCTCGCCGAGGACGGGCCCAACGCTATCGATATCGAGTCGCGCGCCGACGCCGCGCTGATCTCCCTGCCCGGGCTCGGCGCGACAGGGCTGCCCCGCAAGATCGCCAACGCCATCACCACGGTGCTCCAGACAGGCACCGAGGGCCGGCGGACCGCGTTCGGGGCGCGCTTTCCCCGCTGGCCCCGGGTGCTGCTGGGAATGGTCCGCGTGAATCGCCCCTGGCGGCTTGTCCCTAGCTTGTCGAGCGCGATGGCCGCTGCGGCCGCGACCGCCGCCTTCGGCATCTTCTTCTCCAGCATCTGGATGATGGCCACCGCCCTCCACCCCGCCAGGCTCACCCTCATCACCGCCATGTCGATCGCCGCGATGACGCTCTGGCTCATCGCTTACAACCGCCTCTGGGATCCCCCCGGCGCCCGCGGCAAGCACACCCATGCAGCGGTCTACAACTTGGCCACCGTGCTCACCGTCGGCCTTGGCGTCAGCATGATGTATGTGGGGCTCTACATCGCCACGTTCATCGCCGCGCTCATCGTCATCTCCTGGGATTTCCTCGGCACCACGCTGGGCGAACCGGCATCGCTGGCGGACTACGCGAAGCTCGCGTGGCTATCGACCTCTATGGGGACCGTGGCCGGGGCGCTCGGCTCCAGTGCCGAGGACAAGGACGAGATCCAGCGGGCCGCGTTCGCAAACCGCGAGCGCGAGCGCCGGTCAGCGCGGGAATCGAGCGACTCCTGATCACCGCGACTACAGCGGGATGACATCGAGATCGCGCGCGATGTGGATCGGCCCGGTGAACTCGCCGCGCGCCTCGTCCTCGAAGGCCTGCATGCCTCCGAGCCCATAGCGCTGGGAAAAATGCGTGAGCACGAGCCTGCCCGCCCCCGCGAGCGAGGCGATGCGGCCTGCCTGCCGCGCGGTGAGATGCCGGTAGCGCGCCGCGATGTGCTCCTCGGCGGACAGGAACGTCGCCTCGATGACCAGGGTGTCCGCTCCCGAGGCGAGGGCGATGGCGTTATCGCACCAGCCGGTATCCATCACGAACGCGAGCGACGCTCCCCGGCTCGGGGTGGAGAAGTCCCCGAGCTCGATGGTTCGCCCGGAATCGAGCCGGAGATGCCCCTGCTGCTTGAGCTGACCAACCCGAGGCCCGGTCACGCCGATCGCGGCGAGTTCGTCGGCATGCATGTGCACGCCATCGGGATCCGCGAGCCGATAGCCGTAGACAGGGACGCTGTGCAGCAGCGGCAGCGCCGTCATCCGCGGCTGCCCGAACGCGGGCGGCTCCGCGCCCTCGAGCGCGTGCGGCCGGATCACGTCGGTGGGGTGGAACTCGCTCGCCCACCGCAGCCGTTGGTAGTACTGCTCTCCCGCGGCCGGATAGGCCACGGTCACCTCGTGCGGCACACCATCGCGCGCGATTCGCTGGACGATGCCCGGCAGGCCGAGGCAATGGTCACCGTGGAAGTGCGTGATGCACACCTGGTTGATGTCGTGCGCGGAGATCCCCGCGCAGGACATCTGCCGCTGGCTGCCCTCGCCGGGATCGAAGAGGATGCCGGAGCTGCCCCAGCGCAGGAAGTACCCGTTGTGATTGCGCTGGCGCGTGGGGACAGCACTGGCCGTCCCGAGGATCACGAGCTCCCGCGGGGACAATGCCCTGCTCAGGCGAGGATGTCGCGGCGCACGATGGTCTGGTCGCGGCCCGGCCCCACCCCGATGCAGGAGATGTGCGCGCCGGAGAGCTCCTCGAGCCGCAGCACATAGTCGCGGGCAGTCTTCGGCAGGTCCTCGAACGTGCGGGCCTCCGAGATGTCCTCCCACCAGCCAGGCATCTCCTCGTACACCGGCATCGCGTGATGGATGTCGGTCTGCGTCATCGGCATGTCATCGATGCGCTTGCCGTCGATCTCGTACCCCACGCAGATCGGCACGGTCTCGAGGCCCGAGAGCACATCGAGCTTGGTGAGGAAGTAGTCCGTGATGCCGTTGACGCGGGTGGCGTAGCGGGCGATGACGGCGTCGAACCATCCGCAGCGTCGGGCGCGGCCGGTGGTCACCCCTACCTCGCCCCCCTGCTTCGCGAGGTAGGCGCCCTGCTCGTCGAACAGCTCCGTGGGGAACGGGCCCGAGCCGACGCGCGTCGTATAGGCCTTGAGGATGCCCAGGACGACCGTGATCCTCGTCGGCCCCACGCCGGAGCCCACCGAAGCGCCCCCGGCGGTCGGGTTGGAGGAGGTGACGAACGGATACGTGCCGTGATCGACATCGAGCATGGTGCCCTGCGAGCCCTCGAGTAGCACGACCTCGTCGCGGTCGAGAGCGTTGCCGAGCATCAGGCCAGTATCGGCGATGCGATGCTTGAACCCCTCGGCCTGCTCGAGCACGCCGTCGACGATCTGATCGGCGTCGAGCGCGCGACGGTTGTAGATCTTGGTGAGGATCTGGTTCTTCACCTCCAGCGCGGCCTCGACCTTGCGGCGCAGGATGCTCTCGTCGAGCACGTCCTGGGCCCGCACGCCCACGCGCGCGATCTTGTCCTGGTAGCACGGCCCGATGCCGCGACCGGTGGTGCCGATCTTGCGGTTGCCGAGGAATCGCTCGGTCACCTTGTCGATGGCAACGTGGTAGGGCATCAGCAAGTGCGCATCAGCCGAGATCAGCAGCCGTGACGTATCAACGCTGCGATCCTCGAGGCCGGAGAGCTCATCGAGCAGCACCGCCGGATCCACCACGACGCCGTTGCCGATGACGTTGGTGACCTCGGGGGTGAGGATCCCTGACGGAATGAGGTGCAGGGCGAAGTGATCCCCGTTGGGCAGGACAACCGTGTGTCCCGCGTTGTTGCCTCCCTGGTAGCGGACCACCCAGTGGACCCGTCCGCCGAGCAGGTCCGTTGCTTTGCCCTTACCCTCGTCGCCCCATTGGGCACCGATCAGGACGATTGCCGGCATTCCCTCACTCCTGTGTTGTGGTTCTGGCCGCGGGCGTGGCCACGCTGCATGGCAACGAGGCGATAAAGTCAGGATTCGCACGCAACCAGATGACCACCTTATCCCAGGAGACCGAGATGACCACCGTTGTCCTCACACTCCACGGCTCCACGGTCCCCGCGCCGCTGCGCCAGCTCCCTGGGATCACGCTGCCGGGCCCCACGGCCCGCAGCGAGATCGACAGTGCCACAGAGCATGCGCGGCGCGTGATCGTCGTCGGCGATGACGCCTTGCTCGCGGCCGTGGTCACGCGGTTGATGCGCAAGGACCGGCTCCACGTGGATGTCGCGCTCGTGCCGACCGGGGCCTCCCGCGCCGCCCGAAACTACCGGCTGCCCACCGGAAGGATGGCGACCCGGCTAGCCCTCGAAGGCTCCGCGCAGCCATTCCCGCTGGTCCGGGATGACACGGGCACGGCGCTGGTGGGATCCGCGGTCATGCGGGCCCCGGCGGGCGAGGAGCTGTTCGGCGAGGCTTACGTGGACGATGACCGGCTCTTCCGGGGGCCCGCGCGCGGCATCGAGATCAGGCCCTCGCGCCGGCTGCCCGGCGTGCGGGCCACTACGCTCGGCCGACTCCCTCGTCGGCGTTGGCTCGAGGGGCGGGCCATCCAGACCGGCGCCCGCGAGATCGCGCTCACCCGTGATGGCGTGGACCATCCGCGCGTGATCACCCGCTCCACGTTCTACCGCCACACCGAGAACTGGCGCCTGGTGTGCGTGCGCGATTGAGGGGGTCACCACGTGACGGTGTGGTCCTGCGTCACCACGTGACGGTGTGGTCGCAGTGGCGCTTCTCCTCCGGGGAGTCGATCTGGATGGTGGCGTGATCGAGGCCGTGCGCGGCGAGGGCATTCTTCGCTAGGCGCAGCACTTCCTGGTTGTCCGCGCTCGTGGTCAGGTGGACCGTGACGACATCCATGCCCGTGGTCAGGCTCCAGATGTGCAGGTCATGCACGTCCTCCACTCCGGGGATGGCGGAGAGATCCGCATCGACCTGGGCCACATCGACTTCGGCGGGCGAGGCCTGGGTGAGGATGCGCAGTGCCTGACCGGCGAGCTTGAGCGCGCGGGGGACGATCCAGAGCGAGATGAGGACACCGGCGACCGCATCGGCCCGGTTCCAGCCGAACGCCAGGGTGAGCACGCCGGCGATAAGCACGCCCACGCTGCTCACGGCGTCCGCGAGGACTTCCATGTAGGCGCCCTTCATCGCGAGGGACTCGCGGGAGCCGCTGCGGATGATGAGCAGCACCACGATGTTCGCGGCGAGGCCGGCGAGGGCGACGAGGATCATCGGGAGACCCGGGACCTCGGGCGGCGCGCTCAGGCGCTCGATGGCCTCGATGAGGATGTAGGCGGAGATGCCAAGCAGCAACGTGGCATTGATGATCGCGGTGAGCACTTCGGCGCGGTGCCAGCCGAAGGTGCGGCGGGGGTTGCGGCTGCCGCGGTGGGCGAGGATGAGCGCGGTGACGCCCATGAGGAGCGCGATGACGTCGGTGGCCATGTGGCCGGCGTCAGCGAGGAGCGCGAGCGAGCCGATGAGGATGCCGACCACGACCTCGAGGATGAGGAACGCGACGATGATGGCGAGCCCGATGAGCATCCGGTTGATGCGTGCCCGAGTGGGCTTCTCGCCTGGTTCGATACCGTGCCCGTGGCCGTGTCCCGCGCCCATGGTGCCTCCTCCGGGTTCGCGCTGGTTTCGCTCGACGCCCCAAGTATGCACACATACGCATATATTGTTCAATAGGTTGGTGATGGCGGCCACGCGCGATGAGCCGCTGGCGCCCGATTGGCGGTTGCGCCCGCGTGGCCTCGGCCGGACCTCTGCCGGGGCTCGGCGCGGGCTCGGCGTGGGCTCGGCGCGGGCTCGGCGATTTGCCACCCTTGGCGCACTTCGACCACCCTTCGCTAGCAGCAGCCACCCAAATAGGGGTGGCAGGCTCGCGCAAGGGTGGCATCTACGCAGCTTCCATGGCAGCTATGCGAGTAAGGAGCCGAGGCCAAGGCACCGCGCCAGCTTGTCCGTCCTAGTCCTCGTCCTCCGGCGGCACCGCGGGATGCTCCACCGTCGGCGGCAGCGTCGCCAGGGCCGACACCCGCTGCAATCCGCTCACCTGGAACAGGTCCACCAGGATCGAGCGCACCTGCGCCAGCACCCCCCCCGAGGACAATCCCCGCCCCGACACCAGCTCGAAACGGGCCCGCCTAGCCACGGTCCGCAGGCGGCGCGCGGCCTCCGCCTCATCGGGATGCTCCCCCGGAGCCGCCAGCACCATCTGCCGCACCACGCCGGCAGCCATGGCGAGCTCCCGCACCAGATCAACCATCGCCGGATCGAGCCGCTCGCCGTCGAGCACCAGCGTCAGCGCGCGCCGCGCCAGCACCCGGGTATTGCGCACCGCCGCATCGATGGGGTCGGCCGTCGCGGCAAGCCTGTCGAGCCGGGACCGGGACCCCCAGTACACCGGCGCCAGCCTGCTGATGTCGTGCCCGCCCTTGAGATCCGACCGGAGCTGATCGATGCCGGGCTGCGTCGCCCGGGCCCGCCGCAGCGCCTCCTCGATCACGCTGGCATCGCCTGTCTCGAGGCCGCGGGCCACCTGCCGCAGCACGGCCACCACCTCCGCGAGTATCGCTCCCGCGTCCCGCCGGGCCCGCCGCACAGGATGCGTCGGCAGGATCGCCACGACGAGCACCCCCACGGCCCCGCCGATGAGGGCGTCGATCACCCGGCTCAGGCCCGCGTCGTCACCGGGCGGCAGCAAGGTGGCCACCAGGACGCCCGAGGTCGCGGCCTGCATCGTGATCACCGGGCCACCATCGACGAGCACGGCCACGGCCATGGCGAGCCCCACGACCATCGCGATCTGCCAGGGCCCGGTGCCAATCACCCCGATCAGCAACGAGCCGACACCAATGCCCACCGAGACCCCGGCGAGCAGCTCGAACACGCGCCGCACCCGAGTGGCCAGCGTCAGCCCGAGGGACACGACCGCCGCGATGGGCGCGAAGAACGGCTGCGGATTGCCCACCACGTCCTTGGCGATCCACCACGACAGGCCCGCGGCGGTGGCGCACTGGATGATCGGGATCATCGAGAGCACCAGCCGTCGCACCGGGTCGCGGATAGGCTGCGGCAGCCGCGCGGAGAGGTCGTGCGCGAGCTGCCGCAGGAACGCGTCGATGCGCCTAGCCGAGACCAAGTTCTTGCGCCGCGCGAGGATCGCAATCCTCGAGCAGGTCCAGGCAGCGGGCGTTCTCCTCGTCCTCGCCGATGCCCTTCGCGGCACGGGCGAGCGCCCCGACAGCGCGCAGGAAGCCCTGGTTGCCCTCATGGCTCCACGGCACCGGGCCGAAGCCCTTCCAGCCGTGGCGGCGCAACTGGTCGAGACCGCGGTGGTAGCCGGTGCGAGCGAACGCGTAGGCGGTGACGAACTGCTCGTTGTCGAGCGCTCGTTCCGCCAGCGCTGCCCAGGCGATCGATGCGGCCGGGTACCTCGCCGCCACCTGCTCCGGGTCCGCGTGATTGAGCAGCTCTGATTCCGCTTCCTCGTCGCCGGGCAGCCGGACTGGCTGGGGGCCCATGAGATCACCAAAAGACGTCATGCGGCCATGCTAGTCCCGGTGCGCCCCGCGGAAGCGCCCCCGCCCGCTAATCGACGGTGGTGAGCAGCAGCCAGCTCGGTGCGGCGGGGTCGAGCTCGACGTGCTGCGGCTGCAGCCCGGTCGCCGCGAGGCTCGGTAGCAGCGGCAGGTATCGCACGGGGTTCCCGGCAGCGACGGTGACGCGGAGCCGATGGCCGGCCTTGAGCAGCGCATCGGTGTGGCGCAGGTCGATATCGAGCACTGTCCGCTCGCCCGGGTTCACGGGGAGGACGGATTCACGGGTGAGCGGGTGCACCGCATCGAGGTAGTCGCCGTTGGCCGTGGTGCTGCGCGCCTGGTCGATGGCTCGCCGGGAGGCGAGGAGCCCGCCGCTCGTGAGCGTGGTGGAGGTGCCATCCGGCGCTACATCCTGCACGGTGGCATGCCACATGCCCTCCGGCAGGTCGGTCGTGGTGACCAGCCGCAGGTTCATCGGTCCGGACACGCTGGTGGCGGTGCCGAACGGCTCGCTGGTGAAGGTGAGCGCCTCTGTCTCGGCGGTGCGGTTGTCGCGGGTGCATTGCGCACCGAGGATCGCGCGGAGGCCCGCTGTGCCGAGAGCGGCATCGCGTGAGCAGGCGTTCTGCACGCCGGGGCCGATGCTGAGCCGGGCGGGGCCCGTGGGCTTCTCACCGAGGCTGCCATCGTGCACGGCGTGCGGGGCAGTACCGCTTGCCGCGGCGTCGAGGTAGAGCTTGCGCGGCTGGGAGCCGGGCCGGGGCAGCGCGGTGGTGGTGGTCCAGCCACCTCCCATCTGATCGGAGATGATCGGACCGTAGTTCTCGATCCCGTTGGGCACCCCTCGAACCCATCGGTCGAACCAGGCGCTCTCGAGAGTGTCGAGCGCGGGAGGCTGCCCCGGCCCACCGGTGCGGTAGCCGGGATTGATGTGGAAGTTCTGCCCCATCAAGAGCTTCTTGCGGGCGGCGGGCAACTGGAGCCGCTCGAAGATGCGGGCCTGGCCACGGGAGAAGATGTCATGGTAGGCGCCGACGATGAAAGTCGGCACGGTGATGTTCTCGATGGCAGGGTTGATGCCGGCGTAGAACGGGCCGTCGTGGGCGGCGGGCCCGCTCGCGAGGAAAGCGGCCTCCACGAGCTCGGGGCCCATCACTAGCGGATCCGCGAACCGGTCGGCGAGCCAGACGGGGTCGAACTGCCCGGTGAGCAGAGCGTCGAGGGAGGGAAGGAACTTGAGGCCGTTTACGAGCGCGATCCACAGCGGCATGAAGCCCACTCCCCCGGCGCCGCCGGTCATGACGATGTCATGGGCAAGATCCTCGGCAGGCTCGACCGCGAAGACGGCCTTCAGCGACGGTGGCTGGAGAGCTGCGGCCTGCAGGCTGTTGATGGCGGAGTAGGAGATCCCGGCCATGGCGGTATCGCCGTTGGACCAGTCCTGGTTGCTGGCCCAGTCGAGGATCTCGAGGGTGTCCTGCTGCTCGCGGCCTTGCAGCACCTGCCATGTTCCCTGGGAGTAGCCGGTCCCGCGCACATCCGCGATCACCTGCACATATCCGCTGCGGATCAGGTCGCGGTTGATTCCCAGCAGCCGCGCGCCGCCGCCCGGGATGACCTGGGCGAGCTCATGGAGGCCGTCGAGCGGCTCGCCCCACAGGCTGGCATCGGCGATCACGGAATCGAGCAGGGGGCGCAGCTCGGGGTGCTCGGCGACAGCGTCGACGAGGGTATCGACGAGGCGCGTGTAAGGGGGGAGATTGAGCAGCGTCGGCAGTGGCTCGGCGACCGGGTTGCCCGCGGCGTCGGCGGGGCGGTAGACGGTAGCGCGGAGAATGGTGCCGTCGCTCATGGGGATCTCGACGTCCTCGGTAACCGCGATTCCCGGGTGGTCCCGGGTCGCCGCGGCCCACTGCTGCGCGTGCTGGCCACCGTCGACGGGCATGCCTGGCGCGGCGTGGGCGACGCCGCCAGGCATGCCGAGCGGGAGCAGGAGGGTGGCCGCGAGGAGGAGGGCAGCGGTCAGCGCCGCGGGCCGTGGGGTGTGAGGCACAAGGCATTCCTTGGGGAGGATGGCGTGGATCACTTAGGAAGATAGCATCCGCTTTCTTTCTTTGATAGCGAGTTGGTGCAGATACGATCAACTACGTGGCAGCGCGCACCAGCCCCGACGCCGGGCATCCCGACAGTGGGCACCCCGACAGTGGGCACCCCGACAGTGGGCCCACCAAGCCTCGGCGCACCCAGGCCGAGCGCAAGCAAGGCACCATCACCGCCATCCTCGACGCCACCATCGAGGCGATCGCCGAGGTTGGCTACGCGCGCACCACCATCCAGGAGATCGTCACCCGCGCCGGGGTCTCCCAGGGCGCCCTGTTCCGCCACTTCCCTACCAGGCTCGACGTGATCGTGGACGCCGCCGAGGAAGTAGGCGCCCGCCAGGTCCGCGAGTTCCTCCGCATCCTCGAGAGCAGTCCCTCCCCCATCGATGCCGCCACGCTACTCGGCGCGCAGCGCGCCATCGCCCGCGCGCCCTATAGCGCCGTCTGGGACGAGCTGCTCATCAACGCCCGCACCGACGCGCAGCTCCGCGCCCGCGTCAGCCCCACCTTCCACTGCTACACCGAAGCGATCCAGGCAGCCGCCGACTCCCTGCCCGCCCTCGCCCACCTGCATCCCGGCCAGCGCCGCGCCCTGCTCGTGGTCACCCTCTCGCTCTTCGGCGGCGAGGCGCGCTACCGGAACATCCACGCCGACGAGAAGCTCGACCATGAGACCCTCAAGCTCATGCTCGACCTCGCCCAGCACCTCGGCATCGACTAGCGAGGCTGGCTCGGGGCGTGCTGGCCCGGGGCGTGCTGGCGGGCCGCCTCGATACAAAAGCACCGGAAACTGCCAAACGCGATAGAAGCCAACCCGGTTTCCCGGCGGCTTCTATCGCGTTTGCGGAGAGGGAGCCCTGCGACTTCTCATCGCGCCTCGACCAGGGCCAGGAGCTCCCCCCGGACGATCGGCCATTTGTCGGCCGCCACGGAATCCCGCGGTTCCAGCGCGTTGGCGAACGCCACACCTCGCATCGCTGCCAGGACCACGCTGCTGCGCGCCTTCCACCGGCTGGCCGTCATGCCGTCCGGGATGAGCTGGTCAACCGTTGCCGCGATCGCCCTGGAGAGCTCCTTCTCGACGGGAGCCAGCGCGGCATACAAGCCGTCGTCCTCGGCGGCCGCGGCCCACACCTTGATCCACACCACGAACAGATCGCTGTCGAAGATGGCCCAGGCGGCATCGAGGATCTCGGCTGGGCGGCGGGGATCGTCGGCGGGAATGGACCGGACCCGGCGGGCGAGCTCGTCCACGCAGCGGCGCCCGACCTCATCGATCGCGGCGGCAATGAGCGCGGTACGGCCCGCGAACTGATGGGCCAGGGCACCGAGCGAGACCTCGGCGCTCGCTGCGATGTTCCGGGTGGTGGCGTAGCCGTAGCCACCCGTGCGCAGGCAGTGGATGGTCGCGTCGATGAGCCGCGCGCGCATCTCGGCGCTACGTTGCCGCTGGGTACGGCTGCCGGTCGGGGTCACGCGAACACTCTAGCCCTTGCCGATCAGTCGATCGGTAAGCTACGGTGACGGAAAACCGATCAGTCGATCGGAAAAGTCGGCGAGAGGATCCCTCGTGACCCCGTTCGATATCGATCAGATCCAGGCACCATCGCTCATCAATGCCGCTAGCCAGCAGGCCATCCCCACCTCGGCAAGCCCCGGGATCGAGGTAGCGGACCTGCGCGAGAGCCACTCCCTCACCCGGTTTCCGCCGACGGGCAACGCGAGCACGATGAGCAGCGGGCACCAGGTCAGGAGCTTGGCATGAGCGAGCAACACGAGCTAGCGGGAAAGACGATCGTCATGAGCGGCGGGAGCCGTGGCATAGGCCTCGCGATAGGGATCGCTGCGGGACGCCTCGGCGCCAACGTGGTGATGCTCGCCAAGACCGATCAGCCGCACCCGCGCCTGAAGGGCACCGTGCATACCGCGGCGGAGCAGATCCGCGCCGCTGGCGGGCAGGCGCTCGGCGTCGTGGGCGATGTGCGCGACGAGGAATCGGTCAACCATGCCATCGATGAAGCCGTGCGCGCGTTCGGCGGGGTCGATGTCGTGGTCAACAACGCCAGCGCCATCTCCCTGACCGGCACAGAGGCGACCACGCCGAAGCAGTTCGACCTGATGCAATCGATCCAGCAACGGGGCACGTTCCTCCTCACGCGCGCAGCGATCCCGCACCTGAGAAGGTCCAGCAACCCTCACGTGCTCTCGCTGTCGCCGCCCCTGAACCTCTCCCCCCGATGGCTCGGCGCCTTCCCTCCCTACACGGTCGCCAAGTACGGCATGACACTCCTGACCCTCGGCTTCGCGGCCGAGCTCGAGCCGGACGGCATCGCCGCGAACTGCCTCTGGCCGGAGTCAGTCACCGCGACCGCCGCGACCGAGATGCTCATGGGCGACAAGCAGGCCGAGGTGTCGCGAAAGCCCGAGATCATGGCGGACGCAGCCATCCTCATCCTGGGAAGCAGCGCGGCCGAGAACTCAGGGCGCGCATTGATCGATGTCGACGTGCTCGCCGCGCATGGCATCACCGACCTCACCCCGTACGGCCCCGCCGAGGGGGTCGCGCTCGACCTCTACCTCGATAGGTAGCCCTCGACGGCAGGGGCGGCTGCTTCGCCGCGAGACTGCGACGCCGCCGCTCCGACGCTCCGACGCAAAAGCACCGGAAACCGCCAAACGCGATAGAAGCAACGCTGGATTTCCGGCGACTTCTATCGCGTTTGCGGAGGCGGACCAGGCGGAGGCGGACCAGGCGGAGGCGGACCAGGCGCCGGACCGAGGCCTTGAGCCCCAGGTACCGCGAGACCCCTAGGCGCTGATGGACTTGCCCACGGAGTGCAGGTCGGTGCAGGACTCGACGATGCGCTGCGCCATGGCGGCCTCGGCCTGCTTGAGGTAGCTGCGCGGGTCGTAGACCTTCTTGTTGCCGACCTCGCCGTCGATCTTGAGGACGCCGTCGTAGTTCTTGAAGAAGTGGTCGGCGACGGGCCTGGTGAAGGCGTACTGCGTATCGGTGTCGACGTTCATCTTGACGACTCCGTAGTTGAGGGAGTCCTCGATCTCGGACTTGAGCGAGCCGGAGCCGCCGTGGAAGACGAGGTCGAAGGGCTTGGCGTCGCCGGCGAGCCCGAGCTTGCGGGCGGCGACCTCCTGGCCTTCCTTGAGCACCTCGGGGCGCAGCTTGACGTTGCCGGGCTTGTACACGCCGTGCACATTGCCGAACGTCGCGGCGAGCATGTAGCGGCCCTTCTCGCCGCCGCCGAGCGCGTCGATGGTCATCTCGAAGTCTGCCGCAGAGGTGTAGAGCTTGTCGTTGATCTCGTTCTCCACGCCGTCCTCCTCGCCGCCGACGACGCCGATCTCGACCTCGAGGATGATCTTGGCGGCCTTGGACAATCCGAGCAGCTCCTCCGCGATGCGCAGGTTCTCCTCGATCGGGATCGCCGAGCCGTCCCACATGTGGGACTGGAACAGCGGATTGCGGCCCGCGTTGACGCGCTCCTCCGAGAGGGCGAGCAGCGGCCGGACAAAGCCATCGAGCTTGTCCTTCGGGCAGTGGTCGGTGTGCAGCGCGATGGTGACGTCGTACTTGGCGGCGACGATGTGGGCGAACTCGGCGAGCGCAGTGGCCCCCGTGACCATGTCCTTGACGGTCTGGCCGGAGGCGAACTCGGATCCCCCGGTGGAGAACTGGATGATGCCGTCGCTGCCGGCTTCGGCGAATCCCCTGATGGCCGCGTTGATCGTTTCCGACGAGGTGCAGTTGATCGCGGGGAACGCGTAGGCACCAGCCTTCGCGCGGTCAAGCATTTCGGCATATGCCTCGGGGGTGGCGATTGGCATCAGGGCCCTCCAAATCAGGTTCGATCGCGGACAGTCGCTATTATCGCGCGCTTCCAGTATGGCAACCCGCGGCCGGTGCGGTCGCGCGCGCCACGACCATCCTGGCAGCGCGGGGCTATTCGCATACAGCCGCCGCCTCGAGCAGCATCCAGCCGGACAGCTGCACGGAGAGATCCCGCTCGGGCACGGCGGACGCGCGCACGGCCCCATCACGCTTCTTCGAGGGCGTGCTGCGCGCATCGGGATAGGTTGCGGGCACGGCCCAGTTCGCGCCGAACAGGGGCCCCGCGGGCGCGTCGAGATGATTGCGCCACGCCGCCTCGGCCGAGCGAAGGACGATGCCCCGGGCGAGCCGACGGGCCTGCTGGTTGGCCTCGCTGGTCAGCGGCAGCCGCGTGGCGACAAACGCCAGGTAGCGAGCAAGGATGCCCGGGAACAGCCCGCCGTCCCCTCCACCGGAGGTCTTGATGACTCCGCGCGGCGCGAGATGCTGGGACACGGCCGCGACGAGCTCACGGACACGCTCGGAATGGCGGGGATCGCCGGCCCGCAGGGCGAGCTCCGTCTCGGCGCCGAGCACCACTCCCTGGCAGTAGGTGTAGATGTTGGTGACGAAGCGGCCATCGCCGCGCACCCCGTCATAGATAAGGCCGCGGTCGGGGTCGCGGAGTCGGGCGTGGACCCAGTCCATGGTCTCCTCGGCCCGGTTGATCTTGCCGAGCCGCGCGAGGAGGATCGCGGCGGGCCCGTTGGCCGGGGTGTTGAAGAAGTCGTCCTCCTTGCGCCACGGGATGCCGCCCCCGGATTCGTGATCCCACGCCTCGTGCAGCTCGTCAGCGAGAGCGTCGATCGCGGCGGTCTCGCGTGACACGCCGTCGAGCCGGCCGGCCCGCTCGAGGGCGAGGCCCAGCCAGGCCATGTCGTCGTAGTAGTCGTTGGTCCAGCGGCCGACGTTGCGGATCCGATGCGTGCGGGAGCGGGCGCGGATGCGACGCCGCCGGTCCGGCGTGGGCGCGCGCATCGCGGCGTCAACCATGCAATCGAGCAGGTGGGCCTGCCACCAGTAGTGCCAGCGCACGAACATGCGGTCCCGCATGGTGGGCGGCCACGAGATCACGCCCAGGGCGGTCCCGGGCAGCAGCCAGAGCGGCTGGAGATGCCGTCCCACGATGGCATTCTCCGCCTGGTCCGCGCGCCGCGCCCACATGCCCATGCCCCTATCCTGCCCCGTCGCCACGCGGGGCGCGACGCGAAATCACCAGGAGGCGCTGAGATCCGCGTGCTGGCGGATCCAGGCATGCATGGCGATCCCTGCGGCGACCCCGGCATTGATGCTGCGTGTGGAGCCGAACTGCGCGATGGAGACGGTCATCGACGCCGTCGCGCGGGCCTCCTCGCTCACCCCCGGCCCTTCCTGGCCGAACAGCAGCAGGCACCGCCGGGGCAGCTCGGCAGTCTCGAGCGGAACGGACCCGGGCGTGTTGTCCACCGCCACGACGGTCAGCCTTTCCCTCTCGGCGTAGTCAATGACGTGCTGCACGGTGGCGTGGTGATGAATGTGCTGGTAGCGGTCGGTGACCATCGCGCCTCGTCGGTTCCAGCGGCGCCGGCCAACGATGTGCACGGCCGCGGCCGCGAACGCATTGGCAGTGCGCACGACGGTGCCGATGTTGGAGTCGTTGGCGAAGTTCTCGATGGCGACATGCAGCGAATGCCGGCGTGCATCGATGTCCGCGATGATGGCCTCGCGGCGCCAGTAGCGGTAGGCATCGACGACATTGCGGGCGTCGCCATCGCGGAGCAGGTCCGGGTCGTAGTGGTCGCCCGTCGGCAGTGGCAGGCCCCGGGTCGTGGCCCAGGGGCCAACGCCCACGGGGGCACCCCATTCGGTGGGTCCCGGCGCATCCTCGCTGCGATCATGGCCGGTCGCCGACGGTGCGGGCACCGAGGGATCGAGGGCTGATGGATCGGGCACGCCAGGGCCGTGGTTCACGCGATCACGGTGCCAAGTTTGCTCGTGGTTGGCAATCCAGCAAGCCGGTATTGGTTGTCACACCGCGCCAACGCGGGTAGATTTGATCACTATGAAGCGGGTGCGGGCAGTAAGCAGCCGCAGCGGGGCCTAGGTACTGGACGGGCACCTCGCTGCGGGGTGTCGTCGCGCCAGTCCATTCCGCCTCGTTCTAGGAAGCATTTTGATGAACCTCATGCATCGCGAATCCGCGCCATCATCTTCCCACGCCGGACAGATCGACCCGTTCGAGCAGCGCTTCGGCGTGTCGCTCCCCGTCGGCCTGCGTGGCGAGGCCGGATCGATGTCCTGGGACATGTTCGACCAGATCTACTCGCCCCGAAACGGGCACTTCCGGCTCGATCACTTCCGCATCCACCAGATCGGCTCCGGCAAGACCGTGTTCGAGGCAACGATCCGGCAGGACGGCGAGCCGCACACCATGACGGCGATGTCCTCCGGCCCGATCGGCGCGCTCACCGGCATGCTCTACGACCTCGGGTGCAACATCGAGATCCACGGCCTGCACCAGCGCCCCGTCGGCGACCGCACCGCCACCTTCCTGCTCGCCGAGCGCGACGAGCGGCAGGCATGGGGCATGTCCATCGCCGCGGATCCGGTCGAGTCCTCCCTGCGCGCGGTCATCGCCGCCGCGAACCGGCTGTAGGAGCCGGCCTCCCCGCCAGCCCTAGCGGGGCCAGTCCTCCAGGTAGCGCACATACATGTCCCGCACCTCGGCGATGCGGTCACTGAACTCCTCGAGCTTCCAGCCAGACACATCGATGGGCTTCTCGACGATCACGTCCACGGTGCCGCTGCGCAGTACCCGGCCGTGCTTCCACATCAGCTCCCCGGCATTGCGGATGATCACCGGCACGATCGGCACCTCCGCCTGCTGGGCGATATGGAACGCTCCCTTCTTGAACGCGCCGACCCCAGGGGTGAGCGAACGGGTGCCCTCGGGCGCGATGACCACGGAAAGCCCGCCGCGCAGGGTATCGGCGACCGGGCGCAGGGCATCCCTCGCGCTCGCCGAGTCAGCGCGATCGACGAAGACCGCGTCCGCGATGCGCAGCACTCCCCCGAACAGCTTGCTGGTGGCCATCTCCTTCTTGGTGATGCCCGTGAAGCCGCCGCGCAGCACCTTGCTGAGGATCAGCACATCCGCCTGGCTCTGGTGATTGAAGATGAAGACCGCGGGCCGGTGCGACCACACGTTCTCCACCCCAGTGAGATTCACGTGCACGCCCCCGATGCGCAGCGCCACGTCCGCGCTGTTCCCGATGGCCGTATCCACGCCCAGGCGATGATCGCGCTTGATCGCGCCCTTGGCGAGCCCCGCGCCGACGGCACCGAAGAAGCCCCCGTAGCCCACCAGGGTGCGCCCCACCTGCAGCGGGCTGACCGTTCCGCGTGGCGCGAACCGCAGCACCGGCCAGTCCTGTTGCTGCGCGATCCCCGCGAGCGCCCGATCGGGATTGACCGCTACCGGGTGCCCGACCGCGGAGAGCACCTCGATGTCCTCGCTGCCATGCGAGTAGCCGTAGCTCGCCGCGGGGTCGATGCCTTCCCGGTTCGCGAAGTCCCGCACCGCTCGCGCTTTCGCGCGCCGCCACAGCACCGCCCCGTCAACGAGCCCGGTCAGCACCCCGTCGCGCTTCTGCAAGTCCGTGGCCAGAACGAACTGCGCGCCCAGCGCCGTCGCGGCCGCATCGGCGATGAACCTCGGCCCGGAGGTCACGATCACCACCGTGTGCCCCATGTCGCGATGCGCCTGGATCAGCTGCCATGCCTCGGGGAACAACCGGCCCGCCACGTGCCGCTCGAACAGGCGCTTGGCCACGCGCGCGATGTCCTCCTCGGACTTGCCGCGCCAGCTCGGATAGACCGTGGCGACCATGTCCTCGACGAACTGCGGTGCCTTCGACGCTCGCAACGTCTTCATCAGGTCCAGGGAGATATCCCGGTCCTGGTCATCGTCGATGTTCGTCTTGACCTGCATGGGTCGCAGTGGCGAATAGCCCTGCAGGATCGTGCCCGTGAAGTCGAGGAACGCACCGATCTGCGCGCCACCGGGCCCCGATCGGATCTTGGCTGTCATGTCACGAATATCCACCGGGCAAGGCCTTTCTGTTGGAGGGATCGAGCGCCTCCGCGAGCCGGATGCGAGCGACCGCAGTCGCAAGCGTGCCAGCTAGCTCCTGGCGACGCACCCTGATCCCGGCATCATCCTCCCCCACCGCGCCCGGCTCGGCAGCACTGGCATCCTTGGCCCCCTGGATGAGGCCCAGGTTCGTGGCGAGCTTCAGAGCGGTGGCGAACAATTCCGTCGACACCGATTCGGGGCCATGAAGGCGTCCTTGCAGCATCATCTGCTGCCCGACGCGCACGCACTCATCGACGAACGCATCACGGTCATCCAGGCCCGCGTCCGGGCGGGCGGACAATCGCTCGGCGACCACGAGCTGCGCATCGAGGAAGGAGCGCAGCACCCGGTGCGCCATGATGAAGCCCGTCCCCTCCAGCGCGGACGCCAGCTCGTCCACCGCGGGCTGCCGCTCGTTCCACTGCGGGTCGATCAGGGTGATCTCCTCGCGCAGCTCGGCCTCGAAGGTGTCGCGGTCGGGGAAGAAGAACTCGAACTTCAGCAGGTTGCGCAGCACGTTGGCGTACTTCCAGCCCGCGCGGATCGGATCGACGAATCCCGCCTCGGCGGCGTCAAGGATCGCGAGCTCCACGATGGCGCGATTGACGAACCAGTGGATGCCACTGTTGCGGTAGAACGCGGCGACAAGATGCTGCCCGGGCTCGATCGAGTACACCGGCTCCTCGCCGTCGGCGTAGGTGGTGACCACCCCGGCCGTCGTCAGGTCCGCGAGCACCGCGCGCAGGCCGGACGTCGATCGCAGCACCGCCACGTTGCCCGTAGGCACACCACGCCGCGTGATGTAGCGGAGCACGGGCGCGATCGCCGCGGTGATCTCGCCCACCGTGAGGGATCGATCCCGCACACCGAGCAGGGCCAGCGTCACCAGCGCGTTCGCCGTGATCGGAGTGACGCGGTTGATGCCGACCGCCACCTCGAACGCGAGCTTCTGCAGCGCGGCACGCTGCCGTGCCGCCAGATCATCACCACCGGCCGCTTCGTTCACGCTGTCGGTCGCGCCCAGGGGATCGCCCGCGGCCGCGAGCCGCTCCTTCATCGAGAGCGGCTCCCCCAGCCGGATGTACACATTGCCGGCGAGCAGGCGCTGCGCCTTCGCGTACTTCGCCAGCCACGCCAGGCCCTCCGCCTTCTTCTTCCCGCCGCGCTGCTCCTCGGCGATCGCCTCGAGCTCGTGCAGGCGCTCGTACGCGATCGAGACCGGCACGATCATCACGTCGGGGACCCGCCTCGCGCGCAATGCCTCCGCCACGTAGTTAAGCAGCCCGTAGCGCGGCGCCCGAAGCTTCCCGGTGCGCGAGCGACCACCCTCGAAGTACCACTCCAGGTTGAAGCGCTTGGCAAGCAAGTAGGCGAAGTACTCCTCCACGCACGCCTTGTAGATCTCGTCATCACCGAAGCTGCGCCGGATGAACACCGTCCCCGCGCGACGCGCGAGCGAGCCCACCGGCCAGAACGCGAGGTTCGCCCCGCCCATGATGTGATTGCGCGGGAAGTCATTGCGGGCCAGGAAGTCATTGAACACCAGCGCGTCCGCGTAGGAACGATGCGACGGCAGGAACACCAGGGGGAAGCGCTTGTTGAGCGCCCGCAGCCCGTCGAGCTGGCTCGCCCCCGCGTGCACCGACCACGCCGATGAGTGCAACGGGCGCATCGTCTGCGCGAACAAGTCAGTGGCCACCTTGCTCTGCACGGCCACGAGCTCCTTGAGGCAGGAGCGCGCCCGGCGCATCGCCTCCGCCTGCTCGATGCCGTTGTCCCGCGCGAGATCGCGCAACCGTGCCCGGAACCCCACCGAGTCCATGATCTGCTCGATCACCAGGCGCGGCACCTTGTACCGGTCGCCGGTGACCGCCCGCTCGGCCCGCTCGAGCGCCACCACCGCGGAGCGATGGATATAGCGTGCCAGCGAATCAGGGCTCGCATCGCCCACCTCGCGACGATGCCGCTGCCGCAGCGCGCTCAACCGTGCCGGAGCACCCACCACCACCTGGGTCCGCTCCGGGTGATCGCGCACGATCCGTCGCTGCGCGAGCACATTCGGGTTGCGCGGATTGTTCAGCGTCAGCACATCCGCCCAGCGGGCATTGCGGTCGCCATCACGCTCGGGCGGAAGCCACGTCACCCGAACCGGCACCACCAGCGGATCATCGGCCCGCCCCGACAGCGCGCCCGCGATGCGCATCGAATCGAGCAGCAGCCGGGACGGTCGCTCCCCCGCCTCCGCCGCGAACTCATCGGCATGCCCCGCATCGAGCCACTCCGCGATGAGCTCCCGCTCCACCTTCGTCCGGGCATCGGCGAGGAACACCACAGGCCCGGACGACTCTTGCCCCGCTGCCGCTTCATCCACGGCTTTCATTGTGCTTAATCCGTGCCGCGACCGTGGGCGAACTAGGGTGACAACCGTGAACAGCAGCAACCAGCCACGCGGGAGCAAGGAAGGCACCGACCCGTTCGCCGGTGCCGTCGGCCACGGCCATTCGCATGGCCACGATGGTGGCCCCCCGCCGCTCGGGCCGCTCGCCGCCCGCGTCGTCGTCGCCACGCTCATCGCGCTCGGCATGCTGACCGCGATCGGCGCCATCATCCTGTGGCCGGGGCAGCAGAAGTTCGACGTGCCACTGCCACTGCAGAGCGCCGCCGGGGGCGCGGTGAGCACCGAGGCCGGGACCGTGCTCGACACCACCACCGGTGCCTGCGGCTCACCTTCGGCGGGCATGGTGTTCAGCGGTGATCCCCTGCCACCGCCCAACCAGGCATACCAATGCGCCCGCAGCATCGTGCGCATCGATTCTGGCCCCAACGAGGGCAACAACACGCTCCTCGAGCTCGCGCCCGGACCAGGGCAGCCCGACCTCGCCACCGGCGATGAGATCCGCCTCGAGCGGGGCATCGACGTCACCGAGACGACGCGCTACAACTTCTACGACTACGAGCGTGGCCTGCCCCTCGGCTTGTTCGCTCTCGCCTTCGCCCTCACCGTCATCGCCGTTGCCCGCTGGCGCGGCCTGCGCGCGCTGCTCGGCATTGCCGTTGCTTTCCTCGTCCTCGTCTACTTCGTGCTGCCCGCGTTACTCGACGGCAAGCCCGCGGTCCCCGTCGCCATCGTCGGCGGCGCACTGATCCTCTATGCGGCCCTCTACCTCGCCCACGGCGTCAACCTGCGCACGAGTTCCGCGCTGCTCGGCACGCTCGCCTCCCTCCTCATCGCGGCATTCCTGTCCTGGCTGGTCATCGAGACCGCCAGCCTCACCGGCCTGTCCGAGGAGGACAACACCAACATCCAGGTGTATCTCGGGCAAGTGAGCATCAGCGGGCTCCTGCTCGCGGGCTTCATCATTGGCTCGCTCGGCGTGCTCAACGACGTCACCATCACCCAGGCCGCGACCGCGTTCGAGCTCGCCCGCCTCGAGCCGACCGCCACCCGCGCGCAGGTCTTCACCGGCACCATGCGAGTCGGCCGCGACCACATCGCCTCCACCGTCTACACCCTCGTGCTCGCCTACGCCGGTAGCGCCCTGCCGCTCCTGCTGCTGTTCTCCGTCGCGGGCCGGTCCCTCTCGGATGTGATCACCGGCGAGGTCGTCGCGATCGAGCTCTCCCGCTCATTCGTCGGTGGCATCGCCCTCGCGCTGTCCGTTCCGCTCACCAGCGCCATCGCGGTGCTGCTCGCCCGGCCGCCGGGTTATGCCACCAGCTAGCCGCGGATGCGTGCGGATGCGCTGTTTGCGGCGGGGCTCGCATCTGTGCGGTTTTGCACCCAATTTGGCGCTTGGGAGGGTGCAAAACCGCACAGATCCGACGGTCCGACCGCGGAGCGGCGGGTGGCCGAAACGGCGGAGCGGCGGGGTGCCTCCCCGTCCTCCAGCGGCAAAAGCACCGGAAACTGCCAAACGCGATAGAAGCCGACTTGGGATTACGGCGACTTCTATCGCGTTTGCGGCCACGGACCACCCACGGACCGAGGCGGACCACCCACGGACCACCCACGGACCACCGCCGCACCCGCGGGACCACCCGCACCCGCTAGAGCAGCGTCGACCAGTAGTACCAGAACCGCTCGGCGATGAGCGCCAGCACGAGGACGTACCAGATCACCACGATGTGCCAGCGCCAGGGCGCGACGGCCGACGCGAGCCGCCCAGGCGGCCAGGCCCGGCCCACCGCGATGATGGTGAGCGGCAATTGCACTGCCCACACCACCATGCAGTACGGGCACAAGGCATTGATGCTGTACAGGCTCTGGTAGATCAGCCAGTGCACGAACGCCAGCCCCAGCACGGAGCCGGTGGCGAGGCCCGCCCAGTACCAGCGGGGCAGGGCGGCACCGGTGAGGACGACCACGGCCGTGGTGACCACGACAGTGAACGCGACGATCCCGATGAAGGGGTTCGGGAAGCCCAGCACCTGCGCTTGCTCGGTCGTCATGACGGAGCCGCAGGACAGCACCGGGTTGAGGCTGCAGGTGGGGATGTAGTCAGGATCGGCGAGCAGCATCACTCGCTCGACGGCGAGCGCGAATGCCGCCGCGAGCCCGAGCAGCCCCAGCACGAGCAGCGCCCATCCTGCGGCCGCCCGGGTATCGCGGGGAGCACCGCGAGCAATGTCAGCCCCGGGCAGCATCCACGGCCTCGCGCAAGCCCTCGGGGGTGAGGTTCTCCACTGGTTCGCCGTTGATCATCACGGTCGGAGTGCCTTGCACGCCCGCGGCGAGAGCATCGTCGGTGGCCTCGAGGGCATAGCCCTGGTAGGTGGAGTCGGCGATGCACTGCTGCAGCTCTGGCGAGTCCGCGCCCGCCGAGGCTGCCATGCCGGCGATCTCGTCATTGGGCAGGCCCGCGCCGCCTTCCTGCGGTTGCTGGGCGTACATGGCGAGCTGCCAGTCGAGCCACTGGTCGCTGGCGTGCTCGGCGACGCAGAACGCGGCCGACGCGGCGCGGCTGGAGTAGGCCGTGGACGAGAGCCGGTCAAGGATGGCGATGGGGTAGTAGACAACCTGCGCCTCGCCGGACGCGGCGAGATCGCGCAGGACCTCGCCGGAGAGGTCCTCGAACTGCTTGCACACCGGGCACAGGAAGTCCTCGTACACCGCGACCGTGACCTCGGCGTCCTCGGGCCCGAACGCGATGCCCGCGTCGTCGGTGATCGCTTCGCCCTGTGGCTCCACGACCTCGGTGTTGATGGCTGCCTCGGTGTTCTCGTCGGTGCGCTGCGAGATGATGAAGATCACCGCGCCCACGACGAGGACGACGATCAGGGCGGTGATGCCGGTACGCAGCAGTGCCGCGCGGCGCTGGTCCCGTGCTTTCTGCTGGGTGATCAGCCCACGGTTCGGACGGTTGCTCATGATTCTCCTTCTATCCGGCTCAGGCCGTGCCTGGCAAGGAAATGGCGGGTGTGGTCATCGGGATCCCTCGAGCAGCGCGCGTCCGAGGTAGTCGCCGGGCTCGCATCCGGGCGGGATGGCGAACACCGCGGATCCGACCGGGGTGGTCCATTCGTTGAGCACATCGAACTCGGCGATGCGCTGCTGCACGGGCAGGAACTGCTTCGCGATGTCTGCTTGGAAGGTAGCGAAGATCAGCCCGCTGTTGCTGGTCCTGCCTGGTTCGGGCGGGTCGTCGTAGTTGTAGCCGCGCCGCAGGAACACCTCCTCCGGCGCCTGGGCGCGGGCCCTGGCGATGTGGGAGGACGGGGGGATGATGGGGATCCCGAAGCGGTCGGTCGCACCGAAATCGGGGGGATCGTGCTCCCTCGTGCCGGTCAGCGGCGCCCCGGTCCCAAGCGTGCGGCCGATGGACAGCTCCCGGTCGCGCCTCCCGAGCTCGTCCCAGGTGTCGAGATCCATGGCGATGCGCCGCACCACCATCGATGTGCCACCGCGCAGCCACGGGTAGGCCGGGTCGTCGTGCCATAGTGCCTGCTCGAAGCCTGGGTCCTGCGGCTTCGGGTTGTTGGTGCCGTCTATCTGCCCCATGAGGTTGCGCATGGTGTGGCCCTCGGGGTGGGAGCCGCGTGCCTCCCGGAAACCGCGCTGCGTCCAGCGGACCGTCGCTAGGGACCGGACGCTGCGGGCGAGGATCCGCACCGCGTGCGCCACAACGAGGGGATCATCGCTGCACACCTGCAGCAGCAGGTCCCCGCCGCTGTATCGGGGGTCGAGATCGTCGATGGGCAATGGTGGCAGTGGCGCGATCGACGGTGGTCGCTGGTCCGCGACCCCGGCAACCTCGAACACGGCGGGCCCGAGTCCGATCGTGGTGGTCAGGCGCGAGGGCGCGGCGGCGAGCTCGGGCTCGGAGTCCGCCAGCCCCGGCCTGCCCTCGGCGAGGCGGGCGGCATCCTGGGTCCATGCCTTGAGCAGCCCGATGATCAAGCTCCGGTCCAGCCCGGGCTGGAGGTCCAGGGCCACGAAGGTGGCGTGGGCCTGCGGCGGCGTGGTGATCCCGGCCTGGTGGGAGCCATGGAACGGCACGATCTGCTGCCCGTCCGGCAACGTGCTCGCCGCGGACTGCTCCACTAGCGAGCGGCCGCCCCATCCGAGGCCCGCCGCTCCCGCCGCCGCCGCGCTCGAGGCGAGCAGGTGGCGGCGGGAGATGCCGTGCGCGCGAGCGTCAGTGTTCATTGCCCGAGCCCGTGTCGTGCTCCATGCCGGGCTGGTACTCCTCGGTCCCGCCGGCGAAGTCCCGGCCGGTGAAGACGACCTCCTGGCTGGTGCCGTCGGCGAAGCGCAGCGTGATGGGGATGTCCTCGCCTGGATCGATGGGGTCGAGCAGTCCCATCAGCATGAGGTGATCCGCGCCAGGCTCGAGGCGGTAGGTGGTGCCCGGCTCGATCACGAGGCCACCGTCCTTCTCCCGCATCACTGGGGCGCCGTCGGGGGTGACGACCTCGTGGATCTCGGTGGAACCGCTGGCGGCGGACTCGACGCTGGAGAGCCGGACGGCCTGGTCAGTGGTGTTGGCGAGCTGCGCGAAGGCGGGCACCATGCCGTCCTGCGCGGCCCTCACCCAGGCATCGGTGATCGTCACCGAGCTGGCTTGGTCGCTGGGGGCGGGCGAGGGGTCGTTCGAGCATCCTGCTACCAGCACGACGCCGGCGGCGGGCAGGATCGCAAGCATGCGGATTGCACGCGTGGTCTTCATGGGAACACTCCAGGTTCTCGACGGCTCCGCGCGGCCTGGTGCAGGGGAGCCCGGGCAAGCCGGACCAAAGGGGCACGGAGCACGATGGGGGTGCCGCGCGGCGGCATGGGCGCGGCGCGGAACGGGAACCGCCCGGCAGGAACGGTCCCTGGCTACTGGAATGCCAGGGCTGGAGGTCCGCGCGAGGACAGGCCCGCGTCGAGCAGCCGCGGGCGAAGCGGCGGCGGCTCCTGTGCTCGGGCGAGGGCCAGCTCGGGCACCGCGGCGGGAGCAATGAGCGCAAGGAGCGCCATGACCTGCTTGATCAGGTCTGTCACGCAGGCGCATCCGCGCTCGCCGAGCTGGATCAGCGTGGCCGCGACGATGATCGCGACGGCGTGGGCGAGCATCATCGGCAGCGATTCGCCATGGGTGGCGACCGATGCGCCCGCCGCGGGCGCGTGATGCGCCGCCCCATGCTGGTCGAGCGCCAGCGCGAGCACCATGTGGGAAGCGATCTGGCCCGCCGCGAGCATGGGCAGCAAGGAACGATCCGCAGCACGGGGGCTTGGCATGCCCCGCATGCTTGCCGCCGCCGCGCCCGTCGCCGCGCCCACGAGCAGCAGGATCACGAGGCCCGATCCCGCGGGGAGCCCTCCGCCCGCTGCCCCGTGCGCGGCGATGGCGACGGTGATCGTGACCGCGCCGACAGCAGCACCGCGCAGGTGGCGCAGCATCGAGGTCGGCATGGTTCCACGATAGCGGGATGATGCCGGTTGGTGCCCGTCCGCCCTGGTCCGGCCGGCTTGGCACCTGAGCACTCGCCCTAGCGCACGTCCTCGCCGGGCGCGTCGGCGAGCGCGGTGAGCAGCGGAATGAGCTCGCGCACGCGCTCCCGCTCATCATCATCGAGGGAGTCAAGGCGCCGGGCCAGGGCCGAGGCGCGGCTCTCGGCGACCGCGCGCACCGCCGCGAGCCCAAGCTTGGTGATCGTGACCAGCGTGGCACGCCGATCGCCCTCATCGGGAACCCGCTCGACGAGGCCGAGCCCTTGCAGTCCCTTGACGACGGTGGTGGCGGTGGGCTGCGAGCAGGGCACATGCGCGGCGATCTCACCGATCCGCGCGGAACCCACGTCCTTGAGGTGGGTGAGGACCACGAGCTGCGTGGACGAGTAGCCCCGGTTCGAGGAGGCGCGCCGGAGGCTGCGGACGAGGCGATGCACGGCGATGACCAACTCAAGGACATCGCTGGCCGCTTCGCCGGTGTCCCCGCTGGCGGCAGCCCCGGGTTCCGCCCGTCCGGCAGCGTCGATGGCCACGGCGGTCAGTAGAGCTTCCGCGGCCGGTACTCGGGCTGCTGTCCCTTCATGCGTGCCTTGCGGGCGATCTTGCTGTTCTCGCCCGCAAGCAGACGCAACTGGGTGCGGCGCTCCGCGGCGAAGGCACGCTCGGGCGAGCCGGACCAGGCGGCGTTGAAGATCTTCTTGGCGCCCGCCACGGCATCCGGCGACTGGTTGACGAGAATGTCCGCGAGCTGCTGGGCCGCCGCGGCCGGATCGTCGTGCACCTCGGTGACCAGTCCAAGCTCCCCTGCTTCCGCGCCGGAGAGCGTCTTGCCCGTCATCGTGAGCAGCTTGGCGACGTCGATGCCGACGAGCTCGCGAAGCGTCGCGGTGCCCGTCATGTCGGGGATGATGCCCCACTTCGCCTCGAGGACCGACAGCTCCGCGTCGGGCGCGGCGAAACGGAAATCGGCCGCGAGCGCGAGCTGCAGGCCCCCGCCGTAGCAATGCCCGTGAATGGCAGCGATCACTGGCACCGGCAGCTCACGCCAGGCCCAGCAGGCGCGCTGGAACGTGTTGGTCCCCCGGCCCGGCAGCGGCACGAACGACGGCACCGGCACGAAGTACTTGGCGATGCGCTTGGGCTCCTTGGTCGCGGACGGGAAGTCCAGCCCGGCGCAGAAGGAGCCGCCCTCGCCCGTGAGGATGACCGCGCGCACGGAGCGGTCCTCCTTGATCTTGCCGGCCACTTCCACGAGCTCGGCGAGCATGTCGAGGGTGAGTCCGTTGAGCTTGTCGGGCCGGGCCAGCGCGACATGCGCCACCGGGCCCTCGATGCGGTACGTGATGCTGGTCTGCGCCATTTTTCCCATGCTAGCCGAGCAGGCCTGGCCCCGCTGACACCGGACACCGGGCGGTGAGCTGCCAGCACGCGCGAGGGGTGCTGGCAGCTCCCGGTCAGTGATCGTCGAGGTGGCGGGCGAGGATCGGCCCGATCACCGCGATCGCGTCGGGCTCGACCATCTGCTGGTGCTTGACCGGCACATCGTGGATGTCGAGGGTGCCGCTGGTCAGTGGGCGCCATTCGTCCGCGGTGCGCAGCGTGCCGGACGGATCGGTGGTGCCGCGGGCAGCGAAGAACTGCACATCGGCATCAAGGACGGAGGGCTCATGGATGGCCATGATGCGGGCAGCGTCCTCGAACCCGCGGTGGATGCGCTCCATGTGGGTGGCGGTCAGCCCGGTGGGCTGCCCGAGCCCCTCGTCGACGAGCCGCGCGGCATCCTCGTAGTCGAGGTCCTCGCTCACGCCCTCGATGCCCCCGAAGCTGCCCACGAGCTCGGCCATGGTCGGCACCTCGGTATCGGTGACGACGAAGCTGTCGAGCAATGCCACTGTCGCGACGTCCTCCCCCGCGGCGCGGAGCTGGACGGCCATCTCCTGGGCGATCACGCCACCGAGGGACCAGCCGAGCAGGTGGTAGGGCCCCTGCGGCTGGACGTCGCGGACATGGCGGACATACTCGGCGGCGAGCTCGCTGATCGACTCCGCTGGCCGCGCCCCGGTCAGGGAGGGAAGCTGCAGGCCGAACACCGGGCGGTCCTCCGGGATGTGCGCGGTCAGTGCCGTGTACGCCCAGGAAAGTCCCACTCCGGGGTGCACGCAGAACAGTGGCTCCCTGCGGCCGTGCGGGCGCAGCCGGATGACGGGAGCAAGGAGTTGCCCGGCGAGCTCGCTGGGGGCCTCGTCGGGGCGCTGCAGCCGCTCGGCGAGCCCGGCGGGCGTCGGGTTGAGGAAGACCGCTTGCAGGCGCAGCGCGCGCCCGGTCTCCTTCTCCAGCGCGGACACGACCTGCGTGACGCTGAGCGAGTTGCCGCCCAGGTCGAAGAAGCTGTCATGCACGCTGACCTGCTCGACGCCCAGGATGCTCGCGAACACCTCGGCGACGATGCGCTCGTCGTCGTTGCGCGGGGCGACGTATTCCTTGCGGAAGGTTTCGAGGTCGGGCGCTGGCAGCGCCTTGCGGTCGAGCTTGCCGACCGGGGTGAGCGGCACCTCGTCGAGCAGCACGATCACCGACGGCACCATGTAGCCGGGCAGGAACTCGCTGATGTAGGCGCTCAGTTCCTCCGGGGTGGCGGTGTCGCCGTCGTGGAGCCGCACGTAGGAGACGAGGATGGTATCGCCGGTCTCCCGCTGGTAGCCAGTGGTGGTGGCGAAGCTGACCTTCGAGTGGCTCGCGAGCGCGGTGTCGATCTCGCCGAGCTCGATGCGCAGGCCGCGGATCTTGACCTGGAAGTCGGAGCGGCCCACGAACTCGAGCTCGGGCTCGGTGGCGCGGTCGGTCCACCGCACCACATCGCCGGTGCGGTACATCCGGTCGCCGGGAGCGCCGAACGGGCTGGCGACGAAGCGTTCCGAGATGAGCCGCGCACGGCCCTCGTAGCCCCGCGCGAGCGCGGGACCGGACAGGTACAGCTCCCCTGCCACGCCGGGCGGCACGGGCTGCAACCGGCCATCGAGCACCATGGCGGTGAAGCCACGGGTGGTGGCACCGATGGTGACGGGCTCGCCCGCCTTCATGGGCGCGGTGATGCTGCTCATGATGGTGGTCTCGGTGGGGCCGTAGGCGTTGACCATGGCGCGTCCGGGAGCCCAGCGGGCCACGAGCTCGGGCGGGCAGACATCGCCCGCGACGAGGATGGACCGGAGATCGTCCACGCCGTCGTCCTCCACCGAGGCCAGCACGGCCGGGGTGAAGAAGGCGTGGCTGATGCGCTTGCTCCGGAGCAGTTCCGCCATGTCGCTGCCGCCGTAGACGCTGGGCGGCGCCACGACGAGGGTCGCGGCGGACCCGTAGGCCATGAGCATCTCGAAAACCGATGCGTCGAAGCTCGGCGAGGCCGAGTGCAGGACGCGTGATCCGGGCTCGACGCCGAGGTGATCGTGCTCCTCCGCGGCCAGGCTAGCCAGCCCCGCGTGGGTGACGGCGACGCCCTTGGGCGTGCCGGTGGAGCCGGAGGTGTAGATCAGGTACGCCGGGTTGTGCACGCGCAGGGCCTGGCGCCGGTCATCGTTGGTGATCGGGGTGGCGGCCAGGGCTGCGATTCGATCCCGGGTCGCCGGGTCATCGAGCTCGACCCATTGCACGAGGCCCGGCAGGGCGGCCCGGTGCGCGGCGACGGTGATGCCCGCGACGGCGGCCGAGTCGGTGAGCATGTGCTCGATGCGGTCGGCCGGGTAGCTCGGGTCAACGGGCACGAAGGCGGCACCGGTCTTGGCGACCGCCCACACCGACAGCACGGATTCGAGGGAGCGTGCCATGCCGAGCGCGACGACCTTCTCCGGCCCCGCGCCGAGGGCGATGAGGTGCCGGGCGAGCCTGGTGGACTGCTCGTCGAGCTCCTGGTAGGTGAGCGAGGCATCCCCCAGCTCGAGGCCGGTATTTCCGGGATCCCGCGCCGCGGCGCGGGCGAGGATCTCGGGCAGCAGTGCTGGCTCGAGCCCTGCGGGGCCGTGGACGGGGACGAAGCGTTCCTGCTCGGTGGTGTCGAGGATCTCGAGATCGCCGATCGGCCGAGCAGGGTCGAGCACGGCCTGCTCGAGGATGCGCAGGAACCGGTCGGCGAGCTGCCGCACCGTTCCCGCGTCGAACAGGTCGGTGGCGTAGGTGAAGGCCGCCTCGAGATCGCCCTGGCCACTGCCGTCGCCGCTGAGGATCAGCTCGAGATCGTACTTCGCGACGACCGTGGGGAAGTCAAGCGGCTCGACCCGGACACCGTCGAGGTCCATGCCGGGGGCGCCGATGTTCTGGAACTCGATGGTTGCCTGGAACAGTGGCGAGTGCGCGGTGGAGCGTTCGGGCTTGAGCACCTCGACGAGCCGCTCGAACGGCACGTCGGCGTGGCTGAACGCCGCGAGGTCGGTGTCCTTGGTGGTGGCGAGCACGTCGGCGAAGCTGGCGCTCCCGGGGACGTGGGTGCGCAGGACCAGCGTGTTGACGAACATGCCGACGAGGTCATCGAGCTTGGCCGCGCCACGACCGGCGACGGGAGTGCCGATGGGGATGTCCTCGCTGCCGGAGAGCCTGGCGAGCAGCACTGCGAGCGCGGAGTGCAGCACCATGAACGTCGTCGCGCCATTGCGCTTGGCGAGGGCATCGACGCTGCTGTGCAGCGCAGCGGGGATGGTGAACCGGGTGTCGGCGCCGCGCAGCGTCTGCTGGGCGGGGCGGGGCCGGTCGGTGGGCAGCTCGAGCACGTCGGGCACACCGGCGAGGGTGCGCTTCCAGAACTCGATCTGGCGCCCGGCGAGGCTGCCGGGGTCGGTGTCATCGCCGAGCACCTCGCGCTGCCACAGGGTGTAGTCGGCGTACTGCACGTCGAGGGGCTTCCAGCCTGGCTCGGCACCGGCTCGCCGGGCGTGGTAGGCGACCATGATGTCGCGGGCGAGCGGCATCATGGAGAACCCGTCGGCGGAGATGTGGTGCACGACCACGAGCAGCACATGCTCGGTCGGCGAGAGCCGGAACAGCCTCGCCCGCAGCGGAACCTCGGCCTGCACATCGAAGCCCTGGCCGGCGATGCGGATGATGCGGTCACGCAGGACCGCCTCGCTCGGCATGTCCTGCGGCACGAGGCCGTTCACCACGTCCTCGGCGGGGAGGATCACCTGCGAGGGGCCGTCATCGGTGCGCGGGAACACGGTGCGCAGGGCCTCGTGGCGGTCGATGACGTCGCGCAGCGACTGGGTGAAGCCATCGACGTCGAGTTCACCGGTGAGCCGCACCGCGAGCGGGACGTTGTAGGCCGGGGAGGTGGTGTCGAACTGGTTGATGAACCACATGCGCTGCTGCGCGAGCGACACCGGGACGTGCGCGGGCCGCTCGCGCGGCTCGAGGGGCACGGCCGCGAGCTCGGGCGAGGCCGCGTGCTCGGCGCGCAGGGCGAGGGCCTCGACGGTGGGCGCGTCGAACAGTTCCCGCACGCCGAGGGTGGTGCCGAGCGCATCGTTGACGCGAGCGATCACCCTCGTGGCGATCAGTGAGTTGCCACCGAGGTCGAAGAAGTTCGCGAGCACGCTGACGCGGTCCTCGGCGAGCACATCGGCGAACACTCCGGCGATGGCTTCCTCGATGACGTTGCGCGGGGCCACGTACTCGATCTCGAGGGAGGTGAGGTCCGGCTCGGGCAGCGCCTTGCGGTCGATCTTGCCGACGGGGGTGCGCGGCATGGCGTCGACCGGGATGATCAGCGACGGCACCATGTGCGATGGCAGGGACTCGCCGAGGTGCACGGTGAGCGCGGCGGTGTCGATGGTGGCGCCCTCGCGCGGCGAGACGTAGGACACGAGCATGGTCTGCCCGTTGGGCCGCGTGTGCCCGACGGTGATGGCCACGTTGACCGCGGGATGGTTGCCGAGGACAGCGTCGATCTCCCCGAGCTCGATGCGGAATCCACGCACCTTCACCTGGAAGTCGGAGCGGCCCACGTAGTCGAGCTCGAGAGTGCCGTCGTCGCCCGGGGCCCAGCGCACCACGTCGCCGGTGCGGTACAGGCGCGTGCCCGGCTCGCCGTAGGGATTGGCGATGAACCTCTCGGCGGTCAGTCCACGGCGCTCGTGGTAGCCCCGTGCCAGGCCGAGCCCGGTGACGTACAGCTCGCCTGCCGCGCCCACGGGCACGGGCTTGAGGCGCGCGTCGAGCACCACGGCGTCGGTGCCGCGAATGGGGCCGCCGAGCCGCACGGGGCCCTCGGCGCGCATGGGCCGCCCGATGAGCACCATGATGGTGGTCTCGGTGGGGCCGTAGCCGTTGTAGAGGCGACGGCCTGGTGCCCAGTCCTCCACGAGGGCGGAGGGCACTGCCTCGCCACCGACGGAGATGTCCTGCAGCCCGGGAAGGGCCGCGGGGTCCATGGAGCCAAGCGCGAGCGGCGTGATGAAGCCGTGGGTGACGTTCTTCCTCGCGAGGATGTGCGCGAGCTCCTCGCCGCCATAGGTCTCTGGCGGCACGATCACCATCGTCGCGGCGCTGCCGAAGGCATGGAGCAGCTCCAGCACCGAGGCGTCGAAGCTCGGCGAGGAGAAGTGCATCACGCGGGCCTCGGGTCCGGTGCGGAAGTGCTCGCGCGCGACCGTGGCGAAGTTCCCGAGGCCACGGTGGGTGGCGAGCACGCCCTTGGGCGTTCCGGTCGAGCCGGACGTGTAGATGACGTACGCCGCGGAATCGAGGTGCACGGTGCCGTGCAGCTCGTCCGCGCGGATGGGCGAGGCGGGGTACTGGTCGATCTCCGCGATAGTGCGGGCATCGTCGAGGACGAGCCAGGGCACGTCCTGCGGCAGCGCCTCGATGCGATTGCTGGTGGTGAGCCCGGTCCTCGCGCCGGAGTCGGTCAGCATGTGCTCGATGCGGTCACGCGGATACGTCGGATCGACGGGGACGTAGGCAGCCCCGGCCTTGGTGACGGCCCAGATGCCGAGGATCGATTCAATGGAGCGGGAGATGCCGAGCGCCACGAACTCCTCGGGGCGGGCGCCGCGGGAAAGCAGGAGGCGAGCGAGCTGGTTGGAGCGCTCGTCGAGCTCGCGGTAGGTGATCTCGCGGTCACCATCAATGATCGCGATGCGCTGCGGGTCGGCCGCGGCGGCGTCGGCGAGGAGCTGCGCGAGGGTGCGGGTGGCCTGCCCGGGCGCACCGCTGACCGGCACGTACCGCTGCCGCTCGGCGGCGGTGAGCACGTCGAGCTGCGCGTAGCGGGTGGCAGGCTCCTCGAGGAGCTGGTGCATCACGGCGTCGAGCCGCTGCTTGATGCCGTCGAGGGTGGTGTCGTCGAGCAGGTCGGGGAAGTACTTGAGCTTCAGGTGCAGGGCATCGTCGGTGTAGGCGACGAGGGTGACCGGGTAGTGGGCGGCGTCCACGCCGTCGAACCCGACGATGCGCATGCCGCCGAGGTCGGTCTCCTCGGTCGCGCCCGCGGTGTCGACGGGGTAGGACTCGAACACCGCGAGGGTGTCGAAGGTGGCGCCCGCGCCGACCTCGCGCTGGATATCGGCGAGCTGCACGTAGTGATGGTCGAGCAAGTTGGCCTGCTCGGACTGCACTCGCTTGAGCAGGTCGGTGAGGGACTCGGCAGGGTCGAGCGTCACCCGCACGGGGAGAGTGTTGATAAACAGGCCGATCATCTTCTCGATGCCGGGGATCTGCGGCGGCCGTCCCGAGACGGTGGTGCCGAACACGACGTCATCGCGCGAGGTGAGCGTGCCCAGGATGATTCCCCAGGCGGTCTGCACGATCGTGTTGAGGGTGACGCCGAGGTCGCGGGCAAGGGCGGTGAAGCGCTCGGTCTCGCCCTCGGTGAAGTCGACGATGGTCTCGCGGGACCCCGCGTCATGCTGCCTCGACCGATCGAGCGGCACGATCGTGGTGGGCTCCTCCACCCCAGCGAATGCCTCGACCCAGGCCGCGAGCGATTCGCGCGGATCCGTGGCGGAGACGAACGCGAGGTAGTCGCGGTAGGAGCGGACGGGCGGCAGCGCCGACGGGTCGGCGTCGAGGATGTAGAGGCCGATGAGGTCGGTGAGCAGCAGCGGCGTGGACCAGCCATCGAGCAGGATGTGATGGTTGGTGATGACGAACCGGTACTCCCCCGCGCCGAGATCGACCAGCATGAAGCGGATCAGCGGAGCGGTGCCCATGTGGAACTGGCGCTGGTGATCGGCGCGCAGCAGCTCGGTGAGCGCGGCTTCCTGATCCTCGGCGGTGGAGAGGTCCACCATGGCGAAGGGCGCCTCGACGTCGTCGGGCACCAGTTGCACGGCCTGCCCGGCATTGTCCGAGGCATAGGCGACGCGAAGGTTGGCGTGGCGGTCGAGCAAGGCCTGCACGGTGCGGCGCATGCGATCCTGGTCGACGACGCCGCGCAGGTGCAGGACGAGCTGGACCATGTAGGCGTCGACGGTCTGCTCGGCGAGCACCGCGTGGAACAGCAGGCCGGATTGCAGCGGCGAGAGCGGCCACACATCGGCGAGGCTCGGGTACTGCTTCTCCAGCCGGTCGATCGACCCCTGGTCGATGCGTACCAGGTCGAGGTCTGTGGGGGTGAATCCACCGGCTCCGGCGCGGGAGACGTGGTGGGCGATCGCGGTGAGCGCCTCGACCCACAGTGCACCGAACTCGCGGGCCTCCTCCTCGGTGAGCAGCCCAGTGGGGAATCCGATGGTGCCGCGAAGCACGGGGCCGTCCGCGGTGGCCTCGGTGACGGTGTTGATGTCGAGCACCGCCATCGCGGCCATGTCGTCGTTCTGGCGAGCGGCGAGGTTGGTGGTGTCCTCGTTGTCCCCGACGGGAAGCCAGCCGAGGGCGCGCAGCTCATCGGTGAGCTCCCCGGTGGTGAAGCGGCCGAGGTAGTTGAAGCTCACCTGTGGGCGGCTGATCGGGCGGAGCTCGTCGGCGGTCTCCGCGGCCAGGTAGCGCAACTGCCCGAAGCCGATGCCGTTGTCGGGCAGCGACCGCAGCAGCTCCTTGACGTTCTTGATGAGGGCGCCGGTGGCGGCACCGCCAGCGAACGCGTCGTCGAGGTCGATGCCGGTCGCGTCGAGCCGGATCGGGATGATGGTGGTGAACCAGCCGAGGGTGCGGCCGAGGTCGGCGCCGGGGACGGCGTTCTCCTCGCGGCCGTGGCCCTCGAGGCCCACCAGCGGCGTCGTGGCGCCGCGCCAGCGGGCCAGCGCGAGCACCAGAGCGGCGAGCAGGCCATCATTGACGCCGCCGTGGAAGGCCTCGGGCACCCGGGTGAGCAGGGCATCGGTGACCGTGGTGGGCACGGAGACGTCGATGCGCTCGACGGTGGCGTTGGTGTCGATGGCGGGGTCGAAGGCCCGCGAACCGAGGTGGGGCTCGGTGCCCCCGAGGAACTGGCGCCACGTATCGAGCTCGTCGTGGCGGGCCGGGGCGTTCTCGGCGAGCCCATGCGCCCAGCGCCGGAACGACGTGGTGCTGGCATCGAGCTGGATGGGCTGCCCGTTGGCGATCTGGTTCCAGGCCGTCGCGAGGTCGGGCACGAGGAATCGCCAGGTCACACCGTCAACGGCGAGGTGGTGGATGGCGAGGACGATGCGCCCGGCGCTGCCGGACCGCGGCTCGATCCAGGCGGCGCGCAGCATGACGCCGTGGTCAGGGTCGAGCTTGTCCGCCGCCGCGTCGAGCGCGGCCTCGGCCGCCTCGGTGAACGCATCGCTCCCGGGTTCGGCGTCAACGGTGACCTGGTCGATCAGGTCCTCGGCGTGAATGGTGCCGGGCTCGGACACGATCAGCTCGTGCCCATCGAGGCGGGCGCGCAGCAGATCATGGTGATCGATGACGGCCTGCAGCGTGGCAGCGATGCCCTCACGGTCGATGCTGGGCGGAAGGGTGAGCAGAGCGCACTGCGAGTAGCGGTTATAGGCACCGCCGCGCTCGAGCATCCATTCCATGATGGGCGTCAGAGGCATGGGGCCGACGCCGCCGCCGGGCAGCTCCGTGAGGGTGACCGCTTCCTCGTCCTCGGTGAGCACGGCCGCGCTGGCGAGCGCTGCCACGGTGCGCAGGTTGAACACGTCGCGTGGCCGCAGCTGGATCCCGGCGGCCTTGGCGCGGGTGACGAGCTGGATCGACATGATCGAATCGCCGCCGAGCGCGAAGAACGAGTCGTCCACGCCCACCGAGTCGAGGCCGAGCACCTGCGCGAACACCTCGGCGAGCTTCTCCTCCACCGGGGTGGACGGGGCGCGCCCCTCGGTGACGAGGGCGGCGAAGTCCGGCGCGGGCAGGGCACGGCGATCAAGCTTGCCGTTGGCAGTAAGGGGGAACTCATCGACGACGAGCACCGCGGCGGGGAGCATGTGCGCCGCGAGGGTGTCGGCGAGCGCGTCGAGGATCGCCTGCGGCTCCGGCTGCTGCCCGGCCTCGGGCAGCACATAGCCGACGAGCCGTTCGGACCCGGGCCCGTTGTCGGCGCGCAGCAGCACCGCGGACTGGGCGATGCCGGGGTAGCGCAGCAGCGCTGCCTCGATCTCGCCAAGCTCGATGCGGAAGCCACGCAGCTGCACCTGGAAGTCGGAGCGGCCGAGGTATTCGAGCTGGCCGTTCTTGTTCCACCGCGCGAGGTCGCCCGAGCGATACATCAGCGTGCCGGGCTCGCCGTTGGGGTCAGCGACGAAGCGTCCCGCGGTGAGGTCGGGCCGACCGAGGTAGCCGCGGGAGAGCTGCGGGCCGGAGACGTACATTTCGCCGATGGTGCCGGGCGGGACAGGGCGCAGGCGAGCATCGAGCACGGAGACGCGCAGGCCGGGAAGTGCCTGGCCGATGACCGAGGCCGCGGCGCTGGCGGCGAACTCGCGGTCGAGCTCGAGGTAGGTGACGTGCACCGTGGTCTCGGTGATGCCGTACATGTTGACCAGGCGCGGCGCGTCGTCGGCGTGGCGGGCGTACCAGCGGTCGAGCTGAGCAAGGTCGAGGGCCTCGCCGCCGAAGATGATGGAGCGCAGCGCGAGGTCGTCGCTGGTGCCTGCTTGCCGGTCGATCTCGGCGAGCTGGTAGAACGCGGACGGTGTCTGGTTGAGCACGGAGACGCGCTCGCGGCGCAGCAGGGCATGGAACTGCTCGGGGCTGCGCGCGGTGAAGTAGTCGACCACCACGAGGGTGCCGCCGTGCAGCATCGGTCCCCACAGCTCCCAGACGGAGAAGTCGAACGCGTAGGAGTGGAACATCGTCCACACGTCGTTCTCGTCGAAGCCAAAGCTGGCCTGGGTGTTCGCGAAGAGGGTGAGGACCGTGCGGTGCGGCACGGCCACGCCCTTGGGCTTGCCGGTGGAGCCCGAGGTGTAAATGACGTAGGCGGTGTTGTCCCAGCGGAGCGGAGCGATCCTGTCACGATCGGTGATCGGCTCGCTGCTGTGTTCGGGTGCTTCCTCGTCGAGCAGCAGGAGCTCGCTGCCGGTGGCGGGCAGCAGGTGCTGGTCCGTGCTCGTGGTGATGATCGCGACGGGCGCGCCGTCGGTGAGCATGAACTCGAGGCGATCAGCCGGATAGGTGGTGTCGACGGGCAGGTAGGCGGCACCGGACTTGATCACGGCGAGCAGCGCGATGATCAGGCTGGCGTCGCGCGGGACCGCGACGCCCACGAGCGCCTCGGGCCGCGCCCCGGCCGCGATGAGGCGGCGAGCAAGCTGGTTGGAGCGCTGATCGAGGTCCTGATAGGTCAGCTCGGTGCGCTGGCCGTCGATCTCGGACACGGCGGCGATGCGCTCGGGGAAGCGCGCGGCAGCGCTGGCGAAGGCGTCGGCGAGCGTGCGCTCGGGGACGATCGTGCCCGGATGGTTCCAGGCGGTGAGCATGGCATGCTGCTCGGTGTCGCTGAGCAGGGCGATATCGCCGACCGGCACGGCGGGGTCGCCCACGATCTCGGCGAGGATGCCCTGGAACCGCTGCGCGAACATCTCCACGGTGTCCTGGTCGAACAGGTCGGTGGCATAGATGAGGCCAGCGTCGATGCCGGCGTGCGCGCCATCCTCGGTGATGCTCTCCCGCAGTGACAGCTGCAGGTCGAACTTGGAGATGTGGTCCTCGAACATGACCGGCTCGATGGTCAGGCCGGGCAGCTCGAGCCGGGCCTCGGGGTTGTTCTGGAACTCGATGAGGACCTGGAACAGCGGCGAGTGCGAGGTGGAGCGGTCGGGCCGCAGGATCTCGACGAGCCGCTCGAACGCCACGTCGGTGTTGGTGAATGCCGCGAGGTCGGTGTCCTTGACCTCGGTGAGCAGGTCCGCGAACGGCGCGTTCTGGTCGATCTCGGTGCGCAGCACCAGCGTGTTGACGAACATGCCGACGACGCCGTCGAGGGCTTCCTCGCCGCGGCCTGCCACAGGGGTGCCGATGGCGAGGTCGTCCTCGCCGGAGCGCCGTGACACGAGCACCGCGAGGGCGGCGTGCATCACCATGAACATGGTGGCACCGTGGGCGCGCGCGAGCTCGGCAAGAGCCTGGTGGGTGCCGGCATCGATGGGGAACCGCACGAGGCCGCCGCGCAGGGACGCGTTGACCGGGCGGGGCCGATCGGCGGGCAGGTCCACGACATCGGGCAGCCCGGCGAGGGCCTGCTTCCAGTAGTCGAGCTGACGGGCGAGGACCGAGGACGGGTCGGATTCCTCGCCGAGCAGGTCGCGCTGCCACAGCGCGAAGTCGGCGTACTGCACGTCGAGCGGCTTCCAGGCCGGCTCGTCACCGTGCATCCGCGAGTGGTAGGCGACCATCACGTCGGTGGCGAGCGGTGCCATGGAGAAGCCGTCCGCGGAGATGTGGTGCACGACGATGACGAGGACGTGCTCGTCGGCGGCGAGCCGGAGCAGCCGGGCCCGGATCGGCACGGCCGTGGTCACGTCGAAGCCCTGCCCGACGAATGCCTCGATATCGGCGATCAGCTCGCCCGGCACTGTATCGATGGGCGCGAGGTCGATCCCCACCTCGCGCGGGGGCAGGATGACCTGCGCGGGAACGCCATCGAGGCTGGGGAAGACCGTCCGCAGCGATTCGTGCCGCGCGATCACATCACGGATGGCGGTGTTCAGCAGCGGCAGGTCGAGCGTGCCGCTGAGCCGGATGGCCATGGGCACGTTGTACGCGGCCGACTCCGTGTCGAACTGGTTGATGAACCACATGCGCTGCTGCGCGGAGGAGAGCGGGATTCGCTCGGGGCGCGGCTGGGGAACGAGCGCGGGCCGGTCGGTCGTGTCGCTGGCACGCTCGGCGATGACCGCTGCGAGCCCGGCGACGGTAGGCGTATCGAACAGCTCGCGCACGCCGATACGGGTGCCGAGCGCGGCGTTGGCGCGGGCGACAACGCGGGTGGCGATCAGCGAGTTTCCGCCAGCGTCGAAGAAGTTGTCGTCGATGCTGATCCGGTCGATGCCGAGGACCTCGGTGAAGATGCCGGCGACGGTCTCCTCGATCGGGTTGGTGGGCGCCCGGTACTCGGTGGCGGCGAGGGTGAAGTCCGGATCGGGCAGAGCCTTGCGATCAAGCTTGCCGGTGACGGCGAGCGGGATCTCCTCGATCACCATGATCACCGACGGCACCATGTAGGCGGGCAGGAAGCCTGCGACGTGCTCGGTCAGCGCTGCGGTGTCCACCGCGTGGCCGGTGGCCGCGCGGACGTAGGACACGAGCGCGGTGGCACCGGAGGGGCTGGTGCGGCCGAGCGTGACGGCGAAGTCGATGCTCGGGTGGCTGAGCAGCGCGGAGTCGATCTCGCCGAGCTCGATGCGGAAGCCACGCACCTTGACCTGGAAGTCGGAGCGCCCGAGGGACTCGAGCTGGTAGTCATCGACCCAGCGGACCACGTCGCCGGTGCGGTACATGCGCTCCCCCGGCTCGCCGTACGGGTTGGCGACGAACCGGTTGGCGGTGAGCTCGAACCGCTCGTGGTAGCCGCGACCGAGACCGAGGCCCGAGATGTACAGCTCGCCGGCCACGCCCTTGGGGACGGGCTGCAGGCGGGTGTCGAGCACGACGGCAGTGACGCCATTGAACAGGCGACCGATGCGGACGGGCTCGCCGGGGTGCATCGCATCGCTGAGCGTCGCGACGATGGTGGCCTCGGTGGGGCCGTAGCCGTTGTACATCTTGCGGCCGTGCGCCCACTCGTTGACGAGCTCCGGCGGGACGGCCTCGCCGCCGACGACGACGAACTCGAAGTGGTCGACCTGTGACCGGTCGACCGACGCGAGGCCAAGCGGCGTGATGAACCCGTGGGTGACGCGATGATCGCGGATCACGGCGGTGAGCTCGTCACCACCGTAGACGTGCGGGGGCACGATCACGATGGCCGCGCCCGCGCCGAACGCCATCAGCACCTCGAGCAGCGACGCATCGAAGCTCGGCGAGGCGAACGACAGCACGCGGGAGTGCTGGGTGACCGACGGGTGCGCCACCATCGCCGGGGTGAAGTTGTCAAGCCCGCGGTGGGAGATCACCACGCCCTTGGGCTTGCCGGTGGATCCGGAGGTGTAGATCAGGTAGGCGGAGGTCTCGAGCAGGATCGGGGCGTTGCGGTCCGCATCGGTGATCGGCGCGGCCGAGGTGCGCGCGAGGCGCTCCTGGAAAGCGGGATCATCGAGGAACATCCACGGCACCAGCGGGGGCAGGGAGGCATGGTTGGCCTCGACGCTGAGGCCCGCGACTGCGCCGGAGTCGGTGAGCATGTGCTCGATGCGGTCACGCGGGTAGGTGGGGTCCACGGGCACGAACGCGCCCCCGGCCTTGGTGACCGACCACAGCGAGACGAGCCATTCGATGGAGCGGGCGTAGCCGAGGGCGACGAAGCTCTCGGTGGTGACGCCTTCCTCGATGAGGACGCGGGCGATGCGGTTGGACAGCTCGTCGAGCTCGCGGTAGGTGATGTGCCGGTCACCGTCGATGACGGCGGGGGCATCGTGGTCGCGGATGCCCATGGTGAGCAGGTCCGGCAGCCCTTCGGCACGGTTGCCGGGGCCGCCGTTGATGCTGGTGATCTCGGCACGCTCGTCGGCGTCGAGGATGTCGATGTGGCTCACCGGCGCGGTGGGCCGCGCCGTGGCGTTATCGAGGAGCAGCAGGAGCCGCCGGGCAAAGCCGCGGACCGTGCTGGCGTCGAACAGATCGGTGGCGTAGCGCAGGCCAGCAGTGATGCCGCTGGGGCCGGCTTCGTACCGCTCGGAGAGGATGAACTGCAGGTCGAAGTTGGCGATATCGATGGGGATATCGACCGCCTCGACGGAGAGGCCGGGCAGGTCGAGGCGCGGCTTCTCGTTGTTCTGGAACTCCAGCATCACCTGGAACAGCGGCGAGTGGGCCTCGGAGCGCTGCGGGCTCAGGGCATCGACTACGCGCTCGAACGGAACGTCGGCGCGGCCGAACGCTCCGAGGTCGGCGGCGCGGGCCTTATGGATGAGGTCGACGAAGGTGGCGTCGAGGTCCACCTCGGTGCGCAGCACCAGGGTGTTGACGAACATGCCGACGATATCGTCGAGCTCGGCCTCGCCTCGTCCGGCGATGGGTGTACCGACGGCGATGTCCTGCGTTCCGGAGAGCTTGGCGAGCAGCAGCGCGATCGCCGCGTGCATCACCATGAAAACGCTGGCGTTGTGGGCGCGAGCGAGCTCGAGGAGCCGCTGGTGCAGCTCCGCGCTGATGTCGAACTCCTCGACCGCGCCCCGCAGGGACTGCTTGGGCGGCCGCGGGCGATCGGTGGGCAGCTCGAGCACGTCCGGCAGCCCCGCGAGGGTGTTGCGCCAGTAGGCGAGCTGCTCGTTGAGCAGCGAAGCGGGGTTGTTCTCGTCGCCGAGGACCTGGCGCTGCCATACGGCGAAGTCCGCGTACTGCACGGGCAGCGGGGGCCACTCGGGGGCGAGGCCCCGAGCGCGGGCGGTATAGGCGACGACGACATCGCGGGCAAGCGGGGCGAGGGAGAACCCATCGGAGGAGATGTGGTGGATGACCACGAGCAGGACGTGCTCCTCGGGGGCGAGGCGGAACAGCCGCGCCCGCAGGGGCACCTCGCTGGCCACGTCGAACCCGGTGAACGCGAACTTGGCAGCCTGCTGGTGCAGGCCGGTCTCGCCGTCCACGTCCTCGGGCGCCAGCGGGATGGCTACATCGTCGGTGCCGAGGATGTCCTGGGTGGCGCCGTCGATGCCCTCGGGGTACCGGGTGCGCAGCGTCTCGTGCCGCTCGACGACGTCGCGGAGGGCCTGCTCGAGCGCGGTGATATCGAGCGGGCCGGTGAGCCGCACGGGCATCGGCGAGTTGTAGGCGGCGCTGCCCTTGTCGAGCTGGTTGATGAACCACATGCGCTGCTGGGCGAGCGAGAGCGGGACGGGGCTGGGCCGCTCGACGCTGTCGAGCGGCGGGCGCTCGCGGCCCAGCGCCGACTCGGCGCGGACCGCGAGCGTGGCGACGGTGGGGGCGTCGAACAGGTCACGCACGCCGATGCTGGCATCGAGCGCATTGTTGACGCGGGCAATGAGGCGGGCCGCGATGAGCGAGTTGCCGCCGATGTCGAAGAAGCTGTCATGGACGCTGACCCGGTCGGTTCCCAGCAGGTCCGCGAAGATCGAGGCGATCACTTCCTCGATGGCGTTGCGCGGGGCGACGTGCTCGGCGCTCGCGGCAACGAAGTCGGGCACGGGGAGGGCCTTGCGGTCGAGCTTGCCGGTGCCGCCGAGGGGGAACGCGTCGAGGGTGACCACCTGGGCGGGCACCATATAGGCCGGCAGTTCCTTCGCCGCATGCTCGAGCAGGCCATCGGTGTCGATGCTGCGGCCGGGCGCGGCGACGAGGTAGGCGATGAGGCGGTCGCCGGTGTGCTCGTCGCGATGGACGATGACGACTGCCTGCGCGACCGCGGCATCGGCGAGCAGCACGGATTCGATCTCGGGCAGCTCGATGCGCAGGCCGCGGAGCTTGACCTGGAAATCGGTGCGGCCGATGTAGTCGAGCTCAGTGGTGCCGTCCGCGCTGGCGCGCCACCGCACGAGGTCGCCGGTGCGGTACATGCGGGAGCCGGGATCGCCGTAGGGGCTGGCGACGAACCTATCAGCGGTGAGATCCCCGCGCTGCACATAGCCGCGGGCGAGCTGGGTTCCGGCGAGGTAGAGCTCTCCCGGGATGCCGACAGGGGTGGGCCGCAGGGTGCGGTCGAGCACGTACACCTGGGTGTTCCACACGGGCGCGCCGATGGGCACGGACACGGTGTCGGAGTCGGTGTACTCGTGGTAGGTGACGTCGACGGAGGCCTCGGTGGGTCCGTAGAGGTTGTGGATCCGCGCATCACTGAGGGCGCGGAAGTCCGCGACCACCGCGGGCGGCAGTGCCTCGCCACTGCAGAAGACGGCCCGCAGGGTCGCGAGCTGATCGCGCTGGTCGGCGCCGAGCGAGGAGGCGAACGTCGCGAGCATCGAGGGCACGAAGTGCAGCACGGTGACACCGGAGCCGCCGATGAGGTCGGCGAGGTAGCCGGGGTCGCGGTGACCGTCGGGCTTGGCGATGAGGAGCCGCGCGCCGACCTGCAGGGGCCAGAAGAACTCCCAGACGGAGACGTCGAAGGTGTAGGGGGTCTTCTGCAGCACGGTGTCCGAGGCACTGAGCTGGTACTCATGCTGCATCCACGCGAGCCGGTTGACGATGCCACGGTGCGGCACGGACACGCCCTTGGGCTTGCCGGTGGAGCCGGAGGTGAAGATGACGTATGCGGGGTTGTCCGCGCGCAGGGGGTGGGTGCGGTCGGCATCGGTGATGGTGCTGGCGGGGTAATCCTCGAGCGAGATTCCGCCGAGGATGATCGCGGGCACCGTGGAGCCCTCGGGAAGGTCCGCGGCATCGACCACGATCGCGCCGATGGGCGCGGCGAGGCCGAGGACGTAGTCGTTGCGACCGGCAGGGTTGTCCGGGTCGAGCGGGACGTAGGCAGCGCCGGCCTTGATGATGGCGTACATGCCGACGAGCAGCTCGACCGAGCGGCGCATAGCCAGCGCCACGTGGGTGTCCGGCCCGGCGCCGAGCGTGATGAGATGGCGCGCGAGCTGGTTGGAGCGCTCGTCGAGCTCGCGGTAGGTCAGGGTGGTGCCGTCGAACTCGATGGCGACCGCATCGGGGGTGCGCGCGACATGGGCAGCGAACTTCTCGACGAGGGTCGCACCGGCTACGGGCGCGGCGGTGTCGTTGAGGACCCGCACGAGGTGGTCTCGCTCGGTGCTGGTGGTGAGCGCGATCGCGCCGAGCGGCGTGGCAGGGCTGGCGGCGATGCTGCCAAGGAACCCCCGGAACTGCTCGGCGAGCCGTGCGATGCTCGCGGGCAGGAACAGATCCGTGGCGTAGGTGATCGTGGCCTCGAGAGCGGCCGGGGAACCGTCGTCCTCGAACTTCTCGGCAAGGATGACCTGCATGTCGAACTTGGCGGTGGAGGTGCCAAGCGGCTGGACGGCGATGTCGAGCCACGGCAGCCGGACGTGCGCCTCGCCGAGGTTCTGGAACTCCAGCATGACCTGGAAGCGCGGGGCGTGCGCGGTGGAGCGCTGCGGCTTGAGCGATTCGACGAGTCCCTCGAACGGGACGTCGGCCTGGCTGAACGCACCGATGTCGGTGGTCCGGGCGCGCTCGAGCAGCGCGGTGAAGGGTTCATCATCGTGCACGGCGGTGCGCAGCACGAGGGTGTTGACGAACATGCCGATCAGCTCGTCGAGCGCGGCCTCGCCACGCCCCGCGACGGGCGTGCCGATCGTCACGTCGTCGGTATCGGCGAGCCGTGCGAGAAGGGCGGCGAGCGCGGCGTGGATCACCATGAACAGGGTGGCGCCGTTGTCGTGGGCGAGGGCTCGCAGCCGCTTGTGGATGTCAGCGGGAACGGTGAAGGCGTGGTCGGCGCCGCGCAGTGATTGCACGGCGGGCCGAGGGCGGTCGGTGGGCAGCTCGAGAAGGTCGGGCGTGCCGGCGAGGGCCTTCTTCCAGTAGTCCATCTGCTCGGCGAGGACGCTGTCCGGGTCGTTCTCGTCGCCGAGGTATTCCCGCTGCCAGATCGCGTAGTCGGCGTACTGGACCTCGAGCGGCTTCCAATCGGGCTCGGCGCCCGCGGCGCGGCTGGTGTAGGCGCGCATGAAGTCGGTGGCGAGCGGCTTGAGGGAGAAGCCGTCGGAGGCGATGTGGTGGAGCACGAACACCAGCGTGTGGTGGGTATCGTCGCGCTGGTAGAGGGCGGCGCGGACCGGGATCTCGCGGGTGACGTCGAAGCCCTCGGTCGCCATGCTGGTGACTGCCGCGGCGAGTTCCGCGTCGGAGTCGGCGGGGCGCGGCGCGAGGTCGGGGCGGACTGATCCCGTGGGCAGGATGACCTGGTGGGCGCCGTCCTCGCTAGCCGGGAAGATCGTCCGCAGCGACTCATGGCGCTCGAGCAGGTCGAGGACAGCCTGCTGAACAGCCTTGTGGTCGAGCTCCCCGGTCATCGCGACGGCCATGGGCACGTTGTAGGCCGGCGACTCGGGGTTGAACTGGTTGATGAACCACATTCGCTGCTGGGCGAGCGACAGCGGGATGCTGTCGGGACGGTCCTGCGGCACGAGGGGAAGCCGCCGCGTCGCGGCCTGCCCGCCCTCGGCACGGTGCGCGAGCTCGCGGGTGGTGGTGGCCTCGAACAGGTCGCGCACGCTGATGCTCGATCCGAGCGCGGCGTTGATGCGAGCGACGGCGCGGGTGGCAACGAGGGAGTTGCCGCCGAGGTCGAAGAAGCTGTTGTCGATGCCGACGGATTCCGCACCGAGCAGCTCCGCGAAGATCGCGGCGATGATCTCCTCGACGGGGTTGGTCGGCGCGGCGAAGGTGGCGGTCCGGCCGGTCCCGGTGAAGTCGGGCTCCGGCAGCGCCTTGCGGTCGAGCTTGCCAACGGGGTTGAGCGGGATCTCGCTGATCGGGATGATCAGCGACGGCACCATGTGCGCGGGCAGGAACTCACCGAGGTGGTCGAGCAGCTCGTCGGTGGTGGGATCCTGGCCTTCCTCGGGCTTGACGTAGGCGACGAGCGCAGTCTCGCCGTTGGGGCCGGTCACGCCGAGCGTGGCGGCGAACGCGATCGCGGGGTGGTTGGCGAGGACGGTGTCGATCTCGCCGAGCTCGATGCGGAAGCCGCGCACCTTGACCTGGAAGTCCGAGCGGCCGACGTACTCGATGGTGAGGTTGCCGGTGCGCGGCGCTCGCGCCCACTGGGCGAGGTCACCGCTGCGGTACATGCGGGCGCCGGCTGGGCCGTAGGGGTCGGCGACGAACCGGTTGGAGGTGAGGTCGAAGCGCTCGTGATAACCACGGGCGAGCCCGAGGCCGGTGATGTAGAGCTCGCCGGGCACACCCATGGGCACGGGCTGGAGCCGATCGTCGAGGATCACCATGCGGGTGCCGCGGATGGGCCCACCGATGGAGATGGGGTCGTCGGGCCGCAGCGGCTCGCTGATCGCGGTGACGATGGTGGTCTCGGTGGGGCCGTAGATGTTGTGGAAGACCCGGCCGGGCGACCAAGCCTGCAGCAGGTCGCGGGGCAGCGCCTCGCCGCCGACCGCGATCACGCGCAGGTCATCGACCCCGGAGGGCTCGACCGACGCGAGCGCGAGCGGGGTGATGAAGGCATGGGTCACCTGGTGCTTGAGCAAGAGCTCGCGCAGGTCATCGCCGCCGTAGACGGTGGTGGGGATGATGACCATGGTGACGCCGTTGCCGAGGCTGAAGAGGATCTCGAGCAGCGAGGCGTCGAAGCTGGGCGAGGAGAAGGCCATGATGCGCGAGCCGGGGGTGACGTCGAACGCGTCGCGCTCCTCGGCGGCGTAGCTCTCGAGGCCGTGGTGGGTTACGGCGACGCCCTTGGGCTTGCCGGTGGAGCCAGAGGTGTAGATGACGTAGGCGACGCTGTCGAGCCGGACCGGGGCCGCGAGCTCCGTGGGGGCGAGCGGACCGCTGGGGTACTGGTCGATGGCGGCGCTCACGATTGGGTCATCGAGGACGACCCAGTCGATGGTGTCGGGCAGGCTCGCTCGCTGCGCGGCCACGGTGACGCCCACGATCGCGCCGGAATCGTCGAGCATGTGCTCGACGCGATCCTTCGGGTAATTCGGGTCGACGGGAACGAATCCAGCGCCGGTCTTGGTGATCGCCCAGGTACTGAGGATCGATTCGACGGAGCGCGAGATGCCGAGCGCGACGAGTTGCTCGGCGCGCGTTCCCGCGGTGGCGATTAGGTAGCGGGCGACCTGGTTGGCGCGCGCGTCGAGCTCGCGGTAGGTGAGTGCCTGGTCGCCGGCGATGACGGCGAGGACCTCGCTGTTGGTTGCCGCGACTTCGGTGAACAGCTCGCCGAGCGTGCGCGTTGTGCTCGAGGCGGGCCCCTCCACGGGGACGAGCATCTCGTGCTCGCCCTCGACGAGCATGGAGTGGTCGCCCACGGCCTTGCTCGGCGCGGCCAGGCACCGGGCGAGCATCGTATCGATCCGGCCGGCGATCCCCCGCACGGTGTCGCTGGAGGCGGGAGCGGTGACGGTGAGCTTCGGTCCGGCGCCGGCGAGGTCGACAACTATCGCGATTTCCGCCCGGGAATCGAACGCTGAAGGATCGAACGCTGAAGGATCGAACGCTGAAAGGTCAAGCGGTGCGGATTCGGTGGCGCGGACCGCCAGGAAAGCATGCCCTGGCACGCGCGCGGCACCCACCGCGTTGGCGAGGCTGGCCGCGTCGAGGGTGGCATGCTCGAGCGCTGCGGCCGCGCGCGAGCGCGCTTGCTCGGCGAGCTCGTCGAACGACCGCGCGGTGTCGACCGCGAGCCGGATCACTGCCGGATTGCCCTCGGGGGCCGCCACGGTGGTGATCGCGATGTCGGGCTCGCCGGTGAGCCGGGCCAGCGTCGCTGCCACGGCGGCCATGAGCACGTGCTCGGCGTCCTGCCCACGCTCACGGAGCTGCTCGGCGGTGGTCGCGAGCGCGAGCGTCGCCGTGCTCGGCCCCTCCCCGGCCTGCGCGCCCGGAACATCGAGTGCTTCGGGCAGCCCGTCGAGGGCGCGGCTCCAGAACTTCTCGGCGTCACGGCGTCGCTCCATGGCCCGGCCAAGCTCGGCGGTTTCCGGATGGATGTCGCCGAGCGCGCGCTCGGGCGTCGAGGAGAGGAAGTCCTCGAGGAAGGCCATGAACCGGCCGTGCTGCTCGGCGAGCAGCTCGTCGGAGTAGAGACCCGGGTTGGCGCGGAAGTCCACGTGGGTGCGCCCCGTGCGGCCGCGGGGGTAGATGTTGACGAGGAGATCCTCGACGGGGCCAGACGTGAGGATATTGAACTCGCCGCTCACATCGCCGAAGGTGATGTTCTGGTCGAAGAGCATCGGGTTGACGATGGGGCCGAGGAGACGACGCTCGGATTCGCCAAGCCCGATCTCGTGGCGGATCTGCTCGACGCTGAATCGCTGATGCTTGAGGGCGCCGATCTGCTCCCGGAAGACGGTCTTGAACAGGTCATCGAGGGTGCTACCGGGATCGATGCTGACGCGCAAGGGAACGATGTTGGCGAAGGTTCCGCCGGACTCGCGCTGCTGGCGGTTGATGCGGCCAAGCATGGTGGTGCTCACGGTCACATCTCGCTCGCCGGTAGCGCGCGAGAGGTAGAGGGCGAACGCGCTGATCAGCACCAGCGCGGCGGACACCCCGAAGGACTGGTCGGAGTTCTCGAGCCGCTCGGCCATCCCCGGGCTGATCGGAGCGGTCTCGAGCTTGGTCCGAGGGACTGCCTGGGCGCTGCCCTCGACGAGGCTGGAGATGACTCCCCAGCCGCTCAGGCGCTCGATCCAGAAATCGCGGTCGATGGCGTACCGGCTGGAGTTCCGGTACTGCACGTCGGCCTCGTAGAGGGAGCGCAGCGAGGCGAACCTGGGCGCTGGAGGCTCCGTGCCCTCGATCGCGCACGTATAGAGCTCTGCTGATCGGGAGACCCATCGTGCTGCGGAGAAGCCATCGAGAGCGATGTGGTGGATACGCCCGTACCAGAGATAACGGTGGTCCTCGACCTGCAGGAACGCGCTGTTGCCCAGCGGTCCCTTCAACGGGTCGATAGGGCTGCTGTACTCGTCATGCATCCACGCGAGCGCCGCGGCGAACGGATCCGGCTCCGCGCGGAAGTCGTGGTAATCGATGTATCGGTGGTCGCCCAGGTCGATGCGCTGGAGGGGGTCGCCGTGCTCGTCGAGGACGATCTTCAGCGCGCCGGACCCGATCTCGCACCGGGCCTGGTCGATGCTGCGCTCGAGCAGCTGGACATCAACCTCGCCGTTGAAGTCCATGTACTGGGCGATGACCACGGGGACGTCGGGGTCGAGTTGCTGCGCGAACCACATCCCGTACTGAGCCTGCGAAAGCGGAAATGGCTCGAACGAGTCCTCGTGCGGGGCCAGCCAGCGCAGCCAATCGTCCTTCGAACCACCTGTCAGCGCCACGTCCAACCCCCTATAGCCTTTACGAATACGGAATCACCGCGACGCACTCCCCCGTGCGCACGGCGTGCAACTCGTTCAATCCGCAACGCGGCCTTCAACTGCAAGTCCTCTTCTTCGCCTTCGGCACATCTCGTCAATAATCCCAAGGATATGGGCAATGTGCTGCATGTTTCCCACTAAGCGTACGACCGTCGCAGTGGACCGCGCGCACCGCATGTGATCGCAGTCATACCAGGCTACTCAACGCCCCTGACAGTCGCACTGCGCCACTCATGCGGCTCACGGCCCACCTCCTCGGGGAACGGGTATAGGCGAACTGTAGCCATACGGGGGCCCGGTCCGGAAATCCCCAGGAAGCCTTGTCCGCTGCTTCACTGACAACACTTGCTCTGTATTCGGAGCATCCCGGCTCGCGGCTAGGGTGACGCCTGCCACCCCGTGTCCAGGATGTCGCCGAGAGAGTAGAGCGAGCGGTATGAAAGCCCCTGGGCCTCGATGACCTCCCGCGCGCCCGTGTCGCGGTCAACGATCGTGGCGACGCCCACGACCTCCGCGCCAGCCTCGCGCAGCGCCGCGACCGCCGCGAGCGGACTATTGCCGGTCGTGGTGGTGTCCTCCACGACGAGCACCCGCCTTCCCGCCACATCGGGGCCCTCGATCTGCCGCTGCATGCCATGCGCCTTGGCGGCTTTCCGCACCACGAAGCTATCGATCGGGCGCCCGGGGGAATGCATGATCGCGGCCGCGACAGGATCGGCACCGAGGGTCAGTCCGCCCGCTGCGGCGAATTCCCAGTCGGCGGTCATCTCGCGCAGCAGCACGCCGATCAATGGGGCCGCCTCGTGATGCAGCGTCACCCTGCGGAGATCGATGTAGTAGTCCGCCTCGCGCCCCGAGGACAAAGTGACCTTGCCATGGACCACGGCGTGGTCGCGGATGAGCGCGGCAAGTGCTTCGCGGGAACGCGCATCGACAGCCATAGTGATCCTTTCCTCGAGCATTCGATGCCACTATTGCCTACCGCCATGGCGGCCGCAAATGCCGACGGGCACGGACCGGTTTCCTTGTTGGTCCGTGCCCGGCAGCGCTAGCGGCAGCGAAGGGGTTGCTAGCTGTAGGCTCGCGCGCGCTGGGCAGGGGGAAGCACGCGCATCAGTCGCGCGAACTGGTGCAGGATCCCTTCCACGTCATCCCATTCCGCCCAGCTCGTGCCCTGCGGGATGCTCGCGAGGACCCAGTCGCCCTCGGCCCAGATCACGTCCACGAAGTCCGGCACGATGTCGAGGAAAGCCACCAGGCGCATGTCGGCGGTCCGTCGCGCGGCCTCCACATCGTCGGAGAAGATCGTCCCCTCCCCGACCGTCGCTGCCGCCGACGTGCCCGGGCAGGCGCGGGCGAGCGCGGGGCTCGCTGGGCGCCCCTCCGGGTCGGTGCGCGCGGCCTCGAAGACGATGGCCGACGCATGCTGGGCACGCACCGCGAAGACCGTTGCCGAGTCCTCGAGATCAAACAGGACGTGCTCCCCGACATCCTCGACAGCGAGGCGCGGCATTCCCCGGACGACGTTGCCGCCGTCGACCAGGGAGTGGCGGCCGATCATGCCGTACTGCCACTGCGCCGCGATCCGCGGCACCTTGCGCGTGAACTCCAGTCCCCGCCGGGCGCCCCAGATACTGCGGATCTTCCTCCGCCAGGCGCGCCGACGACTGTCGATGCGCAGCAAGACAACGGCCCCCGCGAGAGCCGCGATTCCAAGTACAAACCACACCACAGCCATTGCCGAGATGCTAGTCGCTCGCGGGGGCAGAAGCACCGCGCAAACGCCCACGTCGAGATGCTTTCGCGGCCAATCCGATATCCAGGCCCCCGGATGGGGCACCGCGCTCCATGCGCAGCGCCCCATCCGGTCGTGGGCGGGCACTCAGCCGAGGACCAGCGCCTCGCCGTCCACGCTCACGTTCACGGGCACGGTGTCGCCATCCCGCACGTCCCCGGCGAGCACCAGCTTGGCGAGCTGGTCGCCGATCGATTGCTGGATCAGCCTGCGCAGCGGCCGGGCCCCGTAGGCCGGGTCGTAGCCACGTGCGGCGAGCCATTCGCGCGCGCCCGCCGAGACAGCGAGCTCGAGGCGACGCTGCCGCAACCGTTGCTGCAGCACGTCGAGCTGGATCCGCACGATCGACTCGAGCTGTTCCCGCCCGAGGGGATGGAAGACCACGATGTCATCGAGCCGGTTGAGGAACTCCGGCTTGAACGCCGACCGGACCGCAGCCATGATCTGCTCCGCGCCACCGCCCGCGCCGAGGTTGGAGGTGAGGATGAGGATGGTGTTGCGGAAGTCAACGGTCCGCCCCTGGCCATCGGTCAGTCGGCCGTCATCGAGGACCTGCAGGAGGATGTCGAACACATCCGGGTGGGCCTTCTCGATCTCGTCGAACAGGATCACCGTGTACGGGCGGCGGCGCACCGACTCGGTGAGCTGGCCTCCCGACTCGTAGCCCACGTATCCGGGGGGCGCGCCGACCAGCCTCGCCACCGAGTGCTTCTCGGAGTACTCGCTCATGTCGATGCGCACCATCGCGCGATCATCATCGAACAGGAACTCGGCGAGCGCCTTGGCCAGCTCGGTCTTGCCGACCCCAGTAGGGCCGAGGAACATGAAGGATCCGGTGGGCCGGTTCGGGTCGGCGATGCCCGCCCGGGCGCGGCGCACGGCATCGGACACCGCCTGCACGGCCTGGTCCTGCCCGACGACGCGATGGCGGAGCTCGTCCTCCATCCGGAGCAGCTTGGCCGTCTCGCCCTCCATCATGCGGCCGGCGGGAATGCCGGTCCAGGCCGAGACGACGTCGGCGACATCGTCAGGGCCCACTTCCTCCTTCAGCATGAGCGCCGAGTCCGCGGAGCCGCTGCCGTGGCTGGCCTGCTCGGCAGCAGAGAGCTTCTTCTCGAGCTCCGGGATCCGGCCGTAGCGTAGCTCCGCGGCCTTGCCGAGGTCGCCATCGCGCTCCGCGCGCTCGGACTCGCCGCGCAGGTTCTCGAGCTGCTCCTTGATCCCGCGGACCGAGTCGATGGCGTTCTTCTCCTGCTGCCAGCGAGCTGTCAGCCCGGAGAGCTTCTCGCGGCCGTCAGCGAGCTCCTGGCGCAGCTTGCCGAGCCGTTCCTTGCTGGCCTCGTCGGTCTCCTTGGCCAGCGCCATCTCCTCGATCTCGAGCCGTCGCACGATGCGCTCGATCTCGTCGATCTCCACCGGGCGGGAGTCGATCTCCATGCGCAGGCGCGATGCTGCCTCGTCAACGAGGTCGATCGCCTTGTCCGGGAGGAATCGCGCGGTGATGTAGCGGTCGGAGAGGGTCGCGGCGGCAACAAGCGCCGAATCGGTGATGCGCACGCCATGGTGCACCTCGTAGCGCTCCTTGAGGCCGCGCAGGATGCCCACGGTGTCCTCCACCGAGGGCTCGCCGACGACGACCTGCTGGAAGCGCCGCTCGAGCGCGGCATCCTTCTCGACGTACTTGCGGTATTCATCAAGGGTGGTGGCGCCCACGAGCCGGAGCTCGCCGCGCGCGAGCATGGGCTTGATCATGTTGCCCGCGTCCATCGCGGACTCCCCCGTCGCGCCCGCGCCGACGATGGTGTGCAGCTCGTCGATGAAGGTGATGACCTGGCCATCGGAGCGCTTGATCTCATCGAGGACGGCCTTGAGGCGCTCCTCGAACTCGCCGCGGTACTTCGCGCCGGCCACCATCGAGCCGAGGTCGAGCGCGATGACGGTCTTGCCCCGCAGGCTCTCGGGCACGTCGCCAGCAACCACGCGCTGGGCGAGCCCCTCGACGATGGCGGTCTTGCCCACACCAGGCTCGCCGATGAGCACCGGGTTGTTCTTGGTTCGCCGGGAGAGGACCTGGATGACGCGACGGATCTCGTTGTCCCGCCCGATCACCGGATCGAGCTTGCCCTCCCGGGCGCTCGCGGTCAGGTCGGTGCTGTACTTCCCCAGAGCCTGGTAGGTGGCCTCGGGGTCGGGGTTGGTGACCCGGGGGCTGCCGCGGACCGCGGTGAACGCATCGCGCAGGGACTGGTCGGTAGCGCCGTGCCGGTGCAGGAGGCGGGCCACGTCGCTGTTCCCGCTGGCGAGGCCGACCATGATGTGCTCGGCAGAGACGTACTGGTCGCCGAGCTCGGTGGCGTGCTTCTGGGCGGTGGTGATCGCGGCCAGCGACTCGCGCGCGAGCTGCGGAGTGGCGGCTTGCCCGGTGACCACGGGGATCCGGTCGAGGAGCTGCGCGAGCTCGGGCTCGATGGCGGCCGGATCCGCTCCGACGGCCTTGAGCAGCGGCACCGCGATGCCGTCGGGCTGCTCGAGGAGGGCCGCGAGGATGTGCTGCGGCCGGATGTCCGGGTTGCCTGCTGCTGATGCGTTCTGCATCGCGGTGGACAAGGCTGCCTGGACCTTGGTTGTGGGCGAGAAAGCGTCCATGTGTTCACACCCCTGTGACTCGACTCTGGTGGTAGTGGGAGCGGGTGGCGGCAGTACCGGTTTGCTTGACAGGTACGACCGATCCTAGCTACTACAACGACCGAAGAGTTGAGTCTGTTCCACTCAGGTCTAGAGGGAGTGGAATGTGCTGCACATCACATCGGGGGCCAGTGCGCGGCCCCTTGCGCCCGAAGGAGCTCAGACCGCTGCGCGGACGGGCGCATCGTCGGCCCGCGTCCGGGCATCCGAGACGATGGCCGCGATGATGGGAGCGAGCGTCACGTCCGGATCGCACTCGTTCTCGAGCTCGAGCCAGCGGGGCGCGATCGAGGTGAACAGGGGCGCCCGCTCCGCCGATTCCTGGCTGAGGCCGACGAACCATGGATCATCCTCGGATGCCCTGATGGCCCGCAGGTTGAGCGCCACCGAGACGTTGCCGATCATGACCCGCCAGGCCGAGAGCAGAGCCACCCCGGCCTGCCTCTCGCTCAGCCCGGCCTCGCGCGCCGAGCCCAGGAACTCCTCGACGAACCACAAGGCATCCGGACCGATCGTGGTGTTGGTGCTCAGGATCTCGAGCGACCAGGGGTGCTCGAGCATGATCTGCTGCATGATCACGGCGAGCCGGACCATGCGCTCCTGCGGATCGTCGGGCAGCAGGGGCTGGGGCAGCTCGGCGCAGATTTCCTGCAGCACGGCCGCGAGCAGGTCCGCGCGACCATCGACATGGTGATAGAGCGCCATCGGCGAGCTCTTCACCACGCCGGCGAGCCGCCGCATCGATAAAGCGTCGGGCCCCTCGGCCTCGATGAGCTGCCGGGCAGCCCGAACGATCTCCTCGCGCGATAGCTTGGCCGTCGCGCCACGCTTGTTGCCTCGCTTGCCGAGGTCATTATTGGTAGCCACGTGGGTATTCTGCACTACACACCTCCATCTGCCCCTATTTCTAGGGGCATACGTCGGTGAGTTTATGCAAAATCTCGGAAAATGGGTAGGCGCACCGCGATCCGGACGCGTTCTTGCAGGCATTGCGCTGCCGCTACGGCCTCCTGCGCTGCCAGACCACCAATGCATTGCTCCGCGGCAGGGGCACGAGCTCGCCGCGCGCGGAACGCAGCGCCGACACCTCATCAAGCAGCTCGGCGATACGCGCCTGCAGCGCCTCGACCTGGTTCGTCAGCTCGATGATCCGCTTGACCCCGGCAAGATTCACGCCTTCCTCCTGAGAGAGCCGTTGCACCTCGCGCAGCAGGTCCACGTCGCGCTGCGAGTACCGGCGACCGCCGCCGCTCGCGCGATGCGGGGTCACGAGCCCCAGCCGGTCATAGGTGCGCAGCGTCTGCGCGTGCATGCCCGCGAGCTCCGCCGCCACGGAGATCGCGAACACACCGATGGAGGGGTCGGGCGGGCCCGGGACCGAAGGGTCGTGCCGATCAGCCATCACGCACCCGCCCATCCTGCCCGCGGATCGAATCCACCGGCACGCTCGGCCGCCGCATACTTCTCCAGTGCCTCGGCCGCGTCGGCGGACAACGAAGCCGGGACCTTCACCGCCACGGTAACGAGCAGGTCGCCCGGTTCGCCAGCCTTGCGAGGCACCCCGCGCCCACGAACACGGAAGATGCGACCATCACCGGTGCCAGCGGGAACCTTGACGCCGATCCGGCCATCGAGCGTGGGCACCGAGAGAGTCGTACCGAGCGCGAGCTCGCTGAACGAGACGGGCACGGTCACAGTCAGGTCCTGGCCCGAGCGATCAAGCACGGGATGGGGGTCGACGTGGACGGTGACGTAGAGATCGCCCGCCGCGGCGCCCCGCATGCCGGCCTCTCCCTTGCCCGCGATCCGGATCTTCTGCCCGTCGCTCACGCCCGGCGGAATGCGCACGGTGATCGTGCGGCTCCGCGTCCGCACACCGGTCCCTGAGCAATCAGCGCACGGGCTGTCGATGATCGAGCCCGTGCCGCGGCAGTCCTCGCACGGCTCGCTGAACCCGAACGCGCCCTGGTTGCTGCTGATCACGCCCGCGCCGTTGCACCTCGGGCAGGTGCGCGGCGCGGTGCCGGGGCGTGCACCACTGCCATGGCAGGTGGTGCACGCCGCCGGGGAGGTGATGCGCAGCGGCACCGTGGTGCCGAGGACGGCGTCGCGGAACGTCAGGCGCGTGTCGGTCTCGAGGTGACGGCCGCGCTGTGGGCGCCGCGCGGCTCCAGGCTGATGGCCCTGCCGGTTGAACAGTCCCTCGAACAGGTCGCCGAATCCACCGGCGCCACCACCACCGGCACCGCCCCCGCCGAAGATGTCGCCGAAGCTGAAGCCTGCATCGGCGTCCCCGGCGGACTGGTAGCCGCCACGCGGATCGAAGCCGCCAGGGCGGTAGCCGCCCCGGAACATCCGCCGCGCCTCGTCGTACTCCTTGCGCTTGGCAGGGTCCTTCAGGAGGTTGTACGCCTCGGAGGCCGCCTTGAACCGCTCCTCAGCTTGCTTGTCCCCCGGATTAGCGTCAGGGTGCAGAATGGGAGCGAGCTTGCGGTACGCCTTCTTGATCTCCTCCTGCGACGCATCCGAGGAGACGCCCAGGTCCTTGTAAAAGTCCTTCTCGAGCCATTCACGCTGAACCATCGGGCGCCCCTCCTTCCTCCAGTATTCCTACTCCGCGTCCTGGCTTCCACCAGGCGCGGCATCCTCGTTGCCGCTGCCGCCAGCATCACTGTCGACGACCGCGACCATGGCGTGCCGCAGCACCTTGTCGCCGAAGGTGTACCCCTGGCGGAGCACCGTTCCCACGACCGGCTCGCTGCCGCTTCCCTCGTGCTGCACGGCCTCGTGCAGGGAGGGATCGAACGGCTCGCCCTCGGTGCCGAATGGAGCGAGGCCCTGGCCCTCGAGCACGGCCTGGAGCTTGTCCGCCACCGACCTCAGCGGCCCCGATTCGAGATCGCCGTGCGCGCGGGCACGCTCGAGGTCATCGAGCACACCGAGCAGCTCGCCCACCACGGTGGCCTTGGCCGCGTTCTTCTCCGAGGCCCGGTCGCGCTCGACTCGTCGCCGGTAGTTGGCGAACTCGGCCTGCAACCGCTGCAGGTCCGCGGTCCGCGCGGCAAGCTGGGCCTCGAGCTCGCGGACCTGGCCGCCCTCATCGGCGCCCTCGGCCTCGTCCCCGGCCGTTCCATCCTCGGCACTGGCATCGCCGCCGCTGGCGGCGGGCGCCGGGTCGACGACGTCGCCCTCGAGGGGCGCTTCCGCCGCCGACCCGTCCTCGCCGTTCCGGGCCGTGCCAGTATCGGGATCGATCTTCCGCTTATCGGTGATCGTTACCGGTTCCTGATCACGTGCGTCGGATCCGCTCACTTGGTGTCCTTATCGTTGGGCTCGTCCACGACCTCGGCATCGACGACATCGTCGGCACCAGGCTGCGCGCCAGCGCCCTCGGCACCCTGCGCGTCCTGGGCAGCGGACTCATACATCGCCTGGCCCATGGCCTGCGACTCGGTGCTCAGGGTCTCCATCGCGGCCTTGATGGCCTCGGCGTCGGTACCAGCAAGAGCATCCTGCAGGCCCTTGAGCGCGGTCTCGACCTTGCCCTTGGCCTCGCCGTCGATCTTCTCCGCGTTGTCCTTGAGGAACTTCTCGGTCTGGTAGACCAGCGACTCGGCCTGGTTGCGTACCTCGGCCTCCTCCTTGCGCTTCTTGTCCTCCTCCGCGTGCGCCTCGGCGTCCTTGATCATCTGGTTGATCTCGTCGTCGGACAGGCTGGAGCCACCCTGGATCTTGATGGTGTTCTCCTTGCCGGTGCCCTTGTCCTTGGCGGTGACGTGGACGATGCCGTTCGCGTCGATGTCGAAGGTGACCTCGATCTGCGGCACGCCGCGCGGGGCCGGCGGGATATCGGAGAGGTCGAAGGAACCGAGCAGCTTGTTGTGCCGCGCGATCTCGCGCTCGCCCTGGTAGACCTGGATCTGCACCGAGGGCTGGTTGTCCTCGGCTGTGGTGAAGGTCTCGGACTTCTTGGTCGGGATGGTGGTGTTGCGCTCGATGAGCTTGGTCATCACGCCGCCCTTGGTCTCGATGCCCAGCGAGAGCGGGGTGACATCGAGCAGGAGCACGTCCTTGACCTCGCCGCGGAGCACGCCCGCCTGCAGCGCGGCACCGACAGCCACGACCTCATCAGGGTTGACGCCCTTGTTGGGGTCCTTGCCCGAGAGCTCGCGGACGAGGTCCGACACGGCGGGCATGCGGGTGGAGCCACCGACGAGCACGACGTGGTCGATCTTGCCGATCGCGACGCCAGCGTCCTTGATGACCTGCTGGAACGGCGCGCGGGTGCGGTCGAGGAGATCGGAGGTGATCTTCTGGAACTCGGAGCGGCTGAGCTGCTCGTCGAGGAACAGCGGGTTCTTCTCCGCGTCCACCGTGATGTACGGCAGGTTGATGGTGGTGCTCTGGCCCGACGAGAGCTCGATCTTCGCCTTCTCGGCGGCCTCGCGGAGCCGCTGCATGGCCATCTTGTCCTTGGTCAGGTCGATGCCGTTCTGCAGCTTGAACTTGTTGACGAGCCAGTCGACGATGCGCTGGTCCCAGTCGTCGCCACCGAGGTGATTGTCGCCAGCGGTCGCGAGGACCTCCACCACTCCATCGCCCATCTCGAGCAGGGACACGTCGAAGGTGCCGCCACCGAGGTCGAAGACGAGGATGGTCTGTTCCTTGCCGGCCTTGTCGAGGCCGTAGGCGAGCGCTGCCGCGGTGGGCTCGTTGACGATGCGCAGGACGTTGAGGCCCGCGATCTGCCCGGCTTCCTTGGTGGCCTGCCGCTGCGCGTCCTCGAAGTAAGCGGGCACGGTGATCACGGCGTCGGTGACCTCATCGCCGAGGTAGGCCTCGGCATCGCGCTTGAGCTTCATCAGGACGCGCGCGCTGATCTCCTGCGGCGTGTAGTTCTTGCCGTCGATGTCGTTCTTCCAGTCGGTGCCCATGTGGCGCTTGACCGAGCGGATCGTGCGATCAACGTTGGTGACGGCCTGGTTCTTCGCGGGCTGGCCGACAAGGACTTCTCCGTTGCGCGCGAATGCCACCACCGACGGCGTGGTCCGCGCACCTTCCGCGTTGGCGATGACAACAGGGTCACCGCCCTCGAGCACTGATACGACCGAGTTGGTGGTGCCGAGGTCGATTCCGACCGCTCGCGCCATGGTGTTCCTCCTTGTTGATATTCGTGACATCCGATCAAAGATGAGTGGATGCGACTCAAAGCTACGCTTGATCCGACGATCACGCCAGCCACCTGAGCCTACATCGCTCAACCTTACACCGATGATAACGGCGCGCCCGCGGCATTTTGTTCCCTCCGCACCCCACGCGTCGTGAGATCCACGCCACTGCGCCGTCACAATCTCATGACGCAACACGCCGGGCCCTGGTCCAGCAGGCCTGGTCGGACCTAGAGTTGAACCGATGCCTGCTCTCACGCAGCGCCAACCCGAGAAAGGGCGACCAGAGCCAACGATGCGCACCTCACCACTTCGCCGCGCCGCCACCGCCGCGCTCGCGGCCCTCGCTCTCGGCATGGCCCCGCTCGCCAGCGCGCATGCCGAGCCAGCACCTGCCCCCGCTCCCGCAAGCCTGCCCGCGGCGCTCGTCGAGGCCCTCGAGCGGGACCTCGGCATCACCGCCGAGGAGTTCCTCGAGCGCTCCGCGATCGCCCAGGACCTCGCCGCGTTCGCGGAGGATCTCCGCGCCCGGTTCCCCGACGAGTTCGGTGGGGCATGGCTCGACGACGGCGTGCCCACCATCGCGACGACAACACCGTCGCTCGCCGACAAGGCAGAGGAGGCGGGCTTCGCCGCCACCGAGGTCTCGCGCACCGAGACAGCCCTGCGCGCCGAGCTCGCTGACCTCCAGCGCTGGATCGATGCGCTGCCCGCGCCGCTCGACGGCATGTTCCGCGGCGCCGTCATCGACCTCACCCGCAACGCCGTCGTGCTGGGCCTCGCCGAGAGCGAGCTCGGGGCCGCGATCGACCTGCCCGACCTGCTCGACCGCGCCGGCGTCGTGCTGACCCCCGCCAATGAGGTCGTCCCGGGCGAGGAGACCATCGACGAGGAGCCGCTCACGGACGGCGGAAGCAATAGCACGCCCGGCGAGCAGGGAACCACCGAGAGCGACCTCCCTCCCGCCAGCACCACCGTCCCGCCACAGCTCGAGGTCATGGGCGGCGACGCGTTCATCGCCGGGGAATCGACCTCGCTGCGCTGCTCGCTCGGCTTCAACGGCATCAACGAGGACGGCAAGGCGATCAACCTCACCGCGGGCCATTGCAACCCCGACGGCCCCGGTACCACGGGCACCCCCACCCGCTTCCTGCAGGGCCCCCTCGCCGGCCAGGTCTTCGGCACCTTCACCGAGACCAACATGGACAAGGTCGACTTCGCGGTCATCACGATCGACGAGGCGCACCAGGAGGCCTTCTCCTCGCCCGGGATCCGCGGCGGCGGCGACCTGCGCATCACCGGCACCGCGGACCCCGTGGTCGGCATGCCCGTGTGCAAGTCCGGCGTTACCACCGGGTTCAGCTGCGGCGTCGTCACCGCGACCAACCTGACCCTCGAGATCGGCCCCCGCACGCTGGGCAACGCGTTCACCTCGAGCATCTGCGCCCTGCAGGGCGACTCCGGGGGCGCGATCATCAGCGGCACCCGCGCGGTGGGCATCTCCAGCGCCTCGGACGTGGGTGATTTCACATCCTGCTCCGATGCCATCGAGGAGACCTCGATCTATGGGGAGACCCCGCTGCTCTATGCCACCCCGATCAATGACGTGCTCGCCCGGGTGCCAGGAGCTCGCTTGTCCACCGGATAGACCCTCGGGAGATCGAACCAGGAACGCCCTGGGATGGCTGGGAATCCAGCGATCCCAGGGCGTTTTCGCTGCCAGGGCGGCATAATGATCAAGTTAGGCTCGCCTGCGCGAATGCGGCCATCAGGGCACGTAATACCGTTAGGGCAGACGAGTGTGCGCGCGATCAGGTGCTCGCGCCCCGACTGGACCACGCAAGCGCTGGCACCAGGCGAGGCGGGCATGGGATGCGCAGGCCTCGCCGCGACACAACCGCACAGGAATCCCCGGCGCTCCGCGAGCAGCGAAGCACAAGGTACTCGCGGGTAATATGAGGGGAAGCGGACGGCTTACGGCTGGCGGCACATGCCGCCACGACAGAAAGGCCACGACGACATGAGCGACGTGACGCCCGTTACGCTGACGCTCGGCACCATCGCCGCAGTCGTCAGCATTCCATGCTGGATCATCTTCTGGGCCGGGGCATGGAGGATGGTGCAGACCATCCGGCTCGGCCAGCCAGACGGAACACGCCTGTTCCCCGTCTGGCCGCGGTTCAAGCAACTCATGATCGAGTTCCTCGCGCACACCCGCATGAACAAGTTCCGTTCCGTGGGCTGGGCGCACTGGCTCGTCATGCTGGGCTTCCTGCTCGGAGCCTCCGCCTGGCTCGAGGCATACGGCGAGACGTACAACCCGCACTTCCACTGGCCCATCATCGGTGACCTCTTCGTCTGGAGCCTCCTCATGGAGCTGCTCGGCCTAGGCACCGTCATCGGCATCATCGCGCTCATCATCGTCCGCCAGCGCAACCACCCGCGCCGTCCCGATCGGATGTCCCGCTTCTCCGGCTCCAGCTTCTGGCAGGCCTACTTCGTCGAGGCCGTCGTCCTCGTCGAGGGTCTCGGCGTCGTCTTCGTCCGCGCCTCCAAGTACGCCGTGTACGGCGGCAACGACACCGCCTACTTCGCCACCCGCTGGATCGCCGAGCTCCTGCCCGCCGAGCCCGTGCTCGTCTCCATCTTCGCCATGATCAAGCTGTTCTCCGGCATGATCTGGCTGCTCATCGTCGGCCGCTACATCACCATGGGCGTCGCCTGGCACCGCTTCTCCGCGTTCTTCAACATCTACTTCAAGCGCGAGGACGATGGCGGGGTCGCGCTCGGTGCCGCCAAGCCCATGATGTCCGGCGGCAAGGTCCTCGAGCTCGAGGAGGCCGACCCCGAGACCGATGCGTTCGGCGCCGGCAAGGCCGAGGACTTCTCCTGGAAGGGCCTGCTCGACTTCACCACGTGCACCGAGTGCGGCCGCTGCCAGTCGCAGTGCCCCGCCTGGAACACGGGCAAGCCCCTGTCGCCCAAGCTGCTGATCCTCGCGCTGCGCGACCACACCTACGCCAAGGCCCCCTACCTGCTCGCCGGAGGCCGCAAGGACATGGCCGGGGAGGAGATCGGCCTCGTCGACGCCGACGGCAACCCCGATGAGGACGCGCTCGCCAAGATCCCCGAGGCCGCCCGCATCGAGGCCGGCCGGCCCCTCGTCGGCGAGAGCACCGGCGACCCGGCCACCGACGGCGTCATCGACCCCGAGGTGCTGTGGAGCTGCACTACCTGCGGCGCTTGCGTCGAGCAGTGCCCCGTCGACATCGAGCACGTCGACCACATCATCGACATGCGCCGCTACCAGGTCCTCATCGAGTCGGCATTCCCCTCCGAGCTCGCCGGCCTGTTCAAGAACCTCGAGGTCAAGGGCAACCCCTGGGGCCAGAATGCCAAGGACCGCGTGAAGTGGATCGACGAGGTCGACTTCGACGTCCCCGTCTACGAGGGCGAGTTCGGCGACACCGAGTACTTGTTCTGGGTCGGCTGCGCCGGTGCCTTCGAGGATCGCGCCAAGCGCACGACCAAGGCCGTCGCGGAGCTCCTGCACATCGCTGGCGTCGAGTTCATGGTGCTCGGCACCGGCGAGACCTGCACCGGCGACTCCGCCCGCCGCGCTGGCAACGAGCTGCTCTTCCAGACGCTCGCGCAGCAGAACATCGAGACGTTCAATGACGTCTTCGATGGCCGGCCGCAGTCACAGCGCAAGATCGTCGTGACCTGCCCGCACTGCTACACCGCCATCGGCAACGAGTATCCGCAGCTCGGCGGCGACTTCGAGGTCGTCCACCACACCCAGTTGCTCAACCGGTTGGTGCGCGACAAGCGGCTCATCCCCGTCTCCGAGCCGTCGAAGAGCATCACCACCTACCACGACCCCTGCTACCTCGGTCGGCACAACAAGATCTACGAGGCGCCACGCGAGCTCGTTTCCGCGTCCGGTGCCACCCTCACCGAGATGCCACGCCACGGCGAGCGATCCCTGTGCTGCGGCGCGGGCGGCGCCCGCATGTGGATGGAGGAGCACCTCGGCAAGCGCGTCAACGTCGAGCGCACCGATGAGGCCCTCGACACCAACGCCCAGAAGATCGCCACCGGCTGCCCGTTCTGCCGCGTGATGATCTCCGACGGCGTGACCGCGCGCCAGGAATCCGGCAAGGGCGAGGGCGTCGAGGTCGTCGATGTCGCGATGATGCTCCTCGAAGGCGTCAAGCGCGGCTTGCCCGAGGGAGTGACAGTCGGCTCCAAGCGCTCCCCTGCTCGAGTTGGCGCGGCTACCACCGCCGCGCCCAAGGCGAGCGCTGCCGTGGAGACCGAGCCCAAGGAAGCCGCACCCGCTGCGGGCGGCGATGCACCGGCCAAGCCGGCCGCGACCACGGCCCCCGCGAAGGGCGGGCTCCAGGTCAAGGCCACCAAGCGCCCCGGCGCCAAGGCCACCCCGGCAGCCCAGCCTGATGCGGCCAAGGACGAGCCGGCAAAGAGCGAGGCGCCGAAGAGCGAGTCGGAAGCGCCTGCCAAGGCAGCCGCCAAGGGCGGGCTCCAGATGAAGACCGCGGCCAAGCGACCCGGTGCCAAGGCAGCCGCGCCCGCGGCCAAGCCAGCCGAGGACAAGCCAGCGGCCGAGAAGCCTGCGCAGGAGGCTCCCAAGGCCGCCGAGCCGGACGAGACCCAGAAGGAAGCACCGGCAAAGGCACCCGCAAAGGGCGGGCTCCAGATGAAGGCCGCCGCCAAGCGGCCCGGGGCCAAGGCAGCCGCGCCCGCGGCCAAGCCCGCGACGGATAAGCCCGCCGAGGACAAGCCAGCCGCCGAGAAGCCTGCGCAGGAGGCTCCCAAGGCCGCCGAGCCGGACGCGACCCAGGAGGCAGCACCGGCAAAGGCACCCGCTAAGGGCGGGCTCCAGATGAAGGCCGCCGCCAAGCGGCCGGGGTCGCAGGCAGCGGGATCCGCGAAGCCCGCGACGGAGCCTGCCGCGAAGAAGGCTGAGCCCAAGCCGGAGCCAGCGGAGGCACCCGAGCCCAAGGCCGCCGAGCCCCAGGCGCCATCGGAACCTGCGGCTGACGATTCCGGCGCGCCCGCGAGCGATGACTCCTCGACCGAGGCCGCGGACAAGGCCGCGCCCGCCGACAAGCCGAAGCCGAAGGGCCTCGGGATCCAGCCCGGCGCCAAGCGTCCCGGGCAGGGCGCCAGCTAGCCGAGCACGTCAGGAACGCTGTGGCCCCGATCCCCTGTAGCGGGGGATCGGGGCCACAGTCTTGTGCCAAGCACCAGCCGGGCCTCGGGCCGCGGCGCCCGTCCAGCACCGGCGTCATGGTCTCTGGCAGGTCCGTGCATTATTCACTCGACAGCAGTGGCACGATGAACACGTGAGCCGAAACGATCCCCTGCACCCGCATCACTACCAGCCTCGCGTCCTGCAGCAGTCGAGCAAGCTGCAGGACGTCCTGTACGAGATCCGTGGCCCCGTGCACGCGCACGCGGCCAGGCTCGAGGCCGAGGGGCACCGGATCCTGAAGCTCAACATCGGCAATCCGGCCCCGTTCGGCTTCGAGGCGCCCGATGTGATCATGCGGGACATGATCGCCGCCCTCCCCTACGCGCAGGGCTACTCCGACTCCAAGGGCATCCTGTCGGCACGGCGCGCCATCGTCACCCGCTACGAGCTCGAGCCCGGGTTCCCCGAGTTCGATGTGGATGACGTATTCCTCGGCAACGGGGTATCCGAGCTGATCGTAATGGTCATGCAGGCACTGCTCGACAACGGCGACGAGGTGCTCATCCCGGCACCCGACTATCCCCTATGGACAGCAGCCACGAGCCTCGCGGGTGGCACTCCGGTGCACTACCGGTGCGCGGAGGAGGACGACTGGAACCCGGATGTCGCGGACATCGAGTCCAAGATCACCAAGAAGACGAAGGCGATCGTGGTGATCAACCCGAACAACCCCACCGGCGCGGTCTACTCGGAGCATGTGCTCAACGAGCTCGTCTCACTCGCGCGCAAGCATCGGCTCCTGCTGCTCGCTGACGAGATCTACGACCGCATCCTCTACGACGATGCCAAGCACGTCTCGCTCGCGGCCCTCGCTCCCGACCTGCTCACGTTGACGTTCAACGGGCTATCGAAGGCCTATCGCGTGGCCGGCTACCGGTCCGGCTGGCTCGTGATCACCGGGCCCAAGGACCACGCGACGAGCTTCCTCGAAGGCATCAACCTGCTGGCCTCGATGCGACTCTGCCCCAACGTCCCCGCGCAGCATGCCATCCAGGTAGCACTGGGCGGGCACCAGTCGATCAACGAGCTGATTTTGCCGGGAGGCCGATTGCTCGAGCAGCGCGACACCGCATGGGAACGCCTCAACGCGATCCCCGGAGTGAGCTGCGTGAAGCCCAAGGGAGCCCTGTACTGCTTCCCCCGCCTGGATCCCGAGGTGCACGAGATCCACAACGATGAGCAGTTCGTGCAGGACCTCCTGCTGCACGAGAAGATCCTCGTCGTCCAGGGCACCGGTTTCAACTGGCCCGACCCCGACCACTTCCGCATCGTCACGCTGCCCTACTCGCGCGACCTCACCGTGGCGATCGAACGCATCGGCAACTTCCTCGCCAGCTACTCGCAGTAGGTGAGACGGCGCCTCAGCCCAGGTCCAGGGGAATCTCGCTGATCGATGTAGCAGCCTCCGGCTCCGGCTCAGGCTCGGGCTCCGGTGCTGGAGCAGGCTCCGGGGCGGGAGCAGGCGCTGGTGCTTGTGCCGGCACTGGTGCAGGTGCTGGTGCCGGGGCTGGCGCAGGCTCCGGTACTGGCTCCGGCTCCGGCTCAGGCGCTGGTGCAGGAGCTGGCGCAGGGGCTGGCGCGGGTGGAGGGGCTGGCGCTGGCGCAGGGGCGGGCGCTGGTGCAGGAGCTGGCGCAGGCGCTGGTGCAGGAGCTGGTGCGGGTGGAGGGGCTGGCGCAGGCGCGGGCTCGGGCGCTGCGGGCTCGGCCGCCGGGAACCACCCTTGCTCGCGGCGAGGCTGCGTCTCTTGCGGTTGCGGCCCTTCCTGTACCTCTGCCTGCGATGGGCCCGTCGGCTCGCCCCGTTGCGGCGCCGCTGCCCCAGAGGTCTGCTCGTCCTCCAACGGTTGCTCCGGCGCAGCGGGCTGCTCGGCCGCGGCGGCAGGGCCAGCTTCCGCTGGTTCGCTTGGCCCGCCCTCGGTCTCGACCTGGCTGGGCGGGGGCTTTTCCGCGATCGTGCGGTCCTGCCGTGGCAGCACATCCTTGCTGCCTTCGGCTTGCCCTGGCAAGGACTCAGCGAGCGTTCCATCGATGACCAGGGATGCAGTCCCCGACGAGGTCATTCCGGTTGTCAGATGGATCCCGAGGCCAGTCGTGGCGAGGATGGCGATCACGGCCGCGGCCCGCGTGAGCCCACGGGACGCGAGAGAGCTGCGTCCCAGTGCCCTCCCGCGACGATCCGCTGAGCTTGGCATCACCAGCCCGGCCCCGAATGCCACAGGGGCGGCCCCTGCGGACGGGTCGGAGCGGGCGACGAGCACAGCGGCACCGATCGCTGCGATCGCGGTCGGATCCTCCGCGACGACCAGTGGGACGGACCGATAGTTGCGGGCGATCGGCGCGACGAGCGCCGAGGCCGTGCCCAGCAGGACGATCGACTCCGCCGAGAGGCCGAACTGGTGAGCAACGTCGAGGGAGCTACGGAAGGACCGCTGCGCCACGCCATCGATGACACGGGCGACGTCCTTGCGGTCGATCGTGCCACGGCGCCCCAGTGCGATCGACTCGCGATCAATGAGCGTGTGGCGGAAATGATCGATGCGCGCGCGGCTGCCCACGACCGAGGCGATCGCGTCATCGATCGTGCGCAGGCTCAGCGTAGGATCGTATGCCCGCGCCAGGCACTCCCCCGCTACCGGATCGATAAGGCTGAAGATCGTCCCCTCGTCGCCCTGCCCGTGCAGGATGACGTTGCCCGGAGGAGTGTAGGCACCGATCTCCTCGAGATAGGCCCACTGCGCCTCCGCGAAGTCCACGAAGCGCACCGTGAGCGATTCGATCGAGGAGAGCGCCTCGAGCACCTGGGGATTCTGTGATTCCATCGGGCACGCCACCACGACGATGGCGAACCGGGCCGCCTTGGTGCGCGCCACCCAGTCCTGCATGGCGGTGACCGCTGCCACCACTGCTTCCGCGTAGGCGCCATCCGTGATGGGAATGCACTGCTCATCGCAGGCCCCGTCGGGGTAGCGCAACGCGGACCGCACGTGTCCTGCGTCTATTGCGATTCCCAGTACCGATCCCACCTAGCGTCCCTTCCGTAGCGGCCGTCGCTGGCCCGCACGCCGATAGGGAGAGTGTGAACGCCCGCTGCGCCGGAAATCTGGCAACTGTAGTGCTTCGCAGTCAAATCGAAACCTATCGGTCACCGAATGCGAACGCTGCGGGAATCCGCCGCCTAGACGGTGGAGAGGTTGCGTCCCAGCGCACGGTAGTTCCACCCGGCATCGATCCACTTGCGGGCATCGAGGCAGTTGCGACCGTCCGCGACGACACGGCCGCGCACTACTCCCTCGAGCTCCGCGGGATCAAGCTCCCGGAACTCCTGCCACTCGGTGAGCACCAGCACGATATCGGCCTTCTCGCACGCATCGACCACCGACTCGGAATAGCCCAGAGTGGGGAACATCTTGCGCGAGTTTTCCATGGCCTTCGGGTCGTACACGCTGACCGCGGCGCCCTTGAGCTGCAGCATGCCAGCAACGTTGAGCGCCGGGGAGTCGCGCACGTCATCGGAGTCCGGCTTGAACGCCGCGCCGAGGACGGCAACGTTCTTGCCGATCAGCGTGCCCCCGAGCGCCTCGGTGGCGATCTCGACCATGCGGCCACGTCGTCGCATGTTGATGTTGTCCACCTCTCGCAGGAATGTCAGGGCCTGATCAGCCCCGAGCTCGCCCGCTCGCGCCATGAAGGCCCGGATGTCCTTGGGCAGGCAGCCTCCGCCGAAGCCGAGGCCAGCGTTGAGGAACCGGCGGCCGATGCGGGTATCGTGGCCGATCGCATCAGCGAGCAATGTGACATCCCCACCAACGGCCTCGCACATCTCCGCCATCGCGTTGATGAACGAGATCTTCGTCGCGAGGAACGCGTTGGCGCTCACCTTGACCAGTTCCGCGGTGGCGTAGTCCATCACGAGGAACGGGGTGCCCGCATCGACGGCCTTGGCGTAGACCTCCCGCAGGATCGCCTCTGCCTTTCCGCCAGGCTGCACGCCCGCCACGATCCGGTCCGGCTCCAGGGTGTCCTTGACGGCGAATCCCTCGCGCAGGAACTCCGGGTTCCAGGCCAGCTCCACCTGGTCCCCTACCGGGGAGAGCCGCGCCACGCGCTCCGCCAGCTCCGTGGCCGTTCCCACGGGAACCGTCGACTTGCCGGCGATCAAGGCCGGGCGCTTCAGGAGCGGCCCGAGCGTGTCGATCACGCTGTGCACGTACTTCAGGTCCGCGGCGTACTCACCGCGCCGCTGCGGGGTGCCCACGCCGATGAAATGCACATCGCCGAACTCCGCTGCTTCCTCGTACGATGTGGTGAACCTCAAGCGTCCCGCCTCGATGTTCCGCTTGAGGACCTCCGGCAGGCCGGGCTCGTAGAACGGCACATCACCGGCCTTGAGCCGCTCGGCCTTCTCCGCGTCCACGTCCACGCCCAGCACCTCGTGGCCGCGCTCGGCCATGCATGCGGCATGCGTTGCACCAAGATAGCCCGTACCGAACACCGTCATCCGAATCGCCATGCCCCAAACCCTAGGCAGTGCGAGTTAATGAAGTCCGACCAATCGGTGAAGTCCGACTATCAGTTCACTATGACGTATCTCTCCGTAACCTCAGTACTGGTCCTAGGTCCGGAAGTTCAAGTACGACCGCGACGGCGTGGGGCCGCGCTGCCCCTGGTACTTCGAACCCGTCCGCGCGCTGCCATATGGGAACTCCGCCGGGCTCGACAACCGGATCAAGCACAACTGGCCGATCTTCATGCCTGGCCACAACGTGATCGGCAGGTTCGCCACGTTCGACAGCTCCAGCGTGATGTGCCCGCTGAACCCGGGATCGATGAACCCCGCCGTCGAATGCGTCAGCAGGCCCAGCCGCCCCAGCGAGGACTTCCCCTCCAGTCGTCCCGCCAGGTCATCGGGCAAGCTGCACAGCTCCAGGGTCGAGCCCAGCACGAATTCCCCTGGATGCAGCACGAACGGTTCCCCCGCGGGGGCCTCCACCAGCGACGTCAGCTCATCCTGCTGCAGCTTCGGATCGATATGCGTGTACCGCGTGTTGTTGAAGACCCGGAACATGGTGTCCAGCCGCACATCCACGCTCGACGGCTGCACCAGCGCATCATCGAACGGCTCCAGGCCCAGCCTGCCCGCCCCGATCTCCGCGCGGATATCCCTATCAGAAAGAAGCATCGGCACAGCCTACCGGTGCGGGGATGCGCTGCTGGTCCGGCGCGTGGTGGCTTGGCTGGCGGTTGCCCGCTCGTGCCAGCCGTTCGCGAGCGCCCGCTCGGGCCAGCCGCTTGCGGCCTCCCGCTCCTTCAGTGGAAACTTTTCCCCTTCCGAGCGGCAAAAGTTTCCACTAGCGCGGGCACCCTCCAGTGCTGGTCCCCACTAGCGCGGGCACCCTCCAGCGCGGGCACCCTCCAGCGCTGACCCCCGCACGCGGCTGGCCCCGACCCGATCCGACCCACCTGCCACCCGCCCCGGCCCGACACGCCCACCGCCGTGAACACCCGCGACGGGAACGACTGCCCAAAGCTTGCTACACTCGCATACCGCAGCAAGCACGCTGCAACGCCGATGTAGTTCAATGGCAGAACATCAGCTTCCCAAGCTGAATACGCGGGTTCGATTCCCGTCATCGGCTCCATCAGTTGCCGCGATCGAGAAGGCGCCTCCCCGTGGGGAGGCGCCTTCTCTCATTGCCAGGCACGCCTCGAGCGCGCCTCGTGGAGGAGCGCCCTGCACCTCCCTGCCCTCTCCTGTTCCCTCAGCGCTGCTGATCGTGTGGCGGCCGTGGCTGTTGGCGTTCCGGGGCATCCTGTGGGGGCATGTCTGCCCTGCTGGCGGAACCGGTGCTAGCCCGGTTGCCGCGGCCCGCTTCGAACGTACGCCCGGTAGTGCCGCGCGTGTGCTCGTCCGGCCTGGCGCCAACGTCTGTGCCTCGGGTCGACAGGTCCGGGTCGACCTCGTTGGCCTGGTCGAACTCCTGGTTCACCGTGTCACGGGCGGAGGCCGCGTCGGCTCGACGTGTCTGCGCCTGGTGCTGCAATCCTGCCGCTTCGGCCGCCTTCGCGTCGGCCTCGGCTTGGGCGGCGCGCGCCTTTGCCGCTGTCTGGGCGGCGCGAGCCTCCCGCTGCCCGGCATCGTGCGAGTGCTCGGCCGCTTGAGTGCGGAGGTGGGTGGCTTCGGCCCTGCGGCTCTCCTTGCGCTTCTTCGTGACAAGCGACCAGATGACGGCGGCGATCAGCAACGCCGCGACCACGGCGATGATGACGACGATGGTGGTGGTGGTATCCATTTCGATTCCTTGTTGTGCTTAGCCCCCGATCAGGGGCTGGGATGGGACATGGCGCAGTGAAGCGATCACGATTGCTCGCGTACTTCCTCGTCGCTGTCCTTTCGCGGGAGTCAACGCAGGAAGCCGGAGGCAGCGAGAAGGGGCGAAGCTGCGGCATCTGTAGGGGGAATACCCCGCGAGCCCGCGCGCAAACGCAGAGGGGGCCGGGCGCATGTGCGGCGCCCGGCCACCTTGCTGCCCCGGTTGCCAGCTCTGCCGCGAACCCCGTCTCCCCCTTCGTGCCCGGGGCCTGCGGTCGCGTCACTAGGCTTGGGTCGTGTCGGAGAGCGCGAATACGAACAGCTGGGACTTGACGCCGTCAGCGGGGCTGGCGTCGCGCCGGGTGCTGGATGCTGATGCCTTGGCGGCGTTGGTGTCGAGCGTTTTCGGCGCGAGCTTCACGGCGGTCTTCTGGGTGGTGGCCGCGTTCATGTTCGATGTGCAGGCGCTGGGCTTCGCGGGCGTGCTGGTGGCGGCCGCTACCGGGGTATCCACGCTGGCGAACCTGGGCATCGGCGCGGTGGTGTCGCGGGTGGTGCCGTTCTCGGGCGTGAAGGCGATGGGCTGGTTCCTCCGTGGCAATGCCGCGGTTTTCATCGTCGCGATGCTCGCGGGGACAGTCGTGGTGCTGATCGTCCCGCGGCAGGTGGTTTTCGAGCATTCCTGGCAAGCGTGGGCATTTCCACCGCTGGTCGCGGGGCTGTCGGTGCTGGCGTCGTATGACGCGATGGTGTCGGGGCTGGGCCGGGCCCGGTGGAGCGCGGTAGCGATGGTCGCGCAGGCGGGGGCGAGGCTGGCGCTATTGGTGGTGCTGGGGCTGTTCTCGCTGGGCTCGACGGGGATCGCCGTGGCCTGGTTCGTGCCCACGATGGTGCTGGTGCCGGTCTTGACGGCGGTGATCGCGCGCAAGATCGGCAGGAGCGAGTTCGCGGCGCTGGCGCCGCAGCAGGTCGATCGCGGGCAGATGATGCGGGGGGTGCTGCGGGCGTATGGCCCGGCGGCGCTGGGCGCGGTGATGCCGACGGTGCTGCCGCTGCTGGTGATCGTGAACCTGGGGCCGATCGCGGCGGGGCATTTCATCCCTGCGTTCTTCTTGATCCTGATGTTCGCGACGATGTTGACCGCGGTGATGGGTCCGTTCGTGAGCGCGGCGGACCGGTCGGCGTGGGATTTGCCGGGCCTGGTCTATCGGTTCGCGTTCTTGCTGTCGTTGATGGCGCTGGCGGGCTCGATGTTCCTGGCGATCCTGGCCCCGACGGCGTTCGGGCTGATCGACGCGAGCTATGGGACGCATAGCGCGGCGTTGTTGTACGCGGGTGCCGCGGCGTTCCCGTTCGTGGCGCTGCAGGCGATGCATGGGTCGCTGGCGCGGATCAATGGCCTGGTGGGGCGCCTGGTGGCGGCGCGGTCGGCGACGACCGTGGTGTTCCTCGTGGGGGTGGCGCTATCGATCAATGATCATGGCCTGGCGGCGGTGGGCTGGTGGTTCTTCGTGAGCGAGGCGCTGGTCGCTGTGCTGATCCTGCCCCCGACCGTGCGTGAGTTCGGCGAGGCGGTCCGGGAGCCCGGGAGCAGCGACGCATTGCCATGAATGTGGTGCAGTTCGCAGGTGGTGCTATTGGCATGGACGCGGTCTGGACGTAAACTGGCGAAAGTTACTGGCGAGTAGGTTGCTGGGTTGACCATGCTGTGCATGGCGGCCACGGCATCATGCTCCTGGTAGGGAATCCGACGAACATCTCAACGGAGAGAGTGTAAGAATGGGCCACTACAAGAGCAACGTTCGCGACCTGGAGTTCAACCTCTTCGAGTTCCTGGGCCTCGAGGAAGTATTGAAGTCCGGCGAGTTCGGCGACCTGGACGTCGACACCGTGCGCGACATGCTGTCCGAGGTCTCGCGTCTTGCTGAGGGCCCATTGGGCGAGTCCTTCGCGGATGCGGATCGCAACCCCCCTGTCTTCGACCCCGAGACGCACGAGGTCACCCTCCCCGATTCCTTCAAGAAGTCCTTCCGGGCACTGTGGGACGGCGAGTGGTACCGCATGGGCCTTTCCGAGGAGATCGGCGGCATCCCCGCGCCCCGCATCCTCGTGTGGTCGATCGCGGAGATGCTGCTCGGCGCGCAGCCCGCCGCCTTCATGTACCAGGCCGGTCCTTCGTTCGCGAACGTCCTGTACCACCTCGGCACCGATGAGCAGAAGAAGTGGGCCGAGCACGCCGTGGAGCGCGGCTGGGGCGCCACGATGGTCCTGACCGAGCCGGACGCCGGTTCCGACGTTGGCGCTGGCCGCACCAAGGCCATCAAGCAGGAGGATGGCACCTGGCACATCGAGGGCGTGAAGCGCTTCATCACCTCCGCGACCTCCGATGACCTCTTCCCGAACATCATGCACCTCGTCCTGGCGCGCCCCGAGGGTGCTGGCGCCGGCACGAAGGGCCTGAGCCTGTTCTTCGTCCCGAAGTACCACGTGGACTGGGAGACCGGCGAGTACGGCGAGCACAACGGCGTCTACGTCACGGGCGTGGAGCACAAGATGGGCCTGAAGGTCTCGGCTACCTGTGAGCTGACGTTCGGCCAGAACGGCAAGCCAGCCGTGGGCTGGCTGGTCGGCGAGGTGCACGAGGGCATCGCGCAGATGTTCGAGGTCATCGAGCACGCCCGCATGATGGTGGGCACCAAGGCGATCTCCACCCTCTCCACCGGCTACCTCAACGCGCTCTCCTACGCGAAGGAGCGCGTGCAGGGCGCGGACATGACCCGGATGACCGACAAGACCGCGCCGCGCGTCACCATCACCCACCACCCGGACGTGCGCCGCAGCCTGATGTCGCAGAAGGCATACGCCGAGGGCCTGCGCGCGGTCTACCTCTACACCGCCATCCACCAGGACGAGGCCGCCGCGAAGATCGTCGCGGGCGTCGACAAGGACCTCGCCTACCGCGTCAACGATCTGCTGCTGCCGATCGTCAAGGGCGTCGGCTCGGAGCGTGCCTACCAGTACCTCACCGAGTCGCTCCAGACCCTCGGTGGATCGGGCTTCCTGCAGGACTACCCGATCGAGCAGTACATCCGCGACGCCAAGATCGACTCGCTGTACGAGGGCACCACGGCCATCCAGGCGCTCGACTTCTTCTTCCGCAAGATCGCCCGCGACAAGGGCGTCGCACTCGCCCACGTCGCTGGCGAGATCAAGAAGTTCATCGACGACCCGAACGGTGACGAGCGGCTGAAGAACGAGCGCGAGCTCCTCAACGCCGCGCTCGAGGATATCCAGGCGATCCTGGGCACCTTCACCGGCCACCTGATGGGTGCCGCCGAGCAGATCGAGGAGCTCTACAAGATCGGCCTGGGCTCCGTGCGACTGCTGCTCGCCGTGGGCGACCTGCTCATCGGCTGGCTGCTGCTGCGCCAGGCCGAGCTCGCGCTCGCCGCGCTCGACAAGGGTGCCAGCGAGAAGGACGTGCCGTTCTACCAGGGCAAGGTCGCGGTCGGCTCGTTCTTCGCGAAGAACATGCTGCCCGAGATCCACGCTATCCGGCAGGTCCTGACCAACATCGATCTCGACCTGATGGGGCTCGACGAGGCCGCGTTCTGATCCACCTCGCACCAACCAGCACCTAGCAGGGGCGGGCCGCGCAAGCGGTCCGCCCCTGCTCGTGCGCCAGGTGGGCCCGCATGATTTCCACCACCTTCCCGTACACGATTGATCAGCAGTCAGTAACGTCAATCAACGGGCACACCCGAGCGGCGTCCGCGATAGTGGTCACCACAGGACCTGCCCCACTGCCAGCGACAACACGGCATCGCGGGAACACTGCGGCAACACTGCGGAGGAACCATCCATGGACGACGCGCGCGGCGGCACGACCGCCGAAACCATCATCTCCGTCACCGAGCTGTCGCTCCGCGGGGAGCGCGGAACCGTCTATGGCCCGCACACCTTCGACATCGAGGACGGCGAACTCGCGGTGCTCCAGAGCCCCCCGGGCACCGGCCGCACCGCGCTCCTGCTCACCCTCACCGCCCGCATGCGGCCGGGCTCCGGTTCCGCGACCATCCTCGGCATGCCCTACCCCAAGCGGGGCCACCGCATCCGCAAGCACACTGCCATCGCGGGGTTCAGCACCAGCGACGACCTCGACGACAGCCTCACCGTCCGCGATGCGCTGCGCGAGCGCGCCACCTGGAACAGTCCCTGGTACCGGCCCATGGGCCGCCCCGGCGATGACGAGGTGGAGGAGGCCTGCGGGCCAGTCTTCGGAGAGCGACCCATCCCCGCCGCCAAGACCGTGCTGTGGGACCTCAGCCAGCTCGACCGGCTGCTGCTGCAGATCTCGCTGTCGATGATGAGCAGCCCGCGCATCCTCGCCGTCGATGATCTCGCGCAGATCGAGGACAGCATCGAGCGAGGCTTCCTCGTCGAGCGGCTCGCCGCCCTCACCGAGCGCACCACCGTGCTCACCACGTCCGTGGATCCCGTCGCTGACCATCCCGCGGTGCTTCGCCTCGAGCTTGCCGCCAGCCGCCACTGAACCCCGTTCTGGAGACTCCAACCATGGTCGCAGCACTCTCCTTCGGCACCGAGCTCAAGAGGTTCGGCCGAGAGAAGCTCCCCCGCCTCGCCATCGTGGCGATCATCTTCCTGCCGCTCCTCTACGGCGCGATGTACCTCTGGGCGTACTGGAACCCGCTCGGCAAGGTCGATCAGATGCCCGTCGCCATCGTCAACAGCGACACTGGCGCGCAGGTGGACGGATTGACGGTCCGGTTCGGCGAGCAGGTCACCCGCGAGCTGCAGCAGCGCGGCGATCTCGGATGGGTCCGTGTCGATCATGACCAGGCGCAGCAAGGGGTCGAGGACGGCACCTACTACTTCGCGGTCGAGTTTCCCGAGGACTTCAGCGACGCGCTCGTCTCCGCCGCGGGGGACGACCCGCGCAAGGCCACGATCAAGGTCACCTACAACGACGCCACCAACGCCATCGGCACCACCATCGCCCAGACCGCGATGGATCGCATCCTCAACGTCATGTCCGAGACGATCGGCGCCCAGTCGGTCGACCAAGTCCTCATCGGCCTCCAGACAGTGCGCGGCGGCCTCGTCGAGGCGGCTGACGGCAGCCAGCAGCTCGCCGACGGAACCAGCGAGCTCCGCGACGGCGTGGCCGAGCTCAGCGACGGCGCGCAGTTGCTCGCGACCAACCTTGTCGCCGCCCGCGACGGCGCGAACGTTCTCGCGGACGGCACCGGGCAGCTCTCCGCAGGCCTCCAGCAGCTCACCGACGGTGTGCTCCCCCTCGCCGACGGGCTCGGCGATCTCCAGGATGGTGCTCGGCAGCTCGGCGATGGCGCCGACCAGCTCAGCGGAGGCGTGAACCAGCTCGTCGGCCAGCTCGACGCGCTTGCCGCGAAGCAAGCCCACATCACCGGCACGATCAACGATGTCGCTGTGCACCTGCGCACCGTTCCCCACCCCGTCGCCCAGGACGCGGCCGCCGAGCTCGACAGGATCCGCGGCGAGATCGACCGGCAAGGCTTCGGCCCCGAGTCACGCAGCCAGCTCCAGCAGCTCCGCGACGGCGCCGCCCAGCTCGCCTACCAGATTGGGGATCCCACCAGCCCCTTCCGCTCCGGGCTTGCCCTCGCCGCCGACGGGGGCGACCAGCTCACCGGGGGTGTCACCCAGCTCCGCGACGGCGCGCAGGAGATCAACAACGGTGCCGTAGAGCTCGCCGACGGATTGCGCCAGCTCGCCGATGGTGGCGGAGAACTCGTCGGTGGAGTCGGCCAGCTCACCGACGGCACCACCCAGCTCGACGAGGGCGCCAACCTCCTCGCCAGCGAGCTCGCCGCCGGTTCCCAGCAGATCCCCGCCTGGAACAACCAGGAACGCCTCGAGCACGCCGAAGTCATCGGCGGCCCCCTCGAGGTCAACCCCCGCCATGTCGCGTACGCCGCCAACTTCGGTACCGGCGTGGCACCGTTCTTCATCTCGCTGGCCCTGTTCATCGGCGGATTCATCCTCTGGATGCTGATGCGGCCCCTCCAGCCCCGGGCGCTCGCCGCGGGGCTCGGCGGCCTCCGCACGATCCTCGCCTCCTACTGGCCGGCGATGCTCGTCAGCGCCGCCCAGGCCATCGTCACCTTCCTCGTGGCGCGCTACGCGATCGGCCTCGAGGCCGCCAATCCCGCGGGCCTGATCGTCTTCCTCATCCTTGTCGCGCTCGCGTTCCTCGCGTTCATCCAGATGATCTTCGTGCTCCTCGGCCCATCCACCGCGCGCGTCGCAGTGCTCGCCCTGCTGATGGTCAACCTCGTGTCCGCCGGCGGCCTCTACCCGACCGAGACGACCGGGCGGCTCTTCGAGATCATCCACCCGTACGTGCCCATGACCTACTCCGTCACCGGGCTCCGGCAGCTCATCATCGGTGGCGCGGACGGCAGGCTCTGGCAATCGGTGATCGTCCTGGTGGGCCTGCTCGTCGTCTCCATGGCCATCTCCGCCTACTCCGCGCGACGGCAGCAGGAATGGAGCATGAAGCGCCTGCACCCACCGATCCCGGCGTAGTCGGCGCTCAGCCGCGGCGGCGCTCGACGCTCGGCGGCGGTGGTGGCGGTGGCGGCGCTCGGCGGTGGCGGCGATGGCGGCGCTCGGCGGTGGCGGCGGTGGCGGTGGCGCGATCCGGCGCCAAACGCGATAGAAGCTGCTCGACACGCCGGTGCAACACGCCGACGGGCAGCGAGTTTCCGGTGCGTTTGCGGGTCCCGGAGCCCAGGCACACCCGCGCACACCCGCGCACACCCGCGCACGCCACCGACGCGAGCGCCCCGCGGCTGCGCAGCAACCGCGGGGCGCTCGTCAGCGCTAGGGAAGGCTAGCCCTCCGTGGGCTCGGCGGGGGCCGGCTCAGCAGGGCTAGTCTCGGCGGGCGGAGCGGGCTCCGGGTCCTCGGAGGGACGCTCCTCCCCCTCTTCGCGCTCGTCGTCCCCGTCGCCCGCCGAGGGTGGCGGAGGCGGTGGGGGCGGTGCCTCGCAGACCACGACGGGCTGCGGAACGTACCGGACGGTGCGTGTCTCGCGGGAGATCTCGGCGCCGGAGTCCGCGTCGCGGATGATGCGCGTGTCGCTGGTGGTGAATCCCTGCCCGCCGGAGCTTGGCTGGCAGTTGGGACCCTCGCGGAGGGTGATCCGCGGCGGCGAGGTGTAGTCCCACCGTCCACCGTTGACTGATTCGACCTCGACTGTCTTGGTGCCCCACATGCGTACCGTCACCGACGATGCGTCGCCGAATGCCTGGATCAGCACGCCCGTGTCGTACTGGTTGCGGAACTGGAGATCGATCGAGCCCTCGAAGACTGTGGCCTCGCGGCCCGCGGGGTACCGCGAGATGTAGTAGCTGTGCTCGGTGTGAGCGACATCCTCGAGCCCGGCGAAGTAGGCAGCGTTGTACAGTGTGGTCGCGAACTGGCTCACGCCGCCGCCGACCGCGGTCGAGGGCCGCCCACCGAGGATAATGCCGGAATCCACGTAGCCCTGCGCATAGCTGCGGGTGCCCGTGTGGTTGTTGAGGGAGAACGTCTCGCCGGGCTTGATGATCGCCCCGTTGGTCTCCTCGGCGGCCTGCCGGATGTTGATGCCCGAGGTGGATGCGAATCCGCCGGTGGTGAACTCGCCGATCACTTCCTCGATGCCGAGCGCCTCGGCGTCAGCAGTAGTGAACTCTGCCTGGGTGTCCTCGTACACGGCGTCGACGGTGCGGCCCTGGACGCGTGTCATCAGCTCGGGGAGGTCCTCGAGGGTGGCGTCCCAGTCGACGGTGGTGCCGACCTGGTCGGGCACGACCTCGGGGCCGTCGCCGCCGAGCCTCACGGTCGCCTCGACGGGCGGTACCTCGGTATCCCGCAGTTGCGGAGCCAATGCCCGGCGCGCGGCATCCACGCTGTACTCGGGCTCGAGGCCGCCATCGCCGTCCGGGGAGAACGACACGACATCGCCGACTTCCTCGGGAGCGAGGATCGCCTCAGTGCCTTCCTTGCCCCGGACCACGAGGGGCGATGCGACGGCGGGCTGGGCATATTCGGTCAACGCGGCATCGAGGCCTTCCTCGGTGACGGTGACCTCCTCGACCTGCACGGGCAGCGCCACCGGCTCGGGGAGCAGCCATCGCTCCACGATCTCGGTCCGCGCCTCGTCGGCGGGCAGCACCAGTCCGTTTCGCGGCTGGATGAGCTGGGGAGAGCCATCGACGAAAACGATGTCGCCCTCGACCGCCTCCTGGTCGACACTGGCTTTCACCTCTTCGACGACGGTGGCGAGCCGCTCATCATCGACGGAGCTGACGAAGCCGACCTCGCGGGTCCGGAAGAGGTCCGCGAGGCGCGTCACGGGGTTCATGGGCTGGCGGCTCGCCTGCTCGATCGTCGCATCGACATCGAGGGCCAGGCCCGCCTCCTCCGGCAGGATCGATGACTCCACATCGTCCGCGATCACGACGAAGGGCTCCGAGGCACGGGGAACGAGCTCGGCCTCGAGGCGCTGGCGCGCATCCTCGGGGGACATTCCCCCGATCTCGACAGCGGCCACGGTCACGTTGCGCGGCATCTTGTCCCGCGACACGAACCAGTCCACCGCGTACGCCACAGCACCGGCGAGCACCAGCACGATCAGCAAGCCCGCCACGACCACTAGCGGCCGCGCCCTTGACCCTTTGTGATTCACCACAGTCGCCTCCCAACCGCGCGAGCGGCTCCGGTAACACGCTTCCTAATAGGTTAGGCCCCGCGCCATCGCACGCGCGCGGCGGCATCGCCTAGACCAATCCGGTCAATCCGAACCGTTCACCCGGCTTCCCTCGCCCCTGGGCCGCAGGAAGCCCCGCGCGGACGGCCAGGTCGGGGTTTCGGGCCTGCGCGCGGGACTTACTAGCCGTATCGGCGTTGCCCCGCAACGCGTTACAGGCCCCTACGGAACGCGGGAGCCCCCGGGCGGCAACAAATGCCCGGGGGCTCCCGCGAGCCAACCATCGGGACGAGCGTGGCCAGGCCAGACGGCCTAGCGCGCGCCCCCGATGGGCGAAAGGCCTATGCCTCGATGATCGCCACAGCGCCCTGGCCGCCCGCGGCGCAGACCGACACGAGCGCGCGCCCGCCACCGTTCTCGGCAAGCATCTTCGCGGTCGAGGCGACGATGCGGCCACCGGTCGCGGCGAAGGGGTGCCCGGCCGCGAGGGAGGAGCCCTTGACGTTGAGCTTGCTGCGATCGATCTTGCCGAGCGCGCCGTCGAGGCCGAGGCGCTCCTTGCAGTACTCCTCCGACTCGAACGCCGCGAGGGTGCACAGCACCACGGAGGCAAATGCCTCGTGGATCTCGTAGAAGTCGAAGTCCTGGAGGGAGAGGCCGTTGCGCTTGAGCATCCGCGGGATCGCGTAGGTCGGCGCCATCAGCAGGCCGTCGGGGCCATGGATGAAGTCGACCGCAGCGGTCTGGTAGTCACGCAGGTACGCGAGGACGGGGATGTTGCGCTCGGCGGTCCACTCGTCGCTCGCCAGCAGCACCGTGGAGGCACCGTCGGTGAGCGGGGTGGAGTTGCCAGCGGTCATGGTCGCATCGCCGAGCGAGTTGCCGAAGACCGGCTTGAGCTTGCCGAGCTTCTCGGCGCTCGAGTCGGGGCGCAGGTTGTCGTCCCGGGTCAGGCCGAGGTACGGGGTGGAGAGGTCGTTGAAGAACCCGGCGTCCCAGGCCTTGGACATGTTCTGGTGCGAGGCCGCGGCGAGCTCGTCCTGGCCCTCGCGGGAGACGCCGAACTCCGTGGCGGTGATGGCGGCGTGCTCGCCCATCGACAGGCCGGTGCGGGGCTCGCCGTTGGTGGGGATCGCGGGCACGAGCTGGCTGGGGCGCAGGTTGCCGAGCAGCTTGATGCGGTCGCCGGTGGTCTTGGCGCGGTTGAGGTCGAGCAGCAGGCTGCGCAGGTCCTCATTGACGGCGATGGGAGCGTCAGAGGTCGTGTCGCTGCCACCACCGATGCCGGACTCGGTGCGGCCGAGCGCGATCTGGTCCGCGACGATGCTGATGGCGGTGAGGCCGGTGCCGCAGGCCTGCTGCACGTCGATCGCGGGGGTGTAGGGCGAGAGCGCGCTGCCGAGGACGGACTCGCGGATGAGGTTGAAATCGCGCGAGTGCTTGAGCACGGCGCCACCGGCGACGAGGCCGATCTGCTCGTTCTGCAGGCTGAACCGGCTCACGAGCCCGTCGAGCGCAGCAGTGAACATGTCCTGGTTGGAGGCCTTCGAGTAGGCCTTGTTGCTGCGCGCGAACGGGATGCGGTTGCCACCGAGGATGGCTACCGGGCGGGTCTGCCGGCCCTCGGGGGCGTTGGCCGCGTTATTCGACGATGTCACTTCAGTCTCCAAACAATTCGGGAGTGTTGGACTACCACGTATTCTTACTCACCGGTAAGTTAGTTGTCGATACCGTGCACTCCGGCGTACATTCCGGGAGGATACAACGCGGCCGGGAGCAATGTGCGGATGTCGCCCATCCCGGCGGCGCGCCGCAGGTCAATGACCGTGCGGAAGCGAAACTGCGACAAGCGAAACTGCGACGAGTGACTACACTCACGAGAGGTGACCCGTGTCAGGCAAAAAGGGAAGCACTGATCTGTACTCCACCCTGATCTCGTCCGCCCCAGGTGCGTTCCTGGCCGGCAAGATGGGACTGCCGCAGCCCGAGGAGCTGCGCCGCTACAAGGCTGGCGAGCCCGCGCTCCCCGGCCCCGTGATCGTCGGCGGCGAGGGCCGCCTGGTCGAGCCGATCCGCGACCTGCTCTCGGACTACGAGTTCGGCGACGACAGCACCGATAAGTTCGGTGGCCTGGTCTTCGACGCCACTGGCATCACCACCATCGAGGGGCTCAAGCAGCTCCATGACTTCTTCCAGCCGCTCATGCGCAAGATGGCGCCCTGCGCCCGCGTCCTGGTCATCGGCACCACTCCGGAGCTCGTGAAGAAGGCCGACGAGCGCATCGCGCAGCGCGCCCTCGAGGGCTTCAGCCGCTCCATCGCCAAGGAGCTGCGCCGCGGCGCCACCGCGAACCTCTTGTACGTCTCCCCCAAGGCCAAGAACGACTTCACCGGCCTGGCCGCGCCACTGCGGTTCTTCCTTTCCGCCAAGTCGGCCTACGTTGATGGCCAGGTCGTCCGGGTGGACGAGAAGACCGCTGCGGCTCCCGCGGACTGGGACAAGCCCCTCGACGGCAAGGTCGTGCTTGTCACCGGCGCTGCTCGCGGCATCGGCGCCACCATCGCCGAGGTCATGGCCCGCGACGGCGCGAAGGTGATCGTGGCGGATGTCCCGCAGGCCGGGGACGCGCTCTCCGAGGTCGCCAACAAGATCGGCGGGGTTGCCCTCGCGCTCGACGTCACCGCGAGCAACGCCGCGGAGAAGATCGCCGAGACCGCGCAGCGCTTCGGTGGCCTCGACGTGGTTGTCCACAACGCCGGGATCACCCGCGACAAGATGCTCGCCAACATGGACGACGGGCGCTGGAACTCGGTCCTGGCCGTCAACCTCGTTGCCCCGAAGAACATCACCGAGGGCCTCGTCGCCAACGGTGGGCTCAAGGAGGGTGGCCGCGTGGTCGACGTCTCCTCGATCGCGGGCATCGCCGGCAACCGCGGCCAGACCAACTACGGCGCTTCCAAGGCCGGCGTGATCGGCATGGTCGATGCCGAGGCTCCCGAGCTCGCGAAGAAGTCCATCACCATCAACGCGGTCGCTCCGGGCTTCATCGAGACCCAGATGACCGCCGCGATCCCGCTCGCCACCCGCGAGGTCGGCCGTCGCCTCAACTCGCTGCTGCAGGGCGGCCAGACCGTGGACGTCGCCGAGACGATCGCGTTCTTCTCCAGCCCCGCCTCCAGCGCGGTCACCGGCAACACCGTCCGCGTGTGCGGCCAGAGCCTGCTGGGTGCGTGATGAGCAAGCCAACCAACATCGAGGTACTCGACAAGCAGAGCATGCTCGGCAACTACGCCAAGGCCGTGGCGGGAATGCTTCCCCTGCCTGGTGCCAAGGCCACTGGCCTGCCGGACCGCGTCCTGCGCATCGAGAACGTCCGCATCGACATCGACAACCTCGCGGACTACAACCACGTGTGCGGGCTGCGCCTGCGCGACACGGTGCCGGTGACGTACCCGTTCGTGCTCAGCTTCCCCGCGGTGATGAACCTGCTCGTGGCCAAGGACTTCCCGTTGCCCGCCATGGGCATGGTGCACATGGCCAACAACATCGAGCAGATCAAGCCCATCTCCGTCAGCGACGTGCTCACCATCGATGTGCATGCCGCTGACCTGCGGGAGCACCGGTCCGGCCTGCTCGTCGACCTGATCACCGAGATCACTGTCGAGGGCGAGCTGGTGTGGCGGCAGGCCAGCACGTTCCTGCGCAAGCAGCGAACGAGCCTAAGCGACGAGCCGCGCCCCGAGCGCACGGATAGCGCTCCGGGCGCTGATGGTCGCGTGGCAAACACCACCCTCAAGGTGACCCCAGCGCTGATCTCGCAGTACGCGGAGGTCTCCGGCGACCGCAACCCCATCCACATCTCGAAGGTCGGCGCGAAGGCATTCGGCTTCCCGTCGGTCATCGCGCATGGCATGTGGAGCTCGGCCGCGGTGCTTGGCATCATCGAGGGCCGCATCCCCGACTCGGTGGACTACTCCGTCGAGTTCGGCAAGCCCGTGGTGCTCCCCGCCAAGGTGAAGGTCTACGCGGACAAGTCCGCGAATGGCTGGAGCCTGGCGCTGAGGCACCCGAAGAAGGGCTACACGCACCTCACCGCTACGGTGACCGCGCGGTAGCCGACGCGTCCAGCATTGCGCCAGCCCCAGGGGATTTCCCCCTGGGGCTGGTTCTTTTCTGTGGGGGTGCCGGGTGACGGTCCACAGCGCGGGGCGCGCTAGTGGACGGGCTTGCGCCCGGCGAGGCCGCGCCACGCGAGATCGGTCAGCAGGGTGACCGCGTCCTCGGTCTGGGCCGTCCCATCGGCGATCAGGTCCGCGACTGCCTCCCCCGCGCCGATGAGCACGGTCGCCATGAGGCGGTACTGGTCGTTGCTGCGCTCGTCGCGGCTGCTCGAGCGCAGGATCAGCGCGGTCAGCTCGACCGCGCGATCGCGACTGCTGAGCACCAGTTCGGCGAACTCGTTCTGGTACAGGGCCTGCCGATAGAGCACGCGCCAGGCCTTGCGGTTGGTGTTGACGAACCCGAGAAAGACGCGGATGCCATGCTCGAGCTGCTCGCGCGGGGTCAGGGTCGGGTCGGCGGCCCCGGTGAGCGCATCGAGGAAACGAGTGCTCTCGCGACGGATGCATGCCGCGAACAATTCGTCCTTCGAGCCGTAGTACAGGTACAGCATGGGCTTGGAGATCTCCGCCTCGGCAGCGATCGCGTTCATCGAGGCGCCGTGGTACCCATGCTTGGCGAAGACGTCGATGGCAGCGTCCAGCATCTGCTGCTCGCGGATCGCCCGCGGCAGTCGCTTGGATTGACCACCCATCACTACCCTCACCGTAGAAACTTACCCGCGGGTAAGTTTACGGTGCGAGGCTGCGCGGCGCGACCCCGGCACGCGAATAGCTGGGCCTGGCGGGCCAGGCGGGCTCAGCAGTCGACGAGCCCCTTGGCCTTCCCGATCCGCACCACGGAAGCATCGACCTGGCTCATCGGCAGCTCGCCGCTGGCGACCGCGCCCTCGAGCACGTCGAGCACGTCGGTGACGCGATCGGTCGAGATCCACAAGGCAATATCCGCGCCGGCCTGCAACGAGCGCAGCACCGACTCGGTGATGTCGAACAGATCGGTGACCGCCCGCATGCTGCCGAGGTCGTCGGTGAAGATCAGCCCATCGAACGGCGCGGCACCGTAGCCCACACCCGAGCGCAGCAGGGACATCGTGGCGGGGCTGAGGCTCGAGGGAGTCCCCGGCTCGGTGAGCCCCGGCACTGTGAGGTGGCCGACCATCACTGCGGCACCGGTCCCGATGAGGGAACGGAACGGCACGAGATCATGGCCGAGCAGCTCGGGCAGGGGCGGGGTGGTCACCCCCTCGACATGGGAGTCGCCGGTGGCGCGCCCATGCCCGGGGAAGTGCTTGAGCACGGGCAGCACTCCGGCGTCGCGCAGGCCGCGCGCATAGGCTCCCGCGTACTCAGTGACCACGTCGGGGTTGGCGCCGAAGGCACGATCGCCGATGACCGCGTTGTCGGGCTGATCGGTGACATCCACAACGGGCGCGAAGTCCACGGTGATGCCGAGCTCGCGCAGCGCTGCGCCGCGCTGCCGGGCGATGTCGTACACCTCCTCGGCGGTGCGGGTCCGGGCGAGCTCGCGCGCCGACGGGGATGCGCCGATCACGTGCTTGGCGCGGCTGACGCGCCCGCCCTCCTCGTCGATGGTGACCATCACGGGGACCTCGGACTCGGCAGCCACGGCCGCCACGCGCCCGCTGGCAAGGAAGCTGGGGTCTGCCCAGCTCGTGACGAAGAACCCGCCGATCTGTTCCTGCTCGATCACGCGGCGGGCGTCGGCCTCCCCGGTGACGCCGACGTTGAGCATCTGGGCGAGCTTCTGGCGCGTGGTGAAGCGAGCCAGGAACTCCTGCTCGCCGCACGGCAAACCGAGGGAACCCGTGCCCTGCGCCGGGGTGTGCGCGACCGGCGAGGTGACCGTGGCGAGCGCTTCGCTGCTCGTCGGCCCTCCGCCGCCGGAGGTCTCGCTGCTCGTGCAGGCCACGAGACCTGTCGCGGTCGTCGCGGCCAGCAGCAGCGCGGCGAGCCGCGCCGCGGTCCGGGTTTGCGTGAGCATCGCGCCCATCCCTTCGTCGACTGTGCAGGATCCTACTCATCCGGAGGCGCCGCCCGGGCCGACACGTCCAGCGATCCCCGTGCTAGCGATCGGGCACAGCGTGCAACCGGGCGAACAAGATCGCCGCGCTGGCGCATGGAGCGGAGTAGTCTTGTGCCCAGGACCACCGAGACTGATCGTTCCGGGAGGCAATCATGGCATCGGGGGCTTCGGATCTCGTCCTCATCGCCTACGACGGCTCGGACAATGCCAAGCGCGCTATCCGGCACGCGGGCCATTTCCTGAGCGCGAGCCGCGCCATCATCGTCACCGCCTGGGAGCCGCTCTCGCGGCAGGCGGCCCGCATCTCCGGCCTGAGCGGCGTCATGCAGCCCGGCTGGGTACCGGACACCGCGGCCGAGGACGCGGCGCTTGCCGACGCGCGCGTCGTCAACGAGGAGGGTGTCCGGCTCGCGGGCGAGGCCGGGCTGCGCTGCGAGGGGCATTGCATCGAGACCGTGACCACGGTCTGGGCTGCGATCGTCGATGCGGCCGACGAGTACGACGTCAGCATCCTCGTGACCGGCACGCGGGGCGCCACGGGCATCAAGGCATTGCTGCATAGCAGCGTGGCCGACCAGGTGCTCAAGCATTGCCACCGCCCCGTGATGATCGTGCCGCCGTGCGAGGGCTAGCCCCGCCGGCATCGCGGGGGCGCTGATCCACCACTCCCCCCGCCCTGCTCGGGCGCGGCCCGGCCAGGAATACTCACTGGGGTGGATCGATCTGCTTTCGTGCTGTCCCGCCCCCACCGATCCGTGATCGGCGAGGGCCGGCTTGCCCTGTTCGATCATCCGGGTGCTGCGCTGCGGGCGCTCGCGGACGGATCCGCCCGGGCCGTGGTGGGAGCGCTGCCGTTCGACCTCTCCGAGCCCTGCGCCCTGACCGTGCCAGCGACGTTCACAGTGCGGGATGCCCGGTGGCGGCCCCCCGTCGCGGTTCCGCCGCTTCCCTCGATCGTGGGCGCGCGCGAGGAACCATCGGGCGCCGAGCACATGCGCCGGATCGCGGCACTAGTGGCACGGATCGACGCGGGCGAGCTCGCGAAAGTCGTCGCGGCGCGATCGGTGGAGGTGGCGTGCGCGGGGCGCATCGATCCGCACGGCCTGCTCGCCGCGCTCGTGGCGCGCGATCACGCCGGCAACGGGTTCTGCGCGGACCTGTCCCCCGCCGGCCCCGGCATGGAGGACGCGTTCCTCGTGGGCGCGAGCCCGGAGTCCCTGGTCCGCCGCGACGGCCGGTCGGTGTCATGCTGGCCGCTCGCGGGCACCGCTCCCCGTTCCCCTGATCCCGTCGTCGACGTCCAGCGCGCCGAGGAACTGGCGAGCTCGGCGAAGAACGTGCACGAGCATGGATTCGTGGTGGATTGGCTGCGCGAGCGGCTCGCGCCGTTGTGCTCCGGGCTGCGCGTGGAGGCGCGCCCCTCCGTCGTCGCGACGCCGCAGGTGTGGCACCTCGGGACGCGCATCGAGGGAACGCTGCGGGATCCGGCCATCTCGGCGCTGGACGTGGCGCTGCACGTGCACCCGACCCCAGCAGTGGGGGGCACCCCGCACGAAGCCGCGCTCGAGGCGATCCGGGCGTCCGAGGGCAGTCGTGGCTTCTATGCCGGGGCTGTCGGCTGGTGCGATTCGCGGGGCGATGGGGAGTGGATGGTGTCGATCCGTTGCGCGGAAGTACGCGGTGACCGGGCGCGCGCGTTCGCCGGCGGCGGCATCGTGGCGGGCTCGGATCCGCGCGCGGAGCTCGACGAGACGAGCGCGAAGCTGCGGACGCTGCTCGGGGCCCTGGGCGTTCCCTCGGACATGCTGGGTGGCGTGTAGCGTGCGGGATCGCCGCTTGGGCCGCTATCCTGTCGGGGACTGCACCGCGCGCCCGATCCTAGGAGTGTTTCCATGAAGTTCCTCGTCCCCGGGGCGATCGCCGCGCTGGCTGGTACCACTCTGGCGTTCGCGCTGGTGATCGTGGGGACTGGCCTGGCGGAGCAGAACACCCGCCCGGAGGTGGATCGGTCCGAGCAGGCGCAGACGGCGTTGCTCAACCAGCCTGAGTACGGCAGCCGCTAGCCGCCGCGCAGTTCTTGGCAGCCGGAGCCGATCCCGCGCGCACCCTCGCCGAGGACGCGGTGCCGGGCGCGTCGCGCCCGCTCCCCCGATGGGGATTGATTGTTGTTGCCCTGCTCGCGCTCGTCGCGAGCATGCTGCAGGCGCCGGGGCTACTGGTCGCCGACACCAAGCTTGATCTTGTCGTGGACCCGCGAGGGTTCCTGGATCGCGCGAGCCACCTGTGGTCGAGCCTTGCCCCGTTCGGGCAGACCCAGAACCAGGCCTATGGGTACTTCTTCCCGCAGGGCGCGTTCTTCACCGCCACCGATGCCCTGGGCGCGCCAGCGTGGGTGGCGCAGCGCGTGTGGTGGGCGATCCTCTTCACTGCTGGATTCTGGGGAATCATCCGGGTCACCGAGGCGCTGGGCATCGGCACCCGCCCCTCCCGGATCATCGCTGCGGTCGCCTATGCGTGCTCCCCCCGCGTCCTGACCACGATCGGGGCGATCTCCTCGGAGACCACCCCGATGATGCTCGCCCCCTGGGTGCTGCTGCCGGTGATCCTCGCGCTCGATGGACGATCACGGCGGCCCATGTGGCAGCTCGCGGCCGCATCAGCGTTCGCTGTTGCCTGCATGGGCGCGATCAATGCGGTGGCCACCGCGTTCGGCGCGGCAGTCGCAGTGGTGTGGTGGCTCGCGCATCGGCCGGACCGCCGGTGGTGGCGCTTCACCGCATGGTGGGTGCCACTGGGCATCGCGGCGACAGCGTGGTGGGTGGTGCCGCTGCTGATGCTGGGCGCGGTGAGCCCGCCGTTCCTGGACTACATCGAGTCCGCAGGGACGACGACACGGTGGACATCACTGGTGGAGGTGCTGCGGGGGACAGATAGCTGGACGCCGTTCATCTCGCCGGATCGCATGGCCGGGGCGATCCTGGTCACCCAGCCGGTCTCGGTGCTCGCCACCGGTCTGGTCGCGGCGGCCGGACTGGCGGGGCTGGCGCTGCGCACCCCCGCCCGTGGACGCCTGGTGCTGGTGCTCGTCGTCGGCCTCGTCGGGATCGGTGTGGGATACGCGGGCGCGTGGGGCTCGCCGGTGAGCGAGCTCGCCCGCGCGTTCCTCGATGGCGCGGGCGCGCCGATGCGAAACGTGCACAAGCTGGAGCCGTTGGTCCGGTTGCCGCTCGCGGTGGGGCTAGCGGCACTGCTCGCGCGGGCACCCCTGCCAGGAGCGGTCACTAGGACGGCGTGGCGCCGGGCGATCGCCCATCCCGAGCGCGCGCCCATCATGGCGGTCGCGACGGCGGTGGTGCTTGCCGTGGCGGTCGCGACATCGCTTGTGTGGACGGGAAAGCTCGCCCCGCGCGGCGCGCACGGTGGCATTCCCGACTACTGGGCGCAGACGGCGCAGTGGCTCGCCAGCAACTCCGAGGGCGTGGAGACGGGCTTGCCCTCGCGCGCGCTGGTGGTCCCGGCCGCGCCGTTCGGCTCCCAGGTGTGGGGCTTGACCCGCGACGAGCCGCTGCAACCACTGGCCACCACGCCCTGGGGCAGCCGCGATATCGTGCCGTTGATCCCGCCTGGTGGCATCCGCATGCTCGATTCCGTCCAGCGCCTGCTCGTCGCGGGCCAGCCTTCCCCCGGGCTGGCATCGATGCTGGCGGCCCAGGGCATCCGGCATGTGGTGCTGCGCAACGATATCGACCCGGTCACCGGCCAATCGGTGTCGCCAGCGATCGCCCGCCAGGCCCTCCTGGGATCCCCGGGGCTGGTCAAGGCTGAGACCTTCGGCGGGCCGGTCGGCCCCCGGCCGCCCGAGACCGATTCGGACGACCCATCGCTCGAGGTGCCGAGCGCGGGGACGCGCCCGCGCTTCCCTGCCATCGAGATCTTCGAGGTCGTGGCTGATCCCGGCTTCCCGGCTGGCGTGCACACCATACCGGTAGAGGATGTCCCGATCGTCCAGGGCGGCCCCGAGGCCCTGCTGCGGCTCCACGAGCGCGCGCATCCGGGCGAGGCGACGCCGCACGTGCTGTCGCGGGACGCGCTCGATGCGGGCCTGCCCGTGGGGCCGATCACCCTGACGGACACACCGGTAGCCCGGGAGGCCGATTTCGGCCGGGTGGACCACCAGCGCTCGCACGCGCTGGGCCCGGATGATCCCCGCCGCACCCGCAACAGGATCGCGGACTACGCCACCGGCGAGCCCCTAGTCCGTGCGGTCGCGATCGGTCCGACGATCACGGTGTCGTCCTCGGCCGGCGATGCCACGCAGATCGGCGCGGTGCAGCCTGGTTCCGGGCCCGCGGCAGCCGTGGATGGGAGCACGTCCACCGCCTGGCTGTCGAACAGCGGCGAGGCAGCGGTGGGCCAATGGCTCCAGCTTGATTTCGATGAACCGATCGAGCAGGCGGTGCTGCGCATCACCACGAGCGCCGCCGCCGCGGGGCCCGCGGTCCGCTTCCTCGAGATCAGGACGGAGCGTGGCTCGTCCACGGTGAATGTGCCCGAGGCCGGCGAGGAGGTCATCGCCGCGTTGCCGCTCGGGGCGACGCGCTGGGCACGCATCACCGCTCGATCGACGGAGGACGGGTCGCTCGGCGGACAGTTCGGCATCGCGGATGTCTCGGTGAGCGCGGAAGGCCGACAGGTCGAGCTGGGGCGCGCCCTGGAGGTGCCCCCCGCCCCGGCCGGCGCCACGATCACCGCGTGGGACCTCGGGCAGCAGCATCCGGGTCGGCTGCCCTGCCTCGATGGGCCCGTGCAAGCGATCTGCCTTCCGTCGCTGGGCCAAGCGGCGGAGGAGCCTGGCGTGGTGTCGCGCCGCATCACCGCGGACGAGGAGGTCGGCGCGCGGGCGCGCGTCTTCGTCCAGGCCCGGCAGAGCGGGCGCCTCGAGGAATTGCTGGCCGGTGAGGACGCCCCTCGCGGCACGGGGCCCTCGAGCATCGGTGATACCCGGGGCAGCGCGTTCGCCGTGGCGGATGGCGACCCGCGGACCGTGTGGTACGCCCCGGCCACCGCGAGCGTCGCCGCGGGGGAGCTTCCGACGGTGACCGTGGAACTGCCCGAGGAGGAACTGGTCACCGCCGTGGAGGTGACGCTGCCGCGCGCGGATGTGCCCGCCATGCCGACGGTGCTGCGGGTCGATACCGGGGAGTCGACGACGACGGCACAGGTCACCGAGCAGCAGCAAGAACGAGGTTCCCTCGCTATCCCCGTCCCGGAAGCGCGGACCGACGCGGTGGAGGTGACGATCCTTGAGTGGCGCGAGACCCGCACCAGCGAGCCATTCGGGTTGTCGAGCACCGTTCCGCCCGGCATCGCCGATATCGCGGTGCGCGGCAACGACGGCGTGATCGGGGCACGCGGCGCAGCACCACGCGTGATCGAGATCGATTGCGAGGACGGGCCCCGCCTCGAGGTGGGCGAGGACACCGTGCGGTTCTCGGTGACCATGACCGAGGCCGAGGCCCGGGCAGGGGTCGTGGTGGAGGCGACCCCGTGCGATTCCGCGGGCGTGCGGCTCGGGCCTGGCGCCAGCATGGTGACCGTGGACCCGGGCGAGGCGCTGCAGGTAGACGGGGCTCGGCTGGAGGGGCCGGGGGCGGCACCGCGCGGCAGTGGATCCGCTAGTCCGGTACAGGCCGGGGAATGGTCCCCCGCCCGTCGTGTCGGCGAGGTGGATGCCGCATCCGATGAGCTACTGATCGTTCCGGAGAGCCGCAACAGCGGGTGGGTCGCACATGGCCCGGACGGCGCGGAGCTCGTCCCGGTGACGATCAACGGGTGGCAGCAGGGCTGGATCGTCCCGGCGGGCCTCGCGGGCCCGGTGACGCTGACGTACCCCCTGGATGGCGGCTACCGGCTCGCCCTGTTCGGCGGGCTCGCGCTGCTGCTCCCGCTCGGGGGGGTGCTGCTGCTGCGCCGCGAGGACCGGGGCCGGGAGGCTCCCCCGTCGCGGCCATGGCGGTCACGGCGACTCGCGATGGCCGGCGGGCTGGCCGCGGCGCTCATGATCGCGGGAGCGCCTGGAGCGGGGCTCTACGCGCTCGTCGCGGCGTCCTCATGGGCGATCGCTCGGCGGTGGGGCGCATCGCGGGCGAGCCGGGCCTTGGCCATCGGGGCGGGCACCGCGATGGCACTTTCCGCTGCGGTCCTGTCGACGGGGCCCTGGCGCTCCCCGAACGGCTACCTGGGCGATGAAGCGTCGACGCAGGGGCTCGCGCTCGTGGCGGTGGCGGCGGTGGTCATCGCGGCCTGGCCGGGTGGCCGCGACCGGTAGCGCCGCTCCTCCCAGGCGTGGAGCGCGCGGCGCGATGGTTCCTCCACGAGCGCGAAGCTGATGGAGGATATCGGGACGCTGATGGCGACGGTGAGCAGCAGCACGGCCAGCATGTAGCCGGAGAACGGTGGCACACCGAGGATGGGGAACACGACCATCAGCACCGCGACATGCCACAGGAACAGCGCGTAGGACCATCGGCCCAGCATCAGGGCGACCGGGTGCGCGAGGATGCGGTGCGGACGCCCCGGCTCGCCCAGCACGATCGGCGCGAGGAGGGCATATCCCAGGATCGCTCCGGCGACGATCTTGGCGGCGTACTCGCGGGCAACGAGGTCCACGAGGCCGGGAGGCCCTGCGATCGGGGACGCGGCAACGACGAACGCGACCGCTGCGATCGCGAGCATCAGCCCAGGGACCCTGGCCACCCGCACCGCCCAGGCGGGCGGCCGCATGGCTTGCTCGGCGAGGATCATGCCCGCCGCGAACCATGCCAGGTAGCCGGGCAGCCAGTTGTCGTGGTGCACCCCATCGGCGGTGGGGATGGGCAGGAAGCCCCAGCCGAGGCTGAGCAGTGCTGCCCCAGCGATGACCGGGACGCGCCATCGCGCGGCGGGCCCTCGCAGCCGCCACAGGATCCATGCCAGCAGGGGAAGGATCAGGTAGAAGGCCATCTCCACCGACAGGCTCCACATCTGGGTCAAACCGCTGGTGAGGCTGTAGGGAACGAACACCTGCATGAGCGCGAGGTTGCCGAGCCAGGTCTGCATCGACGCGCCGTGCGCCTCGGGCAGCAGCGCCAGCACCGCGATCACCACGACGAGGTAGGCCGGCATGATCCGGACGAGGCGGTGCCGGAGGTAGCGGGCCGTGCTGGCGGGTGCCGCGGCGGTGGCGCGCGCCGCACGGGCATGCGGGCGCCACAGCAAGAAGCCGGAGAGGGCGAAGAACAGCGCCACCGCGAGGTCGAAGCGGCCGTAGATCCTGCCCACCATCGTGTCGGTGACCGACCCGGTCTGGAATGCCACGTGGGTGAGCAGCACACCCAGCGCGGCAGCAGCGCGCAGCCCCTCGCAAGCCGGCAGGAACCCAGCCGCGCCGGCCACGGGCGAGGTGACTGCGGTGGTCGTGCCACGCGGTTCCTTGCTCATCGGTGTCACCCCCGTATCCCGCGGGTATTGGTTGCATAACGGCAGCAATCGCTGCCGGGCGGGCCGCTGGGACAGCTGCTATCGTCGGTCGATCGTAGTCGAGAATCCACGTGCGTGACGCATACGGGGGGAATCCTTCATGGCAGGACGTTCCGGGGGCGCAGCTCGTCTTTCTGCTTCCTTGCTCGTGGGGCTCGCGGTGTTCCTCCTGGTTGTGGCGGCGCTGCTGCCGCTCTACACCGCGCCGAAGCTCGAGCGGCTCCCTCTCGGCCATGAGTCCACCCGCATCATGGAGGGCTCCGGCACCCTGCTCGATGCCGCGCTGCTCGCCAAGGGCGACGAGGCGCCGTGGGAGGAGGATGTCGCCCTGCGCAGCCAGACGCGCGTCACCGTCGAGGATCCGGTATCGAGCGAGACCGCCACATTGCAGGCAGGGCATGCGCTGATGCGCGCGGACTCGACGCCGGGCCGCGGGCTGGTGTCGGCCCACATCGATCGGGTGGCGATCGACCGGCATGATGCGATGCCGGCGGGCGACACGATGGCGTCGTTGCAGGTCGATCGGGAGTCACCGGCCGTGCAGCTGCCCCGCGATGGAGTGCAGTACCGGTTCCCCTACGGCGCGGCCCCGGAGGCATATCCGGTGTATGACCTCACCGCGCGCGCCTCCTCGGAGGCGGAGTTCGTGGGCGACACCGAGCTCGACGGCGTGACCGTTCGCCACTATCGGCAGTCCCTCGGCCCGGTGGATCTCTTCCGCGCCACCCGTGACCAGGCGAACCGCGTCGGGATGACACGGTCGGGCTGGGGCCTGGTGGATGAATCCGCCGCCGATGCCGGGGAGATCGTGTTCATGACCCGCTACTACACGGTGCAGCGCGACCTGTGGGTCGAGCCCGTCTCGGGCACCATCGTCGATGCCCGCGAGCAGGCCAGCCAGTTCTTCGGTACTGGCCCCGAGGACCAGGGCCTCCCGGTCTCCGAGCATGACCTCGCGTTCACCAGCGCGACCGTTGCCACGCAGCTCGACGCCGCGCGGTCCGAGCGCGACCGGGTGCAGCTCGCCATCGGTGCTGGCCCGGTATCGATCCACGCCTCGTGGATCCTCGTGGTGCTCGGGCTCGCCGCGCTGGCCGCGGGCCTCGCCCTCGGGATTCGCTCGTCCCGGACCGAGGACGTCGCGGGCGCGGGCGACGATCCCAGCGGCGGCACGGACCCGGACGACGATCCCGCGGTGATGCTCTACTCGGGCGCGCGCGGGTAGGGCTCCCGCAGCGACCACAGCACCGCGCCCGTCACGGCCACCAGCGTCACCGTGGCCACGAGCAGCGACGTGATGATGAAGCCGGTGACAGTGGCGGGGACAAGCAGGAGCACCACGGCGAGCACTGCCAGCCCAGTCCAGGCGAGCGCCGCGACGGCAGTGCGATCCCGCGCGATCACCGATAGCAGAGCCCCCTGCACCGCGCTGAGGACGGCACCGTGGGCGGCGAACAGCCACAGCAGGCTCACGACGGGCCGGTAGTCCTCACCGACCACGTGGGGAACGATCGGCGCCAGCAACCAGGCCGCCCCCGTCGCCGTGATGCCCAGCACCGCCAGCACGGCGAGCATCGAGCCGAGGGATTCGCGGGTGCGCGCGGGATCCGCCATCCGCGGGAACAGCACGACCCCCACCGCGAACGGCAGCCAGAACGCCACCTTCGCCGCGACGGCCCCCAGCGCATACACCCCGGCCGCGACCTCGTCGAGAACCATGCGCGCGATCAGCAGGTCGATCGCGGTGAACGCCATGATCACGAGCTGCACCTGCGAGGCCCGCAGGACCGCGGCCACGTCGGGGCGGGCCTGGCCCTGCTCGGCGTCATCCCGGGGAGCCTCTCCCACCAGGCGCCGCGCAGCGACAGCCGCCACGATGGTGCCGAGGGCGCCCGCCCCGAGGGCCGCTGCCACTCCCCCGCCGAGGCCGAGGACAATGATCGCGGGCACCACCCGGGCCAGCCCGGCTCCGGCGATCACCAGCGCGAGCGCCCCGAACCGCCCGGTGCCCTGCAGGATCCCCTGCTCCGCGGCGAGCACCACCAGCAGGGGTGCTGTGCTCAGCGCCAGCAGCGTCGCTACCAGCGAGGTGCCCAGCGCCCACGCTGCCGCTGGGACGACCAGCAGCGCCACCATCGCGACCAGCAAGACTGTCGCGGCACCGAGGTGACGCGCTTCCCCTGTGCGGTCGATGCCGGCGAGGCGACCGGTGACGATCCGCCGGGCCACCACCATCTGCAGGGCAAGCGCTGGAACCGCCAGGATGAGCTGCGCGGCGAGCAAGCTGGCGAACGCGCCGTAGCTGCTCGGCCCCAGCCAGCTGCTCGCGGGAACGTGGAGCAGGTAGGAGGCGGCGTTGGCGACAAGCGATCCGGCCGTCACCAGGGACATCCCGGCCATGAGGGTGCCCGTGCGCGCCTGATCCTTCACGCCCCCATCATGGCGTGCCCACGCCTCGGCAAGCCAGCCGCGCCCGCCGGCACGTATCGTTCCGGCATGCCCTTTCCTGGTCCGCGAGCGACGCATTGGTGGTGCTGGGCCGGCCCCGCTCATGTGATGCTGCTGGTCAGCGTGATGCTGCTGCCACTATGGCGGCCCGGTTACCTGCTGCACCGCGATGCGGTGGCCACGCCACGCTCCTACGTCACGGACACTGCGCTGGGAGTGGCGGGCTCGGCGCCGCGCGCGGTGCCGCCGGACTGGCTGCTGGCGCTGCTCTCCCGCTGGGTCGATGGGGGCGTGCTGGTCACGGTGATGCTGTCGCTGTTCCTGCTCGCGGCAGGCTGGGGCGCGATCGCACTGGTGCAGCTGTGGTGGGGACCCGGAAGCGGCCGGGCCGGCTCGGAGATCGTGGCCGCCACCCTGGCGGTGTGGAACCCCTATGTGGTGGAGCGACTCCTGCAGGGGCACTGGAGCTTGCTCGCTGGTTATGGCGCGCTGCCGTGGATCATCGTCGCGGCCGCGCGCATCCACCGGCGCGCCCCCGGTGGCTTCCCGCTGCTGGTGGTGTCGATGGCGGTGGCGGGCCTGACCCCGACCGGGGCGGTCGTCGCTGTCGTCGCGGCGTGCGCGGGCTTGATCGCGTTCCCGCCCCCGCGGGTGGCCCGCGCGGTGGGCGCGCTGGTATCGATCAGCCTGGTCGTTGGGTCGCCGTGGCTGACTGCGGCGGTGATGGCCGGGCAGCCCGGCACGAGCGATGCTGCCGGGGTGGCGGCGTTCGCGGCCCGGGCCGAGACTGGCCTGGGCACGCTGGGGAGCCTGGTGAGCCTGGGCGGGATCTGGAACTCCGGGGCTGTCCCGGCGAGCCGGGCCGCGGGCCTCGGCGTGCTGGCCACCACCTGGATCGTGCTGATCGTGCTGGCCAGTGGGCGGATGCTTCTCGGCCGCCGCGCGCGCGGCCCCTTCCCTTCAGGCCCCGTTCCCTCGGGGCCCGCTGCCGCGCCCCGGCGCGCAAGCGTCGTGCTAGCGATCCTGGCCGCTGCCGCGGTGCTGGGTCCTGCCCTCGCCGCCACCGGCCCGGGGCTTCGGGCAATGGAGGTGGTGGTCGCGCTGCCGGGCGGAGGCCTGCTGCGCGACACGCACAAGTGGGTGGCGCTGGCGGTGCCGTTCCTGGTGCTGTGCGCCGCGGCCGCGACGCGCTGGCTGGCCCAGGCGTGGGCCCCTCGTGCCGCCCCGGCAGTGCTGGTGGTGATGCTGGTGGCGGTGCTGCCGGACGCGGCCTGGGGGGCGGGAGGGGCGCTGCGCCCGGTCCAGTACCCGGCCGAATGGGCAGCGGTGGCGGAGCACCTGGAGGGGGCCTCCGGGCCTGGCGATGTCGCGGTTCTGCCCGCGGGCCTGCTGCGGCAGTATCCCTACGCGCCGGGCCCCGTGGTGCTCGATCCCGCCGCACGGATGCTGCCGCGCGATGTGGTCATGACGAGCGACCTCCCGGTGGGTGGCACGGTGGTCCGCGGGGAGGATTCGCGAGCCCGCGCAGTGGAGGCTGTCCTGCTCGGTGGCGGGCCGTCCCGCGAGCTCGCGGCGCTCGGGGTGCGCTGGGTGATCGATCAGCCCACCGCGCCGGGGCGTCGTGGCGAGGCGGCGGCGGTGCTGGCCACGCTGCCTATCGTGGTCGCCGGGCCGGACGTGGTGCTGCACGAGGTGCCGGGGCCGATCGCGACCGCGGAGCGCGATTCCATGGCCTATAGGACGGTGCTAGTGGCGCATGTGGCGTGGCTCGCGCTGCTTGCAGCGGGCGCGGTGCTGCTCGCGGGCGCGGCGGCCGGGCGGGCAGGAGCGCGCAGCGGGTCAGGCAGTGCGCGCATCGGGAAGCGGTGACGCGGCGGGACCGGGCACGATGATCCCCGACCGGTGCTCGCCGCGCGCCACGGCCTCGAGGACCGTCTCGACGCTGGAGGCGCATTGCTGCCACGAGAACTCGGCCACGCGGGCGCGCGCCTTCTCGCCGAGCAAGGCACGCTCGACATCGGCGTCGAGCAGCTCCCGCGCCACCTCGACGAGCTCGCCGCGATCGGTGACAAGGCGCCCGGTGACGCCGTCGATGATCGAGTCGGTCAGGCCGCGCGAGGATAGATAGCCGATGGTGGGCACCCCATGCTGGGCGGCCTCGATGACGGCGAGCCCCCACCCCTCCTTGCGGGACGGCATCACGTGCAGCCACGACCGCGCGAGGAGGCGATGCTTCGTCTCCTCGTCGACGTGCCCATGGAAGACGACCGCGTCCTCGATGCCCAGGGCGGCGACCTCGCGGCGCAGCCGGGGCTGCCACCACCCGTCGCCGATCACATCGAGGCGCAGCCCCGGAATGGTGGCACGAAGGCGAGCGACGACAACGAGCGCGTCCTCGATCTGCTTGTGCGGGACCAGCCGCGAGAGCACCGTGATGGTCGGATCCCCGGCCCGGGTCGCCGGCGTTCCCGGAGGAACGCTGGGCGGTGGCGCATCGGCACCAGCGCGCGCCACCGCGATCCGCGCGGGCGCCACACCGAGGCTGATGAGCTCATCTGCCGACGGCAACGACACGGTCAGGTACTGGTCGTGGCGATGCAGCCGGGGCGAGAGCCACGATTCGATCCACCATCCGAGCCGGGCCAGCAGGCGCCCCGCGACGGGCCATTGCTCGCGATGGCAGTGGTGCACGAGCAGCACCACCGGCGCGGAGGCGACGAGCCGGGCGAAGAAGGGCACGCCGTTCTGCGTATCGATGATCACGTCGGGCTTGCTGCCCCGCAGCGGCCCGATCCCCCACCGGGCACCGGCAATGGCCAGCAACGCCCAGGGGTAGACGGTGAAGCGGCCGCCGCCGCGGCTGATGCGCATGCCGTTGCGGAACTCGGAGCGCGGCGCGCCACGGTAGCTGGCAGTGCGCAGGGTGACGCGCGCCCCCCGCGCCGCGAGCGCGGCCCCCACCTCCTCGAGGTAGCGCTCGCTGCCGCCGCCGAGCGGGTGGCTGGTATCGCGCCAGCACAACAGCAAGACCTCGCGCACGCGTTGCTCCCAACTCCTCGTCCAGCGCTCCACCGCGAGCATGGCTTGGCCGTGCCCGCGGTGGGCTCTGCCACACGATAGACGCGCGCGGGCCTGCCTGCCACCGCGAACGGCCGGGGTGTGCCGTTCCGTGATCGTCACTACGCTGTATCGATGTGTCGCCCCTTCTTGCTCCTGCGCCGGCCTCGCGCGCGTTCGCTCGTCATGCGTCGCTGCGTCGCTCCTGGTCGCTGCTGCGGTCCTTTCGCTTCGAGCAGTCCGACCCGGCCCGGTTCTACGGCGCCGTCGCCGACGATACGGCGCTGATGCTCGCCGAGGTGCATGCCGGTGCCACCGGCCGGGGCCTGGCCGGTGACCTCGTCCTCGACGTGGGCGGCGGCCCCGGGTACTTCTCCGACGCGTTCGATGAGCTCGGCGCCCGCTATGTGTCGGTGGAGCCCGATGCGTCCGAGATGCATGCCGCGGGCATCCGTCACCCCGGCTCGGTGCGCGGCTCGGGCATGGCGCTGCCGATCCGCAGCGACAGCGTGGACGTGTGCTTCTCGTCGAACGTGGCCGAGCATGTGAGCGCGCCGTGGCGGATGGCGGACGAGATGGTGCGCGTGGTCCGCCCGGGCGGGCTGGTGGTGCTGCCCTACACCTTGTGGTGGGGCCCGTTCGGCGGGCACGAGACCGGCCAGTGGCATTTCCTGGGCGGGGAGCTCGCGGCACGCCGGTATCGCCGCCTGCACGGTCACGAGCCGAAGAACCGGTTCGGGGTGTCGTTGTTCCCGATCACGGCCGCGGCAGGCCTGCGGTGGGCACGGGCGACGACCGGGGCGGAGGGTCCAGCGGAGCTCGTGGCCGCGTTCCCGCGCTACAACCCGTGGTGGTCCTGGTGGGTGCTGCGGGTACCGGTGCTGCGGGAAGTGATCACCAGCAACCTGGTGCTGGTGCTGCGCAAGCGCGAGCAGGCCTAGCTGGGGTCGTCGAGGCGGAAGCCGACCTTCAGGCCGACCTGGTAGTGGGCGACGGCCCCGTCGACGATGTGGCCGCGGATCTCGGTGACCTCGAACCAGTCGAGGCCGCGCAGGGTCTGCGACGCCCGCCCGATAGCGCCGCTCACGGCGTCTTCGATGCTGGCCGACGAGGTGCCGACGATCTCGGAGACGCGATAGGTGTGGTCTGCCATGGGTGCTCCTGTAGCTCGGGGGTTGCCGGTTCCCCCATTGTTCCCATGCGCGCGGGGCTAGCGCAGCGGTTTCGCCGTCCCGTGATGATGCAGGGTCCCGTGATGATGCTGGACGCGGAAAGGGGCCGGCCTGAACGAGCAGGCCGGCCCCTTTCACGCATGATGCGCGCGCCGCTTAGCTGTCGAGGCGCTCCTTGAGTGCCTCGAACTCGTCGCGGATGCCGCTGGGCAGCTTGTCACCGACGAACTGCAGCCATTCCTCGATCATCGGGATCTCGGCCTTCCAGTCATCCACATTGACCGCGAGCGATTCGTCGACGTCGTTGCGGTCGGCATCGAGGCCGTCGAGGTCGATGTCGGCGGCAGTGGGCACGTACCCGATCGGGGTTGCCTGCGCGTCCGCGGTGCCCTCGATGCGCTCGACGATCCACTTCAGCACGCGGCTGTTCTCACCGAATCCTGGCCAGAGGAAGCGCTTGTCGTCGCCGCGGCGGAACCAGTTGACGTAGAAGATCTTCGGCAGCTGGGCCTCGTCGGAGTTCTTGCCGATGTTGATCCAGTGCTGCAGGTAGTCACCTACGTGGTAGCCGAGGAACGGGATCATGGCCATGGGGTCGCGCCGGACGGAACCGACCTGGCCCTCGGCCGCCGCGGTCTGCTCGGAGGACATCGTCGCCCCCATGAACGTTCCGTGCTGCCAGCTGAAGGACTGGTTGACCAGCGGCACCGTGTTCTTGCGGCGGCCTCCGAAGAGGATCGCGGAGATCGGGACGCCCTGCGGATCGTCCCACTCGGGAGCGGGGGTCGGGCACTGCGACATGGGGGTGCAGTACCGCGAGTTGGGGTGCGCGGCCTTGCGGCCCGAGTCCGGGGTCCAGTCCTGGCCGAGCCAGTCAATGAGGTGCTCGGGCTGGTTCTCGAGGTCCTCCCACCATGCTCCGCCATCATCGGTCATGGCGACGTTGGTGAAGACGGTGTTGCCGGCCTCGATGGTCTTCATGGCGGTGGGGTTGGAGCTCCAGTTGGTGCCCGGTGCCACGCCGAAGAATCCGAACTCGGGGTTGACGGCGTAGAGCCGCCCGTCCTCGCCGAATCGCATCCAGGCGATGTCGTCGCCGAGCGTCTCGGCGCGCCAGCCGGGCACTGTCGGATGGATCATCGCGAGGTTGGTCTTGCCGCACGCGCTCGGGAACGCTGCCGCGATGTAGTAGACCTTGTCCTCGGGCGAGATGAGCTTGAGGATGAGCATGTGCTCGGCCAGCCAGCCCTCGTCGTGTGCCATGGCGGAGGCGATGCGCAGCGCGTAGCACTTCTTGCCGAGCAGCGCGTTGCCGCCGTAGCCGGAACCGAAGGACCAGATCTCGCGGGCCTCGGGGAAGTGCGTGATGTACTTGGTGTCGTTGCAGGGCCACGGCACGTCGTCCTGGCCCGGCTCGAGGGGCGCGCCCACCGAGTGCAGCGCCTTGACGAAGGGGCGGTCCTCGCCGAGGAGGTCGAGGACGGCACTGCCCATGCGGGTCATCACGCGCATCGAGACCACGACGTACTCGGAATCGGTGAGCTCCACGCCGAGCTTGGGATCATCGGAGCCCAGCGGGCCCATGCAGAAGGGCACCACGAACAGGGTGCGGCCGCGCATGCAGCCGCGGTAGAGCTCGGTCATGGTGCGGCGCATCTCGTCGGGCGCCATCCAGTTGTTGGTGGGCCCGGCGTCCTCCTCGCGCTCGCTACAGATGTAGGTGCGCGATTCCACACGGGCAACATCGGACGGATCGGACTGTGCCAGGAACGAGTTGGGCAGCTTCTCGTCGTTGAGACGAGTGAAGGTCCCGGCCTCGACCAGCTGATCGGTGAGGCGCTCCCACTCTGCATCGGAACCGTCGGCGAACACGACGCGATCCGGCTGGGTGAGCTCGGCGACTTCTTGCACCCATGCGAGAAGTTCTGCATGCTTCGTCGGAACCGTGTCGCCCGTTCCGTTCAGCCCTGGAATGGTCGCTGCTGTCATCAGCCTCTCCTGGTAGGGGACCGGTCGCGGCTCGTGATCCCGGGCCGGGCGGCCGGGATGGGCGAGCGTTGCCGCATCCACTCAGTTCGGTGCCTGCACTGCTACGAACAACCGGAAGCACATGCTGATTCCGGTCGACCGAAAATGCAAACACCTGGTGTCCTAATAAACAGGTTAGCGCCGACGCGAGGGGTTGTGCGCCTCTGGCCACTGCGAGTGCCGCATGGAACCACCGCAACGAACCCAGCCAGCCCTTTGTGAGAGCGGATCCGCAGCACCGGCCCACCGCGCGCTCACGGTCGAGCACCAATGCAGCACTTCGCCCCTAGGCTAGCAGCCCCTCATCGTTGATCTGCCACTGTTCACCTTCACTAGCTGCCGGTTTCGTCACATTCCACACCGTGTACGTGCCGTCAGCATCGAAGCTGGCAACGGTGTCAATGTACCCATCCGCGGAGTAATCCGTGGCCACGATCACGCTTTCGCCCACGAGCAAGCGAGCGCTGTCGTGGATTCCATCACCATTGAGGTCCAGCGAGGGGTTCAGCAGCTCCGGCCTGCACAGCTCCGGCGACACGCCGGCCCGCCCGTCCCGCTCCCCCAGCAGATCGCCAAGGCACCCCCCGCCCGCGAGCTCATCCGGTGTCCACATGGTGCTTGCCCTCCTCATCGCGCGGGGACCTCCCGCCCTGGGACCTCCCGCACTGGCTTGGACGCGCGAGGCCCCCTCGTTGGTTCCCCGCCGTCGCGGAAATCCCAGGGAACAGGAACCCCTGGGAAATCAGCGCGCGCCCCACCCCGCCGGGCCAGGGGTGCCTGCCGGATACTCCTCGAGCGGCACGGCACCCTTGCGCCATGCCTGCTGCACCGGCTCGATGATGCGCCAGCACTGCTCGGCCACATCGCCGCGGATCGACAACAGGGGATCCCCGTCGAGGATGCCGTCGAGGACCTCGCCATAAGGCGTCATGTCGCCTTCCGCGAAACGGGCCGAGAGGGTAACGGGCTCGAGCGTGAAGGGATCCCCGGCCCCATTGATGTTCAGATCGAGGTGCAGGCAGTCCGGGCCCAGGATGATCCGCAGCCGGGGCGGCGACGCGCAGCCCAGGAATCCGGTGGGCAGGTGCGGCACGGGCTTGAAGGTGATGATGATCTCCTTGCGCGCATCACCGAGGGCCTTGCCGGAGCGCAGGGTGAATGGCACCCCGGACCACCGCCAGTTCTCCACGCCCACGGTCACCTCCGCGAGCGTCTCGGTCCCCCGCGCGGGATCGATCCCGTCCTCGTCGGCATAGCTGGGGAACTCGCGCCCCTCGATGCTTCCGGCGGTATACCGGGCCCGGCGCGATGCCGCAGCGGGATCGCCGCCGTAGGGCCGGGTGGCCCGCAGCACCTGGGCCATCTCACCGCGCAGGTCCTCGGCATCGAGACCGGCCGGGGGCTCGATGCACACCAGCGCGAGCACGAGCAGCAAGTGGCTCTGGATCATGTCGGTCAGCGCGCCAGCATGGTCGTAGTAGCCCGCGCGCTCCTCGAGCCCGAGCTTCTCGTCATAGACGATCTCGACGTGATCGACCGAGGTGCTGTTCCACACCGGCTCGAAGATGCGATTGGCGAACCGCAGGCCGAGCAGGTTGAGCACCGTGGACTTGCCCAGGAAGTGATCGACCCGGTACACCTGCTGCTCCGGGACCAGAGTGGCCAGCAGGTCGTTGAGCTGCCGCGCGGTCGCCACGCTTGTGCCGAACGGCTTCTCCAGGGCCAGCACCGTGCCGGTCGGCAGCTCGATCCCGCGCATGGCCTCGCAGGCAGCGATCGCCACGGCCGGTGGCAGCGCGAAGTACACCGCTGGCGCGGTGGGGCAGGCCCCGATGAGCTCGCGCAGCGCGGCTGGGTCACCGACATCGGCCTGCAGGTAGCGGGAGCTATCGATGACCCCGCGCAGCCGGGCTTTGGCACTGTCGCTGGCGGGCCTGTCATCGATGCGCAGGGTCTTCTCGAGGGCACGCTTCCAGTCCGCGTGCGGGATATCCTTGCGGCCCGCCCCGATCAGGCGCACATCAAGATCAGGCTCGGCGTCGAGCAGGCTGCGCAGGCCGGGCAGGAGCAGCCGGTTGGCGAGATCGCCATTGGCTCCGAGCACGAGCAAGGTGCGGGTCTTCACCAACCCCACGTTAGGGCTATCCGGCCTGTTCCGCTTGCTCATCGGGGCCGCGCAGGAACGCTACGGCGCGGTCGATGGCCCGGTTCATATCGTTGATCTCGCCGGTCAGCTCGGCGAGCCGGTCGTCCCGGCGCGCGGTGAGCATCCGCAGGCTCGCCTCGTGATCGGCGATGTTCTCATCGGTACCGGCGATCCTGCGGTCATGCGTCTCGTTGGTGGCGGTGACGAGGTGCTGCTCGGCAGTGACGAGCCGGTTGGCGACCTCCCGCTCCATCAGTGCCCGCGCTTGGCTGATCTGGGTGGCCGTCCATTCGCGCAAGCGGCCGCGGGCGACGACCTGCCGGCGCACGCGCAGCATCCAGAGGGCCACGACCACGCCAAGCAGGAGCGTCAGCGGGATCGCGATCATGTCGATCACGGGCATGAGGGCGAGCGGCCCGAGGAAGAGCCGGCCGAGCCCGAGCCCGGCCGAGGCGCCGAGCACCGCGATGACGTAATCCTCGGGGCCGCGGCGGGGCATGATGTCCGGGGCCCCGGCGGTCGCCTGGTCGCTGGCCGCCTCCGCGTCCGGCCGCGGCGTGCTGCCGGTAACCGGTGCGGGCACGGGCAGCGAGCGGGTGGTGAACAGCTCGGTCGCGTGCTCGGTGATCCGGGCCTCGTTCTGGTCCCGCCCGGCTCGCACGAGCTGCCTGATGCGGGCGGGGTAGTCGGCGAGCGCGCGACCGTCGAGGGCATCGATCTCGTTGCGCGCGAGGGCGGCGGTGCTGCTGGACCATCCGGTGACCTCGTGCCCGAGGTCCACGCGGGCCCGCTGGATGTCGGCGCGCACGGTGGTCAGGTCCTCGGTGCGGCCCGCGCCGCGGGTGCGCAGCAGCTCGGCGCGCACCCGGTGCAGCCGATTGATCTCGGGATTGTTCTGGATATCGCGGCCGATGCGCTGGCGCGCGGCCTGCGCGTCCTGCAGCGCCCCCACCATCGACCACAGCACGTTGCGAGCGACGTAGTCGGTCCGGGGGGCAGGGAGGCTGTCGAGCACAGCGGCATGCAGCGCATCGATCCCGGCGGAGTCAGCGAGCGAGCGGGCGGCCTCGGGATCGGTGTCGCGACGGTCGTTGGCGGCGTGCACGAGCGGGGTGGCCACGGGATGGATCTCCGCGCCGGTGAAGCGCGGCGTGTGGATCGAGAGCAGCTGGGCGTCACGGTCACGGACCTGCCGCCAGTTGGTGTGCATATCGGTCTTGGTGATAGCGAAGACGACCTGGTCAACGCTGTGCGCGAGGGAGCGCAGCTCGGCGAGCTCGGTGCTACCGATGGGCCCGGCGGCATCGAACACCATCAGCGCCACCGGGATGGTCACGCCATCCTCGTAGCCTGGCTCGAGCTCCCGCTCGACGTAGCGCACGCTGCCGGTCACATCCGTGGCGTTGAGAGCCTCGATGAGGCCGCCGCGCCCCGGTTCCCCCGCGCCGATCACCACCACGTCGATGACTTCGCGGGTGCGGGGGGCGCGGATGGAGCGCAGTCCCGAGAGCTCGGCCGCGGATTCCGGCTCATGCGTGGCGAGCGTGCGATGGAGGTCATCGGCGAGCATGCGCGCGGCTACATTGTCCTGGATGGCGGCGCGGACGGCCTCGTTGGTGCTCACTGCGCGCATCCCTGCGCGATCCGCACCATGTGCTGGTACTCGGCGAGGGCCGCCCGGGCCGCGCGCGGGCTCGTCGCGGCACGCGAACGGGCTCGCGATCGCGCGGCGCGCTCGATCAGCGTGGCCTGGTCCTCGTCCCCTGCCAGCGGTTCCCACGGCAGGCCGCGCAATGGCGCGGCGGCCTCGGTGCCACCGAGACGCGCGTTCCCGGCACGCTCGGCCGATTGGGTCCATAGGGCGTGCGCGAGCCGCTCCCGCAGTGCACCGATCCCGCTGTGTTGCTGCATCAGCCCTCCAATATCGTCGAGCGCCAGGGACTGGTTCGCCCGCAGCGCATCCACCGCGATCCTGATGCCCGTCAGGTCGAGGACCTGCAGCAGGCGCTGCCGCTGCTCGGGCTCGATAGCGGTTGCTCCCCGGGCGAACAAGTCGCCGGCGAGCCAGTACGCCTCCGTGCCGTGCGCCGATGCGCTGGCGAGCGCCCGCAGTGACCCGAGGTCAGCGAGTGTGAGCACGCGCGGCGCCCGGGCGTGGAGCGCGCTGAGGGCAACCACGTCCATTGTGGGATCACCATCGGCCGAACTAGCGTGATGACGCGCCGAAACCCGCGAATCGCCGTGCGATGGGCGGCGCGGGGGCCACCACAGGTCGGCTCGCGCGCGCACGGCGATGACCCTGGAGCGGGGCTCCTCGCTGCGGGGCTGCTCGCTGCGGGGTTGCTCGCTGCGGCCTCCCAGGCTCCCCGAGTGATCATCGGTCGTCAGCGCGGCGAGCGCGGCACGGTCCTCCCGCCGCGAACGCTGGCCGAGGACGTGCACCACCACCCCGCGCGACGCTGGCGGAGTGCCCTCCCACTCGATCGTGCCCGCGATGGTGATCTGGCCCTCGCGCACCTCGAGCCACCGCCCTCCGGCTGGTGATTCGCCCGGCCACCAGGCGCGGATCTCCGCGGCCAGCGTGGACACCCCGGAACCGGGCGTGCCAATGACCTGGACCAGTCCAGCGCAAGGCGCGATCTGCTGCTCCCCCATGTCGTCCCCCCTCGAGCGATCTCCCCGGTCCTAGTGTGGCCGGGCGCTCCTGGCTACGCCAAACACTTCGGGCGCGGCAGCCCCCATGGTGGTGTTTCCAGTCGCATCAGGGACGATAGGCACGTGCCGAGTGATTCACGCCCCCAGCAGTCCCCGTCCACGCCCGAGCCCGCCACCGGTTCCGGCGATAGCGCCGCCAGCCCGGCTGGCGGTCAGGGCGACGCGCCCGCCCACCCACGGATCACCAGCTGCCGCACCCGCACCGGGGTGCTCAAGCCAACCCGCCAGGATGTGTGGGACCGGCAGTGGGGCATCCTGGGCCGCGATGCCAGCGACGCCCCGCTCGACGCCAGCGAATGGTTCGGCAGGGAAGCCCCGCTCGTGGTGGAGATCGGCTGCGGCACGGGCACCGCGACCGCCGACATGGCTCTCGCCGAGCCGGGCATCAACCTCGTCGCCATCGATGTGTACAAGCCGGGCCTCGCCAAGCTGCTACAGCTCATCGAGGACAACGGCATCAGCAACATCCGGGTGCTGCGCGGCGATGCCGTGTCGATCCTCGAGGACATGCTCGGGCCGGGCTCGGTCGACGGCTTCCGGGTGTTCTTCCCCGATCCGTGGCCGAAGAAGCGCCACCACAAGCGCCGGCTGCTCACGACAGCGATGTTCCACCTCATGGCGACGCGGCTGCGACCGGGCGGGGGCGTTCACGTCGCGACCGATCATTCCGAGTACGCTGAGTTCATCGAGGAATCCGGCAACGCTGAGCCGCTGCTCGGCCCGGTCACGTGGCCGTGGCCGATGAGCAGTGTCCGCCTGGAGACCAAGTTCGAGGGCCGGGCGGCCCGCATCGGTAACTCCATATCCGACTTCGCATGGGGGAAGCTTCCACGATGAGCCTCAGCAACGACGACACTGCCAGCCACGCGGGCGGCCCTGCCGGCCCGAGCGGGGGCGGCCGTCGTCGGCGCGTGCTCCTCGTCTGGGACGCGCCCAACCTCGATATGGGGCTCGGCGCGATCCTCGGTGGCCGCCCCACGGCCGCGTACCGCCCGCGCTTCGATGCCCTCGGCCGATGGTTGCTGCAGCGCACCGCCGAGATCGAGCGCAGCACCGGGGCCCCCGCCGGCTCGCTCGAGCCCGAGGCGACCGTCTTCACCAACATCGCTCCCGGCAGCGCCGATGTGGTGCGCCCCTGGGTCGAGGCACTGCGCAACGTTGGTTTCGCGGTGTTCGCCAAGCCCAAGATCGACGATGACAGCGATGTCGATGCGGACATGCTGGATCACATCGAGATGCGCCATGCCACCGACGGCCTCGCCGGCCTCATGGTCGCGTCCGCGGATGGGCAGGCGTTCCGGGAGCCGCTCGAGGAGCTCGCCGAGGACGACGTGCCCGTGCAGGTCATCGGGTTCCGCGAGCACGCGAGCTGGGCCGTGTCCTCGACGCTCCTGCAGTTCGTGGACCTCGAGGACATCACCGGGGTCTTCCGCGAGCCGTTGCCCCGGGTCAGCCTGGAGTCGCTGCCCGACGAGGGCGCCTGGCTGCAGCCGTTCCGGCCGCTTGCGGCGTTGCTCACCATACGCTGACATCCGCCCCACGTTCTGCCACTGTTGGAGGTCGTGGCTGCCGCGGCAGAGGGATAGCTCGTTCGAAGGAGTACACATTGTTCGCGAAGGCGGGCCAGTTCGTCTACACCGCGCGGTTCACCGTCCTCGCCGTGATGGTTGGGCTCCTGCTCGCCGCTGGCGCCTACGGCCTCGGGCTGGGAGATCGCCTGTCGCAGAGCGGCTGGGATGATCCGGGCAGCGAGTCCGTCGCCGCCGCCCGCATCGTCAACGAGAACTTCGGCCGCGACAATCGCGGCGACATCGTCGTGCTCTTCACCGCCCCCGAGGGAAGCACTGTCGACGATCCCGCGTTCGCCGCGGAGGCCGAGGAACTGCTCGCCGGGGTGCGCGAGCGCAATCCGGACGAGGTGCACTTCGTCGAGTCCTACTGGACCTCCGGCTTCAGTGTCATGGCTACCCGCGACCGCCAGCATGCGATCGCCAGCGTTGGCCTGCTCGGCGCCAACGACACCGAGGTGCTCGCGAACTACCAGGCGATCGAGCCGCAACTGCTCGATACCAGCCTGGATGTGGAGCTCGCTGGGCTGCAGCCGGTGGCCAACGCGCTGAGCAAGGGCATGGAGGACGACATCAAGCGGATGGAGCTGATCGCGCTCCCCGCCGTCGCCGTGCTGCTGTTCCTCATCTTCCGCGGCGTCGTCGCCGCGGCCCTGCCGGTGATCACCGGGGTGCTCACCGTGGCCGGGGCCTGGGGCGTGACGCGCCTGCTGACCAGCGTGGTCGAGGTCAACGTGTTCGCGCAGTCCGTGATCTCCCTGATCGGTCTCGGTCTCGCCATCGACTATGGATTGTTCGTGGTGAGCCGCTACCGGGAGGAGCTCGCGGAAGGTTACGACGTGCGGGATGCTGTCCGAAGAACCGTGGCTACCGCGGGCCGCACCGTGGTGTTCTCCGCGACGATCATCGCGATCAGCCTCGGCGGACTGCTGGTGTTCCCGCAGGGCTTCCTCAAGTCCGTCGCGTATGGCGCGATCGCGGCCGTGACCATCGCGGCGCTGCTCGCGGTGACCCTGCTGCCAGCGATGCTGTCGATCCTGGGGCGCCGCATCGATGCGCTCGGGTTCGCCCGCATGCGCCCGACGCTGCCCGCCGGGGAGATGCAGCACACGTTCTGGGGACGGGTCGCGAACTGGTCGATCAAGCGGCCCATGCGCGTCGCCATCCCCGTGGTCGTGGGCCTGCTCCTGCTGATCATCCCGATCAACAACATCGCGTTCGGTGGGTTGTCAGAAAAATACCTCCCGCCAGCCAACGAGACCCGGCAGGCGCAGCAGCAGTTCGACGAGCAGTTCCCCGAGTTCCGCACGAAGCCGGTGCAGGTCGTCATCACCGGCGACCTCTCCGCCACCGGGCAGGTGCTGCGGCAGGCCAACGCGGTCGAGGGCTTCACCGGCCCGTTCACCCTCGAGCAGCGCAATAGCAACGCCGTGATGCTCAGCGCCGGGCTGGTCGACGAGGCCGAGTCCGCCACCTCGATCGAGCAACTGCGCGCGATGGACGTCCCCGACGGCACCGAGGTGCTTGTCGGTGGCGGGCCAGCCATCGAGCGCGACAGCATCGATGCGATGGTCGAGACGTTCCCGTACATGGCGGTGATGGTCATCGTCTTCACGACGCTGCTGATGTTCCTCGCGTTCGGCTCCCTCACCATGCCCATCAAGGCGGTGGCCATGACCGGCATGAGCCTGGGCTCCACCCTCGGCATCCTCACCTGGATCTTCGTCGAGGGCCACGGCGCCGGGCTGCTCGACTTCACCCCGGGCCCGCTGATGGCCGCGGTGGTGGTGCTGATCATCGCGATCATCTATGGCCTCTCCACCGACTACGAGGTGTTCCTCGTCTCCCGCATGGGCGAGGCGAGGGCGCGTGGCGCGTCCCCCACCGAGGCCATCCGGATGGGAACCGCGCAGACAGGTCACATCATCACGGCCGCGGCACTGATCCTGATCGTGGTGACCGGCGCGTTCAGCCTCTCGGAGATCGCGATGATGAAGTACATCGCGTTCGGCATGATTGCTGCCCTCATCATCGACGCGACCGTGATCCGCATGCTCCTCGTCCCCGCGGTGATGGCGATGCTGGGCGACGAGTGCTGGTGGGCGCCGGAATGGATGAAGCGCATCCAGCGGCGCATCGGCCTGCAGGAGCATGAGCTCGCCGATGAGCTCGGCCATGACGATGCCGAGCCCGTCGGTGATTCCGCGACGGCTGGCCCCGTGCCGGACCGCGTCGGCTAGCCCCGGGCATGGCGCGCGCCGCGACCGTCCTCGCCGGGCAGGGGCCAGCCATCGCGGTGGTGTCCCTGGGCGGCGCGCTGGGCGCAGCCTCCCGGCATGGGCTGTCGCTGCTCCTGCCGCATGCCGGTGGATTCCCCTGGGCGACGTTGCTGGTCAATGTTTCCGGCTGCCTCGCCATCGGGGCGCTGATCGTCGTGCTCACCGAGGCGCTGACCGCTCCCCCGCTCGCCCGGCCATTTCTCGGCACGGGCTTCCTCGGCGGATACACCACGTTCTCGGCGTACGCGGGCGAGGCGGAGGGCCTGCTCTCCGGTGGCAGCATCATGCTCGGCGGGACGTACCTCGTCCTCACTCTGCTCGCCGCGCTGGCAGCGGCTTGGGCTGGAACGCGCGCCGCCCGCCTCGTGCTCGCGCGGTCCAATGACGGGCAACCACGATGATGGACTGGCTGCTGGTCGTCATCGGCGCCGCGGTGGGCGCTCCCCTGCGGTATCTCGCTGATCGGTGGATCAGCACGTTCCATGACGGAGCGTTCCCCTGGGGCACGCTGGCGGTGAATGTCGCCGGGTGCGGGCTGCTCGGTGCGGTGACAGGACTCGCGCTGCCCGGTGAGCTCGCGCTGCTGGTGGGCGTGGGCCTGTGCGGCGCGCTGACCACCTACTCGACGTTCGCGCTCGACACGGTGCGGCTCGCCGAGCACCGCGCGCGGGGCATCGCTGGGATCAATGTGGTGGCCAACACGGCTGGCGGGCTGCTCGCGTTCATGGCCCTGGCGTCGGTGACGGGCATGCCGTGAGAGGACTGTGGCGCTAGGCCAGGCAGCCGCGGGGCAGCTAGGAGTCGAGCATCCTGCGCAGGGAGGTGCCGAACGGGTGCCGGACCTTCAGCGTGCCGAACCAGAGCTTGCCGCTGACGGTGATCGCGAGCCGTGGCGCTGCTGCCGATGGCCCGACACGGGTGGTCACCGTGCCGGCGATGGTCTCTACCGCGCTCGTGTCAACGGTGGTGTGCGCGTCGACGATGAGCACGATCGTTGATGCCTTGTCATCGATGCTGATGTGCACGACGGGGCTCGTGAGGTGGGCGTTGGTGAAGTCCAGGGTGACATCGCTGCAGAGCGTGCGAAGCTCGATCCAGCCCGGAACGGTCCATCGTCCCTTCCGCGTGAGCGTGCCGAAGCGTTCACGCAGCAGCACGCTGTGCGGGGCCGCCTCGCCTCCCGGGTGGTACGGGTCGATCGGGGCAGGCCGTGCTGCTGGCGGTCCCGGCATCGGATCGCGCGCGTCAGGCCGCAGCCGTGCTCCCGGCAGATCGACGACGACGGCATTGAGCTCGCCCCTGGTGCGCGCCACCATGGCCTGGTCCATCCGCTCGCCGAATTCCGCGATCGAGATGTAGCCCTGCCCGACCGCGCGCTGGAGGATCTGCCCGATGTGCTCGCGCTCGGCATCGGACACCCGCAAGTCCTTCTCATCCACGCTGGATACGCCCTTTCGGCTGTTGCCGGCCTCCCGGCCGCTGGCCCCTCAGTATTCTCTCAAGCCGGCATCGCGGCGCAACCGATGCCGGCGTTCTCGCGCGGGCAGTACCGTAAGACCGGTGAAGCTCATCCCGGGTTCGCTGTCGCGGACGCTCAGCATCCGCTGGGCGCTGTTTGTGCTTTTCATGCTCGCGTTCAACTTCATGGGCGCGCTCTTCGTGCTCGCGTTCATCCGCTATGGGCTGCCTACCTCGCCCGGGCCCGGCCTCATCGTCCAGGGCGAGGCGAGCCAGCTCGTCCTCTCCGCCTACCTCGGCCTGAGCGGGGTGGTGATCCTCGGCGGCGCCATCATCATCCTGCGCATCATCCTGCGCTGGTACGTGCGCGGCGGTCCCCCGACTCGTCGCGAGCAGCTCGTCGCGATGCGCGGCCCACTCATCCAGGCGCTGGTCCACCTGGTGCTGTGGTTGGTGGGCGGGACGTTGTTCGTCGTGCTGATCATGCAGGAGATGCCCGAGCTCGCGGGAGCGGCAGGAGGAACCGTGCTGCTCGCCGGCATCGTGGTGTTCGGGCTGTCCTACCTGATCGGCGAGCAGCTGATCCGGCCGATCGCCGCGCGCGCCCTGTCGATGGGCGTGCCAGACCGGCGGATGGTACCGAGCGTGCGGCTGCGCATGACCCTCGGCTGGCTCACCGGCACCCTGATGCCCGCCGTGGGCATCGCGGCTCTGTGCATCACCCAGCTGGCCACGCCGCACATGTACGCGCCGCGCTCGTTCGCATGGTCGGTGCTGATCGTGGCGATCGTGATGATGGTGGCGGCGATGATCACCACGGCGTTGCTCTCCGGCCAGGTCTCCATCCCCTTGCGGGAGCTCACGCGCTCGGTCACTGACGTTCATCGTGGCGACGACGTGCAGGTCGAGGTGTACGACGGCAGCGAGGTGGGGCTGCTTCAGGTCGGCTTCAACCGCATGATGGCCGATTCCGCCGAGCGTCGCGTGCTGCGCCAGCTATTCGGCCAGCACGTGGGCGAGGATGTTGCCCGGCAGGCATTGAAGTTTGGCACCGAGCTCGGCGGCGAGACGCGCTTCGTGGCGGTGCTGTTCGTGGACATGGTCGGCTCCACGCGCATCGTCGCGACGATGCAGCCCGCCGAAGTGGTGGCGATGCTCAACCAGTTCTTCAACATCGTGATCGGCGTGATCAAGCGCCACGGCGGCTTCGTCAACAAGTTCGTCGGCGATGAGGCGCTCGCGGTGTTCGGCGCGCCCCTCTACCGGGCGGACGCGCCCACCGCGGCATTGTCGGCGGCGCGCGAGCTATGCGCCGAGCTCGAGGCCCTGCCCGATGTGCGGATCGGCATCGGCGTGTCGTCGGGCACGGTGGTGGCCGGCAATATCGGCTCGGTGGAGCGGTTCGAATACACCGTGATCGGCGATCCGGTCAATGAGGCGGCCCGGCTCACCGAGCTCGCGAAGAAGCGCCCGGGCAGCGTGCTGGCGTCCAGCCACACCGTGTACTTCGCCAGCGAGGAAGAGCAGGAGCGCTGGGAGCTCGGCGAGCTCGTGGCGCTGCGCGGGCGCATCAAGCTGACGCAGCTTGCCTGGCCGCGCGCCCAGGGCAGCACGCCGCCGGGCAACGCTTATCCGTCCAGCTCCGAATCGGGATGACAAACCTCCACCTACGCCACGTGGGGGCACGCGAGTCGATACTCTGGCGACGTGACATCGTCCGCGCAGCAACCCGAGGGGGCCACGGTTCCTCGCGCGGACGTTGCCGTGCGGGGCAAGCGCGGTCGCTTCCGGCGGTGGCGGGTCGTCGCGGCCCTGGTGCTCGCGGGACTGCTCATCGTGCAGGGGGTGGTGCTGTGGCCGACTTTCTCCGATTCGGTGCGAGCGATCCGCGAGCTGCACATCGGGTGGTTCGCCGCGTGCATCGCCGCGATCGCGCTGTCGATGACGGGGTTCGGGGGCGTACAGCGCGTGCTGCTGCACGCCGGCGGGGTCGAGGTCTCGCAGCGACGCTCCGAGGCGGTGCTCTACGCATCGACCTCGATGACCCTCACCCTGCCCGCGGGCCAGGTGTTCTCCGCGGCCTTCACCTACCGGCAGACCCGCCGCTGGGGCGCCACGCACGTCGTCGCTACCTGGCAGCTCGCCATGGCCGGGGTGATCGCCACGGCGACGCTCGCGATCGTCGGGACGATCGGCGCCATCGCGGTGGGCAACAGCATCAGCCCGGTCACGCTCAGCATGTCCTTGCTGGGCATGCTCGTCCTGGTCCTGGTGCTGCGGATCGCGCAGCGCAACCCTCAGCGGCTCGAGTCGGTGGGGCGCTGGGGGGTCGGGCTGGTCAACCGAGCGCGGCGCAGGCCACCGCGCCAGGATATCGATCGGGTGCGGGCAGTACTCGACCAGATCGAGGCAGTGCGGCTGCGCCCGGGGGATGCCGCCCGCACGTTCTGGTGGTCGATCGTGCATCGCAGCACCGATGTGGCCTGCCTCTGGTTCGCCTGCCTGGCCGTGGGTGCGGATCCGCGCCTCGCGGGCGTGATCATCGCGTTCACCGCCTCGAAGGCCGTGGCGTCGGTACCGCTCGCGCCGGGCGGCATCGGAACCGTGGACGCGACGCTGGTCGTCGCTCTGACGGTCTCCGCCGGGCTGCCCGCCTCCCAGGCGCTCGCCGCGGTGTTCGTCTACCGGCTGGTCACGCTGGTGCTGCTGAACATCGCCGGATGGATCGTGTTCCTGCTGGTGTTCCGCTCCGGCCGGGCCGGTGATGCCCGCGCGGTGGCGGGCGGCGGGCACTCCTCGGCGCAGCCCGGTGCCGTCGGCGCGAGCGAGCTGCCCGGCACCGTGGCGCGGCACCCGCACGATCGCGAAGGGGCGTGAGCCGGTGAGGAGACCGTCGCGCTCATGAACCGACTAGATGTGCTCCGCCAGCTCGCGCACCCCATCGTGCTGACCTACATCCTCAGCGTGCTCATGGTCTCGCTCATCGCGGCCATGACAGCCCTGGTCCTGATCGGCTCGGTGATTCCCATTCCCACCCTCCCGGACCCCCGCGGGATCTGGGAGCGCAACGTCGCCTGGTCGGTCATCGGCGGCGGCATCGTCGCGATCACCGCGCCATTGGTCCACTTGCGGCTGAGCTGGCCGAACCTCGAGTGGCTGGCGCGTGGCGGGCTGCCCCGCCCGCGCGAGGCACGCGTCGCGCTGCGCCAGACCACCCGGCAGGTAGCAGTCGAGGCCCTCACCTGGGGGATCGCGGTGATCGGCTTCACGCTGATCAACGTGCGCGTCGGCTCGACCCAGCTGATCATCCTGATCATCATCACCATCTCCATGGCGGGCGCGGTATCCACGGCGCTCAACTACGTCCTCGGTGAGCGCATCCTGCGTCCCCTGACCGCCATCGCCATGTCGGTGGAGACCCCCGAGCAGATCCACGCCCCCGGCGTCGGCGCCCGCGTGCTGCTGATCTGGGGACTGACCACCGCGATACCGACCTTCGGGATCGTGCTGGTCTCGCTATCGCAGATCGTTGACCAGGATGGCCCCGTCAACCCCGGCCTCAACCTCGCCGTGCTCGTGCAGGTGGCCATCGCGATGGTGATCGGCATGATCGGGATCGTGGCCGTGTCCCGGTCGATCTCCGACCCGCTCCGGCAAGTGAGCAACGGGATGTCCCGGGTGGAGGAAGGGGACCTTGGAGTCCGGGTCAATGTGTACGACGGCTCGGAGATCGGCGAGCTGCAGACCGGCTTCAACCGCATGGTGCTCGGGCTGTCCGAGCGCCAGCGGCTCTCGGAGCTGTTCGTCAAGCACGTCGGCGAGGAGATCGCGCGGTCCGCGATGGAGCAGGGCAACAACCGGGGCGGCTCGCTGGTGACCGTGACAGCGCTCGTCATCGACCTCGTGGGCTCCACGACGATGGCGACCACCCATTCGCCCGAGGCGGTGGTGGGCGCCTTGAACGAGTTCTTCGAGCATGTGGTCGACGAGGTCACCGAGCATGGTGGGTTCGTCACCAAGTTCGAGGGGGATGCCGCGATCGCTGTCTTCGGCGCGCCGATATCCCTCAGCGAGCCCGAGCACGAGGCGCTCGCGTGCGCCCTTGCCCTGCAGAAATCCCTGCGCGGCCGCATCGCGCTGGACTTCGGCATCGGCGTCGCCACCGGTACCGCGCTGGCTGGCAACATCGGCGCGAGCAGCCGGTTCGAGTACACCATCCTCGGCGGCCCGGTGATCACCGCCGCCAGCCTTAGCGACGTGGCCAAGAAGCGCCCGGGCCGCGTGGTCGCGAGCGCAGTGACCCTGCTCGCCGCCCCGCGCCAGGCACCGAACTGGTCGTTCGTGACCATCGGCGATGAGCGGGTCGCCGAGCCCGTCCCGCCCGACGAGGTGCCGGAATGAGCCTGCCCAAGAACGGGCGCAGGCCCGTCACCCAGCAGTTCGTCGACATCCTCAACCAGCTTCTCAAGCCCGTTACCATCGCCTACGGCACAGCCCTGACCGTCACCAACGTCGTGGGGGTCGTGGTCAGCTTCGCGTTGCTGCGCTACATCATCCCGCTGCCCGCCAATGCGGATGTCACCCCGGACATCCGGGCCTCGAACACGATGCTGCTCGTCACCTCCATCCCCCTCGCCGTCGCGGTGGCATGCGCCATCTCGATCTGGCATGGGCGGCCCATCTTCTTCTGGATGAAGCATGGCGGCATACCCTCGGCGCGCCAGTACGAGCTGATCGTCAGCGCCCCAGCCCGCCAGACCGGACTGATCGGCATCCTCTGGTTCGCGGTCGGCATCATGTTCAGCGTCAGCGTCATCCGGACCGGCAGCCCGCAACTCGTGGCGATGGTGTTCTCCACCTTCGTGTCCAACGGCATCATCTGCTGCGCGATCAGCTACTTCGTCGCGGAGAGGATCCTGCGCCGCACCATCGCCGACGCCATGAGCGGACGCAGCGTGGACTCGCGCTCCGCCACGACCGTCGCGCTGCGCCTGATGATGATGTGGCTCGTCACCGCCGCGATCCCCCTCGTGTGGATCGCTCTCGTCGTGTCTTTCCGGTTCTTCTCGTCCTTCCTGCCCGACACCGAGCAGACCGCGTCAGCCGTGGTGATCCTTGGGGTCCTCACGATCGTGGTGGGTGTCTTCGGCATGGCCGTCGTCGCACGGTCCATCGCGGACCCCATCAAGCAGGTGTGCGGCGCGATGACCCAGGTGCAGGCCGGTCGCTACGACATCTCGGTGCCCATCTACGACGGCTCGGAGATCGGCCGCCTGCAGTATGGCTTCAACCAGATGGTGCGGGGGCTGGCCGAGCGGCAACGCATCTCGGAGCTGTTCGGCGCGCGCGTCGGCGAGGACGTCGTCCAGGAGGTCCTCCAGCGCGGCGGCTCGCTCGGCGGGGAGCTGCGCGAGGTGTCGGTCATGTTCGTCGACCTGGTCGGCTCGACGCGCTTGATCGAGACGTGGCCGCCGCACCGGGTCACCGCGATGCTCAACGAGTTCTTCGAGGTCGTTGTCGATACCGTGCATGTCCACGGTGGCATGGTCAACAAGTTCACTGGCGATGCGGTGCTCGCGGTGTTCGGAGCGCCGGTCGCGCGCGCGAACCACGCCGGTGCCGCGCTCGCTGCCGCCCGCGAGCTGCGATCCCGGATACCCGCGACGACGAAGCTGAACTTCGGGATCGGCGTCTCCGTCGGCAAGGCCGTCGCGGGCAACGTCGGTGCCCGCAATCGCCTCGAGTACACCGTGATCGGTGATCCCGTGAACGAGGCGGCCCGGCTCACCGACCTCGCGAAGTCCTGGAACGGTCGGGTCCTCGCGGCCTACAAGGTGGTGCGGCAGGCCGATGCCGCGGAGGCCGCGCGCTGGCAACCAGCCTCGGCGGTGACCCTGCGTGGCCGCCCCACCCCGACCCGGCTCGCGGTGCCACGCTAGCGGGGACGCGCGCCCTGGTCGGCCGGGCTTGCGACGGACTGGTCCCCGATCGGGCGCAACGGCTACTCTGGCGGCGTGCATTCCCCTCGCGTTGTTACTGCCGCCATCGTCGTTGATGTTGTCGCGATCCTTGCCTTCGCCACGGCTGGTCGCATCACCCACGGCGAGGTCGCGACCCCCGGTGGCGTGCTGGAGACGGCCTGGCCGTTCCTCCTTGGCCTGGGCGCGGGATGGGTCACCGTGCTGCGCGCGCTGGATTCGGCGGAGGTGACCAAGGTGTTCCCAGCTGGTGTCGCCGTGTGGGCCTGGACCATGCTCGGTGGCGTGATCCTCCGCTTGCTCACCGCGACCGGGATCGCATGGCCATTCGTGCTGACCGCAGCGATCATCACTGCGGGCCTGCTGCTGGGATGGCGGCTGATCGCGCGCATCTTCCTGCGACTGCGCCCGGGCCGAGCGCCCCGCCCCGCGGCATAGATCCACGCGGTCCCGCGGCTAGTTCTTGGTTTCCGCGATCGGCACTTCCTCGATGGACGCCCCTTCGGTGGGGGCCACGCCGCTGGAGGCCCCGCCGCTGCTGACGGACGCTCGGTCCACCAGCGGGTCCAGGAACCGGCCCGCCACCGTGACGGCATCGGTGGTCGACGGATCGGTCACGAGGACGGCGAACGCCAGATTGCCATCCACGCCGATGAACCAGTCGTTGATGCCCTCGCCAGCCTCATCCTGGGCGGCGCCGGTCGCGCCGATGAGCCCGCGGAATCCCGCGAGGCTCTGCGCAGCGCCCGATTCAATGACTCCCCGCATGAGGCGTTGCGCATCACGCAGCACCGGATAGGCGATTCCGCCCACGGACTCGTCCGTCGCGGTGGGGCGGTCGCGCAGGAGCATCGGTTCCGGCGTGGTGCCGCGCGCGATCGTCGCCGCCATCAACGCCATGCTGAACGGCGAGACCATGGCACCGCCACCACCGAGCGCCGTAGCTACCCGGTCAGCGGCGGATCCTGGCTCCGGGATGGCGCCGGTCACCGTGGTCATCCCGGGCACGGAGAAGTCGCGCCCGAGGCCGAGCCGCGAGGCAGTGTCTTGCAGGTCGCTGTTGGCCATGCCGGTGGCGAGGCCCGCGATGGTGGTGGCGCAGGATCGCGCGAATGCCTCAGAAAATGTCGAGTCGGCGAGGTCGAGAAGTCCGGGGTTGGCGACATATCGATCGCCGTACAGCCCATCGGGCGGGCAGGAAACCGTCGAGCCATTGGTGACCTGGCCATTCTCGAGAGCCGCGATCGCAGCGACCATCGCGAACACGGGGCCAGGCTCGTACAGGCCGGCGAGCGCGATGGGACCGATAGCGTCGGCAGCAGGGTTTTGCGCGACCGACAGGACAGCCCCCGTGCTGGATTTCAGCGCGACGATCATGGCGGGGCTGTCGGTGACCGAGGCGACAGCCTCCTGGGCGGCGAGCTGCACCTCCAGATCAAGCTCGGTGGTGATGTCCGGCAGCGGGATCCCAGGGGCCTGCTCGAGCACTGTCACGTCCCCATCGCGGCCGACGAGCTCGACGCTCCACCCCGCCGAGACGTCCTGGCGATGCTGCCATTCCGCGCGCAGTTGCGCGAACAACGGCGACGCAAGGTCATCGCGCGCGGTGAGGATGCCGCGACGCTGCTGCACCGATACGCCACTCATGCTGGCGAGGCGCTCGGCGATGGGCTGGTAGTCCTCGTCGCGCAGCTCGACGACGGGCACCCCCTGGCCCTGCCCCGCGTTGATCGCGAGCAGAAGGGTCGCGGGGGTGATCCGCGGATCCACCGGGGAGATCAGCTCCGCGAGCTCCTCGGCGAGAGCCCCGCTGCTCGATGCCCTGCCGGGATCCACGGTGACCACGTGCACGACGGCCTGCGCGAGCAGCGGAACGCCGTTGCGGTCGAGAACCTCCGTGGGTGGCGGGGGCTCGGGCAGCAGGCGCACCGTGTGGTGGTCGGTCATCCCCGGGATGATGACGTCGGGGCGCCACTCGATCCGCCAGCCAGCACTGGTCTGCGCGGCGATCCCCGTCGTGGAGAACACCCACCTGCGTGGACCGTAGGCGCTGTCGCCCAGGTCCCAGGCCGCGCCCAGGGTGAAGCTCGCCTCGTCGCCGTCCACGGAGAGACCCTGCACAGCGAACTCCGCGCCATTGCCAGAGAGCGCGCCGAAGATCGCTGCCAGCCCATCGCCTGCCCGCGATGGCTCGGTGGTGAGGCTCGCCGCGGCATCGAGATCCCCAGCAGCCAGAGCCGCGGTGAAATCCTTGATCACCGGCAAGGGCGAGGGTGCCCCTGCGGTGTCTGCCTCGCAGGCGGTGAGCATCACCGCGCCCAGCATTCCCGCGAGCGCCATCGCCACCGCACCGCGGTAGCGGCGTCGCGCTGGGGGTGGGGCTGCGGGGCACACAGACCCGATTGTGCCTGTCCGTTTCAACGATGCGTAGTCAGCGGCGTGATTCTTACCCGAATCCCAGGCAAGCACCAGGTCCGGGGGCACCCTATCCTTGGGGACGTGGCTACCCCCGAAGCGACCCCATCCTCGTCCAGCCCCGATCTGCTCGTCGAAGCGTTCGCGCGGTACGTCACCGAGCAAGTGACCGGCGATCGCTTCGTCGAGCTCGTGCACCAGGAGGTCGATCACGCGCTCGACGCTGCGGCGAGGCTGACTCTCGGGGACGTGATGACCGCCGAGCAGGTGACCGGGGTGGCGCTGAAGTATGCCTCCGAGTGGCGCATCGAGGGAGCGATCCCGGAGCTCTCGGGGGAGATCGCGCGTCGCGTGCACGCCCGCACCCTCGTCACCGACGATGCCCCCATCAGCGATGTCGTTGATGATGAGCATTTCGCGGGGCTCGCCGAGAAGGTCACGAGCCTACCGGCGTTCCGCCGGCTCCTCGAGGAGATCGTCGGCAGCCCCGTGACAGCTCGTTGGGTGTCATTCTTGCTCTACCGTTCGGCTGCGGGGAAGCTGCAGCGGCAGCATGACGCCGTCCGTGCGGTACCGGGCCTGGGACTGCTACTGGAAGTCACCGAACGGATCAGCTCGAGGATCGTGCCCCGGGCGGGCCACTCCCTCGAGATCGCCATCCGGGAGCTCGCCGAGCGGACCGCCCAGCGGCTGATCTCCCGCCAGAACGTGGACGGCGCCCTCACCGACAACGAGCCCCTGGTGGAGGCGATCCTCGAGCTGTGGGACGAGCACTCCAGCGACCCCGTGGGATCGGTGATCGCCGCGGTCAACCCCGACGACATCGAGGACTTCCTCATCCTGGGCTTCGAGTTCTGGCGCGATTTCCGCCAGACCACCCATTTCCGGAACATCGTCAGCGAGGGCGTGGAGTACTTCTTCGAGAAGTACTCCCCCGTGACACTCGCGGAGCTGCTCGACGAGGTCGGCGTGAGCCGCGACGACATGATCGAGGAGGCGCTGCGCTTCGCCCCCCCGATCCTTGAGCTCACCGCCACCAACGGCATGCTCACGAGCATTGTCGAGCGGCTGTTCGGCCCGTTCGCGCACAGCGACGAGGTGCAGGCGCTGCTGCGGGAACGCCCGCAGGCATAGTCGCCTACTTCGTGCTCGCTCCGGCAAGGCGCGGGGCGAGCCAGTCCAGCAGGTCCCCGAGCACCTGCTGGCGCTCCGGCTCGTTGAACAACTCGTGATAGAGCCCGTCATACACATGCATGGTGCATTCGGCACTGGTCACTAGATCCGGGATCATGCGGCTGCCCGCGACGTCCGTGAGCTGGTCGGCACTGCCATGCAGGACGAGCGTCGGCACGCGCAGCGCCGGGATGCGCCCGGGCAGGGATTCCATCGTCAGCACCAGTTGGCGGGCAATGCCGGCCGGGATCATGCCGTGGTGCACCAACGGGTCCGCCTTGTAGCGCTCCACCACCTCAGGATCGCGGGAAACCGACGCGGGATCGATCTTCTCCACCGGCACCCACGGAAGGAACCGCCCGAGCACCTTTCCGACCGCAATGACAACCTTGGGCGTTCCGGTGCCGAGGGTCACCGCGGGCGCGGACAGCACCAGCGCATCGAGGTCACGGGGACGATCAAGAGCGTAGGTCAAGGCGATCGCGCCGCCCATGCTGTGGCCGAGGAGGATCAGCGGCACGTCCGGCACCGCATCGCGGGCGATTTCCAGCATCGTGCCGAGATCCTCGAGGAAGTCGTGCCAATGCCGCAGCGCCAATCGGCGGCCCGCCGACCGGCCGTGGCCGCGATGGTCGAGGGCGTACACCGCGATGCCACGAGCGGTGAGCTCCGCCGCAACATCCGCGTAGCGGCGGGCATGCTCGCCTAGCCCATGCGCGATGACCACCACCGCGGTGGGGTCAGCGTCAGGCTTCCATACCTGGTAGACAATCTGTGTTCCCTGCGCGCCATTGAAAGATGACTCCGAATGCTCCACGGGCTCGATTGTAGGCACCGGATGCCCCGAGGGGTGGTGGCGCAGCGGGCGCGCCCCCAGAACGCACGCGAACGGAATGCCTGACATGTCCCCTTCATCGCCCCGGCCATCCATGCCCCGGCCCTCGCTCGCGGCTCGCATCGTTCGCGCCGAGGAGCGGTTCCACACCAGCACCGCCTGGTCCGACGCCTGGTACAGCTTCTCCTTCGGCCCGCACTACGATCCCGCCAACACCCACCACGGCTGCCTGCTCATCCACAACGACGAGACCCTCGCGCCCGGCACCGGCTTCGACCTGCACCCGCACCGCGACAGCGAGATCATCACCTGGGTGCTCGAGGGCAGCCTCGTGCACCGCGACACCAGCGGAAACGTCGGCATTATCAGGCCCGGCCAGGTGCAAAGGCTCAGCGCGGGCAGTGGCATCGAGCACTCGGAGCGCAACGACCCCGACCCCGGTGCCACTGCCTCGCAGGGTGCCAGCGTCCTGCCTGGTGCCAGCGTCCGGTTCCTGCAGATGACAGTGACACCCAGCAGCACCGGTGCTGCCCCGGACTACGCGCAAGCCGATGTCTCCACGGAGATCGATTCCGGAAACTGGATGGTCCTCGCCTCCGGGATGGCCAAGCACGACGCAACCGCAGCCGTCTCGCTCCGCAACACACACGCCGCCCTGCACGCCGCGCGCCCTCGTGCGGGCACCACCCTCGACCTGCCGTCCGCCCCGTGGGTCCATCTGCACGTCGTGCGCGGCACCATCGCGCTGCGAGTGGAGGCAGTTGCTGGCGATTCCGGCAGCGGCGGGGCTTCCGGCAGCGGCGGGGCTTCCGCTGGCGACGGCGGGGCTTCCGGCGACGGCGGGGCTTCCGGCGACGGCGGGGCTTCCGGCGAGCTTTCTGGCGGCGATCGTCTCGGCGGCGAGATCGAGCTGCGGGCCGGGGACTCCGTGCGGCTCACCGGCGCTGGTGGGAGCCTCACGGCTGGCGAGGATGGTGCTGAGGTCCTGGCGTGGGAGATGCACGCTGGGCTGTGGGCGTAGGCGGGTGCGGCGCCGCCCCGCGAGGAGGCAAACGCGATAGAAACCGCCCAGAACCCGGGCCGATTTCTATCGCGTTTGACGGTTTCCGGTGCTTTTGGTGAGAGGGGTGGCGCTCCAGGCACACCACTAGACGAGATCAGTGGTCGTCGACCCACTTCGCGGTGGCCATCTTGAAACCTAGCCGCTTGGCGAGCACGGGATGATCCCCGTACAGCCTGTTGTACGCGGGCCTGAGCTTCTTCGCGGTGCACAGCGTCTCGATGGCAATGATCTCGAAAGCCGCGCTATCGACCCAATCGATCTGTCGGGTATACCCACTGATCGCACGAACCTTAGTACGGCGACAGAAATCAACCAACCGATCATCCGGGACCGAGAGAACAGCGCAAGAGCCGAAATGGAGGATTTTCCCCTCGGCCCGCGTGCCAAGCATGTCGGCCAGGTCCTCTAGGGCCAGCCCCTCCATGTCTTCATCCGCCCGTTCAGAGTTCACAAGGTCAAGCTCGCCCGGCGAACCATGATAAGCGAGGTAGCAGAAGTCATAACCCTGCTTGCGACTGCTAAGCCAGCGGTCAAGATTATGTCGTAGCTCGTCCTTCGTCGTTGCGTTGCGATGAACAAACCGGATCGCGTTGAGATTCTCCAGCAGCTCGAGGCTAGGCCTGATGGTCACCGGGCTTTCGAAGCCTTCCCACTCGCCCTCAAAACAGACAACCCCTGGTGGATTCGCCACCCGTCGCTCCCTTCAATCCGCTGATAAGCAACCGATTTCTTGTCGGTGCCCCGTGCAATCATAGCGGTAACGCCGTAGAGAGGTACGTGAAAGATTGTGATGCGCCTTCCATCTGACAAATGGCCCGGTTCCGCTATCGGTCCGATCGATCCGGAGTCCGGTTTTGCGCTCGACGTCCCGCTTGGACTCCAGCAAATCCCGCCGTTCTGGGCCGAGCGCCCACGTCTCGTCGAGCGCATCAAAGCCCTGCGCCTGAGCGCGGGAATCGTTGTTGAGGATGACCTTCTTGCACCACTTCCAGCCGTGGCCCCTGTTCGGCGCACGGCTCCTTCGCCCCGACGAGTGGTGGAGCGTCGCTCTCCCCTCCGATTGCGCGGCTCGCTCGATGAGGCACGTGCTCGCCATCCAGGCCTGCGTGACCGCCGCCGTGCGGCGAATCCCATCTGCATATCTTGCTTGCAGCGGGTCAACCCCAACGATCCAGGCATCGGCTCCATGCCTGCGAACAAGCCCGACTCTGTTGTCCTGATCTGTGCCAACTGCACCGATGCGACCGATCGCGACACCGAGCCCGTCACCGCTTCGGAGCCCCAGTGCCCACGTTGTGCTGCCTTCCGCACGCAGCGCAAATCTGATGACCAATGGTTGTGCATGGCCTGCGACCATTGCTGGATCCCGCCATGGCTGCCCGCCGAGCACTCGGCCCCGGATGGAAGGCACAGCGAGATTGAGCCGCTGTGGCGACGCAACCGGGATAGTCGCATCGCCATCGCTCGAAAACTTCCTGGCCAGTCGACTTTCGAGCCGGTGACAATGTTGTGCGCTCCTGAGACGCCTAACGAGATCATGCGGTTGCTCGATTCGATCGCGCAAATCACGTTCGCAGGCGATTGGTCGGCAGCCCTTGATATGCTCGTCGACCAAAGCACCTGCACATGGGAATTCCTCGATCCTGCTACGAATGAATTCAGCAAATCAATTGGAAATCGCTGTCGCGAAGTACTTTACCCAGGACGGATGCCCCATCGGGTTGTTGCGGGTGTCGGCGTGACGACTTCGTGGAGGCGTCCAGGAAGGCACCGCCGAGCTGCCGAAATTGGAGGCCCCTCGGAGCAGTGGTTCGGCACAGACTACGGATTCATCATCGCAACGGACGGTTCCGCTGACGTGCTAGCCCCCTCAACCGAGGATGATCAGCAGATCTGGGAATACCTGTTCACGATCACACCGGCGGAGTACCGCCAGTGATTCGTTACAGTTCACGGGCGTGCGAACGAGCCGCGAGGCTCGGCCTGCTCCACAACATGGCCCTCAGTCTCGCCGAAGGGTAGACGCGACTCATCGATGCCCACAGTGCCGCACAGCTCCGCAGCCAACCGGCACCACGAGGTCTCGCCTAGAAAACCTAGAAGACCCTAGAGCGAGGCACATCCGGTCGCCTCACCTACTGCTCAGGCATCGTTTCCCGCAGAAACAGCGCTAGTTCCTGCACCCACCTGTGAGCGTTTGACCTGGCCGATGTTGGCGGCGGGAAGCAGCACGACGCCCACCGCGCAGGAGCCCGACATTGGAGGTAGCTCGCTGCGGTCTGCGCCGTGCATCCGCCCCGCGAGGAGGGCACCCGCCCCGCGAGGAGGCAAACGCGATAGAAACCGCCCAGAACCCGGGCCGATTTCTATCGCGTTTGACGGTTGCCGGTGCTTTTGGTGGCAGTGAGCGCCGCGCTCACCCGCAGTGAGCGCCGCGCTCACCGGAAAGAGCACAGCCCCACCCCCAACGCTCCACCATGATCACGTTTCCAGTCGCCTGGCCACGGCGGATGGGGCAGCATGGGAGCGAGCGGGCCGATGCACCGACCGGGCCGCCACGACAGCATGCCGGAAGGAGGAACCGACGAGTGGACGTCGTCATCGCGGCCGATCCGGTCGGCGTCGCCAGGGCTGCTGCCGATATCGTCGCTCGCGCGCTCCGGCACCGGGTGGTCAACCTGGGCGTCGCGACGGGATCCTCGCCAGTCCCCACCTACCAGGAGCTCGCCCAGCGGGCACAGCGCGGCGAGCTCTCCTTCGGCCACGCGAGGGTGTTCCTGCTTGATGAGTATGTGGGCCTTTCGCGCGGGCATGCGGAGTCCTACCACCAGGTGATCCGCCGCGATCTCACCGAGGCCGCGGGCATCCCGGATAGTCGCATCGAGGGCCCCCGAGGTGATGCCGCCGATCTCATCGCCGAGGCTGATCGTTACGACCACCTGATCACCACGCACGGGGGCATCGATCTGCAGATCCTCGGCATCGGCACGAATGGGCACATCGGGTTCAACGAGCCGCCGTCCTCGCTGTCGAGCCGCACTCGTGTCGTGGCGCTCGCGGAGCAGACGAGGATGGATAACAGCCGGTTCTTCGATCACCTCGATGACGTGCCACAGCTGGCGCTCACCCAGGGCCTGGGAACGATCAGCGAGGCCCGCGAGATCGTGCTCATCGCGACGGGCGCGCGCAAGGCACCCGCGGTCGCTGCCGCCGTGGAGGGCCCGCTGGCCGCCCGGTGCCCGGCGTCGATCCTGCAATGGCATCCGCGCGCGACGTTCGTCGTGGATGCGGCAGCGGCGAGCAAGCTGGAGCTGCCGGCGTATGGGCGTGAGCGCCAGGGCACCCGCGGTCATGCGTAGTCGCGCCCCATCCCGGCTCGGCCATCTTTCTCTAGAGGAAACTTTTCCCGCCTCAACCAGGAGAAGTTTCCACTCCCAGCGGTAGACCTCGCCCCACAGCCACCGCACCCGCTACCGCACGGTCCCGACCCTTACCTGGATATGCCCGCCACGCACGCTTCGGGCCGTGATGTCCTCGCAGTAGTGGTCGAGCAGAGTCCAGGGGCGGGCGTGGATGTCGGATCCGCCCGCGCGGCAGGCCAGTCTGGCGAGCGGTGACCACAGCGCGGCGTGGCCCTGCGGTGGCTGCATGTCGACGATCGCGAGGCGCGCGCCCGGTCGGCAAGCGGCGGCCATGGTGGCGAGCGCTGCCGGCCAGTCGTCCATGAGCGACAGCGCGTAGGTGGCGATAGCGGCGTCGTAGCCCGCGCCATCGATCGGTTCGCGCAATCGCGCAGCGGTCGCCGTGGTCGCGTCCCCCGCGAGGACTTGCACGTTCGACCAGCCCCGCGAACGCACCTTGCGACGGGCCTGCTCGAGCATGTGCGTGCTCACGTCGACGCCTACGATGAGCCCGCTCGGGTCGATGCGGCGCTGCAGCCAGGGAAAGTTCAGCCCGGTACCGCACCCGACGTCGAGGACCCAGGCGCCAGCCTCAAGGTGGAGTAACGGGATAGCTGCCGCGCGGCCCGCGCCGTAGATCGGCCATTCGGCGGAGATCGCGTCGTAGAAGCGGGCGGATACGGTGTACTTGGATGGGAACGTGGGCGGCACGGGGCTCCCTAGATCATTGGTTGAACTGGCACGTTGGCGTAGAACTGGCAGGCTGTGGTGGGGGCTGGCTGCTGCTTCCTAGTCTGCCTTGCCCGCCCGCTTGGCCGTTGCCTGGTTCTGCCCTGGTCCGAGCGCAGGAAATGATCGATGACCCGCCGGGAGGCCCAATGAGCAGCACCCACGATGTCCATGACCTCGTGGTCGTCGGCGGCGGAGCGGCAGGAATGGTGGCCGCGAAAACGGCAGTCAAGCTTGGTGCCAGCGCGCTACTGATCGAGTCCGCCCGCACGGGTGGGGACTGCTTGTGGACGGGATGCGTGCCGTCGAAGTCATTGCTCGCTGCGGCCCATCATGTGGCTGCCGCGCGTCGTGCCACGAGCCTGGGGGTGCATTTCGGCGAGCCAGCGGTGGACTTCGCCGCTGTGATGAATCATGTGCGCTCGGCGATCTCCGCGATCGAGCCGATCGATACCCCGGAGGCCCTGGAGTCCGAGGGCATCGAGGTGCGCTCAGGCCACGCCGAGTTTTCCACCGGCAACACGGTGCTGGTCGATGGCGATCCCATCCGGTGCCGCCAGGCAGTCATCGCCACCGGGGCTTCGCCCGTGCTGCCCCCGATCCCAGGCCTCGCGGATCATGCGCCGTTGACCAGCGAGACCATCTGGGACATCGAGGACCTGCCTCCCAGGCTCCTGGTGATCGGAGGGGGAAGCATCGGCTGCGAGCTCGGTCAGGCATTCGCGCGGCTCGGCTCCACTGTCACGATCGTTGAGGCCGCGCCGCGCATCCTGATGGGCGAGCCCGAGGACGCGTCGCGGATCGTGGCGCGCTCGCTCAAGAATGATGGAGCGACTGTGGTTGCGGGCGCATCCGTGGAGAGCATCGCGGACTCGCGGGCGCGATTGGCCGATGGCACGGTGGTCGATTTCGACCGGGTGCTGGTGAGCGTGGGCCGCGCGGCCCGCACCTCCGGGCTCCGGCTCGAGGAGATTGGTGTCCGCACCAACGATCGTGGCCAGGTCATCGTTTCGCCCACGCTGCGCACCACCAATCCACGCATCTGGGCCGCAGGAGACGTCACTCCGCTCCCCCAGTTCACCCACGCCGCTGGCTCGTTCGGCAGCATCGCCGCGAGCAACGCGGTGCTTGGCCTCCGCCGCAAGGCTGGGACCACCGGGATCCCACGAGTCACTTACACCGATCCCGAGGTCGCGTCAGTGGGAGTGAGCGACCCGCATGAGGCGAGCCGCTTGACGGCCCACACGATCAGCCATGACCACCTCGACCGGGCAATCACCGAGCACTCCACCGACGGCTTCTCACGACTGATCCTCGACCGCAAGTCACGGATCATCGGCGGCACGGTAGTGAGCCCCCGCGCGGGCGAGACCATCGGCGAGGTAACGCTTGCCGTGAAGCTCGGACTGCGCGCCCGCGATCTCGCGGCCACGATGCACCCATACCCGACCTACAACGACGGCATATGGAACGCCGCGCTTGCGGACACTCGCGAGCAGCTCGAATCCCCTCGCGCCCAGCGCGCGATGGGGGCATTGTCGTCGCTGCGGCGCGGCTGGCTAAGGATTGCGCGGTAGCGGCGCTGGCGGTCTGGGGCGGAGAGGCTGCCGGGGACGGGGGCAGGGTCGGCATTGATGGCCAAGGCGCGGGTGGCCGATTCGACGACCGTCGCGGAGCAGGGGACAGCACGAAGCCCGACACTACGAGAGCCCGGCCGGGAGAAACGACCGCACCGCGCGGCTGGCATCCCAAGAAACTGCGGCCATGACGCCTCTGCGCCTTTCCGGATCCTGAAAGTTCCGTGCAAAAAAACTCGCCCAAACCGGAATGGCGAGTGACACCTGGCGGGTTTCGGTTTCGTACGACCAGGAACGGTCGTGGACCAACCGAAGGAGAACAGACATGACCACGCACACCCCGCATGCCGCCGCGCGCGGAACGACCACCGCAGGATGGGGAAAGTGGGCCGTGACCGGTGCGATTGCTGGTGTCATTGCTTCCCTGGCGATGGCTGCCTTTGCGATGACGGCGGCCGCCACCTATCAGGGCGTCGGATTCTTCACCCCGCTCTACCACATCGCATCCTCCGTCATTTCTGGTGACGCGATGATGCAATCCATGGAATCCGCGATGGAGGGCAACAACTTCGTCTTCATCGTGGGCCCGGCAATCGTCGGCGCGCTGGTGCACATGATGGTCGGCGCGGGCTACGGCATTGTTTTCGCGGCCATCGCCAAGGTGGCTGCGCTGCGCGGCGCGGTGCTCACCGTCGCCGGCGCTGTCTACGGCTTCGTCGTGTTCGCCGCGAGCGCCTGGCTGCTGCTCCCGCTGACCGCGTCGATCCTCGGCGGCGGGGACCCGATCCGCGACATGGCCACGATGGTCGGTTACCCGACGTTCATCGCCGAGCACATTCTGTTCGGCGTGGTGCTCGCGCTGGTGCTGCTGCCCCTCGCGGCCCGTCGCGCCCACCGCTAGGCCAGCTCCGCCCCTATCCCGCTGCCCCGCGCCACCGCAACCATGCTGGCGCGGGGCTCGCGCGTTCCTCCGCGAGCACATGCGCGGCACCAGCCGGCAGGCTGCGCGATCTCCCTATTCGCGGGCGCGCTTGACCTCGTCGAAGAACTCCTCGACGCGCGCTGACTCTTCCTCCGGCACGTCGATCATGACGGGCTTGCTCGTTGGCTCGAGCCCTCCTTCGTCCGAGCGGGCGCCCACCACGATCTCCAAGCCGGTGCGGGTTCGCCGCGCGGTCACCCCGAGGTGCAGCACATGCCAGCGGCGCGAAACACCGCCCCGGTCGAACACCTCGAGGACCCGGTTATCGAGGACCAGAACGAATCGATCGGCGACGACGCATTCGCGGTACGGGCGGCTCAGCATGCCTCCAAGCCTAGAGCCTGGCCCGTTGGTCCGTGGCCGCGCTGGCCCCTCGCTGGTGCCTAGCCTCGATTTCGGGCCGGTCACCGCGCCCTGGCCCCTCGCCAGTGGAAACTTTTCCCGCGCCAGGGAGGAAAAGCTTCCACTGGCGGCGCGGCACGAGGCGGCACGGCACGGCGGCACGGTGGCACGGCACTGGCGGCACGGCGCGGCACGAGGCGGCACGGGACGAGGCCGCATGGCGCGTCAGGCGCGCGACCGCCACACACCGAACAGGCCACTGAGGACGCTGCCCGCGAGCGCGAGGATGACTGCTTCCGTCCATGCGTTCGGCAGGCCGAGCAGAGCGGGGCCGGCGAGCATCCCGAGCTGCTCGAGGAATGTCGCGGCGATGATCGTGATCGCCCCGCCAGCCGCAGCACTGGCGAGGATGAACGCGCGCTCCGCGCTGCCTCCCGGTCGGCTCGCGATCCACGCGGGGATCCCGGCGACGAGCAGGGGCGCGAGGTGGAACGTCGCCTCGGGCCGGGCGACCGCGAGCACGAGCCAGAGCAGGATGATCGCGATGGCCGGCAGGAGCACGAGCAGCCAGGAGTCGCGCCCCGTTCGGTGCCCCTCCGCCGGGCCCTCGTCGGCACCTGGGTATGCCCCCGGGTACTGGGCGCGCGCGGCCCGCAGCACCTGCTTCGGCGAGGGATTGGTGAGCGTCGTGGAACCCACCACCACCGTGGGGACGGTCTCGTTGCCGCGGTTGGCGGCGCGCACTGCCCGGTCGGCTTCCTCGTCCTGCCAGATGTTGCGCTCGTCGAGCGGGATGCCGAGGCGTTGCAGCCGGGCCCGCAGCGACGTGCAGAAGGGGCATCCGGGACGCCAGTAGAACGTCACAGCGGGCTCGGTCATGGTTTCCTCGGCCTCGATTGCGGCAGGTCTTGATCTGTTGTCTCGCTCCGGGAACGCGCTGGCTGTCCGCGCGCATTCCCGCGGGGTGCCGCGCCTCGCGCTGGCCCCTTCGCCCGCGCTAGTGGAAACTTTTCCCGCTCACAGCGGGAAAAGTTTCCACTCGCCGCCCAGCACACTCGCCGCCCAGCACACTCGCCGCGCGGCCAAGCACCACCGCACGGCACCACCGCGCGGCACCGGCCCACCACCAGCGGCAACAGCTACCGCAGCGCCCGGTACCCCGCATGGATGCGCCAGGCCGCGGTGATGCCGACGATCACCGCCCAGCCGATGGCGATGTGCCAGGCGAGCATGGGCAGGATCAGCCAGAGGCTGTGGACGATGATGGTCTCGGTGCCTTCGGCGAGGCCGCCGAGGAAGGACAGGGAGCGTCCGTCGTCGAGAGTGCGGTGGTGGCGCTCGGCGATGGAGGAGAACGCGAGGAACGCGGCCCCGTTGAGGTAGTAGGCGAGCAGCACGAGCAGGAATGGCCAGAGCGAGACGTCGTAGGCGGCGGACGCGCCGATCGCGACACCGACAACGGTGGTGCCGTAGACGACAAAGTCGGCAGTGATGTCGTAGAACCCGCCCGCGCCGCTTTCGGTGCCGGAGCGCTGGGCGCGCAGCCGGGCGAGCGGCCCGTCGAGCCCGTCAGCGAGCCGGGAGATCAGCCAGAGCAGCAGGGCGATCGCCCAGAGCTGCAGGGCGGCGGTGGCGGCGCTGCCGAGCCCCAGCACCAGGCCGGCCGTGGTGATCCGGTCGGGACTGATCCACGACCGGTCCAGTGCCTTCGCTGCCCGGGCCAGCGGCGCATCGAGGCGGGCGCGCAGCGGGGCGTCAAGCATGGCCGGCCCCTTCCGCGAGCATGGGCTTGCTGCTCCGCATGCGACGAGCGGAGTAGCTACCGGCGAGGGTGAGAACGAGGAAGGCTGCGATGGCGGCGAGGAAGGGCCAGGAGAGCGGGTCGGTGCCGAAAGCGCCGAGCGCGACGTAGCTGAGCACGCCCGGGATTATGCCGATGGCGGTGCCGAGGGTGTAGTGGCGGAACGTGATGCCGCTGAGCCCGCCCGCGTAGTTGACCAGCCAGAACGGGAACAGCGGGATGAGCCGGGCGAGCAGCACCGATACCAGTCCGCGCTCGCGGAGGAACGCCACGGCTCGCGCGGTGCGGTCGCCGCCGTACCGGGCGAGGGCCTCCGCGCCGAGGTAGCGGCTGATCCCGTAGGCGATGGTGGCGGCGATCATGGCGGCGGCGAACACCACCAGCGCGCCGCCGACGAAACCGAAGAGCACCCCGCTGGCGATGCTGAACACGCTGGCCGGGGCCGGGGTGAGGCTGAGCCCGGCGTAGGCGAGCACGAAGACCGCCACCCCGAGCAGCCCGGCCGCCGCGACCCGGTCACGGATCTCCTCCGGCCCGGGCACGTTCACGGTGAGAGCAATGATCGTGGCGACGGCGAGCAGCACCGCAAGCATCGCGAGCTTGATGAGCGTGGTGCGCCGGGCTGGATCTTTCACAGTGGTCCTCTCAGATGGGCAGTCCTGTAACGGGAATGCTCCGAACTACCCATAGTGTTCCCGGCGAAGTGTTGCTCCCGCCACAATCGATGGGCCGGAGCACAGGAGCGATGACGGAGCAAGGATGTCAGGAGCAACGATGAGGACGAGGCGACACCGAACCGGATGGATGCTCGCGGCGACAGCGACCGCGAGCGCGGTGATGCTGTCTGCTTGTTCTGCTCCCTCCTCGGAGGCACCGACCCCCACCGAGGGGAGCTGGGACGAGGTCGTCGAGTCCGCGCAGGGGCAGACGGTGTCGCTGTGGATGTGGGGCGGCGATGAGCAGGGCAACCGGTATGTCGACGAGATCCTCGCTCCGGCGGTGGCCGAGCAGGGGGTGACCCTGCGGCGCGTACCGGTCTCCGACACGGGGGACGCGGTGAACCGCATCCTCGCCGAGCGGCAGGCCGGCATCACTGATGGCGAGATCGACCTCGTCTGGGTCAACGGCGACAACTTCGCCACCGGCAAGCAGGCCGGAGCGTGGCTGTGCGACTGGACCTCGGACCTGCCCAGCATGGAGTACACCGATCCGGATGATCCGCTGCTGCTGTCTGATTTCGGCACGCCCGTCGATGGCTGCGAGGCCCCCTGGCACAAGGCCCAGTTCACGCTCGTCTACGACGAGGCACGCATCGCCGAGCCACCCACGACGCTCGAGGGGGTGCTCGATTGGGCTCGCGCCGATCCCGGTCGCTTCACCTACCCGGCGCCACCAGACTTCACCGGCTCAGTGTTCATCCGGGAAGTGCTCACACGCGTATCCGAGGATGTGCCGCTGCAGCACAGCGACGAGGCCTACGACGAGCACGCGCCCGCGTTGTTCACCGAGCTCAACGATCTCGCGCCGTCGCTGTGGCGGGAGGGCCGCACCTATCCGCAGGATGTCGAGGAGCTCAATCAGCTCTTCGCCGACGGGCAGGTGGACATGACCATGACCTACGGCCCCGCGACATTGACCGAGCGCGTGGCAAACGGTACTTTCCCGCCGACGACGCGTGTGCTGACCCTGGACGAGGGCACAGTGGGCAACGCGAGCTTCCTCGCCATTCCCTCTACCTCGGGCAACACCGCGGGCGCCCGCGTGGCGGCGAACGTCGCTCTCTCCCCGGCCCAGCAGCTGAGCAAGGCCAAGCCGGAGGTGTGGGGGCAATTCACGGTGCTCGATCTGGACCGGCTGAGCGCGGCGGACCGGGAGGCGTTCGAGTCCCTTCCCTCGTCGCCGATCGTGCCGCCGTACGAGGAGCTGTCCCGCAACGCGCGGCCCGAGCTGGAGACGGCGTGGGTTCCTGCGCTCGATGAGGGCTGGCGGCGGTCCGTGCTCGCCGGGCAGTAGCCTCGCATGCGCCCGGTGCTGCTCCTGGCTCCCGCATGCATCCCCGTGGCGCTCGTGCTCGGGGCAGGCCTGGGCACTGCGGCGCTGCAAGCCCTCGGACTGATGCCCCTGGTGGGCGAGCCGGCGCTAAGCGCGGGCGCGTTCACCGGTCAAGCCGACGATCTCGCGCGCGCAACGCTGGTATCGCTGTGGATCGCAGCGGCGTCGACCATCCTCGCGGTGATCGTGGGGCTGGCCGCCGGCATCGCCATCGCCGCGCGGGGCCGGGTGGTCGCGGTGCTCGCTGCGGTGACGGTGCCGGTGCCGCACTTGATCGGTGCCGCCGCTATCGGGCTGCTCATCGCGGACTCCGGGCTGCTGCCCCGGTTGCTGGGCATCGAAGGCTCGCAGTGGCCGCAGCTCGTGGGCGGGCCGTGGTGGGTCGCGGTGATCCTGGAGTTCGCCTGGAAGGAATCCGCGTTCGTGGCGATCGTGGTGGCGGGCACGCTGGCTACCCGCATCGAGGGCTATTCCGATCTCGCGGCCACGCTGGGCGCGGGGCGGGCCACACGGTTCCGGCTGGTCACCCTGCCTCTCGCTGCCCCGGCGCTCGCTGCGGCGGCGATGATCACTTTTGTGTACTCGTTCGGTTCGGTGGAGGTTCCGCTGCTGCTGGGCAGGCCGTATCCCGAGCCGCTGCCGGTGCTGGCGGTGCGGGTCTTCTCCTCGATCGATCTGGCTTCCCGGCCGGATGCGGCGGCAGCGGCGCTGGTGTCGAGCGTCTTGTCGGTGACGGTGCTGGCGATCGCGCTGGTGCTGGCGCGGAGGTCGTCGCTGTGGCGGTGACCGCGCGCGCCCGACCGCGCAGATGGGTGCCGGGACGCTGGCTCCTGGTGGCGTGGTTCGCGCTGCCGCTCGTGCCGCTGGTGCTGTGGGCGCTGGCGAACCGGTGGGCGTTCCCCGCTGTGCTGCCGCAGGAATGGGGGCTGCGTGGCGCGCGCACCGCGATCGAGGCGGGCGCGGGCAGCGCATTCGTGGCATCCACCCTGCTCGGGGCATGCGTGGCAGCGCTGGCCACGCCGGCGGGCATCCTGGCGGGACGAGCCCTGGCGCTGCATCGGGTGCCGGGGCGCGGTGTGGTGGCGGCGCTGTTGCTCGCGCCCCTGGCGTTCCCGCCGTTCGCGGTGGCGATGGGCCTTGACGTGCTGTTCCTGCGCCTCGGCGTTCCTGCCTTCCCCGGTGTTGTGCTGATCCTGACGGTCCTCGCGATCCCTTACACCACCTATGTGATGCGGGTGGGCTTCGGCGCCTACGACGTGCGATTCGAGGAGGAGGCCCGCGTGCTGGGCGCCTCACGCTGGTTCGTCATGCTCCATGTGCAGGGCCCGCTGCTGGCGGCTCCCGTAGCGACCGCGGCCTTCCTGGCATTCCTCGTCGGCTGGACGGATTACATCGTGACGCTGCTGATCGGGGGCGGTCGCCTGGTGACGGTGCCGGTGCTGGTGGGTTCCTATGCTTCGGGCACCGGGAACCAGCCCATCACCGCAGCGCTCTCGGTGGGCGCTGTGCTGCCTCCGTTGCTCTTGCTCGTTGCCCTGCTAGCCGTGAGAGGACGCCGATCATGAGCGTGGCACTGCGCCTCGACCACCTGGGCAAGTCGTTCGACGGGCACGTGGTGCTTGATGATGTCTCCCTCGATGTGGAGGCCGGGGAATGCGTCACTGTGCTCGGTCCCTCCGGGGTGGGCAAGTCCACGATCCTGCGGATCATCGCCGGCCTCGACACCGCGACGCGGGGCACGATCCTTCTCGCCGACCGGGACATGAGCGAGGTCCCAGCCGAGCAGCGGGGCGTCTCGATGATGTTCCAGCAACCCTTGTTGTTCCCGCACCTCGATGTGCTCGACAATGTCGCCTTCGCCGCACGCGCGGCCGGGAAAGGCCGACGGGCAGCACGCGACCACGCCCGCGACTACCTGCACGTCGTGCAACTAGGGGAGCTCGCGCACCGGCGCGCTGGCGCCCTCTCCGGCGGGCAAGCACAACGGGTGGCTCTCGCGCGGGCACTTGCCGCCACGCCGCGGGTGCTGCTGCTCGACGAGCCGTTCAGCGCGCTCGATCCCACGCTGCGCAGCGAGATGCATGATCTGCTGCGGCAGGTCCGGGCCGAGCTACGGCCGACGATCGTGCTGGTGACCCACGATCAGCAGGAGGCGGCCGTGCTGTCCGATCGGATCGCGGTGCTGCTCGAGGCCCGGTTTTTTGCCCGGCCACCCTTGCCGTGCACCGCANCGCGCAGGTGGCCGCGCCGCGCGAGATCTACACCCGCCCGGCCACCCTTGCCGTGCACCGCATGATGGGCGGGCTCAACGCAATGCCTGGGACGCTGCACCGGCACGGCCACGGCATGGTGCACCGCAGCGCCCTCGGGGAACACGAGGTCAGCGGGGAGCTGCCCCCGGGACCCGGGACCCTGGTGTTCCGGCATGAGAGCGTGCGTGTCCACTCGGCTGGAACCGCCGGTGCGGCCATCTCCGGGACCGTCACGGAAGCCCGCGTGATGGGAGCGCGGCAGCGGCTGCGGATCGACCCCGATGCAGGGGGAGCCAGCGTGTGGGCAGAGGTTGATCTCGCCCAGCCCTTCCCTCCCGGATCCCGCATCTCGATCGACGTGCCGATAGAGGCACGCCACGTCATCCTGGGAATAGCACGGGACCCCGGCCGGGTTCCCATCGCGGCACCCGCCACCCAGGATTGGCAGCCCCAGAGATAACACCCCCGAGGAGGATCCCAACGTGGAGACCCAGGCCAAGGTCGGCGACCGCGTCACCGGCATCACGCTCCGCAGCATCGACGACGAGCCCATCGAGCTCGATGCGCTGCTCACCCGCCCCACTGTCATCGTCATGGTCCGCTACTACGGCTGCATGCCCTGCCAGGCCTACCTCAAGGAGATGAGCGAGCACCTCGACGACTTCACCGATGCGGGGGCCGACGTCATTGGCGTCGGCGGTGCCGCCGACTACCAGGCCCGCCACCTCATCGAGAACGGCGTGCGCTTCCCCCTCCTCCTCGACCCAGACCTCACCCTGTACAAGGCCCTCGACATCACCCGGATCCACTGGTGGATGATGCTCAGCCCCGAGACGTGGTGGCGCTACGCGAAGGCCGCGCTCAAGGCACGGCAGGGCAAGATCACCGGGCATCCGCTCCAGGCCCCCGGCCTCGCGATCCTCGGCGCTGACGGCACCATCACGCTGCTTCACCGCGGCCACACCCTCGGCCACTACCCACCGGTCAAGGACGTGCTCGCCGCTGTCAAGAAGCACTGACAGAATCTCCTACTGCGGGCGGGCCGACTGGTGCGCCTTGTGCCGGAACGTGCCCGCCAGCAGGACTATCAGCACCACCGTGCCCGTGACGAACAGCACCGACCAGCCCGGATAGCGGCGAGCCAGCTCTCCCGCAACGGCGCCCAGCGTCACATAGATCGCGACCCAGCCCAGGCTTCCCAGTGCCCACCAGCGGATCATCACCAGGTACGGCACCCGCAGCGCGCCCGCGGTGAACGGGGTCAGCGCGAACACGACCGGGATGAACACCGCCACCATGATCGTCGGTCCGCCATCAGTGCCTTGCAGGTAGCTCTCCGCGCGCGTCCAGCGCTTCTCCCCCACCATTCGGCCCAGGCGCGAGCGGCGGATCCCCGGCCCCCACCGCGAGCCCAGCAAGTATGAGCCGGAAGCGCCGATCACGCAGCCCACCAGGCCACCGCCGACGACGATAGCCCACTCCGCAGGACCGGACACGCTCATCCCCGCCAGCACGAGGGACAGGTCGCCCGGCAGCAGCAGGCCGACGAGGAACGTCGTCTGGATGATAAGTAGCCCGCACAGGATCAGCGCAACGACCCCGGGCGGCTGGCCACCCAGGGTGTCGAACAAGCCGGCGATCGACCCACCGTCACCATGGGGCATGGTTACATCCTGGCACGAAGCACCGAGGAGCGTGGCGCGAGGAAGTCGACCTCCTAGGCAGCGGGCTTGGCGGCGAACTCACGATTTCGCAGGGTCTGCTCCCGGAAGCGCGCTGGCAGCTCGTCCATTGCCAGCAGTTGATCGCACGCCCGCAATGAGGCCGCACGATCCCCCACCCAATAGGCCGTGATGGAGAACTCGAACAGCAATCCCCAGCGATAGACCCAAGGACTCATGAAAAGCACATCGTCGGGCATGGGTCGCCCCAGGCCAGCAATCGCGAACGCGTGGGCAGCCTGGTAATGCCCCTTGGCTCGCAATCGTGACGCGAGCTCGTAGCAAGCCTCCGAGCGCTGCGGCCGGGCTTCCCACGCTCGAACAAGCGCATCCATCCCCGCGCCCCAGTTGCCACGATCAGCCTCGAGCACCCCGACCTGCAGCAACGAGAAATAGACCTCCTCGGCCCAGCCCCCCATCGACGCCCGCCGCGAATACAAGTCAATGGCTTGCTGCGTGTTTTTCATGTCCCGCATCGTCTGTGCCAGATAGAACACAGCACGGGCGTTCCCGGGATCACGATCGATATCCTGCTGCAGCAGCCTTGCATCCCGATCGAACTTGTCCGCCCGGGAACCGCCATCGGCGAAATGCTCGACCACCCATGCGTCCAGGTTCTTAGCGCTCACGGCACGATCGGCAGTGATGTACTCATGCGTCGCACCCACGTAGCGCCAATCAATATCGCCGCGCACCAGCCTGCGGTTGCGATACAGCAATTCACCCGCGTGCTGAATCATGAAGCTATCCGCCCCAAGCTCCGGCAACGGACCCTCGACCCGCACCACCATGTCTGCATCGATCAGCAGCAGATAATCGGCCTTGCCGCGCGCATGCCGCACGTTCAAGGAACGATTGTGCCCAAAGTCAACCCACTCGTCCTCGTGCAGCTCACCCGGCACGTCAGCGAAGAAATCCCGGATGATCCCCTGCGTGCCATCCGTCGAGCCCGTATCCGAGATCACCCAGAAATCAATGAGGGGCTTCACCGACGCTAGGCAACGCTCGATGACCCCAGCCTCATTCTTCACGATCATGCAGAGACAAATCGTGGGGCGATTCACTACCGTTTCCCTTCGTGTCACACTGGCCCGAGGTCGACCGGACGCCAATTGCTCCCGACGTGGAACCGGCAGGGCTCGGGAACTGACTCCCGAGCCCTGCCGGTGACGGATCAAGCGGACGGGGAGAAGCAGACCGTGGCGGTGAAGAGCCGGCTCGCGACCACTGTCGCGCGGAACTGCCAGCGACTTGGATCACCATTTGCCTGCTGGGTTCCCGATACCGTCGCCGCGAGCGGAG
>NZ_JACYWE010000018.1 GCF_014841105.1 Lolliginicoccus lacisalsi
AATCAACACCAACCTGTCTCAAACAGGTTGACAACTACCGAGTTGCCCCGGGATTCCGGCAACTTCTATCGCGTTTGCAGCCCGCGCCGCCTCGCGCCGACTCGCGCCGCCTCGCACCGCCCGCGCCGCCTCGCACCGCCCGCGCCGCCTCGCGCAGCCCGCGCCGCAGACAGCCGAGCCAGGCTCAGGCGGGCACTCGCACGATCAGCGCATCGCCCTGGCCGCCACCGCCGCACAGTCCCGCGGCCCCGACGCCACCGCCGCGGCGCTGGAGCTCGAGCGCCAGGTGCAGCACGATCCGCGCGCCCGACATGCCGAGCGGGTGACCGATCGAGATCGCGCCACCGTTGACATTGACGCGATCGGTGCTGACACCAAGCTCGCGCGCCGAGACCAGTCCGACCGCAGCGAACGCTTCGTTGATCTCCACGAGATCGAGCTCGGTCGGCTCGAGGCCAGCCTTCGCGCAGGCGTTGGCGATGGACAGCGCCGGCTGCGACTGCAGCGTCGAGTCAGGCCCGGCGGACATGCCGTGCGGCCCGATCTCGGCCAGCCAGGCCAGTCCCAGCGATTCGGCCTTCTCCTTGCTCATCACAACGACCGCGGCAGCACCGTCGGAGATCTGGGAAGCGTTGCCCGCCGTGACGGTCCCGTCCCTGCGGAACGCCGGGCGCAGCTTGCCGAGCGACTCCGCGGTCGTATCCCCGCGCACTCCCTCGTCGCGGTCGAACACCACGGGATCGCCCTTGCGCTGGGGGATCTCCACGGGAACCACCTCGTCCTTGAACACCCCGGACTCCCAGGCGCGAGCGGCCCGCTGGTGGGAATCCGCGGCGAACGCGTCCTGCTCCTCGCGCGAGACCTTGTCGGAGTCATTGCGGTCATCGGTGAGCTTGCCCATGGCCTCATCGGTGAAGTGATCGCGAAGGCCGTCGAACGCCATATGGTCGACGAGCTTGGTATCGCCGAACTTGGTGCCCTCGCGACTGCCGAGCAGCAGGTGCGGAGCGTTGCTCATCGATTCCATGCCGCCCGCGACAACGATCTCCACCTCGCCGGCACGGATGAGTTGGTCGGCCATGGCGATCGTGTTGAGCCCCGAGAGGCACACCTTGTTGATGTTGACCGACGGCACGCTCATGGGGATGCCAGCGCCCGCTGCGGCCTGGCGCGCGGGCAGCTGGCCCTGGCCGGCCTGGAGCACATGGCCGAGGATGACGTAGTCGACATCGGAGGCAGCGACACCCGCCTTCTCCAGCGCGCCGGCGATGGCGATCGAACCGAGCTGGGCGGCGCTCAGCCCCTTGAGCGAGCCAAGCAACCTGCCCACGGGCGTGCGTGCACCTGCGACGATGACCGACGTTGTCATCCGAACCTCCGCATTCCTGACGAGTCTCAGCGTGTGGGGCGAGGGGTGGACGATGCCTGACGGGTCCACGTTCCCGCGCCCCGCAAGACTACCGGGCCACCGCGCCCGCCGCCTCCGTGTGGCGTCCATCACGTGGATTGGGCAATCCTGGCAGCGCGACGATAACGTCAACACATGCTGTCCACACCTGAGATCGGTTCCTTGATCACGGCGGTCGACCACGTTGGTATCGCGGTGGCCGACCTCGACGTGGCCATCGAGTGGTACGGCCGCACCTTCGGGTTCGTTGTGGGCCATCGCGAGACCAACCACGGACAAGGCGTCGAGGAGGCAATGCTCGTCCCTGCGGCGCAGGGCACCGACCTCACCGCGGCGACCGCGATCCAGCTGCTCGCGCCCCTGGATGACAGCTCTACCATCAAGAAGTTCCTGGATCGCCACGGCCCCGGCATGCAGCAGCTCGCGTACCGCGTCACCGACCTCGCCGCCGTATCCGAGCATCTGATCGGGCTCGGCGTCCGCCTGCTCTATGACGAGCCCCGCCGCGGTACCGCCGACTCGCGGATCAACTTCGTCCATCCCAAGGACGCGGGCGGCATCCTCGTCGAACTTGTTGAGCCCGCCCACGGCGCGCCACACCACCAATAACAGCCATGACGTGCACACTGTGTTCACCAGATCCAGTGACAGCGGCTTCCCCGGGACGGAAGCGCACCGCACGATAGAGGCTGATAACGATGGCGCGCACCACCGAAGCTACCCCCCACAGCACGATGTTCAGCATTGCGATGCGTGGCTACGATCGCACCGAGGTCCATGAGCACCTGAGCCGGATCGACGCGGAGATCCGCGTCACCGCGGCGGATCGCGATGCCATCGCCGCCCAGGCGAATGATCTCGCCTACCAGCTCGATGAGGCACGCGCCGAGATCCAGGCGCTGCGCGAGGATGTGGACCAGCTCGCGACCGCGCCCACGTCGGCGGCGGATGTCAGCGATCGCATCGCCCGCATGATGCGCCTGGCTGCTGACGAGGCCACCGAGACGCGCGAGCAGGCCCGTGCCGACGCTGCCGAGACGATGTCGATCGCCGAGCAGAACGCGCATGAGCTCGAGACGCGGCAGAAGCGAGAGTACGAGGAGTGGACGCAGCGACGCGCCCGCCTCGAGGCGGAGCAGAAGGAAACCCTCGCCCGTGCGCGCAGCGAGGCCGAGCGCATCGTCGAGGGCGCCGAGGCCAAGCGTCGCCAGATCGAGGCCGAGACCGCCGCGCAGCAGCGCCAGGAGCTCGAGGACTTCAACGCCACCATGTCGGAGAAGCGCACCGCGGCGCTCCGCGAGATCGAGGAGCTTCGTGCCCGTGCGCGCCGCGAGGCCGACCGCACCGTCAACGAGGCCCACGCCGAGGCCGAGGATGTGATCAACGAGGCCACGGGCGACGCGAACACGCGCATCGCTCGCGCTACCGAGATCGTGGATGAGCTCGGCTCCGTCCGGGATCACCTGCTCAAGCAGATCGCCAGCGTTCGGGAGCAGTTCGACGCCTTCCCTGGTGTGCTCGGCAAGACCGACTCCGAGACCAGCGCGCGCAGCGCGGCCGATGATGCCATCGACGACAATTCCCGCAACACCCGCCGCTACGCCACCGATGGCGAGACGACCGGCGAGATGCAGGATCCGTTCGAGTCCGACGACGATTCGCGGTCCGGCGAGTAGTACGAGCTAACGGCCTGCGACAGGCGCGCGATCTGCTTCGATCACGACCATTTCCTGGTCACCGAGCGGGTCGCGCGCCTGTTCCAGCATCCGCGGTGCCAGTGACGCCGGTCCTCGGCGCCACCGGGCCTGCTCGGCCACGCCACGACGTGCGCCGAACCCTGCACGATGATCTGATCACAGCCAGGACAGCGATAGTCCTTGGTAGCGGCACTGCCCGGCACATCCCGCACCAGGAACTCATCGTCGCCCCAGCCCTTCGGGGAACCGTGCTCAGCACGCGGAGCCGAGAGGCCCAGCGAGTGGTGGCCCAGTTGGTTGCCCAGCGGCCGCGCGTCGTCAGTACCGGAGCGACGCCCCGACCGACGTCGCTGGCTTGGGTTCCGCTGGGGCGTGTTCCGGCGCGGCATGGGAATCAGTCTATCCGGCCTGGACCCAGCACCCGAATGGTCACACCGACCTTGGTGGCGTGAGAAAGCGCACCATGGACGTCAGAAGAGGCGATACTCGTCGCTGCTCAGTCCGCGCAACTCGTCGTAGTCCAGGGTCAGGCAGCGGATCCCCCGGTCGGCCGCGAGCGTCCGCGCCTGCGGCTTGATCTGCTGCGCCGCGAACACCCCGCGCACCGGGGCCAGCAAGGGATCCCGGTTGAGCAGCTCGAGGTAGCGCGTCAACTGCTCCACTCCATCGATCTCGCCGCGACGCTTCACCTCGACCGCGACGCTGATGCCCTCTGGATCGCGGCACATCAGGTCCACGGGCCCGATGGCTGTCGGGAACTCGCGCCGCACCAAGCGATAACCATCGCCCAAGGTCTCCACATGCTCCGCGAGCAGGATCTGCAAGTGTGCCTCCACGCCGTCCTTGATCAGGCCGGGATCCTCGCCGAGCTCGTGCGCCGCGTCCAGCTCCACATCCTCGATAGTGATGCGCAGCTCCTCGCCCGCCTTGTTCACCACGACCCATTCGTTGCCGTTCTCGGTCAAGGTGCAGGGCGGGCTCATCCAGTTCAACGGCTTGTAGGCACGATCATCGGCATGGATGCTCACCGACCCGTCCGCCTTGACCAGCAGCAGCCGCTTCGCCAGCGGCAGATGAGCGGTCAAGCGTCCGACATAATCAACCTGGCACTGAGCAATCACTAAACGCACCCGTCCACAATAGGTGCATGAGGGCCAGGTAACGAATGCCACGCGGGGCCGACAAGGCGAACCTACCAAGACCGCGCCACTGCTCCCCTACTCTGGGACCATGAGTCCTGTCCTCCCCAGCACCCGATCACCGCTAGGCTCCTGGCTGCTCGGACGCGAGAACGAGGGACGGACCGCGCGAAGGATTCGCGTGCAACTGCTCCTCACCCTCTTCCTGGTCAGCGCCAACATCATCGGTATCGCGATCGTGCTGGTGCTCATCATCTGGGTGGTGCCTGGCCCCGAGATCATGCAGACCAAGTTCCTTATGCCAAACCTGGTCGGCGTCCCCGTGTTCATCGGCGCAGCACTGCTATTGGGCATCGTGTGGGGAACGCGGCGCGCCCTCAAGGATCTCCGATGGTCCCGCACCGGCGATGCCCCCACCAAGCGCCAGCGACGTATCGCGCTCGCGACCCCATGGCGGCTCACGTTCATCCAGCTGGTGCTATGGAGCACCGCGCTAGTGGTCTTCACCGTTTGGTACGGGAGCATCGAGCCCGAGATCCTCGCCAAGGTGGCATTCACGCTGGCCTCGGCGGGCATCGTGGTGTGCGCGATCGCCTACCTGTTGAGCGAGTTCGCGCTGCGGCCCGTCGCGGCCGAGGTCTTGTCCTACGGCGATAGCCCGGGGCGACGCGCGGGCGCGATCAGCCGATCAATGGTCTCCTGGATCGTGGGCACCGGCGTTCCCGTGAGCGGCTTGATGGTCATCGCCCTGGCAGCCACCATTCGCGACGACGCCACGATCACCTCACTGATCGTCTCCATCCTCGCGCTCGGTGCGATCGTCCTGTTCTTCGGCGGATTCATGGAATTGCTGAACACGTCGCGAACCATCGCGCCCGTGCGCGTGGTGCGCCACGCCATGCGGAAGATCGAGAAGGGCGATCTCGATGCACGGGTCGTTGTATTCGACGGATCCGAGCTCGGCGACCTCCAAGTGGGCTTCAACCGGATGGCGGAAGGCCTCCGGGAGCGCGAGCGGATCCGCGATCTGTTCGGTCGGCATGTGGGGCGCGCGGTCGCCGACCATGCGCTCGACCACGATGCGGAGCTAGGCGGCGAGGAAAGATCAGTAGCAGTGTTCTTCATCGACCTCATTGGGTCGACAAGACTGGCGACCCAGTTGCCGCCGACCGAGGTTGTGGCATTGCTCAATCGGTTCTTCGCGGTGGTCGTCGAGGAAGTCGATCGCAACGGAGGATTCATCAACAAGTTCGAGGGGGACGCTGCGCTCGCCATCTTCGGGGCTCCCGTGGAGATCGATGATGCCCCCGGCGCCGCACTGCGTGCCGCGCGAACGATCATGAAGAGGCTCGAGCGGGAGGTGCCTGATTGCGAGGCCGGGATCGGTGTGGCGTGCGGCGTGGCAGTGGCTGGCAACGTGGGCGCGCACGAGCGGTTCGAGTACACCGTGATCGGGGATCCCGTGAACGAGGCTGCTCGGCTTTCCGATGAGGCGAAGAAGGTTCCGGGCCGGATAGCGGCGTCCGGGGACTGCGTGGAGTCCGCGGGACCGCGCGAGGCACGCAAGTGGCGGACGGAGCGCGAGGTCCAGCTCCGCGGCCGCGAGGCCCTGACCGTTGTCTCTGTGCCCCGCAAGGCTGCGGCCGAGCCCATCGAATCAGCCTAGGGCGCGGCTCAGCCTAGGGGCACGGCGGCAAAGCAACTGGTGCGCGCATGCGAGCGGGGCCGG
>NZ_JACYWE010000024.1 GCF_014841105.1 Lolliginicoccus lacisalsi
CCGTAGACGATGCGTCCATCCCGCACGAGCTCGGTGATGATGGCATCCGCGCCGCTCTGCGCGAGGCGGGATCGCAGCACGAAGGTGTTCCCGCCCCGCAGCCAGACCACGTCGGACCGGTCGAGGACCGCGCGCACCCCCTCCGGATCGCCGATGTGGTCCCGCAGGTCCAGCTCGTGCGCGGTGATCCCCACGCTCGCCAGCATCTGCATCTCGCTGCGGACGGCCCATTCGCGCGCCGCGGCGGGCCAGGCGTCCGTCGCGTTCGCCACCACCGCTGCCCGCCGGGGCTCGGGCACCAGGCGCGCGAGCCCGCTGCCCGCCCCGCCGAGCCGGTATGAGGCCAGGAACAGTCTCATCAGGGGCGCGGCGGCACGGCGACCGGACTAGTCGCTGATGTCGAGGACAACGCGAGGGGGATTGGTCAGGGTCATGGCGGTGAACTCTCGCTGGCCGCCACGCACGCCCACGAACATCTGCGCGACGCCCTCGTTGAACGTGCCGACCTCGATCTCGGCGACCGATCCGCTGGCGGGGCCACCGATCGTCTTGGGCCCGGAATACGGGTCGACGCCCGTATCGAACGGGTAGCCCCAGCCCGTGACGTTGAACGCCAGGATGGCATCGCCGCTGACCGCGATGGGGTCGCCCGAGCCTGCCGCATAGGCCGCATCGACGTAGCGGAGGTCGTAGCCGGGCTGATCACCCTGGCCGGCGAGGTCGACGACGATGCGGGTGAACCCGTTGTGCTCGCCCACCCGGATGCCGGTGACGCTGAGGAAGGTGCCGTCCCCGGATTGCTTGGCGGCGGGACCCAGCGTTCCCGAGAACGCGCTCCCGGATCCACCACGGGAGGTGTTGTTGTCCGGCCTGCTCGGCGCCGGCTGCAGCGGGGTCTCCTCGATCTCCGGGCCGCTCGGCACGTTCTCCGTGGCGCCGGGCTCCTCGTCGGGGAGGTCCGCGCCGGTCGCCGCGCTCTGCGGCGACATCTCTGGCGTGGTCACGCTCGCTGGCAGGTCCGCATCGTCGCTGCCACAGCCCGCGATGCCCAGGATCAGGATCGCCGGGACCACCAGGGCGGAGCGTCGCATGTGCCGAAGGTTCATGATCCTCATCGTAGGTGCTCGAACAGGGTCCGATCCTGCCCCGAATATAACGTTTTGCACCCGGTCCTGTCGGTTGCCTAGCTGGATCGGCGGGACAGCAGCCGGACCACGCCGTAGACGACGCCCGCGCCCGCGGCGAGGAAGATGACCCAGGGCAGCGCCAGGCCGATGCCGATGATGGCGGAGCGGAGCGCATCAAGCAGGGTCTCCCATCCTTCGCGGAGCCCGCCCGCGAATCCGGATGCAGGATCGGTAGCGGGACGCTGCGCGAGGTAGAGATCGAGGGTGGAGAGGTCGACCTGG
>NZ_JACYWE010000023.1 GCF_014841105.1 Lolliginicoccus lacisalsi
GCGCGTCGCGCGATGCCCGCGCGGTGCTGCACCGCGATCGTTCCGGCTATGAGCAATTCCCATGCCTGAACGGTGTACACCGCGCCGCGCTCCCATGCGCCCTCGCCCAGGACGATGCCCGAACCCGCTTGCTGGCTCGCCACGAGCATCACCAGGCATGCGAGGCCCACGATCCCGAGCGCGACGCTCCCCTGCCGGACCAGGCCGGGAACGGCACCGCGCAGCACGAACGCACCACCAGCGATCACCGCGAGGTTGCCGCCGACGATCGCCATCACTGCTCCCGCCACATGCCAGCCCATCGTCGCGCCACTGCTGGTATCGAGCTCGGCCGGGAAAGCTCCCACCAGGATGATCCCCGCGCCATGCACTAGGGCGAGCACCAGGAATGGCGCGTGGCGTGATCCGCTCGGTGCCGCTCGCGCCAGCAGGAATGCGCCAAGGACAAGCAGGACCCCATGGCCGATGAACCCGGCGTTCATCACCCACGCGAGGGGCGAATCGATGACCCGGCCGCCGGATATCCCCGGCACCGGGATGCCCAGGTCACTGATGTAGTTGCGCGAGTAGCTGTAGCCGGGGAACGCCACCGCCGCGGCCGCCTCGCACGCCAGGTACCAGGCAGCCGCGGCAGCAAGGACGAACGCGGCGGGCACAGCAGGGGCGCGCACGCCTAGAAGATCCAGGCAATGAGCCAGGCGGTGATCGCCGCGATGGTCAGCAGCAGCATGATCGTGAAGATGACGATCACCGTGATCGAGAGGATCACGCGGCGACGGATCTGGGCGCGCGTCAGATCGGGGTCGGTGACGTGCCGATCAAGCAGCGCGACATTGCGATTGTTCGCCTTGAAGAACACATCGAAGACGGTCCCGAGGATGGGGATCGTGCCCACTATCGCGTCGATCGCGAGGTTGAGCAGCATCAGGACCAAGGTGGGGCCACGTGCTCCGAAGCGAGCGGCCTGGATGACGATGCCCGCGCTGATGACCATGCTGACCGCGTCGCCGCCGCCCGGGACCAGCCCCAGGATCGGGTCGATGCCGAACGTCTGCTTGGTGCCGGGGATGCGGAACCGCGAATCCATCAGCTTCGAGAACCGACGGATCTGGGCGCGCCGCTGGTCAACGAGCTCGGTCGACATCTGTTCCGTCGACGCTTCTTCTAGGGCCATGCGCCGAGTATCCCATGCGTTCGTGGCGCGAGCTTTCGGGCAGCGGGGTGATCCTGTGCCTCCGTGGCGGCCCTGCGTGACCGGAACCACCATCCGCGGACTGCCCGCGTGACAGGATGAAACCCTGACGCCCCAACCCCGCTTGCCAGGAGGCTGCGATGGTCACCGATGCAGACCGATACTCAGGATCCCGATACCGCCGACGCGCTAGCCTGCTGGGCCTCGCGGCGCTTGGCGCGGGCGCGCTCGCCTTCGCTGGGCCCGGGGTGGCACTGGCCGCGCCGGCGCCGGTGTGCGCAGCGGGCACCTGCACCGTCACCTACACCACCGTCGGCGCGGACACCTTCAGCGTGCCCGATGGCGTCGCCACCATTGATGTCACCGCGATCGGTGGGGCGGGCGCGTCCAACGATGTGGGCGGTGTCGGTGGCCTCGGCGCCATGACCAGCGCCGTTGGCGTGGCAGTGACCGGCGGGG
>NZ_JACYWE010000021.1 GCF_014841105.1 Lolliginicoccus lacisalsi
CACACCGGCTCAGCGCTGGCATGCCGAACACCCCGCGCGCGGCGCGCAGCACTAGCAGTCGCTGCCCCCGGAACAACAAAACAGCGCCCCCGGTTAAGGGAAGCGCTGTGTGCTTGAAGTTGTGAAGTGGAGCTAAGGGGACTCGAACCCCTGACCCCCACACTGCCAGTGTGGTGCGCTACCAGCTGCGCCATAGCCCCGTGCGGACTGTGGTGTTCAGTTCCGCTGCCTGATCGAAGTTACACCACGGCCGGTTTGTTCGCCAAATCGCTGGGCGCGCCGCTGGGGGTGGCTCCGGGCACAGTCGCGCGGACCGCTGGGGGTGGCCCGGCGACGAGGTTGAGGCCGGGCACGCTGCCTCCGGTGGAAGATTTTCCCCCGCCAATCGGGAAAAGCTTCCACTATGCTCACGACCTAGCTTCGGCCCGGCACCGACCATGACCTCCTAATCCTCGGGGCCGGCGACGATGTTGTTGAGCCAGTGCCTGTTGAGGAAGTCGATGGTGGTGCCATCGTGGACGACGGTGGGCGTGCCCTCGCCCCCTGCCTCGATCATGGCTTGGCGGTTGGCCTCGGCGTTGTCGCGGATGCTGTCGAGGAGCTCGCCGCTGGTGATGCAGTCGGTGGCGGCGGGGTCGGCGCCGTTGTCGCGGGCGAGCTGGGCGAGCTCGTCGTCGGTGAGGGTGCTTCCGTTGGCGGGGCGGTTGTCGTAGAGGGCCGCGTGGAAAGCGCTGTAGGCGGTGGCGTCGCTGTGCTGGGCAACGCACGCGGCGGCCGCGGCGGAGCGGGTGGAGTAGGTGCCGTCGCCGGAGACGCTGTCAAGGAAGGTGAGGGTCCGGTACTCGACCGCGACGTTGCCGTCGTCGATGTGCCGGGCGATGTGGTCGCCGTAGAGGTGGTCGAAGTCGCGGCAGCCGGGGCACATGTAGTCCTCGAACAGCTGGAGCTGCACGGGCGCTGCGGGGTCGCCGAGGCGGACGCTGCCGTCGTCGGTGATGGCTACCGTGGCGTCGCGGACGGGGCCGTAGCCTTCGTCGACGGGGGTGCTGGTGCGCTGTTGCCAGAGGATCATGCCGATGACGCCGGCGGTGGCGAGGATGATCGCGAGGATGGCAAGGATGTAGGTGGCGCGGTTGGAGGGCTTCTCGGGCGTGTAGCTCGCGGTGCGGGGTGATCGGTTGTGGCGTGATCGTCGTGAGCTCACGGGGGTCCTTTCGCGGTGGTGGCGCGGCGCGTCGACGCTACAGTGCCCGAATTCGACGCGCGTTGGCAACCTGGCCAGGGCGGGGGCTGCGGCGGGATGTTCTCAGCGCGGCAGGCCCGCGTGGAATCCGCTAGCTATTGTCATACGACGCGCCGCGACACACCCCGCCGGTTGGTGACATCAGCCAGCGGATCCTCGGGTCAGTGAGTGCCCGCCGCTCGCCCCCAGTGCCGCGCCTACACGAGCAGGCCGACGATGGTCGCGCTGATGAAGCTGACGAGGGTGGCGCCGTAGACGAGGCGCAGGCCGAACCGGGCGATGGTGTCGCCCTGCGCGCTGGCGAGGCTCTTGACGGCTCCAGCGATGATGCCGATGGACGCGAAGTTCGCGAACGAGACGAGGAACACCGCGACGATGGCGTAGGTGCGCTCGGAGAGCTCGTAGTCGCCCGCGGCGATCTGCGTCATGGCGACGAACTCGTTGGTGACGAGCTTGGTGGCCATGAGGCTGCCAGCGTCGATTGCCTCGTTCAGCGGCACCCCGGCGAGCACGGCGAGCGGCGAGAACACGTAGCCGAGCACGTCCTGGAAGGTCACGCCGAATACGCCGCTGAAGGCACCGTTGACGAGCGCGATGAGGGCGACGAAGCCGATGAGCATGGCGGCGACGGTGACGGCTACCCGGAAGCCGTCCCAGATGTATTCGGTGAGCATCTCGAAGAAGGTGCGGCGCTCCACATCGGGCCAGACGGCGACGTCCTCCTCGGGTGGCAGGTCGTAGGGG
>NZ_JACYWE010000019.1 GCF_014841105.1 Lolliginicoccus lacisalsi
CAGCAGGCGCGGCGGGCCAGGCTCGGTGCCGTGCGCGGGAACGAGCGCGGCGAGCTCGTCCGGGCGAAGCAGCTCGATGCGCGAGACGATCGTCGCGGGATGCTCGGTCACCGTGGCGAGCAGCGCGAGGAGCCGCTTGCCGAGCGCATCGATGGTGCGGGCGTCGAAGAGGTCCGTGGCGTAGAGGAGCCGTGCCGTGGCACCGAGGGCTGTCCCGTCCTCGCTCGCGCGCTCCTCGATGTCGAGCGTCAGGTCGAACTTGGTGACGTTGACATCGATGCCGGTCGGCTCGATCACGAGGCCGGGCAGCTCGATGCGGGCCGCGCGGGCCTCGCCGACCGCGAGCGCCACCTGGAACAGCGGGGCGTGGGCGGCGGTGCGTTCGGGCTCGAGCGCTTCGACGAGAGTCTCGAACGGGACATCGGCGTGACTGAAGGCGTCGATGTCGCGGTCGCGGATGTGCTGCAGGACCGTGTCGAAGCTAGCGCCCGGGTCGATCCCGGCGCGGAGCACCACCGTGTTGACGAACATGCCGATGAGCTCGTGGAGAGCCTCGCTGGAGCGCCCATCGATCGCGGTGCCGATAGCGATGTCGCGCATCCCTGACATGCGCGAGAGCAGCACCGCGAGCGCCGCGTGGTAGACCATGAACGGGGTGGCGTCGTGGCGCCGGGCCAGCGCATGGATGCCCTCGTGCAGGCTGGCAGGAATGAGCTGATCGATGCGCCCTCCCGCGGCGGTGCGCTGCGCCGGGCGTGGCCGGTCGGTGGGCAGCTCGAGGACGGGCGGCAAGCCAGCGAGCACGCGTTCCCAGTGCTCGAGCTGCGCGGCCAGCCGTGTGCCGGGCCTCTCGATGTCGCCGAGCACCTCGCGCTGCCAGAGCGCGTAATCGATGTAGCTGACGGGCAGCGGCTGCCATTCGGGCGGGGCGCCGGCGCGGCGAGCGTTGTAGGCGGTGAGCAGGTCGCGGGCCAGCGGCGCGAGCGATGCCCCATCGAGGGCGATGTGGTGAGCGACGATGCCCAGGACATGATCGGTGTCATCGATGCGCCATAGCGCGGCACCGAAGGGCACCTCGCGGGCGACATCGAACGGCGTGGTCGCGAGCGCGACGAGCTCGCCCTGTAGCGCCTCGGCGCTGGTGGCCCGCGGCACGAGCTCGATGCGGGCCGCATCGTCGACGACCTGGACCGGCCCGTCCGGCGTGGACGGGTAGATCGTTCGCAACGTCGCGTGCCGCTCGGTCACATCGACGAGCGCCTGCGCGAGCGCTCCGGTGTCGAGGGTTCCGGTGAACCGGATGGCGAACGGGATGTTGTACTCGGCTGCCGCGGGCGCGTACTGGTTGAGGATCCACATGCGGGCCTGGGCGTAGGACAACGGTGCCGATGCGGGCCGGGGCCGTGGCGTGACGGGCGGAAGGGCCGCGGCGCCGGTGGAGGAGGCGAGGGCCCGGGCGATCCCGCGCGCGGTGGGCGCGGCGAAGAGGTCGCGGATCGTGACGTCGGTTCCGGTCGCCTCGCTGACGCGGCCCAGCACCCTGATAGCGCTGAGGGAGGTGCCGCCGAGATCGAAGAAGCTCGTGGTCGCTCCCACGCGAGGGTTCCCGAGCACGTCGCCGATGATGCCCGCCACGAGGCGCTCGAGCTCGCCCTCGGGCTCGACCATGTCCTCGCTGGCCACATCGAGCTCCACGGCGGGCAGGGCGCGCCGATCGACCTTGCCATGGCTCGTGGCCGGCATCTCGTCGAGGATCATCACGGCCGCGGGAACCATGTAGTCGGGCAGCGCGTCGGCGATCTGTGCCCGGATCGCTACCGGGTCGAGGCCTGGGGCGCCCTCGCTCGCCGTGACATGGGCGACGAGCCGATCGCCTTGGGTGCTGTGGTGCTGCACGGTCACGACGGCCTGGTTGATGCCGCTGATGGACAGCAGCGCGGCCTCGATCTCGCCGGGCTCGATGCGGATTCCATTGATCTTGACCTGGAGGTCGGAGCGACCGAGGTAGAGGAGCTCGCCGTCGGTCCGCCAGGCCACCAGGTCGCCGGTCCGGTAGAGCCGCGAGCCTGGGCCTCCGTGCGGGTCAGCGACGAACCGCGTGGCGGTGGTCCCCGCCATCGTCCGGTAGCCGCGACCCACCCCGATGCCCCCGATGTAGAGCTCGCCCGGAGTGCCGGGCGGAACGGCGCGCAGGCGATCATCGAGCACGCGCAGCACCGTGCCCGGGATGGGGCCACCGATGGGAACGGGATCGACGCGATCGGTGATGACGTGCGCGGAGGCGACAGCACTGGCCTCGGTCGGGCCGTACCCGTTGATGAGGGTGGTGCCCTGCTCGAGCAGCGCCTCGAGGACCCTGGTGCGCGGCTGCTCGCCACCGAGGGCCAGCGCGCGGAGCGCCAGGAGCAGGTCCTCCCGGTCGTGCTCGACAAGGAGCTCGAACGCCGTGGGTGACATGTTCGCCATCGTCGCGCCACCAGCGTCGCGAACGGATTCCAGGATCCGCCGTGGATCGAAGCCCTGGGGCGGCAGCACCAGCGCGGCACCCGCGGCGAGGGGCCCCCAGACGTTCTTCTGCGTGAGATCGAACGTCGGGGGCGAGGCGACGAGCACGGCATCGGTGGGCGCGATGCCCATCGCAGCGATGTACCAGCGGATCGTGTTGGTGATCCCTGCCATCTCGACGAGCGTGGGCTTGGGCAGGCCGGTGGTGCCGGAAGTGGAGATGACGTAGCCGAGCCGCTGCTCGGGCAGGCCCCGCGCAGCGGTGGGCACTGGTGTGCCCGGCGCGGTCGCCGCCACCCTGCCCGCGAGGTCGATGCTGATCGGTGTTGCCGCACCTGTGCCCGCCTCCGCGTGGCCCGCCTCGACCACGACGGCGCGAGGGCCCGTCGTGGCGAGGATCGCCTCGATTCGCCCCGCTGGAGCATCGGCGTCGAGGGGCGCGTACGCCGCGCCGCGCTTCCACGCGGCGAGCATGCCGACGATCCAGGCTGGCGATCGGGGAACAAGCAGCGCGACGGTGTCGTCGATGCCGATGCCGTGGCGGGCGAG
>NZ_JACYWE010000009.1:0-159421 GCF_014841105.1 Lolliginicoccus lacisalsi
CGTGCCAGGTGGTGTCTCACCACCAGCCTGGCAAACTACGAACTTCTATCGCGTTTGGCCGGTTCCGGTGCTTTTGCCGTCCCGCGGCCGTCCCGCGGCCAGCCGCGGCCGTCCAGCAGCCAACCAACGCCGCCCCGCGGCCAGCGCTCGGGGGTAGCAGCATGAGGGGCGTGATGTCTACGACATGATGTCGTAGCGATTGGCGTCGTGCGGCACAATGGCGGCATGCGCGCATCCCCCTACTTCCAGGACCTGTTCTCTCTCGCGACACCGGCCAAGCGGTTCCGGCTCATCGCCGTGATCGAGGCCCTGACCTGGGCGGGCCTGCTGGTTGGCATGTTCCTCAAGCATGTCACCCACACCACCGAGCTGGGTGTGCAGGTATTCGGGGCGCTGCATGGTGGCGCCTTCATGCTGTTCATCGCCATCACCGCCGCGACCGCCTGGAGCTTGCGCTGGAACTGGCGGGTCATTGCGCTCGCGCTCCTGTCGAGCATCCCGCCCCTGGCCACGGTTGCCTTCGAGGTGTGGGCGGCACGCCGCGGGCACCTGGCGGAGCTCTCCGCCGCGGTGCAGCAGGACGAGACCGTCGGCGCTCGCCCCCAGCGATAAGCCCCCAGGGATAGGCGCCCAGGGATAAGCCAACGGCGAACGCTCCTGGCTGTGAGCACGGCCTCGCTCATGCCAGACTAGGAACGTGACTGGACCTGGACGACAAACCCCTGCCGCCTCATTCGCTGGTGCCGTGGATCTCTCGGCGCTCAAGGAACGCGCTGCCCGCCGCTCCGCGCCACAGCCCAGCGCCCCCGCTGCTTCGCGGTCCGCATCGGACTCGCCCGCCGCGGCCTCGTCGGGCGTGCCGGTGATCGTTGATGTCACCGAGGCGACCTTCGAGGCTGAGGTGGTGGAGCGCTCTCACCAGGTGCTGGTGGTCGTGGATCTCTGGGCTCCCTGGTGCGAGCCGTGCAAGCAACTGTCCCCGGCGCTGGAGAAGCTGGCGCGGGAGGGCAATGGCAGCTGGATCCTCGCGAAGGTCGATGTCGAGGAGAACCCCCGCATCGCGCAGGTCTTCGGCGTGGAATCCATCCCGACGGTGGTGGCCATCGCTGGCGGCCAGCCGGTCCACGCGTTCTCGGGCGCGCAGTCGGAGGACCAGATCCGCAACTGGCTGGCCGAGCTGAAGAAGGCCATCGGGGACAAGCTTCCCGGCCTGCCCGCCGAGGGGGAAGCCGCGCCAGCGGAGCCTCCTGCCGATCCTCGTTTCGAGGCTGCCGAGGAGGCCCTCAACGAAGGGGACTTCGACAAGGCCGAGGCCGAGTACCAGAAGATCCTCGTCGAGGAGCCCCGCAATGCCGAGGCGAAGTCCGGGCTGAACCACGCTCGCTTCCTCGCCCGCGTGCGGTCGATCGATCCCGAGGCCCCGCGCAAGGCCGAGGCTGACCCGTCCGATATCGAGGCGCAGCTCGCAGCGGCTGACCTGGAAATCATCTCGCAGCAGCCCGGCAAGGCTTTCCAGCGGCTCATCGACGTCGTTCGTGCCACCGCTGGTGATGATCGCGCCGTGGCCAGGGAGCGGTTGCTCTCGCTGCTCGAGATGTTCGATCCCGCTGACCCGACCGTGCTTGCCGCGCGGCGGGATCTCGCTGCCGCCCTGTTCTGAGTGCCCGTCATCGGCTGCTGCATGCGGCTAGCCCGTCGCGGAAGCCATCCCCGAACGTGGCGATGCGGGTGATTCCTACGGGGATGGCGGCGGCGGCGAGGCTGTTGAGCGCTGGGTCGAGCAGGGCGGTGAGCGCTTCGTCGAGGTCGCCGGGAGAGAGATAGATCCTGCCGACGTCCTCGCGCGCGGTGGCGGCCGCCCATGCGCCCGCCTGGCAGAGGCCTCGTTGCACGGTCTCCGAACCGAGGTCGTCGGGTGATTCGAGGGCGTGCTGGGCCAGGATCGCGTGCAGCGCGATGATGCTGAACGCGCTGAAGTCGCCGTGTGGCCTCGCTGTATCGCGCGCTTCCGCCGCGTTCTGGAGCTGGGGGAGATCGAGCTCGAGAGCGTTGGTGCTCGGGCAGTGCTCCACTGGCGGCTGGAGCGCGCGGTCGAGGCACTCGCTCGCCGCCCGCGTGACCACCGCGGGCGGCGCTGGCCAGTCCAGGAACTCGGCCACGGAGGAGATCACGAGCCGCGCTGTTCCCTCGGTGACGGGCAGCTCTCCGCGATCGAGGGCATGCGCGTACCGGTCGGGCATCCCGGCCCTGCGCTGCTCGATCGTCCGGGCGGTGATGCTGGTGCAGGCTCGTGCCCCGTGATGCACGCCGATGGCGAAAGCGTCGATGCGGTCGAATCCGGTGCCGTGCCGGGCTTGCCCGATCGGGGAGGGGTCGCGCACGGTGAGCAGCGCGATGAGCACCGCGTCGAGCGCGTCGCTGGTATTCATGCGGAATCGTGCCGAGTGGCCACGCATGATGCTGCCCAGGTAGGTGCCGGCGAAGCAGTCTGCTTGTTGCTCCCACACGAGCGGATCATCGTGCATGCCGGGCAGTCCGCGCGTCGTGCTGATCGCGTGCCCGTGCTCGTGGGCGAGCACGAGAACGCCGGCGAGCGGGCCGAACTCGTCGATCAGCGCGGGGAAGCGGGCGGTGCGGTCCCATCCGATGGTCCGGGTGGCTGGGCAGTAGGCGGCGACTCCGAGGCTCGCCGCCGGGGCGGAGCAGAACATCATCGTGGGACTGGTGCTGTCGTATGGATCGATGGCTAGGTCTGCCGCCGCCGGTTCCAGCTCGTCGGCCCAGAATTCCGCGAGATCGGTGAGGGCGTGCGCGGCGATGATGTCGGCAGCGTGGTCTCCGGGCGGGCCCGCGAGCTCCACGGTGGGCGCGGGCGCGCCGGGCCGGACGCCGCTCGGCCCATAGGTGACGGGCAGGGGAGCGGCCTCCTCGCCTGGGGGCGAGGAGCACGCCGCGGCAGCGAGGGCACAGGCCACCAGGAGGCCGGGCCAGCGGTGCGGGCTAGCCATCGGTGTCGGGCCCGGCCCAGGCAAACCACATCGTGGTCAGCGCTGGAATAGTGATCACCGCGCATGCCTGGTGCCCGTGCCAGGGCGTCGGGAACGCCTCGGTCCTGCCGAGGTTGCCCTTGCCGCTGCCGCCGTACTCGCGCGCCGCGGTGTTGAGCACCTCGTTCCACTGGCCAGGCCTTGGCAGCCCGACGCGGTAGTGGGCGAGATCGGTGCCGCCGTGATTGGTGATGCAGGCCAGCAGGTTCTCCTCGCTGGCGCGGAGGAAGGACACGACACTGTTGCGTGAGTCGGCCGCGTCGATCCAGGCGAACGATTCGGGTGCTCCTTCCGAGCGCGAGAGCGCGGGGAGGTGGCGGTAGAGGTGGTTGAGGTCGCCGACGAGCAACTGGATGCCGCGGTGCAGGGAACTGTCCGCGGAGCCGGTCGAGATCTCGAACCAGTCGAGCCCGCGCATCTCGCTCCATTCCGCGGTCTGCGCGAACTCCTGGCCCATGAAGAGGAGCTTCTTGCCCGGATGTGCCCACATCGACGCGAGGAGCGAGCGCACGGTGGCTGCGCGCTGGCTGGCGGGGCCGGTGGCCCGGGACCACAGGGTGCCTTTGCCATGGACGACCTCGTCGTGGCCGAGGGGTAGCACGTACTGCTCGGTGAGGCTGCTCATCAGCGAGAACGTCACCTCGTTGTGGTGGTAGGCGCGATGCTCGGGCGATCGGGCGTGGTAGCGGAGCGCGTCGTTCATCCAGCGCATGTTCCATTTGAAGGTGAAGCCGAGACCGCCGAGCCGCACGGATCTAGTGACGCCGGGCCATGAGGTGGAGTCCTCGGCGATGGTGAGGCAGCCCGGGGCGTGGTGCTGCACGCTGCTCGTGAGCTCGCTGAGGAACTCCACAGCCTCGAGGTTCTCGCGCCCGCCGAGCTCATTGGGCGTCCAGCCACCGGGTGGCCGCGAGTAGTCGAGGTAGAGCATCGAGGCGACGGCGTCTACGCGCAGCCCGTCGATGTGGAACTCGTCGATCCAGTAGAGGGCGCTCGAGATCAGGAAGTTGCGCACCTGCGGCTTGGACCAGTCGAAGATGTAGGTGCCCCAGTCGGGGTGCTCGCCGCGTTGCGGGTCGGGGTGCTCGTACAGCGTGGTCCCGTCGAACCGGGCGAGGGCCCACTCGTCGCGCGGGAAGTGGGCGGGGACCCAGTCAAGGATCACCCCGATGCCCGCTGCATGGCAGGCATCGATGAGATAGCGCAGGTCATCCGCGGTGCCGTGGCGTGCGGTGGGCGCGTAGTAGGAGGTGACCTGGTATCCCCAGGAGCCGCCGAAGGGGTGGCCGGCCAGGGGCAGGAACTCGATGTGGGTGAAGCCCCGCGCCCGGGCATAGGGCACGAGCACATCGGCGAGATCGCGGAACGTCGCGGCGCCCTCGGCGAGCTCGCGCGACCACGAGGCCGCATGCACCTCGTAGATGCTGATCGGCTCGCGGGTCCAATCGGTGCGGGCGCGGGCGGCGAGCCACGCGGAGTCGCTCCACTCATGAGTCGCGGGCGCGGCGATGCGGGAGGCGGTGCGCGGCGGAACCTCGGTGTCGCGGGCGAGGGGGTCCGCTTTCTCGTGGACTTGCCCATCGTGGCCGTGGATGTGGAACTTGTAGAGCTCGCCGGGCTGGGCCGACGGCACGAGCACCTCCCATACGCCCCCGTCGAGCTGACGCATCGGGAAGGTGCGGCCCGACCACTGAGCGAAGTCACCTGTCACTGTGACGCCAGCGGCATGGGGCGCCCAGACGGAGAACGCGACTCCGGTCATGCCCTCGAGGGTCACGGATCGCGCGCCCAGCACTTCCCACAGTCGAGCGCAGCGCCCCTCTCCCAGCGCAGCGAGGGCGGCGACCGATAGAGAGGGAGCGAGCCGGTACCCATCGGCGGTGGTGTGCTCGCCGTTGGCGTAGCGGGCGGTGACCCGGTAGTCGAGTCGCGCGGCCTGGGTGCCATCGGGCAGCCGGGCGACGAAGATCCCGTCGCCCTCGGGCTCGAGCGGGAGCGGGCTGCCTCCGGGCAGCGCGGGGCCGGTCAGCTCCACGGCCAGCGCGTAGGGGCGCAGCACCCGGATCGTGCTTCCATGCGGTCCGAGGATTGCGTGCGGGTCGGGGTGATGGCCGCGCAGCAGGTGCTCGCGCTCGGCCGGGTCCACTGGAGCGGGGGGCACGGTAGCAGGGGGCACGGGAGCGGGGCCGAGCGGCGCGGGCGCGGGGGATCCCGCCCGGTGGTGGTCCCGCGGCCGGGCCTGCCGCTCGCCCGGGGGAACCGTCATCGCTTGCCCCGTCCGGTGATCCGCACCTATCCAGTGTGCCAGCCAGGCCCGGTAGCGCTGGAGCGGGGCCGCGCCTCGCTGCGCTTTCCGACACACTGGGGGTCCAGGCGTGTGGGCGGGGCGGATGTGGGACAAGATGGTAGCCGTGGGTGAACCGAATCCTGACCTGTTGCTCGAGTTCGATGACGTGCTGCTCCGCCGCGGCCGCAATACCCTCGTGGGGCCCGTTGATTGGCGGGTGGCGCCGGGGGAGCGGTGGGTGGTGCTCGGTCCGAACGGCGCGGGCAAGACGTCCTTGCTGCGGATCGCGGCCGCCGAGCTGCATCCCACGGCGGGCGAGGCGCACTTGCTGGGCGAGACCCTGGGCCATACCGATGTCTCGGAGCTGCGTCCCCGGATCGGCTTGTCGTCCGCGGCGCTGGCCCTGCGCGTCCCCGGCGAGGAATCCGTCGCTGACCTCGTTGTCTCCGCCGCCTACGCGGTGCTGGGCCGCTGGCGGGAGGACTACGACGAGATCGATCACGAGCGGGCGCGCGAGATGCTCGACGCGGTAGGGGCAGGACACCTCGCGGACCGCACCTATGGCACGTTGTCGGAGGGGGAGCGCAAGCGCGTGCTGATCGCCCGGTCCCTGATGACCGATCCCGAGCTGCTCCTGCTCGACGAGCCCGCGGCCGGCCTCGACCTAGGTGGCCGGGAGGACCTAGTGGCACGCCTGGCGGAGCTGGCGGCCGATGATGCCGCGCCGGGGATCGTCCTGATCACCCATCACGTGGAGGAGATCCCGCCCGGGTTCACGCATGCGCTGCTGCTGCGGGAAGGGCGCGCGGTCGCGCAGGGCCCCCTCGAGCAGGCCATCACGGCGGAGAACCTTTCCGAGGCGTTCCACCAGCCGATCAGCCTGACGGTGGAGCACGGCAGGTTCTTCGCTCGCCGCAAGTCATCGCACCAGCGCTGATCGGGAAGCGGGGTAGAACAGGGTAGCCTTCCAGCATGGCTGAATACGTCTCCCTCGAAGTGTCCGATGGAATCGGGACCATCTGGCTTGCCCGGCCCCCCATGAACGCGCTCAACCGGCAGGTGCAGGGCGAGCTGCAGGAAGTGGCCCGCGAAGCCACGCGCCGCGCTGATGTGCAGGCGGTCATCGTCTATGGCGGCGAGAAGGTCTTCGCCGCGGGCGCGGACGTCAAGGAGATGGCGGGCATGTCCTTCCAGGAGATGTCGGATGCCATCGCGGACCTGCAGGCCGGGCTCGGCGCGATCGCGACGATTCCCAAGCCGACCGTGGCGGCCATCACGGGCTATGCGCTTGGTGGCGGCCTCGAGGTCGCGCTGGGCGCGGACCGCCGCATCGTGGGCGACAACGCCAAGCTGGGCGTGCCCGAGATCCTGCTCGGCGTGATCCCTGGTGGCGGCGGCACCCAGCGGCTCGCGCGGCTGATCGGCCCTGCCCGCGCCAAGGACATGGTCTTCACCGGTCGTTTCGTGGGCGCAGAGGAAGCGCTCTCCATCGGACTGGTCGATGAGGTCGTCGCGCCCGACGAGGTCTACAACGCGGCGCGTGCCTGGGCGGGGCGCTTCGTGGGCGCGGCGGGCCGGGCGCTGGCTGCGGCGAAGGCCTCGATCGATCAGGGGCTGGATACGGATCTGGGCACCGGCCTGGCCATCGAGCGGCACTTGTTCGCCTCCTTGTTCGCCACCGAGGATCGCGCTATCGGCATGGAATCGTTTGTCGAGAACGGCCCCGGTAAGGCAAAGTTCACCGGCAAGTAGTGCCGGTACGAGGCCACCAGGACGACCATCTCCACGAGACAAGCAGGAAACACATGACGATGACTTCGAACGAGCCCACCCCCGTTGATGCGCGTGGCGAGGATCCCGCGCCCCGGCCGCACGCCACGGCGGAGGAAGTGGCGGCCGCCTTCGAGGACACCAAGCTCGCCCAGGTGCTCTATCACGACTGGGAGGCGGAGACCTACGACGAGAAGTGGTCCATCTCCTACGACGAGCGCTGCGTCTCCTACGCGCGGGGCCGGTTCGAGGCCATCGCGGGCGAGGATCAGCCGCTGCCTTATGAGCGCGCGCTCGAGCTTGGCTGCGGCACCGGGTTCTTCCTGCTCAACCTCATGCAGGCCGGAGTGGCCCGCACCGGCTCGGTGACCGACCTCTCGCCCGGGATGGTGAAGGTGGCGCTGCGCAACGCCGAGAACCTCGGCCTCGATGTCGACGGCCGCGTCGCGGACGCGGAGCGCATCCCGTATGACGACAACACATTCGACCTCGTCGTGGGCCACGCGGTGCTGCACCACATCCCCGATGTGGAGCAGTCGCTGCGCGAGGTGCTGCGCGTGCTCAAGCCGGGCGGCCGGTTCGTCTTCGCTGGCGAGCCCACCACTGTGGGCAACCTCTATGCCCGCAGGCTCGGCCAGCTGACGTGGTACGCCACCACCAACATCACGAAGCTGTCGGCGCTGCAGGCCTGGCGTCGTCCGCAGTCGGAGCTCGACGAGTCCTCGCGGGCGGCCGCGCTCGAGGCCGTCGTGGACCTACACACCTTCGAGCCGCGCAAGCTCGAGCGCACTGCCCGCAACGCTGGGGCCGTGGACGTCAAGGCCCGCACCGAGGAGTTCGCCGCCGCGCTGTTCGGCTGGCCCGTGCGCACCTTCGAGGCCGCCGTGCCCGCTGACAAGCTCAGCTTGCAGTGGCGGCTGTTCGCCTACCAGGCGTGGCAGAAGCTCAGCTGGCTCGATGAGACCGTGATGCGGCGCGTGGTTCCGCGCGGATTCTTCTACAACGCCATGATCACCGGTGTGAAGCCCGCGCCCGGGAACACCGCCGGCTAGGCCGCGCGCGGCGCCGTGGCCTACGAGTTCACTCTTGAGGATGTGGAGTTCCTCCGTTCCCCGCGCGGGACGGAGGAACTCGCCCGCGTCGACCACATGCCACTGACCGACCAGACCCTCGTCCGCGATATCACGAGGGCCAGGGAGCAGCATGGCTCCCGCGCCGGGGCACTGATCGAGACGATCCGGCTGCGCCGCCGGGCGCGGATCAAGCTCGATAGCCAGCGGCCATGGTTGCTCACCGCCGATGCCCTCGAGCAGGCCACGCCGGAGGTGGTTGCCCGGCACCGCGCCCAGCGGCTGCACGGCCTCGACATCCATGATGTGACGTGCTCCATCGGGGCGGATCTTGCTGTGCTCGCCGAGCATGGCGGGAGGGTCATCGGCAGCGATATCGACCCCGTCCGCGCCGCCATGGCCGCCCGCAACGCTCCCGCCGCGCTGGTCGTCCGCGCGGACGCGCTCGTGCCCTGCAGCCGCGGCGCAGTGGTCGTCGCTGACCCCGCGCGCCGGGCAGATGGCCGCCGGACCCATGATCCGAGCAAGCTTGTCCCCCCGCTGCCGGATCTGCTTGCCGCCTACGCGCGCCGCGACCTCGTGGTGAAGTGTGCCCCGGGGATCGACTACGACGCGCTGGGCTGGCCTGGCGAGGTGGAGACCGTCTCGCTCGATGGCGGTGTCCGGGAGACGACGCTCTGGTCGCCGGGGCTCGCGGGGCCGGGCGTCACGCGGCGGGCAACGCTCCTCCGTTCCGATGGTGCTCGCGACATGATCACCGATGCCGAGGCCGATGACATTCCCGAGCGTGCCGAGGGCGAATGGATCGTCGACCCCGATGGCGCCATCGTGCGCGCCGGGCTGGTCCGCCATTACGCCGCGCGGGAGGGCCTCTGGCAGCTTGATCCGCGCATCGCCTACCTCACGGGTGATCAACGCCCGCCCGGGACGCGCGCCCACCGCATCCTTGAGCGGGCGCCCTTCCGGGAGAAGCAACTGCGCGCGGTGCTGCGGCGCTATGACTGCGGTGCCCTGGAGATCCTCGCGCGGGGAGTGCGGATCGACCCGGACGAGCTGCGACGCCGCCTCAAGCCCACGGGCACGCGATCGCTGAGCCTCGTCATCGTCCGCATCGGTGATCGACCCGAAGCGTTCGTGTGCGAGCCGGCGTCCGCGAGCATCCCCTAGCGGGCACGCACTAGACTCGGAGGCCAAGGAGGCGATGACCGTGATCATTGGGGTTCCTGCCGAGGTGAAGAGCGGCGAGCATCGGGTCGCGCTCACCCCGGACGCGGTTCGCGAGCTAGTGGAAGCTGGCCACGACGTGCGCATCGAGGCAGGAGCGGGCGCGGGCTCGTCCTTCCCCGATGCCGACTACGAGTCCGCCGGAGCGGTCCTGTGCGACGCCAGCGATGCCTGGGCGGCCGAGCTCGTCACCAAGGTCAAGGAGCCCCAGCCGAGCGAGCACGACTACCTGAGGCCCGGCCTGATCCTGTTCACCTACTTGCACCTGGCAGCCACGAGGGAGTGCACCGAAGCACTCGTGGAGAGCGGGTGCACCGCCATCGCTTACGAGACGGTCGAGTCGCCGGACGGGGCTTTGCCGCTGCTTGCGCCGATGAGCTTGATCGCTGGCCGCCTCGCCACCCAGGTGGGGGCCTGGGCGCTGCAGAAGGCCAACGGGGGCAGGGGCGTGCTGCTCGGTGGCATCGCGGGGGCACCGCTGGCTGATGTGGTGGTGCTGGGGGCGGGAGCAGCGGGCAGCCAGGCCGTGGATGTCGCGGTGGGAATGGGCGCGCACGTCACGGTGCTCGATGTGAGCACCACCCCCTTGCGAGGGCTCGTGGCGCGGTACGGCAACCGGGTTCGCACCGTCACCGCCACTGCCGGGGCCGTGGACGCCGCGGTGCTGGCCGCGGACCTCGTGATCGGTGCTGTGCTGGTGCGCGGAGCGCGGGCACCACGCCTGGTGACCAATGACGTGGTGGCGCGGATGCGCCGCGGCAGCGTGCTCGTCGACATCGCGGTCGATCAGGGCGGCTGCTTCGAGGACACCCGCCCCACGACCCACGATGCTCCGCTCTACAGCGTGCATGGCTCGCGCTTCTACGCGGTGGCGAACATGCCCGCGGCCGTGCCCCGGACGTCGACGTTCGCGCTCGTGGACGCGACGCTGCCCTACATCAAGGCCATCGCGCAGCTCGGTTGGCAGGCTGCGTGCCGCGAGGACGAGGGCCTTGCCGCGGGGGTGAACATCACCGAAGGCAGGATCACCTGCGAGCCGGTCGCGCGAGCGCATGGGATGCGGCACGCGCCGCTGGATCTCGGCACCGCCTGAACCCAGCCGTGGCCTGAGCGTGCCTGAACCGGGCTTATCCGGCGAGTGCGGTATGGCTCCCCACCCCTCACGCCGTAGGCTTGCATGCCATGACGAGTATGTGGGGTTCGCCGTACAGGTTGCGGTGGCGGGCGCGGCAGCGCGAGGACGGGCAGGCACGGTTCCTGACGGTGGCGTCGCTGCGCTGGGTGCTGCGCAACAAGGCCTATACGCCGTGGTACCTCGTGCGGTACTACCGGCTGCTGCGGTTCCGCATCGAGAATCCCCACATCATCCTGCGCGGCATGGTGTTCCTCGGCAAGAACGTCGAGATCCACGCCACTCCGGGCCTCGCCCGCATGGAGATCGGCCGATGGGTGCACATCGGCGACGGCAATGCGATCCGCTGCCACGAGGGCTCGCTGCGCATCGGTGACAAGACCGTGTTCGGGCGCCAGAACGTGGTGAATGCCTATCTCGATATCGAGCTCGGCGATGCCGTGCTCGTCGCGGACTGGTGCTACATCTGCGATTTCGACCATGTCGTGGACGACATCACCCTGCCGATCAAGGACCAGGGAATCACCAAGGGGCCGGTGCGCATCGGGCCCGACACCTGGATCGCCACGAAGGTCTCCGTGCTGCGGCACACCATCATCGGCCGTGGCTGCGTGCTCGGCGCTCATGCCGTGGTCAAGGGCGAGATCCCGGATTTCAGCATCGCCGTGGGCGCTCCAGCAAGGGTCGTGAAGAACCGCAAGGACGCCTGGGAGCGCACCGCGGCGGAGCGGGCCGCGCATGAGGCCGCGCTCATGGACATCGAGCGCAAGAAGGCCGGCGAGAAGCCGGTGGATTCCGAGGCCAGCTAGCTGTAGACCGCTCTAGCGGGGTGAAGGGCAGGGCTCATGGCGGCGGCACGCGCAGCTGCTAGCCAATGTCACGCCCAGCCCCGGTGTGTGGCGGAGTCTCGCGTGACAACCACCAGCAGATCCTGGAGAGGAAGCCTGGCCAGGAGCACGCCATCGGCCCGCGCCGGAACGTGCAGCAAGAAGCCTCCCCGGTAGCGTGAAGCCGGGGAGGCCTCGTGCGTTGCGGTGAGCGGCTACTTCGTCGCGTCGGGAGCCTCGCGGCCCTTGAACTCCTCCATGCTGTGGTACACGCCGAGGACGCGTCCGGCGAGGAAGTCCCACGCACGGGTGGGGAGCACGCCCTTGAGGCCCTTGGACAGCAGGACGGTCTTGGGCAGGAAGAGCAGCGGCGTGCCGGCCTTCATCGCGGCCCAGCCCTTGTCGACGACTTCCTGCGGCTCGAGGATCGGGGCGAGCAGCGGTCCCTTGGCGCCCTCGAACATGCCAGTGTTGATGTAGCTCGGGCACACGGTGGTCATCTTGACGTGCTTGTGGCCCTCCTGCTCGAGCTCGAGGCGGACCGAGTCGCTCCAGCCGAGCACGCCCCACTTCGATCCGGCGTACACAGCCATCTTCGGGTTCGCGACGGTGCCGGCGGCGGAGGCGAGGGTGATCAGGCGCGAGTCCTCGTTGCGCTCGATCATCTCGTTGAGGAACGCGCGCGCGATGTACATCGGGGCGAGCACGTTGATATCGATGGTGAACTTGGTGTCGCGGATGTTGTCGTGCTCCCAAAAGAGCTTGCCGCGCACAACGCCGGCATTGTTGATCAGCACGTGAGGCGCGCCGACCTTCTTCTTGACCTCTTCGGCAGCCTTCTCGATCTGGTCGAGATCAGCGACGTCGACGACCTGGGCGAGGATCGTGCCGCCCGCTGAAGTCAGCGCGGCCTCGGTCTTCTCCAGCTCGGGACGGTTGATGTCCCAGATGACGACGTTCGCGGCGCCCTCCTTGACGGCCTTCTCCGCGAACAAGCGTCCCATTCCCATTGCTGCTCCCGTGACGAGCACGGTCTTGCCCTTGACTGAAAATCCCATGGCGTTGAGCCTATCCGAGCGGGGCCGCGCGCCGGCACTCAGATGCCGGATTCGCGGCAGAACGTGTCGCGTCAGCGTCCCGGGAGCGGGCGCTGCGGGACGTCGGGCCGGTGCAGGGGCGGGCGTGGGCGGCGCTGGGCGGAGGAGTAGACGTCGACGGTCGTGCGGGTGACGGTGGACCAGGCGAACTCGGTGGTCAGTCGCTCGTTGGCGGCCAGCGCCATCTTCTGGGTCAGCTCAGGCTCGTCGAGCGCGTTGCGGACCGCCTGGGTGAGCGCGGTGACCTCGCACGGCGGGAAGGTGCGGCCGGTCACGCCATCGATGACGGCCTCCCCGAGGCCGCCCGCGGTGGAGGTGATCAAGGGGGTACCAGCGGCCGCTGCCTCGAGCGCGACGATCCCGAACGGCTCGTAGCGGCTCGGCAGCAGGATCGCGGTGGCGCGGTGCAGCCAGCCGAGCAGCTGCTCGTGGTCGAGGGAGCCGAGGAACGTCACCCAGGGAGCGACGCCGTGCCGGGTCGCTTCGTCGGCGAGCCACTGCCGCTGGGTGCCCGTTCCGGCGATGGACAGGGTGGCGCCGGGGTGCGTCTTGCGAACCTCCGCGAGCGCGGCGATGGCATCGTGCACGCCCTTCTCATACTCGAGACGGCCAGCGAAGAACAGCTCGGGCGGGCCCTGGCGGCGGGCGCGGGCCGCGAAGCGCCACATAGTGGTGTCGATGCCATTGTGGATGACGGTGATGCCGGACAGGGCCGGGCCAAAGAGGGCCGCCACCTCGTCGCGCATGGATGCGGAGCAGGTGATGAGCGCGTCAGCGGAGTTGGCGAGCCACCATTCCACCGAGTGCACCTGGCGAGTGATTCGCCCGGAGATCCAGCCGCTATGGCGGCCGGCCTCGGTGGCGTGGATCGTCGCGACGAGCGGTGCGTCGCAGCGGTCGGCGATAGCGATCGCCGGGTGGGCAACGAGCCAGTCGTGGGCGTGGATCACATCAGGTGTCCAGGTGTCGAGCAGGGCCAGGCCGTGACGGATCATGGCGTGGCCCATCGCGAGCGTCCAGGCCAGCATGTCCTCGCCGAAGAGCAGGTGCGGGGGATCCTCGGCGACGGCGAGCACGCGCACGCCCTCCACGATGGTGTCGGTGGTCGGATGGGTGCCGGCATGCGTGCCCGACGGCTGGCGCGACAGCACGACGACCTCGTGCCCGGCCTCGGCGAGGTGGATCGCGAGGTTGTGGACGTGGCGACCAAGGCCACCAACGACAACGGGCGGGTACTCCCAGGAGATGATGAGGATCTTCATCGTGAGCCTTCGGTGCTGGTGGAGGTGGTGCTGCGCGCTGGGCGGAACCCGCGGGCATCGAGGGAGGGGAACAGCCCGTCGGCCTGGTTCCAGGCGGCAGCGAGCTCGCGTGCCCGCTGCTCGTCCCCGCGCAGGGCCGCCGAGGCGATCTCCCGCGCGGCGTGGGCATGCTTGTGGGCGCGACCGCGGGCGTACTCGACGGCGGAGTCCTTGCTGACCATGAAGGCCCAGTCGCTGGCGAGGCACAGCAGTACCTCGCGCAGCACCTGGTCCGCGACGGGGTCGCGCCCGGGCCCGGCGCTGGATCCCCGCTGGGCGAGCAGGTCGAGCCCGAGGTCACCGACCTCCTGGTTGAGCCGGACCAGGTCGGCGACCTGATCGCCGGCCCAGACCCGCCAGTCCTTGCCGGAGCCCCAGGAGGAGTCCTCGATGTCGGCGGGGGCGCCCACGTATCCGGCGGAGAGGGCGTCGGCAAGGGTGCCGACGGTGATGCCGCGCTCGGGCATGAGGCGCAGCACCGCGGCGAGCCAGTCGGGGCCCTCGTGCCACCAGTGGCCGAACAGCTCGGTATCGAACGCGGCGATGACATGGGCCGGCCGCCCGATGCGGGCGGACTCGTCGATGAGCCGCTCGCGCACGGTCTCGACGAAGTCCGCGGCGTGCTCCTGCACCGCTGCCGCTGCGCGGGCGGGGTCGTAGGGTGCTTTCCGCTCGGCGGGGGTGGTCTTGCTCGTCACCCGCGCGGGCTTGAGCCCAGTGCCGTGGTGGAAGGTGTGGAAGTCGCGGTAGTCGCGGTGGCCGGGATAGCCGGACTTCGGGGACCAGACGCGGTAGCTCACGGTGAGGTCGCGCCCGAACGCCACGACACTGGAGCCGCGCACGGGGCGGCCGAGCGTGGTGTCGCCGTGCAGGCTCGGCCCATCGACCATGAAGTGGGTGATGCCGCTGGCCTCGTAGAGGTTCTCCATGCCCGGGGTGTAGGCGCACTCGGGTGCCCAGATGCCGGTGGGCCGCGTCCCGAAGCGGTGCTGGGCATCGGTGAGGCCCGCGCGCAGCGCGCCCTCGCGCAAGGCCGGCTGGGTGAGCGGCTGGAACGTGTGGGTGAGCGGCCCGCCGAGCAGCTCGATGGTGCCCGCGGACGCAAGCTCCCGGACCAGTCCGGCTCCGCCGTGGCGCCAGTGCTGCTCGAAGTCATCGAGCGCGGCGGCGGCGTTGCGGTGCTCGCGCCAGCCGAGCTCGCGCAGCGCGGCGGGGCACGAGGCTGTTGCTCCGTTCCCGGCCCCCGGGGAGAGGGCGGCCTCGTGGGAGCGCAGTTGCCAGTCGGCGAGCCAATGATGCATCGCGGAGAGCGCGTAGGGGTCGTCGAGCTGCGCGGCGAGCACCGGGGTGACACCAAGGGTGAGGAGGTGATCGCGGCCCTCCGCGGCGAGGGCCCGGAGCGTGCGCAGGACCGGGATGTAGCTCGCTGCCCAGGACTGGTACAGCCATTCCTCGCCGACGGGCCAGCGGCCGTGGTGCGGCAGCCAGGGCAGGTGGCTGTGGAGTACGAGGGTGAACATGCCGGGAACCGGTGATGCGCCTGCCCCGGGGGAACGTGCCGCGCTCATTGCTTGGTGGCGATGGCGAGCAGGTCGAGGCTGTCATCGATCGATCCTGGGCGGATCTCGAAATCCTCGGCGGTCACGCCCGCCACGTCCGCGGCGAGGTCGTCGGGCCAGGGGATCCCGGCGATGGCGAGCTCGAGCTGGCGGTCGATGAGCGAGCCGCCGTGGTGCTTGTCGAGCGCGGAGAGGCGGGGGCCGTGGTGCACCCCTTCCATGGAGGTGACCCGCAGCCCGCCCTCGATGAGCAGCTCCGCGAGCTCGCGGGCGTCGAGCTCGCGGGTGTGGAACGGATTGAGGGGGGTATCGCGGCCGGGGGAGAAGGTGATCCGGTTCGGCGTGGAGATCAGTAGCTCGCCATCGGGCCGCAGCACGCGCGCGCATTCGCGGATGAATTGCACCTGGTCCCACAGGTGCTCGATGACCTGCAGGTTGATGACGACATCCACGGACTGGTCGGCGAGGGGCAGCGCGGCGAGGTTGGCGCGGGCGGCGGTGACGGCGGGGTAGCGCCGCGCGACGTGCTCGGTGGCCTGCTGGTCATAATCGAGACCGATGACGGTGCGTGCCTGCCGGGCGATCAGGTCTGCCCCGTAGCCCTCGCCGAAGCCGGCGTCCACGACGACCTTGCCGGCGCATCGCTGGGCGAGCGCGAGATAGACGATCTCGTGGCGGCGGAACCAGTAGTTCTCCTCGGCGATGCCGGGCACGGTGCGCTCGCCGGTGAGGGGCAGTGGCTCGGAGGTGTTCGTCGATGCGCTGGCGGAATCGGTCACGAGGGCAGCCTAGAGGCTGATCGGGCCGTTGTTCGAATCACGTCGTAGCCGTGTGGGATGGCGTGTCCGTGCTATTTGCTGTGTTGTGGTGCCTAAGCGTGCCATTCAGGGCGGTTGTAGAGTATGTTCAGCTTGGTACTTGCACATATGTTACTCGTCGGTAACCTAGGTGTAGGACACGGTTGCGTATCAAGCTTGACGAGCGCTCGGCCACCGGACGAGATCCGTGGCTCGTCGCGAGCGTCGGGTTCACACGCGCTACCGAAGCCTAGAATGCCACCACTCGCAGGAGGTCAAGGAAGACCCATGACAAATGTTGTCGTCTTGATCAAGCAGGTCCCGGACACCTGGTCCGAGCGCAAGTTGCGGGAGTCCGACTGGACCCTCGACCGCGACTCCGCTGACCCGGTGCTCGATGAGATCAACGAGCGCGCCGTCGAGGAAGCGCTGCTCATCAAGGAGAAGAACGGTGGCGAGGTGACGGTGCTGTGCGCCGGTCCCGACCGCGCTACCGATGCCATCCGCAAGGCCCTTTCCATGGGCGCGGACAAGGCGATCCACATCAACGACGATGGTATGCACGGCAGCGATGCCCTGCAGACCAGCTGGGTGCTCGCCAAGGCGCTCGGAACGGTCGAGGGTGTCGAGCTCGTCATCGCCGGCAACGAGTCCACCGACGGTCGCGTCGGCGCGGTGCCCGCGATCATCGCTGAGTACCTCGGCCTGCCGCAGCTCACCCAGCTGCGCAAGCTCGAGGTGGAGGGTGACACCGTCCGCGGCGAGCGCGAGACCGACGACGGCGTGTTCGGCCTCGAGGCCAGCCTGCCCGCGATCGTCAGTGTCAACGAGAAGATCAACGAGCCCCGGTTCCCCTCCTTCAAGGGCATCATGGCCGCGAAGAAGAAGCCGATCGAGGTGCTCACCCTGGCCGAGCTCGGTGTCGAGGGCGATGAGGTCGGTGTGTCCAACGCTGCCTCGCAGGTGACCTCGGCCGCCCCGAAGCCGCCGAAGGCCGCGGGCGAGAAGGTCGCCGACGAGGGCGACGGCGGCAGCAAGATCGCCGAGTACCTCGTTTCGCAGAAGATCATCTGATCGCCTCTCTGACGACACACAGACGAACAGGAGTAGCAACAAATGGCAGAAGTTCTTGTGCTCGTCGAGCATGCCGAGGGCGCAATCAAGAAGCTCACCACTGAGATGCTGACCGCTGCCCGCAACCTGGGCGAGCCGTCCGCAGTGGTCACCGGTGCCCCCGGCACCGCGGCCGCACTCGCCGACAGCCTCAAGGAGGCTGGCGCCGAGAAGATCTACGTGGCCGAGTCCGACACGTTCGACAACTACCTCATCACGCCCATGGTGGACGTGCTTGCCGAGCTGTTCGAGCAGGCCGATCCGGCAGCGGTCATCACCGGTGCCACCACCGAGGGCAAGGAGATCAGCGGGCGCCTCGCAGCGCGCCTTGGCCTGGGCCTGCTTTCGGACGTCGTCGCGGTCAACAGCGATGGCTCCGCCGTCCATTCCATCTTCGGTGGCGCGTTCACCGTTGATGCGAAGACCAACGGCACCCCGATCATCAGCATCCGTCCCGGCGCCGTCGAGGCGGAGCCGCAGGCCGGCGCTGGCGAGCAGGTGACCGTCGAGGTCAGCGAGCCCGATGAGAGCGCGGTCAAGATCACCTCGCGCGATCCGGTCGTCGCCGGCGATCGCCCCGAGCTCGCGGAGGCAAGCGTTGTTGTCTCCGGTGGCCGTGGCGTCGGCAGCGCCGACAAGTTCCACGTGGTCGAGGAGCTCGCCGCCTCGCTCGGCGGCGCCGTCGGTGCCTCGCGCGCCGCAGTCGACTCCGGCTACTACCCGGGCCAGTTCCAGGTGGGCCAGACCGGCAAGACCGTCTCCCCGAACCTCTACATCGCCCTCGGCATCTCCGGTGCCATCCAGCACCGCGCGGGCATGCAGACCTCGAAGACGATCATCGCCGTCAACAAGGACGAGGAAGCACCGATCTTCGAGATCGCCGACTACGGCATCATCGGTGACCTCTTCGACGTGGCTCCGCAGCTGACCGAGGCCGTCAAGAAGCGCAAGGGCTGATCCCAGCACCGCGCACGAACGGCCTAGCGGCCCCCGCAGGGATGCAAGTCCCAGCGGGGGCCGCTCTCGTCGCGCGGGGCGATGCGCATCACAGCGCGCCCACCTGTTCGCGGCCCGTTCACCATGGCGTGGCCTGCTCCATGCGATCCGGTCAACACGGACAAAGAGTTAACCAGCCTGGCATGGCACCTTCACTCCCGTGATGCGCGCCCGCCGATCTGCGCCGGTAGACACCGAGGCATGACCACTTCATCGGTGCTGATCCCGGCTCCCGCGGCGACAGCGAGCACACCGCGCTACTCCCTGCTGCTGTCCACGCGGCCGGACGACATCGAGGCCGCCCAGCGGCTCCGCCATGACGTGTTCCGGGCCGAGCCAGGCTTCAGCGACACCATCGGCGAGGACGGGCGCGACGCCGACGAGTTCGACGCCCACTGCGACCACCTCCTCGTCCGCGACGAGCACACCGATCGCATCATCGGCTGCTACCGCATGCTGCCCTCCGCCACCGCGAGCAGCATCGGCGGCTTCTACACCGCCACCGAGTTCGCGCTCGAGGGATTCGAGGAGATCCTCCCCAGCACCGTCGAGATGGGACGGGCCTGCGTGCACCCCGACCACCGCAACGGCGCGGTCCTGAGCATCATGTGGTCCGGCATCCTGCGCTACCTCCAGCACACCGGCAACGAGTGGGTGCTCGGGTGCGTGAGCGTTCCGACCCTCCCGGCCCCGGGCGATGTCCCCGGCGCCAACGTGCGAGCCGTGCGCGACCACGTGCTGGCCCGCCACCGCGCCCCCGGGCACATGATCGCGCGCCCCTACGAGCCGGTCGTCCTCGGCGGGGCCACCCTCGACGAGATTGCCCCGCCGGCGAAAGCGGACATCCCGCCGCTGCTGCGCGGCTACCTGCGCCTCGGAGCCTGGATCTGCGGCGAGCCAGCGCACGATCCCAGCTTCGGCGTCGCCGATTTTGTCACCGTCCTCGGAGTGCGCCACGCCAACGCCCGCTACCTCGCCAGGCTGGCCTCCGCCTCGGCCCCCGTCCCCGCGCCCACCGCCGCCCGGAATGGGTCGGAGGCACGATGACGAGCAGCACGCGCCACCACTGGTACCCGAGCAGCCCTTGCGGCTGCGGCTGCCTGCCCGCCGAGCGCGAGACCGTGCCCGCCCTCGTGGTTGCTCGCCGCTGTGCCCGGCTCGCTCTCGCGCTGGCCTCGGCTCCCGTGCTGCTCGGCGCGCGCCCTTGCCTGCCACAGAGCGTCAAGGGGGAGAGGCAGCGCACGTTCTTCCGGCAACTGCTCGGCGCGCTCGGCATCACGGTGCGTGTCCACGATCGCCGTGGCGGGCTCGAGGAGGGTCGCGCGCAGGGCCTGATCGTGTCCAATCATATCTCGTGGCTCGACCCGCTGGTGATCTCCACCACTGTCTCGGCCTCGTTCGTCGCGCGAGCCGATCTCGTCGAATGGCCGATCGTGGGATCGCTGGCACGGTGGGCCCGCACCATCCCGGTCCGCCGGGAATCGCTGCGCGACCTGCCCCGGGCGCTCGATCTCGTGACGGAGCGGCTGCGCCGTGGCGAGCGCGTAGCCGTCTTCCCCGAGGGCACCACGTGGTGCGGCCGATCCTGGGGCCGGCTGCGCCCCGCCTTCTTCCAGTCCGCGCTCGACGCGGGCGCATGGGTGCATCCCGTGCACGTGCGCTACCTCACCCAGGACGGCGAGGTCACCACCGTACCGAGCTTCGTCGGCGACGACGGCCTTGCCGCATCGATCGGGCGGGTGCTCAGCCAGCGCTCCCTCGTGGTGGAGCTCACGCTGCTCGCGCCCGAGCTCGCGGTGGGCGATCGGAAGCTGCTCGCGCAGCGGTGCGATCGCAGCCTCCGCAGCGCCGAGCACAGCGCCGAGCGCGAGGCTGGCCTGCGGCTGATGGCGGTTGGCCACACCGAGCGCACGGCGGCCTGAGGCCCACCCCCGGGGCGCTCGCGTTTGGTGGCCGGGCGCGGGTGGCGTCTATCCTGGCAGGTGCCATGAACCATCCCGTGTATCTCGATCATGCCGCTGCCACGCCGATGCGTCCCGCGGCGATCGACGCGATGGCCAAGGGATTCGCCGTCACCGGGAACGCCGCATCGGTGCATCGGTCAGGGCGCGTGGCCCGCCGCTTGGTGGAGGAATCCCGCGAGGCCATCGCCGGGGCCCTCGGTGCCCGCCCATCCGAGGTGATCTTCACCGCTGGCGGCACCGAGAGCGACAACCTCGCGATCAAGGGGTTGTTCTGGGCCCGCCGGGCCGAGGATCCGCGCCGAAGGCGAGTGCTGATCGGCAGCACCGAGCATCATGCGGTCCTCGATGCGGCGCAGTGGCTCGTCGAGCAGCAGGGCGCCGAGATCACCTGGATACCCGTCACGAGCACGGGGATCATCACGCCCGGGGCGCTGCGCGAGGCCATCGGTAATGATGCCTCGAGCGTCGCGCTGATCTCGATCATGTGGGCCAACAACGAGGTTGGCTCGATCAATCCCATGCCCGAGCTCGCCGCGGTCGCCGCGGAAGCTGGCCTGCCGATGCACAGCGATGCGGTGCAGGCCGCGGGCTCGCTGCGCTGCGACTTCGCCGCGAGTGGCCTCGCTGCGCTCACCCTGACCGCCCACAAGCTTGGTGGCCCCCACGGCGCCGGGGCGCTGTTGCTGCGCCGCGACGTGGCCTGCCAGCCACTGCAGCACGGCGGCGGGCACGAGCGCGATGTGCGGTCCGGCACCCCCGATGTCGCGGCCGTCCTGGGCATGGCTGCGACGCTTGAGCAAGTGGCGGACGAGCGGTCGGCCGAGCATGCCCGGCTCGCGGCACTGCGTGACCGGCTGCGAGAGGGCATCATGGGCATCGATCCCACCGCGATCATCAATGGGCCCACCAGCCACGACGCCGCTCTGCCCACCATCCTGAACGCGACATTCCCAGGATGCGAGGGTGATTCGCTGCTCATGCTGATGGACGCGCACGGCGTGGAATGCTCCACCGGCTCCGCCTGCACCGCCGGGGTGGCGCGGGCCAGCCATGTCCTGGTAGCGATGGGCATGGACGCGCGGATCGCGCGCGGCACCTTGCGCTTCTCGCTCGGGCACCCTTCATCGGTGGCCGATGTCGATCGAGCCCTCGAGGTGCTGCCGCAGGCCGTGGAAAGAGCCCGGATGGCAGGGCTTGCCAGCACGGCGACAGCGGAAAGGACGAAGTGATGCGTGTACTCGCGGCAATGAGCGGAGGCGTCGACTCGGCGGTGGCCGCGGCCCGGGCCGTCGCGGCCGGCCATGACGTGGTGGGCGTGCACCTCGCCCTGTCCACCGCGCCGGGCGCGCTACGAACAGGCTCCCGGGGCTGCTGCTCCCGGGAGGACGCGGGCGATGCCCGTCGCGCCGCCGATGTGCTCGGCATCCCGTTCTACGTGTGGGACTTCGCCGAGCGGTTCAAGGAAGACGTCATCGACGACTTCGTCGAGTCCTACGCGGCGGGCGAGACCCCGAACCCGTGCCTGCGCTGCAACGAGCGCATCAAGTTCTCGGCCCTCGCGGAGCGCGCTCTCGCGCTCGGCTTCGACGCCGTGGTCACCGGCCACTACGCCCGCCTCGAGGACGGCGTGCTGAGGCGCGCGGTCGACAACGACAAGGACCAGTCCTACGTGCTGGCCGTGCTCACCGCGCAGCAGCTCGCGCGCGCGATGTTCCCGATCGGTGATACTCCCAAGCCGGAGATCCGCGCGGAGGCGGAGCGCCTTGCTCTTGCTGTGGCGAGCAAGCCCGATAGCCACGACATCTGCTTCATCCCGTCCGGCAACACGCAGGCGTTCCTCGGAGCACGCATCGGCGTGCGGCCGGGCAAGGTCGTCGACGCCGAGACGGGCACCGAGCTCGGTGACCATGATGGGGTGCACGGCTTCACGATCGGGCAGCGCAAGGGACTGGGCCTGCCCGGGCCCGCGCCCGATGGCCGGCCCCGATACGTCACGGCTATCGACCCGGGAACGGCCACCGTCACCGTGGGCGCGGCGGAGTCGCTTGACGTGTGGACGATCGATGCCCGGGGCGCCGTGTGGACCTCCGGGACCACCCCGAGCGGCCCCGTGCGCTGCCAGGTGCAGGTGCGGGCGCACGGTGGCATCGCCACGGCCATTGCCGAGCCGGTCGAGGACGCGGCCGGGGAGCCCGGATTGCGGGTACACCTGCTCGAGCCGCTGACCGGGGTCGCGCGAGGGCAGGCGGCCGTGCTCTACCAGCCCGATGAGCGCGGCGACATCGTGCTCGGCAGCGGCACCATCAGCGCGACGAGCCCGCATCGGCACACCGTGGACGAGGCAGCGCCGGTGGCCAGCCGATGAGCCTGCTCGCGGGCACTGTCACCGGAATGGGGCACTGGCCGGGCACCAGCATGGCCGAGGCGATCACCACCGTTCTCGGCGAGCTCGCGGGCAATGGCGTGCCGTTCCAGCCCACCATGGACGACCGGGGCCCCGGCGCGGATCGCATCGGGCAGACAGCAGCGATGCTGGTCGACATGCCTGTGGAGGCGTCGACAACGGGCTATCGGCTCGCCCATCACCAGGGCATCATCGGCCGCCGCGCCCGGGACTGACTGAATCGCGATACCGACCAGGTCGTCGAGGCCTGGGAAACCAGCGGCGGCTCGCCCACGTGGAAGATCCAGGTGACCGGCCCCGTCACGCTCGGCCGGGAGATCGAGCTGCCCAGCGGGCATGCCGTGCTCGAGGACCGTGGCGCGCTGCGCGATCTCGCGGCCTCCCTCGCCGAGGGCGTCAGCGGGCACGTCTCGCGCCTCGAGCGCTCCCTGGGCTGCAAGATCATCGTGCAGTGGCTCGAGCCCGCCCTCCAGGAGGCCCTCGATGGCAGCAGCCGGCCGGTAAGCATCCTGCAGCCACCCCGGCGCCTGCCGGTCCCCGAAGCGGTCGGACTGTGGTCGGGGTGCGCCGAGATCGGTGCCGACCAGGCCCTGTGGTGCGGTGACACCGTGCCGTGGAACGCGGTGGAGGAAGGGCCGTTCGGCACCCTCGTGCTGGGGCCAGCAGCGACGGGCGCGAGCGGCGGGCCACGGGACCATGCACTGGTCGATGGTCTCGGTCGATGGTTCGACAGGGGGCGCCACGGAGTCCTCGCGGTCGACGGCCGCGACGGTGCGCAGGCCGTGGCTCGCCGCATCCTCGCCCTCGGCCGCGAGGCCGGGCTCAGCGGCGAGCAACTGCTCGAGCGGACCGGAGTGGCGTTCGACGGCGCCGGAGCCGGATCTACTCGGGAGATGATCGCGGGCATCCGCCATGCGCGGGACATCCGCGCGGGTTTCGCCGAGGTCGGCGAGGAATAGAGGCTTCGACGGCGGCTGGCCCGCCCGCTGGCCCGCTCCGGCCGCTGGCCCGCTCCGGCCGCGAGTGTGCGAAATGCGACAGCTCGGGGCTCGAGACCTGTCGCGGATCGCACATGCGCGCGGCGATCGTCGCGACGGGGCGCGGGCCGGGCGCGGGGCGCGGGTCACACCTGAGGATTCCTGACAGTGCTCTGCGCTACTCTGCCCGAGTGGACGATGGCCAGGCACCGGGCAGCGCGCCCGTTCGGGATCAATGGCAGAAGCTGGCGGAGGAAGTGCGCTTCCACCAGTTCCGTTACTACGTCAAGGACGCGCCTGTCGTCAGTGACGGCGAGTTCGACGAGATGTTCCGCGCGTTGCAGGAGCTCGAGGAGAAGCACCCCGAGCTGCGCGCCCCGGACTCGCCGACGCAGCTTGTCGGGGGTGGGTTCTCCACCGAGTTCACGCCCGTCGATCACCTCGAGCGGATGCTCAGCCTCGATAACGTCTTCAACGCTGACGAGCTGCGCGAGTGGGCGTACCGCGTCGAGAGCGAGGTTGGTGGTGGCGTGCACTACCTGTGCGAGCTGAAGATCGACGGCGTGGCGCTGAGCCTGGTCTACGAGAACGGTGCGCTGGTGCGTGCCGCGGCCCGAGGCGATGGTCGTACCGGCGAGGACGTGACGCTCAACGCCCGCACGATCGACGACGTTCCGGAGAAGCTCGCCCCGAGCGAGGAGTTCCCGGTGCCCGCGCTGCTCGAGGTGCGAGGCGAGGTGTATTTCCGGCTCGACGATTTCGCCGCCCTCAACGCGGCTCTCACCGGGGAGGGCAAGCCCCCGTTCGCGAATCCGCGCAACTCGGCCGCGGGGTCCCTGCGCCAGAAGAATCCCGCGATCACCGCGCGGCGCAGGCTGCGCATGCTGTGCCACGGCATCGGCAAGCGCGACGGCTTCGCGCCGGGATCGCAGTCCGAGGCCTACGAGGCGTTGCGCGCCTGGGGGCTGCCCGTGTCCGAGGACACGGTGCGGCTCGCCGACGTTGATTCCGTGGTCGCCCACGTCGCGGACTGGGCGGAACGTCGCCAGAATGTGGATCATGAGGTCGACGGTCTCGTCGTCAAGGTGGACGAGGTCAGCATCCAGCGCCGACTCGGCTCGACCTCCCGCGCGCCGCGCTGGGCCACCGCCTACAAGTATCCGCCGGAGGAGGCCACCACCAAGCTGCTCGATATCCGGGTCAGCGTGGGTCGCACTGGCAGGGTCACGCCCTTCGCGCACATGCAGCCCGTGCTCGTCGCTGGCTCCACGGTTTCCCTGGCCACGCTGCACAATGCCGAGGAGGTCAAGCGCAAGGGCGTCCTCATCGGTGACACAGTGGTCATCCGCAAGGCCGGGGAGGTGATCCCGGAGGTGCTCGGGCCCGTCGTGGACCTGCGCGATGGCAGCGAGCGCGCGTTCGTGATGCCCACGCATTGCCCAGAGTGCGGTGCTCAGCTCGCCCCGTCGAAGGAGGGGGACGTCGATATCCGGTGTCCCAATTCCCGCACCTGCCCGGCGCAGCTCCGCGAGCGGGTGTTCTACATCGGCGGGCGCGGCGCGCTCGACATCGAGGGGCTCGGCTACGAGGCCGCCACCGAGCTGCTCGCGCATGGCGTCATCACCGACGAGGGGGAGCTGTTCACCCTCACCGAGGACGACCTGCTGCGCACGGAGCTGTTCCGCAACAAGAAGGGCGAGCTGACTGCCAACGGCGCGCGGCTGCTCGAGAGCCTGGCGAAAGCGCGATCGCAACCCTTGTGGCGCGTGCTGGTCAGCCTGTCGATCCGGCATGTGGGCCCCACCGCGGCCCGGGCGCTCGCCACCGAGTTCGGCAGCCTCGATGCTATTCGTGCAGCGACCACGGAGGAGCTCGCCGACATCGACGGAGTGGGGCCGACGATCGCGCAGGCCGTGGAGGAGTGGTTCGCGGTCGACTGGCACCGCGAGATCATCGATCGGTGGGCCGCCGCGGGCGTGCGCATGGCCGACGAGCGCGACGCCTCCATCGAGCGCAACCTCGAGGGAATGTCCATCGTCGTCACCGGCGCGCTGCAGCGCTACTCGAGGGACGAGGCGAAGGAAGCGATCGTGGCGCGCGGGGGCAAGGCCGTGGGCTCGGTATCGCGCAAGACCGCATTTGTCGTGGTGGGCGACGCCCCTGGCTCGAAGTACGACAAGGCCGTATCGCTGGGCGTGCCGATCCTCGACGAGGATGGGTTCACCGTCCTGCTCGAGCAGGGCCCCGACGCAGTGGCGCCGATCAATGACGACTCATGAGGCCAGGCACGCAACCGGGGGAGCAGCACCCGCATCTGCTGCGACCGATCGATCCAGGCGACTACGCCCTTGTCTCGGAGATCACCGTGGCCGCGTACGCCCCGTACATCCCCGCGGGCAGCGACTATCTCGACTTGCTCGCTGACGTCGAGGGTCGTGCTGCGGCCGCCGAGACCATCGTTGTCGAGATGGCGGGCTCGGTAGTGGGCGCGATCGTCCTCGCCGATGCGGCCAGTGCTCTCGCGGAGATCGCGCGCGAGGGCGAGCTCGAGTTCCGCATGATTGCCGTGGCCGAGCAGGCACGGGGCAGCGGTGCTGGCACCGCAATGGTCCGGCACGGGATCGCTGAGGCACGACGGCGCGGCTACGAGGCGATCGTGCTTTCCTCGATGCGCGCGATGATCGAGGCCCGGCGCATCTACGCGCGCCACGGGTTCGTCGAGGTGCCCGAGCGCATGCAGTACCGCAGCATCGACGTCTTCCGGCTCGAGCTGTAGCTTCTCCACGATGACGGGAGCGTGGCTGCGGGAGGAAGCTGGATGGTGAACTCGGCTAGTGATCGGCTCAAGCTGGAGAAGCGCGCGCTCGGGCCGGGCGATGCGGCGATCCTCGTCGAAGCCACGCTCATCAACCTCAACTGGAACGAACCGCGGTTCTCTCGAAACGAAGTCCTGGCGAAACCCGAATTCGCCCACTACGCCGCAGTGGCGCCGGAACGGGGTGACTTTGGGATCGTTGCCGTGGAAGGCACCCGTTGGGTCGGTGCGGTGTGGGTGGTGTTCCTGCCGCCGGAGGATCCCGGCTACGGATTCGTGGACCCCCAGATCGGCGAGTTGAGCGTGTGCGTGAAGGAAGCAGCGCGTGGCGCGGGGCTGGGCCGAGAACTCATCACCGATGCCATTGCGATCGCCCGCAATCGAGGACAGCGCGGTCTCAGTTTGAGCGTGGAGGACGGCAACCCAGCACGAAGCTTGTACGAGCGCTTGGGCTTTATGGATGCAGGTGGGGAGGCGCTGCCCGGAACAATGGTGCTGGAGCTATGACACCACAGCGCCCCGGCCTGATATCCGATGTGATGGGAACGATGTGCTCATCGGGTACCAGCGAGCGCCCTACAGCAGGACGGTGCCGATGATGCCGGCGAGATAGCCGAGCCGCGCTACCTCCGAGGGCCGGAAGTCAGGCCCGCCAGGCCGCCCCAGGACCAAGGCCATGTCCTTCTGCCCCAGGGGCGCGGCGGCAAGCGAGGTGGCCATGTCCTTCCAGAGCTGGGGCACCCAGTCAGCTTCGGCATCGAGCATGACGGGCTTGCGCAGCGGCATCCACGGCAACTCGGCCGCGCGGGATTCGGGGGAGCCCGAGCTCGCGGCCACCCGGTAGGCGCCATGAGGGCCGAGCGCCACCACGGTGGCCCAGCCGACGCGCAGCACCCGCGGGGCTCCATCGACGAGCACCTGGATGCGGTCGGTGGACGCGACCGCCACCTGGTCGATCAGCTCGAGCTCCCGGTGGGTGTCGAGCACATCGGCATAGGGCCGGATCGAATCGACCCGCACATCCTCGAGCTGCTCGGCCGCGGTGATCAGCGTGTCAGGCAGCGATCCTGGCGCCATTTCGACCACCAGATCGTCAACGGCAAAGCCCGTGGAGCGCTCCACCACGTCGAGGGAGATGATGTCGGCGCCGACGGAGCCGAGCGCGAGGGCGAGGGAGCCCAGGCTGCCGGGGCGGTCGGGGAGTTGCACCCGCAGCAAATACGACATGAGTCCCCTTTCGCGCCTTGTGTTCACCTGTTCACCATGCCCGCCAGCTCGCTCGGCTGGCATGGCCTGCCTCACACCATCCTCGCACGCCAACCTAACCGCAACATCTGACAAGTCCGCCATCAGCAAACGTGACACGACGTTCACACGGCGCCAAAACGCGGCAATCTGGGCCGGCGACACTGGCTGACATGGCCATCCAGTCCACGCATCCCAGGCTCGCCGCGAGCCCGGCGGCCCCACGCTGTGCGTCACGATCGTGATGGTGTACGCGGTGCTGCCCCGCTGGGCCCGTGGCTCCGCGCGCGGCGCCGGTGACCGTTGCCCCGCCCCGCGCCGGCATGGGCGTGCCGTGCTGATCCGGCTAGGCTAGTCGGGTCCGAACCGTGATCCCACTGGAAAGGGGCCCGTGCAGTGCCTGACATGCCTGCAATCTCCCGCGACGAGGTGGCACACCTCGCGCGGTTGTCCAGGCTCGCGCTGTCCGATGCCGAGCTCGATGAGTTCGCCGGCCAGCTCGATGCGATCCTCGGCCATGTGAAGGCCGTGACCGAGGTCGCCGCCGATGACGTGCCCGCTACCGCTCATCCGGCGGCGACGGCGAATGTCTGGCGGGAGGACGTCATCGAGCCTGGGCTCACCGTTCAGCAGGCGCTCTCGGGCGCGCCCGAGGCCGACGGGGATCGCTTCGCCGTTCCGCAGATCCTCGGGGAGGAGCAGTGAGCGACCTGACGCGGCTGAGTGCCGCTGATCTTGCCTCCCGCATCCATGCCCGCGAGGTCTCGGCGGTGGAGGCCACCGAGGCGCACCTCGAGCAGATCCGCGCGGTCGATGGCACCTACAACGCATTCCTCCACGTCGGTGACGAGGCGGCGCTCGACGCGGCCCGCGATGTCGATGTGGCGCTGGCCAACGGGGAGGCCCCGGCATCCCCGCTCGCGGGCGTGCCCCTTGCCCTCAAGGATGTGTTCGCCACCGCGGACATGCCGACGACCTGTGCCTCGCGGATGCTGGAGGGCTGGGTGCCGCCCTACGACGCGACCGTGACCGCGCGGCTGCGGGCGGCGGGCATCCCGATCCTCGGCAAGACGAACATGGACGAGTTCGCGATGGGATCCTCCACCGAGAACTCCGCCTACGGCCCGACGCTGAACCCGTGGGGCGAGAACCGCATCCCGGGCGGCTCGGGCGGCGGTTCCGCCGCGGCGCTCGCCGCGTTCGAGGCGCCCCTGGCCATCGGCACCGATACGGGAGGCTCGATCCGCCAGCCCGCCGCGATGACCGCCACCGTTGGCGTCAAGCCGACCTATGGCACGGTCTCCCGCTTCGGCCTCGTGGCGTGCGCGTCCTCGCTGGACCAGGGTGGCCCGTGCGGCCGCACGGTGCTCGACACCGCGATGCTGCACGAAGTGATCGCCGGTCATGATCCGCGAGATTCGACGTCCATCGACACCCCCGTGCGTCCTGTGGTGCGAGCCGCCCGCGAGGGCGCGGCGGGCAGCCTGAAGGGCGTGCGCGTCGGGGTGGTCAAGGAGCTGCACTCCGGCTCCTACCAGGATGGCGTGCTGAGCACCTTCGACGCCGCGGTCGAGACGCTCCGCGGGCTCGGCGCCGAGGTCATCGAGGTTTCCTGCCCGCACTTCACCTACGCGCTCGCCGCGTACTACCTGATCCTGCCCAGCGAGGTGTCGTCGAACCTCGCGCGCTTCGATGCGATGCGCTACGGCTTGCGGGTCGACAATGACGGCACCAAGAGCGCCGAGCAGATCATGGCCGAGACGCGAGCCGCGGGCTTCGGCGCGGAGGTCAAGCGCCGCGTCATGATCGGCACCTACGCGTTGTCGGCGGGCTACTACGACGCCTACTACGGGCAGGCACTGAAGGTCCGCACGCTCATCGCGCAGGACTTCGCCAAGGCGTACGAGACCGTTGATGTGCTCGTGGCGCCGACGAGCCCGTTCACGGCGTGGAAGCTTGGCGAGAAGGTCGACGATCCAGTAGCGATGTACCTCTCCGACCTGTGCACCTTGCCGACCAACCTCGCGGGGCACTGCGCGATGTCGCTGCCCGCGGGCCTCGCTCCCGAGGACGGCCTGCCCGTCGGCCTGCAGATCATGGCCCCGGCGCTCGCCGACGAGCGGCTCTACCGGGTCGGTGCGGCGTACGAGGTGGCGCGCGGGGAGCATCCAGCGGCCGTGTGATGTGCCAGCAGCAGGATCCAACAAGACCGGAGGTGAGCCGATGCGCATCGGAGTGCTGACAGGTGGCGGGGATTGCCCGGGCCTCAACGCGGTGATCCGCGCGGTAGTCCGGACCAGCGAGGTCCGCTACGGCTCCACAGTGGTCGGCTTCCGCGACGGCTGGAGGGGACTGCTCGAGGATCGCAAGCAGCGCCTCCGGTTCGATGAGCGCGTGGATCAGATCCTCGACCGCGGCGGCACCATCCTCGGTACCGCGCGGGTGAACCCGACGATCCTGCGGGAGGGCCTGGACACCATCAAGCAGACCCTCGACGACAATGGCATCGACGTGCTCATCCCCATCGGCGGGGAAGGCACCCTGACCGCCGCGCATTGGCTCGCCGAGTCGGGCGTGCCGGGGGTGGGGGTGCCCAAGACGATCGACAACGACATCGCCTGCACCGACTACACGTTCGGCTTCAACACTGCCCTCGCGATCGCCACCGAGGCGATCGATCGGCTGCACACCACGGCGGAGTCCCACCAGCGGGTCATGCTGGTGGAAGTGATGGGGCGCCACGCGGGCTGGATCGCGCTGCACGCCGGGCTCGCTGGTGGTGCCCACCTCACGATCATCCCGGAGCAGCCGTTCGATGTCGATGAGGTGTGCCGCATGGTCAAGAGCCGTTTCCAGCGCGGTGACAGCCATTTCATCTGCGTCGTCGCGGAGGGCGCGGCCCCGATGCCGGAGTCGATGACGCTGCGCGAGGGCGGCTTCGACGAGTTCGGCCACAAGCGCTTCACGGGCGTGGCCCAGCAGCTCGGTGCCGAGATCGAGAAGCGCATCGGCAAGGACGTGCGCACCACGGTGCTCGGCCACGTCCAGCGCGGCGGCACCCCCACCGCCTATGACCGTGTACTCGCGACCAGGTTCGGCATCCACGCCGCCGATGCCGCCCACGCGGGCGAGCACGGGAAGATGGTGGCGCTCGACGGTACCGACGTCACGCTCGTGGCGCTCGCCGATGCGGTCGATCACCTCAAGACCGTTCCCCAGGATCGATACGACGAGGCCGCGGCGTTTTTCGGCTGACCCCCCATGGCAAGATCATTCGCCCGGCCCGGATCGACCGGAGCGGGCCCGACAACGAATAGACTGACGAGACATGACTTCGAGCACCCCGATGGACACTGGATTGGACGCACGCGCGGTGGACCCTCTCGCCTATGACGATGTGATCGAGCGAGTCGACCCCGTGCTGGGCATGGAGGTGCACGTCGAGCTGCACACCGAGACGAAGATGTTCTGCCCGTGCCCGACCGCCTTCGGCGCAGCGCCGAACACGCAGGTGTGCGCGGTGTGCCTCGGGCTTCCGGGAGCGCTGCCGGTGGTCAACCGAAAGGCCGTCGAGTCGGCGATCCGCATCGGCCTCGCGCTGAACTGCTCCATCGCCTCGTGGTGCCAGTTCGCGCGGAAGAACTACTTCTACCCCGATCAGCCCAAGAACTACCAGATCTCGCAATACGAGGAGCCCATCGCGTTCGACGGCCACCTCGATGTGGTGCTCGATGACGGCGAGGTGTTCCGGGTGGACATCGAGCGGGCGCACATGGAGGAGGACACCGGCAAGCTCACCCACGTGGGCGGAGCCACCGGTCGCATCGAGGGCGCTACCCATTCGCTGATCGACTACAACCGGGCGGGAGTGCCGCTGATCGAGATCGTCAGCAAGCCCATCGAGGGCGCTGGCGCGCGGGCGCCGGAAGTCGCGCGTGCCTATGTCTCCGCGCTGCGGGAGCTGCTGCGCGCGCTCGACGTTTCGGACGTGCGCATGGACCAGGGCTCGCTGCGATGTGATGCGAACGTCTCGCTGCGCCCGCACGGGCAGCAGGAGTTCGGTACCCGCACCGAGACGAAGAACGTCAACTCGCTCAAGAGCGTCGAGGTCGCGGTGCGCTACGAGATGCGCCGCCAGGCCGCCGTCCTCGAGGCCGGGGGCGAGATCAATATGGAGACCCGCCACTTCCAGGAATCCGACGGCACCACCAGCCCGGGCCGCAAGAAGGAGACCGCCGACGACTACCGGTACTTCCCGGACCCCGACCTGCAGCCCATCGAGCCCGCCGCGGAATGGATCGAGCAACTGCGCGGCACCCTGCCGGAGCTGCCGTGGGTCCGCCGGGCCCGGATCCAGCAGGAGTGGGGCGTCTCCGACGAGGTGATGCGCGACATCGTCAACGCGGGCGCCGTGGAGCTCATCACCGCCACCGTGGATGCCGGCGCCTCCGCGGAGGCCGCGCGCTCCTGGTGGGTGTCCTACCTGACGCAGAAGGCCAACACTGCGGGCGTCGCCCTCGATGGTCTTGCTATCACCCCGGCACAGGTCGCGGGCGTCGTCGCGCTCGTCGCGGACGGCAAGCTGAACAACAAGCTCGCCCGCGAGGTCGTCGATGGCGTGCTGGCCGGAGAGGGCGAGCCCGAGGCAGTGATGGTCGCGCATGGGCTGGAGATCGTGCGCGACGACTCGGTGCTCGACAAGGCCGTCGAGGAAGCGCTGGCCGCGAACCCGGGCATCGTGGACAAGATCAAGGGCGGCAAGATGCAGGCCGCGGGCGCGATCGTGGGCGCTGTCATGAAGGCCACCAAGGGCCAAGCAGATCCCGCGCGGGTGCGCGAGCTGATCCTCGAGAAGTGCCAGTAGGGGCTCGGGGCTAGGGGCTCGGGAGGCGCTGGTGGCTCAAACGCCGCCCGCCACCAAACGCGGCGCGCCACCAAACGCCGCCCCCCACCAAACGCCGCCCGCCACCAAACGCCGCCCGCCACCAAACGCGATAGAAGCCGCTAAACGCGATAGAAAATTCACGGCATCTCGGGCGGTTTCTATCGCGTTTACGGCCCCGGCGGCGGCCCCAACCGCGGCCGCGGCCGCCCCGGCCCCAACCCCAGCAGCCCTGCCGAGGCGCCCGCTGCTAGTCGGGCCCGACACCGCCGCCGCTGCCGGAGGGGATGAGCACGACGCGATCGTCGGTCTCCACGGGCTCGCCGATGTCCTTGTTGATCGTGCCGGACCAGATCTCGCCCGCGAGACCGACGGCGGCGCCGTGCAGCTTGCCGAACCGCCCTTCCGCGGCCCGCACCGGATCGCCACTGATCAGGCCAGTGTCCTCATCGCGGGTGAGGAACGCGACGGCTTCGGTGTCGGTGAGCACGACGGCGATATCGGTGCCGACGACCGCGCATTCGCTCGCGCCCTCGCTGCCCTGCCAGGACCATAGGGGCCGCAGGCTGCCATCACCGAGCACCTCGAGGAGCTGATCACCGCCCGGGGTGCGCTCGGTCAGGTAGATGGTGCCGGTGCCGGGATCGGGGCAGATGCCGCCGGTCCCGCGCGCCCCGGCGGCGACGATCTCCGGTGGGATCGACGAGTTGGGATTCAGCGAGCCGAGGCGCAGCACCTTGCCGCCGAGCGAGGCGGGGTTGGTCGCGCTCGCTGGGTTCCCGCCATCGGCGGTGCGGACGAGCAGCGAGCCGTCGGGGGCGAACGCCAGTGCCCCGGCGTTTCCCGAAGCGCCCCGGGGCAGGCCGGTGAGCAGGGGCTTGGCAACATCTCCGGGGGCGATGCGCACGACGCGGTTGTCGGAGGGCGTGGTGATCAGCGCGTAGAGGAGGCGGTCCTCGCCGAAGGCGGGGGAGAGCGCGATGTCGAGCAGGCCGCCGCCACCGCTCGCCTCGACATCGATGCGGAGGAACTCCACGGGATCGAGATCGGGCGCGACCTCCATGATGCGACCGGTAGCTCGTTCCGCCGCGAGCGCGGCCTCCCCGGATGGCAGGACCGCGATCCCGGTCACGGGCTCGAGGCAGGTAGCGATGACGGCGGGATCAGGATCGTCGCAGGGGCCTAGCTCCTCGTTGGCCTCGTCATCGCGGGGCTCCTCGGTGGGCTCGGCGGGCCGGATGTGCGCGAATCCGCCGTCGGTGGGCTCGGGCTCGAACGGCGTGGTTGCCCGCTCGTCGAAGCGGGCGCAGCCTGCTGCTAGCACGGTGGAGGCGAGGAGCGTCGCGACGACGATTGCCCGCGGGCGCCGCCGCGAACTCGATTCAGCCATGTCCACCAACGTAACCCAAAACACGAGGCGACCGCGTGGCGCGCCCGGGCGCCTACCGCCCTTTCAGCGCCGGATCGACCTACTCTGGGAGAATGAGCGACAAGCGCGACGACGCGGAAGCGTCCTCCCCCAACGATTCCTGGGGCGCTGCACCCAGCGCCAGCGATTCCGGAAAGGATGGCTCGGGCACCGCGCCGAGCCCCTTCGATCATGCCACCGAGGAGATCGCGGTGGGCCGTCCGCCACGAGAGGAGTCCGCGGCCGAGCAGACCTCGGCGATGCGGCTCGGCGATTCCGACGACGAGGACGCCGGCACTCCTGGATTTGCTTGGTCGCGCACTCCTGAGCCGGAGACTGGCACGCCTGCCAATCCCTATAGCCAGCACGTGACGCGCGGCCGCCCGCCCCGGGCGACCGCGGCGTCGGGACAGGGTGAGGATCCGGCTACCGAGGAGCAGGCCCGCCCCGAGCCCGTCGAGTCCGCGCCGACCGAGCAGATCCCGATCAACCGGGATCCGGAGCCGGAGCAGGCGTACAGCAGCTCGCAGACAGTGATCCTCAAGCGGCCGGGGAACATGGACGACACGACGCCGGGCCTCGCGCCGCGCTCGGCGGAGTACCACGAGCCGCAGCCGGTGGCGTATGACGAGCCCGCGGCTCAGGCGATGGCCTACGGGGGCTACCAGGAGGCCGATCGCGGGGCCGTGATGGTCCCGCCGACGGCGGTTGAACCGCGCCGCGGAACGCTGGACCTCGGGCTGCTCATGCTGCGCCTGCTGATCGGTGGCGCGCTGATCGCCGATGGCGTGCGGCACCTGCTGGGCGAGGGCGGCGGCCTCGGCCTGGATGCCGTGGAGTCGTTGTTCGCCACTGCGGGCTATGACTACGCGAGCATCGTGGCGATCAGCGTGCTGAGCGCCCAGATCGGCGGTGGCGCGCTGATCGTGCTGGGGCTCGCGACCCCGTTCGGCGCGGCGGTGGCGCTCGCGGCGATGATCAACGTCTGGGCGGCGAACCAGGGAGCGCGCGCTGCGCTCGACGGCATCGGCACCCCGGCGCTCGAGCTCGCGACGATCCTCGGCGTGGGGGCGGCGGGCCTGGTGCTGACGGGGCCTGGGCGGATGAGCCTGGAGCGCAACGCCAAGTGGGCTGTGCGGCCGAGGTGGGGCGCGAGCGTGCTGCTCGTGCTCGGCATCATAGGTGGCATCGCGGCCTGGGTGGTGCTCACCGGCAAGGTGTAGCGGCCGGCAACGGCGGCGGGGCGGGAAGCTGGATGCTTCCCGCCCCGTTGTCGTCGAGCCGTGGCTACTTGACCTCGCGCACCGCGCCCCGGTCAGCGGAGGTGGCCAGCGCGGCGTAGGCGCGCAGCGCCATGGTGACGGGCCGCTGCCGCTCCTTGGGCTGCCACGGACGCTCGGCGGCCTCCATCTTGGCGCGGCGGGCAGCGAGCTCCTCGTCATCGATGAGCAGCTCGAGGGCCCGGGTGGCGACGTCGATGAGGATCTGGTCCCCGTCCTCGACGAGCCCGCTCGTGCCGCCGGCCGCGGCCTCGGGGGAGATGTGGCCCACCGAGATTCCGGAGGTGCCGCCGGAGAACCGTCCGTCGGTGATCAGCGCGCACTTCGCCCCGAGGCCCGCGCCCTTGAGGAATGCCGTCGGGTGCAGCATCTCCTGCATGCCGGGGCCTCCGGCCGGGCCCTCGTAGCGGACGACGATGATCTCGCCGGGCTGCACGACGCGCTGCAGGATGATCGAGACGGCCTCCTCCTGGCTCTCGACCACGCGGGCGGGGCCCTGGAAGCGCCAGAGGGATTCGTCGATCCCTGCCGTCTTGATGACCGCGCCGCGGGGGGCGAGGTTGCCGCGCAGCACCGCGAGGCCACCGTCCTTGGTGTAGGCGTGCGCGATGTCGCGGATGCAGCCGCCCGCGGCATCGGTGTCCAGGGAGGACCAGCGGTTGGAGGTGGAGAACGGCTCGGTGGTGCGGACGCCCCCGGGCGCGGCGTGGAACAGCTCCACGGCCTGCTCGGTGGCGGTGCCGGAGCGGATGTCCCACTCGTCGAGCCAGGCGCCGAGGCTCGGGGCGTGCACGCTCGGGATGGTGTCGTCGATGAGCCCGCCGCGGCGCAGCTCGCCGAGGATCGCGGGGATTCCGCCGGCCCGGTGCACGTCCTCCATGTGGTAGTCGGAGTTGGGGGAGACCTTGGCCAGGCACGGGACCTGTCGGCTCGTGGCGTCGATGTCCTCGAGGGCGAAGGGCACCTCGCCCTCCTCGGCGGCGGCGAGGATGTGCAGGACGGTATTGGTCGATCCGCCCATTGCCACGTCGAGGGCCATGGCATTGCGGAACGCGGTGGGGGTGGCGATGCTGCGGGGCAGCACGGATTCGTCGCCATCGCGGTAGTAGCGGGTCGCAGCCTCGACGATCACGGTCCCGGCCCGCTCGAACAGCGCGCGGCGCGCGGAGTGCGTGGCGAGGATGGAGCCATTGCCGGGCAGGGCGAGGCCCAGCGCCTCGGTGAGGCAGTTCATCGAGTTGGCGGTGAACATGCCGGAGCAGGAGCCGCAGGTGGGGCAGGCGGAGCGCTCGATCTCGTCGAGCCCTTCCTCGGCGATGGCGCTGTTGGCGCTCGCGGAGATGGCAGTGACGAGGTCGGTGGGCGCGTGGGCGATGCCGTCGACGACGACCGCCTTTCCGGCTTCCATGGGGCCGCCGGAGACGAACACTGTGGGGATGTTCAGCCGCATCGCGGCGTTGAGCATGCCGGGGGTGATCTTGTCGCAGTTCGAGATGCACACGAGGGCATCGGCGGTGTGCGCGTTGACCATGTACTCGACGGAGTCGGCGATGATCTCCCGGCTAGGCAGGGAGTAGAGCATGCCGCCGTGGCCCATGGCGATGCCGTCATCGACGGCGATGGTGTGGAACTCGCGGGCGACTCCGCCGGCCTCCCGGACGGCCTCGGCAACGATCTCGCCGAGGTTCTTCAGGTGCACGTGGCCGGGGACGCACTGGGTGTAGGAGTTCGCGATGGCGATGATGGGCTTGCCGAAGTCGGAATCGGTCATGCCGGTGGCGCGCCACAGGGCGCGGGCCCCGGCGGCGTTGCGGCCGACGGTCGTGGTGCGTGATCTCAAGGGTGGCATCGGTTGGTCCTTGGCTGGAGTTCGCGGGCTGGAGGATCGTGGGCTGGAGGCAGTGATGCGTAGGGGCCGGTCCGCGGGGCTGGTCGCGACCGGGCTTGCGCGATGCTGCCGCGGGGGCGGCGGATCGCGGTGGTCTATTCGGTGCTGTCCTGGGGGCTGGCGGTCGCGGGGGAGCGGGTTTCTTCCTGCTCGGCGCGATACGAGGCCTCGATGTCCGGGATGAGTCCGTTGCTCAGCGGCGTGATGCTGGGCAGGTCCTCAAGGGTCACGGCGGGCAGCGGTACTTGCTCGCCGGAGCGCAGGACGGCGCGGGCGGAACGATGCTTGGGGAAGGTAAGCCCCTTGATCTCCTCCCATGCAACGGTACGTGTTCTCAGCATCGTTCGTGTTCTGAGCCCGTTCTCGGATACCCTGGTCTGTACTCGCAGGATCCAGACCGCGAGAATGATGGGTGCTGCTAGCAGCCAGCCAAACAGGCGTGGCGAGGTAGCGGCGACGAGTGCGACGCAGCAGGCGAACAACAGGACGCCGAGCAGCGCGAGGCGTGAGATGCGGATGATCCGTGCTTGCGATTCCGGTGGCTTTGCATTGGGCACTCCTCCATACTCCCATCCCGCCGCAACCGTCTTAACATGTGGGACGCGCGGTGTTTTCGTTTGACGCCATGAGCAGGGCTTCACTAACGTCGGGTGCATGAATCGAACTGAGGTACTCGTAATCGCTGGGCGCGTCGCCGCCTGAGTGGGATTACGGATCACTCACCAGAGACGACGCGCACCCTCGTTTCGCAGAGACCTGCGAGCGGGGGTTTTTTGTTGCCCGCAGTTAGGATTCATGTAACACCCACGCGCGGTGGCCACGATGACGCCCCCGTGATTGGTACAAGCCCGAGAACTAGCCAGAGGAACTTGCAGTGAGTGCACCGACAGCACGGCCAACACCAGGCCCGCAGCCAGGACATCTCGCCGCGGGCAGCACCGCGGGTCACAGCGGCGACAGCGGTGGTGCCCAGGCCGAGCACGGTTCCGGGGCCACCCCGTCGAGCCTGCCCAGCACGCGGCCCGGGACGCCCGAGAGGATGACGGGCGCGCAAGCAGTGGTCCGGAGCCTCGAGGAGCTCCACGCCGACATCGTGTTCGGCATCCCGGGCGGAGCCATCCTGCCCGTCTACGACCCCATGCTCGACTCCCGCAAGGTCCGGCACGTGCTCGTCCGCCACGAGCAGGGCGCGGGCCACGCGGCCACCGGGTACGCGCAGGCCACCGGCAAGGTCGGGGTGTGCATGGCCACGTCCGGCCCCGGCGCGACGAACCTGGTCACGCCCCTTGCCGATGCTTACATGGACTCGGTCCCGATGGTCGCGATCACCGGGCAGGTCGGGCGTCCGCTCATCGGCACCGACGGCTTCCAGGAAGCGGATATCTCCGGCATCACCATGCCGATCACCAAGCACAACTTCCTGGTCACCGAGGGCGATGACATCCCCCGCATCATGGCCGAGGCGTTCCACCTCGCGGCCACCGGCCGGCCCGGCCCGGTGCTCGTCGACATCCCGAAGGATCTCCTGCAGGGCCAGATGAGCTTCGCCTGGCCGCCGGAGATGCACCTGCCCGGCTACCGCCCCGTCACCAAGCCGCACGGCAAGCAGGTCCGCGAGGCCGCCCGCCTGATCGCTGCGGCCGAGCATCCCGTGCTCTACGTCGGTGGCGGGGTGATCAAGGCGGAGGCGTCGGCCGAGCTGCTGGCGCTCGCCGAGCTGACCGGCATCCCGGTGGTCACCACGCTGATGGCGCGCGGCGCGCTCCCCGACAGCCACGACCTCAACCTCGGCATGCCCGGCATGCACGGCACCGTGGCCGCTGTCGCGGCGTTGCAGCGCAGCGACCTGCTCATCACTCTCGGTGCGCGCTTCGATGATCGCGTCACCGGAATGCTGTCGACCTTCGCCCAGAACGCCAAGGTCATCCACGCGGACATCGACCCGGCGGAGATCGGCAAGAACCGCCACGCCGACGTGCCGATCGTCGGTGATTGCAAGGAGGTCATCACCGAGCTGGCCGAGGTGATCCGCGCGGACCGCGAGATCGGGCGCGTGCCGGACCTCACCGCGTGGTGGCGCTACCTCGATGGGATCCGCAAGACCTTCCCGCTCAGCTACGGGCCGCAGAGCGACGGCTCCCTGTCGCCCGAGTACGTCATCGAGCAACTCGGCAAGCTTGCAGGGCCGGAGGCTGTGTACGTGGCGGGCGTCGGCCAGCACCAGATGTGGGCCGCGCAGTTCGTCAAGTACGAGAAGCCCCGCACCTGGCTCAACTCCGGTGGCCTCGGCACCATGGGCTACTCCGTCCCGGCCGCCATGGGCGCCAAGATGGGGCTGCCCGACACCGAGGTGTGGGCCATCGACGGTGACGGTTGCTTCCAGATGACGAACCAGGAGCTCGCGACCTGCGCCATCGAGGGAGTGCCGATCAAGGTCGCGCTCATCAACAACGGCAACCTCGGCATGGTCCGGCAGTGGCAGACCCTGTTCTACGGGGAGCGCTACTCCAACACCGACCTGTCCACGCACTCGCTGCGCATCCCGGACTTCGTCAAGCTCTCCGAGGCTCTCGGCTGCGTCGGCATCCGGGTCGACAAGGAGGAGGACGTGATCCCCGCGATCAAGAAGGCGCAGGAGATCAACGACCGCCCCGTTGTCATCGACTTCATCGTCGGCGCGGACGCGCAGGTGTGGCCCATGGTGGCCGCGGGAACGGGCAATGACGAGATCATGGCCGCGCGCGGCATCCGGCCACTGTTCGACGATGATGAAGGCATGGGGGATTCCCCCGCGGCGATCCACCAAGTGATGCATACCGAGGACCAGGCCGTCGCGAGCAAGGACGAGCAGGGCGCGGACGAGGAAGAAGGGGCCGATCAGTGAGAAGCAGTCACACGCTCAGCGTGCTCGTCGAGGACAAGCCTGGCGTTCTCGCGCGCGTGGCCTCGTTGTTCTCGCGGCGCGGCTTCAACATCGAGTCCCTCGCGGTCGGTCCGACCGAGATCAAGGGTGTCTCGCGGATGACGATCGTGGTCGTCGTCGAGGACCAGCCGCTCGAGCAGGTCACCAAGCAGCTCAACAAGCTGATCAATGTCCTGAAGATCGTCGAGCAGGATCCTGTCGCGTCGGTCGCCAGGGAACTCGTCCTGATCAAGGTGCGCGCCGATGCCGCTGTTCGCGGCCAGGTCGTCGAGGTGGCCCAGCTGTTCCGGGCCAACGTCGTCGATGTCGCGCCGGAGTCCCTCACCATCGAGGCGACCGGGACCCAGGACAAGCTCGAGGCGCTCCTGAAGCTGCTCGAGCCCTACGGCATCCGCGAGATCGTGCAATCCGGGATCGTGGCGCTCGGGCGCGGACCGAAATCCATCACCGCGACCCGCTAGCCTTTACTACCCTGGATGCGGCCAGTCCAGCATCCAGGGCAATGCCTGACCACATGGTCGACGATTGTCGAGCATGCCCATAGCGAAGAAGGGAACTACCACGTGGCCGTCGAGATCTTCTATGACGATGATGCCGACCTCTCGATCATCCAGGGCCGCAAGGTCGCTGTCATCGGATACGGAAGCCAGGGGCATGCCCACTCGCTGAGCCTCCGCGATTCCGGCGTCGACGTGCGCATCGGCCTGAAGGAGGGGTCCAAGTCCTGCGCCAAGGCAGAGGAGCAGGGCCTGACCGTCCTCACTCCCGCCGAGGCAGCAGCCTGGGCCGACGTCATCATGGTGCTCGCGCCCGATACCGCGCAGGCCTCCATCTACAGCAATGACATCGAGCCCAGCCTCAAGGACGGCGACGCGCTGTTCTTCGGCCACGGCCTCAACATCCGCTTCGGCCTGATCAAGCCCCCGGCCAACGTCACCGTCGCGATGGTCGCGCCGAAGGGCCCCGGCCACCTCGTGCGCCGCCAGTTCACCGACGGCAAGGGCGTCCCCGCGCTTGTCGCCGTGGAGCAGGACCCGAAGGGCGAGGGCCTCGCGCTCGGCCTGTCCTACGCCAAGGCCATCGGTGGCACCCGCGCCGGGGTCATCAAGACGACCTTCGCCGAGGAGACCGAGACCGACCTGTTCGGCGAGCAGGCCGTGCTGTGCGGTGGCACCGAGAAGCTCGTTCAGACCGGCTTCGAGGTCCTCATCGAGGCCGGCTATGCCCCCGAGATCGCCTACTTCGAGTGCCTCCACGAGCTCAAGCTCATCGTTGACCTCATGTACGAGGGCGGCATCGGCCGGATGAACTACTCGGTGTCCGACACCGCGGAGTTCGGTGGCTACCTCTCCGGCCCGCGCGTCATCGACGCCGACACCAAGGCTCGCATGAAGGACATCCTCGCCGACATCACCTCCGGCGAGTTCGTCAAGCGCCTCGTCGCCAACGTCGAGGGCGGCAACAAGGAGCGCGAGGGACTCCGCAAGGAGAACGCCGAGCACCCCATCGAGGTCGTGGGCGCGAAGCTGCGCGGCCTGATGAGCTGGGTCGATCGTCCGATCACCGAGACTGCCTGACACTCGTCATTGACGACAGTGCCCCCGGATCCGTACGGATCCGGGGGCACTGTCATGTCGCTCCGGGGCATGTTGCTCCGGCCCGGCCCAGCGGCCGGGCCCGGTCTGCTAGATCGGGCGGAAGCCCGCGCCGACCCCACCGACGAAGCTGCTCTCCGCGACGATGGCGTCCATGTTGATGCTGACGTGCGGTCCCGCGCAGGGGATGAGGAAGTAGGCGCTGACCAGACCGATCAGGCGGGTGCCCGAGGTGATGGGGCCGCCGGAGTCGCCCTCGGTGATGCACACGAAGCCGTACTGCTCGGCGAACACCGTATCCACGAACAGGTTGACGCCGCAGGTATGGCCGGTGGTGCGGCCCTGCTTGCACACGAGCTCCGGGACCGGAGCGGGCGCGCCGACCTCGGTGATCGTCGTGCCCCCCACCGTGCGGCTCGGTGCCACGCGGGCCTCATCGAACTGGATGACGGCGTAGTCGAGGAGGGGGTTGGTCCGCACGACCGTGCCGACGCGGCCCGCTGCGGGTGTGGCCTCGGCGTGGACCGAGGAGCCGGGCCCGCCGCAGTGGGCGGCGGTGAAGCCCACGAGCCGCCCCTGGTCGTCCCGGCCGATGGTGGTCAGGGAGCAGAGGAAGTCCCCGCCCACCACGATGCCCGATCCGCCCCCGAGTGTGGCCTTCGCGGACTGCGCGCTCGCGGCGGGCAGGCCGACGAGCAGCGTGGCGGCCAGCGCGACCAGGGCGATGACAAATCTTCTCAACCGAGGGCTCCTTAGCTTGATGTGACTCCGGGCCGACGGCGTGGCTCGCGGCGGCGGATTTCCGTTGAGGCTACGTGACTGCATTGATATGCAGTCGCAATTTAATGATGGTAACCCCGCGAGTGTCGGTCGGCCTGATCGGCCATGCTCCGGCTCCACTAGGTGGGACGATGTGGAATGTGACCGGGTAGCCGACTAGGCTATCGGCGATCACAGCATCTACAGACCCGAGGAGAGTTCGCAGGTGACCCAGTCAGGCCGTCCGGTAGTTCTAATCGCGGACAAGCTCGCCCCCTCGACAGTGGAAGCGCTCGGCGATGGAGTGGAGGTCCGCTGGGTCGATGGGCCCAACCGCGCCGAACTGCTCGCGGCGGCCCCCGAGGCTGATGCGCTGCTCGTGCGTTCCGCGACCACCGTCGACGAGGAAGTCCTCGCGGTGGCATCGAAGCTCAAGATCGTCGCGCGCGCCGGGGTCGGCCTCGACAACGTTGATGTCCCCGCCGCCACGGCCCGTGGCGTGATGGTGGTCAACGCCCCCACCTCGAACATCCACAGCGCTGCCGAGCACGCCGTGGCGCTGATGATGGCAACGGCCCGGCAGATCCCCGCGGCCGACAAGACCCTGCGCGACCGCGAGTGGAAGCGCAGCAGCTTCAACGGCACCGAGATCTTCGGCAAGACCGTCGGCGTCGTCGGCCTCGGCCGCATCGGCCAGCTCTTCGCCCAGCGCGCCGCTGCCTTCGAGACCACCATGATCGCTTATGACCCCTACGTCTCGGCCGCTCGCGCCGGCCAGCTCGGCATCGAGCTCGTGTCGCTCGAGGAGCTGCTTGAGCGGGCCGACATCATGTCGATCCACTTGCCGAAGACCCCGGAGACCAAGGGGCTCATCGGCGCGGCGGAGCTCGCCCGCACCAAGAAGGGCGTCATCATCATCAACGCCGCTCGAGGTGGCCTGATCGATGAGTCCGCCCTCGCGGACGCGGTCACCAGCGGGCAGGTCCGCGCGGCGGGCATCGATGTTTACGCCTCCGAGCCGTGCACCGACAGCCCCCTGTTCGACCTTCCCCAGGTCGTTGTCACCCCACACCTTGGCGCCTCCACCGTCGAGGCCCAGGACCGCGCTGGCACTGATGTCGCGAAGAGCGTTCGCCTCGCGCTCGCTGGCGAGTTCGTCCCCGACGCGGTCAACGTCGCCGGCGGCCCGGTCGGCGAAGAGGTCGCCCCGTGGCTCGAGATCTCCCGCAAGCTCGGCGTGCTCGCCGGTGTCCTCACCCCCGAGCTGCCCGCCAGCCTGTCGGTCGATGTGCGCGGCGAGCTGGCCAGCGAGGAGGTCGAGATCCTGGGCCTCTCCGCGATCCGGGGACTGTTCTCCGCGGTCATCGATGATTCGGTGACCTTCGTCAACGCGCCCGCCCTCGCCGAGGAGCGGGGCGTGACCGCCGAGGTGACCAAGGCTGCCGAGAGCCCCAACCACCGCAGCGTGGTGGACCTGCGCATGGTGCTCTCCGATGGCGAGATCATCAATGTCTCCGGCACCCTGACGGGCCCGTCGCGCGTGGAGAAGATCGTCAACATCAACGGTCGCAACTTCGAGATGCGCGCCGAGGGCATCAACCTGCTCGTGCACTACGAGGACCAGCCCGGCGCGCTCGGCAAGATCGGCACCCGCCTCGGCGAGGCCGGCGTGAGCATCCTCGCTGCCCAGCTTTCCCAGGATACCGAGGGCACCGGAGCGACCATCCTGCTGCGCCTCGACCGCGAGGTCCCGCAGGAAACCGTGGATTCCATCGCCGCGGGCGTCTCTGCCTCCAACATCAAGGTCATCAATCTCGACTGATCAGATCCCCAGGGCCGGGCCTCGACGGGCCCGGCCCTGCTTGGGCAATGGGAAGGAAGTCATGAAGCTCGCGGTCATCCCCGGGGACGGCATCGGCCAGGAAGTCACCGCCGAGGCGCTCAAGGTCCTCGACAAGGTCTCGCCCGGGATCGACAAGACCACGTTCGATCTCGGTGCGCGGCGCTACAACGCCACGGGGGAGATCCTCCCTGACTCCGTGCTCGAGGAGATCCGCGAGCACGATGCCATCCTGCTCGGCGCTATCGGTGACCCGTCGGTCACTCCTGGGATCCTCGAGCGGGGCCTGCTGCTCAAGCTGCGGTTCGCGCTCGACCACCACGTGAACCTGCGTCCGTCCAAGCTGTTCGAGGGCGTCACCGGTCCGCTCGCGGGCAACAAGCCTATTGACATCGTCGTGGTGCGCGAGGGCACCGAGGGCCCGTACATCGGCAACGGGGGAGCGCTGCGCGTCGGCACCCCCCATGAGGTCGCGACCGAGGTCAGCGTCAACACCCGCTTCGGCATCGATCGTGTCGTCCGCTATGGCTTCGACCTGGCGATGCAGCGCGGCAAGCACGTCACCCTCGTCCATAAGACCAATGTGCTCACCTACGCGGGATCACTGTGGTCGCGCGCCGTGGATGCCGTCGCCGCCGAGTACCCCGAGGTGGAGGTGGCATACCAGCACATCGACGCCACCACCATCCACCTCGTGACCGACCCGAAGCGCTTCGACGTGATCGTCACCGACAACCTCTTCGGCGACATCATCACCGACCTCGCTGCCGCCGTCACCGGCGGGATCGGGCTCGCAGCAAGCGGAAACATCGATGCGAGCCGCGCCAACCCCAGCATGTTCGAGCCGGTGCATGGCAGCGCGCCGGACATCGCCGGCCAGCAGAAGGCAGACCCGACCGCAGCGATCCTGTCGGTGTCACTGCTGATGGCCCATCTCGGCGACAATGACGCCGCCGCGCGCATCGAGGCGGCAGTCGCGGCCGATCTCGCGAGCCGGGGCTCGGCGACCGCATCCACCAGCGAGATCGGTGACAGGATCGCCGCCGCGCTCTAGCGAGCCCGGATAGCCTTGCCGGGCGCCTCACTGCCGCGAGGTGATGGCGCCCGGCACCAGCGGCACCGCGAGCAGCGCGAAAGCGGCGCTGCCCGCGAACAACCACGGGAATCCCCACAGCTCGACGACGATGCCCGCGACCGGTGGCACCGCGCTCGCCAGGGCGTTCTGCGCCGTGTTGTGCAGCCCCAGCACCCGCCCGCCCCAGAACGGCCCGGCGATCTCTGCCGCGGCCGTGTATGCGAGCCCATTGTCAGCGACCGTGATCACGCTCGCGGCGACAAGCACGATCAGCGCCACGGTGGTTGCCCCGACGAGGTCCGCGACGGCGAGCACGAGCATCACGAGGACCGCGGCGATCGCGATGATCCGCATGGGCCCGGTGCGGGAACCAGCACGATCCGACCACACCCCGGCGCCCACCCGGCCCGCGGCTCCCGCGAGCTGGGTGATTCCCACGAACACGCCCGCGGCGAGGGGCGAGAAGCCCTGCTCGCTGATCAACCACACCATGGCCAAGCTCCACAGCGTGAACTGCGGGACCACGAGCAGCACCGCCGCGGCGTGCACCCGCACCAGCCCAGAGCCCTGCGTGTAGGGGGAGCGGCGCAGTTCGAGGGCCTCGCTCGAGCCGGCGCGGGGGCGAGCGGGGTCATGCGCCCAGCGGACCAGCACCGCGACCGCTCCCAAGCAGGAGGCGGCTGCCACGGCGAGCACGGCCGCCACCCCGGAGGCTTCGGCGGTGACCGGAACGATGACCGCGGCGGCAGCGATCCCGAGCGGCTGCGCCATCTGGCGCAGGCCCATCGCGAGCCCTCGCTGGTCGGCGGGGAACCAGCCGACGACGAGGCGGCCGCTCGCGGCGTTCGCGCTCGCTGCGGCGATGCCGGCGAGGAACAGGACCGCGGCGATGCCCGCGGGAGGCACGGTGGCGCCCAGCGCGCCGCCCGCCACTGAGACGACGAGAACTGCGGTTCCCGTAGCGATGGCACCGAGCAGCATTCCCGCGAGGAGGACGCCGCGCTCGCCGAGCCGGTCGACGACTGCCCCCCACGCCACCAGCGTGAGCATCAGCCCGACCGTCGGGGCGGCGGCGATCGCGCCCGCATGGCCGAGGCCCAGTCCGTAGGGGCCGTCCGCGGAGTGCAGATGGGGTATGAGGAACGCGCCGATGCCCACGAGCAGGGAGGAGACGGTCTGCGCGATCGTGCCCGCCGCAAGGACGCGCCATTTCACGCCGGGGGAGCGGATCTCGACACTCATCGCGACTCCTATAGAGTGGGACTACAGTCCTAGTATATGAACTACCTTGCCGAGAACGCTAGCATCCGGGCGCCGGTGCCGCGAGCCCCCCCGCACCCGCTACCCTTGACCGCATGCGTCTAGGCCGAGTAGCACCCCCCGACGGCGTCGCCTTCGTCTCCGTGGACGGCGACCCCATCACAGACCCGAGCGCCGCCACCGTCCGGGAGATCGCTGAGCATCCCTTCGGCGAGCCCACCTACACGGGCAGGAGCTGGAACCTGCCGAATGTGCGGCTGCTCGCCCCGATCCTCTCGAGCAAGGTCGTGTGCATCGGCAAGAACTACGCCGCGCACGCGGCCGAGATGGGGGGAGCGCCGCCGGAGGAGCCGGTCATCTTCATGAAGCCCTCCACCGCCATCACCGGCCCCGGATCACCCATCCTGCTGCCACCCGCCTCCGCCGAGGTCCACTACGAGGGCGAGCTCGCGGTCGTCATCGGCAGACCCTGCCGCGATGTGCCCGCGGCCCGCGCCAAGGACGTCATCCTCGGCTACACCGTGGCCAATGACGTCACCGCGCGGGACCTGCAGCGCCGTGATGGGCAGTGGACCCGAGCCAAGGGATTCGACTCGTTCTGCCCGCTCGGGCCGTGGATCGTCACCGATCTCGACCCCTCGGACCTGCGCATCCATACCGAGCTCGACGGCGCGATCGTGCAGGACAGCCGGACCTCGCTGCTCGTTCACTCGATACCCGAGCTCGTCGAATGGGTATCCCGCGTCATGACCCTGCTGCCCGGCGACGTCATCCTCACCGGCACCCCGGAGGGAGTCGGGCCGATCCGCGAGGGACAAAGCGTCTCCGTCACCATCGAGCGGATCGGAACGCTCACCAACACCGCGCAAGCCCGCCCCTGAACCGATCGCAGGCACGGGGCGCATACTTCCGAGGCTGGGAGCCCCAGGCCGTACCGCATCATCCCGAATATCGAAGAGAGCCATGAATACTCCTGTCAGCCCCGTCCGCGTCCGGTTCTGCCCGTCGCCCACCGGCACCCCGCACGTCGGGCTCATCCGGACCGCCCTGTTCAACTGGGTGTTCGCCCGCCACCACGGCGGCGACTTCGTCTTCCGCATCGAGGACACCGATGCCCAGCGCGACAGCGAGGAGTCCTACCGCGCGCTCCTCGACGCGATGCGCTGGCTCGGGCTCGACTGGGACGAGGGCCCCGAGATCGGCGGCCCCTTTGAGCCCTACCGGCAGTCCGAGCGGCGCGAGCTCCACCGCGACGTGGTCCGCCAGCTCCTCGAGGCGGGCGAGGCCTACGAATCATTCTCCACCCCGGCTGAGGTGGAGGAAAGGCATAAGGCAGCCGGGCGCGACCCCAAGCTCGGCTACGACAACCACGACCGCGACCTCACCGAGGCCCAGCGCGACGCCTTCCGGGCCGAGGGCCGGAAGCCCGTCATCCGGCTGCGCATGCCCGCCACGGACATCACCTGGAACGACCTCGTGCGCGGCGAGATCACCTTCAAGGCCGGAACCGTGCCGGACTTCGCGCTCACCCGCGGCAACGGCGCCCCCCTCTACACGCTCGTCAACCCCGTCGACGACGCCACCATGCGCATCACCCATGTGCTGCGCGGCGAGGACCTCCTGTCGTCCACGCCTCGCCAGATCGCCCTCTACGGTGCGCTCCAGCGCATCGGAGTGGCCGAGGCCGTGCCCGCCTTCGGTCACCTGCCCTACGTCATGGGGGAGGGCAACAAGAAGCTCTCCAAGCGCGACCCCCAGGCGGATCTCTTCCTGCACCGCGAGCGCGGCTTCATCCCCGAGGGGCTGATCAACTATCTCTCGCTGCTCGGCTGGAGCATCTCGGGCGATCGCGACATCTTCTCCCTCAACGAAATGGTCACCGCCTTCGACATCACCGAGGTCTCCGCCAACCCCGCGCGCTTCGACCAGAAGAAGGCCGATGCGATCAACGCCGAGCACATCCGCCTGCTCGAGCCCGAGGACTTCGCGCAGCGGCTCCGCGCTTTCCTCGCGGACCGGTTCGGCCTGCCCGCGAGCATCCCGGACGACGAGTTCGCCATCGCCGCCGACCTCGTGCACACGCGCATCGTCGTTCTCGAGGACGCCTGGGGGCTGCTGCGATTCCTCTACATCGATGAGGGTGACTTCGCCATCGACCCCGCCGCCGCGCGCAAGAACCTCAAGCCGGAGAGCGCGCCCGTCCTCGACGCCGCGATCACCGCGCTCGAGGGCCTGCCGAACTGGGAGACCGGCACGATCGAGACGGCTCTGAAGTCCGCGCTCATCGAGGGGCTCGAGCTCAAGCCGCGCGTCGCCTTCGGCGCTGTCCGTGTCGCGGCCACTGGTTCCCACATCAGCCCGCCCTTGTTCGAGTCCCTTGAGCTTCTCGGACGCGAACGCACGCTGTCCCGGCTCCGATCAGCGCGGGAATCGCTCTCCTGACCAGCCGATTTGGTCAAACCGGTGGTGGGTTTGCTAACCTGTTCATCGGTTTGGGGCGCAGGCGCTCGGCCCACAAGGTCAAGCTCGTCTTCGCCCCAATGCTTTGGGGTATGGTGTAATTGGCAACACAGCTGATTCTGGTTCAGCCGTTCTAGGTTCGAGTCCTGGTACCCCAGCTTGCTCGCGCAGCAGCCGATTTGGTTGCCGGACGAACACCAGCTAAGCTGGCTGAGCTTCCAAGCGAGCAACCAAGGAACGACCTCGTTCCAAGTCCTGGCCCCGTCGTCTAGCGGCCTAGGACGCCGCCCTCTCAAGGCGGTAGCGCGGGTTCAAATCCCGTCGGGGCTACAGTGAGATCTCTCCTGAGATCACGCGAGGGCCGGATCCCTTCCAGGGTCCGGCCCTTTCGCTATTGCTAGGGCATTTTGCTGGGTGCCCTTGCTTGCTGGTTGCCCCTGCTGGGTGCCTTCGCGGCGCTGACGCGGGCGGGGGCTGGTTTGCGCACCTTGCGCTGGTTTCGGTGGCTGTGATGGCCGCGGGGAAGCGGTGGCCGGAGAGCTGCCACCCTTGCCAGTTCGAAGCCACAGATAGCCCACAGATGCCACCGATATATCCGTGGCGCCTGTGCCCAGGGGTGGCAGGAGCGGGCCAGGGGTGGCAGCCGCGCCGCCTCGCCGCCGCGCCGCCTGGGGAGCGCCGCCTCGCCGCCGCGCCGCCGCAGGACACCCAGCACTAGGTCAGGTCAGAGGCGCTTCTGGATCGCGTCCGCCGCGGCGAGAAGGTCCGCGGCCCAGCGCGCGCCGGGCTTGCGGCCCATGCGGTCGATGGGGCCGGAGACAGAGATGGCGGCGATGACAGTGCCCGCGCCGTCGCGGATGGGGGCGGCGACGCTCGCCACCCCGGACTCGCGCTCGGCGATGGATTGTGCCCAGCCGCGGCGACGCACCTCGCTGAGAGTGCGGTCGGTGTACTTCGCCTCGGCGAGCAGCGCGCGCTGCACCGGCAGATCGGCCCAGGCGGCGAGCACCTTGGCGCCGGATCCGGCGGTCATGGGCAGGCGGGCGCCGACGAGCACGGTGTCGCGCAGGCCGGTGGGTGGCTCCATGGACGCGATGCAGATGCGGTCGAGCCCATCGCGGCGGTAGACCTGCACGCTCTCGCCGGTGATCTCGCGCAGCCGGGGCAGCACGTAGGAGGAGGCGTCGACGAGGGTGTCCTTGGCGGTGGCAGCGAGCTCGGCGAGCGCGGGGCCGGGCGCCCAGAGCCCTTGCGCGTTGCGGATGAGCAGCCGATGGGTCTCGAGGCCCACGGCCAGTCGATGCGCGGTGGCCCTAGGCAATCCGGTCCGCTCGCAGAGTAAGCTGAGGTTGCATGGTTCGTCTGCCACTGCGTGCAGAACAGTCATCGCTTTGTCGAGAACTCCAATGCCGCTATGCTGTCTCACAAGACGATATTAGCGTTCCGAATGGTGAGATTTCTAGTACTTGCAGGAAACAGCCAGGCATCCGCCAGGAAGAGCGCCCGTGATACAGCGTGCGGCGGTGCGACCGCGCTGCCGCTAGGAGCAAGGCCGGTCACCCGGTTCGCGCACAGCCCCCCGCGCGATCCTTGGGCCCGGACCAGGATGAGGTGGAATCGACATGGCACACACATCGTCGGCGCAACCACGCCCCCGCACGATGGCGGAGAAGGTCTGGGAGGACCACGTCGTCGTGCACGGCAGCGGCGAGGGCGACTCCCGCGAGCCCGATCTGATCTACATCGACCTGCACCTCGTCCATGAGGTGACGAGCCCGCAAGCCTTCGACGGGCTGCGACTCGCCGGCCGCCCGGTCCGCCGCCCCGACCTCACGATCGCCACCGAGGACCACAACGTCCCCACCATCGATATCGACAAGCCCATCGCGGACATGGTCTCCCGCACCCAGGTCGAGACGCTGCGCCGCAACTGCGAGGAGTTCGGCGTGCGGCTGCACCCGATGGGAGACCTCGAGCAGGGCATCGTGCATGTCGTAGGCCCCCAGCTCGGCCTCACCCAGCCCGGCATGACCGTGGTGTGCGGCGATAGCCACACCTCCACCCACGGCGCGTTCGGCTCCCTCGCCATGGGCATCGGCACCTCCGAGGTCGAGCACGTGCTCGCCACCCAGACGCTTCCGCTGCGTCCCTTCCGGACCATGGCGATCAACGTCGATGGCGAGCTGCCACCCGGCGTCACCAGCAAGGACATCATCCTCGCGGTGATCGCCAAGATCGGCACCGGCGGCGGCCAGGGATACGTCCTCGAGTACCGCGGCAGCGCCATCCGGGCCCTGTCGATGGAAGCCCGCATGACCATCTGCAACATGTCGATCGAGGCCGGTGCCCGCGCCGGGATGATCGCGCCCGACGAAACGACCTACGCGTTCATCAAGGGCCGCCCCCACGCGCCCCAGGGCGACGACTGGGACGCGGCCGTGGCAGCCTGGGACCAGCTCCGCACCGACGAGGGCGCCGAGTTCGACCAAGAGGTCTACATCGACGCCTCTACCCTCACCCCCTTCGTCACCTGGGGCACGAACCCCGGCCAGGGCGTACCGCTCAGTGACGCCGTCCCCGACCCCGAATCGTTCCTCGATGAAGGCAGCCGGTACTCGGCAGCGAAGGCGCTCGACTACATGGGACTGAGTGCCGGGACCCCGATGCGGGAGATCGCCGTCGATACCGTCTTCGTGGGCTCCTGCACCAATGGGCGCATCGAGGACCTCCGCGCTGTAGCCGAGGTGCTCGAGGGGCGCTCCGTCGCGCCGGGCGTGCGCATGCTCATCGTGCCCGGATCGATGCGGGTCCGCGCCCAGGCGGAGGAGGAGGGCCTCGGCAGGATCTTCGAGGCCGCGGGTGCCGAGTGGCGGCAGGCGGGATGCTCGATGTGCCTCGGCATGAATCCCGATCAGCTCGCTCCGGGGGAGCGGTGCGCCTCCACTTCGAACCGCAACTTCGAGGGACGCCAGGGCAAGGGCGGGCGCACCCACCTCGTCTCGCCGCTCGTGGCTGCCGCGACCGCGGTGCGCGGCACCCTTGCCGCGCCCACCGATCTCGACTGAGCGGCCTGCTGGCGCCACCATTCCACGACGCAACAGCCCGACGAAGCTACAGCCCGACGAAGCTACGCAAGGAACTCACCATGGAAGCCTTCACCACGCACACGGGAATCGGCGTCCCGCTGCGCCGGTCCAATGTCGACACCGATCAGATCATCCCGGCCGTCTACCTCAAGCGTGTCACCCGCACCGGGTTCGAGGACGGGCTGTTCGCCGCCTGGCGCAATGACCCGTCCTTCATCCTCAACATCCCGCCCTACGATCGTGGCTCCGTCCTCGTGGCCGGGCCCGACTTCGGCACCGGCTCCTCCCGCGAGCACGCGGTGTGGGCATTGTCGAACTATGGCTTCCGCGTGGTCATCTCGTCGCGGTTCGCCGACATCTTCCGCGGCAACTCCGGCAAGCAGGGACTCCTCGCCGCCGAGGTCGAGCAGAGTGATGTGGAACTGCTGTGGAAGGTGCTCGAGGAGCAGCCCGGCCTCGAGATCACCGTCGATCTCGAGACCCGCATCATCACCGCGGGGACGCTGGTGCTGACCTTCAGCATCGACGACTACACCCGGTGGCGGCTGCTCGAGGGGCTCGATGACATCGGCCTGACCCTGCGCCATGAGCAGGCCATCGAGGACTTCGAGGGGACGCGCCCGGAGTGGAAGCCGCTCACGCTGCCAGCCCGCACAGAGTGATCCTGCTGGACAACGCGACGAATTATGCCGTCTCTGCACACGAGTTTCACTGTGGCACATAGACTCGGACTGATCACGGAACTACCGTGAACACTGGGGCCGGAGCCACCGGGGCCAGACTGTGCGGAGGCAAGGTATGAACAAGGCGGATCTCGTCGATGCCCTCACCCAGAAGCTGGGCACGGATCGGCGCAATGCATCGCAAGCCGTCGAGACGGTCGTTGACCTCATCGTGCGGGCAGTACATGCTGGAAAGACCGTGACCATCACGGGATTTGGCGTGTTCGAGCAGCGCAAGCGGGCGGCACGCGTAGCGCGGAACCCCCGTACCGGCGAGACCGTGCGCGTCGAGCCCACCAGCGTTCCCTCGTTCCGGCCCGGAGCCCAGTTCAAGGCGCTCATCGCAGGCGAGGCGGAACTGCCCGAGGAAGGCCCCGCCGTGAAGCGCGGCGCGGGAGCGGGCGGCGAGAAGGCAGAGCTGCCCGAGGCCGCGCGCGCCACCGTCGTCAAGGCGCCGCGCAAGTCCGCGACCAAGGCTGTCGAGGCAGGAAAGAAATCCAGCGGTGGCGCGAGCGGCGGGACCGCGGCCAAGAAGGCCCCCGCCAAGAAGGCGCCCGCGAAGAAGGCCCCGGCCAAGAAGGCGCCCGCCAAGGCCACGGGCGGTGCTGCACCCGCGAAGAAGGCTCCAGCGAAGAAGGCGTCCGCCGCCGGTGCCAGCGTGCCGAGCACGACTGCACCGAGCGCAGGGGTGCAGGAGGACGTTGCTAGCGCGCCCGCGAAGAAGGCGCCGGCGAAGAAGGCTCCAGCGAAGAAGGCGCCCGCCAAGAAGGCTCCCGCGAAGAAGGCGCCTGCGGCAAAGAAGGCTCCGGCGAAGAAGGCCCCGGCCACTCCTGCTGCGGAGACAACGGGTCCGGCGTCGGCGCCAGCGAAGAAGGCCCCCGCCAAGAAGGCACCAGCGAAGAAGGCTCCCGCGCGATCGGCCACTGCCGCGAATAAGGCCCCGGCGCGCAAGGCGCCCGCGAAGGGCACGAGCTCAACCTCGGCCGATGCCAGCCCCGGCTCGGACAAGGAGTCGTCGAGCTAGCGCTCGCTCCTAGCTCGTGCCGGGCCTGGCAGGCACCGGCACCTCCAACGCAGTGGAAACTTTTCCCGCTCCAACCGGGAAAAGTTTCCACTCGTTCTCGTGGGCCAACCCGTGGGCCAACCCGTGGGCCAGGCCAGCAGGCGCACGCCAGCAGGCCCACGCCAGCAGGCGCTCTCCACCCGGCAACTAGGTAGTGCTGAGCGCTGTGCCGGACATCGGTGATGCCAGGTAGTCGGCGGTGATGAGGTAGCCGTCGAGCAGGGTGAGCACCCACAGGCTGGCTTTCTCGTTCTCCGCGGGCGGCAGCGGGATACCGCTGCGGCGGGCAAGCCATTCCGTGAGGTGAGGGATGACCCCGCCCTGGCTGCAGATCAGGTGGGTTCCTGGTGCCTTGGCGAGCTCGAGGATGCGCTGGCGGGCCTTGGCAGGGTCATCCTGGTAGGCCTCCTCGCTGAGGGTGGGCTCGATGACGATGTCGGATCCGAGCTCGTCGGCGATGGGGGCGACGGTCTGGGTGCAGCGGACCCGGTCGGCGGAGTGCACGTCGGTGACACCGAATGCGAGGAAGTGCAGGAGCAGGGCCTCGGCCTGCGCGCGACCGGTGGCGTCGAGGGGCCGCTGGGTGTCATCGCCGATGAAGTCCTCGCGGCTGCCCGCGCTGGCGTGGCGCACGATCAGCAGGGTGGTGACGTCGATAGCGACCTTGGTGAAGCTCTTGATGACGCGCCGGTCGAGGTTGTAGCTGACTTTCTTGCAAGCCTTGTCGACGTCGAGCCAGAGCAACTGGTCGCATTCCTCGTTGGGCACGAACTCGCCGTGGAGGGCCTCCGCGGACCAGTAGTCGACTTCTTTGCGCTTGGCATCCTTGAGGGGGTAGGAGACGCGGATGAGGTGGCGGCCGAGCCGCGGCGTGTATCCCGTCTCCTCGGAGATCTCGCGCGCCGCGGCGACGGCGGGTGTCTCTCCTGCGTCGAGCTTGCCCTTGGGCAGCGACCAGTCGTCGTAGCGCGGGCGGTGGATGACGGCGATCTCGATGCCGTGGTGGGCGGCGTTGTGGCGCCACAGCACGGCACCGGCCGCGAGGACGCTGGTTTTGTCCTTCTTTTTCTTCTTCGGGCTCGGCGCCATGCTTATGAGCCTTGTGCCAGGTGCCGGCGGATCATCTCTTCCTGGTGGTCGCGGACCTGCTCGCCATCGGCGGGAGCGGCCACCCAGTTGCCGTCCGCTCCCAGGACCCAGCAGCGGGTGGTGGGGTCGAGCGCGGATTCGAAGAGGTCGTCGATCTGGGTGGTGATGCGGGCGTCGGTGACGCGCAGCAGGACCTCGATGCGCCGGTCGAGGTTGCGGTGCATCATGTCAGCGCTGCCGATCCAGAACTCGTCGGAGCCGCGGAACTGGAGGATGCGTGAATGCTCGAGGAAGCGGCCGAGGATGGAGCGGACGTGGATGGTCTCGCTGAGCCCAGGCATGCCCGGCTTGAGGGCGCAGATGCCGCGGACGACGATATCGACGGGCACGCCTGCCTGGGAGGCACGGTAGAGAGCGTCGATGACCTGCTCATCAACGAGGGCGTTGGCCTTGAGCCGGATGCCCGCGTGCTGGCCTGCCCGGTGCAGCTCGATCTCCCGCTCGATGCGGGTGATGATTCCCGCGCGGATGCCGCTGGGGGCGACGAGCAGGTTGCGGTACTGCTCGACGCGCGAGTAGCCGGTGAGGGAGTTGAACAGATCAGTGAGATCCGCACCGACCTCCGGGGCCGCGGTGAGGATGCCAACGTCCTCATATAGGCGGGCGGTCTTCGGATTGTAGTTGCCGGTGCCGATGTGGCAGTAGCGACGGATGGTGGATCCCTCGCGGCGGACGACGAGGCAGGTCTTGCAGTGGGTCTTGAGGCCGACGAGGCCGTAGACGACATGCACGCCGGCTTGTTCTAGCTTGCGGGCCCACTTGATGTTGGCCTGCTCGTCGAACCGCGCCTTGATCTCCACCAGTGCCACAACCTGCTTGCCAGCCTCCGCGGCATCGATGAGCGCGTTGATGATGGGGGAGTCGCCGGAGGTGCGGTAGAGGGTCTGCTTGATGGCGAGGACCTGGGGGTCCGCCGCGGCTTGCTCGACGAATCGCTGCACGCTCGTGGAGAACGAGTCGTAGGGGTGGTGGACGAAGACGTCGCCCTCTCGGAGAGTGGCGAAGACACTTTTGGGCGTCTCGCGTTCTCCGAACGCTGGGTGGGTCGCGGGGACGAAGGGCTTGTCCTTGAGGGCGGGCCGATCGACGCCGTACACCTGCCACATGCTCGACAGGTCGAGCAGGCCGGGGACGTGGACGACATCGGCCGGGTCGACATCGAGCTCGCGGAGCAGGAGCTCGAGCATGCGCTCGGTCATGTCATCGGAGACCTCGAGGCGCACCGGCGAGCCGAAGCGGCGACGGGCGAGCTCGCGCTCGAGGGCCTGCAGGAGGTCCTCGTCGCGATCCTCCTCGACCTCGAAGTCGGCGTTGCGGGTTATGCGGAACGCATGGTTCTCGACGATCTCCATGCCGTGGAACAGCACGTCGAGATGTGCGCCGATGAGCTCCTCCACCGGCAGGAACGCCACCGTGTCGGGCTCCTCCACGGGGACCTTGACGAAGCGGGAGACGTTGTCGGGCACCTTGACGCGCGCGAAGTGCTGCCCGGCGGCGTGGTCGCGGACGGTGACGGCGAGGTTGAGGCTCAGGCCGCTGATATAGGGGAACGGGTGCGCGGGATCCACGGCGAGCGGGGTGAGCACCGGGAATACCTGGTCATGGAAGTACTTGGTCATGGCCTTGCGCTGCTCGTCGGCCAGCTCCGCCCAGGCAACGAGCAGGATGCCTTCCTCGGCCAGCGACGGGCGCACCTGGTCCATGAACACGCGGGCGTGCTTGTTGGCGAGCTCCTGGGTGCGGGTGGCGATGAGGCCGAGTTGCTCGCGGGGGGAGAGCCCGTCGGCGGAGCGCACGGAGAGCCCTGTCTCGTCGCGGCGCTTGAGCCCGGCGACGCGCACCATGTAGAACTCGTCGAGGTTGGAGGCGAAGATCGCGAGGAACTTGGCGCGCTCGAGCAGCGGGATCGAGGCATCCTCGGCGAGGCTGAGCACGCGTGAGTTGAAGTCGAGCCAGCTCAGCTCGCGGTTGAGGTACCGGTCCGTGGGCAGTCCCTCGGGCGCGGACTCCGCCGCCGTCGCCGCGGGTGGCGCGGACGGGATGACATGCACCGGAGCGTTGGGCGCGGCTGGTGCCTCGGGGTCCAGCGCGAGGCCATCGGGCAGCGGGTTCCGCTCGGTCCGCTCGTCACCGCCGTCGGGGCCACTGCTAGCGCTGCGGCCGGGGGCCGGGGCAGGTGAGGTGTTCGCGCGATCGTCCACACCCCGATCATTCCAAATTGTCGCGCCACAGCAAGTTGGTTGGTGCCCGATCTGTCTGAACATTTGGTGATTTCTTCACAACATGCCCGAAAAACGGCAAAGATCCCAGGATCTCGGCCGTGAAACGTCCCACACCGATCGCGCGCGCGGCCTCGATATCGGCGATGCTGTCGATATCGGTGCGCAGCCCGGGCGCGGGAATGACAAGATCGCGGGCGCCGTCGAGCCGGTGGGATCGCGCGGAATCAGGGCCGAACCGGAATCGGGCGGCCCGGCCTGGCGGGTGGACGAGCATCGTGCTGCCGCGCCCGTGCCGGTCGGCAACCACCACGGTGGCTCCGGTGGCACGGCACTGTCCGAGGGCGGTCTCGATCTCGCTGGGCCGCGCCGCGGGAAGGTCGGCATGCACCACGGCCACCATACTGCCGCGCTGCCGGGCGAGCCGGGCGGCTCCCGCGAGCAGCATGTTCAACCGGGCCTCCGGGCTGGCGCGACCGGGGGTGAGCGGCGCGGCACCGTGCGCCGCGAGGCAGGTGGCCTCATCAAGGATCCGGGCCCCGTGGCCCCCAGCTGTCCGCGCGATCGCGTCGGAGCCCGCGATCACCGCGACCGAATCGACCGATGGACTGCCGACCAGCGTGGACAGGACATCATTGAGCATGGCCTCGGCGAGCCGGGACCGCTCCGCGGCATCGAGGCGCGGACCGAGCCGGGACTTGGCGCGCGACCAGTCCTTGGCCGGAACCAGCACATCTACCACCGGCGCGCTCCGGGGTGTTGTCGTGGCGATCGACCACGGCCACCCTGGGCGGCTGGCAGAATGCCGGAGCAGGAGCATGGCGTCGCGAGCGAGACACGGAAGTGGGTTTTCATGACCAAGGCTGCAGTAATGGGCTCGGGATCGTGGGGAACGGCATACGCCAAGGTCCTCGCCGATGCCGGTACGGACGTCATGATGTGGGCGCGCCGCCCGGAGCTCGCCGAGTGCATCGAGTCGCGGAACGAGAACAAGGACTACCTTCCTGGCATCATCCTGCCGGAGCGCCTGCACGGCACGGCCGACCCCGCGGTGGCGCTCGCCGACGCGGACATCGTGGTGTTGGCGGTTCCGTCGCAAACACTACGCGGCAACCTGGAATCGTGGAAGGAACTGGTTCCGCCGGATGCGACGCTGATGAGCCTGGCCAAAGGCGTGGAGAGCGAGACGCTGCTGCGCATGAGCCAGGTGATCGCGCAGGTGCTCAAGGCCGACCCCTCGCGCGTCGCGGTGCTGTCGGGCCCGAACCTCGCGCGCGAGGTCGCCGAGGGGCAGCCCGCGGCAACGGTCATCGCGTGCCCGGACTCGGCGCGGGCCATCGCGCTGCAGAAGGCCTGCCACACTGGCTATTTCCGGCCCTACACCAATACCGATGTGATCGGCTGCGAGATCGGCGGCGCGTGCAAGAACGTGATCGCGCTGGCGTGCGGCATGGCCTCGGGGGTGGGCCTCGGGGAGAACACGCTGGCCTCGATCATCACTCGCGGGCTCGCGGAGGTCACCCGGCTCGGCGTCGCGCTCGGTGCCAGCCCCGCGACGCTCGCGGGTCTCGCCGGGGTGGGGGACCTGGTGGCGACGTGCACCTCGCCGCTCTCGCGCAACCGCAGCTTCGGCGAGGCGCTGGGCCGGGGCGGCTCGATGGAGGACGCGCAGCGCGCGGCCCACGGACAGGTGGCAGAGGGCGTCAAGTCGTGCACGTCGGTGCGCGCGCTGGCGAACAGCTATGGGGTCGATATGCCGCTGACCAACGCGGTGCACCAGGTGTGCCACGAGGGGCAGGCCGTGCTCGATGCGGTCCAGCAGTTGCTGGGGCGCTCCACGAAATCCGAGTAACAGCCGTGCCTCTCGCCCCGCCCTGGCAGCGCTCCGGGTAGCGTTGGGCGGGTGCCTGAGGATCGGATTCGCGTAGCTGTTGTATTTGGTGGCCGCAGTGCCGAGCACCCCGTGTCGTGCGTATCGGCGGGGAGCGTGCTGCGACACATCGATCGGGAGCGCTTTGATGTCGTCCCGATCGGCATCACCCGGGAGGGCACCTGGGTGCAGGGCGTGACCGACCCCAGCAAGCTGGTCATCGCCAACAAGTCGCTGCCGTCGGTGGATCCCGCTGGGGGCGAGCTGTCCCTGTCGCCGTCCCCCGCGCGCAAGGGCGAGATCGTCGCTCTCGACGGTGACGCGATCGGAACTGTCCTGTCCACCGTGGACGTCGTCTTCCCGGTCCTGCACGGGCCCTACGGCGAGGACGGCACGGTACAGGGCCTGCTCGAGCTCGCCGGTGTGCCCTACGTGGGACCCGGGGTGCTCGCGAGCGCTGCCGGAATGGACAAGGAGTTCACCAAGAAGCTGCTCGCGGCCGAGGGGCTGCCGGTGGGGAAGCAGGTGGTGCTCCGGCCGGGCGCGGCTACCCTCACCGAGCAGGAGCGCGAGCTCATCGGGCTTCCCGCGTTCGTCAAGCCTGCCCGGGGCGGCTCGTCGATCGGGATCTCCCGCATCACGAGCTGGGACGATCTGGATGCCGCGATCGGGGAGGCCCGCGCGCACGACCCCAAGGTGATCGTCGAGGCGGGGATCGTGGGCCGCGAGGTGGAGTGCGGTGTGCTCGAGTTCGCTGACGGCCGGGTGGAGGCGAGCGTCATCGCCGAGATCCGGCTGCCCGAAAGCCATGTCGGCGACGCCGAGGGTGGTGCTTTCTACGACTTCGAGACGAAGTACATCAATGACGTCACCGAGTTCGATGTGCCGGCCAGCCTTGATGACGCGACGACGAAGGAGATCCAGCGCATCGCGATCGAGGCGTTCCACGCGCTCGGCTGCCAGGGGCTCGCTCGCGTGGACTTCTTCGCGACCGAGGACGGTCCGGTGATCAACGAGATCAACACGATGCCCGGCTTCACGTCGATCTCGCTGTATCCGCGCGTGTGGGCCGAGACGGGCGTGGAGTACCCGCGGCTGATCTCCACGCTGATCGAGACGGCGCTCGCGCGCGGCACCGGCTTGCGCTGACCGAGGACTAGCGGGGCTGTCGCGCGGCATTCCGGGGCGCGGGAATGGCTAGCGCTAGCACCCCTTTACTCGGGTACCCCCAGGGGGTATGGTGGGGATGCTTCGTACCGGAGGTCCACCATGCATGATCACAACGCCCACGACAACCACGACGCGCACGCCCAGCACCAGCAGAGCGATCGCCACGCCGGTCACGGTGCCCACGGCGAGATGTTCAAGCACCGCTTCTACACCAGCCTGGTGCTCGCCATCCCGGTGGTGCTGCTCAGCCCCATGATCGCCGGCCTGCTCGGCTACACCCTCCCGGACAATCGCCTCGTCACCGCGATCCCGGCGATCCTCGGCACGATCATCTACGTCCATGGCGGCAGCCCCTTCCTGACCGGCGCCTTCCGGGAGCTCCGGGACCGGCAGCCCGGAATGATGACACTGATCGGCATGGCCATCACCGTCGCGTTCCTCGCCTCGGCAGCAACGACCCTCGGGATCGGCGGCCTGCACCTCGACTTCTGGTGGGAGCTCGCGCTCCTCATCGTCATCATGCTTCTCGGCCACTGGCTGGAGATGCGTGCACTGGGTTCCGCGTCCGGCGCGCTCGACGCCCTGGCCAGCATGATCCCCGATACTGCCGAGCGCATCGAGGACGACGGGACGCGGGAGGTCCCCATCGCCGAGCTCGCCGTCGGCGACCACGTGCTCGTCCGCGCCGGTGGCCGGGTCCCCGCTGACGGCACCATCGAATCAGGCCACGCCGACATGGATGAGTCGCTCATCACCGGGGAATCCCGGTCGGTGCCGCGCGAGGCCGGGGACCGCGTCGTCGCGGGCACCGTCGCCACGGACAACTCGGTGCACGTCACTATCACCGCGATCGGCGACGATACCGCGCTCGCTGGCATCCAGCGGCTCGTCGCCGACGCCCAGCAATCCTCGTCGCGCGCCCAGGCCCTCGCCGACCGCGCCGCGGCCCTGCTGTTCTATTTCGCCATCACCGCGGCCGTGCTCACCTTCACCGCCTGGATGATCGCCGGCAGCCTCGACGACGCCGTGGTGCGCACCGTCACCGTCCTGGTCATCGCATGCCCGCACGCGCTCGGGCTCGCGATCCCGCTGGTCATCGCCATCTCCACCGAGCGCGCGGCCCGCGCCGGAGTGCTCGTCAAGGACCGGCTCGCCCTCGAGCGCATGCGCACCGTCGATACGGTCCTTTTCGACAAGACTGGCACCCTCACCACCGGCGAGCATCGCGTCACGGGCATCGAGCCAGAAGACAGCGAGGAGCTGCTCCGGATCGCCGCGGCCGCCGAGTCCGAGAGCGAGCATCCCGTCGCGCGCGCCATCGCGGCAGCAGCCCGGGAGCGACGCATCGACGTGCCACGCGCCACCGACCACCAGACCCTCGCGGGGCGCGGCGTGACCGCCCAGCTCGAGGGGCGCCGCATCGCCGTGGCGGGCCCCGCGCTGCTCGACGAGCTCGGCATCGAGCCGGACCAGCGCCTCGAGGCCACCATCGAGGAGTGGAAGCAGCGCGGAGCATCGGTGCTGCACGTCCTCGACGGTGATCGGATCCTCGGCGTGCTTGCACTCGAGGACGCGATCCGGCCCGAGTCGCGGGACGCCGTCGACGCGCTGCACGCTGACGGCATCCGCGTCGTGATGATCACCGGCGATGCGCGGGAGGTCGCCGAGAGCGTCGCCGACAGGCTCGGGATCGACGAGGTGTTCGCCGGGGTGCTGCCGGACCGCAAGGAATCCCGCGTGCGCGAGCTGCAGGAGCGCGGCCATGTCGTGGCCATGGTCGGGGACGGCGTCAACGATGCGCCCGCGCTCGCCCGCGCCGATGTCGGCATCGCGATCGGGGCGGGCACGGACGTCGCCATCGAGTCGGCCGGCGTGGTCCTCGCGGCGGACGATCCCCGGCTCGTGGTCTCCGTCAAGCACCTCTCGCGGGCCGCCTATCGCAAGATGCGCCAGAACCTCGTGTGGGCCGTCGGCTACAACATCGTTGCCGTGCCGCTCGCGGCAGGCGTCCTCGCCCCGGTGGGCATTGTCATGCCCCCCGCTGTGGGAGCGATACTGATGTCGCTGTCGACCATCGTCGTGGCGCTCAACGCGCAGCTGCTCCGCCGAGTAGAACTCGATCCAGGCCAAGCGCGGGACGCCGCGGCACGCTCACCCGAGCGCGTCAACGCATGATCCTTCGGTCGCTCCTGCGATATCGGCAGTGTGCTGCTCCCGCGATCCGATGGTGCTGCCCGCGACGATGAATCCGTCGCCGAACCCGACGGACGCCACGGTCGGCTCGCCCCAGTCCGACCAGCCGAGCTTCACCCCCTCCATGCCGGGGATCCGCGCCACGCCCCAGTCCTGCCGCTCGCCATCCGCCGCGATGAGCTCGGTGGTCGCCATGAGCGCCAGCACCTCGCGGCCCGCTCGTGTTTCCCTGGCTCGCTGCAGGAACGCGACAAGGTCGGCGGCGCTGGTGCGGCTCGTGCCCCAACGGTCGATCCTCACCGTCTCTTGCAGGCCGTACCGGTCCGCTACGCTGTCGATCGCGCTCGGGTGCCGGCCGTCCAGGATGTCGGCCGCGTGATCATCGGAACGCGCGATCATCCGCCCCACCAAGGCACGATCCTCCTCGGCAAGGCCGGCGCGGGACAGGACATGCTCGGCGAGGTACAGCTTGGCCGTTGACAGCGCCGCGCGAGACGCGGTCGCGTTCCCGGTGGCCGCGACCGCGCCATCGGAGCATGCGATCACCAGGGCGGTGCGCGATGGCACGACCAGCGTAGCGGCGGCAGGATCGGGAAGAAGCTCGGGAGCGTCGCTGTCCGCGACGGAAATGCACGCGGACAGCGCGTTCGATGCGGCGAGCGCACCGAATGCCAGCGCTACGATCGCGGAGGCCCAGGCGGGATCACCGCCGAGGCGTGCCCGCAGGCTCGCCATGCCTTCCACTCTAGGCCGGGTTGCCGCTTGCCGCCAGTTGCCGCTTGCCGCCAGTTGCCGCTTGCCGCTTGCCGCTTGCCGCTTGCCGCAAACGCGATAGAAGCGGTGGGAATTGCGGCCTGGTTTCTATCGCGTTTGGCGGTTTCCGGTGCTTCTGCTGCTGCTGCCCACGCCACGCACCGCCCACACCACGCGCGTGCCCACCCCGCCCGCGCGGCCGGGCAGAACCGCCTAGTTGATCGGGGCCGGGTCGATGGGTTGCTTCGCGATGGCGTCGCTGACGGTGTTCGACAGCACCTGGATCGGGGTGGGGCCCGATCCGCTGGGGATCGTCACGGCGACATACACGCCGCGATCGACCGCGTACCACGTGGAGGAGTCCAGCCCCATGCTCTCGCCGGAGATCTCGAACCAGTCCACCCCATTGACCACCTGCAACGCCGAAGCACGGTCGAACTCGAGGGGCCGCTCGAGCCCGCAGCGCAGTACCACTGGCTCGCCGAGGGTCGCGGGGTCGCGCCATGCCGCGGCACCCAGCGGGGCCGGGTCGAGAAGCTCCGCCCGCTTGAGGTCGCCGAGCTGCTCGGGCAGGGCGTCCAGCAAGCCCGCGCACTCGGTCGGCCCGGCATCGGGCGCGGGCATGGTGGTGATCGCAACAGGTTCGGCGGGCGAGGACCGTTGCATGACCACTGCTGCCACGATCAATGCCACGATCAGCGCCGCGGGCAGCGACACCGCCGTGGCGATGAGTCCGGGGGAGTACCGTTCCGACGCAGTCTTGCTCACCCCGCCACCGTACTCTAGGGGCGTGAGCGATCTGCATCACCACGATCCCAGGGCAACGGTGCGCGCGGCCGGCGAGTTCACCGTCATCGACCGGGCCACACGGGGCCGCGCCCAGCCCGCATCGGTGCTGCTCGGCCCCGGTGATGACGCAGCGATCGTCCGCATCGACGGCGGGGCGACGGTCGCCTGCCTCGACATGCTCGTCGAGCATCGGCACTTCCGCACCGACTGGTCCAGTGGCCACGACATCGGGCGCAAGGCGATCGCGCAGAACGCCGCCGACCTGTGCGCGATGGGTGCCGTGCCGGTCACCTTCCTCGTCGGGCTCGCCTGCCCTCCCGATACCCCCACCTCCTTCACCGATGCCCTCAGCGACGGCTTGTGGGCCGAGGCCGCGCGGTTCGGCGCGGGCATCAGCGGCGGAGACCTCGTCCAGGGGCGCGACATCACGGTCTCTGTCACCGCGCTCGGCCAGATGGAGGGCCGCGATGCCATCACCCGCTCGGGAGCACGACCAGGTGATGTGGTGGCGCTGGCCGGAGCGACCGGGCGGTCCGCGGCGGGACTGCACCTGCTCGAGCACGGGAGCGCACCCGCATCGGCGGCCGAGGAGGAGTGCATCGCGGTGCACCGCGTACCTTGTCCGCCCTACGCATCAGCGCTTGCTGCCGCGCGGGCCGGTGCCAGCTCCATGATCGACATCTCGGATGGCCTCCTATCGGACCTCGGCCATATCGCGCGAGCCTCCTCGGTGACGATCGACATCGACCTTGGTTCCTGGCAGCCGTGCTCCACTGTGCTGGCGGTAGCGGGGGCGCACCAGGTCGATCCCTGGGGCTGGGCCCTCGACGGCGGCGAGGACCACGCGTTCGCGGGCACGTTCGGTCCCCGCGCCCCGCTGCCCGAGGGCTGGAGCCGGATAGGGACGGTCTCCGAGGGCGGGCCTGGGGTCCTGGTGGCGGGCAAGCCTGCCGCGGCGCGGGGCTGGACGAGCTGGACATAGCTGGCGCCTTCGCGGGTGCTCGCCCTCTAGGGCTCCGCAGTCAGCACCAGTGTTAGCGAAACCCGTGGCATGCCCCCCTAATAGGGTGCATACTGGGCAACAGGGGGCACTAGCGCAGAGGGGCCCAAAACGCGGGCGCCCCGCACGTGACCAGCTCCGTGCGGGGCGCTTCGCTATTCCGCTGTTTCGCTATTCCGCTGGTCCGTAAGGGTAGACCCCGAGGCGGGAATGGGGCGCGAGCACCCATGTGCTGGGCGCCAGGGCCGCCGACGATGAGAACCATGGGTTCCCGTGTGCTTCCGTCCCGCCTAGCGATCGTGGCTCGCCTGGCGCTGATCGTCATCCTTGCCGGCATCGCCGCGATGGCGATCGTGATGGCGATGGCCTGGAGCAGCGCCGTCACGGACACCTCGGGGGCCGTGGCGCTCGACACCGAGCTGCGCATCCCGCCGCTCGCCGGGTCGCGCATCGGCCCCGACGGCGCCCGGGTGTTCGACCTCGAAATGCGGGCGGGCACCGCTGACCTCGGCCATGGGCCACAGACCCGGACCTGGGGCGTGAACGGCGACTACCTCGGCCCGACGATCCGCGCAGCGCGGGGCGATACGGTTCGCATCAATGTCGACAACGAGCTCGGCGAGACCAGCACCCTGCACTGGCATGGCATGCATCTTCCCGCAGCGATGGACGGCGGCCCGCACCAGCTCATCGAGACTGGGCAGCGGTGGGCGCCAGAATGGACGATCGCGCAGCCCGCTGCGACGCTGTGGTACCACCCGCACCTGCATGGCGCCACCGCTGAGCATGTCTACCGCGGCATCGCGGGCATGTTCATCGTCGATGAGCCAGGCGGGCCGGACCTGCCCTCGGAATATGGGGTCGATGACATTCCGGTGATCGTGCAGGACAAGCAGTTCCGCGACGGCCAGCTCGATATGTCCCCGGCGCTGTTCGCCGAGGCGGGGGTCCTCGGTGGCGACGTCCTTGTCAACGGGACGCCCGCGCCCTATCTCGAGGTGACCACCGAGCGCGTGCGGCTGCGCCTCCTCAACGCCTCCAGCGCCCGAAGCTACCGGTTCGTCGTCGCCGGAACCGCCACGGTGGACCTCATTGGCACCGATGGCGGGCTCCTCGAGCGCCCGCACCGGGTAGACCACGTGCAGCTCTCGCCCGGGGAGCGTGCGGAGATCATCGTCGAGGTGGCCGCGGGGACCACCGCGGTGCTGCGCAGCGAGCCGCCCGAGCTGGGCCTGAACTTCTGGACCGATCGCTTCTCGGGCGGCGACGACACCCTGGAAATCCTCGGGCTTCGTGCCGTGGACAACCTAGCCCCGAGCCCCGGCCCGCCCCCGGTCCTCGCGGCTCCGCGCGACCTCGGCGAGCCCGCGACGAGGCGTGAGCTCACCATCACCAGCTCGAGCACGATCAATGGCCGCACCATGGACATGGAACGAATAGACGAGACCGTCACGGTCGGCACAACCGAGATCTGGGAGGTGCGCAACGCCACCGGCGACCCCCACAACTTCCACATCCATGACGTGCAGTTCCAGATCCTCGATCCCGAAGGTCCCCTCCAATCAGGGCCCAAGGACACCGTGTACATCCGGCCAGGCCAGGTAGTGCGGTTGCTGGTGCGATTCGAGCACTACACGGATCCGGCCACGCCGTACATGTTCCACTGCCACCTCCTCGCCCACGAGGACCGCGGCCTCATGGGGCAGTTCGTGGTGGTCGAGCCAGGTGCCACCGCGACCGAGTCCTCCCGCGAACATCCGATGAGAAACGGAGCCCGCGCAGGTCCATAGCTGTAATACCCTGCGATCAGAGGAGGGCGTCATGGCTCTAGCACCCAGCATCCACTTCGATCCGCGCTACAGCGATCCCGCGGCACCCGCTACCTCGTGGGAGTCGGCGCGGACGCTCCTCGAGCGGGCGGAGCTCTACTGGATCTCTACCGTCCGGCGCAACGGCCAGCCCCACGTCACACCGCTGATCGGGTTGTGGCTCGACGAGCGATTCTGGTTCTGCACCGGACCGGCCGAGCAGAAGGCGCGCAACCTCGCCGGCAACCCCCGCGCCACCATCACCACTGGTGCGAGCGCGCTCGGCAGTGGTGTCGATATCGTCGTCGAAGGCGTTGCCACCCCGCAGCACGACGAGCAGGTCCTTGGTCGTATCGCTGCGGCATATGTCGACAAGTTTGGCCCGAGCTGGTCGTTCACGGTCCGCGATGGAGGCTTCCACCATGATGCAGGAGGCCATGCGACCGTCTACGCGGTGCAGCCGATCACGGTCCATGCCTTCGCCAAGGGCACGTACAGCCAGACGAGCTTCAGGTTTCCCGCAATGGCGGGATAGCGGTCGAAAGGAACCAGCATGACCCCCAAGCCGACAGGCACCGTGACGCGAACTGAGCTGATCATCACCCGAGCCTTCCGCGCACCGATCGACGACGGCTGGGCCAGCATCACCGAGTCCGACCGCACCGCGCGCTGGTACGGCCCCTGGACCTCGACTGATCAACCACCCCGGCCAGGCTCCACGGTCAGCGTGCAGTTGTTGTTCGAGGAAGGCCAGCCCTGGGGCGACGCGCGCATCGAGGCCTGCGTGCCGCCGACCAGCCTCCACCTCGCGCTCCTTGCCGGCCCCAGCGAGGAGGATATGTGGCATGTCGCCCTCGACCTCGTCGAATCGAGCGGCAGCACCAGGCTCACCCTCACCCAGCAGCTCGGGCCCGGAATCGATCCTGCCGACATTGGTCCCGGCTGGGAGTACTACCTCGACATGCTCGTCGCCGCCCGCAACGGCATGCCGCTGCCTGACTTCGCGGACTACTACCCCTTGATGAGCGAGCACTACAGCGCGAAGTAGTGCGCGCCCGCCCGCACGTGCTGATCGTGAAAGCCGGGCCACCTCCCGCGTGGCTACATCCTCACGATCGAGTAGCACGGGCGGCCGCGGCGGGAGACCGAGGACCGCTCGACCGCCACAGCAGCACTGCCGCTACGAGGTACGGCACGAGCAGCAGCAGCGCGAAAGCCCCCGCATGGCTGCCCAGGGGCTGTACACCGGCATAGGCAAGCAGCACCGCGATCGCATAGGCAAGCAGCACCGCGATCGCCAGGATCTCGCTCGCCACCCCTGCGATCGAGGTGATGGTGGCCCGGCTCGTGCCACGGATCCGATCCTGCATCCAGGCCTCGGCGAGGACGCTGGTGATCTGGAAGCCACCGAACGCGATGCCAAGCGCGATCCAGCCGATGGGGCCACCGAGGACCGCGCCGAGCGAGCCGAGCAGCGTGCTCCCGGCCAGCATCAGAGCCGTCCCGCGCGCGGTGAGGCCGCTGAACCTGCCGGTGAGCGCGCCCCCGAGGCCAACCCCGGCCCAGACGGCGAACACCACCCACGGCACATCCGCGGTCGCCACGCCATGCTCGGCGGCGAGCAGCGGCACGTACTCCTCGAGGGATTCCCACACGGCCGGGATGATCGCGACGAGCCCGATCACCGCGAGGAGCCGATGGTCGGCCCGGACCTCTTGGATGCCTGCGCGGATGGTGCCGAGGTAGCCGCCTCGCGCATGGTCCGCGTTGCCAGGCAGCACGGGGGCGGCGGCGCGGCGTGTCTCGGGCATGGCGAGCCCGGCGATGGCGCAGGCGACGCACGCGGCCACGCTGCCGATCGCGACGAGGGTGTAGCCGCCGACGTTCATGGCAGGAATTGCGAGGAGGGTGCTCGCGCCGACGGCGAAGACGCCGAAGGCCTGCGCCAGGCCCATCACCGCGGCATACCGGCCGGCGGTCCCGTGCTGCTCGAGCTCGGTGTAGACCAGTGCCTCGAGCGCGCCGGAGGACAGGGTGCCGCCGAATCCCCACAGGATGAAGCCGAGCAGGAACACCTCGAACGAGGGCGCGATCACCCAGAGGGCGAACGCGACCCCAGCGAAAAGGGGAGCGGCGGCGATGAGCCAGCGGCGGGGGAGCACGTCCGCGAGCGCGCCGGAGGGAACCTCGAACACGATCACCGTGATGGCTCCGGCGATGAACAGCGCGGTGATCTGGGCGACGCTCAGGCCGGTATCGGCGAACAGGAGCGCGTAGAACGGGTAGAGCAGGATGAAGTCCTGCAGGAACAGGTAGCTGTAGAGCGCCACGGTGAGCCTGCGCGGGGCAGCATCGTGGATGGGCAGTGCGGGCATGGCTGGATCCTCGGGGGTGACGGCGTGGCAGGGCCGGCGGGCATGCCTGTGCGCGGCATGCTGGGTCGCGGGAGGGGCTCGCGCCCGCGCCCGTGCGGCAATGCCAGGTCCAGCGCCTCTGCGCGAGGATCAACATCGGTGATGCATGATTCAGATTCTAGGACCGGGCACCGGGCGGCGCATCAGGGTTTTTCCCGGCCCCGGCATCCAGGGGCGGCACGGGGTGGCTAGCGTGTGCAATGACGCGACAGCGGGAGCGGAGGTGGCGCGTGCGCGTGGATCCGGTTGCGGAGCGCTGGTTGCTGTCCGGGCCCGAGCGCGGCAATCCGTGGACGCGGCTGCACGGGTGGACCCAGGGCAACGTGGTGGTGCCGCTCATCGATGGCCGCCGGTACTTCGAGCGGCTCGCGCGAGCGCTCGCGGCGACGCGGCGCGGGGACGTGGTGCTGTTCTCGGCATGGCGCGGCGACGCGGACCAGGTCTTGCTCGATGGTGGCCCGACGATCGGCGATGCGCTGGCTGGAGCGGCACGCCGCGGCGTGGTCGTGCGGGGGCTGATGTGGCGCTCGCACGTGGAGCCCCTGGGTTTCTCGGGGCCGCAGAACCGGGCGCTGGTGGAGCGGGTGAACGCGGCGGGCGGGGAAGTGGTGCTCGACCATCGGGTGCGGCCCTTTGGCAGCCATCACCAGAAGTTCGTGGTGGTCCGGTTCGCTCGCCCGGGAGTGGACGATGTGGCGTTCGTTGGTGGCATCGATCTTGCGCGCACGCGCCGGGACGACGGCCTGCATGGGGGTGATCCCCTGGTGCGGCGCGAGGATCTCGAGCCATGGCACGACGCCCAGCTCGAGGTTCGCGGCCCGGCGGTGGCAGATGTCGAGCTGGTCTTCCGGGAGCGCTGGGAGGACCCGTCGGCGCTGGAGGAACCTCCGTGGGTGGCGCTGAGCGATGAGCAGGAGCCCCAGCGCGACCGCGAGCCGAGCACGCTGCCCACGATGAGCGCGCCGCCGCCCCCGGTGGGATCGTGTGCCGTGCAGGTGCTGTGCACGTATCCGCGCCGGGTGCCGCCGTTCCCGTTCGCGCGGGACGGCGAGCGCTCCATCGCCCACGCCTACGCCAAGGCGCTGCGTCGAGCGCGCGCACTGGTGTACGTGGAGGAGCAGTACCTGTGGTCGCGTGATGTGGCAGAGGTATTTGCCTCCGCCCTGCGCCGCAATGCCCGGCTGCGCATGGTGATCGTGGTGCCGCGCCTGGTGTACGAGACCAGCCCGATGCGCTCGATCCCGGCGTTGCTCGGACATGGGGCCGCCCTGCGGGCGCTGTGCCGGGCCGCGCCCGATCGCGTGATCGTCGTTGACGTGGAGAACCATGATTCCGCGCCGGTATACGTCCATGCCAAGGTGTGCGTCGTCGACGACGTGTGGGCTTGCGTGGGCAGCGGCAACCTCAATCATCGCTCCTGGACCTACGACTCCGAGCTGACCGCGGCATTCGTCGATGCGACCCGGGATCCGCGGACACCGATGGATGCTGCCGGGACCGGGGAGGGCGCGCGCATCGCCGCGCGTGACCTCAGGCTCGAGCTCGCCGTGGAGCACCTCGACCGAGACCCCCACGATGTGGCCGACCTGATCGATCCATTGCGGTTCTTCCAGGCGATCCGCCGCTCCGCGCACCGCCTCGAGCAATGGCACCACGACGGCGAGCATGGTCCCCGGCCGCCCGGGCGCCTGCGGCCGCACAAGGCCGCATCCCTATCGCCCTGGCAGGCCGCGATCGCAGCGCCTCTCTACGAGGCCATGATCGACCCCGACGGCCGCAGCTGGCGGATGCGCGCGGCTCGGACGTTCTAGCGGCGGGCCATCCTGAGGCGATAGTAGGCACCCCGGCCAAGCCTGCCGAGGTTCCTGCGGGTGATGCGCCGCGCGGTGAGGGCACTCATGGCGTGCTCGGCAATGATCCGGGTATCCAGGGGCCCGGGCGAGGCCCAGGCGGCGTCCTCGCGCGGCATCGGATCGAGAAAGAGCTTGCCATCGGCCCGGCGAAGGAAGGTCCGGGCGATCCACTCGTAGTCGTCGCGGTTGTCCTCGATGAGCTGCGCGCGCCGTGCGGGGGAGATCGTGGGGGCGTGGGTGGTGCCGACGGGGTTGTCCATGGCGTGGGTGATGAGCCTCTTGCGGACCCGCTGTGGCATCCGCGAGCGCTGGTAGGTGTCGATGAGGGCCATGGTCTGGTTATCGAGGGCGATGTTGGCCATTGGCGGCTGGATGAGCCTGGAGTCCGCGAGCTCGGGCTGATTGGCGGCGCGGAGGAAGTCGGCAACGATGTCTGGCTGGTTCTGTTGCCTCTCGAATGGCCGGACGATCAGCGCGGCGGTGCCGAACTGGTCGGCCCAGCGGCTGATGAGGTGGCGGTAGTCGGCGCGGGTGGAATTGCGTCGCTGGTGGAAATCGATGAAGGATTCGGCGCTGCTCTCCCAGGGCGGGCCTGGCAAGCGCTTCACCGATTCGCGGTAGGCGGATTCCCACCACTTGTCGTGGCGCCGCAGGTAGACGATGATTCGGGTGTCGAACGGGGCGAGCAGCTCACGGGCGAGGGCGGGGTCCTGCTCGTTGACGAACATCTCTGAGCTGATGATCACAGTCGCGGCGCGGCTGCGCCGGATCTCGTTGGCGAGCTTCTGCTGGAGCGCAGGGATGCGGGCGCGGATAGTAGGGGTCGAGCGCTTGGGCGCGCTGGTGAACCCGAGGGCGCTGCTCAGCAGGTAGTGCGCGTGGCCGACCCTGCCTGTGCGCGGGTAGAGGATGCCGTGCTCGCGGAGGGCGCGCGCGGACTGGCTGAGGGCTTGCTGGATCGCGGTCGTTCCGGTCTTGTCAGTGCCGATGTGCAGGTAGACGACCGTCATGCCTGCCTTTATAGCAGGCGCTCCGTGGCGTGGGGGTCATCCGGTGACCCGGAGCTGGGTGACCACCGTGCCCGCCTGGTGCAGCTCCACCTCGAACACGCCGGGCAGGTCAGCAACGAACTCGATGGACGCGGGCTGGCCGGGCACTGTGTCGGCGGTGAGGTCGTAGCCGTGGACGTGGAGCTCGTCAGCGGTGTCGGCAGTGACGGTGAGCGCGACCGAGGTGCCGAGCGGGATCTCGACCTGGGAGGCGCCGTCGGTGCGTGTCCCGTCGGCGACGGTGAACTCGTAGCGCGTCGTCTCAGGGACTGTGGCATCGCCGGTGCTGGTGCTGGTATCCCCGGTCGTGCTGGTGGCGTCCTCGGTGCTGCCACAAGCGGCGCCACCGAGGGCCAGCATGGCCGTGGCGAGCGCAGCAGCGACGGAGGCGAGGCGGCGTGATGCGTGCATGGATGCTCCCGGGGTCGAGTGCCGCCTGAGCCCGCGGGCAGGGCCCGGTGGCATGGCGTGCTGGTGGTTCCTCCCGGCAGCCTAGGTGGTGAGCGAACGCGGTTCCCGCCGAATCGTGGAGATGCGCGCGTTCTTTCCGGCGATCGAGCGGTGGCGCTAGCGCGCGAGCCCCATGCTGGACTGGCGCCATTCCCCGATGATGTTGCGGATGATGACCTCCTGCCCCGGCCCGGTGAGGCCCGCGCTGCGGAGCCGGCGCGTGGCCAGGGCGAGCCGGTCCGCTGTCTCGTTGAGCTCATGGCCAGCGTGGCCCTTGACCCACTGGATGTCGATCTGCCGTCCCTGCCGCTTGGCGTTGATGCGATCGACGAGCGAGCGGGCGCGATCCGGCGTGGTGCTGGGGTTGTTGATAGCCGCCACCGCGGGCTTGCTGTCACTGAGGATGCGCAGCGGACGCCGCCCCTGGCGGGAAGCGATCGCGAGCTCGATCGCGGTCAGCTCCGCGAGGAAGACATCGGAAACGCTGGGCAGGTACTTGGTGACGTGCCTGCCCTCGGCGTCCATCACAGCGATGCCCGCGCCGGGCCGCCCGCGACGCAGGGAGGCATCCGTGCACACGATCAGTGGCGCCCGTTGCAGCTCATGACGCTGGGCGAGCGTTGCCTGCCGAGCGAGGAGCTGCTCCTCCGCGATCGCCGCTGCCCGGCTCAGCCTCGCCCGGGTCGAGCTGCGGGCGAACGCGCCGGAGACCTCGCAGCCGGGGAACGAGGCGCCAGCGCCATGCAGGAGCGAGAGCAGAAGCGGATCGTGGGCATGGACCGCGAGCGAACGGCCGGTCGAGCGCGCCACCCCATAGAGGTGCGCGAAGCAATCCAGCCCGGCGCGAGCCAGCGCGCGGGACACCGCGACATCCTGCGAGCGCGCCGGAATGGCCGCCCGCACCACGGTGGCCGAGGTCCACGTGCCATCGGTGACGCTGGCGACCGCCCAGGCCGAGTCGAGCGAATCGCCATCAACGAAGAAGGGGCCGCGAAACGTGCGAATGACCGCCGATAGTTGCGGGGCCGCGTCGAGCGCCACTCCGCGCGGCGCGTGCCCGGAGGCTCCACGCCGCAATACCTCGAGCCATGTGCTCACTGGTTCCCGCATCGCGTACCCACCCTTCCCGGACAGCCGGATCGCGGACGATCCGCCATGATATCCCACGCCCGCGCGCTCACCTGTCCAGCGATTGGATGATCGGTGAGCGCGGCCACCCCGCGATGACCCTGTATGGAGCCACCGCCCGCGCCCCGGGTTGCTAGTGTGAGCGCCGACCCTGCTTCTCGATGCTCCCGGAGGGGATCCATGCCCGCACCGATCGCTGAGCAGGTCGCGCCTGGTCGGCTCGCGCGGGTGAACGCGCCGCAGCCGTTCCTGCTGGGTTTCGGCAGGTCGGCGCGCGAGGTGTGGCGCTACCGGGAGCTGCTTGGAAACCTTGTCCGCAAGCAGGTCACGGTCAAGCACAAGAATTCGTTCCTTGGCTTCCTGTGGAGCTTGCAGATCCCGCTCGTGCAGCTTGCCGTCTACTGGCTCGTGGTGGGCTACTTCCTGCGGGCAGGAGCGATTCCGTACTTCGGGCTCTTCATCTTCTGCGGCCTCGCGGTGTGGGCGTTCTTTGCCGATATCCTGCAATCGACGACGAAGTCGATCGTGTCGAATTCCGCCCTCGTGAAGAAGGTGTACTTCCCGAGGGAGCTGTTCCCGCTGTCGACCACCGGCGCGGCGATCGTCAACTTCGCCTACTACCTGGTGATCCTGCTCGGCGGGGTAGTGCTGGCGGGGATCCTCAGTGGCGTGTGGCCGGATCCGGCGCGAGTGGCACTGCCGGTCCTCGGTTTGCTCACGGTGATTGTCTTTGGTCTCGCGCTGGGGATGTTCCTCGCCGCGGTGAACGTCTACCTGCGCGATGTCCAGCACTTTGTCACCGTCATCATGATGCCGTGGTTCTGGCTCACGCCGATCATCTACGACATCAGCATGGTGGAGCGCGCGCTTCCTTCGTGGTTGTACCAGGTGTACCTATTGAATCCGATGGTGCCCGTGATCTATGCGTTCCGCTCGTTCTTCTGGCCGCAGGGCGTCGACTATGGCTTCGGTGACGGCCTGTATCCGCGATTGCTGCTCGCGCTAGGAGCCTCGCTGGTGCTGCTATGGCTGTCGCAGCGGATCTTCGCCCGCTTGCAGGGCAATTTCGCGCAGGAGCTGTGATGGCCGACGAAATCGTCATCCGAACGGTGGACCTGTCGAAGCAATTCTCCATCCGGAAGGACAAGTCGCTCAAGGAGCGCGTGCTCAAGCGCGGCCGCGGACGTGCCCATGCCGAGCAGTTCTGGGCATTGCGCGAGGTCAACCTCGAGATCGCTTCGGGCCACACGATTGGCCTGATCGGGCCCAATGGCTCGGGCAAGAGCACGTTGCTGCAAATGATCACGGGCATCATCACGCCCACCGCGGGGTATGTGGAGCGCACCGGCCGAGTTGCTGCGCTGCTGAACCTCGGCGCTGGCTTCCATCCTGATCTCACGGGACGCGAGAATGTGTATCTGAACGCTTCCATCCTGGGGCTGAGCCGCAAGGAGATCGATCGGCATTTCGACGCGATCGTGGAGTTCTCCGAGATCCAGAAGTTCATCGATACCCCGGTGAAGTTCTATTCCTCCGGGATGTATGTGCGGCTCGCGTTCGCCGTAGCTGTTCATGTCGATCCCGATATCCTCATCATCGACGAAGTCCTGTCGGTCGGCGATGAGGCATTCCAGCGCAAGTGCCGGGAGCGCATCGAGCAGTTCCAGCAGCAGGGCAAGACGATCGTGCTGGTCACTCATTCGCTCGAGCAGGTGCAGAAGTGGTGCGACCGCGCGATCCTGCTGGTCAAGGGGGACGTGGTCGCGCAGGGCGACCCCAAGGATGTGGTGGCGCGCTTCCGCGAGATGCAAGGCCCGCCCACCGACTCTGCTCCCGCGCGACAACGCACCGATGTGTCGATCGCTGCCGCTCGGGCCCTGGATCCCGATGGCGTCGCGGCGTCGACGTTCGCGAGCGGATCCCCGGTCTCCCTCGACCTAGGCATTGCCAGCGATGATGCGCTCACCGGCTGGGCCATGCGGATCGAGCTGCGCAAGGCTGACGGCACTCTCGCCCATTCGATGACGACCTCGCAGCGGGGCATCGAGCTGCCAGCCCTGGTGGGTCGTGCGACCGTGCGGATCGATTTCCCCGCCCTGCCGCTGGCTGCCGGGAACTATCACGCAGACATCGCGGTGCTGGCGAGCACGGGGCATGTGCTGCACGATCGCAAGCAGGCAGTGCGATTCGCGATCGCCCGCGACTGCGGGGACGGAGGAGTGGTCGCGCTGGATCCCACCGTCCGCATGGCTGAGGACCTGGCGCCAGCGAGGACGGGGGAATGAGCCTCACCATCACTGGAGAGGCCGCGGCTGCCCGGAGCGCATTGCCGGACGGCGATGAGCCGATCGTGATCATCGCCGTGCACGGCTCCTATGACGATGTCGTGCGCTGCTACGAGTCGTTCCTCCGGGAGACTGATGCGAGCATCCCGCTGCTGGTGATCGATGACGCGAGCCCGGATGCGCGCGTGGTGACGGTCCTCGACGGCCTGCTGCAGCGCATGGGCTCCGCGCATACGGTGGTGGTGCTGCGCCAGCCGGAGAACCTCGGCTTCGTGGGCTCGGCGAACAACGCCTTCGCTGTCGCCCGGGGCCGGGATGTAGTGATCCTCAATTCCGACACCATCGTCGGCCCGGAATGGGTGCCGCGGCTCCAGGCGGCCGCCCGGTCGAGCTCGACCATCGCGACCGCGACCGCGCTGACCAATCACGGGACCATCGTCTCGGTCGGCGCCGACGGCAAGCCCGCGTCCGCCATCCCCGGCGGCCACGATCCCCGCGAGGCAGCGATCCGCGTAGCGCGGGCAGCCACCAGGACGCGGCCCCGCTTGCCCACTGGCATCGGCCACTGCCTCTACATCACCCGGCGCGCGCTCGATGTGGTGGGTGGATTCGACGACGCGTTCGCCCCCGGATACGGCGAGGAGGTCGACTTCTGCCAGCGCGCCCTCGCGCACGGCCTCCAGCACGTGGTCGCCGACGATGTCTTCATCTATCACCGCGGTGGCGCGAGCTTCGGCGAATCGCCCCGCAAGCGACAGCTTCAGGCAGCCCACGAGCGCATCATCGCGCAGCGCTACCCCTACTACCACCCGTGGGTGCGGAAGCACGCCGGCGATGAGGGATCGATGCTCGCCGCGGCGCTGCTCACCGCTCGCGCCGCGCTCGCAGGGCTGCACATCGCAGTGGACGGCACCTGCCTCGGCGCGCGGATCGCCGGTACCCAGGTGAACGTGCTCGCCACAACGACGGCGCTGGCCAGGCATCCCGGCGTGGCTCGGGTGACCCTGTACACGCAACGGATCGTCCCGCAGTACGCCCGCGATGCAACGGAGGGCATTGTGGGCCTGCAACTGCGGACCATGCCGCGCGGCGGTGTCGGCAGCGCCAGCAAGGCCCATGCTGTCATCCGCCCGTACCAGGTGCAGCACCCGGGAGAGCTCGACGTGCTGCGTGGCATCGCGCACCGCGTGGTGGTGACTTGCCTGGACCTGATCGCCCACGACAATCCCGCGTACTTCGCAGCGGGCGAGGAATGGCAGCGCTACCGCAGCGCGACGAGGGCGATGTTCCGCGAGGCCGATGCGATCGGGTTCCTCAGTGGCCACGTCGTCAATGCCGCGCGCGCCGAGGGGCTGCTCGATGGGGAGGTGCCGCACGGGATCGTCGGCAGCGGCACTGACCACGTGATCGTGCCGGAGGCACCGGCAGCACGACCATCGGTGCTCGAGGAGATCGAGCCCGGCTATGTGCTGGTCCTGGGCTCGGCGTACTCGCACAAGAACCGACCCTTCGCGATCGCCCTGCACCAGCAGATGCAGCAGCGCGGGTTTCGCGGCCAGCTCGTGCTATGCGGCGCGAGCCCGGCGCACGGATCAACACTGTTCCGGGAACGCGAGCTGCTCGCCCGGCCAGGTGGGCCGGACAATGCGGTGGTGACCCTCGGTTCCCTCCCCGAGGAGCACAAGGCGTGGCTGTACCAGAATGCTGGCCTGGTGCTGTACCCGACGTTGTCCGAGGGCTTCGGGCTCGTCCCCTTCGAGGCCGCCCATCACGGCGTGCCCGTGCTTTCCACCAGATCAGGCTCGCTCGACGAGGTGCTGCCCCGCGGCATTCCGACCATCGACGCGCTCGATGCCGCCCAGGTCGCGGCGATGGCGATGGAGCTGCTCAGGGACAAATCGGCGCGTGACGATCTGATCGACCGGCTCCTCGACCACGCCACCACGCATTCGTGGGCCCGGACCGCCGATGCACTGGTCGAGCTAACAGAGGCCAGTCTCGGTCGTCCCCCACGATCGGGCGACCACGGGCACGCGGGACAGGGCGGCGCCTCCGGCATGTCGAGGGCGATCGGCGAGCTCATGGATTCGACGGTGATGCTCTATAGCGCAATGCCGGGGGCGCGCGAAGCGATCACGCCGCAGGGGTCGAGGCGGGAACAAGCGGCCCGAAGAGTCCTCGGAACGATCCGGCGAGCGACGTAGCGGGGGAGCGCCTCACCGGGGCGCTGGCTCGGTGATCGATTCCTTGTATTGCCGAACCAGCTGGCGGTATTCCGGGTAGCGGGAATCGAGTATCTTCTCGTTCGCCGCCACCTGGGCAGCGCGAGTCCTAGGTGTGAAGCTGCGCGCCCGGTAATGAAGCACGAACGAGCGATTCGCCACCGCGCACTGCCAGCCCTTGCGGCGGATGCGCATGCAGAAATCGTTCTCCTCGCCGTAGCCCTTTCCGTAGGCGGTGTCGAACAACCCGAGATCGTTGATGACCTCGCGGCGGATCATCATGCAAAATCCATGCGCCACCGGTGCCTCGTACCATTGCGGAAGCCCATCGACGATGCCGAGGTAGTGCGCGTATGCCTGCTCCATCGGCAGCTGCCCGCCCATCGGCACCGAGAAGATCGTGGCAGCGTTGCTCCGTGATGTCACCGCGCCGAAACGCTGGCCCTCGGCATAGAGGACGCGTTGCATCTCCTCCGCGAATCCGTGGGTGACGATGGTGTCGGAGTTGAGCAGCAGCACGTCGCTAGCCTGATCGACGAGGTTCAGCACCGCATTGTTGCAGTTGCCCACGAACCCGAGATTCCGCGGATTACAGGAATAATGCACATTGTCGAGGCCCTCGATCGCCGCGAGGATCCGGTGTTCCAGGTCATCGGCGCGCGGGCCGCAATCATTGACGTAGTACACGTCGCAGGCTGGATTGGCCGCGAGGTCCGCGCGCACCGAAGCGATGTTGTGCTGGAGCGAGTCCCAGTCGCCGAACACCGGGATGATCACCGCGATGCGGCGTGACGCGTCGAGCACTGACTTGCCGCGCCGCTCCAGCGACCACTCGAGCAATGCGGCGGGATCACGTGGGGCGCGCGCAATCGCGCTGCTCCGGGCGGGCGTGGCCATCCGGCGCGCTGGCCCGCTTGCCCGCTCGAGGCGCCGGCCCAGCGCGATCGCCTTCTTCGTCACGAGAGTGAGGTGAATGGTGGTCACCAGCGCGAGGACGAGTCCGAAGGCACGCGGCGCGGAGTAGGGGCGAGGCAGCGAAGAGGTGTCGATGGCCTCAAGCATCGGGGAGATGCACGATTCGGGCGCGAGGAGCTCGGCGTACCGGCGCCGGCCTGCCTGTCCCATGCGATCGATCAAGCCGGGGCTCGCCGCGAGCGAGGCGATGTGGCGCGCGAGGGCGTCGGCATCCCCGGGCTCGTAGAGAAGGCCGTTCTCGCCGTCGTTGACCAGATCAGGGGTGCCGCCGCTGCGCGAGCCGATGACCGGGATCCCGCAGGCCATCGCCTCGACCGTTACACGTCCGAATGCCTCGCACCGCGACGCCATGATGAAGATGCTTGCCCCGCGGATCCATGGAATGGGGTCGGGCTGGTAGCCCGCGAACACAACACGATCGCGAGCGATTCCGTTCTCCCTGAGGCATTCGATGATCCTTGCCTTGTAAGCCCGGTCGGTTGCTCCGACAAGCACTAGCTCGAGATCATGCTGGCCCTGCCGCAGCACCAGGCATAGTGCTTTCGCCGCGTCGAGCTGGCCTTTGGACGGAGTGACCATGCCGACCATGACGAGGCGGACGCGGGTGCGCGCTATGGCCTGCCCAGCGGGCGCCGCGAGGGTAGCGGGGAGATCCACCACGGGATGGGACACGGCGACCGGGCGCGGGCTCCCGATGCGAGCACCGATATGCTCGGCGACGGCGGCGGAGTTCGCGACGATCGAGGACGATAGCGCGTCGATCGCCCGGTACGTCCTCGCTGGGCCGAGATAGAAGTTGAAGCCGTGGTCCTCGGCGCCGAACTCGCGGATGTACCAGATATGCGGAACCCGGCTCAGGCTTGCCGCGACGGCCGCCCAAGGGCAGGTGATCGTGTTGGAAATGACCACGTCGACCTGGTTCACGCGGATGATCTCGCGAAAGCGCGCGATGGCGAGCGCGCTGCCGAGCGCCTCCGCATGGGTCGCCGGGGCCTGGCGCACCCACCAGATGTGCGGGACGACCAGCGCTTCCACGCCGATGCTGAGGAGCGGATCGCGGAGGCCGAGGTCAGCGGGCATCGTCACGATCACGCGATGGCCGCGCTCCACCAGTATCCGGGCCGAGGCGACCAGGGATCGCTCGCTGCCGCCCGTGGTCTTGCCGCTGTGCGAGGCCCAGAGTACGGTGGGCCGCGTCGCGGTGGGCGGCGTCAACGGTTCGGCAGGAACGGCTTTCGCGTCCACGCGGCGTCGGCTGGCTGTGTCGTCGGGCATAGCCGCGTTGGTCGTCACCGGGCAGACTCTAACGAACCGGTTGGCCATGCGTCCACGCTGCGATCGCATCGTTGGGCAGCAAGGGGCAAGGATGCGGGAATGGATCTGAATGCTCGATCGCGGGCTGCCCGGCACACGGTTGCGTCGGCTTCGGAAGGCGTGCGGCGGACGATCCTGGCCGCTTATCGCTGCCGCCACCTGATCAATCGGGCCGAGTTGCCGCGAATGACGGTGCTCGGGCTCGTGCGGGATCATCTTCTCCTGTCGTCCTCGGTGTGGTTCGATACCGCGTGGTACCTGCGGCAATACCCCGACGTCGCGTCCTCCGGCGTGGACGCTGTGGCGCACTACCAGGCGTTCGGCGCGCGAGAGGGACGGGATCCGGGGCCCCGCTTCTCGACAAGCTTCTACCTGGAGGGCAATCGCGATGTCGCGGTATCCGGGATGAATCCTCTCGTCCACTTCATCAAGCACGGCATGGCCGAGGGGCGTCTTCCGCGCGCTGGCTCCGGCCCGGCTGGCACCCGGCAGGGCGCCCTAGGGGAGATCGGGATCGCTTTCCCAGGCAGTGCTGCGAGCCCTGTGCCCGGCCCCAGTGAGCGCCGAATAGCAATCGTTGTCAAGAATTGCAGTTCGCCGCGCGCCACGGCCTACATCCGCGTGCTTCTCCCGTGGCGACTGGTCGCGCCTTCCGTCGCGTGCCTGCCCGTCCTCGTCGAGGCAGAGTTCCTGCTCACCGAGGAAGTAGCCGAATTCGACGCAGTGGTGATCCAGCGTGATGCTGTGTCGCCTCGAATCGTGACGGATGTGGTCGACAATCTGCGCAAAGCAGGCATTCCTTTTTTGTTCGAGATCGATGACCTATTGTGGGATCTTCCCTCGGATCACCCCGACCGGGCCGAATACGCCAACGCGTCGGGCTCACTGACCCATCTCATGCGTCATGCTCGAATGATCTCCACCTCGACCGAGAAACTGCGAACCGAGATCTCGCGCCATAATCTCAGCACGATGGTCGTGCCCAATTCTCCGTGGTTCGAGTGCTGGGAGGAGCGGATCGATCCTGGCATCGTCGAGGAAGTACGCCGCGCCAATCGGATTGATCGGGAGGTGCCCAGGATCCTATACATGGGCAGCGCCTCGCACGCGCACGATCTCGCGATGGTCTCGCCGGCTATCGCGGACGTCGTGAGAAGACGGCCTGATGCCGAGGTCATCCAGATCGGAGGCGGCGGGCTCTTGCCGTCTGCCCGGAGGCTGGCCGTGCCGCACCGGTTCAGCTCGTACGAGGCGTTCGTCCAGTGGTTCCGCATCGTCGCGGGCACTGCCACGATCGGCATCGCGCCCTTGCGGGGAACCCGGTTCGATTCGATGAAGTCCGACGTCAAGGCGCTCGACTACGGGAGGGCCGGCCTGCCAGCGATTTTCAGTGACGCCGAGCCATACCGGGGTTCCATCGTTGACGGGCGGACGGGCATTCTTGCCGGAAACACGCATGAAAGCTGGACGAGGGCAATTCTGGACTTGCTCGACGATCAGGCTGGGCGCGAGCAATTAGCGATGGGCGCCCGCCAGTGGGCACGGGAGCGCGGCAGCGCGGCGCGCCGCGCGCACGAGCGATTCGCGCGAGAGGCCCTCGGAACGGAGGCTCCAGCGGATTGTCGTTTGGGGCAGCACCCGAGCGAAGAGCGCTCTGGAATGGGCTGAGGCGCCCAACGATCGCAGTTATGCGCCAGGTTGCATCAACTATTGCAGTCGGCAATCCCGCAGCGATCTCGATCCCGTTGCAGTTTCCGCTCCTCCGGTTGCGGAGGCGTGCGGGCCTGATAAGACTTGAGGGGTCCAGGTTCTGCTCGACCAAGGAGAGTGTTTCTCATGATTTGGAGCATCATCGTCGCCATTTTCGTCGGCGCGATCATCGGTGTGCTGGCACGTATCGTGCTGCCCGGCAAGCAGCAGGTCTCGATGCTGCTGACCGTCGTGCTCGGCGCCGTGGGCGCGTTCGCGGGCTCCGCGATCGTCAGTGCTGTCGCGGACAAGGAGGGCTTCAACATCTGGGCCCTGCTCGTGGGCATCGTGGTGGCCGCTGCGCTGATCGTGGGCTACGAGCGGATCGCGCTCAAGAAGTAGCACCAGGAGAGATTCGCCTGGCCGGGCGCGGGGAGAACGTTCCCCGCGCCCGGCCTCGTGCATGGGCACGGGCGCTCGGGCGTGGTGATGCCTTCCAGGGCCGGACAGTGTGTCTCACATGTCCTACGATGTGGCCATGGCGATCTATTCGTTGGGCGACCGGGAACCATCCATCCACCCCGAGGCGTATGTGCACCCTGATGCTGTCGTGATCGGCGCGGTGACACTAGGAGCGGGCGCGAGCGTCTGGCCCTCATCGGTGCTGCGTGGCGACTACGGAACCATCGAGGTCGGGGCCCGCACCAACATCCAGGACGGCACGATCATCCATTGCACGGGAGTGCACCCCACCGTGATCGGCGAGAACTGCGTGATCGGCCACAACGCGCACATCGAGGGCGCCACCATTGGCGCGAACTGCCTGATCGCTTCGGGTTCGGTCGTGCTCAACGGCTCGGTCGTGGGGGAGGGCGCCATCGTGGGCGCTGGCGCGGTGGTGCCGTTCAACTTCGAGCTGCCCGCGCGCCGCATGGCCCTCGGAGTTCCCGCCCGCATCCGGGAGGGCTACGAGGTGCCCGAGGGACACGTCGATGGAAACACCGCCGTGTACATGGCCAATGCTTCCTACTATCGTGAGGCGCTGCGCCGGCTCGACTGAGCCTCTCCCGGAGAATTCCCGGGGCAGCTCGGGGGCTGGCGTAGTGATGTGTGGGGACGCGACGGAGAAGCGAGGCAGCATGGCGCCACGGCCACTATCGGAGATCGTCGAGGAAGGCTGGGCGCAAGCGCTGGCCCCGGTGGAGCCGGTGATCGGCGTGATGGGCGAGTTCCTGCGCGGCGAGATCGCCGATGGGCGCGGCTACCTGCCGAGCGGCACGAATGTCCTGCGGGCGTTCCAGCAGCCCCTCGACGAGGTGCGCGTGCTGATCGTCGGGCAGGATCCGTACCCCACGCCAGGCCACGCGGTGGGGCTGAGCTTCTCGGTGGCGCCGGAGGTGCAGCCGGTGCCGCGCAGCCTCGCGAACATCTTCCGCGAGTACTGCGACGATCTTGGCCATCCGACGCCGGCGACCGGTGACCTGACGCCGTGGTCGCGCGCGGGGGTGCTCCTGCTCAATCGTGTCCTGACGGTCCAGCCGGGCCAGCCCGCATCGCACCGGGGCAAGGGCTGGGAGGCCGTGACGGAGCAGGCGATCCACGCGCTGGTCGACCGCGACGAGCCGCTCGTGGCGATCCTGTGGGGCAAGGACGCGGCATCGCTCAAGCCGATGCTGCAGGATGTGCCGATCATCGAGTCCGCGCATCCCTCCCCGCTCTCGGCGTCGCGCGGGTTCTTCGGATCCCGGCCATTCAGCCGTGCCAACGAGCATCTGCTCGATCTGGGCGGCGATGAGATCGACTGGCGGCTGGCCTAGCGGATGCTGCCGGCAAGCCGTTCCATCCCGGTGAGGACGCGGGCTAGGCTTGGCATAGCGTGACCTGGCGGACGGCGCGAGGGAGGTGAGCAGGCAGTGCTGGAGGTTGTCGATGCGCTCGATGCGCGGGCCCTGATGCGATGGGCGCACGCCTGCGTGGGCGGCCTCGAGGCGCGGCGCGAGGAGATCAACATCCTCAACGTCTTTCCCATCGCCGATTCCGACACCGGCACGAACCTGCACTTCACCATGCGCGCGGCCTACGAGAAGGCGCGCGCCGAGTGCGTCCCGCTCGACGGAATGACCACCCACGATGTCGCGGTCGTGCTCGCTCGCGGCGCCGTGGCCGGAGCGCGCGGCAACTCCGGGGTGATCCTGTCGCAGGTGCTGCGCGGAGTCGCGGATGCCGCGCTCGACGGCTCCATCGACGGGCAGGTCCTGCGCAACGCGCTCACTGGTGCCCTGCAGCTCGTGGGCGATTCCATGTCGCACGTCGTCGAGGGCACGGTGGTCACGGTGCTGCGCGGGGCCGCGACCGCGGCACGCGATGCTGATGAGCATGATCTCGCGAGCGTGGCGCGCGCAGCGGTCGCCGGCGCCGTCTCGGCGCTCGACGAGACGCCCTCGCAGCTATCGGTGCTCGGCCAGGCCGGTGTCGTCGACGCGGGCGGCGTGGGCCTGCTGATCATCCTCGATGCCCTCGTGGAGGTCGTGACGGGCGAGCCCACGCGGCGGCCACGCTTCACCGCGCGCGCCGCCGCCCGGCCCGTGGCCGACGGGTCCGCAGCGACGGTCTCAGTGGGCAAGCCCTCGACCGCCGTGAGCGGCACGACGCTCGCGGAGCCTTCGGGAAACGGCCATCGGCCCGGGGCCGGGATCCCGAGCGGCGCGGCCGGGCAGAGTGCCGAATGCGTCCACAGCACCGAGCACGTCCACGAGTACGCCACGGGCGACGTCGAGTACGAGATCATGTACCTGCTGCGGGGCTGCGATGATGCCGCGGCCGCCGTGCTGCGCGAGAAGTTGTCGGACCTCGGTGATTCAGTGATCGTCGTGGGAGACGGTTCAGGAGCATTCTCGGTGCACGTGCACAGCACCGATCCGGGAGCGGCGGTGGAGGCCGGTATCCCTGCTGGCGTGCCCTATGACATCCGGATCACCGCGTTCGGTGCCGATCAGCAGGGCTTCACGCCGTCCTCGGCGCCACGTGTGCGCGAGGTCCTCGCGATCGTCAACGGCGAGGCTGGCGCTGAGCTGTTCCGCTCCGAGGGTGCATCAGTGCTGACCTGCGGCCACGAATGCTCACCGCAGGAGCTGCTCGACGCGGTCCTCGCCACCACGGCCGACGAGGTGTTCGTGCTGCCCAATGGCTTCATCCGTCCCGAGGAGCTCGTCGGGGTGAGCACCCAGGCCCGCCAGCTCGGGCATCCAGCCGTGCTGCTGCCCACCGCGAGCCTCGTGCAGGGCCTCGCCGCGCTCGCGGTGCACGACCCGCACCGCGCGGCCTCCGACGATTCGTATGCCATGGCCGCCGCCGCAGCCGCGACACGATGGGGCAGCGTGCGCCGCGCCCAGGAGAAGGCACTCTCCCTCGCCGGGGCCTGCGAGCCCGGGGACTACCTGGGGCTGGTTGGCCACGAGGTGCTCGTCATCAAGGATGAGTTCCTCGCCGCCACTCTGCACATCGTTGATCTCATGCTCGGAGCCGGTGGCGAGCTGCTCACGATCCTGCGCGGCGCCGCGCAGACCAACGACACCTTCGCCGAGCAGCTCGAGGATCACATCAACAAGAACCATCCCGGTGTGGAGCTGATGATCTACGTGAGTGGTCAGGACGAGGACATCCTGCAGATCGGCGTGGAATGACCACCGCGTGCACCAAGCTTGGCCTTGAATCGAGGCTCGACGGTGTGCTGGCTCCCGCGGCCGTTGCCGCGCTCGCCGAGGACTTCGAGATCCATACCGTGGGCGACCTCCTGCGCGCCTACCCTCGCCGCTACGCCCGCAATGGCGTGCCCCTGGGCGATGAGCAAGCAGAGCCAGGCGATCACATCACCGTCGTGGCGACCATTGCCAAGGCTGACCTGATCCCTATGCGCAACCGCAAGGGCAGCTTCCTCAGGCTCACCCTGCAGGCCGATCGGCAGAAGCTCGAGGCGACGTTCTTCAACCCGCAGAAGCTGCGGCACGTGCTCAAGCCGGGACTGCGCATGATGTTCTCGGGCACCGTCAAGTACTTCCGCGGCACCATGCAGCTCACTCACCCCAGCTATGTCGAGCTCCGGGCCACCAAGGACGGCACCACCGTGCACGGCAGCGGCCAGCTCGCCCAGATGGCCCGCGCCCAGCAGCAATCCGCGGGAACCCTCACCGAGGACGCCCTCGCCCGCGACATCATCCCCATCTACGACTCCACCCGCGCCCTGCAGAGCTGGGAGATCTGGAGCTGCATCCGCATCGTCCTCGACCAGCTCGCCCCCATCGAGGATCCGCTGCCGCGCGAGATCGTCGAGGCCCGGGGGATGGTCCCGCTCGAGACCGCGCTGCGCGCCGTCCACCTGCCCAGCACCCCGGCCGACCACGACACCGCGCGCGACCGCCTGCGCTTCGACGAGGCCCTAGCCATGCAGCTCGTCCTTGCCCGGCAGCGCCACGCGGAGGCCGCCCGTACCGCGCCAGCCATGCCCCCCCGCGCCGATGGCATCGCGGCCGCGTTCGACCAGCGATTGCCATTCACGCTCACCGACGGCCAGGCCAGCGCCGGGCAGCGCATCGCCGAGCGGCTCGCCCGGCCGCACCCGATGAACGTGCTGCTCCAGGGCGAGGTGGGCTCGGGCAAGACCCTTGTCGCGCTGCGCGCGATGCTCCAGGCGATCGACTCGGGCCACCAATGCGCCCTGCTCGCTCCCACCGAGGTGCTCGCCACGCAGCACTACCGGTCCCTGCGCGCGATGCTGGGCGATCTCGGCGATGGCGGCGAGCTCGGCAGCTCCGCGAGCGCCACCCGCGTCACCCTGCTCACCGGTTCCATGACCGCCAGCCAGCGCAAGGCCGCGCTGCTCGCCACCGTCACCGGCGATGCCGGGATCATCATCGGCACCCACGCCCTCATCCAGGACACCGTCGAGTTCTTCGACCTCGGGCTCGTCGTCATCGACGAGCAGCACCGGTTCGGCGTCGAGCAGCGCGACCAACTGCGCGGCCGTGGGCGCGGCGGCAACACCCCGCACACCCTCGTCATGACCGCCACCCCGATCCCGCGGACCATCGCGATGACGGCGTTCGGCGCCCTCGACGTCATCACCCTGCACGGGCTGCCCGCTGGCCGCAGCCCCATCACCACCTCCGTGCTCGCCCTCGGCGTCTCCCGCAAGTGGCTGCCCCGAGCCTGGCAGCGCATCACCGAGGAGGTCGAGCAAGGCCGCCAGGCCTACGTCGTGTGCTCCCGCATCGGCGATGACGCCGCCGCCGCCGCGAAGGACGGTCCCGAGACCACCCCCGTCCTCGACATGCATGAGCACCTCTCCACAGGCCCCCTCGCGGGCCTGCGCGTGGGCCTCCTCCACGGGAGGCTCCCCACGGAGGAGAAGGACCTCACGATGCGGCAGTTCGCGGCCGGGGAGATCGATGTGCTCGTGTGCACCACCGTCATCGAAGTGGGCGTCGACGTGCCCAATGCCACCGTCATGGTGATCGTCGACGCCGACCGGTTCGGGATAAGCCAGCTCCATCAGCTCCGCGGCCGCATCGGACGTGGACGACACGCCGGGCTGTGCATCCTCATGTCCGAGGTGCCCGAGGGATCACCGGCGCTGCAGCGGCTCCAGGCCGTGGCCGGCACCACCAACGGGTTCGAGCTCGCTGAGCTCGACCTGCAAGCCCGCCGCGAGGGCGACATCCTCGGCGTCGCGCAATCCGGAACGCGCACATCGCTCCGGCTGCTCTCGCTCCTCGACCACGCTGAGACCATCACCGCGGCCCGCGAGCTCGCCGAGGACATCATCTCCCGCGACCCCGCCCTCGCTGACCATCCCGGTCTCGCCCGCATGATCACTGCCGCCACCACCACGAGCAGCATCGACTATCTCGACAAGGCATAGGCGGGTCACCGAGCACCCCGCGCGCCCATCGCGATACCGGTAGTGTTCCTTCCCAAGAGAGCGGCACCCGCCCTCCGTCGGCCAGCCGGAATGGTGGCCGACGGGCAGGCACGGTGTTGTTGCAGCGAACAGGTCAAGGAGCCACAGCCACCATGTTCACCAAAGTGCTCGTCGCCAACCGTGGCGAGATCGCCGTCCGAGCCTTCCGCGCCGCCTACGAGCTCGGTGCCTCCACCGTTGCCGTCTTCCCCTACGAGGACCGCAACTCGCTCCACCGCCTCAAGGCCGACGAGAGCTATGAGATCGGCGAGCACGGCCACCCGGTTCGTGCCTATCTCTCCGTTGACGAGATCATCACCGCTGCCACCAACGCCGGCGCCGATGCCATCTACCCGGGCTACGGGTTCCTCTCCGAGAACCCCGACCTCGCCGCGGCCTGCGACGCGGCCGGGATCACCTTCGTCGGCCCGTCCGTCGAGGTCCTCGAGCTCGCCGGGAACAAGGCCCGCGCCATCGCCGCGGCCCGCGAGGCCGGCCTGCCCGTCCTCGACTCGTCCGAGCCCACCGATGACGTCGATGCCCTCGTCGCCGCATCCGAGCAGATGACGTTCCCGGTCTTCGTCAAGGCCGTCGCTGGTGGTGGCGGGCGCGGCATGCGTCGCGTCGATGCGCCTGCCCAGTTGCGCGAGGCCATCGAGCAGGCGCAGCGCGAGGCCGAGTCCGCCTTCGGCGATGCCACCGTCTTCCTCGAGCAGGCCGTCGTCAACCCCCGCCACATCGAGGTGCAGATCCTCGCCGACAAGCACGGCAACGTGATCCACCTCTTCGAGCGCGACTGCTCCGTGCAGCGCCGCCACCAGAAGGTCGTCGAGCTCGCCCCCGCTCCCAACCTGCCCGTCGAGACACGGGACCGAATCTGCGCCGACGCCGTGGCGTTCGCCAAGCGCATCGGCTATTCCTGCGCGGGCACCGTCGAGTTCCTCCTCGACGAGCGCGGCCAGCACGTATTCATCGAGATGAACCCCCGCATCCAGGTCGAGCACACCGTCACCGAGGAAGTCACCGACGTCGACCTCGTGCAATCACAGATGCGCATCGCCAGCGGAGCCTCGCTCGCTGACCTCGATCTCGCGCAGGAGAACATCACCCTGCGTGGCGCGGCCCTGCAGTGCCGCATCACTACTGAGGACCCCGCCAATGGGTTCCGCCCGGACACCGGCCGCATCACCGCCTACCGCACTCCCGGCGGCGCTGGCGTGCGCCTCGACGGCGGCACCGCGCTCGGCGCCGAGGTGGGCGCCTACTTCGACTCGATGCTCGTCAAGCTCACCTGCCGCGGCCGCGACTTCGGCACCGCCGTCAGCCGGGCCCGCCGCGCTCTCGCGGAGTTCCGCATCCGCGGCGTCTCCACCAACATCCCGTTCCTCCAGGGCGTCCTCGACGACCCCGACTTCCGCGCCGGCAACGTCACCACCTCGTTCATCGACGAGCGCCCCCACCTGCTCACCCAGCACGCCCCGGCCGACCGGGGCACCCGCATGCTGCGCTACCTCGCCGATGTCACCGTCAACAAGCCGCATGGCGAGCGGCCCGTCGATATCGACCCACGCAGCAAGCTCGCAGCGCTCGACAAGGAAGCACCCATCCCCGACGGCTCCCGGCAGCGGCTCCTCGCGCTCGGTCCCGAGGGATTCGCCCGCTCGCTGCGCCAGCAGGACGCGCTCGCCGTCACCGACACCACTTTCCGCGACGCCCACCAGTCGCTGCTCGCCACCCGCATCCGGACCCGCGACCTGCTCGGCGTCGCCGGGCACGTAGCCCGCACCACACCAGAGCTGCTGTCCCTCGAGGCATGGGGCGGTGCCACCTACGACGTCGCGCTGCGGTTCCTCTACGAGGACCCCTGGGAGCGCCTCGCCCGGCTTCGCGAGGCAGTGCCGAACATCTGCCTGCAGATGCTGCTGCGCGGCCGCAACACCGTCGGCTACACCCCTTATCCTGAATCCGTTGCCCGCGCATTCGTCGACGAGGCCACCCGGACCGGCATCGACATCTTCCGCATCTTCGACGCCCTGAACAACGTCGACCAGATGCGCCCCGCCATCGACGCGGTCCGCGAGACCGGCACCGCGCTCGCCGAGGTGGCGCTCAGCTACACCGGCGACCTCGCCAACCCGAGCGAGGACATCTACACCCTCGACTACTACCTGCGCCTCGCCGAGCAAGCCGTCGAGGCCGGAGCGCACATCCTCGCGATCAAGGACATGGCCGGCCTGCTCCGCGCCCCCGCCGCCGCGACCCTCGTCACCGCGCTTCGGTCCCGCTTCGACCTGCCCGTGCACGTGCACACCCACGACACCCCGGGCGGGCAGCTGGCCACCTACCTCGCCGCGTGGCAAGCCGGCGCCGACGCCGTCGACGGTGCAGCAGCCTCGCTCGCGGGCACCACCAGCCAGCCAGCGCTGTCGGCCATCGTCGCCGCCGCCGCCCACACCGGGCGCGACACCGGCCTCGACCTCGGCGCCGTCTGCGCCCTCGAGCCGTACTGGGAAGCCGTCCGCAAGGTGTACGCGCCATTCGAGTCGGGGCTGCCCGCGCCGACCGGCCGCGTCTACGAGCACGAGATCCCCGGCGGCCAGCTATCCAACCTGCGGCAGCAAGCGATCGCGCTGGGTCTCGGCGACCGCTTCGAGAAGATCGAGTCCGCGTACGCCTCGGCCGACCGGCTCCTCGGCCGCCTCGTCAAGGTCACGCCCTCCTCCAAGGTCGTCGGCGACCTCGCCCTGCACCTCGTGGGCGCCGACGTCGACTTCGAGGAATTCGCCACCGACCCCGGCTCCTACGACATCCCCGACTCCGTGATCGGGTTCCTGCGCGGGGAGCTCGGTGACCCCGCCGGAGGTTGGCCCGAGCCATTCCGCACCAAGGCGCTCGAGGGCAGGGCGGCCGCCAAGCCCGTCCCGGAGCTCTCCGCCGAGGACACCGCCATCCTCTCCGGCGACGACCACGATGCGCGCCGCGCCACCCTCAACCGGCTGCTGTTCCCCGTGCCCACCCACGAGTACGAGGACCACCGCGAGCAGTACGGCGACACCTCCGTCATCCACAGCCTCGAGTTCTTCTACGGGCTCCAGCCGGGCGAGGAGCACCAGGTCAACCTCGAGCCTGGCGTGACCCTCATCTTCGGCCTCGAGGCCATCGCCGAGCCCGACGAGCGCGGCATGCGCACCGTCATGTGCACCATCAATGGGCAGCTGCGGCCAGTCAAGGTGCGCGACCGCTCCGTCGCCAGCGAGGCGCCCACCTCCGAGAAGGCCGACAAGGACAACCCCGACCATCTAGCCGCGCCGTTCGCCGGTGTCGTCACTGTGTCCGTCGGCGCCGGGGATTCCATCAAGGCAGGCGAGACCATTGCCACCATCGAAGCGATGAAGATGGAGGCCTCCATCACCGCGCACAAGGCAGGCACCGTCGCTCGCTTCGCCATCAGTTCGGTGCAGCAGGTCGAGGGCGGTGACCTCATCGCGGTCATCGAATCCACCGAATCGGAATGACCCGCATCATCGCCGGGAGCGTGGGCGGCACACGCATCGCCGTGCCGCCCCGCGGCACCCGACCCACCTCCGACCGCGTGCGGGAGGCCCTGTTCAGCTCCCTCGACGCGCGCCTCGACCTCGGCGGCATGCGCGTGCTCGACCTCTACGCGGGGTCGGGCGCGCTTGGCATCGAAGCGCTCTCCCGCGGCGCGGCGCACGCCACCCTCGTCGAGAAGGATGCCCGGGCCGCCCGCATCATCAGCAGCAACCTCGCCGCGACCGGCTTCAGCGCCCGCGCGGACGTCGTGCGCGGCGATGTCCTCGCCACCCTCCACCGCGCCCCCGTCGCGCCGTATGACCTCGTCCTCGCCGACCCGCCCTACGACGTCGAGGAACCCAGCATCCACGAGCTGCTGCAGCGGCTCCTCGACCAGCACTGGCTCGTGCCCGGCGCGGTGGTCGTCATCGAGCGGTCCGCTCGGTCGCCCGAGCCCGCCTGGCCGGAGCCGCTCGAGCCCCTGCGCGCCCGCGACTACGGCGAGACGCGCATCAGCATCGCCGAGCACGTGGGCTGAGTCGCGGCCGGCTGGCTGGCGGGTTGGTGGGTTGGTGGCTGGTGCGCGGTTGGCTGGCTGGCGGGTCGGCGGTCGGCTGGCGGCCGCTGGTGGAAACTTTTCCCTCTCCAGGCGGGAAAAGATTCCACTGACCGCGCCGTGCGAAGGATTTCGCAGGCGAGAGGCTGTGGCCGCGCCGGTGTGGTCCGGCTAGGCCGAGCTCTAGCTGCCGGCGGGGCTTGCGGCCGCGCGCGGGTGTGTCGTGAGGTCAACTCGTGCTCCCTAGCTGCCACCCTGGGCCTGCCGCTGCCACCCTTGGCCCGCAGCTGCCACCCACGGCCCGCAGCTGCCACCGATATATCCGTGGCAGGTCCACGCAAAGGTGGCCGATGGCAACCATGGGTAGCAGCTATGGGGCAGGCGGCCACGCGTAGAGCACGGATTCCCGCTCCGTCGGCAGGAACAATGCTCGAAGGGATAGCCCCTGGCCGGTCACGATGTGCGGCCGGGGTGGCAGGTTGGCTGGCGGCTGGCAGTGGAAACTTTTCCCCGCCGAAGCGGAAAAAGTCTCCACCAGCCGCGGGATGCCCAAGCTAGCCCCCACCGCCGCGCATCGCGCGAATCCCACCGCCGCGCATCGCGCGAATCCCGCCGCCGCGCACTAGTACCGGGGAGCCCGCCAACTGCTACCGTCAACGCCATGAGCGGAGCTGTTTGCCCCGGGTCCTTCGACCCCATCACCAATGGCCATCTCGATGTGATCGAGCGCGCGGCCAAGAACTTTGATCGCGTCGTCGTGGCCGTGCTCGTCAACCCGAGCAAGAAGGGGATGTTCAGCGTCGACGAGCGGCTCGAGCTGATCCGTACTGTCACCAGTCATCTTCCCAACGTGACCGTGGATTCCTGGCAGGGGCTCCTCGTGGACTACGCGCGCCAGGAGAAGCTCGATGCCATCGTCAAGGGGCTGCGCGCGGTGAGCGATTTCGAGTACGAGCTGCAGATGGCCCAGATGAACAAGGAGCTCACGGGGGTGGATACCTTCTTCACCGCCACGAATCCCGTGTATAGCTTCGTGTCGAGCTCGTTGGTCAAGGAAGTGGCCACCTTGGGTGGCGAGGTGGCGCAGCACTTGCCCTCTGCCGTTCATGAGGCATTGCTCGCCAGGATTGCCCAGCGCCAGCAGGGATGAGCCAGCGCCAGCAGGGATGAGCCAGCGGTCCGGGCCCTGGCGCGGCAGGGCGCTAGGCTGCAACACTGACACGCCTGCCCCGCGATGATGCGGATTCCGCGCGGAGCGGGCAGACTAGCGATTGTCACGCACACGTGCCGCGAGGGCACAGTCGAAGATGTGGGGTAGCGGTGTATCGGGTTTTCGGTGCTCTGGACGAGCTCGTGGCGATCGTCGAGGAGGCACGCAGCGTGCCCATGACCGCGGGGTGCATCGTGCCACGCGGCGACATCCTCGAGCTGCTCGACGAGATTCATGCGATGTACGAGCCTGAGCTCAATGATGCCCAGGATGTCCTGGATCATCGCGACAAGCTGATCAACGACGCCCGGGAGACAGCTGAGCAGACCGTGTCCTCGGCGAACTCCGAGGCGGAGTCCACTGTCGCGAACGCGCGCGAGGATGCGGACCGCATGCTTCGCGATGCGAAGGCGCAGGCCGATCGCATGGTCGCGGAGGCGAAGGCGCATGCCGAGCAGCTCGTCGCCGAGGCGCAGGGCGAGGCCGACCGGGCGATCGCTGGGGGCCAGCGCGAGTTCGAGGCCATGACGGCCCGCGCGCGCAGCGAGGCGAACCGGCTCATCGAGTCGGGCAACACCGCCTATGAGCGCGCCGTCAGCGAGGGTGTCGCCGAGCAGCAGCGCCTGGTGTCGGATTCCGAGGTGGTGCGGGCGGCGCAGGCCGAGGCGAACCGTGTGGTCGATAACGCGCACGCGGAGTCCGAGCGGCTGCGAGGCGAGTGCGACCTCTATGTCGATTCGAAGCTGGGGGAGTTCGAGGAGTTCCTCAATGGCACCATCCGGTCGGTGCATCGTGGTCGCCAGCGGCTGCGCGATGCGGCGCCGGTAGCGCCCGCTGGAGGGGCTCCGCTCGTGGAGGATCGCGCAGGTGGTCGGCGCCGGTAGACTGGTGGCTTCCTGAAGCAAACCAGAATCGGAGCGTGAGCTTGTGAAGTCTTCCCAGCATGGTCCGGCGCGGCCTGATGCGAATGCGCCGTTTGTGCTGGACGCGCGGTCTCTCGGGCGCAAGCCTGGCTCGATGCGCGAGGTGCATCGGGTCGTGGCGGCACCCGAGCGCCTCGGCCTGGATATGATCGCGATCCCCGAGGGCAGTGATGTCACCATCGATGTGCGCCTCGAGTCGGTCAGCGAGGGCGTCCTGGTGACCGGCTCGGTCTCCGCGGTCGCGGTGGGGGATTGCGTGCGGTGCCTGGAGCAGACCGAGCAGCACGTCGAGGTTCCTCTCGTCGAGCTGTTTGCCTATCCGAACAGCACCACCTCGCAGACCACCGAGGATGACGAGGTCCAGTTGCTCGTCGAGGACCTGATCGATCTAGCCCCGGTGGTGGTCAACGGCCTGGGCGACGAACTGCCCCTGCAGCCGGTGTGCAGCGAGGACTGCCCCGGATTGTGCACCGAGTGCGGTGTTCCGCTTTCCTCGGCCGAGCCCGGCCATGGGCATGACACAATAGATCCCCGGTGGGCGGCGTTGCTGGACAAGCGTGACGGGATGGATTCGCCTCGATCCTGATGCGCGGCCCGCTCGCGACCAAGACCGGAGCGAGCTGCCCTCGCGCAAGCGGGCTGCTCAGCGTCATACACAGGTGAAGGAATCGATGTCCGAGAGCACCCCCCCAGATCGTGGACAGCTTCTCGATGCACTGGGCGTGCGGATCTCCGACGAGATGCTCACCCTGGCCCTGACCCACCGCTCCTATGCCTACGAGCACGGTGGCCTGCCCACGAATGAGCGACTGGAGTTCCTCGGTGATTCCGTGCTCGGGCTGACGATCACCGAGCACTTGTACACCGAGCATCCCGAGAAGCCCGAGGGAGAGCTCGCGAAGATCCGGTCGAGCGTGGTCAACATGAACGCGCTCGCGGAGGTGGCCCGTGATCTGGGTCCAGGCGGGCTGGGCGCGCACATCAGTCTCGGCAAGGGCGAGGAGCTCACCGGCGGGCGGGACAAGGCCAGCATCCTCGCCGATGGCATGGAGTCCATCCTTGGGGCGATCTACCTCGATCACGGGCTGGACGTGGCCCGCGAGGTCGTGATGCGCCTGTTCGAGGACTTGCTGGAGCGCGGACCGCGGCTCGGGGCCGGGCTCGATTGGAAGACAAGCCTGCAAGAGCTCACCGCGGAGCGTGGCCTGGGCGTGCCGTCCTATGAGGTGACGGCCAGTGGCCCCGACCATGACAAGGAATTCACCGCGTCCGCCGTCATCGCAGGCCGTGATCTAGGCACTGGCGTGGGTCGTACCAAGAAGGAAGCCGAGCAGATGGCCGCGGGAGCGGCGTGGCGCGCCCTGTCGGAGGAGGCGTGAGCGGCCACCGCTTCGGCGCCAGGGCTCCTCGTCATGCCTGAGCTGCCCGAGGTCGAGGTGGTGCGGCGTGGCCTCGAGCGGCACGTGGTGCCGAGCCGGATTGTTGGCATCGACGTCCTGCATGATCGGGCAGTGCGCCGGCATGTGCCCGGGGCCGGGGATCTCGCGGGCAGGCTGCGGGGACGGATGATCCGCGGTGCTCGGCGGCGCGGCAAGTACCTGTGGCTCGATGTTGCTGAGGGAAACCATCCGGCGCCCAGCCGTTCTGGGCCAGGCGCACCCGAGGCTGGGGATCCCGGCGAGTGCATCGTGGTGCATCTCGGCATGAGCGGGCAGATGCTCGTGCAGCAGCCTGGGGCGGGCCGGGAGAAGCACGCGCGCATCATCGCTGTGCTCGATACCGGCGTGGAGCTGCGCTTCGTGGACCAGCGCACGTTCGGTGGCTGGATGCTCGCGGACCTCGTCGACGACGGCTCGGGTGGCACGGTTCCCGAGCCCGTGCGGCACATCGCGCGCGATCCGCTTGACCCGCTGTGGGACCGCGAGCGCACGGTCGAGGTGATGCGCTCGCGCACGTCGGCGATCAAGCGGGTGCTGCTCGACCAGGCAGTGGTATCCGGCATCGGCAACATCTATGCCGATGAGGCGTTGTGGCGGGCGGGGGTGCACGGCGAACGGACCGCGGCCAAGCTGACGAGGCCGCGGCTGCGAGCCGTGCTCGGCGCCGCCCGCGACGTGATGGTCGAGGCGCTCGCCCAGGGCGGGACGTCCTTCGATTCGCTGTATGTGAATGTCAACGGCCAGTCCGGCTACTTCAGCCGCTCGCTGGACGCCTATGGCCGGGCGGGGGAGCCGTGCCGCCGGTGCGGGGCGGTGATGCGGCGGGAATCGTTCATGAATCGCTCGTCGTTCTCGTGCCCGGTGTGCCAGCCTCGGCCGCGTGTGCGTGCCGTGCCTGGCGGGGTTCGGCGTCCTTGATCCCTACGGTGCTTCTGCTTGACGGGTTAGGGCGCGCCGAACCTCGTCGGCTAGTTCATTCCATCCGACGGGTCTTGCTCCGAGCTTCTCGACCGTCGAGAGGCGCATGGAACTCTGCCCTGTGCTAGCTATCGCTGCGCCGGGTAGGACATAGAACCTCCACGCGTCGATGTCGAGCGGGTCGTAGGGCTCGCTGGGAAGGGTGGTGTGCACAGCGAAGACGTATACATCGGCGATGAAGGCAGTCCTGTATGAGTTTGCCGAGGCATCCCACGAGACCTTCGTGCGTGCGCCGGGCAGACCACTGAAGGTGATTACAGGCTGCGTGTTCGTTGGCCAGGATTGGGAGTATCCACTGCTCTTCACTTCGATAGTGGTGCCGTCGGGAGCGCGCACGTCGTAGGCGTCCCACTCGACCCTCGTCTGTTGCGACCCCATTGCCTGCGCCACGAGGAACTCGGCCAGATAGCCACGGGTAGTGTTTCCGCGCAGGTCGGACAAGGCGAAGGCCCAGAAGTCGCGAACGGAAGCCGCAAGGCCAAGAAACCGCTCGTCGCCTTGCAGGCGCGGACGCGTGCTGACCATGGATTCAGGCTAGCCAAGTGCTTCTGGCGATCCCGCATTCAGCGGAGTGATCGCCCCCGACTGTAGTGTGAGACGCTGTGTCTAAGTAATGTGGATGTGACGCCGGGCCCCACCGCGACGATAGGGAGAATCAACCATGGCTGACCGCGAGGAACACCGCGTCATCATCGTCGGGGCTGGTCTGGCCGGCATCGCCGCCGCCATCACCCTCGAGCGAGCGGGCATCGATGACGCCATCGTCCTCGAGAAGGCAGACCGCGTCGGCGGCACCTGGCGCGACAACACCTACCCGGGATGCGGGTGCGACATCCCCTCCAACGTGTACTCGTTCTCGTTCAACCCCAACCCGGACTGGCGCTCGGCCTTCGCGCTGCAGCCCGACATCCTCGACTACATCGAGGAGACGGCGGACAAGTTCGACACCTACCGCAAGATCCGCTTCCGCACCGAGGTCACAGAAGCGCGCTGGGACAACGATGAGCGCCGCTGGCTTATCGACACCACCAATGGCAGCTTCCGGTCCCAGTTCGCGATCTTCGCCGGCGGCCCCATCACCGAGCCCAAGCTGCCCGACGTGCCGGGCATCGACTCCTTCGAGGGGGAGATCTTCCACTCGGCCCGCTGGAACCACGATCTCGACCTGACGGGCAAGCGTGTCGCGGTCATTGGCACGGGTGCCTCGGCTGTGCAGTTCATACCTGAGATCCAGCCGAAGGTCGCGCAGATGCATGTCCTGCAGCGCACCGCCTCGTGGGTCATCCCGCGCCTCGACGCGCCCATGCCCGGCGCCGTCAAGACCCTGTTCCGCAAGGCACCCGCCACCCAGCAGGGCCTGCGCCACGGCCTCGACGGTGTCCTGCGCCTGCTCACCCTTGCTATGCGCCACGACAAGGCCGCGCGCAAGCTCAACATCATCGGCAAGAGCTTCCTCCGCGCCCAGGTCAAGGACCCCGAGCTGCGCAAGGCGCTCACCCCGACCTTCAGCCTCGGCTGCAAGCGCCTCCTGATCTCGAACGACTTCTATCCGGCGCTCACCAAGCCCAACGTCGAGCTCATCCCGCACGCGCTTTCTAGCCTCGGCCCCCGCACCATCACCGCCACCGATGGCACCACCCGCGAGGTCGACGTCATCATCTTCGGCACCGGCTTCGACGTCAGCCACCCGCCCATCTCGCGACGCATCCGTGGCGCCGACGGGCACTTCCTCTCCGAGGCATGGTCGGTGAGCCCCGAGGCATACCTCGGCACCACCACCACCAACGTGCCCAACGGGTTCGTCCTCCTCGGGCCGAACCTGCTCGTCTACAACTCCTTCCTCGGGATCGCCGAGGATCAGATGCGCTACGTCGTCGACGCCATCAAGAAGGCCGACGAGTACGGCTTCGAGGTCTTCGAGCTCAAGCCCGAGGCGCTGCGCGAGTTCAACGACGACATCCAGCAAGCACTCGAGCGCACCGTGTTCAACCACGGCGGCTGCGCCTCCTACTACCTCGACGCGAACGGCAAGAACTTCGCCGCCTGGCCCTACTCCACGACACTGATGCGCAAGCTGCTCAGCGAGTTCGACCTCGAGAAGTACGATCTCACGCCCATCCGGCAGCCCGCCCCCACGCGCTGATCCTTGCGGCGGCCGCCGACTGTCCTCACTTGCGGCGGCCGCCGACTGTCCTCACTTGCGGCAAACGCACCGGAAACCGCCAAACGCGATAGAAGCCGACCTAGCTTTTCCGCGGCTTCTATCGCGTTTGCGGTCGGGGTCCGCCACCGCGCGTTCGGAATATCCGCGCGACGGGTGCGATTATTACCGGCATGACTGACCAACGCCATGAGACCGAGATCCGCAACCCGAACCCCGAGGACACCAGGCTATGGGTGGATCGCACGGGCGTGCGCCGCTATGTGGGGCGCAGCTCGCGCGGCGCGGAGGTGCAGATCGGCTCGGTGGACGTCGAGGGCGTGTTCACTCCCGGGGAGCTGCTGAAGATCGCGCTTGCCGCCTGCTCGGGATTGTCGTCGGACCTGCCGCTGTCGCGACGGCTCGGCGAGACCTACGATGCCCGCATCCGGGTGACGGGTAGCCCCGATCGGGAGAACGAGGTGTATCCCGTGCTCGATGAGGTGGTGGAGCTCGATCTCAGCGAGCTCGACGAGGCCGCCCAGCAGCGCTTGCTGACGGTGGTGGAGCGGGCCATCGAGCGAAGCTGCACGGTGGGCCGTACCCTCAAAGCAGGTTCGACCATCAATCTGGCCATCGAGGGGGAGTCATGACCACATCGCGCCAAGGAGCAGGAGCGCCCCGATCGCGCCGCCCGGGCAATCCGCGCGCGGCGAGCCATCGCCCGAGCCAGCTGCACCGGAGCGTCGGCACTTTTGGTGCCCGCGCGCGTGCGGGGCACTCGACCACCGGGGTCACCCCGGTGCGCTCCGCCGCTGCCCCCCGGCCTGCTGCCCAGCCACGATCGGCCGCAGCGCCCGGGAGCCAGGCGCCGAAGAATGCATCCGCTCGCCCGGCATGGCTGGAATTGCGCAGCCTGGGGCGGCTGGGCTCGCTCAGCATTCCCGCCGTGAGCATTTCCCGCCCGCCCGCGCTCCCCGTGCGGCTGCCGCGCCTCGCGCTCGTGCCGGGGCAGATCTTCCCGCCGCGCATCCCGCGCATCCGCCTGCGCGGCTGATCGGGACGCAAACGGCATCGGTGGTTCACCAGCGCTCCAGGAGGCTGTCGGCGGCGCGTGGTTTGCTGTTCTGTCGGGGCCGGCGTCCATAATGGCGGCATGGTGCGATTGACAGCATGGGTGCATGGCCGGGTGCAGGGCGTGGGGTTCCGTTGGTGGACCCGCTCCCGAGCGCTCGAGCTTGGCCTCAATGGTCATGCCACCAACCAGCGCGACGGCCGGGTCCTCGTCGTGGCGGAGGGGCCCCGGCAGGAATGCGAGAAGCTGCTCGGCCTGCTGCGCTCGGGAACCACTCCCGGATCGGTCACGCTGGTCGTCGAGTCCTGGGACGAGCCTCGTGGTGACCTCGTGGGCTTCGAGGAGCGGTAGGCGCTGCCGTGCATCTGAAATCACTCACGCTGCGGGGCTTCAAGTCCTTCGCGTCGGCCACCACGCTGCAGTTCGAGCCGGGCATCACCTGCGTGGTTGGCCCGAACGGCTCGGGCAAGTCGAACGTGGTCGATGCGCTGTCCTGGGTGATGGGGGAGCAGGGCGCCAAGGCGCTGCGTGGCGGCAAGATGCAGGATGTGATCTTCGCCGGCACCGCGGGCCGGGGCGCGCTCGGCCGGGCCGAGGTGACCTTGACCATCGACAACTCCGACGGGGCGCTGCCGATCGACTACACCGAGGTGTCGATCACCCGTCGCGTGTTCCGCGACGGGGCGAGCGAGTACGAGATCAACGGCGCGAGCTGCCGCTTGATGGATATCCAGGAGCTGCTCAGCGACTCCGGCATCGGCCGTGAGATGCATGTCATCGTCGGGCAGGGCCAGCTCTCCCAGATCCTTGAATCCCGCCCCGAGGATCTGCGCGCCTACGTCGAGGAGGCCGCGGGCGTCCTCAAGCACCGTCGCCGCAAGGAAAAGGCCGTGCGCAAGCTCAATGCGATGCAGGCCAACCTTGCTCGGCTGACCGACCTGACCGCCGAGCTGCGGCGCCAGCTCAAGCCCCTCGCCCGGCAGGCCGATGTCGCGCGCCGGGCGCAGGTCATCCAGGCAGAGCTGCGTGACGCGCGATTGCGCATCGCCGCCGATGATGTGGTGCAGCGCCGCGCGGAGCTCGCCGATCAGCAGCGCAATGAGGACCGTGCCCGCGAGCGCGCCCGCGAGGTCCGGGAACGGCTCGACGGGATCACCGAGCGGGGCGTGGCGCTCGAGGAGCAGGTCGAGTCGATCACTCCGCGCGCGGAGGAAGCATCCCAGGCGTGGTTCCGGCTCTCCGCGATCTCCGAGCGGGTCAGCTCCACGATGCAGATCGCCCGGGAGCGGGCACGCCACCTCGATTCCGGCGGTGCGATGCATCGCGGCCAGGATCCGGAGCTCCTTGAGGAGCAGGCGGAGCAGGCAGCCGAGCAGGAGCTCGAGCTCGCCGAGTCCGTCGCCATGGCGGAGGCCGCGCTCGAGACGGTGCGCGATGAGCTCGCCCGCTGCGAGGACGAGGCCGCCGAGGCGGAGCGGGAGCACTTGAGCGCGGTGCGGTCCATCGCGGATCGCCGCGAGGGGCTAGCCAGGCTCGCGGGGAAGGTGGAGAACCTGCGCACGCGCGCGGAGTCCTTCGACGGCGAGATCGCCCGCTTCGACGATCGCATCGAGACCGCCATGCAGCGCCACCACGAGGCCGAGCAGGAGGTGGAGGATGCGCTCGCCCGTCTCGAGGAGCTCGAGAACAGCGAGCACACGCTCGACCGGCAGCATGAGCGCGCCGCGGCCTCGCTGGGGAAGGCCGAGGAGCGCGTGGCGGGGCTGCGTGCCGCCGAGCGCGAGGCCGGGCACGAGGTCGTGTCCCTGCGATCACGCATCGATACGCTGTCGGCATCGCTGCGCCGCGGTGATGCCCCCGCCTGGCTCGTCCAGCACCATGATGGAGCGCTCGGCCCGCGCCTCACCGACATCATCGAGCCGCGCCCCGGATTCGAGACCGCCATCGCCGCGGCGCTCGGCACGGCTGCCGATGCCCTCACCTGCGAGACGCCCAACGATGCGGAGGCCGCGCTCGCCGCGCTGCGGGCCGCCGACCGTGGCCGCGCCGTCATCCTGCACGCCCACCACGCGCGCCGTGGCGCCGAGGAGCCAGTACTGCCGGAAGGCGCCTGGTGGGCGCACCAGCTCGCGACCGTTCCGCCCCAGTACCTCGCGGCGCTGCGCTCCCGGCTCGGCCGCACTCTCGTCGTCGAGGACGAGAAGCTCATCCCCCGGCTCCTTGCCGAGCACCCCGATGCCCGCCTCGTGACCCGGGGCGGCGAGGCGCGCGGCACGGCCTGGATCGAGGGCGGGACCAGCCAGGCCCCCTCGACCCTCGAGATCCAGGCCGGAATCGACACCGCCACCGAATCGCTCGAGTCGGCGACGCAGCGCGCCGAGGAGCTCGCGGCAGCCCTTGCCGGGGCCGTCGACGACCTCGAGACGCGGCGCGCGACGGTCACCGAGGCCCATGCGGCGCTCACCGCCAACGATTCCGCCATCGTCCAGGTTCAGGAGGAGCTCGCTCGCCACGGGCACGCCGCGCGGGTCGCGAACGCCGAGCGGGACCACCTCTCCCAGCAACGCATCCGTGCCGAGTCCGAGCACGCGGCGCTGCTCGGCGAGCTCACCGAGCACGAGGAGCGACTGCGGCGCGCCCAGGGCGAGAGCGAGGACACCCCCGACGAGACGGGCACCGCGGCACGGCGCGAGGTCACCGCGCACGCTCTCGCCACCGCCCGCGCCGCCGAGGTCGACGCCAGGCTCGCTGCCCGCAGCGCCGAGGAACGGGCCGGGGCGCTCCGCGGCAAGGCGGAGTCCCTGCGCCGGGCCGCGCGCGCCGAGCGGGAGGCCCGTGCCCGCGCCGAGCAGGCCCAGCAGCGGCGCCGCGCCGCGGCGGAGGCCGCGCGCGTGATCGCCGGATCCGCCGAGCAGCTCGGCACCCGCCTCGCTGTGGCCGTGGAGGCGGCAGCCGCGCATCGCACCGAGCTCGCCCGCCAGCGCGATGACGCCAGCGCGGCCCTGCACCGCGAGCGGGAGGCGCGGCACGCGCTCACCGTCGAGCTCGGCAGGCTCACCGACGCCGCCCACAAGGACGAGATCGCTCGGGCCGAGTCAGCGTTGCGCGCCCAGCAGCTTGAGGAGACCGTGCTCGAGCAGTTCGGCATCGCCGCCGACGAGCTGATCGGCGAGTACGGCCCCGATGTGCCGTTGCCGCCATCGGCGCTCGAGATGCGCGAGTACGAGCTCGCGCGCGAGCGAGGCGAGACCGTCAGCAAGCCGCAGCCCATGCCTTATGACCGGCCCAGCCAGCAACGGCGCCTCAAGGCCGCGGAGAAGGACCTCGCCACCCTCGGCAAGGTCAACCCGCTCGCCCTCGAGGAGTTCGCGGCGCTCGAGGAGCGGTACAACTTCCTCGCCACCCAGCTCGAGGACGTCAAGGCTGCCCGCAAGGACCTCCTCGATGTGGTCGACGATGTCGACAACCGCATCCTGCAACTGTTCACCGACGCCTACAACGACGTCGAGCGCGAGTTCGTCACGGTCTTCGCCACCTTGTTCCCCGGCGGCGAGGGGCGCCTGGTGCTCACCGACCCCGAGGACATGCTGGCCACCGGCATCGAGGTCGAGGCGCGCCCGCCCGGCAAGAAGGTCAAGCGACTCTCCCTGCTCTCGGGCGGCGAGAAGTCATTGACCGCGGTGGCGATGCTCGTGGCGATCTTCCGGGCGAGGCCCTCGCCGTTCTACGTCATGGACGAGGTGGAGGCAGCGCTCGACGATACAAACCTGCGGCGCCTGATCAACCTGTTCGAGCAGCTCCGCGAGACCTCGCAGTTGATCGTGATCACCCACCAGAAGCCAACCATGGAAATCGCGGACGCGCTCTACGGCGTGACGATGCGCGGCGATGGGATCACCACGGTGCTCTCGCAGCGGTTGCGCGGTCGCGCTCTCGGAGCGCGGGCCAGCGAGGGCGCGCCGGACGATTCCGCGCCCAACGTCGTTGCGTGACGATCATGCCAACTACTGTTGATAGCAACACGAGCCCCAGCCGGAGCGGCCCCGCGCAGGCTGGCCTGCCGAATCGGAAGCGTGGTGTGCAACAGTGGCAGACATGAGGACGCCCGAGCCGGGATCCCGGCACCCCATGCGTCGCCGGGGCGAGACCTACGCGGAATACGCCAAGCGGATCCCGCGGCCGATCAAGTCCGAGGACTACGTCCGCGAGATCGACGAGCTCGCCGCCGAGCCGCCCATCACCACTGATCGCATCTGGACGATCCCCAACGCGCTCAGCATGCTGCGGCTCGCGGGAGTGCCGGTCTTCCTCGTGCTCCTGCTGGTCTATCAGCTCGACGGGTGGGCGCTGTGGGTGCTGGTATTCAGCGGCATCAGCGACTGGCTCGATGGCAAGCTCGCCCGGTTGCTCAACCAGACATCGAAGCTCGGCGCGATCCTGGATCCGCTCGCCGACCGGCTCTACATGTTCGTCATCCCCATCGCGTTCGCGTGGCGCGAGCTCATCCCGTGGTGGGTGGTCGCGCTGCTCGTTGGGCGCGACGTCATCCTCGCGGCGATGGTGCCTTTCGTGCGGGGCCGGGGCGTGGACTCGCTGCCGGTGACCTATTTGGGCAAGGCGGCGACCTTCGCCCTCATGTATGCGTTCCCGGTTATTCTTGCAGCGCAGGTGGCCAGCACCTTCGCCTCGATCATGGAGCCCATCGGCCATGCCATGCTGATCTGGGGCCTTTTCCTGTACCTCTGGACGATGGTGCTGTACGTGGTGCAGGTGCGCTTGCTGGTCCGCGAGTACCCGCGCCTGCGCGAAGAGCACTAGCGACCGACGATGCCCCACCCCGCCCCCCGCTCGCCGCAGCCGTCGCTGCTGCGTGCTCTGCTCACCAGCCATCTCGACCCTGGCTACGCGGCGGCGCGCGCCCGGGCCCAGCGCTCCGGCGGAAGGCTCCGGCATCCCCTCGCGGACGTGGCGTGGCTGGTGGTCGGCGCCTTCCTCATCGGCATCGCCCTGGGCGGGGCCCGGGGCTGGGCCGAGCAGCGTGCTCCCGATACGGAGCTGCTGCTCGCGACCTTGCGCGCCGAGGCCCGGCAGGCAAGCGCTCGCGTCGATGCGCTTGCCATCGAGCGCGACCAGCTCGCCGCGGAGATCGGCGATTCCCGGTCGCGCCTCGCCGAGCTCGGGGGACCGGCAGGCCGCGCGGTCGATGAGCTTGCTCTCATCGAGCATGCGGTGTCCGCGACGCCGGTGGAGGGGGCGGGCATCGAGGTCGATCTCGCCGAGCCCGCTGAGGCGAATGCCATCACCGGCACGGGCCGCGTTGGCGCGACCCGGAACACCTTGCTCGACCGGGACCTGCAGATCGTGGTGAACGCGCTGTGGGCCGCGGGGGCCGAGGCCATCGCGGTCGATGGCGTGCGCATCGGCGCGCACACCGCGATTCGCCAGGCTGGTCGTGCCATCCTGGTGGACAATCACGTCATCAGCGAGCCCTACGTCATCTCCGCGATCGGGGAGCCACGGCGCTTGCAGTCATCGTTCATCGCGAGCGGCGCCTACGTGCGCATGTCGGGGCTCGGCCAGCTCTACGGGATCGGTTTCGCCGTCCGCGACGCCGAGCACCTCGAGCTGCCGGGCGCGTCGGTCCGCGAGATGCGGCTCGCGGAGCAGAAGGAGGCACCGTGATCGGTGTTATCGCCCTCATCGCGGGAGTGGTGCTCGGGGTGTACCTGAGCCCCGATGTGCCCGCCGGAATCCAGCCGTACCTCCCGATCGCCGTCGTCGCCGCGCTCGATGCGCTCTTCGGTGGCCTGCGAGCGTATTTCGATGGTCTTTTCGATTCCAAGGTCTTTGTGGTCTCGTTCTTGTTCAACGTGACGGTTGCCGCCTTGCTGGTGTATCTCGGGGATCTGCTCGGGGTGGGGGCGCAATTGTCCACGGCCGTGCTCGTGGTGCTGGGCATTCGCATCTTCGGCAATGCGGCCTCGATCCGTCGCGGGGTGTTCGGTGCCTGACCGCGCGGCCCGCAAGCGCACGCGCGGGCGGAAAGCCGTCTTCTCTGTTCTTGCCGTGGTGTTCTGCGTCATCGTGGGTGTCGCGATCACTGCGCAGGTGCGCACCGTGGGCAGCGACGATGTGCTCGACGGCATGCGCCAGCAGGATCTCCTGGAGCTGCTCGACCAGCTCAACGCGATCGAGGCGGAGAACCGGGCAGAGATCGAGGCGCTCGAGGACACCCTGGCGGGGATCATCGCGTCGGGCAGCGATGGCGAGGCCGCGCTCGAGCAGGCTCTGGCGCGGCGCGATGCGCTGGCCGTCCAGTCGGGGATCGTCGCTGCCAGCGGGCCCGGCGTGGTGCTGATCATCCGGGACCCGAACAACGCGGTGGGCGCGGAGGTCCTGCTCGACCAGATACAGGAGCTGCGCGCGGCGGGCGCCGAGGCCATCCAGGTGACGGACAGCGAGGGAGCGGGCGTGCGGGTGGGCACTAGCACCTGGTTCACCGGCCCGGGCGGGCGGGTCGTGGCGGAGGGTGTCGAGCTCGCGGCTCCCTACGTGGTCACGGCGATTGGTGACCCTGATACGCTCGCAGCCGCTCTCGACATTCCCGGGGGGGCGCTCGACACAGTGGCGCGCAATGGCGGTAGGTTGACCATCGAGAAGCGCGACGAGGTCGTGGTGGACATCGTGCGGGAGCTGCCCGGCCCGATCTATGCTCGGCCGGGGGGACCCTGACCGATCGGTTCCGGCGACGGCGCCGCGGTCACCCTGGTACGTCGCGGCGGATGCGCGGCGGAAGCACGCAGACAGTGTGGATGGAAGGAAGACGCAAGTGACCGAGGCCAGCCTCCCCGAGGACCTGCGGTATACCCGCGAGCACGAGTGGGTCCTCAAGTCCGGGGACTCGACGGTCCGTATCGGCATCACGGACTATGCCCAGCGCCAGCTCAACGATGTGGTGTTCGTGCAGCTCCCTGACGTCGGCAAGAAGGTGACCGCGGGGGAGCCGTTCGGCGAGGTCGAGTCGACGAAGAGCGTCTCCGACATCTTCGCGCCGGTCAACGGCACCATCTCCGCGTTGAACGAGGCGCTCAGCGACTCCCCGGAACTGGTGAATACCGACCCCTACTCAGGGGGCTGGCTCGTCGAGATCGCCGTGGCCGATGCGGGCTCCCTCGACGAGGCGCTCGGCGGGATGCTGGGCGCGGCCGAGTATCGCGAGATCATCGGTGATGAGTGAGATCCCCAAGTACTGTTCGGATTAAGTTTCGCTGAGGATCCCGGAAAACTCACGCAAGCGCTCCGCATGGCCGCGCCAACAAGGTACGGTCGAACCTAGCGTCGGCGTGGCTCGCGACACCACGGGCTGGACCGACGGTCGGGGTTTGCGCAGCGGGACAGCGGGACGCGGCCGTGGGTTCGTCAACGATCCCCGGCCTGCGCGACACTCGGTCGTGGTGCCACAAGGCAAGTAGAAAGAGGAGATACGGTGAGCGACAACCAGAACAATCCGGCCTTCGAGGGAGCGTCGGCGGAGACCACATCGGTGTTCCGCGCGGATTTTCTGCGCGAGCTCGATGCTGCCGGCCACGCTCCTGAGCCGCAGGTTTCCGGCATCGAGAGCCTACCGGCCGGATCGGCGCTGCTGGTGGTCAAGCGCGGACCCAACGCGGGCTCGCGCTTCCTCCTTGACGAGGCGACGACCTCCGCGGGCAGGCATCCGGACAGCGACATCTTCCTCGACGATGTCACCGTGAGCCGCAGGCACGCGGAGTTCCGCCGCGAGAATGGCGCCTTCCAGGTCGTCGACGTGGGCAGTCTCAATGGCACCTATGTCAATCGCGAGCCTGTTGACTCCGCCGTCCTGGCCAACGGGGATGAGGTCCAGATCGGGAAGTTCCGGCGGGTGTTCCTTTCCGGCCCGAAGCCCGCGGGATCGGAGGAGCCCGCCCCAGGAGCAGGCAGCCAGTGACCGCAGCCGGGAATCCCCACCAGAGCGCGGGGCTATCGATCGGGGCGGTGCTGGATCAGCTTCGCCCCGATTTTCCTGATGTGACGATCTCCAAGATCCGCTTCCTGGAGTCCGAGGGCTTGATCAGCCCGCAGCGCACGCCGTCGGGCTACCGGCGATTCGGCGCGGCGGACTGCGACAGGCTCCGCTTCATCCTCACCGCGCAGCGTGATCACTACCTGCCGCTCAAGGTGATCCGCGAGCAGCTCGATGCCATTGATCGGGGATCCACCCCGGAGGGGCCCGTGGTCCGGTTGCCCCGCACCTTCGCGTCCAGCGATGGCCAGGGCCTCGACGTCGGCGAGTCCTCGTCGCGATTGAGCCGCACGGAGCTGCTGCGGCGCACCGGGGCGGACGAGGCTTTCCTCGATGCGATCATCTCGGTCGGGTACGTCAAGGCCGGGACTGCCGGCTACTTCGACGCTGATGCGATCACCCTGGTGCGGACCGCGAGATCGATGTCGGAGTTCGGTATCGACGCTAGGCACCTGCGCTCCTTCCGGATGGCTGCCGAGCGCCAGGCGGATCTCTTGGCGCAGATCGCGAGCCCGGTGGCCCTGGGCCGCGAGGAGGGCGCCCGCGACCGCGCCGAGGAGATGATCCGGGAGCTTGGTTCGTTGCTCGTCACCGCGCATGCCGCGCTGCTGAAGTCCGCTGCGCGGGACGCGCTGCACTAGCTGGGCCGGGGGAGAGGTTCCGCGCGAGCACGGGCCCGGGAGGATCGCCCGTACGGCCATCGTGTCCGCGTTCCCATAGACTTGGTGGTAGCGCTCCGGTCCAGAGCCACACGTGCACAGGAGAGGCGGTTGACATGGGTGAGGTTCGCGTTATCGGTATTCGCGTCGAGCAACCACAGAACCAGCCGGTGATGCTGCTTCGCGAGGTCGATGGCGATCGCTACCTGCCCATCTGGATCGGGCAGGCCGAGGCGACATCGATCGCGCTGGAGCAGCAGGGCGTGGTTCCGGCGCGGCCACTGACCCATGACCTGTTCCGCGATGTGCTTGTGGCACTGGGGCATTCCCTCAAGGAAGTGCGGATCGTGGATCTGCAGGAGGGCACCTTCTACGCCGAGATGCATTTCGACAAGGACGTGACCGTCTCCGCGCGGCCGTCCGATGCCGTAGCGATCGCGCTGCGCGTTGATGTGCCGATCTATGCCGAAGAGGCCGTGCTCGAGGAAGCGGGCCTGGTCATTCCGGATGAGAAGGAGGACGAGGTCGAGAAGTTCAAGGAGTTCCTGGACTCGGTCTCGCCGGATGACTTCAAGTCCCCGGATAGCTAATTGCGTCTCGGAATGGCAACGTAAAAATCTCAACCCGTGGTTGAGGGTTTACTATTCTGATTCTTTCTTACATTTGTGTGATTTTAATCATGCTGGTAATCGAAAAGTTGTAATCTAAAGGCGGCGAGGCGCAAGGACGCGCAGCGCTTCAGGGCGGTAGTGTGCTTCTCGACCACCCTGAGGGGACCACCTCGGTCCCACCACATCCGTGTCGCCACGGGATGCCCAGCATCCGGCGTGACGGATCCGGCGAGAGGGAGATATCCGTGGCCGAAGACCTGAAGGGACAACGGAGCGCGCACGCGACACCTCGATCCATTCCTGCTGAGCCTGTCGTCCAGCCGGGATTGTTTCCCGATGACTCGGTTCCCGATGAGCTTGTCGGCTACCGCGTGCCCACTGCCTGCCAGATCGCCGGTATCACTTACCGGCAGCTCGACTACTGGGCCCGCACCGGCCTCGTGCAGCCCTCGATCCGCGGCGCCGCGGGCTCGGGCAGCCAGCGGCTCTACTCCTTCAAGGACATGCTTGTCCTCAAGATCGTCAAGCGACTCCTGGATACCGGAATCTCGCTGCACAACATCCGCATTGCCGTTGAGCATCTGCGCCAGCGTGGCGTGGCGGACCTAGCGAACGTGACCCTCTTCTCCGATGGCACCACCGTCTACGAGTGCGCGTCCCCCGAGGAGGTCGTGGACCTGCTCCAGGGCGGCCAGGGCGTGTTCGGCATTGCTGTCGGCGGCGCCATGCGCGAGCTGACCGGCAAGATCGCCGAGTTTCCCGGCGAGCACGCGGACGTCGTCGAGACCGGCGAGAAGGTCGTCCCGTTCGAGGACGAGCTCGCGTCCCGCCGTCGCAACCGGGCTCGCAAGATCGGCTAGCTAGCGGCGCCAGTTCGTCCGAACCGGTCGCAGCCAGTAAGCTGGGTGCGCGTCGATGCCGTGCGGGAGAGACCCTGCTGCAGCCCCCGGGCTGCGCGGGGCGCCGAAGGAGCAACACCTCTCCGTCAATCTCTCAGGCACCCGGGACCGCACGAGCTGCGACGCCTCTGGAAAGTGGTGGCACCGCCACCCGCCCACGGGGAAAGGCGCGAACGCGCTGAATCTCTCAGGCGCCCGCACGGGCAGCGACAGAGGGGGAGGACCACACCAAGGCAATGCCTTGCCCGGCCCCCGAGGAGCACCCGTGATCGACTCCACCCCGCAGGGATTCGCTGATCGCCACATCGGCATCAGCTCCGACGCGCTCGACCACATCCTGTCCGTCATCGGAGTGGATTCCCTCGATCAGCTCGCCACCAGGGCCGTGCCCGGCGACATCCTCGACCAAGCCTTCGCCAACGCCCAGCATGACGCGGCCAGCGAGTTCGAGGTCCACGCGGAGCTGCGCGCCCTCGCCGCCCGCAATACCGTCACCACCTCCATGATCGGGCTTGGCTACTACACCCCCCTCACCCCGCCCGTGCTGGTGCGCAACATTCTCGAGAACCCCGCCTGGTACACCGCCTACACCCCGTACCAGCCCGAGATCAGCCAGGGCCGCCTCGAGGTGCTGCTGAACTTCCAGACGATGGTCGCCGACCTCACCGGCATGGACATGGCGAACTCGTCGCTGCTCGACGAGGCTACCGCGGCGGCCGAGGCCATGACGATGCTGCGCCGCGCCTCGCGCTCGAAGTCGCCGAGGTTCCTCGTCGATACCGACATCTTTCCCCAGACCCGAGCCGTGCTGGAGACCCGCGCCGAGCCGCTCGGCATCGAGCTCGTCCACAGCGACCTCACGGCGGGCCTCCCCGACGGCGAGTTCTTCGGCATCCTCGTCCAGGCTCCCGCCGCGAGCGGTCGCGTCCACGACTGGACCCCCACCTTCGCTGCCGCCCACGAGCGTGGCGCGCTTGTCGCAGCCGGGGCCGACCTGCTCGCCCTTGCCCTCGTCACCCCGCCTGGCGAGATGGGCGCGGACGCGGTGTTCGGCACCACCCAGCGCTTCGGTGTCCCGATGGGATTCGGCGGCCCCCACGCCGGCTACCTCGCCACCCGCCAGCCCTATGCCCGGCAGCTTCCCGGTCGCCTGGTCGGGGTGTCCAAGGATGCCGACGGCAACCTGGCCTACCGGCTTGCCCTCCAGACGCGCGAGCAGCACATCCGCCGCGAGAAGGCCACCTCCAACATCTGCACCGCCCAGGTGCTCCTCGCCGTGATGGCAGCCAGCTACGCCTCGTACCACGGGCCGGAAGGGTTGCGTGCCATCGCTAGCCGGGTCGCGTCCCACGCAGCCACCCTCGCCACGCGCCTCGCGGCTGCCGGTGCCGCCGAGATCGTGCACGAGCACTTCTTCGACACGATCCTCGCCCGCGTGCCAGGCCGTGCCCGCGCAATCCAGGAGGCAGCCCGCGCCGAGGGGATCACTCTCCGGCTGGTCGACGCCGACCACCTCGGCATCGCCTGCGACGAGGCCACCACCACTGCCCACATCGACGCCGTCGCCGCCGCGTTCGGCGCCGGTGGTTCCGGCGCGCAGGGTTCGGCGACGCAGGGCGCGCCCGCCATCCCGGCAGCACTGGTCCGCTCCAGCGACTACCTCACCCACCCGGCCTTCCACCTCTACCGCACCGAGACCGCCATGCTGCGCTACCTGCGGTCCCTCGCTGACAAGGACATCGCGCTCGACCGCAGCATGATTCCGCTCGGCTCGTGCACGATGAAGCTCAACTCCACCACCGAGATGGAAGCCATCACCTGGCCCGAGTTCTCCGGCCTGCACCCCTTCGCCCCGGCCGAGGACACCGAAGGCATCCGCGCGCTCATAGGCGACCTCGAGACCTGGCTGGCCGAGGTCACTGGCTACGACCGCGTCAGCCTCCAGCCCAACGCAGGCAGCCAGGGCGAGCTCGCTGGACTCCTCGCCATCCGCGGCTACCATCACGCGCGCGGCGAGGCCCATCGCGACGTGTGCGTCATCCCGTCGAGCGCCCACGGGACCAACGCTGCATCGGCGGTCATGGCCGGGATGCGCGTCGTCGTGGTCAAGTGCCGCGACAACGGCGATGTCGACCTCGACGACCTGCGCGCGAAGATCGCCGCCCACGCTGAATCGCTCTCCGCGATCATGATCACCTACCCCTCGACGCATGGCGTGTTCGAGCACGATATCCGCGATATCTGCGCCGCCGTGCATGAGGCGGGAGGACAGGTCTACGTCGATGGGGCCAACCTCAACGCCCTCGTCGGCGTCGCGCGCCCAGGCCACTTCGGCGGCGACGTCAGCCACCTCAACCTGCACAAGACCTTCTGCATCCCGCACGGCGGTGGCGGCCCCGGCGTGGGCCCCGTCGCGGTCCGCGAGCACCTCGCGCCGTTCCTGCCGGGCCACCCGCTCGCCCCCGAGCTCGGCGATGGCCCCACCATCTCCGCGGCCCCCTACGGATCGGCGTCCATCCTGCCCATCAGCTGGGCCTACATGCGCATGATGGGCACCGCCGGGCTGCGCCGCGCCACGCTCACTGCCATCGCCTCCGCGAACTATCTCGCCCGGCGCCTCGACGAGTACTTCCCCGTGCTCTACACGGGCGAGGATGGCATGGTCGCGCACGAGTGCATCCTCGACGTGCGCCCGCTCAGCAAGGCAACCGGCGTCACCATCGATGATGTGGCAAAGCGCCTTGCCGACTACGGCTTCCACGCGCCGACCATGAGCTTCCCCGTCCCCGGCACGCTCATGGTGGAGCCCACCGAGAGCGAGGACCTCGCCGAGCTCGATGCGTTCTGCGACGCCATGATCGCCATTCGCAAGGAGATTGATCGCGTCGGTTCCGGCGAGTGGCCCGTCGACGACAACCCGCTGCGCGGCGCGCCCCACACCGCCGAGTGCCTCGTCGAGGACTGGCAGCATCCCTACGATCGCAAGACTGCCGCCTACCCGGCCGGGATCGGCACCCGGCCGAAGGTGTGGCCTGCTGTGCGGCGGATCGATGGCGCGTTCGGCGATCGCAACCTCGTCTGCTCGTGCCCGCCGCTGGAGGCGTACCAGGGGTAGGTCGCGCCGGGTGGCCCTGGAGCCGCGGGCCGGGAGCGCTCGGGTGGCCCCGGAGCCGCAAACGCGATAGAAGCAGCCAAACGCGATAGAAGTCGACCTGGGATCTGCGCGGTTTCTATCGCGTTTGCGGCGGACGCGGCGGCGGACGCGGCGTAAGCGGCAGAGGCGGCGGGGCCGGGCGGCAGTCAGAGCCGTGGGCGGCAGGAGGCCCAGCCCGGTCTACTCCCGGACGAGCTCGATGATCACGATCTCGGGGGTCGTTCCGATGCGGACCGGTGGCCCCCAGGCGCCCGCGCCCGAAGTGGTGTAGATCTGCGTGCCGCGCTCAGCACCACGCCCTTGGGCATCACTGGCCAGCATGTCGAGCCCGGTAATGGCTACGTCCTGGGTGAGCGCGACGAGGTAGCCAAACGGCCAGAGCTGCCCGCCGTGGGTGTGGCCGGAGAACTGGACGTCCACCCCTGCCTCGGCGGCTGCGTTGATGTGGCGCGGCTGGTGGGCGAGCAGCAGCAGGGTGCGCTCGGTATCGCGGCCGCCGAGAGCCTCGTCGAGATCAGCGGGGCGGGGCGCGGGGGCGTCGTAGTCGTTGACCCCAGCGAGGTCGATCGTGTCTCCCTCGCGCTGCAGCTCGATGCGCTGGTTGCGCAAGGGATTCATGCCGAGCCCCGCGAAGTAGTCGAGCCAGGCGTCGGCGTCGTCGGCATAGTATTCGTGGTTTCCGGAGACGACGTGCACACCGAGCGGCGCGCGCAGGGCCGCTAGCGGCATGGTGGCGGGCCCGACCTGGGCGATGGTTCCGTCGATGAGATCCCCGCCGACCAGGATGAGATCGGGATCCTGCTCGTTGACGAGCTCGGTGGCCTTCCGGGCGAACTCTTCACCGAGGGCGGGCCCGAGGTGCAGGTCGGCGACGAGCGCGATGCGTGCGCCGTCGAATCCCGGGGGCAGGCCAGGCACGGCGATGCGGGCCTCGCGCACCGTGAGCTGGTGGGCGTTCCAGGTTCCCCAGCCGCACACGGCGAGCACCGCTACGACCACCAGCGCGGTGGCCGCGCGACGGGCTCCTAGGATGCGGCTGGCGTCCATGCGGATGGCCCGGGCCAGGAGTGCGACGACGCTGATCAGGACGAGGGCGGGAACGAGGTAGAACAGGACCGCGAACCAGATGCCACCGAGGTATCCGATCGGCCGGCCCCAGCTCATCGGTATATGGATGCCGACGGCGAGGCTGGCTATGGCGGCGGCCCACAGGATGGCAAGGGTGATTTGGCCAAGCCGCCGGGCGCGCGGCCCGAGCCGGGCCGCGGAGACCAGGGCATGGTGCAGCCAGAGGTGGATCGCGCCGATGAACAGCGCGGTGATGGCGAGGAAGAGCAGCATGCTAGTTCCCGATCCGGATAGCACGAGGGCGGGCGCCCCCTGCGTGGGGAGCTCCCGCCCTCGATTCTAGGTGGTGCCCGCTAGCGGCGATCAGGCGTTGGCGGCCTTGTGCTCGCGGCGGCGGCGGTGCAGGATCGGCTCGGTGTAGCCGCTCGGCTGCTTGGTGCCCTCGAGGATGAGCTCGCGCGCTGCCTCGAAGGCGATGTTGCCGTCGAAATTGGGCGCCATGGGCTTGTAGCTCGAGTCCCCGGCGTTCTGGCGGTCGACGACCTCGGCCATGCGCTGGAGGCTCTCGTTCACCTGCTCGGTGGTGATGATGCCGTGGCGCAGCCAGTTCGCCAGGGTCTGGCTGGCGATGCGCAGGGTGGCGCGGTCCTCCATGAGGGCAACATCATTGATGTCGGGAACCTTGGAGACACCCACACCGTGGTCGATCCAGCGGACCACGTAGCCGAGGATGGACTGGCAGTTGTTGTCGACCTCGCGGGCGACGACGGCGGCGTCCCAGGAATCCGCATCGGCGGCGACGGGAATGGTGAGCAGCGCATCGATGCTGGCCTGCTCGCGCTTCTTCAGCTCGATGTGCTCGGCGAACACATCCACCTGGTGGTAGTGCATGGCATGCAGGGTGGCGGCGGTCGGGGAAGGCACCCATGCGGTGGTGGCGCCCTGCTTGAGCTGGCCAGCCTTCTGCTCGACCATCGCGGCCATCAGGTCGGTCATGGCCCACATGCCCTTGCCGATCTGGGCATGGCCGGTCAGGCCGGTGGACAGGCCCGCGTCGACATTGTTGTCCTCGTAGGCGGTGAACCACTTCTGCGACTTCTGGTCCGCCTTGGGGACCACGACACCCGCCTCCATGGAGGTGTGGATCTCGTCGCCGGTGCGGTCGAGGAACCCGGTGTTGATGAACACGACGCGTTCCTGGGCCGCCTCGATGCAGGCGCGCAGGTTGACGCTGGTGCGGCGCTCCTCATCCATGATGCCGACCTTGAGGGTGTTCTCGGGCAGGTCGAAGATCTGCTCGACGCGGCGGAACAGCTCGACGGTGAACGCGACCTCCTCGGGCCCGTGCATCTTCGGCTTCACGATGTAGAGCGAGCCGGTGCGGCTGTTCTTCAGCGGGTACTCGCCGCGCAGGCTGTGCAGCCCGGCGAGGGAGGTGATGAGGGCGTCGAGGATGCCCTCGGGGATCTCGTTGCCCTCGGCGTCGAGGATCGCGTCGGTGGTCATGAGGTGGCCGACATTGCGGACGAACAGCAGCGAGCGGCCGGGCAGGGACAGCGTGCGGCCGTCGGGAGTGGTGTACTCGCGATCGGGGTTCATCACGCGGGTGAAGGTCTTGCCGTTCTTGCTGACGTCCTCGGAGAGGTCGCCCTTCATCAGGCCCAGCCAGTTGCGGTAGCCGTTGGTCTTGTCGTCGGCGTCGACCGCGGCGACGGAATCCTCGAAGTCCATGATGGTGGTGATGGCGGACTCGAGGACGACGTCCTTGACCCCTGCGGGATCGGTCGAGCCAACGGGGCTCTCGGGATCGAGGAGGATCTCGGCGTGCAGGCCATTGTGCTTGACGAGCAGCGAGGCGGGGTCGCTGGCGTCGCCGGTGTAGCCGAGGAAGCTGGCGTTCGTGGCGAGCCCGGTGGTGGAGCCGTCCGCGAGGGTGACCACGAGCTTGCCGTCCGCGATGGCGTACTTGGTCGAGCCGGCGTGGGAGCCCTCGGCGAGCGGGGCTGCCTGGTCGAGGACGCCGCGGGCGTAGGCGATGACCTTGTCGCCACGGACCTTGTTGTAGCCGCTGCCCTTCTCCGCGCCGTCATCCTCGGGGATCACATCGGTGCCGTAGAGCGCGTCGTACAGCGAGCCCCAGCGGGCGTTGGCCGCGTTGATGGCGAACCGGGCATTGGTGACGGGGACGACGAGCTGTGGCCCGGCGGTCTCCGCGATCTCCTCGTCCACGCCGGAGGTGGAGACGGTGAAGTCCGACGGGGCGGGCTGCAGGTAGCCGATATCGGTCAGGAACGACTTGTAGGCGGCGGCGTCGAAGCTGTCCTTGTTGTCCGTGTGCCAGGAGTCGATGGTGGCTTGCAGCTCATCGCGCTGGGCGAGCAGGGTCTTGTTGGTGGGGGCGAGATCGTTGATCACCGATTCAGCGCCCGCCCAGAACGCGTCGACGTCGACGCCGGTCCCGGGGATGGCTTCCTCCACCACGAAGTCGTACAGAACCTTGGCAACCTGCAGGCTGCCGACGTTCACGCGCTCAGTCATTCATCGCCTCGCTTCTTCGGAAAATCGTGTCACGCATGCGCACAACAATGCAGGCCCCGCGTCGTTGCGGCAGCCCTGCAACCACTTTAGGCTACCCGCAGCGTGTTGCCCGAACCACGGTATCGCCGATCCCCGGCCCCGCGCGAGGCCGGTCAGGCGGGCTCGAGGGCCGCGAGCGCTTCCCGGCAGGCCGTGGCGATGCGCTCGCGCAACGGAGCGGCCCGCTCGGCGAGCCCCTGCTGGAGCCGCACGTACTCGGCGCGCCCGCGCGGTGCTTCCACCTCGATCGGGGGGAGGCCGTGGCCGGACAGGTCATACGGGCTCGCGCGCATATCGATCTCGCGCGCGGCCAGAGCAAGCTCGAAGCAGTCGAGCAGCAGCTCCGAGGATGTGATCGGCAGCAGCTTGTAGCACCACTTGTACAAGTCCATGCTGGCATGCACGCAGCCGGGCTGCTCGGCGCGGAGCTGGTCGGCGCGGGAGAGCGCCTGGTCATTGCGGGGCCGCGCCGCGTCGGTGAAGAAGCGGTACGCGTCGACATGGGTGCAGCGCAGGGGCATCGATTCGACCACGGCATCGGTGCGGTCGTGCCCGAGCCGGAGCGGCACCTGCGCATGCCGCACGTCGTCGGGGCTGGCGCGATACACCATCGCCCATTCGTGCATGCCGAAGCACGAGAGGCGGGCGGGGCGCGCCGCGGTCCGCTCGATCAGGGCGAGGACGAAGCGCACGGTGCGGGCGCGGTGCTCGACGAACGCGGAGGAGACGTGAGCACGACCCTGCTGATCGGTGTGGTAGCCACGCCACCCCGCGTGGGCGGGAGCGTCCTCGAGTGCGATGCCGATGCCGGGGTGCCAGCGGCGCAACTGGGCTGGCCGCAGGCTGTAGTAGGTGAAGAGGAAATCCCAGACGGGGTGCGCCTCGCCGCGCTGCTGCCGCGCGCGATGCCGGGCGAGCAGCGCATCGGCGCGCGCGTGGTGGCGCGACTGGCGGGCGTGCCAGGCCTCAACAGGGAGGGAGCGGTCTGCTGCGGGGGGAGCATGAAGGGCGCGGCGCACACTGCTCATTGTGGCCCGGCCCGGCCCGCGCGGGCCAATCGCGAGCCAGCCTAGAGGGCTGGAGCGCTAGCGAGGGAGGGGGCAGAGGTGCCAGCGGGCAGCGTTCCAGATGGGGAACACCGCAGCGGTGTTGGCCTCGGGGTACTTCGGCCGGGTGTAGTCGAGGAGATCCTCGATGGTCTTGCCGGACTTGCTGGTGAGGATGCAGGTCTCCAGGGCGATCTTGCTCGTTTCGACGAAGCCGATATCGCGAGCGAACGATCCCATGCGCTGCTCGCCGACGAAGCCGTCGAGACCGTCGGCCCAGCGGTTGAAGCCGTACTGCGTGTCGAAGTCGCAGGTGGCCTCGTAGAAGTCCGCGCATGTCTGCTGCGAGCCGTTCACGGCGTAGGTGCGGCTCTCCTGCCGCACCTCCGTCGAGTCCGAGCTGTCGATCAGGACGAAGAAAAGAACCGCACCGATCGCGATGGCGACGACGGCGGCAATCAGTCCAGCGAGCAAACCCTTCATGGATCCACACTATAACGGTGGCTGCCGCCACCACTGACAAATGCGACGCTTCGACTGGAGCGGATGCGCATTTAGCGGCGGACCGGGCGGGCGTGGCCCTCAGCGAAGCCCGCCGACGACTGGATCCCCACCACCGCGTCCTCCGCGAGCGAGGACAACGAGCGGGCACCGGTGTAGGTGCAGGTGCTGCGCACGCCCGAGCAGATGTGATCGATCAGGTCCTCCACGCCGGGGCGCTCGGGATCGAGATGCATCCGGGACGTGGAGATGCCTTCCTCGAACAACGCTTTGCGCGCGCGGTCATAGGGTGAATCGCTGGCGGTGCGGGCGGCGACGGCCCGCTTGGAGGCCATGCCGAAGCTCTCCTTGTACGGCAGGCCATCGCTATCGATGTGCAGGTCGCCGGGCGCCTCATAGGTACCGGCGAACCAGGAGCCGATCATGACATTGGACGCGCCCGCGACAAGGGCGAGCGCGACATCGCGCGGATGGCGGATCCCCCCATCGGCCCACACGTGCCCCCCGGCCTCGCGCGCGGCGGCGACGCATTCGAGGATCGCCGAGAACTGCGGGCGGCCAACGCCAGTCATCATGCGGGTGGTGCACATCGCGCCCGGACCGACGCCGGCCTTGATGATGGTCGCGCCCGCCTCGAGCAGTTCCGCGGTGCCTTCCGCGGTGACGACGTTGCCCGCGGCGAGCGGCACCCCGAGCCCCGCATCGGCGATGGCAGCGACCGCGCTGATCATCTTCTCCTGGTGCCCGTGCGCGGTGTCGACCACGAGCAGGTCGGCCCCGGCCTGCACCAACGCCCGGGCCCGGTCCACGACATCGCCGTTGATCCCCACGGCGGCGGCGACACGCAGCTCGCCACGCGCATTGGCATTGGGGGAATACAGCCCCGCGCGCAGCGCGCCCTGCCTGGTGAGCACGCCCACGACGAGCCCGGCATCGTCCACGATCACCGCGAGGTCCTCGTGCGCGGCCGCGAGCCGATCGAACACGTCGCGCGCGGCGGTGTCCACACCGATCGTCATGAAGCTCGTGGCCATCACATCGCCGACGCGGGTGTAGCGGTCCACCCCCTCGCACGCGCGCGGGGTGAGCACCCCGACGGGGCGGCCCGCCTCGATCACCACGGCAGCGCCGTGCGCGCGGCGGGTGATCAGCGCGTGCCCGTCGTACACCGCTTGCGCGGCGGAGAGAACGATGGGCGTATCGGCGACGTGATGGCGGGAGTGAACGAACGCGATGGTCTCCGCGGCCGCGGCGAGGGGGAGGTCCTGGGGCAGCACCACGAGCCCGCCGCGCCGGGCGACCGTCTCGGCCATGCGCCGCCCGGCGACCGCGGTCATGTTCGACACCACGAGTGGGATGGTGGTGCCCGACCCATCGTTGGTGGAGAGGTCCACGTCGAAGCGGGAGGCGACGTCGCTGCGCCGCGGCACGAGGAACACATCGTCGTAAGTGAGGTCGTGGGTGGGTTGCCGTCCGTCGAGGTATCGCATCGCTGCCTCCTGGGGCTGCTTCCTGCGGGGGTGCCGGATCGATCGCGGGCTAGCCGGCGGTGGTCTCGCTGCGATCGCCGCCCCACAGGGTATGGAAGTGGCCGGGCTTGTCGATCCGCTCGTAGGTGTGGGCTCCGAAGAAGTCGCGCAGGCCCTGCAGCAGCGCGGCAGGCAACCGGTCGGCGCGCACGCTGTCGTAGTAGGCGAGCGCGGACCCGAAGCCGGGCACCGGCACGCCCATCAGGGCGGCAGCGGCGACCACGCGCCGCCAGCTGCCGATCGAGCCTTCCACGGCATCGCGGAAGTAGGGGTCGAGCAGCAGGCTGGGCAACGCCGGGTCCGCGTCGTAGGCCTCGCGGATGCGGCCGAGGAACTGGGCCCGGATGATGCAGCCGCCGCGCCAGATAGTCGCGAGCTCGCCTGGCCGCAGCGACCATTCGTACTCCTCGCTGCCCGCGGTGAGCTGGTTGAAGCCCTGCGCGTAGGCCACCACCTTGGAGGCATACAGCGCGGCGTGGATGTCATCGAGGAAGGATTGCTCGTCCACCCCCGGCAGGGCCTCGCCTAGCGTAGTGGCGAGCTCGCCGCCCGCGAGCCCGGTGGCGGCCGCGCGGAGATCGCGCGAGCCGGAGACCGCGCGCGCGAAGACGGCCTCGGCGATGCCGGTGACTGGGACGCCGAGGTCGAGGGCGGACTTGACGGTCCACCGGCCCGTGCCCTTCTGCCCGGTGGCGTCGAGGATCATCTCGACGAGCGGGCGCCCGGTCGCGTCATCGACCTGGGCGAGGACCTCGGCAGTGATCTCGATCAAGTAGCTCTCGAGCACGCCGCGGTTCCATTCGGCGAACACCTCGGCGCACCGTGCGGGGCTGTAGCCGAGCACGCCGGTCATGAGCTGGAATGCCTCGCCGATGAGCTGCATGTCGGCGTACTCGATGCCGTTGTGCACCATCTTCACGTAGTGGCCGGCGCCATCGGGGCCGATGTGGGCGCAGCAGGGCGTCCCGTCGACATGCGCGGAGATGGACTCGAGCAGCGGCCCGACCGCCTCGTAGGCCTCCGCGGAGCCGCCGGGCATGATCGAGGGGCCCTCGAGCGCGCCCTCCTCGCCGCCGGAGATGCCGCAGCCCACGAAGTGGATGCCGCGCTCGCGCAGCTCGGCCTCGCGCCGGCGCGTATCGGTGTAGAGCGAGTTTCCACCGTCGATGATGATGTCGCCGTGCTCCATGGCACCGGCGAGCTGCTCGATGACCGCATCGGTGGCGGCTCCGGCCTGGACCATGATCAGCGCGCGGCGGGGCTTCTCGAGGGTGGACACGAATTCCTCGATCGTGCCTGCTGCAAGGAACGTGCCGTCGCGGCCGTGATTGCTGACTAGCTCGGCGGTGCGCTGCGGGCTGCGATTGTACACGGCCACCGCATGACCGTGGCGGGCGAGGTTCCGGGCGATGTTGGCGCCCATCACGCCGAGGCCGGTGACGCCTATGGGGGCGGTGCGGGAGGACGAGGTCACGATGCGGACTCCTGACTGGGCGAATGCCGGGCTGGGGGATTCAGGCCTGGGTTCTCGATCCACCTTAGACCGCGCCGGGCGGGGCGTGGGGCCGCTCAGGACTCCAGGCCGAACAGCCGGGAGAGCTCGATCAGCCAGGGCACCGCAACCGCGAGGGTGGGCCCGATGAGGATCAGCGAGGCCGTGGTGTAGGCCGCGACGGCGGTGGGCGCGTGGTGGGTCTGGCCGGCGAGCCGTTGCACGCGCAGGAGAGTGGAGATCCCCCCGGCCGCCATTGCTCCCTCCGGGGCGGTGCCCGCTGAGCAGGTCACCAGGGCGCGGGCGAGCGGCGATGGGCCCGTGGCGTGGAGCGCTGCATCATCCGCGAGCAGCTCGATGAGCAGGCGCACCGAGCCGAGCGCGGACTTGCTGCGCACGACGCGCGGGAAGGCCTCGTGCACGGCGGTGAAGGCCTCGAGCACGAGGTCGTGGCGGGCGCGCAGGTGCGCCCGCTCGTGAGCGAGGATCGCCTCGAGCTCGACGGGGGAGAGGGAGTCGAGCGCGCCCTCGCTGACCACGACGCGCTGGTGCATTCCGGGCAGGCAGTACGCGAGGGGCTCGGCGTGCTCGAGCACGCGCAGGTCGGCGGTGGTGTAGCGCGACAGCCGCGGATCGCCCTTGCTGAGCAGGTCGACGAGCATCCGGTGGTGGGCGCGACGGCGACGCGTGCGCACCGCGACGCGCACGGTGCTGTAGGCCAGGCGCGCTCCGATGAGCACCGTGAGGGCGAACACGGCGACGGAGAGCAGCCACAGGGGCAGGCCGAGGACCGCGATCTCCGCTGCGGGGGAGGTGGTGGGGCGACCGTCGGGGCCGGGCACGAGCAGCATGCTCGCGATGGCGAGGCCGGAGCTGAACGCGGAGAGCACGGCGGCGAGCGCGATGGACTGCCAGAGGACGAGCGCGGCGCGGGGCGCGCGCAGCGGCCATCGGGCATGGGCGAGGACCGCGGGAATCGGGCCGGCGAGCGCGATGGCGAGGACCGCGAACGCGATGGCGGTCGTCCCGATCATGCTTGTCCCTCGATCGTTGATGGTGCGGGTGGGCGGCGTCCTGTGCTACCAGTGTGCCCGCGCGGGGTCGATTGGGAAAGCCCGGCCTGGCTAGTTGCGCTGGCCGCGGGCCCGCCCGCTGCCCTGCTGGTCGCGCTCCTCGAGCGCGGCGAGGGCCTGGCGGAGCGCATCTGCCTCGGTGGCGTCGACGCGCTCGACGAAGTGCACGAGCGCGGCGGCGCGACCCCCGGATTCCACGGCCTGCTTGAGCGCATCGACCATCAGCTCGGCGACAAGCTCCTCGCGGGCATTGACCGGGGCGTAGCGATAGGCGCGCTCCTCGCGCTCCTGGGCGACGAGATTCTTCTTCGCGAGCCGCTGGAGCACGGTCATCACCGTGGTGTAGGCCAGTGCCCGGTGCTGCGAGAGGGCCTCGTGGACCTGGCGCACGGTCTGGGGCTCGGGCATGGACCAGAGGTGGTCCATGACTGCCCGCTCGAGTTCTCCAAGACCTGCCATTCCGCCAATTCTACTGGTAGCACGACCATGGCCGCTACTACGAGTGGTCGTAGTCACCTTCAGGGTCACGCGCGGGCCGGTTGCTTCTCGCTGCCGGCGAGCCCCGCATGCACATGGCGCGTGCCGATGGGCACGATCAGCGGGGCATCGGAGGCGGGATCCTCGATCACCGCCGCGCGCAGGCCGAACGCCTCGTCGAGCAGGGCCGGGGTGATCACCTCCCGCGGCGCGCCCGAGGCGATGATCCGGCCCGCCTTCATGACCACGAGGTGATCGCTATACCGCACCGCGAGGTTCAGGTCATGCAGCACCATCACCACGGTGCGGCCCATCTCGTCGTGCAACCGGTCCACGAGATCGAGCACATCGAGCGCGTGCGACAGATCGAGGTAGGTCGTGGGCTCGTCGAGCAGCAGGATGTCGGTGCCCTGCGCGAGCGCCATCGAGATCCACACCCGTTGCCGCTGCCCGCCAGAGAGCTCATCGACGGGGCGGTCGGCGAGCTCGGTGATGCCCGTCAGCTCCAGCGCCGCGGCGACCACGTGCTCATCGTCGGCGGACCATTGGCGCATCCAGGACTGGTGGGGGTGGCGCCCGCGCGCGACCAGGTCGGCCACGGCCAGCCCCTCGGGCGCGATCGGGGCCTGCGGGAGCAGCCCCACCAGGCGCGCGACTTCCTTGGTGCGCAGCGAATGAATGGAGCGCCCATCGAGGATGACGCTTCCCTCGCGCGGCTTGAGGAGCCGACCGAGCGCCCGGAGCAAGGTGGACTTGCCACAGCCGTTGGGCCCGATGATCGTTGTCACCCCGCCCTGCGGGATCTCGAGGTCGAGCCCCTCGACGATGAGGCGATCGCCGTAGCCGAGCGTCACATTGCTGGCATGGAGCCGTGCCGTCGTGCTCATGCTGTCACCTTGCGATTGGTGCGGACGAGGAGGTAGAGCAGGAACGGGACACCGAGGGCGGCGGTGACGATGCCGGCGGGCAGCTCCACCGGCAGCATGGTGCGGGCGGTGATATCCGCGGCCAGCACAAGGGCGGCGCCGACCAGCCCGGAAGCGAGCAACGGCGGCCCGGGGGAGCGCAGCAGCCGCAGCGCGACCTGGGGGGCCATCAGGCCCACGAAGCCGATCGGGCCGGCCGCGGCGACGCTCGCGGCGGCCAGGCCCACCGCGCTCAGGAGCAGAACGGCCTGCGTGCCATTCACCCGGGCACCGAGTGCTCGGGCGGTCTCGTCGCCAAGGCGCAGCACGTTGACGCTCGAGGCGGCGGCGAGGGCGACGCCGCTGAACGCGGCGGTCGCGGCGAGCATCGGGACGAAGTGCCGCCAGTCACGCCCATTGAGGGAGCCGACGAGCCACGCCTGGGCCTGGGCGACGTCGTTGATGTCGGACTTGATAAGCATCCAGTAGACCAGCGCCTGGCAGATCGCGGTGATCGCGATGCCGATGAGGATCAGCCGGAATCCATCGACGCCGCCCTTCCACGCGAGCGCGTACAGGATGACCGCGGTGACCAGGCCGCCGATGAGCGCGGCTAGTGGCAGGCCGACCGAGCCGAGCCTGGAGAGCACCACCCCGGTGGACCCCCCCGTGAGCACGATCACGGCCACCGCGGTGACCGACGCCCCGGAACTGATGCCGAGGATATCGGGGCTGGCCAGGCCGTTGCGCGTCAGCGACTGGGTGATCGCGCCGGCGAGGCCGAGGGAGAAGCCGACCACCACGCCCACGAGGGAGCGGGGCAGCCGCAGGTCGATGACGATGAACTGCTCGAGGTTGTCGCCGCCGCCGAGCAGGACGCGGGCGACGTCGGCGAGGGAGAGGGGAAAGTCGCCCCGGCCGATGTTGATGCCCATCAGCAGCACGATCACCATCGCGAGCAGGGTGCTCACGATGATCATCCGTGGGCGCAGCACGAAGGAGCTGCCCGCGATGCGCAGGGAGGGCCGCGAGGGCACGACGCGAACGGAGGGATCGACGTAGCTGGTGATATCGCGGGCGGTGGTAGCGGGCTGGGTGGTAGCGGGCTGGGTCATCGGGGGCTCGGTCCTCACAGGCTCACCAGCTTCCGTCGGCGCACCAGCGCGATGAAGAACGGTCCGCCGACGAGGGCGAGCACGATGCCGAGCTGTAGCTCGCTCGGGCGGACCACGATGCGGCCGAGCACGTCGGCCGAGAGGATGAGGATCGCGCCGCACAGGCCGGAGAACGGAACGATCCATTTGTAGTCGGGGCCGGTGATGGCGCGCGCGATGTGCGGCACCACGAGGCCGAGGAAAGCGATGACGCCGCACGCTGCGGTCGCCGCGCCGGCAAGGAGGGTGATCGCGAGGATGCCCGCGACGCGGGTCAGCGCGATGTTGGTGCCGAGCGAGCGCGCCATGTCGTCGCCAAGGCTCAGGAGGTTGAGGCCCGGGGTGCTGGCCCGCGCGATCGCGAGTCCCACGATGATGAACGGCAGCACTTGCAGCAGCACGTCGAGCCCGCGCCCCGCGACCGAGCCGACGTTCCAGAAGCGGTAGGCATCGAGGGACGCGCGGTCGAGCAGGACTACGGCGTTGGTCATGGCGGTGAGGAAGGCGCCCACGGCCACGCCCGCGAGGGGCAGGGTGAGCGGGCTCGCGCCGCCCTTGCCGATGGAGGCGATGCCAAACACAACGATCGTGGTCAGGAAGGCCCCGAGGAAGGCGAACCATACGTACTCGCTGGGCGAGCCGAGCCGGAACAGGTAGACGGCGAGCACGACGGCGAACGCCGCGCCGGGGATGACGCCGAGTATCCCGGGGTCCGCGAGGGGGTTGCGGGTGTGGCCCTGGATCAGCGCGCCAGCGACGCCGATGGCGATGCCGACAGTGATCGCGAGGAGCGTGCGGGGCACGCGGAGGCTGCGCACGATGATGTCGGTATCGGCACCGCTGGGGGAGAGCAGCGCGTTCTGGATCTCGAGGAGGGCTAGCGGGCGTGCGCCGATGGCGATGCTGGCGAAGGCCATGAACACGAGTGTGATCGCGAGCGCTGCCAGGCCGAGGAGCCGGCGCCGGCGCAGCTCGGCGATGGTGGGGGCCTGCTGGTCGGGCTCGAAGCCCTCGGCGAGGGCGGCGGGCTCGTCGAGGGTCTCCGCGGGCCCGCCCGCGCGTCCCAGGGTGAGGCGCCGGGCGAGCGCGCGCCGTGGGCCGAGGGGGCGACCGGTCCGGGTGTCCCGGGTGATGAGCAGGGCGGCGGACTTGCCCAGCGACTGGCCCCGCGTGCCGTCGCGGGCTCCGAGGTTCCACCACGCGAGGCCGAGGGTGGCCGCGGCGGTGAAGATCGCGAAGACGGCCCGGTCTGCCTGCCCGCCGCCGGACTGGTCGCTGAGGCTGCTGATGATGAGGAGCCCGAGCGTGAGCGGCGCGGCAACGATGAGCGCGTCGATCGCGTGGGCGGAGAGGTGCCGCCACCAGGGCGCGCGCGGGTCGAGCGGGGCTTGCCGTCCGAGGTGGTCCGGCCCGGAGGTTCTGGCGCGCGGGAGCGCAGCGTGATCCGCGGCCGCGGACAGTGTGTTCGACACGGTGTAGCTCGCTTTCGGCACGGACGAGTGAGGATCGGCCCTGGCGCCACGACCTCGGGCGCTGTCGTTAGGTTACGCGAACCTAACCAGGGCGGCGAAACCGTGGTCGCGGAAGGCGGGCGGCCTCGGGATTTGAATAGCTTAGCCTGACCTCACTATGGTTAGGGTACGCTAATCAAAAGGTCCCGGGTGGGGCCGCGACGCTGTTGGAGGCCCCTGCGCCGGGGCTCGGGAGGGATGAGCAACGAATGGGCTTCGTGACAACAACGCCGACGTCGCCCGCGCTGGCGGGCGGGGCGAGCCAGGGGCGACTAGCCGCCCGCGTGGAGCAGCCGTTCCTCGCGAGCATGGCGCGGTTGCGCGCGCTCGACGTCGACTATCCGCGCAACTATGCGATCACCTGGATGCACACCGAGCCCCGCCGCCATGGTGGCCGCTGGGTGCGGCGATCCCGGAGGGGCGCCTGGAGGTCATGCACCGCAGGGCCGTTCGCGAGCTCGGCTCGCGCGACGTGGCGACCGGCCAGGTTGCCTCGATGGTGATTCATGCCGTGGTGGCCCGCCTTGTCGCGCTGCTGGTGCTCGAGGGTCGCGCGTGGGATCCCGGCACCGACAACCTGTGGCTGCACTATGACTCCGACGGCGGCGTGGACTGGGCTGGGGTGGTGGATCCGATGCTGCGCGTGCTACCCGGGGACCCCGCCGAGGGATCACGGGCGGTGCGGACGCTGCCCAGCGAGGGGGCGCTGGTGATGTGGGTGGCGCACCGGTGCGAGACGACGCTGGCCCCGTTGCTCGCCGAGATCGCGCGCTTGTCCGGGGTGGACGCCTCGCGGTTGTGGTCGATGGTGGGCGAGGCCGTGCTCGGGATGGCTTCCTATGCTCCGGCGCGGGCTGGGGTCGATGACGCTGCCGCGCTGCGGCGCGCCCGGGGGCTGATCACGGCCTTCGAGGAGCTCGGTCGGCCGGTGCGGAGCCATTCGTCCGTGGTGCGGCTGCGCTGGGGGAGCCTCGCAGCGGCTGTGTGATGAAAGTCACTCTTCGGAACGGGTTGCAGATGAGGCAAGGCTCACCTAATGTAGTGCGTGGGCGGGGGAGCACAAAGACCGCCGGGCCGTGACGGTGTCCTGAGGGCTGCAGCGACACCCGGTCCATGCCAGGATGGGCCTCACGCTTACAGTGGCGTGAGGCCCATCTGCATTCCCACGCAAAAGGATCCACACGTGACCACTACCGATTCCGCCCCCGGCTTCCCCAGCGACATCCCCGACGAGCTCACCGAGATGCTCAACCGCGGAATGGGCCAGTACCTAGGCCTCCGCTATACCGAGATCACCCCCGACTCCGTGCGCGCGCACTGGACGATCCGCCCCGACATGCACCAGCCCGCCGGGCTCGTCCACGGCGGCGTCTACTGCGCCGTCGTCGAATCCATGGCCAGCGTCGCTGGCACCGCCTGGCTCGGCGATCGCGGCCACGTCGTGGGGGTCAACAACAACACTGACTTCCTCCGCGCCGTGCGCGAGGGAACGCTCCACGCGCACTCCATCCCGCTGCACCGCGGCAGGCTGCAGCAGCTGTGGCTGGTCAACATCACCGATGAGCAGCACCGGCTCGTCGCCCGCGGCCATGTCCGCATCCAGAACATCATCGACTCCGCCAAGCTCGGCACTTCCTGAGGGCCGGGAAACGGCAACGGCGCCGGGAACCCTGGAGGGTCCCCGGCGCCGCGAGCTAGGCGCTAGCCGCTTCAGCTAGCTTCGAGCTCGTCCTGCTTCGCCTGCGCCTTCTTCTGCGCCTCCAGCGATTCGAGATGATCGAGCGCGGTCCGGGCCGTCATCCACTGCTCGGTCACGGTGAGCTGCGCGCGCGAGTTGGTCAGGAAGGTCACCGTCCAGGAGAACAGCGTGGCCACGCGGCTCTTGAAGCCCACGATGTAGACCAGGTGCACCGCGAGCCACATCAGCCACCCGATGAACCCGCTGATGTTGATCTTGCCGACCTGGGCGACGGCGCTGTACTTCGACACAGCGGCCATGTTGCCCTTGTTGAAGTAGGAGAACGGCTTGCGCTCCGGGACGGGCTGGCCCTTCTTCTCGGCCTTGATCTCCTTCTTGATCGCCTTGGCCGAGTAGCGGCCGCCCTGGATGGCGACCTGCGCGACGCCGGGGAGCCCGTCCAGGGACATCATGTCGCCCACCACGAAGATGTTCGGCTGCCCCTGGACCGTCAAGTCCGGGTTGACCTCGACGCGACCGGCGCGATCCACGCCGGTGCCGGTCTGGTCGGCGAGGATCTTGCCGAGCGGGCTGGCCGCCACGCCCGCGGCCCACAGCTTGCAGTACGACGTGATGCGCTGCTCCTGGCCCTCCTTGTTCTTCACCACGATGCCGTTCTCATCAACATCGGTGACGAACGTGTTCAGCATGATCTCCACGCCGAGCTTCTCGAGGCGGTTCTGCGCCTTCATGCCGAGCTTCGGGCCGAACGGCGGCAGCACCTGCGGCGCGGCGTCGAGCAGGATCACCCGCGCCTGGCCCGGATCGATGTTGCGGAACGCGCCCTCGAGGGTGTCCTTCGCGAGCTCGGCGATCTGCCCCGCCATCTCGACGCCCGTGGGGCCCGCGCCGACCACGACGAAGGTGAGCAGCTTCTCCTGCTCGACGGGGTCATTGGACAGTTCCGCGAGCTCGAACGCGGAAACGATCTTGCCGCGCAGCTCGAGCGCATGGTCCACGGTCTTCATGCCGGGCGCGTGCTTGGCGAAGTGATCGTTGCCGAAGTACGACTGCTCGGCGCCCGCCGCGACGATCAGGCTGTCATACGAGGTGACAGTGATATGACCGAACTGCTCGGACGTGATGGTCTTGTTCTGCACGTCGATGTCGATGACCTCGCCCATCAGCACGCGCGCGTTCTTCTGCTTGCGCAGCACGACGCGCGTGGGGGCGGCGATCTCGCCGACCGAGAGGATGCCGGTGGCCACCTGGTACAGCAGCGGCTGGAACAGGTGATGGGTGGTGCGGGCGATCATCGTGACGTCCACATCGGCCCGCTTCAGCGCCTGGGTCGCGAACAATCCGCCGAAACCGGACCCGATGATGACGACCTGGTGCCGCTGCTTGGTTGCGGGCTCATTAGCCATGGCAGGCTCCTTTGATTGCAAGGCTGGCTTTCTAGCGTAGTGACGTGCACCACGCCGCGGGAATGGGATCTCCATAATTGCCGCGGTTGTCTCCCCATCACTTTCTCACCTTGCGGGAAAGCGATGCTGCACCAGGGTGTCCAAATGTGTCCGATATCGCACTTGGGGCTTCCGGGCCCGGTGAGGGTGAGGCACTTCACTGCCCACCGGCCCATCCGCACCCGCGGCAGGAGCGAATACCTCGCGTGAACGCAATCGTGCTCGTGCTCCCTGGCGGCAAGGTCCGCAACTCCCGCCCGCTGCGCCCCTGGCACCTCGCGGCGGTGCGGATGCGCCCGTTCACAGCAGCGCTCCGCGCGGTCCCCGGCCTCGATGTCACGCAGGTCAGCTACAGCCAGCGCGGCTGGAACGGTGACGGATCGACCGTGCGCGCCGATGCCCTGGCCATCCTGCAGCAGCGCCTCGCGCTGTATCCCGGGACCCCGGTCGTGCTCGTCGGCCACTCCATGGGCGGCAGGGTGGCGGCGCACTGCGCTTCCCATCCCGCCGTGCGCGGAGTCGTGGCGCTCGCCCCATGGTGGCCACAGGATGAGGGCGCCCTGCTCGGGGAGGGGCAGCGGGTGCACGTCCTGCACGGCACCGCGGACGGATGGACCGACCCGGCAGCATCCCGGCGGGAAACGCTGCGCGCCAGCACCGCCGGCGTGGAAGCATCATGGCATCCCGTCGAGGGCGCCGGGCACTTCATGCTGCGCGACGCATCCCGCTGGCACGACTGGACCGTCGAGCGCGTGCAAGAGATCGCCGCGCTGCCGCGCTAGGCCCGCGCGCTACCACCGAACCGATCCGGCGGCGGCTCCGAATGCCCAAGGAATACAGCAACACGAGGGGGAATCCATGGCACGAGCGATCCATGAGGACAGGCGGGTAGCTGTCATCGGCAGCGGCGTCGCGGGACTCACCGCGGCGTGGGTGCTGCGCACCAGCGCCAAGGTGACGCTGTTCGAGGCGGACGCGCGGCTCGGCGGCCACGCCGACACCCACGACGTGCCCGTCGGTGGAGCGACCGTGCCCGTCGACACTGGTTTCATCGTGCACAATGACCGCACCTACCCGACTCTGCTGAGGCTCTTCGCCGAGCTGGGCGTGGAGACCCAGGAGACCGACATGAGCATGTCGGTGCGCTGCGACGGTTGCGGCCTCGAGTATGCCGGCGGCAAGAAGGCACCCGGCATCATCCCCACCGCGCGGACCCTCGGCCGCGGCCGCTACCTGCGCATGCTCGCTGAGGTCAAGCGCTTCCACCGCGCGGCCCGCAAGGTCCTCGATGCCGACGAGCACGATCCTCGCGCCGACCCGGACGTCACCCTCGGGGCGTTCCTCGAGGCAGGCGGATTCTCGCCCTACTTCATCCAGCACTTCGTCACCCCGCTGGTCTCCGCGGTGTGGTCCTGCAACCCGGGCACGGCGCTGCAATACCCGGCCCGCTACCTGTTTGCCTTCCTCGATCATCACGGGATGCTCAGCGTCACGGGATCACCCACCTGGCGCACCGTCACGGGCGGCTCGCGCGAGTACGTGGCGCGGGTCGCCAAGCAGCTCGACGCCGTGCACACGGCCACGCCCGTGCGGTCGGTGCGGGAGGCCAAGGACCATGTGCTCGTGGTGCTCGAGGGCGGCGAGCGCGCGGTCTTCGACGCGGTTGTGATCGCCACGCACCCCCATCAGGCCCTCACCATGCTTCCCTCGGCGACGCCGGAGCAGCGCGAGGTGCTCGGTGCGATCCACTACACCCCCAACAAGGCACAGCTGCACACCGACGAGTCCGTGCTGCCGAAGGCGCCCCGGGCCCGGGCTTCGTGGAACTACCGCATCCCCTCCTGCGATGCCGATCCGGAGAACGTGCTTGTCAGCTACGACATGACGCGGCTGCAACGCCTCGGCGCGCTCGATGGCCGCCGCTTCGTCGTCACCCTCGGCGGGGAGCACCTCATCGATGCGGGCGCCGTGATCGACACGATGGGCTACGAGCATCCCCAGTACACCCCCGAGGCCGTCGCCGCGCAGCGCAGGCTGCCCGGCATCAGCACGAGCCGCATCGCCTTCGCCGGCGCCTACCACGGCTGGGGATTCCACGAGGACGGCGCCCTGTCGGGCCTGCGCGCCGCCGAGCACCTCGGAGCGACCTGGTGACCAGCACGACGGTCCGCACCTACCCGGGCGCGCTGTACCCCACCGAGGTCCGGCACGTGCGGCGGGCGCCCCTGCGCAACGAGTTCACCTACCGCAGCTACTGGTGGCTCGTCGATCTCGACCGCTTGCCCGTGCTGCCCTGGTGGCTGCGCCCGCTCGCGCGGTTCGAGGCCCGCGACCACCTGGGCGATCCAGCACGCCCCATCCGCGCGAACGTCGACGCCTTCCTCGCCACCCGCGGGATCGACCTGCGGGGCGGCACCATCCTCATGCTCGCCAACGCACGGGTCCTCGGCGTCAACTTCAATCCGCTCTCGGTGTTCTGGTGCTTCGGCGGCGACGGCGAGCTGCGCTGCGTCATCGCCGAGGTGCGCAACACCTACGGCGAGCGGCACTGCTACCTGCTGCCCGCCGGCGCTGTCGTCGACCCTGGTGGCGCGCGCGTGGCCAAGGAGTTCTACGTCTCCCCGTTCAACGACGTCTCGGGCGACTACGAGCTGCGGCTGCCCGTGCCCGGCGAGCGCCTCGGGCTCGCGATCGTGCTGCATCGCAGCGCCCAGCCGCCCTTCGTCGCCTCCGTGACCGGCACGAGGCGGCCCATCACGCGCCGCACGCTGCTGCGGGCATTCGCCAGCATCCCCTGGGCGCCGCTGCGGGTGATCGTGCAGATCCGCTGGCAGGGCATCCGGCTGTGGGCGCGGCGCCTGCCCATCCAGCCCCGCCCGGTCCACGCCCGGCAGGAGGGCACGTAGATGAAGCGAACCACCGCCGAAGCGAGCCCGCGCACCGCGCGGTCGCGTCATGATCAGCAGGAGAACCCCGTCCCCAGGAAGAAAGTGGCAGGCACGATGAACACCGACGCTGCGACAACATCGCCGGAAGCGATCACCGCGCCGGCACCACCCCTCGCCATCGATCCCGAGCGCTGGCCCGGCGTGGACTCGCCACCGAGCGGGCCCATCGCGCGCGGCCGTGGACGCGTGGCGCGACGGCTATTCCGCCACGCGGTCAAGGACATGCCGCTGCGGGTCGAGCTGCCCGACGGCACGATCTGGGGCAGCCCCGACCCGGACGCTCCGGCTCCGCGGATGATCCTGCGCCGTCCAGCCGACTTCTTCGACCGGCTCGGTTGCGGCGCGCTGATCGGGTTCGGCGAGGCCTACATGGCCGGCGACTGGGACGCCGATGACCTCGAGGCCGTGCTCGAGGTGTTCGCTCGCAACCTCACCAGCCTCGTGCCCGCGCCGCTGCAACGGCTGCGCGCGGCACTGATCGCCCGGCAGCCGCGCAGCGAGCGCAACTCCACGGAGAACTCGCGCTCCAACATCTCCCGGCACTACGACTTGTCCAACGATTTCTTCCGGCTGTTCCTCGACAAGTCCATGACCTACTCCGCCGCCCTCTTCACCGATCCTGTCGGGGCGAGCTGGGATGATCTCGCGGCGGCGCAGCGGCGCAAGATCGACCGGCTCCTCGATCAGGCGGGCGTCGGCGAGGGCACGCGCCTGCTCGAGATCGGCACCGGGTGGGGGGAGCTCGCCGTCCGTGCCGCCCAGCGCGGCGCTCGCGTGCGCACCGTCACGCTCTCCACCGCCCAGGCCGAGGTCGCCCGCCACCGTGTCGCCGAGGCGGGCCTCGCCGGGCTCGTCGACGTGGACGTGCTCGACTATCGCTTCGTCGAGGGCGAGTTCGACGCGATCGTCTCGGTCGAGATGATCGAGGCCGTCGGCTACCAGTACTGGACGACCTACTTCCAGAAGATCGACGAGCTGCTCGCCCCCGGCGGCAAGGTCGCCATCCAGGCCATCACCATGCCGCACGAGCGCATGATGGCCACGCGCAACACCTACACGTGGATCCACAAGTACATCTTCCCTGGCGGCCTCATCCCCTCCGTCCAGGCGATCGACGACACCGTCACCCGGAGCACGAGCCTGCGCATCGCCGACCGGCTCGGCATGGGCCTGCATTATGCCCGCACGCTGCGGCTGTGGGAGGACCGCTTCACGGCGACGTTCGACGATGCCCGCCAGCTCGGCTTCGACGACGTGTTCCGCCGCATGTGGAAGTTCTACCTCAACTACTCCGAGGCCGGGTTCTCCGCCCGCTACCTCGACGTCGAGCAGATCCTGTTCACCCGCCCGGGCGAGGACAGCGATGCGCGCAAGGAGGGCATCTCGTGACGACCACCGCCACCAATGACGTCCACGGCCACGAGGCGCCGAGCGCCAGCGCGACGGGCGCTGCCGGGTTGATCGCCGAGATCCTCGAGCCGATCACCGGAAGCCCCCTGCCCGTGCGGCTGACCGCCTGGGACGGCAGCAGCGCGGGCCCCGAGGATGCCCCGCGCGTGCGGATCAGCAGCACCGATGCGCTGCGGCGGCTCCTGTGGCATCCCGGCGAGCTCGGTGCCGCGCAGGCCTACGTCACCGGCGAGCTCGATGTCGAGGGTGATCTCGGCGAGGCCCTCGACCACGTCTGGAACGTCGTGCGCGAGCGTGGGCTCTCCGCGGTCCGTCCGGGCCCGCGGTTGATCGCCCGGCTCGCTCGCGCAGCCCGGCAGCTCGACGCGCTCGGCCTCGACCCGCAGCCGCCGGCCACCCAGGCCCGTGTCCGGGGGCGCCTGCACAGCCCGGGACGGGACCGGCAGGCCATCAGCCACCACTACGACCTATCGAACGACTTCTACGCCCTGATCCTCGACCCCAACATGGCCTACTCGTGCGGCTACTGGCCCTCCCGCGAGCCCGGCTACACCGTCGAGGACGCGCAGCGCGACAAGCTCGACCTCGTGTGCCGCAAGGTTGGCCTGCGCCCCGGCATGCGGATGCTCGACATCGGCTGCGGCTGGGGCTCGCTGAGCATCCACGCCGCCGCGAACTATGGTGTCACCGTCGTGGGCGTGACCATCTCGGCCGAGCAGAAGCGCTTCGCTGACGATCGGATCGCCCGGCTGGGCCTGCAGGACAAGGTCGAGATCCGCCTGCAGGATTACCGCGAGATCCCCGACGGGCCTTTCGACGCGGTCACCTCCCTCGAGATGGGCGAGCATGTCGGGCAGCGCAACTATCCCCGCTATGCCCGTGCCCTCCATGACAACGTCCGCCCCGGCGGGCGCGTGCTGATCCAGCAGATGTCGAGGCGCGGCAAGCACCCCGGCGGCGGGCCCTTCATCGAGTCCTTCATCGCCCCGGACATGCACATGCGCCCGGTCGGCGAGACCATCGCCATGCTCGAGGCGCCAGGCCTGGAGCTGCGCGACGTCCACGCCCTGCGCGAGCACTACGAATGGACCGTCAACGCCTGGCTCGAAACCTTCGAGGACCGCTGGGACGAGGCCGTGGCGATGGTCGGCGAGGAGATGGCCCGCGTCTGGCGCCTCTACCTCGTCGGTGGTGCCCGGACGTTCCGCGACGGGCGCATGGGCGTGGACCAGCTCCTGCTCGTCCGCCCCGGTGATCGTGGCGAGTCCGGCTTCCCGGACGTGCGCCCGCAATGGTCCGGACGGCTCGGCGAGGACAGCAGCAATGACTGATTTCCTGATCGTCAGCGCAGCCAGCCTGCTCGCGGTCGTCGTGCTCATGGCGATCACCGCCCGCATCGGATTCACGCTCGGCAGGCACAATGTCGTCGATGTCACCTGGGGGCTCGCGTTCGTCGTCATTGCCGTGGTGTCGGCGATCGCGGGAACGGGCGAGCCCGCTCGCCGCATCGTCGTGGCGCTGCTCGTCTCGGCCTGGGGGCTGCGGCTTGCCTGGCACTTGCTGCAGCGCACCCGCGGCCACGGCGAGGACCCGCGGTACGCGGCGATGCTCGAGAGCCACGGCAGCGGCTCCCCGTGGGTGCCCCTCACCCGGATCTACCTCACCCAGGCGCTCGCGGCCTGGTTCATCTCCCTGCCCATCCAGGTGGCCGCCATCTCCGATGGGCCGCTCGGCTGGATCGCCTTCGCCGGGATCCTGCTGTGGATCGTTGGCGTGCTTTTCGAGTCGGTCGGGGACCATCAGCTTCGCGAGTTCAAGGCGGACGGCGCCAATCGCGGCAAGATCATGGACCGCGGCCTGTGGTCGTGGACCCGCCATCCCAACTACTTCGGTGATGCCTGCGTGTGGTGGGGGATCTTCCTCATCGCCGCCGACGTATGGCCCGGTGCGCTGACGGTGCTGTCGCCGGTCGTCATGACGTACTTCCTCGTTCATGCCACTGGGGCGCGGCTGCTGGAGAAGCACATGGCCGACCGGCCCGGCTTCCGCGAGTACCAGGAACGCACCAGCTACTTCGTGCCGCTGCCGCCCAAGCGCGGGTAGCGCTGGGCGCGGCGGCGAGTGTGCGAGAAACGACAGGCTCGAGCGCTGGAGCTGTCGTTTCTCGCACACTCGGGGCCGGGCAGCTCGGGGACCCCCGTGCCTACCGGTTCTCGGCGCCGCCCGCCGCCTCGGTGCGCGAGCCCCCGCACTCCACGCCGGTGAGGTCCGGCATGTCGCTGCGGACGAACACCGGGTCGAGGCCCTGCGCGCGCTGCTCCCGGTAGTGCTTGAGCAGCCGGAACACTACGACCGACAGCGGCGCGATGACCAGCAGGTTGATGGTGACCATGAAGCCCATGCTGAGATCGGCGAGCGACCAGACGAGGGCCAGCGACGCCACCGAGCCGAGGAACACGCACGCCACCACCGCCATGCGGAACAGCAGGATGGCGAGGCTGGAGCTGTTGAGGAAGGCCATGTTGGCCTCGCCGACGTAGTAGTTGCCCAGCACGGAGCTGAACGCGAGGAAGAAGATCACCACCGCGAGGTAGTGGATGGCCCAGTCGCCGAACTGCAGGGCGAGAGCCTCCTGGGTGAGCGAGGCGCCCTCGCGGCCCACGCCGTAGGACGGATCGGCGAGCAGGATGATGAACGCGGTCATGGAGCAGATGAGCAGGGTGTCGAAGTACACGCCGAGCGATTGCACGAGCCCCTGCTTGACGGGGTGCGACACCGCGGCGGTGGCACTGACATTGGGGATGGAGCCCATGCCGGCCTCGTTGGAGTAGAGGCCGCGGCGGATGCCGTTCATGATGACTGCGGCGATGCCGCCGCCGACGATCTCCTGGATGCCGAACGCGTTCTCGATGATGAGCAGGAACATGTTCGGTACCTCGCTGATGTTCAGCGCGACCACGAGCAGTCCGAGCCCGACGTAGGAGAGCGCCATGACCGGCACGAGCACCTCGGTGACGCGGGCGATGCGCCGCACCCCGCCGAACACCACCAGCGCGGTCAGCCCAGCGAGGAGCACGCCGATGCCAACGGTGAACATGCCGGAGCTATTGCCGGTGGAGGTCTGCACGACGTCGGAGATCGTGTTGGCCTGCACGGTGTTGAACACCAGCGAGTACGTCACCAGCGCGATGAGCGAGAACGCGATGGCGATGTGGCGATTGCGGAGCCCGTAGGTGATGTAGTAGGCGGGGCCGCCACGGTAGGAATCGACATCCTTGATCTTGTAGAGCTGCGCGAGGGTGGATTCGATGAAGGCCGTGGCGGCGCCGACGATGGCGGTGAGCCACATCCAGAAGATCGCGCCGGGGCCGCCGATGGTGATGGCGATGGCCACGCCGGCGATGTTGCCGGTGCCGACGCGGGCGGCGGCGGCGATGGTGAACGACTGGAACGCGGACAGGCCCTTCTTGCCGTTCTCCATGACGAGCGCGGGCTCGGCGACGGAGCGGAACATGTCGCCGATCATGGTGATCTGGAGGACCCCGGACCGGATCGTGTAGTAGATGCCGGACAGGACGAGCACCGCGACGACGAAGTACCAGTAGATGTCGTTGATGCTGGTGATCGTGTCGATGACGTCTTCCAAGGCGGTGACCCCCAGGGACGTGGCCCAGCGCGTGGACCGGCATGGTCGGTTGGCTTCGCTGAGCCTATCCCCGGGACCACGTGTTACAGGCGTTTTTCCGCCGTCGCGGGGGCGCGGCACCGGCGCTGATCTGCGATGGCGCCAGCGATGCCCGGTTCCTCCTGATCAACGTTGTTACGTCGAGTTCACAGCGGGGCCCGTGCTGCTCACACGTCGCGAAGGATGGGCAGCTCGCCCGCGTCGATGAGGCCGGTGAACTCGCTGTAGTCGTCCTCCATCTGGTTGGCGTAGGCATTGGCGAAGGCCGCGATGGCCTTGTCGAAGTGTTTGCCCTTGCGGAGGTAGGCGCTGAGCGCGCGGGGGTCCGTGGTGCGGGCGTGGGCGCGGGCGAGCAGGGCGCCGGTGAGGCGGCCGTAGTCGTCAAGATTCTTGCTGGTGAGCGTCTCGGGGTCGATGTCGGCCTTGTGGTTGCGGAACTGGCGCACGTAGTAGTGCTGGTCGTCGATATTCGTCCAGCCGAGCGTGACGTCGTGATCGGCCTGGACGAGCTTGGCGCCCTCGGCGACGCGCTGCCCGTGGTGGGCGGGCGCGGAGTGGGGCACGTACGGCTCGAGCTGGGAGGCAGTGGCTTGCTTGACCTGCAGCACGAGTGCTTCCCCGGCGTTGCCCTCGAGCAGGACCAGGTAGCTGCGGAGCCCGACGCTGCCGGTGCCTACGATGCGGTGGACCACGTCGTGGGGGCGATAGCGGCGCAGCAGGGTTCGCGGGGCGGCGGGCACCGTGGCGATGTACTCGCGCAGGGCCTCGATCACCTGCTCCTCGACTTCATCGGTGACGTGGGCGCGGATCGGTGGATCCTCGGTGAAGCGCCAGCGGTCGCCGTCCTGGGCGGTCCACTTGTCGGCGACGCGGCGGTTGGCGTTGCGCTGGGCCTTCTCGCGCGCGTCCTCGAGGTCGTCCTCGAGGTGCTTGGCCTTGACCTCGCTGACGGCCGTGTCGTCGGGCTGCGTGCGCCAGGAAGCGAGGAAGGTGAGGTCGGCGAGGCGGTGCATGGTGCGGCGGTAGGCGCGGGAGGCATGCCGGGCGGCCTTGGTGGCCGACTTGCGGTCGATGTCGTTATCGCGCCCGGCGAGGACGAGGCTAGCGGCGAGGCGCTTGAGGTCCCATTCCCAGGGGCCGGGGATGGTCTCGTCGAAGTCGTTGACATCCATGATGATCCCGCCGAGGCGTCCGGCGAACAGGCCGAAGTTGGCCGCGTGGGCGTCCCCGCACAACTGAGCGTGCAGGCCGGTGACGGGAGCGATCTGGAGGTCGTGGGCCATCAGCCCGGCGATGCCGCGATAGAAGGTGAAGGGGGTCTCGCTCATGCGGCCGATGCGGATAGGGATGAGGTCCTCGACGCGGCCCTTGTTGGTGCGTTCGATGTGCTCGGCGACGGTGGGGCGCGCGGGGGAGAGGGTCAGCTCGGCGTGGGCGTCGAAGGGCACGGCCTCGCGCAGGGAGCGGCCGAGCTCACGGGCTTCGTCGGCGCTGAGCCAGGCGTGATCGGCGTCGGCGAAGAGGGTTCTCTGGGTGCGCGCGTCCATGCGGCAACTCTGCCTGAACCCCGGGCTCGCGCGCCAGCCTTGAGTGGAATACACTCAACTATGTCCATGTTATGTCAAGTACGAGGGGTGTGCGAGATCCCTCGACCACCATCGCAAGCATTCGGATGAAGGAGGAACAACGATGGCACTTCCAGCACGACGCGCCGCGGCCACCCCGGCCCTGGGCCGCTGGGATCCCTTCCGCGACTTCGAGGAGCTCTACGACCGGCTAGGCCGATGGCTCGACACCACTCCCGGCGACGCGCCCGCGTCCTGGGTGCCGAACGTCGACATCGAGGAGACCGACACCGCCTACAAGGTCGAGGCGGAACTGCCTGGCGTGACCAAGGACAACATCGCGATCGAGTACCGCGAGGGCGTCCTGCACATCTCCGGCGAGGTGGAGGAGAAGGAGCGCGACGGCATCGTCCATCGCCGCGCCCGGCGCACCGGACGATTCAGCTACCAGGTGAGCCTGCCCACCGAGATCGACCACGACAACATCGGCGCGCAGCTCAACGACGGTGTCCTCGCCGTCACCCTGCCCAAGTCGCAGAAGCGCGACAGCGCTCGCAAGATCGAGATCACCGGTTGACCGAACCGCGTGCCCGGGCCACCCGCTGGCCCGGGCACGCGCGCTACGGTGGATCCCGTGGCCCCCATCGAACACCGACCCTCGCCGATCGCCGACCTGCTCTCGGCGCGCCGCTCCTTCCTCACCCTCACCGACGAGGCACCCAGCGACGCTGACATCACCAGGCTCGTCCAGGCCTGCACGTCCGTGGCCGACCACAAGGCCCTGCGCCCCTGGCGGGTCATCACCCTGCGCGGCGCGGCCCGAGAGCGAATGGGCGAGGCGATCGCCGGCCACATGCACGGCGATGTGCCCGGCCTCACCGACCCCGAGCAGATCGAGGACGCGCGCAAGCTCGCCGCCAAGCCGCTGCGCGCGCCGTTGCTGATCGCCCTGGTGCACCGCGCCGTGCGCCCCCCCAGCGTCCCGGAATGGGAGCAGATCGCCACGGCCGCGGGAGTCGGCCACTACCTCTCGTTGCTGCTGCACGACGAGGGGTGGGGGGTCGTATGGCGCACCGGACCCTTCGTGGACATGCCCGCGGTCGCCACGATGCACGGCCTCGCCGCCCATGAGCGCCTGCTCGGGTGGCTCTACGTCGGCGGCATCGAGCCGGGCGATGACAAGCCCCGCAACCGCAAGATCGACGCCGAGCACCTCATCACCCGCCTGGCATGACGTTCACCAAGACCGACGACGCGGGCAACGGCCCCGGCTTCTTCGCCGCGGAGGCGGCCGGGCTGCGCTGGCTTGCCGAGGGTGGGCTGCCCGTCGTCGCGGTGCACGAGGTCGGCAGCGGGCACATCACCCTTGAGCGGCTGGTGCACGCGGCCCCGAGCAAGGACGCGGCCCGGCAGTTTGGTGCCGCGCTCGCCCGCTGCCACGCCTCCGGCGCGCCTGGGTTCGGCGCGCCGCCAGCCGGCCATGACGGCGGCCTCTATATCGGGACCCAGGCGATGCCCGCGGGACCGGGCAGCGATCCTGGCTCGTGGGGATCGTTCTACGCGGCCACTCGCGTGCTGCCGTTCGTGCCGCGCGCGGTCCGGCTCGGCATGCTCACTGCCGCCGCCGCCCGGATCGTCGAAGCGGCCTGCGCGGAGATCGCCGCGGGCACCTTCGATGACGGCGCGGCGCCCGCGCGCATCCACGGCGACCTGTGGTCGGGCAACGTCATGTGGACGCCGCGTGGTGCGGTAGCGATCGATCCAGCGGCGCACGGCGGGCACGCGGAGACCGATCTCGCGATGCTCGCGCTGTTCGGCTGCCCCCAGCTCGATGAGATCCTCCGTGGCTACGAGGCGGTCGCGCCACTGCGCGGGGGGTGGCGCGAGAGGATCCCGCTGCATCAGCTGCATCCGCTCGCCGTGCATGCGGCGGGGCAGGGCGCGCACTACGGGGAAGCGCTCGAGCGCGCCGCCCGGCAGGTGCTCGCCCTGTGCCGCTAGCTCGGGCGGAGCAGGCCCGGCAGGCATGGTTATCCACTCTTCAGTGCAATCGGTTAGGCTCACCTTGCTACCTGGTTGTCGCTGCGCGTAGACCGCGGCCACTACCCTGCTCACGCTCATCCGGGAAGGCACGTACACATGGCACCCCGCCACCAACGACTCCGACACCCGCGACTCCACCGTCGCGCACTGCTCACCACGGCCCTCGCCGCGGCGCTCGCCCTGGCAGGCTGCTCGGCCAACGACGACGCAACAAGCAATACCGCCGCGACTGGCTCGGGCATCAACGTCGAGCATGCCTTCGGCAGCACCGAGGTGCCCGAGGACCCGCAGCGCGTCGTCAGCGTCGGGTACAACGATCAGGACACCCTCCTCGCGCTCGGCTTCGTCCCCGTCGGCGCGTTCGACTGGTACGGCGACTACCCGGGCGGCGTCTGGCCATGGGGCCAGGAACTGCTCGACGGGGCGGTTCCCGCGGTCGTGGGCTCTCCGGCGGGGGACATCGACATCGAGACCGTCGCCTCGCTCGACCCCGACCTGATCGTCGGCACCTATACCGGGCTCAAGGAAGCACAGTACGATCAGCTCAGCTCCATCGCACCAACGGTCGCGCAGCCCGACGACTACCCCGAGTGGGGCATCCCCTGGGACGCGCAGACCCGCATGATCGGGCAAGCAGTGGGGGAGCCGGACAAGGCCGAGGAGTTGATCGACGGCATCGCCGACACTATCGCCGAGGTCAAGGCCGCGCATCCGGAGTTCGAGGGCAAGACCATCGCGGTCGGCGCGCTCAACCAGCCGGGCGAGTTTGGCATCTACGGCCCCGCCGACCCGAAGGTGCGATTCTTCAACGAGCTGGGCTTCGCAAACCCGCCCGCCACCGAGGAGATCGCCGGCAATTTCTCGCCCATCTCCACGGAGCAGCTCTCCCTGCTCGATGTCGAAGTCCTCGTCTGGTACGCCAGCGCCGACTTCGAGCCGAAGCTGCGCGCCGAGCTCGACAAGACCGAGATCTATCAGCAGCTCGATGTCGTCAAGGATGGGCGGGCGATCATCCTCGCTGACGATGCCGCGCAGGCGATGTCGTGGAGCACCGTGCTGAGCCTGCCGTTCGCGCTCGATCGGATCCCCGACCGCATCGCCGATCTCCTGCAGTAGCCGGCTAGGGCTCGCTCCCTGGCTCCGCGAGGCGCGGCACGACCAACCATCGTGCCGCGCCTTTCCGCGTTCCCGAGAGTTCCGCCGCGCGCTCGACGCACCACCGGTGCAGCGCCACGAGCCGCGCCCCGTCGAGCTGCGGCGGGATGCCCCCGTCGGCCTCGAGGCTGGCGCCGATATTGGCCGCGGCGCGCTCGAGCAATCGCCCCGCGCCCGCGGCGTTTCCCCGCGCGGCATGGGTGACGCCCACAGCAAGCTGGGCGAGCCCACGCCATGCCTGAGCCTCGCCAGCCGGGGCGGCCTTCCAGGCATCCTCGAGCAGCTCGTGCGCGTGGAACGGGTGGCCGGTGGCGAGCAGCGCGTCCGCATCGCGCAGCGCCTGGACAGCCTCGGTGTAGGCAGGGATGCGATGGCGGCACTCGCGGGCAGCATCACCGTGCGGCAGGGGGCGGCCGAGGCAATCGCGCGGCCGCTGGTTGCGGGCGCGGCCATCGCCATCGCGGTCGCGGGGGAGCGAGGAAGTCACCACTGCATCGTGCCACGCGCGCACCGCGCCCACGCATGCCCAGGACTGCGCGCGCACCGCTTCCTGGAGCGGTGTGGCCAATCATGATCATGTCGCCGGATGTGACGGTGGTCACGATTGGCGAAGTTGGCCGCGAGAAAATCCGCAGGTGATCGCGAACCCTTCCCAGGGGCTGCCTCACAGCGTGGCGAAGCGGCGGGGAGCAGGGGAGCGGCGGTCCTTTCGTGCCGTGCAAACGGGGGGCAGGCTGGCTACAGTTCTTCCATCGCGGCACCCACGAGCGCGCCGCATATTCCGCGTCCGGCGAGCTTCGAGGGGCACCATGGCACGCATTGTCATCACGGTCATCGAGAACCACCCCAACTGTCCGCTGGACCTGCTCGAGGAGCCCCTGCGCCAGTGCCACCTCGAGATCGTTCGCCCCTACTACGGCGACGCCATTCCCGCGGCGAGCGACGTGGGTGACGGGATGATCGTGCTCGGTGGGTACCAGAACGCGCAGGCCGATGACGACTGCCCGTGGCTGCCGCGCCTGCGCGCGCTGATGGCTGCCTGCGTCGATGAAGCGATCCCCCTGCTCGGTATCTGCTTGGGCGCCCAGTTGCTCGCCCTCGCCTGCGGCGGCCGACTCGATCGGGACGCCAAGGCCGGCCTCGAGGCCGGGGTCGCCGCGGTGCAGTGGTCCGCGAGCGCCGCGAGCGATCCGTTGTTCCGCCGCATCGCCGCGAGCTGCGATCCGCTCCTTGCGCCGACCATGCATTTCGATGCGATCAGCGAGCTGCCGCCCGGCGCGACGCTGCTCGGCTCCTCCGTCCTCTACCAGAACCAGGCCTTCCGGGTCGGCGACCGCGCCTGGGGAGTGCAGTTCCACCCCGAGGCCTCGTACGGGGCGTTCCGGGCCTGGGCGACCGATGCCGCGATGCAGGAGTCGATCAGTCCCAGCCGCTTCCTCGAGCAATACCTCGAGCGCGAGCCCCAGATCGAGGCCACCGCGCGGATGGTGGGCAGTTCCTTTCGGAGCGTCGTCCTGGCCGCTTCCGCATGACCTGGCCCACACCACGATCCCTTCGCCCTGCCGAATCACCGGATCAATGAAACAAATGTGATTGCGGATGTAACAATCCAGGGCGCCTCGTGCGATGTATCTGGCAGAACGTCCGGCGCGCCACCCTGCTCGGTGAGCGCCCGGCCACACGGGGAGAAAGGTCCATTGATGAACACCGACGCCACGGCGCAAGTCCTCATCGAGGTGGTAGGCGACGACACCACGATCAGTTCCGCCTTTTCCGTCGAAGCGGCCGCATTCCGCGCCCACAAGAGCGACTACATCGACCACCGGCCACGCCCCTTGAGCTGAGCCCCCGCCGCTAGGCAGCCCGTAGCGCGGCCCTCACCCGGTGCATGAAACACTCAAGGGGTGGGTGAGCAAAGATTGACTCGCGCGAAGGTCGCGGAATACGCAGTGCTGTTCTGGCGCGACGGGAACCTCATCTGGGACGACTACCTCCACCACCGCCAGTTCGCGCTCACGCCCGAGAGCGTCGGAATCCTGCGGTGGTTTTCCTATTGGCGGGACATCGCCACCATCGGGCCGCCCACCGACCTGCACCGCGCGATCGCCGAGCGGCTCCTCGAGGAGAAAGTCCTGATCGCCGAGGGCTCCACGGAGCATCAGGAGGAGCAGCGCCTGCTCGCCGAATGGGGCGACTGGGGACCGTCCACCCGGTACCACCACTTCGCCTCCCGCACCGACGAGACGGTCGAGTACCTCGACCCCGTGGCCGATGTGGAGGAATTCTCCACCAAGGCTCGCGCTGAGCCACCGCCCGAGGTGGTCAAGACCTTTCCGCGACAGCCGATCACCGTCACCACACCAAGCATCGACGATGCCGCTCGATGGCCGCGCCCGGGGCTCGTCGATGTGCTGTTCGCCCGGCGCTCCACGCGATCGTTCACCACCCAGGCCGTCCCGCTCGACGCCATTGGCACGATCGTCGATATCGCCGCAGGCCCCATCGATGTGATCGAGAACGCCGAGACGGGCCCGATCATCCGCAAGACAAGCCCCTCGGCGGGCGCGCGCAGCCCCATCGAGATCTATCTGCACGCCAACAGGATCCACGGCCTGCAGCCCGGGGTGTACCACTACGCGGCGTCGCGGGGCGGCCTCGAGCGCATCCGCCGCCCCGCGCGCGCGCCACTTCTCGAGCGGGCCCTCGGCAACCAGTCCTGGCTCGCCGAGGCCCCCGCGCTGCTCATCTACACCTCGGTGCTCCGGCGCAGCCGCTGGCGCTTCAGCACCACTCGCGCCTACCGGGACATCCTGATCGAGGCCGGGCACATCAGCCAGACAGTCCTGCTCACCGCGACCGCGATGGGGCTCGGGTCCGTGACCGCCACCGCCATCAGCGACGTGCTCGTCGAGCAGATCATCGGTGTCGACCCGATGAGCGAGCCAGTGCTTGCTGTCACCGCGATCGGCTACCCCGGGTAGCGGCTCACAACGTGCACAGCGGCTGGATCGTCTCCAGCCCGCCGGTGATCGGCGACGTCAGGAAGAAGCACGGGTTCCAGCCTCGGTCAACGATCACATCCTGGACCTGCTGCCACTCCGCGCCGGTCAGCGTGCCCGATCGCGACAGCACGAAGCCGGATGTGCGGGCAGGGTCGCCGACGATAGCCGTCTCGTAGCCCTCATCGATGTAGGTGACCACATAGTTCGGCAGGCCCTCGGGCGGGGAGAACGGCACGGATGGGAACGTGACCTGCAACGAGGCGTTGGTCGAGGGATCAGTCACCGTCGCTTCCCCCGTGATGCCCGAAGGGGCGCCCGACCAGGTGGTGCAGTCATTGCGAACCGAGATGGTGCCGGGCGCGGTCACCGCGTACGTGGCGCGGGTATCGCGGGCGCACTCGAGGTTGAACGGCTGAGGCACGGCCGCCACCTGCTGCCAGGTGCCGGCATAGCGCTCCACATCGAGCGAGGCGATCGAGGGCAGGGGAGCGGGCAGCATCGAGCCCGGCGCGGCGGCAGCGGTGGCCGCGCCCGTCACGACGATGCCTGCCGCGAGAGCACCCGCTGCGGCGAGCGCGGGGATGAGCGGGCGGGATGATGATCGGCTCATGATGTCTCCTCGAGGATTGGGCCCGGGGTGCTGCGCGGCACTCCAGGACGATGACGCGACTGCCTAATGATGCGACACTGCGTTGTTAATTCGGTGCCGAACGGGGCTCGGTTGGGTGGAACTCGCCACAATCACAACAATCCGGATTGTGCGATCGCGCCGCGGGCAGCACGATGGAATCCGTGAAACCCGTCCTTGACCGACTCATTGGCTCGGCGCCCTACGCGCTCGGCTCCTTCGTCGCGATCGTCGGCGTCCGCCTCATCACCGGCGATGCGCCCGACGAGGCCGTCCTGGGATCCCTCGGCAGCAGCGCGTTCGGCTGGGGCATCATGGCGCTGCTCGGCATCGGCATGCCCGTGCGCCCAGCCGCAAACCCGGCCCCGAGCACCCGGTAGGGCACTACCCGAGCCCCGGTAGCGGCGGCTCGAAGACCAGCGGGACATACGGCTGAGAGCCATCCCCCTCGGCCGACGGCCACACCGCGACCGCCTCGTGCACATCATCATCGAGCTCCAGCGTCACCCGGTACTCATAGGGGCCCGGAGCGTCGGTCAGCGCGGGATCATCGCTCGTGCCGAAGAACCGCACGCTGCCCTCGGGGCAACCAATCGTGGCGGCCTCGCTGCCAATGCTCTGCATCGATCCGTCAGCAGCAACGATCTCGATAGTCACCGCGGCGTTGCCGGGATCAGTGCCCAGGTTCGAGACCGACATGTCCGGGCGCGCCTGGCCGAGCGGAACAAACGGCGAAGCGATCGCGAGCGTCGCCTCGGGCTCGGCGATCGCGCCGTCGCGCGGCGTGGTCCAGGTGAATGACACCGCTGCATCGCCACTGCTCCCGCGAACGGCCAGCAGCACCTCGTACTCCCCGGCCATGCCCATGGGCTCCAGCACGAACACGTCGTCCGCATCCCGTTCCAGGCTCGCCTCGAACGTGCGCGCGCACTCCCCGCCACCTGCCTCGCGCATCCGCGCGATGAACGTCGCATCCTCCTCCGGGAACGAGATCCGGACATCCTCGGCGGAACCAAGCGCCAACTGCTCCGCCGGAGGGGTCCCGTCCACGCACGTGCCATCCCAGCAGTACGACCACGGCTCGAGCACATGCTCCGAGCCGCCCGCGGACACCGTGATCGGTGGCGGACCAGCACCATCTCCGGAGGGCTGGCTCGTGGCTGGAGGCGTGCTCGTTGCCCCGTCCGGCGAGGCAGCAGAATCCTCGGGATCCTCGCCCCCGCCGCACCCCGCGAGCACGACGACGGAAGCCAGCAACCACGCCGCTGCCCTCCGCGATGGCAACCTCGAAGCGGTAGATCTCACCACACGACCTCAGCCTTCTCCCTGCACGGACACCTTGCGCGTGATGCTACCCGCTTCCGTAGTGGCGCATGTCACCTCAGCCCGTCGCGCCATGACACATGTCATCGCCGATCCCTGACAGGCGGACGAGGCGCGGATGCTGGCGGCCCGCGACGCTAGGTGCATGGAACAATACGCAGCGATACGGCTCACCGCCGTGGCCAAGGCCTTCCAGCGCCGCGGCAAACCGACCGTGCATGCCGTCCGAGGCATCGACCTGCGCATCAACACCGGCGAGATCGTGGCGCTGCTCGGGCCCAACGGCGCCGGGAAGACCACGACCCTCGACATGATCCTCGGGCTCGCAGCGCCCACCAGCGGCACCATCGAGGTGCTCGGCACCGACCCCCGCGCCGCGGTGCGGAGTGGCAAGCTCTCCGCGCTGCTGCAATCCGGTGGCTTGCTCGCCGATCTCACCGTCGCCGAGACCGCCACCATCATCCGTTCGGTCACGCCCGGGGCCCTCCCCGTCCACGAAGCACTCCTGCGGGCAGGCATCGCCGAGATCGCCGATCGCCGGGTCGGCCTTTGCTCGGGCGGGCAGCAGCAACGCCTCAAGTTCGCGCTCGCGCTGCTGCCCGCCCCTGACATCCTCGTCCTCGACGAACCCACCACCGGCATGGACGTCACCGCCCGTCGCGGCTTCTGGGACGCGATGCGCGCTGAGGCGAAGCAGGGCCGCACCATCCTGTTCGCCACTCACTACCTCGAGGAGGCCGATGACTTCGCCGACCGGGTCGTCCTGATCGCTGAGGGGCGCGTCATCGCCGACGGCCCCACCGAGCAGGTCCGCGCCACCACCATGGGGCGCACCGTCACCGCCCGTCTCGACCCGCGCGACGAGCCCGGCATCCGCGCGCTGCTCGCCGACCAGCCCGGCGTACGGGGGCTCGACCTGCACGGCGACAGGGTCAGCATCACCACCACCGACTCCGACACCCTCGCCCGCCTGCTGCTCAACCACACCAGTGCCACCGACCTCGAGATCACCAGCGCGAGCCTCGAGGCCGCCTTCGTCGCGCTCACCTCGACCCGTGAGGAAGCCACGCAATGAGCATCACCTACGCCCGCATCGAGCTGCTGCGCACGATCCGCAACGTCCCCAATGTCTTCTTCATCGCGCTGCTGCCCGGCATCTTCTACCTCGTGTTCGGCGCCATGCAGGAGTACGGCTCGGAAACGGCCGGGGATGGCAACGTCGCCGCCGCGATCATGACGTCGATGGCCGCCTACGGCGCCGCCGTTGCCACCATGACAATCGGCGGTTCCGTGGCCGTCGAGCAATTCCAGGGATGGGGCCGGCAGCTCGCGCTGACCCCGATGAGCACCCAGGGATTCGTCACCACCAAGGCCGTCGTCGCCATGGTCGTCGCGTTGATGCCCATCGGCGTCGTCTACGCCACCGGAGCCCTCACCGGCGCCGAGGCCACCGCGCGGGTATGGGTGCTCTCGGCCGCCGCCATCTGGGCCGGATCGGTCATCTTCGCGCTCTTCGGGCTCGCCATCGGATTCGCGTTCCGCACCGAGGCCGCGCTCTCCGCCGCCGGTGGCGCGCTCGTCATCCTCGCCTTCCTCGGCAACGTGTTCATCCCGCTCAGCGGCACCATGCTGGACATCGGCAAGCTCACCCCCATGTATGGCATGGTTGCGCTAGCCCGCTACCCGCAGACCGAGGGCGTCTACGCGACCTCAGCAGGAGAACCCCTGTGGATCCCCATCGCCAACATCATCGCCTGGACGATCATCCTCGGCGCCGCCGCGGCGCTGCTCTCCCGGCGCGGGCGGCAACGCCAGTGACGAGCACCATCGAGGCAGGCCGCGACGAGCCCAGCGACCACGGCTGGATCTTCGGCGCGGCCTGGCTGGTGTTCCTCATCTTTCCGGCCATGCTCATCGTCGAGGACAACGAGTCGATTGCCACGCGCGTGGCGGCGCTGATGCTCCTCGCCACCTACGCCACCCTCTACACGGCTGGCCTGTTCCTGCTGCGCGACATCGCCGAGGACAGCGCCCGCATCAACATCCTCGTCGCGGCGCTGATCGCCATCATCGTGGCCGTCGCCGCCACCACCGGGATCGGGGCGGCGCTCGCGATGCTTCCGTTCGTCACCTGCTACGCCATCTTCGCCTGGCCCCTCGCGCGCTCGCTCGGCCTCGTCGCGCTCGCCGCGGCCGCCATCCTCTGGGCACCAACCCTCATCGACGGCACCACTATCGGCGCCTACTGGCAGATCCTGCTGTTCACCGCCCCCGCCGTCGTGATCTCCCTGATGTGGCGCACCCTGCTGCTCACTGAGGACGATCGCCGGCACCTCGAGCAGGAGGTGGCCCGCCTCGGCGAGCGCGACCGCATCGCACGCGAGGTCCACGACATCCTCGGCCACGGCCTCACCGTCATCGCTGTCCAGGCCGAGCTTGCCTCCCGCCTCATCGACGCGGACGCCGACCGTGCCCGCACCGAGATCGAAGCCGTCCACGAGCTTTCCCGCACAGCCCTCGCCGAGGTCCGTGCCGCCGTGAGCGGACTACGCACCCGCAACCTGCCCGAGGCGCTCCACGCTGCCGAGCAAGCACTCGACACCGCCGGGATCGACCTCCGCGCCGAGATCACCGCCAGCCCGGACCGCGCCGACATCGCCGAGGTATTCGCCAGCGCCATCCAAGAAGGCACCACCAACATCATCCGACACAGCAAAGCCCACGCCTGCCACATCCACATCGACCGGCGCCGCTTGCGCATCACCAACGACGGCGCCCCGGCCGGGCCACCAAGCACTGCCCGCCTCGGCAACGGGCTCCGCGGCCTCGCGGAACGAGCCGCTGCCGCCGGAGGACGCGTCACCGCCAGCACGCTCGGCGGCGGAGAATTCAACCTCGAGGTGGAGATCCCATGATCCGTGTGCTGCTCGCCGACGACCAGGCCCTAGTCCGCGGCGCCCTTGCTGCCCTGCTCGACCTCGAGCCCGACATCACCGTCATTGCCGAGGCAGGAAATGGCGAGGAAGCCCTCGCCGCCGCGCGCGAGCACCAGCCCGACGTATGCCTGCTCGACATCGAGATGCCCGGCCTCGACGGAATAGCCGCCACGCAGCGCCTCCGCGCCGAATGCCCCGCCGCCCGCGTGCTGATCGTCACCACTTTCGGTCGCGGCGGCTACGTTCGGCGCGCCCTCGAAGCCGGGGCGCACGGCTTCGTGGTCAAGGACACCCCGGCGCGCGAGCTCGCCGAGGCAGTCCGGCGCATACACGCTGGCGTCCGCGTCATTGATCCCGCGCTGGCCGCGGAATTACTGGCCACGGGGAACAACCCGCTCTCCCCGCGCGAGCAAGAAGTGCTGCGCCACGCCCTCGGAGGCGACGTGGTCTCCGCGATCGCTCGCCGGGTGCACCTCACCGAGGGCACGGTCCGCAACCATCTCTCGGCGGCGATCGGCAAGACCGGGGCAGCCACGCGCGCCGAGGCAGCCCGGATCGCGCAGCACAACGGCTGGTTGTAGCGGCGGCGGTGGGCCGCGGGTGGCTCGCGGGTGGCCGTTCGCGGGTGGGTGGCGGGTGGCTCGCGAGTGGCCGTTCGCGGGTGGCCCGCGGTGCAAACGCGATAGAAGCCTCCGAGATCCCAGGTCGGTTTCTATCGCGTTTGGCGGTTTCCGGTGCTTTTGCGAGCGCGGCGGGGGGCCCGGCGAGCGCGGCGGGGGGCCCGGCGAGCGCCAGTGGAAACTTTTCCCCACTGAGGCGGGAAAAGCTTCCACTGCCCGCGCGCCCAACCCGCCGGCCCAACCCCGCGCGCCCAACCCGTCGGCCCACCCCCGCGCGCCCAACCCGTCGGCCCAACCCCGCGCGCCGCCGCGCCCTGACGACTGGCGCCTGAGCAACCCAGCGCCGCAACATGTTTCACCGTGTTCACGAGCGCCGGGCAAACCGGGCACGGTATCGGACGATCAGTACGAAGCGGAAGCCGACCGTGACAGCAATCTTGCGGGCGCACCGTCGCGGCGGCCGACCTGTCACCGGCCAGCAACGCGGCGAGCCAATTGTTGCAACAGAGCGTGAATAGCTTGGGTCATGTCCCTCCGGGGATGGTTCATGACAACCAATCGAAAGGACATCATCATGGGTCTTGTTGCAGGTTTGGTTACCATCGTCGGCGATCTCCTCCACCTGCTCCTCGGCGGACTGTGCTCCCTTCGAGCTGAATCCCTGGACATGATGCTGGCCCCCGCCTCGGCGGGGGCCAGCACGCGTCGAGCGCCGCTAGCGCTGCGCCACGTACTCCAGGCCGTCGCCGGACTCGCTCATGACGGTCATCCGGTCAGCCTCGATGGTCGTTCGCACCGTGCCCGCGGACAGGACCGCAAGCACTGCTCGCTCGACTTCGTTCTTCTCGTCGGAGCAGTTCATCCGCGTCGTCGCGAGCGGGCTGAACTCCACGGCGGAGCCATCGACCTGCGCCGAGCCCATGATGTTGTTACAGCCCGCCGAGCCGCTCACGCGGCCTTCCTCGTCAATGCGCAACGTAGCGCCCGACTCGGTAATGGAGGCGCTGGAAGTGATGGCATCCTCGGATATCAGCGCCCGCAGCTCCCACGTGGTGCCGACCAGTGGCTGGTCGGGCTCGGCGACCTCGCGGTCGATCAGGGTGACGGTGGTCTCGCCCGTGCGCAGCACCAGCTCATCACCGTCGAGCTCCCACTCGGGCTCGCCCGCGAACAGGCTGTTGAGCCATTCGTCGGCGCCCGCGGTCTCCTCGGAGCAGCCGATCAGTGTCATCGCGAGCTGCTCGGTCCGCACCCGCCCGTCGGAGAGGTCGACGCCGCCGAACGCGGTGTTGCAGCCAGCGGTGGCGTTGAGCGTGCCGTCCTCGCCGAACTCGACGCGCATCGGTCCGCCGCCGGGTATCGGCGTGCCCGTCACTGAGCTGGAGATGAACTCGCGCCCTTCGAGACCGGCCATCGGTTCCTCCTCGTCGCTGCTGCCGCAGGAGGCCACCATGCCCACGACGACACCGCAGGACGCGATCACGCCAACCATTCGCCTTGACACAGATCCCATACGTCCATCCCCGGTAGCTCGTATACGTACCAGGCTGTTCTACCAGAAGGTGATGATCATCGCTGCGGGGCGAGGGGAGCGCGCGATCGTCTACATTCGGGGGGTGACCACACCGCAGGATCCCCAGGACCGTGACCGCTCCGATGATGGCGCGAGCTGGCCGCCACCGACCGGCCAATCCGGGAACCAGTGGGCCGGCACCGGTGGCTACTCCTATCCGCCGCTCGGCGGGGACCCGCAGCCCCCCTACGGCGCGACGGGGCCCGCGCACGATCCGTATGGCGCGCCTCCGGAATATGGCTACCCGGCCCCCGACCCTGCCACCGGGGCGTACTACCCACCGCCCCCGGGCGCGGGCGGCTATCCCGGCTACCCGGGCTATCCCCAGGGCCCCGGATCCCCCTACGGCATGGCGCAGCGCACCAACGGGCTCGCGATCGCCTCGCTGATCGTCTCGATCGCCTCGCTGCTGTGCTGCGGTCTCTTTGGGTTCATCGGCATCATCCTCGGCGTGATGGCGCGCAAGCAGATCCGGCAGACCGGCGAGAACGGCGACGGGCTGGCCATCGCTGGCATCGCCGTCGGAGCTGCCGTGACAGTGCTCCTGGTGCTGTTCGTGATCCTCAGCGTGATCGGCAGCGCCGCGGGCTACTAGCCGAACCATTACGCTGGCGTCCATGGCGGAAGGCAGCAACGTCGATGTGGTCGTCATCGGAGCGGGGCAGGCAGGCTTGTCCGCCGCCCACTTCCTGGCCCGGTTCGGCCTGCGGCCCGGCGAGGAGCTCCTCGTCCTCGACTCGGCCCACCAGCCGGGCGGGGCGTGGCAGCACCGCTGGCCGTCGCTGACCCTCGCTACCGTCAATGGCGTGAGCGACCTTCCCGGACTGCCGTTCGCCGACATCGTCGACACCGCGCGCGGGGAGGTCACCGCGGCCGAGGCCGTGCCCCGCTACTACGCCGCGTACGAGCAGAAGTTCGGCCTGGACGTGCAGCGGCCGGTCGCGGTGCGGGTGGTGTGCGGCCCGCACGAGGACGATCGCTTCCAGGTGGAGACCAGCGCGGGAACGTGGCGGGCGCGGGGCATCATCAACGCCACCGGCACGTGGGAGAAGCCCTTCATCCCGTTCTATCCCGGTGCCGATACCTTTCGTGGCAGGCAGCTCCACACCCACGACTACACCACCGCTGATGAGTTCCGCGGCAAGCACACCGTGGTGATCGGTGGCGGGATCTCCGCCATCCAGCTGCTCGATGAGGTCTCCCGCGTCACCTCCACCACCTGGGTGACGCGCAGCGAGCCACGCTTCCGCGAGGGACCGTTCGACGCGGGCGAGGGGCGGCGCGCGGTGGCCCTCGTGGAGGACCGGGTGCGCCACGGGCTTCCGCCCGGCTCGGTCGTCTCGGTGACGGGCCTGCCGGTGACCCCGGCGGTCCGGTCGGCCCGCGAGCGCGGCGTCCTCGTGCGGCGGCCGATGTTCGCGCGCATCGAGCCGGAAGGCGTGCGCTGGGCCGATGGTGACTACCAGCATGCGGAGATCCTGTTCTGGTGCACCGGCTTCCGCTCCTCGCTCGATCACCTCGCGCCCCTTGCGCTGCGCGGCCATGGCGGTGGCATCGTCATGACGGGCCGGGCAGCGACCCAGGTGGCCGAGCAGCCCCGCGTGCACCTGGTGGGCTACGGGCCGTCGGCGAGCACGATCGGCGCCAACCGGGCCGGGCGGGACGCCGCTCGCGAGCTGCTCGGCACGCTCGGGCTCCGGTAGCAGGCCCACGCGCCGGGCGCAGGCCGTAGGATCACCACGCGGAACGAGCAAGGAGGCAACAGGGTGAGCATCACCGTCGAGGGTGGCATCGCCACGGTCATCGTGTCGGATCCGGACCGCGGCTGCAGCCTGGACATCCCGGGGCTCGACCATGCGGCCACCGTGCTGCGCGAGGACGACAGCATTCGCGCCGTGGTGCTGCAGGGCCCCGAGGGCATGGGGTTCTGCAATGGCGGCGATGTGAAGGCGTTCGCCGCGGCCGATGATCCGGGCGCCTACCTCGCGGAGATCGCGGCGCCATTCCATCGCTTCGTCTCCGCGCTGCGAGCCATCGACGCGCCATCCATCGCGGCGGTACGGGGTTTCGCCGCTGGGGGAGGCATGAGCATCGCTTGTGCCGCGACGCTCGCGGTGGGCGGCCCCGGCACCAGGTTCGTCCCGGCCTATCCGACGATCGGCTTCTCCACCGATGGCGGCCTGAGCTGGACCCTTCCGCGCATCGTGGGACAACGCCAGGCCGCGCGCATCATCCTCGCCAACCAGATCCTCGACAGCAGCGAGGCGCAGCGGCTCGGGCTGCTCGGTGATGTGACCGGCACCGATGAGGACGTCGTCCCGCACGCGCGCGCCATGGCCGAGAAGCTCGCGGCAGCGTCGCGCACCGCGACCACCGAGATCCTGCGCCTGCTGCGCGCGAGCGACGCCAGCGCGCTCGGCGAGCATCTCGATGCGGAAGCAGCGGCGATCGCCCGCACCGCGGGCAGCGCGGACGGCCGGGAGGGCGTCGCGGCGTTCCTCGCCAAGCGCCCACCCCGGTTCGAGCCATGAATGCCGACCTGCGAATATGCGACCTGCGACCATTCGACCTGCGACCATCAAACCTGCGACCCCAAGGAATCCCATGAGCAGTGACTTCATCGAGACCCTCGACCTGCGCGGCAAGGTCGTCTTCGTGGCCGGGGGAACGAGCGGCATCAATCTCGGTATCGCCGAGGACTTCGCCCGCGCTGGCGCGAACATCGCGGTGCAGAGCCGCTCGCAGGACAAGGTCGACGCCACCGTCGCGGACCTGAAGGAGTTCGGGGTGGCCGCGTTCGGGGCTGCCGCTGATGTTCGAGACTACGCCGCCACCGAGGAGGCCCTCGCGACGGCGGCCGATGCGCTCGGCCCCATCGACGTGCTCATCTCCGGGGCCGCCGGGAACTTTCCCGTCGCAGCGTTGAACATGTCGGCCAACGCGTTCAAGTCCGTTGTCGACATCGACTTGCTCGGCACCTTCAACGTGCTGCGCGCGGGCTACCAGTTCCTGCGCCGGCCGGGCGCGAGCGTCATCAACATCTCCGCGCCGCAGTCGGAGCTGCCCACCATCACCCAGGCGCACGTGTGCGCGGCCAAGGCCGGGGTGGACATGCTCACCCGCACTCTGGCTCTCGAATGGGGCCCGTCCGGCGTGCGGGTGAACGCCGTCATCCCGGGCCCGATCGACGGCACCGAGGGCATGACCCGCCTCGCTCCCACCGATGAGGCTCGCGAGCTCGTTACCAGCAGCGTCCCCCTGCGCCGCTACGGCACCCCGCGGGATGTCGCCAACGTGTGCCGCTTCCTCGCGTCGCCGCTCGCCAGCTATGTGACGGGCGTCGTGCTGCCCGCCGATGGAGGATGGGTGCTCGGCGGAGCCGCCCAGACCATGGGTGTCATCGGTGCGCCGCTGATGGAGCCCAAGCAAGGCTGATCAGGGCCTGGAAAGGCCAGTGGCCCCGTGGATCATCCACGGGGCCACTGCTCTCGGATTGGTCTCAGGGGCGGTCAGCGGGGTTCCAGGGGAAGACGGGCTGGAAGAAGGCCTGCTCGGTGTTGACCCACTCGCCGAGGTCCGCGTCCCATTCCTGGCCGATCTCCTGGGTGCCCTGCAGCACGCCGAGGAGCTCGGCCTGGCCCGCGTTGAAATCTCCGAGCCCGGCGAGGAAATCGCCAAGGTCCGCGTAGTAGCCGGAATCGCCGATGAGGGCGGTGAGGATCTGCTCGAGCATGATGCATCCTTGGTTCGTAGGGTGCGCGCCGGGCTAGGGAGTGGCGCGCTGCCCCCATTTGTATTGAGCCGCAAGTGAATTAGTGAGCCAGTCGAAGCAATGGATGCGATTCCTTGACCGGTTTGTCGCCTTGCCGAAACTCGTTTAACTGCAGGTAAACGGGGGTTTTCGGTAAGGGGTCCAGCGTGTGGATCGTGGGGGCTGGAAAGCGGTCCTCCAATGCGCGTGGAGCGGGAGGGAAACCTTCGGGCATCCCTCCCGCTCCATCACCACAGCGGCGACGAGCGACGCTACGGATTCGACGCTACGGATTCATCGTGTAGCTGCCCGACATGCTGGCGACGGCATCCCAGGTGGAGCTGTCATCGCTGTCCGCAGGACGACGGATCGCAGCGATCATGCGCTTCTGCTGCTCGTCGGTCGCGAGCGGCTTCGAGTACAGGGCAACGGCGTAGCTGGAGAAGTCCCGGACGATCGTGGTGAAGATCTGATCGATCAGAGCGTCATCGATGCCTTCGATGCGGGCCTGCTCGAGGATGAGGTGGCCGTAGACGATCTGGGTGAACAACTGGCCCACCTCGAGCATGAAGTTCATGTCCTTGATCTGCTCGGCCGATGGCGTGGCCTCGGTGAGCAGCGCGAGGAACTCGGTGATCTGCTCGCGGAACACCGCAACGTTCGGGATGCGCGACGCGGCCTCGAACTCGCTGTTCCAGTCATGGAACCGCACCTTCGACAACCCCCGGGCGGGCCCCTGCTTGAAGAGGAAGCCATCGTTGGCGGCATCGCGGCGCGTGGGCACCTCGGGCAGATCAACGGGCTGGAAGAGGTAGGCAGCCATGAACTTGTTGATCAGCGCGAGGTTCACCGCGACGGTGCCCTCGAGCTTGGGCAGGCCGCGCACGTCATTGGCGGCGATGGTGATGAAGTTGTCCTTCTCGAAGCTCTTGGCCGCCACGATGTCCCCGAGCAGGCCGATGACCTTCTCCGACTCGGTGGTCACCTTCATCTTGGTGACGGCGTTGTAGAGCAGGTAGCGGCGATCATCGGCATTTGCCTCGCGGAAGTAGTCGATGGCACGGTCCGAGAACAGGCGTCCACCGATCAAGCGTGCGTACGCCTCGATGAACGCGGCCCGCACATGCGGCATGGTGGTCACCGCGGCGCCGTAGAGGACGCGGTTGGAGGCGTGGGTGATGGCCTCGTAGAACGCATGGGTGGCCATGCCGATGCCGCCGAAGCACAGGTTGAACTTGCCGACGTTGACGGTGTTCATCGCGGCGGAGAACGCGTCGTCGCCGCGGTGGAGGATGTCCTCCTCGCGCACGGGGTAGTCGTTGAGCTGGAACGCGGCCACATACATCTGCGAGGGCACGATGTTCTTGATCAGCTCGAACGCGGGATGCGAGGAGTCGGCGCGGAAGAACACGTACTCGTGCCCGCCGTCGGCCTGGTCGATGCGGCCGAACACCGAGACGGTGCGGGCACAGTTGCCATTGCCGATGTAGTACTTGCCGCCGTTGGCGCGGTAGCCGTCGTCGGTGGCGGTGAGGCGCATGTCCGTGGAGTAGACGTCCGCGCCGTGATCCTTGTCGGACAACCCGAACGCGGCGACCTCGCCGCTGGCGAGGGATTCCGCGGTGATCTGGCGGGCCGACGCGTTGCTGCTCTGCCAGACCGGGCCGAGGCCGAGCGCGGTGACCTGCCAGGGGTACCAGTAGTTCAGCCCGTAGAACCCGAGGATCTCCGACAGCGCGGCGACCCGGGCGGTGTCCCAGCGGGCTCCCGGCGCGGCGCCCTCCTGGTCGGCGGGGGTGAGGAACTTCGCGAAGAGTTGCTTCTCGGCGACGAAGTCGAGGAACTCCTGGTAAAAGACGTGATCGTGAAAATCCTCGGTCAGCTTGCCCAGTCCGCGGGACTCGAACCAGTCGATCGTCGCGGCGAGCAGCTCGCGGGTCTCGGCGTCGAAGTGCGCGGGGTCGTAGCTGTGCGGGTGCAGCAGAAGGTCGGGGGAGGGCACGGTACCTGCCTTGGTCTCGTTCGTGACGTTGCTTGGCTTGTCCATCGAGACTAGGCCGCTGCCGATCCCCGTGCCACAGCACACGCCGGGACGTCGTGTCCCACAAAGCCGCAGGTACTCTCGGTGGCAGCGCCTACTGCGCGGCCGGGTTCCCGTGCCCGCCGGGAGGATCGCCATCCCTGGGCCGCAGCAATCGCTGCGCCCCGGCAGCGACCAAGACAGCGAGAATCGCGCCGACGCCCATGAGCTCCGCGCGGCTCCAGGCTGCCCCGAGCGTGTCGCCGCCGGAGCCCAGCAGGATGGGCAGCGGCGTGGTCCACAGCGTCTGGCGGCGCTCGTCACCCATCACGGCGAACCCCACCCCGATCCACGCGCAGCCGATCAGGGCGAGCGCGGCCGCCCAGTGCGGCAGGAACAGCGCGATCACGGCCACCACGGCGAGCCCGCCGAGCGTGCCTGCCAAGCGGTTCGCGGCGGATCGGCCCGTACCGAGCGAGACGGGGCGGAAGATCATCATGAAAGCCGCGACCGCCCAATAGCCATGGGGCAGCGAGAACGCGACGGACAGGGCAACGAGCGGTCCGCACACCAGCGCGCACCCCACAGCGTGGACACGGCTCAGGCCCAGGGCCACCGGGATCGCCGGCGCTGCGATGCGCGCGCGGTGCATGGCGAAAAATATCACCGCGGCTCCTGCGGCAGCCCACAGCGCGTTGCCCAGAGGGCTGCCCGCGCTGATGCTCGCGAAGACGGCCACGTCGATCGGCAGGAACGCCCCGAGGAGCAGGGTCCGGCGGTTCAGTGGTGCTTGCGCGAGAGCGGCGGCCGCGGCGGTGATGCCCGCGGCGAGGGGGCTCGCGGCAGCCAGCGTCGCCAGCGCCACCGTCACGCCAGTCGCGGCGGCGGTAGCCCCAAGCCAGCCCCACGTG
>NZ_JACYWE010000009.1:159556-199162 GCF_014841105.1 Lolliginicoccus lacisalsi
CGGCGAGAGCGACGCCAAGGCCGCCGGTCACGAGCATCGCCAGCACGGTCGCCGCGCGAGCGAGCGCGGGCCACGGCGGCATCGCTGGCAGCGCGCGCGGCAGCGGGATCGGGCGGGCGCGCCTCGGCTGCGTCATGGCGTTGACCGTACCTGTGGACGGCTCGCGTTCCTCTGGCGCCTTATGGCGATCACTGCTTGCCCATCGGCGCGCCAGCGCGCGGCCGCCCCATTGCTACGGGGGCCTTGCCAAATCCCGGCCGCGGAGTAACATACAACCGTATGGTTGTACATACGAGCGCGGGAGCCGCCGAGCTATCCGACGACGAGGTCGACCGGATCTTCCGGGCCCTCGCCGATGCGACGCGCCGCGACATCCTGCGCCGGACGCTGGCCGGAGAGGCCACGGTGTCGGAACTCGCTGCGGCGTACGACATGTCGTTTGCCGCGGTGCAGAAGCACGTCGCCGTGCTGGAAGGAGCTGGGCTCGTGACCAAGCACCCGAAAGGCCGCGAGCGGCAAGTCCGCGGCAACCCCGAGGCAATCCGGCGGGCGCAGGTGCTGCTCGGCCGCTACGAACAAATCTGGCGTGGCCGCATCGAGCGACTCGACGCGCTCCTCGCCGAGGACATCGACTGATCCAGTGGAATCGAAAGGCAACGCCATGCCCATCACAACTGTCGACCGCGACACGGAAGCTCTCACGATGACCATCGTCGCCGACTTCGCCGCCCCGCTGGAGCGCCTGTGGGACGCCTACACCGACCCGCGGCAGATCGAGCGATTCTGGGGACCGCCGAGCTATCCAGCGCAATTCACCCGCCACGATGCCGCGCCCGGCGGCCGGTCGGTGTACACGATGACCGGGCCTGAAGGGGAGGTCTACCACGGCTTGTGGGAATGGCAATCCGTCCAGCCCCGGCACTTCTTCGAAGTGAACGACCGATTCGCCCACGCCGACGGCACCCCGAACAGTGAGTTGCCGACCGTGCGCATGCGATTCACGTTCGAAGGCACCGATGAAGGATCGCGGGTCACCACGGTGAGCTACTTCCACTCCCTCGACGAGCTCGAGAAGCTCCTCGAAATGGGCATGGACGAAGGCATGACGGAAGCGATGGGCCAGGTCGACGCGGTCCTCGCCGATCTCTCCTCGTTCGCGGCTGGCCGCGCGACCGGCACGGAGATCCTCAGCGACACGAAGGTGCGTATCAGCAGGGTCATCCGCGGCCCGATCGAGGACGTGTGGCGCGCTCACACCGAGGCGGGCCTCGTGCGCAAGTGGATGCTGGGCCCCGATGGCTGGACCATGCCCGTCTGCGAGGTCGCCATCAACGTCGGACAGCGCTACCGGTACGAATGGGAAGAGGCCGGGAATGGCGGGAACAGGTTCGGATTCGAGGGCGAGCTGCTCGAGGCGGCGGCCCCGTACCGCATGGTGACCACCGAGCGGATGATCGGAGCGCCCGGGGACGGCACGGTCAACGAGATGACCCTCGCGACGGTGCAGGGTGGCACGCTGATGACGCTGGTCATCACCTATCCGAGCGTGGAACTGCGAGACATGATCCTGGGCACCGGCATGGCCGATGGCATGGAGGCCAGCTACCGGCGGCTCGAGCGCGAGGTGCTCGCGACGGCGGTCGCGTGACGGTGTCATCCGCGCATCCCGCCTAGCGAGAAGCGCTGGTCCCGCGCGCCGGGGTGGTGGCGCGCGGGACCAGGCGGGGTAGCGGGGGCGTGCTACTGCTTGACTGCCTCGATGTCGAGGGTGATGGTGACCTTGTCGCCCACCACGGCGCCGCCGTTCTCGAGCGGGGCGTCGAAGTTGACGTTGAAGTCCTTGCGGTTGATGGTGGTGCTGGCCTCGAAGCCAGCCACCTCGCCCTGCCCCATGCCGGGGTTGACGCCGTTGAACTCGACGGCGAGGCTGACAGGCTTGGTCACGCCGCGAAGGGTGAAGTTGCCGTCGAGATAGAGGTCATCGCCGTCGGCGCGCAGCCCCGTGGAGGCGAAGGTAGCGGTGGGGTTATTGGCGGAGTCGAAGAAGTCCGCGGTGGCGAGGTGCTCGTCGCGCTGCTTGTTCTTGGTGGTGACGGACGCGACCGCGATGTGCGCGGTGACGGCGGGGGTGCCGTCCTCGGCGACGTCGAGCTGGCCCGAGAACTCCGTGAACTCGCCGCGGACCTTGCTGACCATGAGGTGGCGGACGCTGAAGGACACGGTGGAGTGGACGGGGTCGATGGTCCAGGTTCCGGTATTGAGGCGGGGCAGGGTGGTGACGGCGGTGGTCATGGTGGCTCCTTGCAAGTGTTGAATCGACACAAGTAGTTGCGCGTGCAACTAAAACTAGTTAAGCATTCAACTAGGAATGTGTCGAGCGATGGTGACAGGGGTCACACTCGTGGACCGCTGGGCGCTAGGAGTGCCGCTGGCGGCTGGCGCGTCGGTGGCTGGCGCGGCGGTCTTGCCGGCACCGCCTCGGCGGCGCGGTCAAACGCACCTGGAATCGCTAAACGCGATAGAAAATCACCTGGGTTTCCCGCCGCTTCTATCGCGTTTGCATCAGATGAGGCCGCCCACCCAGCCGCGGCCGCCGAGCGAGCTAGCCGCCGAGCAGCACCGTGTACGAGATCGAATCAGCACCGTGATCGGCATCCTGCGCGCCCAGGCTGATCTGCCCGCTTCCGAGCAGCGGGCACTCGTCACGCCGCAGATGCACCCGGGCTCCCTCGTGGGTCACGACGAAGGTGCCGTTGGTGCTCTGGTCCTCGAGCACGAACGCGCCGCGCCGGTACTCGATCCGCGCATGCTTGCGCGAGACCAGTGGAAGGTCCACCACTAGGTCGCTGTCCTGCCCGCGGCCGAGCAGGAAGGGCGTGTCACGCTCGGACACGCGGGCGCCCCGTCCATGGAACAGCAGTTGCAGCACCTTGCCGGGCTCGCCGGAGGCGGATCGGCCCAGGCTGACGATTCGGGTCGCATCGGTGTCGTCGTCCCACAGCACCTGGTAGATGTCGAGGGGCTCCTTCTTGCCCTTCACCGTGGCGCGATCCACGAGCCGCACGCGCACGGGCGTCCCTCTGGGCAGCAGGGCAACGCTGGCGCCGGACATGACTATCTGGTCGGCTCGCGCGAGCGCCACCATGCGCGCGGCGACATTGACGGCATCGCCGAACACATCACCGTCATCGCGGACGATCGCCTGGCCGAAGTGGAGGCCGACCCGGACGTGCAGCCGTGGCCCGGTGGGCAAGGGGGCGCGCATAGCTTCCTCGATGGCGATCGCGCCCTGCGCAGCGTCGGCGACGCTGCCGAACCGGGCCATGATCTCGTCGCCGATGGTCTTGATCACGATGCCCCCGTGTCGGCCCCCCGCGCGCGCCATGCGCTCGACGGCCTCGGCAATCACGGCGCTCGCTGCGACATCGCCGAGTGACTCGTACAGCTCGGTGCTGCCGCTCACGTCGGCGAACATCACGGCCAGCGCGTCAGGCTCGTCCATTCAGCACCTCTCACGCGGGGAAGCGGGCAGCGCGACCAGGAGCGGTCTCCGGGCCATTATCGCGCTCCGTCCGGCTCGAGTGGCCCCTGGATGGCGATCGTCACCTCGTCGGCGAGCCGCAGCGCGCCGAGGAATGCCGAGAAGGGCGTGATTCCCCAGCGGGACTGGCGGATCCCGGCGCTCACCTCGACCTGGCCGGACGCCTCGATCGTGCCGGTGAGCGCGACGGGCCGCGAGACCCCCAGCAGGGCGAGGTCCCCTTCCACCTGGAGGGAGTTGCCGTCGACGGCTACCGAGGTCGAGGTGAAGGTGGCGGTGGGGAAGGAGTGGGGCTTGAGCACCCCGCGCATGTTCTTCTCGGTGGTGCGCCGGTCCGAGGCGGACATCGGCTTGACGCCGCCCGTGGCCTGCGTGATAGCGAGCGAGCCTGTCTGGATGGTCGCGGCGATCGTGGCATCGCCCGGACCGCTCGGCGGCACGGTGACCCGCGCGGACCATTGAGCGGCATTGATGACCAGATCGTGGCCCACGCGCGCGCCCACTCCTGCCCGGGAGGTCCGCACCGCCAACTGGTCGGAGCCGTGGCCCGGGTTCTCAGGGCCAAGGAGGTATTCACCCGCTGCGAGCATGGTGTCCACCGTAGTCCGCCGCGATGCCTCGCGGGCGATCGGCGCTCAAGTATGCGGTCCGAAGATCGCCTAGTGCTCGCCGTCCTCGAGGATTGCCTTGAGCAGGTGCAGGTCTTTGCTGCCAGCGCGTCGCAGCGCGGCGGCGATCATGGGCCGGGCGAGCCGCGAGAGCTTGGCGGGCCCGCCCTCGTTGGTGAGCTCCATGCGCGTGGCACCCTCGCCCGCGTCCGCCCAGGCGTAGGTGGTCCGCATGGGGAACGGCCCCTCGCTGACCTGCATGACGAGGCGCTCGCCGGGCACATATTCCGCTACCTCATAGGTGTACTCGAGCACGCGCCCGACGAACTCGGCCCGGAAAGCGAGGCGGCTCCCCACCGCGAGGGGCGGCGAGGTCAGCCACTCCACCGAGGAGATGTTCTCGTACCAGGTGGTTGCCCTGTCAGGGTTAGCGGCGAAGCGCGCGACATCAGCGCGGGGGCGATCGATGACGATCGACGTGGTGACCGAGACCATGCTGGTGATGCTAGAGGCCGGTGCTCCTACAGGTCGAACTCGGCCCGGCGATCCTCGGGAACCATCGCCACGTAGTCGGCATGCTTGGTGAGGAATTTCCGGACTGCCGGGCAGTACGGAAGGATCTCGAGCCCCTCGCCCCGGGTGGCATCGAGCGCCTCTTGGATGACCTGCATCGCGAGGCCCTGGCCGCCGAACTTGTCGGCGATCTCGGTGTGGATGAAGGCGCGGTTGCCGCCGCGCGGGCGGTACTCGGTGAACCCGGCGCGCTCGTCATCGACCCAGATCTCGAACCGGGTCTGCTCGGTGTTGTGCTTGACCTCGATTGCCATGGGTTTCCTTTCAGAAGTGGGCGTACATCTCCCAGATGAGTATTTCGGATTCGCTGGCTGCTGTCAGCGCTTGGCCGCCGCCGCTGGTGATGCGCACGGAATCGCCGGCCGCGAGGGTGTCGTCGCCCAGTGACGCGGTTCCCTTCGCGAGGTACACGTGCACGAATGGCGCGCTCGGTACCGTGATCGATGCGCCTTCCGGGAGCCGCGCGGCGTAGAGGGCCGCGTACTTGTTGGCCAGGCCGAGGCCGGGATCATCGGCATGCTTGGGCAGGCCGGAGGCCACGACGAACAGATCGCCGGAAGCGAGCTTGCTGGTGAAGTCGGCCTGCTCGTAGCTCGGGGGCAGGCCGTTGGTGTCGGGAGCGGCCCACATCTGCACCACGTGGATGTCCTCGCCCTCGCGCGACAGGCTTCGCTCGGCATGGCTGATGCCGCTGCCGGCGGTCATGCGCTGCGCCGATCCGGCGGGGATGCGCAGGGTGTTGCCGGTGGAGTCCTCGTGCACGACCTCGCCCGACATGACCCAGGTGATGATCTCCATGTCCTTGTGCTGGTGGCGGTCGAAGCTGCCGCCGGGAGCCATGATGTCGTCGTTGTTGACGAGCAGCACGCCGTGGCCGCCGCGGTGCAGGTCGAAGTTGCCCGCGAACGGGAACGAATGCCTGCTCGTGAGCCACTCCATGCGGATGGTGGTGCGGTCGTCGGCACGCTTGATGACGGTGTCCATCGGATTCCTCCCGGGCGCGGGGCCCTCGTCAGCGTCCCCGGTAGGGGCGGATGCCATCGGCAGGGATGTGCCCGAACGCGCCGGACTGGAAGTCCTCGAGCGCCTCGATGATCTCCTGCTTGGTGTTCATCACGAACGGGCCGTACTGGAAGACGGGCTCGCGGATCGGTTGGCCGCCGAGCAGCAGCACCTCGAGCGCGGGACGGTTGCTGTCCTGCGCATACGCTGCCGAGACGGTGATGCGATCACCAGCGCCGAGGACGGCGAGCTGGCCCTGGCGGATGGGGCGGCCCTCCGCGCCGACGGTGCCCCGTCCGGACAGCACGTAGACCAGGGCGTTGAACGCGGGGTTCCACGGCGTGGAGAGCTGCGCTCCGGGCTGGATGGTGGCGTGGGCGAGGGTGATCGGCGTGTAGGTCGCGCCGGGGCCGCGGTGCCCGTCGAGGTCGCCGGCGATGACGCGCACGAGGGCGCCGCCGTCTGCGGAGGCGAGGAGGGTGACCTGCTCGCCCTCGAGGTTCTGGTACTTCGGGGCGAGGAACTTGTCCTTGCGGGGCAGGTTCACCCACAGCTGGACGCCGTGGAACAGTCCGCCGGAGTCGACGAGCTCGGCGGGCGGGGTCTCGATGTGGAGCACGCCCGAGCCGGCGGTCATCCATTGGGTGGCGCCGTTCTCGATGAGGCCGCCCCCGCCGTGCGAGTCCTGGTGCTGGAACCGGCCGTCGATCATGTAGGTGACCGTCTCGAAGCCGCGGTGGGGATGCCAGTCGGTGCCGCGTGGCTCGCCTGGCGCATAGTCGACCTCGCCCATCTGGTCCATATGGATGAAGGGGTCGAGCGCGGCGGCGGGCACTCCGGCGAAGGCGCGGGTGACCGGGAAGCCCTCGCCCTCGAAGCCACGCGGACCGCTGGTGACGGAGGCGACGGCGCGCTCGGACTCCGGGGCGGTGGCGGCGTGGATGCGGGGGAGGGTGAGCGTGTTGGCGGTGACGGCAGGCATTGGGTGCTCCTCTCGTGGCTCTCGAACCGTATAACTAGTTGATGATTCAACATATTCCGGGAGTCCTGCACGGTGTTGGCGCTCAACCGGTTGCCACAATCCGTCCGTGCGCCGATCCTGGGGTTTGGTACGTTTCGCACTATCGGCGAGGCATAGCACCCCGCGCCCCACAAGATCGGAGCCTCCCATGAGCAGCTTGGCGCCCCCCGGAGCCAGTGGATCAGCGACGCCCTCCCAGCCGGAGGTCCCCGCGCCCCGCCACGGCGTGCCAGATCCAGGCATCCCCCTGCCCGTGATCGCCGTGCCCACGGTGATGCTGTGGGTAGCGGGCATCGGTTGGTGGGCATTCGTCGCGTGGCTCCTGCTCGGGGCCGGGGTGAGCGCCTGGATCACCATTCCGCTCCATGCGGTCGTCAACTTCACCATGTTCACCGTGCTCCACGATGCCACGCACCACGCCGTGAGCCGCCACACCTGGGTCAACGAGGTGTTCGGCCGACTGTCGGTCCCGTTCGTGGCCAGCTACGCCTCGTTCCCCTTGATCCGCTATATCCACATCGAGCATCACCGCAACACCAACGAGCCGATGACGGAGGATCCGGACGCTTGGACCAGCCACGGCCCGTGGTGGCAGCTTCCGTTCCGCTGGGCCACGATCGACGTCTGGTATGTGTTGTTCTACCTCCCGCGAGCCTTCCACTGGAAGGGAATCGTCGACAAGGATGAGCGCCCGATCATCCGTCGCCCCCGCACCGAGGTCGCCGAATCGGTATTCATGATCGCGCTGTCGGCCGTGGTCTACGGCGCGCTGATCGTCTCGGGGCTCGGCTGGTACCTGCTTGTCATGTACATCATCCCGCAGCGCCTCGCGCTGACCGCCCTCGCCTGGTGGTTCGACTGGCTGCCCCACCACGGGCTCGAGGCGACGCACAAGCAGAACCGCTACCGCGCCACCCGCGTCCGCGTCGGCATGGAATGGTTGCTCACCCCGGCGCTGCTCTACCAGAACTATCACCTCGTGCACCACTTGCATCCGGCCATCCCGTTCTATCGCTACATCACCGCGTGGAGGCGTAACGAGGACGGCTACCTCGATGCGGATGTCGCGATCACCAAGACCTTCGGCACGGAGCTCACGCCCGACGAGTATCGCGCCTGGCGGCATATCACCCACAACCTCAAGGAAGGATCCGCGTCGCGGGCGGAGTTCCGCCCGATCGCCGTTCGCGAGGTCCAGCCGCTGACCGACGATTCCGTGGCGCTGACGCTGGACATCCCCGAGGACGCCAAGGATGAGTTCGCGTTCGTTCCTGGCCAGCACCTCACCCTTGAGGTGACCGTGGACGGGGAGCGGCACCGCCGCACCTACTCGATCTGCTCCTCCGTGGACTCAGGACGCGTGCGCATCGCCGTCAAGCGCATTCCCGGGGGCGCTGTATCGCACCATCTGGTCTCGAGCGCCCGCCGCGGCGATGTCCTCGACGTCCTGCCTCCGTCGGGCCGCTTCACCCTCGACCATGCCCCATCGGCCACGGCAAGCCACTACGTTGCCATCGCTGCGGGCAGCGGCATCACCCCCATCCTCGCGATGCTCACCACCACCCTCGAGCGCGACGAGAATGCCCGGTTCACCCTTCTCTATAGCAACAAGTCCCGCGCGCAGACGATGTTCGCCGACGAGCTCACGACGCTCGCCGAGAAGTTCGAGGGCCGGCTCCGGATCGTGCACTTCCTGACCAGCGGCAAGGAGCCCGCGCTCGACGGCGAGCTCGAGACCGTACGGATGCGCCGATTGGAGGCCCGCGAGATCACGGAATGCGCCGGGCCGGGGAGCGAAACCGTCGATGGGTGGTTCCTGTGCGGGCCGCAGGACATGATCGACCGCGCCACCGAGGAGCTCAAGGACGAGGGCATCGATCGCGCCGCGATCCACTCGGAGCTGTGCTTCGCCACGGCCCCGCCACCGTCCGCCATGCATGGCGTGGTGGCCTCGGTGACCGCGCAGATCGACGGGGAGCTCTACAACGGCGTGAGCTCGGGGCCGGAGACGGTTCTCGATACCGTGCTGCAGACCGGCGGCGATGCTCCCTACGCCTGCATGGGCGGGGCCTGCGGGACGTGCCGTGCAAAGCTGCTTGACGGCGAGGTGGAGATGGACATCCGCTATGCGCTCACCGACGACGAGGTGGAGGAGGGCTACATCCTGACGTGCCAGGCGCGGCCCACCACGCACCAGGTCGAGGTCGACTACGACCAGTGACCGGAGAGCGCCCGAGGCTGGCCCGCAGCGACGGTGATGCGGGCCAGCCCCGGGTGGGCCGGGACTATCCGGCGAGCTTGCCGCCGATCTCGACGACGCGGGTCGCGAGGTGCTCGAGCGCTGCGGTGACCTCGTTGCTGAGCTCGTTGGTGTTATCCGGCCCCGTGATGTGGCTGGCGCCGTAGGGGTTGCCGTCGGCGAACTTCAGGGGGTCGGTGTACCCGGGGGCGACGATGATGCCGCCGAAGTGCATGATCGTGGTGTAGAGGCTCAGCAGGGTTGCTTCCTGGCCGCCGTGCGTGGTCTGGCTCGACGTGAAGCCGGCATAGACCTTGTTGGCGAGCTTGCCCTGGGCCCAGAGCCCGCCGAGGCTGTCGATGAAGGACTGGAACTGCCCCGTGACGTTGCCGAAGCGGGTGGGGGAGCCGAATATGACGGCGTCGGCCCATTCGATGTCGGCTCCGCTCGCGGCGGGCAGGTCCTTGGTGGCCTCGTGGTTGGCCGTCCATGCGGGGTTCTGCGCGAACGCGGCGGGGTCCACGGTCTCGGCGATATGCCGGACGCGGACCTCGGCGCCTGCGTTCTCGGCCGCTTTGGCGGTGATGGTGGCCATGGTGGTGCCGTGGCCGGTGGCGGAGTAGTAGATGACGGCGAGCTTCATGAATCCTCCGTGGTTGTGGTGCGCGTCACAGCATGCTGCGATGAAGCCGAGTGTAGTGCCAATAAAATTGACCCGTCAACCAGTTGGAGGAAGCTCGCCATGGATCGCCCCCTGCTCGACAAGCAGCATCCCGAGATCTTCAAGGCCTACGTCGCCGCCGCCCGTGCCGTGCGCACCGCCGCCAAGGAGGCCGGGCTCGACCGAAAGCTCATCGAGCTCATCAATCTCCGTGCCTCCCAGATCAATGGCTGCGCCTACTGCCTCGACGTGCATGCGCGCGCCGCCCTCGACAACGGCGAGGACCCGCGCCGCATCACCGTCCTGCCCGCGTGGCGCGAGGCAGGCGTCTTCACGCCGGGCGAGCGGGCCGCGCTCGCGCTCGCCGAGGCCGTCACCAGCATCCAGGACGAGTCCCGCCGCGACGCCGCTTTCGCCGCGGCCGCCGAGCACTACACCGAGGCCCAGGTCTCCGTGCTCAACTGGACGTTGATCACGATCAACGCGTTCAACCGGGTATCGATCCTCAGCGAGCACCGCGTCACGATCTCAGCCCAGTGACGACCGCACGCGCGGGATGACCTCCTCGGCGAGCCAGCGCAGCCTCACCGAGGGGCCATCGGGCCCATCGACGCCCAGCACGATCGTGTCCATCCGATGGTTCGCGATCAGGTCGCACAGCAGGTCCACGTACTCCTGCAGCTCGAGATCGCCCCCCACGTTGTAGATCCTCCGGATGCCAGCGGGATCGCGGCCGACCGAAGCGGCAGCGTCGTCGATGCGCGCGTGCCGCTCCGCGAGCGACTCGGGCGGAGCGAAACCGAGCGACGCCACCCAGCCATCCGCGTGCGTGCCCACCAGCCGCAGGGCGCGCGGCCCCAGCACGCCCAGCCAGATCCCCATCGCGTGCGCGGGCGCCGGACCGGGCTTGGCTCCTGCGAGGTGATAGTGCTCGCCCGCGTACCGCGCCGAGCCATCGGGCGACCACATCAGCCGGATCACCTCGATCGCCTCCCGCAGCGCCGCCAGGGCGTCACCGGGCGCGCGGCGCTCGGCCCCGTACGCCTCGATGGCCTCCCAGAAGCCGCCCGCGCCCAGGCCAAGCTCGCACCGCCCGCCGCTGAGGACATCCAGCGACGCCGCTGCCTTTGCCAGCATGGCGGGCGGGCGGAGCGGCAGGTTCGCCACATCCGGGAACAGGCTGATCCGGTCCGTGCGCGCGGCCAGGAAGCTCAGCAACGTCCAGGTGTCGTGGAACCGGCGCTGATAGGGATGATCCTGGATGCCGATCAGATCCAGGCCGAGCTGTTCCGCGAGCCGAGCGGTCGCGACGAGGCCGGTGTCGTTCGCGCTCGGCGTGAGGAAGCATCCGAAGCGAGGCTGTTGCTGGTGCATGCTTGTCTCCTGCACGGGGTGGGGCGAGTGCTGCGATGCTGCTCGCGACGAGGAGCGCCCAGCCGGGTCGGGTCCGGCTGGGCGCTGACGCAGGGGAGGGAGCCACGGCGATCGAGGGTCGCTAGAAGGGCAGTCCCGCGAGCGAGCCGAAGTCCAGGCCGGCCTGGTGCAGCGGGCTGGCGCCACCATCAAGGTAGCGGTAGCGCGGCTCGAGCGCCTTGATCTTGGCGACGTAGGGCTGGGTCTGGGTGCTGTATTCGCCGCCGGATGGCATCCCGCCAGCGCGCTGGACGGCGCCGAGCCCGGCATTGTAGGCGGCGAGGGCGAGGTCGAGGGCGTACCCGCGCATGGTGCCATTGCGCACGCCCGCGGAGGTCTGTCCGTAGAGGTGGCACATGAAGCGGCCCTGCGCCATGACGGCGTCGGGGATGCTGTAGGGGTCGGAGGTGCCGCTGCCGTCGCCGTCGGTGCGCCAGATCGCCCACGTGCCCGGCATGAACTGGGCGGGTCCCATGGCGCCGGAGCGGCTGACGGCGTCGGTGCGGAAGTCGCTCTCCGCCTGGATCTGGGCGGCGAGGAGGCTGGCGCTGATGCCGGAGCATTGGGCGGCGGAGCGCTGGAGCCAGGGCTCGAAGCTTGCTGGCGCGTTGGCGGATGCGGGGCTCGCGAGCGCGGCGGAGGCGGCGAGAGTGGCAACGGTGGCGCTGAGGCTTGCTGTGATTCTCTTCATGGCAGGGAGCAGCCTGACATGATGGATGCGACTCGGGATCGTTTTTGACACATTTTGATAACGGAGGATGTGGATTCTCCCGTTTTCAGCGAGCGCCTGGCGTCGGCTAGCCTGGCCACAAGTAGTGGAACTCTCAAATAGTGGACAGTGTGATGCTCGCTGCCCCAGCGGCGAACCCCGTGCCACGCGGGCGACACCGTGAAACAATCGCCGGTGCGGTACACGCCAGGAAGGAGCCGCCATGCTGATCGCCCTCCTGCGTACGTACCTGTCCCGCTACCGCCGCGCGATCGCTGGCATCATCGCCCTGCAGTTCCTCGGCGCTCTCGCCGCGCTCTTCCTCCCGAGCCTCAACGCCGACATCATCGACAATGGGGTCACCGAGGGTGACATCGCCTACATCATTCGCATCGGCGCCGTCATGCTGGGCGTCGCGCTCGTGCAGATCGTCGGCACGATCAGCGCCGTCTATCTCGCCGCTCGCACCGCTACCTCCTTTGGTGCCGACGTGCGCCGCGACGTCTTCCGGCGGGTCACCGGCTTCTCCGCCCGCGAGATGGGCACGTTCGGCGCGCCCTCGCTGATCACCCGCAACACCAATGACGTCCTGCAAGTGCAGACGCTCGTGCTGATGAGCTTCACGATGCTCGTCATCGCGCCCATCATGGCGGTCGGCGGCATCATCATGGCACTGCGCGAGGAACCGCGCCTGGCCTGGATCATCGCGGTCAGCGTGCCCGCGCTCGCCATCGCCATGGGTACCATCATCGCCCGCATGATCCCGGGATTCCGCGTGATGCAGTCCCGCATCGACGCGATCAACCAAGTGCTGCGCGAGCAGATCACCGGCGTGCGGGTGGTCCGCGCGTTCGTCCGCGAGCAATGGGAGTCCCGCCGCTTCGCCACCGCCAACGATGCCCTGACCAATACCGCGCTCGGTGTCGGGCGGCTCATGGCGCTCGCCTTTCCCATCGTCATGCTCATCATGAACATCACCTCGGTGGCAGTGATCTGGTTCGGTGGCATCGAGATCGACGAGGGGCGCATGCAAGTCGGCTCCCTGACCGCCATGCTCAGCTACCTGATCCTCATCCTCATGTCGATCATGATGGTCACCTTCATGGCTTCACAGGTGCCGCGAGCGGCCGTCAGCGCCGACCGCATCAGCGAGGTCCTGCGCACCGAGTCCACAATCGTCCGCTCGCCCGAGCCCCGCACCGACCAGCCCCACCCGGGCCGCATCGAGTTCCACGACGTCGCCTTCCAGCATCCCGGGGCGGAGCAGCCCGTGCTCGAGGGCATCACCTTCACCGTCGAGCCGGGCACCACGACCGCCATCATCGGCGCCACTGGATCCGGCAAGACCACCGTGCTGCAGCTCATCCCGCGGCTCATCGACGCGACCGAGGGCATCATCGAGGTCGGTGGCACGAACGCCCGCGAGCTCGAGCCCACAGCGCTGCGCGCGGGCATCGGCTACGTTCCCCAGCGGGCATTCCTGTTCTCCGGCACGATCGCCAGCAACCTGCGCTACGGTCGCGCCGACGCCACCGACGAGGAGCTGTGGGACGCGCTGGGGATCGCGCAGGCAGAGGATTTCGTGCGCGCGCTGCCGCAGCAGCTCGACAGCCCCGTCAGCCAGGGCGGCACCACATTCTCCGGCGGGCAGCGGCAACGCCTCGCCATCGCCCGGGCGCTGGTGCGCCAGCCTGGCATCTACTTGTTCGACGATTCGTTCTCCGCCCTCGATGTCGCCACCGACGCCCGCTTGCGCGCCGCGCTCGCCTCCCGCATCGCCCGAGCCGCCGTGGTGCTCGTGGGCCAGCGCATCGCCACGATCCGCGACGCGCACCAGATCATCGTCCTCGAAGCCGGGCGCATCGTCGGGATGGGCACCCACGAGCACCTGCTCGCGACGTGCGGGGAGTACCGGGAGACCGTCGAGTCCCAGATGGCCACGGAGGGAGCGCCATGACCCGGCCCGGACCCATGGGTGGCGCCGCTGACAGCCGGGGTAACCCCAACGCCAAAGCAATGAACTTCGGACCCTCCGCGCGCAGGCTGCTCGGCCTGCTCGCGCCGCAACGGCTCGCCCTCACCGTGATCATCGCGCTGATCGTGATGTCGGTCCTGCTCAACGCCGTGGGCCCGCGCATCCTTGGCCACGGCACCGACATCATCTTCAACGGGATCATCGGCAGGCAGTTGCCCGCCGGAACGACCCAGGCCCAAGCGGTGGAGCAACTGCGCCAGGCGGGGCAGGACACGTTCGCCGACATGGTCTCCGGCATGACCGTCACGCCGGGGCAAGGCATCGACTTCACTGCGCTCGGGCAAACCATGATCGTCGCGCTGCTCGTCTATCTCGTCGCCGCGATGTGCGCCTGGGGCGCGGCGTACCTGCTCAACACCGTGGTGCAGAACGTCATCCGCGGCCTGCGCGCCAGCATCGAGGGCAAGGTCCACCGCCTGCCGCTGGCCTACTTCGATCGCAATCAGCGCGGCGATACCCTCAGCCGCGTCACCAACGACATCGACAACCTCTCGCAGAGCCTGCAGCAGACGGTCAGCCAGATGCTCAACGCCCTGCTGACCGTTGTCGCGGTGCTCGGCATGATGCTGTGGATCTCGCCGCTGCTCGCCGGGATCGCGCTGCTCACCGTGCCGGCCTCGCTGCTCGTCGCCGCAGTGATCATGCGGCGCGCGCAACCGCACTTCGTGGGCCAATGGCGACACACTGGATCAGTCAACGCGCACGTCGAGGAATCCCACACCGGCCATGAGCTGCTGCTCGCCTACGGGCAGGAGGACAGCGCGCAGGCACGCTTCGACGAGCACAACGGCGAGCTGCAGCAATCCGCCTTCAAGGCGCAGTTCCTGTCCGGGCTGATCATGCCGCTGATCATGTTCCTCGGCAACATCAACTACGTGCTCGTCGCAGTCGTCGGCGGGATGCGCGTGGCCACCGGCTCGATGAGCCTCGGCGAGGTGCAGGCCTTCATCCAGTACTCGCGCCAGTTCACCCAGCCGCTCTCGCAGCTCGCCTCGATGGTCAACGTGCTGCAATCCGGGGTCGCGTCCGCGGAACGAGTCTTCGAGCTGCTCGATGAGGAGGAGGAGCCCGCCGACGAGTCGTCCGGCCCTGCGCGAACGGGCCCGGCCGGGGATGCACCGCGGGGCCGCGTCGAGTTCGATCACGTCTCCTTCCGCTACCACCCCGACCAGCCGCTGATCGAGGACTTGTCGCTGACCGTCGAGCCCGGGCACATGGTTGCCATCGTTGGCCCGACCGGGGCGGGCAAGACAACCCTGGTGAACCTCATCATGCGTTTCTACGACGTCACCGCAGGCTCGATCCGCATCGACGGCGTGGATATCCGCCGCATGACCCGCGCCGGGCTGCGCTCGCGCATCGGCATGGTCCTGCAGGACACCTGGCTGCTCGGCGGCAGCATCGCCGAGAACATCCGCTACGGCTCGGATACCGCAACCGAGGATGAGGTGCTCGAGGCAGCCCAGGAGTCGTATGTGGACCGATTCGTCCGCGCGCTGCCCGACGGCTACGACACCAATCTCGGCGAGGACACTGGCACGGTCAGCGTCGGCGAGCAGCAGCTCATCACCATCGCTCGCGCCTTCGCCTCCAAGCCGCAGATCCTCATCCTCGACGAGGCGACCAGTTCCGTCGATACCCGCACCGAGCTGCTCATCCAGCAAGCCATGAGCCGCTTGCGCGCCGATAGCACCGCGTTCGTCATCGCGCATCGGCTCTCCACCATCCGGGACGCGGACGTCATCCTGGTGATGGAGCAGGGGCGGATCGTCGAGCAGGGCACCCACGAGGAGTTGCTCGACGCGCAAGGGGCGTACCACCGCTTGTACAGCAGCCAGTTCGCCGGGGCCCAGACCTAGCGGGGCCAGTGCCGCCGCGGCGCCCGCTGGTGCCGCCGCGGCGCCCGCTGGTGCCGCCACCGACGCAAACGCGATAGAAGCCGCCGATGAACCAGCACAATTTCTATCGCGTTTGTCGATATCGGGTGCGTTTGGCGCAGTGAGGTCGCGCCGCCCGGGCCCGGCCGCTAGCTCGAGCGCTCGGCGGTCCGGGTCATGTTCTTCACCATGCCGCTAAAGATCACGCCGTGGAACGGCAGGATCGAATACCAGTAGAGCCGACCCACCAGCCCCTTGGGGAAGAACACGGCGCGCTGATCGAGCTGCGAACCGCTGCCGGAGGGGTGGACGCGCATCTCCAGCCAGGCGCCCCCGGGCACCTTCATCTCGGCGCGCAGTCGCAACAACCGGGGCGGCTCGATCTCCTCGACCCGCCACCAGTCCAGCGCCTCGCCCTTGTAGAGATGGCGTGCGTCGCGGCGCCCCCGGCGCAGGCCAACGCCACCGGCCAAGCGGTCCATCCAGCCGCGGATCGACCAGGCGAGGGGGAAGGAGTACCAGCCGTTCTCGCCGCCGATGCCCTCGACGACCTCCCACAGCTTCTCGGGCGGTGCCGCGCATTCCTGGCGGCGGATGTCGGTGTAGACGGTCTCGCCCGACCAGTCCGGGTCCGACGGCAGCTTGTCGGCGGGAGCGTCGGGGACCGAAGCGTTGGACCAGCGGGTCTCGACATCGCCGTCGTCGATGCGTTGCAGCGCGAGCTGCACGGCACGGCGGTAGGGGGTGAGGCCCTCGGCGGGCGGCGGCACGAATTCCTTGATGTCGCTCTCGTGGGCGATCGCTTCGCATTGCAGCGATTCGATCAGCGGCATCGCCAACGCCTTGGGCACCGGTGTCACCAGGTTGATCCAGTGCCCGGCGAGGCGCGGCGTGAGGACGGGCACGACGATCATGCGGCGGCGGGGGAGACCCGCGATCTCTCCGTAGGTCTGCATCATCTCCCCGTACTGCATCACGTCGGGACCACCGATGTCGAAGGTCCGGTTCTCGCCGGCAGCGGTGCGGAGGTCCGCGAGAGCGAGCAGGTAGTGCAAGGCATCGCGGACCGCGATCGGCTGGATGCGGTTCTTCACCCATTTCGGGGTGACCATGACCGGTAGGCGATCAGTGAGGTGGCGGATCATCTCGAAGGACGCGGACCCTGAGCCGATCACCACTCCGGCCTGCAGGACGATCGTGGGGACTGTGGACCCGAGCAGGATGTCGCCGACCTCGGCCCGGGAGCGCAAGTGGGGGGAGAGGTCGTTACCGCTGGGGTGCAGGCCGCCGAGGTAGATGATGCGCTGCACACCAGCGGCCTCGGCGGCGTGGACGAGATTGAGCGCGGACTGGCGCTCGGTGTCGGCGAAGCGCTTGTCGCCACCCATCGAGTGGACGAGGTAGTAGATGACATCGATGCCCTGGCAGGCCTCTTCGAGGCTGTGGATGTCAGTGAGGTCGCCCTGGACGATCTCGGCGTCTCGTGCCCACGGCACGTCGCGCAGCTTCCCGGGTGTGCGGGCGAGGACGCGCACGGCGTTTCCCTGCTCGATTAGTCGGGGCGCGAGGCGTCCGCCGATGTAGCCAGTGGCGCCGGTGACGAGGCATCGCGTGGTCTGTGCCGAGGGGGTGTCCGCCATGCATCCACGCTACCGCCAGGACGCGCGGGAGGAGTGCCGCGAGGCGGCTTTCCGCTATGGGCGCAACGGCCTGCCCGAGGCGTCGGTGCCGCCATTGACGAGGATGACGATGCCGTCGATGAGGCTCCATGCGTGGCCGAGCCCGCATGTGACGAGCGCGAGGACGAGCTGGAGGAGGCCGATCATGTAGTGGCCCGCGTACAGGCGCCCTGCGCCGGGGAGGATCAGATTGAGGACGCCGACGGCGAGGTTGCCGCGGCCGGAGTAGGCCTTGCCCGTCTCGGGGTCGTATCCGTGCGGGGCGCCTGGCGCGCCGAAGATCTGCGCGTAGTCGGAGATGGTGAGCGGCTGGGTGTCCGGTTGCTCGGCATCGTCGCTTCGGCCCGCCGCTCGAGCAGGGGGCTGCTCGGTGCGGCGCGCGCGGTGCGGACGTGGTGGTTGCTCGGTCACGAGGACTAAAGCTACGACACGCAGTACGCGGTTTGCACCCTTTGGTGACAAACCCCACGCCACGGCGCGAATAGCTGTGACGTGGGATCGGAAATTGTCACATGCAGCGGGGATCATCTCACTGTGAAACTATTTCCGGACACCCACCATGAATGCATCGACATCCCGCGCGCTCGCCCGCAATTGCGGGTCATTGGCCAGGTAGTGCCGCGTCTCCCGCGCCACGAGCCCGGACAGCACGAGCAGGCCAATAAGGTTCGGAATAGCCATCAATCCATTCAGCACATCGGCGAACGTCCAGACCAGAGTTAGCTGGGATACCGCGCCCACGAAAACCATCCCCGTGAAAACCGCGCGATAGGGAACGACGCCCCGGCGCCCCACGAGTCGCTCCACGCAACGCTCGCCATAGTACGACCAGCCAAGAATGGTCGAGAACGCGAAGAACGCGATGCTCAGCGCTACCACGTAGTGGCCCCACTCGCCAGGAAGGCCCGCATCGAACGCATCGGCGGTCATGGTTCCCGACGCCTCGCGGTCACCCTCCCACACTCCCGTGGTGATCAGCACCAGGCCAGTGAAGGTCACCACGATGATCGTGTCGATGAATGTCTGCGTCATCGAGACCAGGCCCTGCCGCACCGGATGCGTCGTCTTGGCGGCCGCTGCGGCGATCGCTGCCGAGCCCATGCCGGACTCGTTGGAGAAGATGCCACGAGCCACGCCGAGCTGCAGCGCGTACAGGAACGCCGAGCCAAGCAGGCCGCCCATCGCGGACTGGCCCGTGAACGCCTCCGCGAGGATCATGCCGAACGCCCCGGGGATCGCGCCGGCGGTGAGGACGAGGATCACGGTGCCGCACGCCAGGTACAGCGCGATCATCATGGGCACGAAGGCCGCCGTGACCCGGCCGATCGCCTTGATGCCACCGATCAGCACCAGTCCCGTCAGGACGAACAGCACCAGGCCCGTGATCTGCGGCGCGATGCCGAACGCGTTGTCCATCTGCGCGGCCACGGCGTTGCTCTGCGTCATGTTGCCGATGCCGAACGATGCGAGGACCGCGAACACCGCGAACAGCAGGCTCAGCACGAGCCCGAAGCGGTTCGGGATGCCTCGGAACAGGTAGTACTGCGGACCGCCGGATTGCTCGCCCTTGGCATCGGTGACGCGGAATCGCACCCCAAGGAAGGCTTCCGAGTACTTGCTCGCCATGCCGACCAGCGCGGTCACCCACATCCAGAACAGCGCGCCCGGACCGCCGAGGCCGATCGCCGCGGCCACGCCCACGATGTTGCCGACGCCCACCGTGGCGGCGAGCGCGGTCGTCAGCGCCTGGTAGTGCGAGATATCGCCGGTGCCGCCATCATCGTGCCGCTCGATCAGGGCCAGGCGCAGCGCTGGACCGAGCTTGCGGAACTGCAGGCCGCCGAGGCGGATCGTCAGGTACAGGCCGGTGCCGAGCAGCAGCGGGATCAGCAGCCACGGGCCCCACACGTAGCCGGAGATCGTGCCGAGCGCTGATTCCAGTTCATCGGCGAAGTCTGCGATGTTGGACATTGCTGAAATCTATACGCGTGGTGCCGAGCGCGCGCGCCGACACAACCTCCGACTGTGAAAACCATGTGAGGTCAGGACAAACCCGGCGCACCGATCGCGCTGGCCGCCCCGCACCGGCACACTGGACTGCATGAGACCGCTTCGCAGGAACGAACCTGGAACGCCAGCGGCGCGGTACCTCGAACTGCCGCGGCCCCGAGCGTTCGCCCACCGTGGCTGGCACATCGGCGAATGGGATGGCCTGGAGAACACCCTCGCCGCCATGCGCGCGGCAACCGATCACGGCTACCGCTACATCGAGATCGATGTGCACGCCACCCGGGATGGGGTGGTGATCGTGCACCATGACGAGACGCTGGCCCGCGTCGCTGGGTCGGAAGGCTCGGTGCGCGACCTCTCGTGGGACCAGCTCGCTGATGTGCGGGTCAATGGGCGCGAGGCGGTCACTCGCCTCGACACGGCGTTGCGCGAGCTGCCCGAGGCCCGCTTCAATATCGATATCAAGTCGGATTCGGCGGTCAAGCCGTTCGTCGCGACCATCGACGCGGTCGGAGCGCGGGATCGCGTCAGCATCGCCTCGTTCTCCACGCGGCGGCTGCACCGGTTGCGCCGGTTGTTCTCGCGCGGCGGCGGGCTGCCCGCGGCGGCGCTCACTCGCGCCGGGGTGGCTGCGGTGTGGGCCTGCTCGCGGCTCGCGCCGCCGCTGCGCCCGCCGCGGTGGCTGCTCGCCAAGGTCGCCTGGGGGCACATGGCCCAGGTCCCGCTGAGGTACGCGGGACGGACCGTCGTCGATCGGCGATTCGTCGAGCTGTGCCACGATCTGGGCATCGAGGTGCATGCGTGGACGATCAACGATGCCCCGGAGATGCACCGCTTGCTCGATCTCGGGCTCGACGGCATTGTCACTGACCGGCCGGACACCCTCGACGCTGTGCTTGCCGAGCGGGCGCGGCGACAGCACTAGCCGCGGCCGGGGGTCCACCACCGGTCGCGCTGCCCTTCATTGAGAACAGGAAAGGAACACCCATGCGCGGGCTGCTCAAGGCCGTCATCACGCTCCTGGTGCTTCTCGTCATCGTCGCGGGAGCCGCGGAGATCGCCGCGCGCTTCATCGTGGGCAGGGAGATCCAGCAACCGCTCGGGGAGTCATGGCAATCCGAGCCCAGTACCTCATTCGGGCTGCAGCCCCTGCTGCCCGCGCTGATGGACGACCGCATCGATGCCCTGTCGATCGACAGTGGCACCATCGGCACCGGCGACCTGCGGGGATCCGCGCTGCAGATCGACCTCGGCGATGTCGATATCACCGACCGCGAGAACCCTATCGCCGGTGAGGTCACGGTCATCGCGCGCATCACGGCGGAAACGATCTTCCAGGCGATCCAGGAGAATGATGGCGGGGACGTCTCCGTTCTTCCCGGCGTGAGCGTCACCATCGACGGAGTGGTGCCCCAGCCCGCGCGCGAAGCGCTCGTCGTCGAGCTCATGCGCGGCACCGCCACCGTCGACGCCACTCCACGGCTCCAGGATGGCACTGTGGTCGTCGACCTCGGCAACGCCGAAGTGCTGGGCCTTCCCCTGCCGGATGCCGTCACCGATGCCATCAAGGGCGGAACAAGCCAATCCGTGGGAGCCCTGCCCGAGGGCCTCACCGCCACCGCGGTCACCGTCACCGAGGAGGGCGTGGACGTGACCCTCACGGGGTCCGGCCTCGCGCTCGCCGACTTCCAGGACGATCTCTAGGCTTGGCGCCCGTGGAACCTAGCCCGCCGCAGCCTCTCCGGATCATCGCCGTGCACGTCGGGCGGCCCGCGCTGCTCGGCACGCTGGGAGGCAAGGAGGTGCTCAGTGGGATCAGCAAGCATCGCGTGCACGCTGGCGCCATCGAGCTGCGCCCGCCCAACCTTGATGGCGACGAGCAGGCCGACACTGCCGCCCACGGCGGACCAGACAAGGCGATCTACCTCTACCCGGCCGAGCACTACCCGCTGTGGCGCAGGGATGGATACCTGCTCCACGACGGTGGCGTGGGCGAGAACCTCACTCTCAGCGGCGCCTCCGAGGAGTCCATCCGCATTGGTGATTCGTGGGCCTGGGGCGAGGCCATCATCCAGGTCACCCAGCCCCGCGAGCCCTGCTACAAGCTCGGAATGCATGCCGGGGACAAGTCGATCATCGCGCGCATGATCGACACGGGGAGGTGCGGGTTCTATGCACGTGTGCTCGAGCCCGCCACGGTGCCCACGCGCGGGGTGCTCGAGCCGCTCGGCCGCGCCCCGCACGATGTGACCGTCGCCGAGGTGTTCCGGATGCTCACCACCCCGACCGGCAGGCTCGCTGGTGCCGGGATCACCCCATCCCGGATCGAGAACGCGCTCCGTGTCCCCGAGCTCGCGGAATCGGCGCGGCGGGGTCTCCGCAAGGCTCTCGCCCGCCTGGAACGGCAGGGATCGGGACAGGCGCGGGGCGAGGCAGGTCACAGTTGAGTGAACACAGAGCGCCGATCACTCGCTAGCGCTAGCAAGATCATTAGGGGGCAGCGATGACAAGGTGAACATGCCGTCCTCGAGAAAGGGGCACCCTTGCGCTCCGTCCACCCGCTCGCCATTGCCATCCTGGCCCCCGGGCTCGTTCTCGCCACCGCATGCGGCACCGGTAGCGAGCCCATCGCTGGAACGTCGCTCGAAGCGCCAGCGCCAACGGCCGAGGAGCCCCGGTGCCTGGCGCGAGTTTCACCGTCTCCGCCATGGATGCGTGCTACTCCGATGGCCCCGGGGCTGACCTCAATCCTCGGTTCGCCGCGCGTGGCGGAACGGGCCCCGACGGCGTGATGACCATCGAGGGGCTCGCGCCGGGCTGCTACGGCATCAAACTGACACAAGCTCCCACCACCCACCTGCCCGTGCCATCCGGCCTCTACGGCGGCGAGATCACGGAGGACACTGACACGCTGACCGTTTCCATTGGGTTCTACGACGGCCCCGCGCGCCTCTCCGCGTCCGTCGTCGACACCACCCTGCGCGTCACCGACCTCGACCCCAACGAGCCGATCGACGGCCTCGGGCTCCGCCTGCACCGCTGCGACACCAGCAGCATCGGCTACATCACGCCGGCGTCCAACGAATCCGGCGGGAACCACCCGGTTCACTCCTGCGGGCGAGGCCTACGAGTTCGAGATCCTGATCGATCAGGCCAACTCAGGCCCCGGAACCTGCTGAGCCGCTAGCGCATCGGCAGGTCGAGCGCGTCGCGGCAGAACTCCCACAGCCGCATCACATCGTGCTCGTCATGCTTGGTGCCGGGCAGCCGGAACGCGGAACGGCGATGGCGATCGTGCCAGAAGTGCCCGGACTCCGGGGCGGGCCGCGCGGCCGCGAGCCACACGATCGTATCGGCCCCCGCCCGGGCGTCGCGCAGCAGCGGACGCATCAGCCTGTGGAACCCCGGGAGCGCATCGACCACGCCCGGGGTGTTCGCCCAGCCGGGATGCATGGCATGCACCGCGATGCCATCGACGGCCCACCGGTGCGCGAGCAGCGGCACCAGAGACACCTGCATGCGCTTGGTGCGGGCATACGCCACCGCGCCCTTGTACTCGCCCTGGGCGTACTCGGGATCATCAACGGCGAGCCCCTGGGTGTACATGCCGCCGGAGGAGACGAACACGACCCTGCTGCTCCCGGATGCGCGCAGAGCCGGGCGCAGCAGCTCCGACAGCAGCAACGGGCCGAGCACGTGCGTCGCGAGGGTCACCTCGTGACCGTCAGCGGTGAGCTCTCGCTCCTTCGGCAGCACGCCCGCGTTGTGGATCACCACATCGAGGCGAGGCTCGACGGAGAGCACGTGGCGCGCCGCGCGGCGCACCGACGAGAGGTCCGCGACGTCGATATCCACGACGTCCACGTCGGCGCCAGGCACCGACGCGCGGATCCACGAGACCGTTGCTGTGCCCTTGCTCGGGGTCCGCACGCCGAGGAGCACCCGCGCGCCGAGCATCGCTAGCTGGCGGGCGCACTCCGCGCCGATGCCGGAGCCAGCGCCCGTGACCAGGACCGTCTTGTCGCGCAGCGCGTGCAGCTCCGGATCGCCCGGCCATGCCGGCAAGGCGCGGCGCGCGGACAGGCCCAGCGACGAGAAGCTCCCCACCACGGTGCCCTCGAGCACCGCATCGGCGGTGCGCGCGAGCATCCGGGCACCGCGAGGAACGAACGATGGCGTCAAGACAGGTACCTCGCAGGATTTGGCGGTGTAGGAATCGTCCTCCACAGGGTAGGAGAACTTGTTGCGGTCGCGCACCGGGAATGGCCGGTAACAGTGCAGTCACGATCCAGGGTCGTTTGCGCGGCACGACCCGCAGAAACGTGCATTCCTGCTGCGCAGCGAGTGAAATATCAACTGACGCAGAAGCACCAGCAGGGGAGTGATCAGCGTGGGCAAGAGATCGATGCACTCGCCGGGACGCCCGGTCTGGCGTGGCCTGCCCCTGGCCCTCGCGGCCGGAAGCACTGCGCTCATCGCGGCCGCGTGCGGCTCGACCGGCACCGAGATGGTGTACAACTATCGGCCGCTGACGCTTGATTCCGCACCTGGACCAGCCCCTGCTGACAATGAAGATGCTGGTGCGGCGTCGAGCGATGCTCGGCAGCAGGCCGCCCCCGATGACGCTCGCGCGACCAACGGGAACTCGCTCGGCGAGGCGACCGAGCCAGCCGAGGGTGCCCCTGTGCCGGCCCCGGCCCCGGCCCCGGCCCCGGCGCGGGCGGTGGCGGAGCCGCCTCCGATCCTGATCCTTGACGGTCCCCCTGCTCCCGTGGCTCCCGCGCCGCCCGCGGAACCCGCGCCGCCCGCGGAACCCGCGCATCCCGCGCCTGACACCGCGCCGCCCGCGGAACCCGCCGAACCCGCGCCGCCCGCGGAACCGACGACCGATCCAGCCCCGGAACCAGCCGAGCCACCAGCAGAACCCGAGCCACCAGCAGAACCCGCTCCGGAGAACGTCGAGGTCGCGCCAGAGCAGCCCGATGGCCGGCATCTCGCCGGAGCAGCGGAGCGCGGCACGCTCGACGTGATCGCCCGCACGCTGAGCGGTTCCCCGGTCGGCGGTGTCGAGGTGCATGCCCACGTGTTCGAGGCATGCGATGCCCCGGGCAGCCCGGAGCCGGTGGGTCCGATCACGACCATCACTGGCACGACCGACGCGGAGGGACGGCTTGTCCTCGACGGGCCTCCAGGCTGCTACCACTTCACCCTCGGGGCATTGCCGGAGAACGCGTACCCGGTGCCCGAGGGGATGCGCCATGTGATCGTGGACGGTCCCGGCCAGGAGGTGCCCGCGGAGATCCGGTTCTTCGACGGGCCCGGGGGCCTCGGCGATGCCTGGCGGGCAGGCTCGCTGAAGGTGCTCGACGCGCGAACGGGCGCGGTTGTACCGGGTGCCAGCCTGGAACTGGTGCCCTGCGACCCCATCCGCGGCGGGGCATATGCCACCCCGCCCGCGACAGCGACCGGGCATATCGTGCTCGCGCTCGCGCCGCAGTGCTATGACATCACCGGCGTGACCGTGGCGCACCGTTCGCCCCTGGTCCTCGAAGGCGGCGCGCCCCAGCGGATCGATACCTCGGCCAGCTTCCCGGAGTTGCCCGTGCGGCTCGTGCCGGCCGCCACGGAGCCAGCGCCACCTCTGGCGCCCGAGTAGGCCGCGCGGTCTTCCACGTTGCCGACGGACTGTGAGAAGGTAAAAACCTGACAGCGCTCGCCGACGGATGGATGCGCCGATGCAGGTCCATGACTTCCCTCTGGTCGCCGGGATCCTCGCTGTGGCCGCTCTTGCCGCCTTGCTCGCCGTGCGGCTCAAGCAACCGCTCATCGTGGCGTTCATCGGGGTCGGGATCCTTGTCGGTCCGGTCGGGCTGGGCTGGGTCACCACCGACGGGACGATCGAGCTCCTGGCTCACCTGGGCATCGCGATACTGCTCTTTCTGGTGGGTCTCCGCCTCGACATCCATTTGATCCGGAGCACCGGGCCCGTCGCGCTCGCTACCGGGCTCGGCCAGGTGGCATTCACCTCGATCATTGGGTTCGGGATCGCCCGAATGCTCGGAATGGATACGGTGACCGCGATCTATGTCGCGGTGGCGCTGACCTTCTCCTCCACGATCATCATCGTGAAGCTGCTGTCCGACAAGCGCGAGATCGACCACCTGCACGGCCGCATCGCCGTCGGATTCCTCATCGTCCAGGACATCGTCGTCGTCGCGGTCATGATCGCGCTCACGGCTTTCGGTCAGGAGTCCAGCGGCTCGATGCCCACCGACATCGCTCTGGTGCTCGGCAAGGGCGTCGCGCTCGTGGCAGGGATCTACCTGCTGATGAAGGTGGTGCTACCGCGCTTGCTGCATACGGTGGCACGCTCCCAGGAGCTGCTCGTGCTGTTTGGCGTCGCGTATGCGGTGTCCATCGCGGCGGTCAGCGATCTGCTGGGCTTCAGCTCCGAGGTCGGCGCGTTCCTCGCGGGGATGTCGCTGGCATCCACCCCGTACCGGGATGCTCTCGGGGCACGGCTGGTCAGCCTGCGAGACTTCCTGCTGCTGTTCTTCTTCCTCGCGCTCGGCGCGCAGCTGGAATTCACCGATGCGGGCACCCAGATCGCCGAGGCATTGGTGTTCTCGGTGTTCGTGCTGATTGGCAATCCACTGATCGTGATCGTGATCATGTCGCTGATGCGGTATCCGGTGAAGGTGGGTTTTCTTGCGGGACTCACGGTGGCGCAGATCTCTGAGTTCTCGCTGATCCTTGCCGCGCTCGGCCTCAGCCTGGGGCACATCACGAATTCGACGGTCAGCCTGATCACCGTGGTCGGCCTGATCACCATTGGCGGATCCACCTACTTGATCCTCTACTCGCACCAGATCTTCGCGCGGATCGGTCCCTGGCTCGAGCGATTCGAGCGTACCAACGGCGAGACTCGCCGGGTCGAGCCCGAGAGCAAGCAATACGATGTGATCCTCTATGGGCTCGGCCGGTTCGGGGGACGGATCGCCGAGCGCCTCACCGACGACGGCTGGCGGGTGCTCGGTGTCGACTTCGACCCCTACTGGGTGAAGCGGCAGCATCAGCACGGCATGGACGTGGTCTACGGCAGCGCCGAGGACATCCACTTCCTCGAGACGCTGCCACTGGAATCGGCGCGCGCGGTCATTAGCACCGTGCCGGTGGCCGACGCCAACCTCGCGCTGCTGCATGGCTTGCGCCATCACGGTTTCGGGGGCCGCGTCGTGGTCGCCGCACGTGCCGAGCGGGATGCGCGCGAGCTCCTCGATGCGGGCATCGACATCGTGCTCGAGCCATTCCGGATCGCCGCTGATGCCACCGTGGAGGTGCTCGAGGAGATCGTCATCGGGGATCGGGAGGCCACGGACGGATCAGCCGATGGTAGTGCCGAACGCGAGCCCGAGTAGGTACGTCACCGCCGCGGCGCTGTAGCCGATGCCAAGCTGCCGCAGGCCACGCTTGGCGGGTGGGCCGCCGGAGAGCAGGCCCACGACGACTCCCGTCGCGATCAAAGCTATTCCGACGAGCACGCAGGCCGTGATCAGCGCCGCGAACCCCTCGATGCCCAGTGCGTAGGGCACCACGGGAATGATGGCTCCGGAAGCGAAGAAGCCAAAGCTCGCCAGCGCGGCACGCACCGCCGTGCCTACTGTCACGTGCGAATCGGCGCCCGGTTGCCCGTCGGGATCGTCGGTGCGGAGCCCCGCGAGGACATCGGTGGCGCGCTGCTCGGCCTCGGCCGGGGACATTCCGCGCGCTCGATAGACAAGTGCTAGTTCGTTCTCGTTGACGTCGAGGTCGGGCACCGCCTCCCTCGTGTGGGGGCTAGGCGTGGACGCCTCGAGCAGCCCGCGCTGCGACCGCACCGAGATGTACTCGCCCGCCGCCATCGACATCGCGCCCGCGAGCAGGCCGGCCGCGCCCGCGAGCAGGATGACATCGTTGCCGACGCCGCTGCCGGCGAAGCCCAGGATGAGCGCGAGGTTGGAAACCAGCCCGTCGTTGGCGCCGAACACGGCCGCGCGAAAGGTCCCCGATAGCCGGTTGCGTCCCCGGGTGGCGAGGGCGCGCACGACCTCCTCGTGGATGTGCTCGTCGGCGGTCATCGCGCTGGTGGCATCGGTATCCGAGGCGTAGGGCGATCGCTTCTCGGCCCGCTGGACCAGCGCGAGCACGAACACCGAGCCGAAGCGGCGGGCGAGGAAGCCGAGCATGCGGGTGCGGATATCGCCGCGCAGGGGCATGCCGACGTGGTCGCCGAGGAGTCGTCGCCAGTGTGCCTCGTGGCGGCCCTCCGCGTGGGCGAGGGCGAGCAGGATCTCCCGCTCCTCGCCGGTGCGGCGCTCGGCGAGATCCATGTACACCGCGGCCTCGGCGCGCTCATTGGCGAGGTAGCGCCGCCAGCGGCGAATATCGCGCGGAGTCGGCGCGGCTCGCTCGGTCGCGGGCACGCTGGGGCGGGTAGAGCGCGGATCATCGGCCATCGTGCTCATCCCTCCCTGGTCCGTCGGCTCGCTGGCATGACAATACCGCCCGCGCCGGTCGGGCGCCGTCCGCACGGGGTCCCCGGAGCGTCACGCGGGCGCCAACTTTGGCGTTCTGGTCCCGTGGCCCGGCTCGTCGGGTAGAAATCGTGGTCATGAGCAAGCTGGTACGCGACCACATCCCGCACATCATCCGCGCTTCCGGGAGGGAACCGCGGGTGCATGTCGTCGATGGCGAGGAGCGGCGTGCGGCATTGCTGCGCAAGCTGGGGGAGGAATGCTCCGAGCTGACCGCGGCCCAGCCCGACGAGGTGCTCGACGAGGCCGCGGACCTGTATGAGGTACTGCTCTCGCTGCTCGCGCAGCATGGCCATGGCCGGCTCGAGCTGGAGCTCGTGGCCGCGCAGAAGCGCGCCGAGCGGGGCGGATTCGAGCATGGCTTGATCCTTGAGGCGATCAGCGAAGCCGCCATGCCCGTGGCGGGCTAGCAGCCCCGGCTTGGCACGCCTAGCCTGTGCCGCGGCGCCGCTGGTGGATCTCGTAGGAGCCGCGGCCCCGCCACAGCAGCGTTCCGGTGGGGATCGTGGTGTAGATGCCGATCCCGGCGTCGGTGGTGCGGTCGAGCAGGACGGGCAGCCCAGAGGCCTCGGAGAGGTCGCGCAGCAGCGTCTCCGGCCGCCCGATGGCGCGCTCGTGGTGATCGCGCACTGGCAGCATGGCGAGCTTGTTGCTGTTGCAGCGCGCGTCGGTGAGCACGAGGTTGGCGGTGCCGTCCAGCGGTACGCGCGACCAGGGCAGGACGTGGTCGACGTGGGGCGTGGCCCGCAGCGGGGCGGCGCAGTAGAAGCATCGGCCATGCTGGATGTCGCGCAGGGGGTCGTGCAGCCGGATGAGCGAGGAGCGGTCGGCGCCGAAGAGGAATCCCGCGAGATCGTCGTGGTCGAGCTCGGTCGCGTTGAACCGGACGATATCGGCGATCCAGGTCATCTCGACGACCGGGCGCAGCAGGGGAGCGCACTCGCGCAGCGCGGCGGCCACGCCGGGGCGAAGGACGAGCGGGCCGTGGGCGTCGAGGGCGGCGCGGCTGATGGAGTTATGGAACCCGCTGGCATCGAAGAGCAAGTCGGTGGTCACGCCCTGCGGAGCACGCACGGGGGTCTGCAGGTAGGTCAGCGGGTTGCGGGCGAGCTGGTGCGCGACATCGCGGACGAGGAGCTGATACACCCTGGAACCTGACTCTCTCGCACGGTCGGCGGTGACGTGCCCCTCGGCGCGGAGCGCGGCGCGTGCCTCCTCGATCAGCCGCGGAATGCGGGGCATGCCGCCATCCGGTCTTGTCGCGGACCCCTGGGGCCATCCCTGCCGGAGCGGGCCGCCGGTGGTGTAGGGGCGCACCTGGGGCCAGTAGTAGCCGATCACACGCTGCGCGAGGCTGGGGATGGCGACAGCTAGCTCGGCGGATTCCGGCACGGGGTTCTCCACGGCCTCATCGATCAGGGCGAGCAGCGTGGCGAGCTTGTAGGTGGATTGCCGCGCCCCTGATTCGAGCAGGGCCACCACGCGCTGCGCGAGCGCGATCGAGTCCCCGGCGCGAGGTGGTTCCGGCGGCGGCGTGCCGGGCTGGCCTGGCATGGTCAGGCGGAGAGGGCGTCGGCGATGATGGCGATCACGGCGATGGCGGAGACGAGCACGACTACCGTTGTCAGTGCCACGAGGTGCTTGCTGCCGGGCATGTCGGAGCCCGTGCGCAGGGCTCGCTCGACGACATGCCAGCGCGAGAGACCGGCCGCGGCGGCGGTGCCAGCGAGCACAACGAGCAATCCGCCGATGAGGCTGCGGATGGTCTCGTTGGCGAACTCGGGAACGACGTGGATGAGCGCGATCCCAGCGACCATGAGGCCGAGGGAGGTGCGGATCCATGCAAGGAATGTGCGCTCGCTCGCTAGCGTGAATCTCTCGTCGGGCCGGGTGGTCTCGGTCAGCGGCTCGTCATCGACGGGCTCGTCGGGCGCATGCTCGTCCGGGCGCAACGATCCTCCGTTCTCGCGGTTTGCCCGCCGTGCGGGGGCTAGCAGGACGACGCCGTGCCGGGCATCCTCCCTAGCACTAGCAGTGTGATAGATACAGTATCCCTGTCACTTTTCAGACATAGTGTGAAGTAGTTGTAACGTACATGCATGGAGTGCTGGTGGTCACAGGCCGCGTGGCCATCTGGCGGTTGCCATCCGGGATGGCTAGCGGCCACAGCTCCGTAGGGCATGCACGATGCGGGCACGAACGGGGCAGCGATAAGGAGCCGCATGGAAGAGGCAGCACTGGGCGGCGGGCCTGGTGGCGCAGTGCCCCCGCAGGCATTTCCCCTGTCGCCGGCGCAGCATGGCATGTGGCTGGCCCAGCGGGTGAATCCCGACGTGCCGCTGAACATCGCCATGTACATCGAGTTCGATGGGCCGATCGACCGGGCGCTGCTCAGCGCGGCGGCGGAGCAGGCTGGCCGGGAGCTGGGTTCCGGCTACCTGAGGATCATCGAGTCCGACGGCACCCCGTACCAGCTCGTGGATCCCGGGATCGATGACCACATCGTCCCGATCGACTTCTCCCACGAGCCTGAGCCGCGATCAGCAGCGCATGCGTTCATGCGGCAGGATAGCTCCACGCCGATCGACATGGTCAATGACCGCCTCGCCGTCTCCTACCTCCTGACCGTCGAGGAGGGCCGCCACTGGTGGTACACGCGGATGCATCACGTCACCATCGACGGCTTCGGCGCGAACACCCTGCTCAATCGGGCCGCCACGATCTACGGGGCACTGCTCGAGGGCGTGCCCGCCAAGCCCGTTCCCGCCAACTCGCTGCAGGAGCTGCAGGAGGATGAGGCCGCCTACGCCACCTCCACGCGGCGCAGCCGCGACGAGGAGTACTGGCGCGCCTACACCGAGGACCTGCCCGACCCCGCTTCCCTCGCCACGCGCTCCGCCCCCGCGTGCGCCGTCAGCCGGATCGCCTCGGCGCCCCTCGATGCTGATCTCGAGCAGGGCCTCGAGGAATCCGCGCGACGGTTCAACAGCTCCATCGCGCCCCTCTCCATCGCCGCGCTCGCGACCTACCTCGCGCAGTTCACGAGGCAGGACGAGATCGTGCTGAGCCTGCCTGTCACCGCGCGCACCACCCGGTCGGCCCGCGCCTCCGGGGGGATGATGTCCAACATCGTCCCGCTGCGGTTGTCCGTGCGCCCCGGGACCACGATCGGTGAGCTGCTGCAGTCGACGCAGACGCAACTGGTCGGGGCGCTGCGGCACCAGCAGTACCGTTTCGAGGATATCCAGCGCGGCAATGGTCCGGCGGCGGCGGATCGCAGCTTCTTCGGGCCGATGGTCAACATCATGATGTTCCGGCCCGATGTGCGGTTCGGTGACGTCGTGGGACGCATCAACGTGCTCTCCACCGGGCCGGTCGATGATCTCGCCGTCAACATGTACTCGTCCTCGGGCACGGCGCGCACGCACATCGATCTGGAGGCCAACCCCGAGCGGTACAGCGCGGCGGAGCTAGACCGCCACTATCACCGGTTCATGGAGCTGCTCCGCCGGTTCGCCGTCGCGGACCCCGGCACGCTGGCCACCGCCATCCCGCTGCTCGATGACAACGAGCGCGCCCTCGTGCTCACGGTCTGGAACCAGCGACGACTCGGCATCCCCGGCGATGCCACGCTGCCGGGCATGCTGGCCCGGTCCGCTCAGCGAACGCCCCGAGCCAGCGCGATCATCGACGACACGTCCCGCTGGACCTATGAGGCGTTCGACCAGAGGTCGTCCGGGCTCGCGCGCCTGCTCATCGAGGCTGGAGTGGGCCCGGAGCAGCGCGTGGCCGTGGCACAGCGGCGCTCCGCGGCCATGCTGGTGTCGTTCTGGGCGATCCTGAAGGCTGGTGGCGCCTATGTTCCCGTGGATCCGGATCATCCGCGCGAACGCATCGACCACGTCATTGATTCGGCCGCGCCCACGTGCATCCTCATCGAGAAGGCGGACCTTCCTGCTATCGCGCACCGGGGCGAGCCGATCATGGCCGTCGACGACGCGGGGGTCGAGGACCGCGTGCGGTCCCACGATACGAGCGCGCTGCGCCCCAGCGAGCTGCGCGGCCCGGTCCTGCCCGGATCGCTCGCCTACGTCCTCTTCACCTCCGGCTCGACGGGCAAGCCGAAGGGCGTGGCGGTCAGCCACTGCGCCATCGTCAACCAGGCGGCCTGGCTGATCGACCACTACGGGTTCGGCAACGATGACGTCATCCTCCACAAGACGCCGTCGACGTTCGATGTGTCGCTGTGGGAGATGACCGTGCCGCTGCTCAGCGGCGGCACCGTCATCGTCGCCTCTCCCGACGCGCACCGGGATCCCGTGGAGCTCGCGGGGCTGATCGAGCGGCACGCGGTCACCGCGACCTCGTTCTTGCCGTCGATGCTGGCCGCGTTCGTCGCCAGCGCCGACTCCGGCCGTTGCCAGTCGCTGCGCCTCGTGCTCGCGGCCGGAGAGGCGCTGCCGGCGGACCTCGCCGCGCGCTTCCACCAGTTCAGCAATGCCCATCTGCACAACCTCTACGGCCCCACCGAGTTCGCCGTGCATGCCACGGCCGCGCGCATCGACATGATGCCGCACCGGTCCGTGCCCATCGGCGCGCCCGTCGCCAACGCGCAGGCGTACGTGCTGGATAGATTCCTCGAACCGGTCCCCATCGGCGCGGCCGGGGAGCTGTACCTCGCCGGCGCGCAGATCGCGCGCGGCTACCACGGCCGCGGCGACCTCACCGCGGACCGCTTCATCGCCTCGCCGCATGGCCCTCCCGGCACGCGCATGTACCGCACCGGCGACCTGGTGCGGTGGCGCGACGACGGCATGCTCGACTACATCGGCCGCACCGACTACCAGGTCAAGATCCGCGGCCAGCGCATCGAGCTCGGCGAGATCGAGGCCGTGCTCGCCGCGCATCCCGACGTCACCAATGCCGTGGCGACGGTGCGAGCCACCGATCGCGGCCAGCGGCTGATCGCCCACGTAGTCCTTGCCAGTCCCGGCACGAGCGTCGCCGACCTGCAATCGTGGGTGGGCAGCGCGCTGCCGCTGTACATGGTCCCCGATGCGATCGTCCTGCTCGATGACATGCCGCTCACCGCGAGCGGGAAGGTCGATCGCAACGCTCTTCCCGCGCCCGCGCCAGGCACGACGAGCGCCGGCGAAGTGGCACCCCGGACACCGGCCGAGAAGGCCCTCGCGGACATCATGGCGCAAGTGCTCGGCATCGAGGCCATAAGCGTCGAGGACTCGTTCTTCGCCCTCGGCGGCGACAGCATCATCTCCATGCAGCTCGTCTCCCGGGCGCGCGACGCCGGATACCTGATCACTCCCCGGCAGGTCTTCGAGCGCCAGACCGTCGCTGAGCTCGCGAAGGTCGCCATCCGGGACGACCACGCCTCGCAGCCCCGCCTGGCCGAGCTGCCCGGCGGTCCCGTGGGCACCGCCCCGTTGCTGCCCAACGGCCATTGGATGCTCGAGCGCGGCACCTACAGCAGCTACAGCCAGGCAGTTCTCGTCACCACGCCGGAGACCGCCACCCGCAGCGATATCGAGCATGTCCTCCAGGATCTCGTCGACCGCCACGATGCACTGCGGCTGATCCTCGTCGATCCCGGGGGCGCAGCGCGGCTCATGATCCGCCAGCCGGGGGAGAGCAGGGTCGCCCCGCTGCTCCAGCACATCGTCGCGAGCGCGGTGCCCGGCAGCGACGAGTTCGATCGCCTCGTGGGCGAGCAGCTCGCCGCGGCGGCCCAGCGGCTCGACCCGCTCGCGGGCGTGATCCTCCAGCTCGTGTGGTTCACCCGGCCCGGAGAGCCAGGGCGGCTGTTGATCGTGGCCCATCACCTCGCGATCGACGGGGTCTCCTGGAGGATCCTGCTGCCGGACCTCGCGATGATCGGCGCCGAGCGCGCGCGGGCCAGCGCCGTCCAGCCAACCAGCGCGGAAGCCTCGCCCCGTGGCGGGACGTCGTTGCGCCGCTGGGCGCACGGACTCGCCGAGCTTGCCCAGGAGCACCGCGCCGACGGTTCTCTGGAGCTCTGGCGGGAGCAGCTAGCCACGGCAGGGATCCCGATCCTCGACGTGCCGTTCGATCCCCGCCGCGATACGGTCGCCACGTCCCGCACGATCCGCGCGTCGCTCCCCCCCGAGGTGACCGCCGCGCTGCTCGAGCGCCTCCCCGCCGCCTACCGTGCTGGCATCAACGACGCGATCATGACCGCGCTGGCGCTCAGCATCAACCAGCTCCGGGCAGAGCACGGAATCGCCCCCACTGACGTCGCCGTGCTCACCGAGGGGCATGGCCGCGAGGAGTCGATCCTGCCCGGCGCGGATCCCTCCCGCACGGTGGGCTGGTTCACCTCCTTGTACCCGGTGCGGCTCGGCCTCGGTGATATCGACGTCGAGGCCGCCCTTGCCGCGCGACCACCCATCGGGGATGCCCTCAAGCGCATCAAGGAGCGGATCGCCGCCATCCCTGGCAAGGGCATGGGCTACGGGCTGCTCCGCTATCCCGGAACCGCGGGCGCCGCGCCGGAGGGCACCACGACCGCGCCGCAGGCCAGCGTCAACTACCTGGGTCGCCTGACCACTTTCGAGATTCCCGATGAGCTGCGCCAGCAGGGCTGGATCCCGGCCGCGGAGGCATCGCAGCACAACAGCTTCGCCGACCCAGCCATGGCCATGGCCGCGGCCCTCGACCTCAACGCCTACATCGAGGAATCACCGGGTGGCCCGCGGCTCGTTGCCCGCTTCGACCACGCCACCCGCGTTCTGGGCAGCTCCGACGCTGCCCGCCTCGTCGAGCACTGGACCACCGCGATGCGCGCCATCGCGACGGACGCCTCCCGTCCCGGCAGCGGAGGCCTCACGCCCTCCGACGTGCCACTCGTCACGATCACCCAGGACGAGATCGAGCATCTCGAGCGCCGCTACCGCCGCATCGATGACATCGTGCCGCTCGCGCCGCTGCAGGCGGGCCTGCGCTTCCACGCCGAGCTCTCCGGACCGGCAAGCGATGTGTACACCACCCAGATCATCCTGGAGCTCGCCGGCACGATCGACGCCGACCGCCTGCACGATGCCGCGCAGGAGCTGCTCGTCCGCCACGGCGCGCTGCGCGCGGCGTTCCCGGCCGGTACCGGAAGCGCCTCGGGAGCACCCCGGCAAGTGATCGTGCACGAGGCGCCCGCGCCATGGACGGTGATCGACGACCTCGCGGGTCCAGCAGCGCTCGCGGACCTCGAGCACGAGCAGCGGCGCGCGCCGTTCGACCTCGCCGACCCACCCCTGCTGCGCCTCGTGCTCGCCCGTTCCCGCGAGGGCGAGCAGTCGCTGATCGTCACCTGCCACCACATCCTTGTCGATGGGTGGTCGCTGCCGTTGCTCGTGCGCGACCTGCTCACCCTCTACGTCCTCGGTCCGTCGGGCGCGCCGGCACCGCAGGGGCGGTCCTACCGCGACTATCTCGAGTGGCTCCAGGCCAGGCCTGGCGCGGAATCCGTCGCGGCCTGGTCGCGCCTGCTCGAGGGCAGCGCCGAGCCGACGCTGCTCGCGCCGCTGGGCCAGGCCGTCGGTGTCGCCGAGGAGCCCGCCGATCTCGACGCCGACCTGCCCGAGGACCTCGTCGCGGCCATCGAGGAGACCTCCCGATCGCTCAACATCACCACCAACACCATCGTCCAGGCGGCGTGGGGGCTGCTCATCGCTCGCCTCCTCGACCGCGACGACGTGGTCTTTGGCGCGACCGTCTCCGGCCGCCCCACCGACCTGCCAGGCATCGACCACACCATCGGGCTGTTCATCAACACCGTTCCGGTCCGGGTCCGGATCGACCCGGCCGACACCATCACCGACCTGCTGCGCCGCGTCCATGACCAGCAGGCCCGCATGCTCGACCACCACCACACCGACCTCGCCGCCATCGTCGCGGCCGTGGGCGACGCAGCCGAGTTCGACACCCTGGCAGTGTTCGAGTCCTACCCGGTGGCCCGTGCCGGGCTCACCGCCGAGACAGACCTCGCAGGCATGAGGATCCGCGGCATCCGCGTCGCCGACGCGACGCACTACCCCTTCGCGCTGGTCGCTCTCGTCGAGGACGGGATCACGCTGCGCGCCAAGTACCAGCGAGCCATCTTCACCGAGGAGGATGCGCGCGCCCTGCTCCAGGGCATGCGGGGCCTGCTCGCGGCCATCACCAGCGACACGTCCATGCTGGTGCGCGACACCGACGTGCTCGAGGAGGAGCAGCGGGCCGCGCTCGCGCCGGTGCACGGACGACCCGCATCGCCACCCATCCCGCTCGGCGAGATCCTCGCCGCCACCGCGCGGCAGCACGCCGCCGCGCCCGCGGTCACCGACCGTGGCCAGATCTATAGCTACGGGCAGCTCGACCAGGCATCCAGCCAGCTCGCGCGGCACCTCGTCGCCCGCCTCGGCGCCTCCGGTGCCCGAGCCGCCGCTGAGCTCGCCGAGCAGCCCGTCGCGATCGCCCTGCCGCGCTCCTGGGAGGCGCTCGTGGCGATGTGGGCGATCGCGCGCAGTGGCGCGCCGTTCCTGCCCCTCGACCCCCGCTATCCCCGTGCCCGCATCGAGCATGTCCTCGCCGACGCGGGCGCCGCCGTGGGCATCACGACGACCGCGCACCGAGGTAGCCTCCCCTCCACCATCGACTGGATCGTCGTCGATGATCCCGCCACGCGTGAACGCATCGACCAGCAGTCCCGCGAGCCCCTCGCAGCCAGCGAGGCGCCGCGCGAGCCCGCGGCGGATTCCTGCGCCTACCTGATCTACACCTCCGGATCGACGGGAACCCCCAAGGGCGTGGCGGTCACCCACCGCGGGCTCGCGAACTTCCGCGACGAGCAGCAGCAGCGCTACCGCGTCACGCCCGCGAGCCGCGTCCTGCACGTCTCGTCGCCGGGATTCGACGCCGCCGTGCTGGAGTACCTCCTGGCCTTCGGCACGGGCGCCCGCTTGATCGTCGCCCCGACCGACACCTACGCGGGCGAGCAGCTCGAGGAACTGATCCGCGAGCACGATGTCACCCATGCCTTCATCACCCCGGGAGTGCTCGCGACCATGGCGCCGAGCGCCGTGCCGGGCCTCGCGCACCTGTGCGCGGGAGGCGAGGACGTGCCAGCCACGCTCGCGGCGCGCTGGGCCCCCGGACGGTGCCTGCACAATGGCTACGGCCCCACCGAGACGACCATCATGGTGGCGATCTCCGATCCGCTCGCGCCGGAGGGCCCCGTCACCATGGGTGGCCCTATCCGGGGCACCGACGCCGTCGTCCTCGATAGCCAGTTGCGGCCCGTCCCCATCGGGGTGCCCGGCGAGCTCTATGTCACCGGGCCCGGCCTGGCCCGCGGCTATCACGCCCGGCCCGGGCTGACCGCCGCAGCGTTCGTCGCCAACCCGTTCGGCGCACCGGGCACGCGGCTATATTCCACCGGCGACCGCGTGCGGTGGGTGCGCGGCTCCGGAGGCGACCTCGAGCTCTCCTACATAGGCCGCCGCGACCACCAGATCAAGATCCGCGGCCTGCGCGTCGAGCTCGGCGAGATCGACGCCGCGCTCGAGCGGCACCCGTCCGTGGCGACCGCGATCACCGTGGCTGCTCGTGCCGGCAACGGTGCCCAGCGCCTCGTCTCCTACGTCACCCCGGCCGCTTCGGTGGACCTCGCTGTGCTGCGCGCGCACGCGGCCGCGATCCTGCCGTCCCACATGGTGCCCGCCCGCATCATCCCGCTCGAGGAGGTGCCGCTCACCGTCAACGGCAAGATCGACCGTGACCGGCTGCCCGAGCCTGATCTCGACAGCACCCCGTCCCGGCCGCCACGCGAAGGCACCGAGCAAGCCATCGCGGAGGTCTTCGCCGATGTCATCGGCACCAGCACGCCCGGCGCGCAGGACTCGTTCCTCGAGCTCGGCGGGAACTCCCTCAACGCCACGATGGCCGTCTCCCGCATCAACAGCGTGCTCGGCAGCAGCATCACCGTGCGGGACCTCTTCGACAATCCCACCGTCGAGTCCCTCGCGGCGCGCCTCGCAAGCGCGCCCACGGAGGCTGGCACGAGCGCCGGCCGCCCGCCGCTGGTGCCCCGGCCCCGACCCGGCCGCATCCCGCTCTCGCACGCGCAGGAACGCATGTGGTTCCTCAACCAGCTCGATGCCACCTCGCCGCTCTACAACATCGCGTTCGCCCTCGTCCTCGAGGGGCACCTCGATACCGATGCCCTCGAGCTCGCGCTCACCGACATCAGCGACCGCCACGAGGCACTGCGCACCACCTACCCGAATACCGGTGATGGTCCGGTGCAGCTCATCCGCGCTGCCGGGACGCCACCGCGAATGATCATCGAGGACGTCGAGCCAGCCGCCACCGAGCAGCGCATGGCGGCGCACGCGTCCCAGGGCTTCGACGTGACCCGCGAGCTGCCCTGGCGGGCCGTGCTGCTGCGCGAGGCACCGGATCGCCACCTCCTGGTGCTCGTCGCGCACCACATCGCCGCTGACGGCTCCTCCATGCGGCCGCTCGCCCGCGACATCATGGTTGCCTATCAGGCCCGGCGCACGGGCTCCGCCCCCGGCTGGGCGCCCCTTCCCGCGCAGTATGTCGACTACACCCTCTGGCAGCGGGAGATGCTCGGCGACCCGGGCGACCCGGGCAGCCTGGCTGGCCAGCAGCTCGACCAGTGGCGGACGATCCTCGACGACCTTCCCGAGGCGCTGGCCCTGCCCACTGACAAGCCGCGCCCGAGCGTGCTCTCCGGCGCGGGCGCCACGGTGCGGGGCACCATCGACGCGCCGCTGCACCACGCGATCGAGCAGCTCGCCAGGGCCCATCGGGCCACGCCGTTCATGGTGGTGCACGCCGCGCTGGGCGTGCTGCTCCAGCGCATCAGCGGCCAGGACGACATCACCATCGGATCGCCCGTGGCGGGACGCGGCGACGCCGCCCTCGACGATCTCGTCGGATTGCTCGTCAATACCGCGGTGCTGCGCACCCCGGTGGTCGCGAGCCGGACCTTCGACGAGCACCTGGCCGACGTGCGGGCCCGCGATGCCGCGGCGTTCGAGCTGCTCGATGTGCCGTTCGAAATGATCGTGAACGCGATCGACCCCGCCCGGACAGCAGCTCATGCGCCGCTGTTCCAGGTGCTGCTGACCTACCAGAACCTCGCGATCCCGGCGGTGCAGCTCGGCGGGCTCGAGGTCTCCGCCCGCGCGATCGAGACGGGGACCGCCAAGTTCGACCTGCAGTTCACCCTCAGCGAGGGCCTGATGAGCGGCGCCGCGGGAGACGCCGGCTACGACATCGAGATCACCTACGCCACCGACCTTTTCACCGAGCGCACCGCCCGCGCGATGCTGCAGCGCTACATCCAGTTGCTCGAGCAGCTCGTCCGCCACCCGCGGGAACGCATCGGCGATGCGGAGATCCTCCTCGAAGTCGAGCAGCAAGCCCTCGCGGCACTCGCCCGCCCGCCCGCTCGCGATGCCGGGCGCAGCATCCTCGACGACATCAGCGATCGGGTCCGCGAGCAACCAGACGCCCTCGCGGTGCGCCACGAGGCAGGCACGCTCACCTACCGCGAGCTCGACGCGCGCTCCGACCTCCTCGCGGCTGAGCTCGCCCGCCACGGCATCGGCATCGACGACACCGTCGCGCT